>NZ_CM128253.1:0-3518268 GCF_052828645.1 Flavobacterium sp. TN-1
ATGCACACAATGAACAAAACTGCTGAATCAGTATGGGCTAACTGTCTTTTATTTATAAAAGACAACATCCAGGAGCAAGCTTACAAAACTTGGTTTGAGCCTATCAAAGCGGTAGAGCTTACTGATAGCGCGTTGTACATTCAAGTTCCCTCAAAATTCTTTTACGAATGGCTTGAAGAACATTATGTTAAACTACTTAAGGTAGCACTACAAAAAGAACTGGGAAAAAGTGCTAAGTTACTATATAAAATCAAAATGGAAAACCCTTACGGGAATAAACTTCCATTTACACAACAAATACCAAGTGCAGATAAAGCTCCTGTAAAAACACAGGAGATTGACGTACCTGTACAACAAAAAAATCCAGAATTAAAAAATCCATTTATAATTCCTGGAATACGTAACATTAAAATTGACTCTCAACTAAACTCTAATTATAGTTTTGACAATTTCCTTGAAGGCGACTCTAACCGCCTTGCAAGAAGCGCAGGAATAGCAGTAGCAAACAAACCAGGAGGAACTTCATTCAATCCTTTATTAATTTTTGGAGGCGTTGGATTAGGTAAAACACACCTAGCCCACGCTATAGGTGTTGAGATAAAAGAAAAACATCCAGAAAAAACGGTTTTGTATATCTCAGCCGAGATATTCACACAGCAATATATTGACTCCGTTAAGAAAAACACTCGTAATGATTTTATACACTTTTATCAACTGATTGATGTTTTAATTATTGACGACGTTCAATTCTTATCAGGCAAAGCAGGTACACAAGATGTTTTCTTCCACATCTTTAACTACCTTCATCAGAATGGCAAACAAGTCATTTTAACTTCTGATAAAGCTCCCGTAGATATGCAAGATATCGAACAACGTTTACTATCTCGTTTCAAATGGGGATTATCAGCAGAACTTAATCAACCAGATTACGAAACCCGCGTAGCAATCGTAAAAAGCATCTTATTCCGTGATGGGGTTGAAATGCCAGAAGACATTATAGAATACGTTGCTCGAAATATAAAATCAAATGTAAGAGAATTAGAAGGAGCAATTATTTCTTTAATAGCTCAGTCTTCATTCAACAAAAAAGAAGTTACTATTGATTTAGCAAAACAGGTAGTTGAGAAGTTTGTAAAAAATGTAAAAAGAGAAATCTCTATAGACTATATCCAAAAAGTAGTATCTGACTATTTCCAGTTAGATGTTGCTACGTTACAATCCACAACGCGTAAACGCCATGTTGTACAAGCACGTCAGTTAGCTATGTTTTTTGCTAAGAAGTACACAAAAGCTTCTTTAGCTAATATTGGCTCACAAATTGGAGATCGTGACCATGCCACCGTGTTACACGCTTGCAAAACAGTTGATAACTTGCTCACAACAGACAAACAATTTAAAAAGTTCGTAGACGACATCAACAAAAAACTTTCATTATAATGTCTCAAAAAATCTTGATGGTATGCCTGGGGAATATTTGCCGTTCCCCATTGGCTGAAGGAATCTTAAAATCTAAATTACCCAACACTTACCTAATAGATTCTGCTGGAACTGGCGGATGGCATGCTGGAGAGCAACCTGATAAACGTTCTATACAAACGGCTCGAAATAAAGGAATTGACATCAGTCAACAAAGGGCTCGAAAATTTCAAAAATTAGATTTTGAAATTTTTGATTACATATTTGTCATGGACAATCAAAATTACAAAGACATCATTAATCAAGCTACGACAGAAAATCAAAAAAACAAAGTACAATTAATTTTAGATGAAATTTTTCCTAACGAAAAAGTAGACGTACCAGACCCCTACTATGGCGGACAAGAAGGTTTTGAACAAGTTTTTAACTTACTTGAGCAAGCCTGTCAGAGTATTGCTGATAAATTATTACTAAAAAAGAGCTTCTAAAAGCCCTTAAACACCATTACAAACACAAACAAAAGGATTAAAAAACCTATTGCAATACTTCTACCTATTTCTTTTATTCTATCTTTGTCCATAATAAAAATACATTTTCAACAAAAGAATATAAAATCTATGAAACCAACAACTTTTCTTGGAAAATTATATCTAATACCAACAACTTTAGGCGAAATAAATCCTGAAGATGTTTTGCCTTATACTGTTAAAAGAAGTATTGATTTTATAAACCATTATATTGTTGAAAACGAAAAAACAGCTCGTCGATTTATTAAAGCAATACACCCAGAAAAAAAACAACCTGAACTTATCATTAACACTCTAAATAAGCATACACAAGAATCCGATCATATTACTTTTATTCAACCTTTGTTAAATGGTCAAAATATTGGACTAATGAGCGAAGCTGGATGCCCTGGCGTAGCAGATCCTGGTGCAGCTATCGTAAAACTTGCTCACGAACGAGGTATACAAGTAATTCCTTTAGTTGGCCCCAGCTCTATCCTATTAGCCTTAATGGCATCAGGAATGAACGGACAAAGTTTTGCTTTTACGGTTATTTACCAATAGACAAAGGCGAAAAAAAACAGGCTCTAAAAACATTTGAAAAGTTATCCTTTGACAAAAAACAGTCACAATTATTCATAGAAACACCTTACAGAAATAACAAATTATTAGAAGATTTGATTCTAATTTTACACCCTAATACTAGTTTATGTATTGCAGCTGACATTACATTACCAACTGAGTATATAAAAACGCTAACTGTAAAGGAGTGGAAAAAACAAAAGGTCGATTTACACAACCGACCTTCTATCTTTATTATTCATAAATATTATTAGTTAAAAGGTATAATGATGGGCTTTTGCTTTTTTATTAGCTTCCACGCAGCTTGTATCATACCCCCCGAATTCTTTTAGATACTCTGCAACAGAAGTACCATAGCCATCTCTACATTTACGATTTCCATTAGTTCTTAAAAATCTTTTTACTGACCCCACTCCTCCTAAATGAGCAGCTGCTAAAATTCCTGATTCAGTAATTACAATACCTCGGATTTCCTGACCTGAATAATTAGCAATTTCCTGACGAAGTTCCCATTTATTTCTTGCCAAATTAGCTAGAAATGCTTTTTCTTGTAATTTTTTACTGCTTAAAAATTGCGCCTGATCTTCTATCCCTAAGGCAGCAAGTGTTTCTTTTCCAAATTGATATTTTCCTAGATAGCCTAATGAATTTACTATGTTGTAAATCCCTCGCGATTCTCTTACACCTATATCTTGTGTAAAACCTACAAAAGTCTTACCTGTAAAAGGCACATCAAAAAATCGCTGTTCTACTTCTACTTCCATTGGCACTGTGTACAGCTCTTTATTTTCAAAAGCATGCAACCAAGGATACATTTCTATTTTGAAAGGTCTAAAACCTGAACTCAAAAGAACGATTGAACCAAATAATCCAAAATAGAATATTTGTTTTTTTGTCATAAAAATAAATTTCTTTTTAACTAAGTGCAGTAAAAAAACACTACTTACACTATCATCGCCAAAAAATTAACCCGACAAATTTACAATTAAAAACAAAATACACAACAAAAAAGTTTGTTAACTTTTTGAATATTAACATCAAAGCTTATAAAGACTTCGTTTATTCCTAGCAATTATTTTCTAAATTATTTTTAGATAAAATCTTTTAATACCATTTAAACTTAAAATATACTGGATTAAAAAGTAAAATTCTCGATATGTTTTTTTTCATTTTAAAAGAACTCGAACAAACGGTTGAGTATATGATTGGAATCATCGTTAGTTCGAGCGCGAAGCGCATCGAAAACTAACACTAATTTTTATTGTTTTTATAGGATAGTGTCTAAATCAACATTATGTGATTTCTCCCTTTGATCGAAATGAACAAGATTGCTAACTTTTTGTACGGTCTCAAGGTTAAGAAGATATAATATACTTTTCTACCATTTATAAGAATATTTTTCCAATCAAGCTCATCATTGTTTTATATAAAAAATGCAACCTTATCAAAGATTGCATTTTAAAATTATATTATTCTAAAAATATTATAATCCTAACTTATTTACCCATTCTGCATATTTTTTTGCATTTGCTTGGTGTTCTTCATACGTAACTGCAAAATCATGATATCCTTTACGTTCTACACTAGCACAAAAATAGATATAATCGTGCTTTTCTGGGGATAAAACGGCATCAACTGCTGATATGTCTGGCATAGCAATAGGACCTGGGGGTAACCCAAGGTTTTTATAGGTATTATATGGAGAATTTACAAATAGCATATCTCCTTTTACTCGTTTTATTACTTGATCAAAATCATTCGTGTTTTTTTTGATGGCAAAAATAATGGTTGGATCTGCCTGCAAAGGCATTTCTAATTTTAATCGGTTTAGATAAACACCGGCTACTCTTGGCCGTTCATCTTCTTTTACTGATTCTTTGTGTACTATAGAAGCTAAGGTAATAACTTGTTCTGGAGTAAGTCCAAGGGATTTTGCTTTTTTCATACGATCTGAATCCCAAAACTTATGATATTCTTCTAGCATTTTATCTCTAAATTTCTCAGCTCCAATATTCCATTTTATTTCATAAGTGTTAGGTATAAAAATTCCCAAAACATTATCTGATGTTAATCCATTTTTTTTCAAGAAAACAGGGTCTTGTATAACACGCATAAGACTCAAACTATCGGCCTCTATTTGCCCCGCTACACGAGAAACTAATTTCTCAAGAACTTCTTGATTATTAAACGAGAGATTTAAAGGTATATTATGACGCAGGGCTGTCACAATCTGAAAACTTCCCATTCCTTTTTTTAGTAAGAAACGTCCTGGAAAAACGTTTTGATTGTAAGAACGTTTTTCTGCTATTAATTTAAAGTTTTCTATATCGACTACCTCAGGTGTCATAATTTTAATTACTTCTTCGTAAGTAGCTCCAGTTGGGATAAAGATATACTTTTCGTTTTCTTCAAATTTTGTATTGCTTGTAAAGGCTTTAATGCAAACAAAAACGACCAGCACTAACCCTACTAGTCCTAACCCTAAAAATACTTTTTTGTTCAAAATAATTCGATTTTAATAATTTGGATTGATTAATTGAAAAAGGAGTTCATCTTGATAGCTTCCATTTTGAAAAATCCAATCTTTTTTAACTCCTATTTTCTGGAAACCAAAATTAGTAAAAAGCTTTAAACTGGCTTCATTAGAACAACCAATATTTGCATATATTTGATGTAATTGTAAATGTGAGAATGCGTATTTAACTAATATCTGTAGTGCTTCACTTCCTAATCCTTTGTTCCTATGTTTTTTATTTTCTATCACTATTCCTACTCCTGCTCTATGATTTTTAGGATCATAATCAAATAAATCAATCAACCCTACTGGTTTATACACTCCTAACTCGCATATTGCCAAACGTAATTGCTTTGCTTGATAAATATCTTGATCTGCGTTTTCTAAGTATTGTTTAATCAAAAAACGAGAATAAGGGGTTTGTGTATTACTAACTTCCCATATTGTTTCTTCATTTTCGATTTTATAAATAAATGACAAGTCTTCTGGTTCAAGTGCTCTTAGAAATATTTTTTCTCCTTTTAATGTAATCATAAGTTGTTCTTAATAAAATGGCAATTAAAAATAGCAATATTCTATGTCAATGTGATAGTATTATAAAAATTGACTCTTTTTGATTCTTTTAAACACTAATTTCTCCTTGAAAAACAAATTGAGCAGCCCCTGTTAATTGTATGTTTTTATATCCATTTTCACTTTTTTGAAATGCAATTTGTAATTGCCCTCCTTCAACTTGGATTGCTATTGAATTTGACGTTGCTTTTCCTAAATGATACATTGCTAATGCTACTGCTGTAGCACCTGTACCACAAGAAAGGGTTTCATCTTCTACTCCTCGTTCATACGTTCGAATTGCGAAACTATTTTCTCCTTTTTGAATTACAAAATTAATATTACTTCCTTCTTGCCCATACAAATCGCTATAACGAATTTTTGCTCCTTCTTTTTTAACTTCTAGTTCTTTTAAATCTTCTACTTCTTGTACGTGATGAGGAGATCCTGTGTTTAAAAAAACATATCCTGATTGTACTTTTACGGATGCTACATCTATCATTTGAAGTGAAACAAGATTTTCTTCTGTTATTCTTGCATGATGAATACCATCTACGGCAACAAAGGTGGTTACGTCTTGAATTACCCCTATTTTTTTAGCAAATGCCACAAGACATCTACCTCCATTTCCACACATAGAACTCTCATTCCCATCTGCATTGTAATATACCATCTTAAAATCTGTCGATTTGTCACTTTCTAATAACATCAATCCGTCAGCACCTATTCCAAAACGTCTATCACAAAGGAATTTGATAAGTTTGGTATCATTTTTGGGAAAACTCAAATCACGGTTATCTAATATGATAAAATCGTTTCCCGTTCCTTGGTATTTGTAAAATATGTGTTTCATTTGTTAAGATTTATTTATTATAAGTTGTTTATAAATCGACTATTTTTATAATTTCCTTTATTCGCACTGATTTATGCAACTCATATCCGATTTCTTTATAACCTCACCAAAGATACAAATATTAATAGGAAGTTAAAGATTGTTAAACGAGCGTTAAAGCTAAAAAATTGAAATAAGAAAATTATATTTTTACATTTAAATAAAACAAAGAAATAGAAGATGCCATGAGAAAATTAAGTAGTTTATTTTTAATTTCATTATTAAGTGGTACAACCACTTTAGGAGGTTACAAATTGTTTTTTGAAAACACTTCTACAGCCTCTTCCTTATCTATTGCCCCAAATTACACAAGAGCTGTAAGTATGGGAGCTGAAAATATAGATTTTACATCGGCTGCAGAAAAAGCTGTTCATACTGTTGTACACGTAAAAAATAAAACGGTTTATAATTTGCCTTCTGATCCTTTTATGGAATTTTTCTACGGGCATAGAGGTGGTCAACAACAAACGCAGGTGGGAACGGGTTCTGGAGTAATTATTAGTAAAGATGGCTATATTGTAACAAACAATCATGTAATTCAAAATGCAACAGAACTAGAGGTTACTTTAAATAACAACAAAACGTATAAAGCAAAATTAGTTGGTACTGATAGTAAAATGGATATTGCTTTATTAAAAATTGAAGCTGAAGGCGATTTACCTACTGCTATTTTTGGTAATTCCGAGCAAATAAAAGTTGGCGAATGGGTTTTAGCTGTTGGAAACCCTTATAACCTAACATCTACCGTTACAGCAGGTATTGTATCTGCTAAAGCCCGTGATTTGAGTAACCAAGGAATTCAATCGTTTATTCAAACAGATGCGGCTG
Organism: Flavobacterium sp. TN-1; assembly: GCF_052828645.1. Taxonomy (NCBI): domain Bacteria; kingdom Pseudomonadati; phylum Bacteroidota; class Flavobacteriia; order Flavobacteriales; family Flavobacteriaceae; genus Flavobacterium; species Flavobacterium sp. TN-1. The sequence continues at coordinate 7,292 of NZ_CM128253.1, forward strand.
TAAATCCAGGTAATAGTGGTGGCGCATTAGTCAATACAAGAGGTGAACTAATAGGCATTAACACTATGATTTCATCCCCTACTGGAAGTTACACAGGATATTCTTTTGCTGTACCATCTAATCTAGCTCGCAAAATTGTAGAAGACCTAATGGAATACGGCAATGTACAAAGAGCTGTTTTAGGTATTGAGGGTAGAGAATTGAATACCACAGCAGCAAAAGAGGTTGGGTCTAAAGAAACAACGGGAGTATACGTTGCTAAAGTTTCAAAAGGCACTGGTGCTGAGAAAGCAGGTATAAAATCAGGCGATATAATCAAAAAATTAGACGATAAAACAATCAATACATTTGCTGATTTAACTGCTTATATTAATACCAAAAGACCTAATGAAGAAGTAAAGGTAGGTTTTGTAAGAGATGGTAACCTACAAACTACTGTTGTAAAATTAGTAAAAAAAGAGTTGATTAATTATGACCTAAAAGGCTTAGAATTAGAAGATTTAGATGCTCATGATAAGAAACGATTTCGCTTAAGTTATGGTGTAAAAATAAAAGAAGTTACAAATGAAGAACTAACCGATTATGCGGAACAACTAAAAGGTGGAATCATCTTAAAAGTAGACAACATAAAGGCTACCGATATAGAAACGGTTACACGAGTAATAGCAAAAAAGGGAGAAACTCAAAAAACTCAGATTGAAATGTTAACAAATACAGGAGAATTATTACGTTTCCTTTTGTAAATAGTCTTCTCTATTAACCATTGAAAACCAACGTTAAAACGTTGGTTTTTTTAATAAAAAAAATCAAAAAAAAGTTTAGCAAAAGATTTTAAATAAATACTTTTGCAGGGTCTAATTTTTATAAAAAGAAATGAGCAATACAACTTATGAAAAAGAGTTAGCTTTTCAAGCTGACAGAAGAAAAGCAGCGGTTGAGTTTATCAAAATTGTAAGTGATTTATGGTATGACAAGTCAATCGAAATGGTTCTATTCAGAAACCAACTACTAGATCGCAATGTAAGCGAAATCATGAATTTACATGATTATGCTGGAGAGTTCGTTCAAAAACCAATTAATATTTTTGATTCTGTAGAAATTTTAAGAGCTATTCAAGCATTAGATTTCCCCCCTTCTCGTTTAGATATTGGTAAATTAACTTATGAATTTCACTTGGAAGACAATAAGTATAACGATGCTACTAGCTTTGTGGTAGACAAATTGAAAGATGCTAAGGCTTCGGATGAAATTAAACCTAAAGATGTTGTTCTTTATGGATTTGGTCGTATTGGTCGTTTATTAGCACGCGAACTTTCTTCAAAAGTAGGAAAAGGTCAACAATTACGTTTACGAGCTATTGTAACACGTGATAAAAATGATGCTGTTTTATTAGAAAAACGCGCTTCTTTATTACGTTATGATTCGGTTCATGGTGATTTCCAAGGTTCTGTAGAAGCTGATGCTGATAATAACACGCTAATCATTAATGGTGTTCCAGTACATATTATTACAGCTAATTCTCCGGAAGAAATAGATTATACAAAATATGGCATTCAGGATGCCTTGGTAATTGATAATACAGGTGCATTTACAACAGAAGAAGCATTAAGTCGTCATTTAACTTCGGTAGGTGTAGAAAAAGTTTTGTTAACAGCCCCTGGAAAAGGAGTTCCAAACATTGTTCATGGAGTAAACCACGAAGCTTATAATCCAGATGAAGTTAAAATTTGGTCAGCTGCTTCTTGTACAACGAATGCTATTACCCCTGTATTAGCTGCTATTGAGGAAACATTAGGCGTAGAAAAAGGTCATATTGAAACAATTCATGCTTATACCAATGATCAAAACTTGGTAGATAATATGCACAAAAAATACCGTCGTGGTCGTTCTGCTGCATTAAATATGGTCATCACTGAAACAGGAGCTGGAAGTGCTGTTGCAAAAGCATTACCAAGTTTAGCAGGTAAATTAACTTCGAATGCAATTCGTGTACCAGTTCCAAATGGTTCATTGGTAGTATTAAACCTTGAAGTAGGAAAAGCTACGAATCGTGAAGAGCTAAACAGTATTATGAAAAAATATGCTTTAGAAGGCAAATTAGTAGAGCAAATCAAATATGAATTAAATAATGAGCTTGTTTCATCTGATATTGTAGGAACATCAGCTCCTTCTATTTTTGATAGCAACGCTACTATTGTTTCTGCAGATGGTAAAAATGTAGTAATGTATGTATGGTATGATAACGAATATGGTTATAGCCATCAAGTAATTCGTTTAGCTAAATATATTGCTAAAGTAAGACGTTATACTTATTATTAATAGACAAACAAACAGAAAGTATATAAAGCCGTTTCTAAAAGAAACGGCTTTTTTAATGCCATTTGGCTGATTATTATTATTTTAAAATTTTTTAAATTTGAAAATAGAATCAATCAAAAAAATAGAAAATGAAAAAATTATTATTTCTGAGCTTTTTTTTCTATTCTTTAATAGTAGAAGCTCAAAAAAACATTTCACCCCCAATTCCCAAATCATTTAATTTAGGAATAGTTGATGAAATTACATCTAGTATCTTAAATGAAAAAAGAATTCTTAACATTTATCTTCCACAGGGCTATAACAAACAAGAGCGTTATCCTGTGATTTATGTTTTAGACGGAAGTGCTGACGAAGATTTTATTCACATAGCAGGTTTAGTACAATACTTTACATTTCCTTGGATTGAACGTATTCCTAAATCTATAGTGGTAGGAATTGCTAATAAAGATCGCAAAAGAGATTTTACATCAATTCCGAATCAACAAATCGTGAGGGATCGTTATCCTACTTCAGGTGGATCTGATAAATTCATGGCGTTTATAGAAAATGAATTACAGCCTTATATCTCCAAAAATTACACCACAACCAATGAAAAAACTATTATTGGTCAATCTTTAGGTGGTCTTTTAGCTACTGAAATTTTATTTAAAAAACCACATTTATTTGATCAATACATTATTATTAGCCCTAGTTTGTGGTGGAATGACGGAGAACTTTTAAAATTAAATCCTGATGTGTTAAAGGAAAATTTCCAACAAAATAAGTCTATTTATATTGGTGTTGGAAAAGAAGGACTAGGTCCTATTTTTGATAACCATGTAATGGAAGTAGATGCTAATTTACTTTTTGATAAAATAAAATATGGTAAATCTAAAACTGTAAAAGTTGTTTTTGACTATTTACCAGAGGAAGATCATGCAACAGTAACACATCCTGCTGTATTTAATGCTTTTAAGCTACTATATCCTAAAAAGAATCATTAAGATGAATTTACAACCGCAATTAGAAAATGAAAACGTTTTGTTGGTCCCTCTACAAAAAGAAGATCTTGATATATTGTATCATGTGGCATCAGATCCTTTAATTTGGGAACAACATCCTAAAAAAAATCGTTATCAAATAGAGGTATTTGAAATATTTTTCAAGGAAGCTATTGAATCAAAAGGGGCTTTTAAAATTATTGATAAAAAAGAAAATAGAATAATAGGTAGCTCACGATATTATGATCTTAATCTAGAGGATAAAAGTGTATTAATAGGCTATACTTTTTTGAGTAGAGATTATTGGGGATCTCTATACAATTCTCAAATAAAGAAATTAATGCTAGATTATGCTTTTGAGTATTTAGATAAAGTTTATTTTACGGTTGGCGCATCCAATATCCGTTCTCAAAAAGCAATTGAAAAAATTGGTGGCATAAAGAACAAGGAATTTTCTGTATTTTATGACAATCAATCTGAAGTTTTGAAATTTCAATATGTCATTCAAAAATCTATTTGGTTCAAAGACACTCAACAATTAAAAATTCAAAGCACTGAATTGCTCAAATAAAATTATGGCATTTATACAACATTTTCAAAACAAAGTATAAATGCCATTTTTTGTAGGTTTTAAGAAATTTGTTTTTTCTAAGAAAATAAAGTTTTTTCTCTCTACATAAAAGTAAAATTGGATAAATTTTACAACGGCTTTATGAATATTTAAAAATTTATTTTCTTTCTTTCCATTATCATAGTTATCCAATAAGTAACAAAAAAAACGAGAATCATTAGTAAAATAGATTCATATACATTGCATTCTTTTTGTCCTAAGAAAGGTATTAAGCCTACTATTATAATCCATTGAATAGCATAAAAATTAGTAAGGTTTTTACTCAAAAAAGCTATAGGTTTATAACTCTTTTCGGAAACATATTTAATTAAAATATCACAAATTTTCATCCATATAAGTACAAATCCTATATATAGCATGATTCCTCCAATTCTAGTATGCCAATAGTCACCTAAATGATAAACAGGACTTCTATAAGTAATTATTCCTCCTATTAAAAAAAGGAAAGTTCCTAAGTAAAAACTTTTCATCAAAACTTCTTTATCTTCTTTATGCAAGAAATAGTATCCCATTACATATCCTGTTAGAGGATATACTAACCATGGAAATAGAGGGAATGACACAGCATCACCCTTGTCACCCCAAAATAAGTCTAATATTCTGTCTATAAAAGGATAACCTGTTTGAATACCCCATACATAAGTTGAACAACTCCCTATAAGCAATATCAGAATTGCTATATATTTTACAGGTATTTTATACCTGCTTAATAAAGTCATGACCAAATAGGATAATCCCGCAAACTGTAGTATATCAATAACTAAGAAGTTATTTAATATGTTTTGGATCACATCGCCTTCTTTTGAAATTTCTTCAACAGTTTCTGTCTTTACGAATAAAGAAACAATACCAAAAAAAATGGCTGGAATTAATAATCTAAAAAAATTAAGTTTATACCCTTTCAAAAAAATAGACCCACTTCTTTTTAATCTTGACATAAAATCAAAGTTTCTAGAATAGGAAAAAGAAAGTCCCATACTAAACATAAAAACGGGAGCTGCCGGAGATTCACCTAATAGGGTAATTATTTTTCCGAAATAGGTATCTTTTTCTATTGCCGATAAAGTATGTGTATTGAGGATATGTACACAAACCATAAACACTGCTGCTAGTGCTTTGGCTAAATCAATAAATTTTAATCTTTTCATTTGATGTCTTTTAATTTAATTAATTTAATTTCATAATCTAAACTATCCATTTTATAGTCTTTTTTGTTCTTTAAATATCTAAAGCTTAGCACGCCTGTGTTATATTGTCCTGTTTGAATAGCATTAAGAAGGTTTAATTTTTCTTTGGAAACATAAAATTTATAGTTATTATTTCTATCTAACTTTATATCTTCTTTCACTAATTGTACTTTATAAGTACTATAGTCTGGTGTGGTATAAAGAGGAGAATAAAAAGTCCATGAAAAATAATCTGAAATAGGCTGATTTTTAACTGTAACTTCTAGTGCTTCGTCGTCATTTAGTTTTACATAAATACCTTCATAAAATATATCTTTTGATGGAAATAATGCGTTAGAATTTTTAGGATTCAACTTAACTTCTTGTTTTGAGGTATTAGGTGCCACACTTAGCGAATTGGTTAGATCTATTGAATTTTCAACCAATCCTTCAAAGAAGTTAACAAAAGAGGTGTTGGTATCAATCTTTTCTTCTTCGTTCTCTATTTCTTTGGATGAATTTGACGCAAGTTTATCTATAATGGGGGTTGTTTTAATATCATTTAATCTTTTATTGTAATCCGAATAGTATTCTCTTAGTATAATAATATAATCGTCATCGCTTATTTTTAAACAATTTTTTTTACCTCCTGTATTAGCGGCTGACAGGTTTATTTCATAATCTCCATTTGGACTAATTTCCATTGCTTCTGAAGCAATACTTTCTGAAAGTAAATTATAACCTTCATCTTGTTTATATACTTGTACACCTACATAAAAGGCTTTTCCTAAATTTCCTTTTATTACGTAATCATTTTTACTTGAAATAAATGCGGAATAATAATTTGTAGAAGGATTATCTCCTGCAATTTTACGATTTAACCCTATCCAGTTTGTAAATCTAGGGTTATCACTGTCATTATTTTCTAAATACACATCTTTACTTAAGGATAGAGCGTCTGTAAGGAAAATTAATGATTCTTTTTTAATTGATTCTACTTTGTGTCTTTTTGCAAATTTTTCTACTTTACTTAAAGTGTTATCAATTTTTAAATTTTGTGCATTTAAATAATTTAATCCTATAAAAAGGAGTGTTAGTAATCTCAAATAATTCATTTTTTATATTTAAAAGTTTTTATTATTTCTAATTATCAAATTTGTTATAAAAAATATATTTACAAACAATTTTTTCTTAGAGGAAGAGCTATATAATATAGCATGGGACGTTTATTCCAGATTCAATAAACCTGGTTTTAATATTATTTTATGTTGAATTAGTTTAAAAGTTTAATATTTTAAACCTTATTCTATTCATCTAGTAAAACGCGATTGATTTGAACAAATCTTTTAGCATAATAGGGTTCTTTAGTGGATGATATAATTACTCCTTGGCTAGTTGATGAATGGATAAATTTAATTTCATCTTCTATAACTTCTGTAATCATACCTACGTGTCCTACTCCTCTACCTCTTGTAGCAAAGAAAATTAAATCTCCTTTTTGGGCTTGACTTCTATCAATACGAACACCTGCTCGTTGCGCCATTTCTCTTGATGAGCGGGGTAAAGTCATTTCTATATTTTTAAATGTAGCAAACATTAAACCGGAACAATCAAAACCTCCATTACCTGTAGATCCGCTACGATAGCGAGCTCCTATATTTTCAGATGCTTTGGTTATCAAAAATTCTGCTTTAGATATATTTTCTTCTGACAAAGGAGCTACTACGGTAATAGGTATTTCTGGTTGTACTGCTTCTGATTCAATGATTAACTCATCTGTATTTTCTTCTTCTATTTGAGGTTTAATTTCTACTATCTTAATTTGTCCTTTTTTAGATGGAGCAGGTATTATATTTTCTGATGTTTTAACTGCTTCAACTTCTTTTTGAGGCACTGTTTCTTTAGATGTTACAACCTCTTTTATTGAATTTTGAGATTTTGTATCTATTGCTAGTACAGGTGTATTTTCAGGTATTGATTTTGTTTTTATAATTAATTTATCACCTATGGCTAAATTATTTTTTATCTGAGGATTTAAAGATTCTAATTCCGTAATGGAGATACCATATTTTCTTGAAATACCGTATTTTGTTTCTTTTATTTGTACCTCGTGTAATAACTCTATGGTATTACCACTTAAATTAGGAGAAATATCTGTTTTTCCTTGTGCAGTAAGAGTTTCTTCTTTTTTGTTTTTTTTATTTTTTTTCGGTTTTTCATCTATTAGATTTAACTCGTTGACTTTTTCTGTTGGAATTTTGATATGTTCTCCTATTTTTAGTCCTTGTAATTCAATATTAGGGTTTACTTCCTTTATTTTTTCTATGGTTGTGTTATATTTTTTGGAAAGGCTGTATAATGTTTCTTTCGTGAGTACTTCATGTTCTAGTATTTCAACTTGAGGTTGTTCTTTATCTTTAACTTTAGAAATCGGTATTTCTAAAATCATATTAAGCTGTAATGTTTTTTTTGCTTTTGGATTTAGTTCTATTATTTTACTTTGCTTTACGTTATACTTTTGAGCAATACTATAAACTGATTCACCACTCATTACTTTATGTTTAATTTTTTCTTGCCCAAAAACACTAACCGAGAACCACAAGAGGCTATAAATAATTTTTTTTTGAAAATCCATTTTTTACATTTAGGTGTATAAAAGGTTTGCCCTTTTTATTCGTTTCGCAATTTACATAATAAAAGTGGGTCCTTCCTTTAAATTTAACATTTTTTTAAAATCAAGAATACCTAATTTGTCTTTTAATATGGTATAATACCATTTAAACTTTGAAATTTCCTCATAATACTATTTTTTACCCTTGAGACTGTCCAAAAAGTTCGCAATCTTGTCATTTCGACCAAAGGGAGAAATCACATAACGTAGGTTATGAAACTCCTCCTTTCGTAGGAGTGACAACCGCATGTTGATTTAGACACTATCCTACAAAAGCAATAAAAATTAGTATTGATTCTCGATACGTTTCGCGCTCGAACTAACGATAACTTCGATTATATACTCAACCGTTTGTTCGAGTTATTTCTAAAATAAAAAAAACATATTGAGAACTTTATTTTTTAATTCAGTATATTTTAAGTTTAAATGGTATAATTTTAGTCACAATTAATATTTTAGGATTTCAAATAAATCAAAACTCTTGTATTAAATGAATGTTATTATTTTTTAATCTTATGTTTTAGTAATAGTATCTAATTCTTTTAATATAGATGGAATACGAAAATTTCCATGCATATTTTTCAAATGACCAACTGCTTTTCCTATTTCGATTCCAATGGTAGAAACATATAACGGTTTTTTACTTTCTCCTCTATATACAGGTTCTACCGTTGTTTTATTACTATGAAATGCGTTTTTAGCAACTCCTATGATTGGAATTTTTTTTTCTAATAATTCCCATACATATCCGCCTAATCCGTATTTTAAGGAGTCATCTACATAAATGTGTCCGTCTATTATGATAATCTCTAGTTTTTCTAAAGGTATCTTCTTTAATAGTGCTTCAATACATGGCAATTCTCTTTTGTAAAATTCTCCTGGTATATACTCTTCTATTCCTTGCTTTATATCTATAATAATTTCTTTAGGTTCTGCATCTTCCCAATTAAAAAGTACTCCAACACTTTTGGCTATATCATCTATATAATATACATCTATGGCTAGTATCATGTTATATCTTTGTATGTATTAGTTTGTTTTTATTCAATCTTTCAGAAAGTATTTTAACTAGTTTTTTATTTCTATATTTTTTAAATATAAATTAACTTAATTATATTTTTATAATTAAATCTAAAGTTATTTAGTGTTCGTAATGTTTTCTATAAAAATAGAAAAGGTATTGTTTTGTAATCTGTTTATTTCTAAATTTAGTTAAACTCAAATTACGCATTATAAATTTATTAGAACTAAAAATGTCTTTAACTCTAAAAAAGTACTCTTTTTTTCTTCTTTCCTCTTTTTATCTTCATTAAAAAGTAAGGTATAATTTGGGTTTAAAAAAAATTCAAGAATGTATTTTATTTGAATTAAATCAAGTTTAGACGAAATGAGCTCGATCAAATACCGAGCTCATTTTTATTAGAATTAATTATAAATTTGTTTAACCTTTTGGATTTTACTTATCTTTTTGAACAGTTCTCATTAATTCATTTTAAAAATATATTATTTCACCAATAATTTATGAGATGGTGCAAACTTAGTTAAATTAATATTTTGTACTGCTTGTTTGTATTCTTCAATAGTTGGAGTTCTACCTAGGATAGTTGACAACACTACTACGGGTGTTGAAGAAAGTAGAGATTCTCCTTTTTTAGCATCTGTATCTTCTACTACTCTCCCTTGGAATAAACGAGTAGATGTGGCCATAACGGTATCTCCTTTTGAAGCTTTTTCTTGATTTCCCATACATAAGTTACATCCTGGACGTTCTAGGTACAACATGTTTTCATACTCGGTACGTGCATTTGATTTAGGGTTATTATCATCAAATTCAAAACCTGAATATTTTTGTAATACTTCCCAGTCTCCTTCAGCTTTTAATTCATCTACAATGTTATAAGTTGGAGGTGCTACTACTAATGGTGCATTAAATTTTACTTCGCCTTTTTGTGCTTCTACGTTTTTCAACATTTGGGCTAATATTTTCATATCGCCTTTATGCACCATACAAGAACCTATAAATCCTAAATCGACTGTTTTGGTTCCGCCATAAAAAGATAATGGGCGAATGGTATCATGTGTATAACGTTTAGAGATGTCTTTATTATTTACATCTGGATCGGCAATCATTGGTTCGTTTACCACATCTAGATCTACTACCACTTCTGCATAGTATTTAGCGTTTGCATCTGGTTTTAATGCAGGTTCTTTTCCTGAACGAATCTCGCTAATACGCTGATTTGCTTTATCAATCAAGCCTTGTAATACTTTGTTTTTGTTGTCCATTCCTTTATCAATCATGATTTGGATTCTAGACTTTGCAATTTCTAAAGATTCTATCAGGGTTTCATCTTCAGAAATACAAATAGATGCTTTAGCTTTCATTTCTGCGGTCCAATCTGTAAAGGTAAAGGCTTGATCTGCTGTTAATGTACCTATATGAACTTCAATAATTCTACCTTGGAAAACGTTTTCGCCTCCAAACTGGTGTAACATTTGTGCTTGTGTTGCATGAACTACATCACGGAAATCCATATAATTAGCCATATTTCCTTTAAAAGTTACTTTTACTGATTCTGGAATTGGCATAGAGGCTTCACCTGTAGCTAAAGCTAAAGCTACTGTACCAGAGTCAGCACCAAACGCTACTCCTTTAGACATACGTGTATGTGAATCTCCTCCTATAATAATGGCTCTATCATCAACTGTAATATCATTTAACACTTTGTGAATTACATCAGTCATTGAATGGTATACTCCTTTAGGGTCACGTGCTGTAATCAAACCAAAATCGTTCATAAATTTCATTAATTTTGGAATGTTTATTTGTGCTTTTTTATCCCAAACGGAAGCGGTATGACATCCTGATTGGTAAGCTCCATCAACAATTGGCGAAATTACTGTTGCAGCCATTGATTCTAATTCTTGGGCAGTCATTAAACCTGTAGTATCTTGGGATCCCACAATATTAACTGTCACACGAACGTCAGAACCGGCGTGTAATATTGTTCCTGGTGTATTACCTACTGCATTTCTATTGAATATTTTTTCTACAGCTGTTAATCCTTGACCTTCTATAGAAACTTCTTTTGAAGGAGCAAAAACTACAGGTGCTGTTATCCCCAAGGTTTTTGCTGCAAAGGTTTGTAATTTTTTACCAAAAACAATAGCATAAGATCCTCCTGCTTTGATAAATTCCATTTTTTGTGGAGTAAATGATTTTGATAAATCAATTAATTCTTTATCTCCGTTGTATAATTTTTTTGTTTTTGTGTTGATTGTTAAAACAGTTCCTGTTTCAACAGAATAGACTTGTTCTAATACAGGCTCTCCATTTTCATCTCGAACTAGTTCTCCATTTGTGTCTGTCTTTTTTATCCAGTTTTTAAGATCAATACCAATACCTCCTGTTACATCAACTGTAGTTAAGAAAATTGGTGAGATTCCGTTAGTACCCCCTACAATTGGAGCAAAGTTTACAAATGGTACGTAAGGACTTGCTTGTTTACCTGTCCATAATGCTACATTGTTTACACCTGACATACGAGAAGATCCTACTCCCATTGTGCCTTTTTCTGCTACCAGCATTACGCTTTTATCTGGATGTTGTAATTTTAAAGCTTCTATTTCTTCTTGTGCTTTAGGAGAGATCATACATTTACCATGTAATTCTCTATCAGAACGTGAATGTGCTTGATTACCTGGAGATAGTAAATCTGTGGAAATATCTCCTATACCAGCTACGAAAGTAATAACTTTCATTTCCTCTGCCACTTCTGGTAACTTTGTAAAAAACTCAGCTTTAGCATAACTTTCTAGTATTTCTTTAGCTACTGTATTTCCTTTTTCAAAAGCTACTTTTAAACGATCCATATCTGCATCGTATAAGAAAACTTGTGTTTTTAATACTTCTGCTGCTTGTTTGGCTATTTCAGGAGTATTTCCTAAAGCTAAATCCAGCAATACTTCTATAGAAGGTCCTCCTTTCATGTGTGACAACAATTCGAAAGCAAAAGCGGGTGAAATTTCGGCAACTAATACTTCTCCTAAAATTATTTCTTTTAAAAAATCAGCTTTTACTTTTGCTGCTGGGGTTGTTCCTGGTAAGGTATTGTAAATAAAAAACTTTAGAGAATCTTCTCTATCTTGATTATTTACATCTTTAATTTGTAGTACAATTTCGTTTAATAATTCAGCTCCATCAATAGGTTTTGGATGTAATCCTTGTCCTTTTCGCTCTTCAATTTCTTTAAGGTATTCTTTATACAATTCCATATCTAATTACTATAAATATAAGGTTATTATTTTTGTTGTTCAAATTTACGAAATGTTCAGATTGCTTAAAAATTTTCAAAACAAATATCGCAATCTTTCATTATTTTTTACCAAAATATCAAATTAAGCACTTTATATTTAAAAATAAATAAATAAAACAGGTTGTATTTTAACGAAATACAACCTGTTTTAGTTTTATAAAATGTTTTTTTTATTATTTTTTGGCTTTTATATATTTAAATAACCAATCATAAAAGACATCTTTATGAAAATAGCGTTCTACACTGCCATGATTTCCATTGGGCTCTATGGTAAAAGTAGCATCTGCTTCTGGTATACATTTTTTTATAGCTTCATATACTTTTGAGGATTCTCTTAATGGTACTATAAAGTCTTTTGCACCATGAATAATCCATAAAGGAAGTTGTGCTAAGTTAAAACTATCTGCTGTATTACCTCCTCCACATATAGCAACGGCTGCTGTTAATTCATTTGGGTATTTTCCTGCAAAATGTAAGGTTCCATATCCTCCTAGGCTCATTCCACAAACATAAATACGACTTGCATCTACAGCGTAATTTTCTTTTGCATATTGAATGAGTTCTAGTACTTTATCAGGATTCCAAGCTCCTTTAGCTAATTGGGGTGCCATTACTACCGCATCAATCTTACGTCCGCGTTCTATAGCACGCAGAACGCCGTATCGTTTTACACGATTCAAATTGGTACCGGAGAGGCTTTTTCCGTGTAAAAAAAGTAATAAAGGTAATTTTTCTCCTTCTTTAGGGGCTTGTACCCAAAAAGGATATGAGGTTTTTCCTTTAACAGCCTCGATTTTTTTAGGTTTTTCTTGAAAGGATAAGAAAAAAAGTGCAATGATTACTCCAATCCATCTCATATTAAAATAATTTTTGAATAATACTTTCTTCTGAAATACCTTCTGCATCTGCTTTATAATTTTTCACAATACGATGTCTTAAGATTCCTACTGCTACGGCTTGTACATCTTCTATATCAGGACTAAATTTACCTTGTAGAGCAGCGTGTGTTTTGGCTGCTAAAATTAAATTTTGAGATGCACGCGGTCCCGCTCCCCAATCAATATAGTTCTTCACCAGATTGGGTGCTAAAGGATTGTCAGGACGTGTCTTGGATACTAAAGTTACAGCATATTCTATGACGTTATCGGTAACAGGTATTCTACGAATTAATTGTTGGAATTCAATAATTTCACTTGGGGTAAATAATGGATTTACGCTTGCTTTAAAATCTGACGTAGTACTTTTAACCACCATTACCTCTTCTTTAAAGGTTGGATAGTTTAACTTGATGGCAAACATAAACCGGTCTAACTGTGCCTCTGGTAAAGGATAAGTTCCTTCTTGTTCTATAGGGTTTTGAGTGGCTAATACAAAAAAAGGTAGCTCTAACTTATAATGGTGTCCTGCTACTGTAACTGATTTTTCTTGCATAGCTTCTAAAAGTGCTGCTTGGGTTTTTGGCGGTGTACGATTTATCTCATCTGCTAGAATAATATTAGAAAAAATAGGTCCTTTTATGAATTTGAAGGTCCGATTTTCATCTAAAATTTCACTTCCTAAAATATCGGACGGCATTAAATCTGGAGTAAACTGAATACGTTTAAAATCTAATCCTAATGCTTGCGAGATTGTATTTACCATTAATGTCTTTGCTAATCCTGGTACTCCTACTAAAAGTGCATGTCCTCCGGAAAATATACTTAGGACAATTTGGTTAACTACTTCTTGTTGTCCTACAATTACCTTGGCAATTTCTGTTTTTAATTCTTTTTGTTTTTGAACTAGTTGCTCTATAGCTGTTACGTCTGACATTTTATTTTAGATTTTTTGAATTTGATTTTAAAATTGAAAAACAGATAAAACCAAACTCATTTACAAAAAAACTTTTTCTTTTAAAAAAGTTAAAACTAATATTTTTATTTGATTTAAAAAAATTTGAAATAAAGCTAATCACTCATCTAAGCTCATTTTTCGTAAGATTTTTAGTACTTCATTAAAACCTCTAAATTGTTCTAGATAAAATTTCAATTGTTTTTCATCATAATTTTTTATTATAAATTGAACAATTTCGTTCACTTCTTTTTTCTCGTATAATGACGAATTATGGATATTACATAATGCTTTTAAGAATTTAATTTCCGACATTTTAAAAGCATCTTCTTTGTATTTATTAAAAATGGTGTAACTATTTGTTTTATTTAAAATATCAAAAAGAAATTCTTGTTTTCCTTCTTCTTTTTTTAATTGATAATATAACTCAAATGCTTCTTGATTTCCATAAAATATGGCATTAGTTGCGTTTGTCAACAAAGCTTGTCGGTATTTTTTAAAATCTTCTAAAGGAGCATATTTTTTTATTAATTCATAGTTATTTCGACTAAAAATATATTTTCCGTGTCGTGCTAGTAATAAGGCTAATTTATCGTTTTGTTCTAGTTTACGATATAATTCATCTAAAATTTCAACATAAGGGATATTAATTTCTTCATAATAATTACTATGAATTTGATCTAAAGCGTATTTTTCTACTTTTTCATTTTCACCTAATTCATTTAATGCTTTAATAAGTAAGAGGTTATAGTCGTTTTGAAATTTTACAGGTTCAAAAATTTTTACATACTTGGCAAACACCCCATGTTCTATATAAATAGGTAAAACAAATTCTCTTAAATCAAAGTTTTCTAATCTCCAATCTATTTTTTTTTCTAAAAAAGGTTTTGCTTTTTCTTCTAATTTATTCAAGAAAAATGCAAGTTTTAACTCGTTTGTTTTTGAAAATTTATAAATCTTATCTAGATAAAAGAAATTAGTATATTTTTTTCCATCTGTTATTTCAAAGACTATCAAAGCCTCTACTCTTTCACACCATAAGTCAAAATCTTTTAGGAGTAAAAGATTTGTAATAAAAGTTTCTTTTATTTTTTTGATAAAGGTTTCAATTCGAGTCGTATGTAAACAATAGTCATTATAAAATTGCCAAAGCTCTTTGGCTATATAATCAATATGCTTTAGATTTTCTAGGGTTTGATTTTTTAAAAGAATTTCAATATAAGGTTTTAGACTTATTTGAAGGGTATCTATAATTTTTTTTACCTCATTGGTTTGTACTGTTTTTCTTTTTCCTATAATAGATTTTATAGATTCATTAATAATATCTGTAAGTTTTTCTTCTGAAATTTGAATTTCTTCTTTAAAGAATTGATTTTTAAAAACAAAGGCTATTTCTTTATTTGTGTTCAATAAATTTGCTATCCAAATCCGCAAATCGGTATCTGAAATCGTTTCTAATAATTGGTCTGATTCGGATTGTTTTTTAAGGATTCTTTTTTTTGATGTTTCAGTTATTGTTTTTTGATTTTTAAGAAAAGAGGCTAATGCTATTATATGTATACAAACACTATTAGCTGAACAATCGCAAAGGGTTGTCTCAATTTCTTTTTTGGAATTGATTTTTATTTGTACATCATAACTTTTATCTTTTTGATCTACATAAGCAACAAACGAGTTGGGCTCTAACTCATCTAAATCACGAACAGTTAGTTTCTTTATCTCTTTTAGTTTTGTATTATTTTCTTTTAAAAAGGTAGAAAGAGTAGACATAGGCAACAATTATAACGAACACTTTTTTCTAAAAATAAATATTAAAAAAAAGAGTTAATTCTATAAAACTATAAAATTAACTCTTTTTTTGTATTATAATAAAATTTATTTTTTTAACCAATTATTAGTGAAGGTACAGTCACGATACTCTCCATTAATTTTAATATGGGTTTCTTTTATTTTATCTGCACTCCACTTCCCAATTTCTTTTAATTGTTTTTCTTTTAGTGCTAATTCTTTTAAACGTAAGTAATCTTTTGCATAATCAGCCGTATGTTCTTCAAAACGATTAGTTACGGTCATAATTTTAAAAAATTTTGCACCTGTTCTATCTTCATCTGTTACAGGATATGATATTTCACCGTCTTTTAAATTTGCTACTACTCCGTAAATAGAAGGATCCATTTTGGTCAATTCAAAACGAGTGTCTTGTGTTTTTGGGTTTGTTAAAACTCCTCCATCATTTTTAGTTTCCTTTTCATCTGAAAACTGGCGAGCTGCTTGGGAAAAAGTTAATTCTTTATTTAAAATACGTGATCTAATTTTTTCTGCTTTTTCTTTTGCTTCTTTTATGGCTTTATCAGATGCTTTAGGTGCAATTACTATATGTCGTAACTCTAAATCTTGTCCTTTAATTTTTTCTAATTGTATAATATGATAGCCAAATTCTGTTTCGAATGGTTCTGATATTTCTCCTTCTTGTAGACTAAAAGCTACATCTTTAAATTCCTTAACAAATTGTGTTTTTCTATTCATTTTATAGTAACCTCCACTATTTTTAGATCCTGGATCTTCTGAATATAAAACTGCTTTCGTAAAAAAACTAGCCCCATTTTCTAATATTTCTTTTTTTAATGATTTTAGTTGATCAATGATGGCTTGTTTGGATTCTTTAGAAATTTCAGGTTTTATTACAATTTGAGCCAATTCCATTTCTGCTCCAAAAACGGGTAGTTCTTCTTTTGGTATTTTTTTATAGAAATCACGTACTTCTTCAGGGGTAATAGTTACACGATCTACAATCTTTTTTTGCATCTCTGCGGTTAATTTATTTGACTTAATAATATCAAATAACTCAGTTCTCAAATCTTGTTCGTTCGTTTTTCTATAATATTCAACTACTTTTTCTATTGAGCCTAATTGTTGTTTAGCATAGTCTAATTGTTCCTCTAATTTTTGATTTATTTCTGCATCTGTTACCTTTATACTGTCTTGAACTGCTTGATGAGCATATAACTTATCTTCTAATAATTTGCCTAGCATTTGACAACGAGAAATTTCTTTTGTATTAATTCCTTGTTGTTTGAGTTCTATATAGGTTTTATCAATATCTGAATCTAAAATTATATAATCTCCAACTACTCCAACTACACCATCTACTTTTGTTTTTTGAGCAGTAGTCGAAAAAACGGCAATGAATAAAGTTAGAAAAACACTTACTTTTTGAATTAATTTCATTTTTATTGCTTTATTACTTTTTATTTAGATGTTTTTAACTTTTCAAAAACATTGTTATTTATATTAACCTTAAATTCTTTTTTGAGTTCAGAAACCCAATTATCTTCCAGAAACTGCTGATAATCACTAATAACTTTTCCTTTAGTTTCTTCCAATTCTTTTTGTCTAGCTGGTAAAATTTTCAGTACTTTTGTAACGTAAAAATACTCTTTTTCTTTGTAAATTTTAGTAACTCCTTCTTTTAAAATAATATTAGGATTGTTTCCTTCTTCAACTATTTCTTTTTTAGGTATAACATTAATTATTTCTTTTGTATTTAATTTTTCTTTTAATACATCAATAGTAGCATTTTCCTTTAACAACTTTTGAGCTTTTTTAACAAATTCTTCATTAGTTGAGGATACGGTTATCACTTCTGCTCGATTTTTCCATTGATATTTTAATTTATTTTCTTGGAAATATTTTTTAAGACCAATTGTATCTTGTTTTGCTTTATTCCAAATTTCTTTTTCCATTAAATCAAATAACAATAAACCATCTCTGTATTCTTCTACTATATTTGCAAATTCAGGAAATTCCTTTTCTAAATTTTCATTATAGTAAATATTTAATTGGTTATCTATAAAATTAGAATATGCTTGATCTATTAATTTTTCAATTGGTTTTATTTTGGTTTTTATTTTTTGTTGTGAATTTAGTTCGTTTATAAAAAGAGTTCCTTCAATTGATTTATCGGCTATTTTTACTAATTCTTTATCAAATAGTTGCTTTTTATTTTCTGGCATTTGCCATTCTGGATTATAATAACTATCTGTTATAATATTTTTAATTTCTAAAAACATTTTTTCATTACGTTTTACAGAATATTTTTGACGTAATTTAGAAGTTAATGCTGAAACTATTATTTTGGAGCGATCATCTTTTCTAATTTTAGCATCTAGCTCTCGTTCCATCTCTTGTAATTTCTTAATGGGGTGTTTTTCAATAAGTTTAACTATGTGCCATCCGAATTGGCTTTCGAAAGGTTCTGAATAATCACCTATTTTTTTTAGTTCAAATGCTTTATCTTCAAAAATATCTGAACTTAACTGACCTGAACTAAAACGAGGCAAAGTACCTCCTTTTGGAGCAGAACTCTTATCTTCTGAATACTGATTTGCCAAAGTAGCAAAATTTTCTCCTTGTTTTAATTTTGAATAAATATCATAAATTGAATTTTTCGACTTTATAATATCTGCATCAGTATTGTTCTGAGGTCTTAAGATCATAATATGAGCTACCGTTACTTCTCCTCTATTTTCTCTTATATCTTGTACTTTTAGTAAATGGTATCCGAACCTTGTACGTACTGGCATCGAAATTTCTTCTATTTTTGTTTTATAAGCTGCAGATTCAAAAGGATATACCATTCGAAAAGCAGAAAAATATCCCAAATTTCCTTTATTTTCTTTAGCTGATGGATCTTGAGAATACTGAATTGCTAAAGATTCGAAAGATTCTCCTTTTAAGGCTTTATTTCTAACTTCTTGAATTTGTTTATATGCTTTTAGTGTATCTTCAGGAGTTGCATTTTCATCACATAATATCAGAATGTGACTTGCTTTTACTTCTTTTTGTATTCTGGTATATGCCTCATCTATTAATGCCTTTGTAACTTTAGTATCAGAGGTATAATTTTTAGCCAATTGATTTCTATAGGAACGTAATTCGTTTTTATATTGTGTTCCGTTTTGTAATTCTAATTTATTTGCTTTATTAATTTTTAGCTTATAAGCCACATATAAATCTAAATAAGCATTCAAATCTTTTTGTGACTCATCTTTAACTAGATCAATATTTTTATTATAAACGCGTAAAAACTCATCTGTATAATATGGTTTATCATCAATTGTAAACAATATATCTTTATTGAGATTTTGCGAAAAACCTGTAGTAGAAATTATTAATAATGCAGTAGTTAAAAACTGTTTTAGATTCATTATCCTATTGTTTTTTATAAATAGCAAAGCAAAAATAAGAATTAGAACACATTAAACAAGTAAAGATAAATCTATTAACAAAAAATTATTAACAAAAAAACACCTCCTATGAGGTGCTTTTTAACCAAGCTTTTATATTTTATTACATTTTTACAATGATAAATTCGCTTCTTCTATTTTCTTGATGTTGTTCTTCTGTACAAGAAGATTGATTAGTTGGTTCACAACCGCAATTATTTATTAATTGTGATTCTCCATAACCACGACCTGTTAAACGATCTTTTGCAATACCTTTTTTGATGAGCCAAGCCACTGTTTCTTTTGCTCTACGATCTGAAAGTTTTGCATTATAAGCTGCGGTTTGACGACAGTCAGTATGTGATCGAACGTCTACTTTCATGGTGGGGTATTGTTTCATCACTTCTAAAATTTTAGCTAATTCTACTGCTGCATCAGGACGAATAAATGATTTATCTAGATCAAAATAAATAATTTTAATTTCAAATATTTTGGCTAAATCGGATCCTTCTTTTATTTCTTTTACTTTTTTGGCAGTATCTATAGGTAAATTTGTTTTTCCTGTTTTATTTGGAATTTCTACTGGTTTTTCTTTGGTTTCATAATCTTCTTTTTCTGCTCGTACATAATATTTTTTACCCGCAGGAATTTTCTTAAAATCATAAAATCCTTTGTTGTCTGCTAGAACTTTTTCTATTTCTTTAAATTTTTCATCATATAATGTTACGGTTGCTTCTGGAATTGCTTCTCCTGTTTCGGAGTTTGTAACAATGCCTGTTAGTTGGTGTTGGATTTCTAAATTTAATGGGGATTTTTCTATAAAACTATAGATGTCATCTAAACCTTTGCCTTCTGAACGGTTTGAGGAAAAGAAGCCTTTTCCTTTTTCGTCTATGATAAAAGCAAAATCGTCCATGGGACCATTTATTGGGGATCCAACATTGGTTACTAAATTAGTAACCATTCCTTTATCATCTAATTGTGTTGCGTAAATATCTAATCCTCCTAGTCCTTGTTGTCCATCGGTTGCATAATATAATACTCCTTTATCGCTTATAAAAGGAAAGGTTTCTCTGGCTTCTGTATTGATTGTATTTCCTAGGTTAATAGGGGTTCCATAACTGTTTTCTCCTAAAATAGCTACCTTGAATAAGTCGGATTGCCCGTATGTTCCGGGCATATTAGAGGCAAAATATAAGGTTTTTTCGTCAGGGGATAAGGCGGGATGTGCTACACTGTATTGATCACTATTAAATGGTAGTTCTGTTATATTAATCCATTCTCCTTTTGTATTTAAATTAGCTCGATAGATCTTTAAATTGATGACTTTTTTATCGTCTTTTCCTACTTTTCCTTCATTGAAATTATTACGGGTAAAGTAAACTGTTTTTAGATCTTTGGTGAAAACGGGAGAGTCTTCGTGATATTTGGAATTGATTTCTTTTGCAAAACGAGCTGTATTAATAAGATCGTCTCCTGTTTCATTTTTATCAGCAGCATACAGGTTGGTAAATGATTTTCCTGTCCATTTTGCTTTTGTTTTGAAAACTCCAATGGTATCTCTAGTGGATGCAAAAAGTACTTTGTTTCCATAGAATGCTGTACCATAATCGGAAGAACTGCCATTAATGCTTACTGGTTTTATTTCAAAACGTCCAGAATTTTTTGCGATAATATTTTTATAATCTTTTTGATTATTATAAATACTGGCTCTTGTATCTTTGGATGTTAATTGATAAAATTTATCCATATATTCATCGGCTTTTTTGTAATTTTCTACCGATTTGAGGGTTTGTGCATAACGATAGTAATATTCAGGTTCTACTGTTTCACCTAAAGCAAATAATTCAGTATACCATTTATGGGCTTCTGTAAATTTAGCATTGTAGTAATAGGAATCTCCTAAGCGTTGAAATAACTCTTTTGATTTATATCCTTTTTGAGCTACTTTTAAATAGGTGCCAATTGCATCGACGTATGCTAAACCATTATAGTGATTACTTGCTTTTATGATTTTTTTCTCTTGTGCATATATTCCATTCAAAGACAATCCTAATACAGTAAATAAAATTATTCTTTTCATAATAATAGTTTTAGAAGAAACGTGGGGCTACCACTTTTTCTACACGTTTAAACAATTCATAACGTAAAAATATTTCGTGTGAACCAGAGTTAAAATTTCCTAATCTGGTAACATCTCGATCGTAGGCATATCCTACTAACCAAGAATCGTTAATTTGAAATCCTGCCATAGCGCTCCATGCTGCACTCCAACGATAGGCGGCTCCCAATGAAAATTTTTCATTAAACCAAAAATTCCCTGATAAATCGACTTGTAATGGGGCTCCATTTACATATTTAATCATCGTTGTGGGTTTAAATTGTACTTCACTACTTAGGCGAAATACGTGTCCTGCTATTAAATGAGGGTGCATACGTTCACTGGCTACGTATTGAACATCGTTATCATAGTATTTTTGTTCTAATATAAAAGGGATGGATAGTCCTACATAGGTCTTATCTGAATACCAAAATGCTCCTGCTCCTATATTGGGGAAAAAACGATTGTCTACATTTTGTCTTATCAAACCATCTGATACATTATGAATCTTTGTCTTATTAAAATCAACACTAAAAAAATTAGCTGTTCCTTTTATTCCAAAAGACAATTTAGAGTTTTCTGTAGTGTTAATATTATAACTTAGGTCTACTGATATTGCATTTTCATCTGAAGGACCTATTTTATCGTTTATAACGCTTACTCCTAATCCCATCCTATTGTTAAGACCTAAGGGGGTACTCATTGCAACTGTATTTGTCTTTGGGGCTCCTTCTAATCCTACCCATTGGGAGCGGTGCATTACTAAAGCACTAAAACAACCGCGGGTACCTGTGTAACCGGGATTTACATTGGCAGTGTTATACATATATTGTGTATACTGTGCTTCTTGTTGAGCAAAACTAATTCCACTCATTAAAAGTAGTAAATATATAATTTTGTTTTTCATATCATATTCTTTTTTAAATATCCTCCGCCCTAAAGACGGAGGTATATTAATTCTTTATCTATTGATATATAAATAACCTGCTTTTTCTTGGGGCATACCTTTAGTATCTTCGTACTTAAACATATAATAGTATGTTCCTTCTGGCAATTCTTCTAATTGTTTGATCGTAACTCGTCCTGATGATATGCCTCGGAATGATCGATCATTATTATTATATCCTTTTGCCTCATATACTAATACTCCCCATCGGTTGTAAACTTCTACTGAGTTATTAGGAAATTTATCTATTCCGTCTATAAAGAATACATCGTTATTCCCATCTCCATTAGGAGTCATGTGGTTGTAAATAACAAATTCCTCTTTGTTTGATGGTTCTACTCTTACAGTTACTGTAGCGGTATCACAAATACCTGGTTTAATTAGTAAACATGCTTTGTAATCAAAAGTATAGGTTCCAGCTGGTGTACCTGCTGGTACAATTACTCTTCCTGTAGCAGCATCTAAATATGGCACTGGAGATTTTGATGGCACGGTAATTACTGGCTGTGCTAAAGTAATTTGACTTAGCACTACATTATTAATTGTTGCAGAACCTTGACTTAAGTTGTTTATGCTGTCATTAATTAAAACATTTCCTGCTACTAAACCTGATCCTCCATTAGTTGTTACAAATTCATCATTATTTGCGTCAACTTTAGCTGAAACATCTATAACAACTGTTTGTGTAACACAATTTGGAATTAAAGCACCATTTTCACAAACAGTATAAGTAAAGGTATATGTATTATTGTCAACCGTATTATCTACTGTAATTGTTCCATTAGAATTAAGTGTTATTCCTTGTGGTAATCCTGTTATTGTGACTGTTACTTGACCTACTCCTGTTCCTATGGTAGATGATAATGGTTTTCCATTAAATGTGTCATTATTATAAATTGAAATTGTTCCTGTAGTTCCTGACACTATTAATTCTTTATCTGGTCCTCCCAATACTATCGGGTTTTTAACTTCTACTATAGCATTTGCGATGTCACAGTTTGCTGGGTTAGCTCCGTTCTCACATATTTGATACTCTACTTGGTATATACCACTTGGTGTGGTAGCGCCTATTGTAATGGTACCATCGGCATTTAATGTTAAGCCTGCTGGAACGTTTACTCCTGTTAGGCTTACTTGACCTGCTGCTGTACCTATGGTAACGTTTGATCCGTTTAACTTATCGTTTAACGTTACATTGGGTGTATTACTTCCTGAGGTAACGGTTACTTTGGCATCGTCTATAGCGTCAATAGTATTTTTAACTTCTACTATAGCAATTGCTTTATCACAGTTTATTGGATTAGCTCCGTTTTCACAGATTTGATACTCTACTTGGTATGTGCCACTTGGTGTGGTAGCGCCTATTGTAATGGTACCATCGGCATTTAATGTTAAGCCTGCTGGAACGTTTACTCCTGTTAGGCTTACTTGACCTGCTGCTGTACCTATGGTAACGTTTGATCCGTTTAACTTATCGTTTAGCGTTATATTGGGTGTATTACTTCCTGAGGTAACGGTTACTTTGGCATCGTCTATAGCGTCAATAGTATTTTTAACTTCTACTATAGCAATTGCTTTATCACAGTTTACTGGAGTTGCTCCGTTTTCACAGATTTGATACTCTACTTGGTATGTGCCACTTGGTGTGGTAGCGCCTATTGTAATGGTACCATCGGCATTTAATGTTAAGCCTGCTGGAACGTTTACTCCTGTTAGGCTTACTTGACCTGCTGCTGTACCTATGGTAACGTTTGATCCGTTTAACTTATCGTTTAACGTTACATTGGGTGTATTACTTCCTGAGGTAACGGTTACTTTGGCATCGTCTATAGCGTCAATAGTATTTTTAACTTCTACTATAGCAATTGCTTTATCACAGTTTACTGGAGTTGCTCCGTTTTCACAGATTTGATACTCTACTTGGTATGTGCCACTTGGTGTGGTAGCGCCTATTGTAATGGTACCATCGGCATTTAATGTTAAGCCTGCTGGAACGTTTACTCCTGTTAGGCTTACTTGACCTGCTGCTGTACCTATGGTAACGTTTGATCCGTTTAACTTATCGTTTAGCGTTATATTGGGTGTATTACTTCCTGAGGTAACGGTTACTTTGGCATCGTCTATAGCGTCAATAGTATTTTTAACTTCTACTATAGCAATTGCTTTATCACAGTTTATTGGATTAGCTCCGTTTTCACAGATTTGATACTCTACTTGGTATGTGCCACTTGGTGTGGTAGCGCCTATTGTAATGGTACCATCGGCATTTAATGTTAAGCCTGCTGGAACGTTTACTCCTGTTAGGCTTACTTGACCTGCTGCTGTACCTATGGTAACGTTTGATCCGTTTAACTTATCGTTTAACGTTACATTGGGTGTATTACTTCCTGAGGTAACGGTTACTTTGGCATCGTCTATAGCGTCAATAGTATTTTTAACTTCTACTATAGCAATTGCTTTATCACAGTTTACTGGAGTTGCTCCGTTTTCACAGATTTGATACTCTACTTGGTATGTGCCACTTGGTGTGGTAGCGCCTATTGTAATGGTACCATCGGCATTTAATGTTAAGCCTGCTGGAACGTTTACTCCTGTTAGGCTTACTTGACCTGCTGCTGTACCTATGGTAACGTTTGATCCGTTTAACTTATCGTTTAGCGTTATATTGGGTGTATTACTTCCTGAGGTAACGGTTACTTTGGCATCGTCTATAGCGTCAATAGTATTTTTAACTTCTACTATAGCAATTGCTTTATCACAGTTTACTGGAGTTGCTCCGTTTTCACAGATTTGATACTCTACTTGGTATGTGCCACTTGGTGTGGTAGCGCCTATTGTAATGGTACCATCGGCATTTAATGTTAAGCCTGCTGGAACGTTTACTCCTGTTAGGCTTACTTGACCTGCTGCTGTACCTATGGTAACGTTTGATCCGTTTAACTTATCGTTTAGCGTTATATTGGGTGTATTACTTCCTGAGGTAACGGTTACTTTGGCATCGTCTATAGCGTCAATAGTATTTTTAACTTCTACTATAGCAATTGCTTTATCACAGTTTACTGGAGTTGCTCCGTTTTCACAGATTTGATACTCTACTTGGTATGTGCCACTTGGTGTGGTAGCGCCTATTGTAATGGTACCATCGGCATTTAATGTTAAGCCTGCTGGAACGTTTACTCCTGTTAGGCTTACTTGACCTGCTGCTGTACCTATGGTAACGTTTGATCCGTTTAACTTATCGTTTAGCGTTATATTGGGTGTATTACTTCCTGAGGTAACGGTTACTTTGGCATCGTCTATAGCGTCAATAGTATTTTTAACTTCTACTATAGCAATTGCTTTATCACAGTTTACTGGAGTTGCTCCGTTTTCACAGATTTGATACTCTACTTGGTATGTGCCACTTGGTGTGGTAGCGCCTATTGTAATGGTACCATCGGCATTTAATGTTAAGCCTGCTGGAACGTTTACTCCTGTTAGGCTTACTTGACCTGCTGCTGTACCTATGGTAACGTTTGATCCGTTTAACTTATCGTTTAACGTTACATTGGGTGTATTACTTCCTGAGGTAACGGTTACTTTGGCATCGTCTATAGCGTCAATAGTATTTTTAACTTCTACAGTTATATTGGCTGTTTTACAGTTTACTGGAGTTGCTCCTGTTTCACAAATTGTATAAGGAATTGTGTATGTACCACTTGCTGTACCTGGCTGGATCGTTACATTACCATCTGCATCAATACGGATAGGACCTGTTGTAACAGGAGTTACATCTGTGTTGGCTGTGGTTACTGCAATGCCATTTAACGTATCGGCTCCGTTTCCATTATTGGCTAAAACGCTTCCTGCTACTGTAGTTGCTGTGGCAGAAGTGGCTACGGTTCCTAAATTATCATCCTTAGCTATTAATTCGTTTTTAACTTCTACAGTTATATTGGCTGTTTTACAGTTTACTGGGGTTGCTCCTGTTTCACAAATTGTATAAGGAATTGTGTATGTACCACTTGCTGTACCTGGCTGGATCGTTACATTACCATCTGCATCAATACGGATAGGACCTGTTGTAACAGGGGTTACATCTGTGTTGGCTGTGGTTACTGCAATGCCATTTAACGTATCGGCTCCGTTTCCATTATTGGCTAAAACGCTTCCTGCTACTGTAGTTGCTGTGGCAGAAGTGGCTACGGTTCCTAAATTATCATCCTTAGCTATTAATTCGTTTTTAACTTCTACAGTTATATTGGCTGTTTTACAGTTTACTGGGGTTGCTCCTGTTTCACAAATTGTATAAGGAATTGTGTATGTACCACTTGCTGTACCTGGCTGGATCGTTACATTACCATCTGCATCAATACGGATAGGACCTGTTGTAACAGGAGTTACATCTGTGTTGGCTGTGGTTACTGCAACGCCATTTAACGTATCGGCTCCGTTTCCATTATTGGCTAAAACGCTTCCTGCTACTGTAGTTGCTGTGGCAGAAGTGGCTACGGTTCCTAAATTATCATCCTTAGCTATTAATTCGTTTTTAACTTCTACAGTTATATTGGCTGTTTTACAGTTTACTGGGGTTGCTCCTGTTTCACAAATTGTATAAGGAATTGTGTATGTACCACTTGCTGTACCTGGCTGGATCGTTACATTACCATCTGCATCAATACGGATAGGACCTGTTGTAACAGGGGTTACATCTGTGTTGGCTGTGGTTACTGCAACGCCATTTAATGTATCGGCTCCGTTTCCATTATTGGCTAAAACGCTTCCTGCTACTGTAGTTGCTGTGGCAGAAGTGGCTACGGTTCCTAAATTATCATCCTTAGCTATTAATTCGTTTTTAACTTCTACAGTTATATTGGCTGTTTTACAGTTTACTGGAGTTGCTCCTGTTTCACAAATTGTATAAGGAATTGTGTATGTACCACTTGCTGTACCTGGCTGGATCGTTACATTACCATCTGCATCAATACGGATAGGACCTGTTGTAACAGGGGTTACATCTGTGTTGGCTGTGGTTACTGCAACGCCATTTAATGTATCGGCTCCGTTTCCATTATTGGCTAAAACGCTTCCTGCTACTGTAGTTGCTGTGGCAGAAGTGGCTACGGTTCCTAAATTATCATCCTTAGCTATTAATTCGTTTTTAACTTCTACAGTTATATTGGCTGTTTTACAGTTTACTGGGGTTGCTCCTGTTTCACAAATTGTATAAGGAATTGTGTATGTACCACTTGCTGTACCTGGCTGGATCGTTACATTACCATCTGCATCAATACGGATAGGACCTGTTGTAACAGGGGTTACATCTGTGTTGGCTGTGGTTACTGCAACGCCATTTAATGTATCGGCTCCGTTTCCATTATTGGCTAAAACGCTTCCTGCTACTGTAGTTGCTGTGGCAGAAGTGGCTACGGTTCCTAAATTATCATCCTTAGCTATTAATTCGTTTTTAACTTCTACAGTTATATTGGCTGTTTTACAGTTTACTGGGGTTGCTCCTGTTTCACAAATTGTATAAGGAATTGTGTATGTACCACTTGCTGTACCTGGCTGGATCGTTACATTACCATCTGCATCAATACGGATAGGACCTGTTGTAACAGGGGTTACATCTGTGTTGGCTGTGGTTACTGCAACGCCATTTAATGTATCGGCTCCGTTTCCATTATTGGCTAAAACGCTTCCTGCTACTGTAGTTGCTGTGGCAGAAGTGGCTACGGTTCCTAAATTATCATTTTTAGCAACAAGAACATTAGTTATTTTTAAGATTTTAGCATCAGAAACCTTTTCACCACATACAAAATTAGATTCTTTTATGACTAATTTGTATTGATAGTTATTCATACTAACTGGAGGTGTAGTAAGGGTAAGTGTAGCTGTAGTAGCACCGCTATATACTCCACCATTAGAAACATCTGTCCAAGTAACGCCATTATCTTGAGATTCTTGCCATTGATAGCTAGTAGTACCAGTACCTGGGGTTACTGCTGCTGTAAAAGTAGCATTAGACCCAAAAGCAATAGTCTGATCGCTAGGTTGTGTAGTAATTGTAGAAGCAGTGCCTATTGTGGTTACATTAATTATTGTAGTACCATTATAACCTGCTGTAGTAACAGTCCCGTCAGGATTAACCGTAGGATTACCTACACCATACACACCGCCATCACCACCATCAGCAGTAACATTATTATAGTACTCATTTGCATCGGAACAACCATCATTATCTGAATCTAAATCTAATAAATCAGGAGTACCATCTTTATCTGTATCTAAATCCCTACAGGCAAAGAAAATCATTTCAACACCGTCAAAACCAGTACCAAACCCTCCGTCTTGATTAAACATCATCTTAAATGAAGATACATTACTTGTTAATTGTAAAGATCCTGCGGCTGTTCCATCTACATCATTTAAAGTACTTTCACCACTCCAAGTAGCAGAAGATAAAATACCTACGCCTCCATCTTCCATCGAATTAGCTGTAACAAAGAAATCATTTGTTCCGTTGATTAATTTTTCCCATGTAAGACCATTTTGTAATGTTATTAAAGCACTATTTTGCTTTTGAGGAATAACAGAGTCTCTACCTCCTACACGATCAAAATGAATTTCTGGACGCTTTACTACCAAAGGATTTCCTAAAGCATCTTCAAAACTAACTGTAAGTTCTGTACCAAAACCTACATTTCCTACAAGGGATTTTTGACTTGCTAATGCTCTTGACCAAAAAGGTTGTGCATTAAATGTATCATTTGACCAACCATTTGAAGTACCAGAACCATTTCCAACTGGATTTGATGCTTTTACTCTAACAATAACCCCATTTCCTAAATTTTGTGTTGCCTCTGAAGTACTAATTACATTCCATGTTGCAGTTCCAATAGGAGTACATATTCCTTCCTGTGTATCTAAAATACCATCATTATCATTGTCTAAATCTACCGAATCATAGACACCATCATTATCAATATCATTAATAATAACAGTAGCGGTAGCGGTAGTACAATTTGCAGGTACAGCTCCTATTTGACAAATGGTATAATTAATAGAATAGGTTCCGGCAGTTGTTCCTGCAGCTACTGTCACGTTACCTGCTGTATCTATAGATAAAGGTCCATTTGTTGAGGAGGTAACAACAGCATTTCCAATAGTCACAGGTACGCCATTTAAAACATCGTTACCTAATACGGATCCTCCTTTATCTACAAAAACTTCATTACTTGCTACAAGAGTATTCCCTATTTTTAGAGCTTTTACATCCGATATTTTCTCACCGCAAACATAATTAGACTCTTTAATTACTAGTTTATATTTGTAATTATTCATGTTTATTGGAGGTGCAGTAAGAGTAAGGGTAGCTGTAGTAGCACCGCTATATACCCCACCATTTACAACATTAGCCCAAGTAGCTCCATTATCTTGAGATTCTTGCCATTGATATTTAATAGCAGAAACACCCGTTGCAGTTGCCGAAAAAATTGCATTAGCCCCCAAGGCTATTGTTTGATCGTTAGGCTGCGTTGTTACATTTAAGTTAGTAGTCGAACCTGCTAACACAACATTTGTATAAGAGCCATTGTAACCCGCTACATTTACAGTACCATTACCGTTAACAGCAGGATTACCTGTTCCATATACTCCATTATCACCACCATCTATAGTTGCTGAATCATAATACTCATTTGCATCAGAACAGGTGTCATTATCTGAATCTAGATCTAAATGATTTGCTATACCATCATTATCTGAATCACAAACTAGATAATAGGTTTCCACATTATCAACTACACCATCTGTAGAAATTCCTGCGGTAAAATTTCTCAACCAATTTTCGTTACCTGAAAGATTTACATTATTAGTCCATGATCTTTGATAATTCGTTCCTGTAAGATTTCCATTTGAATCATAGGCTCTAGTGTTCAATGTTATGGTTAAAATATTTTCAGTACTATTCAAAGAAAATGTAACCTTTTGATGATACCACTTATTATTATTTGCAGCAGTTGTAATATCAATAGTGTTATCCCCTGCCGCTACAAGTGTCCCTGAAGCGACGAAAGGGGCAGCATCAACCTTAAATAAAGCATTGGCTCTATATGTATAAAACCCCCTTAAAGTCGTTCCCGTATTTGCCCATAAATTATCTGTAACACCATTGCTAATATATACACCTGGTTCATTTCCAGCAGCTCCATTGGCTTGAAAAAAATCGTATTCGATAACAAAAGATGGATATATTGTAAGCTGATTTAAATTTTTTCTAAATTCAAAACTATTTACATCAACAGTTGTTGTAAAGGTAGAGGGTGTTTTAGGTGTTCCTAAATCTAAAGTATAAACTCCTCCTGACTGTGTACTCGAAAAAGTAGCTGCGTTAAAAACTTTATTAGCATTTCCTAAACTTAGAGGAAAAGGATTAGCTGATCCTGTAGTTGCAGATGCAGCATAATTCCCCGAAGGTGTTACTGGTGAATATGAAGGATAGTTAAGAGAATAAGCATTTGAAGTACCTGTAGCATTCATTTGTAAAATCTCTCCCAAATTAGTAGAAAAATTATTAGGTTTTTTTCTTCCATTTGTATAAGTTCCTGTAATCCCGACACTGTTCATCCCAGAAATAACTGAAGACAATGTACCATTTACCCCTGATTCAAAATCAGATAACATTCTTTCCATTTTGAAACTGGGTGATGGACATGATCTAGATTCAAGAATATCTAATATTCCATCGTTATCATCATCTAAATCAACAGAATCGTCAATACCATCATTATCCGTATCAGTTAATGCTAAAAAAACAGTCTTACTGACACTCTTCTTGATCTTTCCATGATCTGAAAAACCTGACAAAACACCATTAGACAACAAATTAACTTGTCTCATAGTATTTAAAAAAGGCATAGAATACACCGCTATAGGTTTTCTATTTTTTACGTCAGCAAAATAAATTTCATTAACTGTACCTTTCAAAAAATCTTTCTTTTTGAAACTATATCCATATTGTGAATATGACTTTTGAACAGGTAAAAAGAATAATGTGGTAAGACAAATTAGAAAAATTAAGCTTCTAAATTTATGTCTAAATGTTTTTGGTATTTTTTCGACCATATATTAAATTTTAAATTTTAGAATAAGGTTTTAAAAATATGTTTTTCACATATTATATTACTTAAAATATTATCTCTTTAATGTTCTAAAATAAACTTATTATTATTAAGACTAAAAAGATATAACCAAAAGCTATATTGATTTCAATAAGACTTTTACCTTCTTGATAAGGTTAAATACAACCTACAATACCCGTAATAAACTAAAAAATTAATGTAATCGAAACGTTCTATCTTTTAAAGATCGTAAGACTATAATCTCAAAATTATGACCCATTTTTTAGTAAAACAATTCACTTAGAAAAATAAATTGTAAAGTAATTATTTAAACTTTATTTTTTATCCCATATCATATTTTTTTGTTATTATACACTAATTTATTCTTTTTTAAGCCACACAATGTATATTGCTATATTTCGTATCAGAAGATATTCAAATTATGATACTACCTTGTTAATATTTTATAAGAACACTAAGGATCTAATTCAATAAGCACATAAAATTAGCAAAGTAGTAAGATTAATTTATTTTTCAACATCTAAAATAGAATCATAAAGCAACATCTTATATACATTGTTTTATAGGATATGGTTTTTATTTTTTTAGTATTTTTATTTTATGGTTCAGACAGTAATAAATTAATATTTAATACTTTTTTAAAAAAAATAAAAACCGATATTCTTTTTTATATTCAAATTTTAAAACAAAAAAATGAGAATCTGATTTTTTAATCCTTTTCTCATTTTTTGATAAGTACTTAATTAATAATTATTTTTTTAGATACTATCCTTTTGAGTTTATCTTGAATTTTGACGATATATGTTTGAGTTTGAATATGATCAACCGCTAATGTATATTTGGATTTTTCATTTGATTGTAAAGATGTACATTTAATACTTTTTCCTGTGAGGTCTAACAAACATACCTCTTGCAAATCGTGTTCTTGTTTATTGTCTATAATAATAGATCTTTGTTCTTTGTTATAATAGACAATTAAATCTTGAGCCAACTTTATTTCATCCGTATTTAAAACTTCTGATTTTTTATCAAATACAATTTCATAAGTTTCGTAATCTTCCCCTTTTTTTACGATAAACTCAACAGGATCTCCGTCTAAATCGTAGTATTGATCGTCTTTTATATTATGCAAATAGACTTTAGAATTTTCTATTCCTTCTTCTGATGCTTTTTGAATTCTAAAAACACAATCTTGGTCAGATACCGATTTTAACGAGTATTTTGTATTTTTATTAAATGGTCTACAATCATGGATAAAGGTTTCTTTATTGATGGTTAAGTTAATATCTTTAGTGTATCTTGAAGGAGCTCTGGAGTCTCCTCTATCAACACCTTCCTCACATCCATTCATTAATACTAATGCTAATTCTTTAGTAGCTATTCCTCCACAAAAAGAAACTTTTAATTTAATGTTTGGATTAACTACCCTTTCTTTTGTGTAATCAATTCCTGCAACATTGGGAATTACAGGATAGAACTCATTTATATTTTTATTACTAGTTCTCTCAAATTGTGAAGTTGTACTTGTTACATTTTCTTTTACAAATACCCTATGATTGTTTTTTATTGTTAATTCACCATTTGCTTTCCCTCTAACCATAAATCCTTGAGCAACAGGGGAAAAACGCCTTTTGTAATCATGTCCAGGCGAACTATAAATAGTTCCCTTAGTACCGGCAGAATCATAGGTATAAAAAACTGCAGGAGTATAAACACTTGTAGTAGCATTATAAACGCCATATCCTCCTCTATATTCTCCTAGATAGTGAGAATTAACAGTTTTGTCATGTTCCCAAAATAAGGCTGTTCCATCAGAAAAAGGAATATTATCAACATCATTAAGAAATAAGTTTAAATCTATTGCGCTAGGATATGGATTTCCTGTTAAAGTAAGTTTTCCATCTGCCACTGGTACTTTTATATCTCCGGAATTTGGTTTTCCTCTAAAATCATAACGTTGATTACTCCCTGAATTATTCTGAGTTAGTCCCGTCATGGGAATCATATTATCGGTTCCCATTGTCCCTTTCATTGAAAAGCCTTCTCCTGCTTTTATATCAATAGCATCTCCTTTGAATACCCACCCGTTATACACACTAGATTGTTGATAGGTATGTATCCATCTTTTAGCAATTGTTAGTCCTCCATTTGTTGAAACACCATCAAGTCCTGAAGTTATAATGGCATCTGACTTTCCTAACGAATTAAGAGGTAACTTTAATCTACTAATTCCAAATTTAGAATTACCTATTCCTGAACTGGGTTCTCCAACAGGAGAGCACCAATAGTTGTATTGAAAATTATTAACCGTCCCTTCTTGAAAAACAGAAAGATTACCCAAACCTGTGTTAGTAGAAACTCCAGAGGATGTTTGCATCAGTTGACCGTCCTTTCTCAAAAAGAAATTTCCTTCAGAATTAGCTAAATTAACATTTCCTTGAACCGTTACAAGAACGCCTTGTACAAAAAAATATTTATTAGAATCCCCTCCCACATACAATTGCGAATAGTTTTTACTAAATAAAAAAAATAAAAAATAAAAAAGAAAAATAGTTTTTTTTCTCATAACATACATATTTAAGCACTATAACCCAAAGCATCTAATCCAAATATCATCCTATTTTTTTTCTATAGGAATGATACAACCACAAAAAAAATGCCATAATAACAAGGACACTTTCACTACACCCAACACTCAAACCTACAGGAGGAACATCATCAAAAGGAGTTGGAGGGGCATTTTTAAGGTCTACAAAAAGCTTCATATGATTCTTTTTAAACAAATTACATTGTAAAAGTAATTCTTTTTTTATTTTTTTCTTTTCTTTTTTGCTAGAAAATTTTCTACACAAAAAAAACTAACAGAAAGCTATCCTATTGAAAATCATACAAAACAAAGTTTTCAAGTTCTTTAAAATAGCATAGATTCTCTATTTCTATTATATGCTTTTTAAAACCTCAATCAAAAATAATCAAGACATATTATTTGTAAAAAACACCCAAAAAAGACTATCCATTTTTCAATCAATATGTTTTTTTATTCAAATTCTAACTTTTATTCAACAGTATAAAGTAGAATTTTACAAAATATTTTCTGTGAAATAATTTAATAATTCAACATTATTCGTGAGATCTAATTTACCTAAAATCCTTTTACGTAAGGTTGATATGGTTGATTCTTTTATATCTAAATGGTATACCATTTCTTTATTTCCCATACCACTTAACATACATTCTAATATATCGAGTTCTCTTTCTGTAAGTGTTTCAAGCCTTTTTACTTTTTCTTCATTTAGGGGTGAACTTACAAAGCCTCCTGTATTAAAAACCGTTTCGAGTGTATGTATAAAAGCAGATGCTTCTGACTGTTTGGTTAGAATGGCGTTTACTTCTTTTTTTAAAATATTAAATTCTTTAAATGATAATCCACTCGTAAAAACAACAATCTTTGCTTGAGCTGATTTCGCTCTGATTTCAGAAATCTTTTGAGTTAAATTTCCATCGGCATAATTTACATCTAACAATAGAACGTCGTATTGATTTTGTTCTATTGTCTCTAAAACTTGTTGAATTGAATTAGCATAAGAAAATACTGCTTTCTCAAATGCAGGTCTCACCAATACTTCTATCCCACGGCACACTACTGCATGATCATCTGCAATCAAAATTTTCTTTTCTCCTTTTATATTCATTATTTTTTAAAATTCAGATTAAACTTAATTTGACTTCCTTTATTTATTTCACTTTCAACAGAAATTGTGCCATTACTTGCTTTTATAATATTTTTACACAAATACAACCCCAATCCGAGACTTAAGGCATCGACAGACTTATTATTCTTGCTTTGATACTCTAAATCAAATATTTTTTCTTTTTCTTCTTTTGAAATTCCTATTCCATCATCTTTTACTGTAAAAGAAAAGGATTGTATTTCTCCGTTTTTTTCCAATTTTGCTATAATTTCAATTTTTGATTTCGCAAATTTTACTGCATTACCAACTATATTGTAAACTAACTGATAAAACTTGGCTTTATCGTATTGTACAATATAACTGGCAGGTAGTTCATTTTTAAAAACTAAATCAATATTCTTTGAGGAAGCAAAAATTTTTAATGAATTAATAATTGCTGTTGTTTCATCAAACATATTAACTTCTTCCAATTTCAATTTTATCTCTCCTTCATCATTTTTCACCAATTCTACTGCTTGATTGGATATATGAGTTAATGTATTGGAGGTGTAAACTACAGTATCAAAAAACTCCTTTAATTCTGTATCTTTATTTTTATTTCCCATAAATGCCCCATATAAATTAATAATGCTTACAGGTGTTTTTATTTCATGGGTTAATGTTGAAATAATACGATTTTTCAAAAATAAATCTTTTGTTATTTGGTCTTTTGCTTCGGATAATTTTCTTTTAACCTTAAATGTATCTCTTATGTATTTTAATAACACAAATAACATAAATAAGATTAAGATCATAACGGTCATAATTAAATAGAAACGAACTTCTTTATTCACTTTAGCTTGTTTATCTATTTTTACTGAATTATCATCTAATACGTCATCTATCATTAATCTTAAATTATCATTTACTTGACGATAAGAAGAAACTAGTGTTTGATTTTTCTGAATTAATTTCTTTTCTGCTCTTTTAATATTAGACAAACTTTTACCAAGAGCTCCAAATTGTTTATTATAATGTCTTTGAGATTCTAATAAAACATTTTTAAATTGTTGTTTGATATCTCCTGAAACTACTTTTTTACCAAATTTAAGACGTAGTATACTATTAATTTGTTCTTTTTGTATATCATTTTGTCCTTTTAAGGCACTGCCTAGCCTAGAAAACAAACCTTTTTTCTTTACGCTATCAACTTTTTTGTCTGTTTCAAATTCTACACTGTTTAAAACATCTTCAAACTTATAATTACTTGGCTTTAAGAATTCATCTAAATTGACTTGTTCAGAAATTGTTGCACGTTCATTTATTATTGAATCTGTTTTTTGCTTT
This sequence comes from Flavobacterium sp. TN-1, assembly GCF_052828645.1. NCBI lineage: Bacteria > Pseudomonadati > Bacteroidota > Flavobacteriia > Flavobacteriales > Flavobacteriaceae > Flavobacterium > Flavobacterium sp. TN-1. Next base: position 43,617 of record NZ_CM128253.1, read on the forward strand.
AAATCAATTAAGTTTTGATTAAGAGTTACGTTTTTTTTAATCTTCTCTTTTAGTTTTACACTTTGATTATGATCCGTGATAAGATCGTTCAAATGTTTAGCCATTAAAACAAGACTTTCGTTATATTTTTTCAAATCTGGCAATTCTCTAAAAAGAATATATTTATTGAAGTATAACTGAGTTCCTTCGATCAAATCTGAAAGCTTTTGTGCTTTGTCTTTAAATTTTCTATCAACTTTATCTTCTTTTGTAATTACCAACAATTGTTTTTCCCCTTTATATTCCAAAAAAACTAAATAAAAAAATAGTATTTGCAATAAAAGTATTACAATAAGACTTAAGTAAGATTTATTTTGAAGCTTATTCATGTTTATTTATTAATTTTGCAGACTTGCAGGCTTTTTTAACAAAAAATTACAATTCAAATTTTTAAAAAAAAGCAAGTTTTTTACATTTATTTAACGCAAAAATACTTAATTTTTTCTTTTAACAATGAGTTTCAACACTGAAATACAACGCCGAAGAACATTTGGAATCATATCGCACCCCGATGCGGGGAAGACTACTTTAACTGAAAAACTCCTACTTTTTGGAGGAGCTATTCAAGAAGCTGGAGCTGTAAAAAGTAATAAAATCAAGAAAGGAGCTACTTCTGACTTTATGGAAATTGAACGTCAGAGAGGAATTTCTGTAGCCACTTCAGTATTAGCTTTTAATTATAAAGACAAAAAAATTAACATTCTTGATACGCCAGGTCACAAGGATTTTGCTGAAGATACTTTTAGAACACTAACCGCTGTTGATAGTGTTATTGTTGTAGTTGATGTGGCTAAAGGGGTTGAAGAACAAACGGTAAAATTAGTTGAAGTTTGTCGAATGCGTAATATCCCAATGATTGTTTTCATTAACAAATTAGATCGAGAAGGTAAAGATGCTTTTGACCTAATGGATGAAGTAGAAAAAAAATTAGGTCTTCATGTTACACCACTAAGTTTCCCCATAGGTATGGGGTATGATTTCCAAGGAATTTATAACATCTGGGAAAAAAACATTAATTTATTTGAAGGCGATAGCAGAAAAAACATTGAAGAAACCATTGCATTTGAAGATGTTAACAACCCTGAGTTAGAAAAAATAATAGGAGAAAAAGCAGCTCTTAAATTAAGGGAAGAACTAGAACTTATTGAAGAAGTATATCCTTCTTTTGATCGTAACGCATATCTAAAAGGCGATTTACAACCTGTATTTTTTGGTTCTGCATTAAATAACTTTGGTGTTCGTGAGTTACTCGATTGTTTTATTGAAATTGCCCCTTCTCCTAGACCTAAACATTCAGATACTCGAGAAGTAAAACCTGATGAAAATAAATTTTCAGGATTTGTATTTAAAATACATGCCAATATGGATCCTAAACATAGGGACCGTTTGGCATTTATTAAAATCGTTTCAGGAACTTTTGAAAGAAATAAACCTTATTTACATGTTCGTCATGGTAAAAATTTAAAATTTTCTAGTCCAAATGCTTTTTTTGCTGAGAAAAAAGAGATTGTAGACATATCATACCCTGGCGACATTGTAGGCTTACATGATACTGGAAACTTTAAAATTGGCGATACCCTTACAGAAGGAGAACAAATGAATTTTAAAGGAATTCCTAGTTTTTCCCCTCTTCATTTCCGTTATATAAACAACGCAGATCCTTTAAAAGCAAAACAATTAGAAAAAGGAGTTGATCAATTAATGGACGAAGGAGTAGCTCAATTATTTACTCTTGAAATGAATGGAAGAAAAGTAATTGGTACTGTAGGAGCACTTCAATACGAAGTAATACAATACAGATTAGAACATGAATATGGTGCTAAATGTACTTATGAGAACTTCCCTGCTTTTAAAGCTTGTTGGATTCAACCTGATGACCCTAAAAACGAAGAATTTGCAGAATTTAAACGTATTAAACAAAAATTTTTAGCAAAAGATAAATATGGTCAAATGGTTTTCTTGGCTGATTCTGATTTTTCAATTCAAATGACTCAACAAAAATACCCAAGTGTTAAATTACATTTCACTTCTGAATTTGAATAAAACGGGGAATTAAAACTAAAATAAAGCGGTTCAAAAAAGCTTAAGAATATTCTTTTTATCAAATAGAAAGTCAGATAAAACGAACATAAAATCAGATTATCTTTTTTGAACCGCCTTTTGCTGTTAAATCATACTAAATAAATCATTTACTACAGGGAATAACAGTTTTTATTATGCTTTTCCTGTAGGACCAAAATTTAAAGGAATTTGAGGTTGTTCACTCTCTTTAATATCTCCATGTGTATTTTCAAATCGGTGAATATTTTCTATTAAAGCTTGAGTTAGACGCTTAGCATGCTCAGGAGTTAATACAATCCTAGATTTTACCTTTGCCTTTGGCATACCTGGCATAATATTAATAAAATCTACTACAAACTCTGTATCAGAATGATTAATTATAGCTAGGTTAGAATAAGTTCCTTCAGCAATTGTCTCATCTAATTCTATATTTATCTGTCCCTCTTGCTCTTGATTAAGATTGTTCATTATATTTTTATTTAAATGTTACGCAGTATTATTAGAACAATAATAGTAAAAAAATTTCAAGAGTTTACACGGTTCGGATTTATATTTAGTAGAATACTCAAATTATTGAATTTACATTCTTCTTGAAAACCTATTAATCATTTTATAGTTGTTTCTCATAAATACAATACTAAAAACAAATACATTTCATCTATTTCCAATACCTGTTTCTCTTAATTTTGATTCATTAGATTCTAGAAATAATTCTTATTATTCTAAAAATAATAAGAATTGCAACTATTGCACCAGTGATCATTTGCTTAGTCGTTACACCTCCGTAATTCTCTTCCGATGACCCTCTATTGTAAACTGGCTCAGGAATATCAATACCTTTTAAGGCCTTATCAATATCAGATTGACTATACCCCATAGATAATAGATTTTGAATAATTCCTTTCTTTGAAAAACCATTTTCAACTTGTCTTTTAATTTCGGAAGCTATATTTTTACCTTCTAGTTCCATAAGTTTTTTTTTACAAATGTATAAATTAAGAATAAAAAAAGCTGTTCATCACTGAACAGCTTTTAAAATTTATCATTAAATAAATTAGAAATTATATTCTTCTTTAGTAATCATTAATTCATCATACTCTTCTTTAGAACCTACAATTGTATTATCATAGTCTCTCATACCTGTACCAGCTGGGATTCTGTGACCTACAATTACATTTTCTTTAAGACCTTCTAAAGTATCAATTTTTCCAGCTACGGCTGCTTCATTTAACACTTTTGTTGTTTCTTGGAACGAAGCTGCTGAAATAAATGATTTAGTTTGTAACGAAGCTCTTGTAATACCTTGAAGAATTGGAGTAGCTGTTGCTGTAATTACATCTCGAGCCACAACTAAATCTTTATCTTCTCGTTTTAACAATGAGTTTTCATCACGTAATTGTCTTGGAGTAACGATTTGTCCTGGTTTTAGATTAACAGAGTCTCCTGCATCTTCCACCACTTTCATACCATATAATTTATCATTTTCTTCAATAAAATCTTTCGTATGAATCAATTGCTCTTCTAGGAATAATGTATCTCCAGGATCATTTACTTGTACTTTTCTCATCATTTGACGAATAACCACTTCAAAGTGTTTATCGTTGATTTTTACCCCTTGTAAACGGTAAACTTCTTGAATTTCATTTACTAAATATTGTTGTACAGCTGATGGCCCTTTAATTCTTAAAATATCGTCTGGTGTTATTGCTCCATCAGATAAAGGCATACCCGCTCTTACGAAGTCATTTTCTTGTACTAAAATTTGATTAGAAAGTTTTACTAGATATTTCTTTATTTCACCAAATTTAGACTCAATAACGATTTCACGGTTACCTCTTTTAATTTTTCCGAATGATACAACACCATCAATTTCAGATACCACTGCTGGATTAGAAGGATTACGAGCTTCAAGTAATTCTGTAATTCTTGGTAAACCTCCTGTAATATCACCTGCTTTAGACGAACGACGTGGAATTTTTACTAATACTTTACCTGATTTAATTTTTTCTCCATCTTCTACCATTAAGTGAGCACCTACTGGTAAATTGTAAGAACGAATTAATTCTCCATCGTTTCCATAAATATGTAACGTTGGAATTAATTTTTTATTTCTAGCTTCAGAAATTACTTTTTCTTGGAAACCAGTTTGCTCATCTATTTCAACTAAGTATGATTGTCCTTGTTCTAAATCTTCATAGCCAACTTTACCTGTAAATTCAGAGATGATTACCCCATTATAAGGATCCCATTTACAAATTGTATCGCCTTTAGCTACTACCTCACCATCCTTTACAAAAATACTCGAACCATAAGGAATATTGTGAGTACTTAATAAAATACCTGTGTTTTCGTCTACTAATTTTAATTCTGTAGAACGAGAAATTACGATATCAACTTCTTCTCCATCTGCATCTTCCCCTTTAACTGTTTTTAAATCTTCAATTTCTAAACGTCCAGGGAATTTAGCAATGATACTAGATTCTTCAGAAATACCTCCAGCAACCCCTCCAACGTGGAACGTACGAAGCGTTAACTGTGTACCTGGCTCACCGATTGATTGTGCTGCAATTACACCTACCGCTTCGCCTTTTTGAGTCATCTTACCTGTTGCTAAGTTACGACCGTAACATTTAGCACAGATTCCTTTTGTAGCCTCACAAGTTAACGGAGAACGTACTTCTACTGCCTCAATTGGAGAAGCTTCAATCTCTCTAACGATTGCTTCTGTGATTTCACTACCTGCAGCTACTAAAACTTCAGAAGTTAAAGGATTTACTACATCTTGTAACGCCACGCGTCCTAAGATACGTTCACCTAAACTTTCTACTATATCTTCATTTTTCTTTAAAGCTGTTACTTCAACTCCTCTTAATGTACCGCAATCTACTTGATTTACAATTACATCTTGAGCAACGTCATGTAAACGACGTGTTAAGTAACCTGCATCCGCTGTTTTTAACGCCGTATCCGCAAGACCTTTACGAGCACCGTGTGTAGAGATGAAGTATTCTAAGATAGATAATCCTTCCTTAAAGTTCGATAAAATCGGGTTTTCAATAATTTCACCACCCCCAGCAGTTGATTTTTTAGGCTTAGCCATCAAACCACGCATACCGGTTAACTGACGAATCTGCTCTTTCGAACCACGGGCTCCAGAATCAAGCATCATGTATACCGAGTTGAAACCTTGTTGATCCTCACGGATATTTTTCATAGCCGCCTCTGTCAATTGTGCATTGGCAGAAGTCCAAATATCAATTACCTGATTGTAACGTTCATTATTTGTAATAAGACCCATGTTATAGTTCATAGAGATTACCTCTACTTGTTCTCTAGCCTCTGTAATTAATGATTGTTTTTGGTCAGGAATCTTAATATCTCCTAAAGAGAATGACAATCCTCCTTTGAATGCAAATCCATACCCCATATCCTTCATATTATCTAAGAAGGCTGCTGTTGTAGGCACATTGGTAACTGCTAAAATTTTTCCGATAATATCACGAAGTGATTTTTTAGTCAATACCTCATTGATATAACCAGCTTCTTCAGGTACTACTTCATTGAATAATACACGTCCTGCTGTTGTCTGGATAATTTGATATGTTAATTCTCCATTTTCATTGAAGTCTTTGGCTCTTACTTTTATACGAGCATTTAATTCTAAACGTCCTTCATTTAATGCTATATGTACTTCTTCAGCAGAATAGAAAGTTAGACCTTCTCCTTTAATTGTTAATTCAGGTGTTGACAAACGTTCTTTTGTCATATAATACAACCCAAGAACCATGTCCTGAGATGGAACCGTAATAGGAGCACCATTTGCAGGGTTCAAGATATTGTGAGAACCTAACATCAATAATTGCGCTTCAAGGATTGCTTCTGGTCCTAATGGTAAGTGAACCGCCATCTGGTCACCATCAAAGTCGGCGTTGAATGCCGTACATGTTAACGGGTGTAACTGGATTGCTTTTCCTTCAATTAACTTAGGTTGGAATGCTTGAATACCTAAACGGTGAAGCGTAGGAGCACGGTTAAGTAATACTGGGTGTCCTTTGATTACATTTTCTAAGATATCCCATACTACAGGCTCTTTTTTATCAATGATTTTCTTAGCCGACTTAACTGTTTTTACAATACCTCTTTCAATCAATTTACGGATTACGAAAGGTTTGTAAAGCTCAGCAGCCATATCTTTTGGCAAACCACACTCATACATTTTTAACTCAGGCCCAACGACAATTACCGAACGAGCAGAATAGTCAACACGTTTACCTAATAAGTTTTGACGGAAACGTCCTTGTTTACCTTTTAACGAGTCAGATAATGATTTTAGTGGTCTGTTAGATTCTGTTTTAACAGCAGAAGCTTTTCTTGTATTATCGAATAATGAATCTACCGCTTCTTGTAACATACGTTTTTCGTTACGTAAGATTACTTCAGGCGCTTTGATTTCCATTAATCGTTTTAAACGATTGTTACGAATAATTACACGACGATATAAGTCATTCAAGTCAGATGTTGCAAAACGTCCACCATCAAGTGGCACTAATGGGCGTAATTCAGGTGGAATAACTGGAATTACTTTTAAGATCATCCACTCAGGTAAGTTCTCTCTGTTTAGATTTGCTTCACGGAAAGACTCAACTACTTGAAGACGTTTTAAAGCTTCCGTTTTTCTTTGTTTAGATGTTTCATTATTAGCTGCGTGACGCAATTGATAAGATAACGAATCTAAATCAACGCGCGCTAATAGATCCATAATACATTCAGCACCCATTTTAGCGATGAATTTATTAGGATCATTGTCATCTAAATATAAATTTTCTAATGGAAGAGAATCTAAAATATTCAAGTATTCTTCTTCTGTTAAGAAATCCATTGCTTGTAATGATTCCCCTTCAGCATTTTTAGCAATACCTGCTTGGATTACTACGTAACGCTCATAATAAATGATCATATCTAATTTCTTAGATGGTAATCCTAATATGTAACCAATTTTGTTAGGTAACGAACGGAAATACCAAATATGAGCAATAGGCACTACTAAATTAATATGTCCTACACGGTCACGACGTACTTTCTTTTCTGTAACTTCAACCCCACAACGGTCACAAACAATTCCTTTATAACGGATTCTTTTGTATTTACCACAAGCACATTCATAGTCTTTTACAGGACCGAAGATACGCTCACAGAATAAACCATCACGCTCAGGTTTATGTGTACGATAATTGATAGTTTCAGGTTTTAATACTTCTCCACGAGATTCAGCCAAGATAGATTCTGGCGATGCCAAACCGATAGAGATTTGATTGAATCGTTTGATGGTATTTTTATCTTTATTTCTATTTGTTGTCATAGTCGATTTTTTAAAAGTTTTCAGTTTTAGTGTTTGTTTCAGCCACAGTATTCTATGGCTGAAACGAACTACTGATTTATTCTTCTAATCTGATGTCTAAACCAAGACCTTTTAATTCGTGCATTAATACATTGAATGATTCAGGTAATCCTGGTTCTGGCATAGTTTCACCTTTAACGATTGCTTCGTAAGTTTTCGCTCTACCTATTACGTCATCGGACTTCACAGTCAAGATTTCACGTAACGTACTTGATGCTCCATAAGCTTCAAGTGCCCAAACCTCCATCTCTCCAAAACGCTGACCACCAAATTGAGCTTTACCTCCTAATGGTTGTTGCGTGATTAATGAGTAAGGACCAATAGAACGAGCGTGCATTTTATCATCAACCATGTGACCTAACTTCAACATATAGATAACACCTACGGTAGCTGGCTGATGGAAACGTTCTCCTGTACCACCATCGTATAAATAAGTATGACCAAATCTTGGCACACCAGCTTCGTCAGTTAAAGCGTTGATTTCATCGAGAGAAGCACCGTCAAAAATTGGAGTAGCATATTTTCTACCTAATTTTTTACCAGCCCAACCTAATACCGTTTCATAAATCTGACCAATGTTCATACGCGAAGGTACCCCTAGTGGATTCAATACGATGTCTACAGGTGTTCCATCTTCTAGGAATGGCATATCTTCTTGACGAACGATACGAGCCACAATACCTTTGTTACCGTGACGACCTGCCATCTTATCACCCACTTTTAGTTTACGTTTCTTAGCGATATAAACTTTTGCTAATTTTAGAATACCTGATGGTAACTCGTCACCCACTGTAATAGTAAATTTCTCACGACGTAAAGCTCCTTGAAGGTCATTTAACTTAATCTTATAATTGTGAATTAAGTCATTAACCATTTCATTTGTCTCGTCATCAGCAACCCACTGTCCTTTTGTTAAGTGTGCAAAATCCTCAACTGCTTGTAACATTTTTTTAGTGTATTTCTTACCTTTTGGTAGTACTTCTTCACCTAAATCATTCATTACACCTTGAGAGGTTTTACCATCAACTATCAAGAATAATTTATCTATTAAACGATCCTTTAATTCAACAAATTTTGTTTCATATTCCATTTCAAGAGCTGCTAACTCATCTTTTTCAGCAGAGCGCTTACGCTTGTCTTTTACAACTCTTGCAAATAATTTTTTATCTAAAACAACACCATGTAATGAAGGAGATGCTTTTAATGAAGCATCTTTTACATCACCTGCTTTATCTCCGAAGATAGCTCTTAATAATTTCTCTTCTGGAGTAGGATCAGATTCTCCTTTAGGTGTAATTTTACCGATTAGAATATCACCAGGTTTCACCTCGGCACCAATTCTAATCATACCGTTTTCATCTAAATCTTTAGTAGCTTCTTCTGATACGTTTGGTATATCATTTGTTAATTCTTCGTTACCTAATTTTGTATCACGAACTTCTAATGAATAGTCATCAATATGGATTGATGTAAAGATATCATCACGAACTACTTTTTCAGAAATTACAATTGCATCCTCGAAGTTGTATCCTTTCCAAGGCATGAAGGCTACTTGTAAATTTCTACCAAGTGCTAATTCACCATTTTGTGTTGCATAACCTTCACAAAGTACTTGTCCTTTCACAACTTTGTCACCTTTTCTTACAATTGGTTTTAAGTTGATAGTAGTACTTTGGTTCGTTTTACGGAACTTAATTAATTGGTATGTTTTTTCATCTGGATCAAAGCTTACTGCTCTTTCAACATCTGTTCTTTCGTACTTAATCGTGATTTTATCGGCATCTACATACTCAACAACTCCATTTCCTTCAGCATTAATTAATACTCTTGAGTCGGAAGCTACTTGACGTTCTAATCCCGTACCAACAATTGGAGATTCAGGACGTAACAATGGTACGGCCTGACGCATCATGTTTGATCCCATCAACGCACGGTTCGCATCATCGTGCTCTAAGAAAGGAATTAACGAAGCCGAAATAGAAGCAATCTGGTTAGGAGCAACGTCTGTATAATGAACGGCATTTGGTTCTACTACAGGGAAATCTCCTTCCTCACGAACAATTACTTTATCAGTAGTAATTACTCCTGTGTCATCCATTTCGATGTTAGCTTGTGCTATTAACTTTCCTTCTTCTTCTTCAGCACTTAAATAAACAGGTTCTGAAACTAAATCTACTTTTCCGTCTTCTACTTTACGGTAAGGTGTTTCAATGAATCCCATTCCGTTAACTTTAGCATACACCCCTAATGAAGAGATAAGACCAATGTTTGGTCCCTCTGGAGTTTCAATAGGACATAAACGACCGTAGTGTGTATAGTGAACGTCACGCACCTCGAAACCTGCTCTCTCTCTAGATAAACCTCCAGGTCCTAAAGCTGATAAACGACGTTTGTTTGTAATCTCTGCTAATGGATTTGTTTGATCCATAAACTGAGATAACTGGTTCGTACCGAAGAAAGAGTTGATTACTGAAGACAATGTCTTGGCATTAATCAAATCTATAGGTGTAAACACCTCGTTATCACGAACGTTCATACGTTCACGAATAGTACGCGCCATACGCGCTAAACCAACGCCAAACTGAGCCGATAATTGTTCCCCTACTGTACGTACACGACGGTTAGATAAGTGGTCAATATCATCAATCTCAGCTTTTGAGTTAATTAACTCAATTAAATATTTTACAATGGTAATGATATCTTCTTTAGTAAGCACTTGCTTATCCATAGGAATATCAAGACCTAATTTTTTGTTCATTCTGTAACGACCTACATCACCTAAGTTATAACGTTGGTCAGAGAAGAATAATTTCTCGATAATACCACGAGCTGTTTCTTCATCTGGTGGTTCAGCGTTACGTAACTGACGGTAGATGTGTTCTACAGCCTCTTTTTCTGAGTTTGTAGGGTCTTTTTGTAATGTATTGTGAATGATTGAATAGTCAGCAGTATTTAAATCTTCTTTGTGCAATAAGATAGATTTTACATTAGCATCAACAATTTCTTCTACATTGTCTTTATCTAAAAGCGTATCACGATCTAAGATAATTTCGTTACGCTCGATAGATACCACTTCACCAGTATCCTCGTCTACGAAGTCCTCATGCCAAGTGTTTAATACACGTGCAGCTAAACGACGTCCAATATATTTTTTTAAACCTGATTTAGATACTTTAATTTCTTCAGCAAGATCGAAGATTTCTAAGATATCTTTATCACGCTCAAAACCAATTGCACGGAAAAGAGTTGTTACAGGTAATTTTTTCTTTCTATCGATATATGCGTACATTACGCTGTTGATATCTGTAGCGAATTCAATCCAAGATCCTTTAAAAGGAATTACTCTGGCAGAGTATAATTTTGTACCATTGGCATGGAAAGATTGACCAAAGAATACACCAGGCGAACGGTGTAACTGAGAAACCACTACACGTTCTGCACCATTAATAACAAAGGTACCGCTTGGTGTCATATAAGGGATAGTACCTAAATATACATCCTGAACGATAGTTTCAAAATCTTCGTGTTCTGGATCAGTACAGTATAATTTCAGACGTGCTTTAAGTGGCACACTGTATGTAAGACCTCTGTCTATACATTCTTCAATTGTATAACGAGGAGGATCAACAAAATAATCTAAGAATTCTAATACGAACTGATTACGCGTATCAGTGATTGGAAAGTTTTCCATAAAGGTGTTGTACAACCCCTCGTTGCCTCTTTCATCAGATTTCGTTTCTAATTGAAAGAAATCCTTGAACGACTTCACTTGAACATCCAAAAAGTCTGGATAGTTAGGAATGTTTTTTGTCGAGGCAAAATTCAATCTTTCAGTATGATTTAATATCATCTATGGACAAAATTATGATTAAAAAAAAAGTAATTTTCTGTTAGTCTATTTAACATTTTAAACGATCAATACTTTTTTATTTATAACCTTACACATCTTTTGAAAACAAGCGTATTGATAAACTTTAGTTTCTTTCTTCGTGTTGGGTTAAAATTCGTATAAGTATTATTTTATAAATAAATAAAGATATTATACGAAAAAATGGTTTAGACCTTTGAGTGGTTTACTCAAGGTCTAAACCTATAATTTATACTATGTATAATTATTTAAGCTCAACTACAGCTCCAGCTTCTTCTAAAGCTTTTTTCAAGCCTTCAGCTTCATCTTTAGAAACACCTTCTTTAACGTTAGCAGGAGTTGAATCTACTAAATCTTTAGCTTCTTTTAATCCTAAACCTGTTAATTCTTTAACAGCTTTTACTACTCCTAATTTAGAAGCTCCAGCTTCTTTTAATACTACTGTAAATTCTGTTTGCTCAGCAGCAGCTTCAGCAGCAGGACCAGCCATAACAACTGCAGCAGCAGCAGGCTCGATACCGTAGTCATCTTTTAAGATTGCAGCTAATTCATTTACTTCTTTAACTGTTAAATTTACTAATTGTTCTGCGAATTGTTTCAAATCTGCCATTTTTTCTATCTTTTTTAAATGATTTGTAAAATTTATATAATTTAATTAGTGCGCTAATTATTCAGCTGTTTCTTCACCTTTTTGCTCTGCGTTGTTAAGTAAAGCAGAAATGATTCGTTTAGCTGGCGATTGTAATAATCCGATGATGTCTCCGATAACTTCTTCTTTCGATTTAAGAGCTGCTAAGGATTCTAATTCTTTATCACCGATATATACTTCTTCATTGATATAAGCTCCTTTCAATAAAGGTTTGTCACCTTTTTTGCGGAATTCTTTAATTACTTTAGCTGGAGCATTAGCAATGTCAGCAATTAATATTGAAGTATTTCCTTTTAAAGTAGTTGGTAATTCACCAAATTCTTTATCAGAAGCTTCCATTGCTTTAGCAAGTAAAGTATTTTTAACAACTTCTAATTTAATACCTGCTTTGTAACAAGCTTTTCTTAAATTTGAAGTAGTTTCTGCATTTAAACCAGAAATATCTGCTAAATAAACGATATTTGTTCCAGCTAACTGTGCAGTTAAATCTTGAATCGCTAATGATTTTTCTTCTCTAGTCATGATACTAAATTTTTTTAACTACCAATTACACTGCTTTAGGATCTAAAGCAATAGCTGGACTCATAGTACTTGATAAGTGGATAGACTTAATATAAGTACCTTTTGCAGCAGTTGGTTTTAATTTAATTAATGTTTGAATAATTTCGTGAGCGTTCTCTTGAATTTTTTGAGCATCAAAAGAAACTTTACCGATAGCAGCGTGAACGATACCTGTTTTATCAACTTTAAAGTCAATTTTTCCAGATTTCACCTCTTCTACTGCTTTACCTATTTCCATAGTAACAGTACCTGTTTTCGGGTTTGGCATTAAACCACGAGGACCTAAAATACGACCTAATGGACCTAATTTACCCATTACAGCTGGCATAGTGATGATTACATCAACATCTGTCCAACCGTCTTTAATTTTTTGTAAGTATTCATCTAAGCCTACATGGTCAGCACCAGCAGCTTTTGCTTCAGCTTCTTTATCTGGAGTCACTAAAGCTAATACTCTTACGTCTTTACCTGTACCGTGTGGTAATGAACACACACCTCTCACCATTTGATTCGCTTTACGAGGGTCTACTCCTAATTTAACAGCGATATCAACTGATTCATCAAATTTTGCAGAAGCAACTTCTTTGATTAATGCAGAAGCATCTTTTAAAGAATAAGCTTTATTCTTCTCAATTTTAGAAGCAGCAACTTTTTGCTTTTTCGTTAATTTTGCCATTTTCTCTTAGTTTAAAGGAGAATCTCCAGTTACAGTAATACCCATAGATCTAGCTGTTCCAGCTATCATGCTCATTGCTTTTTCAATTGTGAAAGCATTTAAATCAGGCATTTTGTCTTCAGCGATCGTTTTAATTTGATCCCAAGAAACGCTAGCAACTTTTTTACGATTTGGTTGCCCAGATCCTGATTTAATTTTTGCAGCTTCTAATAATTGGATAGCAGCAGGTGGAGTTTTTACAACAAAATCAAACGATTTGTCTTTGTACACAGTAATTTGTACTGGTAATACTTTGCCTGGTTTATCTTGTGTTCTAGCATTGAACTGCTTACAGAACTCCATGATGTTAACCCCAGCAGCTCCCAAAGCAGGTCCAACCGGTGGCGACGGGTTCGCAGCACCTCCCTTTACTTGTAGTTTAACTACTTTACTAACTTCTTTAGCCATTTTAAAAAAAAATTAAGCACATCGATCATTGGAAGCGATTGATGTGAATTATATAAATAAATATTATACTTTTTCTACTTGAACGAAGCTTAATTCTAGAGGTGTCTTTCTTCCGAAAATTTTAACCATTACCTCTAACTTACGTTTTTCTTCATTTATATTTTCAATAGTACCATTAAATCCATTAAATGGCCCATCAATAACTTTAATTGTTTCACCAACAGAATACGGTATAGAACCATGATCTACAGTAGTTGCTAATTCATCTACTTTTCCTAACATCCTATTAACTTCTGATTGACGCAGAGGCACAGGATCTCCTCCTTTCACTTCACCTAAGAAGCCTATTACACCTGTAATAGATTTTATAATATGAGGTATTTCTCCTGTTAAATTTGCTTCGATCATTACATAACCAGGAAAATAAACTCTTTCTTTGCTGATTTTCTTACCATCACGTACGGTTACCACTTTTTCAGTTGGTACTAATACTTGTGATATATAATCAGCCATTCCTACACGATTAATCTCTTGCTCGATGTAGGATTTTACTTTATTTTCTTGACCACTTACAGCCCTTACAACATACCATTTCTTCACACTAGTTTCAGCCATAACTTTATTTTATCCTTTTAACAAATTAAAGAAACCCTCAATTGTTTTAGTAAAAATTTCATCAACGCCCCAAGTGGCTAGTGCAAAAATGACAGAGAAGATGGCCACAACTACTGTTAGTTTTTGAACCTCTTCCCATCCTGGCCAAGTCACATTTGACTTAAACTCTTCAAAAGCTTCTGATATATAATTAGTCACTTTGTTCATTATATTCCTTATTTGCACGGGCGGAGGGATTCGAACCCCCATCAATGGTTTTGGAGACCACTATACTGACCCTTGTACTACGCCCGTTTGTTATAAATCAGTGTCGTCGTTAAACGACACTGACTTGTTTTTATGTGAATTTAATTATTCAACGATTTCAGTTACCTGACCAGCACCTACTGTTCTACCTCCTTCACGGATAGCGAAACGTAAACCTACTGATAAAGCGATTGGTTGAAGTAACTCAACATTGATAGTTAAGTTATCACCTGGCATTACCATTTCAACACCTTCAGGTAAAGAGATAGTACCTGTTACGTCAGTTGTACGTACGTAGAATTGAGGACGGTAGTTGTTGTGGAATGGAGTGTGACGTCCACCTTCTTCTTTTTTCAAGATATAAACCTCTGCTTTAAATTTAGCGTGTGGCTTAACTGATCCAGGCTTACAAATAACCATACCACGACGGATGTCAGCTTTATCAATACCTCTTAACAATAAACCTACGTTATCACCAGCTTCACCTCTATCTAAGATTTTACGGAACATCTCAACCCCAGTAATAGTAGAAGTTAACTTGTCAGCACCCATACCGATGATTTCAACTGGATCTCCAGTGTTAGCAACACCTGTTTCGATACGACCTGTAGCAACTGTACCACGTCCTGTAATTGTGAATACGTCCTCAACTGGCATCAAGAATGGTTTTTCGTTATCACGAACTGGCTCTTCAATCCAAGCATCAACCGCATCCATTAATTCGATGATTTTAGGAACCCAGTTTGGATCGTTGTTTAATCCACCTAAAGCAGAACCTTGAACAACTGGACCATTATCTCCATCATATTCATAGAAAGATAATAAATCTCTGATTTCCATCTCTACTAACTCTAATAACTCAGCATCATCAACCATATCCACTTTGTTCATGAAAACAACGATACGAGGAATACCTACTTGACGACCTAATAAGATGTGCTCACGAGTTTGCGGCATCGGACCATCAGTAGCAGCAACCACTAAAATAGCACCATCCATCTGCGCAGCACCAGTAACCATGTTTTTAACGTAATCCGCGTGACCTGGACAGTCTACGTGAGCGTAGTGACGGTTAGCTGTTTCATATTCTACGTGAGATGTATTAATAGTAATACCTCTTTCTTTCTCTTCTGGAGCGTTATCAATTTGGTCGAATGACTTAGCTTGACAGTAACCTGCATCAGATAACACTTTAGTGATCGCAGCAGTTAAAGTAGTCTTTCCGTGGTCTACGTGTCCGATAGTACCGATATTTAAGTGCGGTTTCGAACGATTAAAACTTTCTTTTGCCATTTTACTTAATTTTTAATCTTAGTTATAATAATTAGTGTTCAAAAAAATCTTGTGAGCCAATGACGGGATTTGAACCCGTGACCTCTTCCTTACCAAGGAAGCACTCTACCCCTGAGCTACACCGGCGGTAAAGTTTTAGGTTTCTTAATAAAGTTTTCAAATTTACAATAAAATTCAAAACTTAAAACTCTGAAACTTAATTTGTGGGGAGAGCAGGATTCGAACCTGCGAAGGTTTCCCAACGGATTTACAGTCCGTCCTCGTTGGCCGCTTGAGTATCTCCCCTCCTTATTTTTATTTTGCTTTCGTTTTCGAGGTGCAAATATAAAACATTTTTTCAATATTTCAAAGAGCCGATGGAGGGACTCGAACCCACGACCTGCTGATTACAAATCAGCTGCTCTAGCCAGCTGAGCTACACCGGCATTCAGTAAAAAAGTCCGCTATTTCTAACGGACTGCAAATTTAGACATATATTTTAGATTTCAAAAGTTTTTTTTATTTTTTTTTATTTTTTTTTCAAATCAAGCATGCGCCCTCTGTTTTTCTTTGCGTTTTACAAGCAATCTTTCCAAAGCATCAACAGACAAATCTACTCCTTCTTCAAATGATTTACAGGTTTTTTTAACAACAAATTCATCACCAGGAACTAGAATTTTAGCTTCCACCACTTTATTTTCTTTTTCACTGGTCTGCTCTACCCTCATAAACACATCAGCAGAGACAATTTTATCATAAAATTTTTCTAATTTGTTTACTCTTTCATCTGTAAAAGAAACTAACTTTTTGTCAATGTTAAAATTAACCGCATGAACATTTACCTTCATAATTAAATATTTTTAAGGTTAAACAATTTAAAAGAATTACTTTCGCCCTCTAGGATGCGCCTTTTTATACACTTCTTTTATCTGCCCTAAACTAGACTGCGTATAAACTTGCGTAGATGCCAAACTAGAATGACCTAAAAACTCTTTTATTGAATTTAAATCTGCACCTCGGTTCAACATGTGGGTTGCAAAAGTATGACGGAGCACATGAGGGCTCTTTTTTACTTTTTCCGAGACAAGACTAAGATAATAATTTATTAACCTATAAACAAAAGTTTCATTGATTTTCTTTCCATTATGAAGAAGAAATAAATATTTTTCATCTATAATACAGGATAACTCTTTTCTTTTATCTAAATACACCTTAATCTCTGAAAGAATCACATCTAACACTGGAATAATACGTTCTTTATTACGTTTTCCTAAAACCTTAAGAACCTTTATATCAAAATCCACACTCTCTATTTTCAAACCAATCAATTCTGAGCGCCTAATCCCTGTTGTATACAATAAATTAATTATTAACTTATCACGACAGCCTTCATAATCTTGATCATATTGCACATCATTCAACATCATCTCTAATTCTTTTTCTGAAAAAGGAATCTGAATTTTCCTTTTAGCTTTCAAAGATTTATGTTGAGACATAGGCGAAACGTCGATCACTTTAATTTTTAATAAAAATTTATAAAAAGCCGTTAATGATGCCATTTTTCTATTAACCGTAAGATTAGACAGGCCCGAATCTACCAAAATCACTACCCAACTCCTAACCAATGAATAATTAACTTCCTCTAATTCTCCTCCTTTTATCTCTAAAAGATAATCAAAAAACAACAACAAATCTCTCACATACGCTTTAACTGTATGTAGTGAATATTTTTTCTCTTTCAACAAATAGTCTTCAAAACGAATTAAATTTTCAGTCATGAGCTCAAAAATTAAGTCCATAAAAAAATCGCTAGGTAAAAGTAGTACTTTTATCTCTAGCGATTTAATATATGATTACAATTTGCTATTAATTTTCTACAGCATCTCTTAATCCTTGGATATATTGTGCTTTCTGAATTTCAGCTCTTCTTGTTACAGAAGGTTTTGTAAACTGCTGACGTGATCTTAATTGACGCACAACTCCTGTTTTATCGAATTTTCTTTTATAACGTTTTAACGCTCTATCGATATTTTCTCCGTCTTTAATAGGTATAATTAACATAATCTTGACACCTCCTCTCATTTGTGGCTGCAAACGTAAGGATTTATTTTGAATTAAGAATTATAATTCACAAATTATTTTTCTTTATTAATAATTTTTTGTTTCTAAAGTTATTCTGTATCATACATATAGTATCAAGCATTAGAATTACATATTTAGCACTAAATTCGTATAGGCTAACTATATATAGTTATTTCAAAAAAATCGCAAATTATCTTATTATAAATCATTTTTTTCTAAAAGGATAGATTTATCTGATATTTTTATAGAACTTGTTTAAAAATTACTTTTATAATTCTTAATAAGATGATTCAGTTTTATTATACTAACAGAGAGGCTACTTTTTCTGCTTGTTCTACGCCAGTCGCTACGGCTCCATGAACTGTTTGATGATCTCCTTGTAAATTGGTTGCTTCTCCTGCAAAAAATATTTTACCATCTATAGATTGTGCTAAAATTTCTCTAGCATTTCCCATATCGACAGGACTATAAGAATAGGCTCCTCTTATGAATGGATGTTTTGTAAAATTCTGAACACTAGATTTAACAAATGTAGCACTTGCTCTACCATTGAACATATAATCTAATTCTGTCAGCAATGCGGTTGTTATTGCTTCATTACTATTCAAATCTGAAAGAGCTTGAGCTTGTTTACCCATTACGAATGCTAATAAAACATTATCTTTAGTTTGTTTTCCTAGTGTAACATCTCCATAGGCAGCACAAACGGAACCTCCATAAACAAAGTTATTTGGATAGAATTTTTCACTAAATTTCAGAAAGACTTTCATTCCTGCTTCCATTCCAATTTTTTGAAAAGCTGCGGTTTTTTGACTAGGTAAAGAAGGCTTAAAAACAATGTCATTTGATTTTAGAATAGTAATGGGTACTGTAACAATTACTTTATCCGCAATAAATACGGTTCCATTTAAATCTGTTACTTCAATTGATTTCCCTGAGTAATCAATTTTTTTTACAATTGTATTTAACCTTATATGTTCTTTTACAAAAGGAACTATATAACTTTCAAAAACATCGAAATAGGTCTTTCCGAATTTATAATTTTTTTCTTGGCTATTTGTTTTTTTTGCCTCTTCATTATCCCATTTTACAGAAATATTAGTTGCGCTTGCTCCTTGATCTCCGGCATAAGCTTCTATAATATTATTATATGAATTATCTAAACCTTTTTGATGTGCGTATTCTAAATAACTAATATCTTGAAAGACTTCTGTTTCACTTCTAAAAATATCAGTTTGTAGAGGTAAAGTTGACGTGATTTTATTATTATACCAATATTTTACTTCGGTGTCATCTAAAGTTATTTTGGTTTGTGTATCTTTAATTATTTTACCTATTATACTATTTTCTAAGTGTAACCATTCTGCTCCTTGATCAATATCAAAATCAGCAAAACCTGATTGTTTTCCTAGTCGTCCACCATATTTTGAAGAAGCTTCTAAGATTTTGAAACTTATTCCTTTTTTCTTTAGTGTATATCCAGCAAATAATCCTGCTGCTCCTGCTCCAATGATCAATACTTTTACATTTTTTGAATTATTCTCTTCGGTTTCAGAAACACAAGAGGCTACAATTGAAGGCATTAAAACTGAAGCACTGAATACCGCAGTTGAATGTTTTAAAAATTTACGTCTATCCATTAATTTTTAGTTTAGTTGGTTTTACAAAAAAGAGATGATTTAACAACAGCAATTGTTTTCAAAACTTCTTTTTGTGTTAAACCGAAATTACGCATTAAATTTTATTTGTAAGAAAAACTTTCTTTAAAAATGAAAAGGTACTTATTTTTTATGAATATAAAAATTTAACCTGTGGCAAATTTTATATATTTTTTATTATTTTATCCTTCATTAGAAAAGCTAATGCGTAATTTGGGGTAAACAACTAATGGAGGAGAATACTTTTTTAGCATCTCACTTAAATACAGTATTTTTTCGTAAGGGTTTTATTTTACTGCTGGTTGATAATCTTTATTATCAATGATCATTTTTGATAGAATTTCTTTTAGTATTTCAGAAGTTCCACCTCCAATAGGACCTAATCGACTATCTCGTAATAAACGGGCTAAGGGATATTCTTCCATATAACCATATCCTCCTAGCATTTGTAAACAGTCATAAATTGCTAAATCTGCAACTTTAGTTGACTTTAATTTTGCCATAGTAGCTTCTTTTACTACATATTCTCCTTTATTTAAACGAGATACTGCTGCATAATTAAAGAGTTTACAATGTTCTACTTCTGTTGTATGTTCTACTATTGTATGACGCAAAGCTTGAAATTTATTGATTGTTTTTCCAAAAGCTTCTCGTTCTGACATATAGCCTAGTGTATAGTCTATTGCATATTCAGCTCGAGCATGTGCATTAATAGCCATTATTAATCGTTCTAATGCAAAATGTTGCATGATATAAGGGAAGCCTTTTCCTTCTTCTCCCATTAGGTTTTCTAAAGGAATTTCTACATTATCAAATGCTAATTCTGCTGTATCAGATGCTTTCCATCCTAATTTATTTAATTTAGTAGCTGAAATACCTGGTGTTTTAGCATCTATTAAAAATATACTGATTCCTTTATTTCCCAAAGTTGGATCAGTTTTAGCCGCTACAACGTAATAATCCGCATAGACTCCATTTGTAATAAATGTTTTAGAACCATTAATCACAAATTTATTTCCTTTACGTTCTGCTGTTGTTCGCATACCGGCCACGTCACTCCCTCCAAAGGGTTCTGTAATACAAAGCGCACCTATTTTATCGCCTGCAATACTTGAAGCTAAGTACTCCTCCTTAATACGTTCGTCTCCTTCTGCATTTAAATGTGTCATTGCTAAATAGGCATGAGCCCACATTGCTGCTGCAAAACCTGATGATTTGATTTTTTGTAGTTCTTCTAAAAATATAACTGTATAAAATAAGTCAAGATTTGATCCGCCATAAGCCTCAGGATAGTTTAATCCAAAGAACCCCATGTCTCCAAATTTTTTCCAGACAAAACGTTCTATTGTTCCTTCTTTTTCCCATTTTTCAATGTGAGGTACTACTTCTTTTTGTAAAAAATCGCGAAAACTCTCTCTGAATAATTGATGGTCTTCTGTAAAATAAATTGAGTTCATAAAGTTGTATTGTTCTTCTTGCTATTTATTTAAAGTCCAAATATAAGGTAATTATTTTTACTTTATCAACTGGAAAATTCTTAATTTTAAGTAAATCATCTACTGAATGGATTCCGTTATTCATACTTCTAAACCCAATTATTTCCCGAGCTATAGGATATTTTATATACGGAATTTTTAAAAGTTCTTTAGTGGATGCTTCGTTTATTTTTAGTTTTAAGACTTCAGGGGTTTTCAATAAAGTAAATTTTTTATTTAATTCAATCATTACTTCTGGGGATATTCCCCACACATACTCTAATTGATTCATAGATACAAAACCTCCTAAGGTTTCTTTCTCTTTTAGTATTCGATCTGAAATAACATCTCCTATACCGTATACTTTCATTAAATCTTCTTTAGTAGCTAGGTTTATATCTATTTGTTCTATTTTATCTCTTTTCTTTTCTTTTCTTTGATCTTCTAATGAAGGAGATTTTGAATTATTTAAATATTTCTTTTTTAGTACCCAATCTGGAAATTTAAAATAAGTTGAAATTGAGGTTAATAAGGAATCTGATACTTTTGTTATTTTTTGAAATTCTTGTATTGAATTAACGTATTTGTCTTTTTTTCTATAAGCAAATAAACGATTGAGTTCTTCTACTGACATTCCTAGCTTATATCCTTTATAATCGGTCATAAAATTGGGATTAAAAGGATATATTTTGTATCTATTTTCTTCTTTTTTATTTTTTAAAGAATCTATTATATTTTGTTGAGCGAGCCATTTTTTTTCTTCTTCTGTCAATTTGTTTTTTTCTGAAAAGTCAATGCAGGTATATAGGATTTGAAACAATACACTCAAAAAGATAAAACTCAACAAAGCTATACGTTGATTTTTAGTATATTCAAAATATGGTTTGAGTGATTGGCGCATAGTTATAAATCAAAAACGGAGGTTCTTTTAGCTCTAACCAGATCCTTTAATTTTATAATAAATCCAATGGTAATATACACTCCAAACCAAAGTCCTACAGTAACGAATGAGATGTAAATAAAAAACAACCGAACATTATTTGCTCTCATACCTAATCGATCCGCTAATCTAGAAGCGATATGAAATCCTTGACGTTCAAAAAAATATTTAAGTTTTTGTATCATTTTAAGTAAGATAGTTTTAAAAAAAGGAAAGCTTTAGTAAATCTACAATTTATTTTTCAGACTTCAAAGTTTGAAGACCAATGGCGCATTCTAAGCAACGATTGGTATCACAATATTTATTTTTTAATTGAATAAGTCCTTGTGATTCCATTGCATTTTTTGTTTTTATTCCATAGGATTGAAAGTAATTCAGTATTTTATTTTTTTCGGGTTTAATCGTTTCTATTAACATTTGATCTAGTTCATGATCATTTTTATTATTGTATTGTGCATAGGAAAATCGAATTGGTATAATAGCATTGATGATTAATAATTCTATAAATGATTTAGAAATTTTCTTTTCTTTATAACTTGTTTGTTTTTCAAAGACGTAATGATTTTTCCAATAATCTGAAACCCCAACTGAAAATATTTCATAAAAATCTTCTATAGATGTTGCCTGAATAATAAGAGAAAAAAGGTTTTTACGAATATGATAAAGCATTGCGAATTGTGCTATGCGAATTGTAGGGAAGTTATCAGGTCTTAATCTAAAAAATTCAAATTGTTCTACATATTTCGAGTCTAAACAATATTTGATCTTAATATACTCGTATAATGTGACTAAGTCTTTGATATAATTTTCTTGTGGTTTTAGCGGCAATAGTCCTGCTATCCCAAAAAACAAAGCTTCTAAATAATTTATATCAAAACTTTCTTTTCTAATTAGTGTAAAAGGAATGTTTTTAGCTAGGCTAAAGAAGGCATTTTTATTTACGTTTAATCCAAAATTTTTAGCTAAAGTTATAAAAAGAACTGACTCCCAGTCATAATTTGTTTCTTGTAGTAGTGCTTGAATGGGTTTATTTTTCAATTCTAGTCGTTCGAAATATAGTCGTTGGATCCAATTATACACTATAAATTCTGGTATCTTTTTTAGGCTTTCTTCACAATTAATCCATCTTTTTTTTGTTTTTAATTTTTCATATTGAATAATTAGTTCTTTTGAAACGTATTTTTGAAGTACTAAAACAGGTAGTTCTGTGTTGTCTTTTCTAAAAATAGATATATCGTGTTCCCATACTACGTGTAGAATACAATTATCATATTGATTATTGAGCTGATGATGGTGATGATACCAATCTGATGACTTTAGATGTATTTCTACATTTCCAGCCCATCTTTGTTCGCCAATAATGAGTTGAACGTTAAAAAAATCAGGACCTGATTGATTTAATTGAAACCCTGAGTGAAGTATTTGAAGGTTTTCACCTTGTTCTGTTTTCAGGGATTGTAAAGTAACTTTTTTATTTTTCCATACATAGTGTAAAAATTCTTCTTTCATAATTCAGGCGTATAATATTAATAAGGCGTATAAAAAGGTATATTTTGTAATTTTATTTCATACAAAATATATAATTCGATCATAATCATAAAGTTACAAAAAAAACCTAACAAATTCATTATTAATGAATTTTATTAGGTTTTTTCTTTTGATGATAAAAAAGTCTTGTAATTTAAATATTACAGGATTATTATTTTATGGCGTTAATAATATCATGTTTTGTAATGATATGATGTTTACCTTCTCCTAAATCTACTAATACTGCTTGATTTTCTTTCGTAATTAGTTTAGAGACTTCTTCTATGGAGGATCCCTTTTTTACGATTGGAAATGGTGCTCCCATTACCTCTTTAATTGGTTTTTCAGCAGTATTTTTATCTGTTATATAGCTTTGAAAAAGGTCTGATTCATCAACAGATCCAACAAATCCATTTACATCAACAACTGGTATTTGAGAAATTTTATATTTACGCATTCTTTCTATAGCGTGTGAAACTAATTCTTCAGTGCGAACAATTACAAGTGGTTTTTCGATATGGTCTTTTATTAAATCTTCTGCTTTGGCTAGTTCTTCTTCTAGAAAGCCTCGTTCGCGCATCCAATCATCATTAAACATTTTGCCTACATAACGACTTCCTGAGTCATGAAACAAAACAACTACTACATCATCTGGTTTAAATTCGTTTTTTAGTTGTAATAATCCTTTAATAGCTGCACCTGCTGAGTTTCCTACAAATATACCTTCTTCTAATGCTATCTTACGTGTATATACTGCAGCGTCTTTGTCTGTAACTTTTGTAAAGCCGTCTATCAATGAAAAATCAACATTTTTTGGTAAAATATCTTCTCCAATACCTTCTGTTATATAGGAGTATATTTCATTTTCATCAAAGATACCAGTTTCATGGTATTTTTTAAATACAGAGCCATAGGTGTCAATTCCCCAAATTTTAACATTTGGATTTTTCTCTTTTAAGTATTTAGCAACTCCTGATATAGTTCCTCCTGTACCTACACCTACTACAAAATGCGTGATTTTTCCTTCTGTTTGTTCCCAAATTTCAGGTCCTGTTTGTTCGTAATGGGCTAGCGCATTACTAGGGTTATCGTATTGGTTTACATACCACGCATTAGGTGTTTCTTCTGCTAAACGTTTTGAAACAGAGTAATACGAGCGAGGATCTGTGGGCTCAACGTCTGTTGGACAAACCACTACTTTTGCTCCTACTGCTCTTAGTATATCACATTTTTCTTTTGATTGTTTATCTGAAATTACACAGATTAATTTATAGCCTTTAATAATGGCTCCTAAAGCTAGTCCCATTCCTGTATTTCCAGAAGTCCCTTCAATAATAGTTCCTCCAGGTTTTAAACGACCATCCGCTTCTGCATCTTCAATCATTTTGATAGCCATACGGTCTTTTACAGAATTACCTGGATTAAAGGTTTCAACTTTTGCTAGAACCAATGCGTTAATCTCAGCCGTTACTTTATTCAACTTTACTAGAGGTGTATTACCAATTGTTTCTAGTATGTTCTTTGCGTATTGCATACTTTTATCTTTATAATGTTTTTCTTATTTTTAAACTATTCTTTACCAACCTCTTTGCAAAGGTATAAATATTCTGAATATAGATTTCAAATTTCAAGAGATTTGAAAGTGGAGCTTAATTTAATGATTTTCAGTATTAGAAATTCATGATTATTGAAAGAAATTCCACACTAATCCAAAACGCACTAGAAAGTCTTTATAAGGCTGACCTGGTGCTGCAAAAAAATCATTATTTCTGAAAGTAGTATTAAGATGTTCTGCTTTCAAGAAAATTCTTGTTTGACGTACTCTAGCATTAACAAAAAAATCAATTATAGGATGATTTCCTATCTGACTTTGATTTTGGGTATAAAAATCACCTATCAGAGGATTGTATCCATTAGCATAATAGCTAGTAAAATACTGAAAAGTAATACCTGTTTGTAATAATAAAGCTTTTTTAAAATATTGATCTGAAAAATATAGACTATTTCGTGTCAAAATTTTGGGTACATTTAAAATTTGTTCTGCTTGAACTACTTGTTGATATAAAACACTATTATCCAATGTCCATTTAGCTAGTTTTATTTCTTTTTGTAATTTAATTGAAAAATAATTTAAAGGTCCTGTATATTGTTTAGGTGTTGTAAGCAATGTTTTTTGGGTTAAATCATCATTACTAAAATAAATATGATCATGAAGTACTATAATTTGTGATTCTATAGTTCCCCATTGAGTTTGAGCGTTTAAACGGAAAGAATTCATTTTTTCATTATTAAATGAATTTTTCCAATTGTAATTTACAAAATCACTTTGATAAAGAGAATAAGTTAAATCAGGCAATTTGCTCAAATTAACGTATTGAAGCGAAAAACTATTTTTATCATTCAATGTATATTTTGCAAAAATATCAACAATTGAATTTGTTTCTTTTGAAAAGGCTTTTGAGAAAAGTACTTCTCCTCTGATCTTATTTTTTAAATAAAAATATTTCCCTCCTATATTTTGAACTGAAAAATCATTTCGAGCTGGAACTTTTATTTGCTGGTTTTCAATCACTAAACGATTATATCCATAACGAAAACAACTGTCTTCAACAAACACATTAAACTTACCTATTGATGTATTAAAGAAAGTAGCTCCTATTTTGTTATAAAAGACAGAAGATTTAGTTAGATCTGAATAGTTAGAATTTTCATAACCTAAACCAAAATAATCTGTTTTAGTGGCTTTTTCAAAACTAAAATTAAACATTTCGTATTTAAATTGATGTTCTAACAATATATTATTAGTCTTTTGATTTCGATTTAAACGAAAATATTGGTCGAGGAAATAACGTTTGCCTTCAAAAAAGGATTTTGCATCTTTTAATTTTATATCTAATCTTGAACGTTGACTAAATTGAGGATCTCCTGAAATAAAATCGGCTTCATTTAAGATTCCTCCGTTTTCTTGATTGGTAAAATCTTGACTTGTAAAATGTAAATTAAATCCATAACGTTTATTGGAAGTTTGATAACTTGAAGTAAATCTAAAGTTTCCTGTGCTTGATAATGAATTTAGATATTTACCCAATGATCGTAATCCTTTATAGGCTAATGAAAAATTAAGATTTTTAGAGGTATTCAATGTAATAAAAGCGTCTATGCTTTGCCCTTGTTCTAAAACAGTTTTAAAATACAATTCTGTCAAGGGAGTTGGCACATTATAATAGGATATATCTTCTGATTGCAAGTAATTAAATTGCTTAGCACTAAAACCTATATTAGGAGATGTATTAGGCATTTTAAAACCATAGTTTAGAATGGTATATACATAACCATCATTAGCAAATGGCAATAAACCGAAATTATCTTTTCTGAGTTGATTAAACTTATAATCACTTTTTATCGTAAGCGAGGTATCAACAAAGGTGGTATCTCTTTTTAAATTATAAATTTTATACCAGTTATGGGGAGCTTTAGGGTTTTCTTTTCGGACTTCGCGTAGGGATTTACGAACCGTATCATTTTTAATTTCAGACAAATCATTTTGTCCAAATGTTGGAATAACAACTAAAACAATAATTAAATAAAAAAAATACTTCATAGGTTTTTAATGAAGTACAAAAATAGGGAAAAGAGAAGAGATAAAAAAGCCCTCACTAAGGAGGGCCTTTTATATTAATAATTAGGATTTTGAACTAAATTTTTATTTAAGTCTAATTCTCTTTGAGGAATTGGTAAAATCACTCTTGGTTTCCCAGGAGCTGTTTCAGCTGGTGCTGGCACAGTTCCTGATAATCTTAGTTGTTTTCCATTACGTAATAAATCCATTCTTCTATGACCTTCAAAACAGAACTCAAGGCGTCTTTCTTTTATAATATCATCTAATGTTACAACTGCCAAATCAGGAAGATTTGCACGTCTTCTAATTTTATTAACATCATTAAATGGAGTATCCCCTATTATTGTTCCTGCTCTTAAATTAGCCTCAGCTCTAATTAAATACATTTCAGAAATACGAATTACAGAATAATCTGATGACTGATTAAGTCCATCATTATACTTCGTCGTATAAAAAGGAACTCCTGCTTTTTCAATATCTCTTCTTTTTAATGTGTAACGTAAATCTCCTGAATTCTCAAAAGCAGCGTTCAAACTTGCTGAGAAAGGACAATCTCCTCTTCCTCCGTTAGCAGCTGAATTAGTTAGAGTTGAAAAACTAACTGACGGTCCATTTTCATTGCTCCCCGACTGACTATCATTAGATAAGCTAACTAAATTAAATATGTGTTCATAAGAATCCTTATTATCGTAAAATAAGTAGTTTGTAGCTAATACAAACTCATTTTGCATTCCTATAACTTGATTTGCATAATCAGCTGCTTGTGAAAATTTATCTTGATATAGATAAACACGAGCCAATAAAGCTTTAGCTGCTCCTACATTAGCTCTTGTTCTATTAAAAGTTTTGATTTTACTAATTGCATCTAATAGGTCTGCTTCAATTTCAGCATATACTTGACCAATAGTAGCTCTAGGAGTATTTCTTATACCAATTTCATCCACAGAGTTAACATGTTTAGTAATTAATGGAACAGACAAACCATTAACTCCAACTGTTTGAATTGGTTGCGCAAACAAACAATTTAGTTGAAAATAAGCTAAGGCTCTCATAAACTTAGCCTCACCTACAGCCTCATCTCTTTCTTCTTTTGAAAAGTTAACATCTGAGGCTAAGTAAGCTTTATTAATCACCGTATTAGCCTGAGTTATGATTTCATAATGATCTTGCCATATTGAAGCAACGTTACCATTTGTTGGTACAGTTGTATAATCTCTTATTTCTTGTAGAGTTGGAAAAGTACCTCTAAAACTAATATTATCTGACTGCCAGTCTCCTAATAATTGTGGAACACCTCCAAAAGCACCTTCTTGTTGTGCTAATCCGTATAATCCTGTCACATAAGACTTCACACCCAATCCTGTAGTTAATACCACTTCACGAGAAGATTCATCCTGTGCTTTAACATCTAAATCAGTTTGACAACTAATTGCAAATGTTAGAAAAAGTGTTGATATATATATATATTTCATAATTAAAAGCTTAGAAAGTTAAACGTGTACCAAACAAAAACGTTTTAGTTTGAGGGGCAGTAAAAAATGTTTCACCTTGGATACCAGCAGAAATAGAATTAGATACCTCTGGATCAATACCTTGTAACTCTTTATTTTTCAAAGTATACAAATTTTGTGCAGTTGCATAAATTCTTACAGATGATATAAAACTTTTACTAAACTTACTCATAGGAAAATTATACCCAAAAGTTACATTCTTCAATCTAGCAAAAGAACCATCCTTCAATTGTCTAGTTGAAGCATTTTGAACGGTTCTAAATGTAGGAGAAGTAGGATTTGGAGTAAATGCATCATCTCCAGATTTTTGCCACACATTACCTACAACTTCTCTATGATTGTAAGCGTATGTTGCGCGATCAACAAAACGTAATCCATCAACAAATATATCATTCCCATAACTAAAGTTAACTAATGTTGATAAATCAAAATTACCGTACTTCAAGTTATTAGACCATCCTCCTGTAAAATCAGGGTTTGCATCTCCAACAATTCTTCTATTTGCAGTAGAATAAGTAGTAGTTGGATTACCATTTATATCTAACCATTCAGCATGTCCCGTTTCCTTATTAACTCCTAAATAAGGCACTAAGTAAAAAGTATTAGCAGAATATCCCTCAATTGCTCTCTGATAAGTAGAGCCTCCAATAAATTTATTTCCTTGTGCATCTACAGAAGCATCAGAATTTAGTTCTAGTATTTTATTTCTGTTAAAGTTAAAATTTAAATTTGTACTCCACTTTAGTTTTGAATCTCTTAAAACATCAAAATTAAAATCTAAATCTAAACCTTTGTTCTCCATTTTACCAGCATTGATCAAGTAAGTCCTAACTCCATCATTATCAGCTGTAGACAACAATTTATTTAACAATAAATCTGAAGTCACTTTTCTATAAACATCAACAGCAATTTTAACTCTATCGCTAAACATACCTAAATTTAACCCAAAATCAACAGATTCTGATCTTTCCCATTTTAAATTTGGATTACTAAATCTGTATAAAGCTAAACCAGAAGTTTCATTATAATTTGGATAAATACCACCATTAACACGCTCTCTCCAAGCATAATCTCCAATTCTATCATTACCAGAAACTCCCATATTAGCTTTTAATTTTAATTCACTAATATATTTACTTTCTTTTAAGAAGTTTTCACTGGCAATATTCCAAGCTGCTCCAATTGCCCAAAAATTACCAAATCTATTATTAGAACCAAATCTAGAAGACCCATCTCTTCTAAAAGAAGCCTCTAATAAATATTTTGAATCGTAATCTAAATTGAAACGTGAAAAATAACCATTTAATCTAGATTGAGCGTTAGTATTATCAGTAGTTGATTTTATAACTGCCGAAGTAACATTCAAGAAATCATCAGAAGCAAAAACCGTACCTGCTACGCTAATATCTCTTACTTCAGTGTTTTCAGCAGTAAAACCTACTAAAGCATTTAAATTAATTTTTTCAGCTAACTTTTTGTTAAAATTTAAAGTATTTGTAAAAATAGTCTTTTGCTGAACGGCTTGATAATCTGAAGCAGAACCACCTGCTTGATTAATATCTTTTTCACGTCTAAATTCCTCAATTGAAGATCTGTCTAAACCAACTTCTACTCTATAGGTTAAAGGTTTAAATAATTTAAAATCTGCAAATACATTACCCGTTATACGATTCGTAATTAAATCATTTATATTTAACGCTTCTATTGCTACAACATTAGCTATAAAACCTGTACGTTGAAAATTACCATTTGCATCGTAAGGTGTTACATAAGGTTCTTGTAAAAAAGCAGATGTAAACGGAGCATTCACTGAATTTTCAGAAGCAACCCTATCTATTTTAGAAGTAGTTACACCTAAATTCATACCAACCTTTAGCCAAGAATTTGCCTCTGTATTAATATTAAGTCTTCCTGCAGATTTCTCTAATCCGTTACCTATAATAAAGCCGGATTGTTTAGCATAGCTACCTCCTAGAAAGTAAGTTGTTTTTTCAGAACCGCCTGAAACTGAAACATCTGAACCCATAGAAACTCCTGTTCTTGAAACAGCATTTAACCAATCAAAATTAGTCTCCCCTATATCATCAATCGTAACTCCTGAATTTGTTAACGCTTGAGGAAATTTGGCATTATATTCCTTGTACTGAGACGCGTTCATCATTTTCATTGCATCTGTATAATTTGTGAAAGAAGTAGTAAAACCAACCGCAACTTTAGCATCTTGATTTCTCTTACCCATTTTTGTAGTAATAAGAATAACTCCATTTGAACCACGAGACCCATAAATTGAAGTAGCTGCGGCATCTTTTAATACAGACATACTCTCGATATCTGCAGGATTTAAGTCTGCAATTGGATTTAAAGCCTGACCTCCTTGAGCAGAAGTTAAATTAACATCATTCAATGGCACTCCATCAACAACATACAAAGGTCTAGCTCCTGCCGTGATAGAGGCAACACCTCTTACTTTTACAACGGGTGCAGAACCAATTACCCCTGAAGAAGACACAACCTGAACACCTGAAGTTTGTCCTTGAAGAACATCTTGAACAGAAGCAACAGGAACATCTTTAATTTTATCAGATCCTACAGTTACCACTGACTGAATCATTTTTTTCTTTTCTTGTTTAGCAAAACCTACAATAACGACATCTCCAAATTGTTTTGCATCACTCTGCATCACAGTATTGATTACATTAGAAGCGCCTACCACTTTAGATACTTCTCTCATGCCCATAAATGAAAAAACTAAAGTTTCGCCTTCTTTTGCTTTAATACTATATTTACCGTCAAATCCGGATGAAACCCCACGTTGTGTACCTTTTACTACAACATTTACCCCTGGTAGTGGACCATTTGCGTCTGTAACCACCCCAGTTATTGCTTTCTCTTGAGCGAAAGAAAACTGCATTGTTAACGCTAACAGTAGCGTAAAAATCCATTTGAACTTTGATCTCATATTAATTTTATTTGAGTTAGTTATCCCGCAAACTTCTTAAATATTTCTTAAATTCCCAAATATTATCTATAGATATTCATTTTTTACAAATGTTAAACTTTATAAAGTACCTTTGCAACTTGTATAATTTCTATTAAAACTTATTTATTTACTTTTCAAAAAATCTAAAAATTTAAGCACTTTTATTACTATATAAACTATGTTATCTTTAAAATTCAGCAATTACACAATAGAAGTCGGATGTGACGAAGCTGGTAGAGGTTGCCTTGCAGGACCTGTTACAGCAGCCGCCATTATACTTCCAGAAAATTTTAATATTGATTCTTTAAACGATTCTAAACAATTATCTGAAAAAAAGAGGGATATTTTAAGACCTACTATTGAAAATTTAGCATTGGGCTTTGCGGTAACGCATATTTTGAATGAAGAAATTGATGAAATCAATATTCTTAATGCTTCTATGAAGGCTATGCAGGAAAGTATTTTAAAGTTGAAACAAAAACCTGATTTTATCATTATTGATGGAAACCGTCCTTTATTGGGAAAACTAGGAATCAAAACGCTAACTGGCTACAACTTAAACCATGAAGAAATAGCTTTTTTAAAATCTATACCTAACGAAAGTATTATAAAAGGGGATGGTAAATACATGAATATAGCTGCTGCTTCTATCTTAGCTAAAACGCATAGAGACGAATATATGAATAAAATTCATGAAGAATTTCCAATGTATAATTGGAGTAAAAACAAGGGATATCCTACAAAAGATCACAGAGAAGCTATTGCTAAATATGGGGTCACAAAATACCACAGGAAGTCTTTTAAATTACTCCCTGAACAGTTTGTATTGGACTTATAAATAATTATTTTTTTTAGACAAACAAAATCGTAGAAAACTAATTAAGGTTTCAGTTTCACGATTTTGTTTGTTATTTTGAGTCTATAGCGACACTAAATTTGTATTAAACAAATTATTAAAATGTTTTAATATTTTCTTTTTTACTTCTTCTTCATCCACTGGTTTTCCTAACTCAACATGAAGAGAGGTCACTGCCTTTCCTTTTATACCACAAGGAATAATATGATCAAAATACCCTAAATCAGCATTTACATTTAATGCAAAACCGTGCATAGTTACCCAGCGAGAGGCACGAACCCCCATAGCGCATATTTTTCTAACAAAGGGAGTTCCTACTCCTATCCACACTCCTGTTTCTCCTTCGCTTCGTTCAGAGGCTATACCATATTCAGCTAAAGTTTGAATAATAACTTCTTCTAGTAATCGCAAATATTTATGTATGTCGGTAAAAAAGTTTTCTAAATCTAAAATTGGGTAACCTACAATTTGTCCTGGTCCATGATAGGTAATATCTCCTCCTCTGTTTATTTTATAAAATGTGGCTCCTTTTTCTTCTAATTGTTTTTCAGACAACAATAGATTTGATAAATCTCCACTTTTTCCTAAAGTATAAACATGAGGATGCTCTACAAACAAAAAATAATTATCTGTTTCTACTTTTGAATCGTCTCTCTTTAGCATTTTTTGGGCTACAATTTCAGCAAATAAGCTTTCTTGATAATCCCATGTCTTTTTATAATCTTGACATCCCAAATCTTGGAATTTTACTTTTCTACTCATTATTATATTTAATTCTAAATAATTTATTTGAATTGAACTTCTAAATTTAAACATTCTGGGGATTTCACTATTTCATCCCATTTAAATTCTATTGTTACTATTTTTCTATCTTTAGAAAATACCGCGGTTTTATTTGATACGGTTTTAACTTCTTTGGGAAAATGGTATTTTACCACATATTTAGATGCTTCTAAAATCGTTTTATATTTCGCTAAGAAATTGGCATCTATTTTTTTAAACGGTTGATTGGTAGCAATGGTTTTTCTAAAGATTTTTTTACCATCATACAAATAATTCATTTTAACTCCGTTTTCTAACAAAACACTTAAGTTTCCTATTCGTTGTATTTGTTGTTTTTTAATTGATTTGGTCAATTTTTGAAAGCTTTCCATTCCTTCTATTAACTGTTGTAAATCTGTTACGGATTTAAAAAATGTTTCTAAAGAAAATAGCAATTGTTTTTTTTCTTGATTAATTTGTATTCGCATCAAAAAATTTTCGCTTTTTCGAAATTTAGATTGTTCTTCTATACTGAGTTTTGCTATACTATCTTTTTTTTCTTCTAGCAATTGTTTGAAGGTAAAAACTGAATCTATTGTTTTTACTAACTTTGAACTATCTTTTGGCATCATAGCTATCAAACTAGATCCATCTATAGCAAAAGCATATTTTCCTGATCCGTCTTGATTTATTTCTATTTCTTCTGTAAAAACACAACTTGTTAATACAACTAGGGGTAATAATAAACATAAAAAACGTTTCATCTCATTTTCTTTTTGCCAAAGATACAGATTCTAAAACTCTCAAGAAATCAATATTTTTCAAATAAATCACAAAAACAAATAATATAGTTATGCAATACTTGAATTTTAAACTTTTAAAACTTTTAAACTTTTAAACTTATGGTTATCTTTGCTGTCTTTAAAAAATTAATGTTATGCAACTTTCAGAACAAGAAATCATCAGAAGAGAAAAGTTGACCAAGTTACGTGAACTTGGTATCAATCCATATCCCGCTAATTTGTATCCAGTAGATCATACTTCGAAACAAATAAAGGAATCTTTTGAAGAAGGTAAGAAGGTTGTAGTAGCGGGTCGTTTGATGAGTAACCGCGACCAAGGAAAAGCTTGTTTTAGTGAAATTCAAGATAGCGAAGGACGAATTCAAGCATATTTTAACCGTGATATTATTTGCTCTGGAGAGGATAAAACCTTATACAATACAGTTTTTAGAAAATTAGTTGATTTAGGCGATTTTATAGGAATAGAAGGTGAATTATTTACTACACAAGTAGGCGCACAATGTATTCGTGTAACGAACTTTACTTTTTTAAGTAAAACGTTACGTCCTTTACCAATGCCTAAAACAGACGAAACGGGAAAGATTTTTGACGAATTCATAGATCCTGAACTACGTTACCGTATGCGTTATGTGGATTTGGTAGTAAATCCACAAGTAAAAGAGGTATTTGTAAAAAGAACGAAACTCTTTACTGCCATGCGTACATTTTTTAATAACGCTGGTTACATGGAAGTAGAAACGCCTGTTTTACAGTCTATCCCTGGAGGAGCGGCAGCACGCCCATTTATCACACATCACAATAGTTTAGATATTCCTTTATATATGCGTATTGCTAATGAGTTATATTTAAAGCGATTAATTGTAGGTGGATTTGACGGCGTATATGAGTTTTCTAAAAACTTCCGTAATGAAGGTATGGACAGGACTCATAATCCAGAATTTACCGCTATGGAAATTTATGTAGCGTATAAAGACTACAACTGGATGATGGCGTTTACTGAAAATTTATTAGAATACTGCGCATTACAAGTTAATGGTACTACGGAAGCTACTTTTGGTGAACATAAAGTAAATTTCAAGGCTCCTTACGCCCGTGTTACGATGACTGATGCGATCAAACAATTTACAGGTTTTGATATAACGGGTAAGACTGAAGAAGAATTACGTGAAGCAGCAAAATCTATGGGCATTGAGGTAAATGACACCATGGGTAAAGGAAAATTAATTGATGAAATATTTGGCGAAAAATGTGAAGGTAATTTCATTCAACCAACTTTTATTACGGATTATCCAAAAGAAATGTCTCCTTTAACTAAAGAACACCGCGATAATCCTGATTTAACGGAACGTTTTGAGTTAATGGTTTGTGGAAAAGAAATAGCCAATGCTTATTCAGAACTAAACGATCCTATTGACCAGCGAGAACGTTTTGTCGCGCAAATGGAGTTAGCCCAAAAAGGAGATGATGAAGCCAATGGAATTATTGATGAAGATTTTTTACGAGCTTTAGAATATGGAATGCCTCCTACTTCGGGATTGGGTATAGGTATGGATCGTTTAATTATGTTCTTAACCAATAATGCGTCTATTCAGGAGGTATTATTCTTCCCTCAAATGCGTCCAGAAGTAAAGCCATTAGCTATAAGTGATGATGCAAAGACTATCGTTGAATTACTAAAAGTTGAAGACAATCAAACTTTAGCTCTTTTAAAAGAAAAATCAGGATTGAGTGGCAAAAAATGGGATGCTTCTATGAAAGAATTAACAAAAGCGGGCTTGACGAAAGTAGTCGTTGAGGGCGAAAGCAAAACGGTTGTTCTTATATAATTAAACATCTCTTGTATTGCTTTATATTTTATACAAATAGACTGGCAAAAAAGTAAATCATATCGACCATAAGTAGAAATCGCAAAAACTAATCATGTGACTTCCCGTATGGTCGATGTGATAATTTGAGTACTAAAACATTTCTTTAGATCGTTTTTATCTATATTCCAGAAGGTTAGTTTTTTATAATCCTAAAAATTGCCGATTCCCCTTCGCTTATAACTTGTAATAAATAAACTCCTTTTTCAAATTTGCTACAATCCAATTCAAAATTTGCCTTTTGAACACGTAATTTCTGAATTTCTTTCCCATCTAATCCATAGACATTTATTTGATCTATCGTTTTTTTATATTTTATTTTAAGATTTTCTTGAACGGGATTAGGACCATAAGAAAAACTTTCTAGATCAAATCCTTTCGCTGCTAAAACATTTGCACTCTGATAGTCTTGCATGGCGTTAGAAGCATCTTGAAAACAAGTAGTAGTATATTGTCCAGAATCTTCCGCAGCTATTTGATTAGGATTTAAGCCTAATATTCCCAAATAATATTTATATAAATCAGAACGTAAAACTACTTTTAGAGTAAAAGCAGCACTAGATGAACCTCTACATTCTAATCCTCCGTTAATAATGTTATTCGTATGAGCAAATCCTTTTAAATACATTTTGTTCATAGTATATTCTCCTATACTTGGCACCCAAAGATCGTGCATAACCTGATGACAAGAAGGTTTAGGCCATTGCGGCATCATCCAAAACCAAATAGCTGATTTAAAAGCTAAAACGCCATCTTGTTGTACTAAATCAGGATTATCTAATAACACATTTTTGTCGTTGTATAAAAACTTACTAAATTGTCCATAATTATAATTCCATGACAATTGAATAGGTCCTCGTCCGTAATATCCTTTTGTAGGATTGGCGGGGTATTCTGTACTGGCTTGACTGTATGCTCCTGCTGAATTAGTTGTATTATATCCTAATTCATGTACAAAATACAATCCCCATTTAGCGTAATCTCCTAAACTTCCTCCTCCTACTGGTGTTTGCCATCCACCTGTGGTTTCTTTTGATATATTCGCTAAAAAGGCGCCTAATTCTCGGGTATTATTTAAGGTGTTGGAGGTATTAACAAAATCTGCAAAATCAACATTAATGACGGTTTCAGCTGTTGTATTAGCATACCATGAAGGGTCTACTTGTGAATAATTATAGACTACTTGCGAAGATTTTTTAGTTATGGTTATGAGTTCTCCATATACACCTTGTTTTTTTCTAATTTTAACCCAATAATCAGCCATTTCGTTACGGGCTTGTATAAAATTATTATAGGAAAAAAAATCTGTGTTATATCCTTGTGGATGCCCAGAAGCTAATCCTGCTCGATTAGGAAATAACGATTCCCATTGGACGTTTGTTAACAAACTTTGTTTATCCGCTATACTTGACAAATTTTGTTGAGAATGCAGTAATTGGAAAGAGGCAAAAACAGTTGTTAAAAAACGGAATTTGAGTAATTTAAAATTCATAAATACAAAGATTGGTTAGTTTTATAAAACTAACCAATCTTGATTGTAATACAAAAATTTATTCTTTTTTAATTAATAATTTAATCCCTAAAAAAGTTAATATTAGCAATGTAATAGCTGCAAATGTCATGACTAAATCACGTATTGGTTTTCCTGCCCAATCCATCCATAAAAATTTATGAAGAATTGCAAATGAGTATCCTTCTGTTCTATCTGTTTTCTGTATCACCGAAGCAATTCTAGAAGTTGCTGTTTCTACGAAGTATGTTGTTTTTTCAGGAGTATTGTATGCTAATTTTACGACAGGTAATCGTTTATTTACAAAACCGTATTCCCTATTATCAAAATCAGTTAGAACTTTAATTTCTAGTAGTTCAACACTATCAATAGCACACGTTTTAGTTTCTTCTGAGGTTTGATTTTCACAACAAGGAGCGTTTTCTACTGAAGGATTTTCAAAATAATGGGCTAAAAATTCCGCATATTTCAGATCTAGACCTTTGGCAAGAGTGTTAGATTGTGCATTTAGATATACAACATCTGCTACAGGAGCTAATTTCTTTTTTTCTTTTTTGGATTTGTCTTGGTCAAAAGATTTAAAATTAGCTTGTAATTGGCAACGGTAATAAATTGTATCTTCAAATTGTATGAGGCTTACATTTTGAAGTTTTGTTTTATTAACGGCAATTTCTATTGGATTTATTTTTATTTTATTGCTATTCAAAACAGGTTCATATACCATATCTTGAACAGGCTTTGGATTCCACTTTTTTGTTAGATGGAATGCTCCACTAAACGCAAATCCAATGGTTAGTAGAGAAAACCACATTCCTAATTTTCGATGGTGAATCCGGGTTTTGTTTTCCGATGAAATTTGTGTTTTTTTAAAAATTTTCCAAAAAAAACCGTATATAATAATTCCTGATAAAGCAGATGCGATAATGGTTCCTAGCAAAATAATCATAAGGATTATTCGTATTTCATTGGTTGTAATAGCATCTAAAAATGACCAATTATGAAAGGTATCAAAAAACCATATAAAAACTTGTCTCGAAAGCGGATTAAAGGTGGCTAATTTACTGGAGGTTGTTTCTACATATACTTGCATATTATCACTTCTATCAAAAGTAATTTTATAAACGGGTAAATAGCGATTTATATATTTGTATTGATGATCAAATTCTGTGAGGTATTCGACTTTTAAAATTTTACTTTGATAATCCTCTAAAAAATATTGTGCTAAATATTGTGCATATTTTTCATCTCCTTTTTCTATTTTTTTGCCATTGGTGGCACTAAAATAAACCAGCGAATTATCTATCAATTTTATCTGATAGAACCAATCATTATTCATTTCAATGAAACGAAAGTTTTTGAAGGTTTCAATTTTTTCTTTTCTCAAAATTTCTTTTAGAGAAACTTGTATTTTGGGTATGTTAATTACCTTTGGTTCAATCCATTCATTTTTTATCTGGGGTTTAAAAAAATGTGCCATAAATGGGTGCATAATTCCTGAAAAACACCACAATATAACGGGAATAAAGGTTATATAGGCTAGTAATTTATGTCCTTTATAAATACGCTTTTTTATTTTTTTATTTATTTTTTGAATAATTGTTTTTATCATTATTGTACAGGGTTTCATGAGTTAAAACTCAAAGTATTATTAATGTCTTATGGGTTTAGAATTTTAGAAATTTCATATTTTTATTGAGTTTATAAGGATAGGTTGTATTGCACACCAAAAACAAAAGTTCTGGGTGCTGCGACTGTATAATTTGCGGAAGATTTTGATGAGTTTCCTCTAGATACATTGTAAGCATATAATTGATCTGTAAGATTTATTATATTTAAATAGGCTTCTATTCCTTTTATTTTGTAGCCTATTCTTCCATTGATTACGTTATATCCTTGGTATTTTGTTGTATTAATTTGATCTTGATAAAAACTTGAAACGTACTGCCACTCTGCTGAGATCCTAAAATTTGGCAACTCTTTTGGATGGTAACTAAGTTCTGAATTAGCTATCCAACGTGGTGCTGAAGGCATTTCTTTCCCATTTAAATTTTTTATTCCTTCTAAAGATTTCTCTGGAAACTCAAATTCTACAAATTGATGTTCTGAGTAAGCACTTCCTATTCTGAGATTAATAGATTTTGAGATGCCATAATTTAATCCAAATTCTACTCCTTTGTGTAATGTTTTTCCCGCAGAGCGATAATCTGTTGAGTTATCTACTAAACGGGTGTTGATTAATTCGTTTTTCCCTTTCATATAGTACAAAGAATAATCTATTTTTAATTTGGTATTTATTAGGGATAACCAACCTCCTATTTCATAATTATAAAATAATGCAGGCTTTAGATCGTAATTAAATTCAGCTGGAACTCCTGTTTTTCCTCCTGTACCTGCTTTGATTTCAAAAATAGTAGAAACACTAGGAGGCGAAAAACCTTGTGAGTAATTAGCGTAAAAACCTGCTGTTTTTAATGGATTATAATTAATTCCTGCTTTAAAAGTGGATTGATTATAATCTTTTGTCCCATTTTTTTTACTAATATCATTATAATAATCTAAATTCATTTTATCATATCGTCCTCCTAATGTAAGAACGAGATTTTTTATAGGCATGGTTTTTATTTGTGTAAAAACTGCGTAATTGTAGATGGTTCCGTTGTATACTTTTAATCTAATATCTGGTCGTTCTGCAATAAAATCGTATTGCGAAACAATTGTAGTTTCTGGTTTTAGTATAGGTTGTAAATCCGTTCTATACGACTCATAATCAATAGGAGAACGATCTAATAAGCCTCCTACTACTAGGGTTGTATTAAGCCAATTAAACTTTTGATTGTGTTGTGCTACAATACCATAACTGGTAAAATTATTAGAATTAATTTCTCCTGTAGCAGTTTTTTTATCTTCTGAGAGTCTAATAGCATACGATGGATTTTGACCTAATT
This sequence comes from Flavobacterium sp. TN-1, assembly GCF_052828645.1. Lineage (NCBI taxonomy): Bacteria > Pseudomonadati > Bacteroidota > Flavobacteriia > Flavobacteriales > Flavobacteriaceae > Flavobacterium > Flavobacterium sp. TN-1. The sequence goes on from NZ_CM128253.1 coordinate 83,982, forward strand.
GGTTCTCTCGCATAAAAGTTGTTAGAGAAGTCATAGTATTCTGATTCCAGTTTAGTTCATAGATTAATTTTGTCCGCAATGCTTTTGATTTTCGGTAAGCAAAATTAGTTTGGCTTTTATAGGTTCTCTCATAAAAATCTTGTTCATTTACACTTCCACTCATTTGGGTATAATATTCTCCATAAAAAACCGTAGCAATAAGTTTATGATTGGGATTAAAAGTATAATCAAAACGCCCGTTTATATTGTTTTTATCATAGTCTGAATAGGTCATCCAAGCATTTTTTTGAACGGATGATAAGCTGGCAATGTGGTATCCTAACCTACCTATAGTTCCTGAACCCATTGCTTGAAAGCGGTTGAAATGAAATTGATCGCCTTGATATCCTAATTTTAATTGTGGTTTATCAGACGGTTTTTTTGAAATAAAATTAACAGCTCCTCCTACGGCTTCTGGCCCATATAATGAGGAAACAGGACCTTTGACTACTTCTATACTTTCAATGTTGAATTGATTTATTTCTAATAATGCATTGTGGTTAAAAACACCTAGGGGACGAATAGGTAAACCGTCTTCTAGATATAAAAAATAAGCATTTGTTGTCATGGGTTGTCTGATGGACATACTATGTTGTTCATTTCCTAAATTAGTCATTAAAACGCCTGCTGTTTTATTTACTAACTCATACACAGCTGTTGCTTTTGTTTCTGTAATTTGTTTTTCTGTGAGTTTAGAAATAGCAACAGGTGTTTCTGTTTTTTTAGTGTGTATTCTACTAGATGTTACAACTATTTCTTCTATCTGGTTGATTTTTGTTGTGTCTTGATTTTTCTTATTTTGTGCACATACACTCATAACTCCTAAAAGAGTAATGATCTTTATTTTTATTTTCATTGGAAGATTTTTGTTTTATAGCATACTATTCTTTTTATCCCCAGATTACGTATTAGAAATTTATTACAGATAAAATGATTTTGAATCTAAAAAGGTTCTTCCTCTTTTGTCCTGAATGTAGTAAAACTTCATTTGTGGAAAATTTTGGATCTTTTTTATCTTCTTTACTCTTTTTATTTGCATCATAAAGTCCAATACATAATATGAAATGAATACTATGTTTTTTTAGACTAAGACATAAGATTATGAGGTTTTTTATCTAAAAAGAAAAAACCTTGTTTGTTTTTATCTTTATTTAATAAATAGCTTTTGTAGAGGTCGTTTTTTTTGTATTCTCTAACAATATATTACTTGGTTTTTATTTTTAGATAATTATACCTATTATGCTAACTGACAAGGAAGGTTCAAAAAAAGGATGTATTGTCTAACTTTGTTCTGTTTTTTTCTTTGGTTCAAAAAAAGGAACGAAAATCAGACAAAGTTAATAATATGTTTTCTTCTATTGTGAAATACAAATGAAGCTTTATTAAAAAATATTTTTTTTGAAAATCCTCTAAAATAAAGAAGGCGGGTGAAAAATGAGGTTTTCTTTTAAAAAGTTATATAGGTTGGTATATACAAAATGATTTTTTTGAAAATTAAAAATTTTGATGGGTATTAAACTTTCTAAAACGGGATAAAGAAACAAGGTTTCGTGTTCTAGTTTTACTTGTTTTGTGTCTTTTTGAAGTGGTTTTTCTTCTTCGGCTATTTTAGCCATTTGTTTTTGTAAATAACATTTACCATTGCATTTTAATTCAGGTTTATCATTGTTTTCACACAATACGTTGCTTATATAATCATAGTTTATAATATAAGAAACCATAGGTTCTACAGGACGTAGCAAAAATGATAAAACTAATATTAGAAGGGTAAATTTCATTTAGGGTTTGTAACTGATTTTTAAAATTATTTTTTAATGAATGTTGGATCACTTAATGTATTCATGAAGTGAATAAGATTTGTTTTTTCTTCTTCTGTTAATGCAATTTTGTTGTTTTTATTTTTAAGAATAGGATCTAAATTATCTGCATCTAAAACGCCTTTATCAAAATAATCTAATACTTCTTTTAATGAGGCAAACTGCCCAAAACTTCCGTAGGGAGCTGTATATTGTATGTTTCTTAAAGAGGGTACTCGAAAAGCTTGTATGTCTTCTTTTTTTCCTGTTACTCTTGCTCTTCCAACCTCATCTTTATCAGGATTTACAGGAAACCCTATATTTCGAAACGATTGATCTGTAAACAATTCTGTGGCATGGCAATTGGCACATTTTTGTTTAAACGTTTCATATCCTTTTTTTTCATTAGGAGTAAAATCTTGGTCTTTTTTCATGACTTGGTCATATTTACTATTAGAAGAGACTAAAGTGTATTCATATTGTGCAATGCTTTTAAATATTTTTTCTTGTGTTATTTTATCCTCTCCATACGTTTTTTTAAATAGTTCTTGGTACTCTTTGTCTCCTTGTATTTTTGTTATTATTTCTAGAATAGAAGACCCCATTTCTTCTTTCGTAATAATGGGTACGATAGGTTGGTGCTCTAATTCTAATTCGTTTCCATCCCACATATAAAAATTCATAAAGGCTAAATTTTGAATTGGAGGTGTATTACGTAATCCTACTCGTCCTAAAATTCCGATCGCTTTTGTTTTTTTATCTGTAAACGCATTTTCTTGAATGTGGCAACTTGCACATGAAATAGAGTTATTACTACTTAATCTTTTATCATTGAACAATTTTTCGCCTAACTGTACACCGTATTTTGTGGGTTTATTTTTAAGAAAAAAACCATTCAATAGAGGAAAATACTTAGGTGTTTCTATGAAAATTTCTGGATTATTAAATTCAGAAATAAATGTTGGTTCTACGTCTATTTCTTTGTCCTTAGAACAAGAGTATAAGGTAGATACTAATATTAAAAGTAAAATATATGATTTCATTTTTTTATTTTTTTAACGGTAAATATCGTATGCTTCTATTTTTGGTATTTACTTGATCAACATTGATTCATGATAGGTACTCAATGAACATATTATTTGCATACTCAAACCGTCATATCAAAATGACAAAAAGAGGGGACTCAAAAAAAACAATAGTTTCTTGTTTTTGATTATAGTATAAAACTATTACTCACGTTATTTTATTTCTCTTTATAAGTAAAACAAAACGTTTGTGTTCTTTTGGATCCCCTCATATTAATCTTTAATTTTGAACTTTACTAACAGAAAACATACCTGTAACATTTGTAGTACCATTTCCTCCTATATTGTTTACAAAACGCATCATTTGTACAGCTGAATGAACACTTGGGGTTGCATTGTTATCATTTTTATCATTCGTTATCAGCGTTATTTTTTCTGTTCCGCTTAATAACTTATCCAAATCAGCGTTTATAGTAATTTTAGGGTTCATTTTATTCACAATTGCTTGTACTGGAAGATTCAAGGTAATATCTCTATAAGCATCTACTCCTTGAACAAAATTTTTGTTGGGATCTTTTTTTTCAGTACTTCCTGTATGAATTGAAAGAGGTTTGTTTTCATCACTATAATAACCTTCAATTTTCACAAAACGATAACCTGCTCCCCATTCCCACATCATTTGTGTTTTATTTTCTCCAGCGTTAGCAAAAAATTTAGGAAATTTTGTTTGATCTACTTTATTCAAATCACTTTTTACTCCTAAGCCAAATTTAATTTGTTTATAATTACCATAAGGGATTTTTGATAAAGTATAACTTAGTGTTTCAGGCTTTGATTGATCTATTACAATAGCTCCTAAATCAAGATTTGATACGTTGTAAGGCACTTCTGTACCATCTTCTTTTATCAGTCTTATATTACTAACTACATACTTTAGCTCTTTAAAGAGGTGTTTTTGGTTGTTTACTGAAACGTTCGTTGTTACAGCGGTTGAAGTAGGTTCTCCAAGTACAATAGGGGTACTTTTGAAGGTGTTTTCAAAAACCAATGTTACATCATTAGCAAATGTGTTTGGCTCAAGTATTTTTTGATCTTCTTCTTTACTACAAGATAAAAATAAGAATGATGATATAGCTAATAAATAATATTTTTTAAAATTTTTCATAATAATTAAAGTGTTTATTTTTTTTAAAAATTGAGTTTTAACGAGATAAAAATATTTCGTCCCATTCTATTAATATTTCCCCAATCAGCATACGTGCTATAATTTTCGTTTAATATGTTTTCTGCCCCTGTTTGCAATGTTATTTTGTATTCGTTAAAGAGAATTGCATAATCTACTGAGGCTCCCCATAATAGGTATTTAGGTGTTTGATCTTCACCGTATAAAGAGCTGTAATGTATTTGATCTAAATCACCATTTATAGCTGTTCTTGCTCCAAAATTACAATGTTTATATTGCAGGGAAGTTAGATAACTTAATGGTCTAATGAACGGGAGGTTAATCCCTTTACTATCTATACCTCTGGCGTAAGTTAGTGAGCCTTCCCAACGAATATGTTCTCCTAAGTTATAAAAGGAGCTTACTACTACATTATAAAGTTTTGCATGATCTAAGGAAGTGTACCCTTTCACGCCTATAGATTGGTAATTCATAGGACTTCCTATATTTAGGATTTTGCCCACAATATAATTTTCAATGTAAAAATGATTAACCTTAGCTTCTAATCCTATAGTAGCATTTTTATAGCCTGCACTTGCATTTACTTCATAGGAAATTTCATTTTTTAAATCTGGGTTTCCTATATAATCGTATCTATCAAAACTATTGTAGATATAATAGCCATATCCTTCTGAAATAGAAGGTGCTCTATGGCCATATCCTGTACCTACAGAAAAATGATACTCTTTTTTCTTGTATTGATAATTTAAATTAAGACTAGGCAAAATTCGATTTTTTTCTTGAGAACTATTTGGATAAAAAATTCTATTAAATTCTATGTATTTAGAAAAGTTGTAATGAGCTCCTAAAGAAGCACCAAAAGACAACTGACGTTCTGTTGAAAAATCCCATGAGTTCTGTACAGCTACACTTGCAAATTGTGTAGTTACCCAAGGCCAACTATAGGCAAACATTGTTCTTTTGCTACGGTCCTGTGGGTACATTCTCATTTCTGCAATGGATAAATTAGTATACGCATTGAACTGAAATTCTGAGGAGAGTTTATTAGTTCTCGTGCTTACTTTAGAAAGCAATCCATAGGTTGTACTCCATCCGGGCATATCCATGTGAACCAAATTTTCAGGGCGCGTTGTATCATCCATATAATGCTCAATAGCATTGAAGTATACTTTCGTATCCCATACTTTGATTCGTTTGTCATCAAAAAGCTGTTTATAAGCGGCTGATGTTATTAGGGTTCTTGAAAGGTATAAATCCATAGGCAAGGCAGGAAATCCTACATTTTTTGCCATATCAAAAACGACATCCGCTTTTAAAGATGAAAGCAATCCTGTTTTATAAGCTAAACCTAATGAGGAGTTGAATTTAGAGTATTGAGAATGTTTTATTTCTCTATTTTTACCATCAAAATAATTACCTGCTTCTCTATAAGCGATACTTCCATCTAACACAAATTTGTTGTTTGTAAAAGCTATATTTCCCAAATTAAAAAGCTGGTGGTTATTGGATTCAAATCCTCCTTGAAAACTGCCTACTATTTTTGTTTTTTCAGTAAAAGAGCTATTTTTTCTAACTAAATTGATATTTCCTGCAATAGTGGATCCGTGTAATCCTCCTTGTTGTCCTGATTTGATATCAATAGTAGCTAAATTATTTACTTCTAGATAGGAGGTAACAGGGTCCATTTTATCTGTACAGGCTCCAAAAATGTGCATCCCATCAATAGTAATTGTGGAACGCTCGCTACTCATATTGTTTAATAATGGTTCCCAAGCATACGCACCTCTTTTTACAAAAGATATCGTATGAGATGATGCTAGAAATTCGTCTATTGAAACTGCCAATTTTAGATCTGTTTCGATCTTCTTTTTTTTCTGAATTTTTTTCAAATAAATTTCTTTTATCACTTTTACTGAATCCTTATTAACCTCTATACTTTGTGCATTTGTTAAAAAGCAAATACTAACAAATATTAGTAATCCTATTTTTTTCATAAGGTCTTAGAATAGAATATCAATAAAAAGAGAGCTCTTTAATCCTTGAACTCCAGGAGTAAAGTCTTCTGGAACATTGGTTCCTTTTATTACTTTTCCGTTTGAGTCTAATAATATCATATTGAGCGTCCAATTGCCCGTCATAGTATAGTTAACTATACCGTGATAGAAACCATCTTGTTCTTGTGTCAAATCTTTATTATTAGGAGACGAATGATTGCCCATAGAGGGTTCTGGCATTCTTGGATCTAACTTTAACGTATGATTCCTAACTTCCGTAAAAGAATATTCATTGGGTTCCGAAATTGTAGGTTTATTGTATTTATAAATTCCTGCAATTAATGTATTTTCTGCTACTTTAGGTTTTTGTGGGGCGACCAAAGCTATATAATATTTTTCGCCATCATTTCCCGTAAAAGTGGTCATACCTAGATTTTTATTCTTTTGAGGAAGAACTGGAATCGTTTGGGTACCGCTCATCACTTGGTTATTGATTGTCATTTTAATATTTATTTGCCAAGTCCCTTCTTTATTTTCATCAGTAAAGACAGAATACCCTGCAAAATATTCTTCTGCTGGTTTGTACTTCATATTATATTGATGAGGACAAGATGATTTTGTATCATTTGCCAATGTTATAATTGGTAAAAAAGATACTGAAGTAGGAACTACTGTTTTATTTGTATTGAAATCAAAAACTTTTACATGAATTTCGTTATATCCTTTATAAAAAGTTCCGTTAAGTGCTTCAATACAAATATTATAATTACCTACCTTTAAAGAAGTAACTTCTCTAAAAGCAGCGTATTCAGTTACCACAGTTGCTATTTCTGCTTCATAATCTGTTTTTTCCAATGTACAAGAAGTCATTGTATAAACTAATACAATACTCCAATACTTTAGAAATTTCATACTTTCTTAAATGATTATTTTTTATGCAAAGCGCAAGTGAACAGTGCCAAAATGTTATAGCATCTGTACGCGATTAAAAAAATTGGGACGATAAATAATTATCTAAAAATAGGCGGTTTGAGGATACTACATTTAGTAAGAAGTTGATACCAATTTGTATAATTACTAAATGGGTGAATTTGTATATCAATAGGTTTTATAAATTCAAACTCAAAAATACTTTGACAAAATAGTATTTCATATCGTTCTGAAAGGTTATTTTTTTTATCTGGTGTGGGTTTTTCAGTTTCAGAAACTTTTGCCAACTCTTTCATTAAGTGACACTTTCCATTACATTCTAACGTAGGTTTATCTTTATTTACACACAATACCTCAGCTATGTAGTTGTAATTTACTACATAATCAATAACTGGCATTACAGGACGCAACAGTATTAAAAAAGCCAATATGGTATATAACCCTTTCATTATTAAAGTACAAATGTATACAATTTAGATAAAAAAACAAATTTGGTTTTCTTTTTTATGATCAAACACAATCGGTTTTTTAATAAAACTTAAATGCGATAATTCTTTTTTTATAAGGTAAAACAAATGTAAACCAATCTTAATTAAACCCTTATGATATTTATCATTTAACAATTTGTTTTTGAAATAATATTTTTTTTACGTTATATTCTACTTTTTATATTTGTAAACTCATACAATTCTATTTATTTTTAAAATTTTATACTATCACAAGTACAACCTATAATCCTCCAAACCTAACAAAGCTTCCTACAATTAACATACTTACACCAATAAGTGTTATCAGTAAAATGTGAACAGCCATTAAAATAATGGTTTTAGAAGTTAACTTAGGAATAATGAATAGTCGCGCATGAATGGCTAGAACTAAAGTTAACATGAGCAAACATAATTTGATTGATATCACTCTTTCAATATTCGATTCAAAAGAAAACCAGCTTGTTAGTGTAACATTGTATTGATAGGCCATTAATACGCCTGTTCCTACCAAAATCAATAAAGCGGGTAGTCCTATAGGTTCATACTGTTTTTCAAAATTTTTAATAATTTCAACGTCTTTGTTTTTTAAGGCTTTTGGCAAATATCTAATGAGTAAGATAAGATGTCCTCCTACCCAAACACTAGCAGCTAATAGGTGGATTATCAATAAAAGATGGTGTGTCATATCGTATTATTTTAGATTGAATGGGTTCTTATAAATCTTTGTTTTTGAATTTTCTTAAAGAAATTACAAAAGGTATAAAAGCCCACAAACAAAGGAATAAAAAGGAAAACATTACGCCTAATGTCGTTCCAAAAAAGTCTTTAAAAATAGCTCCTGTATAGCCCATCATGGCAGAAGCATCTAGGTGCAATAAAATTTGAATACGAGCTAAATCTATTGGGCTAAATATTGTAATTCCAACCATTGCATTTTCTATTGGATACTCAGAAAATTGAAATAATAAAAAAAGAATTATTCCATCAAACAAAATAGAAAAGTATAACCATATCATGATTGCAACACCAATTCCTTTGGCTTTATCTCGAATAAAAACAACACCTAAAAAAGCTAGAGAAATAAAGATGATAGATAGTAAGATCCCCACAATTAACATTAGTATCCCTATACTATCAGGAAAATTTATAAGCAACGGAATTCCTGCTCCTATAAAAAAGGCAGTGGTTAATGAAAGGGATACTCCTAGGTATAAATTAGACCAAATTTTTTTTCGTTTAATAGGTTGACTTAACAATAGTTCTATAAATTCAGCGCTGTTGTATAAATAGATTGTTGCAAATAAAATAGAAACAAGAGGTACTGTAAATAAAATTACATTTAGGATGGTTAGTATTCCTTTTGACGAATTGTCTTCTAATAAAAAAGAACTCCAACTTAAAATAGATAAAATAATGGTATAGGCTACTATTATTTTATTCTTGTAAATATCTTTTGTAATTATTTTTAGTAACGAATTCATCTTTCTAATTTGTAAAAAGTTTTTGTTTTAGAATTTTTGCAATGGCTTTGCTTATTTTTTCCTCAGCTGTTTGACTTTTTAGTTCATTAATGGTTTTATAGAATTGTATTTCTCCTTCTTGCATAAAAATAATATGCGTAATTAGGTCGTCTAACTCACTTAATAAGTGAGAAGTAATCATAATGAGTTTTCCTTTTGCTTTTTCTTTATTAATTTTTGTTTTTAGGATCTCAGCCGCTAAAGGATCTAGACCTGCGGTTGGCTCATCTAATATCAGAATATCAGGATTGAATAAAAAGGCTAAAACAGCGCTTACTTTTTGTGTAGTTCCTCCTGATAATGTGCCCATTGGTTTATCAAACATTTTTTGAACTTCAAAAGAATGCAATAACTCTTCATCTAATTTGTCTTTTGAATTTCTTAGTTCTTTTATCATTTCTATAACTTCGCCAATGGTTAGTCCTTCTGGATATCGTCCTATTTGTGGCATATAACCTATATTATTTCTGTACAAAAAATCTTTTTGTATAAATTGGTTCTTTACAAAAATGGCTCCCGAATCAGGAATAACCATTCCTAATATTGATTTGATTAAAGTTGTTTTTCCGCAACCGTTAGGCCCTATCAGTGCAACACATTGTCCGCTTTCTAAAGTGATCGACACGTTTTTTAGCACGTTTAATTTTTCGAATTTTTTATTACAATTATCAATTACAATCATAAAAGCAAAGGTTTTGTTTTGGGGTGATTATCAACAAAATTATCGGGTGTAATGGTTGGTAAAACTTTTTCGGATTTATCTAAAAGCACGATCATAAAACTTCTATACAATAGCATTGCTGAAGGTATGTTTTCTGTTAAAACAGCAAATAAACTTAATGGATGATAAGGTACATCTCCTAAACCATCTTTATTTATGTCGTATCCTTCGTATTTGTCCCAATAATTTTTAGTAAAAGTATTCATCACTAAACTCCCATTCGTACTTACATCAAAGGTGTTTTTAATAAAATTATTATCCGTTATAATGTTATCCATACAACTGGCTTGAATTTTCATTCCCCATCCATTGTTCTTGAATTGGTTTTTTTCTACCCAAATTCGGGAGGTTCCTTCCATATAAATACCCGAAGTATTGCTAACAAACTTGTTATTGTAGATATAACTATCTGATATTTCTTTTAATAATAATCCGTAAGCAGAATCGCCCCAATTTTCTTCGAAATAATTATTAAACATTTTAACGTTTTTAGTAAACATTACGGCTACACCTGCTCCATTGTTTTTAAACACATTTGTTATATAAGCATCATCATGAGAAAACATAAAATGCAAACCATAACGAATGTTATTATTTGATCTATTTCTCCAAATAACAGAATTTGTTACAAATTCAAAGTAGATACCGTCTCTATGTCCTTCTATTGTATTGCCTATAATTCTTAAATTTTTGCTTTTCCAACAATGAATACCATTTCCTATTAATTGTTCTTTCTGACCATAAGCTTTTAGTTTATTATTTTTAATCAGGCAATTTTTTCCATTTTGAATATAAATTCCAAAGAAGTTATTATCTAAAATATTGTTTTCTATAACAACATTTTCTTTGTCATACACTCTAATTCCACAAGGATCTTGAAGTGCGGCAAAACCTGAATTAACTATTTTAAACCCTTTTATGGTAACATTATCGGCATTTATTGAAAAAATTTCGAATTTGTTTTCACCATCAATTAGAGGAAAATCTTTGCCTATCAAAACAATTTTTTTGGAAATCATGATATTTCCTTCTCGATATATTTTTTTAGGAACAATAATTGTATCATTGTCTGCGCTCTGCTCTATAGCTTTTTTAATAGAATAGCTAACGACGATTGTTTTTGCTTGCAAATTCTGAAAAAAAATTAAGGCTAAAGCAGTTAATATGATTTGTATATTTGAGTTAATTCTTTCCAATTTAGTACATCTGTATGAAGTTTTGATTGATATTTTTTACTTTCTTTTAAATTTGAAAAACAAGCAATATTTCCATTCATTGGGCTTTTAAAATTGATATGTTTTACAAAAAAACCATCGTTTGCAGAAATCATGTTTTTATTTAAATAATCTGACACATATACTGCTTTTATTTTTGTATTCCTAATGTATTGAAGCAAACAGGAGAGATCATCAAACTTGTAACATCTTCCTTTATCTGTAATTATCTGACAAGAGAATTGAGGATTTGAAATGGTCATTTTGCAAAAATCACAAGAATCTATATTTAGTTTTATGGGCTGGGGTTTATCAGAGCCACACGATAATGAGAAAATAAAACTGAAAAACAATAAAATTCTATATAATACTCTCATGATTGTATATTTTTTTCATTAATCATTATAAAAAACAGTATTATTCCAGCAGTTATTAGCATCCAGCCTCCTTTATCAGGAATAGAATAGGCTCCAAAGTTTAATAACTGTTTATAACCTACTAAGGGAGGTTGATAGCTCATTCCTGGTACTTTTATTGCAGCATTAGGATCTAGATTATGTCCATACTCGTAATTCCAACGGTAAAAATCTATTGCTGATAGAATTACGAATAAAAAAAATAGTACTAAAAAAGATCCCACATATTTTTTTTTATCTAAAAATAGGAGTAGTAGGGAAACTAGTCCAAAACCTACAATTATAGAAGTAAGGATCGTAAATTCAAAAAAGTTTTCTGTATGAAGGGTTTCCATCCCTATATAATGATTTAAACCATTGATTATATCAACATCTCCTCCTATTTTATCAGCATATAATCTTAGAACCAGTCCTTCAGGGTACTGAGGGGCATCTAGTTGTATTTGCCATAGCGGAAAAAAAACGGATCCCATAAAAAGTCCTGACACAATTATTAGAAGTCCTTTTGATACTAATGATACTCTTTGATTTTTCATTTTGAAAAATATTAGCATAATAACTAAAGACTGTCTAAACAATAGACTTTTATTACTAAGTACTATACACTTAGACAGTCTTGTAAGTAATTTTATTTTGTATTAGGTAAATTGGTTCCTACACTATAAGTAATGGGTACTTTACTATTGGCGGGAGATACTCTTACATAACCTTGCATTTCCTGATGTAAAGCACTGCAAAAATCAGTACAATACATAGGATACATACCTACTCTCTTAGGGATCCATTGTAAGGTAGCGGTTTCGCCGGGCATAATGAGTAACTCTCCATTATCAGCTCCTTTGATAGCAAAACCATGCGGAACGTCCCAATCTTGTTCTAAATTGGTAACATGAAAATATACTTCATCTCCTAGTTTTATTCCTTCAATATTATCAGGAGCAAAATGCGATCGGATAGAGGTCATGTATACATGAACGACTTTTCCTTTTCTTACTACTTTAGCTTCTTTTTCTCCTTTTGTTGCAAAAGGATGCTTATTTTCGGCAATTTTATAATACTTCAATTGTCCGTTATTTCTGATTAGATCTGCTGGTGCTGCTTGTGCATAATGAGGTTCTCCTATTGTTGGGAAATCTAAGATCATTTGCATTTTTTCTCCGCTAATATCAAAAATTTGAGCTGATTGAGCCAATTCAGGTCCCGTTGGGAGGTATCTGTCTTTTGTAATTTTATTATAAGCTATTAAGTATTTACCAAAAGGTTTTTTAGTATCTCCTCCAGGAATACATAAATGACCAACAGAATAGTAGGTTGGTACTCTGTCTAGTATTTTTAGTGTTTTCAAATCCCATTTTACAACTTCTGACGATACAAAGAATGTCGTATAGGCATTGCCTCTTTCATCAAACTCTGTATGCAAAGGTCCTAAACCTGGTTTTTGAACCTCTCCGTGCAATGCTTCTTCGTACTTTATTACGTTAATTCCATCAAATGTTCCTTCAAATTTTTTATGATTAATAGCTGTTATCATTTTATCAAAACTAAATACAGGAACTAAGGCCGCTAATTTTCCTGAACCTACAATGTATTCTCCTGAAGGATCTACATCACAACCGTGTGGTGACTTAGGACAAGGGATCATATAACAAATATCTTTTAGTTCTGCTGCATCTAAAACCATAACTTCATTTTTAATTTCTGAAGTAGCAGAATGTGTTTTATCATTCCATTTATTATGAGCGTATTTTACAGTTTCTTTTTTGGCTTTTCCTGCTTTTAAATATTCTTCTGCTTTTTTCCAATTTACTGCCATTATGAAGTCTTTATCTTTTTGAGAAGCATTAACCTCTAATAACGTATTCGCTTGCTCTGTATTGTAACAAGAAAAGAAGAACCAACCATGAGATTTTCCTTTACCCGCATGAGATAAATCAAAATTTACGCCTGGTGTTACGATTTGAAAAGCTAAATCCATCTCTCCTTCCTTACCTACTTTAACAAAACTTATGTGTCCTTTAAAGTTTTTCTTAAAAGTATTAATTTCAACATCTCCATTTGAATAATCCGCTGGTACACTAAACCGTGTTCCAGCGACTACATACTCTGTATTTTCTGTAATAAATGGCGATGAATGATTGCCTCCTGAGTTGGGCAATTCAATTATTTCAGTTGTTTTAAAAGTTTTTAGATCAATACGTGCTATACGAGGCGTATTATTAGCATTTCCAAAAACCCATCGTCCGTCAACTTCACCATTTGTTTGAGATAATTCCGTATGGTGCAGATCATCCCAAGGCACAAATCCATTGGAAGTATTCAGCATTGGCTTTGTTTCTTCACTATATCCCCATCCTTTTTCGGGATCTACAGAAAACACGGGAATTACTCTAAATAATCGACCACTTGGCAATCCGTAAACGCTTAATTGTCCACTAAATCCTCCTGAAACAAAATTATAGAACTCATCGTATTTACCTGGTGCAACATAAGTCTTCTGAGCAGCATCACCACTTACAGCATCGCCTGAATTTTTAGGTTTACAGGAAAAAACACCTCCTATAACTAAAATTAACAATCCGAGTTTTGAAATATTTTCATACATGATTTCTATTATTTAACACCATCATTTTTTCGCATATATTCTAAAATATTTCTAGCTTCATCATCTGTCAGACCTTGATTAGGCATTCGTACTAGACAAATTTCTAATTGTGCTTGAAGTTCAGGGTCTTTATCAATCATTGGATCTGGATTGGTTATAAAGTTCATTATCCATTCTGGTTTTCTTCTTTCCGTTACTCCTTTCCAACCTGGTCCTACTAATTTTTCATCTGTCGTTTTATGACAAGAAATACATTTAACTGCGGACACTTTTTCTCCTTCAGTTGCTTTTGCTAGGTCTAAAGTTCCTAGTTCAATTTTATCAAACTTTCCTTCTCCTCTATTGGGATCGTATGAAGAAGCGTCTGAATTAGATTCTTGCTTAGTTACTTGTTCTTGTGTTGATTTAGAAAAATCTTCTGTTTTTCCCTCTTTTTTTCCACATGAAACTAGGATTGTTAAACCTAAAATGATTGATGAAATTCGTTTCATAATTTTTCTTATTTATAATTACTATACAAATTTCCTACGAACATAATTAATTTCTTATGACCCTAATCATAAAAAGAATAATTGAATTTTTATAAAAAAAGCCCCAAATAGTGTCTAACTTTTTGGGGCATGTCCAGATTATCGGGCTTTTCTTTTTTTATAAGTTTTTTGATACTTTATCTATAGCATGAATGGTATAATCTAAATCTTCATAGGTCAAGGCATCAGTAATAAACCATGTTTCATAAGCTGATGGTGCAATATAAACGCCTTCTTTTACTAATCCATGGAAAAAATCTTTAAAATATTGGTTATCTCCTTTTTTAGATGTTTCAAAATCAATTATCTCTGCTTGATCAAAATGAACTGAAATCATAGATCCTACTCGATTAATTGTGTATAAAATATTATTTTTAGTTAATACTTCATGTATTCCTTTTTCTAAATAAGCTGTTTTTTGATCTAAGCGATTAAAAATTTCAGGGTCTTCATTTAATGCTTGTAACATTGCTAATCCAGCGGCCATTGCTAAGGGGTTTCCTGATAAAGTTCCTGCTTGATAAACAGGTCCTAATGGTGCTAAATGATTCATTATTTCATTTCGTGCTGCAAAGGCTCCTACTGGTAACCCTCCTCCTATTACTTTACCAAAACAAACGATATCTGCTTTGATATTAAATAATTCTTGCGCTCCTCCTTTTGCTAAACGAAATCCTGTCATTACTTCATCAAAAATCAATAATGTACCATGAATATCACAAACCTCTCTTAATGCTTGTAAAAAACCTTCTTTAGGGGGTACACATCCCATATTTCCTGCAACAGGTTCTATGATAATGGCTGCTATTTGTTCTTTATTAGCTTCTAACAACGCTTTTACATTATCAATATCATTATAATTGGCTAATAAGGTATCTTTAGCAGTTCCTTCTGTTACTCCTGGGCTATTGGGTGAACCAAAAGTAATAGCGCCACTACCTGCCTGGATTAAAAACGAATCAGAATGTCCGTGATAACATCCTGCAAATTTAATTATTTTATCACGATTCGTGAACCCACGTGCTAAACGAATAGCACTCATACAGGCTTCTGTTCCTGAATTAACAAATCGAATTTTATCAATATTAGGTACCATAGAAACCGCTAATTTTGCTATTTGTGTTTCTAATTCGGTAGGCATTCCAAAAGAGGTTCCTTTTTGAGCTTTTTCTATTACGGCTTTTACTACGGGTTCATAGGCATGACCTAAAATCATAGGTCCCCAAGAGTTGATATAATCTATTAACCGATTACCATCTTCGTCATATAAATAAGCTCCTTTGGCTTCTTTAACAAAAATAGGGATTCCTCCTACATACTTAAAAGCGCGTACAGGTGAGTTAACTCCTCCTGGAATAACTTCTGCCGCTTCCTGAAATAACTGACTGCTTCTTTGATAAATCATTTTTTTTCTAATGTTTGGGTTTAGTTTTACTTGAAACGGAGTACTCTCATTATGCCTGAATATTCAATTCTGAATTAATATGTTATTTTTAATGATCCACACGCGTATAACGAAAACTATGTTTAAAAATAGCCTTAAGGCTTCTAAAAAATTATTAATATTTGTCCGATAGCTATTGCGTTATCTACCAAACTGTTTTTTTGACGAATTTGTTCTACTGTTGTATTGTATTTTTTTGAAATAGCATACAATGTTTCTCCTTGTGCTACAATATGGGTGGTACCTGTATTAGGAATTTCTGTTTTAGAATTTGATTTGGTTAAAATTTTCACAGTATCTTTCACTTGAGGAGTTACCTCTTTGGGCATTGCATTTTTTGTTTCCTTTACTGTCTCTTCTGTTTTTGTTAAAGGAATGAAAACAAAACCTAAAACCTTAGAATCATACTCATGAAGTTTATATCGTTCAATAATAGAGATAAGTTTTTCAGGATATTTAGGATCAGTTGCATACCCAGACTTTTTTAATCCATACGCCCATCCTTTATAGTCATAAGGATCAAGTTTAAACAATGGTGCATACCAAGAACGAGAGGTTAAAAACAAGGAATGATCACGATAAGAATGAGAAGGATTTTCATATTTCCTAAAACATTCCTGAGCTGCATCGTCATCATAACGCACAGATTCTCCTGTCCATTCCTTATGACATTTGATTCCAAAATGGTTATTGGCAGTACGACAAAGCGTACCTGTACCCGCACCTGACTCTAAAATTCCTTGGGCAAGAATAATACTAGCGGGTACCTTATGTTCTTTCATATTATTCATAGCAACATCTTTAAATTGTAAGACATAACCATTGACTATTTCAGGGGTAACTTTTACCCGTGAGGTTGCTACTAACTCTTCTGATTTACGAAGATTTTGATCATTTGTAATTTCTTTTTCAGATTGAGTTCCTTTTTTTTGGGTAGTAGAATGTGCTGTTTTTTTGGTTGTTTGAATCTTCGGTTTAGAAGTTCCACAACTCACTAAGAAGAGAACTAATAAGAAATGTGTTATTTTTTTCATGAAGTAACTTTATTTTATATTTCTCTAGTATATAACTTAAACGAACTCTTTTAAAATTTGTTTTTATTTATAATATTTTTTAAAAACAAAATTTCAGTTATTCTTTACTTTTTACAATTATTTTAAAAGAAAAGTTCAAAATTATTGATTTTTTAAACTATGAGCATAATCAATTAATGTTTTATTTTTTTTATCTAAGAATTGATTCATTCCTTCTATCCCCTGTAATCCTCCTGTATGAATGGTTAAAATTTTTGCTCCTGATTTAAAACATCCTTTATGAATCATATCTATAACCCCAAACAGCATTTTGCCTGTATATATGGGGTCTAATGGTATTTTTGTTTTAGCATAAAATTTATTTAAAAAACAAATCAATTCTTCCGTTACTTTTCCATAACCTCCGAAATGGTAATCATTTACCATATCCCATTTCTTGTTATTTAATACCCATGATTGCACCTCAGCCTTTAAAAAATCACCTTTTAAGGCTGGAAATCCCAAAATTTCCTGATGGGATAGAGCACTATTAATGATCCCTGAAATAGTGCCTCCTGTTCCAACTGCTGTACATATATAATCATACACTCTATCTGATTCATTAAGAATTTCAGTACATCCTTTAATTGCTAGCTCATTCGTTCCTCCTTCTGGTAACCAATAACAGGTTCCGTATTTAGATTCTATAAAATCTTTAAAATCTACATTTTCTTTATCTCGATATTGCTCTCTGGTTACAAACTCAAATTTCATACCCCATTTTTGAGCAAATTGTAAAGTAGCATTATAACTTATTTCTTTCCAAAGTTCTTCTCCTCTAATAACTCCTAAACAATTTATCCCTTTTTCTTTACAAGCAAAAGCAGTAGCCGCAATATGATTTGAAAAAGCACCTCCAAAGGTTACCAATGTATCGTAATGATTTTTTTCTAAATATTTTAAATTATACTTAAGCTTTCGATATTTATTTCCTGAAATAAAGGGGTGAATTTGATCTTCTCGCTTAATAAAAAGCGTGATTTCATGAGGTAAAGGAATATCTATTTTTTGTATTAAACTATTCACTAGACAAAGGTATATTTTTTTATAAATTAAGCATTTTAGAATTTCTTTTTTATTAACAAAGAAAGAAAATTCTTATATTTTTTTAAAAAAAAGTAAAAACATAATCTAAAAATCAAATCATTAAAAAAACCTAGTGTTTGTAGTAGTTTCCAATAAAAAAAATTAAACAAAAAAACTTTATTGTTTGTAGAAAAAAATCGACAAAGGCTTTTTTTGCTTAAAATAAATTGTATATAACTCTAACAAATTCTATTTTTACGATCTACATGCTTAAAATATAAGCAAATATCTCCAAAAAAACAAACATTTATGAAAGAATTTCATACAAAAAAGAAAGGTTTATTTTTTCTTATATTATTTCTAGTTCTATTTATAGATGAAAGTCAAGGACAGGTATCATCATACAACTTTTCAGAAAGTAGCGGAGTATATAATTCTATCTCAGGTAGTGTAGCTATTAATACTGGATGGGACGAAAACGTAGTACCTAATATTCCTATAGGTTTCTCTTTTAATTTCAATAATTCTAATTATACAAATTGTACCGTTAGTAGCAATGGATTCATTACATTTGGTACAACAATACCTAATGGTTCTTTGTATAATCCTATTTCATCAGGAACGGGTTATAATGGTGCTGTAAGTGCGCTTGGAGTTGATATGGCTGATTCAGGAACAAAGGCAATCACTTATTCAACAACAGGATCCGCTCCTAATAGAGTTTTTACTATTCAATGGGATGATGCTAAAAGATATAATAGAAATGGAAATTTTGACTTTCAAATAAAACTATATGAAACTACTAATGTTGTTTCAATTGTGTATGGAATTTGTTCCCCAACTGGCACTACTACAAGTGAAAACATAAATGTAGAAGTGGGACTAAGAGGTGCAACTAATACGGATTTTAACAATAGAAACAAAACCAATCATTCTAGTTGGGCTTCAACAACTACTAGAGGAACCACAAACATCAATACATGTACAACTAACGGTTCAAGTGCGCCATCTAATGGTTTAACCTTTACATGGACTCCCATTCAAATTCAACCTTGTTCAACCCCTACAATTCAGCCCACAGAGCTAACTCTAACGTCTGATAGCTCTACAATAACTGGAAATTTTATAGAAGCAAAGCCTTCTCCTAATAATTATCTAGTAGTACGTTCTAGTACTAATATAAGACCAAATCCAATTAATGGAACTGTTTATACCATAGGATCTACAGCATTAGGATCTAATTATGTAGTCGTAGACACAGATACAAATACGTCTTTTAATGATAGTGGATTAGCAACTAATACAACGTATTATTATTACATTTTTTCTTACAATAATACCAATTGCTCTGGAGGACCTAGATACAATACAACAAATCCTTTATCAGGAAATACCAGTACAAGTTTTGCATACTGTATTCCTTCTTCTAATAATAATTCTAGATATATAAATAGTTTAGAATCTATAGGTACTGTAACAACTTATGCTAACAATAATACAGGTTACTCTCCTAATGGCTACGGAAATTACAGACATATTAACTTGTTTACACAGGTACAAGGAGGCGGTGTAAACCTATTAGCAACCCTACCAGATAAGCCCTTTCGTCAGACTATAAGGATATGGATTGATTGGAACAACAAAAATGGCGTTTTTGAAAGTAACGAATTGGTGTACACCACTGGTAGTATATACACGGAGCTAAAAAACACATTAGGTTTTACAATCCCTACCACAGTACCAGCTGGAACATATACTCTCCGAATTAGAACTTTTTCATCTAATGTTTTAGATCCTTGTGGAAATCACGACCATGGAGAAACAGAAGATTACACGATAACAATCTTACCTTATTGTGTTGCTAAAGTTAGTGCTGCCACATCAGGAAGTAGTTGTGGTCCAGGAACTGTTACTTTACAGGCATACGGAACCACTAATATCACGGAATTTAGATGGTATGACTCTGTAACAAATACACTGGAAGGAACTAGTCCAAGTACCATTGTTTCTGGACAAGCTACTACTACTTGGATCACTCCTTTATTAAACACAAGTAAAACATACAACGTTAAGGGGTATAATGGAACATGTCAAAGTTTCTATAATACTTTTGTTAATGCTGAGATAAAATCAACAACTGACATTAATTTAAATGCCTCATCAACTGTTATTTGTGGAGAAAATTCACAAGCAAAAATTACAGCATCTGTTGGAGAAACTAAATTTAATTTACTAACTGAAACATTTTCTGAATCTGACATTTCAGACACCAATTTTCTCGTAACACAAACACTTAGTAATTTCTTTTCTAATGCTACTTGGAAACTATATGTAAGTCCAACGGTTCCCATAAATACAACCGTTTTCAAACCTGCTATCAGTTCAGGAAACGCAGATAATACATTTGCACTCACAACTTCTGACTATTATAATCTTACAATGACCAGTAGAATGACAACTAAAAGCCCTGTTTCAACGGTTGGTTGTACTAGTGCAACCTTAACTTTTAGACATTATTACTCTGATTTTGATAATACAGATACAGCCACTGTTTATTATTCAACACTTGCTTCTCCTGATCCTGCAAATAGTTCTCATTGGACCCAATTAGTACAATATAATTCAGATCAAGGATTACCACATTCTTTTGTATCTGCTAATTATTCATTACCTATTGGCGTTCAAAAACTATCTATAAAATTTGAATACAAAGGTACTTGGGCTGAAGGCTGGGCAATTGATGATGTTTACATAAACGCAACAAAACCTTTTATCCCTAATTATTCATGGAATAATTCATCAGGTATATTATATGTTGACACAAACAATGATAATGTAGGTGATACTCTTTACACTAATCAAAACACATCAACTGTTTATTTTGCTCCTAAGGGTTCTTCTATAGAATTGCCTTCTTGGTCAACATCTGTAGAATCATTAACACCTAATGGCTGTTTATCTACCATTCCTATTACAATTACCAATAGTACTCGTACATGGAAAGGAACTATAAATGATCGTTGGGATACAGCTGGAAACTGGGCACCTGCTATTATTCCTGACAGTAATACTTGTGTAATCATACCTAGTACCGCCAAAATTAGAGGTACTGAATATACAGGCTATGGAAAAAACCTAACTATAAAATCAAACGGAAATTTAGAATTGCAAGCCAATAATAATTTAATTATTACAGACTGGATGGATATAAAAGGAGGAGGAATTTTTAATGTTCGCAACAATGCTAATTTTGTTCAAAGAAATGACAATCCTTCTCCTCCTAATTCTATTTCAGGTACTTTTACTATGGACAGAACGGCTACTGGCTTAAAACTATTTGATTACATATACTGGTCTTCTCCTGTAAACAATTTCCCTATTACCAGTGTCTCTCCAGATACACCAACTAGTAAAATTTTTCATTGGGTAACAGACCATCCTAATCCTAACGGTTTTGGTTTTGGCAATTGGTTTAACACAACTGAAAATATGCAACCAGGCAAAGGGTATATTATTAGAGTGGCTAATAACAACCCTACTTTTTCAACCACCTTTACTGGAGCACCAAGAAATGGCATCATTACAATACCTATTAAAAGAGGTCCATATATAGGAGCAGACTATAAAGGTACTACTGGACGTTATATAACTAATTTAGATGATAACTTAAATTTAATTGGTAATCCATATCCTTCTGCTATAGATGCTATCAAATTTTTAACCGAAAACGAAGCACTATTAGAAGGAGGAATTCAAATTTGGACACATAAAGGAACTATATCTAAAAACAATGCTTCTCCTTATTATCAAAATTTTTCTAATAACTATTCATATAGTGATTATTTAACCTATACTAAACTAGGATCCAGTCTAGGAAGTAGTACAGGAGCAGATACAGGATTTAACGGAAAAATAGCTGCGGGACAAGGATTTCTTATAAAAATGAAAGATGGTAACCCTTTAACAAACAATATCATTTTTAAAAATAGTATGCGCATTGACAATTCAAATAACGCTTATAATAACAGTCAATTTTATAGAACAACAGACAACAAAAACGAAAACCAACCCAATCGAATTTGGATTGATTTAGTAGATAGTAACTCTGCTAGTAGTACTTTTCTAATAGGTTATGCAGAAGGTGCCACTCCAGAAAAAGATTTTCTTTTTGATGCTAAAACTGATTATGAAGCACCTTTAAAGGCTTTTTCGCTACTAGATAACGACGCATATATCATTCAAGGAAAAGGAATATTTGATATAAACGACAAATTTAATATTGGCTATCAAGTACCTACAAATGGCTCATATAAGTTTGCTATATCTGAAGTAGATGGTCTTTTCAAATCTACTAATCAAAAAATATATCTAGAAGATTTATTAACAAATACAATTCATGATTTAACTGTAAGTCCTTATTCATTCAATAGTGAAACAGGAATATTTAAAGGACGTTTCATAATTAAATACACAAAAGAAACATTATCTAACAATAATGAAGAATACAATAATAGTGTCGTTATTTACGGAACTAATGAATTACAAATTAAATCAGAGTTATTCAATTTAAAAAATATTGAAATCTATGATATTTTAGGAAAAACTTTATTTCAAGCAAAAGAGATCAACCAAAAAGAATCCTTACTTCATTTAAAAAACACCCAAAATATAATCCTCGTAAAAATAACGCTCGAAAATGGCGCAATAATAACAAAAAAAGTAATTTACTAAACATATTTCAAGAATGCCCAAAAAGACCTCCTCCCTAAATAGTTGAGGTCTTTCTCTTTTCTATAAGCCTCTCTTTCAAATGATATATTATAATACGCTTGTTGCTTATCTCTAAATTGCACTAACCGAAACAAATATTCTAATCCGTACCAAATAAAAAACAACAAAACCAACATTTCTTTTTGCTGATGGAGATGAATTCTTTCATGATTCATAAAATACGGATCTCTTTTATCTTCTTTCTTCCTCATAAAAACAAATGGAAAAAAAGTAATTCCACGAAATCTTCTAGGTGTTAAATATTTAGATACTATAAAAAACATATATACAAATTTGATAAATTTGTACACATGAACAATGATTTAAATCCAAATAATTTAAAAGAAGGAGAAGATTTTTATTACACCCCCCAAGGATATAAATGTTTTACAGAAAAATACCATTTAAAACGAGGCTATTGTTGCAAAAGCGGATGTCGCCATTGTCCTTACGGATTTGATAAAAAAACAGGAATTATTAAGAAAACCAATTAATATCCACAATTATTCTAAAACTTAAAAACACACCATAAATACTGCTTATTGCTTACAGCATAAAGCTTAAAGCTAAACAAAATGACATTTCAAGAACAAATAACACAAGGAATTCCAAACGTTTTACCACAAGCAAAAACGTATGAAACACAAATTAATCACGCTCCAAAGCGTAAAGAAATATTAACCGAAGAAGAAAAAAAATTAGCTTTAAAGAATGCTCTTCGTTATTTTCAGCCCCATCAGCATGCTGAACTAATTCCTGAATTTAAGGAAGAATTAGAAAAATACGGACGTATTTATATGTATCGTTTACGTCCTGATTATGAGATAAAAGCTAGACCTATTACTGATTATCCTGGTAAAAGCCTACAAGCAAAAGCCATTATGCTTATGATTCAAAACAATTTGGATTATGCCGTAGCGCAGCATCCACATGAATTAATCACTTACGGTGGTAATGGCGGTGTTTTTAGCAATTGGGCTCAGTATAGATTAACGATGAAATATTTAGCTGAAATGACTGATGAGCAAACACTAGTCATGTATTCAGGACATCCTATGGGGTTGTTTCCTTCCCATAAAGATGCTCCAAGAGTAGTCGTTACAAATGGCATGATGATACCCAATTACTCCAAACCTGATGATTGGGAACGCTTCAACGCTTTAGGAGTCACTCAATATGGTCAGATGACAGCAGGAAGTTATATGTACATTGGTCCCCAAGGAATTGTACACGGAACAACCATTACCGTTTTGAATGGATTTAGAAAAATCAATAAAAATCCAAATGGAGGCTTATTCGTTACCTCTGGATTAGGAGGAATGAGTGGTGCTCAACCAAAAGCAGGAACAATTGCAGGATGTGTAACCGTTTGTGCTGAAGTAAATCCTAAAATAACCAAAATACGTCATGAACAAGGCTGGATTCATGAAGTTCATGAAGATATAAACATTCTAATTACTCGTGTTAAAAAAGCATTAGAAACCAAAGAAATCGTGTCTTTAGCCTACTTAGGAAACGTGGTAGATGTATGGGAACGTTTTGATGAAGAAAACCTACATATTGATCTAGGTTCAGATCAAACATCCCTACACAATCCTTGGGCAGGTGGTTATTATCCAGTAGGCATCTCATTTGAAGAAGCCAATGAAATGATGGCTAACAACCCTGAACAATTTAAAATAGAAGTTCAAAAAACATTACGTCGTCACGCAGAAGCTATAAACAAACACACCGCAAAAGGAACTTACTTCTTTGATTATGGAAATGCGTTTCTTCTGGAAGCCTCACGCGCAGGTGCTGATGTTATGGCTGAAAACCCAACTTTAGGTAAAGAGTTTAAGTACCCTTCCTATGTTCAAGATATCATGGGACCTATGTGTTTTGATTACGGATTCGGTCCTTTCCGTTGGGTTTGTACATCTGGAAAACCCGAAGATCTACAAAAAACAGACAACATAGCTTGTCAAGTTTTAGAAGAAATGATGCAAAATTCACCAGAGGAAATTCAACAACAAATGGCGGATAATATTCAGTGGATTAAAGGTGCACAACAAAACAAATTAGTTGTAGGATCACAAGCACGTATTTTATACGCTGATGCTGAAGGTCGTACTAAAATTGCACAAGCATTCAACAACGCCATTAATAAAGGAGAAGTTGGCCCTATTGTATTAGGTCGTGACCATCATGATGTGTCAGGTACTGATTCCCCATATCGTGAAACATCTAACATTTACGATGGGTCTCGATTTACAGCTGATATGGCAATCCATAACGTCATAGGCGATAGCTTTCGTGGCGCCACTTGGGTTTCTATACACAACGGTGGTGGTGTAGGCTGGGGAGAAGTAATTAACGGCGGTTTTGGTATGTTATTAGACGGTTCAAGCGACAGCGATAGAAGACTAAAATCCATGCTTTTCTGGGATGTTAACAATGGTATCTCAAGAAGAAGTTGGGCAAGAAATGAAGGTGCTATTTTTGCTATCAAAAGAGCAATGGAACAAGAACCTTTATTAAAAGTGACCTTACCTAACTTAGTAGACGAAACACTCTTATAAAACCAGATATTTGCTTTGGTATATTTTTTGTTGTAATTTTATAACAGTCTCTTAAAATTTTCAATATTATGAAAACGATAAAATTACTAGTACTACTCTGTTTTTTCATACTTACAGCATGCAGCTCTGTGTATGTAAATACGGACTATGACAAAAGAGCTCATTTTGATCAGTATAAAACTTTTGCCTATCTCAAAAGCGGAATTGACAAAGCTGAAATATCAGATTTAGACAAAAAAAGAATACTTTATGCTTTAAATGAAACTCTAATATCCAAAGGTTTTACAAAATCTGAAAATGCGGATATACTCATCAGCTTTTTCACAAAAGAAAAAGAACGTATAGACTACTACAATAATTGGGGATGGAATATGGGATGGAATAATCCCTGGTGGGGTGCTGGCATTAACTATTCAATGCCTATTACCTCTATAGAAGGAACACTAATTATTGATATTATAGATGCCAAAACCCAAGAATTGATCTGGCAAGGAAAAGGCTCTGGATATTTAACAGACGATGTAAATAAAAAGGATGCTCGCATTAAAGAATTTGTATCCAAAATACTTGAAAAATATCCCCCTCAAATAAAGAATTAAATAAATGCTCCTTCATCGGAGCATTTATTTTTTACTAACATTTATCATTTTTTAAAAAGCATCAATTAAATACCTTTGTCACAATTATGTACATAAAATGAAAGACATCCAAAACCGATCCGATATAGAACTATTAGTCAATACTTTTTATGAAAAAGTAAAAGTCGACACCCTAATAGGTCCTATTTTTAATGGCATTATAAAAGATTGGACTCCTCATTTAAACAAAATGTATAATTTTTGGGAAACCGTACTACTAAAAGTACATACTTATTCTGGAGCTCCTTTTCCTCCTCATGCTAAAATGCCATTAGAAGAAATACATTTTAACCGTTGGATAAAACTATTCAATACCACAGTAGATAATCTATTTACAGGAAAAAAAGCAGATGAAATTAAATGGAGAGCTAGTAAAATGGCTGAACTATTTCAATACAAAATTGAATACTTCAAAAAAGCCAATCATAACCCCCTTTTATAGCATCATCAGTATTTTAAATTTTAAATTCGTTACAAAAAGGCTTATTTTTGCTCAAATAACTAATTAAAATATGGAAACTCATTTTGAAAGCAATCCCTTAATCGACCGATTACCTCAACATTTAAAACAATTTATAATTCCTCAAAATTATGAGGACTATACCCCTATTAATCAAGCGGTGTGGCGTTATGTAATGCGTAAAAATGTAGATTATCTTTCAAAAGTTGCTCATGAATCTTACTTAGAAGGCCTTCAACAAACAGGTATTGACACAAACAACATTCCTAATATGTATGGAATGAATCGTATTTTAAAAGAAATAGGATGGGCAGCAGTGGCTGTAGATGGTTTTATTCCTCCCAGTGCTTTTATGGAGTTCCAAGCTTATAATGTATTAGTTATTGCATGTGATATACGTCAATTAGAACATATAGAATATACTCCTGCTCCTGATATTATTCACGAAGGAGCTGGACATGCTCCTATTATTGCCAATCCAGAATATGCAGAATATTTAAGACGCTTTGGAGAAATTGGATGTAAAGCCATTTCCTCTGCAAGAGATTACGAACTATACGAAGCCATACGCTTACTCTCTATTCTAAAAGAAGCGGAGAACACCCCAGAAGAGGAGATACAAAAAGCCGAAGAACAAGTGAATTTCCTTCAAAACAATATGGGAGAACCCTCTGAAATGGCTCAAATCAGAAACTTACATTGGTGGACTGTTGAATATGGTTTAATAGGAACCATCGAAAATCCTAAAATATATGGTGCAGGATTACTCTCTTCAATTGGTGAAAGCGAATGGTGTATGACAAATAATGTTAAAAAAATTACTTATGACCTAACTGCTGCAAACCAAAGTTTTGATATTACAAAACCTCAACCACAATTATATGTAACACCTGACTTTGCCCATTTGAGCTTAGTTTTAGAAGAGTTTGCAAACAAAATGGCATTACGAACAGGAGGTTTATCAGGCATGAAAAAACTCATAAATTCAAAAGCTTTAGGAAGTATTGAGCTAAGCACTGGTTTACAAATTTCAGGCATCTTTAGTAACGTAATAGAAAACGAAGGAAAACCTGTCTATATTCAATCAACAGGCAAAACAGCTTTATCTTATCGTGAAAAAGAATTAGTAGGACATGGAACCCAACACCATGCAGAAGGCTTTGGTTCACCAATAGGCAAACTAAAAGGAATTAATCTTGCTATTGAAGATATGAGTCCACGTGACTTAAGAGCTTATGATATTTACGAAGGAAGACAAATTACATTAGAATTCGAAGGAAACATAAAGGTTACAGGTGAAATTATCACAGGTACACGCAACATACAAGGTAAAATATTAATTATTAAATTTAAAAACTGTACCGTCACACATGACAATCAAATTTTATTTCAACCTGAATGGGGAATTTATGATATGGCAGTAGGAAAAGAAATCATATCCGCTTTTTCTGGCCCAGCAGATGTAAACAGTTTTGATATGATTAGCCACGTTCCTTCCAGTAAAACTATAAAACAACAAAAATCAGCCGAACGAGAAGAGTTAGAAGGATTATATAGAAATGTTCGAAATCTTCGAGAAGAAAGAAATACAACCATAACACTTCAAGAAATTTTTAGTATTTTAACAAACAACCATCCAAATGATTGGCTACTAGCAGTAGAAATTGCCGAAATAGCACATAAACAAAATCATAATGATTTAGTAAATAAAGTATTAAATCATTTAGAAAATGTTAAAACTCGTAAACCAGAAGCAAAAAAACTAATTCAAAATGGCTTAGACCTAATTTTAGAAAAAGTTTCTTTCTAATGTAACTTTTGTCACACAAAAATAATTTAAGACCCCATACATTTGATCAAAAATCAAAAGGTATGGGCTTTTTTAGCTTTCTAGGTTTCAATAAAAAAAACAATTTACAAGAATTCATAGCCAAAGGAGCAATCATTATAGATGTAAGAACGCCTGCTGAATACGCTTCTGGACATATCCCAGGATCAAAAAACATCCCTCTTGATAACATCAAAGAACAAATAGAAAACATTAAAAAGTTAAATAAACCTGTAATTGCCTGTTGTCGTAGTGGTATACGTAGCAGTCAAGCAGTTTCTATACTTAAACAACACAATTTTGAGTGTATAAACGGCGGGAGTTGGGATAGTTTACAACATAAGCTATAATTTTCTTCATATCAAGATACCACATTATTAGTTTTTTTTTGGAAACAAAAGGCTATCTAAATTTAGATAGCCTTTTTTTGGGTCAAAAAATTTCCTTCGATAAAACTTCTTCTGTTTTAAGACTTTTTTTGATCTAATACCATTTAAACTCAGATTACACATTAGAAAAACTAATTTTTATAACTCATTGAAATAAAACATTTTAATTTTTATCAATTCTAGTTTTTAAAAATTAAAGTATTAGGGAATCAATAAAGTTTTTTTTTAAATTCTCTAATGCGTAATTTGGGTTAAACTTTGAAATTTCCTCATAATACTATTTTTCTAACCTTGAGACTGTCCAAAAAGTTCACAATCTTATCATCCCGACCAAAGGGAGAAATCACATAATATTGGATTATGAAACTCCTCCTTACGTAGGAGTGACAAACTGAATGTTGATTTAAACATTATCCTACAAAAGCAATAAAAATTAGTATTGATTCTTGATGCGCTTCGCACTCGAACTAACGATGATTTCAGTTATATACTCAACCGCTTCTTCGAGTTGTTTTAAAATAAAAAAACATATCGAGAATTTTACTTTTTAATTCAGTATATTTTAAGTTTAAATGGAATTATTTTGAATATTATTCACACTCCAAAGGGCTTCAGACAAAAAGACTTAGATTTAACCCAAATCTCTCATTAATCCAAACTCTTTTATTTCATTTAACTTATTTCACACATATAAAGTCAATTAACACGAATTTAAAAGCATTACATGGATTTTAAAATTCTTCAAAAAAGATTCTACTTTTATTTTTTCTAAATAAAAAAGTCCCAGAGTTACCTCTGAGACTAGTCGCACTAATAAACTAAGATGATAGGTTTATCGTAATCGATCCACTGATTTTACAAGATCTTCATCCCTTTTAATGGCTTTGTTAGCTAACCCTAACAACAAGATAGTGATTGCAGGAAGAAACATCCCAATACCCTTCACAGGAACCTGAGTTCCTCCAGATAAATTTAGTGCACAATACACAAATAATCCTAGTAAAATTAAGTTTAATATTATATTCAATCTGTTCAAAACAAATTGTGTTTGTCTCTTTTTAAAAGATAATAGACTCATCATACATAATGAGGTACTCAAACCGAAGAAAGCAGTATAGGTAATATTTGTCATAAAATATACCTCTTTCTCCCCTTCTTTCCAAAGAGGAAACACGAAAGGCAAGACCGCCATTACAACAAAAGCCAGAACTAAATATATGCTTTGAACTCTTTGAATCATCTTTTCTACTATATTGATACAAAAATATATTTTCTTTTTTAAAAAAACTATTGTTTCCTTAATAAAATTTTGTATTATTGCAAGAACAATCCGTAAGCACTTCATACTTCGGAACATAAGTTTCAAAAAATCAATTTTTAAACCCCATTTTTTTAAGCTAACTATACTTTATGTTTGATATTTCTGTATTAAAAGAAATGAAGCTAAATGAATTGCAAGAAATTGCAAAAGCAGCGAAAATCAAGAATTTTAAAACTCTTAAAAAAGACGATTTAGTTTACCAAATACTTGACTTCCAAGCTTCAAACCCTGAAAAACTAACCCCTGATGCAAATAGCATCCCTGAAGATTCTTCAAAACCTAAACGAACTCGTATGGTCAAAGACAAAAAAGAAGCATCATCAGAACCTGAAAAAGTTGATATAAATCAAGAAACGTCCTTTTTTACGGAAGAAACAGATGAAAAAAAAACATCTAAAAAAGTAAACAACAAGAAGGTAACAACTAACACAGAAGAAGTTACAGAACAAAAAAAGGATACTTTTGTAAAAAAGAATAAAAACCAGAAATTCCCTAAAGACAAAAAGAGTATTACTGAAACAAACGAAAAGATTATTGAATCTAATCTTCCAACAGAAGAGATAAACACTACAATCAACCTCCAAGAAAGCCAAACAGAAGAAACTGTAGAAATAGCGGAAATTTCATCCGACCAAGTAAACAATTCTACTATAGAACCTGAATTACCCCCATCTATTGAATCAAACAAACACAAGTATAACCAAAATCCTAAATACAAAAAAACAACTAATTTCAGAGAACCTGATTATGAGTTTGAAGGTATCATAGAAAGTGAAGGCGTATTAGAAATGATGCCTGACGGATATGGCTTTTTACGTTCCGCTGATTACAATTATTTAGCCTCTCCTGATGACATTTATTTGTCAACTTCTCAAATTAGATTATTTGGTCTTAAAACAGGTGACACAGTAAAAGGAGTTGTTCGCCCACCAAAAGAAGGAGAAAAATATTTCCCTTTAGTAAAAGTTCTAAAAATTAATGGTCATGACCCACAAGTAGTACGAGATCGTGTTTCCTTTGACCATTTAACTCCTGTTTTTCCTACCGAAAAATTTAAATTAGCAGAAAAAGGTAGTTCTATTTCTACACGTATTATAGATTTATTTTCCCCTATTGGAAAAGGGCAACGTGGTATGATCGTAGCTCAACCAAAAACAGGAAAAACCATGTTACTTAAAGATATTGCTAATGCTATTGCGGCAAATCACCCAGAAGTGTACATGATTGTACTACTCATAGATGAGCGTCCCGAAGAAGTTACTGATATGCAACGCAGTGTGCGAGCAGAAGTAGTTGCTTCTACATTTGATCGCGAACCACAAGAACATGTCAAGATTGCCAATATAGTACTTGAAAAAGCAAAACGTTTAGTTGAATGTGGTCACGATGTCGTTATATTATTAGACTCTATTACTCGCTTAGCTCGTGCTTACAACACTGTGCAACCAGCTTCTGGCAAGGTATTAAGTGGAGGTGTTGATGCTAATGCCTTACAAAAACCTAAACGCTTTTTTGGGGCTGCACGTAATGTAGAAAACGGCGGATCATTAAGCATCATTGCTACTGCATTAACAGAAACAGGCTCCAAAATGGACGAAGTAATCTTTGAAGAATTTAAAGGTACTGGTAACATGGAACTTCAATTAGATCGTAAAATTGCTAATCGCCGCATTTTCCCTTCTGTAGATCTTACTTCATCTAGTACACGTCGTGACGACCTTTTATTAGACGAAAAAACCATTCAACGTATGTGGATCATGCGTAAATACTTAGCAGACATGAACTCTGTAGAAGCAATGGAATTTATTAATGATCGCTTTAAGAAGACTCGAAACAATGAAGAATTTTTAATATCTATGAATGATTAAACACTACATATAACAAAGAGACTGACCAAAAAGTAATAAATCAACATGCAGTCTGTCTCTCCGACGTAAGGAGGAGTCTCATAATCAAGATTATGTGATTTCTCCCTTTGGTCGAAATGAAAGATTGCAAACTTTTTGAACAGTCTCTTATAATTTATCATTAAAGACATTCAAATTCTTTTTATATAACAACCTTTATGTATATGTTTAAAAAATCTTTATCTTTTAAAATATTCCCTTTTCTTTTGAAGATATAAAACCCAACAGCAAAATACATTAAAGCTTAAAGTCAACTTCCTTTTTTATCTCTTCTCCATTATATTCTACTTTCCACCCCACAGAATGGGTAACTAATAATATTTTTGACAATTCACTTATTAACCGATTTTCAGCATTGGATTTCAAAGCAGATTTCTGAATTTTTTTAGCTAAATCCTTTTTAATTTTTTGAGTAATCGCATTAAAATCAGAACCTGTAAACTTATTAAACTGACTTTGTTCAATGTCGTAATACTGTATATCAGGACTAATTTTCACTTCTTCTTTTGGTATAGATATAATTCGAATAACCTTAGATTTATCATCTATTTCATATTTCATTTGACGTAGATCGTATCCTATCGTTACATCTGAATTCACAATTATCAATGCTTTTTTATCAAATGATATGAACCCTCCTAAATAATGATCTTGATCTTTAAAAGTTAATACTTGAGAATAATGTCCTTCTGTTACCACTAATTTCCCAACATTTCTAACTTGCTCTTGGATTAAATTAGTATTATATTCTGTAGAAGTTTCATCATTATTTTTAAGATATCGATATGCAAAAAAAATGAGCACTAAAAATAATAGTCCGTAAAATAGTTTTTTGTAGATATAATTCATAATTAAAAAGATAAATGAGGTATTTTTTTAAACAATAGTGCTTTTTTGAATTCTATTTTTTCTAAAAATTTTTGATGTTTTTCTGTATTGGGATTAAAAGGACGATGTGCTAAATCTTTTTGAATATTTTTTACTTCAAGCATTAAAGATTGCGTTTCTGTCTCGAAATAAATTTCTGAAAAACGTTCCCAAATATAATCTATAGCAAGTTCATTAGGGTGTAGCAAATCTTTTTCATAGAATCTATAATCACGTAATTCGTCCATTACAATTTCATAACTTGGAAAATACGCCTCTTCTATCTTTGAAATAGAAAATGTTTTATGAAGTGCTAAAAACAAATTTCCTTTGCTTACATTATTTTCAAAAAAACCATCTTTTATGTGCCGTACTGGAGAAATAGTAAAAATAAATTTCACATCTGGGTTTATTTTTCTTACGAGTAAAACAATGTTTATCAAACTTTGCTGAATAACTTCTACAGAAAGCAATTCTTTGGTAAATTCTTTTTGCGGAACCTTATGACAGTTAGCCACTGTTTCTCCTGTTTTATTTATTCTATAAACCCAAGAAGTCCCTAGGGTTAGAATACAATGAGTAATTTCTTTTATTTGTTTATTTGCAAATTCTATTAGGTCATTGAGTGTTTTTAAAAAGTTTTCTTTATCTGGATTTGAAAGTTCTGAATGTATTTCAAAACAATGCCACAAATCATTGTGAAAAAAAATATCTTCTTCTGTGAAATGTTTTTTTTCTACAATTCTTTTAATTAATTTCTCTATAGAAATGGGATTAAAAATTATCCCGAAAGGATTTACTGTGGTCTTAAATTTAAAATAACTAAATTTGTTACCGATGTTTTCTGAGAAACAGGAACCCAATAACAATAAATCGGATTGATAATTTATTGTATTCTTGGTTTTGTCAATTGGTATTTTTAATGAAAAAATCATATTCAAAACTACAAATATTTTAGCAATCCTCTAAATATGGACTTTATAGAAATGGAGATTTTATTTCAATATTTAAAAAAACATTATAGACTTTTAGCCATTGCCTTATTAATGGCTGGAATGAACATTTGTTTTAGCTTAAGCGATTCTATTATCACAGGTAAAATAATGCAGGATTGTGGTGTAGGCATTGAAAAATACAAAGGAAATGATCTGGCTTTTGTAAAAGCTGTTGGCTTTTGGTTAGGTTTATCCATCTTAATGGCTATGATTTCTAGAATTACTAAAAACTTCCAAGATTATTTCACCAATATTGTTATACAACGCACAGGAGCTGAGATGTATGCTGATGGCATTAAAAAATCATTAGATTTGCCCTATGCTCAATTTGAGGATCAACGAAGCGGCGAAACTCTTAATAAATTACAAAAAGTTCGAATTGATTCCGAAAAATTAATTAATCTTTCTATTTCATTAGTTTTCCAAACAATAGTCGGGTTTATTTTTGTTTTTTTATACATTGCTCGTATTGATGTCAAAATTTCATTTATATTTATTATTACAGCTCCTATTATTGGTCTTGTTAGTTCTGTTTTAGGAAAGAAAATAAAATCCATATCACGACATATTGTAATTCAAACAAATGCTTTAGCAGGCTCAACCACTGAAAGTTTACGTAATATTGAATTAGTAAAAAGTCTTGGACTTACAGAACAAGAAGAGGCTCGTCTAAACCAAAACACCCTTAAAATACTAGGTCTTGAACTTCAAAAAATACGTTATATACGAAGTTTAAGTTTTATACAAGGAACAACGGTTCATTTTATGAGAACCGCAGTGGTTTTTACTCTTTATTATTTTGTTTTTCAGGGCAAAATAGTAGTTGGCGATTTGTTAACGATGACTTTTTTTACTTTTTTTATTTTTAATCCTTTACAAGAAATGAGTCAATTTATTATTGTAAAAAATGAAACAAAGGTTTCTTTAGATAATTTTAAAAAGCTATTATCTCAGGAATCAGAATATAAACCCACCTCTCCAAAAAAAATTGGAACAATAGAAAAACTATGTTTTAATCAGGTAAGTTTTCAGCATCAAACAGCTAGTTTTAAAGCGGTTGAAAACATTACTTTTGAAATCAAAAAAGGTGAAACTGTTGCATTTGTAGGCCCTTCAGGATCAGGTAAAACAACATTAGTAAAACTACTTGTAGGACTTTACAAACCTAACGAGGGAACTATTACCTACAATAATATAAATGAAACAGAGGTAGAATTATTAGAAATTAGAAAACAATTGGGATTTGTAACACAAGATGCACAATTATTTTCAGGAACAATTAAGGAAAATTTACTTTTTGTAAAACCCGATGCTTCCGATGAGGATTTATTAAATGCGCTACAACAATCTAGTTGTCAAAACCTTTTAAATCGTGCAGAAAATGGTATTAATACGACCATTGGAGAAGGAGGAATTAAGGTTTCAGGCGGTGAAAAACAACGTTTATCTATAGCTAGAGCTATTTTACGAAACCCAAATCTTTTGATTTTTGATGAAGCAACTTCTGCTCTAGACTCTCTTACAGAAGAGGCTATTAATGAAACTATTAAATCTATCTCTAACCACAACCGTATAACGGTTCTAATTGCTCATCGTCTTTCTACTATTATGCACGCTGATAAGATTTTTGTTCTTGAAAAAGGTAAGATTATCGAACACGGGAAACACCAAAATTTAGTAGATAGCAAAGGATTGTATTATGCTATGTGGAGACAACAAATAGGCGAAAGAAAATAGAATCGTTTTATTTTCTAAAAAAGAGCATTTCATCTGCTTAAATGTCTTATGTTTCCTATTTTTGGGGAAAAGATTACTTTTGAAAAATCATTTATCAGATTAGAATGACAAAATTTTTCCAGATTAACAAAGTTTATAAAGCCTTGTTTATTTTTTTTAAAATATTTAGTTAAACGAACATATAAAAATGAAATTTTTAATACAACTAGCCTATCATTTTTGGCCTTCTTTATATAAGAAAAGATATTACAAAACACTTGATTCTTTACATACAACTGATTATAAGTGTGAACCAGAATTACTACTTATTCATCAGCTCTTACAAGAAGATTCTATTTTTGTGGATATAGGAACCAATAAAGGAATTTATTTATATCAAGCTGAGAAGAAGATCAAAACAGGTAAAATTTTTGGTTTTGAACCAAATGAATCCTTAGTTCATTATATTCAACCTTTATTTCCTAAAATCAAACTATTTCCCTTAGCTGTTTCTTCTAAAACAGGTACTTCTATATTACATATTCCTAAAAAAGAAAATGGTTTACAGGACACACGTGCTTCTTTAGAAAACATGGGAGACGAAGTAGAAAAAATTGAAATCAAAACAATAACGTTGGATGATTGGGTTTCACAAAATAAAATAGAAAAGTTAGATGTAGTAAAAATTGATGTTG
This sequence comes from Flavobacterium sp. TN-1, assembly GCF_052828645.1. Classification (NCBI taxonomy): domain Bacteria; kingdom Pseudomonadati; phylum Bacteroidota; class Flavobacteriia; order Flavobacteriales; family Flavobacteriaceae; genus Flavobacterium; species Flavobacterium sp. TN-1. The sequence continues at coordinate 120,130 of NZ_CM128253.1, forward strand.
AAGGGCATGAATTTGATACCATTAAAGGCAGTAAAAAAGTTCTAGAAAAATTACGTCCAACATTTATTATTGAAATTGAATTACGCCATGCTCATTATAGAATCCAAGAAATTTTTGATTTTATAAATAGTTTTGATTATGAGGTTTTTTATTTTAATAGAAAATCATTGATTTTACATCCTTTTGACATTTCTTTATTATCTAATTTTCAAAAAGATGAATATCTAAATGATTTTAATCGCTATATAAATAATTTTATTTTTGTACCTAAATAGTTGTAGAATTCATAGGGATAATTGCATAGTTAAAAATCCTATTAGATAACCTATATAACCTTTGGATATTGAGTTAAATATTCTATAAGTTTATCAAAATTCATAAAATAAGTAGTTAAATGAGTGTTGTTGCAAGACAGAGTATAAAATATAGTATCATAGGATACTTAAGTACTCTTGTGGGTATATTTTCTACCGTATTTTTATATCCGTATGATTTATATTTTTCGGGTAAACTTCAGTTTATACATCAAACTGCTTTATTAATTCTACCTGTGATCGCCTTGGGAATCATGCACGCTAACGTCCGATTTTTTCCTCAGATGTCACAAAACAATACGCAACAAGATTTATTTAAATTTTCTATCGTTTTTATTAGCCGTAATTTTTTATTAGGATTTATATTATTAGGATTCACAACAATACTCTTTCCATCACTCCAGTCAACTGATTTTTACATTTATTCACCTTATATACTTTCAGTAGCATTTCTTCTTTCATTAATACAATTAACATCTAAATATATTTCTATCAAGAAACGAATTGTCATCCCTAATATTTTCGAAAATTTATTTCCTAAATTAGGAATGGTAACAGCCTTTGCATTATTACTTTGGGATAAACTACAAGAAAGCAGAGCCTTATGGATCTTTGTTAGCTTTTTTGTAATTGCTTTTTTAGGAATGGTCATTTATCTTAATCACCTAGAAAAACTAACTCAAAAAATGGATTTTACTTTTTTAAAAAAGGATCAATTTGGAAAGACTCTTTTTATTTATTCTTTTTATACGTTTTTAGGTAGTATGGGGTCTGTAATTGCTCTGAACATTGACACCTATATGATTGGTGAAATGTTAACATTTCAAGAAGTTTCTATCTATAATACATCTCTTAATTTGGTTCGAATGATCACTGTTCCTGCCTTAGGTGTTTATACTATTTCAGCCCCTATTATTGCACAGTATATAGCTGAAAACAAGATACAAGATTTAAAAACCTTACATCATAAAACATCTTTGTATTTATTTGTAATTGGCATCGTATTATTTGGTTTAGTAGCTGTTGGAATTGAAGATTTATTTGCTTTGATGAAAAACGGAGATAAGTTGATCAAGGGCTTACCTGTATTATATATTATGGGATTTGCTTTGTTATTTGATCTAGCTACAGGTTTTAATGGTTATATTATTACTAATTCTAAATACTATAAGTTTAATAATACCACAACCGTTGCATTAGCGTTGTTGACTATAATATCTAATCTAATTTTTTTATTCTGGTTTAAATTAGGAATTATTGGTGTTTCTATTGCTACTGCTATTTCTCTAACTACCTACAACTTAATAAAAATTTATTTTAATTATAAAAAATTTGGTATACATCCTTTTAGTTGGAAGTTTTTACATTTATTTTTTGTTTTAATTATTGTGATTATCATCGGTCGTTTATTACCTAATACTCCTTATAAATTTATTAATTTATGCTACAAACCTTTTGTAGTTCTTATTGCTTTTGCTGTTGCTAATGAATTTTTTAAAATTATCCCTATAAAGGAGGTTTTACCAAAATCATTAATGAGGTAAAGGGCAAATAATTAAAAAAATCTTTTAACCTCAAAAAAGCAGCTTATTCTATTGATTTATACCATTCAAACTTTAAAATTTCCTCATAATAGTATTTTTTTAACCTTGAGACTGTCCAAAAAGTTCGCAATCTTTTCATTTCGACGAAAGGGAGAAATTACATAATGTTTGATTTAGACACTATACTACAAAAGCAATAAAAATTAGTGTTGGTTCTCGATGTGCTTCGCGCTCGAACTAATGATGATTTCAATTATATACTTAACCGTTTGTTTGAGTTATTTTAAAATAAAACAACAGATCGAGAATTTTTCTTTTAAATCCAGTATATTTTAAGTTTTAATGGTATTACAAATAGTTTATACAAATAAACTTTATAAAGAATAACTTTGTACGTAATTTTGCAAGAAAGAAAATCTCATGAAAATAAAAATCTCCGCAATTCAGTTAGCTGAAATTATTAATATTAAAAATTTCAAAGATGAGTTAGAGGGAGCTAATTATAGTTTTTCTGGCTCAGAGTTTTTTAAGCAAATAGAACAAAATAAGTTTATTTATTTATTAGATTATGGCGTGGTTGTTTTTGCCAATTTTAGCCCTGAAGAAGAAACTGAATGGTTACAAAAAATAAAAAGACATCAGGAATCGCCAATAGATATGCTTTTAAAAGAGAGGTATTTCATAAGGATAAAGGAAGATAATACAAATTTTGAAGTTAAAAACAATGAAGTTCTCTTACCTGAATTAGATAGTTCTGCTATACGAATAATTATGCTTAATGTGGCACAATCAGTAGCATTAGAATATTATGAAGTCATTACAGGCAAGTTGGTTTCTTCTACAAAAGAATTTATACTTCAACTAGAAAATACTGGAAATATTAATATTTCTAAAAAGAATCTCTTAAAATATATAGGTCAAGTACTAAACGTAAAAAACAGTATTGTAGACAACTTATATATACTAGACGATCCTAACTCCGTATGGGAAAACGAAAAACTAGATGCTTTAAACAAAAAAATGAAATCTAATTTTGAAATTTTACCCCGTTTTAAAGACGTTGATTACCGCCTCTCTATAGTTGAAAACAATCTAAAAATATTTACCGAAGTTTTAAACGTAAAAGAAAGTTCTCGTTTAGAGTGGATTATTATTTTATTAATTACCTTTGAGATAATAATGTCTTTTGTAAAACATTAGATTAAACTAATTTTATTTTTAAAACGGTAGCCATATTTACTGCCATTTTCTTCATCTGTTCTGCAACTTTACCTTCAAAATAAGGATCAATGCTGTCATATAAATAATCTAACCAAATATCATAATGTTCCTTTAAAAAAGGTTCTTTATCATGAATATCTTTATGTATTTGAAACATATTATTAGTATAACCTCCTTTTAAAAATAAAGCTTGTTCCCAAAAAGTACATAAAACATCTAAATGCTCATCTAAATGTTGATCAACATGAGTTGTCTTTTTAAAAAAGAAATTAATGTTATCATCGGTCAAGAGTTTATTATAAAACATCTTCATTATAAACAATATATCTTCTCTTGTTTCTATATCTTTCATACAGCTAATATAATTTATTTAATTTAAATTTTTATTGATTTTTATCATCTGAATAACCTTTATGTTCATAGAAAACGAACCTATCTGGTTTTATTTCCTACCTTTGCAAAAAAAAGTACATTATGTCGCACAAAGCAGGATATGTTAATATTATAGGAAATCCCAATGTTGGAAAATCAACTCTAATGAATGCTTTAGTAGGAGAACGATTATCTATCATTACCAGTAAAGCACAAACAACTCGTCATCGAATTTTGGGTATTGTAAATGGTGATGATTTTCAAATATTATTTTCAGACACACCAGGTATTATAAAACCTGCTTATGAACTACAAAGTTCTATGATGGATTTTGTTAAGTCTGCATTTGAAGATGCTGATGTACTAATTTATATGGTGGAAATAGGCGAAAAAGACTTAAAAGACGAAGCTTTTTTTAATAAAATTATTCACTCTAAAATTCCTGTTCTTCTTCTTTTAAACAAAATTGATAAATCTAATCAAGAACAACTGGAAGAACAAGTAACATTATGGAAAGAGAAAGTACCTAACGCAGAGATTTTTCCTATTTCTGCTTTAGAAAATTTTAATGTACAAGCAGTTTTTAACAGAATCATAGAATTACTTCCTGAATCTGAACCCTATTATCCCAAAGATGCTTTAACGGACAAACCTGAGCGTTTCTTTGTAAATGAGGCTATTCGAGAAAAAATATTATTAAACTACGATAAAGAAATTCCTTATGCTTGCGAAGTAGAAACAGAAGAATTTAAAGAAGATGATAAGATCATTAGAATTCGTGCTTTAATAATGGTAGAACGTGATACTCAAAAAGGAATCATCATAGGCCACAAAGGGACTGCTATTAAGAAAGTAGGAATTCAAGCCCGCGAAGAATTAGAAAAATTCTTTGGTAAACAAATTCATATAGAGTTATATGTAAAAGTTAATAAAGATTGGCGCTCAAATGAAAGGCAGTTAAGACGTTTTGGATATAATCAAAAAAATTAGTTTTAAAACATTTTGTAAACTCATAATAAACCCCCGTTTTAAACTTTATTGTTCTAAAACGAGGGTTTTTAATTAAAATATAAACTAATTTTATTGGATAATTTTTAAAAATTCTTGCTCTAATTCATTCATTTGTCCATACCCGTTTTCACGCGTTTGACGACCAAGAATATACAATAATATCCAACAAAAAAACATTAGTCCTATCACTATAAAGTCAGATGTAATACTTTTCTTTAACATATAATCAGAAATAGCAAACATCATAAAGACAATAAAAACCCCAGCTACCATGAAGTGCATAAAAATAAAAAATGTCCACATCGTTTGAGCGGGTCCAAACAATCCTCGGAGATGAGTAGCTTGCCCATTACTTCCTTCTTTTTCTTCCAACTCTATTGTTAGATATGGTGACCAATAACGTTGTTTTAAACCTCCTATCGTAAATTGTATATGATTTCTTCTTATTTTCATTACATAATCTGGAGAGATTTGACTTTTATAATCAATAAATTTTTGTCTTACCCCCTCAACTGTTTCGTCAATGTCTTTATAAAATCGTAGTCGTAGGTTAATAGTGTTTTCAGTTTCCATTTTTAGTTTATTTCGATTAGAGGGGAACCAAGATAAGAAAATTATTAAAAACTAATAAAACTCACTTCTTTTTTTAAAAATCATTTTTTACAACAAAAAAATAACATTAAAAGATATTCAAAAAAATCTACACAACACACAAACTTAAACATGAGAAGAAATCAAAAAACCAAAATATTTTAACTCCTAGCTTGTTTAAATAAAAAATGTTGAATCTTTTTTTGAATATCTCGTAACTGTATCAAAAAGTATATTTTACATTCAAACCTCCAAAAAAGGTTGCTTTTAAAGGTGCAGGAATGTACGCATCAGGCATTTGATTAACAAAAATCATTTGGTAATACTGTACATTAGTAATATTATTAACTCCTGAAAAAACATCTAAATCTAGGTGATTGATTACATTTACTTTTAAGCCTAATTTAGCGTGTAATAAATTATATTTATCCGCAGTTGCAATTTGTAAATTTGGATTTGTTCTATCTACAGGAACATATCCAAAATTAGCAGTTCCTCTATGATTAAACGTTACGTTACCATAGATTCCCAATTTAGTCAGAAAATCTATACCTGCATTAGCAACCCATTTAGGGGTTCCTAATACACTCAAACCTGAAAAATCGTAAACATTTTGAGCAATGTTAGCCCCAGTTGTGGTTCTACTAAATTTATACTCTTGGTATGTAAAGTCAGAATAAGTCCCGTTTACAAATGGTGCAAATGATTTTAGAAAACCATTTGTTGTTTTTATCATTTCAAATTTTAGATTACCTTCTACCCCTTTATGCAGCTGGCTTCCTCCGTTAATCATATAAGTATACAACTTAGTTATATTGGCTGGATCTGTAACTGAAACGGTTGACATTTTATCTTTAAAATTTGTTCTAAAAGCGGCCAATTCAAATCCTAAACGTCCTTCTAGAAGCTTTCCTTTTGTACCTACCTCCCATTGTTCTCCAATTTCTGGACGTAAATTACTATTGACCTGATTGATTTCAGGGATAAATAAATAACCGCTCACAGGCGCTTTATACGCTTTGTTATAAGAAGCATAAACTGATACTGATTTATAAAATACTTTACTAATAGCTACTTTTGGAGAATACATATCTCTATAAGATACATTAAAGTTTAATGGTTTACTGTTTTGAGTTACTTGCGGATTTCCTGAAAGATTGTAGATATAAGGAAATCTGTCATTAGAATCTATTCCCATATAGTTTGAGCTAATACCAGCTGTTAGAGCAAAATCATAAGGCAAATTAAAAGTCCATTCAGTAAATACAGAATTTGTTTTTGAGGAAACGTATAAATTACTTCTTAAAAGACCTATAGTATTATATCCCTCTGCATTTACAGGATTCCCCATAGGATATGCCAGTGTTTGTGCGTTTTGCATTTGCATTTCAACTCCTGTAATTCCTGACAATTTAAACTCATTACCTAAATCCCATTTGCTATCAAAGGTAGAACGAAAGCCATAATTTACTGGTAATTTATCGGTCCATCCTCCAGCAGAACTTACATTACTACTAATTCCTGAACCAAAAACAGAAGTGGAATTACTCAGGTTTTTATATATTTGATAAAAATGATTCAGTCCTGCTCTGAAACTAATGACATTACTATGTGCATTATTTTTTATATAAGCTGGATTTCCTGAATAATCTAAATTTTGATACTGAGCTATTGTCAGTTCTCCATTTCTTTCCTCATAACTATTGGTATATCCTACATACGCATTGATTTTTTGCTTGTTACTTAAGCCAAAATCAGCAAAAATATTTACAAAATCTTTTTTAGAAGCTGTATGATTCATAAAACCATCATACTTTTGGTTTCCGTAATTAACTAAAAAAGATGATTTTTCACTCCCCACAGCTATTTGAGATGTCAATCGTCTTAAACCATAGCTACCAAACATGGTATTTTGAGAAATAGAGGTTTTTCCTGCCTCTGGTTTAATTGTTTTTAAATTTACAGCACCTGCAATAGCCAATCCGTATAATGATCCTGCTGGTCCTTTTAGAACTTCAACTTCTCCAATTGAATTAAAGTCAATATCATCCATTAAAGTAATTCCTTCAGCATCTGTTACCGGAATATTATTTAAATACACTTTTACTCCTTGTGAATCAAAATTACTATTAGTCCCATTAGTTCCTCGCGCGCCATTTCCATATCCGCGAATATTAAACGTTTGTCCTGCTGATACTGTACGACGTTGCATAAACATTCCTGGTATGTTTGTATTTACAGCATCATCAAAAAACAAACCTGTACCACGTTGAATTTCTTTGGTTTCTAATTTAGAAATAGACGCAGCTTGTTTTAATAATGTCTTATCTGATTGCGAAGTAGCTGTAATTTCTACTTCATTTAATTTATTAATTTCTATATTTTTCTTATTATCTTGAGAAATAGCTTGAATTGAAGTAAGTCCCAATAAAACTACTCCTATTTTATTTTTAATTTTCATGTATACTTAACTTATTTAAAAAAATTATCATACTAGATTTAGCTAACACTTTAGCTAAATACTAAATGAGATAAACAAAGATCTAAATAAAGCTAAACGCTTTTTTATCCTATTTGTCTATCAATATATTATTTTCAATAAAATAGATTGAGGTAAAACTATCAACCTATTAAATAAGTATACTCTGGTGGAGGTGGTTCTATTGATTGTTTATTTTGTAAATAATTCATTAAATCATCCATGTTTAATTTTACTTTCCGACAATCTGAGTAATTATTTAGCAAAACAAACGCTATATTTTCTTGATAGTACAAAAAATTGATTTTTAACCTTTGGTTCTTATTCTTTGCTCCTGTATTACTCTTTTCCTTATAATCTTTTGTTCTGTTGAGATAATTTTTTTCGATTTTATCATTAATCAATTTTAAAACCACAAATCCATTATCTGATTTTATTTTAACAATATCATGAAGTTCTTTATTAATTATAATTTCATGATCTGAAATTCTTTTTTTAAGAAATTCTCTAAAAGTCAATTTTATCGTAAAACAATCATTTTCAGAATATTCCTCCAACACAACTAATTTTAAAAAACTTTGTTTAATTTCAAAAATAGAACTCACTATCCCAGCATGCATGAGTATAATAAAAGCAAGCAATAATAGGATATTTTTTCTCATTTAAACTTTTTGTGGGAGAAGCAAATATATAAAAATCAGATCCATGGAAAGATAATTTTATCAAAAAGAATGTGTAACCAGTTTGTTTTTTTTACCTTTGCGGACTGAAAAATTGAAAAATGAATAATATCGTAGCCATTGTAGGGAGACCTAATGTAGGGAAATCAACTTTTTTTAACCGATTAATTCAACGTCGTGAAGCTATTGTGGATTCTGTTGCAGGAGTAACACGTGATCGTATTTATGGTAAAAGTGAATGGAATGGAAAAGAGTTTTCTGTAATTGACACGGGTGGTTATATTAAGGGTTCTGATGATATTTTTGAAGGAGAAATTCGTAAACAGGTAGAATTAGCCATTGACGAAGCTGATGCTATTATTTTTGTAGTAGACGTAGAAGAAGGAGTAACCCCTATGGATATGGAAGTAGCTAATTTACTTCGTAAAGTTGACAAACCTGTTTTAGTAGCTGTTAACAAAGTAGATAACGCCATGCGTATGGGTGATGCTGTTGAATTTTACTCTTTAGGTTTAGGAGAATACCACACTATTGCGGGTATGAATGGTAGTGGAACAGGAGAATTACTAGACAAATTAGTAGAAGTATTACCCGAATTACCAGAAGTTATAGAAGAAGAAAATCCATTACCTCGTTTTTGTGTAGTAGGTCGTCCTAACGCTGGAAAATCTTCATTTATCAATGCGTTAATTGGTGAGGATCGTTTTGTGGTAACAGATATTGCAGGTACTACGCGTGATGCTATTGACACAAAATACAATCGTTTCGGTTTTGAGTTCAACCTAGTTGATACAGCAGGTATACGTCGTAAATCAAAAGTAAAAGAAGATTTAGAATTTTACTCTGTAATGCGTTCTGTTCGCGCTATTGAACATAGTGACGTTTGTATTTTAATGATAGATGCAACTCGTGGTTTTGAAGGACAAGATCAAAATATTTTTTGGTTAGCTGAAAAAAATCGCAAAGGAATTGTTATTTTAGTTAACAAATGGGACTTAGTTGAAAAAGACACAATGACCACAAAATTATACGAAGCTAAAATTCGTGAAGAAATAGCCCCTTTTACAGATGTACCTATCATTTTCGTCTCGGCATTGACAAAACAGCGTTTACTTAAGGCATTAGAAGCTGCTGTTCAGGTGTATGAAAACAAAAAACAACGCATTCCTACCTCTAAATTCAATGAGTATATGCTTAATATTATTGAACACATGCCACCTCCAGCACTAAAAGGCAAGTACATAAAAATCAAATACTGTATGCAATTACCAACACAATCACCACAGTTTGTGTTCTTTGCTAACTTACCTCAATATGTAAAAGATCCATACAAACGTTTCTTAGAAAATAAAATCCGAAATAACTGGAACTTTGAAGGTGTGCCAATTGATATTTATATAAGAGAAAAGTAAAATAAAACCTTCTTTATTTAAAAGCCATTGCTTCTTTTTAGCAGTGGCTTTTTTTATTTTTAACAACTTCCTACCTCAAAAACCAAGCTATTTATCCCCTATAATACAAAAACAAAACACAGGGTAGAATAGTATCTCTTGTTGTTAAATAAATACAAAAACAATAAATAAAATACAAATAAATTGCATTATCTATAAATAAAAAACCAAAAAACAGAATTATGAAAAAAACATTAATCCTAATTAGCCTCTTATTAAATATTGGCGGGAGCTTATATGCTCAAATCCTAGAATGTGGAACAAAAGAACAAAACGAAATTACACAAAGACAAAATCCTGATGCTTTAAAAAAAAGAAATGAATTTGAAATCTTTACAAAAAAATTTGTACATGATTTACGTAAAAACAAAAATGTAAAAAACAATGCTTTGGCTACTAATTACATTATTCCTGTCGTATTTCATATTTATGGTACTACCCAAAGTGGAAAAAGTGTTACCTATGACAAAATTGTTAACGCGTTAAATGCTGTTAATAATGATTTTAATGGACTTAATGATGACTTCAATAGTGTTGAACCTTTTTTTCAACCTCGTCGAGCAACATTAAACATTCAATTTAGACTAGCCAAAATTGATCCTAATGGAGGCAACACCACAGGAGTTGTTTTTCATACAACAAAAAATGGGTACGGAAATGGAGGCGGATATGACGATCAAATTGCAGCAGATGCTTGGGACAACAAAAAATACGTAAACGTTTATATCCAAAATGATTTATATAATCAAAATATTTACAACAACTCTGGAGTAGCCTGGTATCCCGATATAAATATGACCAATAGAAATACCGCCAGAATAGTATTTAATGGCGCTTATCTCTTGGGTAACACAGATAAAGAATTTTCTTCTACTCTTACCCATGAATTTGGTCATTTTTTTAACTTAATTCATACATTTGAAGATGGTTGTACTGGAACGGATCAAGTAGACGACACACCAAAAGAAGATGCTAAACATGCCTTGAGCTGTACCCCTGGTACAAATTGTGATGGAGACAAAGTAAATATCGAAAATTACATGGGATATAACGGAGCAAGAGGCTGTTACAAAATGTTTACCAGAGGTCAAGTTGACCGAATGATTGCAGCAATGCAACACGAAGCAAGAATTACTCTTTGGCAAAATTCAAATTTATTAGCTACAGGCGTATATGACAACCAACTAGCATCAATTATTGCTCCATTAAGCCTCTACAAAGAAAACATAAACAACAATGGTACTTTCTCACAAATAAATGAATTAAGCCTAACAGCAGGAAAAACTTTTTCATTATCCTCTGGAAAACTTATTCAAGGAACCCATTATACTTTAACCAATTTCCCTCAAGGTTTAAATCCTATCATAACCATAAATAGTAATTCTAAAGCAACTCTTACATTAGAAGGTTCTGCACAAAACCATCAGACTAACCATAATATTTTAGCAAGTATCCAATTTTTACCCGCTGCTTTTTCTGGAGGTACTAACAACTTAATATCTGACAAATTAAACATTAAATTTGAATTTATTGATCCTTATGGTATATTTTTAGCTAAAGGACAACCAAACTGGATGGCAACACCTAGTCAAACATGGCTTTTCTTTAATACAGAAAAAGGAGACGATACTTCCTATGGATTTTGGCTATTTGAAACGGATAAATACAAATTAGAAACTTACGGAAAGCGATTAATTTGCAATCCAAACACAAGAAATATTAGCCGTTTAACAAAAGGAACTGAAATAAATGGTTCTTCTAATTTTACAGCACCTGGAGCCTATCCTAATCAGCTAGACATCATTAATCCGTCTTATAATGATTGGAAAGGACAAATAGGATATATTGGCTATGAATACAAAATAGATGGCAATACTTGCTATGGCTATTTTAAAGTAGAGCCTATTAGTGGCTCTGAAGGGTATAGAATTACAGAATACGCTTACAACACACAACCTGGAGCTCCCATAAAAGCAGGTGAAAAAGATCTACAATCTTTAACATCTCCTTCAAACCTTACTTCTGCTATCAATAACAATACTATTGTTCTAAACTGGATTGATAAAAATACAACAGAAGATGGTTTTTATCTAGAAAAATCAACTAATGGAGGAGCTTATCAGCTAATTGCCTCCTTACCACCTAATACTTATACGTATTCAGACAAACTTATTAATGTAGGCATTACTTACAAATATAGAATAAGTGCTTACAAAGGAACTGAAAAATCAAGCTATTCTAATGAAACAATAATTACAGCTCCTAGTGATTATGTAGATTATTGTAAAGTTAGCGCAAGAAATACTTATGAATATATTAAATCCATTAAATTAAGTTCTTTTACAAATACTTCTGGAGCGGATTATGAAGGATATGGTAATTATGTATCTAAAACAATTAGTTTAAAATCAGGAGAACAAGTAACCACAGTACTTACCCCCGGTTTTAATCCTTCTGCTTCTGATGAAGCATGGACAATTTGGATTGACTATAACGACAATAAACAATTTGAAAATTCAGAAATCGTCTTAAAAACATCCCTAACAAACAAAGAATATACAGGTACTTTTTCAATTCCTTTAACCGCAAAAGGTACTTTCCGTATGCGTATCATAATGCGCTATAATGATATTAGCAATATTCCTTGTGGTTATATTAACGATGGAGAAATTGAAGACTACACCGTACAAATACAAGAACAAAATACTACCTTAGAAACACCTTATGCTTATTTAAATGGTGGAATCTCCAAAAATGGATTTTATGCTTTATGGAACAAAGTACCTAACGCTAGTAAATATGAGGTACAATTAAATACCTCTGGTACTTGGTACACAGTAGGAACTTCAACTAGTTATTATTTATATGTGGCAAAACCTGGATCTAGCACACAATTTCAATTTAAAGTAAAAGCTCTTAATTCTACAGGAGAAAGTAATTGGAGTACTCCTGTAAATGTAACCTTACCTTTATCAGGACCTATAAATACAAAAGAATCTAAATTTATTATAGCACCAAACCCTGCTACCGATCAAGTAACATTTTCAATACCTGAAAGCATTTCTAACGATAGTCGCATAGAAATCTATAATAACTTAGGTCAGCTTGTAAGAATAACACAACAAATGGAAAATTATTCCATTCAAAATTTACCCAGAGGAACCTACCAAGTTAAACTAATTTCTAAAGAAAAAGTAGAAGATAGTAAACATTTATTTTTAAAATAATAAACTCTTTTATTCATTAATCCTCAGGATTAAACAGTGGGTGTCTAAAAAGTAGCAACTTAAACTTCAATTACCAGAGAAGTTACATTATCCGTATTATCTGATTGGTTTTTGCTTATTCACTTCGTTCAAACCTCTCTTTCATCATAGGATGACAACATTGCAAACTTTTAGGACACCCTCTATTATATAACACCCCATTATAATATTCTGATTCCATCTAACTAACGAGTCAAAAATTTACTCTTAGCCTTAATTATATCTGCCACAGGTTTATTTTCAATTTTACTTTCCAACCACGAAATAATATCTAAATAAAGAAAAGCTCTTTTTTCATAAGAATGACTTTCAAATGACTTTAATTTTGCATGTAGTTTTTTGAACTCATTTTTTAATTGATGAGGATAAATTTCACCCAAATTTTTTAAAAACTTAATCATTTCTCTTTGAACTTCATGTAACTCATTCATTTTAATAAGAAACTTATAAGTAGCTTTTAATTGTTTTTCAAGTTGATAATCCATACACGCCTCATAATGCGCCACTAAATTCAAAATCCTAGAAAAACACATGAGGTCTTCCCGCATGCTTAGGTTTTTATTATCTATAATTTTAGTTAAATATTCTATACACTTTTTATTATTGTTTGTTCCAAAATGTAAACACGCTATTTTATAATAAAAAACCATTATATGATGATCATCAATCGTGTTTTTGTACAGGTTTATTAATGTTTCTACTTCTTCTATAAGCAAAAGCCCTTCCTTAAAAGTTCCTTCTAAAAAATGCAAATTAAACTTATTGTTATAAATACATAAAAAAGCAAGCGAGTTTATATTATCATTTTTAGGAAAAGAATCCGATTGAATTGTCTGTTCAATCCGGTATAAAGTAGTTTTAAAACTTGACTTATATTTAATCAAGTACAAACATTCTAATAAATAAGTAGCTCCCTTTAAAAACCATACAGGATTAATATATATTTGATGTTCGTTTTCATAAAATAAACCAATCCACTTAGTAGAGTATTTATAACAGCTCAAAAAATCTTGAACAAGCAAATGTTTCCATAAAAATGTTTTATAAAGCCATAATTTTTCTCTAAATCCCAACTCTTCATATTTATAATTTGGAACATTTTTATTAAAAAAATCTGTTATCTCTCTCATTTCTTCATCACTCTTGGCATAACCACTTTTGAGCATAATACTATAAAGCTGAAGAGATAAATTAGACAATTTACTAGCAATTACGTTTTGTATACTAAGTTCTTTTGCCTGAATAGCCAGTTCATCTGCTCTATTAATAATACTACGAGTTATATACTGAGATTCTATTACTTTTTCTAACTCAACAATTTCATACGCTATATTTTTTTCTTCATTTTCAACTGCCATACTTTTGGCTTTATCAAGAATTTTCAAACTTTGTTTATACAGCCCTTTTTGATACAAAATGGTTGCAAAATCTAATTGTTCCCTTATCAAAATACGTATATTTTGATTAATAGGATTTAATCGTAAACTAACTAAAATTTGCCTATACAAATGAGCCTTCAGATTAGACAATTGAAGTTTTGTTACGATCTTACTTCTCAATATTTCCTCTTCATCATATTCTACCATTTTATCTAGCAAATTAAAAAGAGATAAAAATTTCGCATCCGTATTAACACCTAATCTATTAACATATAGTTTAAAATGTCTTTTTTCAGATTTTGAAAGCGAATGAATTAGAATATGCAAATTATCTTTTGTAGGGTTAGACATTGTAATTTATTTTTCATTAAATACTTACTATTAAAGCACTTACACTTCTTTCATCACTCCTTAGATATTGTAAAATCAAAGTTTTAAAATCAATTTAATGCTTACACAAAATATAAATTCGTTATCAAAAATTAAAATGTTTTATGGAAAATCAGAAAATAAAAATTTTTGACACAACTCTTCGCGATGGTGAACAGGTACCAGGATGTAAGCTAAATAAGAGGCAAAAATTAGCAATTGCTTCTCGTTTAGATGAACTAGGAGTTGATGTAATTGAAGCAGGTTTTCCTGTTTCTAGTCCAGGAGACTTTGAAGCTGTAGATGCTATTTCTAAATTAGTCAAAAACGCAACCGTATGCGGTTTAACACGGGCTATAAAACAAGATATAGAAATCGCTGTAAGAGCATTAGAAAAAGCTAAAAAACCTCGTATTCATACAGGCATAGGAACCTCTGATTCGCATATAAAATATAAATTCAACGCAAGTAAAGATGAAATTATTGAACGAGCAGTAGAAGCCGTTGCCTTCGCTAAAAAGTTTGTAGACGATGTCGAATTTTATGCCGAAGATGCTGGAAGAACAAATAATGAATTTCTTGCTCTAATTTGTAGTGAAGTCGTAAGCGCAGGTGCTACCGTTTTAAACATACCTGACACAACAGGCTATTGCTTACCTGACGAATACGGTGCTAAAATAAAATATCTAAAAGAAAACGTAAAAGGAATAGACAATGCTATATTGTCTTGTCATTGCCATAATGATCTGGGTTTAGCTACTGCTAATTCAGTAGCAGGAATCATTAACGGTGCCAAACAAATAGAATGTACTATAAACGGTATTGGAGAAAGAGCCGGTAATACATCTTTAGAAGAAGTCGTAATGATTTTACGCCAGCATCCCGATTTAGGTTTTACAACTAATATAAACTCTAAATTACTATATGAAATGAGTCAACTAGTTTCTGAACAAATGGGAATGGTAGTCCAACCAAATAAAGCAATCGTGGGATCCAATGCCTTTGCCCATAGTTCAGGCATTCATCAAGATGGAGTAATCAAAAATAGAGAAACTTACGAAATTATAAACCCAAATGACGTAGGCGTAAATGAGTCATCAATCATTCTTACAGCAAGAAGTGGACGAGCAGCATTAGCCTATCGCGCCAAAAAAATTGGTTATGAATTAACCAAACTACAATTAGACAAAGTCTATCTAGAATTCTTAAAATTTGCCGATAGAAAAAAAGAAGTAGTAGATGAAGATGTACACAAAATTATTGAATTAAGTAAAATTAGAATATTTGCCTAATGAAAAAGAAAACCTTATTTGACAAAGTATGGGATAGCCACGTGGTGAGTACAATACCTAACGGCCCTCAAATTTTATATATAGACACCCATTTAATACACGAAGTAACAAGTCCTCAAGCATTTGCTGAATTAGAAGATCGTAACATTTCTATTTTTAGACCCAATCAAATTGTAGCTACTGCAGATCATAATGTTCCTACTTTTAATCAACATCTCCCCATCAAAGATGAATTATCAAAACAACAAGTAGAACAATTGACAAAAAATTGTAAAAAAAACAATATTACACTTTATGGTTTAGGTCATCAATATCAAGGAATTGTTCACGTAATAGCCCCCGAATTAGGAATTACACTACCTGGAATGACTATGGTATGTGGTGATAGCCACACCTCCACTCATGGAGCCTTTGGAACGATTGCTTTTGGAATTGGCACAAGTCAGGTAGCACAGGTTTTTGCAAGTCAATGTCTACTATTAAACAAACCTAAAAGCTTACGTATTACTGTAAATGGTATACTCGCGAAAAATGTAACCCCTAAAGATGTTATCTTATACATAATTTCCAAAATAGGCACCAATGCAGGAACAGGATATTTTTGTGAATATGCTGGAAGTGTTTTTAGAGAAATGTCTATGGAAGGACGTATGACCGTTTGTAACATGAGTATAGAAATGGGAGCTAGAGGAGGCATGATCGCTCCTGACGCAACTACCTTTGAATATATACAAGGAAGAAAATTTGCTCCAAAAGGAAACGAATTAAAAGAAAAAATAGACTATTGGAAAACCTTAGTAACAGACGAAGAAGCTGTTTTTGACAAAGAATATCATTTTGATGCTCAAGATATTGCACCAATGATTACCTACGGAACAAATCCTGGTATGGGAATAAAAATAACCGAAACAGTTCCGTTTATAAACAACGATCCTTCTTTTGATAAAGCTATAGAATATATGGGATTTAGCAAAGGTGAATATTTACTGAACAAAATAATTAATTATGTCTTTATTGGTAGTTGTACTAACTCCAGAATTGAAGATTTTAGAGCTGTAGCTCACTATATAAAAGGAAAACAAAAAGCATCAAATGTATATGCACTAATTGTTCCTGGATCACAACAAGTAGCTATACAAATTAAAGAAGAAGGTTTGTCTAAAATTTTTGAAGAAGCAGGTTTTCAAATTAGACAACCTGGATGCTCTGCTTGCCTAGCTATGAATGAGGATAAAATTCCAGCAGGAGAATACTGTGTTTCTACTTCTAATAGAAATTTTGAAGGAAGACAAGGACAAGGCGCAAGAACATTATTAACCAGTCCCGTTCTAGCCGCAGCAATTGCAATTGAAGGTAAAATTGTAATGGCACAAATCTAAAAAAGAAAATATGGAAAAGTTTACAAAATTAATATCTAGAGCAGTACCCCTAACAGTAGAAAATATAGATACAGACCAAATTATACCTGCTCGTTTTCTAAAAGTAACAAACAAAATTGGTTTTGGAAACCATCTATTTAAAGATTGGCGTTTTGATAATCAAAATAACCCCATTAATTCTTTCATATTAAATAATTCTGATTATTCAGGCAGTATTTTAGTTGCCGGAGATAATTTTGGTTGTGGTAGTAGTAGAGAACACGCCGCTTGGGCATTAACTGATTATGGTTTTAAAGTCATCGTTTCTAGCTATTTTGCTGATATTTTTAAAGGTAATGCCCTAAACAATGGTTTATTACCTGTACAAGTAACTCCTGTCTTTTTAAATGAAACTTTAAACTTATTAAAAACAAACCCTCAAGCCCTAATTGAAATTAATCTAGAAACACAAACTATTACAGTTACAGACCTATCTAAAACGGAAAACTTTGAAATAGATCCTTATAAAAAAATCTGTATGATAAATGGTTATGATGATATTGATTTTTTGATAAGTCATAAAAATAAAATTGAAGCCTTTGAAAAATCAAGAAACTTATCTTATCATAAAATAACAATATAAAGTTAAACAAGTATGGAAATAAAAATAGCATTATTATCAGGAGACGGCATTGGTCCTGAGGTAACAAAACAAGCAGTTAAAGCACTAAAAGCTATAGAAGAAATATATAATCATACATTCTATTTTACAGAAGCTCCAGTAGGAGCCCTAGCAATTGATGAAACAGGTAATCCTCTACCTGAAGCAACCTTAAAACTATGCAAAGATAGTCATGCCGTTCTTTTTGGAGCCATAGGCGATCCCAAATACGATCATGATCCTACAGCAAAAGTAAGACCTGAACAAGGTCTTCTAAAGCTAAGAAAAGAACTAGGACTATTTGCAAACATTCGTCCTATCAAAACCTATGATACATTACTAGACAAATCCCCTTTAAAAAAAGAAATTATTCAGGGAACTGATATGATTATTTATAGAGAGCTTACAGGAGGTATTTATTTTGGTGAAAAAAAATTAAATGAAACCGGTACTATTGCATCTGATTTATGTAAATATACAAAAGAAGAAATAGAAAGAATTACTCATCTTGCTTTTAAAGCAGCCTATACAAGAAAAAAACATGTTACTTTGGTAGATAAAGCCAATGTATTAGAATCCTCTAGACTTTGGAGAAAAGTAGTCACGGAAATAGCTAAAGATTATCCCGATATAACGTTAGATTTTTTATTTGTAGATAATGCAGCTATGCAAATAATATTAAATCCAAGCTCATTTGATGTTATTCTAACAGAAAACATGTTTGGAGATATTATTTCAGACGAAGGCAGCGTAATAGGAGGATCCATTGGCCTATTAGCTTCTGCTTCAATAGGAAACAAAAACGCTTTATTTGAACCCATTCATGGATCTTATCCTCAAGCTAAAGGAAAAGGTATAGCGAACCCCATTGCGTCTATCTTAAGTGCAGCTATGCTTTTAGAGCATTTTGGTTTGTACGAGGAAAGTACTACTATTAATAAAGCTGTAGATAAAGCCTTACAATCAAAAATAGTAACCGTAGATTTAAATAAAGATTTAAATTATTCAACGGAAGTTGTTGGAGATACTATTGCTGAATTTATCCTGAATAAAGATATTGAAATCGTTAATTTTGAAAATTTAAAAATAGGTAAATCCGTACTTATTTAGTATTCTAATTCATTATGTTTAACCCTATTTATGCGTTAGACTTTGTGATGAAAAGGAAAAAAGCAAAGAAGATAAAATGGACAGATATTTTTAAAATCGTACTATTTTTAAACTTTGAAATTTCCTCATAATACTATTTTTTTAACCTTGAGACTGTCCAAAAAGTTTACAATCTTTTCATTTCGACCAAAGGGAGAAATTACATAATATTGATTATGAGACTCTTCCTTACAAAAGGAACAAACTGTATATTGATTTAGGCACTATCCTACAAAAGCAATAAAAATTAGTGTTGATTCTTGATGTGCTTCGCGCTCGAACTAATGATGATTTCAATTATATACTCAACCGTTTGTTCGAGTTGTTTTAACCCAAATTACGCATTAGAGAATTTTAAAAAAACTTTATTGATTCCCTAATACTTTATTTTTTTAAAAACTAGAATTGATAAAAATTAAAACATTTTATTTCAATGAGTTATAAAAATTAATTTTTCTAATGCGTAATCTGAGTTTAAAATAAAAAAAAAGATCGAGAATTTTTCTTTTTAATCCAGTATATTTTAAATTTAAATGGCATCAAAGATCTTTTATTTGTAATAATTTTTTAATATACAAATGTGTATGAATCTTTTTTAAAATTAAAATAAAATTTGAAAGGGTTCGACTTTAAAAAAGTGAACCCCTTCTTTTTAACCCAACTTAAAACAAATTTTTCTTTTAACCAGTCTACTTTTTATTTTACCATAAAACAAACGATTAACTCAATTGAAATTGACCAATAGATATAGAATGGGACTTATTAGCTATAATTTCAGAAACTATTTTTCCTGTAGCAGGTGCTAAACTTAATCCCATCATGCCGTGTCCTGTTGCTAAAATTACATTTTGAATACTTTTATCTCTGGCAATTATCGGCATACCTGACGGAGTACAAGGACGAAAACCATACCATATATCTTGATTTTCAGGCATTTTTACTTTCATTTCAGGATAGAAAGTGTTTACTGTATTAACAATACCTTGTAATCTGTTCCGATTTATTTTTGTATCTCCTGTATGAGTAATTTCCATGGTACCACCAAAACGAATATCATTATTCATAGGAGTAACAGCTACTTTTCCTTCACATAAAATAGAAGGAATTTGAGGTTTTTTTTCTTTATCTAATAAAGTAAAACTGTATCCTTTTCCTGGTAAAAGAGAAATACCTGTTCCTATTTTTTTAGCTAAACTAGGACTCCATGCCCCTGTCGCAATTACAACTTCGTCTGTACTAAAATTTCCTTTAGAAGTAATTATCTGACTTACTTTTTCGTTCGTTAGAACAAAATCCATCACGCTACAATTACTATGAATTTTTATTTCTTTTTTAGCTAATTCTTCTTTTATGTATGCTATGAATTTTTGAGGATATAAATGCGAATCGCATTTATAATGAACTCCCCCTAAAATATCTAGTTTCGTTCCTTGTTCTAAACTTTCTACTTCTGATTTTGATAAGAATTCGACTTCTAACCCTAATTTTTTAGCTTCTTCTCCTTCATGCACAATTTCCGCACCTGTTTTATCTGTTTTAAACAACATTAAAAGTCCTTTTTCTTCATAGTAAAAGGAATTACTTTTACTTGCTAAATCTTTATAAAGTTCTTTACTTAACAGAGACAAATTTCGAAGAGCTGGTTTTGCTTTTTCTACATGTTGTTTTGTGGCATTTTTATAAAATTTCCACCCCCATTTCAACAAATCAACATCAAAACGAGGTTGGATATAAAAGGGACTTTTACTATCAAACATCCATTTAACGCCTTGTGCAATCATACCTGGTTGTGCAAGGGGAATAACGTGAGAGGGCACTATCATTCCTGCATTTCCATAGGAGCAACCGTCTGTTAGATCAGAACTGTCAAATATTTCTACCTCATATCCTTCTTCTGTCAAATAATAAGCAGTACATAACCCAATAATACCGCCTCCTATTATACTTATTTTTTTCATTTTTTAATACTTTTGAGATTTGGGATATTTAAAAAAAATGCTTAGCAAATTTATTTTCACTATACTTTCCTAATTTTTAATTCTATTTATATTACCTGAAATCCATGAGCGTATGGATCATCATCATCAATAATAATGTTGTTATAACCATAAACTTTAGCCCATCCTTGAATACTTGGTACAATTGCGGGTATAGAACCTATATTGGTTTCTTCAACTACTCGTCCGATGAATTTACTACCAATAAAGCTTTCGTGTATAAATTCTTCATCTTTTTTTAAGATTCCTTTTGCATGTAATTGCGCCATTCGAGCAGAGGTTCCTGTACCGCAAGGGGAACGATCTATTGCTTTGTCTCCATAAAATACAGCGTTTCTTCCTGAAGAACTTGAATCAATTGGAGTACCTGTCCATAATAGGTGGCTTACATCTCTAATTGTATTATTTTCTGGATGTATAAATTGGTTTTGATATTTTTCATTTATACGCGCACGAACCACTTGACTGTATTGTATTATTTTACTTGCGGTAAAATTTTGTATCCCACTAAAATTTTTTTGTGGATCAACTATGGCGTAATAGTTTCCTCCATAAGCTACGTCAAATACTATTTCACCCAATTCAGGACATTCTATCGTTAAATCTTGCGCTGCTAAATAGGATTTTACATTTGTAAGGCGTACCCACTCTACTTTTTTGTCAATTTGTTTGTATTCTATTTGCACAAGACCTGCTGGTGCTTCCATTCTAATTTTTCCTGGATTTTTTGGCGTAACTAATCCCTCTTCAACAGCTATGGTAATTGTACCTATAGTGCCGTGACCGCACATGGGTAAACATCCTGAGGTTTCTATAAACAAAATTCCAAAATCATTTTCTGGATCAACAGGAGGGTATAAGATACTACCACTCATCATATCATGACCTCTGGGTTCAAACATTAGTCCTTTTCGAATCCAATCGTACTCTTTTAAAAAATGTTGTCTTTTTTCGCTCATGTTTGCTCCCTTTAAATCAGGACCACCACCAGCTACAACCCTTACGGGATTTCCGCAGGTATGTGCATCTACACAAAAAAAAGTTTTTCTTCCCATTGCTTACGCTGTAATAAAAGCTGTTGTTATTTCTAATTGATCATTTACGGTTCTTGAAATTCCTAATGGGTTTTCATTTTTTAATTCTTCTGGTAATAATTCGTTAGGCCAATTTTGATAACTTATAGGTCTTACCCAACGTTTTACGGCATGAATACCTACCGCTGTAAATCTTGAATCAGATGAGGCTGGATAAGGACCACCATGTAGCATAGACGCACAAACCTCAACTCCGGTTGGCACACCGTTAAAGATTAAACGTCCAACTCTTCCTTTTAACGCTTCTACTACCTCTCTATATTGACTTAGTTCTTTTGATTCTGCGATAATTGTTCCTGTTAATTGTCCTTCTAGGCTGTTTATAACCATTGCCATTTGCTCTTTCGTTTCGCAAACTACTAGTACTGAAAATGGTCCAAATACTTCATGACTTAATGTTTTATTCTTTAAAAATTCTGTTGCATTAACCCTTAATACGGTTTGAGGAGCATAATTAGGTTTTGTTTTACCCTCATAAATAGCTAAAATTTCTACTCCTTTTTGTAAACTTAATTCTTGTTGTCCTTCGTCATAATTTTTTCTAATAGAATAATGTAACATACAAGAAGGTGCTATTTGTAAAATTTCGGATGCTAATTCGGATGCAAAAGAGTTTAATTCTGGGCTTTCTAATCCAATTATTAAACCTGGATTTGTGCAGAACTGTCCTGTTCCTAAAGTAATGGAACTTGCATATTGTTTAGCCCAAAAAGAGGTGTTATTTCTTAGTTCGTTAGGTAATAATACAACAGGATTAATACTTCCCATTTCTGCAAATACAGGAATGGGCTCGGGACGTTGTGCCGCTAGATTAAAAAGTGTTCTACCTCCAATAATGCTCCCTGTGAACCCAACAGCTTTAATTAATGGGTGTTTTACTAATGTAGTCCCTAGAGTTATACCGTTTCCTATTAAATTAGAAAAAACACCTTCGGGCATTCCTGTTTTCTGTGCCGCTTTTAATACAGCGGAAGCTACTAATTCCCCCGTTCCTATGTGCATAGAATGGCTTTTCACTATTACAGGGCATCCTGCTGCTAATGCGGAAGCAGTATCTCCTCCTGCTGTTGAAAAAGCGAAAGGAAAATTACTTGATCCAAAAACAGCTACTGGTCCCAAAGGATGAAGCATTTTTCTTAAATCTACTTTAGGTACGGGGTGTCTATCAGGAACTGCTGTATCAATAGTTGCTTCTACCCAACTTCCTTCTTCAAGCATTTGAGCAAAAGCACGAAGTTGTCCTATTGTTCTTCCTCTTTCTCCCTCGGCTCTTCCTCTTGGTAAACCTGATTCTTGAACATACACTTCTAAAACAGCATCTCCTAAAGCTAGTATTTCATCTGCAATTGCATTTAAAAATAAGGCTTTTTTCTTACCTGAAAAATTTTTGTATTCTTGATACGCTTTATGCGCTAGTTGAACAGCTTGTTCTATTTCTTCAGTTGTTGCTTCTATAAAATTCCAATCGTTATCTTGGTTAAGTTCCGGATTAAACGTTTTTAAAATTTTAGAACCACTTGCAACTAAATGGCTTCCTATATAATTTTTCCCAGTAATCATATTTCGTTTTTTTTATTTAATAAAGCAACCTACAAGATTTTACTTGTAGGTTAAGATAGCTTCAGAAAAACATTATCAACCTTATGAAAAGAAGCCTATCAACTAAACTTTATTAAAATATGTTGTTTACATTTGTTTACACTACTTCTGTTGCTACGGACAGGTTTTTATAATCTGGTAAAACAGGTCTTGTTTTTAATCCTTCCGCTATAATTGTTAAAACCTTTTCTTTTTCTGCTCCTGCTAAAGCCAAACGAGGTGCCCTAACGTATTCCGTTCCTATACCTGTTGCTACTTCGGCTAATTTTATATTTTGTACTAATTGAGGACTTATATCTAATTCTAGCAAAGGTAAAAACCACCTGTAAATTGCTATGGCTTCTTCTATTCTACCTGCTTTTGCTAATTTGTAAATAGCTACTGTTTCTGCGGGAAAAGCGTCTACTAATCCTGCTACCCATCCGTCAGCTCCCATAAGTAAGCTTTCTAAAGCTAGCGTATCTACTCCTGATAATATTTTTAATCTATCTCCAAAACGATTTTTAATTCGAGTAACGTTAGAAATATCTCTTGTTGATTCTTTAACTGCTTGTATGTTATCAAATTTTAACAATTCTTCAAACATATCTAAGGTTACTTCAATTTTATAATCTACTGGGTTATTATATACCATAATGGGTAATGATGTGCTTTTAGCAACCTCAGAAAAAAACATCACGGTTTCATAATCGGTTGCTTTGTATCGCATAGGAGGTAACATCATTAATCCTCTAGCCCCATCTAATTCGGCTTTATTAGCGGCTTCTATAGCTCCTCTGGTTGTTTGTTCTGCTATATTCATTATAACAGGTACTTGACCTTTTACAACACGAACTGTTTCTCGAATAAGTTCTCTTTTTTCTTCTTCAAATAAAGTACTTGCTTCTCCTAGGGTTCCTCCTAAAATAATCCCTTCTGCTCCTGCATCAAGTTGTGCCTTGATGTTTATTTCAAACATATTCAAGTCAAGCTTATCATCTGCTGTAAATTTTGTAGTAACTGCTGGCATTACGCCTTTCCATTGAAAACTCATAATTGCTGTTTTTTGACAAAATTATTTTGAATATCATCAAGGCAATAATCAGTTTTTAGCTTAAAATGATACTATATTATCCATTATTAAAAATAATACTCAAAAAAAATGATAATAATACATTGAAATTATAAATTTGAGTAAACCAAGTACCTACTTATGAAAGTATTTCCTTTTAAAATACCAAAGGCAAAAGAAGAAGCTATCATTTATCAGTTTGACAAAGAGTTGATCTTATATGATAAACTTCATCAACACGAAGAAATTCAAATTAGTTATATTGAAAAAGGGGAAGGAACAATAATAGTGGGCGATACAATATCTGAATATAACGCTGGAGATATTATTGTTTTTGGAAGTAATTTGCCACATGTTTTTAAAAGTGAGATAAACAAGGAGGAGGAATTAAGTTTAGTACATTCTATCTTTTTTGACGCTACTGTAATCAAAGAAAGCTTACAAGTACTCCCTGAATCTACTCAAATACTCAATTTTTTAGAGGATACTCGTAATGGATATAAGGTATTGTCTAAAAAAGAAAAAATATATTCGATTATATTCGATTTATCTACTGCTAAAGATACGACCAAGTTTATTAAATTTTTGCAATTATTAAATAAACTTACTTTTTCTAAAAAAAAATCACTTTCGTCTTTTAGGTATAATAAAGACATTACTGATTCCGAAGGCAAACGTATGCAAGTTGTATATGAATTTGTAATGAATAATTTTGATAAGAAAATATCATTAGAAGAAATTGCGAATATAGCTAATATGACTAAAAATGCCTTTTGTAGGTATTTTAAAGTAAGAACAAATAAAACTTTTTTTCAATTCTTGATTGAATTGCGTATAGAAAAAGCTTCTCGTATATTGACATCAAACCATGAAATAAGTGTTGTAGAAATTGCGGAACTCACGGGGTTTAATAATATTTCTAATTTTAATAGAAAGTTTAAAGAAATTAAAAAAACATCACCCATGAATTATAGAAAACGATTTAAAAACTAATTTTTTTGTTAATTCAGGTTTACAACTATATTTTCTTTTATGTCATATCATATAAGTGGTTAATATTAAACCATAGTAGGTTAATATACTATTTTTTTTGATTTTCTATTTCTATGATTTTTGATTAAAATTTTTAAAATGAAATATTCTTGTTTTTTATCCATTGTCTTGTTTTCTCTTTTTAGTCTTAATTGTACTGCTCAAGAAAAATCAAATTTATTTTTAAAACTTCAAGAAGTTTTTAATAAAGCTAGTATTGAAAAGATAAATAATCTTAAGGATTTTACGGAATCTTATAAAATTGTTTTAGATGAACCTTTAGATCATAATGATTTATCAAAAGGAACTTTTAAGCATTGTATTTATCTTTCTCATAAAGATTATTCTAAGCCTATGGTAGTTGAAACAGAGGGTTATAATGCTCATTATGAAAAAAAAGAATTATCTTCGTTATTAGATACTAATCAATTAATAATAGAATATCGTTTTTACGGTGATTCTAGACCTAATCTTATTCCTTGGAAGTTTTTAACGAATAATCAAGCAATAGAGGATTGCCATCAGATAGTTGAAAAATTAAAAAAAATATATACTGGCAAATGGATTTCTACAGGTATTAGTAAAGGAGGAGAAACCACACTTATCTATAAGTCTAAATATCCTAATGACATAGATGTGGCTATCCCTTACGTTGCTCCCATGATAAACGGTACGGAAGACGAACGAACTATAAAACATTATAACACCACCGTTGGTACTCCTGAATGCAGAAACTCAATCATACAAATACAAAGACTCTTAATGCTTAATAGAACGGCTATTGAAACAGAAGTTGCTTCCTATGCGAAGAAAAATAACCTAACTTTTAATGAAGTCCCTATTTCTGAAGCTTTTGAGTATGCTGTTTTAGAATTGCCTTTTTCTTTTTGGCAATGGAATGGGAATTGTGATAAGATCCCTTCACTTAATTCCTCTTCAAAAGAATTATTTGATTATTTAAATAATATTGTAGGTTTTGAAGTCTATTCGGACAAAGGTGTTTACCGTCTTTTACCTTCTTTCTATCAACATTTTACAGAATTAGGGTATTATGGTTTTGATCTAAATCCAGTAAAAGATTTACTACGTATTGTTAAATCGTCTAGTAACAATAGATTTACTCCTCGAAATATTGATTTAAAATATGATAAATTATACATTAAACAGGTACGCGATTATATAGAAAAGAAAGGTTCTAAAATAATATATATTTATGGTGGATTAGATCCTTGGTATGCTTGCGCTCCCACTCCTAATGAAAAATTAGATGCTCTAAAAATGGTACTCCCTCAAGGAACACATGCTACGCGAATTAAACATTTTTCAAAAGAAGATCAGCAAAAAATCATGAATATATTAACAAAATGGTTAAAATAGTATTTAATAAACAAGGCATTAGAAAAATTGAACTAACGCCTTGTTTTAAAGGGTCTTTAACTTACCAGTTGAGTAAAAAGATCATGGGTTTCATTTAAATATCTATATTCAAAATGATTGATTTTCATCTTGCTTTTGATAGTTTCTATATCTTCAGGTTTTTTTAATTCTAAACCTACAATAACAGGTCCTTTTTCTCGGTTGTTTTTTTTAGCAAATTGAAAATAAGTTATATCATCTTCTTCCCCTAAAATTTTATTTACAAATTCTTTTAAAGCGCCTGGACGTTGTGGAAATTGAATCATAAAATAATGTTTTAATCCTTCGTATAATAGCGAACGTTCTTTTATTTCCTCTGTGCGTTCTATATCATTATTACTGCCACTTATAATGCAAACTACTTTTTTGTTTTTTATTTTTTCATTATATAAATCAAGGGCTGCAATAGATAAAGCGCCTGCTGGTTCTACCACTAATGCTTCTTCGTTATACAATTTTAGTATGGTCGTACAAACTTTTCCTTCTGGGACGAGTATAATATCATCTAATGTATTTTTGCAGACTTGATAAGTAAGATTCCCTACTTGTTTGACTGCGGCACCATCAACAAATTTATCTATTGAGTCTAACGCACTGGTATTACCTTGATCAATAGCTGTTTTCATAGAAGGAGCACCTAGAGGCTCAACTCCTATTATTTTTGTGTGTGGACTCAGTTCTTTAAAAACAGTTACAATACCTGAAGCAAATCCTCCTCCTCCTATTGGCACAAAAACGTAATCTATTGGTTTTGTAGATTGTTCTAAAATTTCTAAAGCGACTGTTCCTTGACCTGCTATTACTTTTTGGTCATCAAATGGGTGAATAAATGTTTTATTATTTTTATTACAGTCTTCTATTGCTTTTTGATAGGCATCATCAAAGGTATCACCTACTAGTATGATTTCTATATATGATTGACCAAATAATTGTACTTGTTTAATTTTTTGTTTTGGAGTGGTTTTGGGCATATATATCTTCCCAAAAATCTTTAAGTAATTACATGAAAAAGCAACTCCTTGAGCATGATTACCCGCACTTGCACAAACGATTCCTTTTTGACGCTCTTTCTCATTTAACGAACTAATTTTATTATAAGCTCCTCTTATTTTAAAAGAACGGACGGTTTGTAAATCTTCTCTTTTTAAATATACATGGGCTTGATATTGTGTTGATATATTTATACTCTGAAGCAGAGGAGTTGTTAATACAACTCCTCTTAATTGATTTTTAGCGGATATAATTTCTTCATACAAGTTCATACTGATGTCTTTTGTTTGAATTAGAATAATCTCCTACTACTGTTTTCATGGCAGTCATGGCAGCACGTAATTTGGCTCCACAAATTTCAATCGAATGATTTCTAATCATCGTATTTGTGGTCACTAGTTCAAAATTATCTACTTTTTTATTGTTTTTATCAGTGTATTCTTTCCCCATTAAATTAACATCTATTTTTTTCATAAAATCAGACAATAATGGTTTACAAGCATGGTCAAACAAATAACATCCGTATTCTGCTGTATCAGAAATTACCCGATTCATTTCAAACAATTTTTTACGAGCAATCGTATTAGCTATTAGGGGTGCTTCATGTAAGGACTCATAATAAGCAGATTCTTCTTTTATTCCTGCTTTAACCATTGTCTCATAAGCTAATTCTACACCCGATTTTACAAAAGCAACCATAAGGGTCGCTTTATCAAAATATTCTTGTTCTGTAATTTCTAAAGCGGTAGCGGGCGTTTTTTCAAAAGCTGTTTCAGCTGTAGCTGCTCTCCATGAAAGTAATTTTTTATCATCTTCTGCCCAATCTTTCATCATTGTTTTAGAGAATTTACCAGATAGAATATCATCCATGTGTTTATTAAATAAAGGAGTCATTATTTCTTTTAATTCTTCAGATAATTTAAAAGCTTCTATTTTTGCTGCATTTGAAAGACGATCCATCATATTGGTAATTCCTCCAATTTTTAAGGCTTCTGTAATTACTTCCCAGCCATATTGTACTAGTTTAGAAGCGTAACTTGGTTCTATTCCTTTTTCAATCATTTTATCAAAACATAAAATAGATCCTGTTTGAAGTAATCCGCAAAGTATGGTTTGTTCTCCCATTAAATCAGATTTTACTTCTGCTACAAATGACGATTTTAGTACTCCTGCATGATGACCTCCTGTGCCCACACAATATGCTTTTGCTATTTCTAGTCCGTCTTGATTGGGGTCATTTTCTGTGTGTACTGCTATTAATGTAGGAACTCCAAAACCTCTTAAATATTCATTACGTAATTCAGATCCAGGAGATTTAGGAGCAATCATAACAACTGTAATATCTTCTCTAATTTTAATTCCTTCTTCTACGATATTAAAACCATGGGAATAAGAAAGACAAGCTCCTCTTTTCATTAAGGGTAGTACTTTCGTTACAACATTTGTATGTTGCTTATCTGGTGTTAAATTAGAAACTAAATCAGCTGTTGGTATTAATTCTTCAAAAGTTCCTACTTCAAACCCATTAGAAGTTGCTTTTATAAAAGATTCTCTTTTATTTTCTATGGCTTCTTTACGAAGTGCGTATGTTACATTTAATCCGCTATCTCTTAGGTTTTGTCCTTGTGCTAATCCTTGTGCGCCGCAACCAATAATTACAATTTTTTTATCAACAAGTTTATTTACTCCTTCTATAAATTCTTCTTTATCCATGAATTCACATTTTGCTAATTCTTGTACTTTAAGTCTGTGTGGCAACGTATTGAAATAATTTTCCATAATATTTATATTCTTTATTGTATTGTTTATAATCCAAAACTGGTAGTAGGTACTTCATTTACTAGGGGCAGAATTGTAAGTGGGTTATTTTTTTCTAATTCTGTCACTTTTTGATGAATTCCTTTACTCTCTTTGATAATGGCTATGCGTGAACTTCTAACAAATTCGATCAGTTGGTATTCTTCTAATTTTTTTAGAAGTTTTTCTATTTCCTCTTGTTGTCCTGTTGTTTCAAAAACAGTATAATCTTCCCTAATTACCACTGCTCTAGCTCCATATTCACGCAATAACCGTTCTACTCGTACTTCTTTCATAGTAATTGAGGTAGGAACTTTGTACAAAGCCATTTGTTGCCAAATGATTTCATCATTTGTATTGTAAAAAACTTTTAGAACATCTATTACTTTTTCTAACTGTCTCGCTAAATTTTTAATTTTTTCTTCTGTTTCATTAATTACTAATGTAAATCTGTAAATATTCGGAATTTCACTAGGAGATGTATTTAAACTTTCGATATTCATTTTTCTTCTTGAAAAAAGAATTGAAATTTTTGTTATTAATCCTATATGATTTTCTGTATAGATGGTTAATGTATATTCTTTTTTCATAATCTAAACTTTATATTTCTTCTTTATATAAAACGATTTCTGCTACTCCTTTTCCTTGTGGTACCATAGGAAACACATTATCTTCTTTAGCAACCTTTACTTCTAATAAATATGCTTTTTCATATTCTAAAAATTCTTGTAATAAGGGTTTTAATTGACTTCTTTCTACTACTTGTGCGCCTTTTATGCCATATCCTTTGGCTACTTGAACAAAATCAGGGCTATGAATATCTGTAAATGAATATCTTTTTTCATGAAATAGTTCTTGCCATTGGCGAACCATCCCTAAAAAGCTATTATTTAGAATTAGTATTTTTACATTGGGTTGAAATTGCATAATGGTTCCTAATTCCTGAATGTTCATCTGCGCACCTCCATCTCCCATAATTGCTACAACGGGTCTTTCTGGGGCTCCTAATTTAGCGCCAATTGCAGCTGGTAAAGCAAATCCCATGGTTCCTAATCCGCCACTCGTTATATTACTTCTTGTTTTATTTTGTAAGGCGTAACGACAAGCTACCATTTGATGCTGTCCTACATCCGTTACAATAATTGCATCTCCTTTAGTCAGTTGGTTAAGTACTTGGATAACTTCTGCCATTGTAATTTCTTCTTTGGTTGGATAAAGTTCTTTTTGAATTAAAAGAGTGTTTTCTTTTTCTTTTTTTATTTCAAACTCTTTCATCCATTGTGGATGATTATTGGGTTGAAGTAATTGGGTTACTTTAGGTAAGGTTTCCTTGCAATCTCCCCAAACTGGAACTGTTGTTTGAACATTTTTATCAACCTCAGCGGGATCTATATCAAAATGAATTATTTTCGCTTGTTTGGCATACATATCTAGTCTTCCTGTCACTCTATCATCAAAACGCATACCTACTGCTATTAGGACATCGCATTCATTAGTTAAGTAATTAGGGGCATAATTTCCGTGCATTCCTACCATTCCTACACCTAACGGATGATGGGTAGCTATGGCACTCATTCCCATTATTGTCCAAGCAGTAGGAAGTCCTGCTTTTTCTATAAATTCTTGAAATTCCTTTTCTGCATTCCCTAAGATTACTCCTTGGCCAACCACAACAAGGGGTTTTTTAGCATTATTAATTATTTGAGCTGCTTTTTCTATATATTCCTGTCTTATAATAGGTTTTTCTTTATAACTTCTTACATAATTACATGGTTTATATCCTTTGTATTCAAAATATTGAAGTTGTGCATTTTTTGTAATATCTATAATTACAGGGCCTGGTCTCCCCGTACTAGCCAAATAAAAAGCTTTTGCTAATATGGTGGGAATTTCGTTAGCATCTGTGATTTGATAATTCCATTTAGTTACTGGTGCTGAAATATTAATGATGTCTGTTTCTTGAAAAGCATCTGTTCCTAGTAAATGGGCAAATACTTGTCCTGTAATACATACAAGAGGTGTAGAATCTATCATGGCATCTGCCAGACCTGTTACTAGATTTGTGGCTCCTGGTCCACTAGTTGCAAACACCACTCCTGTTTTGCCAGTGGCTCTTGAAAACCCTTGTGCTGCATGTATAGCTCCTTGTTCATGTCTAACTAAAATATGTTGTATTTGTTCGCTATAATCAAATAAAGCGTCGTATATGGGCATAATAGCGCCTCCTGGATACCCAAAAATGGTTTTAACGCCTTCAGAAAGTAAGGCTTCTAATACAGCTATACTGCCTAGGGTTTGTATTGTTTTTTTTATAGGTTGGGTAATTGGTTCTATTGTTTTTATTTTCATGAGTACTTTTTAAAATGATATGGTTTATATTCTTTAATCGGTAACACATCCTTGCGAAGCATCAGTAACTAATTTTGCATATTTATATAAAACTCCTTGATTAACTTTTAAATCGGGTTGTTTCCATTGTTCTTTTCGTTTATCAAGTTCTTCTTTTGATACTGATAGATGAAGGCTATTTTTTTGAGCATCAATTTCTATTAAATCACCTTCTTGAACGAGTGCAATTGTTCCTCCATCAAAGGCTTCGGGGGTTATATGCCCAACAACAAAACCGTGTGTTCCTCCGCTGAATCGACCATCTGTAATAAGGGCAACGCTTTTACCTAATCCTGCTCCAATAATAGTGGATGTTGGTTTTAGCATTTCGGGCATTCCGGGTCCTCCTTTAGGTCCTACATATCGGATAACAACTACATCTCCTGCTTGTATTTTTTTATTTTCAATTCCTGCAATTAATTCTTTTTCACTATCAAATACTTTGGCTGGTCCTGAAAAGCATTCTCCTTCTTTTCCTGTAATTTTTGCTACCGCTCCTTTTTCTGCAAGGTTTCCATACAAGATTTGTAGATGACCCGTTTCTTTTAAGGGTTTTTCGATAGGTTTTATAATATTTTGATCTTGAAAATTAATTGGTTCTATGTCTTTTAAATTTTCTGCTATTGTTTCTCCTGTTACGGTCAAACAATGACCGTGTAATTTACCTTTATCTAAAAGGTATTTTAAAACCATAGGAACACCTCCTTTATCATGTAAATTTTGCATTAGGTAATTTCCTCCTGGCTTAAAATCAGCAATCAATGGTGTAGTATTACTTATTCTTTGAAAATCATCTTGCGTAATGGTTATACCTACACTTTTTGCCATAGCTATAATGTGTAAAACAGCATTCGTACTACCTCCTAGGGCTATTAATGTGGTGATAGCATTTTCAAAAGCTTCAAAAGTCATGATGTCTTTAGGGCAGATATTTTTTTCTAATAATATCCTGATATAATCAGCTGCTTTTTCACATTCTTTAATTTTGTTTGTACTTATAGCTGGATTTGAACTGGAATAAGGTAGACTCATACCTAAGGCTTCTATAGCTATTGCCATTGTATTAGCAGTGTACATGCCTCCACAAGCCCCTGCTCCTGGACAAGCGTTTTTTATGATTTCTTTAAAATCTTTTTCTGAAATTGTTCCTGCAATCTTTTCGCCAAGTGTTTCAAAAGCGGATACAATGTTTAAATCTTTTCCTTGGTATTTCCCCGGTGCTATGGTTCCACCATATACCATAATGGAAGGACGATTAAGTCTTCCCATAGCTATGACTGCACCTGGCATATTTTTATCACAACCTGGAACAGCTATTACCGCGTCATAATAATGTCCTGCAACAACACTTTCTATACTATCTGCTATGATTTCTCGGCTTACAAGGGAGTAACGCATGCCTTTTGTTCCATTAGTTATTCCATCACTAATTCCTATGGTATTAAAGATTAATCCTACCATATTTTGTTCTTTTACAGATGCTTTTATATAGCTTGATAAATGATTTAAGTGCATATTACAGGTGTTTCCATCATAGCCCATTGAAGCAATCCCTATAAAAGGTTGTTTTAGTTGCTCTTCATTTAAACCAATTCCGTATAACATGGCTTGTGCAGCTGGCTGTGTTGGATCTTGGGTAATTTTTTTACTATATCTATTTAATTCCATGATTCTTATTTTACTTCTAATTAGGTGTTTTTCTCGGTGACTAAATTGTTATAGGCTTTTTGAAGTTTTTTCCCTAATGTATTTTCCCATTCAAGAGGAAAGTGTCTATGATTTAAGGAGTCTACTCCTATTATTTCAGCAGCGGTTCCGCATAAAAAGGCACTATCTGCTTTTTTTAATTCTTGTGGTAGATAGAGTCCTTCTATAACTTCTATCCCTAATTCTTTACATAAGTCCATTACAGTGGCTCTGGTTATACCTGGTAGAATATTTCCTAATTGGGGGGTGTATAATTTTCCGTTTTTTTCAAAAAATAAATTGGCTCCTGGTCCTTCTGCTAGAAAGCCATCAGTGTCAAGTAGTAAGGCTTCATCAAATCCTTGGGCTTTAACTTCTGAAGAGGCTAATATTGAATTAACATAGTGTCCACAAACTTTGGCTTCTATTTTAGTTGATCGCGGATGAGGTCTACAAAACGATGAAATACCTAGATTTAATCTTTTTTCACCTAAATAGGCTCCCCATTCCCAAGCACATATCATTAGTGATACATGATTGGGGGTACTCAATCCCATATTGGGACTACAAAAGACTAGAGGTCGTATATAAGCATCTTTAAAATTGTTTCGCTCTAATAATTCATACGTTGTTCGGGTTAATTCTGCAACATTAAAATCAAAAGGAATATTAATTAATTCGCATGATTTCTTAAGCCGCTGATAGTGTTCATCTGATTTAAATATTTTGGTTCCAGTAGATGTATTATATGCTCTTATTCCTTCAAAAACACCGTATCCATAGTGTAGAGTTTGACCGTATAAATCAGAAAAAGTTTTTTGAGATTTTAAGAATTCACCGTTTAAATATAAAATATGGTTTTCATTATAATATAGATTGTTTGTTGGGGTTAATGTTAGTGGTATAGTTTTCATGATATAAATAATTATTTTATTGAACCTAGATTATGCGTTAGCCTTTTTAGTAAAGATGAAAAGGGTAAAAAGATAAAAATGCACTGATTTTTTTCGTAACTGTAGTTTTGCTATGTCGAGGGCAAAAAACGAGTTTCTTTTTAGACCTAAAGTCATTTTTTCTTTGTAATAATCTGGGAATGCGCAATCTGGGTTAAAATCATTTTGTAATGTTATAGTTTCAATAACGAAATTAGTATTAGGTCTTTTTTTAAATGATTCTAAAAATGTTTATTTACAACGTTTTAAAGAAGTGTTATACCACTTAAACCATTGTAAACAAAGGTTTTTAGCAATTCTTTTTTATGATGTCAAGCCTTTCATTTTTTTTAAAAAAAAGGTTTTTATTATTTTTTTGACAAATAAATTCCTGTTCCAGTAGAAATTATTACTAGAAAAACGGATGTTCGATAAAAAAATGATTAACTACAGTAGTTAGCTAATAATATAAATGTAGAGTATTGAGAAAATAATAGAAGAAGTAAAAGAAGTAAAGTTTGTTTTATTATTTAAAAATCCCCCCCTTTGTCGCATTTTCTGCTTAGTAAAATTTGTTTTCATTTTTCTCATTTTTAAAAAGTTTATAAATACAAAAAGCCTCCTTGAATAAGGAGGCTTTATTAATGTTTTTATTTTTATTATATATACATAATACCCCCTGTCCCTATTGTATAAACAATAGCGATAATAATGGCAGTAATAATGTTATTAAAATTTTTCATTTTTTCTTTGTTGTCACAAATATACAAAAAAATAAATAATAGGTGTTTTTTTACTAAAATATTATACAAGAGGATCATTAAAACTCCTTAATATTTTCATTTCATTTATCTTCTATTACACAGTAGTGATTTATCTTTTAAAAACTACCAATCTCCTCCGGCACCGCCACCTGAGAAACCGCCACCACCGAAACCACCGCCAAAGCCGCCATCATCTCCCCAACTACCACCAGATGACCAACTACTTCCGCCTCGTCCCATACGGCTTAAGATGATAATATCACCTAAATCTAATCCGCCTCCACCTCGGTTATTACCATTTCCTTTATTTTTAGAAATTATGATTATGATTATGATAATTATGAATACAAAAAGGAGTATCCCTTGAATATCTACTCCGTTGTCTTTCTTTTTTCGTTCTCCTTTAAACTTGCCTTTTAGAGCTTTAATAATAGCATCAGCTCCTTGATCAAGACCCTCATAATAGTTTCCTTTTTTGAATTCAGGTACTATATAATCTCTAACAATTTCACCTGTTATTCCAGCTGTTAAACGATCCTCTACTCCATAACCAGGTGAAATCCAAATTTTTCGTTCTTTTTTTGCCAGAAGCAAAATTACACCGTTATCCTTTTTTGCTTGCCCTACACCCCATGTATGTGCCCATCTAGGTGCTAACAAACCTATATTTTCTCCTTTGAGTGTTTCAATAGAAATAAATACAATTTGAGTAGTTGTGGAATCCGAATATTTAATTAGTTTTTCTTCTAATAATTCCTTTTCGTTATCAGATAACACTTTTGCATAATCGTACACACTGGTTTGAAAACTAGGTTTTTTTGGAATATCATATTGTGCCCAAGAATAATTTATAAAATAAAACAATAGGGATAGAAAGAAGCCTAATTTGTTGTTTGATATATGTTGTTTAGTGTTTCTCATTTTAACCTTTTGATAGGGTATCAGGCAACTCATTTTTATCTGTTTCAGTACAAGGAAAATGTTCTTGTAATAGCATTCCTGCTTTTAGGATACCTTCTATCAATCCTTGTTTGAAGTTTCCTTGTTTAAATTGATCTAAGATAACATCTCGTGTACTTTCCCAAAAATTGACTGGTATGACTTCGTTTATACCTTTATCACCATAAATAGCAAATGTTTTGGTTTCTACTGCTACATATAATAAGACTCCATTTCGCAATTGAGTTTGATCCATTTTCAGAAAATAAAACACCTCTTTAGCTCGTTCTAGAGCTACCAAAGAAGTGTTTTTTTCTATATGTACACGGATTTCTCCAGAGGTTAATGATTCAGCTGATCGAATAGCTTCTACCACCTCTTCTTCATCTGTTTTTGATAAGAAATCTTCTACTATTGACATTACTTTTTATCTGCTTTATCATCAAAATTAAACTCTACTTTAGGAGCGTTTTGTGCTTGTGGTTCTGCATCAAAATAAGGTTTTTCTTTAAAGCCAAACCAACCTGTAAAAATGTTATTTGGAAATATTCTTACGTGGTTATTATACGGTTTGATGGTTTCATTAAAACGTGTTCTTGCCGTTTGAATCGTATTTTCTGTACTTGTTAACTCATCTTGTAATTTCAAGAAGTTTTCATTTGCTTTGAGTTGTGGATATTGCTCTACTGTTACCAATAAACGAGATAATGCTGACGAAACACCACTTTGTGCTTGATTAAATTGAGTTAATTGTTCTGATGTTATATTGGCAGGATCTACTGTTATTTGTGTAGCCTTAGAGCGTGCTTCCATAACAGCTGTTAAGGTTTCTTTTTCAAAATTAGCTGCTCCTTTTACGGTATTCACTAAATTACCGATCAAATCATTACGACGTTGATACGAAGTTTGTACATTCCCCCAAGCTTCTTTTACATTTTGATCTAACTCTACGGCTGTATTGTTAATTCCTTTAAAGTAGAAGTATCCAGTTAAAATTAATACTCCAATAATAATCCAAGGCAAAAATTTTCTCATAATGGTTAAAATTTAATTTTTAGAATCTTGTTTTAATTTAGTATAAAAAAGAAAGAATAAGGATCCTGCTATAAATAATTTCCAAATCATATAAACATAGACATTTGTTTTGGCATTAAAAACTGTATATTCTGATGAGTTCATTATTATTTTGTTAATTGAACTAAATAAAATAATTACTCCCAACACTAGATAAATATAATACATCTTCTTCATAGCTACTTATAATTAAATAGTTAGTCGATACAAAGAGCCACTTGTTACGAACTTTTTTTGTTATTTTTATAATCCATTTTTTATATTTAGTAACTGTTCTTTAATAGACTGTAACTTGTTAATAATAGCTAATTTATCTAAGGCTTTTTTTTGTCCTTCTTTTAAATGTATTTTAGCTCCTTCCAATGTAAAACCTCTTTCTTTTACTAAATGATAAATTAGTTGTAAGTTCTTGATATCTTCTGAGGTAAACATTCTATTTCCTTTTGCATTTTTCCTAGGTCTTAAGATATCAAACTCTTTATCCCAAAAACGAATTAGCGATTGATTTACTCCAAAAGCGGTGGCTACTTCTCCCATTGTGTAATAACGCTTATTTTCTGGAAGGTTTATCTGCATAAATTTAGTTATTCAAGTTTTATATATGCGTTAGTTCTCTAAAAACAGAACAAAATCTAGTCAAACGATTGATTTTCTTGTGTTGCCATCTTAGCAATAGCTGTATATTCCACAGCTGAAATATTTCCGTAATAAAAATTAATAGGATTTACAACACTTCCATGTTTATGTACTTCATAATGTAAATGAGGTGCTTGGCTTCGTCCTGTACTACCAACAAATCCAATTATATCTCCTCGTTTTACTCTTCTACCGGGTCTACAATTATAACGGCTCAAATGGGCATATAAAGTTTCGTATCCAAATCCGTGGTTGATGACAATATGGTTACCAAAACCAGAAGCTCCTGCATCAGCTCTACGCACTACTCCATCTCCTGTTGCAAATACAGGAGTTCCTGTTGGAGCGGTAAAATCCATTCCTTTGTGCATTTTTCTTGCTTTTGTAAAAGGGTCACTTCGATAACCAAAACCTGATGCCATGCGTTTTAGCTGTTCATTTTTTACGGGTTGTATAGCTGGAATAGATCCTAAAAAGCGGTCTTTTGATTTAGCTAAGGATAAAATTTTATCTAATGATTTTGATTGATTTACCAAATTTTTTGACAGTCCTGAAAGTCTTGTTTCGGTACTTATTATTAGTTGCTCATTATTCATGGCAAGTAAATTTTTGAAACGTGCTTTAGAAATAATTTTCTTATCATCATTTGTTTCTCCTGGACTTGCCATATTAAAATAGACTTTATATATGTTATTGTCTCGTTCTTCGATGCTGGCTAACACTTCATTGAGTTGGTCAATTTTTTTATTCAGGATAACATAATTTAATTTTAAATTTTCTAACTCTCTTGCCTGCATCTTATCTTTAGGTGTACTAAAATAACCCAAATCAGATATTAGAAAGAAAAACAAAAATCCAAAAAGAGCAGAAGCTAATAAAAACAATATACCAACTCCTACTTTACGTCCTTTTTTAGGTTTTATTTTTCTGTAAGCCAGACTCTCTGTGTCGTAGTAATACTTAACTTTTTTCGACATAATTTTAATTAAAAATCCTATTTTTGCACTCGTTATGACAAAGTAACAATTATTATACGAATAATCTGAAAAAAAAGTTTCAAAAATTAACGTATTTATAACCTTTTTTTGAATCAGAATTATTTAAGTATTTCACACAATTTGTTACACTGTAGTTAATCATTTCCATTGAAAACCTCAAAACAATAATTCATTGGAACTATAACGTAAGATTAAAATTTTTAAAGATATTTTTTAGTTTACCTGATTAAGAAGAACCTTAATCTTTTAAACTTTAAACTTTTAAACAAAAGATTAATGAAATCACAAGACATTCGCAAAGCGTATTTAGATTTTTTTAAAAGCAAAAATCACTTAATTGTGCCTTCTGCACCCATCGTATTAAAAGATGACCCTACCTTGATGTTCAATAATTCTGGTATGGCACAGTTTAAAGAATTTTTCTTAGGCAATGGGACTCCCAAAAGTCCTCGTATAGCTGACACTCAAAAATGTCTTCGTGTTTCAGGAAAACATAATGATTTAGAAGATGTAGGTTTTGACACATATCATCATACAATGTTTGAAATGTTAGGAAACTGGTCTTTTGGTGATTATTTTAAGAAAGAAGCATTAGCTTGGGCTTGGGAATTTTTGACTGAGGTTCTAAAATTAGACAAAGACCGTTTATATGTTTCTGTTTTTGAAGGAAATCCTTCTGAGAATGTCCCTTTTGATCAAGAAGCTTTTGACATTTGGAAACAATATGTCACAGAAGATCGAATTATTTTAGGAAATAAAAAAGATAACTTTTGGGAAATGGGCGATCAAGGTCCTTGTGGTCCGTGTTCTGAAATTCATATAGATCTACGATCTGACGAAGAAAGGGCTAAAGTTTCAGGTAAAAGTTTAGTAAATGACGATCATCCGCAGGTAGTCGAGATTTGGAATAATGTATTTATGGAATTTAACCGTAAAGCAGATGGCTCTTTGGAAAAACTACCAGCACAGCATGTGGATACAGGTATGGGATTTGAGCGTTT
This sequence comes from Flavobacterium sp. TN-1, assembly GCF_052828645.1. Classification (NCBI taxonomy): domain Bacteria; kingdom Pseudomonadati; phylum Bacteroidota; class Flavobacteriia; order Flavobacteriales; family Flavobacteriaceae; genus Flavobacterium; species Flavobacterium sp. TN-1. The sequence continues at coordinate 160,661 of NZ_CM128253.1, forward strand.
GTGCATGGCTATGCAAGGAGTTACTTCTAATTATGACACGGATGTCTTTACTCCATTGATTGAAAAAGTAACACAAATCACTCATTTAAAATACACTAATAACGAAATAAAGAACATTACAGAAGAACAAGATAAAATTAATATAGCCATCCGTGTAATTGTGGATCATGTGCGTGCCGTTGCTTTTGCTATTGCAGATGGTCAATTACCTTCTAACACAGGGGCTGGTTATGTTATCCGTCGTATATTACGTCGTGCTATTCGTTATGGCTTTACCTTTTTAAACAAAAAAGAACCTTTTATTAACGAGCTAGTAGTTGTTTTAGCAAATCAAATGGGTTCCTTTTTCCCTGAAATAAAAGCACAACAAAATTTAGTGACTCAAGTAATCCGTGAAGAAGAAGCCTCTTTCTTACGCACATTAGAACAAGGATTGCAATTATTAGAAAAAGTAGTAGCCGAAACTATTGGAAATGAAGTAAAAGGAGAAAAAGTATTTGAATTATACGACACCTTTGGCTTTCCTAAAGACTTAACAGCTTTGATTTTAAAGGAGAAAGGATATTCTTATAATGAAGCAGAGTTTGATACTGAATTAGATAAACAAAAAGCTCGCTCACGTGCTGCTTCAGAAGTATCTACTGAAGATTGGAAAGTGTTGATTGATGGTAATGTAGAAACTTTTGTAGGGTATGACCAAACAGAAAATGAAGTAAAAATCACACGTATTCGTAAAGTGGATTCTAAAAAAGACGGTATTTTATATCAAATTGTTTTAGATAATACTCCTTTTTATCCTGAAGGAGGAGGTCAAGTAGGCGATAAAGGGACTTTAGTTTCTGCTAATGAAACAATTGAGATTATCGACACGAAGAAAGAAAACAACTTAATCTTGCATTTTGCTAAGCATTTGCCTGAAAACATCAGTGCTACATTTCAAGCAAAAGTAAATACAGAATTACGTAGTTTATGCGCAAGTAACCACTCGGCTACACACTTATTACATCAAGCTTTACGTAGTATTTTAGGGACACATGTAGAGCAAAAAGGGTCGTTAGTAGCACCTAACTATTTACGTTTTGATTTCTCTCATTTCTCTAAAGTAACGGAAGAAGAATTACGTCAAGTAGAGGATTTTGTGAATGCACGTATCCAAGAGCAATTACCGTTAATAGAAAGAAGAAGCATACCGTTTGCGCAAGCCATTGAAGAAGGTGCAATGGCATTATTCGGAGAAAAATACGGAGATAATGTTCGTGCAATTAAATTCGGTGATAGTATGGAATTATGTGGAGGAATTCACGTAAGTAACACGGCTGAAATTTGGCATTTCAAAATTATTTCTGAAGGTGCTGTTGCCGCAGGTATCCGCCGTATAGAAGCAATTACGAATAACGCTGTAAAAGATTTTTTTGCAAAACAAGAAAACTTAATTACAGAGGTTAAAGAAGTTCTTAAAAACCCTCAAGATATTATAAAATCAGTAGTTTCTTTACAAGATGAAAACGTTAAATTAAAGAAACAAATTGAACAATTATTGAAAGAGAAAGCAAAAAATCTAAAAGGTGAGCTGGTTTCTCAATTACAACATATTAATGGGGTAGACTTTTTAGCTGTGCAAGTGGATTTAGATGCTAATGGTGCTAAAGATTTAGCGTATGAATTAGGTCAAAATAAAGATAATCTGTTTGTGGTTTTAGCTACTATAAATGAGGAAAAACCAATGTTAACTTGTTATATTTCTAAGGAGTTAGTAGAAACTAAAGGATTAAATGCAGGCTCCGTTGTTCGCGAATTAGGTAAATACATCCAAGGTGGTGGTGGTGGACAAGCTTTCTTTGCAACTGCCGGAGGTAAGAATCCAACAGGAGTACAAGAGGCATTAGAAAAAGCTACTGATTTTTTGAAATAATTAGCATACGAAAACCAATGTAAATGTTTCAACCCAAATTACGTATTAGAAATTTATTACAGATAAAAACAACTTTGAATCTAAAAAAGTATTTATTTTTTGCCCAAAATGTAGTAAAACTACATCTGACAGAAAAAATCTCTTTGCCTTTTTATCTGCATCATAAAAACTAATATGTAATTTGGATTTAACGTTTAATTTATGATAGAGTAAATCCCTTTTTTAACATGATGCGATTTACTCTATCTCATTTTAAAAGTTTTTGTATCTATTGCAAATTCAATAAAATTTCTTCAAGACCTTGAACAACGCTTTCTTTGTTATATTGAGGTACTTTTTTTTCTAATTTATGGTACGCTAAATACAATTTCTCTATTGTTAGATTTTCTAATATTCCTAATAATTCCTCTTCGTTTTTGTAAAGTAAATTTTCCCAATCCATCTTTGGATAATTTTCAGGAAACAATGCTATTTTCCCGTTGTAAATACAATCTGCTTCTGCCCCGCTTACTTTAGTTTCTCCATATTTTTCATCAACCCAATAAAAGGAGGTAGCTTGTTTGATAGGACAAAGTAAAAGATGCGCTTTTGAAATAACTTGACTGTATTCTTCCCAAGGAATAAATTGATGATAGTGTGTTATTGAAATATTAGAATGAGAACTCTTTTTTAAAATTTCTAATTGTTTTAAAATGATTTTATTTTCAGGTTTTCCTAAAAAAGTAAAATGTAGTTTGGTTTGCGGTTTGAGTTTTTGAATTACTCTAAAAACCATATCTATATCTTTACGTTTATTAGATACATTGCCAGGCATCACAATTTGAATAATTTTTCCTTCTGGAAATTCAAATTGCTTACAATAATTCATTTGAATAAACTCTATTTTATCTAAAAAGACTCCTTGTTTCTTTACAGTTTCTAAAGCTGAACTAGAAATTACACCTAGTTTTTTGGCTTTGGTAATTACTTTTCTTTTAGATGCTACTTTTTCTTTCCAATACAATTTTAAAAAGTAGGTTAATTTTTCTTTTTCTTTAAAAATATTTTTCCAAGAAATAGTCTTAAAAAAGAGACTAAAATTAATATTATGAACTAAACATAAAACGGCTTTTTCCTCAAAAAGTGTTTTGTAATCATCATAATTTCTATGTATTGTATTCACTACCACAGCATCATATATAGAAAAATCTGTTTTAAGTATAGAATGAATGATGGTCAGATGTTGTTCAGGAATAGCCGTTAATTTATCATATACTTTTTGACTGACATAAAAATGAAAATCTATGCGAGGCATTTCTGCTACTAACAAATACCACTGTTCTAACAAAGCTGAGTGGGTTTCCATTTCGATAAAAGCAATATTTTTTTTCATTTATTATCACATGAGGTTTTTGGTGTTTTTTATACCTTATGCTTAGATTTAGTTATTAAATAGTATGCAAAGTTGCTTATATTTCCCATAAAAATAAAGATATTTGCATACTATTTATAAAAAATGAAATATTATATTGTCATACCTGCACATAACGAAGAACAGTTCATCGGTTTAACCTTGGAATCGCTCGTTAATCAAACAGTACTTCCTAAAAAAGTGGTAGTCGTTAACGATAACTCTACTGACAAAACAAGCGAAATTGTCATTTCTTATATTGAAAAACATCCTTGGATTTCTTTAGTTGAAAAAAAATCAGATGCTATTCATTTACCAGGAAGTAAAGTAATTCAGGCGTTTCAAGAGGGTTTAAAAACACTTGACGAGGAATATGACATCTTAGTAAAAGGGGATTCTGATTTAATTTTTCCTCCTCACTATTTTGAAACGATTATCAAGCATTTTAAAGAAGATCCTAAAATAGGTATGGCTGGAGGTTTTGCCTATATTGAAAAAAAAGGGGATTGGGTTTTAGAAAACTTAACAGATAGAGATCATATCCGTGGGGCTTTTAAAGCTTATAGAAAAGAAACCTTCAAACAAATAGGCGGTCTAAAGCCCGCTATGGGATGGGACACTGTAGATGAATTGTTATGCAAATTTTATAATTGGAAAATAGTGACAGACTTTTCTCTTCATGTTAAACATTTAAAGCCTACGGGTGCTAATTACAATCAAGCATCACGATATAAACAAGGTGAAGCGTTTTACACTTTGGGTTATGGTTTTTTAATAACGGCTATTGCTTCTTTAAAATTAGCTATGCGCAAAGGTAAACTTCTATTATTTGTTGATTATATCAAAGGATTTTGGAAAGCTAAATCGGAAAAAAAACCAATGTTGGTAAATCCCGAACAAGCTCGATTTGTTAGAGCTTATAGATGGAGAAAGATAAAAGAAAAACTTTTTTAACGACTCTTATTATAGTAATTCATGATCGTTCTTGAAAAGAATGATTAAAAAATAGTATTTTTACCGATTCGATTCCTTAACTAAATACTAAAAACTGTAAACTGAACACCGCTTTATGATGTTAGTAAGATACTTATCTCAAATAGGAAGATACTTCTTGATGCTACGAGAAATATTTAAAAAACCTACCAAATGGTCGGTTATGGAAAATTTAATTTTTAAAGAAATAGATGATTTAATATTTGATTCTTTAGGTATTGTGTCTTTCATTTCATTCTTCGTAGGAGGAGTAGTTTCAATTCAAACTGCTTTAAATCTTACCAATCCTTTAATCCCTAAATATTTAATCGGTTTTGCTACTAGACAATCAGTAATTCTTGAATTTGCTCCTACTTTTATTTCCATTATTATGGCTGGTAAAATGGGTTCTTTCATTACCTCTAGTATTGGTACTATGCGTGTTACAGAACAAATTGATGCGTTAGAAGTAATGGGAGTTAACTCTTTGAACTACTTAGTTTTTCCAAAATTAATAGCCTTATTATTATATCCTTTTGTTATTGGCTTAAGTATGTTTTTAGGAATATTTGGCGGATGGCTTGCTGCCGTGTATGGAGGATTTGCTACAGCAGATGAATTTATGTCAGGATTACAGGCCGAATTTATATCCTTTCACGTAATATACGCCTTTATTAAGACCTTTGTTTTTGCGTTTTTACTTGCTACTATTCCTTCTTTTCATGGTTATTATATGAAAGGAGGAGCTCTTGAAGTGGGTAAGGCTAGTACCGTTTCATTTGTTTGGACTTCTGTAGTCATTATCTTATGTAACTATATTTTAACTCAACTTCTTTTAACGAACTAATCATGATAGAAGTAAACAATATTAAAAAATCATTTGGTGATCAAATGGTGTTGAAAGGAATTAGCACCACCCTAGAAGCAGGAAAAACCAACTTAATCATTGGTCAATCTGGATCAGGAAAAACTGTTTTTTTAAAATCACTTTTAGGAATCCATAAAGTAGATAGTGGAACTATTTCTTTTGATGGTCGTATCTATGAAGAAATGAGCAGTAATGATAGACGCGATTTACGAACTGAAATAGGCATGGTTTTTCAAGGAAGTGCTTTATTTGATTCAATGACTGTAGAAGAAAACATAGGATTTCCTCTTAGAATGTTTTCTAATAAAACAAAAAAAGAGATCAAAGAACGTGTAGATTTTGTAATAGATCGCGTAAAACTCATCAATGCACATCACAAAAAACCAAGTGAAATATCAGGAGGTATGCAAAAACGTGTAGCTATTGCTCGTGCTATTGTTAATAATCCTAAATATCTTTTTTGCGACGAGCCTAACTCTGGTCTTGACCCTAAAACGGCCATTGTTATAGACAATCTTATTCAGGAAATAACAAAGGAGTATAATATTACAACCGTTATTAACACTCATGATATGAACTCTGTAATGGAAATAGGCGACAAAATTGTTTTCCTTAAAAATGGATTAAAAGCATGGGAAGGAGATAAAACTCAAATTTTTAAAACCGATAACGAAGCTGTCACAGATTTTGTATATTCTTCAGAATTATTTAAAAAAGTCAGAGAGGCTGTATTAAAGGAAGAACTTTAAAACTTCAGGAGATTATACTAAAAAAACACTCATAATTATCCCCTTTCATTTCGTTCAATGATTTTCACTTAGTTTTTGAGAAGATTTGAACGAAGTGAAAAGGTGAAAAAAATTTCATACCTTTCTTCATATCATACCTCTTTATGTTAAGATTACATACTAACCATTAAACTATTTCTTTTAATACAGCCTCTTTTTTAAACACACAACATAAATAATTAATATCTAAATACAAATTTTGTATATACAGGATCATGATCTGAAATATCACCTCCAAAATACTGAGCTGTAAAGCGATTTGTTGGTGTTATATATTCTGGTAATTTATGATCTTTATCCAAAAATATATAGTCCAACGTGTTATTATAATTATTATATCCTTGGTACCTTACTACTGTATTTTGGTTAGAATAAGTTCCCCTATCTGTAAGTGGATTAAAAAAGTAGTTATGCGTACCATTTAAAAGCGTTTTCATCTTTTGAAATTCATCGGTCAAGGTATACTCTACATTCATATCTCCTGCATAAATAACCGGTTCTGAATTAGGTATCTTAAAAGATTCTTTGAAGGCTTTCATTTCTTCAAATTGTTTTTCTCGCGTTAATCTTCCTGGAAAATTAGGTTGTTCAGAAGCAGTATGGGTTCCCATTACATGATAATTTTTTCCATTCTTTTGAACGATAACATAAGCCACGCCTCTATTTGTTAACCCTTCTGGCGAATTAATCTTATTTTTGAATATCATTTGATACTTTTTTAAAATGGGGTATTTACTTAAAATAATAATTCCTCCATTAATATGAAAAAGAGTATCTCCACAATCTCCATAATAACCGTCCCAATCATTAGGATACAAGACTGTTCCTTTTCCACTTGAACAATAAAGTCCTAATAAAGAACTCATATAGGGATAAACCCATTTTATCTTTGCTATAAATTCATCACTAAAACGCGCATTAAATCCTTCTTGAATTACTAAAACATCAGGTGTTTCTGTTCCTAGGTTTGAAATATATTTTTGTAATTCAACAGCTCGTTCTTTGCTCTTGTATTGAGTTAGCACACTGGGTAATTGGTAGACATTATAACTCATTACTGAAAATGTTTCAGCAGACTCAACAAGTCTGTTTGCAGAAAATTTGGTGTTTTCAAGTAAAAATATACTTTCATCTGAACAAGATATAATACTAAACCAACCTAATAAGAATAATAGTTTTTTCATCTTTTATTTTTTTGACAAAACTATACGGCTCAGATTAGGAAATTCTTAATTTAAAATTATCTATTATTATATAAAAGTTTAAATAATTCATACTCATATTAATTCATTGATAACATTTTAAGAAAGCGTAAAGCATTTTAATGTTTTAAGTATAATACCATTTAAAGACACTATCCCCTTTTTATCTATTGGTTTTGATTATATGACTCCTCCTTACCGGAGTGACAAACAAGAGACTAAAAATAGAACCAAAAAGAGTATTCATTGAATCTAAAAGAGTATTATTTGAACCTAATACCATTTAAACTTTGAAATTTCCTCATAATACTATTTTTTTAATCTTGAAACTGTCCAAAAAGTTCGCAATCTTTTCGATCAAAGGGAGAAATCACATAATGTTTATTATGAGACTCCTCCTTATGTTAGGATGACAAACTGTATATTGATTTAGACACTATCTTAGAAAAGCAATAAAAATTAGTGTTGGTTCTCGATACGCTTCGCGCTCGAACTAACGATTATTTCATATATACCATTATATACAAACCAGATAAAGAGCAATTCATAATACCAGACTGAACACAGTGATTATCTTATTGAAAATAAAGAACACTGAACGATTGAAAGGAAAAAATCATATAAAATGAATAATGAGGTATTTTAAGAGTTCTTTATCTATTTTTTTAAACAAAAAAATCAGATACGAAAAAAGAGGACGAAATAAATGACACTCATCCTCTTATCAGAATAAAACTATATGTTCCTACTTTATTTTTTGAATCCCTTAAGAAAGTATTTCTTTTTGTATGGCTTATTTTATCATTAAAAAATAGGATTGTCCCTTACAAGGGTAAATTAGCTACTACTGTTTTTATATCTTGTTCTTTATTTTTAGGGTATATTAATAGCACATCTTCTTTATCTACTACAATGTAATCTTTTAATCCGTCTATTACTACTAATTTTTTCCCTTCTGTACGTATAATATTATTATTTGCATTTTCTAGATATACGGTAGCGTTTACCACTGCATTGTCTTGTTCGTCTTTGGGTAATTTATCGTATAATGATCCCCAAGTTCCTAAATCATTCCAATCAAAGGTAGCTGGTAAAACAAATACGTTTTGTGCTTTTTCTAAAATGGCATAATCTACAGAAATGTTTTGAGCTAACGGATAATTATCTAATATAAAAGCGGGTTCTTTTTCAGTATTATAGGTTTTATATCCATTCATAAAATGCTCGTACATTGCAGGTTGAAACTCTTCAAAAGCTTTTAAGACGCTTTTTACACTCCATACGAAAATTCCAGCATTCCATAAGAAATTTCTGCTTTGTATAAATTTACGAGCTGTTGCATAATCTGGTTTCTCACGGAATTGTTTTACTTTTTTTATAGGTCTTGAGTCTAATTTATCATATTCAATATATCCATAACCTGTATTTGGAAATGTAGGCAAAATACCTAAAGTCATTAAATTTTCTTCTCGTTCACAAAAATCAAAAGCGTGTTGTAGGTTTGCACAAAACTGAACCTCATCTTCAATCCAATGGTCTGATGGAGCCACTACTACTACTGCATCAGGATTCATTTTTTTTATTTTAAGAGTAGCATATAAAATACAAGGTGCCGTATTACGCATAGCTGGTTCTAAGACTACTTGTTCTTGCTTAACTCCTGGTAATTGTTCTAAAACTATATCATTATAACTTTCATTTGTTAATATTAAAATATTTTCCTTTGGTATAATTTGCGAAAGTCTTGATACTGTTTTTTGAATAAGAGTTTCTCCTGTTCCTAACATATCGTGAAACTGTTTAGGAAATTGTACAGTAGACACGGGCCAAAAACGGGAACCAACTCCACCTGCCATTATAATTGCGTAATAATTTTTGTTCATAAGTTTTAAAGGTAACAAAGTACGAAGTTACAAAGATTAAAATTAATTTGGTAATAACTCTACTTCTGCATTAGGATTAAACAAATAGGTTTTTCCACTACTCAACTCTAAACATTCAAAACGTTTTGTCCGAAGAGCTATTTTCTTAAAAATTCTTCCATTATGAATTTTAAAAACACTTCCAAAGGGGATTTCAAAAACATAGTATTTATCATTTTCTGGATCAAATTGTTTTAATGCTAGAGCTAAAGTTGCATCTGTATCGCTACTTGCTTTTGGATTACGAAAATGTCTTGCTACCAACGATAATAATGAATGAGGAAATATTTCGGGACAAATAAATGGGATCATCAATTTCTGAAAAGTATGTTTCCATTCTTCTCCATGTGGTTTTATATTTCGTCCATATTTTTCAAATGCAACTAAGTGTGCTATTTCATGAATGAGTGTGATTAAAAAACGGTATTCATTTTGTGAATAATTAACGGTTATAACATGTCTTCCGTTTGCTTCTCTTCTATAATCTCCATGACGGGTTACACGTTCATTTACTATTTTTAAATGCACACGGTTTGTTTTGATTAATTCAAAACACATTGAAACTGCTTGTTCTGGAAGGTATTTATAGAGAATATCCTGCATTTATCATTCTCTTTTTTCTTGATTTGAAGCCTTTTTTTTGTTAAAATTTAAAGGCTCTTTTTTGTTTATTTTTATTTCTATTTTGTTTTTTCGATTGATTAGATTCATATTTTTATAAAAGTTAGAAGTTTGTAATTCTACATATTTCTCTATTTTTTATATTGCTTTTAATTCTTGTATTATGTATTACAAGTACAAACTTTTATTATTTTTATTCTCTAAATTAGGGTCTATTTCCTATTGAGAATGTCCAAAAAGTAATAAATTAACATACAGTTTGTCACTCCGACGAAGGAGGAGTTTCATAATCAATATTATGTAATTTCTCTCTTTGGTCGAGATGACAAGATTACGGATTTTTTGGACAGCCTCATTTTGATTTAAGTTTTTCAAGGGGTTGTTGAAGAAACTTGTAATACTTTTCCGTTGTAATATTTATTTGCTGTTAAGGCAAAATCAAAAATATAATTTGCCATTTCAGATGCCGTTATAGGAGCCTGATACCCTGGGAAAGCTTCTTCTAACATTTCAGTTTGTACAGCTCCTAAAGCAAGAACATTAAAGGCTATTCCTCTTTCTCTATATTCCTCTGCAAGTAATTCAGATAGTGTGATAACAGCTCCTTTACTAGAGCTATAAGCTGAAAGTCCTGCAAATTTCATACTTCCTTGTATACCTCCCATAGAGCTAATGGTTACTACATGGCTTCCTTTTTGAAGATACGGAATGCAAATACGAGTTAATGCTGCTACCCCAAAAACATTTACTTTATAAACGTTTTCAAATTCAATAGATGTAATTTCTTCAAAGGGTTTATGTAATAGGCATCCTGCATTATGAATTATTATATCTACTTTTTCCCAAGATTTTTTTATTTTATTTTCTACTTCAAGTAGATCTTCTTCAATTACTAAATCAACAGGAAGACAGGTTATGTTTTGATGTTGAACCAAATCTTGCGATGTTTTACGTGAAAGAGCTAATACTTGGTGTCCTGCATTTGCAAATTGTAAAGCTAATTCATATCCTATCCCTCTGGATGTCCCCGTAATTATAATATTTTTATTCTTCATCTAACTGAATTTCTTTTGTGGTCGCGTTAATCATTTTTTCAAGTACAATTTTACTTTTTTCTGTTACTTTCTGAATGTGTTGAATGTTCATTTTATCATATTCATCTTTTACATGATGATAAAATTTATAATTTTCAAAATCAAAAGTAGAAATTGTATGTGCTGGAATGTGATATTCTTCATAAAAAGGATAATTATCTGAGGCTTTAAAAAGTTGATATCTACTTTCTATAGGTAAATACCCTACCCATTTTTCATTTGCATATTCATTCATTTTTTTAGCCATATTTGATTTCGTTATACCAGTCATGTAAACCAACATTTTTTTGTGATTCATTGGAATTCCTATCATTTCAAAATTGAACATAAAATAAATATCTATTTTTGCATTTTTCATCTTTTTTGCTAGGTGACGTGAGCCTAATAATCCTTTTTCTTCGGCTGTAAACAAAGCAAAAATAATGGAGCGTTTATTATTTTTTTTCTCTGAAAAATAGCGCATTACTTCTAATACAGCTGTAGTTCCCACAGCATTATCATTAGCTCCATTGGCTATAATATCCCCTCCTACTTCTGTAGCATTACCTATATGATCGTAATGTGCACCAATAACTACATATTCATTTTTCAGATCAGGGTCGTTTCCTTCTATAACTCCAACAATATTATAAGCAGGTTTATGATAATCTGACAGTTTATCTCGATATGTTTTATAAAAAGGTTTTATTTTATTTTCTTTAAATTCTTTTTCCAAAAACACCATTACGTTTTCCATTTCAGGTGTTCCTGGTTCGCGTCCTTTATTTTCATCTGAGGCTAAAAATTGTATTATTTTTTTAATTCTTTCCTCTTTCTGATATTCTGTTTCTTGAGCATTTAGTTTTATAAAAGAACTAACTAACAATATACCTACTAGCTTATATATATTCATGCTATCGTTATTTTAAATTTTTCCTTCTGTTTGTAAAATCCATTGTAACTCGGCATCCCAATTATTTTGATAATCTTCTTTTTTAGAAATTATTGTAACTTGTGGCATTACTCCTCTTCCTTTTATAGCTGATTTTTTCACAACTCCTATTTCCATCATTCCTACTCTAAACTTTAGTTTAGAATAAGGCAATGTTAAAATAGGAAGTGTTCCCGCTACCGTACTATTAAAAGCACCTCCTGTTTCTTCGCCTAGGAAAATACCTCTATTTATATTTTGCAAATTAGCTGAAATAACACTGGAGGCTGAAAAACTTCCTCCGTTTATTAACACATATAATTTACCTTGATAATTATTATCTTTAGGTTGTAATCTATTAGTTAATTTTGATTTTTGATAAAAAAAGCCTTTGGGTGATTTTTTTATCGAAAAAAAATTTTTAATAGTATATGGAATTATTATAGGTGCTAATGTAATCAGGATTCTTTTTGGTACGTTACGAAACATGTTAGTTGCTAAACTCGTTCGATTTGTTACTTTCAAGGTATCCACAAAATTTACAAAATCGGGACTAATATACGTAAATAAATTCTTAATTTCTTCAATACTTCCTCCTCCATTATTTCGTAAATCAAGGACTAAGGTTTTTACCTTTTTATTCTCAATTTCTTTAAATATGAGTGAGTAAGCTTTTGACTGTTTTCCTCCTACAAATTTATTTATACGTAATATGGCTAATGAAGAATCTACTACAGGATAGATTAGTTGTCGGGTAAACTCTTTTTTTATTTCATCGTATCCAAAAATTGATTTTTTTATTCCTAGTTCTTTTTCATGTGATCTTTGAAGTTCTTTTTCGTTTTTAGATCTTTTTTTAATTGTATCTATTCTTTTTTTATTTTTTTCTTTTCTAAATCCTTTTGTTAAGGCAACTCTCGTTAAAAGTTTTGTATAAAGGCTGTCTTTATATAAAAATTCTACTTGTATACTATCTGTATTTTCCTTTTCTAATTTAATGTAATTAACAATTTTATTGGCAAAGGCTCGATTATAATATGTTTGATTATACCCATCTGAAGCTTCTGTTCCTTTGTATTTATCGAATAAATATTGAGGGGTTATTCCTTGTATATTTTTTATAACGGTTCCTGGTTTTATCGTGATATCTTTAGAGTAATTTTGTGTAACAATTAACTCATCATTGATGTAAGAGAAACTAAATAAAGACAAAGGATAGATTCCTTTTTTTTTCAATTCTTTCAATTTATTTCTAGAAAATTGTTTATATAAGGGCTGTATAATAGTATGCCCTTGCCTAACACTTGCCACTACCCTACTAATTCCAAAATAAAATTCATTTGGTTTTAAAGGATTTTTAATGCTTTTCTTTAGACTATCAAATTTAAATTTTAAATCTTTTTTGTTAATATATAACTCTAAAGAGGGATGTAGTTTAAATAATTTTCTCTCTACAAAATCTATATCTTTATGTAGTTTTTTTATTGCTACAGGAGTTTCTATGTGTTGATTTGCTTGATGCACTGATTGACAATTTTGAAATAATATCAAAATCAAGCCTATAATTAATATTTTTATTTTTTTAATCATCTATATGGATGTTGTTTACGATAAGTTTCTGTATAATATATTGTTTGTTGTAATTTCAAGCTACAAAATAAAAAAATCCCGAATGTTTTTCAACTTTCGGGATTTAATAATTCTTGATTTATTTTTTTACGCTAACATCGTTACTGGGTTTTCCATATAAGCTTTAAAAGTTTGTAAAAACTGTGCTCCTGTGGCTCCATCTACTGTTCTATGATCACATGCTAAAGTAACCGTCATTGTGTTACCTACTACAATTTGTCCGTTTTTAACAACTGGTTTTTCAACAATGGTTCCAACTGACAAAATAGCTGAATTAGGTTGATTAATGATAGAGGTAAAAGATTGGATTCCAAACATTCCTAAATTAGATATGGTAAAAGTACTTCCTTCCATTTCGTTAGGTTGTATCTTTTTAATTTTGGCTCTTCCTGCCATATCTTTTACTGAGGCTCCTATTTGGGATAAAGTCATTTGATCCGCAAATTTTAATACTGGTACTACTAAACCATCTTCTACTGCAACTGCAACACCAATATTCACATGATGGTTTAAGATCATAGCCTCTTCTTTCCATTGTGAATTTACTTGTGGATGTTTTTTTAATGCCATAGCAGAAGCTTTTATCACCATATCATTAAAAGATACCTTTGTATTTGGCAAATTATTAATCATGGATCTAGATGTCATTGCATTATCCATATCTAACTCAATTGTTAGATAATAATGAGGTGCTGTAAATTTAGATTCTGATAAGCGTTTTGCAATTACTTTACGCATTTGTGAGTTTTTCACTTCTTCTTGATATACCTCACCTGCTGGTATGAAAGGTTTTACTGCTGCTACTGTTGTTACTGCTTCAGCTACTGTATCTGTTGCAGAAATGCTTGGTAGGTTTACCTGAACTGCTGATGAATTGTATGCTTCAACATCTGCTTTTGTTATACGTCCATTTTCCCCTGTTCCTTTTACAGAAGCTAAATTAATTCCTTTTTCTTGTGCTATTTTTTTAGCTAATGGAGAGGCAAAAATTCTCCCTGTATTGTTTGATGCTTCTTTTTGAGGAGCTGATACGGCTTCTTCTTTTGACTCTTGTATTATTTCTGTCTTAGGTGCAACAGCTCCTTCAGTTGAAAAATTAGCTAAAATAGCTGCAACATCTGTACCAGCTGGTCCTAAAATTGCTAAAATACTATCTACAGGAGCTGAATCGCCTGTTTGAACGCCTATGTATAATAAAGTACCTGAATTAAATGATTCAAATTCCATGGTTGCTTTATCTGTTTCAATTTCAGCTAAAATATCGCCTTCTTTTATAGTATCTCCTATGTTTTTTAACCAACTTGCAACAGTACCTGTTGTCATGGTATCACTCAAACGAGGCATAGTAACTACTTTTACTCCTGCTGGTATTTCAAAAGAAGGAATAGCATTTGTTGTAGACATTTCTATATTGGTTTCTCCAATTGGTTCTTCTTTTTTAGAAGTATTTCCATTTAATAATGCTGAAATATCTTCGCCTTCTTGGCCAATGATTGCTAATAATGAATCTACTGGGGCTGTTTGACCTGCTTCAATTCCTATATGTAATAATACTCCTGAATTAAAAGATTCAAATTCCATAGTGGCTTTATCCGTTTCTATTTCAGCCAATATATCTCCTTCTTTAATTTTATCTCCCACTTTTTTAAGCCATGTTGCTACAGTCCCTTCGGTCATGGTATCGCTCAAACGAGGCATGGTAACTACTATTGCCATAATCTTTTATAATTTATGAGGTAAAAATGGATAATTTTCTTGTTCGTATACAACGTCGTATAATTGTTCTATAGTAGGGAATGGTGATTCCTCGGCAAATTTCTCGCACTCAGCTACTAAGTCTACTACACGTTGATCTATTACTTCAATTTCCGCATCTGTAGCATACCCTTCGGCTTTAATTATATCTAAAACTTGGATAATTGGATCTATTTTTTTGTATTCTTCTACCTCTTCTTTTGTTCTGTATAATTGTGCATCTGACATTGAATGTCCTCTATAGCGATATGTTTTCATTTCTAGAAATGTAGGTCCATCACCACGACGTGCTCTATCAATAGCCTCGTGCATAGCTTCTGCTACTTTTACTGGATTCATTCCATCTACAGGTCCACATGGCATTTCATATCCTAAACCTAATTTCCAGATATCAGTATGGTTAGCGGTTCTTTCTACAGAAGTTCCCATGGCATATCCATTGTTTTCAACGATAAAAACTACTGGTAATTTCCAATTCATTGCCATATTAAAAGCTTCATGTAAAGACCCTTGACGTGCAGCTCCATCACCAAAATAGGTTAATGTAACACCATCACGACCAAAATATTTATCTGCAAAAGCAATACCTGCACCCACAGGAATTTGAGCTCCTACGATACCATGACCTCCATAAAAACCATGTTCTTTATCAAAGATGTGCATAGATCCTCCCATACCTTTAGACGTACCTGTTACTTTCCCTAACAATTCGGCCATTACTTTTCGAGGATCTGTACCCATACCTATTGGTTGTACGTGATTACGATATGCTGTAATCATTTTATCTTTGGACAAGTCCATAGCGTGTAAAGCACCTGCTAATACCGCTTCTTGTCCGTTATATAAATGCAAAAATCCTCTAACTTTTTGTTGAATATACAAGGCAGCAAGTTTATCTTCAAACTTTCTCCAGAACTGCATGTCTTCGTACCACTTAAGGTAGACTTCTTTTGTAATTGGTTTCATATCTAGCTTCTATTTGCTTTACTTATTACACATAATATTATTTAATGAGTTAAAAAACTAAAGCATTTTTTTTATCTAATTAATACACAAATAGGGAATCTCCCTAAATTAATGCTCTGCAAAAGTATAACTTTCCTAGTAAGTAGTAAAATTTAATAGGTAATTTTTAAATCATAAAAACTTTTTATCAAAAGTAAGTGGTAAAAGATTTTGTATAGAATCTGATTTATACACTTCTCCTGTTTCTCCCATAAAATAAATTTCAATAGGTTGTTCTTGTTTATACTCGTATTCAAAAATAGATTGTCTACAAGATCCACAAGGAGGAATAGGCTTATCTGTAACTGACAAAGTAGAACCTGCAGTAATTGCCATTTTTAAAATTTTGGCGTTTGGATATTGAGCTCCTGTATAAAAAATAGCTACTCTTTCTGCACATAAACCAGAAGGATAAGCTGCATTTTCTTGATTAGAACCTGTCACAATTTGCCCATTATCTAACAAAAGAGCTGCTCCAACATTAAATTTAGAATAAGGGGCATACGCCTGCATTCGAGCTTCAATGGCTTTTTGCATTAATGTCTTCACTTCCTCCGATAACTCAACCACTGAATCATAAACACTCAGTTTTGTATCAATTTTAATTTCTCTCATCATAAAGGTTAAGGGGAAAAAAAATCCAAATTTCATTTTACTGAAATTTGGATTTATAATTAATAATTTATTTTTTTAATATTGTTTGTAATCATCACCAAAATTAATAGTCAATGAAAAACGCAATGTATTTTCTAGTGGATTTTTAACTTTAGACATTGAGAATAAATACGATACGTCTACTTTTAGAGATGAATATTTAAACCCTGCACCTATAGTTGCAAATTTTCTAGCTCCTTTTACAGCACTTTCATTAAAATATCCTCCTCTAAAAGCAAATGAATCTTGATACCAATATTCTAATCCTGCTGCCCAAGTGGTTTCTTTTAACTCCTCACTAAAACCTCCTGGAGCATCTCCAAAGGATTTAAACATACCTGCTACCCAGCCTGTACTATTATATTGATTAACAGCGTCACGATAATCTTTTTGCTCTGAAGGATCTAAAACACCATTTCCATTGCTATCTATAGCTGTCTTAGGAGTTGGCACTAATAATTTATTAAATTCTAAAGTAGTAGATAACTTATTATAATCATCAAAAATAAAATCAAATCCTCCTCCTAAACGTAAATTAGCTGGCAAGAAGTTTGAACTACGTTCTACATCTGAATCGTACGAGATTTTAGGTCCCATGTTTTGAAGATTAAAACCGCCTCTCCATCTACCGTTGAAGTTACTGTACGCTATTTCAGATGATTCATAATAACCTGCTACATCTACTGCAAATGTTTGAGCAGATTTAGCGTCATTTGTACTAGTTGGTATTCTTAAATTAGAACGTATATATCGTCCTGCGATACCCATTGAAAATTTATCACTTAATTGCAAAGAATAAGACCCATCTAATGCCAATTCATTAGGGTTTACATTACCTGTTTGAACTCCTGTTTCATTTCTTAATTCAATTTCACCTAAACCGAAATATCGAAATCCAACTCCAAAAGCACTTCTCTCGTTAAATCTATTAAAATAAGTAAGCTGTCCTAATGACATATCATTTACTAATTCGGTTAAATAAGGTGTATAACTTACTGAAACACCATGCTTTTTTAAAGAAAAAGCATACTTAGCAGGATTGTACTGTTGTGAGAAAGCATCAGGCGAAGTTGCTACTCCCATATCTCCCATAGAGGCAGCTCTTGCATCAGCTGCTATTTGCAAAAAGGGTACCGCCGTAGTTATAACTCTATTATCATTCTGAAATTGAGCAAAGGCACTCACTCCAGTAAAAATCCCGATTAATACTAAACTAATTTTCTTCATTGGATTAAATAAAATGTTTACAAATATAATTTCTTTTATCAAAGAATCACTAATTTTTCAATTTTTTCCGCTTTTTTATTTGACAAAATCGACTTCACTGTCAACTTATACAAATAAACTCCTTTGGCTATTTTATCTCCAAAATCATCTCTTCCATCCCATTTTAAATCTCTTGACAAAAAACCTGTTGTAGAAATGGTTTGATTTTTAGTCCAAACAATCTTACCTGTTATTGT
Source organism: Flavobacterium sp. TN-1 (assembly GCF_052828645.1). Classification (NCBI taxonomy): domain Bacteria; kingdom Pseudomonadati; phylum Bacteroidota; class Flavobacteriia; order Flavobacteriales; family Flavobacteriaceae; genus Flavobacterium; species Flavobacterium sp. TN-1. The sequence continues at coordinate 178,846 of NZ_CM128253.1, forward strand.
CATAACTTGAATTTGAACTTCCAAAGGCTCAAAGGGTTTATTATGAGTAAACCAAAACTCTGTATGATTAACGAACGGATTAGGATAATTCAATACATTTGTTAACACTAACTCTGAATCATATATTACAACAAATTTCAAATCTGCACTCACCACGTTATTATAGACATCCCAAGCTTTAACTGTTAATGTATGAGTTCCTGACGATAATTTTGCAAATTGATAATTTACTACGCCTTTGGTAAAATCATCTTTAGTTGAATTATAAAAATCATTTAAAATAATAGGTTTTGTCTCATCTCCGTCCAAATAAGCTACTATATCATGACCAATTCCTCCTGCTGTATTGATTCCATTTTCATCTTGTAGTTCTATAATTAAAATGGGGGTTTGATTTACAATACTTCCCGCGACAAAAGTCTTATCATTAATATATAATTCCATTTTAGGCGGACTATTATCTTGTTGGGCATTTTGATTTACACCTCCTATTTTAATATTTAAATCATTTCCTGTTCTATCTTTTATACCTGCATTTTCGGCAACATAAAAACTTACTTTACCATTTCCAATTGGAATTGAGATATCTTTAGGGACTACAAAATTAAATTGAAATTTACCTTCTTTTACATTTGCGTTTCCTCTAAAAATGGTTTCGCCAATAGATTTAAAAGATAGTTTGGGTAATATTCCATCATTTGCCAAAGTGGTTTTATCCACAAACTTATCAAAAATACTTACAAATAGTTCACCTTCATAATCATTTTCTAATTGTCCTTTTTCACTTTGAATTTCGCCTGAAATTTTCACCTTTGACAATGCAGACAAAGACCCTTTATAATCCGCTATAGGTTCATCATTTACATGAGTTATTATTGCTTTAGGATCAGGTATAGCTAGTTTCATTGCAGGATCTCCAATAAATGAAATCACATGATTTCCAACATTTAGTGCCTCTCTTTTAGCTAAACGTACTGCTTCAGCGATTGATACTTTTCCTTTATTTGAGTACCCAAACAAATAAGGTGCAATTAACAAATTATATTGTTCTCCTATGAATTGATAAATCAATCTTGAAGTCGAAATTAGTGCAACTGGTCCTCCGTATGGATTTTGAAAAGCAACCTCTCCTCCTGTGTCTCTCAAAGGATTATCATAACGAGTAAACTCACAAGTTACTGTCATAAAAAGAGGAAATTTATATGGGTTTGTTAATGATTTTATATCTGCTAATTCAAATAAACGTTCACTTGCCAAACCACTTTCGCCTCCATGACCTATATATATCATGGCTAATGCTCCTTGTGAAAAAGAATTTAAAAACTCTTCTTTCGCTTTAGGATATTTTTGTCCTCCTGAGGTAATAATTTGCTCATAAGCATCTGTGAAAATTTTTTTTGCATTAAAGGAAGGACGATTTAACACTATTGCATCTGCCATATTATTCAAATTAACCTGCAAGGTAGCGTCTGAATCTTTATCTACATCATCTGACAAAAACACTAAATTATTTCGCCATTTTCCCATTGATTTTTTGTCATGATATTGAATAATTTTATCTACCATTTGTTGAGCTTGCAAAACATCTTTTGCTAAAATTCTTCCTACGGCTATATCACAACCTTCTGTTCCTGTCATACGTCCTTCATTTGGATCTAGCATTCCAAAAAATTCATCTGATACAAAGGAGTCCGATAGGGTAAAACTTCCTAGTGATTGTAAATTAGGAACCAAATTTGTATTATTTTTAATACGATCTTTATAATCAAAAGAGGCATCTCCAAAAAGGCATAGATAACTTATTTTTTTTCCTTTTGGTGCCACTTCATATAAATATCTTACTAGATTTCGTATAGCTCCTATATCCTGTTTACCTGCCGAAAATTCATTATAAATAGCATCTAAAGCAACTACTTTAACATTTAACTTTGAATAGTTTTTATGAAAATTAGCTAATCTATCAGCCTGAGATTTTAAAATTTTAGGAGTTACAATTAAATAATCAATAGGTTGTACTTCGTTATTCTCATCTAAAAAAATAGTCCCTTTTAAATCTTGGTTAACCACACTAGACATTTCATCAGATATAGGACTGTAATAATCATTAGGTTCTACTACTACATATTCATGTACTTTATCATCTATAAAACTTAAAAAAGAAAAATCATTTTCAGTTCCTTTATTTATTTTAGAAACCGAATCAAAATCAGTTACCTCCCAAATTTCTCTAATCTGCCCCACATTTTTAAGATTATATTGAGCAATTAATGGATTATTTTCAATTTGATTAATTCTAAATCCAAACTGTTTCCCATAACCTATAAGGTTTGATTTTGCTGTAACACTTAAAAAATCTAAATAAGCTTTTGCTGAAGGAACTCCATTATTATTATATGACAAACTAATAGATAGGGTATTCGAGGTATTTTCCTTATATCTAGAAACAAAAAAGCCTTCCTGACCTTTCACTGTACTCAAATCTGAAATTCCAAAAAAATTAGTTCTTCCTCTATCTATTCCATTAACAACTACATTTATACTTGAGGGCTTAGAACTCGTTGCTACAGAACTAAATTTAATTTCAACATCATCACCCAGCGCAATATTAGGCACTAAAAAATCAAAAGTATAATTAGATTTTAAATGTAATTCTTCACCAAACCAACGTCTCCCAAACTCACCAATATTATATTTATCAATTTCATGGTATACATAAAAATCATATTTATCAAAAAAAACATGAGCTGAACCAATAGGTTGAACCTTTGTTTGTATTCTTTTTCCTTTATCTCCTTCAGTGGTTATATAATAATAGGACTTATCAGCATACAAATTATTATGAGTCATATTTTCCTCACTCCACTTATCCATACCCAAACCGTAGAATAAAATATAATCAGAATCATCAAAAATACCATCTTCTTCCCCTACCACTTGAATTGCATTTTCTTGTAAATCTAAATAAGGATTTTCAGAATTCAACAAAGGAATCATAGCCCCTCCATTACCATAAATTTTCAGTGTTCGAGGATCCACATTAACATCAACACCTAATTGAGACAAAAAAGCTTTGGTTATTTTATAGACTCCTGATTTACCAACATAAAACTTTTTCCATTTTCCATTTCGTAACACTGAATTTTGCAAAACAGAAGCACGAGACCTTGCTAACATTTTTTGAGATCTCATTTCACCAAAGGAATAATTAAAAGAAACGATTCTTTTATAAACATTTCCCTCCTTATATATTGGGTTAAAACTCAAAACAACTGAATTTTCATCTCTGAAGGTTATATTTTTTAACTTAAAATCTACAACGTTATTAATTCTTTTTAAATCTAAAACACCTAACAAAGACTCCTCTATCTCTTCTGTTATTAGATTATAACATTTTAAAGAACCTTCCTCTGAAAAGACATTTTCAGCAATCTTTTGTGAAAACAACAAACTATTATTTTCAAAACTGAATACCAAAGACTCTGGTTGAAAATTAGGAATCATCACAACTCTTGTTTCATCGTATTTCAAAGGTTTTGTTGTCCACCTCAGCTCAATATTTCCTGACCACTGAGCATTTAAACAAACAGAATACAAAAAACTAAAAAAAAATAAAAACCATCTCATAAACAAATAAACGCAAATTATCTCATCATATTATCGGTAAAAATAAACTTAAATACACAATAAACCATATTTTTAAGCGTTAATGATATATAATATTTATAGGATGTTTTTATGCTGAAAAATAATTTGAGAAGTATTATTGCTAATTAATCGTTAATTATTATATTGCATCACTTTAAATAATTACCTACTGAAAGTATGAAAGTAAACAAAACGATGACAGTAAGAGCACTTTTATCTGCTATAGTGCTTTTAAGTTTTACTACCAGTTGTAGTAAAAAGTCTAGTACTAAAGACACTTCAGCTGCAACAGGCTGGAAAATTAATGATCCTAATGGAGGTTTCCAGTACAATTCGAATTTCACAAAACAAGAAACAGGTCCTGGTCTAGTTTTAGTTGAGGGAGGAACGTTTACGATGGGAAAAATTCAAGATGACGTTATGCACGATTGGAATAACACTCCATCTCAGCAACATGTTCAATCTTTTTACATGGATGAAACCGAAGTAACGAACATAATGTATATGGAGTATTTAGATTGGATCAAGAGAGTTTTCCCTCCAACAGAAGAAAATTACAAACATATATATAATGGTGCCTTACCAGACACTTTAGTATGGAGAAATCGTTTGGGTTATAACGAAACCATGACAAATAATTATTTACGCCACCCTGCTTATTCTCAATACCCTGTAGTTGGCGTAAATTGGTTACAAGCTACTGATTTTGCAAAGTGGAGAACAAATCGTGTAAATGAATCTCTTTTAGAAAGAGAAGGTTATATGAAAAAAGGAGCAAAACTAGTAGACGTTGATGCAAACAATAGCTTTGACACTGAAGCATATTTAGTATCTCCTTCCACTTCGTTTGGAGGAAATGAAGAAATCATCCTTCAAAAACAACGCGGTAGATCTAGTGCCAAAAAAAGTCAAAAAGGCTCTACAACAAATACTGATGCAACTGCTAGTAGCGATGGTCCTAAAAACGTGTATGCTCAAAAAACCTCAGGTTTATTATTACCTGAATACAGACTTCCTACAGAAGCTGAGTGGGAATATGCAGCAGCCTCAGATGTAGGAACTCGTGAATACAATACTTATAGAGGTCAGAAAAAATATCCTTGGAAAGGACAATATACTCGCTCTGGAAATAGAGTAACACGAGGAGATCAATTGGCTAATTTCAAACAAGGAAAAGGAGATTATGGAGGAATTGCAGGCTGGTCAGATGACAATGCAGATATAACAGCACCTGTAAAATCATACAAACCTAATGATTTTGGTCTTTACGACATGGCAGGTAACGTAGCTGAGTGGGTACAAGACGTTTATCGCCCTATCGTTGATGATGAAGCAAACGATTTCAACTACTTTAGAGGGAACGTCTATACAAAAAACAAGATAGACAAAGAAGGTAAAATTGTTTTTATAACTTCTGAAACGATAAAATACGATACATTAAGTAATGGTAAAGTAATCGCTGTAAGTAAACCAGGAGAAATTGCACAAGTCCCAGTTGATGAAAACGAAACATATTTGAGACAAAACTTCTCAAGAAGTAACAACATTGGTTTTAAAGATGGAGATAAGCAATCTTCTCGTTTCTATAACCTAAATGATGACTCAGGAGAAGACTTAAAAGACAAAAAAAGAATGTACAACTCTCCTCTTCATAAAGTATCCCCTGATAGTACTGGAAATATTAGTAGAAAATTTGACAAATCAGACAAAAGAACTACACTAGTAGGAGACAATGTAAGAGTTTACAAAGGAGGTTCTTGGAAAGACAGAGCTTATTGGTTAGATCCTGCTTCAAGAAGATATTTAAACCAAGACCTAGCTACCGATTTTATCGGATTTAGATGTGCTATGTCTCGCGTAGGTCCTAAATCAGACTTTAAAAAAACACCAAGAAATAAAAAATAACATACTTTCCGTTTAAGATAAGATCCCGCTTTTGCGGGATTTTATTTTTTTAGTAATTTAGCATTATGAAAATAGAAGAATTATACCAATGTTTTTTACAATGTGACACCGTAACAACGGACACAAGAAAAATAACCCCAAACAGCTTCTTTTTTGCATTAAAAGGAGAGCATTTTAATGCTAACGAATTTGCACAAGAAGCATTAAATAAAGGCGCACTCTTCGCCGTTATTGATGAAAAAAAATACTTGACTGATGAAAATAAAATGTTTCTTGTCAAAAATGTTTTAGAAACATTACAAGAACTTGCCCACTACCATCGTAATCAACTAGGACTTCCTATCATTGCACTCACTGGCAGCAACGGAAAAACAACCACTAAGGAATTAATAAACGTGGTACTTTCTAAAAAATATAAAACAATAGCCACCATAGGCAACCTAAACAACCACATTGGTGTCCCGCTAACCTTACTTTCTATCAAAGAAGATACAGATATTGCTATTGTTGAAATGGGCGCAAATCATCAAAAAGAAATCGAGTTATTATGTTCTATAACCGAGCCCGATTTTGGTTATATCACTAATTTTGGAAAAGCTCATTTAGAAGGTTTTGGAGGTATTGAAGGAGTTATCAAAGGAAAAAGTGAAATGTACGATTACCTTATCCATAATCACAAAACCATTTTTATTAATTCTGACGACCCTATTCAACTCAGCAAAACAGCCTCAGCCAATAGATATAGCTTTAGTACGAACCCAGATCACAAACCAAATGTTTATATCTCTGAATGCACTGCTAATCCTTTAGTAACCATAAACTATAACAACATAAACATAAATTCGCACCTTATCGGCATTTATAATGCCAATAATATTAATGCAGCTATCACCATCGGAAAATATTTCAACGTTGCTGACACCGAAATTAAAGACGCTATTGAAAATTACATCCCAAACAATAATCGTTCCCAATTAATAGAAAAAGGAAACAACAAAATAATTTTAGATGCTTACAATGCTAACCCTAGTAGTATGGCTGCCGCTCTGGGCAATTTCCAACAACTAGACGGATCCAAAATTGCCTTTTTAGGCGATATGTTCGAACTTGGCAACGAAAGCCTAGAGGAACATAAAAAAATAATAGAAAGTATCATTGATACAACAAATGTTCAATTCTATTTTATAGGCAAAAATTTTTACTCTTCAAAAATAGAAAAAGAACACATCTATTATTACACATCATTTGAAGATTTTATTAAAAATAAACCTAACGAAATAAACAACACCACGATCTTAATAAAAGGATCTAGAGGAATGGCTCTTGAGCGAATTTTGGATATTATTTAATTCCAAAAGTCAACAACTCAACCATTGCTTATTCAAGAATAATTACTTCTTTTCCGAAAACAGCCTTTCTAATATCTTAATAAACTGTATAATTCTCTTTAGATTTATACAGTTTATACCAATTTTTCAATAAATTTACAAACTTTTAACAAATCCTTTTATTTCAATTATCAACATAAACAAACTTTTTCAGGACGAAATACACAATAATTAGATAAGGATTATTTTAATATTTTATTTTTTAAAACAGACAAAACAATTATTTAATAAATAAACCAGACAAAGCTATATTTTTATAGAATTTTCTTATTTTTTTTAAAACAATGAAAAAAATCATATTTCTCACAATCTTTCTTTCTTTTAATAAATTTTATTCACAGCACACTGAATCTTTTACATACGGATTAAAAATAGGTGCAGTACATTCATCTTTTAGTAATCTCCCCGAAATGATTGTAGGCAGAGACAATTCTTTAACTCATTTTAGTCTAGATTCTAAAGGAAGTTACGGAGTAGAAGGTGGTTTCTTTGTGAATGCTAAATTACCTAATACAAGAGTAGCCTTACAAGGTGAAATTCTTTACAGAAATTCAGGAGATAAATTAATATTCAACAATACTTTGGGAAAAAATTATACTTTAAGTTTTGATTATTCTTTTATAACCATTGGGGCTATTTACAAAGTATATCCTTACAAAGGTTTTAATGTAGGAACAGGGGTTTTTTATTCTAAAAACATAAATCCTAGCAATATAAATTACACTTCTAATGAATACGATGGAAGGTATGATACTACGAAACGACAATTTTATAGAGACGCATTAGTAGGTAGTGATGACTTTAGCTTGTCTTTTTCTCTAGGATATGAATTACCGTATGATTTACATATTGAAGGTAGATATTATTTAGGACTAGGTGATGTTATAAAAAACAAAACGGCATCATTTCAATTTATAGAAAATTACAATAGAAGTTCTGTTATAGGTCTTTCTATAGGTTATAGTTTACATAATTGGTAACATAAAAAAATCAACAACATGAAAAAAATTGTATTTCTTTTATTTTTTACAATAGTTACTCATAGTCAAATTGGAAAAGAAATTAGTTACGGCTTTTACGCAGGTGCTGTATATTCAAAAATGAATAATATACAAAACACAATAATTCCTCCTAACATTTACACCAATTTTTCCACGACTGAAAAAGATAAATTTGGGGCTCTAGCTGGTGTTTTCTTAAATTGGAAATACCCTCGAGCAAACATAAGTTTTCAACCTGAAATATTTTACAGTCGCCAAGCTACTGATTTTAATTACAACGACAACAAAGGATTAAATTATCAAATAAAATTTGACTATCACAATTTAAATTTAGGATTCTTATTCAAATATTACATTCATGAAGGGTTGTATTTAGGCATAGGCCCTAATGTTGCTCTAAATCTTAACAGAAATAATATTAGTTACACTTCTAATGGAGCTGAAATGGAACAAAAGTACGGAGTCTCCTTTACTCCAGATCCTATTGTACAAAAAACATTAAAAGAATCTCTTGAAGGAGCCGACTATTTTCAAGGTATTTTTGGCATTGGTTATGAATTTCAAAACAAATTAGTTCTTGGTTTTCGTTATCATTTAGGTTTAACGGATGCTCTAGAAACTAAAGAAAATGGGCACCGATTTATAGATAATAATAATAAAACCAACGCTTTTTCATTACACATAGGATACAAATTTGATTTTGATGATTCAAACAATTTCTAGTTCTATTGTCTCTTCTCATAAAATTATTAAAATCATTATTTAACATTCTAATAATATAAAAAACAAAAAATAGGCAATCCTATACAGCATTGAGGTAAAGGTATTTATTATGTATTATAAACAACAAATAAACTACACGCATGAAACTATATATACCCTTTTTTATCCTTATAATATCTATAAAATGCTTTGCTCAAAAATGTCCAGCACAAGTAAAAAATCCTTATATTTGGATAACAGCAGATAAAAATAAAAATCAGTTTATTTTAAAAAATCAATTAGCCCCTAACACTATATTATTAAAAAAGACTGAAGGAGTTCTAATAAATAATCATCCCAGCATATTTTTTGATGCAAGCCAAGATACACTAACCTTTAACATACCAAAAATAAATTATCAAACTATTTTTTTAGTTTATAAAGTAAAGGACAGTTTGACCGAACAAGTATTATGGAACATCTCTGATCAATCAAAAAACATTACTTTAACAACCACAGAAAGACTGGCCAATCTTTCTAATTTCAAATACAATTCATTAAAAAACAAGTCAGAATATTCTTCAGCTATTCATTTTTATCAACATACAAAATCAAACCTAAGCGATAATAATAAATACCAAATCTCTATAGGTAAAATAAAACATAACTTATCAATACCCGCCCGTTTTTTGAAAGGATATATTAGTGAAATTATCATGTATGATAGATTCCTTAACAACAAAGAAACCAATAAAATAGCAAGTTATTTAGCTATAAAATATGGTATTTCTTTATCTCAAAAAGAACTACAAAATTACACGGATAGCAAAGGAAAAATCATTTGGAACGCTCTTGAAAACAAACACTATTTAAATCATGTAACCGCTATAGGTAAAGATGAAACATCACAACTCTACCAAAGTAAAAGTCGTAATATTGAAGATGAGTTAACAACTATAGATTTAAGTTCTATTAAAGAAAGTGTTCCTGATAATAGCTTTTTGTTTTGGAGTGATAATGCCAAACCATTAAAATTTAAACAAGAAGAAGGATTACCTAAATTACTAGAAAGAAAATGGCTTATGTGTATTGATTCTACTATTGATAGTCATAAGATAAAGTGGCAATTTAATTTAAAAAAAATAACAGACTTAAAACAACCCGATACAAAACCCTGGTTAGTAATAGATCCAACAGGAAAAGCAAAATGGGATTCTGACGAAATAATATATAAAAAATTAGAAGAAACCTCAGACGGAACTACAACCCTAAATAATTATAATTGGGATGGTAAAAAAAACAAAAAAATCGTTTATACATTTCAAATGGCACCAGATATGTTTGCTAGAGTAAAAATTACTCAACCTAAATGCGGAATATCTGATGGGTTTTTAAAATATACAATTATTGGAGGTAAAGCTCCTTATACTATAACTTTAATTAACCATGATACTAAAAATGTTGTTAAAAAATGGATTCATGACAACAATACTTCAAACATCGCAGTACATTCTGGAAAATATAATTATATAGTTGTTGATGCTAGTGGAACCATTTATGAACAAAAAATATTTATTTCAGATCAAGATATAACAAGTCCTAAACTACAAGAAACATTTACCCTAAATGACACTCCAATAGTCATAAATGCAAACGATTATTTACCAGAAGGAGACTATCAATTTCAATGGTTTTTAAATAAAGAATTGATTACTAATGACAACACCATAATGCTAACAAATCCAGGCGATTATCAATTAATTACAAAACATGAAAATGACTGCGAAACAGTTACTAACTTTCGAGTAGAGGAGAAAAACAATAGTAAAAACAATCAAATAATAGCATTACCCAATCCTAGTGAAGATGGACATTTTAAAATTTTTGGAAATTTCAACACTATTACAAACGCAACACTATATATATACAACTCAGCTGGAGCTCTAATAACAACAGAAAAATGGTCTGGAAAAACCCAATATATATATAACGGTCATATTCCTACAAGTGGCGTTTATATAGCAAAAATAAGTACATCAGAAGAAGAAAAATCAATAAAAATAATAATAAAATAAACTATTACTAGAATGAGCAAGAAAATATACTTATTTTTTCTATTAATTGCTGGCATAGTTTTCGCTGCAAATTATAATCACATAAAGAAAACAATAATAAATAAACCTGCAAAAGTTAACTTAATAGCAAATAAAAAAACATTTTCAAATACCATCTCATCTAAGGTATTAATACATAAAGCCGATATCAAAGAAGGAGTTATAGGTCTTAATTCAAGTCAAATTATAGATGATGCCTTTGATAATTTATTTCATATTCAAATAAACCAATTACCTACTAATGATCAAACAGTATTCTTAGAATACGATTTATATGGTTATAAAAATGGAATATCTATTATTAAAAGCATCAATAATGCCCAAAGTACTGGTGGAAACTTTATTTCAAAAAACAACCAATGGTTACATCAAAAAGAGCAAATAAGCAATAGTGTAATAAAAAAAGGGAATAATATACTTTTTTTTAATGCTCCAGAAATAAAAAACAACCAATATAAAATAAAAAACGTTACACTAAACTTCTACAAAAACGAAAATACCCTTCAAAAATTTGAATTATTTCGTTTTGGAAACAAACTCTACATTGCCGGATTTCAACCCGAAGAAAACACAACATTGTATATAAATGACAAAAAAATAAATACCATTAATCAACATTTTGAAACCGAAATAGACTATACCAATCAAAAAGAAATAACCTGTATAAAAAAAGAAAACAACACAAACACTATAATTCCTATATCTATAAATAACTTTATCCCTGTAGATTATTACATCCCTTTATACAATAAAAACAAAAAAAAAGAGCACACAATAGGTATTAATGGTGGGATTATAAACAATTCAAATGCTAGTTTTCAGCTAGAAAAAGATATAATCAAAAAAAACACATTATTTTCCATAGAAGCCCTCCATGCAAAAGATATTGCACCGTTAAACCCTTCAATGGTCAATGTAACTCAAAATTCTTTTGCTTACAGATTATTACCCCACGGAATACAATTCAAAAAACCTGGAAAACTTACAATTCCTTACGACAAAAAATTAATTCCAGAAGGATACACAGAAAAAGATATAAATCTTTTCTTTTTTGATGAAAAGAAAAGACTATGGAAAGAAATTCCTAAAGACACATTACTAGCCCATGAATCTAAAATAACAGGAAAAACCACCCATTTTACCGATTTTATAGCAGGAATTATAAAACTACCCGAATCACCCGAAACCTCTGGCTATACCCCTACAAGTATCAAAGATTTAAAAGCAGCCTCTCCAGCCGTAGGCATAACCCCTATTACCCCACCTACTGCAAATCCAAACGGAAGTACTAGCACAAATTTCCCTATCGAAATTCCAAAAGGCAGAGCAGGCATGCAACCCTCACTAGCCCTACAGTACAGTAGCGAAGCCGGACATAGCTGGACCGGACTAGGATGGGCAATAAACCTACCCAGTGTAGACATAGAAACCCGTTGGGGAGCACCAAGATACGATGCGAGCAAAGAAACCGAAAGTTATACCCTAGCAGGTGAGGCACTCTTGCCGAACGCTCATAGAGAAGCTTGGACAGACAGACAAACCAATAAACAGTTTTATCCTAGAAAAGAAGGTGCTTTCCAAAAAATAACCCGTAAAGGAAATAACCCTACCAACTATTATTGGATAGTAACAGACAAGAGCGGTACAACAACCTACTATGGCGGTACACCCGCTGGCATAGATAACACCGCTATTTTACAAGATACCAATGGCAATATAGGCCATTGGGCAATTACTTTACAAATTGACTTAAAAGGAAATACGATAGCCTATCAATACGAAAAATCCGAAGGCGAATTATATATCAAAAATATATATTATACTGGAAAAAATGACCAAAAAGGAGCATACAGCATACACTTTATTAAAGATACAGATTTAGGAGAACCCACTAGAGAAGACGTACAAATAACAGCAAGATTAGGTTTTCAGCAAACCTCTAATAAACTATTGCGAAAAATAGAAGTCAAATTTAAAGACCAAATGGTTCGTAGCTATGGACTTACCTATAAACAAGGTGCATTTAAAAAAACATTGCTAAAAGATATAGAAGTATATGATACAAAAGGAAATCTGTTTTACAAAAACTCCCTCGATTATTATGACGATGTACGAGATGCTAGTGGCAACTACACCCCTTTTGGCGAAGAACAAACCTGGAGCGTACCTAATGATGGTATTACACCTGCTTTTGCCGCTTTTAAAGAATTTAAAGGAACTCACACTCTTACAGGAAGTTCCCGCTCTATTTCTGGAGGTTTTAATTATAGATTAGGAATTGGAATTCCAGGAATTGGAGTCTTAAATCAAAATACTTTAGGCGGACAAGGAGGAAACAACTGGAGCAATACCTCTACCTATGTTGCCTTAGAAGATTTAGACGGAGATAACTTACCTGACAAAATTTTCACCAAAGGAGATAAAGTCTATTTCAGAAAAAACCTTGGGGCAACAGGTATAAACCAATTTTCAGACACATACCACGTTATTAATATTGGGAATGTTGGATTCTCTAGAAACTATTCCTATAATTACGGCGTCGATCTAATTTTAGGCTTTGGACAATTGGGTGGTAATTTAGGATATGATCGACAAATATCAAAAAGCACCACCACCAGTTATTTTATGGATTTTAATGGCGATGGACTCACTGATTTTGCCGATGGCGGAACCGTTTATTACAATCGTTTAGTAAATGGTATCCCTACCTTTACACCAAACAGTACAGGAACCCCTTCACCCATAGTTAATGAAGGCGAGTTATTACTAACAGGTAATACACAAAACTCCGAAGCCGAAATAATAAAAAAGAACCCATTGCACGACATCGTACGCCTATGGCAAGCTCCAGCTACTGGATTTATACAAATTTCGCATACCTATAAATTACTAGAAGACACCTCTACTGATAGACAAAATTATAAAAACAATAATGGTTCAGATAAAGCCGATGGTGTAAAATTATATTTTCAACAAGACAATAATTTAATTTGGTCTGAAACTATCGGAGCAACAGATTATTTATCAAAACAAAAACAAGACAATCTTTTTGTTACTAAAGGAGAACACCTCTATTTTAGAGTTAGTTCTATAAAAGATGGTAATTTTGATAACATCCTTTGGGAACCTACCATCAACTATCAAGACATAGACCCTAGTCATACGGATCCTAATGGCTTTAGTTTAAAAACTTACAATCCTAAAAAAGATTTTTTAGTAAGTTCACAAACACTTATCATGGTCCCAAAAGATTCTCCAATACGATTTGATGGTATTTTTTCTAAAAAAACAACTTCCGATCACATCCTTTTAAAAATTATTTCCAATAGATTCAGTGTTGGCGAAACAGTTGTCTTTTCAAAACAATTTTTAGCATCAGAAAACATTACATTCAATTTTAACACCATTCCTCTTATAAATGCCCTAAAAGGCGACGGATTCAGAGTAATCATAGAATCTGAAACAAATATAGATTGGAAAAATTTGATATGTACCCCTTCTATTATATACAAAGACCACTCTGATAACGAAGAAACAAAACCCCTAGAAGTTACACATACAATTTATAATCGAGTAGATAACAAATACATCCTCAACCACATTATACCTAGTTCCAAAGGAAAAGCAACCTTTCATAATTATAGCGGAGTAATTCAATTTAATAAAGTTAGACCTAATCAAAGTTTTGATAGCGACATACTAATAACAGCCAAACAAGAAGAAAAACTAGTAGCTAGAATTAGATACAAATTAACAGATGGATACCTAGCTTACACACCAAAAGCAATTGATCTATCATATCCTTACGACAGTATTGTAGCTAACAAACCTATTAAAATAGAATACTACTTTAATAACAAAAATACTTCAACCCTCTTTCAACAAAATCATTCTAGCGCATTCCTCGTTATAAAAGATTCTGTCATAGTAAAAAACAAAAAAACATTAGTAGAATATAATTATTTCAACTCAGAAAACAGCTACTACGGCAATTTTGATGATGTCGAAAAAAAATTAAAAATCAGAAATAGAAATTGGGGCGTATTTTTAATTAACGGAAATCTAGCAGCCAATACCATTGATAAAAACCTTATAATATCAGATAAAAAACCCTACGATATTGACCCAAACAATATGCCAGACATCAGCGGAAACACATCTGTTACCCCAGGAACTCATGGTCAATTTGAAGCCTCCAAAGAATACTTTATCCAAGCCCGAGGAAATTACGCTTCAAACAAATGGTTAGGCGCAGAAGATGCTATTTTTATTAAAGAAGAATACATTAGTTCAGCTCGTCTAGGCGAAGATGATCTACAAAAATTCTTAGACACTTCCTTACCTACTGTTCAAGGAGGCGGCAGTCGAGCCTTATTTACCATATCAGAATCCACAAGTAATGCCTATGCTGCCGGCTTATCCGCTGGTTCTTTAGGTGCAGGTGCCAACTATTCAGAAGGCAAGTCTATCGTTATAGAAACTATGACCGATTTTAATGGAGACCATTACCCCGATTTTGTACGCAATGGCAACGTACAATTTACAACCCCTAGAGGAGGTTTATCTAACCTACAAAATAATATTGGCGATTTTAGCGTATCCATTATAGGAAGCAAAGGAGGAAGTGTCAATGGAAAATACAGTCATGGTAGTGCCAATTCATCTGATACAAAAACTAATGCAAAAACAACTGTGCAAAAAAGTTCTAATGATAAAAAATCAAATTCCGATGCCCAAAAAGCAGGAAAATACACCAGTATAAGCGGAAATATAGGCACAGGAAATGATTACTCCCAAAAAATACATACAGACATCAATGGTGATGGACTAACAGATCAAATTAACGATAACGGAATTGTTTTACTTAATACAGGATACCGATTTCTTCCCGATTACAATTGGAAAAACCTAGACAAAGGAATAAACGAAGGAAATTCATCCGATTTTGGAGCAGGACTAGGCTTTGATTTTGCATCAGGCTCTATATCTGGAGGATTTTCTTATAATGGCTCTTCTAATGAACAATCTAAATCCTTTCTTGATATTAATGCCGATGGATTACCCGATAAAATAATTTACACACAAAACAACATCCTCATTTTCCTAAACCTAGGAAACGGTTTTGATACTAACCCATTACAATACCCAAAATACGCTAGTATGAGTAAAAACAAATCAACTAGTTATGGTATGAATGCTAGTTATGCTTTCGATTTTAGTTTAACCCCTATTCCTATTCGGATTGCTATACAAGCAGGAGCTAGTACTGGTAATTCTGTAAGCAAAATAGAATCTACTTTTAACGATATTAATGGCGATGGTAATTTAGACTACATAAAATCCGAAAACGAAGACAACCTTACCGTACGTCTTTCTAACATAAAACGTACCAACAAACTAAAAAACGTAACTAACGCTATGGGCAATAGCTTTACCGTTGATTACGAATTTAAACCAAGCTCTTACGAAGCGAACGGAGCAAAATGGGTACTCAAAGAAGTAAACCTTTTTGACGGCCACACAGGCGATGGTGTAGACAACCTTATTAGCCGTTTTACCTATGAAAACCCTTATTACGACCGCCGTGAACGTGATTTTTATGGCTATGCCAAAATTACTACACAACAAATAAATGCTACCAACAATACCGTATATAACACCCAAATACAAGAGTTTTACAATACCGATTTTTATCGTAAAAACCTCTTAAAAAGCACTTTATTATTAGATAAAGACAATAAAAAACTACAAGAAACCAGCACCACCTATAGTATAACCAATGCTCAAAACCAAACCTCTATTACCGAGGGCTTGTTAAGCAACCCTGCCGCCGATTTGTTATCAGTGTTTATCGCACCTATACATACCCAAGAAAAACACTACGAAGCAGGCACCGCCTTTTTAGACAAAAACACCTATAATAAATATGATCCACAAGGTAATATTGTAGAATATACAGATTTAGGCAACGGCACACCACAAGATAAAGTAACCGCCAAAATAAGCTACCACAACAGCCTATCCCCTTATTACGATGGCATCCCTAAACAAATAGAAGTATTTACCATTGATGGACTAAAACGAAAACGAGCTACCCAAATAAACCCCGCAACAGCCGAGGTTACACAATTTAAAATGTATGCTAGTAACGACAAGGTAGCCATAACCGATATTGTATATGACACCTATGGCAATATTATAAAAATTACAGGCGCCCCTAATTACAAAAACCAACGAGCTCAAATTACCTATACCTACGACGATCAAGTCTACAGCCACATCACCCAAATACAAGACCATTTTGGGTATGCAAACAAAACGGAATACGACTACCGTTTTAACACCCCTATAAAAACCACCGATCGTAACGAACAAAGTACCTTATACACCCTTGACGACAAAGGACGTACCAGCACCATACAAGGCCCTTACGAAATAGCCAGTGGCAAACCCTACACCATTGCCTACGAGTATTACCCTACCGCAGAAGTACCCTATGCCAAAACCCGAAATTACGACCCTGAACTAAACAAAGACATAGAAACCTATACCTATATAGATGGGCTTGGGCGTACCTTACAGGTCAAAAAAACAGCCTCGCTTTTTGGCGGTATAGATGCCCCAGACCAAGAAGGTCATATTATATCGGGCAAGGTGGTGTACGATGCTTTTGGTAGAGCGGTAGAGAGTTTTTACCCAACCTTTACCACTACCCTAAACAACAGTTTTAGTACCCTAGCAAGCACCGTAAACCCTACTAAAACCCAGTACGATGCCCTAGGCAGAGCCACAAAAACAACCCTGCCCGATGGTACCACCACCACCACCACTTTTGCCATAGAAAATTTTAAAGGCATAAATGCTTTACAAACCACACAAACAGACCCACACGGTAAGGTGGCAAAAACCTATACCGATGCCACTGGCAAAAATATAGCCACTATACAATATGACGGTGGCAACGAGCTACTTACCCAGTTTAGCTACAACGCCCTTGGCGAAACTGCCGCTGTTATAAACACTATGGGACAAACTACCCTAAGCACTTACGACTGGCTAGGCCGACGCACCCAGTACATACACCCCGATGCAGGTACTACCACCATTACCTACGACCTAGCAGGCAATATGACCAAAAGAGTAACCAGCCAAATACAACAAACCATGCCCGATGGCGGTATCCTATATGAATATGATTACAACCGATTAGAACACATAAAATACCCTAGATACCCACAAAACAATATAAGCTATTATTATGGTAGTGCTACCGAAAATGCCCCACGCCGTGGACGTATGTGGCTAGTAACCGATGCCAGTGGAGGTACCGAGTATTTTTATGGTAAACTAGGCGAGGTTGAAAAAGAAATAAAAACCCTACGCATAACCCCTACCGATAACCAAACCTACATTACCCAATACGAGTACGACACCTGGAACCGTTTGCAAAAAATGATATATCCTGATGGCGAGGTGCTTACCTACACCTACAACCGTGCAGGAAATTTACAAACAATGCAAGGCACCAAAGAAAACCAAACCTACCTCTATATTAAGCAACTAGCCTACGACGAGTTTGAACAACGCAAGTACCTAAAATACGGCAACGATACCCAAACCCATTACACCTACGACCCCACCTTACGTCGTTTGCAACAACTAAACGTAAACAGTGGTAACCGTGCCATTATAAACAACACCTACACCTACGACCTTGTGGGCAATGTACTAGGCATAAAAAACACCGTGCCTGTAGTAGCCAATAGCCTAGGCGGTAGTAGCCAACAAACCTACCAGTACGACGATTTGTACCGACTAAAAAACGCCACAGGCAGCTACAACGGCCAGAACAACCATGCCACCTACACCCTAGCCATGCGCTACAACAATATGCACAATATAGTAAGCAAAGAGCTACAACACCAGGTAAACGACACCCAAAAAGGCTACAAACTAAACTATCAGTACAACAACACCCAGCACCCCAATGCCCCAAGTATCATAACCGAAGACGGCAAACCCGAACCTCGTAACTACGAATACGACGGCAACGGCAACCCTACCCAATACCTAGAATTTAACAATTTTAGAAAAATGACATGGGACGAAGAAAACCACCTAATGGGCATAAACGACAACGGGCGTATGCACCTATACACCTACGACCACACAGGCGAGCGGGTACTAAAAAGCAGTGGCGACACCCAAAACGTAAGCATAAACGGCGCACAAGCCGCCAGCATAAACCATTTTGACAATTATACAGGTTACGTAAGCCCCTATTTTGTAATAAGTAAAGGCAAATTTACCAAACATTATTTCGAAGGCGCAGGGCGTATAACCTCCAAAATAGGACAAGGAACCTTTGCCCAACCTACCAAAATTACAGCAGGCGGAATAAACTATGCCCAATTAAGCACAGAACAACAACAGTGGTTAGACGACTATGTACGCAACCTAGGGCTGCCACCAGGTCCACCCACACAGCAAGGACTATACGCCAGTCCAGCCGCTACAGGAAAGCCTTACCCAAGCCCGCCCAAGCAAAACGCTAACCAAAACCAAGAAACACCCGAAGGCTGGCCTAGACAACCCGTGTTTAATCCCCCAAGCAATGTACCAGGACCACCCATACAGTTTGGCGATCCTATAAAACCCGCAGATGTAACCGCAGGCGATGGTTTTGTAGGCAACGGCTTATTTGAAAAAGATATTTTTTATTACCATAGCGATCATTTGGGGAGTACTTCGTATATTAGCTCTATGAATGGCCAGTTGTCTCAGCATGTAGAGTATATTGCTTTTGGAGAGGTATTGTTTGAGGAGCATAGCTCTAGTTTTTCTATGCCGTATTTGTTTAATGGCAAGGAATTGGATAGAGAGACTAATCTCACTTATTACGGAGCGAGGTATTTGGATATGAAGACTTCCCTTTGGCTCAATGTTGACCCGCTAGCGGAACTTCAACCAAACAAGACACCGTACCATTTTTGTTCAAATAATCCAGTTAGTAGAACTGACCCAACAGGAATGCTGGATGGAGAATTTGAAAAAGATAAAGATGGTAATTGGCAAAAAACATCTAATGTTGGAGACAGCATCGGAGTAGATTTTTATCATTCTGATCAAAAAGACAAAACAGGAAATCAAATTACTTATGTGACTGATCGTAAAGGGAATTGGAATACAATCAAAAATGGTAAGGAACTATTAGCAAATAGTGAAATTAGAGATAGGAATACTGATTGGAATGATATATATAATGAATGGAGTGAAGGATATGGTCCTGAAAAAAGTATTTTTGAGGGGTCACATCCTGCCAATAAAGCTATTCACGACAATTATTTATATAGAGATTTAGAAGATAAATTTTTAGATTCAGGAAAAAGCAAAGGTGCTTATGAAGCTAACTTCTATTATGGATGGGATAATTATTGGACATATAACAATATGCAAGTTCAAATGATGGGAAGTTATAATGCAAGTTTTTATAAGTTAGGAGATACAGTCTTAAATCTTATTCAAGATTCTAAATCAAGAACATCTTTTTATTATCATTTACCAGTAGATAACTATCCAAGAGGAAGTTTAGAATATAATTTTAGAACTAAAAGTTTTGATTTGAATAACAGAGAAACAAATACTTTTCAAACTTATTTATTTTTAACTACAAAAAAATAATTTAAATGCAAAAAAAAAGGTTAATTATATTTTTTATAATATTTCTATTGTCTTTATTCTTATATAGTAATTTTTATGTTATCAATACAATAAAAGGAACATATGTAAATCGAAATTACCAACAGAAGCATTTTTTGAGTAATATACCATATGAAGCAGATACGTTAAAACTATTAGATAATAACAATTTTAGTAGCTCATATTATGGGAAAGGGAAATATAAAATCTACTATACAATTACAGGCACAAAGATTGTATTAAACTATGGACAAGGTATAGAAGAGGATAGTTTTGACACTTCTCTTGAGAGAGAATTTTTTTTAGGCAACCTTAAAATTAATTTATTTAAAGATTTAAATCAATTTTATGAAAAAGTAGATTGATAAAATTATAATTATACTTAAACAAACCCCGAGCCAACACTCGGGGTTTGTTATTTTTACAAAGTATAAGATTGTTTAGTTTTAAAATCTCGTATGTAAGCAGAAATCACTTTAAGGATAGTATTTTTTTCTTCTTGTGGTAGTTCTTCAATCTTTTGAAATTCTTTTATAAGCTCGGCATCTTTAAGTGGAATAGCAACAAAATTTGGTACGAAAATCTTAAGCCACATTTTGGTTTAAATTTCTTAAATATATTTCCATTTCGAGAGGTATTTTTATACCAGGACCACCCATACAGTTTGGCGATCCTATAAAACCCGCAGATGTAACCGCAGGCGATGGTTTTGTAGGCAACGGCTTATTTGAAAAAGATATTTTTTATTACCATAGCGATCATTTAGGAAGTACTTCGTATATTAGTACTATGAATGGTCAGTTATCTCAGCATGTAGAGTATATCCCTTTTGGAGAAGTCCTTTTTGAAGAACACTCCTCCTCTATTTCTATGCCGTATTTATTTAATGGAAAGGAATTGGATAGAGAGACCAATCTCACTTATTACGGAGCGAGATATTTAGATATGAAAACTTCCCTTTGGCTCAATATTGACCCACTAGCCGAGAAGCATCCTAATCAAAGTCCATATCTGTTTTGCAATGCAAACCCCATAATTTATATGGATCCTGATGGAAGGGATGGGATCATAGTTATAAAAGGAGGACAAATAACCATATCATCAAATATACAATTGTATGGTGCGGGTGCTACAAAAGCGGTAGCGGCACAATACCAAAAAGATATAAACTCAAGATGGGGAGGAACATATAGTGCAAAGACCTCTGATGGAAAACAGTCTTTTAAAGTAAATGTTAAAGTAAATGTTGGATTGTACGAAGGAAAAGCACAAAATGATCCAGCAATAATACCTGAAAGTTGGAATCCGAACAATCGCGATAATTTTATTGAAGTAGGAGCTGGAGTCGCTCGATCTTATGTCACTGGCGGAGATGAAGGAGAATGGAGAAGTCAAGGCAGAAATGGCAATACTTTAGCGCAAGATGATCCAGCACCTCATGAGGTAGGGCATTTATTAGGATTAGATGATAGATATACTGATGGTAATGGACCAGATAAAGGCTGGGGGAATAACATAATGGGAGACTCTAAAAATGGAAAAGTGGAGCAGAGAAATGTGGATGGAATTCTTCAGGATGCAATGAAAGCATACGAAAATTGGTCACAAGATAAAAATAACGCAGGTAAAGAATTTAGATATGAAATCGATGTTAACAGACCAAATAAAGAAAATAATTAGGAATTGTTTTTTTAGGTTATTAGTGATTGATTTATTTTTATTGCTATTGTATTGGTATTATCAACCTTTGTGCGAACCTTGCTTGGATAAAAATGATTGTCCCCCGTGTCTTTCAAAAGAACAGTATTTTATAATTTATTTAGGGGTCTTCTTAAATATAATATTTGGAATCTACTGTATTTTTAAGTCAAAGTCTATAAACAACAAAGCCCTCAAATGAGGGCTTTGTTGTTATTACAAACTATTCAATTTAGTAGCTTTAATAAAAATGGAATAGCAACAAAATTTGGTACGAAAATCTTAAGCCACATTTTGGTTTAAATTTCTTAAATATATTTCCATTTCGAGAGGTGTTTTTATACTAGGACCACCCATACAGTTTGGCGATCCTATAAAACCCGCGGATGTAACCGCAGGCGATGGTTTTGTAGGCAACGGCTTATTTGAAAAAGATATTTTTTATTACCATAGCGATCATTTAGGAAGTACTTCGTATATTAGCACTATGGATGGTCAGTTATCTCAGCATGTAGAGTATATCCCTTTTGGAGAGGTGCTTTTTGAGGAACATAGCTCTAGTTTTTCTATGCCTTATTTATTTAATGGGAAGGAGCTAGACAGAGAGACTAACCTTAGCTATTATGGGGCGAGGTATTTGGATATGAAGACTTCCCTTTGGCTCAATGTTGACCCACTAGCGGAGAAGTTTCCTCACGCTTCGCCATATAACTATTGTCTTGGAAATCCGATTAGGCTAACAGACCCAACAGGGATGGAGCCAGTAGATGAAAGAAACAATGATGAAAGAAAAATTGATATAACCGTACCTATTAGCTCTGGTTATGAAAGTAATTTACAAAAGTTACTAAATATAAACAAAACAGGAACTACTGGAATAAATCCAGATGGGGATAGTGATGATAGTGGGCTCAATCACGCGATGCATTTGGGGGATGATAATGGCTACGATAAAAATGGAAAACAAGTTAACAACAAAGGTGGAGATACTACTGATTATTTGTATGACGAGAAAGGTAACATTATAGATTCTACACCTGTGCAATTTAGAGCTGTATCGCAAGAAGAATTTAGAGAACTTGGAGGATTTAGAGGCTATGGAGTTAAAGGTTTTCCAATGGCTACTGGAGCTATTAATGATGATTCATTAAATTTTACAACAAATCTTGTAGGTGCTGGAGAAATTTATCATGGAGGTAAATTAATAGCAATGGGGTTCACTAAAGTATTAAAATCTTCTGTTGGGGTTAGAACAGTTTTAGGTGGCTCGAAATATACTTTAAAATCTTCAGTTTATTTCGAAAAAATGATTGGTTCTAAATCAATAAATGTTTTGGGAGTGAAATCTTTACCAACTCTATATGGAAGAAGTACCACTTGGGGTACATTTTTAGGAAGGAATGCTCCAATTATTGGGACAGGAAGAATCGGATTTGGAGGCTATTTAATAAGTAACTAAATCTATTAATATGGAAAAAGATACTAAAGTTTTAGATTTTTTAATAGCCTATACTGGTATAAAATCTTTAAAAAAGAATTCAAATATTGCAAGTGATCAGTATAAAATATTTGATTTAGATGCTGAAAATTTAATGGAAAATTTTTTCGAAAAATTTGAAATTAATTATAAAGGCTTTATCATTGACAAATATTTTAATTATCCTGATTATAGTTGGAGAGAATTAGTTTTTTTTAAACCTTTTTTTAAAAAGAAAGTATATTCAGAGAGACAGGAATTACTAATATCTCATTTAATTGAAGTTGCTAAACGAAAAGAATGGTTTGACCCATCGTAATATTATAAAAGCCGAGCGATGCTCGGCTTTTCTTTGTTTTATAAAATACTTTGAATTTTTCTTTTAGCAATAAAGGCATCAATAACCGAAAAAATATGGTTACGGTCAGCTTCTTCAAATTTAGAAACTTCTAAAATACGGCTACTGGTATCTTTATCAATTTGTACATCGTCTTTTCCAGTAAGGTAATCTAAAGACACATCAAGAATATCAGCAATTTTACGAGCTAAATCAATAGAGGGATAAACTTCGTTTCTCTCATATCTTCCTAATACATTTTTATGAATACCTAATTGACTAGCTAAGTCGGTTTGGGATATTCCTTTTTGTTTTCTAAGTTCAGAAACTACACTTCCAAAATCCATAATAAGAAACTTTATAGGGTTAAAAAACCTTGTTTACTATTGAATTGCAAAGATATGAAAACTAAATCAGTTCTTCAAAACTCAAAAAGTTTGCAAAATAAAACTAAAATGGTATCTTTGCACCTAATTAGTTGTCAAGAATAATTTTAAATATTTTTTAGTCAATGGAAATCCAAGACATCAAAGAGCAATTAACCATCGCCAACGTATTACACTACTACGGCTTAAAAACCGACAAACAAAGTCGTTTAAATTGTCCGTTTCACGAAGATAAAACCCCAAGTTTTCAAGTGTATTACAAAACACAAACGGCATACTGTTTTAGTTCCAATTGCAAAACACACGGCAAAAGTATTGATGTGATCGATTTTATACTGCATAAAGAAAACTGCACCAAACACGAAGCCATTAACAAAGCGGTTGAAATTTTAGGGCATAAAGAACCCAACAAAAATGAAAGGTATCAGCAAGATTTATCACGAGAGCAATTTTTGGGTAATATGTACCAGTATTTTAAAAATGCCATCAGCAACAGTAAACCAGCCAAAAAATATCTACAAAATAGAAATTTAGATAATAAAAAAATAGAAGTCGGTTACAATGGTGGGCAGTTCCATCACGGAGCAAGAAAAGACAAAACTTTAATTAATCAATGTTTAGAATATGGATTACTAATTGACAAAGGAAACAAAGGCAGAACAGGAGAAACAGCTTACAACGTTTTTGGCAAATGGTGTATTGTTTTTGCTTTAAAAAACAGAAATGATCAAGTAGTGAGTTTATACTTTAGAAGCACATTAAACGAGAAAGAAAGTAAACATTTTTATTTAAAAAACAGACAAGGTTTATATCCAAATTATCCCAATGTAAATACTAAAAAACTAATCTTAACCGAAAGTATTATTGATGGTGCAAGTTTGTTGCCAACGCTTGAAAAAGCCCCCTTTGGGGGTTGGGGGCTTATAGCTTGCTTTGGAACTAACGGATTGAATGATGAAATTTTAAAAGCAATAAAAGAACTCAAACAATTAGAAGAAATCATCTTTGCTTTTGACAATGATACCGCAGGTCGCACGGCGACAGCGAATTATTCTAAAGTAATATTAGAACTTATACCAGGAATAAAAATAAGCGTGTTAGAACCCATAAACAAAGACATCAATGAAACACTACAACTACACAACGAAGATATTTTTATTGAACTTTTAGACAAAAGAACACAGTTAAATCCTTCTTTTTCAATTGAAGATAAAACAACAGAACAGCCAAAAACTGAAAGCCAAAAACCATCAAACGCAATCGACTTCTTAAAACGAAAACATTTACTAAAAAACTTAAATATAGAAATCGGCAAAGCAGGAATAGTTGGAGAAGAAAACAGCAGAATGTTATTATTTTTAATCATCATTAGTTATTTAAATAAAAGTCCATTACACGCACTCGTACAAGGCTCAAGCGGAAGCGGAAAAACCCATATTATAAGCAGAATTGCAGACCTTATGCCTCAAGAAGACGTTTTAAGATTTACACGAATTACAGAAAGTTCTTTATACAATTGGGGTGAGTTTGATTTATTCCAAAAGGTGGTGATTATTGAAGATTTAGACGGTTTAAAAGAAGATGCACTATATGCTTTAAGGGAATTTATAAGTAATCAAGTATTAAGAAGTTCTGTAACTATCAAAGACAAAAAAGGAAATAACAAATCTTCTCATAAAATAGTAAAAGGTCAGTTCTCCAGTTTATCAGCCACCACCAAAGGCGAAACCTACGAAGATAATATGAGCCGTTCATTCCTTATTGCAGTTGACGAAAGTAAAGAACAAACCGCAAGAATTATCGACTACCAAAACAAACGCAATGCAGGAGAAATAGATCCACAAGAAAGCCAAAAAGCAATCAACTTTATACAACAAATCATTAGAAATTTAAAAGAGTACGAAGTCATTAATCCGTATGCAACACAATTACATCTACCAGAGAAAGTGCATAAAATTAGACGATTAAACGAAATGTATCAAGCCGTAATCAAACAAGTAACGTTCCTGAACCAATATCAACGTCAAATAGTTAAAAGCCCCTCCTTCGGAGGGGTTGGGGAGGCTTTAATAACCGAAATAGAAGACATCGAACAAGCAACAGAGGTACTTTTTGAAAGTATCATTTTAAAAGTGGATGAACTTGATGGAAGTCTAAGACAATTTTTTGAACGATTAAAAAAACACGTTAAAAACGAAAATCAAGAGTTTATTTTAAGAGATATAAGACAAGATTTAGGAATAAGTAAAACACAGATATTTAGATATATACAAACACTTTTAGAGTTAGAATACATCAAACAAGTTGGCGGTTTTGCCAACAAAGGCATAAAATATAAAATCTCCTATTGGGACAATTATCAAAAATTAAGAACTGAAATAAAAGATTTTCTAATGCTTCAAATCGAAGAACTAAAAAACAAAAAAATCCAATAAAAACAAACTTCGATTCATGAATACCTATAAAAAACAAATAAAAAGGCATGAATAAATAGAACAGCTACGACAAGAGCAAAAGTAAGTTGGAACACTAAAGGAACGCAAAAGGAACACTAGAAAACGGTGTAAACTATTGTAAAACATAAGAAAATAGTAAAAAATAGTCTAGCGTTCCTAAAAATAAAATATTGAGTAAGCAAAACCATCATAAACCTTAAAAACGTCATACCAAACCATTTAAAATTTAAAATTCAACATTTAAAATAATAAAAGATGGGCGCACCAAGTAAACACAAAATCTATACAGAATTTTACCAAGAACAGGCAAGAAACTACAAAAAACATTTAGACATTTTAGGATTAAACCCCGAAACCACACAAGCGAGATATTTATATCTGAAGGAGTTTTTTAGTTGGCTGGAAAAGTATCAAATATTTGAAATAAAAAAAGTTACACCAAAAGAAATAGCCGAATACAACAACTATCTAAAAGAAAAAATTAGTCAAAGAACTAAACAAAAACTAAAGCAGAAATCTATTTATGATAATATGCGAAATCTTCAACAATATTTAGGGTATTTATTAGAATTAGGAGTTATAAAAAGCAGTCCGGCATCACATTTAAAATTTACTCCAATCAATGAAAAAGTAGAACGATTTATTTTTACTCAAAATCAAATACAAGAACTCTATAAAATAGCGAATTTACAAGAAAAAACGATTTTAAATATGGGGTATGGTTGTGGGTTAAGAGTTCAAGAAATCAGCGATTTAAATAAAGAAGATATTAGAATAATTGAAAATTTAGTAATAGTACAAAAAGGTAAAAACAGCAAAAGAAGATTAATCCCAATTAGTGAAAAATTAGCCCAAGAATTACAAGAATATTTAGAAAGTTTAAAGCATAAAACTAATGAGTTTTTAATAAATAATAAAGCAAGAAGAATGAGTGATGATACTATAAATAAACACTTTAAGAAACTAATTTTAAAAACAGAATTTGGTAAAAAATTAAAGATTGAAGAATTAAATAAAATCGGAATTCACTCATTAAGGCACTCAATCGCAACACACTTACTACAAAACGGAATGAAGCTCGAACAGGTTCAAAAATTTTTAGGACATAGCCACATCGAGAGTACAGAAATATATACACATATAACTCAAAATCAAATTAATAATATGAAATGACACTACGTAATTATTTGGAAAAGAAATACAGCAAAAGCACATTAAACAGCAACTTATTTTTAATAAAACGATTTACAGATTACTACGGAAATAAAGCCAAATTAGCCACTTTTAAAGATATTTTAAACTACATAGAACACTTACGAAAGAATTACGATTTAAGTCCAAAAACATTACGACACTCGTTGTATGGAGTTAAAATTTACTTCAATTATTTATTAGAAATCGGAAAAAGAAAGGATCATCCTTGCAGTGAATTGTTTTTAAAAGATAAAATAGATAGACAAATACAAGTTGATACACTTTACAGCCCAGAAACATTAGAAAAATTCTTTGAAACCTATCAAATCAGAAAGAAAAAATATTTAGAAAACAGAAACAAAGTAATTATAAGTTTACTCATTTATCAAGCCTTAACCGTCAAAGAAATAGCAGAATTAGAAGTTGAAAACATCAATTTAGAAAAGTGTGAAATTTACATCAAAGGAAGTCTAGAAATCACTTCAAAAAGTCCACAATCAAGAACTTTACCATTACAAGCCAAACAAATATTATTAGTTTATAAATACTTAAATGACGATAGAATTAAACTACTGAAATACAACAATAAACAAGAAAATAAAACTTTTATACTTGGACAATACGGCGAAAAAATAAATGCACACGGAATCAGTAAAATGATAAACGAACAAAAACCAAAAAGCGAACAAATACAACCAATGAAAATCCGACAATCTGTAATTGCTAATCTATTAAAAAAAGAAAACGATACTAGAATAGTACAAGTTTTTAGCGGACATCGCAGGGCAAGTACAACAATCCAATACAAACAAACTGAACTGGAGCAATTACAACAAGCAGTAAACCAATACCATCCAATCAAATAAAAAAGCGGTGTGCTTCGCACGAAGTATTTGCACCCACCCAGCCAACGCACCCCAACGCTCCAGTGGTTCTCCCAACGCTATCGGCACTTGTTTTTCCCCACAGTAAGCCAATAAAAAAAGGGTTTTTGTTTTCCAAAGCCCATCGCACACAAAAAAACCTTTTTTTATCCGCTTACTTCCCACGCTCAAAAAACAAGAGCCGAAACCCAACCCTCAACCACTCCCAAAGCTATGTTACATAATAAGCCATTATGAGTCAAGCCCTAAAGGGTTCGCTTCGCCTTGCACCATAAGCTTATTATGTAAAATAGCCCCACTCCATCGCTCCCACCCACTGCCGACCCTACTGCCAACGCACTACGAAAGCTTTATTATTTGTAAATTCTTTGTTCAAAAAACTTCGCAAAATTACGCCTACTTCGTGAAAACTTGTAGCCTTAAATCTTTGCTTGTTTTTTATCACAAAAATTTTAAAAAACAGTACGATGACTAACGCCCTACGGTTGTTGGCTCATTTTTTTAGAAGATTGCCAAGAAGCCTTTTTTTCAATTGAAAAATAAAAAGTGGCAATCTTCCAAAAAAATCGAGCGAAAGAACAAAACCAACCCCAAACCACAGGCAAAATGGAAAGTTGGTTTTGTACTTGCTTTTACTTTTTCAATAAAAAACAACTTCTTTTTTTTTTCAACTGAAAAACAATTGAAAAAATAAGTACTTTTGATTTTACAAATGGGATGCTACAAACTCACATATAATCCATTACAAATTGTTCGTAGGCACGAACCCAAGCCCTCGCGCGAGGCGAAAGTTGTGCAGTGTTGGATGTCTGTTGACCCATTAGCGGAGAAATATCCTAATGTATCTCCTTACGTTTATTGCTTTAATGATCCAATTAATGTCATCGACCCAGATGGTAGAGACGGTATCAGAGTTATAGATGATAAAAATAAAACGATAACTATAAAAGCTGTTTATTATGTGCAAACAGAAAAAAGTACATATTATACAACTGGAGGTAAAATGAAAACTTTAGATGGTTATTCTGCTAAAGAAGTTGCTTCTATGCAAAAGGATTACAATAAATACCTTAACGATTTAGGAATGAGTGTTTCTGATGGAGAGTATAAAGGTTATTCTATCAAATATGATTTACAATTTAAAGAAGGTGGTACTATAGAAGCTAGCGAAGCTAGTGCAAGTAAAGAAATGCAAGATGGATACTCCATAGGTAATTCTTTTTCAAGAGGAAATGAAAACACCTATTCGAGATTTAAAACAAAAGAGACAGATAACGGTGATGGTACTACCAGCACTTCTACTGTTGGGGGTGTTACAGCTGACAATCAAAACATTTTAATGAATACAAGTGAAGATACTAAAATGAATAGAATTCACGAAATATTTCACACTTTTGGTTTTGGACATCCTAAAGGAACTGGAGGAAACAACGGTATTATGAAGTATCCGCCTGAAAAACCAAATCAAACAGATGCCAATAATATAGGTAATGGTTCTTTCCTTCCTAAAGTAATAGTAAAACAAGATGGTCAGAATTAATCTCATATTAGTAGTCTTTTTTGTTGTATTTAAGATAGATGCACAAGAAAATAATTGTAATAAAGTCAGTGATAGCTTATACTTTATAGAAATAGATATAAGGAGAAATGATAATTACCCAATTATAATGTCAGGTGTTTGTAAAGAAATTAATCTTGATTTATTAACAAAAGAAAATGAAGAGTTATTTGTTAGGAGTTTTTATAAATTATGTTTTTATACGCCAGATATACAAGGAAATAATAAAAAGATAATATCAAATTGTTTAGAGATTACAGAGGCTGAAAGCTATTTGTTAGATTATAAAAATGAGGTTCTGAAAATATCAAGTAAAATAAATAAAAACAGTCTTGAAAAAACAATGAAATTAAAGAATAATTGTACTGTATTTTTAAGGATATGTAAAATTAAAGGATTGTTTGTAGTTACAGATAAAGCGAATAAAGATATATCTAAGAACTCAAATGAGTTAGAAATTGACGACATATCCGAAATAGACAAAATGTATATTCCTTTAAAAATATCTTGTTATAAAAAGCCAAAGAGCAAAGAAGTTTTTTAATCATAACAAAGCCCTCAAATGAGGGCTTTGCTATTTACATAATACTTTGTATTTTTCTTTTAGCAATAAAAGCATCAATGACCGAAAAAATATGGTTACGGTCAGCTTCTTCAAATTTAGAAACTTCTAGAATACGGCTACTAGTATCTTTATCAATTTGTACATCGTCTTTTCCAGTAAGGTAATCTAAAGACACATCAAGAATATCAGCAATTTTACGAGCTAAATCAATAGAGGGATAAACTTCGTTTCTCTCATATCTTCCTAATACATTTTTATGAATACCTAATTGACTAGCTAAGTCGGTTTGGGATATTCCTTTTTGTTTTCTAAGTTCAGAAACTACACTTCCAAAATCCATAATAAGAAACTTTATAGGGTTAAAAAACCTTGTTTACTATTGAATTGCAAAGATATGAAAACTAAATCAGTTCTTCAAAACTCAAAAAGTTTGCAAAATAAAACTAAAATGGTATCTTTGCACCTAATTAGTTGTCAAGAATAATTTTAAATATTTTTTAGTCAATGGAAATCCAAGACATCAAAGAGCAATTAACCATCGCCAACGTATTACACTACTACGGCTTAAAAACCGACAAACAAAGTCGTTTAAATTGTCCGTTTCACGAGGATAAAACTCCGAGTTTTCAAGTGTATTACAAAACACAATCGGCATATTGTTTTAGTAGCAGTTGTAAAACGCACGGTAAAAGTATGGATGTGATAGATTTTATATTGCACAAAGAAAATTGCACTAAAGCAGAAGCGATAAACAAAGCCAAAGAAATACTAAACCACAAAGAACCTAATAAAAACGAAAGGTATCAGCAAGATTTATCACGAGAGCAATTTTTGGGTAATATGTATCAGTATTTTAAAAATGCCATCAGCAACAGTAAACCAGCCAAAGACTATTTACAAAGCAGAAGTTTAGACTTTAAAAAAATAGAAGTCGGTTACAATGGTGGGCAGTTCCATCACGGAGCAAGAAAAGACGAAACTTTGATTAATCAATGTTTAGAATATGGATTACTAATTGATAAAAACAATTTAGGTAGAACTGGAGAAAAGGCTTATTCTGTTTTTGGTAAATGGAGTATTTGTTTTGCTTTAAAAAACAGAAATGATCAAGTAGTGAGTTTATACTTTAGAAGCACATTAAACGAGAAAGAAAGTAAACATTTTTATTTAAAAAACAGACAAGGTTTATATCCAAATTATCCCAATGTAAATACTAAAAAACTAATCTTAACCGAAAGTATTATTGATGGTGCAAGTTTGTTGCCAACGCTTGAAAAAGCCCCCTTTGGGGGTTGGGGGCTTATAGCTTGCTTTGGAACTAACGGATTGAATGATGAAATTTTAAAAGCAATAAAAGAACTCAAACAATTAGAAGAAATCATCTTTGCTTTTGACAATGATACCGCAGGTCGCACGGCGACAGCGAATTATTCTAAAGTAATATTAGAACTTATACCAGGAATAAAAATAAGCGTGTTAGAACCCATAAACAAAGACATCAATGAAACACTACAACTACACAACGAAGATATTTTTATTGAACTTTTAGACAAAAGAACACAGTTAAATCCTTCTTTTTCAATTGAAGATAAAACAACAGAACAGCCAAAAACTGAAAGCCAAAAACCATCAAACGCAATCGACTTCTTAAAACGAAAACATTTACTAAAAAACTTAAATATAGAAATCGGCAAAGCAGGAATAGTTGGAGAAGAAAACAGCAGAATGTTATTATTTTTAATCATCATTAGTTATTTAAATAAAAGTCCATTACACGCACTCGTACAAGGCTCAAGCGGAAGCGGAAAAACCCATATTATAAGCAGAATTGCAGACCTTATGCCTCAAGAAGACGTTTTAAGATTTACACGAATTACAGAAAGTTCTTTATACAATTGGGGTGAGTTTGATTTATTCCAAAAGGTGGTGATTATTGAAGATTTAGACGGTTTAAAAGAAGATGCACTATATGCTTTAAGGGAATTTATAAGTAATCAAGTATTAAGAAGTTCTGTAACTATCAAAGACAAAAAAGGAAATAACAAATCTTCTCATAAAATAGTAAAAGGTCAGTTCTCCAGTTTATCAGCCACCACCAAAGGCGAAACCTACGAAGATAATATGAGCCGTTCATTCCTTATTGCAGTTGACGAAAGTAAAGAACAAACCGCAAGAATTATCGACTACCAAAACAAACGCAATGCAGGAGAAATAGATCCACAAGAAAGCCAAAAAGCAATCAACTTTATACAACAAATCATTAGAAATTTAAAAGAGTACGAAGTCATTAATCCGTATGCAACACAATTACATCTACCAGAGAAAGTGCATAAAATTAGACGATTAAACGAAATGTATCAAGCCGTAATCAAACAAGTAACGTTCCTGAACCAATATCAACGTCAAATAGTTAAAAGCCCCTCCTTCGGAGGGGTTGGGGAGGCTTTAATAACCGAAATCGAAGACATAGAACAAGCCACCGAAGTACTTTTTGAAAGTATCATTTTAAAAGTTGATGAACTTGATGGAAGTTTAAGACAATTTTTTGAACGATTAAAAAAACACGTTAAAAACGAAAATCAAGAGTTTATTTTAAGAGATATAAGACAAGATTTAGGAATAAGTAAAACACAGATATTTAGATATATACAAACGCTTTTAGAGTTAGAGTACATCAAACAGGTTGGCGGTTTTGCAAACAAAGGCATAAAATATAAAATCTCCTATTGGGATAATTACCAAAAATTAAGAGCTGAAATAAAAGATTACTTAATGAACCAAATCGAAAGCCTTAAAAATAAGTAATCTTTTATTCATGAACTCCTTTAAAAAAACAATAAAAAAAGAAGTGAATAAATAAAAGACTTTTTAATGTTACAGATTGAACAGCTACGACAAGAGCAAAAGTAAGTTGGAACACTAAAAGAACGCAAAAGGAACACTAGAAAACCTTGTAAAGTATTGTAAAATATAAGAAAACAATAAAAAAATAGTCTAGCGTTCCTAAATTCAAAATATTGAGTAAGCAAAAGCATCATAAACCTTAAAAACGTCATACCAAACCATTTAAAATTTAAAATTCAACATTTAAAATAATAAAAGATGGGCGCACCAAGTAAACACAAAATCTATACAGAATTTTACCAAGAACAGGCAAGAAACTACAAAAAACATTTAGACATTTTAGGATTAAACCCCGAAACCACACAAGCGAGATATTTATATCTGAAGGAGTTTTTTAGTTGGCTGGAAAAGTATCAAATATTTGAAATAAAAAAAGTTACACCAAAAGAAATAGCCGAATACAACAACTATCTAAAAGAAAAAATTAGTCAAAGAACTAAACAAAAACTAAAGCAGAAATCTATTTATGATAATATGCGAAATCTTCAACAATATTTAGGGTATTTATTAGAATTAGGAGTTATAAAAAGCAGTCCGGCATCACATTTAAAATTTACTCCAATCAATGAAAAAGTAGAACGATTTATTTTTACTCAAAATCAAATACAAGAACTCTATAAAATAGCGAATTTACAAGAAAAAACGATTTTAAATATGGGGTATGGTTGTGGGTTAAGAGTTCAAGAAATCAGCGATTTAAATAAAGAAGATATTAGAATAATTGAAAATTTAGTAATAGTACAAAAAGGTAAAAACAGCAAAAGAAGATTAATCCCAATTAGTGAAAAATTAGCCCAAGAATTACAAGAATATTTAGAAAGTTTAAAGCATAAAACTAATGAGTTTTTAATAAATAATAAAGCAAGAAGAATGAGTGATGATACTATAAATAAACACTTTAAGAAACTAATTTTAAAAACAGAATTTGGTAAAAAATTAAAGATTGAAGAATTAAATAAAATCGGAATTCACTCATTAAGGCACTCAATCGCAACACACTTACTACAAAACGGAATGAAGCTCGAACAGGTTCAAAAATTTTTAGGACATAGCCACATCGAGAGTACAGAAATATATACACATATAACTCAAAATCAAATTAATAATATGAAATGACACTACGTAATTATTTGGAAAAGAAATACAGCAAAAGCACATTAAACAGCAACTTATTTTTAATAAAACGATTTACAGATTACTACGGAAATAAAGCCAAATTAGCCACTTTTAAAGATATTTTAAACTACATAGAACACTTACGAAAGAATTACGATTTAAGTCCAAAAACATTACGACACTCGTTGTATGGAGTTAAAATTTACTTCAATTATTTATTAGAAATCGGAAAAAGAAAGGATCATCCTTGCAGTGAATTGTTTTTAAAAGATAAAATAGATAGACAAATACAAGTTGATACACTTTACAGCCCAGAAACATTAGAAAAATTCTTTGAAACCTATCAAATCAGAAAGAAAAAATATTTAGAAAACAGAAACAAAGTAATTATAAGTTTACTCATTTATCAAGCCTTAACCGTCAAAGAAATAGCAGAATTAGAAGTTGAAAACATCAATTTAGAAAAGTGTGAAATTTACATCAAAGGAAGTCTAGAAATCACTTCAAAAAGTCCACAATCAAGAACTTTACCATTACAAGCCAAACAAATATTATTAGTTTATAAATACTTAAATGACGATAGAATTAAACTACTGAAATACAACAATAAACAAGAAAATAAAACTTTTATACTTGGACAATACGGCGAAAAAATAAATGCACACGGAATCAGTAAAATGATAAACGAACAAAAACCAAAAAGCGAACAAATACAACCAATGAAAATCCGACAATCTGTAATTGCTAATCTATTAAAAAAAGAAAACGATACTAGAATAGTACAAGTTTTTAGCGGACATCGCAGGGCAAGTACAACAATCCAATACAAACAAACTGAACTGGAGCAATTACAACAAGCAGTAAACCAATACCATCCAATCAAATAAAAAAGCGGTGTGCTTCGCACGAAGTATTTGCACCCACCCAGCCAACGCACCCCAACGCTCCAGTGGTTCTCCCAACGCTATCGGCACTTGTTTTTCCCCACAGTAAGCCAATAAAAAAAGGGTTTTTGTTTTCCAAAGCCCATCGCACACAAAAAAACCTTTTTTTATCCGCTTACTTCCCACGCTCAAAAAACAAGAGCCGAAACCCAACCCTCAACCACTCCCAAAGCTATGTTACATAATAAGCCATTATGAGTCAAGCCCTAAAGGGTTCGCTTCGCCTTGCACCATAAGCTTATTATGTAAAATAGCCCCACTCCATCGCTCCCACCCACTGCCGACCCTACTGCCAACGCACTACGAAAGCTTTATTATTTGTAAATTCTTTGTTCAAAAAACTTCGCAAAATTACGCCTACTTCGTGAAAACTTGTAGCCTTAAATCTTTGCTTGTTTTTTATCACAAAAATTTTAAAAAACAGTACGATGACTAACGCCCTACGGTTGTTGGCTCATTTTTTTAGAAGATTGCCAAGAAGCCTTTTTTTCAATTGAAAAATAAAAAGTGGCAATCTTCCAAAAAAATCGAGCGAAAGAACAAAACCAACCCCAAACCACAGGCAAAATGGAAAGTTGGTTTTGTACTTGCTTTTACTTTTTCAATAAAAAACAACTTCTTTTTTTTTTCAACTGAAAAACAATTGAAAAAATAAGTACTTTTGATTTTACAAATGGGATGCTACAAACTCACATATAATCCATTACAAATTGTTCGTAGGCACGAACCCAAGCCCTCGCGCGAGGCGAAAGTTGTGCAGTGTTGGATGTCTGTTGACCCATTAGCGGAGAAGTTTCCGAATACTTCTCCTTACGTATATTGTTTGAATAATCCAATAAAACTTATTGATCCTGACGGGAAAGCTCCAACAGACTGGTATCGTAATAAAATAACAGGAAAAATAACTTGGAAAGATGGGCAAAAGGAAAGATGGGGTTATGAAAGATTAGGACACACTCGTGGATACACAGATAAAAATGGTAACAGAGCATTGTTAGACGGAGACACTAAACAAATTTCTTATAATGGTAAAGTTTTAGCAGATTTTAGTCAAAACCCAAAAGCTGAATATGGCGGATTTGCTATTGCAGATGGAGGGAATAATCAAAATCCAAGTGAATTGGACAGAGGAGGTAGAAATGTACAATGGATTGACTTAAAAGGATTAATAGGATTAATTGACTTATTATTAGGCCGAGAACCTGGTAAAATGGGACAAGCTCATCAAAAAGGAAAAGGGACTAATGGTACAGGTAATGTAGATAGTAAAACTAGTGAAGCAATTGATGCAGTTGGCGCAAGCACAGGCGCAACTAATGAAGGAAAAAATGCCATTGACCAAGCAAGTAAAAAAGAGAAAAATCCTAGTTCATCTAATGAAGTAGAGTTTGTAAGAACTGCTCACGATGAAAAAACTGGCAATAGCACTTATGTAAGAAAAGATATTTATGATAAGCAACAAAAACAGAACTAATGAAAAGGGAATACAAAAGAACATTGATTATATTAATTATTGTACTCTTAGGTCTAATATCTTTCTATTTTTATTCTAAGAACGAAAGTGTTTATATTTTAAAAGAATACAGTCCAACTGGGAAATTGATAGGGACAAATGAATATGTTCTTAGAAATGGCGATACTATTATGCATGGTCAGTTTGTAAATTATAATGAAAATGGCATCAAAATATCAGAAGGTCAATTTGTAAATAATGAGCCAAATGGCTTATGCACTTACTATGACGAAAATGGTATAAAAGAAGTTGTGCACTACAGAAAAAACAGTAATATAACTTTAGAAAGTACTTTTTATAATCCAAAAGGGTTTATTGAAAAATATGTAGTGTATGATGATTTAGGGAAATCGTCTTTTATAATTGGTTTTGATGAAAAAGGAGTCACAAAATATAATGGTTATTTTCAGATAGAAACTTATCAATATAAATTTTCTCATCCCGAGCAATTTAAAATTAAAGAACAGCAATATTTAAAAGTAGGCAATAAATTAAAGTATAGTTATTTAATAGCCAATATCCCAAATGCCAAACGTAGTTTTAAAATAGAAAACATAAGCGTTGACAATTCAAAAGTCAAACGTACTTTAAAGCATATAGAACCTTGCCAATGGGATGTAGAAGAAATTCTTACTAAAAAAGGCAAAAACACAATACTAAGTATCGTTAAATACGAGTTTAAAGATAAAGTTACACCTGTTTTTATAGACACCCTTTCTTTTGATATAGAAGTACATTAAAAAGTAAAGCCCTCAACTGAGGACTTTTTTACCCCCGCTACCACACGAATCCTTTCGTCTGGTTTAAAAAAGAATAATAAATAATTAAAACACAAAACCCTAACTCGTAATAAGTTAGGGTTTATTTTATGTAGTTGGTATCAGGATTTTTGCTAGTATGTAAAACAGCAAGTATAATAATGGTTTTGTTATTGTAATCTACAATGTAGTGTAACATATACGGGAATTTCTATACTACGGCAGTTCTAATCTCCAAATATCTATTTTCGGCACTGTAGGGGTAGTTTTGGAGTTGTTTAGCTTTCTTTTTCACATAGGAGTAAAATGTTTTTCCTAAACCTTTTTTTTGTTGGTTATACCAATTAATATTTTCTTTTAAATCTAATTGTGCGTTGGATTTAATTACAAACTTAAAGTTTTTCATAGCTCTTTTTCTAACGCATCGCAAAAAGCATCAAAATCCATTACATCATCAGGTTTTTTTAAATAATCCTGTAATCTTTTATCTAAAATATCTTTGTGCCATTGCGGGATGTCATTAGCTACTACATCACTTTCTAATTCAATGTATTTTTTTATTAGCTTGTTCCAATCTGATATTGGAATAACTACAGCAGTTTTATTGCCTTGGTTATCTGATATATAGTGCATAATTATTTGTTGGTATAAGTTTGTATAGTTTTAAAATCTCTAATAGTCAAATCCAAAAAACGATTTACTATTTCTTTGTCTTCATCGTTCATCTCTTGAATAACTTCAAATTTATGAAGCAACTCTTTGTCTTTGATAGAAACGATGTCATCATTCAAAAGAGCATCAGTAGAAACACCTAAAGCATCAGCAATATTTTTTAGAGCATCAGCAGGCGGAATACTACTTCCTAACTCATAGCGTGAAAGGCTTTTATTGTTCACTTGTGATTTTTCAGCCAATTCTGCTTGAGAAAGATTTTTTTGTTGTCTATATAATCTAATGCGCTCCGCTATAGTCATAATTGAGATATTTATATATTTAAAATCTTATAATTGCGAAATTAAGACAAAAAAGAGTAAAATAAAAATATAAATCTCGCAACAGACTTGTTTCATATTCTCGTAATTGTTACTTTTTAGACAAATTTGAGAAGTATTAAATTTTAGATAATTTTTTAAACAATGGAAATCCACGAAATAAAACAGAGCTTAACTATTGCGAATGTCTTGCATTATTACGGCTTAAAAACCGACAAACAAAGCCGTTTAAATTGTCCGTTCCACGAAGACAAAACCCCAAGTTTTCAAGTGTATTACAAAACACAAACAGCATATTGCTTTAGTTCCAACTGTAAAACACACGGCAAAAGTATAGATGTGATTGATTTTATACTGCATAAAGAAAACTGCACCAAACACGAAGCCATTAAAATAGCAGAATGTCTACCTTTGATGGTACGAAAAAAGTAAGCCCGAAATATTAACTTTGTATTATGGGAAAAATGTATGAAAATGAATTTAAAGTAATGATAGTAGAATTACTTAATTCAGGTAGAACAGTCAAAGAAGTAAGTGAAGAATACGGTCTCAATGACAGTATGTTACGTAGATGGAGGTGAGAATTTGAAGCAAAAGCAGGTGATTTTACCAAGAAAAAAGAATTTTCAGCTGAAGAGTTAGAATTAAAGGCCTTACGAAAAGAGCTAAAAGAGATTACTTTAAAACGAGATATTTTAAAAAAGGCGGTGAGCATCTTCTCCAAGAACGACAGATGAAATATGAATTCATTTATAAACATGAATCCAATTATCCTGTTAAGAAGATGTGTAAATATCTAAAAATCAGTAAAAACTCCTATTACAAATGGTTAACTACTAAAGATAAAATTCGGCAAAAAGCCTCTTTAATAGTATTAAAAGAAAGAATTCAATACCATTTTCAGCAAAGTAAAAGTGTGTACGGAAGCTATAGAATTAAGAAAGCATTAGAACGAGAAAATATCTATTATTCAAGAGCTTATATTGCTGTTTGGATGCAAAAAATGGGCTTAAAGAGTGTTTTAAGAAGGAAATATGTAATCACAATAAACTCTAATCATTCTTATCCAATCGCTGAAAATAAACTTAATAGAGAATTTACCAGTTATCAATTAGGAGAAAAATGGGTTTCGGATATTACCTACGTTCGAGTAAACGACAATTGGAATTATCTCACTACAATAATGGATT
This sequence comes from Flavobacterium sp. TN-1, assembly GCF_052828645.1. Taxonomy (NCBI): domain Bacteria; kingdom Pseudomonadati; phylum Bacteroidota; class Flavobacteriia; order Flavobacteriales; family Flavobacteriaceae; genus Flavobacterium; species Flavobacterium sp. TN-1. Next base: position 219,272 of record NZ_CM128253.1, read on the forward strand.
TAGCTGATAGAAAGATAATTGGATGGCAATTAAGTCAGGATATGACAGTGGAAAATACCACTTATAAAGCCTGGATAAAAGCAAGAGAAAACAGACCCCATTCTGGTAAGTTTTGTCATGGACAAACACGTATAAAACAAAAAACCCTTCATCGTTTCGGATGAAGGGTTTCTAAAGAAAGGCGGCGATCTACTCTCCCACAGTATGCAGTACCATCGACGCAGGCGGGCTTAACTTCTCTGTTCGAAATGGGAAGAGGTGAGCCCCGCCGCAATAACCACCTTAAGGTTTTTAGTGATGAGTGATTAGTGAGAAGTGATTAGCTTAAATCTAGTCACTGGTTACTTATTACTTTTCACTGCAAGCTTTGCTTGCCAATATTTTAACATATTGAGATAAATATTCAATTTGGAAAGAATTTTACGCCCCACCCTTGCTCCTCCCCTTTGGGGAGGTTGGGTGGGGCACCAATAAGCTTACGGGTTATTAGTACTACTTGACTGTGACATTACTGCCTTTACATCTATAGCCTATCAACGTGGTGATCTTCCACGACCCTTAAAAGAAATCTCATCTTGTGGTGGGTTTCGCGCTTATATGCTTTCAGCGCTTATCCCTTCCCAACGTAGCTACTCTGCGGTGCTCCTGGCGGAACAACAGATACACCAGCGGTTGGTCCAACTCGGTCCTCTCGTACTAGAGTCAGATCCACTCAAATTTCTAACGCCCACAGTAGATAGAGACCGAACTGTCTCACGACGTTCTGAACCCAGCTCGCGTGCCACTTTAATGGGCGAACAGCCCAACCCTTGGGACCTTCTCCAGCCCCAGGATGTGACGAGCCGACATCGAGGTGCCAAACCCCCCCGTCGATATGAGCTCTTGGGGGAGATCAGCCTGTTATCCCCGGCGTACCTTTTATCCTTTGAGCGATGGCCCTTCCATGCGGAACCACCGGATCACTATGCTCTACTTTCGTACCTGATCGACCTGTATGTCTCTCAGTCAAGCTCCCTTTTGCCATTGCACTCTACGCACGGTTACCAAGCGTGCTGAGGGAACCTTTAGAAGCCTCCGTTACTCTTTTGGAGGCGACCACCCCAGTCAAACTACCCACCAAGCAATGTCCCCGCCAAGGGCGGGTTAGATCTCAGATAAGCAAAGGGTGGTATTTCAACAATGACTCCACAACGCCTGGCGACGCCATTTCATAGTCTCCCACCTATCCTACACATCACTTATCCAAGACCAATACTAAGCTATAGTAAAGGTGCACAGGGTCTTTTCGTCCCACTGCGGGTAATCGGCATCTTCACCGATACTACAATTTCACCGAGCTCATGGCTGAGACAGTGTCCAGATCGTTACACCATTCGTGCAGGTCGGAACTTACCCGACAAGGAATTTCGCTACCTTAGGACCGTTATAGTTACGGCCGCCGTTTACTGGGGCTTCAATTCAATGCTTCTGATTGCTCATAACATCTCCTCTTAACCTTCCAGCACCGGGCAGGTGTCAGGCCCTATACGTCATCTTACGATTTTGCAGAGCCCTGTGTTTTTGATAAACAGTCGCCTGGACCTTTTCACTGCGGCCAGCTTGCGCTGGCGACCTTTCTCCCGAAGTTACAGGTCTATTTTGCCTAATTCCTTAGCCATGAATCTCTCGAGCGCCTTAGGATACTCTCCTCAACTACCTGTGTCGGTTTACGGTACGGGTACTTATAATCTATGTTTAGAAGGTTTTCTTGGCAGCCTTTAGGTACTCTATCCCTTTGTCCGAAGACTCCGAGTACTATCGCATTTCACCAGTCCCAGCGGATTTGCCTACTGGGCCTATAGTTAGGTGCTTTAACGAACTATTCCGTCAGTTCGCGGTACTTTCACCACTGCGTCGCTCCATCACAATTATAAGTAGTACGGGAATATTAACCCGTTGGCCATCGACTGTTCCTTTCGGATTCGCCTTAGGACCCGACTAACCCGCAGCTGATTAGCATAGCTGCGGAAACCTTAGTTTTGCGGCGGGGGTGTTTCTCGCACCCCTTATCGTTACTTATGCCTACATTTTCTTTTCTAACTTCTCCAGCATCTCTCACAAGACACCTTCGGCGATGTTAGAATGCTCCCCTACCACTTGTACAGTGTACAAATCCATAGCTTCGGTAGTATGCTTATGCCCGATTATTATCCATGCTCGATCGCTCGACTAGTGAGCTGTTACGCACTCTTTAAATGAATGGCTGCTTCCAAGCCAACATCCTAGCTGTCGATGCAATCAAACCGCGTTTGTTCAACTTAGCATACATTTGGGGACCTTAGCTGATGGTCTGGGTTCTTTCCCTCTCGGACTTGGACCTTAGCACCCAAGCCCTCACTGCTGTGTATATTATATAGCATTCGGAGTTTGTCAGGAATTGGTAGGCGGTGAAGCCCCCGCATCCAATCAGTAGCTCTACCTCTATATAACTCAACCACAGCGCTGCACCTAAATGCATTTCGGGGAGTACGAGCTATTTCCGAGTTTGATTGGCCTTTCACCCCTACCCACAGGTCATCCGAAGACTTTTCAACGTCAACCGGTTCGGACCTCCACTGTGTGTTACCACAGCTTCATCCTGCCCATGGGTAGATCACACGGTTTCGCGTCTACCACTACTGACTATAGCGCCCTATTCAGACTCGCTTTCGCTACGGATCCGTGACTTAATCACTTAACCTTGCCAGTAACGGTAACTCGTAGGCTCATTATGCAAAAGGCACGCCGTCACAGCTTATGCTGCTCCGACCGCTTGTAGGCGTATGGTTTCAGGTTCTTTTTCACTCCGTTATTCACGGTTCTTTTCACCTTTCCCTCACGGTACTGGTTCACTATCGGTCTCTCAGGAGTATTTAGCCTTAGCGGATGGTCCCGCCAGATTCAGACAGGGTTTCTCGTGCCCCGCCCTACTCAGGATACCACTATTCTTTATATTCTTTGCTTATACGGGACTTTCACCTTCTTTGGTTAACCTTTCCAGGTTATTCTAATTCTGTTTATAAGAAATATTGTGGTCCTACAACCCCGTTATTGCCGTAACAACAACGGTTTGGGCTATTCCGCGTTCGCTCGCCACTACTTACGGAATCACTTTTGTTTTCTTCTCCTCCGCCTACTTAGATGTTTCAGTTCAGCGGGTTTGCCTCCTATTGGATAATGCATCTTCAATGCATTGGGTTGCCCCATTGGGATATCTACGGATCTATTCGTGTGTGCCAATCCCCGTAGCTTTTCGCAGCTTATCACGTCCTTCTTCGCCTCTGAGAGCCTAGGCATCCCCCATACGCCCTTATTTTGCTTATTGTTTTCTTTTTTTTAGTGATTAGTTCTTAGTAATTAGTGACTAGCCCTAAGACTAATTACTATTCACTCTGTACTAATTACTAAAGTGTTCTTTCTACTTGTTTGTATGTTTATCTCAATATGTCAATGAACTTTATTCAATTTGAAGATTTGATGATTCGTTAATTTGAAGATGTTATTCATTTTCAAATTTTCAAATCAATTCATTTTCAAATCAATTTGGTGGAGAATATCGGAGTCGAACCGATGACCTCCTGCGTGCAAGGCAGGCGCTCTAGCCAGCTGAGCTAATCCCCCATTCTTTTTCTATTTTGAATGTTGATTTATATATTTTGAATTATTTTTCAAATTCATGATTTAAAATTTATAATTCAAAATTCGCTTCTAGAATTTCCTTTTAAACTTAATTTTTTTAAATTTTCAAATTAATCAATTTTCAAATTTACTTGTAGTCCCGGGCAGACTCGAACTGCCGACCCCTACATTATCAGTGTAGTACTCTAACCAGCTGAGCTACGAGACTCTGTATTTTAAGTCTTTTTTTTTTTGAATTAACAGCGAGAGTAAGGGTCTATTTTCTTTTTTTTGTCTCTAGAAAGGAGGTGTTCCAGCCGCACCTTCCGGTACGGCTACCTTGTTACGACTTAGCCCTAGTTACCAGTTTTACCCTAGGCAGCTCCTTGCGGTCACCGACTTCAGGTACCCCCAGCTTCCATGGCTTGACGGGCGGTGTGTACAAGGCCCGGGAACGTATTCACCGCAGCATGGCTGATCTGCGATTACTAGCGAATCCAGCTTCACGGAGTCGAGTTGCAGACTCCGATCCGAACTGAGAACGGTTTTGTAGATTCGCGCCTACTTGCGTAGTGGCTGCTCTCTGTACCGTCCATTGTAGCACGTGTGTAGCCCAAGGCGTAAGGGCCGTGATGATTTGACGTCATCCCCACCTTCCTCACGGTTTGCACCGGCAGTCTTGCTAGAGTTCCCGACTTGACTCGCTGGCAACTAGCAACAGGGGTTGCGCTCGTTATAGGACTTAACCTGACACCTCACGGCACGAGCTGACGACAACCATGCAGCACCTTGAAAAACGTCCGAAGAAAGATCTGTTTCCAAATCTGTCGTTTCCCATTTAAGCCTTGGTAAGGTTCCTCGCGTATCATCGAATTAAACCACATGCTCCTCCGCTTGTGCGGGCCCCCGTCAATTCCTTTGAGTTTCACTCTTGCGAGCGTACTCCCCAGGTGGGATACTTATCACTTTCGCTTAGCCACTCAGATTGCTCCAAACAGCTAGTATCCATCGTTTACGGCGTGGACTACCAGGGTATCTAATCCTGTTCGCTCCCCACGCTTTCGTCCATCAGCGTCAATGTACTCGTAGTAACCTGCCTTCGCAATTGGTATTCCATGTAATCTCTAAGCATTTCACCGCTACACTACATATTCTAGTTACTTCCAAGTAATTCAAGTCTTACAGTATCAATGGCCGTTTGATCGTTGAGCGACCAGATTTCACCACTGACTTATAAAACCGCCTACGGACCCTTTAAACCCAATGATTCCGGATAACGCTTGGATCCTCCGTATTACCGCGGCTGCTGGCACGGAGTTAGCCGATCCTTATTCTTACAGTACCGTCAAGCTCCCTCGCAAGGGAGTGTTTCTTCCTGTACAAAAGCAGTTTACAATCCATAGGACCGTCATCCTGCACGCGGCATGGCTGGTTCAGACTTGCGTCCATTGACCAATATTCCTCACTGCTGCCTCCCGTAGGAGTCTGGTCCGTGTCTCAGTACCAGTGTGGGGGATCTCCCTCTCAGGACCCCTACCCATCGTCGCCTTGGTGTGCCGTTACCACACCAACTAGCTAATGGGACGCATGCTCATCTTGTACCGTTGGAACTTTAATAATTAAATGATGCCATTTAATAATACTATGGGGTATTAATCCAAATTTCTCTGGGCTATCCCCCTGTACAAGGTAGATTGCATACGCGTTACGCACCCGTGCGCCGGTCTCAAAGGAGCAAGCTCCTTCTACCCCTCGACTTGCATGTGTTAAGCCTGCCGCTAGCGTTCATCCTGAGCCAGGATCAAACTCTTCATCGTATGTTTTTTATAGCTTTTGAGCTAAATATTTTTGACAAAGAATGCTAGTTTTCTTACTCTCTTATTTTTTTGTTTTAATATTGCTATTAAAACGTGCTGTCAATCCAATATGTCTATGAACTTGTTTCTTTTGTTTTTCGCTTTTGACTTATTGTCTTAGCGGCTGCAAAGGTAGTGTTTCTTTTAGTATTTCCAAGTGTTTTTTTACTTTTTTTTGAAAGTTTTTTATTTTCTTGGTTTTCTTTAATAATAGGAACGTAGTTGCTTTGCTGGGATAAAAAATCCCCTGTTTTGCAGGGGATTTTTATGTTTAATTCTGTTTTTTCAGAATAAAGAAAGGCGGCGATCTACTCTCCCACAGTATGCAGTACCATCGACGCAGGCGGGCTTAACTTCTCTGTTCGAAATGGGAAGAGGTGAGCCCCGCCGCAATAACCACCTTAAGGTTTTTAGTGATGAGTGATTAGTGAGAAGTGATTAGCTTAAATCTAGTCACTGGTTACTTATTACTTTTCACTGCAAGCTTTGCTTGCCAATATTTTAACATATTGAGATAAATATTCAATTTGGAAAGAATTTTACGCCCCACCCTTGCTCCTCCCCTTTGGGGAGGTTGGGTGGGGCACCAATAAGCTTACGGGTTATTAGTACTACTTGACTGTGACATTACTGCCTTTACATCTATAGCCTATCAACGTGGTGATCTTCCACGACCCTTAAAAGAAATCTCATCTTGTGGTGGGTTTCGCGCTTATATGCTTTCAGCGCTTATCCCTTCCCAACGTAGCTACTCTGCGGTGCTCCTGGCGGAACAACAGATACACCAGCGGTTGGTCCAACTCGGTCCTCTCGTACTAGAGTCAGATCCACTCAAATTTCTAACGCCCACAGTAGATAGAGACCGAACTGTCTCACGACGTTCTGAACCCAGCTCGCGTGCCACTTTAATGGGCGAACAGCCCAACCCTTGGGACCTTCTCCAGCCCCAGGATGTGACGAGCCGACATCGAGGTGCCAAACCCCCCCGTCGATATGAGCTCTTGGGGGAGATCAGCCTGTTATCCCCGGCGTACCTTTTATCCTTTGAGCGATGGCCCTTCCATGCGGAACCACCGGATCACTATGCTCTACTTTCGTACCTGATCGACCTGTATGTCTCTCAGTCAAGCTCCCTTTTGCCATTGCACTCTACGCACGGTTACCAAGCGTGCTGAGGGAACCTTTAGAAGCCTCCGTTACTCTTTTGGAGGCGACCACCCCAGTCAAACTACCCACCAAGCAATGTCCCCGCCAAGGGCGGGTTAGATCTCAGATAAGCAAAGGGTGGTATTTCAACAATGACTCCACAACGCCTGGCGACGCCATTTCATAGTCTCCCACCTATCCTACACATCACTTATCCAAGACCAATACTAAGCTATAGTAAAGGTGCACAGGGTCTTTTCGTCCCACTGCGGGTAATCGGCATCTTCACCGATACTACAATTTCACCGAGCTCATGGCTGAGACAGTGTCCAGATCGTTACACCATTCGTGCAGGTCGGAACTTACCCGACAAGGAATTTCGCTACCTTAGGACCGTTATAGTTACGGCCGCCGTTTACTGGGGCTTCAATTCAATGCTTCTGATTGCTCATAACATCTCCTCTTAACCTTCCAGCACCGGGCAGGTGTCAGGCCCTATACGTCATCTTACGATTTTGCAGAGCCCTGTGTTTTTGATAAACAGTCGCCTGGACCTTTTCACTGCGGCCAGCTTGCGCTGGCGACCTTTCTCCCGAAGTTACAGGTCTATTTTGCCTAATTCCTTAGCCATGAATCTCTCGAGCGCCTTAGGATACTCTCCTCAACTACCTGTGTCGGTTTACGGTACGGGTACTTATAATCTATGTTTAGAAGGTTTTCTTGGCAGCCTTTAGGTACTCTATCCCTTTGTCCGAAGACTCCGAGTACTATCGCATTTCACCAGTCCCAGCGGATTTGCCTACTGGGCCTATAGTTAGGTGCTTTAACGAACTATTCCGTCAGTTCGCGGTACTTTCACCACTGCGTCGCTCCATCACAATTATAAGTAGTACGGGAATATTAACCCGTTGGCCATCGACTGTTCCTTTCGGATTCGCCTTAGGACCCGACTAACCCGCAGCTGATTAGCATAGCTGCGGAAACCTTAGTTTTGCGGCGGGGGTGTTTCTCGCACCCCTTATCGTTACTTATGCCTACATTTTCTTTTCTAACTTCTCCAGCATCTCTCACAAGACACCTTCGGCGATGTTAGAATGCTCCCCTACCACTTGTACAGTGTACAAATCCATAGCTTCGGTAGTATGCTTATGCCCGATTATTATCCATGCTCGATCGCTCGACTAGTGAGCTGTTACGCACTCTTTAAATGAATGGCTGCTTCCAAGCCAACATCCTAGCTGTCGATGCAATCAAACCGCGTTTGTTCAACTTAGCATACATTTGGGGACCTTAGCTGATGGTCTGGGTTCTTTCCCTCTCGGACTTGGACCTTAGCACCCAAGCCCTCACTGCTGTGTATATTATATAGCATTCGGAGTTTGTCAGGAATTGGTAGGCGGTGAAGCCCCCGCATCCAATCAGTAGCTCTACCTCTATATAACTCAACCACAGCGCTGCACCTAAATGCATTTCGGGGAGTACGAGCTATTTCCGAGTTTGATTGGCCTTTCACCCCTACCCACAGGTCATCCGAAGACTTTTCAACGTCAACCGGTTCGGACCTCCACTGTGTGTTACCACAGCTTCATCCTGCCCATGGGTAGATCACACGGTTTCGCGTCTACCACTACTGACTATAGCGCCCTATTCAGACTCGCTTTCGCTACGGATCCGTGACTTAATCACTTAACCTTGCCAGTAACGGTAACTCGTAGGCTCATTATGCAAAAGGCACGCCGTCACAGCTTATGCTGCTCCGACCGCTTGTAGGCGTATGGTTTCAGGTTCTTTTTCACTCCGTTATTCACGGTTCTTTTCACCTTTCCCTCACGGTACTGGTTCACTATCGGTCTCTCAGGAGTATTTAGCCTTAGCGGATGGTCCCGCCAGATTCAGACAGGGTTTCTCGTGCCCCGCCCTACTCAGGATACCACTATTCTTTATATTCTTTGCTTATACGGGACTTTCACCTTCTTTGGTTAACCTTTCCAGGTTATTCTAATTCTGTTTATAAGAAATATTGTGGTCCTACAACCCCGTTATTGCCGTAACAACAACGGTTTGGGCTATTCCGCGTTCGCTCGCCACTACTTACGGAATCACTTTTGTTTTCTTCTCCTCCGCCTACTTAGATGTTTCAGTTCAGCGGGTTTGCCTCCTATTGGATAATGCATCTTCAATGCATTGGGTTGCCCCATTGGGATATCTACGGATCTATTCGTGTGTGCCAATCCCCGTAGCTTTTCGCAGCTTATCACGTCCTTCTTCGCCTCTGAGAGCCTAGGCATCCCCCATACGCCCTTATTTTGCTTATTGTTTTCTTTTTTTTAGTGATTAGTTCTTAGTAATTAGTGACTAGCCCTAAGACTAATTACTATTCACTCTGTACTAATTACTAAAGTGTTCTTTCTACTTGTTTGTATGTTTATCTCAATATGTCAATGAACTTTATTCAATTTGAAGATTTGATGATTCGTTAATTTGAAGATGTTATTCATTTTCAAATTTTCAAATCAATTCATTTTCAAATCAATTTGGTGGAGAATATCGGAGTCGAACCGATGACCTCCTGCGTGCAAGGCAGGCGCTCTAGCCAGCTGAGCTAATCCCCCATTCTTTTTCTATTTTGAATGTTGATTTATATATTTTGAATTATTTTTCAAATTCATGATTTAAAATTTATAATTCAAAATTCGCTTCTAGAATTTCCTTTTAAACTTAATTTTTTTAAATTTTCAAATTAATCAATTTTCAAATTTACTTGTAGTCCCGGGCAGACTCGAACTGCCGACCCCTACATTATCAGTGTAGTACTCTAACCAGCTGAGCTACGAGACTCTGTATTTTAAGTCTTTTTTTTTTTGAATTAACAGCGAGAGTAAGGGTCTATTTTCTTTTTTTTGTCTCTAGAAAGGAGGTGTTCCAGCCGCACCTTCCGGTACGGCTACCTTGTTACGACTTAGCCCTAGTTACCAGTTTTACCCTAGGCAGCTCCTTGCGGTCACCGACTTCAGGTACCCCCAGCTTCCATGGCTTGACGGGCGGTGTGTACAAGGCCCGGGAACGTATTCACCGCAGCATGGCTGATCTGCGATTACTAGCGAATCCAGCTTCACGGAGTCGAGTTGCAGACTCCGATCCGAACTGAGAACGGTTTTGTAGATTCGCGCCTACTTGCGTAGTGGCTGCTCTCTGTACCGTCCATTGTAGCACGTGTGTAGCCCAAGGCGTAAGGGCCGTGATGATTTGACGTCATCCCCACCTTCCTCACGGTTTGCACCGGCAGTCTTGCTAGAGTTCCCGACTTGACTCGCTGGCAACTAGCAACAGGGGTTGCGCTCGTTATAGGACTTAACCTGACACCTCACGGCACGAGCTGACGACAACCATGCAGCACCTTGAAAAACGTCCGAAGAAAGATCTGTTTCCAAATCTGTCGTTTCCCATTTAAGCCTTGGTAAGGTTCCTCGCGTATCATCGAATTAAACCACATGCTCCTCCGCTTGTGCGGGCCCCCGTCAATTCCTTTGAGTTTCACTCTTGCGAGCGTACTCCCCAGGTGGGATACTTATCACTTTCGCTTAGCCACTCAGATTGCTCCAAACAGCTAGTATCCATCGTTTACGGCGTGGACTACCAGGGTATCTAATCCTGTTCGCTCCCCACGCTTTCGTCCATCAGCGTCAATGTACTCGTAGTAACCTGCCTTCGCAATTGGTATTCCATGTAATCTCTAAGCATTTCACCGCTACACTACATATTCTAGTTACTTCCAAGTAATTCAAGTCTTACAGTATCAATGGCCGTTTGATCGTTGAGCGACCAGATTTCACCACTGACTTATAAAACCGCCTACGGACCCTTTAAACCCAATGATTCCGGATAACGCTTGGATCCTCCGTATTACCGCGGCTGCTGGCACGGAGTTAGCCGATCCTTATTCTTACAGTACCGTCAAGCTCCCTCGCAAGGGAGTGTTTCTTCCTGTACAAAAGCAGTTTACAATCCATAGGACCGTCATCCTGCACGCGGCATGGCTGGTTCAGACTTGCGTCCATTGACCAATATTCCTCACTGCTGCCTCCCGTAGGAGTCTGGTCCGTGTCTCAGTACCAGTGTGGGGGATCTCCCTCTCAGGACCCCTACCCATCGTCGCCTTGGTGTGCCGTTACCACACCAACTAGCTAATGGGACGCATGCTCATCTTGTACCGTTGGAACTTTAATAATTAAATGATGCCATTTAATAATACTATGGGGTATTAATCCAAATTTCTCTGGGCTATCCCCCTGTACAAGGTAGATTGCATACGCGTTACGCACCCGTGCGCCGGTCTCAAAGGAGCAAGCTCCTTCTACCCCTCGACTTGCATGTGTTAAGCCTGCCGCTAGCGTTCATCCTGAGCCAGGATCAAACTCTTCATCGTATGTTTTTTATAGCTTTTGAGCTAAATATTTTTGACAAAGAATGCTAGTTTTCTTACTCTCTTATTTTTTTGTTTTAATATTGCTATTAAAACGTGCTGTCAATCCAATATGTCTATGAACTTGTTTCTTTTGTTTTTCGCTTTTGACTTATTGTCTTAGCGGCTGCAAAGGTAGTGTTTCTTTTAGTATTTCCAAGTGTTTTTTTACTTTTTTTTGAAAGTTTTTTATTTTCTTGGTTTTCTTTAATAATAGGAACGTAGTTGCTTTGCTGGGATAAAAAATCCCCTGTTTTGCAGGGGATTTTTATGTTTAATTCTGTTTTTTCAGAATAAAGAAAGGCGGCGATCTACTCTCCCACAGTATGCAGTACCATCGACGCAGGCGGGCTTAACTTCTCTGTTCGAAATGGGAAGAGGTGAGCCCCGCCGCAATAACCACCTTAAGGTTTTTAGTGATGAGTGATTAGTGAGAAGTGATTAGCTTAAATCTAGTCACTGGTTACTTATTACTTTTCACTGCAAGCTTTGCTTGCCAATATTTTAACATATTGAGATAAATATTCAATTTGGAAAGAATTTTACGCCCCACCCTTGCTCCTCCCCTTTGGGGAGGTTGGGTGGGGCACCAATAAGCTTACGGGTTATTAGTACTACTTGACTGTGACATTACTGCCTTTACATCTATAGCCTATCAACGTGGTGATCTTCCACGACCCTTAAAAGAAATCTCATCTTGTGGTGGGTTTCGCGCTTATATGCTTTCAGCGCTTATCCCTTCCCAACGTAGCTACTCTGCGGTGCTCCTGGCGGAACAACAGATACACCAGCGGTTGGTCCAACTCGGTCCTCTCGTACTAGAGTCAGATCCACTCAAATTTCTAACGCCCACAGTAGATAGAGACCGAACTGTCTCACGACGTTCTGAACCCAGCTCGCGTGCCACTTTAATGGGCGAACAGCCCAACCCTTGGGACCTTCTCCAGCCCCAGGATGTGACGAGCCGACATCGAGGTGCCAAACCCCCCCGTCGATATGAGCTCTTGGGGGAGATCAGCCTGTTATCCCCGGCGTACCTTTTATCCTTTGAGCGATGGCCCTTCCATGCGGAACCACCGGATCACTATGCTCTACTTTCGTACCTGATCGACCTGTATGTCTCTCAGTCAAGCTCCCTTTTGCCATTGCACTCTACGCACGGTTACCAAGCGTGCTGAGGGAACCTTTAGAAGCCTCCGTTACTCTTTTGGAGGCGACCACCCCAGTCAAACTACCCACCAAGCAATGTCCCCGCCAAGGGCGGGTTAGATCTCAGATAAGCAAAGGGTGGTATTTCAACAATGACTCCACAACGCCTGGCGACGCCATTTCATAGTCTCCCACCTATCCTACACATCACTTATCCAAGACCAATACTAAGCTATAGTAAAGGTGCACAGGGTCTTTTCGTCCCACTGCGGGTAATCGGCATCTTCACCGATACTACAATTTCACCGAGCTCATGGCTGAGACAGTGTCCAGATCGTTACACCATTCGTGCAGGTCGGAACTTACCCGACAAGGAATTTCGCTACCTTAGGACCGTTATAGTTACGGCCGCCGTTTACTGGGGCTTCAATTCAATGCTTCTGATTGCTCATAACATCTCCTCTTAACCTTCCAGCACCGGGCAGGTGTCAGGCCCTATACGTCATCTTACGATTTTGCAGAGCCCTGTGTTTTTGATAAACAGTCGCCTGGACCTTTTCACTGCGGCCAGCTTGCGCTGGCGACCTTTCTCCCGAAGTTACAGGTCTATTTTGCCTAATTCCTTAGCCATGAATCTCTCGAGCGCCTTAGGATACTCTCCTCAACTACCTGTGTCGGTTTACGGTACGGGTACTTATAATCTATGTTTAGAAGGTTTTCTTGGCAGCCTTTAGGTACTCTATCCCTTTGTCCGAAGACTCCGAGTACTATCGCATTTCACCAGTCCCAGCGGATTTGCCTACTGGGCCTATAGTTAGGTGCTTTAACGAACTATTCCGTCAGTTCGCGGTACTTTCACCACTGCGTCGCTCCATCACAATTATAAGTAGTACGGGAATATTAACCCGTTGGCCATCGACTGTTCCTTTCGGATTCGCCTTAGGACCCGACTAACCCGCAGCTGATTAGCATAGCTGCGGAAACCTTAGTTTTGCGGCGGGGGTGTTTCTCGCACCCCTTATCGTTACTTATGCCTACATTTTCTTTTCTAACTTCTCCAGCATCTCTCACAAGACACCTTCGGCGATGTTAGAATGCTCCCCTACCACTTGTACAGTGTACAAATCCATAGCTTCGGTAGTATGCTTATGCCCGATTATTATCCATGCTCGATCGCTCGACTAGTGAGCTGTTACGCACTCTTTAAATGAATGGCTGCTTCCAAGCCAACATCCTAGCTGTCGATGCAATCAAACCGCGTTTGTTCAACTTAGCATACATTTGGGGACCTTAGCTGATGGTCTGGGTTCTTTCCCTCTCGGACTTGGACCTTAGCACCCAAGCCCTCACTGCTGTGTATATTATATAGCATTCGGAGTTTGTCAGGAATTGGTAGGCGGTGAAGCCCCCGCATCCAATCAGTAGCTCTACCTCTATATAACTCAACCACAGCGCTGCACCTAAATGCATTTCGGGGAGTACGAGCTATTTCCGAGTTTGATTGGCCTTTCACCCCTACCCACAGGTCATCCGAAGACTTTTCAACGTCAACCGGTTCGGACCTCCACTGTGTGTTACCACAGCTTCATCCTGCCCATGGGTAGATCACACGGTTTCGCGTCTACCACTACTGACTATAGCGCCCTATTCAGACTCGCTTTCGCTACGGATCCGTGACTTAATCACTTAACCTTGCCAGTAACGGTAACTCGTAGGCTCATTATGCAAAAGGCACGCCGTCACAGCTTATGCTGCTCCGACCGCTTGTAGGCGTATGGTTTCAGGTTCTTTTTCACTCCGTTATTCACGGTTCTTTTCACCTTTCCCTCACGGTACTGGTTCACTATCGGTCTCTCAGGAGTATTTAGCCTTAGCGGATGGTCCCGCCAGATTCAGACAGGGTTTCTCGTGCCCCGCCCTACTCAGGATACCACTATTCTTTATATTCTTTGCTTATACGGGACTTTCACCTTCTTTGGTTAACCTTTCCAGGTTATTCTAATTCTGTTTATAAGAAATATTGTGGTCCTACAACCCCGTTATTGCCGTAACAACAACGGTTTGGGCTATTCCGCGTTCGCTCGCCACTACTTACGGAATCACTTTTGTTTTCTTCTCCTCCGCCTACTTAGATGTTTCAGTTCAGCGGGTTTGCCTCCTATTGGATAATGCATCTTCAATGCATTGGGTTGCCCCATTGGGATATCTACGGATCTATTCGTGTGTGCCAATCCCCGTAGCTTTTCGCAGCTTATCACGTCCTTCTTCGCCTCTGAGAGCCTAGGCATCCCCCATACGCCCTTATTTTGCTTATTGTTTTCTTTTTTTTAGTGATTAGTTCTTAGTAATTAGTGACTAGCCCTAAGACTAATTACTATTCACTCTGTACTAATTACTAAAGTGTTCTTTCTACTTGTTTGTATGTTTATCTCAATATGTCAATGAACTTTATTCAATTTGAAGATTTGATGATTCGTTAATTTGAAGATGTTATTCATTTTCAAATTTTCAAATCAATTCATTTTCAAATCAATTTGGTGGAGAATATCGGAGTCGAACCGATGACCTCCTGCGTGCAAGGCAGGCGCTCTAGCCAGCTGAGCTAATCCCCCATTCTTTTTCTATTTTGAATGTTGATTTATATATTTTGAATTATTTTTCAAATTCATGATTTAAAATTTATAATTCAAAATTCGCTTCTAGAATTTCCTTTTAAACTTAATTTTTTTAAATTTTCAAATTAATCAATTTTCAAATTTACTTGTAGTCCCGGGCAGACTCGAACTGCCGACCCCTACATTATCAGTGTAGTACTCTAACCAGCTGAGCTACGAGACTCTGTATTTTAAGTCTTTTTTTTTTTGAATTAACAGCGAGAGTAAGGGTCTATTTTCTTTTTTTTGTCTCTAGAAAGGAGGTGTTCCAGCCGCACCTTCCGGTACGGCTACCTTGTTACGACTTAGCCCTAGTTACCAGTTTTACCCTAGGCAGCTCCTTGCGGTCACCGACTTCAGGTACCCCCAGCTTCCATGGCTTGACGGGCGGTGTGTACAAGGCCCGGGAACGTATTCACCGCAGCATGGCTGATCTGCGATTACTAGCGAATCCAGCTTCACGGAGTCGAGTTGCAGACTCCGATCCGAACTGAGAACGGTTTTGTAGATTCGCGCCTACTTGCGTAGTGGCTGCTCTCTGTACCGTCCATTGTAGCACGTGTGTAGCCCAAGGCGTAAGGGCCGTGATGATTTGACGTCATCCCCACCTTCCTCACGGTTTGCACCGGCAGTCTTGCTAGAGTTCCCGACTTGACTCGCTGGCAACTAGCAACAGGGGTTGCGCTCGTTATAGGACTTAACCTGACACCTCACGGCACGAGCTGACGACAACCATGCAGCACCTTGAAAAACGTCCGAAGAAAGATCTGTTTCCAAATCTGTCGTTTCCCATTTAAGCCTTGGTAAGGTTCCTCGCGTATCATCGAATTAAACCACATGCTCCTCCGCTTGTGCGGGCCCCCGTCAATTCCTTTGAGTTTCACTCTTGCGAGCGTACTCCCCAGGTGGGATACTTATCACTTTCGCTTAGCCACTCAGATTGCTCCAAACAGCTAGTATCCATCGTTTACGGCGTGGACTACCAGGGTATCTAATCCTGTTCGCTCCCCACGCTTTCGTCCATCAGCGTCAATGTACTCGTAGTAACCTGCCTTCGCAATTGGTATTCCATGTAATCTCTAAGCATTTCACCGCTACACTACATATTCTAGTTACTTCCAAGTAATTCAAGTCTTACAGTATCAATGGCCGTTTGATCGTTGAGCGACCAGATTTCACCACTGACTTATAAAACCGCCTACGGACCCTTTAAACCCAATGATTCCGGATAACGCTTGGATCCTCCGTATTACCGCGGCTGCTGGCACGGAGTTAGCCGATCCTTATTCTTACAGTACCGTCAAGCTCCCTCGCAAGGGAGTGTTTCTTCCTGTACAAAAGCAGTTTACAATCCATAGGACCGTCATCCTGCACGCGGCATGGCTGGTTCAGACTTGCGTCCATTGACCAATATTCCTCACTGCTGCCTCCCGTAGGAGTCTGGTCCGTGTCTCAGTACCAGTGTGGGGGATCTCCCTCTCAGGACCCCTACCCATCGTCGCCTTGGTGTGCCGTTACCACACCAACTAGCTAATGGGACGCATGCTCATCTTGTACCGTTGGAACTTTAATAATTAAATGATGCCATTTAATAATACTATGGGGTATTAATCCAAATTTCTCTGGGCTATCCCCCTGTACAAGGTAGATTGCATACGCGTTACGCACCCGTGCGCCGGTCTCAAAGGAGCAAGCTCCTTCTACCCCTCGACTTGCATGTGTTAAGCCTGCCGCTAGCGTTCATCCTGAGCCAGGATCAAACTCTTCATCGTATGTTTTTTATAGCTTTTGAGCTAAATATTTTTGACAAAGAATGCTAGTTTTCTTACTCTCTTATTTTTTTGTTTTAATATTGCTATTAAAACGTGCTGTCAATCCAATATGTCTATGAACTTGTTTCTTTTGTTTTTCGCTTTTGACTTATTGTCTTAGCGGCTGCAAAGGTAAAACTTCTTTTTAAATTCGCAAGATTTTTTTTTGAAAACTTTTTTTGAAGTAAGCTTCTAAAATTTATCTTAAGGTTTTGTTAAAGAACTTCGCTGTTGCGGCTGCAAAGGTACGTTCTTTTTTTTGTTTTTTCCTAGTCTTTTTTTGCTTTTTTTGTTTTTTGTTTTTTAGTTGCTGTTTTTCAAATATTTAACTTTGTTTTTTATTTGTTTTGGGGTTTTTATTTGTTATTTTGGGTCGTGTTTGGTTCTAAAAAAATCGGTTTGTTTTCCTTTGTTATTCTTTTAGTATTTAGTATTGTATATTTTTTTTAAAAGGAGTTTTTTGATTCTAAAAGTTCTTTCCTTTTACATAAATTTTATAGCTTTTACAGGAGAAATTTTAGTAACTACATAGGACGGGATAAGCATTACTAGAAGACAAATTAAGACGGTGCCTATATTTAAGGAAATAATGGCAAACCAATTGATATCTACGGGTGCTGTGGTTACGTAATAATTTTCTGGATTGAGTTTTATTATTCCTAATTTTTGTTGAATAAATAAGAGTCCGATTCCTATAACATTACCCCACAACAATCCTTTTACAATTAAATGGATTGCATTGTATAAAAATATTTTTCTAATGGTCCAATTATCAGCTCCTATTGATTTTAAGATTCCAATCATTTGAGTTCGCTCTAAAATTAGGACTAATAAGGCAACTATCATATTTATGGTGGCTACAACAATCATAATAACAAGAATAACTACTATGTTAAAATCGAATAATTTGAGCCATTCAAAAATATAGTAATATTTTTGAGCAATCGTTTGGGTGTCTAATGCTTTAGTGGGATCTTCTTTATTTATTGTGTTATTATAGACTTCTACTCCTTTTGCTTCTATTTGATTAAAATTATGAAGAAAAACTTCAAAAGCTCCTACTTCTGTGTTTTTCCATTTATTTATTCGTTGGATATGACGAATGTCTCCTAAAATGTATACTGCATCAAATTCTTGAAAACCTGAATTATAAATACCTACTATTTTAAAAGAACGAAGGTTAGGTAGTTTTCCTTCTTCTTTCATAAAAAAGGTATTGCATTTATTTCCTATTTTTAGCAGGAGGCGATTTGCTAAATATTCGGAAATAATAACTTCGTTATTAAGTTTGGATTTTACATTGGGCAATTTTCCTTGCACTAGGTATTCTTTAATATTTTCCCAATCATATTCTTTTCCTACTCCTTTGAAAACAATACCTTCAAAAGATTTTTCAGTTCTAACAATGCCTGCTTTGGTTGCTACTGCTTGTATGTGTTTAATTCCTTCAACGGAGTTAAATTTTGGATAGAAATCTTGATTGGTTGATATGGGATCAAGACTTACTTGTGATTTATTATCATCAAAATTAGATATTATGATATGACCATTAAAAGCGGATACTTTCTGTCGTATTTTATTTTGTAATCCAACACCTGTTGCTACTGAAACAATCATCATTACCAGACCAATTGCGATAGCTGCTATAGCTATTTTTATTATTGGAGCAGAAATATTACTTTTACGTTCTTTAGTTCGTATTAGTCTATCAGCGATAAAAAATTCTAAATTCAATTGATAATGGTTTACAAATTGGTTTTCAAAAATACATTTTTATTCTTGCTTTTAACAATAGTTGTTTGTGGAAATTGCAAAAATAAAACAGAAGAGAGGGAATATAAAAAGTTTTTTATTAGAGAATTTACTACTTCTTTTGATGCTAACATACAAAATAGAAGTATTTTAACTGGTGCTGACAACAGTTCTGTTTATTTACCTTTATTAAGAGATAAAAAAGTAGGCATTGTAACTAATCAGACGGGAATTTTACAGGATAAAACTCATTTAGTTGACTTTTTAATAGGTAATAATATTAATTTACAAAAAATATACGCTCCTGAGCATGGGTTTAGAGGTACAGCTGATGCTGGAGAATTAATTAAGGATGGTAAGGATATTAAAACAGGGTTACCTATTATTTCTCTTTATGGTAGTAACAAAAAACCTAACTCAGATCAATTGACAGGAATTGAGATTATGGTTTTTGACTTACAGGATGTGGGTGTTCGTTTTTATACTTATATTTCTTCTTTACATTATGTTATGGAAGCTTGTGCTGAAAATAATATTCCTTTGTTGGTTTTGGACAGACCTAATCCTAACGGCGGTATAATAGATGGTCCGACTTTAGATCTTCAGTTTAAAAGTTTCGTTGGTATGCACCCCGTACCTGTATTACATGGAATGACTATAGGGGAATATGCGAAAATGATTAATGGTGAAAAATGGCTTAAAAATGGAATTGTATGTAATTTAAAAATTATTTCGTGTAAAAATTATAATCGCGAGATGTTTTATGATTTACCTATAAAGCCTTCTCCTAATTTGCCTAATGCACAAGCTATTAATCTATATGCGTCTCTTTGTTTTTTTGAGGGAACGAATGTAAGTGTAGGACGTGGTACTGAAAAACAATTTCAAATTTATGGTTCTCCTTATTTGATTGGAAATAATTTTATTTTTACTCCTTTACCAAATTTAGGTGCCAAGGATCCTATTTGGAATGGAAGAACTTGTTATGGAGAGGATTTGACTCAAATAAAAAAAGTAAGACAACTTGAGCTTAAATGGTTAATAAAGGCGTATAAGGAAAATTCTCAAACTATGAATCCTTTCTTTAATGATTTTTTCACAAAACTAGCTGGAAATAGACAACTTCAAGAGCAAATAGAAAATGGCGTTTCTGAAAGTGAAATTCGTAAATCTTGGAAGAAGGGTTTATTAAATTTTAAGAATATTAGATCCAAATATTTAAATAAGGAATATTGATTTTTCGCTTTTTTTTCACAAGAAGGTGTCCAAAAGCTACATTATTATTTAAATTTGTTCTAATGAGTCAAAGGAGTAATTTGCAAGTATTGCTTGTAATATTCTCTTGTTTATACTGAAGTAACAAATTTAATTTTAATCTTTTCTTAGGACACTTTCTATCTTTTAATTTTGCATTTACGTTTATTTTATCTATCCAAATAGTTTTCTTAAAAAACTTCTACTTTCTTCCTCTGTCATTCTTTTTTCTTCAAAATTAGAGTTTGAATATTTATCTATTACATATCTAATGTATTCTACATAGGTTTTACCTTCTTTTTCTAAAAATCCTTTTAAATAGTTTTCTCCTCCATCTGCACCGTAAAATTCTTCTAATTTTCTAATTCTATGATATAATGGTTCTATTTCTTTTTTTATTAAATCTTCAGGAACTGCAACTCTTCTTGCTTGATATCCTTTATTTCCGTCAACAATATCAAAATCTGTCAAAACCCAATAATATTCACCTGATTTAGCCATATTCTTTACAATACCATAAAAGTTTTCTCCTTTTTTTAGATTATCCCATAGGATTTTAAAAATGGCTTTAGGTGTATCTGGATGCCTAATTAAATTATGTGGTTGTTTTAATAATTCTTTTTCGGTATATCCCGAAACTTCTAAAAAGACATCGTTTACAGAAACTATGGTTCCATATTGGTCTGTTTTACTAATAATTGTTCTTGTTTTATTCCAATTAACTTCTCTATCAATAGGAACGGGCTTTGCTTTATCTAACATTCGTATTTTTTTAAAAAAACGGGCAAATGTTCAAAAAAACGAGAAACAAAAAACATGACAAATATCATATTAATAAAAAAAAATATAAATAAAAAAGAATTTCATAAATAAATTCAGAAATTTCCTATGTTTTTATTTTATAATGGTAATTTTTTTTTCATTTCTTCTACTATATTATAAGCTGCTGGGCAGATGGCAATGTTTTTTAATGTGAGATTTGTTATTTGTTGAAATTTTTTTCGATCTGTATGAGGAAATTCACGACATGCTTTAGGTCGTACTTCGTATATCATACAATAATTTTCAGTGTCTAAGAAAGTACATGGTAAATTTTGTAAGATGTAATCATTATCTTCATCTATTTTGAGATATTGCTGAATAAATTGTTGTGGTTTTAATCGAAAGTATTTGGCAATTCGCTCTATATCTGCTGTAGTAAATAAAGGGCCTGTGGTCTTACAACAATTAGCACATTTCAAACAATTACTTTTTCTAAATTCGGCATCATGCAATTCTTGCATTAGATAGTCTAGATTTTTTGGGGTTTTCTTTTTTAGCTTATCGAAATACTTTTTGTTTTCATTATGCTTATCTTTGGCAAGTTTACTAAGTTGGTTTAATTCTGGTTTCAAATTTCGAGTTTCAAATTAAACTACAAAGTTAAAACGTTAAACCTGAAACTTTATATAAAATGCTTGATTTATTTGGAAAGGCTTTATTAGATTATTATCACAATAACAATTCAGAACCTATTATTACAGAGACTAACATCTCTGAAGAGGATGAAATGGAGGTATCGTATCTTTTCAGAACGTTTGAAGAAATGCCTAAATTAGAAAGAAAAGCTCTTAAGTTAAGTAAAGGAAAAATATTAGATGTTGGTTGTGGAGCTGGTAGTCATAGTTTGTATTTACAGGAAAAAGGTTTCTATGTAAAGTCTATGGATATTTCAAAAAATGCAATAGAAACTTGTAAATTAAGAGGTCTTCAGAATACAATTACTGAAAGTTTAATTCATTTTGAAACGGAAGAAAAGTTTGATACCATTTTACTTTTAATGAATGGTACAGGTATTTTTGGCACACTAAAAGAGACTTCTAAGTATCTTCAAAAATTAAAAAACTTGCTAAGTGATAATGGTCAAATTATTATTGATTCTTCAGATATTATTTATATGTTTGATCAAGACGAAGATGGTGCTTTTGAGGTTCCTGCTGGTAGTTATTATGGAGAATTAGTGTTTACCATACATTATAAAGGAGAAACGGAGGTTTCTTTTCCTTGGCTCTATATGGACTATAATACACTACAGAATGCTTGTCATGCCAATGGTTTGGTATGTGAATTAATAGAAGAGGGAGACCATTTTGATTATTTAGCAAGAATTACAAAATAATTTTATATTGTTTTTAGTGTCTATAACTTTGTTTTTTTTTAAAAGATTTTTTTAGAATTTGCTTTTATTGGTTGTAATCTAAAACAGAGTCCTTTTTTATTTTGAAGTAAAATTAATATTAGAGAAGTTTCTTAGTGGATTTTTTACCCCAGATTATGCTTTATAATTTCACTACAGATAAAGGTTACTTTTAATATAAAAAAGGGTTCCTCTCTTTTAATCTAGAAGACTATGTCTATAAGAAAAATTTCTGTGCATTTATTCTTTATCCTTTTGTTTTCATCACAAAGTCTAACGCATAATCTGAGGGCTTAAATTATTTAGAAAGATATTTTTTTTGTTCTACAAAGAGTATTGTGATAGAAAAAATTAGTTTATATATTTTCTCTGGTAGTTATTTTTATTTAACTCCGAAAAAGAGTTATCCCATTTTAATTTTGAATTTACTAGAATATTTTTTGATTTTAGGCATGCCGAAAAAAATTCAAATAGTGATAAATGAAGATTTTGATTTTTTAGAAAAATTACTAACAAAGACATCAGGCTCTTTGAAGAAAGACCGAGTAAAGACCTTGATCCTAATTAAGAAAGGGAAATATGTTTATTATAGTGATATAGCTAAGAAGCTTGGGAGAACTGAAAAGACAGTAAGAGTTTGGGGTCAAGACTATTTAAAAAATGATATTTCTGAAATGTTATGCGTTAGAAGTGGAGGAAACAATACTAAGCAAATATCAGATAAAATGGCGAAGTCTGTTGAGCAGAAATTGACTGATTCAAAAACACTTATATAGAATTATTAAGATTACTTAAAGCAGGCTATGAGTTTTACATAAAGCTTTTTACAGTATTTTTAAAACTTAAATGGTATAACCAAAAAGATTACACAGAAAATAATAAAATAAAGCTGAATAAATAAACAAAAAAACATACTCTATAAACACCATTGAAAAATCAAAAAATACAGTTTGGATTAAGAGAAATATTATTGCCATATTGATTAAAAGGAATTTTTTTCAGCATTATTATTTTGTTAACTAAAAATAAGGTTTGGTAAACTCAAACCTTATTTCTTTTTAGCATCCATTTACTTTTGACTAAAAGTTTTAATTATCATGAAAAGAATTTTACAAATTTTAGTTTTAGGGACCACTTTTTTAGTCAATGCCCAAAGTCCCATTTATCATTTTAATTTTGATAATACATTATCAGATGTTAGTAATTCGGTTAGTTTTGTTCGTAACCCAGGAGTTGCAAGTACCGCAAATCCTACTTATTTGAGTGGTTATAATGGATCAATAGGAGTAAATATAAGTGGTACTTTTAATATTCAAGCAAATCTGCCTAATTTACCACAAGGAAATAATCCCAGAACAATTATGATGAGAGTTCGTTCATTTCCTTTAAATGGAGTAGAAAATCCTCTTTTTCAATATGGTTCCACAGCTCCTTTAGAATCGTTTGGATTAAAACACGACAAGGTTAGTACCGGAAATATAACCAGCTTTTGTGGAGGTAATGGAAATGAGATGACCATTACTTCTGATGGAATGGATACAAATCAATTTTATTTATTGACCGTAACGTATGATGGCTCAAATATTAAGATGTATAGAAATTCAAAACAATTATTTTCATACGCTATAAATTTGAATACAAATGGAACCCTTTTTAAAATAGGACAATTTTTACAAGATACAACCACTTATAATTCCGTTGGGTTTAGAATAGATGATTTAAAAATATTTAATGACTGTCTAACAATAGGTCAAATTAGCAAAGAATACGTATATAATTCCGATTTAAACAATGGATTAGTAGCTTTTTATGATTTTGAAAATAACTTAAATAGCCACAACGGATTACATGATCTTCAACCTAATGGAACAATTGGATATACTACAAGTACAGATGGAGGAAAAGCAGTTTCTTTTAACGAAACAGGGTTAGTATATAATACAAGTTTAAATACCGCATTAAGCCAACAAAATTACACAATCTGTTTTTGGGAATATAGACCAAGAAACGCCACAACATTGTATAGTACAAGTTACGAAATTTTTGGTTCTCAATATTTTAGAGAAAGACAAGGAAGCTTAAGAATTTCAGCAGCATATAATGCCACTAATGGCTTACCAGAAATTGAATTAAGAAACACTACTTTTTTAGGGTTATGGAAACATTATGCAATTACTTTCTCAAAATTAGGATCCAGTACTAACATAGCGGTTTACGAAGATGGAATTTTTAAAACTTCAACAAATATAAATCAGGCAGCAAATCTGTATAAATTTAATGATAAATTTACTATAGGAAGTGGGACAGATTCAAATGGAAACTTTATGAACGTTAAAAATTCAAACCTCTCTATTGATAAGTTTTTTATTTACAATAGAGTTCTAAAAGAATATGAAATAAATTTAATTAAAGATCAGCATCAAAACGCATTAAATTATACGTCCTTATCTTCGCCTGAATTTAATCAAAAAGACCTAAAAATTACACTTTATCCTAATCCCGTTAATCAAATTCTAAATATAGATATTGAAAATGAAATAAAATCCGCTCAAATATATAATCTACAAGGAAAAAAAATATACAAGTCTAGTAATAAACAAATAGATATGACAGATTTTAAAGAAGGAATATATATACTGCGAGTAGAAGATATAAATGAAAAAGTTGTTGTAAAACCAATCATTAAAAAGTAAAAATATTGCATATAAATCATTTGAGAAGGAATAAATAAAAGGAAATAAAAAAATAAATCTTAATTTACTTGACAACCCCTCTTTTGCAATTGTATATTTGCACCCTTGATTTTCAGAAGACTTCTGAAATTTAATTTCTAAAATTTAAAATAAAGTATGAAGTTATCCAATTTCAATTTTAATTTACCAGCTGAATTATTAGCTGAATACCCTGCGGAAAATCGTGATGAATCTCGTTTAATGGTAGTACACCGTAAAACAGGTGAAATTGAACACAAATTATTCAAAGATATTATTGAATATTTTGATGAAGGGGATGTAATGGTTGTAAATAATACTAAAGTATTCCCTGCACGTCTTTATGGAAATAAAGAAAAAACAGGTGCTCGTATTGAGGTATTCTTGTTAAGAGAGTTAAATGCAGAACAACGTTTGTGGGATGTATTGGTAGATCCAGCTCGTAAAATTCGTATTGGAAACAAATTATACTTTGGTGATGATGATTCATTAGTAGCAGAAGTAATTGATAATACAACTTCTCGTGGAAGAACATTACGTTTCTTGTACGATGGATCCTATGAAGAATTTCGCCAGAAATTAGTAGATTTAGGAGAAACGCCAATTCCGAAGTACATTAACCGAGAAGTAACAGAAGAAGATGCGGAACGTTATCAAACCATTTACGCTAAAGAAGAAGGAGCCGTTGCAGCACCTACCGCAGGTTTACACTTCTCAAAACACCTAATGAAACGTTTGGAAATAAAAGGTATTAATTTTGCTGAAGTAACTCTACATGTAGGTTTAGGAACTTTTAATCCAGTTGAAGTAGAAGATTTATCAAAACATAAAATGGATTCAGAAGAAGTCTTAATTTCAGAAGAAGCTTGTGAAACCGTTAATAAAGCTAAATCAAATAAAAAGAGAGTATGTGCTATAGGAACTACTACCATGCGCGCTATGGAAAGCTCTGTTTCATCTAATAAAACATTAAATCCTTATCAAGGATGGACTAATAAATTTATTTTCCCTCCTTATGATTTTTCCGTTGCAGATTGTATGGTTACGAATTTTCATACACCCAAATCAACTTTATTAATGATGATCTCTGCTTTCTGTGGTCATGACCTTATGATGAAAGCTTATAAAGAAGCAGTAGAACAAAAATACCGATTCTATTCATACGGTGATGCTATGTTAATCTTATAATACATATCACTTATACTTCAAAAGAGTTATCTAAAAATCGGATTAAGAACAATTATTTTAAATAAAGAATTGACTTAATCTGTTAAAAAATATCATTTTTAGATAACTCTTTTGTAATTAACAACATACTTACTTCAAAAAAAGTCAACTTTAAATTCAATTTAAAGAACTCTTCAATTATTCTATTAAAACTCCTAGAAATTAAAATCTATTATAACTTCCAACTACTTTATTATAAATAATACCATTTAAGCTTTGAAATTTCCTCATAATACTTTTTTTTAACCTTGAGACTGTCCAAAAAGTTCGCAATCTTTCATTTCAACCAAAGGGAGAAATCACATAATGTTCATCATAATACTCCTCCTTACCGGAGTGACAAACCGCACGTTGATTTAGGCACTACCCTACAAAAGCAATAAAAATTGGCGTTGGTTCTCGATGTGCTTCGCACTCGAACTAATCATAATTTCAATTATATACTCAACTATTTATTCGAGTTGTTTTAAAATAACAAAAAAAACAGATCGAGAATTTTTCTTTTTAATCCAGTATATTTTAAGTTTAAATGATATACCCCCTAAACATTAAAAAGAACAAGCTTCATTTTAAATGTAAAAATTATAAATACCACCCCTATATATCATACTCCTTAGCATTTGAAATGATATTCACTTATGAGATACAATCCGCACAAGATTGAAAAGTTGTTTTCCTAAATTTTAGATTTTCAAAACAAGATGTAGTTAAAAAAATAGCGTTTTACTAAAAAAGCAAAAGAAATCTAAAACATCTTGTCGTTTTTGATTTGTATTTATTTCCTTTTATAACATTAACTTAACATTTAATCATTTTATAAAAAGTACCTTTGCCGGAATTTTAAAAAAACAATAAAAAATGAAGAAAATTAAAAGACTAACCTGTCTTATTTTAGCTTGCCAAACACTAGTATTTTGTTCCCATGAAGAAGAAATTAGCTCAAACACAGAAACTTTAAAAGCAGAAAATCTGCGTAAAATCCAAAAGGCATCAAGCACCGATAACGGAGATCTATTATTAGGAAACCCATCTAATGCTAATCAAGATGATGTAAATAATTATTTATCACCAAAAAATAATTATGTTATTTCTTATAATAACAAAAAAGGTACACCTAACTGGGTGAGCTGGCATTTAGACTATAGAAATTTTGGTAATACAGATCGTACAGATGATTTTAGATCAGATAATACATTATCTTCATCTAATTTCTTTTTAGTTTCTCCTAACCATTACAAAGATAGTGGTTTTGATCGTGGTCACATGTGTCCTTCAGCAGATAGAACAAACACCTTTCAAGCAAATTCAGAAACGTTCTTAATGACCAATATGGTACCTCAATCACCTAAGAATAATCAACAAACTTGGGGTGGTTTTGAAGAGCGTTTAAGACAATTTGTGCGTAATAACCAAAAAGAAGTATACATTGTAGCAGGTGTTTATGGACAAGGAGGTACAGGTAGAAAAGGAGGTACTACAACATTCTTAGCAAATGGTAAAATATGTGTTCCTGCAAGTACTTGGAAAGTAGCATTATTGTTAGATGAAGGAACAAACGATTTAAATAGAATTAATACTGATACAGAAGTAATTGCAATTGAAGTTCCTAACAATCAAAATATAGATAAAGATTGGAAAAAATATATTGTTAAAGTTTCTGATTTAGAGACAAAAACAGGTTATAGATTTTTCTCAGAATTAAATGATACTATAGCTAAAAAATTAAAAGCTAAGATGTATTCAGGAAAATAATACTATCATAAAAAATGTTAAAAAGCCACTTGTTTAAACAAGTGGCTTTTTTTGTTCTTCTTACTTTCCGTATATTTACAAGCTGAAATTCTTCAAAATGACTTTTCAAAATACACTTGACTTCGCACAACAATTAGATATACAGGATGAATTAAAAAACTATCGTTCTGAATTTATATTTCCCCAACACAACAAAAAAAATGTAATTTATTTTACAGGAAATTCACTAGGCTTACAACCCAAAAGAGCAAAAAAATATGTAGATGAAATAATGAATGATTGGGCCAGTCTTGCCGTTGAAGGACACTTTTATGCAAAAAAACCTTGGTGGGATTATCAAGAACGTTTTGCTGAACCTCTAAGTAAAATAGTGGGAGCAAAACCCAACGAAATAACGGTTATGAATACCTTAACAGTAAACTTACACCTCTTAATGGTATCCTTTTATCAACCCACTCAAAAAAGGTACAAAATTATTTGCGAAGAAAAGGCATTTCCCTCAGATCAATATATGCTTCAAAGCCAAATAAAATTCCATGGATTTGAACCTAAAGACACCCTAATAGAAATCAAACGAAGAGAAGGAGAACACACAATTCGGTTAGAAGATATTATAGAAAAAATAAAGGAAACAGGAAATGAGCTAGCATTAGTTTTATGGGGAGGTGTTAATTATTACACAGGTCAAGTTTTTGATATACAATCTATTACAGAAGCAGGACATAAAGTAGGAGCCAAAGTAGGCTTTGACTTAGCACATGCCGCTGGAAATGTAGAATTAAAACTTAACGAATGGAATGTAGATTTTGCAGCTTGGTGCTCTTATAAATATATGAATTCAGGACCAGGAAATGCTTCTGGATGTTTTATACACGAAAAACATCATCAGGCTAATTTACCCCGTTTTGCTGGTTGGTGGGGACATAATAAGGAAAGAAGATTTAAAATGGAACCTCATTTTGATCCTATTCTTGGAGCAGATGGTTGGCAAGTAAGTAATTTGCCCGTATTATCCTTAGCACCCTATCTAGCTTCCGTTGAAATCTTTGCCGAAGTAGGAATGGAAAAATTAATAAAAAAACGTAACCAATTAACTGCTTATTTAGAATTTATCCTGCGTGAAATTAGTCAAAATATCCCAGGAACCCAATTTGAAATAATTACACCAAACAACCCAAAAGAAAGAGCATGCCAATTGTCAGTCTATTTACACGGACAAGGGAGAAACCTTTTTGATTATTTAATGGCTAATGGCGTAATTGCTGATTGGCGCGAACCTAATGTAATCCGGTTGGCACCTGCACCTTTCTATTGTTCATACGAAGACATGTATAGATTTGGTGAAATTCTAATTCGATTTTTAAAATAATAGGTTGTTTATGAATTGTCTCTAGAGAGTTCATTTCAACAAAAATTGATTATATATGAAGAAAGAATTGTATCCTATTGTGTTATTGATGTTCAGTAGTGTATTTTTAAATGCACAAACAACAAACAAAGAGAAAATAGCATTAGACTTTATTCATGGTAAAGCCAATAGTAATGAGCGGAAAACGCGAGAAGAATTTAAATTAAAAAATGTAAGAAAAGGAAAATCAGGAGAAACCCTACGTTTTCAGCAAGAATTAAAAGGAATCCCTGTATTTGGAGCGGAATATGTAGTAAACTTTGATAACGACGAAAAAATAGCCTTTTCAACAAATAGTTATGACGCTACAGTAGAAAAAATTAATGTAACCCCAACTCTAGATACAGAAACAGCTTTAAAAAAAGCAAAGAAAACCCTAGAAGCTAAAGGAAATTTACATTTTGAAGAATCTAAACTTTTTGTTTATAATCTTACGAAGCCCACTAGATTAGCTTATAAAATTAACCTCCAATACGATGATAAACCAGGAGATTGGGAAATATTTGTTGATGCTCATACAGGGGAAATCATAAGTTTAAAAGATGTAGCGGTTTATCACCATAAAAAAGAGACCCCAAACACTAAAAAAATAAATGAATCTAAAATACCATACGCTTTTAGAAGCGGAAGAGCCATGGTGTTTAATCCTGATCCCCTTTCAGTTGGTAGAAATACCTATGGAGTAGGAGATTATATAGATAATGGAGATAATACAAATGAAAGTTTAAATAATGCAAGAGTTAACGTTGAATTACCAGAAATAAGTTTTGCTTCTGGTAATTATAGACTAAAAAGTTCTTATTGTGATATTGGAGATTTTGAACAACCCAAAAATGGATTTTTCGAACAAAAATCTAATTTTTTTAATTTCACACGTGATCAAGAAGGGTTTGAAGCTGTTAATGCCTTCTATCATATAGATAAAAACTTAAGATATATACGAAATACTTTAGGAATTGTCTGTGTGCCAAGAAAAAATAATGGCTTAGTTATTTTTGATCCTCATGGAGATACTTCCCATTATTTAGAATCTTCTGAGAAGATAGCTCTAGGAATAAACGAAATAGATGGAGGAGAAGATGCAGACATTATTTTACATGAGTTAGGACACGGGGTACATCATTGGATTACAGGAGGACGTAGTTCATTCGTTGAAGGTCTTGGAGAAGGATGTGGCGATTATTGGGCACAATCATATAGTAGAAGCTTAAATCAATGGTTACCAACAGATCAAGAATATCATTTTTTATTTAATTGGGACGGACATAACGAATATTGGGAAGGAAGAACAACAAATTATCCTGAAAAATATCCTCAAGGATTAAAAGGAGCTATTCATACAGATGGTCAAATTTGGGCTACAGCATTGATGAAAATTTATGATATAATGGGAAGAAAAAAAACAGATACTGCTTTTTTGGAAGAACTAGCTTTAACAAATTCTGCATCAGGTCAGGCACAAGCTGCTAACGCATTTCGTCAAGCCGCAATAAATATGAATTACCCATGTTCTGATATTGATACTATAACAAGAATCTTCAATGATACAGGTTATGGACTAAGAAATGTACCATTTACATTAAATGTACCAGCTAATAAAAAAGAGCAGACAGGAGGAGGAAATGTTTTTGTGTTACCTGATTATAGATTACAATGCAATGCAATAGTTGCTGGTTGCGATGCTGTTTTAACACAAAATCCTTTACCCAACACAAACGTAGCTCCAGGAAATCATATAATTACTATTACGGCAGTTTCCCCTTCAAATGGAATGGCAGCAATAAATAAGACATTTAATTTAACAGTTGAAAGTAGTTTATCTAATGATCAATTTGTTAAACTTGAATTTAGTATTTCTCCTAATCCAGCAAATAACACCATTACACTTAGTGGAGAAGAATTAATAAACAAAAAAATGGAAATATTTAACATTTTAGGACAAAAAATCATAAGCAAAGAAATGTTATCTAATGAAAACTCAGTAGACATATCATCATTAAATAAAGGCGTTTATTTTGTAAAGTTTCAAGGAACAAATGGAACTAAAAAATTTATAAAAAAATAATTTAATCCAACAAAATAAACTGTGTAAACAAAAAACGGTTAAAAGAAAAAAATAATAAATCCGCATACCTATTGAACATTTCTCTTTGTTTATCACATCAAGATGATATTTAAAAGAAGAATTATTACCTTTGTTAACAGATTAAGAAAAATAACAAAAGGACTTTTAAAACGTATGAAATAATTAAAACGAAAAGCTTTATTTTTTCTATTCTTTAATCTTTCGTATTTCAATCTAAAAAATATGACAAAACAACAAATTATAGCCAATTTTGATCCATCGCAACCAGGATTAGCAGATGCTACCATTTTTGGTTTACCTTTTTCATCAGAAGATTCCGAGATTATAGTAATTCCTGTGCCTTGGGAAGTAACCGTAAGTTATGGAGCAGGTGCCTCCGAAGGACCTGATGCGGTTATGGATGCTTCCTTTCAAGTAGATTTAAATCACCAAGACTTTCCCGAACTTTGGAAATTAGGAATTTATATGGATGATGCACCTAAACATTGGAAATCTAATTCTGATAAATATAAATCATTAGCACAACCCATAATTGAAGCTTTAGAAGCAGGTGAAGATATAGAAACCTTTCCTGTCCTACAATCAGACTTGGATAAAATAAATAAAGCCTGTAGAGAATTGCATACAGAAGTAAAAGAAAAAGTACTTTCTTGGATGTCTAAAGGAAAGAAAGTAGTACTTTTAGGAGGAGATCATTCTACACCTCTTGGTTATTATGAAGCACTTGCCTCTAAATATGAAGAATACGGCATCTTACATTTAGATGCACACATGGATTTACGTATAGCCTACGAAGGTTTTACCTATTCACATGCGTCTATCATGTATAATGCTTTACAAATCCCACAAATTTCTAAAATTGTACAAGTTGGTATCCGTGATTTTTGTGAACAAGAAGTAGAAGTTGTTCATAAATCAAAAGGTCGTGTTTTAGTACATACAGATGCTGATCTAAAAACTGAAACATTTGAAGGTAAAACTTGGTCACAACAATGTGATGCCATTATTTCATCACTACCTCAAAAAGTGTGTATCTCATTTGATATAGACGGAATGTACCCATGGTATTGTCCTAATACAGGAACACCCGTTCCTGGTGGTTTTTCTTTTGAGCAGGCAACGTATTTATTCAATAAATTAGCAGAAAGTGGAAAAGAAATTATAGGTTTTGATCTAGTAGAGGTAGCCCCAGGTGAAGATGATTGGGATGGTAACGTAGGAGCGCGTATGTTATTTCACATGTGCGGTGTGTTAGCTAAAAACAACGGAATGAATACAGGAAACCGTATTGCTTTTCCTAGAAAATAATAAAAATCATTTCTTGACTTAAGACGGGCAAATTTGCTCGTCTTTTTTTATCTTTGATAAAATCATTATAAATAAGAAAGAACCTTTCTAAAATCATTTAACCTGAATAAGTAAAAAATAAATGAAAAAGAGATAGGTAAATGAACCATAATGAATTAAAACTTATACAGATGAAATTAGTAAAAAAAATACTGATAACCTTATTAGGAATAATCTTGATATTAGCTATCTCTATTTATGCGTATTTGTATAGCACAAAACCAAAATATGAAGGCGAATTAACTATAAAAAATATTAGTAAGGAAACAGAAGTATTCTTTGATGAATACGGAATACCTCATATTTATGCTTCCAATGAAAAAGATGCTTTAACCGTGTTAGGTTATGTACACGCCCAAGAACGTTTATGGCAAATGGAGTTGTTACGTCGTATTGCACCAGGTAAATTGTCTGAAATTTTTGGTTCAAAAGCATTAGATAATGATAAATTATTCTTAGCGTTAGGAATAGATGAAAATTCAGAAAAAGCAATTGCCAAACTAGATAAAAAAAATAAAACATATAAACTGGCAATGGCCTACTTAGATGGTATCAACCAATATTTAGAAAAAGGAGGAACACCTATTGAGTTTACTCTATTAGGCATCAAGAAAAAACCTTTTACTCTAAAAGATGTATATAATACAATGGGATATATGGCATTTAGTTTCGCATGTGCTCAGCGTACAGATCCGTTAATGACTGATTTAAAAAATAAATTAGGAAACACTTATATGAAAGAATTAGGGATTGATTTGTCATATAATTCAACCCAAATAAATTCAAATAATAACAAAACTACAGAAACTTATGTAGCAGCATCAAAAGCAGTAGCCGATTTATTAGATAGTTCCCCTTTTCCGCCGTTTATAGGCAGTAATGCTTGGATTGTGGGTTCCAAAAAAAGTACTTCGGGAAAAGTATTATTTGCTAACGACCCACATATCTCTTATTCACAACCAGGAACTTGGTATGAAGCCCATATAGACTCTCCAGAACAAGAAATTTATGGTTATTATTTAGCAGGAGTACCTTTTCCTTTATTAGGACATAATCATCAATATGCTTATGGATTGACAATGTTTGAAAATGATGATGCAGATTTTTATCAAGAAGAAATAAACCCTAATAATAGTAATCAATATAAAGATACAGATAACTACAAAGAATTTATAATTCGTAAAAAAGAAATAAAAATAAAAGATAGCACAACAATTTCCTTAACAATTAAAGAGGGTAAACACGGTCCCGTTATGAATGGAATATTAAAAGATTTTAATCCTAAACAACCCGTATCTTTCTATTGGATTTACACTCAACAAGAAAATAAAATTTTAGATGCCATTTATACCCTAAGCCATGCTAAAAATTTAAATGAATTTCGTAAAGGAATTTCATATATAAGCGCTCCGGGACTCAATGTAATGTATGCTGATAAACAAAATAATTTTGCATGGCAAACTTCAGGAAAATTATATAAAATAAAAAAAGGATTAAATCCAAATTATATTTTAAATGGAGCTAACGGAATAGACGATAAACTTCAATTTTTAGAATTTAATAAAAACCCAAGGGCAATTAACCCCTCTTGGAATTACGTCTATTCAGCAAATAATATGACACATAAAATTGATGATTATTCTTATCCTGGATATTATTTACCCGAAGACAGAGCGAAAAGAATTGTTTCATTATTAGAATCTAAACAGAAATGGTCAAAAGAAGATTTTAAAAAAATGATTTATGATGACACATCTATAGTAAGCGCACAAGTAGCCCATAATTTTAGTAATTGGCTTGATGTCTCTCAATTAAACTCTACAGAAAAAAAAGCCTTAGACATATTAAAAAATTGGAAAGGAAGTAACAAAACCCAAGAAGTTCCACCTACTATTTACAACAAGTGGTTGTATTTTTATTTAAAATCTACTTTTCAAGACGAAATGGGAGAATTAGGATTCAAACAATTTTTAAAAACCCACGTGATGAAACAGTGTATTGATAAACAAAGTAGGAT
Organism: Flavobacterium sp. TN-1; assembly: GCF_052828645.1. Classification (NCBI taxonomy): domain Bacteria; kingdom Pseudomonadati; phylum Bacteroidota; class Flavobacteriia; order Flavobacteriales; family Flavobacteriaceae; genus Flavobacterium; species Flavobacterium sp. TN-1. The sequence goes on from NZ_CM128253.1 coordinate 253,716, forward strand.
AACCAATTCTTTATGGTGGGATAATATAAAAACTAAAAATATTAAAGAGAACCGATCAACTATCTTAACACAATCATTTAAAGAAACTATTAACCATTTAACAAATCAACTTGGAACAGATGTTAATAGCTGGACATGGGGTAAGGTACATCAAGTAGAATACAAACACCCAATAGGATCATTAGCCATATTCCGTCCATTCCTTAACGTCGGAATATTTGAAGCACCAGGAAGTAACGAAGTAATTAACAATGTAATGTTTTATTATACAGATGAAAACCATTACGAGATTTCTGCTGGACCATCTACCAGAAGAATTATAGATTTTAGCGATATAGAAAATTCAATTAGCATTTTACCAACAGGACAATCAGGAAACCCGATGAGCAAGCATTACAAAGATCAAGCTCAAATGTATATAGACGGACAATTTCGAAAAATGAAGATGAATAAGAAAGAAATTCAAACCACATCAACCAAATTATTATTCAAAATAAAATAAATTATATTGACTCTCATTCTAATCATAGGATCAGAAAAAGAAAACAATAATTGAAAATAAAAAACATAAATTTGCACAACTGCTTATAAAATTATAAATGCAAACAACTCAAAAAATTGCTGTAGTAGGTTCTGGCTTAGTTGGGACATTATTGGCAATCTATCTAAAAAAAAAGGGACATACTGTTCATGTATTAGATCGTAGCCCAGATATTAGAACCGTGGAGTTCTCAGGACGTTCAATTAATTTAGTAATGTCAAATAGAGGCTGGAAAGCTTTAGAAAATATTGGTATAGAGGAAGAAATACAAAAAATAGGAATACCAGTAGATAAAAGAGCCATCCATTTACAAGATGGAAAACTTAATTATCAATATTACGGAAAAGATGGAGAAGCCATTTTTTCCCTTTCAAGAGGAGTCTTAAATCGTAAAATGATTGACTTAGCAGAAAAAGAGGGAGTCCAATTTAAATTTGAACATAAAATTTGGGATGTCTCTCTAGCGGATGCAACACTGTATATAGGAGAAACAGAACGAGGTGATTGGCAAGAATTAAAATATGATAAAGTTTTTGGTGCAGATGGTGCGTTCTCTCGTATTCGTCATCGTATGCAGCGTCAAAGCATGTTTGATTATGCTCAAGAATTTATGAAGTTAGGCTATAAAGAACTACATATACCCGCAAATTCAGATGGAACACATAAAATTGATAAAAACTCCCTACATATATGGCCTCGTGGACAGTTTATGCTGATGGCATTAGCTAATTTAGATGGAAGTTTCACATGTACGCTATTTATGCCTTTTGAAGGAGAAAATTCATTTCAATCCTTAACGGAAGAAAAAAAATTAGTCGACTTTTTTGCCAAATATTTCCCCGATACAAAAGAAGTCATCCCTGATTTAGTAGAAGACTTCTTCAAAAATCCAACTAGTTATCTTGTAATGATGAAATGTTTTCCTTGGACTTACAAAGATAAAGTAGCCTTAATAGGAGATTCTGCCCATGCCATCGTGCCTTTTTACGGACAAGGAATGAATGTAGGATTCGAAGATATAACAATTTTAGCAGAAATGATTGCTAAATATGGAGATGATTGGAAAACAATATTCGAAGAATATCAAAATGAAAGAAAACCAAATGCAGACGCTATAGCAGAATTATCTCTTCGGAATTTTATAGAAATGAGTACTAAAACAGCTGACGAAAAATTTTTACTACAAAAGAAAATAGAAAAATGGTTTTCAGATAAACATCCAGACAAATGGCTACCATTATATAGTAGAGTAACCTTTAGTACACACCCTTATTCAGAAGCATTAGCATTAGGCGATTTACAAAATAAAATAATGGAAGAGATAATGTCTATACCCGATATTGAAAGTAAATGGAATACAGAAGAAGTAGAACAAAAAATAATTTTCTTGTTAAATACGTAAGAAAATTATTTTTTTAGAATTAGTTAAAGAAGTTTTTAAAAAATAAATATTTAAACAGGTATTCTAATCGCTTCGCTGACAGGATACCACTCTTTCTCGATCAGAGTATAATAATAAAACAAAGTAATCTTTTAGGAAAGCCTCTTTCAGTTTTTAATAAAATTAGCTTAAATAACAAAACATCTACAAAATATTTTTTCAAAAATTAATGCTCACGGCAATTTTAGAAGAAAAGTATTTTCTAGGTAAGATTTCTCTTTAGACAAATACAATGAAAATAAAGAAAGAGGCTGTCCTAAAAGTAATAAATCAACAACAAGATTGCGAATTTTTTGAACAGCCTATTTATGTTTTATTTAGAGGTCATTTTTATTTCGATTCAAACAAAAATAAATAAAAATTTTACAGAATATTTTAAGATTTACCATTCATATTAAAATCATTTACAAACAAATTAATGCTGTTTTACATTAGACTTTGTGATGATATGAAAAACAACTACTTTTTATCTTCAGATCTTTTTATCTTCAGATCTTTTTATCTTCAGATCTTTTTATCTATAATAAAATTTTATTAGATAATTAGATCTAAAAACCTCTTTAGATCTCATAACTAATATTCAAAAAAAAATATAAAATTGCCCTTATTTATCTTCTCGATGCACTTTCTCCATTGAAAAAGCAGGCTTACAAATAGCAATATACTCACAAGGCTCTTGAAAAGGATTAGAATATTGAACCCGTATGTTTTTTTCAATTTTAATAGATTGTCCAGCTTCTAAGACAATAGTTTCATTTTCAATAATAAATTGTTTTTTTCCAGAAATAATATAAGTATATTCTTCAAAATCAGGTTTTTGAAAAGGTTCACTCCAACCAGGAGGAGCTATCATGTGTGCAATTGAAATTTTAGCATTATGAGTTGCTATTAATCCATGATGCTCTTCAATTATTTTACCATCTGTAGTAGGAACAACAAACGGATTTTTTTGTATTAAAAAATTTTTCTTTCCCATAATTTGAATTTTATTTAGTATTTCATTACACAAAGATTCACTTCTTAAAAATGAAATATACGGCAAGTACTAAAAAACACATACCTATTAAATGATTCCATCGAAAACTTTCATTCTTAAAAAAAAAGAACGAAAAAAGCACAAAAATAATTAAGGTTATAACCTCTTGAATTACCTTTAGTTGAAGCAAACTAAAAGGACCTCCATTCCCTTGAAAGCCAATTCTGTTAGCAGGTACTTGAAAAAAATATTCAAATAAAGCCATTCCCCAACTAATTAATATAATACTGATTAATCCTGCGTTTTCAAACCATTTTAATTCCTTAAATTTTAAGTGACCATACCAAGCCAACGTCATAAAGATGTTCGAAAGTATAAGCAAACCTATTGTAATATATCCTTTCATAAAAGTTGATCTATAATGCTAATTAAATTATAAGTTATTGACGTAATTCTAATAAAACTTCAAAAATTAATTAAAAGTAAACAGTCACATTTTTAGTTTATCTCAAATTAAACAACAAATTTATTTTAAAATCAAACAATTTGATAAATTCAAAAGTTTTGGAAACCTTTAGAATAAAGAACTATTTGATCGATAAAATAAATTTTTATTCAGAATAACTTGGGTTAAAAAATATTATTTCTTTAGAACCTTCATCAAAACATTAAAAGCACCTCTTATAAAAGTAGCACTTGTTACGACTTTTAATACTGATTTAGCAACAACTTCCCCTATGTTGGAGTCCTTATTAGATGACGTTTTTTCTTTTTCAATGACCTCCTCTGTAATAGTTTCTAACTTTTGAGTCAAAATTTCATACGCACTTTCCCGATCAATTTCCTCTGAATACTTTTCAACTAATTTTGATTTAGAATTAATTTCTTTAATTTCCTCGTTACTCAATACATCCATTCGGCTTTCAGGAGCACGCAACATACAGGCAACTAAAGGTGTAGGGATACCTTTTTCATTTAAGGCGGTTATAAGAGCTTCGCCTATTCCTAATGAAGTAATCACTTCATCTGTTTGATAATATTTAGATTCTGGATAATTTTCAGATGTTTGCTTAATAGCTTGACGATCATTAGCTGTAAAAGCTCTTAGTGCATGTTGGATTTTTAATCCTAATTGAGCCAAAACACCTTTAGGAATATCAGTAGGGTTTTGCGTAATAAAATAAATCCCAACACCTTTTGAACGAATTAATTTTATGATGGTTTCTATCTGATCTAATAAAGTTTTGCTCGCTTCATTAAATAAAAGATGCGCTTCGTCTATAAAAACCACTAATTCAGGTTGTTCAATATCTCCTTTTTCGGGCATATTATTATAGATTTCAGCTAAAAGATTCATCATAAATGTCGAGAAAAGTTTAGGCTTGTCCTGAATGTCATTCAAACGAACAATATTAATGTACCCTAAACCTTCTTCGTTGATACGCATCAAATCATCAATTTCAAAAGATTTTTCACCAAAGAAAATATCAGCTCCTTGCTGCTCTAACTCTATAATTTTACGAAGAATAGTACCTGTAGTTGCAGCAGATATTTTACCATATTCTTTTGCTATTTCCTCTTTTCCTTCCTCCGTAATAAAATTCATGACCTTTTTTATATCTTTCAAATCTAATAAAGCCATTTTTTTATCATCACAATATTTAAAGATGACCGATATAACTCCTGTTTGAGTTTCATTTAAATCTAAAATTCTAGAAAATAAAACAGGACCAAATTCCGAAACAGTAGCTCGTAGCCGAACACCTTCTTGTGTAGAAAGAGTTAATAATTCTACGGGAAATGCTTTTGGATCAAAAGGAATGTTAATTTTATCATGTCGTTCCTTAATAAAATCTTTTAGTTCCCCCTTTTTTGCAATTCCAGAAAAATCCCCTTTTATATCCATCATTAAAACAGGAATGCCATTTTGGGATAATTGTTCAGATAAAAGCTGTATGGTTTTCGTTTTTCCAGTACCTGTTGCACCCGCTATCAAACCATGTCTATTTAGAGTTTTTAAAGGAATATTTACCGGAATAGGATAAGATTCTTTGTCTAAAATAGATCCTCCAAGAGTAATATATCCTCCTTTACACTGATAACCATTTGTAATATCTTCTTTGAAATTGTCTAAAACACTCATAATTGAACTATTAATACAGTGCAAGTTATTCTTTTTTTTACATCAAAAGTCAATGTGATAGACTTTTTTAAACTCTTTGTTTATATCTATTTATTAAGAAATAAGTGTTTTTTTTGAATTTTTATTATAAAGTTTAATTTTTGAAAAATATTTAAAAAATAGATAATATTACTGATTATTATTTAAAAACTGGTTTTTTTGTGCTTATTTGATGAATTATTGTTATTATTTCGCTCTTTTGTTTGATGAAATGTAAGTTGATGAGAACTTAGAAAAGTAAAAAAAGTTTTTTTATATCAGCTAAAAAATTAAATTTGCCTCCATTATTACTCAAAAATAATACGAGATTTAATTAATCAATTAGAAAAATTTAAATTTTAAAAAAATGGCAAACAACGTTAATGTAAAAAAAGAAGAGAAATCTAAAGGTGGTGCTTCATTCTCAGGAATCATTATTCTTGCATGTATTGCAGTAGGTGTTTTTGTGTGGAAATTTATAATGGGAGCTTCTGGGAACTTTGAAGGAGGTAATTCAGAAACAGGTCACCCTCATAACTTTTTAGGAACAGTTTATAAAGGAGGTTTCATCGTACCAGTATTATTAGGAATGTTATTAATGGTGGTTGTTTTCTCTTTCGAGCGTTTAATGGTTATTTCCAAAGCTGCAGGTAAAGGAAATTTAGATGCTTTCATGAAAAATGTACAAGCTAGTGTTAACCAAGGTGACATTAACGGAGCTATTGAAGCTTGTGACAAACAACAAGGTTCTGTTGCTAATGCAATCAAAGCAGGTTTAGTAAAATATAACCAAGTAAAAGCAGAAGGATTTACTTCTGAAGAAGCTACTGAAACAATTCATAAAGAAATTGAAGAAGTTACAGCTTTAGAAATGCCAATGTTAGAAAAAAACATGACTATCATCTCTACTATGGTTGCTTTAGGTACCCTAGGAGGATTATTAGGTACTGTATCAGGTATGATTAAAGCGTTTAGTGCTTTGGCTACTTCTGGTACTCCTGACCAAGCCGCTTTAGCAGTAGGTATCTCTGAGGCTCTTATCAATACAGCAACTGGTATCTCTACCTCTGCCTTAGCAATTGTAACTTATAACTATTTTACTTCTAAAATTGATACTTTAACATATTCAATTGATGAAGCAGCTAATACTATCGTTAATACTTACAGAAGATTTAAAGGTTCTTTAAAATAATTTAAAGACATAATAAAAAATAATTATGGCAAAAGGAAAATCACGTAAATCAGCAGGAGCAATCGACATGACAGCAATGTGTGACGTAGCCTTCCTATTGCTTACGTTCTTTATACTTACTGCTACAGCTAAACAACCAGAACCCTTACAGGTAGATACACCTAACTCTACGGTGCAAACTAAATTACCTGAAACTGGTTTAGTAACCTTAACAGTAGGTAAAGGTAAAGTGTTCATAGGTATGAAAGATCGTGAAATCCGTTTAAGATCCTTAGAATTAATGGGACAAGAATACGGAATAAACTTTACCGATGCAGAAAAACAACGTTTTTCTTTAATTGATGGTTTCGGAGTGCCAATGGGGAATTTAAAACAAATCATTGCTATGTCAAGTTCTGACAGAAACAAAGAAGGTTTACAACCAGGTGTACCAATGGATTCTATAGATGAAAAGAAAGATGAATTGGCTAGATGGATATTTAATGCTCGTTCAGCTAGTGCTGAGTTGAGAAACGAGGACTTAAAATTTGCAATCAAAGGAGATGCTAAATTAGAGTACCCAGCTATCAAAAGAGTAATGGATGTATTACAGAAACAAGATGTAAATAGTTTTAATCTTGTAACTGGTTTACGTAGTAGTGATTTCTAATATAATATAAGAAAAAGAAATGGCAGAATTAAACGACTCCGGTGGAGGTGGCAAAAAAGAAGGTGGTAAGGTAAGAAGTAAAAAATCTAATGCAAAAGTAGATTTAACAGCCATGGTGGACTTAGCTTTCTTATTAATTACTTTCTTCATGTTGACTACGTCATTGTCTAAACCTCAGTCTATGAACTTAGGAATGCCGGATAAAAATGATAAGCCTGAAGAAAAAAAGGATAATATTGAAGTAGCTGATGATCGTACAATGACGGTTTTATTAGGTGAAAATAATAAAATTAAATGGTACTACGGTAGAATAGATGCACCTTTTGAAGGTCCTAAAGAAGCTACTTACGGAAAAGCAGGTATTCGTCAAGAAATTGCTAAAAAAGTACAGTCAGTTCCAGCAAAATACAATGACCCGACAAAAGGATTGATTGTAATCATCAAAATGGATAAAAAAGCTAACTATAGAAATATGGTAGACATCCTAGATGAGATGGCAATATGTAAAGTGCCAACTTATGCAGTAGTAGATATTACCCCGCAAGAGAAGGCTATATTAAAAAAGTAATTAACTAAATTCTAATAATTGAAGCATGAAATTAGATTTATATAAATCGCAATGGTTAGAGTTAGTTTTTGAAGGGCGTAACAAGAAGTATGGTGCTTATGAGTTACGTAAAGAAAATCCTAAAACATCATTGAGAGCATTAATCATCGGAGGTTCTTTCTTTGCGTTAGCAGTAGCATCTCCCTTGCTTATAAGTATGATCCCAAAAGGTGAGGATGATACCACTTTAGATGAAAAAGTAGTATTGGTGGATATGACTAAACCAAAAGAAAATACACCACCACCGCCGCCACCTGAAAAAAAACCTGAACCACCAAAACCTAAGGTAGATGAAGTAAAATTTGTCGAACCTAAAGTCGTGGAGGCTAAAAAGGTAACAGAAGAAATTAAAACCATTGAAGAGTTAAAAGATAAGAACATTGCAGAAAAAGACCAAAAAGGAGATAAAGATGCACAAGTTCAAATTGATGCTCCAACAGGTAATAACGATGAAGTTGTAAAAGTAGTAGAAGAAGACAACCAAGTCTATAGTGCTGCGGGTATTGAAGCACAACCTGAATTTCCAGGAGGAAATGAAGGATTCATGAAATACGTACAACGTAATTACCGTACTCCAGAGGTTGATACTGATTTAAAAGGAAGAGTTTTTGTTGAATTCGTAGTAGAAAAAGATGGAAGCTTAACAGATATTAAAGTAGTCAGAGACTTAGGATATGGAACGGGAGCGGAAGCTATTCGTATGCTAAAGAGTGCTCCTAAATGGAGACCAGGTGAGCAAAACGGTAAAAAAATCCGTGTAAGATATAGTTTGCCTATCTTACTAGATATTAGAGCTGAATAGATGAATATAAAATATTCCAATAAGCAAGAGAAGAAATCGCTCCAAGAGCGGTTTCTTCTTGTTTTAGGTATCCTCTTTTTTTGTGTTTATTTATGTATGGGATTAATGATACTGTTTTGGGATCACTTAATAGATCGCCTCCCATTATCAACAGGCTATCGTATAACTCTAGGAATAGCAATTATTATATATGCTTTTTTTCGTTTTATACGTTATTTTAGAAAATAATCTTATTTGAATTTTTATTCTCTTAAAATTATCTCAAAAAAAGAATAGCATATCACCATAATCCCAAAAAAAACGAAAGGATATGCAATTTAAAGAACTAAAAATATGAGTATTGATTAAATACAAAATGATTAAAAAAATATGCCATTCGTAATTTGTAATAAATAAAACTTAAACACATGAAATTAAAACACTTAGTTCTAGGTTTATTACTTACTGCTGTTTTTTTTGTTAGTTGCTACTTTGGTAATAAAGATGAAAAAGAAACCATACTAACAGGTACAGCCACTATATTAGTAGATGAAACCGTTTTTCCATTAGTAGAAGATCATCAGATGATTTTTGAAAATCAATACCAAGCAAAAATTAAATTAATACCAAAACCAGAAAAAGAAATAATTAAACTTTTATCAGAAGGCAAAAATAATTTAGCAATTTTAACACGTGAATTAACTCTAGGTGAAACAAAAAAAGTTGCTAAAAATAATATTAAAGGAAAAATAACCGATTTTGCAATAGACGGTATAGCATTTATTGGACATCCTTCTAATTCAAATTTCAAAATAGAAGAAACAGAATTAGTTAATTTTTTAAATGGGAAACCATCAAAAATTAAAAAATTAATTTTTGATAACGCTAATTCAAGTACAGTTAGATATTTAATGGAATTTGCTAAAGTAAAAAATCTACCCAAGGATAATATTTTCGCTCTTGCAACAAATAATGAGGTAATTACTTTCATATCCAAAACACCAGATGCAATAGGAGTTGTTGGGATAAACTGGATAACACAACCAATGCCTGATTTTCAAAAAACAGTAGAAAATATTAAGGTTTTGGAATTAAAAACTAAGAATGGTACATTTGTTACCCCAAGCCAAGATTTATTAGCTTCTGGTAACTATCCTTATAGTCGAAAAATAAAAATATTAAATTATCAAGGAACCACAGGTTTAGGCATGGGATTTGCTTCATTTATAGCAGGAGAATTAGGACAACGAATAGTATTAAAATCAGGATTAGTTCCCGTTAGAATGCCTAGTAGAAATATAATAATCCGAAAAGAAGTAGAAGAAAAAGAAAAAAATAATTAATTGTGAAAGAAATGAATAAAATAAAAATTTTTAGTACGGCTTTTTTTGCAATAAGCACAGGAGTTTTTGCACAAGATATAGAAAGCGCTAAAAAGGCAATTGATGCAGAACAATATGAAAAGGCAAAATCAATATTAAAAGCCGTTGTTAAATCAAATCCAGAAAATGGTAAAGCAGCTTTTTTATTAGGAAATGTTTATTTACGTCAAACATATCAAGACTCAGCAAAAGCTGTTTTCCAATCGGCTTTGACTAAAAAAGAAGGAGGTATGTTAAATTATATTGGTTTAGGTCAGATTGATCTAGATAATACTAATATCCAAGCAGCTCAATTTAATTTTGATCAAGCTACAGCTAATATGAAAAAGAAAGATTTAGAGCAATTTGTTCATATTGGTAAAGCTTATACTAATTCAATAAACCCTAATTACACTAAGGCTATTGAAGTATTAAATAAAGCAAAGGCAATTAATATGAATGACGCACAAACTTTATTAGCTCTAGGTGATGCCTATTATGGATTAAAAAGCCAAAATGAAGCGTATGCAGCATATAGAGGAGCGTATGAAGCAGACAATAGCTTGTTGAGAGCTAAAATGCAATTGGGCGTTTTATTAAAAGGAGCTAAAGCATTTAATGAAGCAAAAGCAGCCATAGATGAAGTATTAGCTATTAATACATCGTATGGTCCAGCTTATAGAGAACTAGCAGAAATCTATTTTGGATGGGCATTACAACAAAACGATAAAGCAAAATTTAAAGAATATACAGATAAATCTTTAGAATATTATGAAAAATATATGAGCTTAACAGACTATTCATTAGCCTCTCGTATGCGTCACGCAGATTTTCTTGTAATAGCTAAAGATTATAAAACTTTAGAAAAAGAAGCAAATGAAATGGCTAAAATGGATAAAGTTAATCCTAAAATTTTTCGTTATTTAGGCTATTCAGCTTATGAAAACGAAAATATAGACTCAGCAGTTGACGCTTTAACCACATTTACCACAAACCCATCTAGTAGATTGATTGCTATTGACTATCTATATCTAGGAATGGCTCAATTAAAAAAAGCAATACCAGTTGTTGCTGATGGAGTTAAACCCAATGTTGATGAAGCTTTATACACACAAGCATTACTTAATTTAAATAAAGCAGTCGAGCTTGATAAATCAATGTCAGAAAGATTAAATGAGATAGGAAAAATCTATTTTGATAGAAAATTATATAAATATGCTTCAGGAGTGTACGAAGTAGCAATTAATAATACAAGCTCTAAAAATTATTTATATGATAATTTCTTCTTAGGATATTCATTATATTTTCATAATGTGGCAGAAGGAGTAAAAGGATATGATACAACGCAATTGCAAAAAGCAGATAAAGCATTTGCAGCAGTAATAGTAAAATCACCAACAACACAAGATGCACATATATATAGAGCACGTGTAAATGCTTTATTAACAGATCCAAATGCTAAAAATCAAATGGTCGCTAGCTATGATGAGTTTGCCAAAATAGTTTTGAATAAAGGAGGAGATCTAATAGAAAAAAATAAGGCAAAATTAATTGAATCTTACAACGAAATAGCTCGTTTTTATATAAAAACAGATAAAGTAAAAGCAAATGAATATATTGCCAAATCATTAGCATTAGATCCAGCAGATGCAGATGCTATAAATATTAAAAAAAGTATTGCCAAATAATTGTTATTTGGATATCACAATAAAAAACCGACAATTTAAAAATAGTTGTCGGTTTTTTTATTAGAGATAACCTATTAAATTTATGTATATTTGCAACCCTCTTTTTTAGAAAATAATTATGTTGAGTAAAGAAATACAGTTAGCTGTAAATAAAGGAGATATGCTTCCTTTGATGGAAGAGTTTTATACAATACAAGGCGAGGGAGCCTACACAGGTACTGCCGCCTATTTTGTGAGAATTGGCGGTTGTGATGTAGGCTGTCATTGGTGTGATGTCAAAGAAAGTTGGAATGCAGAATTACATCCTCCAACTCAAACTTCAATAATAGTTGAAAATGCAAAAAAATATGCAAATACCGTTGTCGTTACAGGAGGAGAACCATTAACCTGGAATATGGAACCTCTGACGAGAAAATTAAAACAAGCAGGACTCCGTGTACATATCGAAACATCAGGAGCCTATCCCGTTACAGGGCAATGGGATTGGTTTTGTCTATCTCCTAAAAAAACAAAATTACCTGTTCAAGAAGCCTACGATAAAGCACATGAACTTAAGATTATAATTTATAATAAACACGATTTTCTCTTTGCAGAAGAACAAGCTCTAAGAACAAATCCTAATGCCAAATTATACTTACAACCAGAATGGAGTAAGAAAGAAGAAGTGTTAAATCTTATAATAGACTATGTAATGAAAAATCCAAAATGGAAAATTTCATTACAAACACATAAATATTTAAATATTCCGTAATTATTTTGTTTTAAAATTAATTAGTATTTGGGATTTTAATAAAACAATTATATTTTTGTCATCAAAAGGTTCTATTTTTTTATTACAACAAAAAAATAAAAATCCTAAATGATTTTGATCCTGTCATTTCTTTACTTAGTTACTTTATTATAGCCAATCTGAGATAGGTTTAAACGTAAGGTATAAAGAAAGTAAATTGTATAATGTTAATAATCAAATTTCTCCAACTATCGAAAAGATAAACCAAACAAAGAGTTGCCATTTTCGAACAGATCTGAGAAAAATGTAATGAAATATTAATCCCAAAAACTATTACTATGAAGAAATTAATCTTATTTATTATTCTCTGGTTTTGTCAAATAACATTGGCTCAATCTCCCTCAAATGGTACAGCTAAATCCGCTCCAATACCATTTGATAATGTAGAAAATCAACCTATTTTTCCAGGAGGAAACAATGAACTAATGAAGTTTATAGGAAAGAACTTTTCACCACCAAGTGATGAAAATTTTACAGGAGGAGTTCTTCAAGTAACTTTTATAATCGAAACAAATGGAAGTATTTCAGATATTAAAGTAATCAATGATTTGGGATATGGAACAGCACAAGAAATAATAAGAGTGCTTCAAACATGTCCTAAATGGACACCTGGAGACCAAGATGGAAAACCTGTTCGGGTCTTGTTTAATTTATCAGTCACAATTAGGGTGTAAAAAAGTTACTCGAATAAACAAAATTTTTAATATAAAGCCTTTAATTTAACAATCATAAGATATTTCTTAGTTGCTTATTTTGTTTAATCCCATTTAAACTTAAAATATACTGGATTAAAAAATAAAGTTCTCGATACGTTTTTTCATTTTAAAAACAACTCGAACAAATAGTTGAGTATATAATTGAAATCATCGTTAGTTTGAGCGCGAAACGTATCGAGAACCAACACTAATTTTTATTGCTTTTGTAGATGTACTATTTTTAAAAAGAAAATTCAAAGTTTAAATGGTATCTTATTTCTAAAGGATATGAAATTCTTGTATTTAGTATTTTTTTGATTATGATAAGTTAAAAAATTTATTCTTTTAAAAATATTGTGGTACTTGTTTTCCCTTTTTGGTCTTCTATTTTTATATTGTAAATTCCGTTTTTTAATCTATTTATATTCTCTTGTTTTAGGTTGCCAGAAAAAACTTTTTGTCCTCGTTGATTATATATTTCCATTCCTTTTATTTCTTCTTCCATTTCTATATTTAATTTATCTACAGCAGGATTGAGAAAAATCAATATATTTTGTTTTTTTCGATATTAGCTTGCTTTGTTACTCTGTAACTTTTATACTCATAAGCTCCTCTATCAATGGTTTGGTTCACTATTCTTAGATTCCCTGCTTTATCTCTACTAGGTAAAGTTATACCAGGTACTAAATTAGTTCCTGTATCATAAGCAGCAAAAGATGATTTAATTAATGTAAAATCGCCATTTAAGGGATCTTTAAATGGTTCATATTTCCCTACATAATTATTGTTATAATACGCATTTAGTCTATAGTTTTGTAAAATAGAATAATGTACATCTGGGTATATAAAAACGGTTCCAACGGGATAATTATAATCATCTACAAAGATATCGTGTCCTAATTCGTCCAATCGGGCATTATTATTATGGAATATGGTATTGTAAATACTAGCCAAAGATTCTCTGGCACAAATCCCTCCTCCTCCATTTTGCGCATAATTACCTGAGAATACGCAATTTGTAATTTTAGGCTGAGAGGATAACGCAAAAATAGCACCTCCTTTGCCAGTTGTAGAGTTGTTCCAGAAAACGGTATTGATTAATCTTAAGTATGTTCCTATATCGGAACTTCTTCCTATATACATCCCTCCTCCTTCTGCTTCTGCCCAATTATTTTTAATGGTTACATTAGAGAACGTATTTTTTGATTGAATGATATATATCCCTCCTCCTCTTCTTCCATCTATATTATTTCCTTCTACTGTAGTACAGCTTCCATAACACGATGCAACACCATTTGCAATTGTAAGACCATCAAGAGTTGAATAACCAGAAAGAATAACCACATGATAAGCATTATCTCTAGACATTTGTTCGACACCTAAATCTCCACTTAGTATACTTTCATTGGATGTTAAAGACAAATTCCTTTCGTCTAAACTGGCTTCAGTTCCTGCAAAGCCACCATAAATGCTAATTGTACTTGATATGACAAAAGCATTGTGTTGATTATTGGGTGTAATTGTATTTAAATCGTCTGCTTTTCTATTGGGTTTGTATGTTCCTCCTGCAACCCAAATTTGAGAATAACGTCTACTATTTATTAAGGATTGAAGATCTCCTGATGCGTCTGACCAGGAGGTTCCGTTTCCTGTAGCTCCAGCTTTTATATAACCAATTGCACCATGAGTTTGTGCCATAATCACTATATAAAAGAATAGTGCTATTATAATGAATATTTTTGTTTTTGTTTTTATTTTCATTTATTAGTTTTTTTTAATTTATTATAAACTGTGACATTTTGTATTATGTATTTATTTCCACAACATAATCTATTTAAAATCAATTATTTATCAAAACGTTTTTTTTTATACAAAAAAGAAAATTATAGTCTTTTTTATTATTTAATCTAATTATTTTTCAAGTTTCAGTGTCGCTATTAGCAAATTGATATAAAATGTGGTTTGGTCAATAAAAATGTTTTTTTTTACTTTTATAAAGTTTTAAACTATCTATCTATTTTCTGTAAGAATTGCTCAACTAGATCATAAGTCTTTATTATATTTATTTTTTGCTTATTTATTTTTGTCTGATTACAGGAATAAAAGATTCCAATAAAAATGATGGCATAGAAAAGGGTTAGAAAAATTTCTAGTTTGTTTTTATTTATTATTCTCACGTTTTTAATTTTTGTTTTTCAATGATAATATAGTGTCTATTAAATATGTTTTCATGTGGGAAGTATTCTTTATGTTTTCAAAAATCATATATCAGATTGTTGTATATTTATTTTCTTATTAACAAATAGGTATCAACTCTCGCTCGTTCTTTTGTATTGTTTAAAAATTCTATTTTTAATTGATTAGTCGTTATAGAAATTACTTTTAGTTTATATGAAAACCCCCTTAATTTCAATTCATTGTTTTCATAAATGTAACTTGTTTTATTATCTTCGGATTGGCAGTTTGAAGGCATAATTTTTTCTGTATAAGTATTATTAGCTTCTATTAATAAATGATCTTTTAAGTCAATACATTTGTTAACATAATCACTAAAAAGTTCTTGTCCTGACTCGTTGTATTCTATTTTTTTAAAAAATTCCCATTTCCCTACTATTGTTGGCTCAAAAACTTCAGTTATTTCTTCTTTTTTAGAACAGGCATCTAAAAGGATGGTTATTGCTAATAGGAGTATACTTTTTAATAGATTTTTCATTTTTATAATTTATTTAGTTTTATACATATTTGCTTTATCACAGGAAATAGAATCCATTCCTGAATTAGCATAATCAGTTGGTGGAGTAAGATAATTTTCCTTTAGATCACCTGCTTTTGAGAATGAATTTTGTTGTTCTATTTGCATGCTCATAAATGCACAGGTACCATCTGTTTTTTTAAATACAGCTACAATGGACATTATCCTAGAGGTCAGTGTTTTTAGATATTCTCCATTTCCATTTTGTATATTTTTATACTGAGAGACCCATTCACTAATAGGGTATCCGTAAATAGGGGTTTCTTTCCAAGCATAATCAGCGGTGCGTTTTTTTATTGTTTCTATTATTTCTTTTTGAGTAGGAGCTTGTACAGGATTTATTTTTTTAGGCAAAGAGTTTTGAGCAGTATAGGCTTCTTCTTTTTTCTTTTCTATATCTCGAAAAATTTGAATTATTTTTGTTGGTGGATACTTTTTAATTTGGTCTTCCATTCCTTTTTTGTAAAAGAATAAATAAGGTTGTCCTTCAAATAAGTTATTTCCAAAAGGATTTGCTCCCGAAGCAGCATAAGGTTCATCCGCAGCATAAAACAATCCTGGTTCTAGTTGTAATAATCCTTTTACTTCTCCTTTTTTCACTCCTTCTGCCAGATTTTTACTCTGATATTGTACATAGGCTATATCGGGCATGTAACATTCTCTATAATGCATAATTCCTTTAGATCGCATTTGCTGCAAAAGCATTGCTTTAGCTTTTCCACTAATTCCAGAGCTAATCCAGCTTGTGTATTGTGTATCTATTATTGGATTTCCATTTTTCTTTTGAAAATGGTATCGAGTATACAGATTGGCCTTAAAATTGGGTTCATCAAATTCTAAATACACTTTTTTTATGGCTAGTATTTTGTCATCAACTAAACTTTTTATTCCTAATGGAACAGAGGCATAATAAATTCCGCTTGGTCCTTCTTTTTTAAAATTTTGATTTTCTAAAAAAGAATCGGTTTCATCTTCTTCTAGAGCTTTTAAGTCTTTTTTATCTGGCGTAATAGCTTTCTTTGCATCATTTTCTGGTGATCCTAAAGCTTTTTCGGCTACTTTATTTAACAATTTTCCAAACTGGGCGCGACTCATCGGGATATTGCCTATCAATAAAAACAACAATATCATCTTAACTAATTTTGTATTCATAGCATTTTTGATTTTTATAAAGCAAAAATACCTTGTGTAGATACTTCCCTTTTGTAGGAGTTTAGCAAACCTGTTTTTCGGTTAACTAATAAAAATCGTTAACTCTTAAGTCCTTTTGGTTAACTCATAAAGTATGATAATCTTAAAAAATTTATTTTTGTGTTTATGTTTCCTATTAGACTTTTTATAATTGTCATTTTACTTTCTCCTATATCATTCGAGGGGCAAAATCCTTTTTATTATAAAATTGATCAATCAAAAGGGTTACCTTCTAATAGTGTATATGATATTTTTCAAGATCAAAAAGGTTTTATGTGGTTTGCAACTAACAAAGGGCTTTGTAGATATGATGGTAAATATTTTTTAACTTACACTAATGAAAATCAAACCTCTATTTCCGGATCTTGTATACAAGAGGATTTGTATGGTAGGATATGGTACAGTAATTTTGATGGTTATTTGTATTATGTTGAAAACAACCAGCTAAAATGTCTTAATAATACGAATACAATTGGTTTTGTGAAATTTGGAATTACAGATAAGTATCTTATTGTTTTGCAAAAAAATCATATTTTATTTTATGATTTAAAAGACTTAAATATTCGTAAGAAAGTAGCATTTAATACTGAAAATTTATTTGCTACTCATTTTTCTAACTCTAAATTTTATCTATTAGGAAATGATTTTACAATAATAGAGCCTGATTTATCTATCAAACATTTTTCTATTCCGAAAGAAGTTTATGAAAATTATCCTGCTCCTATTTTACAAAAAAGCACAAATGGTTTATTACTTGTCTCTAAATATGCTAACTATTTTTATGAAATTAAAAAGAATAAATTTTATAAAAGAAAGATAACTGGTGATTTTACATTTATTCAAAATTTAGCTTTTGATAAAGATTTTAATTGGATTTGTACGACACAAGGTGCTATTAAATATGTTAAAGGAGGTATTAATACATTGAATACATATTTAAAAAATTTCAATATTTCATTTGTTTTTAAAGATCAAGAGGAAAACTACTGGTTTTCTACTATCAACGATGGTCTTTTATTAGTTCCTAACCTTTACAATAATTTTGTTTCTTTTGATAAAAAACCTCTGACGATTTCAACAAATGGTCGGTCTATTTTTATTGGATCTGCTGATGATAAACTGTATAAAAGCGATCTTTTTTTAAAGAATTTTGAAAAAATATTTGATGGAAAAAGTAATCATGAAATATATTTTTTATCATCAGATTTACAACATCTTTATTTTACGTCGAATACTTTTAAAAAAATCAATTTAAAAAATAAAACAGAAGAAGAAAGTATAATTGCTTTAAAAGATGCTCAAAAACTAAATGAAAAATATTACGTTTTTGCTGCAAGTGGCGTTTGCGGTTTGTTAAAAAATACAACTATTAAAAACGAATGGGATGTTTGGGCTAAAGATAGTATACAAACCATTATACCTATTATAAATGGTGTTCAGGGCAAATCAACTTCCTATAATGCTTTTAATAATACTATTTATTATGCTACTAATAATGGTTTATTTGCTGTTACTAAAAATAATATACTTGAAATAAAAGTAAAAAATAAAAAATTATTTTTTACCAGAATAAAAAGCATAGGAGATAAAACCTATGCTATAACTAGTACTGAAAAATTATATGTCATAACTTCCGATAATTATGTAAAACAAATACGTTTACAACGATACATTAATAATGAGCCCATCAATAAGATTAAATTTTTAAATTCAAAATTATACATTATTACTCCTTTTAGTCTTTATTCATTTGATTTAGATACTCATAATATAAAAAAAATAGTTTCTATAACTCCTGATCATGAAATTTCAGATTTAATTGAATTAAACCGCCATATAATAGGTGTAACCCCAAAAGGGTTTCTCTATATTTTAAAAGAAAAAAAGAGAAAAATTTTTCCTATCAAATTAATTCTCAATTCAGCTCTAGTAAATGGAAAAACTAGAGATTTAAAAAGTTTAAAAAATTTACATTATACTGAAAATAACATTCGTATAATCTACTCTATTTTATCTTATATTCCTAATCAGAAAGGTAAATTATATTATTCCATAAATAATTCTTCTTGGATCTTAGCAGATGAGGATGCACGTAGTTTGTCTTTAAACTCTTTACCTTCTGGCAAGTATTTTATAAAGTTTCAAACAATAATTAATGGTAAAAAATCTGATATAACTCGGATGACTTTAAACATTAAAAAGCCTTTTTGGTTGTCTTGTTACTTTATTTTGCTGATGATCATTGTTTTTATAGGATTGATTTATTGTTTTTTAAAATGGCAATTGACTAAAATAAAAAAAAGAAATCAATTAATTTTAGATAAAATTAATTTAGAAAAGAATGTAAACCAGTCTAATTTAAGAGCGTTAAAATCTCAAATGAATCCTCATTTTTTCTTTAATGCGCTAAATACTCTACAATCTTATATTGTAGCCAATGAAAAAAATGAAGCTATTGAATATTTATCAAAATTTTCAAATCTTACACGTATTATTTTAGAAATGACCGATAAAGATTGGATCAGTATAGCAGATGAAGTCAAAACCTTAAAATTATATTTAGAAATTGAAAAAGCTCGTTTTGAGGAAGATTTTTTATTTTCTATTAAAACACAAGCTGATCTTGATGTAGAGGCTATAAAAATTCCGTCTATGCTACTTCAACCCTATGTAGAAAATGCCCTCAAACATGGGTTATTACATAAATTTGGAATAAAGGAGTTATATATAAATTTTACTATAAAGGATAAAATATTAAGCATTTTAATTGAAGATAATGGAATTGGCAGAAAAAAAAGTCAGGAACTTAATCAAATTAAAAATAAAAAACATCAATCATTTGCTACTAATGCCTTACAAAACCGAATTGATTTATTAAACGAGTATAATCAAAAAAACATTTCAATAGAAATCATAGATAAATTAACGGACAACAAACTGCCAAATGGCACTCTTATAGTTATTCAAATCCCTTTATAAAAAATTATGATTAATGCAATTATTATAGATGATGAAAAGAGAGCTCGATTAAATCTGTCGATTTTGCTCAAGGAATATTGTCCTGAAATAAATATTATAGCTGAATGTGAGAACTTGCCTGAAGGTGTAAAGTCTATTCGGAAAAACAAACCTGATTTAATTTTTTTAGATATAGAAATGCCTGGACATAGTGGTCTTGAATTATTGGATTTTTTTGATGAAAATGAAATAAATTTTAAAATTATTTTTACTACAGCCTATCAAGAATATGCTATACAAGCTTTTAAATTTTCGGCCATAGATTATCTTCTTAAACCCATAAATCCAAAAGAATTGGTAGATGCTACAACTCGTTTTTCTAAAGAGAAAGAAAAAATTAATAACTATCAAATTCTGAAAGAAAACTTAAAAGAAGATACTTTTAGAAAAATTGCGGTTCCATCAGGTAATAGCCTAGTTTTTATTGAAATTAATGATATTTTATTTATAAAAGGAGAAGGTGCTTATTCCGAAATATCTTTTACCAATAATGATAAATTACTTGTAAGTCGAAACCTCAAAAACTTTGAAGACATTATTTGTGAGCAAAAAAATTTTATTCGTATTCACAAATCATTTATTCTAAACACGAATTATATAAAATCATATAACAAATCAGACGGTGGAAGTATTGAGATTCAAAATGGTTTACATTTACCTATTGCCGCAGATAAAATACAAACCATTTTAAGAGCTATAGAAATTATCAAACGTTAGTATAAAGAAAACCCATTTTTTTAAGATCATTCCAAAAATCAGGATATGATTTACTCACTACCTCAGCATTTTCTATTGTAATAGGTACTTGAAGTGCAAGCGGGGCAAAAGCCATTGCCATTCTGTGATCTTGATAAGTTTTTATGGTGATATTTTGATTAATAAACATAGAAGGTTTTAAATGTAACGATTCGGCAGTAACCATTACTTCAGCTCCTAGTTTAGTTAACTCTAATTTCAAGGCTTCTAAACGGTCTGTTTCTTTAATCTTTAGAGTATGTAAACCATGTAAATCACATCCTATTCTAAGTCCCAAACAAGTTACTGCAATTGTTTGGGCTATATCTGGGCAAGTATTCAGGTTATAAGTTATAAATTCTGAATGAAGTGTTCTTTTTTTTAATATTATTGTATTGTTTTTAAAAATAGTTTCGACACCAAAATACTGATAAATTTCTGCTAGAACGGCATCTCCTTGTAAGCTATTTTTTTTGTAACTACAAAGTGTTAATTGTGTACCTAATTCCGAAAGTGCTACAATAGAATACCAATAAGATGCAGAACTCCAATCAGACTCAACTGTAAATTTTGGATTTTGGATTTCGGATTTCGGATTGACTTTAATATTATTTTCTTCAAAAGATGTTTGAACTCCCATTTCGTTTAACAATGATAAAGTCATTTGTATATACGGAATAGAAGTAATCTGTCCTTCTAACGTTAGCTCTAATCCTTTCTCTAATGTTGGAGCAATTAAGAGCAATGCAGATATATACTGACTGCTTACATGGGCGGGCAATATTACTTTATTTTGGGTTATTTTTTTTCCTTTAATTTTAATAGGCGGAAAACCTTCGCTTTCTAAATATGAAATTTCAACATCTAGTTGTTGTAACGCTTCTACTAAAATTTTAATAGGTCGCTCTTTCATACGAGAAGACCCCGTTAGTATTATTTCTTTTCCTTCTTGAATGGCAAAAAAGGCAGTTAAAAAACGCATAGCTGTTCCAGCATGATGCACGTCTACCACTCCCTCAAAAGAACCGTTTAAAGCTTTTTGCATTACGTCTGAATCGTCTGAATTAGAAATATTTTCTACTGCAATATTTGGATACAGAGCTTGTAATAGTAATAACCTATTGGTTTCTGATTTGCTACCTGTTATTTTAATGGGCTGTTGTTCATTATTTACAACTGATTTTTGAAGTTTTATTTCCACTGTTCAAATCTTTATTCTTAGTATTCAGATGGTAAAATGTAGATCTATTATCTTTCTTGTATAACTTTCTTAACAGTTCTTCTTGATTCGAAAATCTTTGTGTACATATAAGCTATAAAGTATTAGAACAAATTAAAGCTTATACTATTTCAATTTTTCGTTATTATGGTGACGATCGTGATCTCGTTTTGTTTTTAGATCCATTTTTTTATCAAAAGCGGTTTGCAAATCAACCCCTGTTTGGTTAGCTAAACATAAAACAACAAATACAACATCTGCTAATTCTTCACCTAAGTCTTTATTTTTATCACTTTCTTTTTCTGACTGCTCTCCATATCTACGCGCTATAATTCTGGCTACTTCTCCTACCTCTTCTGTAAGCTGAGCCATATTCGTTAATTCGTTAAAATAACGTACACCGTGATTTTTAATCCAATTATCTACTTCTTCCTGAGCGTTTTTTATATTCATAATTACATTTTTTAAGTTTTAAAGAAAAACATAACATGGTTTTAAGACAAGTATTTATTTTAATTATAAACATCTATAAAACCTTTTATTATTTCTTTTAATTTTTTATTAATTATTCTTTATTTTTTGTGTCTATTAGTATGGTTACAGGACCATCATTTACTAAGCTAACTTTCATATCTGCTCCGAATCTTCCTGTTTGAATTGGTTTTCCTAGATCCGTTTCAATTTGTTTAACGAATGATTCGTAGAGAGGAATGGCCACATCTGGTTTTGAAGCTTTTATATAACTAGGTCTATTTCCTTTTTTGGTTTGAGCATATAATGTAAATTGGCTTACTACAATTATTTCTCCATTAATGTCTTTAATAGAACAATTCATAATACCTTCCTCATCATCAAAAATTCGGAGGTTTACAATTTTTGAGCTTAACCAGATGGAGTCTTCTTGATTATCTAAATCTTGAATTCCAACTAATATTAAAAGTCCTTGCTTAATTTTTGCAACAATTTCGTTTTCTATGGTTACAGAGGCTTCTGAAACACGCTGAATTACAACTTTCATGTATGTTTTAAATAAAATATCGTTTACAGATTCTTTATTTCCTAACAAATGTACTATCAACTGTATTGTTTATTAATAATTCTTTCGGTTAAAAAAAATATTTACTTGTATTTTGATAGATTCTATTATTTGTAAGGCATACCCCTAAAGGGGAGTATTTATTATCTAGTATAATTCCTCATTATTTTTATAAATATCATTTCTATATGTTTCATCATCTCCCTCTAATATTTGCAAATATGAATTATATCTTGACCAAGCTATTTCATCAGCATCTAAAGCTTCTTTTACAGCACAATGGGGTTCTTCTTTATGCAAACAATTATTAAATTTACACTGCTCTTTTAGAGCAAAAAATTCAGGGAAGTAATCTCCTATTTCTTGTTTTTCCATGTCTACTACCCCAAAGCCTCGAATACCAGGTGTATCTATAATTTTAGCTCCAAACTCTAAATCAAACATTTCAGCAAAAGTAGTGGTATGTTGTCCCTGTTGATGTTGCTCCGAAATTTCTTTTGTTTTTAGATTTAATGTAGGTTCTAAAGCATTTACTAACGTTGATTTACCTACTCCTGAATGTCCTGAAAACATAGAAACTCTATCTTTCATTAATACTTTTAAATCTTCTATTCCTTTATTTTGTTTAGCAGAAACGCGTAAGCATTGATAGCCAATATTAGCATATATATATTGAAGATACAATTGATCATCAAGGGTTTTATCATCATAGGTATCTATCTTATTAAATACCAAAACGGCTTCAATTCCATAAGCTTCCGCTGTTACTAGAAACCGATCAATAAAACTGGTTGTTGTTACGGGATTATTAATGGTAACTAATAAAAATACGACATCTATATTGGATGCAATAATATGGGTTTGCTTAGAAAGATTTACAGACTTACGAACAATATAATTTTTTCTATCATGAATCTTTGTTATAACTCCAACCGTTTGATCAGCAGAGGTATCTAATTCATAATCTACAATATCTCCTACTGCTATAGGATTGGTACTTTTAATTCCTTTTATCCGAAATTTCCCTTTTATACGGCATTCTAAAAATTGATTTTCTCCGGTTTTTACCGTATACCAACTTCCAGTAGATTTATAAACAATTCCTGTCATTTAGATTAACGATTGAGGATTAATGATTTTAGATTTAAAAACGAATACAAATGTAGGCAAATCAAAAATCAAAAATCATGAATCCTTATTGTAATATGTTAAGATTTATACACTTTCTCTTGATGGGCAATACTTTCTTGGTGAATTGATTTGAATATTTTTAATACAAATTCTTCACTTAGTCCTTTTTCTTCTCCTTCTGAAATTATTTTTTCAAGAATTTCATTCCAACGATTGTTTTGTAATATGGCTACATTTTTTTCTTTTTTAAGCAACCCTATTTGATCTACTATTTTCATGCGTTTACTTAAAATTTCTAATAATTTTTCATCAAAATCATCAATTTGCGCTCTAAACTTAGAAATACGTTTATGATAATCATCTGAATTTTCATCTATTTTACGAACTCTTAAATCAACAAACATCTGTTTTAAAGTTAGGGGTGTTACTTGTTGTGGTGCATCGCTCCATGCCTGATCAGGATTACAATGTGTTTCTATCATTAACCCGTCAAAATTCATATCAAGAGCTTGCTGTGAAACATCTTGAATCATATCTCGTTTTCCTGTAATATGAGATGGATCACAAATAATAACTAATTCTGGAAATTTGTTTTGTAAATCAATTGCTATTTGCCACTCTGGATTATTACGGTATTTCGTTTTTTCATAAGTAGAAAAACCTCTATGAATAACGCCTATTTTTTTTATACCTGCTTGATATAATCTTTCTAAACCACCTATCCAAAGTGATAAATCTGGATTAACTGGGTTTTTAAGCAACACCATTTTATCTGTATTTTGTAGTGCATCTGCTATTTCTTGAACCGCAAACGGGTTAACGGTTGTACGAGCTCCTATCCAAAGAAGGTCTACATCATATTCTAATGCTAATTTTACATGTTGAGCAGTTGCTACTTCAGTTGCAATCAGCATTCCAGTTTCTTCTTTAGCTCTTTTTAACCATTTTAACCCTATTTCTCCTACTCCTTCAAACCCTCCTGGCCTAGTGCGAGGTTTCCATATACCTGCTCTAAAAATACTTACATCACTATTTTTTAATTGGTGAGCTACAGCCAAAACCTGTTCTTCTGTTTCAGCACTGCAAGGGCCTGCAATTACAAGGGGATGATTTAATTTTAGATCATCTAACCATTTTCTATTTTCTTTTTTTATTTCCATTATACGTTCATTAAAATTAAATCATGATTATATGTGTTTTCATTCAAAGGCATGTATCCTGATTCATACTCTCCCAAAAGTTTAAAATGTGTTGTCATTAATTCTAAAATATTTTTGGCTTTTTCAAAATCATTGTATTTTTCAAAAACCACATCTACAAAAAAAGAATACTGAAAGGGTTTTTCTATAATTGGCATTGATTGAATTTTTGTTAAATTTAATTTACAATTGTTCATCACATTCAAAACAGTTGCTAAACCTCCTGGTGTATTGTCTAATTCAAATTTAACAGAAGCTTTATTTACCTTATCTTTTTTTATATCGGTTTTAATTTTTCTTAAAATCATAAAACGAGTAATACTACTTTCCACTGATTGTATTTCTTTAGCTAAAATTTCTAATCCATATACTTCAGAGGCTATTGGTCCCGCTAAAGCAGCTATTCCTTTTAGTTTTTCTTCACTTATTCTTTTTGCTGCAATAGCTGTATCTGAGCTTTCAATCACTTTAATATGTTTATTCTTTTCTAAAAATTTAGCACATTGTAATAAAGCAATAGGATGTGAATGTACCTCTTTTATATCTTCTATTTTTTGACCAGAAAGTGTCATTAGATTAAGACTTATTTTTAAAAAGTACTCACCTAACACGTTTAGTTGATTTTCATCTATCAAAGCATAATTAGGAATTAAACTCCCTGCTATTGAATTTTCTATAGCCATCACGCCATAATCTACCATTCCTTTTTTTAGTCGTTTTGTTACTTCTTTAAAAGTTTTACACTCAACTATTTCAATATTTTCTCCAAAATAATTCTGCGCAACTTGTTGGTGAAACGATCCTCTTATACCTTGAATAGCGACTGTAACTTTCATATCTTTTGATAAAAATTTAATAAAAAAAATCCCGAAGTTTCTACTTCGGGATTGTATAGTATTGTAAATCTAAACTTATTCAGTTAACACCATAACAATCCCTCTCCTTTCCAAAAGAAGTAATAAAAAGAATTGTTGTATAATGTTACCAAATGGTTCATACGTTTTTTTTTGCGTTTGGCTAAATTAGTATTTTTTTTTAAAACAGAAAACTATTTAAGTGTTTTTAAGTGTTTTTCTTATTTTTGCTGTAAATACTTAGATTTATGTCTATAGAGGTTCAAAATATTTCTAAAAATTATGGTGCTCAAAAAGCCTTAGATACTGTTTCATTTAAAGTAAACAAGGGCGAAATTGTTGGTTTTTTAGGTCCTAATGGTGCTGGAAAATCTACTTTAATGAAGATCTTAACCACTTATATATGCGCTGACGAAGGTTCTGCAAAAGTAAACGGGTTTAATGTAGATACTCAATCATTTGATGTTCAAAAATCCGTGGGCTATTTACCGGAACACAATCCGTTATATTTAGATCTTTATGTTCGTGAGTACTTAGGTTTTAATGCTAACATATATAATGTAAGTGGTTCTCGTGTAGAGGAGGTAATTAATCTTACTGGATTAAAACCTGAAAGTCATAAAAAAATCAGTCAACTTTCTAAAGGATATAGACAACGTGTAGGGCTGGCAACTGCTTTATTACACAATCCAGAAGTCCTTATTTTAGATGAGCCAACAACAGGATTAGATCCTAATCAAATCATTGAAATTCGTGATTTAATTAAAAATATTGGAAAAGACAAAACAGTTTTTCTATCTACTCATATCATGCAAGAAGTGGAAGCTATTTGTGATCGTGTTATTATTATTAATCATGGAAAAATTGTGGCAGACAACCAAATTGACCGTTTAATAACCGAAACAAATGAACAAGTAATAGAAGTTGAGTTTGATAAAGAAATCCAAGAAACGCTACTTCTTCAAATACCTAATATTAGTTCTTATACTAAAAATGATAATCATTGGGTATTAACTTTTCATTCTGAGCAAGATATGCGACCGGTTCTTTTTGATTTTGCTCAAATTAATGGATTAAAAACATTACAACTTTCCCAAAAAAATAAAAATTTAGAAAGCATTTTCAGAGAAAAAACAAAGTAATTTCAAAAAAGGCTGTCCTAAAAGTAATAAATCAACATTATGTGATTTCTCCCTTTGGTCGAATGACAAGATTGTGAACTTTTTGGACAGTCTCCTTTTTTAAATTTCTTTATTCGCTAGTTGGCCGCATGCTGCATCTATATCTTTTCCTCTACTCCTACGCACTTTTACCACTACATCAACCATTTCTAGAGCTTTTATATATTGATTAATAGATTGTTCTGAAGCTTGTTGAAAGACACCGTCATCTATTGGGTTATATTCTATTAAATTAACTTTGCAAGGAACGTATTTGCAAAATTTAACTAAGGCTTCTATTGATTGCTTGTCGTCATTAATCCCTTTCCAAACAACATATTCATAAGTTACTTTACTCTTTGTCTTTTTATACCAATATTCTAGAGCTTCTCTCAAATCAGTTAAAGGAAAATTTTTAGTAAAAGGCATGATTTTATTTCTGATTTCTTCAACAGCGGAATGTAAAGAAACAGCTAATTTAAATTTTACTTGATCATCAGCCATCTTTTTTATCATTTTAGAAATTCCTGATGTAGAAACCGTAATACGTTTAGGGGACATACCTAACCCTTCTGGAGATGTTATTTTATCAATTGCTTTCATGACATTAGGATAGTTCATTAAAGGTTCTCCCATTCCCATAAAAACAATATTTGATAACGGACGATTATAATACAAACGACTTTCCGAGTCTATAGCGGCTACTTGATCATAAATTTCACCAGGTTCTAAGTTGCGCATTCTCTTTAAACGAGCTGTTGCACAAAAATTACAATCTAAGCTACATCCTACTTGACTAGAAACACAAGCTGTTGTCCGGGTTTCTTTAGGAATTAATACTGATTCGACCACTAATCCGTCATGCAAACGAACTGCATTTTTTACAGTTCCATCCTCACTCCTTTGCATTTGATCTACCTCTATATGCTGAATTATAAAGTTTTGTTCTAACATTTCTCGAGTAGCTTTCGAAAGGCTTGTCATATCTTCAAATTTGTGTGCTTTTTTTTGCCACAACCATTCATAAACTTGATTCCCTCTAAACGCTTTATCGCCATTAGAAACAAAAAAAGTTCTTAGTTCTTCTTTACTTAATGCTCTTATATCTCTTTTTTCTGTTTGCATAAGGCAAAGATAATAATTCTTATTTTTTTCAAATATTAAATCTTCATAGAGTATTTACAAAGTTTTTAGCTGTTTTTTTATATGCAAGCATAATATTTTTTTTCTTATATTTGGTCAAATTTACAATTATGGCAAAGACTACATTAACAGAATTATTAGATATAAAATACCCTATTATAATGGCTCCTATGTTTTTAGTTTCTAATACATCAATGATAATAGAAGGTATGAAAGCAGGAGTTGCGGGCTGTATACCTGCCTTAAACTATCGTACACTTGAAGAACTTAGAGCAGCTATACAAGAACTAAAAGCGGCTAAAGTAAAAGGGGGAAGTTTTGGTTTTAACCTAATCGTAAACAAATCAAACATAAAATACAAAGAACAACTTAGAGTTCTTTGCGAAGAAAAGGTAGATTTTATCATTACTTCTTTAGGCAGCCCTGAAGAAACTATACAGGAAGCTCATAAAGCAGGTGTTAAGGTTTTTTGTGATGTTACAGATCTTAAATTTGCTAAAAAAGTAGAAAGTTTAAAAGCAGATGCCATTATAGCTGTAAACAATCAGGCTGGTGGACACAGAGGTGACATAGATCCTGACAAGCTAATTAAATTATTAGATGAAAATACTTCTTTACCTGTAATTTCTGCTGGTGGAGTAGGATGTAAAAAAGATTTAGATAAAATGCTTGGTTATGGTGCTATTGGTGTTTCAATAGGGAGTCTTTTCATTCCTTCTACCGAAGCGGGAGTATCACAAGAATACAAACAAGCTTGTGTGGATTATGGAGCAAAAGATATTGTAATGACTGAAAAAATTTCAGGAACACCTTGTACCGTTATCAACACTCCTTATGTACAAAAAATAGGCACTAAACTAAATTGGTTAGAACGATTTCTAAACACCAATAAACGTTTAAAAAAATGGGCTAAATTAATTCGTTTTATGATTGGAAATAATGCTGTAACAAAAGCAGCTACTCAGGCTACCTATAAAACTGTATGGGTTGCAGGTCCCACTATAGAGTATGCAAAATCTATTCAGCCTGTACAAAAAATTATAGACGACCTAGTTAAATAAGATCTGGCAGGTGTCTAAAAAGTAGTTACTTAATATTAAACTTTTAGGACATCTGCTTTTATAATACTTCGTATTTTATTTACTTTTTTGACAATTAAAAAAATTATGCATTTCATTTCAGAAGATTTAGAAAATTATATAGCTAATCACAGCGAAAATGAACCTGAATTATTAGCTCGTTTAAATAAAGAAACTCATCAAAAGATATTACAACCACGTATGTTAAGTGGTCATTTCCAAGGACGTGTCTTAAGTATGTTATCCAAACTAATTAGACCTAATACTGTTCTTGAAATAGGCACTTATACTGGCTATGCTTCTTTATGCTTGGCAGAAGGACTTAACAAAAATGGCACCCTTGACACCATAGACAACAACGAAGAATTATATGATTTTCAAAAAAAATATTTTGATCAATCTGTTTGGGCTAACCAAATACAGCAGCATTTAGGCAATGCCTTAGAAATCATTCCTACTTTAAACAAGACATTTGATTTGGTTTTTATAGATGCTGACAAAGAAAATTACATCAACTATTTTCATCTCATTATTCCTATGATGAATCCAGGAGGTATTATTTTATCCGATAATGTCTTATGGAGTGGTAAGATACTTGACGAAGTAAAAACTAATGATAAAAGCACCCAAATCCTCTTAAAATACAATCAGCTCCTAAAAGATGATCCTAGAGTAGAAACCGTTTTACTTCCAATAAGAGACGGACTAACTGTGAGCAGAGTTTTATAAACTACTGCTCATTTTTATTCTTAATGTACGGTATAACCCGTTACAACATATTCCTAGAATAATTCCTACTATATAACCCGTTAAAATATCTCCTGGATAATGTAATCCTAAATAGATACGACTATAAGCAAAAACCAGTGGAAAGAAGAAAAGTAAATACACATATTTATAATTTTCTTTAAGTATTAAATACACAAAAACGGTAGTTGCCATAGAATTAGCGGCATGCCCCGAAAAGAAACTGAAAGTCTCACTACTTTTTACTATCCGTATAATTCCTCTTAATTCAGGTGTACTACAAGGACGTAATCGTTGAAATGTTTCTTTTACTAAATTAGTAAATTGATCTGTTACAGCAACTAGTAAAGCAATGTTTATTATAATGAATAGAAAAGGTTTCCATCCACCTACTTTTTTGTACACTAAATATAAAATAAAAATAAAAAAAGGAGTCCAATGAAATTGTTTAGTAATAAACAACCAAAAACCATCAAATGGCTGAGATCCTAGACTGTTTAAAAAAATAAAAAGTTGTTTATCTAATTCTATTACGTGCTCTAACATTACATTTGACGTTTTATGGGACCTGTTAAATCTTCAAATTTTTCTTTTACTTCATTTATTTCTTTCGTAATATCCAAGGGATCTTGAACAGGAGCTTCTTTCATTATACGCTCTTGAACATTTTGTTTTATATTTTCTACTTCTTTCGAAAAATCAGTAGTCATTTGCGTAATTTCTTTTCCAGTAGTACTGTTTTGAATTTCTGATTTGAGGTCATTTGTTGCATTCTTCAACTGTGCCATTCCTTTACCTAGAGTACGTGCTATATCTGGTATTTTATCTGCTCCAAAGAGCATTAAAGCAATAAAGATGATAAATATCAATTCGCCTCCGCCAATTCCGAACATAAGATTATTTTTTTACTTTTCACAAAGGTAAATAGAAATTAAAACAATATACGTTAAAAGAAATAAAAAAACTTGTCATTCTGTACTATACACAAAAATGACAAGTTTAGGACGAATACACCTTTTTTAATCAAATTTAGATTTAATTTCTTCTTTAGGCCAACTATTATTAGATACATCTATATCTGCTGTTTCTTCTTTAGGATCTACTTTTATTTTTTTAATAATTTTTTGAGTCGCAAAAATACGCGAAACTTCCTTTTCATTTTTCAACCAAATTTGTGCTGGAAATCTATGATTTTCCATTGTTCCATCTTCATAGGTAATTTCAACTAACAATGGCATTACTAAACCTCCTGGTTTATCAAAAGTTACTTGATAAAAATACTTAGGCGTTACTAATTTCGCTTTTTCTTCAGTTGTAAAATTTGCATTAACAAAATCTTCTAGGGCTTTAATTTCTTTTGTTTCAAAAGGTTTATTCATTTCTGATTTAAAATCTCGACTTGCTTTTTCAACCATGTATACCTTAGGTCCTGAAGCTCTAAAACGATTTCTTCGTGTTACTTCTTGCACTTTAAATCCTACTGGTTCATCATTCGTTACAAAAAACTGTTTGACTTCTTTTATTCCTATATCAGTATAATCTGTTGTATAAAACCATCCTCGCCAAAACCAATCTAAATCAACCCCTGAAGCATCTTCCATTGTTCTAAAAAAATCTTCTGGTGTAGGATGTTTAAACTTCCAACGATTTGCATAGGTCTTAAACGCATAATCAAAAAGTTCGCGTCCCATAATGGTTTCCCTTAAAATATTCAACCCTGTTGCTGGTTTTCCATAAGCATTATTACCAAATTGTTTTATTACTTCTGAATTAGACATAATGGGTTCTATTCCATTTTGATCACCACTCATATAGGGAACAATCATTTTAGCTGGACCACGATCTGTTGGAAAATTAGGATCCCATTCAATTTCTGCTAAATATTCTAAAAATGTATTCAACCCTTCGTCCATCCATGTCCATTGACGTTCATCTGAATTGACAATCATAGGAAAAAAATTGTGTCCTACTTCATGAATTATAACGCCCATCATACCGTATTTTAGATGATCTGAGTAGTTTCCTTTTTCATCTGGTCTTCCAAAATTCCAACAAATCATAGGATATTCCATTCCTTGATCTTGCGCGTTAACTGAAACGGCTTTAGGATAAGGATAATCAAATGTTTTAGCTGAATAACTTTTTAGGGTATGTGCTACGATTTTAGTAGAATATTTTTCCCATAAAGGATTTCCTTCCTTAGGATAGATAGAAGTTGCCATTACTTTTTTGTCTCCTAGCTGAACCGCCATAGCATCAAGAATAAATTTTCGTGAAGTAGATATACCAAAATCACGTACATTTTCTGCTTTAAAACGCCATACTTTCTTTTTATCAGACCAAGATTTTTCTCTTTCTATTGCTTCTTCTTGTGTGGCTATAATCACAGGTTTATCAAACATTTTTTCTGCTTGTAGATAACGCTGTAACTGAGCAGGTGTTAAAACTTCTGCTTTGTTTTGTAAAGTACCTGTAGCTTCCATAATATGATCGGCTGGTACAGTTATATTTACCTCATAATCCCCAAAAGGCAGAGCAAATTCTCCTTGTCCCCAAAATTGCATATTTTGCCAACCTTCTACATCATTGTATACAGCCATACGAGGAAAGAATTGGGCTAGAACATACAGTCTATTCCCGTCGGGAAATTGCTCATAACCACTACGCCCTCCATCAACCATATAATCTGCTATATTGTACCACCATTTTATGGTAAAGACAAATTTTTGTCCTTTTACTAAAGGGGTTTTTAGGTTAATACGCATCATGGTTTCGTTTACAGTATAAGAAATAGGCTGTCCAACAGCATCTTTTACGTATTCTATTTTAAAACCTCCATCAAATTTTTCTTCCATATAAGTACGCGAAAATGCCCTTGCGCTTATAGCTGGATCTAACTTTTCATTCCTTACTAAGGGTGCTTTAGAGGTTTTAGCAAATAAGTTTTGATCTAATTGCAACCATAAATAATCTAATGATTCTTTTGCATTATTTGTGTAAGTAATAGTTTCTGTTCCGTACAAACGTGCTTTTTTATCATCTAATTCAATATCCATTTTATAATCTGCACGCTGCTGATAATATTCAGGTCCTGGAGCTCCTGATGCGGTACGATACATATTAGGAGTAGCCATCAAATCATACATTTGACGAAACTTACTTTGATCGGTATGGGTTTCGGATTTAGACTTACTCTGTGATTCTTGAGCCATTCCTAAAAAAGTAGAAAATAACACAACTACTAGAGACGTTAGTTTTTTCATCTATACTATTACAAATTTGTTCGTACTTTAATTTTTAATTGTAAAAAATTAAAAGCTAAAATAAATTCTTTTTTTATTTTTTTTTAAATTTTTATCAATACTTTAACATTCCATTCATATTATTACCTGAAAACAAAAAGCTATTTTTAACTCCTTTATTATTTACATGAATAATATTTTGCTGTTCATCATTAAGCTCTAATAAGGCATTATTTTGTATTTCAAGGCTTTTAAATTTTGATATATTTTCTATTTTATAATACCCAATTAACACATTTGCTTCTATTTCTTTTTGCACAAACTGAAAAGGTTTTAATTTTCCATTTATTTTAATTTTAAATGTTTCTTCTAAATATTTCTTCATTAGCTCTACGTCTTTATCCGTTTCTTCTTTTTCTCCTAATGCGGTTTTCACATGGTATTTAGATGATAATGCTTGATTTAAATCATCTATAAAAATTCGACTTGTTATCTGAAGTCTTTTTTTTTCGGGTATGTAATGAATTTGATATATAGATACATAAAATTTATGAACTATAAAGGAACTTAAAAGCAAAAAAGTTATCAAAACGAATGTTATTTTCTTGATCATTTTATAAAATATTATTTTTGAACGGCTATTATTTCTTTGTACTTAAATGTTAAATCAATTAATGTAAAACGCAAATCTCCATAATTTTTTGCTTTTATTTTTTCAATTACATTTGGATTTTCAGAACAATAAATTAAAAAACCTTCTAAATAATCATCTGGTATTTTTAATACCTTTTCATAAAAATCTTTTGAAAAAATAGATTTCAACTGTTTGCGATTAATTTCATTTTGTTCTATTTTCAATTCTTTTTTTAAGAGAGCTGTTCTACCTGATATTTTATTAATCAAACCTGTTATACTCATTCCTCCTAAAGGAATCAACAACGGACTATACCACTTAAAAGTACCTGCTTCAAGGAGTTTTCTCTCTGCTGGAGTATAACTTTTCACTTCACTATTAATAATCCTTAAATCTTTAGCTGAAAGTGTTTTAACTAGCACTTCTTTTATTTCTATTGATTTTACTTTTACTTTTATAATTAAAGGAGTTTGTATAAAGGAATTTTTATTAAGTTTAATTTCTAGAGGTTCTATATTGGTAGAAGTAAAAAGCAATATATCTCCCAACATTGCTTCTATACGAAATTGCCCTCCTGCCATTGTTTGGGTTATTTTTTTAGTGGTTTGATTTACTACTAAAATGGATTCTAAAACACCTAAATCAGATACAATTGTTCCTTCTAAGATTGTTTTGTTCTGTGAAAATCCTATTTGAAAAATGGCCAATAAAAGAAATATTATAATTTTATTTTTCACTATTATTAGGTTTATTAACTTTAAGACAAGTGTTAGAAGCAAAAATCTTAAGTCTACATTTTTTTATTTTTTATCTATCAAAAAATATTCAGATACCAAGACTGAGCATTTTTTTTTAAAATATTTTCTCTTAATCTTTAATACAAAAAGAAAAAATCACCTATCATGTATTTACTATATTATAAAGTATTTTATTTTTATTTGTCGTGTTTTTCTTAAATCAAGATTTTAACAATCTCTATCTTATTTCTTTTTCATACAAGACTCGCTTATTTTTTGTAAAAGTAATTGACTTTTTGGTCAATAAAGTATTAATGAAATAGTAAAATTTTGTTAATTCTGTATATTTGAATCAAATTATAAGAAATGAAAAAAGTTATTTTAGCAAGCACATCCACCTTATACAACGGTGGTTATTTAGAATATTTACTTCCAACCTTAAACAACCATTTTAATGAAATAAAATCTTTACTTTTTATACCTTACGCACAACCGAATGGAATAAGCTATGAAGAATATACTACAAAAGTAAAAGAAGTTTTTTTAAAAATTGGAATTGTTGTAAATGGAATTCACGAATTTGAAAACGCAATAGAAGCAGTAAAAAATGCTGAAGCTATTTTTACAGGCGGTGGTAATACTTTTTTGTTAGTAAATAAACTTTACGAAAAAAATCTAATTCCTATCTTAAAGGAGGTCATTAAAAATGGAACACCTTATTTAGGAACTAGCGCGGGAAGTAATATTGGAGGAAAAACAATGAACACAACAAACGATATGCCCATCATTTTACCTCCTAGTTTTGACACATTAGGTCTAATTTCTTTTAATTTAAACCCGCATTATCTAGATCCTATCGAAGGCTCTACACACATGGGCGAGACTAGAGAAACCCGCATTAATGAATTTCACAAGCTAAGTACAATTCCTGTTTTAGGATTACGAGAAGGAAGCTGGTTAGAAGTTTATAATTCTGATATTTTTTTAAGAGGTGAACTTACAGCAAGACTTTTCCGATCAGGTGAGTTTGCAGTAGAAATGGCTCCTGGGGAGAATCTAAATTTTTTAAAATAATCTTTTAAATTTTAAAAAACAGAATGGATCGGATTCTTAAATACAGAATCCGATTCATCAAAATATAAATTTTGCACTTTTTAGATTAACAAATTTGTATACTTAATCTATCTCACAACTTTTAGTCTTGATTCTGGATTTCTTCTTATTCGGATTATCCAATCTTTTTGCATAATCCCACTTCTGTTCTTAACCTCAGATTTTGGACTTGATCCCTAATCTAGGGATTTTAGAGTTGATTCCAAAAAAAAAGCCTTGAATTTCTTCAAGGCTTTGAGCGGAAGACGAGGCTCGAACTCGCGACAACCAGCTTGGAAGGCTGGAGCTCTACCAACTGAGCTACTTCCGCATTGCGAGTGCAAATATAAGCATGTTTTTTGTTTCTGCAAATTTTAAATCTATTTTTTTTAAAAAAATTTGATCATCAACTTATTTATTCGATAAAAATTTTGCTTTAAAATGAGTCTCTTATTAATAAAACTGTACTTTTGTATATCATGATCAGCATAGAAATTCTTTTAAAAAAACGAGCTTACTTTATTACAAATAAAGTGTTTATAAGAAAAAAAATATTAAGAAATACTTTTCTTACAATTTCACAATTATCTAAAAAAGTTGATTTCAATTTATTTTGTATTTATTTTTTTAAAACAGTCTTTTTGATCTTTCCTTTTCAAAATAATTTATTAAACCACGCTCATTCCTTTCCTACAAGAAACTTTACTTTTTTTAATACTATTACTAAAATAAAATTTTACAGGGAATTATTACGACACCATTTGGAACAATTTTTGAAAAGAAAACCTCTAAGAAAAGTTTATCTTAATAGTGAAATAAGCATTATATTTTTTTATAAACCATACATAAACAAAGTTAAACTAGTAAAGTATAATATAACCTATGATAAATAAATTTTACAGTTATGAAAAGTTTTTACCCCGTATTTATTTCTGTTTTGATCTACTTAGGTTGTGCTAACAACACAAATCCCAATCTTTTCTCAACAGAAGAAAGTATTCAAAATGCTTTAAAAAATGAAACTTTATTAGAAAATTGGGATTTAGATAAAAATAGAATAGCATTATTAGAGGCTATTAGGAAATCTACGGAAGAAGGACTAAATCCAGAAGATTATCATTATTCTGAATTATTAAGATACGAGGACTCAATAATACTAACCTCTGACCAGAAAGAAAGTTATCATAAACTACTTACTATCGCGCTGATTAAATATAGCTCTCATTTAAAAAATGGAAAGCTTAATGCTAACGAAATCTATTCTGATTGGGAAATAATCCCTAAACCTATAGTAACAGATTCAATATTAACTTTCGTTTTAGCAAAAAAGCAAATAGATAGTTTAATTAACGTAAGCAAACCACAACATCATATCTACAAACAACTCAAAAAGGCTTTATTAAAAATTAATACTATGCCGAATGAAGTTTTTGACACTATAAAACCTAAACCAAATGAAAAACTATACTTTGGATTAAAAAATAGCAGTACAATTGCTAAAATTAAAAAAAGACTAAGATTATGGGGCGATTTAAAACCTAATGATACTCTTTTTAATAAAACATTTGATGAAAATTTAAAAAAAGCAATCATCTTATTTCAAAATCGTCACGGATTGCAAACAGATGGTAAAATAGGCTTAGGCACACTGAAAGCATTGAATTACAGCAAGGAGTATCGCAGACAGCAAATACTTGTAAATCTTGAAAGATGGCGATGGTTCCCTGTAGATTTGGGTAATAATTTTTTAGCCGTTAATCTTACTGATTTTCAACTACAACTCGTAGAGAACAACGATACTATAAAAACATATAAGGTAGTGATTGGTCAACCTAAACGTAAAACGCCTATTCTGTCTTCAAAAGTTGACAATATTGTCTTTAATCCTACATGGACGGTTCCTCCTACAATTATAAAGGAGGATTTAATTCCTGCTGCTACAAAAAGTAAAAATTATTTTTATAAAAGCAAAATCAAAATTTTTAATTCTAAGAATAAGGAAATACCTCCATACTCGTGGAAGTCTGAAGACGCATTAAGTTATAAATACGTTCAAGATCCTGGCTATAATAATTCTTTGGGGTTAGTAAAAATAAACTTCAGCAATAAACACCTTGTTTATATGCATGATACAAATCATAGAGAACTTTTTATCAATCAATACCGTGCTTTGAGTTCTGGCTGTGTTAGAATAGAAAAACCACTACCATTAGCGGAATATTTATTAAAAGACAAATTTAAAAAGAAGTACGTAAAAGAGGAAATCATTCAAAAAAATAAAACAAAAAATACAATTCCTATATACAAGAAGAAATTAATAGAAGTACCAACTTATTCACTAGCAGAGATCGACACAATTCTTCAGAAAAAAGAAACAAAAGCTGTAAGAGTAAGTCAGAATTTTGGAATTCATTTTCTATACTTTACAGCTTGGTATGATAAAGAAATATTACAATTTAGAAACGATATTTATGAATATGATCCTGACTTATACTTACGATTAAGCGATCAATTTACTAGCAATATCATAAGCCCTAGTAGGATGATAGATAAATAAACATGTCTTATCTTTCACAACATTTATAACATCGTATTTAATAGATTCTGGTATAGCTGGACAACCTTGACTTCTTCCTAAATAACCTTGCCTCTTTATTGTTATTAGGTTAGCATATTCGGCTCCGTGCATTACAACGGAACGGTTTCTTGCGTTATCATTAATTCCTCTTTCTTGACCGTCTAACTTCAAAGACAAACCATGTTTACCTATATATGTTTCTCCTGTTATATAAAACCCTAAACTACTTTTACTAGAATTTAATTCATTTGAAAAACTACTAGCAAACTCAACTCCCGATTTCATTCCGTGTGTAACTAAATTATTAAACAAAATTCTGTTCGAAATCAAATCAATAACCCACATTCTTTTTTTAGTTGATGATAAACTAAAATCAATTACCGTTAATACATCTTTTTCTATTAATCCTTTTTCTTTTAATGAATAATATCCAAACATTGCTTTCTTAAAACATTCCATAGGCGGTAATGCCAAATGATTTGCGTCTAAAGAAAAATAGATCATCTCAATTTTGGCTAACATAGCAAAATTACTTTTACTCGTTACCAAGTCAGAACTCACGTTATTAGTAGTCTTTGGGGAAAAAGACATTAAGAATAACAAAACAAGGGGTAAAAATCTGTAAACCATTGACAATCTTTTATTTATATTGTTATTACTATAATACAAATTTCATAAAAAAAAATCGACATAGCAAATTATTTTTGCATTTTGTCGATTTTTTTTGCATTTTGTCGATTTATTGTTCTTTTTTATGATCCAATTCTTTTTGGTTGAAGGGAAATAAAAGAACCTTGTTTAATATCTTGATGATTTTGTTCCCAAGAAAAAATGCAGATACACTTTTTTGGAGTTACTACAAGATGTAAAATAAGAAGGCTGTCCTAAAATAGACTGCACTAGAAAAAATACTTCCTACTCCAAAAGTAATAGCTCCACTAACTGCTCTTAAAGAAGCTGCTTTTAAAGCACTACCTATACTCTAATATTTTAAACTTCCATCTTTAAAATACGTTATTGCGGTACAACTAAACAAAACTATTGTAGCTGCTATTCCCGCTGCAATAAGCAATGGCATAATCTCTCTACTCGGTTCATTGAATATCAATGAGTTATTCATTACGTATCCATACTTGTTATAACACTATATATGGGTCTGATCTTGTCTATTTTTGTCCGTATTCAAAAATCAACGTAAAATAGGATCATACAACCTACCGTTCATGTGAATCAACCCTTCCTCTTCGAAATATTCATGCCGGTATACTCTCTATCCAATAATTGCATGATACCACGTGTTAAATTTCCCCAAGCGTCAAAATCACGTTCTTCTAATAGTTTCCCTTTTTCAATCAATTATTACTAATATGGCTCCTAGATAGTTATTGTGCTGGATTAAGCGAAGAATTTTATATTATTTTTAAAAAAACTTATTACTTCCTGTTTTTTTTCTCCAATTCTTCTATGCGCTTATTTTGTATTTCCAATTGTTTTTTTTGTTGAATTACATATAATGTTAATTCTTCAATTTTTTGTAATAATTTTATCTGAAACGCTCCGACGTTCACACCTTCTTTTTCCATTTCTTTTGCTGATGCTATTTCGGGTAGATGTCTTTTTTCTTTTACATGTTTTTCTACTTCTTCTAATTTGGGCAGGTTATAATCGTCGGCAAAAACAAAATCCGCTGTAGGGGTAGTGGTTACTTTTATTTCTTTGGCTTCTAATTTTCCTTGTAGTGCGACATTACCATCTGCTTTAATAACCATACCTTTATCCCATTTCCAATTGTTTTCAGAATTGGGTGCTATATGCAATGTATTTCTACCGTCATCAGGCGTATGAAAAATCCATGAATTAGTTCCTCCTGATACAAGATCGCTCGCATATAAATTTTTACTTAAAGTAACATTCCCATTTACATTCATATCTCCATTATCGTGTAAAACTAAACGCTGATTTGAATTTGAAAAATTATTAGGATAATTCCAAAACTGTAAGCTATTACCATAGGGACCTGTCATATTGTACATTCTCCATACTGCTCCTGCTTCTGTTTTTTCTGGATTATATAAACATAAAGCAGGTCCTTCTTTACCTGAATTTGTAATTCTAATATATCCTCCATTGACTTCCATTTTTTCCGAAGGATTATCTGTACCGACTCCTACGTTTCCATTATCTAAAAAAGTAACCAATTTCATATTATCATTCCTTCTCCTAATATAAAACTTCCATCCTGACCCATCTCCAAAATCAATAGCTCCCGCATTTGGACTCTGAAAAGCTGCTCTGAAAATAGGCGAAGCTCCATGTTGAAAGTTCAAAGATATATCCCCATAAACATCTAGCTTTGTTATAGGTGATACTGTTCCTACCCCTACATTACCATTAGGTAAAAAAGTCATATATGCCTTGTTCCAGTCTTTACCAATAAATCCATAATCTAAAGTTGGAGCACCATTTATTGAAGTAGTTCCCTTACCTCCAAACATAATTAAATTAAGATTGTTTGGATCCGAGTTTTCTCCTATTTGAAAACCTCTACTCCATGCTCCATTCCATCCTTTTAATGAACTAACATCTATTCTAGCACCATAATTGGGACCTCCTAACCCAATACCTACATTATCAATAACTTGTTGTCCGTATCCTAAAGAAGCTACTAGTCCAAAACATACAGTTCTTAAATCTTTAATTTTTATTTTCATTTTGTTCTTTTAAATCTTAATTTTCATTTTGTTTAAAGGTTATGAACGAAAAGTAAAAAATTGATTTCTAATAATTATCTCATTTTTACTTCTTAACCTAATTTCAATTACAAAAACTCATTCCTTTGTGATTATTGTATTTTCTTCATCTCCTGTGATGTATTCCATCACTATTATATATATATTTCTCTGGGCAATTTTCCAAACTCAAACAGCGTGGTATTCATTTGTTCTACTTTTGTTGATGCACGTAATACTTGTCCCGAAAATAAAATTAAACAGAATAACCAAATTGATTTACCTTGAATGGATTGCCTATGTAAATACGACTGCTAGTAAACTGGATTGAAATAATAAGAGAATTATTACACCCTCGAAACCAGATGTAAATCAAACGATACCAATTCCTCAACTAACTTTATATCTATTTTATTTAAACTAGGGCAGTTTATACAAATAGAACGTTTAATCTGGTTGCCTACCTCATCATATTCAAAAAGTAGCTTACTTAAATCTTAAGCATAACAAATCCTTATAAGAAATAAAAAAAACACCAAAATAACTTCTCATAAAACCTTATTTCTTTAAAATTCACTACAAAAGTATAACAAAAACAGATCTTATCCCAAAACCCCTTTAATTCTCTAAGAATAAAGATTTGATTTACAGAAAGTATTATTTTTACAATTTGATGAAATACTTATTTATCAGATGAAATACACCTTTGTCTAAGATCTTTTATCCCCTTTTAAAAATGTTTTTTAATAAAATCTACGTGATAATCATCCTCTTTTCTAAACATTTTTTTACAAAAACAAAAATAGTTGATAATAACAGTCTAATTTCATAGTCTAACTACCTTTTATTAAAAACTATTTCATTCTTTTAGTTTACCCTATATCAATAAAATTACAATAATTATAGTTATTTATTTGTATCCATAATTTGATCTCTAATTCACAAAAAATAACGTTTGATAACCCCGCTTTATAATCTGTTCGAATTAAAAGATCATATTTGATTTCAAATTCCTAATTTTGAGGTTTCACATAACACTTCTAAAAATGAATAAAAAAGTAATTCTAATGATTCTTGATGGTTGGGGAAAATCACCTGATCCTAAAGTATCTGCTATTGACCAAGCCAATACTCCTTTTATAGATACCCTTTATACACAATTTCCAAATGCTACATTACGAACTGATGGACTTAATGTAGGCCTACCTGATGGACAAATGGGAAATAGTGAAGTAGGTCACATGAACTTAGGTGCTGGAAGGATAGTATATCAGGATTTAGCTAAAATTAATCTAGCTGTTCAAAACAAGACTCTTAATAACGAAAAAGTCCTGCTAAATGCCTACGAGTACGCTAAAAAAAACAATAAACCTGTACATTTTTTAGGATTAGTATCAGATGGAGGGGTTCACTCACATACAGATCATTTAAAAGGACTATTGGATGCTGCAAATGATTATGGTTTAAAAAAAGTTTTCGTTCATGCTTTTACGGACGGTCGCGATGTAGATCCTAAATCTGGTGAAAAACATATAGAT
Source organism: Flavobacterium sp. TN-1 (assembly GCF_052828645.1). NCBI lineage: Bacteria > Pseudomonadati > Bacteroidota > Flavobacteriia > Flavobacteriales > Flavobacteriaceae > Flavobacterium > Flavobacterium sp. TN-1. The sequence continues at coordinate 296,412 of NZ_CM128253.1, forward strand.
GATTTAGCGCAGTATTGTACACGTTCAGCAGCTAAAATTGCCACTATAACAGGACGTTATTTTGCTATGGATCGTGACAAGCGTTGGGAACGGGTAAAAAAAGCGTATTCCGTTATGGTAGAAGGCATAGGGAAAAAAGCTACTGACCCTGTAACCGCTATTAGAGAGAGTTATTTTAATAACATAACAGATGAATTTATTGAACCAATTGTATTAGTTGATGCTCATCAAGAACCTTTAACAACAATACAAAATGGCGACGTAGTTATTTTCTTTAATTTTAGAACAGATAGAGGTCGTGAACTAACAGAGGTTCTTTCTCAAAAAGATCTTCAGGAACAAAAGATGAATCATCTAGACTTGTATTATGTGACAATGACCAACTATGATGAAACCTATAAAAATGTATACGTTATTTATGACAAGGACAATATTACAGAAACCTTAGGTGAAGTAATATCTAAAACTGATAAAAAACAAATTAGAATAGCCGAAACTGAAAAATATCCACATGTTACTTTCTTCTTTTCTGGAGGGCGAGAGGAGCCTTTTGAAGGTGAAAATCGAATTTTATGTTCATCTCCTAAAGTAGCCACTTATGATTTACAGCCTGAAATGAGTGCATTTGACCTAAAAAACGCATTAATTCCAGAATTAAAAAAAGAAACAGTAGATTTTGTGTGTCTTAACTTTGCAAATGGTGATATGGTAGGTCACACGGGAAATATGCAAGCAGCTATCAAAGCATGTGAAGCAGTGGATCAATGTGTTAAAGAGGTTATAACAACTGCTTTAGAAAATAGTTACACAACAATACTCATTGCTGACCATGGCAACTGTGATACTATGATAAATCCTGACGGAAGTCCCAATACTGCTCATACAACAAATCCCGTTCCTATTATTTTAATAGATCCAGAATTAAAAAATATAAACGATGGTGTTTTAGCTGATATTGCCCCTACTATTTTAGAATTAATGGGCATTTCTAAACCCGAGGTAATGACTGGAAGATCTCTATTATAAATACTTACAAAAAAGAGGTTGCCCAAAAGAATCTAAATTATTACTTTTAGGACAACCTTTTTTTAATTATCTTCTAATTTTTTGTTCCCATTCCCAAGCGCTTGTTAATGCTTCTTCTAGGGTAGATTGAGATTTCCAGCCCAAAACCTCATTAGCTTTTGCTGTATGGGCGTAAGCTTCTGTTATGTCACCTTCTCGTCTTCCTACAATTTTATAAGGTAATTTTTGACCTGATACTTTCTCAAAAGTAGAAATAACTTCTAACACGGAGCTTCCTGTTCCTGTTCCTACATTAAACACCTCTACTTTTTCTACATTCTTTTTAGCTAAAAGTCGTTCTAGGGCAACAACGTGGGCTTTAGCTAAATCTACTACATGAATATAATCACGAATAGCCGTTCCATCTTCTGTAGGATAATCATTTCCAAAAACCGATAATTCTTTTCGTAACCCTATAGCTGTTTGTGTAATAAAAGGTATTAGATTTTGGGGAACTCCTAATGGTAATTCTCCTATTTCTGTAGAAGGGTGTGCTCCAATTGGATTGAAATAACGTAGTAAAACAGCATTTATATTAGTTACTTTAGTTACATCTGCAATTATTTCTTCTCCTATTTGTTTTGTATTACCATAAGGAGATATAGCTGACTGTACAGGAGCATCTTCTGTTATAGGCATTTCTTCTGCTTGTCCATAAACTGTACATGAAGAACTAAAAATAAAATGTGCTTCTGTTTTTTGTTGTAATTCTTGTAAAAGATACACTAAAGTATTTATGTTATTTTCATAGTATAACAATGGATTTTCTACGCTTTCCCCAACTGCTTTACTAGCAGCAAAGTGAATAACTCCATTTACATCTTGATATTTTTGAAAAAAATCTTGAACTGATTTTTTATCACGTAAATCAATTTTTTCAAAAATAGGTTTCTTACTTGTAATATTTTCAATTCGTTGTAAAACTTCTATTGACGAATTTGACAAATTATCTATTATAATTACCTCAAAACCTTTGTTTTGCAATTCTACTACAGTATGAGACCCTATAAACCCCAAGCCTCCAGTTACTAATATTCTCATAAGAATTAATTAATTTGTTTATTGATTATTGTTTATTGATTATTGATTATTGATTATTGTTAACGAAGAAATATCTATCCTATAAAGTCTAGAACTACATCTGTAATAAATTTTATTTGTTCATCATCTAATTCAGTATGCATTGGTAATGCAATTACTTCCTTAACTAACTGATTAGTCACCATAAAATCAGCTTCATTATAACGTATGTCCGAATAGGCTTTCTGACTATGTAAAGGAATTGGATAGTAGATAGCACATGGTATTTCTTTTGATTGTAAATGTTCTAATAAAGCATCACGTTTACCATTAATAACCCTAAATACATATTGATGAAATACGTGATCATCAGTATTACTATTAAATTGAGGTATCACTATATTTGGGTTTGATCCAAGAGCTAGATTATATTTATAAGCCGCTTCTCTACGTGCTTTATTATACGCATCTAAATGCGGTAATTTTGTTTTTAATATACCCGCTTGAATACTATCTAAACGAGAGTTTACCCCTACTACATCATGATGGTAACGAACATACATTCCGTGATTTACAATTCCTCTCAAATTATGAGCTAATTGATCGTCATTTGTAAAAATAGCCCCACCATCACCATAACAACCCAAGTTTTTAGATGGAAAAAATGAGGTAGCTGCCACATGACCAATTGCTCCTACTTTTGATTTTGAACCATCTTTAAAAGTATAATTAGCTCCAATAGCTTGTGCATTATCTTCTATAACATATAAGTTATTCTCTCGGGCTATTTCCATTATAGCCTCCATATTTGTTGCTCGACCAAATAAATGTACTGGAACGATGGCTTTTGTTTTAGGTGTGATTGCCTTTTTAATTGCCTCAATAGAAATATTCATTGTATCTATATCTACATCTACTAATACAGGTGTTAATTGTAATAATGCAATTACTTCCACAGTAGCGGCAAAAGTAAAATCAGCCGTAATTACCTCATCTCCTGGTTTTAATCCTAATCCCATCATGGCAATTTGCAAAGCGTCTGTACCATTTGCACACGGAATTACATGCTTAACACCTAAATATTTTTCTAAATCAGCTTGAAATTGATGAACTAAAGGTCCGTTGATATAAGTTGTCGTATCTAAAACTTCTTGAATAGAAGTATTAACTTCCTCTTTTATTTTATCATATTGGCTTTTTAAGTCAACCATTTGTATCTTTCTCATCGAGTAAAATTTAGGTTACAAATCTACTAATTTAATAGCTTTTCTACTAAATTTTAGAAAACTAATGTATTTTAGCATCATCAAATTTTAATTATGCTTTTTCTATACAACACAGTTATACATTTTGTACAATTTTTCCTAAATATCATAGCTTTAGTTAACCCTAAAATTAAGTTATTTGTTAAAGGTCGGAAAGATGTATTTAACACTTTAGCTTCAAAAATTAATCCAACAGATAAAACAATCTGGTTTCACGCGGCATCTTTAGGAGAATACGAACAAGGTTTACCTGTCATAGAAAAGGTTAAAGAAAATTTTCCTTCGTATAAAATAGTATTAACATTCTTTTCTCCTTCGGGATATGAGGTTAAGAAAAACAATACAATTGCAGATATTACAATCTATTTACCTTTAGACACTAAAGCCAATGCTAATCTTTTTTTAGAATTAGTACATCCTGAAAAGGTATTTTTTATTAAATATGAGTATTGGCCTAATTATTTAAATGAATTAGGAAAAAGAAAAATTGACACTTACTTAATTTCTGGTATTTTTAGAAAAAAACAGTTATTTTTTAAATGGTACGGAGGATTTTACAGAAATGCTTTAAAAAACTTTAATTATTTTTTTGTTCAGAATGATTCTTCTAAAGAATTACTACAAACTATAGGATTTCAAAACACTATTGTTTCTGGAGATACTCGTTTTGATCGGGTAGTCACTATTTTAGGAAGAAATAATACGTTAGATTTTATAAAACAATTCAAAGATAACAAAACGACTATTGTCATAGGTAGTTCTTGGCCAAAGGATGAAGAATTGTTAATCCCATATATTAATCAATCCTCGGACGATGTAAAATTTATTATCGCACCCCATAATATTAAAGGTGAGCAAATATTAAAAACTAAGTCTCAAATTAATAAGTCCGTGATATTGTATTCTGAAATAAACAATAAAGATCTAGCTCAATTTAATGTATTTATTATAGACACTATTGGTATTTTGACTAAAATATATTCTTATGCTGACATAGCTTACGTAGGAGGTGGTTTTGGCAATCCTGGCGTACATAACATTTTAGAACCAGCTACTTTTGGCGTTCCTGTAATAATTGGTCCTAACTACTCGCATTTTACAGAAGCTACTGCTTTAGTATATCAAAAAGGATGTATTTCCATTTCGGATCAAACAGAGCTAATTCAAGCTTTTAATTTATTAATTCAAAATGAAGATGAAAGGCACGAAAAAGGACATATCTGTCAAACTTTTGTTCAAATGAATACTGGAGCAACTCAAACCATTATAAATACGATTTTTAAATGATACATTTCAAACTTATAGAACAAGATCAAATTGACTTAGCGGTTCAGATGATGCAGGATTTTTACGCAATTGATAATTATCCTATTAATCCAAAAACTTCTTCTGCTTTGTTTCATGAGTTTATTTCTAATAGCAACTTAGGACGATGCTGGTTTATATACCATGAAAATAAAATAGTAGGATATATTATTCTTACTTTTATTTTTAGTTTTGAATATCAAGGTACTTTGGCTTTTATAGATGAATTATACCTTATTGAATCTTCAAGAGGAAAAGGTATTGGAAAAAAAGCTTTGGATTTTATTAAAGAACAAGCATTCGTTTTTAATATAAAAATGATTTATTTAGAAGTTGAAGAACATAATAATAATGCTCAAAAACTATACATTTCTAATGATTTTGTCATTCATAAAAGAAAAATAATGAAATACAAAACAAAATAGTAAGATCCTACTAAATAAAAACCTTATTGAACAAAATCTTATAGGCTCATTTTTTCTTTAAACAAGCTAGATTGCCTTCTTGATATTTCTATTTTTTGATCATCCTTTAGATCTACCAATAAATTACCGCTAAACCATAGATCAATATTTTTTATATAGTTTATATTAATTATTTGATTACGATTAGCTCTAAAAAAATCTTCTGGAAGTTTTTTCTCAATCTGATTTAGTGACTTATTTAATACTGCTTTTTGATCATTAAAAAAAACTTTAGTATAGTTCCCCTCTACTTCAAAAAGATAAATATCTGCAACTTTTAAGAGCCAACATTTTTCGCCATCTTTGATAAAAATTTGATTAGATGCTTCTACTTTTTGTCTATTTTTTACAGCTTTGTTTTCTAACTTTTGTTTAACCTTATCAATTGCTTTTAAAAACCGATTAGGACTTACGGGCTTCATTAAATAATCTAAAGCATTATATTCAAATGATTTTAAAGCATATTCGTCAAACGCTGTTGTAAAAACAGTTATTGGAACATCATCTAACATTTCTAACAATTCAAAACCATCTTTTTCTGGCATATTTATATCTAAAAAAAGTAAATCAGGATTCAAAGAATTAATTAATTCATAGGCTTTATCTACGTTTTCCGCTTCTCCTAGAACTTCTATCTCAGGAAAATTTTTAATCAACTCTTTTAATTCATTTCGAGCCAATCGAGAATCTTCAACTATAACAGCTTTAATTTTTATCATTTTATATATTAAAAGGAATTACAACTTTAGCTTTTACCATTTTATTTTCTTCTATAATTTCAAAAGTGGCTCTGTTAGCGTACAGAAGAAAAAGTCTTTCCCTTATATTTTTCAATCCTATCTGAGTAGAAGCGCTCCTCTTTTTTAAAAATCCTGTATTCTCAACAATTAAATGTAGTTCGTTTTTTTTAATTTTTGAAATCAATTTTACAACACCTCCTTCTTTTATATTTGACACACCGTGTTTTACTGCATTCTCAACTAACATTTGTACTATCATAGGTGGAATAGAAAAATACAATGTATCAGAATTTATTTCTGTAATATATTCTAACCTATCTTCTAATTGTATTTTAGAAAGAGCTATATAATTACTAACCATTTCTAGTTCTTCTTCTAATATAATTTTATTCGTATCGCTTTTGGTTAAAGAATAACGCAACATTTCAGATAACCTAGTTAGCATTTCTCTAGATTTTGAAGGATTTTCAAGAATTAATCCACGTATATTATTTAAGCTATTAAACATAAAATGTGGATTTATCTGACCTTTAAGCGTATTTAAAGTTATTTCTCTTAAGTTAGTTTCTAGTTCTAATTGTTTAATTTTAATTTCTTTTAAATATTTAAAAATTTTATACGCCATCACAATAAAAAACCACACTAAAAAGGATACTGCAAATACAGGTATATTTGCCAATTTCATAAGAAAAGTTAAGGGATTTTCTCTATCTAAAAAATACTTTAATGGCACACTTAAAACAGGCCATAATAAAAGATGATATAATATTTGAGATAAAGCAAAAACAAGGACAATTCCCCAAAGAGATCTTTTTGAAATCTTACCAATTTGAACTTTATAATCTACATAAGCAAGAATAATATTAGATAGCAAAAAACCTAGTAATCCACATAAAAACCCTTCTGTAATAAAGTAATACATTTTGCTCCATTCTAACGTATTCCATTTCTCAACTTGAGAAAGTCCGTAGGATAATTTTTCAAAAGTTAAAATAGATAACAAATAAATTTGCCACCCGATAAAGTTTAAAATGTGATATCTCCAATTTGTTATTAATCTCATTTAAAATAAAACTGCAATAATTAAATCTACTAATTTAGTTATCAAATGTAATATAAACTGTATCATATTCTTATTTTTAATCTTTAGTATAACCTTACTTAAACTAAAGATGATTTCATTAATATATATTTTTTTATAATGTATAAGTCTGCTATAGTACAAAACTTACTGAATTAAAAACCTAGTGATTATAAAGTATTTCCCTATAAATTTCAAACTATTATCCCAAAAACATTAAAACTATTATAATAGAATATTTTATGTTTTAAAAAAATCTATTCATACTTTACAGACTTATTATTTATGACATTTTTTTATCACTATCAAAGAATATTCTGTTTTCACATCCTTTAACGTTTCAATTCCCTAAAAAAATTCTCCAAAAAACAGGAAAACAGAAAATTTTAAAGATTTTCTCAAATTTATTTTTTCATATAGATCTATTTAAAATTAATAATGATTTCATTCGCTTTTTGATTGATGATTTCTATTCGTTTTTTGATTGATTTTGATATTTATGAATCTTAGATTTCATTTAGTTATTTAAAAACCTAAAAATAATGCAATAATTTTCAATGATTATCAAAAAATGATGAGCGGTAAAATAAAATGATAAATGGTTTTTCTTAATCAAAACTAAAAAAAACCTTATAATTCTCTAAAAATTGTAACTTGCACGTGTTATAAATACATATTATGAAATTTTTACGACTACTTCTTATTTTAGTGGTTTCTCCCTTTTTTGCTCAACAAGGCGGAATGTGGATTCCTTCTTTGCTAAAAGGAATGAACGAAACCGAAATGAAAAATCTTGGAATTAAAATATCCGCAGACGATATTTATTCAGTAAACAAATCCAGCATTAAAGATGCCGTTCCTCACTTTGATGGAGGCTGTACTGCCGAAGTAATTTCTTCAAAAGGATTAATCTTAACTAATCATCACTGTGGATATGACAACATTCAAAGTCACTCAACAGTTGAACATGATTATTTAACTAATGGTTTTTGGGCTTATAAAATGGAAGAAGAACTTCCGAATAAAAATTTATTTGTAACCTTTATCATTCGCATTGAAGATGTAACCTCTAAAGTTTTAGAAGGTACTACTTCTATTTCATCTGAATTAGAAAAACAAAAGAAAATTCAGGAAAACATTACCATTTTATCAAAAACGCTACCTAAAGAATCTTGGCAAGAAAATCAAATCAAAACTTTTTATGACGGCAATCAATATCTTTTGTTTGTAACCGAAACATTTCGTGATGTACGCCTAGTAGGAGCACCACCAAGTTCTATCGGAAAATTTGGTTCAGATACAGACAACTGGGTATGGCCTCGTCATACAGGAGATTTTTCACTATTCCGCATTTATGCAGATAAAAATAATCATCCTACTGAATATTCAAAAGACAATGTTCCTTACAAACCAAAACATTTCTTCCCTATATCTATAAAAGGAGTACAAGAAAATGATTTTACCATGGTTATGGGATACCCTGGTCGTACACAAGAATATTTACCCAGCTATGCTGTAGAACAAATCATAAATGATTTAAACCCAGCACGTATCGAGCTTCGTGATGTTACCCTAAAAACCCAAAACACCTTCATGCGTAAAGATCCCGCAATTAAAATACAATATGCAGCAAAAAACGCCTCTATTGCTAACGCTTGGAAAAAATGGATGGGAGAAATAAAAGGATTAAAAAAAGCAAATGCAATTGAAGCTAAACAAAAATTTGAGACCGAGTTAACTGAAAAAATTAACAAAGCAGGTAAACAAAGAGAATATGGTAATCTTTTAAATGAATTTAAAACAAATTATAAAAATATCCGCGAATACGCCATTGCTCGTGACTACTTTTCCGAAGTAATAATGCGTAATTGTGAAATATTAAATTTTGGTTATCGTTTATATCAATTAGAGCAAATTTTAAACACAAAAGGCGAACAAGTTTTTACTGAAAGAAAAAACAATTTAATCACTAATTTTGAGGGTACTTACAAAAACTTCAATGTATCTGTAGATGAAAAAGTCTTCGAACAGTTAATTCATCTTTACGCTACAAAATCTCCTAAACAATTTTTACCCAATTCTTTAAACAATATCAATGCTTCTCAATTAACTACTGATGTTTTTCAAAATTCAAAACTAACCTCTTTTTCCGGTTTAAAAGAACTATTAAGCGGCGATACTAAATCTATTATTGAAAAAATAAATCAAGACAAAGGATATATCTTAGCAAAGTCAATCATAGAAGCCTATGATAAAAATGTAGCTCCTAAGTATAATGAAATCAATCTAAAAAATATTGCATTACAACGTACTTATATGAAAGCCATATTAGAATTAAGCCCAAAATCTGCCCGCATATTTCCAGATGCTAACAGCACCCTTCGGGTTACCTACGGAAAAGTAAAAGGCTACAAACCATCTGATGCGGTAATCTATTCCCCTTTCACCACGTTAGACGGTGTTGTAGAAAAATATATTCCTGGAGATTATGAATTTGATGTACCAAAAAAATTAATTGACTTATACAACTCGAAAGATTTTGGTCAATATGCTGATAAAAACGGTAAAATGCCTGTCGCATTTATTGCTACCAATCATACTACAGGAGGCAATTCAGGCTCCCCTGCATTAGATGCTAATGGTAACTTAATTGGATGTAATTTTGATCGTGTTTGGGAAGGCACCATGAGTGACATCTTCTATAGCCCTGAAATCTGTAGAAACATTATGGTAGACGCTCGCTATATTTTATTTATAATTGATAAGTTTGCAGGAGCACAAAACCTAATCCAAGAAATCAAAATCATACAATCAGGAGGAAGCTCTAAAAATAAATAAAAAATATTCATTATAAGGGCTTTTTTTTATAGTAAAAAGCCCTTTAAAAATGGGGAAATATTATATAAAAAAACATCTCATTGGCAAAGATTTTTTTTTTGAAAAAAAAGTTTAGAAAAAAGTTTTACATAATAAAAAATTTATATCTTTGCGACACGAATTAATAATTAACCTTTTATAATTAAGTAAGATGAAAAAAGTTGTTTTAACTATGGCTTTAGTTGCTATGATGAGTGTTTCTTGTAAAGATCAAGCTGCTGCTACTGAAGAAACTGCTGTAGAAGCTGTTGATACTGCTGCTGTAGAAGCTGTTGATACTGCTGCTGCTGCTGTTGATACTGCTGCTGCTGCTGCTGTTGACACTGCTGCTGCTGTTAAAGAAGAAGTAAAAAAATAATTAGATAAAATCTAATATTTTTCAAAAAGCCCCGAAAAACGGGGCTTTTGACTTTTATAAACACTACTAAATCTTTTTTAAAAAAAAACTTATTTTTACCAAAAAGCAAAATCCTCACAATCAAAACAAGAAAACACTACACAAACTCCAATTCAGGAAACACAAATTCATTAGCCGCAAAATCCAATACCTCAGCAACAACGGCAGAACGCATCATCTCATCTATTCCACGCTGCATCAACAATTGAGTAGTATATTTACGACTTGTAGCAATCTCTCTTTTCTCAACAATCAAACGAAAATAAAACTTCCCACTTGACGTTTTAAAACGCATTATAGTAGCTCCTTCCAAAGCCAACTTCAACTTTTCTATATCCTCTTCACACTCAAAACGCAACTCATAACTATCACTAGTCATAATCGTCTTACCTTTCCTAGACACAAATTCAAATTTATAATAACCATCCAAACGTTTACTAATCACAAAAGTCGCCATACACACCTAAAAAAAACTTCACCCCTAAAAACAAAAGAACACCTCAAAGACTATCCATCCTCAAGACTAAAACTTTTTCCTTAGAAATTTTACCTATATTAACCCTAAAAACATTAAACTAAACAACAAGCTCGCTAAAGCATTTTTAAACCCTAAAAACAGCCAACACAAGCCTTCCTAACCCAAAGCCCGAAGACAGAACCAAAAACCCATAAAAAAGTATTTTAAAAAACTCTCTAAGACCATAAGATCTTAAAAACCCAACTCACCCAAAACTATATAAAACAAAAAAGCCCTGATTTCTCAGAGCTTTTTTTGTTGGTCTACAAGGATTCGAACCTTGAATGACTGAACCAAAATCAGTAGTGTTACCGTTACACCATAGACCATCAGAACCGCAATACTTCCGTTTTGCGAGTGCAAATATAGAAGTTTTTTTTTATTATTTCCAAATTTTCAAACAAAAAAACACCAACAAAAAATAATCAACTAACAATCAAGCATTTAAAAACCCAGAAATACCACATTAAAGCAAATACACATACTCAAAAAAACTTAATCTAAAAAAAGAACACCATTAACACGCATACTCAAAGATTTCCAGAAAGCCATATTTTTTTTCATCATTCAGATTGTTTACTCTTCACACAATCTCAACTAAAGAAGAAAATCACGAAACACTACAAAACGATTACCAAGCTATTTCAACACCAAAAACTACTTAAACAAAAGTTTTTAGAAGTCAACCTAAAAGAACAAGAAAAACAGATTTCTTCTCATTCAGATTATCTATTTTTTTTTACATAACCCTCAGATTTTGCCCATGATTAAGCTTTATCCTCAATCCTCATTTTGAATTACCCCGTCGATTCGAGGTTATTTAACAAAAAAAGCCCTGATTTCTCAGAGCTTTCTTGTTGGTCTACAAGGATTCGAACCTTGAATGACTGAACCAAAATCAGTAGTGTTACCGTTACACCATAGACCATTAAACCTGCAAGACTTTTGTTTTGCGAGTGCAAATATACAAACCTTTTTTAGTTCTCCAAAAGTTTTAATGAAAAAATAAAAAAAAAATTTAACCTTTTCTTTAAACAAAAAACAGTTTCTTTGTGTTAGAATTCAAAACACTTAACTATTAATATGTCATTCAATTTCAAAAAATGGAATACCCTACTAGGTTGGGTTACTTTTTTTATTGCTCTGGTTGTTTATTCACTAACCGTAGAACCTACTATGAGTTTTTGGGACTGTGGCGAATATATTTCCACATCTGCTAAATTAGAAGTAGGTCATCCTCCTGGCGCACCTTTGTATCAAATGATCGGAGCTTTCTTTTCTATGTTTGCAATTAACAAAGAAAATATTGCTTTGATGGTAAACATGATGTCAGTCGTATCCAGTGCTTTTACCATTTTATTTTTATTCTGGTCTTCTACAATTTTATTAAGAAAGCTAATTGGATCAGAAAAAGAATTAAATAGATACAACAGTATAGCTATTTTAGGCAGTGCTTTTGTAGGGTCATTAGCCTTTACTTTTTCAGATAGCTTTTGGTTTAATGCAGTAGAAGCAGAAGTATATGCAATGGCTACTTTTTTAATTGCTATTTTATTTTGGCTCGGACTTCGCTGGGAAGCCGACATGAATGCCCCCAAAGGAAATCGCTGGCTTCTCTTAATAGCGTTAGTTGTAGGATTATCATTTGGAGTGCATTTTATGGCGTTATTAACAATTCCTTCTATTGGATTTTTATATTATTTTAAACATTATGAAAAAGTAACACTAAAAGGCTTTATTGCTGCCAATATTATTGTTATTTCAGTCCTATTATTCATATTCAAACTCCTTTTACCTTGGACCATGGCTTTTTTTGGAAGCACTGAAGTTTTCATTGTAAACGATATAGGATTGCCTTTCAACTCAGGAACCATACTAGCCACTATACTTCTTGTTGCTTTTTTCTATTTTGGTTTAAAATACACTCAACAAAAAGGAAAAGTGTTCTTAAACACTATTTTATTAAGTATTCTGTTTATTTTCATAGGATTTTCAACCTGGTTAATGTTACCTATAAGAGCCAATGCAGACACTCCTATCAATGAAAATAAACCATCTGATGCACGTGAACTTTTAGCATATTATAATCGTGAACAGTATGGAGAACAAAAATTATTCTATGGCCCTCAATTTTCAGAAACCTACGCAGGATTAGATGAGGACAATCCTTATTTAGATGAAAAACCAAACTATGAACGCGATTACAAAACGGGTAAATATAATATTGTAAACAACTATAAAAACGCCATTCAAAATACGGATGACAATCATAAGGCTCTTTTACCACGTATGTGGAGTAGCGAACACAATGTGAATTACATGAAATTCACATCGCCTCTTGAATTTTCTGTCAAAGAAGAATACAATCAAGAGCAAGAGTTATTACAAATCGTATCTGAATTCAGAAATGCTTTTAAAGCTGGAAAATTAGATTTAGAAGATTATGATAAATTCTTAAAATCCTATGGAGAATACCTGAATATAGAAAAACCAAGCACTTTAGACAACCTTCGATTCATGGTTGAATATCAGTTTGGGTATATGTATTGGAGATATTTAATGTGGAACTTTGTAGGTCGTCAAAACGACGAACAAGGCAACTATGACCTTAAAGACGGTAACTGGCTAAGCGGCATATCATTCCTAGATAGCGCACGTCTTACCAAACAAGAAAACCTTCCAGCAGATTGGAAAAATAACAAAGGACGAAATGTATATTATTTTATTCCGTTTATTTTAGGATTAATGGGATTCTTTTTTCACTCAAAAAAAGACCTAAAATCCTTTTATGTTTTACTTTCTCTTTTCTTATTTACAGGTTTAGCACTTAAAATATACTTAAACGAACGACCTTTTGAAGTACGCGAACGCGATTATGCTTTAGTTGGTTCTTTTTATGTATTTGCCCTTTGGATTGCTTTAGGAGTTTACGCTCTTTACGAATCAGTTCAAAAATACCTTCAACCTAAAATAGCATTACCTCTCACGCTATTAGCTTCTTTATTAGCCGCACCTGTTTTGATGGCATCTGAAAACTGGGATGATCATGATCGTTCAGGTAAATATACTGCTGTTACAGATGCTAAAGCGTACTTAGATTCTTGCGACAAAAATGCTATCTTATTTACTATTGGCGATAATGACACATTTCCTTTATGGTATATACAAGAAATAGAAGGTTATAGAACAGATGTACGCATCGTAAACACCAGTTTATTAATGACCGATTGGTACATTGATTCAATGCGTAAAAAAGCGTATGAATCAGACCCTATTCCTCTGTCTTTTGAACACAAAGATTATGTAGATGGCAAACGTGATTATCTAATCTATGAGGAAAGAACAAAAGAAAGAATTAGCATAGATGAGTTTATGGAATTTGCGCATAGTGATGACCCTAGAACATTAATTGAATTACGAAATGGTCAAAAAGTTCAGTTCTATCCAACTAACAAAATCAGAATCCCTGTTGATAAAAAATCAGTCATTTCCAATAAAATCATCAATCCAAAACAAAATGATTCTATTGTACCTTATATAGACATAGACATCAAGGGAAGTGCTTTATATAAAAATCGTTTAATGATGTTGGATATTGTCAGAAAAAACAACTGGAAACGTCCTATTTATTTTTCTACAGGAGCATTTGGCGATGATGATTATATCTGGATGAAAGAATACCTTCAATTAGATGGTATGATTTACAAACTAGTTCCAATCAAAACACCTCTTCCAAAAGAGGCATATAACTTTGATATGGGACAAATAGACACCGATAAAATGTACTCCATTTTTACCAAATTACAATGGGGCAATGGTGATAGTTCATCTATCTATCATGATCCTCAAACACGTAAAAACTGCATATCTTACCGTACCCACATGGCACGTCTTATGACTAACCTAATAAACGAAGGCAAAACAGCTAAAGCAGAAAAAATAATTGACCTTGTTTTATCTAAAACACCTATAGAATATTATGGTTTTTACAGTCTTATAGATCCTTTTGCAGAAGGTTATTACAAATTAGGTAAAAAAGAAAAGGCACGTGAGATAATAAAGAAAATAACTTCAAAATATCAAGATGAGCTATGCTATTATAGCGAATTACCTCAAAGTGATCAACGTCAATTTTTTGCTAGTGACATTTACACTGATTTAATGCGCTACAAAGGTTTATTAGAAATAGCAAAAACGTATAAAGACAAAGAATTTCACGATCAAGAAAAAGATGCTTTCAACAATTTAAACAAGCGTTTCCCTTTTTTTGAAGTAGAAATAGAATAAGATCTTAGGTTTTCAAAACTACCTAAATTTCATCAAAAAAAGCAAAGAGGCTGTCCTAAAAAAATTTTAGAACAGCCTCTTTAATTTCTAAAATATTTAGATACCTACTAGTATATTTTTTTGCATATCTAATTCTCAATAAATAAGTTTTTCTTTAACTCTCTTATTCTTATATTGTGAATAATAAATAAAACCGTTTTTTAAACAAACAAAAATTACTCATTAACATATATCCTACTAAAAAATTCAAGTATGTTTTATTGGATCAAAACAAATAAGTTCATCAAATGGTTATTTTATAATCATGTTTGGTCTATTCCTAATACATCCAAAACAATTTACTTAACTTTTGATGATGGTCCTATTCCTGAAATTACAGAATGGGTTTTAGACATATTAAAAGAAAACCAGATAAAAGCTACCTTTTTTTGTGTTGGAAAAAATATCGTAAAGCATCCTGAAATTTTCAAAAGGATTCTAATAGAAGGACATTCTATAGGAAACCACACCTATAATCATGTAAATGGTTGGGAAAAATCTACAACAGAATATATAAATAATGTAATAGCTTGTGAGAAGATAATTCAGGAAAATATTAAGATTCTAGATCATGGTCTTAAAAAATCAGAAATTAAAAATCAGAAATCTATTTTTTTTAGACCTCCCTATGGCAAAATAACATTTAATCAGTCTAAAATTTTAAGAAAAAGAGGTTATAAGATCATCATGTGGGATGTATTAAGTGCTGATTTTGATAGTTCTATAAGCCCTGAGCAGTGTATAAAAAATGCCACCCAAAAAGTAGAATCAGGCAGCATTATTGTTTTTCATGATAGTCAAAAAGCTTATCATCTCTTAAAAAATTCTCTCCCAAAAGCCTTAGCTTTTTATAAAGAAAAAGGGTTTACTTTTGATATTATAAAAATTTAAAACTGCTCTTTTACAAGATTAATGATAGTATTAGCGTCTAATTCTCCAGACTGACGCCATTTCATCTGTCCCTCTTTATAGATCATTAAAGTAGGCAATCCTTTGATACGAAGAGCTTCTGCTAATTCTTGATTTTTATCCACATCAATCTTTATTACTTTAGCTTTATCTCCTAGTGCCGCCGCTACATCTTTTATAACAGGGTGCATTAACTGAGAAGCTTCATTCCAATCAGTATAAAAATCAATTAAAACAGGAACATGGGTACCTATTAACTCTCCAAATTTTGACATATACGTACTTTTTAAATACAATTTGCATTACAAATATACTGTTTTTAGCGATTTATGCTAATTTTTGAGTTTTTTTTAACTGAATAACCGTTATTTCAGGCATAATACCAACTCTTCCTGGATAAGCATGAAATCCAAATCCTCTATTTACATAAATATAGCGTCCTAAATGCTCATAACATCCCGCCCATTGCTTATACATGTATTGTGCTAAACTCCATTTAAAATACCCTGGTATTTCTATCCCAAATTGCATTCCATGAGTATGCCCGCTTAGTGTTAAATGAAATTTTTTATCATGATGTTTTACTATTTCTTCCCAATGACTAGGATCGTGACTCATTAAAATTTTAAATTCTTGATTCGTTAGTCCTTCTGAGGCTTTATCTATATCTCCTATCATACCAAAATGTTTTCCCCAGTTTTCAACTCCAACTAGAGAAAATTCTTCACCATCCTTGCGAATCTTAACATATTCGTTTAATAATAATCTAAAATTTATCTGTTCATGTATTTTTTTTATGTCTTTAAAGTTTTGAACTTTTGCTTCTTCTGATTCCCATTCTATATAAGCTCCGTAATCATGATTTCCTAGAACAGAAAATTTACCAAAACGATGTTCTTTAATACTTTTAAAAACTGAAATCCAAGGATCCATTTCTTCTGCCTTTGCGTTTACTATATCTCCTGTAAACAGTAAAATATCAGAATCTTGCTTATTAATTAAATCAATTGCGTATTGTATCTTTTCAGAATCATCAAAACTCCCTGAATGAATATCCGAAATATGAGTAATTCTAAATCCATCAAAAGCATCTGGTAAATCATCAAAAAACAAGTCTTTTTTAAAAACTTTAAAATTATATTTCCCTTTTGTTACTCCATAAATCAATGACAAAAAAGGAATTGCGGCTAAACCAAAGGCTACTTGACTAATAAACTTTCTTCTTTCTGGTAAAAAAGTACTTCGATTATCATACTCAATAAAATAGTTGGTCACCCCTGATAAAAAACGAAAAACGTCTTCTCCAAACATAAAAAGGGTTAAAACAATTTTTGGTAAATAAATGGCAAGCAATAACCCAAGAGCAAGCAAACTTTGCTTAGTTTGTCCTACTTTACGATCAAAATTAAAAATAGTGTAAAATATAAATATATAAATTAACATGCTTATTCCTACTCCTATCCAAAATATCCATTTTGAACGAACTAAGGTTTTAAAAGCTTGCAGTGAATAAATTTCTATCAGTAATAATAAAACAGCAATTACTATAAATCGGAACAACATCTTAAATCATTTTCAAGCAAAGTAACAAAATCGTGCGCAAGTTCATATCACCTTTTAACAGAACTTTTGTATTTCAAACTTAAACTCAGATTATGCGTTAGATTTTATGATAAAAATAAAAAGCAAAAATAGACTGAATTTTTTACCAAAATTGTAGTTATATTACATTGAATCTAAAAAATAGTTATTTTTTAGATTCAATGTAATATTTATCTGTACTAAATTTCTAATGCGTAATGCTGATTTAGGCACTACCTACAAAAGCAATAAAAATTAGTGTTAGTTCTCGATGCGCTTCACGCTCGAACTAACGATGATTTCAATTATATACTCAACCGTTTGTTAGAGTTGTTTTAAAACAAAAAAAACATATCGAGAATTTTATTTTTTAATCCAGCATATTTTAAGTTTAAATGGTATTATACATGAAGATTTACGAAAGAAAAACACAAGGCACTAACTGTATATTCAGAAGTAAGATTATTTTCATCTATTTACTTCTGAATACACCTTAAACATCCAGAGGATAAAATCAAAAGCCTTTTATTTGATAAACAAATTTCTTTCTTTTAAAATAATATAGTCTATGAAAAAATAATTTTAACTACAAAACATCTTTTATTTAATAATTAGAGTCATATTAGGTGTTATTATTGCATCTGTTGTTCCTCCCGTATAACGCTGTGCATAAACCTCTACATAATCATTACTAGACAACTCTACAGAGGCATTTAAAGGCAAAACCACAATATCATTAGTTGTCAAACCTCTACCATATATTTTGTATTGTGATATAACGGTACCGTTTTTCGCAATGTAAATTATATATGTTCCCGCCGCTGGTACTTGAAAAGAAATTGAGCCCGTAACTTGAAATATTCTTTTCTTTTTACCTAAATATTTTAATCTATTACTTACTCCTCCATCCGTAGAAAATCGAAATAAATTAGTAGAAGTTGAGACTCCTTGAACTTTTACTATATTACTTGGATTAGAAGTATTAAATGAGGTAGAAGCACCACTCCCTACTGGGTAATCAACTGCAAAGTCTCCTACGGCTGATGCGTCTGTTTCGGTTGGAATACCAGGACAACGAACATTCCAATTATTATTAAAATTATACCCCGTGTATCCTCCTACTGTGTAAGGATTTACATACTTTCCTGTTGTAAGAGTACCTGTAAAACCGGTAGATTCTAATATAGCATCGCCTGTAATAATAGGGTTTGAGGAAACATCAAATCCTATGCTTGCTCCATTAACTTCACTAAAACCTCCTTGTTTAGCCGCTAATGAAAATGTTCCAACTAATTTTTCATATATTCCCGTATTATTACTAAACCAACCTGTATTGCTCAATAATAATCTTCCTACATTTTCATAAATTACGCCATTTGCATTTGCATAATATTGTACGATACTAAGAAAAACTAAAGCAAAATTTTTCAATAAACCTACAGATGAGGAACCTGCCACTATACAATCTCTAAAAATAAGACTAGCCGTTCCTCCTCCGTCTATATTAAAAACATTTCCTGAAGGAGCTGATAACGTCAAGATTCTAATACTCCCTCCTGTAGCTCCTGTAAAAAGATCTCCAGAAATTCTTACCAATTTATCTTCACTTGAATCTTGTCCGCTTATATAAGCATTATTTATTTCAATAGGAAAATTTAGATTAATTGTGCCATTTATCTCATATAAAGTTCCTGAATCTAAAAGATATTTAGATCCTCCTCCAGCGGTAAGCTCATCCGCTAATACGGTAGCTAATACATCTGTTGATTTTATTAATTTATATTTTAAACGACCATCTGAATTTATATTCATTCTAATCCAACTAACAGAAGTGGTATCATAAAAATAAAATGATTTCAAATCTGTATCATACACCATCAATCCATTTGCGGGACTAGTAATTGCTAACTTTTGGGCTGTTGTCATCCTAGGTGTTAACATTCCTTTATCATTAGATACTATATCTAAAATAGAGCTTGCATCAGGCGTTACTGTACCTATACCTACCTGAGCTAACAAACTAGCCGTTGTTAGCAAAAAAGTCAATAGGTAAGCAAACAATGTTTTTTTGGGGGCTTTGTTTTTTTTCATTGTTATATAAATTGGTATTAAACATTACAATTTACCTATAAAATTAACCTTTTTTTTCAATATAATAAAACAATTAACCATCAATACACAAAACTTAACATTGTTTTTTTCACACCTATCTTAACTAAATAATTAAGATTATTGAAATCTTATTTTTTAACAAGTTCTTTATCTAACAAGTTTTGTATTTTTGAATGCTTACAAAACAATAATCATGTCAACACAAAAACGTTTATTTCTGCTCGACGCTTATGCACTTATCTTTAGAGGTTATTATGCTTTTATTAAAAACCCTCGAATTAACTCTAAAGGCTTAGATACTTCTGCTATTATTGGTTTTATGAATTCCTTAATGGATGTCATTAAGCGCGAAAAACCAGACCATTTAGCAGTAGCATTTGACAAAGGAGGCAGTAATTATCGTTTAGAAATGTTTACCGAATACAAAGCTAACCGTGACGAAACTCCTGAAGCTATTAAGATTGCTGTTCCTTATATACAAGAAATCTTAAGTGCTATGCACATTCCTATCATAGAAGTTTCTGGATATGAAGCAGACGATTTAATAGGTACATTAGCTAAAAAGGCTGAAAAACAAGGTTATCAAGTTTTCATGGTTACACCCGATAAAGACTTTGGTCAGTTGGTTTCTGAAAATATTTTCATGTATCGTCCAGCAAGAGCTGGAAATGATATAGAAATTTGGGGAGTAGAAGAAGTCAAAACAAAGTTTGAAGTACAAGATCCTTTACAAGTTATTGACTTTTTAGGAATGATGGGAGATGCCGTAGATAATATACCTGGATTACCTGGTGTAGGCGAAAAAACAGCCAAAAAACTATTGGCTGAATATGGTTCTATGGAAAACCTTTTAGCAAACACAGACAAACTAAAAGGAAAAATGAGAGAAAACATTGAAAACAATAAAGAAAAAGGAATTCTTTCTAAAAAACTAGCTACCATCCTACTAGACTGCCCTGTAGAATTTGATGAACAAAGTTTTGAACTTTCAAAACCCGATATAGAAAAAACTGATATTTTATTCCAAGAACTAGAATTTCGTCAAATGAAAGCTCAATTTGACAAACTTTTTAGCGGAGGAAGAGAGTATGATGAAATAGATACTTCTGATTCTTCTTCGAAGAAAAGTTCAAAAAAAACACCTGAAAACCAAATGGATTTGTTTGGTTTTTCTGATCCTGAAGAAAGCCAATCTACAGTTGGTTTTCAGTATGCAAATCTAAATAACACATCTCATTTTTACCAAATAGTAAATGGGAACTTACCCATTAATCTATTATTACAAAACTTACTACAACAAACAGCTGTTTGTTTTGACACGGAAACTACAGGAATAGACACTAACAATGCAGAATTAGTCGGTCTTTCTTTTTCTTGGGAAAAAGGAAAAGGTTTTTACATTCCTTTCCCTGAAAATCAAGAAGAAACAAAAAATTTAATTCACAAGTTTAAGCCTTTTTTTGAAAACGAATCCATTACCAAAATAGGACAAAACATCAAATACGACCTAAAAATTCTTGCCAATTACGAAATCAAAATAACAGGTCCTTTGTTTGACACTATGATTGCCCATTATTTGATTAATCCAGATATGCGTCACAACATGGATGTATTGTCCGAAACTTATTTACAATACAGCCCTAAATCTATCGAAGCTTTAATTGGAAAAAAAGGAAAAAATCAATTATCAATGCGTCAAGTAGCATTAGAAGAAATCAAAGAATATGCGGTAGAAGATGCAGATATTACATATCAATTAAAGGAACATTTTCAACCAATTTTAGAACGAGTAGGCACAAAAAAGCTATTTGATGAAATAGAAATCCCATTAGTGCAAGTTTTAGCAGATATGGAAAGAGAAGGAATTAATCTAGACAAAAACTTCTTAAAATCCATGTCAATAGATATGCAGAAAGAAATTGAAACCATAGAGAACAATATATACGAACAAGCAGGAGAAAAATTCAATCTAGCATCTCCTAAACAATTAGGAGACATCTTATTCGAAAAACTCCAAATTGGCGGAACAAAACAAAAAAAGACCAAAACAGGGCAATACGCTACAGGTGAAGAAATTTTAAGCAATCTCGCAAACGATCACAAAATAGTACAGGATATATTAGAATGGCGTCAACTTGTAAAACTAAAAAGCACTTATGTAGATGCTCTACCATTACAGGTTAACAATAAAACCACTCGTGTACATACTGACTATATGCAAACTGTAGCAGCTACAGGAAGATTAAGTTCTAACAATCCCAACTTACAAAACATTCCTATTAGAACTGAAAGGGGTCGTCAAATACGCAAAGCATTTATTGCTCGCGATGAAAATCACACCCTTCTGTCTGCCGATTATTCACAAATCGAATTACGTATTATAGCTGCTCTCTCTGGAGAAGACACTATGATTTCTGCATTTCAAAACAACGAAGATATACACAAAAGTACTGCCGCAAAGGTTTTCAACGTTCCTCTGAACGAAGTAACAAAGGAACAACGTAGCAATGCAAAAACGGTTAACTTTGGAATTATTTACGGTGTTTCGGCATTTGGTTTGAGCAACCAAACTTCATTATCAAGAAAAGAAAGTGCAGAACTCATTGAAGCTTACTATAAAACCTACCCTAAACTAAAATCATACATTACCACTCAAATTGATTTTGCTCGAGAAAATGGATTTGTAGAAACCATATCAGGACGTCGTCGTTATTTAAAAGATATTAACTCAGCCAATGCTGTCGTTCGAGGCGCAGCAGAACGAAATGCTGTAAATGCTCCCATACAAGGAAGTGCAGCTGACATTATTAAAATAGCCATGATTAATATTCATAAACGCTTAAAAGAAGAAAAATACCAATCAAAAATGCTACTCCAAGTTCACGACGAATTAGTCTTTGATGTACATAACTCGGAACTAGAAAAGATACAACCTTTGATAAAAGAGGAAATGGAAAACGCTTTTAAACTAATCGTACCACTAGAAGTAGAAATAGGATTAGGTAAAGATTGGCTAGAAGCACATTAAAAAATATCTTTATTTTAAAAAAATAAACTTTCATTCTATCAAAGAAAATATTTCAACTACAAATACTCTTATTTGACAGAATGAAAGTTTTTATCTTATTTCTTCAAAAAAATCACACAACAAATATATCTGTGTTTTTTTATACAATCAGATTTATTAGCAAAAGCCTTTCTTAACTTTAACATAACTTTACATAATAGAAATTCATTGCTGGCAAAAAACGTAACAAACCTATTATTTACAAAAAACTTCCGAATATTTTCCCCGCTTAATCTTTTTCATCTTCATCCAAAAACTCGTCTATCTAATATTATAGCAAACAATAAAAAAAGAAGAAATAGATAAAAAGGATAACTTACTGAAAAGCAATAAAAAAGAAAATATATTAAACCTATTTGCTTTATAAATAAATAATTGTACTTTTGCACTCCCTTAATTGGGAATGGAATGTTTAATTAAAAAGTAATTATTGTGAACACATTAAGCTACAAGACAGTATCAGCAAACAAAGCCACTGCAGACAAACAGTGGATTGTTGTAGACGCTGAAGGTCATAACTTAGGTCGTCTTGCTTCAAAAGTTGCGATGCTTTTAAGAGGTAAGTACAAGCCAAGTTATACACCACACGTGGACTGTGGAGATAATGTAATTATTATCAACGCGGAAAAAATCAACCTTACAGGTAACAAGTTAGAGGACAAAACTTATGTTCGTCATACAGGTTACCCTGGAGGTCAAAGAACATTAACAGCTAAAGTAATGCAACAAAAAAACCCTGCATTATTAGTAGAAAAAGCTGTAAAAGGAATGTTGCCTAAAAATAAATTAGGTGCTCAATTATTCCGTAATTTGAGTGTAAATGTAGGTTCAGAGCACAAACATGCTGCTCAAACACCTAAAACCGTTAATCTAAACGATCTTAAGTAATGGGAGTTATTCACAAAATCGGTAGAAGAAAATGTGCTGTGGCACGTGTTTATGTATCAGAAGGTACAGGAAACATTACTGTAAACAAAAAAGCATTTGAAACTTACTTCCCTACTGCAACTTTACAGTATAAAGTTATGCAACCACTAGCAATGACTGAAAACGCTTCAAACTTTGACGTAAAAATCAATGTTTATGGAGGTGGTACAACAGGTCAAGCAGAAGCTGTACGTATGGCTATTGCTCGCGCTATGTGTGAAGTAGGAGAAGGAAACAGAGCTATCTTAAAACCTGAAGGATTACTAACTCGTGACCCTCGTATGGTTGAGCGTAAAAAATTCGGTCAGAAGAAAGCTCGTAAGAGATTCCAATTCTCTAAACGTTAATATTTATTATTATTTATTAAAAAAAACTAAGTTATGTTGCTTTTCCGTGCTGAGGCCGGAGATTAGTTTAGCATCTAAATGGGTTGAGATTAGAAAATTTATTTTCCAATCTAAATTTAAAGACACATTGCTAATTCAACAGAACGTAAACTATTTCTAAAATGGCAAATAAAGTAGAAGTTAAAGAATTACTAGAGGCAGGTGTTCATTTCGGACACATGACTAGAAAGTGGGATCCAAACATGGCTCCTTACATCTACATGGAGCGTAATGGTATCCACATTATCAACCTATACAAAACTGCAGCTAAAATTGAAGAAGCTAATGAAGCTTTAAAGAAAATTGCTGCGTCTGGTAGAAAAATTTTATTCGTTGCTACCAAAAAACAAGCAAAAGATATTGTAGCTGAAAAAGCTAAAGCAGCAAACATGCCTTACATCACTGAAAGATGGCCAGGTGGTATGTTAACCAACTTCGTTACGATTCGTAAAGCTGTTAAAAAAATGGCTTCTATCGACAGAATGAAGAAAGACGGTACATTTGACACTTTATCTAAAAAAGAGAAATTACAAATCGATCGTTTACGTGCTAAGTTAGAAAAAAACTTAGGATCTATCGCTGATATGTCAAGATTACCAGCTGCATTATTTGTAGTAGATATTAAAGCTGAACACATCGCAGTAAAAGAAGCTCAAAAATTAAACATTCCTGTATTTGCAATGGTAGACACGAACTCTGACCCACGTCAAGTTGACTATGTTATCCCTGCAAATGATGATGCTTCAAAATCTATTGATAAAGTATTATCATTAGTAACTGCTGCTATTACTGAAGGTTTATCTAATAGAACTTCAGAAAAAGAAGTAGAAGCAACTGAAGAAGCTAAAGCAGCTAAAGCAGCTACAGCTTCTGAAGAATAATATTTCAAATTCCAGTCGCAGTTCCAAATTCCAAAAAATCATCAAATTTGATGATTTAATAAAATTAGAATTTAGAATTAGTCGATTGGAATTTTTTACTTTTAAAAATTATTAAATTTATTAAAATAAAATAGTATGTCAACAATCACTGCTGCAGACGTAAATAAATTAAGACAATCTACAGGTGCCGGAATGATGGACTGTAAAAAAGCTTTAGTTGAGGCTGAAGGAGATTTCGACAGAGCGATACAAATCCTTAGAGAAAAAGGACAAAAAGTTGCTGCTAACCGTTCTGACCGTGAGTCTTCTGAAGGGGCTGCTGTTTCTTTTGTTAATGCTGATAACACTAAAGGAGCCATCCTTACTTTAAACTGTGAAACTGACTTCGTAGGTAAAAATGAAGCTTTCGTAGCTTTAGCTAAAGATTTAGTTGAAAGAGCGATTAATTTTTCTACTAAAGAAGAATTATTAGCTTCAGATTTCGGTGGAATCACTGTAGCTGAGAAGTTAATCGAGCAAACTGGTGTAATTGGAGAGAAAATCGAAATCGGTGGTTTCGAAATTTTAGAAGGTGCTTACGTTGGTTCTTACGTTCACGTAAACAAAATTGCTGCTTTAACTGCAATTACTTCTCCGATCGCTAATGCTGAGGTTTTAACTAAAGACATCTCTATGCAAGTTGCTTCAATGGGAGCTGATACGTTATCTTACAAAGATTTTGATCCTGCTTTTGTTGAGTCTGAATTAGCTGCTCGTATTGCAATCATTGAAAAAGAAAATGAAGAAGCTGCTCGTTTAGGAAAAACATTGAAAAATGTTCCTAAATATATCTCTTACTCTCAATTAACTGAAGAAGTTTTAAAGCAAGCTGAAGAAGATGCTAAAGCGGAATTAAAAGCAGAAGGTAAACCTGAGCAAATTTGGGACAAAATCATCCCTGGAAAAATCCAACGTTTTATCTCTGATAACACTACTTTAGATCAAGAGAAAGCTTTATTAGATCAAAACTTCATCAAAGAAGATAGCAAAAAAGTAGGCGATTACGTTAAAGGATTCAATGTTGAAATCACTGGTTTCAAAAGAGTTTCTTTAGGATAATCTAATTATCTCATACAAAAAAAAGGGGTATTCAAAAATATGGATACCCTTTTTTTTATTAAAAACACATTACCTTATACAAAAACTCTTAACTAGGAAACTTCTTTTACCTTATACCATTTAAACTTTGAAATTTCCTCATAATACTATTTTTTTAACCTTGAAACTGCCCAAAAAGTTCACAATCATATCATTTCGACCAAAGGGAGAAATCAGATAATATTGATTATAAAACTCCTCCTTACGTAGGAGTAACAAACTGTGTGTTGATTTAGACACTATCCTACAAAACAATAAATATTAGTGTTGGTTCTCGATGTGCTTCGCGCTCAAACTAACGATGATTTCAATTATATACCCAACTGTTTGTTCGAGTTGTTTTAAAATAAAAAAACAGATCGAGAATTTTACTTTTTAATCCAATATATTTTAAGTTTAAATGGTATTATTCCTTTTCTATATAAAATTTGAATCAAATTTAATTTCATATATTCTTTTGATTCAATTTCATTTAAACCAGATTATCTATTAGAAAATTATCACAGAAACGTTCTAACGCTTGGCGAGGTTGTAAGATTCGAAACCAATTATTTTCTGTTAAAGATAAATTTTCTTGCGAAACATGAATTTACTACACAATTCACAATCTTGCCAAACACTTCTTAGTAATAGGTAAAATTTGCCTACAACTGTCTTTTTAGTTTCAAAATATTCTCTTTAATTTCATTTTCTGTTAGTTCCGTTTTTATATTTGATTTTAACAAATTTTCAAGGGCTAAAATTTGCGCTTTTATTAATGCTTTTTCAGAATTTATTTTTATATCAGCATCAATTCCAATGTGCTCCCAATTAGAATTTGTGATTGCATTTTTCTCTAATGAAACAGGTATAAATACCTGATATTTATTTCCAATAAGAAATGCTTTTACTGGATTTGCAGCACCATAAGTTTTTTCTCCAATTATTGTTGCAATTTTATTTTGTTGTAAATTATATGCGAATGCTTCAGCAGCAGATATGGTTTTGTTATTTACAAGAATATATACTGGTTTATCTAAATATTTTTTACCATTTACTTTTTTTGCAGTATAGGATTTTGTAGTTTTATTATTATATCTTGAATAAACCTCATTTAATTTTATTTTTTTATCAAAAAAGTAGCTTAAAAAAAGTTCAACCATTTTACCATCTCCGCCTTGATTATTTCTTAAATCTATAATTAATGTATTAGTGTTTGATACAAAACTCATTGTTGCATCAAGAATTTGTTGAGCTGCTTGGTTTCCTTCTGGAAATCCAGTATATTCGATATATCCAATATTTCCATTTAATCTTATCACTTTTTCAAAACCATAATTCCATTGTTTATTAATGGCATCATATTCTTTCAGTATTTCTTTTTCAGTGACTACTTTTTTTTCTTTTTCTTGTCTTGGGCGGTATAATACATTGAAATGTAAATCATTCCCGTTTTTTGTTAAATAGGTTGAAAGAGATTTTGCAAATTCTACATCAGGTAGGCTGTCAAAAGTTTTAAGATTTATTTCTGATTTTAATTTTTTAGATAGTTGATTGGCTATATCTTCAAAAATGTAATATTCTTTAATTTTGTCAGCTATTTCCAATATTTGTTTATTCCGTTCTGTAACATCTTGTGCATTTGTTTTTGAGTTGAAGGAGATTACAACGTAAATTAAGAATAGATTAAAACTTTTTTCATTTTTTTTAGATTTTACAATTACTAATTATTTTGTTTAAAGTTTTATCGAGAAAATTTATTTCTTCTAACGACAGACCATTAAGCGCAGTATCCCTATTTATTTGTATAATTGGATTTATTAATTTGAGCGTTTTTTTCCCTTTTTCGGTTATTTCCAGATTAAATTTCCTTCTGTCGTCTGGATGAATAGTTCTATTTAGGAAATCTTTTTTCACCATTAATTCTACCATTCTCGTAATGGATGCATTGTCTTTAAATATAAGATTTGCCAATTCATTTTGAGAAATTTCCGTATTCTTATTAAGAATTATTAATACTAAACATTGATCTACAGTAATGTCTTTTACAATTTTGGTGATATTTTTCTGTGAAATTTTCCTATATTCCTTAATTGCTTTCTCAATTAAATAAAGTACTGTTCCTGTTGGATTTTTAACATTCATATTATTTTGTTTGATACAAATATAATTGATATATCAACAAAAATAACGATTTTATTTTTTTTAAAGATATGTTCTTACGACTAAACTTATTTTTATGAGTTCAGTAGATTTTTAAGGATTGCTTACTGCTCACAATCTCCTTAAATCTAAGGAGATCTCTTTCCTTTTCCCTCAACAATAAAATCAGCCCTATCTCTAAATTTACATTTTTATTAAAAAGCTAACGATAATATAACTTCAACCTATTTTTTATATTAACTCAGGGGTAAACCCAAAAATAAGTTTATTTATTTTTCAATAATTAATGTACTTATTTAAATCTCATTCCTATAATCACAAAATAGATCAATAAATCTTTCGAGTATAAGCAAGCCAGAATAAAACAACTCATCATTCTTTTTTCCTAAATCTTTTATTTTTTTTGATTTTATTACTTTCTATCTCACAACAATAAGGATACCTAATTCTTGATTTAGGTTTAACCAATATAAAGCAACTAGGTATAAACACAGTTACTAAGTCACAAAACAACAATTAAGATTAAATAAAAACTATATATTGTTTAACTTTTATTTCAATATGTGTTATTTTTTTATTAAATTTAATACCATATTAACCAAAAACATACGCTTATGTCAGATTTTTTACAACAATTCGGTGAAGACTTAAAAAATAATGTCCCAGGTTTTATTGCAGTAGCAATAGCAGAAATTAAAAGTGGAATATCGTATTACACTTTATCAACAAATCCAGATTTTGACCCAGAGTTAGCTTCTGCTTTTAACTTGGAAGTGGTAAAGGCAAAATTAAATGCTATCAATGCACTTGGTCTTGATGAGCATATAGAAGATATTATGATCAATCTTAACAGCCAAATACACATTATTGATATTTCTGAAAACAATGAATATTTTATCTATTTAGCTGTTGACTCAAGAAAAGCAAACTTAGGCATGACAAAGGCCTTATTAAACAAATACAAAAAGGATATAACAAAAAAAATGTAATTCCCCCTTTTAACCCAAATTACGTAATAGAAATCTATTGATTTTAATTTTATTCTATTAGCTCATACTAAAGTTTTCGGTGAGTCTTATGTTTGCTGTTTTTTTAAAAACAATATCTATTACGTAATTTATTTTTCAAAATTTTCTTATCAGTTTGTCACCCTATTAGATAAGAAGAATAAACATTTAAAAGTATTCAATATCTTTTACAATGTATTCTAAAAGAAGTCTTTTAATCCAAAACAAAGCTTTTCATCTAAATCTAACGTTCGAAATTTAATACAGATAAAAATGACCTTGAATCTAAAAAAGTCTTCTTTTTTTATCCTTAGTATAGGACAGCTGTAACAATTTTTTTTGTGTATTTCTATCCTCTTTCCTCTCTTATTTTCAGCATAAAGTCTATTATAATAGAGTTAAAATGGGTTGAATATTAAATTAAAAATATATTTTTTAAAAAAGCATACAAAGAGAAATACAAGATTAAAATTACTCAAAATTTATTTATTGACGAATTATTAATTTTTATTATTTCTAAATAAAAATTAACATTCGTAGAATTTTTTCTACACAGCCAGCATTCAAAAAATCACGCTGCTAATTTACATTTGTATAGAAATTTAACCCTTTAATACTTATTTAATAATGTCAGATTTTTTAAAACAATTTGGAGAAGATCTAAAAAGCAACATCCCAGGATTTGTTGCAGTTGCAGTTGCAGAGATTAAAAGTGGAATATCGTATTACACTTTGTCTTCTGACCCCAATTTTGATCCGGAATTAGCTTCTGCTTTTAACCTAGAAGTAGTAAAAGCTAAATTAAATGCCATTAATGCTTTAGGTTTAGATGAAACCATTGAAGACATAATGATTAACTTGAAATCTCAAATTCATATTATTGATATTTCTGAAAACAATGAATATTTTATTTATTTAGCTGTGGATTCTAATAGAGCTAATTTAGGTATGACTAAAGCTTTATTAAATAAATACAAAAAGGATATTACTAAAAAAATGTAATACCTCTTTCCTATCAAACCAAATCTTATAAAAGCCATCTAGAACATAGATGGTTTTTTATTTAAAATATAAGAAAATACTCATAGAAAGCTTTCTACAACCAAAAACTTAAAATTTCTTTATATTTAAGTATATTTGTTATTAGAACCTTTATTATTAAATACTCATAATATGTCAGATTTTTTAAAACAATTTGGAGAAGATTTAAGAAGCAATGTACCTGGATTTATAGCCGTTGCCATTTCAGAAATAAAAAGCGGAATATCATATTATACACTTTCTGCTAATCCTAATTTTGACCCTGAATTAGCCTCTGCTTTTAACCTAGAAGTAGTAAAAGCTCAATTAAATGCAATTAATGCTTTAGGCTTAAATGAAACTATTGAAGACATAATGATTAACTTGAAATCTCAAATTCACATCATTGATATTTCTGAAAACAATGAATATTTCATTTATTTAGCTGTGGATTCTAATAGAGCTAATTTAGGTATGACTAAAGCCTTATTAAACAAATATAAAAAGGATATTACTAAAAAAATGTAATTTCATTTTAATTGAAAGTTGTCTTAAAAGATCAAAGTTTGTATTTCGTTATTTATCATAGACTCGAATAAAGTAGGTCAACACAAATAGAGTAATTTGTTATGACATTGTGCTTTTCTTTAGTATTTAAAGATTAAAATGTACTTTTAGGACAACTTCTTTTTAACAATTCCTTTTCATCTATACCATTAGATTATACCCTAATTTAATAGATCATTTTTATTTTACTTCAGATTAAGACATTACAAATTCGTTATAAATAAAACAACTTTAAATCTAAAAAGTAATCTATTTTTACTCTTGATTCAGTAAGACTACTTAAAAAAAGTTTTCGTTTATTTTATCCTCTTTATATTTTTCCCGTCATCACATGATTTGAGTTTAAATTTTATTTAAGATCATCACCATTAAAAATGGTTTTATAAGTCTTTTATTCTTTTTAGATAAAAAAATCACATAAAATATACTTATTTTTATTTACATTAATTTAAAACACATAGATTAATTTTATTATTTAGAAATAATAAAAATTAACCATCATTGAAGTATTTTAAAGAAATAGCACAAATAAAAACAATATTATTATATAACTTTGTGTTATAAACTTAACCCCTATATATATTTAAAATGTCAGATTTTTTAAAACAATTTGGAGAAGATCTAAAAAGCAACATCCCAGGTTTTGTAGCAGTTGCAGTTGCAGAAATAAAAAGTGGAATATCATATTATTCTCTATCCTCGGAGTCTAATTTTGATCCAGAGTTAGCTTCTGCCTACAACTTGGAGGTGGTGAAAGCTAAATTAAATGCTATTCAAGCATTAGGATTAGACGAAACGATAGAAGACATTATGATTAATTTAAAATCTCAGATCCATATTATTGATATTTCAGAGAATAATGAATATTTTATTTATTTAGCTGTTGACTCTACAAAAGCAAATTTAGGAATGACTAAAGCTCTTTTAAACAAGTACAAAAAAGATATTACTAAAAAAATGTAATTTCAAAATATTTTTCGGCTTCCAAAACGAAAGATTCTTTAAAATTGATTTTTATTTATTTTTAGAAAAGAGAAATCTTATATGAGTCAGATCATAAGATTTCTCTTTTTATTTGTAAAAAAATAGAGCACTTTAAGACACTTCTCTTTAATTTACCGCCTCTAAGAATAATAAAATATCATACAAAAACTCTGCAAATCTTTTTTAGAAAACTTAATTTATCTAATAAGCAACAAAAGAGGTATTTAAATAAACTTTAATTAATATTAAGACTCTTTTTTTTTTGAAATCTTAAAGATCTAAACACTCTGCATCTCTTTTCTTAAAACACATCATTTAAGCCTCTTTTTCAAGACTATAGCTCTCTTTTTAGGCATTTTTTCAGTATCTTTGTAGTATCCCAAACTATTCTCTAAAACCTACTTTAAGTAATTTGATTTAGCATAATGCTACTTCTAAAAATAAACTTAAAATCGGACAAAAACATGAGAAAATCAATTTTATTTTTATCATCATTAATAATCATTAGCTGTAAAGCAGATAAATATTCAAACGAAAAAATCAAAAATCAAGGTTTTGTTTCAACAAGAGATATGCTTGTAGATACGAATCCATCTGAAGAGAAAGAAGAAAACACTTCTTATTTAATTCCTTCAGAAAAAAGTAAATTTCCTTTTATAATTGATCAAAAAGTTTACAATGAATTAGCTGATAGTCAATATACTCCTATCAAAGACATTAACACTGTTAATAGTTTATTAATCCCAAAATATAAAAAGGAACTTATATCTATAAATAATGATACGCATCTATTGAGTAATTATAGTTTTATAAAAATTGCCGAAAGAAAGATCAAAAATTTTAAAATAACTTTTTTTGTATCTCGCTACCACGGAAATGGAGCTTTTACCACAACTTTTGCAAATGTAACAAGGGAAAATTCTAACAAAATTATAGATTCAAAGAAAGTGGGTTATTATTATTCTTATGTGGGAGAAAGTAAGTTAGTAACTTTAGTAATGGATAAAAATGGAAAAATAGAAATTACCACAATGATTGACAGGGATAAACCTACTATGGAAAATTTAAAAATTGATACAAATGGAAAAATTGTGGCTTCAAGATAATCTATTTTAAGATTGGCATTAACCTAATCTTTTCAAAATAAGATTTTTAAAGAAGCGTAAATTGAATTAGAAAAAAATTAACAGAATATAAGACTTAAAATTAGACAAACACATGAAAAAAACGATTTTACTTTTGTCATCTCTAGTAATCATTAGTTGTAAATCCGACAAGCATTCTAACGAAAAAACAAAAGATGAAAAAGTTTCTTCAATAGAAGATACACTGGCACATATTAATCAATCAGAAGAAAATATTTCTTATATGATTCCTTCGGAAAAAGAAGCATTTCCTTTTATAATTGATCAAAAAGTTTACGATAAATTAAGTAATTCAGATAGTCAATATACTTTTATCAAAGACATTAATACTATAAATAAATTATTAACTCCAAAGTATAAAAAGGAACTTATATCCCTAAATAATAACCCTAAATTACTAGATGATTATAGTTTTGTAAAAATAGCTGAAAGAAAGTTTAAAAATTTTAAAATAACTTTTTTCTCGGCTCTCTATCATGGAGATGGTGATTTTATTGCAACTTTTGCTAATGTAACAAAAGAAAATTCTAGTGAAATCATAGATTCTAGAAAAGTTTGTGACTATTATGACTATATGGGAGGAACAAAACTAGCTGCTTTAGTAATGGATAAAAATGGGAAAATAGAAATTACCACCACCGTTGATAAAAAGAAACCTAGTATAGAAAGTCTAAGAATTGATATGGATGGGAAAATTATTTCTTCTAAATAATTTATTTTTAAAATTTATTAAACTCAGTAGTCTTAAAAATTTCTTATTATAAGGTTGCTGAGTTTAATAAAAGTATATTTAAAGTGTCTTTTTAAACTTTTAAAATTCTATCTCTAACTTATACGAATAAACCTCTTTTATATCTCTCTATAAACAATCATAAAAGTATGATTTAGCAACAATAATCTTTTTTTTAAATAAAGGTATAGGATTAATAAATTCAAGGTTAAAATTACATTTATATCATTTAAACTTTGAAATTTCCTTATGATAATATTTTTTCAACCTTGAGACTCTCCAAAAAGTTCGCAATCTTGTTATTTAGACCAAAGGGAGAAATCAGATAATATTGATTATGAGACTCCTCTTTACGTCAGAGTAACAGACTGCATGTTTATTTAGACACTATCCTACAAAAACAATAAAAATTAGTATTGATTCTCGATGCGCTTCGCGCTCTAACTAACGATGATTTCAATTATATACTCAACTGTTTGCTAGAATTGTTTTAAAATAAAAAAAACAGATCGAGAATTCTACTTTTTAATCCAGTATATTTTAAGTTTAAATGATATTATTTATATAAAAGGGTCATTTATTTTAACAATAAAAAAGGGTATCCTCTCGGATACCCTTTTATTTTTTAAACTAATTTTTAAAATCTATATTGGACAGCAAAATTCCAAGTTCTTCCAAGACCAAAAAAGGCTGTATTAGCTCCATTAATCCCTTTAAAATTAGCAGGAAAAGCATTGCCATAAGTTGTATTCGTACCAGGAAGATTTTGATTATTTAAATAACTTCTTGTAGATTCAGTTATGTAAAGTGTATCAAAAATATTGTTCATAGATAAACCTACATTAACTAGATCTTCATTATTAAGTCTAATTTTGTATTTTAAGTTTGTATCAAATAATAAGAAAGAAGGTAATTTTAAATCATGTACAGCATAACTATCTGGATACCAAACAGGATCATATTGTTCAGCTGAGGTATTACTATAAAAGTTATCATGATATTTCCCTGTAACTGTAAAAGATAATCTTCTAATTGGCTCTAAAGACAAAGAAAGACTGCTCATCCATTCAGGAACACTTCCTATTCTAGTATCTTTTATATATAAAGTGGTTGTTTGATTATCATCATACTCTGTATATAAAGCATCTTTAGTATATTTTCCTTCTCCGAAAGAATGGCTACTGTAAATTGTAAATTTCTGGAAAGGTTTGTATGTAAAGTCTAACTCAATTCCTGAATTTCTTTTACTTAAATCATGTGTAAAGCCTGTAACTCCGTAACCTGTTTCAAATAATTGTTCTGTTGAATTATCTAAATAATTTGTATAGGCAACGAAATTTAAATTAAAGCTTTTACTTAAGAAAGTATACCCTGCTTCAATTGATTTAAAGTTTTCATTTTTAAAACCATTCTTAATTTTGTTTGTTTGAAAATCAAAAACATAATTTAAAATTGGAACTCTCGATACTAGACCACAGTTAAACCAAATATTGTTTTTAGCATTCATATTCCAGTTTGCACCAAATTTTACGTTATATGAATCTAAATTTACATGTTGTGAAGACTCCGATAGATTCGTATTAAAAATATCGTATGTTACCTTGCTGAAATCATTTTCGCTATATCCTCCTTGAAGTAAAAAGTTGAATTTTTTCAAATTTAACTGTAACTGTGAGTAGGCCCCATAATACGAAATAATATTTTCCTTGTAGTAATCAATTTTTGTAGACTTAATTACTTTAAAAGGATTCCATAAATCATCTTTCAAAGAAAAGGTTTCTGTAGTAAAGATTGATTTATTTTGCAATTGATTAACTAAATAACCATCAGCTCCAAATAAATCGTTTAAATATTTAGTATGTATAGAAGAGGATTTTCTAATATCAATACCAATATCAAATTTAAGTTTAGAAGTCAAGTTTGTTGAATAGTTTAATAATCCTCCATATACCTTGCTTTTAGCAAAATTCTCTGTTTGAGATATACCAGAAGTCTCTGTATTAAACTCAGTAGAATTTAAATATAATTGTTTTCCATTTACTATATAAGGAACACGAGTGTAAGATTTCGGGGTTGAACCTATTTTTTGTTCTATTATATTTGTTGCTAAACCTCTATTATAAGCTCTAATATAATTGTAATCAATTGTATTATTAGAATTTAAGAACTTACTATAATCATTAAAAATTTCAGTTCCTGTATAATCTTTGAAAGAGGTATTTCCATAAACGCCATATCCTTTTAAGGCTAATATGTTATTTTCATTTATTTTATATTGCCATTCTAAGCTCAAGGAAGGTGTATGGGTAGCATTATTATTTAACGAAAGATTTTTACCATTGTATTCGTTATAGGTAACATTGTATTTAGGATCTAGTCCTGACTCATCAGTACTGTCATCTATAGTAGATATTCTATTTCTAAAATCAATCCAATTTGGTGATCCTATCAATTTAAGGATAAATTTATGGTGATCTGTTTTGTACCCCATACCTAGGTAATAACCTGTAGCATTAAAAGCCGTTCCAGGAAAGTATCCGTTACTAGAGGTATTAGATAATGATAAATTAAGACCAAATCCTTTATCTACATTTCCTGTGTTTAGACTTAAACTATATTTTCTATAATCATTATTTCCTGATTCAACTGATATATAGTTATCATATTTTGTAAAAGGATCACGTAATATAAAGTTAACTGTACCTGCAACGGATGCGTTTACAAGTTTAGAAGATCCTAAACCTCTTTGAATTTGAATAGCATCTAAAGCATCGCTTGCTGGTGCAATAAATGACCAGTTTACTTCTCCACTTTCAAAATCTCTTAACGAGATACCGTCTAATAAAGGAGTTATATTATTTTGATTATATCCTCTAAGACGAAGTCTACTTTTAGAATAACTTCCTCCTAAGGGTGTTGTGTATACCCCTGGTAACAGGGCAGCTCTTTCTATAAAATCTTTATTACTATTGTGATTAAATTCAGTGCTCTCAAAAATTGTATTTGTGGCTGTTGGCGATTTTCTCAAAAATGCTAAGTCGACTAAAGCCGATTCTGTTTCTAAATTTTTTAATAAATCTTCTTCTAAATAAATAATACCTACATCTAACTTACTTTTGGTAAATTCTATAAATTTATAAGTAGTCTTATAGCCTGGTAATTTTAGTATTAATTTACCTG
Organism: Flavobacterium sp. TN-1; assembly: GCF_052828645.1. Lineage (NCBI taxonomy): Bacteria > Pseudomonadati > Bacteroidota > Flavobacteriia > Flavobacteriales > Flavobacteriaceae > Flavobacterium > Flavobacterium sp. TN-1. The sequence goes on from NZ_CM128253.1 coordinate 333,244, forward strand.
TCTTTTCTTTTGAGTTCAAGATAAAATTACCTGATTTATCTGTATGAACTTGATGAATATATTTCTTTTCATCTGCACTAGCTAAAATTACTTTTACGGAAAAAAGATTATCATCGTTACCATTTCTGATATTGCCAAAAACTTTGAATTGAGCAAAATTGGCTTGATGAAATATTAAACTCAAAAAGAGAAGAAGTTGTATTTTTTTATTCATAAGTTTGTTTTTTACAAAAAATTAATGGGTTAGTCAATAAGCTTATTGGCTAAATAATTAACCAACTTTGCTTTATTAGTATTTTTACAATATAAAATCTTTTTCTTCGAATTTGTTTCTAAATTTTTCAAAATTAATGTTAGAAATTTATTCCCAATTGAGAGTTCATATTTTGAATAGTATGTGAGTACTTTATCTGCTTCAATATTAGCTGATGCTAATACTTGATAACGATCAAATTTTTTATCTAAACTAATTTGATGATTTTCAAGATCTTCAATTTTCACTGGATTGAACTCTAAATCAATAGCTCCTCCATTAAACAAAGCATAAGATGCCCAAGCTGATTCTCCTGTGAGATAAATATTTTTTTTATCTCTCATTTCATCATTGTAGTAATAAAGTTGTTTGATATTTTCATTTAATTTGGAAATTTCTGCTTTTTTAGAATCATCATTTAAAAATTCTAACTTTTGGAAATCACTATTGGGTATAACGGTTACTTTGAAACCATCTTTTTTGGTATAGCTAGAAAAAGTTGTTTCTTTTTCATTAATATTGATTAATGCTGCTTCATCTTTATCTTCTTTTTTAAGCAATCCTTCAAAAATATATTCACAACTTTTTTGATTATTTAAAAAATCAATCTTTGCTATTTTTTTGCTCAAAAGCTCTTTTTGGATAGCAATCATTTCAGCCTCAGAAAACAAATCTGAATCGCTAATCAAAAATGTTTTATCTGATTCTACATTTTGTTCTAATTTGATTTTCTGAACATTAGCGATTATAGCTGCGGTTATTTTTTTTACCAAACTTAAACGATCCTCATTAGGATCTGGCACTATGGGGTCTGACCAAAAACTTTTAAGTTTAAACTCATCCGCTACATCAGGTTTAGATTCAATAACAAGTACTTTTACCTCCTTGTTATTGAACTCTAGACCTACTATTTTTTTTTGAGCAAATCCTACGAATGCTTCTAAAAATAAAATAATTAAAAAAAGGTTTTTTTTGATCATAATAGAAACGAAAAGGCTATGTAAAATATTCTATAATAATTTATTTTTGTTTGATATTTTAGTACAGATTTTCACATTTGACAATAGAATGCAAACTTAAAAATAAGCTTACGAAACTAGACATTCTTTCTTTAATTAATTACCATATTTTTTTTATCTTGTTTGACCTATCAACTATATAAGAAACTAACCATGCGGTTTGTCCTTGTTTTGCAAAGAATAATTTTTTATCATTAATATTCGGAATATCTTCTAAACAAACTAACAGAAGAGCAGAACCTGATATTAAATGTTTTTGAGAATATGTTTTCAAAACGCGTTCTACTTCTTTGTTTTTCTTAGCTAATTCTTCAAATTTTTGAAAATTATTTTTTACAACAGCATCATAGTTGATTACATCTTCCAATGTAAAGCCATTAAAATTATCTTTTGCCTCACCTCCATTATAAAGTGTATAGAAAGCCCATACTGCCCCTCCTGACATATAAACATTTTGCTTTTCTAAGGCTTGGGGTTTAGAATTGTACATTGCTTTTATTTGTTCTCTTAACATAGGTGTTAGACCAAATAATTTTTCGTTATACTCTCCTATACTTTCGCTTTTAGTCTTCTTTTTAACTGTTTCTGTTAATGTTATACTTCCATAATCGAATGAAAGAGGAAAAAAAACGAAATTATCGTTATTAAAAGTATCTACATAACCTCCTTTTGTGTTCCCTCCTCCAATATCTAGAACTGTCGAATTCAAGTAATTAACAGGTGGAATACATCCTTTCAATAACATTTTCCCTTCTGCTTGTGCGTCTATAAAATCAAGTTCTTTGTTCGTCAATTTTTTAACTGCATCAACCAGTTCCTTTGTATTAGATGCCATGGCTACTCCAGAAGATCCAACAATAAAAATATTTTGTTCGGTAACTTTAAACTCATTTTTAACTCTTAAATAACTTCTATAAACTACTTCTGAAGCTATCTTTATATCTTCAGCTGCCAATTTACCATCAATAGCTATTCCACGTGCAATACCTACATTTTCTGTCCAAAAGGATTTAATTTCATAACTCCCTTTTTTGATGTTATCTACATCTAGAACTGAAATTTTAATTCCTTTACTTCCTATTTCAATTCCTCCGAAAAGGCTATCATCATAAGATGCTGACGCAAATTGAGCGAAAACAAACGATAGTAATAAAAATATTTTTTTCACTTTCATAGTAAAAATATTATGTGTTATTTATATTAGAAAAACAGAACGCAATTTACGCGCCTTTATTCAAAAAACAATGTAGAAAGAAATCTACAAAAACCAATCTGTTAAAAAAGCAATGTTTTTTATTTTCCTAAAAATCATTGCTTTTCTAATTTTTAAACTTTCATTATTTCTGCCTCTTTTACGGCATAAAGTTCATCTACTTTTTTAATGTAGGCATCTGTTAACTTTTGAACATTTTCTTCTGCTGTTTTACAAACATCTTCTGATGTTCCTTCTTTTTCTAATTTTTTAATATCATTATTTGCTTCCTTACGTGCATTTCTAACACCTATTTTAGCATCTTCTGCCTCTGATTTTGCTTGTTTTGCTAATTCACGACGGCGTTCTTCTGTTAGAGGAGGAACGGATATAATAATATTATCTCCGTTATTCATAGGATTAAAGCCAATGTTTGCAATCATAATAGCTCTTTCTATTGGTTGAAGCATGCTTTTTTCCCAAGGTGTTACGGTTATTGTACGTGCATCTGGAGTATTAATATTGGCTACCTGAGAAAGAGGCGTTTGAGAGCCATAATAGTCTACAAAAACACCCCCTAACATTTGTGGAGATGCTTTACCTGCTCTAATATTTAAAAATTCTTTTTCTAAGTGAATTAAAGAACCTTCCATTGATTCTTTAGTACTATCTAATATAAAATTAATTTCTTCTGTCATTTCTCTATACGTTATATTAATTCAAATTTTTCTGAATAAATGAATCTTAATACTAAATATTAACAACGGTTCCTATATTTTCTCCTTGGCATATTTTAAGTAAATTACCTTCTTTATTCATATCAAATACAATTATAGGTAATTTATTTTCCTGACTTAGGGTAAATGCTGTAGTATCCATTACATTTAACCCTTTTGCCAATACGTCGTCAAAAGAAATATAATCAAATTTTACTGCGTCTGGATTTTTTTCTGGATCTGCATTATACACCCCATCTACTCGAGTTCCTTTTAGTATTACATCTGCATCTACCTCTATTCCTCTCAACACAGCAGCTGTATCAGTTGTAAAATAAGGATTTCCAGTACCTGCTCCAAAAATTACAATTCTTCCTTTTTCAAGGTGTCTAACAGCTCTTCTTTTTATATAGGGTTCTGCTATGGCTTCTATTTTTAACGCAGTTTGCAAACGCGTTAACATTCCTTTTTCTTCTAGAGCACTTTGCAACGCCATACCGTTAATGATAGTTGCCAACATTCCCATATAATCTCCTTGTACTCTATCCATACCATTACTTGCCCCTGCAACACCTCTGAAGATATTTCCTCCTCCTATAACAATTGCTATTTCTACACCTAGGTCATGTACTTTTTTTATTTCCTCAGCGTATTCTGCTAATCTTTTTGGTTCTATTCCATACTGTCGTTCGCCCATTAAGGCTTCTCCACTTAATTTTAAGAGTATTCTTTTATATTTCATTACGCGTTAATTTGCTATGCAAATATAAAAATTAAATCTTTATTTTCTCCTTTATAAACGAAAGCAATTCCAATTAAAATAACTCAAAAGATGTTTTTTTTATTTTTTTATGACAAAAATCAGTTTTTGTATTTTTTTTCGCCGTAACTTTACTGTTGCAAATAAGCAAATTTGGATTAAATATGGATTTAGAAATTAAAAGACCATTACCTCTAAATGAAGAGGTTGTTTGGGATACTACTAAAACTATTATGAGTAAAACTGACATTTATGGAACTATTGAGTATGTAAATGAAGTATTTGCAGAAGTTTCGGGCTATCAAGAGTATGAATTGGTAGGCCAACCTCATAATATTGTTAGACACCCAGACACACCTCAGATCATCTTCAAGGTAATGTGGGATAACATCAAAAAAGGGCATAAATTCCATGGAATTATCAAAAATCTTTCCAAATCAGGTCGTTATTATTGGGTGATAACTGATTTTGATTATGTAGTGGATGAAAATGCCAATATCACTAAATATATTGCAAGAAGAAAAGCTGTACCTAGCGAAGTAGTTAAAAAAGTAGATGATTTGTATAAAAAATTATTACAAATAGAACAAGTAAGAGGAATTGATGGAAGTGAAAAATTTCTAACAGGATATCTTGAAGAATTGGGTATGACCTACGTTCAGCTCATAACCAAAATAATGGTAGATGAAACTAATGAAGTAGAAGAAAAACAAGAATTAGAAGTAGCAAAAACAAATGATGACTTAGAGCATGTTCGCAGTGGGTTTTTCTCTAAATTTTTTGCAACTAAACTTAATCTATTCTAATGTTTTATGGAATTTATAAAAAAAAATCGAATACATTTTAACTTAGAAATAAAAGTAATTGCCTTAATCACATTAATTAATAGAATGGGAGCCGTAGTGGTTCCCTTTTTATCAAAATACCTTAACGAAACCCTAGGTTTCACCTATTCTCAAATAGGTTGGATAATGGTTTGCTTTGGGATTGGCTCTTTAGTAGGAACTTTTACTAGCGGTCGTCTATCAGACATTATAGGATCTTACAAAGTAATGATTTTCAGTCTTTTTACCAGCGGTATTGTTTTTTTTATTCTCAAATATGTAAAAAGCTTTGAGGCCATTTGTTTTACTGTTTTTTTGCTCACCACCATTGCAGATATGTATCGTCCTGCAATGATGCTAACAGTTAATAGCTATGTAAGTAAAGATATGAAATTACAATCCTTATCTTTAATTCGATCAGCTTCTAATTTAGGTCTTGTGTTTGGCCCTGTAATTGGAGGATTAGTTATATCATACTGGAATTATGACGTTCTTTTTTGGGTAGATGGTATAACTTGTCTTTTAGCAATTTCCGTTTTTTCATTATTAGTAAAAGAACGCAAAGTTCCGTTTGATCTAAATCTAACAAAAACTACTTTGGATAGATTAGCACCTATAAAAGATATTCCTTTTGTGTTAAATTGGATTATTGCAATGATTACAGGTTATCTATTCTTTCAAGTTTTTACTATTTTACCTTTGTTTCAAAAAAATTCTTTTCAACTAAAAGATGTAACAACTGGAATGCTTTTTGGATTTAGCGGAATCCTTTTTATACTATTTGAAGTACGTTTAATTAATAAGATGCAAGTAAAAAGAATAAATGAAACTTTAGCTATTATAATTGGACTTATACTCTTTTCTTTAGGATATTTTTCTTTATACTGTATTCATAACAGTACTGTTTTATGGTTTTTTATGGCTCTCATGACTTTTGGAAATATGCTTACTTTTTCCTACGCAAGTGGTCTAGTACTAAAAAGAAGCCATAAAAATCATGAAGGAATATTCATGTCAGTATTTCAGATGAGTTATGGTTTTGCTCACGTTCTAAGTTCAAAAACAGGTCTATCTATAGTTCAATATCTTGGCTATGAAGCAAACTGGTTAATAAATTCAATCATATCTATAATTGGAGTTGGATTAACCTACTTATTGTATTTAACATTAAAAAAAGAACAAATTTCTCTTAAAGAAAAAATAGCAAAGCAATTATTTAATTAAACATTATATTTAATACCATGTGATTGTTTGTTAGAAGTCCTAAAAAAAGAAGTATCAATTAAAGAAACCATTTATACTCTTTAATATAGAACTTCTTTTATTTTAGGACTTCTTTTGTCCCAAATTGCGTAATAAAATTTTCTTACAAAAAAAGGCATTGAATCTAAAAAAACACTCTTTTTTTGTTCTCAATACATCTCCAGAAAAGATCTAGTTTTTTTATTTCCTTATATTTTCCCTTTCATTACAAAATATAATAACGTATACTTGGGTTTTGATTTTACAAACTAATACTTTTCTTATATTTATTCAACAATGCCTTTGTCATAGTTAAATTCGCTTCAGAGGCATCTACCACAAGATAAATTAAAAACTCATGATTATTTGAAATATCAATAACATGATATTGTGAAGTTAACGTAATTGTTATATCTTGAACGTATTGATTTTGTTTTAGTGCATGAATTCCGTTTAGTTTAGCACGAACCATTTCTAAAATATAATTAGAATCAAGATCTATATTATAATCCTTTAAAACGGATTTTGAATGATAAATGATTCCTTTATGAATATCAAGAATACTAACCGCTATAAAGCCTGGTAAATTTTTAGCGATAGAATCACCAAATTCTGTAAGTAGATCAGCCATTTTAAATTATTTTTTTTGGGTAGCAAATGTAAGGAATATGATTTTTTTGGGGACTAAAGTTTTTAATCATTTTTCATGAATCTTCTTTAAGATATTTTTTAATTAGGTAGTGACTTAAATATATCAGGGGAGTTAACAAGATAGCCAAACTCAATTTAATTGTATAACCTGTTAAGGCAGAAGATATAAAGGTTTCGAAATTTATTTTCCCTGGCAACCAGAATGCAATTCCTAAAACTACAAAAGAATCTACTAGCTGAGATATCATTGTTGACCCTGTTGCTCGTAGCCAAATTTTAGAATTTCCAGTTTTTTGTTTTACAAGATGAAAAATACTGACATCTATTAATTGAGAGCAAATAAAAGCTACAACACTTCCTACAATAATCCACATACTTTGCCCAAAAACAGCAATAAACTGAGCATCATCAACAGGGCTAATTCCTTTTGCAGACGGAATTGAAATAGCCATAAAAAGTACTACAAACGAATAAACAATAAGACTTGCTGTTATGTATGAAAGTTTACGAACTCCTTTTTCTCCAAAATATTCATTAATTAAATCTGTTGTTAAAAAAACAATAGGCCAAGGCAATATACCAATACTCATCACAAAAGGACCTATCTGGATTAATTTGCCTCCTATTAATTCTGCAACTACGGCATTCGTTATAAATATACCTGCTAAAATGGTAAATAAAAGTTGTTCTCGATTCTTAAACATATATAAGAAAATCTATAATTTCTAATTAAACAAAAAAATTTGGCAATCTAAAGATTACCAAATTTTTTTTACTTTTTTTGAATATTCTGCTACATAAGAAACTAGCCAAGCAATATGTCCTTGTTTTGCAAAATATAATTTCTTTTCATCTATGTTAGGAATTGCTTCAAGAGCGACTATTAATATATTACTTCCCGATATTAAATGCTTTTGTGAATATGTTTTTAACACTTTATCTATTTCTGGATCTTTTTTAGCTAATTCTTCAAACTTTTTAAAATTATTTTTTAAGATTGCATCGTAATTAATAACATCTTCTAATTTAAATTCATTAAAATTTTCTTTAGCTAAACCATTATACAGTGTATAAAAGGCCCAAACGGATCCTCCTGAAAGATATATATTAGGTTTATCTAAAGCATTTTTACCTGAATTATACATAGCTCTTACTTGATCTCGTAATTCTGGTAGAAAACCAAATGCTTTCTCAGTAAAATCAGAAAGGGAGCTTGATTTTGTTCTTTTGTTAATTGCCTCAGTAAGGGTTATCGTTCCATAATTTAAATTAATAGGAAAGAACACGAAGTTTTCGTTGTTAAGAACATCTATATAACCTCCTTTTGTATTTCCTCCTCCAATATCTAACACCATAGAAGTAGCATAGTTTTCAGCAGGAATTAATCCTCTCATCAACATTTTACCTTCATTATTTGCTGTAATAAATTCTAAATCTTTATTGATGACTGTTTTTATTTTTTCTGTTAATTCGTTTGTATTCTTTGCTTGTGCTACTCCAGAAGATCCTACTACAAAAATATTTTCTACTGGTACATGAAATTCATTTTTTATTTTTAAAAAATCCGCTGTTACAATTTCAACAGCTTTTGCAATGTCTTCATTAAGTAATTTTCCATCTATTGATATTCCTTTTGCTATACCAATATTATCTGTCCAAAAGGATTTTATTTCATAATCGCCTTTTTTAATATTATCAACATCTATAACAGATACCTTAACTCCTTTGCCCCCAATTTCTATTCCTCCATAAAGGTTCTTACTCTGAGCAATAGACAAAGTAACACTTGCAAACAAAAAAAAATGTGTAATTAATTTTTTAATTTTCATACTCTTGAATTTCATGCTCAATTTTAAGCATTTTTAGATACAAAAGCAAAAATAAAAGTAGAAATATTTCTATGGTTTTTATAGGATTTTACACCATTTACTTTTTAAATTTGCGTAACATTTAAACTTAACTTGTATATGAATTCAATTTTAAAGGACTTCAAAACTTTACCAAGAGAAGTTTGGTTTTTTTTCTTTATGATATTAATCAATAGAATGGGTGCAATGGTTGTTCCTTTCATGTCTAAATATCTATATGAAGATTTAAAATTTAGCTATACAGAAATAGGAACCATTATGATGTGCTTTGGTGCTGGTTCTATCGTCGGTACTTTTCTTGTGGGAAAAATTTCAAAAAACATCAGCAGCTACAAACTCATGATTTGCAGTATGTTTTTTAATGGTGTAATTCTATTTAGCTTACAATTTGTAAAGAATTTTTATTCTTTATGTTTTACTGTTTTTCTTTTAAATGTTGTCGCAGATATGTTTAGACCTTCTATGATGGCTACATTAAAAGATTTTGTTAAAAAAGAAGACCGAATTAAAGCTTTTTCTCTTATGAGAACAGCTTCTAATTTTGGTTTTATAATATCTCCTATCATTGCAGGTATCTCTATTGCTACTATTGGTTATTACTTATTATTTTATATTGATGGTTTATCATCTATTGCTGCTGTATTATTTTTTGTAACTTTTGTAAAAGAAAAAAAGCTATTACACAAATTAACTTTCTCTAATTTAAATGAAGAAAAATTTGTTTTCCTAAAAGATAAATTATTATTAATACATTGTTTGATAACCGTTATTACAGGCATCATATTTTTTCAAATATTTTCTGTTTTACCATTATACTATACAGATATTCTAAAACAATCCCCTACGTTCAATACCTATACATTAGTATTTTATGGATTAATTTTATTCTTACTAGAAGTAGCGGTTGTTTCATACATTAAAAACAAGGGTATAAAAACACTAAATGCTATTCTTTACGGATTAATTTTAATGGTTTTTGGTTATTTAATCTTAGTTCTTTTACAACAAACCATAGGTGTTTTTCTTGCCTTATTGTTTATTAGTTTTGGTGTTATGCTCACCTTCCCTTTTGCTGCTGACTTTGTTCTTGAGCGTTCTTATAAAAAAATGGAAGCTAAATTTTTATCTTATTTTCAAATGTGTTATGGGATAGCTCAGTTTTTAAGTGCCAAATTAAGTTTATTCATAATTCATAAATTGGGATATAACACAAATTTCTTTTTAAACATTGTATTAGGAATAACAGGAGCAATACTTTCTTATTTTTTGATTAACTTAGTTATAAAGGAACGAAGAGATAAGAAAGCAGCCATTGTAAATTCATTCTTTAAATAATGCTTTAAACAAACTGTTATGCTTGGGGCAATCCACGAAGTAGGGATTCAAGAATTTGCCAAAGTTGAAAATATTATTTTAAAATCAGGGCTTGTTCTCGATGAGTTTCTAGGAGGAGGCAATGGGTCTCTGCCTTTACTTCAATACAAATTAGAACGAAATCAATGCAAGATTTATATCTCTAAAATTGATGAACAAATTGTTGGTTTCATTTTGTTATTAACAAAAAGAAGTATCATATCAAAACTAGCATACGATTGGCATATTGCTTATTTGTATGTTGATGAAAATAAGAGAAGAGAAAAAATAGGAGAATCTTTATTAGATCATACTATACAATTTGCTTTATCAACTAAAGCAAACGAATTGTCCTTGTATACGACTAGAGATAATTTTCCTGCCATAAAATTATATAAGAAAAAAGGGTTTTTAGAAAGCAACTTTTTAGCTAATTACCTTACTTTCAAATTGCTTTTAAATGACTATAGGTAAGATTTTTGTATTTTTTAGGTTCCTGTTTATTCAAAAGCTAATTAGATTCTAAAAACTTTTTAAAGTCACCTCAAATGAGGTGGCTTTTTTTACACCAATATTTCTTATATTTGATATTAAAAGCAATTCATTTTATTATGAAACATTTATTATTATTAGCACTTCTAACGATGGTTTCTTCTTGTGGTCCTAAAAGACTCAAATGTGGACCCAAACGCTGTGAAATTCAAAAAACTAAAAACATTTTTAATGAAAAAAACACTCTTTCTTACTATAATACTCTTTATATTTAGCCTATCCGCACAAGAGAAAAAAGAAAAATTAAAAGACCAAGAAGTAGATGCGTCTTGTGGACTATGCCAATTTGGGACAAAAGACAAAGACTGCATCCTAACCATTCGTTATCAAAACAAAGTATACACTGTTGTTGGCTCTCACATAGATGATCATGGAGATGCACATGCTAGCAATGGGTTTTGTAACACAATAAGAAAAGCCAAAGTTTCAGGAACATTACACCAAGGAAAATTTCTAGCAAAAAAATTCAATTTAACCCAAATTATTCGTTAGCCTTTGTAATAAAAATAAAAATACATAAAAAACTCCACAGATGCACTAAGTACAAAAAATAGAGTATTTTTAAAAATTCAAAGTTATTTTTATCCTGAACAAATTTATAACACATAATCCAGAATAAACTCTAGTTAATAGACCTTCAATTATTTTTTAAAATCTAAAAAACAGAATCTATATTTAAATGTTACTTTTTTTTCAGAACTTTGCACACCTTTTTTCGGTATAATTCCCGAAAGATATGTTTTTAGCAATGAAAAGAAAGATTGAAATTTTAGCTCCCGCAAAAGATTTAACTACGGGTATTGCCGCCATAAATGCTGGTGCTGATGCTGTGTATGTAGGTGCTCCGCAATTTGGTGCACGTTCTAACGCAAATAACTCTATTGAAGATGTAGCTGCTTTGGTTCAGTACGCACATCTTTATAATGTGCAAGTTTTTGTGGTAATCAATACCATCATTTATGATGGTGAATTAGAAACTTGTCGTCAATTAATTTGGAAACTATATGAAATAGGTGTTGACGCACTTATTGTTCAAGATATGGGCGTATTAGAACTTGATCTCCCTCCTATACCTCTTCATGCAAGTACACAAGCCAACAATCGAGATCCTAAAAAAATTAAATTTTTAGCCGATGCTGGTATTCAACGTGTAGTTTTAGCACGCGAATTAAATTTACATCAAATTAAAGAAATCAGTGAAGCCACTGATGTTGAGTTAGAGTTTTTCGTAACAGGTGCTTTGTGCGTTTCATTTAGCGGAAATTGTTATATGAGTGTAGCAAATGGAGAACGTTCAGCCAATAGAGGATCCTGCGCACAAAACTGCCGTTTACCTTATAATTTAATTGATGGTCATGGAGAAACTTTAATTCGTAATAGTCATCTATTATCTATTAAAGATTTTGATGTAACAAACCAAATACCTAATTTAGTAGAAGCAGGAATTTGCTCCTTTAAAATCGAAGGTCGTCTAAAAGATGTTGTGTATGTAAAAAATAATGTTTCTTTTTTACGTAAAAAATTAGATACCTTCTTGGCTGAAAATAACGAAAAATACACAAAAGCTTCTTCTGGAAGTTGCACCTATACTTTTGATTCAGAACTAACACGTACCTTTAATCGTGGTTATACAGACTATTTTGTAAACGAAAGACACCAATCCATTGGTTCTTGGGACAGTCCAAAATCTAAAGGACAATACATTGGCAAGCTTATTAAAACCGTTGGCAATTCCTATATTATTGAAAATGGCGAATTATTAAATAACGGCGATGGTCTTTGTTATATCAACGAAGATAAAATAGCAGAAGGTATCTATGTAAATAAAGCTGAAAATGGTATCATATACCCTAATGTACTAAAGGAAATACCTCCTGGAACCGAAATTTATCGTAATAATGATGCTGCCTTTATCAAATTAGTAGAAAGAGAAGACAGCGCAATCAGAAAAATCAGTACTTCATTACTATTAAAAGAAAATGAAAATGGTTTTGAATTAATTGCTACCGATGAAGACGGTAACATAAGCACCGTTCAATTAGTACATCCTAAAGAAAAGACTAAAAATGGTGAATCAATAGAAGAAAATTTTAAAATAAATTTAGCCAAAACAGGATTTACCCCTTATACAGCAGATGAAATAACTATTGAGTTCTCTGAAAACTGGTTTCTTCCTATTTCTAAAATCAATGAGATGCGCAGAAATGTATACGAACAATTATCAACAATTCGTTTAGAAAACTACAATCGTAAAGAATTTCAATTAGAAAAAACATCACATCCTTATCCTGAAACTAAATTAGATTTCACGTATAATGTAGCAAACAAAACCGCTCGTAAGTTTTATGAACGTCATGGAGTTACTGAAATAGAAAAAGCGTTTGAACTACAATGGGATCCAGGAAAATCACGTGTAATGACAACAAAATATTGTATTAAATACGAATTAGAACGTTGTCCTAAATACCATCGCGAAAACATGGATCAAAAACTTAAAGAACCTTTAGTCTTAAAACAAGGCGAATTAGAATATAAATTAAAATTCAACTGCAAACCTTGTGAAATGGAAATTTGGGAAAAAGATGCCGAATTTGAAATTGAAGAAGATCATTTTAATTGATAAAAAAGTAGGGGGTTAAAAAGTAGTAACTCAACGTTTAGCCTGTTTCTTCAATGACAAGAGAAATCACATTATTAATACTATCTGATTTTCTTTACCTGTTTAATTCCTTCAAAGATCCCTTTGATCGAAAATAGAAGATTACAACCTTTTAAACCCCTACTTTTTTAATATAAGACCATTTCTGTCTAATATGTTTTACCCTAATTCTAAATAAAGTAAGAGTTTTTACACAAAATACTATAATTAAGCTCTCTTAATTATTTGTTATTTTAATCAAGATAAAACACATAAGCCTTTTTATATAAAAGAATACGATTAAGCAGAAAGAGTAGTCATTTCTTTATTGATTTTGTTTACTAATCCTACTAATACTTTGCCTGGCCCTACTTCCGTAAAACTAGTTGCCCCATCTGCAATCATCTGGTTTACAGACTGAGTCCATTTGACAGCACCTGTTAACTGAGCAATTAAATTCTTCTTAATTTCAGTTGGATCGCTTACCGCATTAGCCGTTACATTTTGATATACAGGACAAGAAGGAGTGTTAAAAGGAGTTGCCTCAATAGCTGCGGCTAATTTTTCTCTTGCAGGTTCCATCATAGGAGAGTGAAAAGCTCCTCCTACAGGTAAAATTAAGGCTCGTTTTGCACCTGCTTCTTTCATTTTCTCACAGGCCATTTCTACTGCTTTTAATTCGCCTGAAATAACCAACTGCCCAGGACAGTTGTAATTAGCAGCAACTACCACACCGTCTATAGAAGCACAAATATCCTCAACAACGGTATCTTCTAGATTTAAAACTGCTGCCATTGTAGAAGGAGTAATTTCACACGCTTCTTGCATAGCTAAGGCACGTTGCGAAACTAATTTTAATCCATCTTCAAATGACAATGTTCCATTAGCTACTAAAGCAGAAAATTCGCCTAATGAATGCCCTGCTACCATATCAGGTTTTACATCTAAAACTCTGGCTAAAATGACTGAATGTAAAAAAACAGCAGGTTGCGTTACTTTCGTTTCTTTTAATTCTTCTGTAGTCCCTTCAAACATAATGTCTGTAATACGGAAGCCTAAAATTTGATTCGCTTTTTCAAATAATTCTTTCGCTAATTCGGAAGATTCGTATAAATCTTTACCCATTCCGGTAAATTGTGCTCCTTGACCTGGGAAAACGTATGCTTTCATTAAAATATTTTTTTATGTTTAAATGTAGAATTATTGAAAATAATTCGAAACAAAAATACATAAAATTATTGAAACCAATTTTTGTAACTATTCTCTATGAATTGCGTCTAACGGCTAATCAAAAAAATGTGTATGAATTATTTTATAAAAGGATTTATCCTAATTGTATTGGGCTGCCTACTTGTTTATTTTAATTTACCGGTATTAAATTACGGTTTTGTTGAACTTCCTTTTTTACTTTTAATTCTAGTTTTTGTATGGATGATTCTTTCTACAAAACTTCAGATTTCTCGCGATGGAAAGCAAGTTAAAATGATAAATCTACCTTCAAGTATATGGTTGTATATTATAGGAATATTATTAGTATATATATTTATATTCCCTATTTTTAGTTCCCGTTTGATACAAACTGAAAAACATCAAGAATTAATAGGTAAAGTAAGTAATGGCGATAAAATTTCAAAACATATAGCACCTATTTCATTAAATGAAATTCGTGTAGTAGATGAAGATCTTGCTTATTTATTAGGCGAAAAAATACTAGGTTCGCAACCTGCTTTAGGGAGTCAAGTGCATTTAGGCGAATTTTATATTCAAAAAATAAACAATAAATTGTACTGGGTTGCTCCTTTACTTCATTCTGGTTTTTTTAAATGGTTAAATAATACAGAAGGAACTGATGGTTATGTAATGGTTTCAGCAACAAATGAGCGCGATGTGCAATTAGTACAAAATAATAGCGGAAAATCCATTAAAATTAAATATCAACCAAGTGCCTATTTGGGAGATGAAATACGTAGACATATTTATTTTAATGGCTATACGTCTACTGGATTAACAGATTTTACTTTTGAAGTAGATGATACAGGAAAACCATTTTGGGTGGTAACTAAATATGATAAAAAAATAGGATTTACTGGAAATGATGCTACTGGTGTCTTGGTAGTAGATGCACAGACAGGCATTATAAAAGAATATGCTATAACCAATACTCCTCAATGGGTAGATCGTATACAACCTATTGGTTTTATTGAAGATCAGTTAAATGACTGGGGCGAGTTCGTACATGGCTATTGGAATTTTTCTAATGCTGATAAACTAAAAATTACTGAAGGAATGAGCTTAGTATATGGTAAAGATAATAAATCTTATTGGTACACGGGTTTAACTTCTGTAGGGAAAGATGAATCATCTGTAGGGTTTGTATTAGTAGATACTCGTACTAAACAAGCTACATTTTATAAGCAGAGTGGAGCAACGGAATTTGCAGCACAAAATTCAGCCCAAGGAAAAGTACAGGAAAAAGGATATAACGCGTCATTACCTATTCCGTATAATATTAACAATATCCCTACTTACGTTATGACGTTAAAAGATAGAGGCGGTTTAGTAAAAATGTTTGCTATGGTTTCTATTCATGATTATACTATCGTTGGCGTAGGAAATACAATGCGTGAAACCCTAATGGCTTATAAAAATGCTTATAATATGTCAGGTGATGGGATAAAATTAGAAACCGCAACAGATAAAAAAACGGTTAAATCAGTAGTCACTCGTATACAAAACGATGTCAAAAATGGCAATAGTTTTTACTACTTTACCATACAAGGAGAAAACAAAATATTTATTGGTTCTTCACAATTGTCTAATCAATTGCCCATTACACACGTGGGAGATCAGGTAGAAATCACTTATGATACGGATACTGAAGAGGTTATAGATGTATCTAATTTTAAAAATCTTTCGTTAGAAAAATAAAACAGGTTCTAAACGAATTAACATTTCAACTTCCAATCTTAAAGAGAAGTTAAACAAATTAGGATTATTATCTGTAATTTATTTAACTTCTCCTTTGGGTTGACTAGAAGAATTTATGAAGAATCATTTTTTAGATGTAATATGTAATAGCTACAACTTAATTCCATTTTGTATTTCTCGTTTGCATTTGTCAAAAATTTGTGGATCAGGTTCTATCCCTAAGGCATTTGTACGCTCATTAAGTCCAAATGCATCTGCGCGACAGACCAATAAAAATAATTTTGCCACAACAGTCACCCTATAAAGATATGCTGATAAATATTATTAAAAAGGCTTCCAGTTATTTTTGGAAGCCTAATTATTTATTTTTCTTCTGTTACTTTTCCAGTTTTGCCATCCATTTTAAAAACTATAGGTAACCAGCCACTTGGTTCACCAATACTATTGTCTGGTGGTGTTTTTATTACTTTTCCTTCAACTACTGTGATGTACCATATATTCTCAGACTCACTATAATCTAATTCAAAAACAGGACTTTGATTTTCATTTTCTCTTCCTTTTCCTGTTTTTAAATCGATATAGCCCTTTTTGTCTAAAAAAGTTAAACAATCGGTATATTTAATTTTACCAAATTTTTCGTCTTCATTTACTTTTTTATCTAAAGTACCGTCTTCATCATAGTATTCAGAAATGCCTATTTTGACATTTTCTCCTATGTAAGTTTCTTTACGTTTGAGATTACCATTCGCATAAAATTCTTTGTACATTTTAAGAAATGAAGGCAAGGGTAACATTTCATCTTGTGAACCTCCTTTATTTTCAGTAAATTCCATACCAATTATACAATTTCCATTTTCCTTCGAATATCTTTTCAAACCATATTCTGTTTTTTTATACACTTCAAAATCAAATTTTTCAATCATAGTATTTTTAGTTTGTCCTTTACAAGTTACTAAGCTTATTAGGAGAGTTAAAAGTAAAATTTTTAAAAATGTTCTCATCGTTATAAAATTTTGGAATTTAAAAGTTTCCATTGCCAATGGTAAATTATTTTCCTTCTGATATTACCAAATTGTGGCTGATGGGAATAATCCATAATATTATCTTTTTGACCAGCCATATATGTAAATTTTGCAGTGATAGAAAGTCCATCAAATGTATGCTATGAAATATCATTAAAAAGGCTTTCAGTTATTTTGAAAGCCTAATTATTTATTATTTTTCTTCAGTTATTTTTCCTGTTTCTCCATCCATTATAAAATCTAAAGGCAAAGCATCTAGTGGTTCCCCTAGACCTGTAGGTATCGCATTATTGGGCTTTCCTTTGATAATAGAAATTACCCAAGATTTATGCCCCTCTTCATCATTGAAATAAAATTCGAAGAGTGGTCTTCCATCTTTGTCTTCTCTTCCTTTACCTGTTTTTAAATCGATATAGCCCTTTTTCTCTAAAAATGCTAAACAATCTGTATATTTAATTTTACCAAATTTTTCATCTTCATTTATCTTTTTATCTAAAGTACCATCTTCATCATAATATTCAGAAATGCCTATTTTAACATTTTCTCCTATGTAAGTTTCTTTACGTTTGAGATTACCATTCACATAAAATTCTTTATAAATTTTAAGAAATGATGGATTTGGGAGTTTTTCTTTTTTAACATATCCTCCTTCTGTTTTACTTCCAGACAAATTATACGAAGAACCATCATTAAATTGTTTCTTAAGCTCATACGAATATTCCGTATTATTTATTGGTGTTTTTGTGCCCTCTTTTTCTAATTCTTTTATATCTAATTTCTCTATCATTTTGTTTTTATTTTGTCCTTTACAAGCAAATAGGCTTGTTAGGAGAGTTAAAAGTAAAATTTTTAAGAATGCCTTCATATTATAAAATTTTGGAGTTTAATACTTTCCATTGCCAGTGATAGATTACTTTTCGATCAATGGGAGGAGTTAATTGATGACTATAATCCATAATATTATCAGTAGTTCTAGCTTGGTAAGTAAATTTAGCTGAAGCTGATACCCCATCAAATGTATGTGCTAGGCTCATAGCGTGCATTAATTCGTGGGCTAGTGTACCTCTGTTATGACCATCAAAATAAACTCCAAAAGTACTATTGAAATAGGAGAAACCATTCCAGTCCGCTTTTTCGCCTATAAAAAACACAGTATAATAACCGTTATATTTATTACCAAATTGATCTTTTAATTTTTGCTCTAAATAACTTCTAAGCCCACTATCTTTAGTTACTTTGTACCCTTTTTTGTTTTTATTAATTTGTCCATAGGTACAAAATTTATTTTTAAAAGTATTCCATAGTAAGTTTCCTTTACAATCTATAATTGCAGTTTCTATTTTAGGGGTTATCAATGCTTGATTTAAACATTTTTTAAAAAAATCTTGTCCACCAGCTATTGGTTCTCCCTTAACTTCAACCTCGTTTATATCCGTTTTTACTTTTACAAACACCACATTAATCTTCTTTTGAAATTTAGGAGTATTGGGGTGTATTTTTAAAGTGCCACAAATTTCACCATCTGCTTTTACATATAAGGTTTGCGTTGTGTCAAAGGCTTTGTTACAGGTTATTTTTAAAAAATTAGATTTGGTGTTCTTGCCTTTATTCAAACCGCTTATTTGCTGTACATTTAATGACAAATATTTTGTGGCTTCTTTTTCTTTAAACTCCAATGTTAGTTTTTTGGGTAATTCCTCTATTTCTATTTTTAAATTGAAAGTTGCCGTTTTACCTTCTAGTAAAGTTATTATTGGTGTGGGGTATATAAAAGCATTTTTTCCTATTTTTTGTTTCCAAGGAATGTTAAAAAGGGTATAATCACGTAGTAAACGATCATACATTCGAAGGTTTTTTTAAAAATTGACATTCCAATGATTAGTGTCTTTAAAAACGGTTACATTGTCGCTTTCATAATATTTTCCCATAATATTACCAAACCAAGTATCTCCTTTCTTTTTTGTATCTCCAGTCCGAAGCCAATCAAAACCAAATTCACCATCATAATTATCGTGTGGTCTAAAATAGACTAAACATTTAGGTTTAATCTCGGGGTTTGGGCCTATAGGAGGGCTTTCAGGCTCACCATATTTTATATCTTTTTTGGCGGTTATATTAACACTTCCTTCTAAAGAAGTTAAAGTAATAGGTCCTTCAGAATAAATGTTATATTCACCTCCAACAATTTCTGTAATTTTCCCTCCAACAATTCTAGTTCTACTCATAATTAATATTGCTTAGATTTATTAGCTGAATTTATTTGAACTTCTTCGCCTGAATGTTTATTTAATTTTTTTGTACTTGTTATATCCATTCCTTTATCTGAGCTAACGGAGGTCTTGCCTTTTTTAGTCTCACTATGCACATCTCCTTGAATAACTTCCGTCAACTTACCTGTTACTATCGTCATCATATCCATTGCAACTGTAGTATTTTTCATGGCTCCAATGGTTTCGTTTTTGTAAAGTTTTTTGGCGCATTCACACTAATATTCCCTTGTCTATCCATTGTCCAAGTGTTGCCGCTTGGGACTTCAAGGTGAATGCTACCTTGTGCGTCGTTAATGATGACTTTACATCCGCTTCGCGTTTGTATTACTTTATTGTCATTTCCGCCTGTTTCATAACCAGAAATTTCACTGTCAATGTACATTGCTCCTAGTACTAACTGTTTTTAGGTGTTGTTATTTCTTTATTTTTAATGAAGATTTTGAATCCAATACAATAAAAGAATCTTCCCCTTTTATAATTTGATTATTTACTGTAGCATTGATTTTATAAAAAATAGTATATCGTCTTCCTAAAGTAAATGATAAATGGGTAGTGTCTCTAATTGATTGTATATTTTCAAACTTATATTTCAAACTATCGTTTATTGTTAAAACAATATCCGAATTTATTTCTCCTTCATTTTTGAATTTTGGAGTTAAATATAATATTTTTAGGAATTTATTGTTTTCAATAATAAAATCAGAATTTTTAGATTCAACTATTTTGAAGTTACTTCCTTTTTTGTATTTAAAAAAGTCAATTTTTAAAGAATCTTCATCAGAATCCCAATTTGTTATCATTATAGAATTAAAAGAATCGTTTATAGTTTCATAATTATCACAACTTAATAAAATAAAAAAAAATGATAAATAATAAAATTTAATATACCTCGATATAACCATAATAGTTGGATTTAAAAGATTTAACTGAAATTCTGTTATTACCCAAAAGAAAAACACTATTTTTATCCCACATTGGTTTCCCTTTTTCATTTTTGTAATCCACAGGGTTATATCCCCACGTAAAAATTCTAAAAGTTAACGAGTCAACATCATCTAATACTGACGTTACTTTTCCATTTTTATCATAAAACTGTAAGCGACCTTCATAAACTACCCAGTGTGAATCATTTCCAATATCTACAAGAGAGTTGTAACTCGATTTGTTATCAATCATATCGGCATCAATCATCATCAAGTTTGTATGCCCTAATTTATGACTTTTATCAATTTCTATTAATTTTTCTAAATCACTATCTGAAAAATAGTCGTAAACTCTACCTCCCAATGGTCTCTTCTTTTGTTGAATTAAGAATTTGTTTAATCCAAAAAATTCCACGGTTGAAAAGTTAGCAATACTTTTTGTCATTTGTTGCATCATTTCAGGCCAGTTTACCGCGGTTATCATATCCATATTGCTTTTTTCAATTCCTTTATAAACTAGTTTGTTAAATAAGAAAGCTTCACGACTTCTAGTCGTTGCTAATACAATCCAATCAACTTCAGGTATTTGCACATTTTTATAATCTGAGCTTTTAGGGTTCATATTATACATAGTATACGCCTTTTCGTGCGGTTTAATTTTAAAATTATTAATAGTTATTTCACCCTTTCCAAACAATTCTTTGGCTATTTTTAGATAAATTGATGTATCTTTTTTTATCAATACATTGTATAATGAAGCCATTCCACATAGTGAGGCTCCATCTTGACCAATTCTCCATGTTCTTTTGCTCTTGCTTCTGCTTGCTCATAACAAATTACTTTTATTTGTCCTATTACTTTTTTATTATAATTGAAGATTTTAAATCTAAAACAAGTATTTCGCTATCACCTATTTCAGAATACCAGTTGTTTACTTTCACTTCTATATCTCCTCCTTGATTAGAAGATCTAGTTTTAAAGTCATAAATTTTATAATAAATTGTATCATTAATTTTTAATTCATATTTATTACTAGTTGATAATTTGTTTTGAGTTGATTTAAATTTTATTAATAAATATTTATTCTTATTTAATGTGTCATAAGCAATTCTTGTGTAATTAACTTTATAGCTTATTGTAGTTTTATTTTTATCATAAGATAATAATGAAATAGTTTTGGGTATTGATTTATTATTCCAATCTGAAACCCATATTTCACTTTTTATATGTTTTTTAGAATTATCACTACAAGAAAAATTAAGAGAAATTAAGAAAAAACTAATATACTTCAATATATCCATAATAATTTGATTTAAATGATTTTACTCCTATGCCTGGCGATGTTTGAATGTTTATTACCTCTTTGTCAAAATCTGTCTTCCCATCCATTCTTTTATATTCTCCAGTTTTAGGATTTCTTCCCCACGTAAAAATTCTAAAAGTTAACGACTCAACATCATCTAATACTGACGTTACTTTTCCATTTTTATCATAAAACTGTAAGCCACCTTCATAAACTACCCAGTGTGAATCATTTCCAATATCTACAAGAGAGTTGTAACTCGATTTGTTATCAATCATATCGGCATCAATCATCATCAAGTTTGTATGCCCTAATTTATGACTTTTATCAATTTCTATTAATTCTTCTAAATCACTATTTGAAAAATAATCGTGAACTCTTGCAGAAATGAGCCTTTTTTTATTGTTAATAGCATTAAAACCTAAATTATGTGAAATAGCATTGCTAAATCCTGCAACCTCTTTACACATTCGAGTTAACATATCTGGCCAGTTTACTGCTTTTAGCATATCAATATTACCATCTTCAAATCCTTTATAAACAAATTTGTCATTTAAACTTTCTTTGCTTCGTGTTGTGGCTAATACAATCCAGTCTATCTCAAACATTCCCATAGCAATATAATTATTATCTGTAGTTTTAACATCATACATACTTAAAGCCTTTTCGTGTGGTTTAATAATATATTTCCCTATAGAATATTCTCCAGTTCTAAATAGATTTTGTGCTAACTTTTTATATTCTTTTGAATCTCGTTTTAACATAGCATAATATAATGCCGCCATTCCACAAAGAGAACTACTTCCTTGTTTTATTTTCCAAAAATCCTTAACACGATCTTCAATTTGCTCATAAACAATTTCTCTATCAAACCATCTAAACCTATTATGTTTCCAAACTTTTGTTTCTCCTTCGCTTTTAGGGTCGTCAATATAAGCTCTAACATAAATAAATCTGCCGCACATATCCTCTTCATTCATAGTAATTTTAACAGTGTCCCCTGTAACTTTTAACGGTACATCTATCCATTTATTTTGTGAGTATTTTGGACTATGGTAGCGCATTTGCCATTTGGTTAGCCTACGAGTTAAAGGTGTTTCATTATCATATTGTGTGACTTGAAACGTATATTCTTTTCCAAAAATCATTCCTAGCTGAGTACCTCCTGATTTATCATTCTTTGAACCCAGATCTAAATTTGTAACTAGTTCTACTTTTTTTACTTTTCCTTGGTTTAATACTATTTTGGGAGGCTCTATTGGCGTTTTATATGATGTGCCTTTTTGGGCACCGTTAATAGAAACCGTACCCTCGGCATTGAAACTCATTTTCTGAGCAAATAAATTGTATTCTCCTGTACAATGTTCTGTTATAGATCCACCTGCAATTTCAATATAATTTCCTGATTTATTACTCATAAGAATTAATGATTTTTAGTGTTTTTACCGCTGTTTACAAATACCTCGTCTTTGGCGTGTTTATTAATATTGGTTTGGCTTGATACGGTTATGTCTTTTAAGGCTTGTTTTGTTATATCATTACTGGAGGTTTGTATGTTTTCATGTGCTATTTTTTTTATGTTTTTGGCTAGTAAGCTAAAATCGCCTATTGCATTTTGTATCATCATGGCTCCTGCTGTAGTGCTATGGTTCATTCCTGCACTTTCAGTTATATTCATACCAGCAGAGGTTGTAATATTCATGCCTGCTGTCATGCTAATATTTTCTCCAGCATTGACTATAAAGTTTTTTGGTGCATTCACATTAATATTCCCATGACCGTCCATCGTCCAAGTGTTGCCACTAGGATCCTCTATAAAAACAGAACCTTGGGCATCGTTTAGAATAATTTTAGTTCCAGATCGGGTATGAATGGCTTTTACATCATTGCCGCTAGTATGGTACCCACTGGTTTCGCTTCCGTTATAATGAGTGCCTAGTACAAAAGGTTTTTCTGCATTGCCGCTTTCAAAACCTACAAGGACTTCTTCGCCTATTTCGGGGATAAAATGAAATCCTTTGCCTGCTCCTGAGTGGGGTTGTATTAGGCGAATCCATGGGGTTTTTTGGTTTTTTCTTTCTTGCCATGGAAATTGTACGCGTATACGCCCCATGCTCATAGGATCGTTGTTGTCTACTACCCGTGCGGTTTGTTCTTCGCAATTAGGATAGGTGTTGTCGTCAAAATAAGGAGGGGTCCATAAATCGGGAATGGCTACGAACTCGTTGTAATAGCTATTGCCATCATGAAAATGTTGAATTTCTATGATGCGATAGGTTTCCATAGGGCGGTCGTTTATATCAACTAGTTTGGTTAGATCGCCTTGTTTGAGTTGGGGGTCTTTGCTTTTGCCTTTTACGATCATCAGGTTTTCTCTGAGTTCTTTTTGTTTTCGTACGGCATCTTGTAACTCTCTATCGGTTCGGTTGTTGATACCCGTGGGGTTGTGGAGTTTGTTGGGTTTTTTATGGAATACGTTTTTTGAGGCTTTTAGGGCTACTTGTTGATAGGGGTTGACTTTATTTTGTAATTGAGCCGAGGCGCTATCTCGTTGTAGGCTGGTGCCTGATTCTACATCGTAGGTGGTGTAGGTAAATTGTTGTGGTTTTACTGATATTTCAAAGGATACGTGTACTAGGTCTACACTTTCGTCTAGGTTTATGATTTTAGGGCCTACTTTGTTGCCTAACACTAGGCTCTGTCCGTTGTAATACAGGTATTCGCCATAGCGTATGGCAAGTTGTTGTAAAAATTGATAATCTGTTTGGTTGTATTGTACGGTGTAAGGCAACACATTTTGGGTGTTGTTGTTTCGGACAATGGTATGAAGGGTGTCTTTGGGGTATTGGGCGGTTATGTCTTGAAAGATTTCTTCTAGGGTTTTGTTTTCAAAACTTTGGGATTCAAGTCCTTGTTCTAACATAATGGTAGGAGCGTGTCCTGTAATATATAGTCTACCGTAACCGTCTTTTTTTAAAAGGTTTAAATGGGTTATAATGCCTGTAAAGGTTTGTTTTATTTCTCCAAATCGGTGCAGGTGGATGTGTATGGTTTTTCCTAGATAATTTTTAGAATTTTCCATGATGTAGGCTTCTTCATTGTCTAGGGAATCGGCACGGGTATCTAGGGTAAAGGTGTCGTGTTCGTTGGTTTTTTGATGGAACTGTAGGTTAAAATGGGATTTTTCTAGGAAGGATTTGCCTTCTATGGTAAGGGTGCAGTAGACTAATGGACTGGATTTGTCGGCTAAAAAGTCTTTAAAGGAACGTAATGAGGCGTATTGTGCTATATCATCAGGATGATTGAGTCTTCCGTAGTCACTGTTATAAGTATCCATAGCGTGTATGTGTTTTAGTTGTTTAGTTGTTGTTTAATCTTTCCATTTCTTTTCGTGTGTAGCTTCGTTTAGAACAAATCGTTTGGCCATTAGGCGTAGGGCTATTTGTAGCGGTTCGTTGTTTTTAGCATCAAAGTATTCGGAAAAGGAAACACAATAGGCTTTTTCAAATTTTAACTCTTGTAGTTTGCTCATGGCATCTCTTCTAAAGAATGTAATGGTACCGTTTTTGGTTTGACTGTGGTCGAGCATCCATTGTAATAGGTTGGATTTTCCGTTGCTTTCTATACGGATATTAATTTCGCCTCCTTGAGGCATTCCTTCGGGTTTTCCTGTAGCGTCTATTTGTTGTGTAAAATTATAGTCGCAACTGAGTATGTTATAGGTGTTTCCGTCTAGTTCTAATTTAGCTAAAAAGGACATGTTTGTTTGTTTTTAGGGTTGTTTATTTGAAAGAAAAAAGAAAAAAGGCGATCCCAAAAGATCGCAACTATCATTTAATGGAGTTCTTTTTAGACTAGGGTTGACCAGTGTAAAACCTAGGGGGTAATACAATGATTGATCTAGCCAATGTCATTTCCTTATGGAAAGTAACAAAGAACTGGGGGTTAAAAAGTTGCTTTTAGGGAACGCCTTTTTGAAGGGATTATACCCATTCGTTTTCGTAAGCTCCTGAACCTAGTTCAATTTTTTTAGCTGAAATGGTAAAGGTTTCTGTTAATGGATTTACGCCTGTTGAATCAAAGTTTTCTCTGAATTTTACTACGTAAGCTTCTGAAAATTTTAATTCTTTTAGAACTGCTTCGCTGTCTCTTTTAAAGAATTTTACACTTCCGTCTTTTCTTTCAAATGAGTTGGTCATCCACTCGAAGAATGAAGTGTCTGCAGTACCTTCAATTGTTAATTCAATTTTTCCTCCTCTAGTTACAGTAGAAGGTCTACCCGTTGCGTCTGTTTCTTGAAATAAACCGTAGTTTACATTTAATACTGTGTACTCTTTTCCTGCTACTGCTAATTTTGCTTTAAATGACATAATTATAAATATTTAAAAAATTAAGAAATACATAAGGATATACCTATAAAGGTATAGAGTAGGTTAAAAAATGATTTGGGGGTGGGTTTTGTTAGGTAATAACCAATTTGAGTAGGATCGTTTGGTTTTTGTGCTTTCATAACATATTTTGTTTTTAATAATAATAACCATTTATGGAAATATGATTAAGTCAAATATAGTAAACTTGTTTTATAAAAACAAGTTTTTGTTATAAAAATATTTATAAGTTTTTTAATTTAAAAAATACTGCGTAAATTTATTCTATTTCACAGCATTTTTTATAAATAAAAAGTTTTTTTAGACTATATCTTAAGAAAAAATATAGTAAAATGACGTTGAATATAAATGTAGATTAAAAGAACGTTTTTGATTACAACATTTATACCGTTATAAATAAAAAATTTCAAAGGTAAAATTTCTCTTTGTAGCATGATGATGATGCAAAGTTTTAAGTTATCATTTTTGATATGATATAAAACGTTGTTTTTAATTCATACAAGGATGTCATATAGCTTATTGCTCCGACTTAAATCAAGTGTATAAATTTACTTCAGAAAAACAAGTTAATCTTATTTTCTAATCTTCTTTACTCCCATCATCAGCCATACGAACCATTTTAGGCACAAATTTTGCAACCACATCTACTAAATCTTGTTGTGATACCATTACTTGATGAATATCTTTATACGCCATAGGTGCTTCATCTAATCCTGCTCCAATAAGGGTTACACCATGATCTTTTAAAATGGTTTGCATATCATTTCTTGTAATATTTTTAATGGCTTGGGTTCGACTCATTTGTCTTCCTGCACCATGAGATGCCGAATTAATAGCTTTTTCTTCTCCTTTTCCTCTAACCAAAAATCCTGGTGCTGTCATGCTTCCTGGAATAATTCCCATCACATTTTTTTCAGCTGGTGTTGCTCCTTTTCGATGAACAATAACTTCTTCTCCGTTATAAATTTCTTTCCAAGCAAAATTATGATGATTTTCAATTTTTGCTAAAGTAACTGCTCCTAACGCTTTTTTCATTTTATCATGTATAATTTCATGGCAAGCTGATGCGTAATCACCAGCTAAATTCATAGCAATCCAATATTCTTGACCTAATTCAGAATTTAAATCTAAATAAGCTAAATTTTGAGCTTCATGTGGCAGTTTACATACTTGTTTTGCTATTTTGGTGTAATGACCTGCAATAGTTGCTCCAAAACCTCTTGATCCTGAATGTGTCAGTAAGGCAACGTATTTCCCTTTTGGAATTTTTAAATCAAGGTCTTCTTTTTCAAATTCTATTATTCCAAACTCGACAAAATGATTACCACCTCCCGAGGTTCCTAATTGAGACCATGCTTTATCTTTGAGAGTATTTAGAAAAACATTTTCATTAAAAGCTTTGTTCTCTAAAACCAAATGATCACTCTTATATTGACCATGATAACCGTGACCCGCACCAAATTTAGAATGAGCAATTAATTCTCTTTTAAATTTTGCTTCATTTTCATAATAATACCATTCAGGAATATCATAAATAGACAATGCCATTCTACAACCTATATCGACTCCTACTCCATAAGGAATAATTGCGTTTTTTGTAGCTAGCACTCCACCTATTGGCAATCCGTAACCTTTATGCGCATCAGGCATTAAGGCACCAGCCACAGTAACAGGAAGCTTCATAGCGATTTCCATTTGTTGCTTTGCTCCGTCCTCTATATGTTTTTCTCCATAAAGCGCAAAGGCATTTGGATTAGAATTTAGGGTAATAAAATCTTCAGGCTTTTCATTCATTTGTTCGATTAAAGCAGAAGCTAATTTGCTAAAGTTTTTATCGTCTAAATAATTTTCTGGTGCCTCTAAAACCTTTTTATATTTTTCAATCATTTCTTCATGTGTAAACCCTAATCTCTTTTTATTTATCTTTAGAGCAACTCCTAAAGTTGGACCTGACTGGTATCCTAATTTAAGTAAATCATTTCCGTTTATTTTACTAGTCTCCACTATTTCATTTTTTTTATCTGTAACCTTGGTGAGATTCGAACTCACATTCCCTCTCGGGCATTACGGCTCTAAATACGCTTCCCTACTTTCCCTAACAATTTCGGTGCTTCTGTAAATTCTACCCATTAGTCCGCGCAGGTCTAACCGGAATATCCGTAAACTCTATAGTGCGTTAATTTTTCTATAGGCTTTTCCTTTTAAGCTACAAGGTCATTTTTTCTTTTTTAACTCAACAATTTTTCTTATATCATCGGGTTTTTGATTTTGATAAACAAAGATTCAAAATTAACTACGCAGTTATTTTACGTAGTTATTTTTTTTTTTATTTTTGAGAAAATGATTCTGATGAATATCCGAAACCTATTTATAGAAACTCTTTCTTCACTTAATTTTAATCACTTGGAAATTAACACAAGATGGGAATTAGTAGATAAAAATTATTCTAAAAAAAATCGTTACTATCATAATTGGATACATATTGAAGCTATGACAAAAAATTGGTTGGAGTACAAAAATCAGTTAGAAAATCCTATTGAAGTACTTCTTGGCATTTATTATCACGATGTAATTTATGTCAGTACTCGAAAAG
The DNA here is from genome assembly GCF_052828645.1 of Flavobacterium sp. TN-1. NCBI lineage: Bacteria > Pseudomonadati > Bacteroidota > Flavobacteriia > Flavobacteriales > Flavobacteriaceae > Flavobacterium > Flavobacterium sp. TN-1. Next base: position 361,739 of record NZ_CM128253.1, read on the forward strand.
ATAATGAGTTAAAAAGTGCTCAACTAATTTTTAAAGAATTTAAAAAATCTAAAGAAATTGATTTAAATATAATTTACAATCTTATTTTGTGCACGCAAACTCATAATGCTACGACCAACGATGAAAAATGGCTCGTTGATTTTGATTTACAAATACTGGGTAAAGATTGGAAAATTTATAAGAATTATTGCGAGCAAATAAGAAAAGAATACCGAATTTATCCTAACTTTATGTATAATCCTGGTCGAAAAAAAGCCTTACTGCATTTCTTAGACAAAGAAGCTATTTATCAAACAGAACCCTTCCGAACGCAATATGAAAAACAAGCAAGAGAAAATATTAAAAGAGAAATTGGACTGCTTTGATAACTAAAGATTAAATACAAAAAATGGCTCAAAATAAAAACGCTCTTATTCGATACAAAACCATTGACAAATGTTTACAAAACAAATATCGCACTTGGACTTTGGAGGATTTAATTGAAGCTTGTTCCCAAGCTTTATATGAATATGAAGGAAAAGAAAATCCTGTAAGTAAAAGAACCATACAATTAGATATTCAAATGATGCGAAGTGAAAAGCTTGGATATAATGCACCTATTGAAGTATATGATAAGAAATATTATCGCTATGCCGATGAAGATTTTAGTATTACAAATATTCCTTTGACTGAAAACGATATTAATGTGTTAACAGAAACTGTTTCAATGCTAAAACAATTTAAAGACTTTTCTTTATTTAATGATGTATCGGATATATTGCAACGTCTTGAAGACAAAATTTATGCTGAAAAAACACATACACAACCTATTATTCATTTCGATAAGAATGAAAATTTAAAAGGCTTGTATTTTTTGGATGAAATATACCAAGCTATTCTAAAAAAAGTGGTTTTAATTATTACCTATAAATCATTTAAATCCAGAGAAGCTCAAACATTTATCTTTCACCCTTTCATTTTAAAGGAATTTAACAACCGTTGGTTTGTAATTGGTAAAAAGAAAAACAATCAACCTATTTCAAATTTAGCTTTAGATAGGATCATCAAAATTGATTATGATTTTAAAGTTCCTTATTTAAGCAACTCTTTTGATGCTGATATGTATTACAAAAACATTGTGGGTGTCACTATGAATGAAGGAATACAAACCCGCGTGATACAACTTTGGATAGATGCCTATAACGCACCGTATGTTATGACGAAACCTATTCATAATACGCAACGATTAATACAGCAAAATGAAGATGGCAGTATCATCATTAACTTATTTTTAAAAGAAAATTTTGAATTAGAACGTATTATTTTGGGTTTTGGCTCTAGCATAATAGTTTTAAAACCAGAGAGTTTGAGAAAAAAAATAAAATTTATTCTAGAAAAAGCACTTAAAAATTATCCGTCTATTTTAGAATGATTTTTTCATTAGTGCCTATATAATTTGTTTTACATATTGTCCTATTTTTCATAAAACAATATAGAGATTGCCTTTTTTACCCCAAAACAACTATGTTATCTTACTTCGTCTTGTGCTTTACTTTTACCAATTAGAAAAATGATGAAAGAATGGATAGAAAAAGCAAATCACCTCAATATTGAGAGGTTATATCTCCTTACCATAGAAGTAACAAAATAGTTCATAGAACAGGATTTGGATCATAATTCTTCTTTTTTATCTTATATTCTAGGTAAACTGAATAAACTCAAAATGGATAGATAGTATAGAGGCTGTCTTAAAATATTTCATTTTTTTCATTTATCCTATTGATTTACTTCTATCTAACCAAACGTAGGATCAAACAATGTATTTTATCAAAACCGATTACATCATATTAATGATGCTCATGTGACTAATTAACTATTGAATATTTTAGGACAGACTCTTTTTTATTTTATTTAAACTAGAGCTTCTTTTATTCGTTTAATTGCTTCTCTTAAGAGTTCTTCACTGGTAGCGTAAGATAAACGAATACAGTTTGGATTCCCAAAAGCATCTCCTGTTACGGTAGCTACGTTAGCTTCTGCTAATAAATACATAGCAAAATCATTAGCATCTTTTATTTCTTTTCCTCTTAGGGTTTTTCCGAAATATTCAGAAACATCTGGAAAGAAATAAAAAGCACCTTCTGGCATTGTAAGTTTAAATCCTGGAATTTCTGATAATAGTTGATATACAATTCCTCTTCTTTTTTCGAAAGAGTCTACCATATATTTGATAGCTTCGGGATTAGCTTCTACAGCGGCTTTTGTTGCGCGCTGTGCTATGGTATTAGCTCCACTAGTAACTTGCCCTTGCATTTTTGTACATGCTTTAGCAATAAATTCGGGTGCTCCAATGTACCCCATTCTCCATCCTGTCATGGCAAATGCTTTTGCTACTCCATTTACCGTAATAACATTATTTTCCATCCCTGGAATAGAACCTATACTATAATAGTTGCCTGTATAATTAATATGTTCGTAAATTTCATCTGAAACTACGTAAATATTAGGATATTTTTTTAATACTTCTGCCAATGCTTCTAATTCTTCTTTACTGTAAACAGAACCTGAAGGGTTACAAGGTGAACTAAACCACATCATTTTCGTTTTAGGGGTAATAGCGGCTTCTAGTTGAGCTGGAGTTATTTTAAAATTAGAGGTTACTGACGTAGGTACTTCTATAGGTGTACCTCCAGAAAGTTTGATTATTTCAAAATAAGATACCCAGTAAGGAGCTGGCAAAACGACCTCATCTCCATCGTTTAGCATTACTTGAGCAATGTTGTATAATGATTGTTTAGCTCCTGTAGAAACTACAATTTGAGCAGGTGTATAGTGTAAATTATTGTCTCTTTTAAATTTAGCGCATATAGCTTCTTTTAGATCTAAATATCCCTCTACTGGTGGGTATGCTGAAAAATTATCATCAATAGCTTGTTTTGCTGCTTCCTTTATAAAATCAGGTGTATTAAAATCCGGTTCACCTAAGCTTAAACTGATAATATCTTTACCTTGTGCTTTTAATTCTCTTGCTAAAGCAGCCATTGCTAAAGTTTGTGAAACAGCTAGGCTATTAATTCTTTCTGATAAAATGTTGTTCATTGTGTTGATATATTATGTAATTATCAATTCTTATTTTTCTTAACTATTTACCAATCATTTTGAACTGATAACTAAAGGCTAAGATTTTTTATGCTAATTGAGGTTTTTGTCCTAATTCTTTTAAATGTCTAAAATGAGAAATAATGGCTGCTCTAGTTGTTTTATACTCATAATATGGTAAATTACATTCTTTGGCTGTTTGTTTTACTATTTCTGCAATTTTATTATAGTGAATATGGCTTATATGTGGGAATATATGGTGTTCTATTTGATGATTCAAACCACCTGTATACCAATTTATTAACCAGTTTTTAGGCGCGAAATTAACAGTTGTAAACAACTGATGGATGGCCCAAGTATTTTCCATCTCACCTTCTACATTGGGTACAGGTGTTTCTGTGTCTTCTATTACGTGAGCTAATTGAAAGATAACACTTAAGATTAATCCAGCCGTATAGTGCATAACCACAAAACCTAAAACTACTTTCCACCAAGTAATCCCTAAAACCATAGGAATGACCAACCAAATAGAAAAATAAATAATTTTAGTAATGATTAGGGTCGTCCAACGAATAGCTGGATTTATAAATTCACCATAAGATAATTTACGTTTTAAATAACGTTTCATCTGAAGAAAGTCTGTTGTTATAGCCCAATTAAACGTTAACAAACCATAAAGAAAAATGGAGTAATAATGTTGAAATTTATGAAAACGGTGCCATTTTGCTTGCTTACTAAAACGCAAAATACGTCCTGCTTCTAAATCCTCATCATGACCTGGAATATTAGTATAGGTATGATGTAATACATTGTGCTGAACTTGCCAATTGTATACATTTCCTGCCAAAATATAAATGCTTCCTCCCATTATTTTGTTCAACCATTGTTTAGAGGAATAGGAGCCGTGATTACCATCGTGCATTACATTCATTCCTACCCCTGCCATTCCTATACCAATAACTATATTTAATAATAGGTAAATCCAAAAAGGCATTTCCATACCAATTAAAAAGAAATAGGGTGTTAAGAAAATAGAAAACATGATAATTGTTTTTAAATAAAGTTTCCAGTTTCCTGTTTTTTGTATATTATTTTCCTTAAAGTAGTTATTAACTCTTGTGTTTAAGGTTCTAAAGAACTTCATCGAATCAGTTCTTGAGAAAATAGGTTCTTTTGTCTGCATAATTATTAAAAATGTTTTCAAATTTAATTATTAATAAATTGAATTGATAACGAAAAGAGAGAATTTTTAAACCGTAAATTGTTTAATTTTGTAAAAAAAATAAAAATGGAGCAAATCCTCACATATTTCCCTGACTTATCTGAAACACAAATTAGTCAATTCCGAGCATTAGAGGCATTATACAAAGATTGGAACTCTAAAATTAATGTAATTTCTAGAAAAGATATTGATGAACTGTATGAAAAACATATTTTGCATTCTATGGCAATTGCCAAAATTCAAGAATTTAAAGCAGGAAGTAAGATTATGGATGTTGGAACAGGCGGAGGATTTCCAGGAATCCCTTTGGCTATTTTGTTCCCTGAAACACAATTTTATTTAATTGATGTAATTGCTAAAAAAATAAAAGTAGTAAATGCGGTTGCAGAAGGTATTGGACTAAAAAACGTAAAGGCTGAACAAAAAAGAGCGCATACTGTTAACGATAAATTTGATTTTATTGTAAGTCGTGCGGTAACCAATATGCCTGATTTTGTGGAATGGGTAAAAGGAAAAACTAAGAAAAACAATAGTCATCCTGACAGAGCTAATGGAATTTTATACTTAAAAGGAGGTGATTTAAGTGAAGAGTTACAAGACTTTCCTGAATCAATTCAATACAACATATCAGATTTTTTTTCGGAAGATTTTTTTGAAACCAAAAAGGTGGTGTATTTGCCGATATAAATTTTTCAGATGATATATATTTTGGGGGTTATACCCCTTTTTTTATAAATTTTAATTTTTGTACTTCTCTACCAACAAGACCTTAGTTATTAAACTAGTGTTAATTAAAATTTCTTAAAAATTGCTACAAAATATAAGTTCACTTATGTAATACCTGAGTTATTCTTTTTCATTCCAATAAATTACAGTTATAACAAATATTAAGATTATTAATTAAAAACAGATGAGATGGCATAATATAATTTTACCGCTTTTGAAACAAGAAAATTATTTAACAAGAATTACTAATAATCAATCGTAGACTTCGTATATTTTTATAAAATTTTTCTTCTTTTTTATTATTTTTATGATGATTCACATCGTTTGATACTGTTGTTAAAAATATAAAAGAGTAGCTCAGGACATAGTTTGTAACTTCGACGGTAGGAGAAACACATTATCAGTACTATGTAATTTCTCCTTTAGGTCGAAATAATAAGTTTGTCCTCTTTTTTTAGAATGACTTTTTATATTTGATTATCCTAAGAAAGGATATCTATAATCTATTGGTGTTACGAAGGTTTCTTTGATTGTTCTAGGAGAAACCCAACGTAATAAGTTTTGTGCAGAGCCTGCTTTATCATTAGTTCCAGAAGCTCTAGCTCCTCCAAATGGTTGCATTCCTACTACTGCTCCTGTTGGTTTATCATTAATATAGAAGTTACCCGCACAGTTTTGCAACGCTATTGTAGCTTCTTCAATGGCATAACGACAGCCACTAAAAACGGCACCTGTTAACGCATATTCTGAGGTAGTATCTATTAATTTTAAAGTATCTGTCCAAGCGCCATCTTCATATACATAAATAGTCAACACGGGACCAAATAATTCGGTTTCCATAGTTGCGTATTTTGGATTAGTTGTTAAGATTACGGTTGGTTCTACAAAATATCCTTTTGATTTATCATACCCTCCTCCAAAAATAACTTCGGCATCGGCATCGGTCTTAGCTTGGTCAATATATTTAGCTAATTTATCAAATGATCCTTCATGAATAACTGCTGTTACAAAGTTGGAGAAATCTTCTGGCGAACCTTGCTTGAATGTTGCTAATTCTTTGCCCATTTCTTCTTTGATAGCAGGCCATAAAGAAGCTGGAAAATAGGCTCTTGAAGCGGCTGAACACTTTTGTCCTTGAAATTCAAAAGCACCACGTAATGTATTAGCTACTACTTGTTTTACACTAGCTGTAGGATGTGCTAGAACAAAATCTTTACCTCCAGTTTCTCCTACAATTCTAGGATATGTTTTATAGGTATGGATGTTTTCTCCGATTTTCTTCCATAATTCTTTAAAGATAAACGTAGAACCTGTATAGTGAATACCCGCAAAATCAGGAGAGGCTAATATTGTGTCTGTTACCATTACAGGATCACCAAAAACGACATTGATTACACCATCTGGAACACCTGCTTCTTTAAAAACATCAATGATTATTTTTGCTGAAAAAACTTGGCTATCTGATGGTTTCCAAACTACTACATTTCCCATTAAAGCTGCACTTGCAGGCAAATTAGCCGCAATAGCTGTAAAGTTAAAAGGGGTAATTGCATATACAAAACCTTCTAACGGACGATACTCTACTCGGTTCCACACAGACGAATCAGAAGCGGGTTGGTCTTTATAGATTTGCACCATAAATTCTACATTATAACGCAAGAAATCTATTAATTCACAAGCGGCATCAATTTCAGCTTGATGAATTGTTTTAGATTGCGCAATCATAGTGGCTGCATTAATTTTTGCACGATAAGATCCTGCAATCAATTCAGCTGCTTTTAAAAAGATAGCTGCTCTTTGCTCCCACGCCATGTTAGCCCATTTTGTACGACTTTCTAAAGCATTTGCTATGGCTTTTTGTACATGTTCTTTCTCTGCTAAATGATAGGTTCCTACTACATGTTGATGATCATGTGGTGGAGTCATATTACGTGTATTCCCTGTACGAATTTCTTCACTACCAATATATAGAGGAACATCTACTTTTGAATTCCACATTTCTTGATAAGCTGCTAATACTGCGGCTCTCTCTGGAGAATTTGGAGCGTACGATTTTACGGGTTCATTAACCGCTTTTGGTACGTTAAAAAATCCTTTAAGCATTGTATTGTTATTATTTAAATTATACGTTCATTTTATTTAATACTAACAAAAATACAAAATGCCTTTTAAAAAAGGCATCTTATACCTTTTTTTTTAAATTTTATACAATTAAGTTGTAAAGAACTAACTTAATGCAAAAGGAGCATTTAGATAAAAGATAGGTATTACAACATTAAATTTTTTTGTAGTAGCAAAATTAATCATTGTAAAATACCCTGTCATGCTCCCATGTGGAGAAGAAAGCAAACAACCTGAACTATAGGTATACTTTTCTCCTGATTTCAGGATGGGCTTTTCTCCAACTACTCCTTCTCCTTCTACGGTTTCATGATAGTTGAGTGCATCATATATGTCCCAATGACGTGATAGAAGTTGCACTTGATCTTTACTATGATTTTCAATGGTAATATGATATGAAAATGCAAAATGCACGGACTGGTTTTTAAAGTAAGTCCCTTCAAAAATTGTCTCTACCGAAATTTTGATTCCTTTTGTAACTTGAGTAACCATTTTGCCTTTTGTTGTAAGTACAAATTTAACGAAAAATAAAGCTATTTTTATTTTTAATATTTGTTAAATTTAATTGGTAATATTTTGTGAACTTGCTTCTCCTACTCCTATTATGCGATCAAAACGTTCTCCGTTAGCTCGATAATACACAAAAGCTTGATATTTATTTTCTGTTTGATAATAATTTCCGTCAATGGCGTTCTGATGATCTATTTGATTTTTTGTATTTACTAAAGTATAATTGTAGTTTATAAATCCTTGTTTAATCATAATGGCTTTTTCATAGATTCCTTTACTTACATTATAATCCATTTTATTTTCATCTGTCATTTGATAATTATTAAATAGACCTGTTACATAAATAGTGACATCTTTTAGATAATTGGGTGCAAATAAGGAAAAATAAACCCACGTATAATCTGTTTCTACATCATTATTGTCTCGTGCAAAAATGTTTCTATTCTGAAAAATTCCATTAATATCTGGAAAAAAGGTATATCCTTTGCCTTTTCTAACTTCATTGGAATATAACAAGGTTTTATACAGACCTGAATTTGAATCTACTCTTGCTATATTGTTAGTAGGTGTTTTTATGTCTTTATTATCGTAATAATAATATTCATTTCCTGCCCAAAATTGTGTTTCAGTATTATAACGATAGATCAAATCATTACCAATCGTATATTGTGGTTTTATATTATACTTAGCTGTATTCCATCGTCCATTTTGAAAGAGTGCAATTTTTATATTTTGTAATGGATTTTGAAAAAGGATGTTTTTAGATTTTATAGCAAATTCAACATTGTGTTTTTCTGCTATATCATTTAGAGTTCTGGAGCGTTTGATTTGAATGGGTACTTCTACTCTTTTTTCATAAATTATAAACTTTCTTGAAAAGATTATTTCTTTATTTTTATTTAGAATAGACAGTATATAATTTCCACTTTTTGTAATTTGACAAAAATTATTCGGAAAATTCAAACGGTAATGTGAATAACCTTGCAGGGTATTAAAAGAATTTTGATAATCTTGAATTCGTTGATTATCATTCCCTGTTAAATATTCGTTTCTAGTTAGATCAGATGTGTTCCAATCATAATTACAGTGGGTTAAGCTAAAATAATAGTCCTCCTCATTTCCATATAAATCATCAAAACTAAATTCAAATTCGTCTCCTAATTCAAAAAAAGGAAATACTACATGATTACTTTGTTTAAATGCAATGGTTTTAATATTAAATGGCGCGGCATTTTCAACTAATTGACACCAAGCATAATGACTAAAAAGTACGAGTATTAAGATGTAAATTGATTTCATAGTTTATGACTTAGTTAAAACTACATTAATTAGCATATTGAAAACTAAATTACTACTTTAAACCTATTATTGTTCAATTTATTGCAAGAAATATGCTAAATTTTCGGTTATTGATTCAGGAATAACACTTTCATCAATAATACTGTCGGATAATTCTTTTTTATTTTGTTGTAATTGCAATATTTTTTCTTCGATTGTATTTTGTGTGATAAAACGAACCACATTTACTTTATTTTCTTGTCCGATTCTATGAGCTCTTGCTATGGCTTGTTTTTCTGCAAAAGGATTCCACCAAGGATCTAATAAAATAATATAAGAAGCTTTTGTTAAATTAAGTCCTACTCCTCCTGCTTTTAAAGAAATAAAAAAGAATATGATTTCATCATCTGTTTGAAATTGTCTTACGTTATTTTCTCTTTGTTCTACGGATGTAGTGCCTGTTAATGAACAAAAACGAATATTATTTTGAACACACCAATCTTCATAAATAGCTAAATGACTTACAAACGAGCTAAATATTAAGGTTTTATTCTTTGCTTTTGCCAAAGTATCTAAATATCCAGTTACATCATAAAACTTACCCGATGCCATTGTTAGACTGGGATCAACTAACTTAGGATGATTACTCCATTGACGTAGTTTCATTAGTACATTTAATATATGTATCATAGAAGATGAATCTTCTAATTTAAGGAGGTAGTTACGAGCTTTGGATTTTTCTTCTTCGTATTGTTTTTCTTGTTCTTCATCCATTTGACAGTATACTACTTGTTCTATTAAATCGGGAAGATCTTTTAGCACTTCTGTCTTGGTTCTTCTTAGAATATAGGGATTTATGATATTTTTTAGTTCTTCTATTTTACTTTCATCTTTATATTTTTCAATTGGCTTTTTAAAATATTGATCAAAGAAAGGGAACTCTCCTAATATGGCTGGATTTATAAATTGCATTTGTGACCATAAATCTGCTAATGAATTTTCAATAGGTGTACCACTTAACGAAATTCTATGTTCTACTTGTAAGGTTGTTAAGGCTTTGAATATTTTAGAATTTCGGTTTTTTATTTGTTGACTTTCATCTACGATTAAATAATGAAAAGGAATTTTTTGTAATGATACGTTGTCTCTACTTAATATAGAGAAGCTGGTAAATATAAGATCGTAACGATTTAACTTTTTCCCCAATATCTTTCTATCTGTTCCTATGTATTTTATACATTTGAAATGGGGTGCAAATTTTTTAGCTTCATTATACCAGTTGAATACTAATGAAGAAGGCACTACAATTAATGCTCTTAATGGCTCTTCTTCTATTTTTGACTCCGCAAATAGATCTATTTCAGAGGTTACAACTGATTCTTGTAATCGTTTATTTTCTTGCACTGCAATAAGCAAAGCTAATGTTTGTAAGGTTTTACCCAATCCCATATCATCAGCTAGACAAGCTCCTACTCCGTTTATATAATGATTTAAAAGCCATTGTACTCCTTGGATTTGATAAGGTCTTAGAGTGGCTTTTAACGAGTCTGAATGCTCGTAAATCAAGGTTTGTTTTACATCCTTTTCTGTTTCTAAAATAACGTTTTCTAAATTTAAATTCTGGAAATGACTTTTGGGTAAACTAATTCCTCCATCTGTTCCCTTTGTCCCAAATTGAGCTAGTACACTATAGTGTTTCATCCATTCTTGAGGAATGATAAAATAGGTATCATCTGGAAGTAAAAACCATTGGTTTCCATTTTTAATATTGGATACAATATCTAAAAAAGGAAAATTATAGTTTCCACAGGAAATTGTCATCTTCAAATCAAACCAATCAGCTTGCTCAGTACTTTGTAAAGAAAGTGTTGTTTTATTGGTTTGAATTTTTTTATGATCAATTAAAAATGGATCTAAAAGAAAGCCTAGTGCTTGTAAATTTTCTTTTTGTTTCAAAATAAATTCTATACTATCTAATTCGGCAGAGGAATTAGACAAGTAAAAGTTTCCTTCTCTATTTTTTTCAAATCCAAAATCAATTAGTTTTTTTTCTATTGCTAATTCTTTTGAAGGATTTCTTTTGTACTGAAGTACTTTTACGGTATTGTCTTCTTCAAATTCTATAAAGGAATGCTGTTTTTTATTCGTATTGGATAAAAAAGAATATCCTTTGTAATCAAAAAGAATCTGAATAAAAAATTGTTTGTTTAAAAAATCATGACTTCCTTTTATACTATAAGCAACTATCTCATCAAAAGTCTGAATTTCAAAACCTTCTGTTTTTATGGTTACTTTTCTTATAATATCATAAATGAATTTTTTGAAATACTCGGTTTCCATTCGTTTAGGAATATGTACCGATTGGTTTTTTAAAAATGGCTTTAACTTCAATCCGTCTATATCAGAGATTGAAACTAGATGTTTGTCTAAAACAATCCAACAAGGAAACTGGGTAAGTATTTTTATGTCATGTTGGTTTGGGTATATTGTTTTTTCATTATCAACAAGAGTAAGTGTATAAATAATTCCTTCTTCATTTTTAGTAAAATGTAATTGAGCAGGTATTGTTTTATTGGCAAAATGTACCTGATTAATATAAAATTCTTTTTTTGAATTTAAGTTTACACTAAAAGGGAGTTCTAAATCCTGAATAGCCTTTAGAATAGCTTCTATTTTTCTATTTAAGTACTCTTGTAAAAGTTTTTTGATAGTTTTATCTTCTTTTAGTAATTTTAATGAAGTTATTTTTTTATTCTTTGTAAATTTTTTAAGAATATTTTCTGTTTTCAAATCAATTACTAAAATCCATATTTTTTTTTCTTCCTCACTTAATTCTTTTGAAATACTTTTTAAAGTTTCTTCATTAGCTGTTTTAAAAACATACAAAGGGAGTTGGTTTGTATTGATTAAATACAAAAAGGGAACCCAACGTTCTTCTACTTCATTCCATGATAAATCGAGTGCTAATGAAAAAGACATTTTTTTAAATTTTTATAATTGGTATTATTTTTTCATTTAAAAAGGAGGAATTTCATCATTTTTAATAAAACTCCTCCTTTTAGATAATTTATTTTTCTTTTATTTAAAACAAACGGGAATAATTTCGCCTTTTGCTAAACAATATTTTTGAATCAATGAGTCTCCCAATATTTTTGTATAATCTACTTCTTTAACGGTAAAACCTATACTTCTTAATTTATCAAAATAATCTAGTCCATATACACGCACATGATCATATTGTCCGAATATTTTTGCACGTTCTTTTGGATCTGTTATTGTATCATCAGCAAAGGTAGTTTGTCGTGAATAATCCTGTGGAATCTGAAAAATTCCCATTCCTCCTGGTTTAAGTACACGATATAATTCTTGCATGGCTTTTGTGTCATCTGGAATATGTTCTAAAACATGATTACAAAAAATAATGTCATACGAATTATCTTCAAACGGAAGATTGCATATATCTGCTTTTACATCAGCTAATGGTGAAAATAAATCGGTAGTAACATATTCTATATTCATTTGTTTTTTAAACCGTTTATAGAACTCTTGTTCTGGAGCAAAATGCAATACTTTTTTTTTATTCTTAGCTATAAAAAAATCAGTTTCATTTTGAAGATATAACCACAACAAACGGTGTCTTTCTAATGAAAGTGTACTGGGTGAAAGAACATTATTCCTTTGATTACCATAACCATAGGGAAGAAACATTCTGAAACTTTTTCCGTCTATAGGATCTGTAAATTGGTTTCCTTTTAATACAAATGCTAATATGGGGCGTACTATAAAACTAATTCTTATCAGAATTGGTCTTGGGATTACATTTAAAAAGAATTTAAATATTTTTTTCATTTTTTGTTTTATGGTAATTTAAAATCGTGGTATCATTTTTTTGAACTAAGAACAAGTATGAATGTTATTTTTCTTTCATAAAAATCATTAGTTTAGACACTATTTTTTAAATATATGTTTAGTCTTTTGTTGATTGTTTGAAAAATTTCAGAAACAACTTCCATTTTTTTTCAATTATGGGTCAGATTGTAACCTTTTCATCTTTAAATTCAATAAAAAAATATTACTTTCTTTAAGATCTAAAGGGTCAACTTTGCTATTGTTAAGAGATAAAGTTATCCAATTTATAACATTTTTTTATTCAACGAGATATTTTACAAAACGAGTATGGTCTTAATATTGTTTATTAAAACTTACCTCTTAAATCCCTTTACCAAGAATAATCTCATCTAATATAAATTTTATTTTTTATTGAACCTCATATTTTATTTTGTTTAATATGTGAAAGGCATTAGAAATGAATCCATATATTTTACTAGGTTGATTATTTACATCAATAGTTTCCGAACTTAATTCATGATTATTTTTTCTTCAAAATAAAAATTAGTTGTTTTTTTAAGAATGATATTGGTTTCTTTGTGTTAATAATCTTCTAGGAAAAATATTTTTGTAGAAATATTTTTCTTAATATCAGTATCAAGTTCTAAATTATCAAAAAAACTAACCAATTCTATCTAACTTTTATCTATTGATTTTGTTTGGGATACTTTCAACGAAGTGCTATCGAATTTATTAATTTCTTTTACTATTTTCTTGATAATAATGTGTTGCTATTCATAAATTCCTCGTCAAAAGAATTTTTATTTTGATTAAATCCTTTTATTATTGAGTACGTAACTTTACTTACAATACTTTTACTAGAATCATTTTGTCCAGCTATTAAGGTAATTCCATCTATGATTATATCCGGACTTTCTATTGAAGGATTATCAAAATACTAATTTATTAGCTCTAAATTCATCCTCTTCATTACTTTGTATGCCTAACGCTTGATAAATGTATGCAAAGGTTGAAAGGAGTTCTGGTTTTCCATCAATTATGGCTACATCGTGCTCAAAATGGGCAGAAGGTTTTCCATCAGCAGTGGTAATGGTCCAGCCGTCTTTATGTTGCTTGATATTTTTAGTTCCCATATTAATCATTGGTTCAATTGCTACTACTAAGCCTTCTTCCAATAATTTTCCACGTCCTTTTTTACCATAATTAGGCATTTCGGGTGCTTCGTGCATTGTTTGCCCTATACCGTGCCCTACCAGTTCACGAACGACACCATAACCATGACTTTCACAATATTTTTGGATTGCATGACCAACGTCTTCTGTTCTGTTTCCTGTTTTTAATTCACGAATACCAATATATAGTGATTCTTTTGTGGTTTTTAAAAGCATTTTAGTGGCTAGATCCACCTCTCCTACTTCAAAAGTATAGGCATGATCTCCATAAAACCCATTTTTTAAGGCTCCACAATCTACTGAAATAATATCGCCCTCTTCTAACGGTTTATCCGTTGGAATTCCATGAACTACCTGCGAATTAGGACTCATACATAGTGAGTTAGGAAAACCGTACATACCTAAGAAAGCAGGTGTTGCTCCGTGATCACGAATAAAATTTTCAGCTAATTTATCTAAATATAGGGTACTTACTCCAGGCTTGATTTCTGAAGCTAACATCCCTAAAGTTTTGGATACAACTAAAGCACTTTCGCGCATTAATTCTATCTGCTCGCGTGTTTTTAATATTATTTTACTCATTTCTTAAAAGTAAGTTTGCAAAAATACAATAATAGTTTTAATAAACACTCTATTTTTAAGCATGAGATTTATCATATTACGATACTTAGTAAACACTTAAATTTGGGATAAAATTTTAGGTTATGAGTAAATATGTATCAGCAGCGGAAGCTGTAAAAGTGGTCAAATCTGGTGATCGAGTTTATATACAAGCGGCTGCAGCTGCTCCCAGTATATTAACTAGGGCTTTAACGGATAGGGCATCGGAGTTAAAAAATGTAGAAATTTGCCATTTGCATACAGAAGGGGAAGCTCCTTATGCAGATCCTGCTTTAGCAAATAGTTTTCATGTTAACTCTTTTTTTATAGGAGCCAATGTGCGTCATACTCTAAAGGAGGGAAATGGTTCTTATACCCCTGTTTTTTTAAGTGAATTACCTAATTTGTTTCGAAAAAAAGTGGTTCTATTAGATGTTGTTTTTATTCACGTATCACCACCAGACAAACATGGTTATTGCTCGTTGGGTACCTCTGTGGAAGCCAGTTTAGCAGCTATAGAAAATGCTAAAATTGTTATTGCTCAGGTAAATCCTCAAATGCCAAGAACTTTTGGAGACGGAATCCTACACGAAACCGAAATAGATTATATGGTAGAGGTTAATCATCCTATATTTGGTCATGAGATAGCTCCTATTTCTGCTGAAGAAGAAAAAATAGGAAGTTATGTAGCTAGTTTAATAGAAAACAAAAGTACCTTACAAATGGGCATTGGTTCTATACCTAATGCTGTATTATCTAAACTTACGAATCATAAAGATTTAGGATTACATACTGAAATGTTTAGTGATGGGGTAATTGACTTGATTGAAAAAGATATTATTAACTGTAATTATAAAGGGATATTACAAGGAAGAGTATTGGCTACTTTTTTAATAGGTTCTCAACGATTGTACGATTTTGTAAATGACAATCCTTTTATTGAAATGAAAGAATCTTCATTTGTAAATGACACGGCTAGAATACGAAAAAACAAAAGAATGGTGGCTATTAATTCAGCTATTGAGGTGGATTTAACAGGGCAAGTTTGTGCTGATTCTATAGGAATGAAAATGTACTCGGGAGTGGGCGGACAAATGGATTTTATTCGTGGGGCTTCACTTAGCGAAAAAGGAAAAGCAATTATTGCTTTACCCTCTATTACGAAAAAAGGTGAGAGTAGAATTGTTCCCTTCTTAAAACAAGGAGCTGGTGTAGTGACTACTCGTTCACATGTGCAGTATATTATTACAGAAAATGGTATAGCTGACCTATATGGAAAAACACTCAAACAACGTGTAGGTGAAATGGTAAAAATTGCGCATCCTTCTCATCAAGAACGCATTGAAAAGGAATATACAGAATATTTAAAAAATATATAATAATAAAAAGAAAGCTGTCCCTAAAAAATGGGACCTTTTTTTTAGTAATAAACGAAATATTTTTTAAAATCGTTTTATACCATTTAACACAAATTATGTCAAATTTGCAAATTGTGCTCTATTTTAGCGTATGTAGGTAATTCTGCTTATATGAGAGTGTCATATTTTTTGATTAAACTTTTAAAATAATTTATTTTGAGTTTATTTGTGCTTTAAAATAAAAAACGAAAAAAATCATGCCCAATCTGTATTTTCGCGTACTTCTTATCTTTATTCCATTTTTTACATTTGCTCAAGATGTAAATATAACAGGTAAAATTGTTGATTCAGAAAGTAAATTAGCTCTTGAAGCAGCTACTGTATATGTCACAAAAGTAAAAGACTCCTCAATAATAGATTATACGATTACCAATGCTAAGGGAGCTTTTGAATTTAAATTCAAACCTATTAAAGAGGCTTTTTATTTAAGGGTTTCACATCAAGGATATGAAGATTATAAGAAGAAATTTCAACAATTAAACTCAAATTTAAAGTTAGAGAGTATAGAAATTACAAAAGCATCAAAAGTTTTAGACGAAATTGTAGTAAAATCGGAAGCGCCACCTATTAGGATAAAAAAAGATACTTTAGAATTTAATGCTAGCTCCTTTAAAGTCCGCCCTGATGCAAATGTTGAAACGCTTTTAAAACAATTGCCAGGCGTTGAAGTAGGAACAGATGGGAAGATTACGGTTAACGGAAAAGAAATAAATAAAATTTTGGTTAACGGAAAACCTTTTTTTGATAAAGACGGGAAAATAGCTATTCAAAACCTACCCTCTGAATTGATTAAAAAAGTTCAAATAACAGATTCAAAGACAAAAAAAGAGGAATTGTCAAAACAAAAGGCAAAGTCTAATGAAGCAAGTATTAACCTAATTATCGATAAAGATAAGGAAAAAGGCTTATTTGGTAAATTCATGGGAGGCTTAGGCACAAAAGAACGCTATGAAAGTAGTGCTTTAGTGAATTATTTTAAGAATAAACGAAAAATAAGTGTTTTAGCTTCTTCAAATAATATAAATGCCGCAGGGTTTTCGATGGACGAAATTTTCGACAATATGGGTGGTGGTAGGAGCAGCATTTATTATAACGATTCGGGGGTTTTGGGTATAGGTAATATTCATTTTGATAATAATAAAGGAATTACGCAGTCTAATTTAGTAGGCATTAATTATACAGATGAACCATTAAAAGATTTTTCAGTAAATGCAAATTATTTCTTTACAAGTTCTAATTCAAATAATACGAATAAAACACGTTTAGAAAATTTTTTAGCTACCGGCAAATTTATTACTGAATCTGAATCGGTTTCAAATGAAAGTAGATTTGTAAATAAGTTAGGAACCGAATTTGAATACAAGATTGATTCTACTTTTGTAATTTCTATTAATCCTAATTTTCTTCTTGCTAAAAATGATTTGTCTAATAAAAATTCAGAAGTTTCAAGAAATGAAACAGGGACAACTCTAAATGAAAGCAATGGTAGTAAAACAAGTATGAATGAAAGTAATAATTTTACTAATTCGTTAACAATTAATAAATCATTTAGAAGAAAAGGACGAAATTTAAGTTTGAATTTTGATAATGATATTACAAATGAGTTAGGTAATGAAGTAAATAATTCATTTACAAAATTTTATTTAAGTCTTTTAGAAGACCCTAGAAATCAAATTTTTAAAACTAAAAATAATAAACAAAACTATCATTTTACTTTAGAATATCTTGAACCTATAAAAGACTCTTTACAGTTAAGTATAGGATATAATTTTGAGAGGAATAATAAGAAAAATGATACACAAAGTTTTGATTTTAATGCTTTAACACAATCGTACACTAATTTTAACGATCAGTTGAGTTCTGTTTTTTCATCAAATTTAAGTGAAAATTCAGTGTTTGGTGGATTGGTGATTAATAAAAAGAAAGTTAGTTTGAGTTTTTCTTTAGGGACTACGGTTGCTAATTTCACTGCAAATTCATTCTACTTATCAAACTATAATGAGGTTAAGAGAACGTTAGCTTATCCCTATGCTATTATATATTTTGATTATAATTTTTCAAAAACAAAGTTTATTTATTTGAATTATAATTTTAGAAATGAATTTCCAGAAGCAAATCAAATTTTACCTGTTATCGACTTGTCAAATCCATTGAATACATTTGTTGGTAATGAGAATGTTTCTGTAAATAAATCTCATAATATATATGGACAATTTAGAAACTTTAATAGTTCAAAAAAAGCAGGTTATAATTTTTACTTTGGGAGTAATTTATATGAAAACCAAATTGTAATTTCAACTGATTTTGATGCAGATAGAAAGAGAATCACTACATACAAAAATACAAGCGGTACATTTAATACTTGGGTAGGATTAAGTGGAAATAAAACATTCAAAAAAGATGCTCATACCCTTAAGTTTACTTTAGGTGCAAATATTAATTATGATTTATCTAAAGGTTTTAACAATGGTCTCGAATTTGAAGCAAGGACGGTTAAAATGACACCAAGGGTTAATTTGAATTATGATTTTGGAGAGCTTTTTTCTATGAATTCAAGTTATTCGGTGCCAATTTCAAAGACAAATTATACTAATTATTTTATAAATTCTGCAAACATAGTTACTCATAAATTAAATTTGCAAACCACTAATTATTGGCCTAAAAACTGGATGTTTGGTAATGATTTTTCTTATAATTACAATTCAAATATTGCTGATGGTTTTAAAAAAGACTTTTATTTATGGAATACAAGTTTGTCTTATAGCTTTTTTGATAAAAAGATGATTGCAAAAGTAAAAGTGTACGATGTGTTAAACCAGAATCAAAATGCAACCAGAGTTGTAACCAGTGCAGCTATACGTGATGAAGAAAATATTGTTTTAAGACGTTATGCGATGTTTTCACTAACTTATAAAATTGAAAAATTTGCTAGTAAAGAAAAAACCAACTCGAAATAGATCCAGTTTTTAGAGCTGAGGTTTGTTACAATATAGAGTGAACAATTTTTATAAGATACTTTTTTTATCAAGGCAAGATTTTTAAGCATAGCTAAAACTACAATATTTTTAGTTATGGAAATTCTGTTAAATAAAAATGCTGCCTTTAGGAGAAAAAATGAGACCTTTTTTTAGTAATAAACGAAATATTTTTTAAAATCGTTTTATACCATTTTACCTTTGGAATTTCCTCATAATGCTATTTTTTTAACCTAGAGACTTTCCAAAAAGCTCGGAATCTTGTTTATTTCTACCAAAGGGTGAAATCACACAATACTGATTATAAGACTCTTACTTACGGGGTAACAAACTACACTTTTTGGACAACCTCCTTTTCTGTTTTCAATGTAAAAGCATATTTAGGAAAAAATTTCGTGCATTTTATTTTTAAAATATATTCGTATAGGAAAAGATTTATTTTTAAATATCTTTACATTAAAGTTGGACTAGGTTCCTCTTTCTAACGGGTATGCCTCAACCCTTTAATACTTTTTTGAGGCATCCTTTATTGAAAAATAACACGAAACAAAAAATGAAATACAGAACCTAGTTCACAACTTTTTTATAAATCATAACTGCCCCATGATCTATAAACACTAATCAATAAATTATAAAACCTGTTTTCTAAAGTAATATTAGAAAGTTTAGAACTTATTAAGGAATTTTCTCTTGAGTTAATCAAGAACAAGGAACTTTCTCCCATTGTAAATAAACGTTCTTCTGCTGACAACATTTTTTGAAAATCAGACACCAGCTTTTTATTAAGTTGAAGTTGTTTTTCTAATGATTTTTTTTCTTGACTTAATGCTTCTATTTTGTTTTTTAATTGTTGTTTTTCAAATTGTAAACTAAATTGTATATCTTGTATTTTCAAACTTGCTAACTTTAAATTTCCTCTTTCTTTTCTTAAAAACAAAGGCATTATAAAATTGATACCTAACTTGTAATCTTGAAAACGATACTTCCCAAAATAATCGGGTTCAGAAAGATAATTATAGCTAAAATCTAACTTTGGTAAAAGCGCATTGGTTTTTAATCGTTGTTCAATAGTTAACATTTCTATTTTAGTATTCAATGCTTTTATTTTGGGATGATTTTCAATTTTTAACTGATTTGATTCTATTCTGGATAAAGTATTTCGTATTGTTGTTTCTAATTCTATTTCGGGATGAATACTCTCATTAATTTCTAGAGGAATATTATTTTCGGTCCAGATATAATTAGATACTTCTAGTTTCGCTTTTGTTAATTTTAGTTTTGCGTCTTCCAAGTTTAACAAACGATTTTTTACTATTGTTCCGGCTTCTATACTATCTATGGCGGGTTTATCACCTTGCTCTATAAGCTTTTGAACTCCTTGAAATCGAATAGAAGCATTTTTTAAGTAAGATTCATATAATTGTACTTCGTGATAAACACGCTTCCAATTAAAATAACTTATAGATGCCTCATACAATAGATCTAAAGCTTGCAAATCACGTTCTGCGGTATTAAGTGTAAGTGCTAATTTGGCTTTACGAATATCCGCCATTCGCTGATTTATGAATAAACCTTGCCCGATAGGTACATTAATTCCTAAAGATGTCAATCCTTTATTAGGTGTTTTTATTTCTGGATTTACAAAAAGTCCTTCGTTATTGTTAAAAGCGGCTTTAAATTCAATTCCATACCAAGTTGGAATTTTAAAACTGCTATTAAAAAGAGAGTAATAATTTTTTTCTTTAAAATTCTTTTTGTCAAAATCAATTTCAATTTTAGGATCAAAGGCACCACGTGCTTGCATTAATTGTGTCTGTGATTCTGATATGTTCAGATTTGCTTGTTTTACGAGTGGATGATATTTTTTCACATATCCTAAGAACTCGTCATAGCTGAGTTCTTGGGTTTGTGCTACCATTCTTATTGAACTAAAAAAGAGTATTAAAAATAGTTTTTTCATTACTTTTTCTTTTCTTCTTTTGATTTATTATCCACTTTATAAAAATTAGGGGGAAAACCATTTAAAGTTCTCCAAATTTCAAACCAAATAGGTACATCATTTAATAGTGCTAAAGTTTTTGCACCTGCTCCTATACTTAACAAATGAGGCCACTTCTTATCTTTGGGATTAGGTGCTATAAGTACCCTATATTTTCCATTATCACTAATAAAGTTTTCTTTTGCTACAATAACACCTCCAAATGTACCATAAGATACACCTGGCCATCCACTAAATACAATAGTAGGCCATCCATCAAACCATACTCTAACTTTTTCTCCTTTATTAACTAAAGGAAAGTCAATGGGGTCAATATATGTTTCTACTGCAATTTCAAAATTAGCAGGCATTATGCTTACAATGGAGGTACCTTCTTTTATAGTTTCTCCTACGCCTGATTGTAAGGCTCTATTTACATAACCATCCTGCGGTGCTGTAATGTAGTATAGTCTATTTCTAATTTTATAATTAGTATATTGATTTTTCAATTTATTTACTTGTGCCTCTGTATCATATTGCGAACTCAAAGCTGTTTGTTTATCACTACTTGCTTTAGCTACTTTTTCAGCATATTCAGCTTGAATACGATGAAGTTCCATCTGGGCATTCAACACATCATTTTTAGCGGCAATGTATTTATTTTCTTGGGTATTGTTTTTTGCTTCTAGATCTTGAAGTTTCATTCTTTTTTCTTCTACATCTGTTAGAGGTTTTAATCCTTCTTTATGTAAATTTACTGAACGATTAAATTGTGTACGAGCAATTTTTAGTTGATTTTTTACAACTTCTAAATCAATACTATCACTTTTTGTTTTTAAATAGGATTGTTTAAGTTTGTTTTGAGCTTGTTTATATTTTAATTTTTTTTCTGTTTCTATGGCTCCTATTTGTTTTTCTAGAACTTTAACTTTTTGATCATAGGATACTACAGCACTTTCTTTTGCTCTAACCTGATTAGCTGTGTTTTGAACCAAATTAGGATCAAGGTAGTCTTCTTTAATTTCTGAAATATAAACAATGGTATCTCCTTTTTTGACGAAATCTCCTTCTTGTACAAACCATTTTTCTATACGTCCTGCAATGGTTGTTTGAATTTCTTGAGGTCTCTGATTGGGCTTAAGTGTAGTTACATATCCTCCTCCTTTTATATTTTGTGTCCAAGGAAGAAAAAGGAAGGATAATAAAAGAATTCCTGTACTTACAAAAATTCGTTTTATTATTTTATATTGTTTATTCTCCGCAAATACTTTAGTTGATTTATATTTGGTCAAATCAACTGATTTTTCTATTCTGTTGTGAGTTATATTAAGCATGACTTATACTAAATGACCGTTATTTATTTTAAATGTTTTATTACATTTTTGTTCCCAATAGGGGTTCTTACTGATCACTACTAGTGTCCAATCATTTTCATTACTGGTTAAATAATCAATTATTTCTTTTGCTGATTTGTCATCTGATTTGTCTACTGGATCTTCAAGGAATAAAATCTTAGGTTGTTGAATAATACAACGTGCCAAAACTATTTTTTGGGTTACCGACGAATTAATTTGTTTTCCTTCAGGAAAAAGCTGGGTATCTAGTCCGTTGGGAAGATTTTTAATTACTTCGGTTAATTTTACTTTTTCTAAGGCATCTAATACTTGTTCTATAGTAATAGAAGGATTATTACAAGTAATGTTTTCTAGGATAGTTCCTTCAAAAGGAGCTTCATTGAGTGTAATAATACCTATTTGGGTTCTAAATTCTTCTAATGCGTATTTTTTATAATTGGTTTCATTGAGATAAATGGTTCCTGATGTGGGTTCTATTAAACGTGCTAACAAACGTATAAGTGTTGTTTTTCCTGCCCCATTATCTCCTTTTATTAGTATTTTATCTTTTGATTCTATTTTGATATTAATGTTAGATAAAGTAGGAATATCAGATCCTTTGTATGTAAAGGCTAAGTCTTTGGTTTCTATTTTTATAGTAGTTATTTTATCTAATTTATATAGTCTTTTTTCTGTTGTCAGTATTTCTACTTCTTTATCAACAACTGCTCCTAATTTTTCTAGGGAGGTAAGAACATCGTAAAATAGTTCTAAACCTGAAAATAATTTTTCAACTGCTGCTACAATACTTAGGATTACTATTTCTGCTGCTACAAACTGACCTATATTCATCTGTTGATTTAACACTAATACTCCTCCTATTATTAATAATCCTGCTGTTAGTAAAATTTTAAAACCTACTAATTGGATAAACTGTTTACGAAGGATTTTAAAATGGTTTTCTCTTTGTTCTAAATATTCATTTACTAGCTTATCATTTTTTTCTAAGGAGAATAAAAATAAATTTTGATTTTTAAAACTAATATGATTCCGTGCAATTTCTTGTAACCAATGTGCTACTTTGTATTTGTATTTAGATTCTTTTAGACTGGTTGCTAATCCAGCTGTAAAATTCATTCGGTAGATTAAGTACAATAGCGTCATTAATATAATTCCGAAAAAAATAAAAAATGAATGGTATAGGGATAGTAAGACAATTCCAAATAGGATTTGTAATAAAGCTGTTGAAATGTCTAGAAGTAATTTGGATACACCTTTTTGAATATTTAAGGTATCAAAAAAACGATTGGCTAATTCAGGTGGGTATTCGTCACGAAATTCGCTTGTTTTTATTCTTGGAAATCGATAAGCAAACTCAAAAGAAGCACGAACAAATATTTTTTGTTGTAAGTTTTCGGTAATTCTAAATTGCATAATTTTCATAATGCCAACTAAGGCAACGCCTATAATTACAACCATCACTAATACTATCCAAGAAGTACTTACTTGTCCTGCTTGTATAAAATTAATGATAGACTGTATACCCAATGGCAATGATAAACTTATTATCCCTGAAAAAATAGCGTACAAAAAGATTTGAGAAATATCTTTTTTATCTAAAGAAATGAGTTTTTTAAATCGTTCAAAGGGTGTCATAATATAGTTTTTTTAGCTAAATCAATAAAAAATTCAGACACATCATCTTTTTCATTAAAATCTGTAATCGTTTTAAAATGTTGTTTAATGAATTGTTGATGTAGAGCTCCTTCTACTATAGTGGAGGCTAATGTTTTGGCATATTTATAGGAGGGATTTATTTCATTAATAATATCAACTATTCTCGTTACAACTCTTTTATATACCACAAAATAACCTTCTTTATTTTCCTCATCTACTTCTTTAGTTAAAAAAGTTTTAGTAAACTCAGAAACGATAATCCTGTTTAAAATGGTTTCATTTATATACGATGTACTGGCATCATCTTGTATATTTTGAGATACAATTTTAATAGTTTTTTCTAACTTTTCTATTGAGTCTGAAATATTTGTTGTCTTAAAAACAATATGATATTCCATCCATGCCCAATACCAAGAAGACAAGTACAGGGTTAGCTTATGCTTATTTTCGAAATAACGATAAATAGAACTCTCATTTGACTGAATACGCTCTCCTAATTTTTTAAACGTAAATAATTCGAAACCTATTTCATCAATAAGGATAATACTATGTTCGATAATCTTCCTTCCCAATTCTGAGGTTTCAGGATCCTTGACATATAATTTGTCATTAACCGCTATTTTCATATTTGACAGAAGATGTTTCATCTTTATTTTTTTGAACAAATATATAAAAAAATAATAGTATTACTATTGAAACAACAAATTTAACTTTTATTTAATTATCTAATACTATTACAATTGAGAGTTTGACTTTTATTCTTTAAAATTAAAACTGTAATCTAAAAATCATAAAATATAAAAAGCTTTTTGTAATTTTGGTAAAAAGCTCCCAATGCCTAAACTTAACTACCTAATATTCTTTATTTTATTATTCCCCCTATATTTATATGGTCAGGAGAGTGCTGATTACTACATAAGAAAAGTTTTACTTCATCAATATACAAACCAAGGGCTTAAATATCAATTAACAAGTTATAACAACCTAATCATTACAGCCGATCCAAAAGATTCTTATGGACATATAGATACTATTTATAAGTTTAAGAAAGGAAATAAAGTCATTAAAGAAATAGATTCTTCTGATTATAAATTTAAAAAGATCATTTCAAAACAACATTTATATCAAGCAGAAAAAATTTCTATAATTACAAAAAATAATAAAAACATTAAGGAAGAAATAATTGCTACGCGCATGGCTGGTTTTAAGGAACCGATAGTAGAATATTTTACCTTACAACTTCATCCTTTTAATTTATATAATTCTAAATTAGAAATTGCAGAAAAAGAATATATCAATCCCATTTCGGAAAAAGGTTTAACGAAGTATTTATTTTCTATTACTAATTATGTTTCTGATCAGAATCGTAAACTGGTTCAAATAACGTTTTGTCCTAAAAACAACAAAAATCCAGATTTAGTAAAAGGAGATTATTTTATAGATACTGAAAATTTTAATATTGCTAGGGCATATTTTTATACATTAGGAAAGATTGAATGCCATTCTTATCATCATTATAATTATAATAAAACCGTAAACACTTGGTTTCCTTTGCGCACGCAATTAATCTTAAAAAAAGGAAATAGTAAATATCCAGTAAAAATTTTAGGCGAATATATAACTTTTGAGGGATCTGAAAAGAAATATAATCCTACAGGAAAAAAATATGCTTCTGATTTTATTGAAATAATCGTTACTACTC
Organism: Flavobacterium sp. TN-1; assembly: GCF_052828645.1. Taxonomy (NCBI): domain Bacteria; kingdom Pseudomonadati; phylum Bacteroidota; class Flavobacteriia; order Flavobacteriales; family Flavobacteriaceae; genus Flavobacterium; species Flavobacterium sp. TN-1. Next base: position 387,379 of record NZ_CM128253.1, read on the forward strand.
AATATTCTAAATTTACTTTAGGCGACTTTGTTATAAATAAGAAATACTTTCCTATATCGTTATCAAATAAAGCGAGCAAAAGAAAAGAATCTACTTGGTTTGAATCTTTTCAAGATTCTATTGATAAACGAAGTTTACCTACTTATCTTTCTTTAGATAGTTTAATAGATGCTCGAAAATATGAAAACAAGCTAAAAATTGGTCGTAAAATCATAAAAGGATATTATCCTATAGTTTTTTTTGATTTGGATCTAAGGTATCTTTTTAGATACAATAATCACGAAGGGATACGCTTAGGCTTAGGAGGTATTACTAATGATCATTTTTCTAAATATTTTAGAACAGAGGCATATTTTGGCTATGGTACTAAAGATTATGATTTCAAAAAAGGGGCTTCTGTTTCTTTATTATTAGATCGTAGTGCTGAAACATGGCTGGGTTTTGGTTATCAAGATGATATAACAGAAATAGCTAATAATAACTTCGAAATAAACAAAAAAGCTTTCAAAATTTACGATTCAAGACCTTTTAATTTAACTACTTTTTATAATCATCGTACACTAAGAGCTTTTATAGAAAACAAAATAATACCTAAAACAGAATCTATTCTTCAGATAACAAAGAGCAATATTACGCCTTTATTTAAATATCGTTATGAGACGAATGGTAACTCTTATAAAGAATTTAATATAAATACTTTTTGTTTTTCTTCTCAATGGAATCCTTTTAGTAAGTATATGCAAACCCCCAGTGGTAGAATTGAATATAGAAAAGAATATCCTAGATTTACGTTTCAATTTTCAAAAACGTTTCCTAATTCGCTAAATGATGTATTTCAATATACTCGATTTGATTTTCGATTTGAATATCAAAAAAAGGTATTTAATAATCATAAAATTGATTTTCAGTTAGAAATGGGTTACATAGATGGAAAGGTTCCTATTACCCATCTATATAGTCATTCTCCTAATAATTTACAAAAAGAAAAGATTATTGAACGAGTTAACTTTGCGGGTAGGGATAGTTTTGAAACAATGTTTTTCAATGAATTTTTTTCAAATAAACAACTTTATACTCATATTCAGTATCAGTTTTCAAAATGGGAAATTAATAGACAAATAAATCCTATTTTTAACGCTGTACTTAGATATGGAATAGGAAATCTTAATGCAAAAGAGAATCACAAAGACATTACTTTTAAAACATTAGATAAAGGGTATTGGGAGTCAGGTATAGAAATAACCCAAATCTATAATGGCTTAGGAATATCAAGCTTTTATAGATTTGGGCCTAATCAGTTACCTACTTTTAAAGATAATCTGGCTATAAAACTAAGTTTAATAATTGATTTAGGGTTTAATAATTAATACAGATGGTAAATTACTTAACCATAAATTATTAGAGGCTACTAATTTCTTCCAACTTTCAAGACTAATTAGCATCAAATCTTGTTTAACCAAAAAGGCTTTTTGAACTTGACTTTCTTTAACTATAGAAATATTGTCTGGAAATTCTCGATCTAGTGATTCGATTGCATTTTTTATCAGATAATTGCTTTCTAGTTGATGTTTTAGATCTACTACATTTACCTTAGAATTATTATTGTATACAAACTTTTGAATATAGTCTACTAAAAAAGCATCTTCTGAACAAAAGAAGGGTACAAAGATCTTATCTAAAGATTGCAATTCATTATCAGCTAATATTCCCAGAGGTGTTTTATTTTTAGATATTATCTGCTGGGTTCTCTCATCAAATATGGAATTAGCAAACAAACCTTCTTTTCCTGTCAACTTGTCTAATAGTCGATCTGGATTTATTAATCGAGTTGTAAAACCAATTACTTTTCCTAAAAGAGAACCCTCGAAAATAGATTTCCCTAAACCAACTAAAAGTAAATCGTAATCTCCTTTACCTGCTACTTCAGCAATATCTGTTTCTATATCTACGGTCGCCTTAAAAATAGTTAATATTTCTTGGTTTAAATTTTTAGATTCTTCTAAAATGGGTACAAATGATTCTTTTTCATATTCTTCTGTATTATAACCGTGCATTTCATCACTTACAGAAAGGTGCATGGCCGTAATAGCAGAATTTTCTTTTTGTTTTTTGGTAAGAGCATTGGCTACTTTCAGTAATGATTTACCTTTTTCATGATTTCCGAATGAGATTAATATTTTAAATTTATGTAATCCTTCTGTAATTTCAGGAAGTATTTGATCTTTCGTTTTAAAAATAAAATTAATTAAATCTAAAGCAGGACCTGTCATGAAGGTTGTTACTAAAGCCATAATAACCATCATAGTAAAGATTTCAGAAGTAAGCACTCCTAAATCATACCCTATATTTAGTACTACTAACTCCATTAAACCACGTGTATTCATGAGTGCTCCTATTACAAAGCTGTCTTTCCATGTTTGTCCAACGAATTTAGATGTTAGTGCTCCTCCAATGAATTTACCTGTTACAGCAACTAAGATAATGAAGCCTGTTACTTTCCACAAGTAAGGTTCATTAATTAATCCAATTTGTGTTCTTAATCCTGTAAAAACAAAAAATAAAGGGAGTAGCAGTATAAGGGAAACATCTTCTACTTTATCAATAAAGATATGTCTAAATTTAGCAATATCTGGCATAATAGCTCCCATCATAAATGCGCCAAATAAGGCGTGAATTCCTATTATTTCAGTACAGTATGACGAAATAATTAGAGTTAAAAAAAAGATTGCTACTACAGGTTTACTCAAACTTTCACTTTTTGAATACAAATCCCCTACTCGTTTCAAAAATGGTTTTACGAAAAACAACATAATTAAAACATAAATAGCGGCTAACGCAATTATATACAATGAACTAGCAAAAGTCCCCGCTTTAACAATAGCAATGACTGCTGCTAACAAACACCAAGCTGTTATATCATCAGCTGCTGCACAAGTAATTACAATTGTACCTAACTTGGTTTTATGCAATCCTCTTTCTTGTACAATACGTGCTAAAACAGGAAAAGCTGTAATACTCATAGCAATTCCTAAAAACAAAGCAAAAGATAAGAATTCTACTCCTTGAGGTGCAAATTTATGATATACAAAATAAGCTAATACCATTCCTAAAGCAAAAGGAATAATGATACTAGCATGACTTATTACTACCGCATCATTGGCTTTATTTTTTAATACTTTTAGATCTAATTCCATTCCTATTACGTACATAAAAAGAATGAGACCTATCTGACTTAAAAATTGTAAATTACCCAACGACTCTGAAGGAAAAATAAGAGCTGTAATTTCAGGAAAATACATCCCTACTACAGAAGGTCCTAAAAATATACCTGCAATAATTTCGCCTATTACAGATGGTTGTCCAATTTTTCTAAAAATCCAACCAAAAAAACGTGCCACTATTACTATTGTAATGATCTGTGCTAATAAAATTGCTAAAGGATGTTTGACATTATGAATAAGAGACTCTAAAAATTGCCCCCATAACGTATTACTCGAATTAGGAGCTATAATTTTTCTACCTATTTCTAAATTTTTTCCTTGCTGTACAATCCAATACATTAAGGTTGTAAAGACTCCCGTAACAGTAAAATAAAAAATAGCGTTTTTAAGTTTTTTCATTTTTTCGTAAATACATAATGCTTACAAATATGATAAATTATGCAGTCATATAAAACAATCTCTACAAGATTTAATTAAAAAATAATTCTACAATATCTTATCCATAAAAGTTAGGCAAATTGACCTAAAAAATAAAATTGGTTTTCTAAATTTGTAATCGCTTTTATAGAATATGAGAAAATTATTAAGCCTTGGTTTTTGGGAATTAATTGCCCGATTTATTTTACGTAACAAAATTGCAGTCCTATCAATCGTTATTATACTAACAATAGGACTGGTTACTCAGTGGAAACACATTCGTTTTACTCAAACAGAGGCAAACCTAATACCTCAAGACGATAAAATAAATATTGATTACACACATTTTTTAAAAACTTTTGGAGAAGAGGGAAACCTAATAGTCGTGGCTACAAAAGATGCTAAATTATTTACTCCTAAAGTTTTTAGAGCTTGGAGTGTTATGATACATAACATTCAAAAACATCCTGAAGTGGATTTAGTTATTTCACCTGAAAATCTAAAAACACTTAAAAAAGACGAAACACAACACTCTTTTAAATTAAAAAATCTAGTTGATATTAAGCAAACTAATAAACAAAATTATCTAAACAATATAAAAAAACAATTGTTAGATAGCCTTCCTTTTTATGAGGGTCTGTTATACAACAAAAAATCAGGAGCTATTCGTTCTGCTATTTATATTGACAAAAAAATAGTAAATACTAAAAAACGAAAAGATTATGTACTAAACAAACTCATTCCTGAATTTGAAAAATTTGAAAAGAATACAGGACTCATACTCCACAAGTCTGGTATGCCTTATATTCGCACACTAAACGCTAAAACCATTATAGATGAAATTGGTCTTTTTATAGGTGCAGCCTTATTTGTCACAGGACTCATTTTCTTTTTCTTTTTCCGTTCATTTCGAGCTACTGCAATTTCACTTTTAATTGTAATTATTGGCGTTATGTGGTCCTTCGGATTATTAGGTTTACTAAATTATGAAATAACGGTTTTAACAGCCCTAGTTCCTACTCTTGTAATTGTTATTGGCATCCCTAACTGTATTTTTTTAATTAACAAATATCATCAAGAATACTACAAGCACAAAAATAAAACAAAAGCCTTACAACGCGTTATAACCAAAACAGGTACTGCTACCCTAATGACAAACCTAACAACAGCTTTTGGTTTTGCAACCTTTATTGCCACAAATAACACTTTATTAGTTGAATTTGGAATTATTACATCTATTAATATTTTGGCTATCTACGTACTATGTATACTTATCATACCTGTTTTTTTTAGCTATATACCAGCTCCTATTTCAAGACACTTAGGACATTTAGAAAGAGAATACTTAACCTCTTTTTTTAAATGGATTGTTAATACCGTAAAATATAACAAAGTAGGCGTATACACCATTTCCGTTTGTTTACTAATCATTGGAATGATTGGTATTCATAAAATCAAAATATCGGGTTCAATAATAGAAGATATGCCTAAAAAAACGGCTTTTTTTAATGATATTCGTTTTTTTGAAAAAGAGTTTGACGGTGTAATGCCTTTGGAAATTATGATTGACACCAAACGTAAAAAAGGAGTAATGAAGCTTTCAATGCTTAAGCGCATGGAAGAGTTACAGGAAACAATTCATGACATTCCTGAACTTTCAAAACCACTCTCTGTTGTTAATTTAGTAAAATATGCTAAACAAGCATACTATAACGGAAATCCTGATTTTTATGAGTTGCCAACTACTCAAGAGCAAGCCTTTATCCTTTCGTATGCTAAAAATGCAACTAAAAATTCGAAAGAAAATTTAATGAAAAGTTATGTAGATAATACAGGTCGCTATGCACGAATAACTACTTTTATTAAAGATGAAAACGGTGAAAAAATGGAGGCAATTGAAACACAATTACGCGCCAAAATTGACAAACTTTTTCCATCGCCACGCTATGACGTTATTATTACAGGAAAACCCTCTGTATTTCAAAAAGGAACGCAATATTTATTAGACAATCTCCTTTCCTCTTTATTAATGGCTTTTGGTTTAACAGCTGGCTTAGTAGCTATTATGTTTCGTTCATTCAAAATGGTATTAGTATCAATCATACCTAATTTATTACCTCTATTAATGACTGCTGGATTAATGGGCTTTTTAGGCATACCATTAAAACCCTCTACAATTTTAGTTTTTGGAATTGCTTTTGGAATGTCAGTAGATGATACATTACGTTTTTTAGCTCAGTATCGTTTAGAACTTTCTCGTAACGATTGGAAGATTAAAAAATCAGTCTTTGCCACATTTGATGATGCAGGAATTAGTATGTTTTACACCTCAATAGTACTTTTCTTTGGTTTTTCCGTATTTATGTTATCAAGCTTCGGAGGAACTATAGCTCTTGGAGGATTAGTAGCCTTAACTTTGAGTTTTGGAATGTTATCTAACCTCGTTTTATTACCTTCATTAGTCCTATCACTAAACAAAACATTAGCTAACAAACAAGAATTACCCGAACCAATTATTGATATTTTAGAACCTACTGATGAAGAGGTAGATGCTTTCGAAAAAAAAGAAATTTAATCTAGTCCTATTCTTAATAAAATCCTCTTTTTAAGATTAAATATATTATAAAGATTCTTCAATTAAAAATTGATTAACCAAAAATGAAATACAACCAACTTATAGATCAAAACACTCTAATTGTTAATAAACTAAATACAAAATTCACAGTAATAAGCTTAATGCGTTTTCTTTTTATTGTCTCTTTTCTATTTTTTAGTTATAACTACTTTAAAAATAAAGATTCTTTTTTTCTTGTGCTTGGTCTTTTTTCTATTCTCCTTTTTTTTGTTTTGGTTAATCAACATCAAAAAATAAAATGGAAGAAAAAATTACATCAAAAACTGATTTTAATCAATAACCATGAAATTCAGTATCTAGCAGGAAAAAGCATTCCTTTTGAAGAAGGAACAGAATACATAAACTCGAATCATTTTTGCTCCTTTGATTTGGATTTATTTGGAAGAAAATCATTATTTCAAAATCTTAATAGAACCGCTACCTTCGTAGGAAAAGAAAAATTAGCTAACTTACTTCAAGGAAAATTAAGTAATGAAGAAATAAAAGAAAATCAAGATGCAATAAAAGAATTGTCTCAAAAAATTGAATGGAGGCAACATTTATTAGCTCTAGCTCAGTTTAGCGAAGATCATCAAGAAAAATATGAAAATCTAATTCATTGGACCAATAAGAAAGAAAAAACATTTACATCATCTATTGTTTTTATTTCTTTTTTATTGCCCACAGCCATCCTATTAACCTCTTTAGCAACTTTTTTTTTTCAAAATGCTTTCTTTTATAATTTAACCTCTGCTTTATTCATCGTCAATCTATTAATAACAATAAGTCAATTAAAAAAAATTAAGAAAGAAATAGCTAATTCGGATAAAATCTTACAATCTATAAAATCATATACTTCTATCCTTAAAGTAATTGAATTTGAAAAATTTGAAAATTTAAAACTCATTGCACTTCAATCCAAACTACAAAAAGAAAATCAATCAGCCTTTCAAAACAGCCAAAAATTATTTACTATAGTCACTAATATTAATAGTGTACAAAACGTTTTAGGAGCTGTTTTTGTAAACGGTTTTTTTCTTTATCATATTCATACACTAAGAAAATTATATTTATGGAAAAATCAATTTTCAAAGGAAATAAAAACTTGGCTACAAATTGTAGGTGAGTTTGAAGCTCTTAATAGTTTAGCTAACTTTTCATATAACAATTCAAATTTTGTATTTCCAGAAATTAATACAGATGGAGAAATTAATTTTGAAAACATTGGACATCCATTACTACAATCAAATAAAAGAATATGTAATACATTTGTATTAAAAGCTAATGAATTTGTTATTCTTACAGGTTCAAATATGGCTGGTAAAAGCACCTTTTTAAGAACCTTAGGTATTAACATGGTTTTGGCAGGTATTGGAGCACCTATTTGTTCTACTAAAGCAAGTGTACACCCTTACGATGTTATAGTCTCCATGAGACAATCAGATTCATTATCAGATGGCGAATCGTACTTTTTTGCTGAAGTGAAAAGATTAAAACAAATTGTCGAAAAATTAGAAAACGAAGTTTGTTTTGTTTTACTTGATGAAATCTTAAAAGGAACCAATTCTGATGATAAACAAAATGGAACTATTGAGGTAATTAAAAAAATCATTTCCCAAAAAGCAATTGGTTGCATTGCTACACATGATTTAGAAGTATGTAAAATGAGTGAAACCTATAAAAACCAACTTTTTAACAAATGTTTTGAAGTAGAAATACAAAACAATGAATTATCTTTTGATTATAAACTACGAGAAGGTGTTTGTAAAAATAAAAGTGCCACTTTCTTAATGAAAAAAATGGGTGTAATATAAGACTTTAAAACTATTCTCCTAACATCTCATTTACCCCAGAGTATTTGTTAGACTTTCTGATGAAAACAAAAAGAATAAAAAAGGAAAATACATAGATTTTTTTACCGTAATTGCAGTTTTAATACATTGAGAACAAGAAACGAAATTCTTTTTTGATTCAAAATCATTTTCATTTATAATAAATCTCTAATGCGTAATCTAGATTTTATATAATTGAAAAAATCATACCTTTTAAACTTTGAAATTTCCTCATAATACTATTTTTTTAACCTTGAAACTGCCCAAAAAGTTCGCAATCTTGTCATTTCAACTAAAGGGAGAAATCACATAATATTGATTATGAAACTCCTCTTTATCGGAGTAATAAACTGTATATTGATTTATTATTTTTTGTACAGCCTCATATTAGGCAAAGTTAGTCTGAATTGATAGTAATATAAAATTAGAATAGACATCAACTATAAAGTTTTAATTCCCAATTTCATTTGTATTTTAGGGATAGAAAAGGCAAAACATTTTCTTTTGAGTCTTTAGTGGCATATTTAAACGATTTGCATACTTATTCCATTTTTGAGAAATAACACATTTTTCCTTTTTTTCTTACAAAAATATAAAGCCAAAGTAGAAATAACTAAAGCCAAAACAATTCTCATCGCTTTTATTTTTTACTAAAGATAATAACTTTCACTTTTTGAGCAAATCCACTATATTTGCAGATTATAAGATTAAAAAATCTTTTTAGATTCAGTCATTCTGAATTCTAATTTTTAAAACCTATAGATATAAAATGAAACATACCAAAATTAAGGACTTACTAAACAGTACTAAAACATTACATGAAGTAACCGCTAAAGGATGGGTAAGAACTTTTAGAAATAATCAATTTATTGCTTTGAACGATGGTTCAACGATTCATAATATCCAGTGTGTAGTAGATTTTGAAAATACGGCTGAAAATACTTTAAAAAGAATTACAACAGGAGCTGCTGTAGCAGTAACAGGTGAATTAGTAGAGAGCCGTGGTTCGGGTCAAAAATACGAAATACAAGTTACTAAATTGGAAATTTTAGGAGACAGTGATCCTGAAAAATTTCCAATGCAACCCAAGAAACACTCTTTAGAGTTTTTACGTGAAAATGCGCATTTACGTATTCGTACGAATACATTTGGCGCAATCATGCGTGTACGTTCAGCCTTATCTTTTGCTGTACATCAATATTTTCAACAAAGAGGGTTTTACTATGTAAACACACCTATTATTACAGGTTCTGATGCTGAGGGTGCAGGTGAAATGTTTCGCGTAACCGCTCTACCTTTTGAAAATACTCCTAGAAATGAAGATGGAAGCATTAATTTTAAAGAAGATTTTTTTGGTAGAGAAACCAATCTAACCGTATCAGGCCAGTTAGAAGGCGAAGCATACGCAATGGCATTAGGTCAAATCTATACTTTTGGTCCTACATTCCGCGCAGAAAACTCAAATACGTCACGTCATTTAGCTGAATTCTGGATGATTGAACCAGAGGTAGCATTTAATGACTTAGCGGATAATATGGATTTAGCAGAAGATTTTATTAAATATGTAATCAAATATGCTGTTGATAATTGTCCAGAAGATCTAAAATTCTTAGAAACCCGTTTGTTAGACGAAGAAAAACAAAAACCACAAGCAGAGCGTAGTGAAATGGCTCTTTTAGAAAAGTTAAGTTTTGTCTTAGATAACAATTTCAAACGTGTGTCTTATACAGAAGCTATTGATATTTTAAAAGATTCAACACCTAATAAAAAGAAAAAATTCCAATATTTAATTGAAGAATGGGGAGCCGACTTACAGAGCGAACACGAGCGTTTCTTAGTAGAAAAGCATTTTAAATGTCCTGTAATCCTTTTTGATTACCCTGCAAAAATCAAAGCTTTTTATATGCGTTTGAATGAAAATACAGAACCAGGAAAAGAAACCGTACGTGCTATGGATATTTTATTCCCTGGTATTGGAGAAATTGTAGGAGGCTCACAAAGAGAAGAACGTTTAGATGTCCTAACTGAAAAAATGAAAGCATTAGGAATTCATGAAGAAGAACTATGGTGGTATTTAGACACACGTCGTTTTGGCTCTGCTGTTCACTCAGGCTTTGGTTTAGGTTTTGAACGCCTAGTGTTATTTGTAACTGGTATGAGTAATATTCGCGACGTAATTCCTTTCCCAAGAACTCCACAAAACGCTGAATTTTAATAAATAACAGATTCGTTGAATTGGTTATTCCTATTTATTTTGAAATAACCAATTCAACAAATAATCGAATAATTAAAAATGTTAAAACAAAATTTAAACTTAAAATTATCTCAAAAACTTTCCCCTCAACAAATTCAGTTGATGAAGTTAATTCAATTACCTACTCAGGCTTTTGAACAACGTTTAATGGAGGAAATGAACGAAAATCCCGCTTTAGAAGGAGGAATCGTAGAAGATGAAGAAAGGTTTGAAAAAGACGAGTTTGACACCGATGAATATGATGACTTTGATGATTCAGAAAGCATTGATGCCAATGATATTAATATAGATGAATATTTAAGCAACGACGAAACACCTGATTATAAAACACAAAGTAATAACTATAGTGATGAGGAGGAGGAATATGAAGCCCCTTTTGTTGCTTCTGTTAGCTTTCATCAGGATCTAATCAATCAGCTTAATACATTTGTTTTAACTAATGAAGAGAATGACATAGCCGAATTTTTAATTGGAAGTATGGATGATGATGGCTATTTAAGAAGAAGTATTTTAGATATTGTAGATGATATGGCGTTTACGCAAGCTATTTATACTGATGAAACTCGTGTAAATAAAATTCTTTGCTCTATCATTCATGAATTAGAACCGTCTGGAGTAGGGGCTCGTGATTTACAAGAATGCTTACTACTCCAATTAAAACACAAAACTCCAACTGAATCTATTGAATTAGCAATTAAAATAATAGAAGAACAGTTTGATGCCTTTACTAAAAAACATTATGAAAAATTACTCCAAAAGTACAGCATTTCTAAAGAACATTTAAAAAAAGCAATTGACGAAATTGAGAAATTAAATCCTAAACCAGGAGGATCTTTTTCAGGCAATAACAAAATTACAGAACATATAGTTCCTGACTTTGTGATCCGTATTAATGATGACGAATTAGAACTAACTTTAAATGGTAGAAATGCTCCAGAACTTCATGTTTCTAAGGACTACCAAGAAATGATGAAAACCTATAAAGATTCTAAAGACAAATCCAATGCACAACGCGATGCAGTTCAATTTATTAAGCAAAAATTAGATTCTGCTAAATGGTTTATTGATGCTATCAAACAACGTCAGGAAACATTATATGTTACCATGAATGCTATTATGCTTTTTCAAAAAGAATACTTTTTAGAGGGTGATGAAACGAAATTAAAACCAATGATTTTAAAAGATATTGCTGATATGATTGGTTTAGATATTTCTACTGTTTCTCGTGTTGCAAATAGCAAATATGTAGATACTCCTTATGGCACTAAATTACTCAAAGATTTTTTTAGCGAGGCCATGATGAATGATCAGGGTGAGGAAGTTTCAACTATAGAAATCAAAAAAATCCTTCAGCAAGTTATTAAAGAAGAAGAAAAAAGTAAGCCTTTACCTGACGATCAATTAGCTGTTATTTTAAAAGAGCGCGGCTATCCTATTGCAAGAAGAACCGTAGCTAAATATCGCGAACAATTGGATATTCCTGTTGCTAGAATGCGTAAAAAAATTTAGTCCTCTATAAAAAGCTGTCTAAGAAAAACCTATCATATTTCGTCCCTTAACTTTAAAACTGTAAGAAACTTTCTGTTAGCCTATAGAATTTCTTGTTCTAATCAAAACAATTAATTCCATAATTTTTTAGACTGCTTTTATATCATATAAACTAAAAAAAGAAACAAATTAATCTATTTTATGATCCATAAATGTATAATAGGTGTTTTTATAACCTGATATTTTTGTACTCGTAAATCGCACACTTTCCCCTACAAATTCATATTCATATTCATTTACTTCTGGCTCTTTGTATTTATCAATGATTTCATAAAATCTATCATTTTCAACCCACCATCTTCCTTTATAAGTAGCTTCATTTACATTATCTTTTTCATCTATACGAACCAAAGAAAACACGCAACTTCCATTAGCAAAACGACAGGTTTTCCATTGATTACTAATTCCTTTTTCTAATTGTTCTACTTCAGTACCTTCCCAACAGCCTATAAATCTAGGATCTATAGTTTTAGATTCCGATTGAGCAGTACTAATAGCTATATTTAACAACGTCGTTAATAAAAACAATATTCTTTTCATCTTCATACACTTTTTAATAAACCCCCTCCATGGGATTCTAACGATTATCATAGAGTAAATAAAAAATAATGTTTTTTAGTTTTTGTTTATGTTCTACAAGATATGTATTTTTTTTATTTAAAATATTTTTTATCCATTTTTTTTACAAATAGATCTATTATTTTTTTTTATTATCTATAGAAATTTTAAAAATAATTTCATTTTATCTTATTATTAACAAATGTTTTTTTAAAACAAGAATCTAATTAATTGAAATCAGGTAGTTCGAGCACGAAGCGCACCGAGACACCAACACTAATTTTTGTTGCTTTTGTAGGATAGTGCCTGGATCAACATGCGGTTTGTCACTCCGACGAAGGAAGAGTCTCATAATCAACATTATGTAATTTCTTCCTTTGGTCGACAAGATTGCGAACTTTTTGAATAGTCTCAAGGTTAAAAAAATAGTATTATGAGGAAATTTCAAAGTTTAAATGGTATTACATTATTTCACCAATAATTTGAATGTTTTTTATACTCTAAATTTCATTTGTTGAATTCTAATTGCATTTAAAATAGCTAATAAAGCAACTCCTACATCTGCAAAAACGGCTTCCCACATGGTAGCTATTCCTCCTGCTCCAAGAATTAAAACAATAGCTTTTACTAAAAAAGCTAAAGTAATATTTTGCCAAACAATTTTTTTGGTTTGTTTACCTATTTCTATTGCCATTGGAATTTTACTTGGCATATCATCTTGAATAACGACATCTGCTGTTTCTATAGTTGCATCACTTCCTAAACCTCCCATAGCAATTCCTATATCACTTAAAGCAATGACAGGAGCATCATTTACCCCATCTCCCACAAAGGCAACGGTTTCTTTTTGAGCTATAATTTCTTTTACTTTATTTACTTTATCTTCTGGCAATAAATCGCCAAATGATTGATCAATATTTAATTCAGAGGCTACGAATTTTACTACTGTACTCTTATCCCCACTAAGCATTGTGGTTCTTACACCGAGTGATTTCAATTTATTAATTGTGACTTGCGCATCTTTTTTTATAACATCAGCTATTGTAAGATAACCTACAAAATGTTTGTCATAAGCTACTGCAATTAGGGTATAAACAATACTTTCTGGATTTATATCGTATTGAATATTAAATCTATCCATTAATTTGAAATTCCCCACTAATAATTCTTTTTCATTTACAAATGCTCTCAAACCATGCCCTGCTATTTCTTCTACATTTTTTAACTCAACAGAAGAAGGATTAGGATTGCCCACAAACTGTTGAATAGCGGACGCGACAGGGTGTGTACTTTGGCTTTCGAGCGCATTTACCATTTCTAAAATTTCATTTTTATTGAATTTAGAATTAAAAGATACTTCTTGCACTTTAAAAACCCCTTCTGTCATGGTTCCTGTTTTATCCATTACCACATTTTGAATATTAGCTATAGTATCCAAAAAATTACTTCCTTTAAATAAAATTCCATTTTTAGAGGCAGCTCCAATTCCTCCAAAATATCCTAGAGGAATACTTATAACTAAAGCGCAAGGACATGAAATTACTAAAAACACTAACGCTCTATATAACCAATCATTAAATACATAATTAGAAACAAAACTAATTGGAATAATACAAATTAAAATGGCTAGAACGACAACAATTGGAGTATAAATTTTAGCAAATTTTCTAATAAATAATTCGGTTGGTGCTTTTTGTTCGGTAGCATTTTGTATTAATTCAAGTATTTTAGACAATTTACTATCTTTGTAATCTGTGGTTACTTTAATTTGTACTACTGTGTTTAGATTTATCATTCCAGCTAAAACGGTTTGTCCTTTTATTTTTGTATCAGGTTTGCTTTCGCCAGTAAGAGCTGCTGTATTAAAAGTTGCTTTTTCAGAAAGAAGTTCACCATCTAAACCTAATTTTTCACCTGGTTTTAATTGTATAATATTTCCTATTTTTGCTTGAGAGGCTTTTATTGTTTTAAAAATATTGTTTTCAACAATGGTTACTTCGTCAGGTCTTTGATCTAATAGTAATTTTATATTTAATTGAGCTCTAGTAACTGCTAAGGTTTGAAATACTTCTCCTACCGCATAAAAGAGCATAACAGCCACTCCTTCTGGAAATTCTTTTATAGCAAATGCGCCTATTGTAGCGATGGACATTAATAAGAATTCTGAAAAAATATCTCCTTTAATACTACTTTGAAAAGCTTCTTTCAAAACAGGAATTCCTACAGGCAAATAGGCCAATATGTACCAACTTATTCTTACCCAACCAGAAAACCATGATTGAGGGATATAATTTTCTAAGCATATTGCTATTATTAGTAAAACAAAGGAAACTAGAGGAAAAAAAAACATTTTAAGAGGACTACTATTATCATTATGATGATGTCCTTCATGATTTGAATGTGCTGTTTTTGTAGTACAACATCCCGATTTTTTATCGGAATGTTGATCTTTTTTCGGATTTGGGTTATGAATATCTTGATTTTTCATTTTAACAGGTTTTAATGTTCGTGTTTTCCTCCTCCTTTAGATTGCGATAGTAAATAAAATGCTCCTTTTGTAACAATTTTAGCATTATTAGGTACAGGTTCAATTAGTTTTATTTCAGTATATCCTAAGTCAGTTGTACCGGGAAGAATTTCTAATGCTTTAAAATGAATTTCATTTTCTTCTTCTTTTTCATTTCCATGTATTTCTTTTGTACTGTCTTTATGAGAATCTTCTTGAATATATATATAATATTTTTCTCCATTTTTAACTATTGCGTCTTTTGGTAAGGCTAAAACGGTTTGATTTGTTACGTTAATATTTGCAGTAACATACATTCCAGTAATCAGATCTTTGCTATCATTAGAATTAATTTTAGCATGTACAGCAACCGTTTTACTTTCGTTAGAAAAAGATTTGTTAATACCAAATATTTTACCTTTAATAATTTTATTGGATTGATTTGTTAGAATAAAATCAATTTCTTGACCTATTGCAATTTTATCTAGATCTTTTTCATACACATTTAGATCTAGGTGCATTTCGCTGTTATTAACAACTTCAAACAGAGCTAATCCTGTATCTGCAAACGATCCTTTTGTAATATTTATCTTACCTACATATCCGCTAATAGGAGCTAAAATAGGGATTAACGAAGTCGTTCCCTTTAAACTTATATTTAAAGCTTGTAGCTTGTTTTTTGCGACTTGTGCTCTGGCATTTTCAATAGCTAATTTTGATTTTACTTCTTGAAAAGTTTTTTTTGGGTTTACATCTTCTTCTGTTAATGTTTTTTGGCGATTATATTCTAATTGTAAATATTCAATATTTGCTATAGCTGTTTGATAATCTTCTTGAATTTTAGTTACTTCTAAGTTTTGAATAGTTCCGAGAATTTTTCCTTTTGTTACATAAGTACCTTCTAAAACATAAATATCTTTTACCACTCCATTTATCAAGGTGGATACGTTGGCTCTGTTTTGTGGGGGCACAGTTGTATAACCACTTGCTTTTATAGCACTGTTTAAGTTTTTGCTTTCTATTTTACCTGTTTCAATACCAATCGTTTTATATTGTGTTTTAGTTAATGCTATTTCATTTTCGGATTTTGTTTCATCAGCTTCTTCTTTTTTCTTTTCATTACAAGAGGAAAAAAGAATTAAGATTAAGGCATTAAGTAATACAATTTTTTTTAATTGTGATTTTATATGATTCATTTTAGTATCTATTAGTTATTAGGGATTGATGGATATTGTAGAGCAATTGCACTTTGATTATACGCATTTGTTACTTCTATGTTTTGTTTTTTAATATCAATTGCTTGATTTAAAAAATTAATATAAGACCAGTAACTTAAGTCTCCATTAGCATAGCTTTTTTGTGCTGACACAATGATTTGCTCTGCGTATTGCAAACCTTCGTTTTGATAATATTCTAAGTTTTTTTTATATTTTTCGTAAGATTCTAGTAATTCTTGATTTTGCAGCTGAACTACTAATTTATTTTTATTTAGTAATAATGCTGTTTGAGCAGCATTAATTTCGGAAGCTTTTATTTTTGAATGGTTTACATTTCCAAATAAAGGGATTTGCAACCCTACAGTAAAACCTTGGAAGGGTGATTGTAATTGAATAGTCTGAAAAAAATATCCGATCCCTATTTTAGGTATTCTTAAAGCTTTATAAATAGCCGTTTCTTTTTGATTTACGGAAATTTGTTGTTTATAAAAATCTACGACTAGGTTTTCTGCTTTATTTTTATTTATTGATGTTATTTTATATTCTAAAGGAATCATAGCATTCGGTACAATAATTTCTTCTGTTTGTAAAAAAAATTGTAATTGTTTTTGATAGATTGATAAATCATGAATGATTTGTTTTTTTTGAGTTTCAATTTCTTTTACTTTGGCTTTAGCACTGATAACTTCTATACTTCCTGTTTCACCCGTTTTGTGTCTAAGTTCTGAGTTCTTTAAAAAATTAGCATAGATGATATTTAGGTCTTCATTTAATTTTTGAGTAGCAACTCCATATAAATATTGATAAAAAGTGAGTGTTACTGCTTTTTCTAATTCATATTCTGTAATTGCTTTCTTCTTTTCGGCTAATTTGGCCAGTTCATCTTGTAATTCTTTATTTGCTTTAGTAATACCTCCAATAGGGAAATACTGTTGAATTGTTATATTGTGGTCAAATTCTTTCGCATTAAATTGACCTCCTTGGTACTGAACTTGTAAAGGATCTGGCTGGAAAGCGGCTTTTCTTAAGCTTTTTTGTTTTTCAATTTCTTTATCTGCAATTTTTAATTCGTTATTATTTTTTTTGGCTAACTCAATTGCTTCTTGTAGTGTGATGTTTTTTACATTTTGTGCAAAACTTAGGGTACTAAAGAACAATAAGATAATAGGAATAAAGGAAGTGTTTCCTTTTTTACGATGGCTAATTCCTTTTTCGAATATTAAATAAAGAATAGGCAAAACGATTAGGGTTAATAAAGTGGCTGATATTAGACCTCCAATAACTACAGTTGCCAAAGGTTTTTGTACTTCTGCTCCTCCACTAGTAGAAAGAGCCATTGGCATAAACCCTAATGAAGCTACTGCTGCGGTCATTAGTACAGGACGTAACCTTGTTTTAGTACCTAGATATACACGTTTAACAGGATCCGTAATTCCTTCTTTTTTAAGTTGATTGAAATATGATATAAGTACTATTCCATTTAAAACAGCTATGCCAAATAATGCTATGAAACCAATTCCAGCAGAAATACTAAAAGGCATTCCTCGTAACCAAAGAGCAAAAACGCCTCCTATAGCTGAAAGAGGAATGGCTGTAAAAATCAACAAAGATTGTTTAATACTATTAAATGTAAAATACAACAATACCATAATTAAAGCAAGTGCTATAGGTAATGCTACTGATAATCGTTTGTTTGCTTCCACTAAATTTTCAAATTGTCCACCGTACGTTATAAAATAACCTGGTGGGAGTTTAAAATTCTTATCTAATTTTAACTGAATTTCTTCTACTACACTTTTTATATCACGTCCTCGAACATTTAATCCAACGGTTATTCTTCTTTTTCCATTTTCTCTGGAAACTTGTACTGGACCTTGTTCGTAGGTTATTGATGCCACTTGTGATAGAGGTACTTGTTGTCCGCTATTCAATGGAATAAATAAATTATTTACATCTGTTATATCAGTCCTAAAGTTTTTATCAAGTCGAACTACAACATCAAAACGTTTGCTATTTTCGTAGATTTTACCTGCGCTTTCACCAGCAAAAGAGGAACGTACAATTTTATTAATATCTGTTATATTCAAACCATATAATGCAATTTTGTTATAATCATATTTTATCGTTATTTGTGGTAAACCGCTGACTTTTTCTGCTTTTAAATCACCAATACCTTCTATTGTGTTTATTTTGGAGATTAATTCTTTTGCTTTAACATCTAATACTTCTAGATCATCACCAAAAATTTTAATCGCTATATCACTTCGACTTCCTGTCATTAATTCATTAAAGCGCATTTGAATTGGTTGAGAAATTTCAATATTAGCTCCTGGAATGGCTTCCATTTCTTCTTTCATCATATTGGCCAAATCTTCCCAATTATCGGCGGTTACCCATTCACTTTTATCTTTTAATACAATGATTAAATCTCCACTTTCAATAGGCATTGGATCTGTTGGAATTTCACCACTTCCTATTTTTGTTACAATAGTTTTAATTTCGGGAAATTTAGCTTTCAATATTTGTTCGTATTTTGTAGTAGTTTCTATTGTTTGAGATAAGGAACTTCCTGTCATAATAGTAGCGTTTATAGCTAAATCTCCTTCTTCAATGGTAGGTATAAATTCTCCTCCCATGTTTTGAAAAATCAGTAATGCTAAAGAAAATATTCCGACAGCTATACCTAAAATTATTTTTTTAAAAGCTAATGCTTTTTCTAATATAGGGGTATATTTTTTTTCTAACCATTGCATCATCTTATCGCTAAAATTTTCTTTATGTTCTGTATTTTTTGATAAAAATAATGCTGACATCATGGGTACGTATGTAAGTGATAATGTAAATGCTCCTATAATGGCAAATCCAACAGTCATAGCCATTGGTCTAAACATTTTTCCCTCAGTGCCTACCAAAGCAAGGATTGGTAAATAGACTATTAAGATAATTATCTCGCCAAAAGCAGCACTGCTTCTAATTTTTGAAGCAGACTGATATACTTCTTCATCCATTTCTGATTGAGTAAGAGGTTCTTTCCTTTTCACAAGGAGTAAATGATGCATTGTAGCTTCTACAATAATTACCGCTCCATCTACAATAATTCCAAAGTCTATTGCTCCTAAACTCATTAAATTACCGCTTATTCCGAAATAATTCATAAGAATTACGGCAAATAACATAGATAAAGGTATTACAGATGCTACAATAAGTCCTGCTCTTAAATTTCCTAAAAATAGTATTAATACAAAAATTACAATAAGTGCTCCTTCTATTAAATTCTTTGTAATTGTTCCAACAGCATTATCTACTAATTTACCTCTATCTATAAAGGCTTCCGCTATTACTCCTTCAGGGAGTGTTTTGTTAATTTGCTTCATTTTTTCTTTCACACGATTAACTACTGCACTTGAGTTTTCTCCTTTAAGCATGAGTGCTAATCCGCTCACGATTTCTCCTTTTCCATCTTTAGTAGAAGCTCCATAACGTAATGCAATACCTTCTCGAACAGTCGCTACATCACGAATTAAAACAGGCGCTCCATTACGATTTTTAACTACTACATTTTGTAAATCTTGAATACCTGTAGCCATTCCCACCCCGCGAATAAAATATGCGTATTGGTCTTTTTCTATATAAGCACCTCCTGTATTTTGGTTATTTTTTTCAAGGGCTTGAAAAATTTCTGAAATAGTAACCCCCAAACTGTTAAGGGTATTAGGATTAACTGCTATTTCATATTGTTTTAGTTTACCTCCCCAAGTACTTACTTCAGCTACACCTTCTATACCTTGTAATTGTGGTATAATTATCCAATCTTGAATTGTTCTTAATTGTATAGCATCATATTTATCTTCATATCCTTTTTTAGCATATACATCATATTGATAAATTTCACCAAGTCCTGTAGAAATAGGAGCTAAACTAGGAGAACCCGCATAATCTGGAATGTTTTCTTGTGCTTCTTTTAAACGTTGAAAAATCTGTTCACGAGCCCAATAAATATCTACATCATCTTTGAAAACAACTGTCACAACAGACAATCCAAATCGCGAAATACTACGTAATTCTACTATTTTTGGAATTGTCTTTACAGACTGTTCTAATGGATATGTAATCAATTGTTCTACTTCTTGACTCGCAAGAGTAGGTGCAGTAGTAATAATTTGTACCTGATTGTTCGTTACGTCTGGTAAAGCATCAAGAGGTAGTTGTTTTACTGAATAGCTTCCCCAAGCTAATAGTATAATAGTAAAAAGCAGTATAAAAAACTTATTTTTTATACTGAATTGTATGATTTTATCTAACATTGAAAATAATATAATAAGTTGATAATAAGCAAATAGATTATTTGCTATTAAAAAAATTTGCATAGTTAAAACTACGCATTGCAATAAAACTTATTATCCTATTTTAGGTGGTTGCCAAATATTATTATAAAAATTAGTATAAAAAACGGACTTGTAGAGTGATTCTTTATTTTCAGTTTTTATGATAGAAAAAGTCTCTAAATCGTATGAAATAATTGATTGGTAAACTAATACTTGAATACCACAACAATTACATACACAAAAAGGGGAACATAAATCATCATCTTCTTTATGAGAGTGATTTTTACTGTGCTGATCAGATTGAAGGTCTTTAGCCATAGATATATCATGTTCTATCATATCCAAGCAAGGTAGCCCCGACAATACCAGGAAATAAATAGATAATATAATATATAACAATCTCATCAGTACAAATAAATAAAAAAAAAAGCTAGAAACAAAAAATAAATATTAGTTTAAAAAGAATAAAAATAAAAAGGTTCTAATTTTTATTCTTTTTAAACTAATAAATCATCATAATATTATGCTATCTCCTTCTAGTCTAATATAAAATATGAATTAAATAAAAATCTACACTTTATTAGTATTTAAACTTTAGAATTAATATTTTATCTTGACCTTTTGCTATGCAGAAAAACAATAGTAATTTTAAAAAATAAAGAGTTTTATATCGTTTAATTTTTAATTTACTTTTATATTTAACTCTTTATTTTTTATCTTTTGACAAAATGAATCTGATATTTCCGTTTTTCTCTTATATTTTCCATCCTTTATTTATTTCCTTTTATAACATCCTATTTTACATATTTTTTATTAATAAAATTTTAAACAATTGTATACATTATATCTATAAAGCATTTTTCATTACCTTATTTATACCTATAATTGTATATTATTTTTTAATACAAACTAAAAAAATAGAAGATAGTATGATCCGTAATGTACAAGAGCGGAAGATTCCTCTTATTCTTCAATTAATTTTATATCTTATTATCATACTTACTCTAACAAGTCCCAATAATTACTTAAAATTATCAGATTATTTTTGGGCCAGTAGTGTTAGTACTATTATAGCTTTTTATTTTGTTTTAATAAATAAAAAAATTAGTCTCCACATGATTAGTATGTTAGGTACAAGTTCATGGATAATTCTTAATTATACAAATTTAGATTTAATTCACTATATGATACTATTTGTTATTCTCATGGTACTTAGCAGTTGTGTTGCTTTATCTAGATGGATCATGAAAGCTCATTCTATATCAGAATTAGTATTAGGCTCTATCATTGGAGCTATTCCACAATTTGTTATATTTATGTTTCAATGAAATATTTTTCAACAGTACTAATAATATGTATCAAAAGGATTAATTCTTACAAAATATAAAACATTAGACCCAAATTTAATGAACGAATTTTTTGAGAACTTTCAGTAAAAAGAGATTTCTTAAAAAAATCATTTAAACCATACGACACATAAAAATTACCACTATTATATCCTGCTGTAAGATAAACAGAATAAAGAAATTTATTAAAATCAGGGTTATTTACCACTTTGTACTCATATTTAGAATTAATAAACTGAGACTGATTATAGAGTACATAACTTGCTTTTATTCCTCCATAAATTCTCCAAAAACGATGACTTTGAGGAGTAGAGTTACGCCAACGAAGTTCTAACGGAATATCAAGTGTTACGAGCGAAAAACGATTTTTATCATATATTTCATCTTTGGGAATAATTGAATAATCAATAGTAAGTCCAATATTTTTAATAAGTAAGTTTTGTTTAAAATTAGAATACGTAAAACCTATTCCTGGAGCCAAAGCAAAAGTTCTTAGTTTATTAATAGGTATATCTCTTAAAGCACCCAAAAAAATACTTCCTGAAGTTGAATTTTGAGAAACTCCTTGCGGTCTATTATTAAGTATATTATAAGTAATTCCTAAATAGAATTGATCCTCTCTATATAAGGAATCTAATACTTTTATTTCGGGAGAATTTTGAGAAAAGCTACAAAACGAAACAAAAAAGACAAGTAAAAAGAAGTGTTTCATAAATACTAAAATAATTTTAAAACCAATTATAAAGGAAAGGATAAAAATAAAAAAAATGCCTCTCAATTGAGAGGCATTTAAAAGAAAGTTTTTATAATTAAGCGTGATGTAATTCTTGTTCTCCTTCTTTCATTGGAACAGTTTGAGGCACAAAATCATCCTCATGTCCTGGTTTAGAATAATCATAAGCCCAACGATGTACAGTTGGTAATTCACCTGGCCAATTTCCATGAACATGCTCTACTGGAGCGGTCCATTCTAATGTGTTTGATTTCCATGGATTTTGTTCTGCTTTTTTACCAAAGAAAATACTATAGAAGAAATTCCACATAAATATTAATTGAAAAGCTGCACCTATTAATGCAAAAGCAGTAATCAATACATTTACATCTGCCAAGTCATCAAATAACGGGAAGTTAGAATTTGTATAATAACGACGAGGTAAACCAGCCATACCAATAAAGTGCATCGGATAGAAAACACCGTAAGCGCAAACAGCTGTAATCCAGAAGTGAATATATCCTAAAGTTTTATTCATCATTCTACCAAACATTCTTGGAAACCAATGGTAAACACCAGCAAAGAATCCATATAATGCAGAAATACCCATTACTAAGTGAAAGTGAGCAACCACAAAGTATGTATCATGAACATTAATATCTAAAGTTGAGTCACCTAAGATAATACCTGTCAAACCTCCTGAAATAAACGTAGAAACTAAACCTATAGAAAATAACATTCCTGGATTCATTTGTAAATTACCTTTCCATAATGTAGTTATATAGTTGAAGGCTTTTACAGCAGAAGGAATTGCAATCAACAATGTTGTAAAGGTAAATACTGATCCTAAAAAAGGATTCATTCCTGACAAGAACATGTGGTGTCCCCAAACAATAGTTGATAAGAATGCAATAGCCAACATTGAAGCAATCATAGCACGGTAACCAAAAATTGGTTTACGAGCATTGGTAGCAATAATTTCTGAAGTGATTCCTAAAGCTGGTAATAATACGATGTATACCTCTGGGTGTCCTAAGAACCAAAATAAATGCTCAAATAATACAGGTGATCCTCCTTGATAATGTAACACTTCTCCCGAAATAAATATATCCGATAAGAAGAAAGAAGTACCTAAGCTTCTATCCATTATTAACATTAAAGCTGCTGATAACAATACAGGGAAAGAAACAATACCAATAATTGCCGTAATAAAGAAAGCCCAAACTGTTAATGGTAAACGAGTCATAGACATCCCTTTAGTTCTTAAATTAATAACTGTAACCACGTAGTTCAAAGATCCCATTAAAGAGGAAGCAATAAATATAGCCATAGAAACTAACCATAACGTCATACCTGTACCTGAGCCTGGAATAGCTTGTGGTAAAGCGGATAATGGCGGATAAATTGTCCAACCCGCAGATGCTGGTCCTGACTCAACAAATAAAGAACAAATCATTATTACAGCAGACAGGAAAAACAACCAATAAGAAACCATGTTCATAAATCCTGAAGCCATATCTCTAGCTCCAATTTGTAATGGAATAAGTAAATTACTAAAAGTACCACTTAATCCAGCTGTCAATACAAAGAATACCATAATAGTACCATGTATTGTAACTAACGCTAAATAAATATCGTTACGCATTACCCCTCCTGGAGCCATTTTTTCACCTAAAAGCATTTTGAAAATCCCAAAAGACTCTTCAGGCCATGCAATCTGCATACGGAATAATAAAGACATTACTACCCCAATGATTCCCATTATAATACCCGTAATAAGGTATTGTTTAGCAATCATCTTATGATCTATACTAAAAATATATTTAGTAATGAACGTATCTTTATGGTGGTGTGCGTGATCGTGATCGTGTGCGTGATCGTGTTCATGTGCTGCTGCCATATATTTCTATTTAAATTTCTTGATTAGGTTATATTATTTTTTAACAGCTGTTGAATCAGCTACTTCAGCTACAACTGTAGTATCCGCCTTTTTAGGAGCTTCTACTTCTTTTTTAGCACCCGCAACTTCAGCCGCTTTTGCAGCTTGCTCTTCTTTCACAGCTTTAACGATAGTACCTTTATCTTTTAACCATGATTGAAATTGATCTGGTGTATCCACCACTATTTTCATCTGCATATTATAGTGAGATGCTCCACAAATCTTGTTACATAAAACTAAATAATCAAAAGTATAAGGATCTAAAGCTGTTTTTCCTTGCGCTAACAATTCAGCACTTTTCTTTGCTCTTATTTTATTAATTTCAGCTACTTTTTCTACAATTGCAGGATCTTGACGCATTTCATCTGTTGTCATAGTAGGAGTAAAAGCAAATTCAGTTACCATCCCTGGAACACAGTTCATTTGCGCTCTAAAATGAGGCATATAGGCAGAGTGAATAATATCTTGTGAACGTAATTTGAATAATACTTTTTTACCTTTAGGAATATGTAATTCTTGAACCGCAATATCATCTTGTGAATTAGGATCATTTAAATCAACTCCTAAAGTATTAACTCCTTCAATTAAACGTACATTTGCTTTACCTAACACATTATCCTTACCTGCATAACGAGCCTCCCAACTAAATTGTTTAGCATATAACTCCACAACTATTACATCTTCATTCTCATCAACAAACATGATATTTGTCCACGTATAAAGACCGTAAAGGATCAAACCTGCTAAAGTTATTACAGGAATAATGGTCCAAATAAACTCTAATTTGTCATTATCTGCATAATACAAAGCTTTTCTACCTTCTTCACCTCTGTATTTGAAGGCAAAATAATGTAATAATACTTGTGTAATTGCTTGCACTAAAAATATAATCCCTAATGAAATACTCATTAAATGATCATAATCAGGTCCATGTTCAGATGCTGGCGTACCTAAAGCTAAATGTCCCCATTTTAACAATCCATAGATCATAAAAATGTAAAGGAATCCAAGAAAACCAATCATTAAATATCCATGAACTTTATTATCATTATCGGTAGCAATTTGTGAATCATCATCCTTTCTACCCACTTGAGTCAAGTCGAAAATTTTAGTCATTTGCCATATAGCAATCGATAATAAGACTAAAACTGTTAGAACCAACAAAGTTGTCATCTGTTTTCTTGTTTAATTATTAATAATGAAAATGTTTACTTTCTTCGATATAAGGGTTACCTTTTGCTAATAAAGGAGCTTTAGTTAAAGCAGTAAATACAACGTAAATAAATAAACCTGCAAAGAAAGCTACCGATCCGATTTCTGCTGCACCGATAAACCATTGATCACCTACAGTTGCAGGAAAAATCATATTATGGAAATCTAAATAGTGACCACATAAGATTACAACACCAGCCATAGTTATTATCCAAGGTACTCGTTTAAAATCAGAATTAATTAAAATTAACAATGGAAAAATAAAGTTCATAACAACCATACCAAAGAATGGTAAATTGTAGTTTTCAATTCTAAATTTAAAATAAGTCACCTCTTCTGGAATATTAGAATACCACATTAACATGAACTGTGAAAACCATAAATAAGTCCAAAATACAGAAACACCAAACATAAATTTAGCTAAATCATGAAAATGGCTATTATTGATAAACTCTAAATATCCGTTTGTTTTTAAATATAAAGTAATTAAAGCAATCACAGTAATACCACTTACAAAGAAAGAGGCAAATACATACCATCCAAATAAGGTAGAGAACCAATGTGGATCTACTGACATAATCCAATCCCAAGACATCATAGACTCAGAAACTAAGAAAAATGCTAAGAATGCCGCAGATGCTTTAAAATTCTTTTTATAGTAAGATAAATCTTTTGTTTCATCTAAAGTTAGCGAATTTTTACGAGTGTAATAACGATAAAAAATCCATCCTCCTAAAAATATAGCTGCTCTTATTAAGAAAAATGGTACATTTAAGTATCCTGATTTCCCTTGAATCAAATGATCATGAGCTACTACTTCTGGATCCATCCATATAAATAAATGATTGATATGAACTCCTGCCAATACTAAAATTACAAATACTATTATACCACCAGGTGCGATATAAGATGTAATTGCTTCCATTATTCTAAATAAAGCTGGAGACCAACCTACTTGAGCTGCCCATTGAATAGCATAAAATGCTAATACGCCCAGCGAGATCAAGAATACAAATAATGCTCCCACATACAATGCTGCCCATGGTTTATTTTGCAATTGATGAAACACATGTTCAATATGTTCTTTGTGATCATCGTGTAAAACTGCTTCAGTACCTTCTACAGCTTTTTCTTGATGTTTTACTTCTTCGTGAGAAGCTGCCTCTGTGTGCATTGTTGCTTTTACACCTTTAGCCGCAGCTATAGTATCTAATTCTTCCATAGTA
This sequence comes from Flavobacterium sp. TN-1, assembly GCF_052828645.1. Lineage (NCBI taxonomy): Bacteria > Pseudomonadati > Bacteroidota > Flavobacteriia > Flavobacteriales > Flavobacteriaceae > Flavobacterium > Flavobacterium sp. TN-1. The sequence goes on from NZ_CM128253.1 coordinate 414,306, forward strand.
GCTACAGCAGAATCAGTTGCAACTGTTTTATCTGCATGAGTTTCTTCTTTATGTTCAGAAGTCATTTCATGCTTAGCGTCAGCATGTGCTGGTGCAACATGGTGTTCACCATGTGCATCAGCTGCTAATATTTTTTCTACGTCCTCAGTAGTCTTAGGCGCATTGAAAAAACCATACCCTATTCCTAAGAGACCAAGTGCCATTAGAACAAATGATAAGGTTCTTAATTTGCTTGAAAATGTATACATAACTTAATCGCGTATTTTATTATTTTAATTCAGACTTAAGTTTCATTACGTACTCAGCCACTTGCCATCTTTCTTTTTTATTTAATTGATTAGCATGTGAACCCATTGCATTTAAACCATACGTTTCTACGTGAAAAACACTACCTACAGTAATTGCACGATCTTTATAACTAGGTACTCCTAAGAACTTTTCTCTTTGAACTAATTTACCTTTACCATCTCCTTTTTCACCATGACAAGAAATACAGTAAATATCAAATAATTCTTTACCTTTCTCCATGTTTACAGCAGAAGAATCTAAAGGAGATTTCATTGCTTTTGATGCTTCATATCCAGCTGGAGTATTAGGTAATTCATAAGGAACAAAACCTCTCTTGATAGAACCTTGAGCAGGTAATTGTCCTTCTTTACCATTTTTGAAAGCATTTGATTCAGAATAAGTCTCATAAGCCACTGACTCATACATATTTGGAAAAAACTGATAGTTTGGCTTATCATCACTTTTACATGAAAACAGTAATGAAGATAACCCCATTATTGCTGTTAAGGAATATACTACTCTTCTCATAATCTATTAATGCTTTTCTACCACTTTCACTTCCACAGCACCCGTGCTTTGTAAGAAAGAAGTTAATTCGTCTTCATTATTATTAACAGCTACCTCCATTAAAAAATGGTCGTCTGTTGTACGTACATCTGGATTTTCAGCTTCTTTAAACGGCCATAGCTTACTTCTCATATAAAAAGTAATTACCATTAAGTGAGCGGCAAAAAATACAGTTTCTTCAAACATTACCGGCACAAAAGCGGGCATATTTTGATAAAATGCAAAACTTGGTTTACCTCCAATATCTTGAGGCCAATCATTAATCATGATATTATTTAATAACCAAGTAGCAAATGATAAACCTGTACATCCATATAAGAATGCTGCAATAGCAATTCTTGTAGGTGCTAAACCCATTGCTTTATCTAAACCGTGAACCGGGAATGGAGTATAGACTTCTTCGATATGGTGGTGTGCTTTACGGGTCGCTTTTACAGCATCCATTAACACATCATCATCATTATATAGTGCATGTATAACTTTATGACTCATGACTTATTAGTGATTATCGTGATTATGACCATTTTTTTCTCTATCTGCTTTGTAGTTATCACCTGATGTTTTCAAGATCGTTTTAACCTCTGCTTGAGCAACTACAGGGAATGTTCTAGAATATAATAAGAACAATACAAAGAAGAAACCAATTGTACCTACAAAGATACCTATATCAACAAATGTTGGAGAGAACATTGTCCATGAAGATGGTAAGTAATCACGGTGTAATGAAGTTACGATGATTACGAAACGCTCAAACCACATACCAATGTTTACAACAATAGAGATGATGAAAGAGAACATGATGCTCGTTCTTAATTTCTTGAACCACATGAACTGTGGAGAGAATACGTTACAAGTCATCATTGCCCAGTATGACCACCAGTAAGGACCTGTAGCACGGTTTAAGAAAGCATATTGCTCATACTCTACTCCTGAATACCAAGCAACGAATAACTCAGTGATGTACGCACAACCTACGATTGAACCCGTAATCATGATAACGATATTCATTAACTCAATATGTTGGATCGTGATATAATCTTCTAAGTTAGAAACTTTTCTCATGATAATCAACAACGTATTTACCATCGCGAATCCAGAGAAAATCGCACCTGCAACGAAGTACGGAGGTAAGATCGTTGTATGCCATCCTGGGATAACCGAAGTAGCAAAGTCAAATGATACAATCGTGTGTACCGAAAGTACTAATGGAGTAGCTAAACCAGCTAATACAAGAGAAACCTCTTCAAAACGTTGCCAGTCTTTAGCTCTACCTGACCATCCAAAAGATAATATAGAGTAAATGTGTTTTGTAAATGGAGTTACCGCACGGTCGCGTAACATAGCAAAGTCAGGTAATAAACCAGTCCACCAGAAAACTAATGAAACTGATAAGTATGTTGAAATTGCAAATACGTCCCATAATAATGGCGAGTTGAAGTTCACCCATAACGAACCGAATTGATTTGGTATAGGTAACACCCAATAACCCAACCACGGACGTCCCATGTGAATAATAGGAAATAGACCAGCCTGAACTACTGAAAATATAGTCATTGCTTCGGCTGAACGGTTAATAGCCATTCTCCATTTTTGACGGAATAATAATAATACGGCAGAAATTAATGTACCTGCGTGACCGATACCTACCCACCATACGAAGTTGGTAATATCCCATGCCCAACCTACTGTTTTATTTAACCCCCAGGTACCAATACCTTCGGTTATAGTGTATAGCATACAGCTAGCTCCCCAAAGAAACATAGCTAATGCGATATAAAATACTGTCCACCATTGTTTGTTCGCTTTTCCTTCTACAGGACGAGCTACGTCTACCGTTACATCATGGTAGCTTTTGCTACCAAGTACTAAAGGCTTTCTGATAGGTGCTTCGTAATGAGACGACATAATCCTTTATCTTATTTCAATTAATATTAATTTCTAACTTTAACTTGGTAAACCACATTTGGCTGAGTACCAATATGTTCTAACAAATGGTAAGAGCGTTCTCCTGCTGCTAATTTAGCCACCTGAGATTCTTTATCATTTACATCACCAAATATCATTGCTCCTGACGTACAAGCATTAGAACACGCTGTTTGGAACTCTCCATCTTGAATTACACGACCTTCATTTTTCGCTTTTAAGATAGTAGCTTGTGTCATTTGGATACACATTGAACATTTTTCCATAACCCCACGAGAACGTAAGTTTACGTCTGGATTTAATGCCATACGACCTAAATCATCATTCATGTGGTAGTTAAACTCTTCATTCTTATTGTATAAGAACCAGTTGAAACGACGCACTTTGTAAGGACAGTTGTTTGCACAGTAACGAGTACCTACACAACGGTTGTACGCCATGTGGTTTTGACCTTGACGACCATGTGAAGTTGCTGCAACTGGACATACTGTTTCACAAGGAGCGTGGTTACAGTGCTGACACATTACGGGTTGGAATACTACTTGAGGATTCTCAGAAGCAGATTCTAACTCGATGTATTTGTTTCTTGAATCTAATAAACCAGAAGCTGAATGTTTTTTCTCGTTATCACCTTCGAAAGTAGTTTCAGAAGAATAGTATCTGTCGATACGTAACCAGTGCATATCACGGCTTCTTCTTACTTCTGACTTACCTACCACTGGAACGTTGTTTTCAGCGTGACACGCAATAACACATGCTCCACAACCTGTACAAGCATTCAAGTCGATTGATAAATTGAAGTGGTGACCGATAGTTCTATCGAAAGATTCCCACAAATCTACTGAAGTTGAAGGAACTTCTTTATGATCTAGAGATACCATTGGCATCACATTCCATTCAGCAGCGTCTTTTGTATTAAAAATTTCTAAAGTAGTTTCTTTAATGATATCGTTACGACCCATTAAGGTTTTTTGCAGCTGTACACAAGCAAATTCATGTTCGCCATTTCCTTTTTCAACCGAAATATTTTGTACGGTATTAAAATTTGTATAAACAGGATAAGCGTTAACACCCACTTGCATTTCTTCTTTTAAAGAAGCTTTACGACCATAACCTAAAGCTAAACCGATAGTTCCTTTAGCTTGACCTGGTTGAATCATAACAGGTACATTTTCTAACTTCACTTTATTGACAGTGATGTTAGCGGTGTGACCATTCAAACCACCATTTGCAACATTCCAGTTTTCAATCCCTAAACCTTCAGCATCAGCTTTAGACATAGTAATGTAGTTATCCCAAGAAGCGCGTGTAATTGGGTCTGGGAATTCTTGTAACCAAGGGTTGTTTGCTTGTTGCCCATCACCCATACCTGTTTTAGTGTATAACACTAATTCCATACCTGCTGATTTAGCATTTGCTAAAACTGCTGCTGCTGCATTGAAATCAGTACTTGCACCAGAAGTAGATGGTAAAACTGTAAATTCAATACCATCATGTACTAATTGGTTCCAAGTTTTAGCACCAGTATAAGCACCACGGATATAATCATAGTATGACTGACCATTTCCAGTCCAAGACAATAAAGCATCTTGGAATTGAACTGTATCAAATAATGGACGGATAGTAGGCTGTGTGATAGCATAGCTACCTTTTACGATGCTTACATCACCCCAAGATTCTAAATAATGAGGAGTAGGTACAGCAATAGTAGAACTTAAAGCTGTTTCATCTTCTTTCATTGTAAAAGTAACTACTAATTTTACTTTTTTCAATGCCTCTGTAAACTCTTTAGTATTGTGTAAAGTATAAACAGGATTAACACCATTCATAATTAAGGTATGAACAGCACCTGAATTCATATCTGCAATTAATTGTTTAACATCTGCGTTATTTCCTTTACGGATTTGGCGTGTATTTCCTGTATTGAAAGCTTCACTTGACAACGCACGGTTAATTGCTAATACTAACAATTGTGCATTTTTATCATCGATGCCACAAACCAATACCCCTTTACTTCCAGCTGCTTTTAATTGTTGAGCTGCTTTTGCAACTTCAGAATTATTTGAAGTTCCTATAGAGGCACCTGTGATTATGTTATAAATTTGAACTAATGCTTGTTTTTGGGCAGCAACTGTCATTGGAACGCGCTTATCAGCAGCAGCACCAGATAATGTCATATTTGCTTCAAATTGGTAATGTTTAGACATTTTACCATTTTGAGGAATACGTCCTTGGGCATAAGCTGCATCAAAACTACCACCTTGCCAATCTCCTAAGAAATCAGCACCAATTGACACAATTACATTTGCTTTAGAGAAATCATAATCTGCTAAAGCTCTTTCACCATAAACCATTTGAAAAGCATCTAATGCTTCTGATGAAGATACTGCATCATATACTATATGCTTTGCATTAGGGTTAGCTGTTAGGAACTGACCGATTAAACGATCTGTAGATGGTGAAGCAGAAGTATTAGTTAATAGAACCACTTTACCTCCTTTCGTTTTTGCTTCAGCAATACTAGCTTTAATCATAGCATTTGCTTCAGTCCAAGAAGATTCTTTTCCAGCTATTTTCGAAGTTTTTAGACGTAAGCTATCGTACAACGATAACACAGACGCATGAACACGAGCATTAGCATGGAAGTTTGCACCTTCTATTTTGTTATTTTCAATCTTAATAGGGCGCCCTTCACGGGTCTTTACCAAGATATTAGCAAAATCAAAACCATCCGAGAATGAAGTAGCATAATAATCTGCAATTCCAGGAATGATTTCCTCAGGTTGAACTACATAAGGGATAGACTTATGCACTGGACCTTCACAAGCCGCTAAAGTTGCAGCAGCTGTACTGAATCCTACATACTTAAGAAAATCACGACGTGTTGTATTAGACGATGCAAGTGTAGCAGCATCACCTAAAAACTCATCTGTTGGAATTTCTTCAACAAACTCGTTATTTCTAAGCGTCTCAACAATAGAGCTATTTTCGTTTAGCTCCTCAACACTTTTCCAGTATTTTTTGTTTGATGACATATTATATATAAAAATTAGCTTCTTAATAAATTATTAGTAGTGACATTTACCACATTCTAAACCTCCCATTTGCGCTGCAGTCAACTTGTCTACACCGTATTTTTTAGAAAGTTCAGCATGGATTTTCTCGTAGTAAGCATTTCCTTCTACTTTAACTGCTGTTTCACGGTGACAGTTCACACACCATCCCATAGTTAATGGAGAATGCTGCTTCATGATTTCAAAAGTCTCTACAGGACCATGGCATTTTTGACATTCAATTCCAGCAACTGAAACGTGTTGAGAGTGATTAAAATATACAAAATCTTGTAAATTGTGAATTCTAACCCATTTAACTGGTTTTTGTTTTCCTGTATATTTTTGAGCTGTTTTATCCCATCCTACTGCATCGTATAATTTTTGGATTTCAGCAGTATAGAATTCTTTAGTATACTCTACATAAGTAGAATCTTTATCTCCTTGGAATTCAGAAATGTTTTTATGACAGTTCATACAAACATTCAATGAAGGAATACCCGCATTTTTACTTGTACGAGCTGCAGAGTGGCAGTATTTACAATCGATACCATTATCACCTGCGTGAATTTTATGAGAATAGTGGATAGGCTGAATTGGCGCATAATCCTGATCTACACCCACTTGCATCAAATAACCATAAGCGAAATAAGCACTCACTAAAATCAACAAAATGGTAGACACCAACACTAAGAATTGGTTTCTAGCAAATGATTTCCATAAAGGCAACAGACTCAACTTACGATCTTTTACTTCTACTCCATTAGCAGCTGAAATTTTACGTAAGGTATTGTAAACCATATATAACATTCCTACTAAAACCGCTAACACTACTGCTAACAATCCTAGCACTACGTTATTAGAAACACCAGAAGAATCTGTAGCTCCAGCATTTACAGCTGAACCAGCAGCTGGTGCTTTAACTTCCTCTTTAGGTTCTGAAGTATAGGCTATAATGTTATCAATATCAGCATCTGACAACTGAGGAAAGGCTGTCATTGGAACCTTATTAAACTCCTCAAAAACTTTCACAGCATCAGCATCTCCTGATGCAATTAAACCTTTTGAATTTCTAATCCACTGCCCTAACCAAGCTCTATCACGACGTTCTGCAACACCACGAAGCGCTGGGCCTGTCATTTTAGCATCTAACTTGTGACATGCTGCACAATTTGCGTTAAACAAAGCCTTCCCCGCAGCAGCATCTCCGGCAGCAGCTGGAGCCGCAGCAGCAGGTTCTTGAGCAAAAGAACTTAAAGAAACAGATAATAGAAACGCTAGATTTAACGCTACTACTCTTAAAAACGATTTATGGTTTCCCACCTTTTTCATAAATTAAATGGTTATCATCTAAATTTGGCATATTTTCTACAGTACAAATTGCACCGAATACAATACACCATTTAAAAAACTCTGACAAAAATACGACTTATGAAGTATTCTCAAAACCTTAAATATATCTTAAATATTAATTTATAATTGTTCTAAATAATTTAAAAGGTATTATTTTTTAATTATATCTTACATTTGCTTAAAAAATGACTTATTATGAATATTTTAACATTTTGTAAATCTGCACTTTACATCAGTATTTCTTCTTTTTTTAGTCTATCTATAAATGCACAAAATCCACAAAAAAACATTCAACAAGATCCAAGATTTGAACAACTTTTGAATGAAAAAAGAAAAATAAACAACAATATTCCTCTTTATGATTATTTTAAAATTCAAATTTTTACAGGGGAAAACGAAGAAGCTAAAAAAACATTAATTGAATTTCGAAAAAACAACAAAAATTTAGACGGAACCATTGTATTTCATACTCCTATTTATAAAGTTTGGGTTGGCAATTTTAAAACACGAATAGAAGCTGAAAAAAAATTATCAGATTTAAAGAAAAAATACCCTAATGCCTTTTTAATTAAACCTAATAAACAATAATACTTGTTTCAAATTACCACGTAAAAATCAAGTATTCTTAAATCTTTTTGGTTTTATGAAGCTCATTATATATGTAAATATTTTTCTATGACTTTTATACCATTTAAACTTAAAATATACTGGATTAAAAAGTAAAATTCTGGATAGTTTTTTTTATTTCAAAACAACTCGAACAGATGGTTCAGTATATAATTGAAATCATCGTTAGTTCGATTCCAAAGCACATCGAGAACCAACACTAATTTTTATTGCTTTTGGTAGGATGGTGTCTAGATCAACATGTAGTTTGTCACTCCATAAGGAGGAGTCTCATAATCAAAATTACGTGATTTCTCTCTTTGGTCGAAATAACAAGATTGCGAATTTTTTGGACCGTCTCAAGGATAAAAAAATAGTATTATGAGAAAATTTCAAAGTTTAAATGGTAGTATGCTCTTTTATCTCTAGTACAAAGCCCAAAATATGATCTGAATTTATTATATAAAAAAGGGAAATATCTGAATTTAAGATATTTCCCTTTTTAATTTTAATTTTCCTTTACCTAATTAAATTTAGTAATATATTTGGAAAGAAACCGATTATTAAATTTGCAATTAAACCAATAATTCCTAAAAAAAGATAAACAAAAGGTATCTCATTTTTTTGATCATTCGTATTATTTGATGATTTGGTATACATTGCTAAAATTAATTTAAAATAATACCCAACACTAATAATAGATGCAATAACAGCTATAATAACCAAAATAATCCAACCTGAATTTACAACCTGATTAAATAGAAAGAATTTAGCAAAAAAACCTGAAAAAATAGGAATACCCGCCATAGAGAGTAATGAAGTTGTTACAATTAAAGCTGCAACAGGGTGTGTCTTTCCTAAACCATTAAAAAGATCAATAGTTTCATTTTCTTTTCTTTTTGTTACATATAAAATTATAGCAAAAATAGCTAATCCTGAAATAGTATAAGCTGTGGCATAATAAAATAGTATATTGGCAGCAAAATTAGGCACAATTAAAGTCATTAACATAAAACCTGCATGAGATATACCTGAAAAAGCCAACATACGTTTTACATTGTTTTGACGTAATGCCATAATATTTCCAATCATCATAGAGGCTATTGAAACAACCACTACTAACATCTGAAAATGATAGGTTTGAAAAGGGACTAATAAAGTAATTAATTTAAATAGAGCTGCCATAGAAACCACTTTTCCTAAAGTACTCATGGTGGCTGTCGTAAGTGCAGGAGAGCCTTCATAAACATCAGGCGACCAAAAATGAAAAGGAGCTGCTGCTACTTTAAAAAGCATTCCTATCAAAACAAATATCAAACCAATATTATACCATTGAGGGTAAGTAGTAGTATGTATAATCTGATAAATTGTTTGCAAATCAAAACTTCCTGTAGCACCATAGATCAAGGCAATTCCAAAAAGTATAATTCCAGAAGCAAAGGCTCCCATTAAAAAGTATTTCATTCCTGCTTCATTGCTACGTAAATTTGTACGGTTACTTGCTGCTAAAACGTACAATGAAATAGAAAGAATCTCAATTCCTAGAAAAAACATTGCTAAATTACCAAAAGACACCATGGTTACACCACCTGCCAAAAGAAAAACTTTTATGGATACAAAGTCAGAAATTCTAGTCATTTTTTCTTTATAAAACTCACCTCCCATAGCAATAAGAAAGATCGTAATTATGATAAACAAACTAGAAAAAGCGACAGAAAAACGGTCTACAAACATCATGTTGTTTAAATAGGTACCTAATAGGTTGTACTCAGAAATGTTAAAACCTAAAATAACCAATAGCCCTACAATGGTTAAAGGCACAATAGCTTTTCTTGCATTTAGCATTTCAGCTAACATAACAATTATTCCTAATCCTGATATAGCAATTAATGTATTCATCTATAATAATGATTTAAGATATATGTTTTTAATTTTTAAAAACTAAAACAAAACCTCAATTTAATTTATATTATTAATTTTTAAAACTATCTCTTTTAATGCTGGAGTAATTAAATCATTAATTGGTTTCGGATATAAACCAAAAAATAATAAAACAACAATCAATATAACGAAAACAGTAATTTCCTGCGTAGTTACAGCGGCAAAAGATTTGGTATTTGCTTCACCTAACATTACATTTTGGAACATTTTAAGCATATAAAAAGCACCTAATATAATAGTTGTACCAGCTGTCACTGCAAATACAATATTTACATTATAAATACTGTATAAAGCAGTAAATTCACCAATGAAATTAAAGGTTGATGGCAATGCAACCGATGCTAACATAACAATCATAAATAGAGAAGCAAATTTTGTATCTTGTATACGAATACCTCCCATTTCTGCAATTTCTTGTGTATTAAAACGTCTTTCAATAACTTCCGCTGCAAAAAACAAACCTACTACTACAAAACCGTGTGCAATCATTTGCAGAACAGCCCCTCTTAATCCATCTAACGAAAGTGTATACGCTGATGCAGCGATTAAGCCAACGTGTGCTAGCGAAGAATAAGCTAATAATTTCTTCAAATTACGTTGTTTTAAAGCAACAATAGAGCCATACACTACACCAATAATACTTAAGACTAATAATATATTGATCATTCCTTTTGCCGCTATTGGTGTTAATGGCAATTGCCAACGGATAACACTATACAATCCCATTTTTAACATGATACCTGACAATAACATCGTACCTACAGCAGGTGCTTTTTGATACGTATTTGCTTGCCAAGTATGAAAAGGGAAAATTGGAATTTTAATAGCATAAGCTAAGAAGAATCCTAAAAAAATCCAAAATTGCTCATTTTCAGTCAATCGAATTGCATATAAATCAGCTAATAATAAAGATCCTGCTTTTTGAAATAGATATACAAAAGCTGCTAACATAAACAGAGAGCCCGCTAAAGTAAATACAAAAAATTTCATAATGGCACGCTTACGCTCTTCTAAATCTCCATTACCCCATAACAAAGCAATGAAATAAATAGGCAATAATGCTAATTCCCAAAAGATATAATATAATAAACCATCTGCACTTAAAAAAGTACCTACCATTGCAAAATTCATAAAAACGACTAAAGAATAAAATACTTTGCTATTTTCAAATGAATTTCCAAAAGACGAGTACACAATTACTGAGGTAAGTGTAGTTGACAATAGAATCATAGCTAGTGACAAACCATCTACTTCAAATGCAACATATACATTAGGATATTGAATCCATTGTTCTATAAAACTAGGATTTGCACCACTTTGAAAAATATTTAATGTATAAAAAGAAAATACGGTGGCAACTAAACTAAAAGTAAGAGCTACCCTTTTTGCTAACTTATTTCCTGATAAATAAGTTGCAACTGATCCGAATAATAATAAAACAAGTAAAAATGATACGTTCATTGTACTATTGTATTAAACTAAAAATATATAAATCAAAATGGAAGATAGTCCTATTACAAAGGCTAGTAAATACACTCCTATATTTCCATTTTGAATTAATTTTCCTTGATTGGCTAATAATTCTGCTATTTTAGCAAAACTGAATATAATTTCTGAAATAAATACTTCTGTATATTTTCTAAAGAAATGAGATAATTTATAGATAGGTTTAACAATAACCGCTTCATAGATTTCATCTACATAGAATTTATGGTAAGCAACCTTAGCAAAACCTTGTAACTGCTCGTCTTGAACAGGTACTTCTTTTTTGGCAATATATTTTGAATACGCTAAATAAATTCCAACTAAAGCTCCTACTGTAGCAATTGCCATTAACATATAAGCAGTACCATCTAAATGATGCGCTTCATGTGCTTTGTGGAATAATGGAGCTAAATAATGCGATAACCAAGTGCTACCAGGTAAGTTAATAGCACCACCCACTACAGCTAAAGCCGCTAAAATCATCAGAGGAATAGTGATTAACTTTGGACTTTCGTGTAAATGTTTCTTTTGTTCTTTTGTTCCTCTAAATTCGCCAAAGAAAGTCAAATACATCAATCGGAACATATAGAAAGCGGTCATTATTGAAGCGACTGAACCCACTACCCATAAAGCTTTACTACCATGGAAAGCAGTCATCAAGATTTCGTCTTTTGACCAGAAACCAGCAAAAGGGAAAATACCTGAAATGGCTAAGGTAGAAATCATCATGGTCATATATGTAATAGGCATCACTTTTTTCAAACCACCCATGTTGCGCATATCTTGCTCACCATGTAAAGCATGAATAACTGAACCAGAACCTAAGAACAAACAAGCCTTAAAGAAAGCATGTGTAATTACATGGAAAACGGCTACTTCATAAGCTCCTAATCCTAAAGCTAAGAACATTAATCCCAATTGAGAAACGGTAGAATAAGCCAATACTTTTTTGATATCGTTTTGTACTAACCCAATAGCTGCTGCTAAAACTGCTGTTGCAGCACCTATAATAGCAATGATTTGTTGTACCGATGGTGCTAAATCAAAGACAAAGTTTAAACGCGTTACCATAAAAATACCTGCGGTAACCATGGTTGCAGCGTGAATTAAGGCTGAAACAGGCGTTGGTCCCGCCATCGCATCAGGTAACCATGTATATAAAGGCACCTGCGCTGATTTACCCGTTGCTCCAATGAACAAACATAAAGCGGCAACCGATAGTAATCCTGCATTTTTAACAGCCAATCCTTTTTCAAAAATACCTTTAGCGATTTCTGAATATTCTAAACTTCCAAAAACATAAGCTAAGATGAAGATACCGATTAATAAACCTAAATCTCCAACACGGTTCATGATGAATGCTTTTTTAGCAGCATCATTATACTCTTGGTTTTTATACCAAAATCCGATAAGTAAATAAGAACATAAACCTACACCTTCCCATCCAATGAAAAGAATCAATAAGTTGCTACCCATTACTAACGTAATCATAAAGAATACGAATAGATTTAAGTAAGCAAAAAACTTATACATATTCTCATCGTCATGCATATAGCTAGCGGAATACATGTGGATAAGTGTACCAATACCGGTTACGAATAGTAACCATAAAACAGATAATTGGTCTAACAAGAACGAAAAGTTAATGTTGAATTTTTCCAAAGAAATCCATTGGAATAAGTCAATTTGTACTCCTTTTCCAGTCGATTGTATTAACGTGAAAAAATACGTGGTAGCAAAGAAGGAAATTAAAATAGATAATGTTCCTAATAGTCCTACAAATCCTTTACCTGCTTTTTTACCCCAAAATATATTGGCTAAAAATCCAAATAAAGGTGCTAACAATAATACTAAAGCTAAATTTTTTTCCATTAGTATTTACCCTTTTAAATTCTTTAAATTATCTATATCAATCGAACCTGTATTTCTAAAGATAGAAACCAAGATAGCCAATCCTACGGCCACTTCTGCAGCAGCAACGGCCATGGAGAAAAATACAAAAACTTGTCCTTGTGCATCTTGATGATAGGTTGAAAAAGCAACTAACAATAAGTTAACCGCATTCAACATAATTTCAACCGACATAAACATAATAATGGCATTACGACGGTACAACACACCAAAAGCTCCAATACTGAACAGTAATACTGCTAAGTATATGTAATTTTCAATTCCTATTTGTGATAAAATACTCTCCATCTTATTGAATTGATTTATCTTTTTTAGACAATAATACAGCACCAATCATAGCGACTAATAACAATACAGAAGCAAATTCAAAAGGTACCATATATTCATTTAACAATACTTTACCCAAAACTTTGATAGATTGGAAATCCGCTCCTGTGTTTTTATACTCCTGAATTTTAGGCATAGCCTTTACAAAAGTAGCTAACAACACAAAGCATAATAATCCAAAAGCAAGGGTAGCGGATATTTTAGATAACATATCCTTATTGGGTTCATTTTCTTTGTTCAAGTTCATCAACATGATGGTAAACAATATCAAAACCATAATAGCTCCCGCATATACAATGATGTGCACTAAGGCTAAGAATTGTGCATTGAACAACAAGTAATGCCCACCAATGCTAAAAAAACACAATACCAAATAAATGGCACTATGGATAGGATTCTTGCTCACTACAGTCATGAAACCCGTAGCAAGAGTAATCGCCGCTAAAATATAGAAAAGTGTAATTATCGACATTTTAGTTTGTTTTTGAGTTCTTAATAGCCATATCTAATGGCATTACCAATTTATCTTTCCCGTAAATAAAGTCTTCACGGTTTGATGCTGATTTTACAATCACTTTTGATTCTGTCAAATAAATCGCATCTTTAGGACAAGCTTCCTCGCATAACCCACAGAAAATACAACGCAACATATTAATTTCATACGTTGAAGCATATTTTTCTTCTCTATACAAATGCTCTTCTCCTTTTTTACGTTCGGCTGCTGTCATGGTAATTGCTTCTGCTGGACAAGCTACGGCACACATACCACATGCCGTACAATTTTCACGACCTTGCTCATCGCGTTTCAACATGTGTTGTCCACGATAAACTGGACTGAACGGACGTACTTGTTCTGGATACTTAATGGTAACCTTTCTTTTGAACAAGTGACGAATCGTTGTAAACAATCCTTTCACAATCGCAACCAGATACAAGCTTTCCCAGAAAGTCATCTTCTTATTAGAGACCTCCTTTTTTCTTCCTGATAATGAAATGGTTTCTATTGACATTTTATCACTTTTTATAACCTATTTGGGTTCTTTCTTTTGTATTATCTTTCTTTTCAATCAACTCATCTAGATAGTTAAATACTAGCTCGATGTTTTTACTATGATTTGAAAGTTTCTTTTTAATCTCTTCTATTTCTAATTTAATGTTCAAATTATCTGATAAGGCTTCACGAATTTTAGTGAACACTCTAATAATTTGAATATTCATCTTAATAGCTATTGGACTATTAAGCACACTAGACAACATCGCAACGCCATTTTCAGTGAAAGCAATCGGTCTATATCTTGTACCTCCCCAACTTGAGGTGCCAATTTGGCACCTCAAGATTTCAAATTCTTCCTCACTAAGTTCGAACATGAAATCCTCAGGAAAACGTTCAATATTTCTTTTTACTTGGCGTTTTAAATTTTTAGTCTCAACCTGATAAAGTTCTGCTAAATCTTTATCTAACATAACTTTTTGACCTCTTATGAAATATATTTTGTTAGAAATAATTTCATCTGGAATTGTAATCTCATTTTGGCTCATACTATTATATTTGGCGTTATTAAATATTTCTTTTAAAATTTAAGAAGCCAAATAGAAGCCTCAAAAATTACATATTATCAGCTATGACAATCACAATTCCTGTTATTGCCACATTAGCAATCGCTAAAGGAATTAACATTTTCCAACCTAAATTCATCAACTGGTCATAACGGAAACGAGGAATAGTCCAACGAACCCAGATATAGAAGAAGATGAAGAATAATATTTTAGCAAACAAAGCCATGATTCCAATGATGTTCGCAGCATTTTGCCCTAAAGCTTCAGCAACCATATCCATGAAAGGATAATTGTATCCTCCAAAATATAAGATAGAAATAATAGCTGAAGAAACAAACATAGCCGCATATTCACCAAATAAATAGAATCCCATTTTCATAGATGAATATTCTGTATGGTGACCACCAATAAGTTCAGCTTCACATTCTGCTAAGTCGAAAGGAGTTCTGTTCGTTTCGGCAAAAGAACATACTAAGAAAATGATGAAGCCTAAAGGTTGGTAAAAAACATTCCAGTTCATACCGTGTTGCTGATTGGCAATTTCTCTCAAACTTAAGTTTCCATTCATCATAATTACTGCAATAATGGATAACCCCATTGCAACTTCATAAGAAATCATTTGCGATGATGCACGTAAAGCAGACATTAAAGAATACTTGTTGTTTGATGCCCATCCTCCTATCATAATTCCGTAAACACTGATAGATAACACAGCAAATACGTATAAAATGGACACATCTAATTCAGCTGCTTGAAGCACTACAGTTCTTCCAAAAATTTGGATAGAATCCCCCCAAGGTAACACAGCACTAGTAATTAATGCCATACTCATAGAGATTGCAGGACCTAATATGAATAAAAATTTATTAGGTGTATCAGGCATAAACTCTTCTTTGGCAAATAGTTTTAAACCATCGGCTAAGGGTTGTAAAATACCTCCTTTACCCGCACGGTTAGGACCGATACGGTCTTGTAACCAAGCTGCAATTTTACGTTCTGCTAACGTAGTGTACATAGCTGCCAACATAGTGATGGCAAAAACAGCTACGATGATAATTCCTTTTTCTATAATTAATGCTTGTTCCATTGCTTATTGATTTGAATTATCGTTGTTCTCTAAAGGAACATTGGTCATACTAATTTTCTTACGGTCTTGCTCACGTCCAAATAAAATGTGGTCTTCCGTTTGGATTTCCACTTTTGGAGCATTAAGCGCATATTTGTTACGGTTGATAACCGAGAACTTCTCGAATTTACGAGGGCCTTCAATTGTCCAATCTTTAACTTCTTTTTTGTCAAAACGACATGTATTGCAGATAAATTCTTCTACCTCATGGAATTCATCTTTACGACCCGTTACACGTTGGATTTCATTACCAAACATCCAAACCGTTGTTTTTCCACAACATTTGTCACAATCTCTGTGCGCATCATAAGGTTTACTAAACCAAACACGTGATTTGAAACGGAATGTTTTATCAGTTAAAGCACCTACGGGACAAACATCAATCATATTTCCTGACATTTCATTGTCGATAGCTTTAGAAATACAAGTAGAGATATTTGCATGGTCACCTCTGTCCATTACCCCATGTACACGGTGGTCTGTTAATTGGTCAGCAACTGCCACACATCGTTGACATAAAATACAACGATTCATGTGCAATTGAATGTTTGGCCCAATATCTTCTGGTTCAAACGTACGTTTTTCTTCAATAAAACGCGTTTCCGATTTACCGTGTTGGAAACTTAAATTTTGTAAATCACACTCACCCGCCTGGTCACAAACAGGACAGTCTAATGGGTGGTTGATTAACAAAAATTCCGTTACCGATTTACGTGCTTCTTCCACACGAGTCGAATTTTTACTGTTCACTTCCATACCATCCATAACACCTGTTACACAAGAGGCAACAAGTTTAGGCATAGGAGTTGGGTTTGCATCACTACCTTTGGTCACTTCCACCAAACAACAGCGACATTTACCACCAGTTTTTTCTAACTTCGAATAATAACACATCGCAGGGGGCACACTCTCGCCTCCTATCATACGAGCCGCTTGCAGGATGGTTGTTCCTGGTTCGACTTCTATCGATTGTCCGTCTATGGTTACTTTCATATTATCAGCCCCCTAACCCCCAAAGGGGGAATCGGGAAATTAAAATTAATATTATCTATTCTCCTTCTCCTCCCCTTTGGGGAGGTTGGGAGGGGCTCTTTATACAGTTTGCTTCGCTACTAAATGTCTTACTTTTTCGAAAGGCTCATTTACGTAGTGGTCTCTATTTTTAATTTTTTCAGGGAATCGAACGTGATACTCAAATTCTTCTCTAAAGTGACGAATCGCCGCAGCCACCGGCCACGATGCCGCATCACCTAATGGACAAATCGTGTTTCCTTCAATTTTAGATTGGATACTCCACAACAATTCGATATCTTCTTCGCGTCCTTGTCCGTTTTCAATTCTCCAAAGGATTTTTTCTAACCATCCTGTTCCTTCACGACATGGGGTACATTGCCCACAAGATTCGTGGTGGTAGAATCGAGAGAAATTCCAAGTGTTGCGAACAATACAAGTTGTATCATTATACACTATAAATCCTCCTGAACCTAACATGGAACCTGTTGCAAATCCTCCATCTGATAATGATTCGTAAGTCATTAAACGGTCGTCACCATTGGCAGTTTTGTAAATTAAATGCTGTGGTAAAATTGGCACCGATGAACCTCCAGGTACTAACGCTTTTAAAGGTCGGTCATCCATCATTCCGCCTAGATATTCGTCAGAATTCATGAATTCTTCTACCGAAAGACCTAATTCAATTTCGTAAACCCCAGGATTTTTAATATGACCAGAAGCCGAAATCAATTTAGTTCCTGTAGAACGTCCAATACCAATTTTAGCGTATTCTTCACCTTTATTTAGAACAATCCAAGGCACCGCAGCAATAGATTCTACGTTATTAACTACCGTCGGATTTTGCCACAAACCACTTACCGCTGGAAACGGTGGTTTGATACGAGGGTTTCCTCTTTTACCTTCTAACGATTCGATTAATGCAGTTTCCTCACCACAAATGTAAGCTCCTGCACCACAATGCACGTGTAAATCTAAATCGTATCCAGTTCCTAATATATTTTTTCCTAACCATCCCGCAGCGTAAGCTTCCTTAATCGCTCTTTCAAGCGTTTTGAAAACCCACATATATTCTCCACGGATGTAGATATAAGATAAGTTAGCGCCTAAAGCATACGAAGAGGTAATCATCCCTTCGATTAATAAGTGCGGAATGTATTCCATTAAGAAACGGTCTTTGAACGTTCCTGGTTCCGACTCGTCCGCATTACAAACTAAATGACGTGGTTTACCTGATTTTTTATCAATGAAGCTCCATTTCATCCCCACTGGGAAACCAGCTCCTCCACGACCACGAAGTCCAGAAGTTTTTACTTCCTCAGTAACTTCATCAGGGGTCATTTGCTTTAACGCTTTTTCCACCGAAGCATATCCACCATTCTGACGGTATACTTCGTAGGTTTTAATACCTGGAATATTTATTTTTTCTAATAATATTTTTCTTCCCATAGTATTATTTATCTAACATTTGTACTTTACCAGCTTTACAATCGTCGATAAGCTGGTCAATTTTTTCTTTCGTTAAATGTTCGTGATAAAAATCTCCTAACTGTAACATAGGAGCATATCCACAAGCACCTAAACATTCTACACCACGAACTTCAAATAATCCGTCGTCAGTAGTTTCACCTAATTTTACACCTAATTTATCGCAAGTGTAATCCATTAAATTTTCTACACCACGAGTCGCGCAACAAGAGGTTTGACAAAATTCAAACATGTATTTACCAATAGGTCTTCTGTTGAACATGGTATAGAAAGAAACCACTTCGTAAACTTCCACGGGTTTGATTCCTAAAATCTCCGCTACTTTGTCTTGCAACGCATAGCTCAACCAATGGTCGTGTGCATCTTGTACTTCATGTAGTACAGGAATTAATGCAGATTTGCGTTTGTCCTCAGGATAATGACTGATTAACTCATTAATGCGAGTCATTAGCTCAGGCGTAATATTTATTTCTTGTTTATAATGGGTATAATCGTGTTTTTCCATAGCATTAAGCGTCTAATTCTCCAGCAATAACATTCAAACTTGATAAAGTAGCAATAGCATCTGATAGATTTTGCCCTCTTACCATATCGATATATGCTTGGTAATATATAAAACAAGGTCTTCTAAAGTGTAAACGATATGGGGTACGGCTTCCATCAGTAACTAAATAAAAACCTAACTCACCATTTCCTCCTTCAACCGCTTGGTATACTTCTGTTAATGGAACAGGTACTTCGCCCATAACAATTTTGAAATGCCAAATTAGCGATTCCATTGTAGTATATACATCTTCTTTAGGAGGTAAATAATATTCAGGAACATCTGCATGGAAAGGTCCTTCAGGCATTTTTGCTAATGCTTGCTTGATGATGCTGATACTTTCCCAAACTTCTGCGTTACGCACACAAAAACGGTCGTAGGTATCTCCTGATTTTCCAACTGGAATATTAAATTCGAAATCTTCGTAAGACGAATAAGGTTGTGCTACACGCACGTCATAATCGATACCTGCGGCACGTAAATTTGGTCCAGTAAATCCGTAGCTCATGGCTTTTTCAGCAGAGATAGGTCCCACATTGATGGTTCTATCCATAAAGATACGGTTACGGTTTAAAAGACTTTCAAACTCTGCCCAAACGGCTGGAAAATCCGCTAAGAAAGCGTCAATTTTTTTCCAAACTTCCGCAGACCAATCTCTTTCAAAACCACCAATGCGTCCCATATTGGTTGTTAAACGAGCACCACAAATTTCTTCATAGATTTCGTAGATTCTTTCACGATATTCAAATACGTAGAAGAAACCTGTCATGGCACCAGTATCTACTCCTAAAATCGAGTTACAAATAATGTGGTCTGCAATACGAGCTAACTCCATTACAATCACACGCATGTATTGTACTCTTTTAGGAACATCTATCCCTAAAGCTTTTTCAACCGTCATCCACCATCCCATATTATTGATAGGCGACGAACAATAGTTCATACGGTCAGTCAATACATTAATTTGGTAAAACGGACGGTTTTCTGCAATTTTTTCAAAAGCTCTATGAATGTATCCTACAGTACCTTCCCCATCAATAATTCTTTCTCCATCCATCAATAAGATGTTTTGGAAAATACCGTGGGTAGCAGGGTGAGTAGGACCAAGGTTTAATATGGCTAGTTCACTACCATCTTCGTTTCTTCTTTGTTCGATGATGCTAGCGTAACGCTCTTCTGGTTTTAATAATAACTCTGACATTGATTTTCAGTTTTATTAACAATTATGAGTAGTTCTTCCAAAGAAACGGTCGTCTTTATCCGTACGTCCACCATCTTCAAGCGGGAATTCCTTACGCATTGGGAATACGGTCATTTCGTCCATATTCAATATACGTTTTAATTGAGGATGTCCTTTGAAAGTGATTCCGTAGAAATCGAAGGTTTCGCGCTCTTGCCAGTTAGCTCCTAAGAATAAAGAAGTAACCGAGTCAATTTCTGGATTATCGATAGGAAGAAAACATTTGATGCGGATACGAACACCATCAATCCAGTTGTGCATGTGATACACAATACCTAGTTGACGATTAGCTTCATATTCTGGGTAATGCACCCCACACACATCAGTTAAAAAGTTGAAACGCAAGGTAGCGTCTTCTTTTAAGAATTTCATAACTTCTACTATAGCATCAGAAGCTACTTCGAAAGTCAAAATATCATGAAGCTGAACAAATTCAGATACTTTTAATCCAAATTGGTCAATTAATTTTTGTTGAATAACAGCGTTCTCTAATGCCATATTATTTGATGTTATAAGAACCTAATAATTCTTTGTATTCGTCAGAACTACGACGGCGAACCGATTCATTTTTTACAATTTCTTGCAAACGCATAATTCCGTCTAAAATTTGTTCTGGTCTTGGCGGGCATCCTGGTACATACACATCTACAGGAATTACTTTGTCGATACCTTGTAAAACAGAATACGTATCAAAAACACCACCCGAAGAGGCACAAGCACCTACGGCAATAACCCATTTTGGTTCTGACATTTGCTCATATACTTGACGTAAAATAGGTGCCATTTTTTTAGAAATAGTTCCCATTACTAAAAGCATATCCGCCTGACGAGGTGAGAAACTCATACGCTCCATACCGAAACGTGCCACGTCATAATGTGCTCCTGCTGTTGCCATGAATTCGATACCACAACAAGAAGTCGCAAAGGGTAAAGGCCACATCGAATTTGCACGAGCTAAACCTACCACATCGCTCAATTTGGTAGCAAAAAAACCTTCCCCAGCATAACCATCTGGAGGAGCTACTGTTTTATATTTTGAAGAATCACTCATTTCAAATTATTTTGAATTTTGAATTTTGAATTTTGAATTTTGAATTATTCATTTATAATTTAAAATTCATCATTTAAAATAAATTTTTTATTCCCACTCCAATCCTTTTTTCTTAATTACGTAGTAAAAACCTACGACTAAAAGAAACATGAAAATTCCCATTTTCAATAATCCTTCCATGCCCATTTCGCGGAAATTTACCGCCCAAGGATACATAAAAATAACCTCGACATCAAATAAAACGAAGAGAATAGCTACTAAGAAATATTTTACAGAAAAGGGAATACGGGCATTACCTATTGATTCAATACCACATTCGAAATTTTTATCTTTATTGGCTGAATGACGCTTAGGACCTAATAAACTAGAGATAAAGATTGTAGCTCCTACAAATCCAACAGCTAGTCCTACTTGCATTAGAATAGGTATAAAATCCAGTTGATTCGATTGCATAATTATGATAATTAATCCAAGCTACAAAGATAATGGCATAGGACGAAATATCAATTTTTGTAGAAGAAAATCGACTAAATAATCGTTATTTTTATTCATTCTAAACAATTATTAAAGGCAAAAAAAACGCCTAGAAATCTAAGCGTTTTTTATTAATCTTCTACAGGATTTCCAGTATCATCTAAAAACCTATATTCTAAGTACGTGTATGCGTCACGCGGTATAATTTTAACCCATTTTTTATGTTCAAAAAACCATTTTGAACGTATTGATGGAAAACCTTTTGTAAGGTAAGCAGCAATAAACGGGTGCACGTGCAAACGCACCTTTTTATACTTCTTAATAATTCTTTCCAACTCAGAAGTTATTTTATCTATAATAACAATAGGAGCTTCAATTTCTCCTTTTTCATTATTTGGATCTTCTTCTCGAGTTTTAATATTCACCTCTGGTCGAACACGCTGTCGCGTTATCTGCACGAGACCAAATTTACTTGGAGGTAAGATTTTATGTTTCGCTTTATCGTCACTCATTTCTTCTTTTAAGAAATCAAACAATACTTTTCGATTGTCTGGATTTTGCATATCAATAAAATCGACTACAATAATCCCCCCCATATCTCTCAAACGCAATTGTCGCGCAACTTCTGCTGCTGCTATAAGATTGACTTCAAGAGCGGTATCTTCTTGAGAGGTTGCTTTATTTGAACGATTTCCACTATTTACATCAATAACGTGCATAGCTTCTGTATGTTCAATAATCAGATAAGCCCCTTTACTCATGGAAACTGTTTTACCAAAAGAAGTTTTAATTTGACGTTCGATCCCATATTTTTCAAAAAGAGGAATTTCTTTTGAATTATAGAGTTTAACGATTGATTCTTTTCCTGGAGCTATTTCTTGTAAATACTCCTTAGTTTCCTGCAACAACTGTTCATCATCTGTTAATATTGAGGTAAAAGTATCATTAAATACATCTCTTAAAATAGAGGAAGCTCTATTTAATTCACCTAATACTCTAGAAGGATGGTGAGCCGTTGGGATTCGTTTACACATTGCAGACCATTTGTCTAGCAAATTTTGTAAATCTTTGTCAATTTCGGCTACTTTTTTGCCCTCGGCTACTGTACGAACAATAACCCCAAAGCCTTTTGGCTTGATGGATAGAACCAAACGTTTTAATCGTTCTTTTTCTTCTTTTGAGTGTATTTTTTGCGAAACAGATACTCTTTCGGAAAAAGGCACTAAAACAATATACCTACCTGCTAAGGATAACTCAGAACTAATTCGTGGTCCTTTGGTAGATATTGGTTCTTTTACAACTTGAACTAAAATTGATTGATTAGCATTTAACACATCTGTTATAATACCATTTTTATCTATTTCAGGTTCAAACTGAAACGTTTTTAGGAAAAAATCGTTGAATTTACCTGTGCATACTTGTTTAATAAATTTCAATTGAGAAGATAAATTAGGCCCTAAATCGTGATAATGTAGAAAAGCATCTTTATCAAAACCTAAATTAACAAACGCAGCATTTAGACCTGCCACTGGTTTTCTAATTTTTGCAATATAGATATCCCCTACCTGAAATGCACCTGAACTATCTTCATCTTTATGTAATTCTATTAGTTTTCCATCTTTTAATAAGGCAAAATCTACAGCACTTTCACTTGATCTAATAATTAGTTCTTTATTCACGGCGTAAATTTTTATCCCAACTTTTTGGCAATATATAATAGGAAAATCACCTATTATCTACCGCTAATTGTAAGGATGGATTAAACATTTCTTTTACAGGCAATGAACCCGCAGGATTTAAGATTTTTAAAATTCATGTATTCTTTTTAAGATGTTCCTAAATTTAAAAATCATAAATCTCATTTTCAATGAACGTTTAAAAAGAAAAAAGTAGTTTAAGAACTACTTTTTCTTTTTATGACGATTAGCTCTCGCTCTTTTTTTACGTTTGTGAGTCGCTACCTTATGTCTTTTTCTTTTCTTACCACTTGGCATAACTTTGTTGGTTTTATGTTAATAATTATTTCGATTCTTCTAATATTTCTACGTTAACTTTTTCTTTCACTCCTTCAACAAATACTTTTGCAGGTTTAAAAGCGGGTATATTATGAGCTGGAATTTTAATAGTTGTATTTTTTGAAATATTTCTACCTGTTTTTTCAGCTCTTGTTTTAATAATAAAACTTCCAAAACCTCTCAAATAAACATTATCACCTGTTTCTAACGAATTTTTAACTTCGTCCATAAAAGACTCTACTGTAGCCTGAACATCTCCTTTTTCTAAGCCTAATTTATCAGCAATTTTAGCTACGATATCTGCTTTTGTCATTTTATATAATAATTAAGTTTATTGCATTTTTTTGAGTGTGCAAATATAGGAATAAAAAAAAGAATAATTCAAGTATAATTGATTAAAATTTAATCACATAAAGAATTATTTTTGCGCACCAATTTAAGAGCATGAATTTTAGTGATACAATTATAGCTTGGTATCAATACCACAAGAGAGATCTTCCTTGGCGCAGAACAACAGACCCTTATTTGATTTGGTTATCTGAAATAATATTACAACAAACCCGTGTAATCCAAGGACTTCCCTACTACCAAGCCTTTATAAAACAGTACCCAAAAATCCAGGATTTAGCAAAAGCAGAAGAGCAGGAAGTACTTAAATTATGGCAAGGATTAGGTTATTATTCTAGGGCTCGAAATCTTCATACTACAGCTAAATTTTTAACGGAACATAAAAAGGGAATTTTCCCAAATAATTATAAGGATCTTCAAAAATTAAAAGGAATTGGAGAATATACAGCTGCCGCTATTGCTTCTTTTTCATTTAATGAATGTGTTCCTGTAATAGATGGCAATGTATATCGGGTTATAGCTCGTTATTTTGGATTAGATCTTGATATTAGTTTACCTAAAACTAAACAAGCGTTTTTTAATTTAGCTTCAGAGGTCATTAACCCCAACAAACCTGCTGAATTTAATCAAGCTATTATGGAGTTTGGTGCTTTACAATGTACGCCTCAAAATCCAAATTGTGCTATTTGTCCCTTGCAAAGTAGTTGCTACGCATTGGGTACGAATAATGTTGCTAATCTTCCTATTAAAACAAAGAAAAACAAAACAACTGATCGACATTTTCATTACTTATTGGTAATTGACAAGAATCAAAAGGCTTTATACCAACAAAGAATTAAAAAGGATATATGGCTAAATCTATATGAATTACCTTTAATTGAAGTTTCTAAAAAGGAAAAGACGAGTATTATACAAGACAAAATATTAGAGCAATATTCTAATATTAAAACAATTACTCTTTTAAAACATGAACAGATAAATCACAAGCTGTCTCATCAAAATTTAAATATTAATTTTTGGAAAATAGAACTCGATCAGGAGCATGAAATAGGCTTAATATATAATGAATTAAAAAAGCTACCTACTCCTATTGTTATTCATAATTTTTTAGAAAGAACTCTATATTGAAATTTTAACTATATTTGATACTATTAAATATAAGCCATTATGAACGGAACGTTAAATAAAGTAATGCTCATTGGGCATTTAGGAGATGAAGTAAAAATGCACTATTTTAATGGGGGAAACTGTATTGGTAGATTTCCTTTAGCTACAAACGATATATATATTAATAAAACTACTGGAGAAAAAATAACTTCTACAGAGTGGCATAATGTTGTCGTTCGAAATAAAGCTGCAGAAATTTGCGAAAAGTACTTAACAAAAGGTGATAAAATATACGTTGAAGGACGCATCAAATCAAGACAATGGCAAGCGGAAGATGGCTCCACAAAATATACTACTGAAATTCAAGTAACTGAATTTACTTTTTTAAATACGAAGAAGGATTCTGAATCATTTAAAAACCCATCAGAAACATCAAAAAGCACTAATTTTGGCCCTCCAACAGAAAACGATTTACCATTTTAAAACAAAATCAGTGTAAAATAATCGTTTGACTTTAGCAAACAATAACGAAAAACAAATCAAAAGGCCAAATCGGCTAAACACACCTCATTATCCCTGAAAACAAACTTTAAATACATGAATAAAAGCATAAAAAGTTTTTTACTAATACTAATCAGTTACTCAAGCATAATCAGTTGTAAAGATGACACTATGCCTAAACCCAAAGCTTATTTAAGTCTAGAATACCCTAATCCTCAATATACTGATTTTAAAAAAGCTTGTGGATATGATTTTAAGTACAATTCACTTAGTAATATAAAGGATCAAGGGCAATGTAATTTTCATATTAACTACCCTAAATTAAGAGCCACAGTCTACCTTAATTATCGTCCCGTACAAAACAACATAGAATCTCTTTTACGAGATGCTCAAAAGTTAACTTATGAGCATGTTGTAAAAGCAGATAATATTACAGAACAACCTTACATTGACTCAGAACATAAAAAATTTGGAATGTTTTATGAAGTAGGAGGAAATGCCGCTTCTCAATCTCAATTTTATGTAACGGATAGCACAAAACATTTTTTAATGGGATCTATCTATTTCTATGCAAAACCTAATTTTGATTCTGTTTTACCAGCTGCTCATTACATCAAAAATGATCTTAAAATATTAATGGAAAGTCTAAAATGGAAGTAAACTAATCAGACCTTTTTTCAACAAACCAAACTTTAAAGCTAAACTTTTTTATAATAATCTATTTTACCCAAATTACATATTATAAATTTATTCTATAAACACGAATAACTTTGAATCTAAAAAACACTCCTTTTTTGTCCTCAATGTAGCAAAATTACATCTGCGGAAAATTTTTCTTGCATTCTGACTTCTTCATCCTTTAGATCTTCATTTCATAGCCCAACGAATAATCTTATACCATTTAAACTTAAAATATACTGGATTAAAAAATAAAGTTCTCGATACGTTTTTTTTTCATTTTAAAAACAACTCGAACGGATGGTTGAGTATATAATTGAAATCATCGTTAGTTCGAGCGTGAAGCGCATCGAGAACCAACGATGATTTTTATTGCTTTTGTAAAATAGTGCCTAAATCAACATACGGTTTGTCACTCTGATGTAAGCAGGAGACTCATAATCAGCATTATGCAATTTCTCCCTTTGGTCGAAATAAAAGATTACGAACTTTTTGAACAGTCTCAAGGTTAAAAAAAATAGTATTATAAGGAAATTTCAAAATTTAAATGGTATTAATTTAAACGCTTAGCTTTATTTTTTTGATATATATCAAAAGATTTCATTTTTTTTAGTCAAACCTTTGTAACGTAAATCAAATGAAAAAAATGAAACATCAGAAAAAAATCATTTCTGCGTTGCTTTTAGTAATTCCTCTCATGCTTAGTGCTCAAACAGCTCCAAGTCTTGAGACTTTAATTAACGAAGCTTTAAAAAGAGACGCATCAATAAAAAATCAACTTTTAGAATCCAAAACAATCACTTTAAACCAGCAAAAGCTTAAAGATTTATTCTTACCTAAAGTTGATATATCGGGAAAAGCTGGATATCTTGACATAACTAGCATATCACATTCTAAAGCAATTGAAATTGCACCTATAAACCCTATCTTTCCAGGAATAACAGTTCCTGAAGGAGCACTAGACAACAACTTTAATTTATCAGGAATTGAAGGAGCTGCAAAAATTGATGCAAAAGTTCTCGTTTATTCAGGTGGAAAAATAAAACATCTCAAACAAGCTCTTGAGGAAAAAAACAAAGCAACATTGGTTCTTAATGAAAAAAATAAAGATGAGATCGTTACTCAAATCATACAATCTTATGACCAATTTGCTTTACTAATAGAATCAAAAAAAGTTTTGAATGAAGGTTTAAAAAGATTAGCAGCTAATAAAAAGCTAGCAGAAAAAGCATTGGGCTATGGTCTTATAACTAGATATGATTATCAAAAAATAGATTTAGCAGAAGCAACACTCAACTCAAAAATAGTCGAATACGAAGGAAAAAAAGAATTATTGACAACACAATTACATATTTTAACTGGAATAGAAACTGAAAAAATTGCTTTAATAGAACCCTCTCTACAAAAAATAAATCATACAATTTCAGATAATAGCATTAATAATCGAGCTGAACTAAAAGCGTTAGATCACGGAATGAAAGCTTTAGATTATAAAATAAAAGCTGATAAAACTTGGTGGATTCCAAAAGTTCAAGCTGGAACATCTTTATCTTACCTAGGATTTTATAACGGTCATTTATCTTCATCAAAAAATTTGATTCCTAATATCCCTAACAGCAAGTTAAATTCAGACTTAACCAACAAACATCTTTTTCCTATATTTCGAATTGATTTAGGTTTTAAATGGGAAATTTTTGATGGTAATGAAAGTAGTCATGAAATAGAAAAAACTAAAATAGAGAAAGAAATTTTAGAGAATAAAAAATCAGATGCCGAGCGAAAATTATCATTAAATCTGGCTAATAACCAAACTCTTTACAACATAGCTAACGCACAAATAAATCTGAAGGCAAAGGCAAAAGAGATTGCTCAAAATGCTTTTGATCAAGCAGAAAAGGAGTTTAAATATGGATTAATAAAATCAAATCAATTAATTGAAGCTGAAAATGATCTACAAATGGCTGAACTAGAATATCAGACATCTATTTTTAATCAAAGAAGGGCTGCAATTGAACTGATGAAATCCACTCAAAGCTTAGACATTCAAAAACTTTAAATTCAAACTTATTATAATGAAAAACGATATTATAAAAACATTAGCTGTAATTAATCTTTTTACACTAGCAGCTTGTAACAATCAAATAAAAGAAAAAGAGGTAGAGGGAAAAACTAAAAAAGAAACGGTATCCTTTGCTCCTAAGGTTACGGGAAGAATCTTAAAAATATATGTTGAGGAAGGACAAATGATTCATGCAGGCGATACGCTAGCTCTCTTAGATGTCCCTGAAGTTTCTGCAAAAATTGCACAAGCAAAAGGAGCTACAGCGGCAGCGGTTGCGCAAGCTCAAATGGCTAAAAATGGCGCAACATCTGACCAACTAATTCAATTAAGATCTAAACAAAAAGGTCTTTCTGAACAATTTGAATATGCTAAAAAATCATATAATAGAGCACGAAATATGTTTAATGATAGTGTAATGGCTCAACAACAATACGATGAAGTATTTGCAAAATACCAAGGAGCCAAAGCGCAATTAGACGCTGTGAATGCCGAATTACATGATGTTGAAATTGGCACAAGAATTGAAAAAATTAATATGGCTGAAGGACAAGCGTCTCAAGCAAAGGGAGCTTTACAAGAAGCTAACGTGGTCTATTCTGAACGTTATATTATAGCCACTAATGATATGGAAATAGAAACTATTTCTCTTAATGTAGGAGAACTAGCAACTGCTGGATACCCTTTATTTAATGGTTATATTCCGAACTCTACTTTTTTCCGTTTTACCATACCAGAGAGTAAAATTTCTCAATATAAAAAAGGGATGAAAATAAACATAGCATCTACCTATAGTAACCAAGAATTTACAGGGAATATAGTAGCAATAAAGCAATTAGCTAAATATGCTGATATTACTACTGCTTATCCAGATTATGAACCAGGGGAAGCTGTATATGAAATAAAAGTTATACCTACAGATAGAGTAAAACTGAACAACTTATTGGTCAACTCAAGAGTTATTTTAAAATAATCTTAACATAAAAAACATGACACAGTTAAGATATTTATTAAAAAGAGAGTTTCGATTGTTTGTAACGAACCGAACAATACTTTCTGTATTTTTTATTGGACCCATTATTTACGCATTATTATTAGGTTTTACCTATCAAAAAGGAAAAATTACAGATATTCCTATAATAGTGATCAATCAGGATCAATCTCCTATGTCAAACCAAGTAATTGAAATGCTTGAAGACAACAAGACTGTTAAGGTTTTGAATTATGTAAATGAGCCTTTTAATTTAAAGGAGGAAATAATAAAAACACAAGCAAGTGCAGCTATCATTATACCTAAACGATTTGAGGCTAATATTCTTCAAAAAAAATACCCTGAAATAAATGTGTATTTTAACAATTCTAATGTTCTAACGTCTAATTTTGCTTCAAAAGCCATTCAGTTAACACTAGGAACATTCTCTGCTGGCGCAGAAATCAAGTCATTTCAAAAAAAAGGAATGAATTTAAACCAAGCTAAGGAAAATATAGAGTCTTTTAAAACTAATTATATCTCATTATTTAATACCACAGGAAATTACCTTCTTTTTATGTGGCCTGCTATAATGGCTGTTGTATTACAACAAGTAATTCTTTTAGCCATGGCAGTTACTTTTTCGGAAGAATTTAAAAGAGAATCCTTTATAAGAGATTTTACAGGGAAACATAAATATCCTATTTTGATAATGTTTATTAAGTGCTTACCTGTTTGGTTATTTTCATATTTAAATATTTTTGTTTTTTATTTATGTGCTTTATATTTTAGAATACCTATTCCTGATAGCTTTATAAATTTCTTTTTACTAACAAGCGCATTTATAATTGCTACAACTAATTTAGGTGTTTTTTTCAGTATCTTAATACCAGATGCTCTTAAGGCAACTCAAGTTTTAATGGTAATTGCATCTCCTGCTTTCATCATTAGTGGTTTTACTTGGCCTAGTAATGCTATGCCTGTATTTATAGAAAATTTTAGCAAAATAATTCCTTTAACTCCTTACCTAGAAGCAATGAAAATTATGGTGATAGAAAAAGGACCTAATTATTTAACTTTAAAATTTTTCTGGCATTTATTTATTTTGGGTTTAGTATTTTTTCTTTTGGGGTGGGTTGTTTTAAGAATAAAAATCAAAAAAGTTTTCAAAGACCTCAACATTTCGTAAGATTTTCTCCTCTTAACACAAATTCTATCAAAATTAAACAGTAAAGGCGTTTCAAAGTATCGGAACGTCTTTTTTTTATATTTTTGTAAAAACGCTGTAAATATGGATTTGATTGAAGAGCTAAAGAAACATATAAAATTTGACAATGAGATTGAACGTATTTTAAGAGAGGAATGCAAGACTAAAACCTTTAAAAAAGGAGATATATTGAGTCAGCACAATCAATTCAATCATACCGTTTTTTTTGTTAACGAAGGCTTAATAAGAATGTTCTATTTTGAAAACGGCAAAGACATTACTACAAACTTTTATGCGGAAGGAAAAATAACAGCTAATATTGATACTCTTTTTGAAAATAAACCTACTCGTTATAATATAGAGGCTTTAGAGAATTCCGTTATCACGACTTGCAATTATGAAAAATTAGAAGAATTATGTATGAACTCTCTAACAGCTGCTAATTTTAGTCGATATATTTTAGGTAAATTTATGCTTCAAATGTCCAAAAGAATTTCTTCTTTACAATATATGAGTGCTAAAGAAAAATACATACAACTTTTAGACGAAAATAAAGATATTATTCAGAGGGTTCCTCTAGGTATGATTGCTTCTTTTTTAGGCATATCACAAGAAACTTTAAGTCGAATAAGAAGCAATATTTAATTTATTCAAGCTTCTGAATTATTTATTTCCTAGCTTAAAATTAAATCATTTTGTTTTTCTTCTAGCCTTAAAGTTTCCGTGATTTTTTTTTACACATTATCACTTGCGTACCATTCTGCAAAAGAGCTTTCCGTTTCTTGTAATCGCAACGAATGTAACTTTATTTGATCAGGTAAATGTTTTGAAATTTTAGCAGCAAAATCAATCACCATATTTTCACTGGTGGGCTGATAATCCACCAATATAACATGATGTCCTCTTTGTTTTAATTCATTTGCTAACTCTATATGTGGTGTAGTCGCATTAAAAACTGTGGCATGATCAAAAAGATCTACAATTTCTTCTTTTACAATTTTCTTTAAATCCGAAAAATCAATAACCATTCCATATTTTACGTTTCCTTTATCTGTTATAGGGCTTCCTATAACGGTTACTGAAAGTTTATAACTATGGCCATGTACATTTTTACACTTACCGTCATACCCGTAAAGAGCATGTCCTGTTTCAAAATTAAACTGTTTAGTAATTCTAATTTTACTCATAATAAAAATAAAAAACAAAGGTATAAAAAAAGCGTTCGCTATACGAACGCTTTGATTTTTTTATTGTTCTATTAAGACTATGCTTCAAAAGGAACTACAGAAACATAAGACTTGTTGTCTTTCTTTTTCTGGAATGCTACAACACCGTCAACTTTAGCGTGTAAAGTATGATCTTTACCCATATAAACGTTTTCACCAGCATTGTGTTTTGAACCTCTTTGTCTTACAATGATGTTACCTGCAATAGCAGCTTGACCACCAAAAATCTTAACGCCTAAACGTTTCGATTCTGATTCTCTACCATTCTTAGAACTACCGACACCTTTCTTGTGAGCCATGATGTAATGGTTTTAAAAGTTAATATTATTCGTTAGTATCTTCTTTTTTAGCTTTAGTAGCTCTTTTTTTAGGAGCTGCTGCCTCTTCAGTAGCTACTTCTGCTTTAGGAGCTGCTTCTTTTTTAGGAGTTGCTTTTTTTGCACCACTAGCAGATATACCTTCTACTAAAATTTGAGTAAGATACTGTCTGTGACCATTTCTTTTTTTGTAACCTTTTCTTCTTTTCTTTTTGAAAACGATTACTTTGTCACCTTTTAAGTGTTGTAATACTTTTGCCTCTACTGAAGCTCCTTCTATAGCTGGGGCGCCTAGAGTTACGTTTCCGTTATCATCTAATAAAAGAACTTTGTCAAAAGTAACTTTTGAACCTTCTTCATTAGCTAGACGGTGTACGAATACTTTTTGGTCTTTGCTTACTTTAAATTGTTGCCCTGCTATCTCTACGATTGCGTACATAACAATAATGTTTATTAATTTTTCAAGGTTGCAAATATACAATTTCTTTCGAAATCAACAACTTATCATTTAAAAAAATATTAATATCTACAAAAAATATTAATCCCTTTTATCACAATGATTTAAAATGTATTTTTGGTATCAATTACAAACTATTCTATAGTATTACCTTATTTAAAACGTCCTTATGTGCACACCTGATATATCACCTCTAGGAGGATCGCTTCAGAACACTCCATTAAAATTTACAGTCTATACTTTAGAAAACGGATTAGAGGTTGTTTTATATCCTGACCACAATATACCTGTAGCAGTAACCTCTATCATGTATCATGTAGGCTCAAAAGATGATCCAGAAAACAGGAGAGGATTTGCTCATTTCTTTGAGCACCTTCTTTTTGAGGGCACTCAAAACATACCAAGAGGAGAATGGTTTAAGCTAGTTTCAACTAATGGAGGCACTAATAATGCTAACACTAGTGATGATAGAACTTATTATTACGAAGTTTTTCCTTCACATCAGCTAGAACTTGCAATATGGATGGAAGCTGAACGTTTGAGACACGCTATAATTAACCAAATAGGTATTGACACACAAAAAGAAGTAGTAAAAGAAGAAAAAAAAATGCGCTATGACAATCGTCCTTATGGTCATTTATTAGCTGAAGTTAAAAAACATCTTTTCCCTTCACATCCTTATAGAAATACCACCATTGGAGAAGTCGAAGATATTGATGCTTCCACTCTAATCGAATTTAAAAATTTTTACAAAAAATTTTACATCCCTAATAATGCTGTTCTAGTAATAGCAGGTAATTTTGAAATCGAGCAAACAAAAAATTGGATTCAAAAATATTTTGGATCTATTTCCTCTGGTTCTAAAATTGAACGAAAAAAAATATTAGAACTTCCCATTAGCGATACAATTATTGCAGAATATGAAGATCCTAACGTACAAATACCTATGTTAGTTCTTGCCTATCGCACACCTTCTATGAAAGACAAAGATTCAAGAATATTAGACTTTATTTCTAGTTATTTCAGCGATGGACAAAGTTCTAAACTTTATAAAAAATTAGTCGATGAAAAAAAAATGGCTCTTCAAGTTGGTGCTTTTAATATTTCCTTAGAAGATTATGGTTTATACATTATTTATGCACTTCCTATGACTGGAATTGATTTAAATGATTTAAAGAAAGAAATTGATGAAGAAATTCTACAATTACAAAAAGCCCCTATTTCTAATCATGACTTTTTAAAATTAAAAAATAAATATCAGAATCATTTGATTGATAACAAAACGAGTTTAGAAACTATTGCACATGATTTAGCTACTTTCCATCTATTGTACAAGGATATTCATTTAATTAATACCGAATTTGATTTACTAAATAGCATTAATCAAAATGAAATTCAATTAGTTAGTCAATTTTATCTAAATCCTCATCAACGTTTAGAATTAGTATACAAGCCTAAAAATATATTATGAATTTAAATCTAAATACTCCCCCTACTACAGGTAAACTTCCTGAATTATATTTTCAAGAACCTAACCGTTTTGAACTTTCTAATGGTCTAAAAGTATTAGTCGTTAAAAATCATAAACTCCCTCGTGTTTCAATACATTTACAGATTGACAGACCTCTTTTTATTGAAGGAAACAAAAAAGGAGTAGATGCACTTACCTCCTCTTTATTAGGAAAAGGATCTACTAAAATATCAAAAGAAGATTTTTATGAAGAAACAGACTTATTAGGGCTGGAATTTTATTTACATTCTACTGGAGGTAAAGCCATTGGTTTATCAAAATATGCTGGTCGAATGATAGAACTCTTTGCACAAGGTGTTTTATTTCCTAATTTCACGCAAGATGAATTAGAAAAAGAACGTTTGAAAATGATAGAGGCATTAAGATCAAACGAAAAAAATGTTCAAAACATACTAAATAGAATTGAGAACGCACTAATCTTTGGATCTTCTCATCCAAAAGGTGAATTTATTACAGAAAACACATTAAAAAACATAACACTTAATGACATACAAAACAATTATAGTAACTATTTTACTCCTCAAAATGCCTATTTAGTGATTATAGGTGATATACAATTTGAACTTGTAAAAGAAAAGGTTATATCTGAATTTTCTACATGGTCTAAAAACAATTTCCCTATACACAACATACCCTCTCCCCCAACAATTGACAGAACAGAAATTAATTGGGTTGATCTACCAAATGCTGTTCAAACCGAAATTAGCATAGTAAATACGGTTCATTTGCCCATGAATAGTGCCGATTATTTTCCTACCTTAATGGCTAATCAAATTTTAGGAGGTGGTGCTGACGGTCGTTTGTTTTTAAATTTAAGAGAAGATAAAGGATGGACTTATGGAGCCTATTCCTCTATATCAGGAAGTAAAACTGTTACAAAATTCAAAATTTCAACACAAGTTCGTAATGAAATTGTAATTAATGCTATTGATGAAATAGTAAAAGAAATTCAAAAATTACGCAATGAATTAGTTAATGAAATGGAGTTAGCATTGGTTAAATCTAAATATATTGGTCATTTCATTATGCAATCTCAAAAGCCAGAATCTGTGGCTCGTTACGCTCTTAATCGCGAAATTCAAAATCTTTCTAATGATTTTTATCAAAATTATATCCAGCAAATTGATGCTGTACAACCAGAAGATATTATGCGAGTAGCTCAAAAATATTTCCAAGCGGACCATTGCTTGATTATCATTGTAGGCAATGGAAATCATATAGAGAAACAACTTCTTCAAAGTAAATATAGTGTAAAAAAATTCGACATTGACTGCAACTTTCTAAATCCTTAATATGACCATTAGAGTTTGTCTTCTTTTATAATCAAAAAACATCTAAAAATATATTGTAAAGTAAAATTATGTGATAGAAATTTATTCTAATAAAACGCACCCTTTTATCTAAATACAACACATTGTATATAGGAAAAAAATTTCGTACATTCTCAGTTTAATACCTAATAGGATTCAAATATGGTTTTTCTTTTATTAATTCTTTAAGATGACCATTTTCATTTTATCACAGAAAAAGTAACTTTGTCTGATTGAAAAAACAAAATCATGATTCTTACTGATACACACACTCATTTATATTCATCTCAATTTTCTGAAGACCGTTCTGAAAGCATTCAAAGAGCCATAAACCTTGGTATTAATCGTTTTTTTATTCCTGCCATTGATTCTAGCTATTTACAAAAAATGTATGATCTAGAAAAAGAATACCCTAAAAATGTTTTTCTAATGATAGGATTACATCCTTGCTATGTAAAACCCGAAAGTTACGAACAAGAATTAGCCTTAATAGAAGAAGAATTAAGCAAAAGAAAATTTTACGCAATAGGCGAAATTGGAATTGATTTATACTGGGATAAATCAACTTTAGAAATTCAAAAAAAAGCCTTTAGACATCAAATTCGATTAGCAAAAAAACACAAACTTCCTATTAACATTCATTGTCGTGATGCGTTTGATGAAGTATTTGAAATATTAGATTTAGAAAAAGGAGAAGGTCTTTCAGGGATTTTCCATTGTTTTACAGGAACTTACGAACAGGCATTAAAAACGATCGGTTATGGTTTAAAATTGGGTATTGGAGGAGTAGCTACCTTTAAAAATGGGCAAATTGATCAGTTTTTAAATCAAATTGATCTTCAACATATAGTATTAGAAACCGATGCACCTTATCTGGCTCCTACACCTTATAGAGGAAAAAGAAATGAAAGTGCTTATATTTCATTAATTGCTCAAAAATTAAGTTCAATTTACAATTGCACTCTTGAAGAAATAGCCTCTATAACAACTCAAAACTCCAAGGAAGTATTTGGTATTTAACATTTTAATAAATAACGAAATATAAAACTGATAATCTATCAGTATTTTAAAATTTCTTTATAGTAAATTGTTTATTTTTTTGTTCATTTGTATTTGAAAATTGTATTTGCAATGCCAAAATTTGATGCAATAAGACCGTATTATGATGCTGAAGTAAATCAAGCATTACGAAATGCGGCAAATCACCCTATAATCAAAGAAATCATGAATTTTGCTTTTCCAAATATCACAGATAGTGTTTGGAAAGAACAATTATTGCGCACACATTCTATTCGTGATTTTCAATGTAACTTTTTATACCAAGCCATTCAAAAAGTAATCGAAAAAAGCTCCGATGGTTTAAGTACTTCTGGATTTGAAAAGTTAGAACCTAACACTTCTTATCTTTTCATATCTAACCATCGTGATATCATACTTGATACTTCTTTACTTAATATTTCCTTGTTTGATCATGGTCTTGTTATGACAGCCTCAGCAATAGGAGATAATTTAGTTAAAAAAGACTTTTTACGTTCTTTATCTCGATTAAATCGTAATTTTATTGTCCAGAGAGGTTTATCTCCTAGAGAACTTTTACAAAGCTCACAGTTATTATCTGAATATATAGAACAATTACTATTACGCGAAAATAGATCTGTTTGGATAGCTCAACGAGAAGGAAGAACTAAAGATGGGCATGACGCGACCCATAGTGGTGTTTTAAAAATGCTGGCAATGGCAGCTGGCGAACGAAACATTTTAGATTATTTCAAACAGATTAAGATCGTTCCTGTTTCTATTTCTTACGAATATGATCCTACTGATGCGCTAAAGATGCCACAACTAATGGCAGAAGCTAATAACGAAATATATCAAAAAAGTTCTAATGAAGATTTTAATAATATCCTAAGAGGAATCATAGGGCAAAAAAAACGCATTCATATTCACATAGGTAAAATACTGGATTCTGAATTAGATCGTATTCAATTTGAAAATTCAAACAGTAATAAACAAATTCAAGAAGTAGTCAAAGCTATAGATGACTCTATTCTCCAATCATATCATTTATGGCCTACAAATTATATTGCTTATGATTTACTTTTTAAATCAAAACAATTTGAATCTAAATATACCCAGCAGGAAAAATCTCTTTTCGAAAGAAGATTAGAAATGCGAATTGATAGTAAAAATCAAAAAATAATGGAAAGCTTTTTGGCTATGTATGCTAATCCTGTTGTTAACAAATTAAAGTATGGGTATAATATCTAAATCTAACATATTACTAATCTACACTGGAGGCACTATTGGTATGGTAAAAGATACCGAAACGGGTGCTTTAAAAGCCTTTAACTTCAATAAATTACTAAAAAATATACCTGAGTTAAAATTATTAGATTGTAATATAGCTACTATTTCTTTTGAAGAGCCAATAGATTCTTCAAATATGAATGTAGAAGGATGGGTAAAAATAGCTCAAATAATAGAAACCCATTATAATCAGTATGAGGGTTTTGTAGTTTTACATGGCTCAGATACTATGTCCTATTCTGCATCTGCTTTAAGTTTTATGCTAGAAAACTTAGAGAAACCTGTAATTTTTACAGGCTCACAATTACCTATAGGTGATTTAAGAACCGATGCAAAGGAAAATTTAATAACCGCCATTCAAATTGCCTCTTTACAAGAAAAGGGAAGACCTGTTATATCTGAGGTTTGCTTGTATTTTGAATACAAACTCTACAGAGGCAATCGTACTACAAAGATAAGCGCAGAACACTTTAATGCCTTTATTTCACCAAACTTTCCTTTTTTGGCTGAATCTGGAGTTCACTTAAAAGTTAATGAAGAATACCTTCTAAAAAAAAACACAAGCAACAAACTACACGTTAACACTCAATTTGATACTCATGTTGCCATCGTAAAGATGTTTCCTGGTATATCAGAATCCGTTATTAATGCTATTTTGTCAATCCCTCACCTCAAAGGTATTGTATTAGAAACCTACGGTTCAGGCAATGCACCTACTTTGGATTGGTTTATTAACTTATTGGATCAAGCTATACAAAAAGGAATTCATATTGTTAATGTAACCCAATGTTCGGGTGGTAGTGTTAGTATGGGACATTATGAAGTAAGTTCACAATTAAAACAAATAGGCGTAATTTCTGGAAAAGATATAACTACAGAAGCTGCCATAACAAAATTAATGTTTTTATTAGGTCAAAATATTGGATTTTCCATTTTTAAGACTATCTTTGAGACCTCTATTCGAGGTGAAATGGAATAGTAAAACTAGAGAGGTGTCCGAGTGGTTGAAGGAGCAAGCCTGGAAAGTTTGTATGCGGGTAACTGCATCGAGGGTTCGAATCCCTTTCTCTCTGCAATGATTTTTTTAACTCATTGGTTTTTAAGGGATTGTTTGCAGGTTTTTAAAAGTTGTACCGTCATTTGTACCGAATCCGTGAAAACAAAGCGTTTTTTTAATTGAAATTAACGATTATCTTTGTACCGCTAACGAGGTTAAAAACTTTGAAAGTATTGAGCAACTAAAAAGAGGGTTTAAAGCCCTCTTTTTTATTTTTAGGTAATCAAAAACGACTTTTAAATTAAACTTATAACCGCCCTAAATGAAACCTAACTACCCCCTAACTCTGTTTTAGTTTCATTTAGTAGGGGAATTTATGAAACGTGAATTAAACCAAATGTAAGTTTTTAGTGCTTAAACTCAGTAAAACCGTTCGGTTTTGCTTTTCATTTAAAAGAGGGTTTAAATGTTGGCTTAGAATTTTAGCATTTTCAAACACAGGTTAAAACCTTGTTTTAGGTGTGTTTTGTTAGTTTTAAAGCGTTGTTTTGTATTTCTGTTGGTTAGTGTGGTAAATAAAAAAACCGACGTTTTAAAGTCGGTTTTTTAGGTTTTTGCTTATTTTGTTAGTGAGGGGTCTAGTATTTCGGCTAGCTCCGTAATGTGATAATAGGCGTTATCAAGCCATCTAGGCTCTGTAATTGCTTCAATATCGTTTGAAGTTATTGCGGTTCTCGCTATTATGTACGCCCCTTGTCTTAGGTATTTGGCTAATTCTTCCGCTCCTACATCTTTGTTGATGAATTCTAAAAGATTGTCAGTTAGTTTGTTTGGGGTGTTTGTTGCACTCATTTTTTACGATTTAGGAAATATATAAACCCGTGTAGGTTAGGTGTCCTACGCCGTAAATAGCGTTGCGGTTGTTTCCAATACCGCCACCATACCACACGGGCAAAAGTTCTTTAAAAATCATAATATTTACGTTTAGGAGGTGCAAAACTATTAAAATAAAATAGCTTTGCAAATCTGTAAGACTATTTTGTTGTAAGATTTATTTTATTACTTTCGTTTTAGAGAAAAAAGGGTAAGTTTTAACGATTCTTTCCTATTGCAAGCAGACTTTTTTTAAAATCGGTCTGCTTGTTTCATATTGCACGCCTCCAAGATTGATTTTTTGAAAGGCTTATTTTAAGGCGTTTTAAAGCGTTGTTTTTGTTGTCAAGGATTGAGAGTTTAAAAAGTCTAAAACTTTGCTTGTAGCTTCAAAATTCAAGGCTATTCGGTTCGCTTCGTTGTATTCTTTGATTGCTTTTAAAATTCTTTCAGTTTCTCCAAAATTTATATTTTCCTGCGTTATTAGTTTTTTTAGCCTCCAATGTAACGCCTCTAAGTTTTGTTTTGTTAGTTCTTGGCAAATGTCCAGCGGTTTACGGTTGTAGTTTTTTAGCCATTTACTTACGGTTTGTTCCGAAACCCCTACTTTTTGGCTTATTTCCTTGTTTGTGAACCCTAGGCGGTGCATCGCTATAAATTGCAGATAATCGTCTGTTTTATTAATTTTCATATTCGGGAAAGTTTAAGGTTAATTGTTTTAATACGGGTTTGATAACTTGGGGCGGTGTTTCTATAAACTGCCTTAACTGCTTGATTTCTTTGTTTAGTTGTATCCTTATTTGTTTTATCTGCTCTATGCGTTCGTAAAAGGATATTCTTTGTTTTAAGGCTTCTATTACGCTGTTATCTTGGTTTATGGCTATCTTTTCGCATTCTAAAAAGTATCTTCTTACCTTTTCGCCTTGTTCGGTTCTGCACATCATAGCTAAACGTTTAGCAAAGTCGAGGGTTAATACAAAGTCTATCCCTTTTTGTTTGTTTCGGGTGCGAGTATTCGGCTTTATACCAAATTCACTTTTTAAAATATTGCTTATCTCGTAATTTTTAATAGATAACGCATTTCTTTTGTTTCTTAACTTACCCTTAGGGCTAGATAATAAAATATAATCCTCTCCCTCTATTGCGAAAGGGTTGTTTATAATATTCTTTTTTATCCAATATCCATAATTTGAGGCATCGAGTTCTAACCCTCTAAATAACTGGCTACACTGTACGGCTTGTTTACCGTTTTCATTTTGAATAATCTCTAAGTTTTTCATAATTTTAAATTTTATTTGTTAGTGGTTTTAAATTTTCTAGTATTCTCAGTTCACTTGCTAAGTGTTTCATTAGTCGCCTGTTTTCGTTATTTCTTAGTGCGTTTTCCATTGTCTGCAGATACCGCTCTAAGTCGTGAACTATTGCCCCTTTGTTTAGTATTACGGGGTTTTGTAATCCTTTGGCTCGGATTCTTGCAAACGTGCGTTTTATATATTGTTCTTTTGTCATTGGTTAGGCTGTAATTATTTGGTTTTGTTGTTCTTTTTGCTCTAAATCTTTTAGTAGTTTTTTTGCGTTTATAGATAGCCAAGTACTAAATGTTCTTTCACAAATCAAGTATTTTGGCTGTATAATTGTCCAGTAAATCTCTTTTTGGAGTTTTCCGTTTTTAAATTTTTCCTTTTTGACTATTTCTTGTATTTCTATGATTCTTTTGTAATAGTTTTTTTTGTTGTATGCCATTTTTTAAATTATTTTGAGATATTGTTTTTATTAGCTTTTTCGCCCTCCAACTGGTTAATACAAGATTTTTAGGCTTTTGTAATATTGTAACCCTCGTTACTTTTAAACTCCACTCTTTCGGTGCGTTTATTTCTTTTTGTTCTAACTGGTCGGAATACGCTCCCGTTTCGGTGTTGTATTCAATTAGCAAATCCAAATTTGAAAAGCTGAGGTTTTGTGTTGCAGTTCTTAAAATCTCATTTTCTAAGGTTTTTATATTTTCTCTTTTCATCTTTCTTTTTTCTGCTTGAATACTGTTATTACATTTCTTAGAACAGTATTTAGAATTGCTATTTTTATGCTTCAAAACCGCCCCACATTTGAGGCATTTTTTAGGGGGTACTTTTTGTAAATTATTTTCTAATTCTTGACCCTCTTTTTTTGTTGTGTTTTTAAACTCTTTTTGGATACGATTTTCAACTTCATCTAAAGTTGAAAATCGTATCTTTTTTGGGTTGTTGTTTTGGCTTCCAAATCCACTATAAAAGTTTTGAAAATCGTATCCTTTTTTGGCTTCCAATTCCTTCAATTTTTTACTTAATAAATTCCCTATTTGAATCTGAGTTTTTGAACTGCAGAACGCATCGTATAACGCTCTAAATTTTAACTTTGCTTTTTGTCTTTGACTTGTATTAAATCGCTCCCAGTTGTTCGCATCCAAGTAGTAAAGCATCTTCTCTTTTTGCTTGGTATTCATTTCACGCCAGCGCATACCGTCGTCGTGAAAAATGGTGTTTCGCCAAACTTCCAATAAATAAGGCTTAAGGTTGTTTAGCTTTTCTAGGTTTAAGAAGTCCGCTAATACGTTAAATCCGTGCTGTACGGCTGTTTGATGGTATTTAACTGCATATTCGATACGCATTAGGTTAGTGTCTTTTAAACTGGCTTGTTTGGCTTTGTCGTAAAACTTAACCGCTGTTTTGCTTCTGTTTAATTGTAACCCGTTGGGTTTACCCTCTATTTTCAACATCGTAAAGCGGTCGGACTGGTAGGCTCGCAAACCGTTAACGATTGTTTTTACTGGCTTTTCTGTAACTATGTTAGCACCATATTCAAACGACTGTATTACTGCTGTTTGTGGGTTTATTTTAAATTGTTCTTGTAGTTCTGCCAATACTTCTATTAACATTTCACGGGTGAAGTCGTAGGCATTGTGTTTGCCTTGGTTATAGTAAGTAGCCAAAGAACCACGGATAAATAAATGATTCTTATCTGCTATGGTCGATGGGGTAATATG
Source organism: Flavobacterium sp. TN-1 (assembly GCF_052828645.1). Lineage (NCBI taxonomy): Bacteria > Pseudomonadati > Bacteroidota > Flavobacteriia > Flavobacteriales > Flavobacteriaceae > Flavobacterium > Flavobacterium sp. TN-1. The sequence continues at coordinate 457,170 of NZ_CM128253.1, forward strand.
AAAGGATAAACCACGGTAAAAAGCAACTCTATTTTTTGCTAAAATTTCGCCCGTGGTAGTATCTACCTTGGTGCAGAATTTTAGCAAAGGAGAGTTCTCCCAGTCGCTTGTTTCCGTGCCTATGCACTTTATTTTAACCCCGTCAATCATTTATGATAATAGCGTTAAAGCGTTTTCAAGATTAGATGAAGCTATTTTATAAGCTGTGAGCGTATCAATAAAACCCATAGCCCCTAAACGGCACGCATTACGGGCGTTACTTACGTGTAAGTATGCGCCTATTAAATAATTTGCGGTTGTAATTGTACTTCCTTTTTTGGTAGGTTTAGGGTATCCACAAACCACATCAACAACGGTTAAAAGGGTTTGGATTCTTTCGGGTGTTTCTTGTAATTCGTAGCCTGCTAGTACATCAATAGCATCAATGATAAAATATTTTTGCATTGTCTATTAGCGTTTTAAGTTGATTGCTTTTAACGCTTCTAGTACTTCCGTTTGACGATAACGGACTTTATTACCTACTCGGTAGGCTTTTACAACTCCATCACGTGTCCAGTTGTAAAGTGTAACTAAGGAAACCCCAAAGAAATCCGCCGTTTCGTGTCTTGTTAGTAGTTTGTCTTTTTCGATAGGCTGGGGCGTGCCTATTTGACTGACGATGTTTTTTAATTCTTCGAACTGTTGTAGTAGTTGTTCGACTGTAATCCCTTGTACTTGTACTGCTGTAAATTCTGCGTTTGTCATTGCTCGTAATTGTTTAAATCCGAGGCAAAGCAAAGACGAAAATTTGGATTATTTTTTTTAAGTTGTACCCCAAAATTGATGGGGTACTAAAAATGGGGTACTAAAAAAACCATTGGTTTACAATGGTTTAAGTGTGTTTTTTTATTGATTTGTAGACTTTTTTTCTACCCTTGTTTTGGGGTACAACTTTTCAGAAATGTTACCCATTTACTCATCAATTCCTCCGTTTCTGTGTCGTATTTGGGTTTATAGTTTTCCTTATCTTCTTTTAATCCTATGTTATCAATTAATGTACTTTCGGATAAATTACCGAACATATTGGCAAGCTCCCTTGCTAAATCGGCTTTACTGCCTTGTATTATCCCCTCTTGGTGAAGAACTCCAAAGAGTGTACCTATAGCTGATTTTTTTGAGTTCCATTTTAAAAGATTCTTTTTTTCGTATTTCCTTTGGGGTATTAGCTCTTTTGTTTTTTCAGTTGCTTCACTATCTATATTGTTTAAGTAAATTTCTATTGCTTCAAATATTATATAGTTTATATGTGCTCTTAAAAAAATATCCTCAATAGTTCCGCAAACCACGTTCTTATGTATTTTGTATTGCTCGTCAATTAAATAGCAAATAGCCTTGTATTTATCGCAGTTACTTATGCTTTTTGCTGTTTGTATTATTTTTTCGATGTATAGCTCCAGTACCCAAATGCGTCTTATTTCTTCTCTTTTTTCTATATTTCTAAATAACTCAACCCCTAAGTATGAAATATTATTAAAATCGTTTATTATTTCGTCTATTTGCTCCCACTCTAAGGGTTCGCCATAATCTAAACAAGAGAACGTTATAAAAAACCCACAATCCGCTCCAAATCTTCTTACATAACTTAAATATTGCTCTAACTGAAACCTATTGTCTAATTTTTCAAAATCAACATTCCCCCCCTCTTCAAAATTTTTTGTTTCTTCTTCTCCTATATCTTCTATTATTGAACATATTATATATACATCTTGGGTTAATGTGTTTTTCTCTATTTCTAATATTCTATTTTCGTAGTTTAGTTGTTCTATTTTTTTTACTTTTTTTTCTTTATCTTTAATAAAGAAAAGTTTTTTTAGTTCCTTTTCTTCTTCTATACACGTTCCCAGTTTATAGTCTGTAAACTTGCGAGTTAGATAGTCGATAGAATAATCTCTATTACTTACTTGTACCCCATAAACTTCTATTATTCTTTCTTCTTCTTGGTAAAAACTCATTTTAAAACTTCTTTAAACTATTTCGCTACTTTTAAACTCGGTTCAACTCCATTTATAGCATTCTCCCTGCTTGATTCCCTTTGTGCTAATATATCCCAATAGACCGCCATTTGTTCGGCAAAGTCTATCGGTGTTTTCCCTATGTAGTTTAAGAACTCTCTTTCAGTTGCGTGTGCGGTAATATTCATAAGTAAGGGGGTAGGTATATCGCCGTAGTAATTTGTAGCAAACGAACGCCTACAAATATGCGAGGTAACTAATTCGTATTTATGAAATTCCCCCGATTCTTTCCTGTTTGTTTTAGGGTTGTTTTTTGCACCCTCAATAATATTAGTAAATCCAATTTGCTTACAAACTTCTTTTATATAGCGGTTAAACATTGTCTTGCTACTGCTTATTTTTGGGGCAAATGTGGGCGGAAAATCCCCATTTCGTTTATCTAAAATTCTTTTTACTGCTGGCATTACAACTATAGAAACTTTCTTTTTTGTCTTTTCCTGCACTAGCTCTATAAAGTCCAGCCCTCTTGTACTGGTTATATTCTTTTTAGTAAGTTGTAGTAAGTCGCCCGCCCTTTGTCCTATATAGCACCCAATTAGTAACCAGTCTTTTGTAGCTTCTAATTTTTCACATTGAAAGGTTTTGTTTTCTATTGCTTCAAGTTCTGTTTTAGTTAGATAAATCTTTTTTGTATCTACTTTAAAGCCTTTAATTTGTTCCAGTTCGTTGTGCATTGTGTAGCCTGACCGCTTAGCATCTAAACAAATTGTTTTTAAAAACTTTAAATACCTGCCTGCGGTGTTACGCCCTAGGTTTTCAACTTCTAGTAAGTATTTTAGAAAATAATCCCTAAATTTTAAATTTACATCTGTAAGGCGGTAGGTTTTTCGTGTGTGTCTTTGGTAACCCTCTATTTTCTTTTTAATTACGGTATATTTTTGTATAGTTCTTTCAGAAGAACCAAGCCCACCCGTTTTGTCGTTTGTCTTTAATCTTAGTTTTTCGGTGTAGTGAGTGCAAAAGTTTACTAATAAAGTTAAATCCGTAACCGCTACTAAATTAAAATGAGCGTTTACTACATCTTCTAGCCAACTTGAAGAAATAAACCCGCCTTTTGTTACTGTGTTGTTATATTCCTTTATTACTTTTTGTTGTAAGTCGGTGAGTGTATTTATAATCGTATCCTTTTCGGTGAATTTTGCTAACCTCTTGACTTTTCCTGTAGAATTATCAAAATAAGACGGATTAACTAGCACGGGGATAGTTTTTCTGTAGTCGGTTGTTTTGTCAACAATTAACCGCAAAGTAATTTTTGAGGGATTCCGTTTCCCTCTAACTAAGAATTTTATCGAAGCCATTTTAAAAAAGTTTGAGCAAAGCAAAAATAAGCAAAGTTTAGACTAAAAAAAAGTTGTACCGTCATTTGTACCGAAACCATTTTAATTTATCTTAATCTTGCTTAATCTTGTTTAACCTCTTGAAAGCCCCGTAAAGCCTGTGTTTGTTAAAGCTAACAAGTGTTTTTGTTGTTTTTTCAACAGGTGCAAAAAACGGCAAAATTAAGGCATTCGAATCCCTTTCTCTCTACTAAACATGCAAAAATCCCTTATTTTACTAGGCTTTAGAAGAGAAAACAATAAAGCCTTGTGTCAAATTTGAGTCAACAGTTTTACGGTGTTAAAAAATTATTTTTAGTGCTGTAAAAAAAAAAATGGAAAAATTTGAAAACTCAATAAATCAAGTAAAGGTTACGGCTTTTATAGACTACAAACCTGCCGAACTAAAAGCAAACAAAGAATGGATTATTGTTTATTACTCTAAAAATCCCACTAATAAGAAACTTGAACGTCAAAGAGTAAGAGTACCTATTTTAAAAAACAAAAACGAACGCTTACGTCATGCTAAAAAAATAGTACTCGAAATAAATAAAAAACTAGTCAATGGATGGTCTCCCTATTTAGAAGAAACAGGAAAGAATTATAAAAGTTTTGGGCAAGCTATTCTTGAATTTTTAAAGGGAATTGACAAACAAGTTGCAGACTCGGTTTTAAGACCCGATACAAAAAACTATTTCTCTCTGCTAATTAATTTTCAATATTTTAATTGGTTTACTAAAATTGTATTACCATTTGTAGCAAATCCCTAAAACAAAGTATTTTTAAATTAATCTTTGTACCACTTACCAGGAAAAACTTTAAAAGTATTAAATAATCCAAAAACCAAAAAAGACTTAATACAAGGGATTGTTTTACTAACGCAAAAGTTTTAGGCATCTTCGCAAACTATAAACGCTATAATAAGATAAGAAGAAAACTTATAATTTAATTATTAAAGGAAAATATTCCTCATTCCCATCTTTTAAATATTATATTTAACTAAAACAACAAACAAATTCTATAGATTTTGAGTATTAAAAAAATTCTATCATGATCTAGATTTTAAGAATTTGTAGCCCTTTTTATTTTCATACATTCTATTTCTGTATACATTCAATAAAAACGAACAAGGTTACCCTTTTATAGGGTAACCTTGTTGTATTATTCTAAATTTTTATTTAGAATAAGAAAAAAAAACAATTAACTATAATCTAAATAAATCAATTATTCTCCTAAGTAAAATCTTACCTATTAAAGTGTTTTCATTTTAAATTGGCAAACACCTCATTTTGGAGTAAAATCAGTACAAAAATATTATATACAGATTTTAAAAAAATTAACTATTTAAAATTCTTTATATTAGTTTATAACACTATTTCCTTTACCAGTAATCGTAAAATTAACATACGGTGCCGCTTTTCCTTCAATAGTACCTCTAATTCTAATATTATCTTGTATTTTTTCTATAGAAGGTCTCGTACTATTATAATTTAACTCTGATTCTGTTATTTCTTTAAAATTAACTAAAACATTATTCGTTCTAGCTGCTTCAACAGGCGCATAGGTACCGAAACTTATTGTTTTATTGTCAAATAAATATGAAATTTGGTTATATGTACCTTTTGAAGTACCATATTGATTAACAGCTAATAAATATCCATATTTTCCTGCTGGAATAGAGGTAGGTGGTAAGTTTGAAAAAGTACTACCAGACCAAGGAGTATAATTTTTTAATACGATTTCTCTATCTGTGTTATTAAATATAATAATCTTAGCACAACTATTATAACCATATTCCGTTTTTAAGTCTTCAACTCTTTTTTTAGCTTCATCAAGCGTTTTTGCTGTATATATAGTTTCTTCACACTCTGAATAGTTTGATATTCCATTAACGTTAATAGTAGCATCAAGGTTTGATTCAATATTAACAGCTGTGTATTCTATTGGGTACCCTGGATTTTCTTTAGAAACATCTGCTCCATTTACCACAAAATCTCTTACTTTTTCAAAATTTCCTGCAAATGCTCCAAATGCTGCATCTAATCCACCAGAAGCATTACCTCCTAACTGTTTTGCATATACTTTTGTATTTTGTAATGTAGTAGAATATTTTAATTTTTGATCAACTGTTATAGATGCAGCTGGATTTTTATAAGCAAAATTTAAAGCTTGCTCCATATCAAAAGAACTTTCGTCAGATTCATAAACTAAAGTATATAATCTACCATACGTTACAGACGAGATATAGGCAGCTGGATTTTTCTGTCCTATATATTTATCAAATTCAGATCTCGGATAATCTTTTTTTATCCAACCAAAATCTCCTTGAAGTCCTGGTTTTGCAGATACTGATACGTTAAAGAATTTTTGTTTAAGCGTAACGGCATAATAAGTCTTGTTCTTTTTAAAGCTTAGCCCCAAACTAGCTGACAAACCTACAGAAGGTCCTGTATAACCAACACCTAAAGCTACTTGTAATTGTTTACTGTCATACGTTCTTTGAATTTCAACAGCATAATTAGCAGGAAACTTAGTTCCTGATGTATAATATGAGTTTAATATTTTTTCTAAAGCATCTTGTACTTTACCTGCTGTTGGATTTTCTACCTCTTTACTTGATGATTTTGATTCATTAGATGAAAAAGCATCTACCTTTACCTCAATAGTATTTCTTCCTTTTGGATCAATAGGAATAGATGCCAAGTTTCCTGAAACAATAGTTCCTCCTTGCACAATATTTCCTGGCCACAATAAATGAGTCCCTGCTCCTAATTTTGAAAAATTATCAAATGTTTTATCATAAGTTTCCTCAATCGTTTTACAGCTCGCAGATCCTACTTGATCTGGTGGTGACGAAAGAACTCTTCTACTAATCTGTAATTCTGATTTAGGACCATCATTAATGCTTTCTTGTTTAATATTTTTTCCATCCTTATCTGATTCATTAGCTGCAACATCTTCTTTATTACAACTTAAAACCGACAATTGCATTAATGCGAGCAATGTCCACTTGGCATTTAGTTTTAAAAAATTCATATATTTATTTATTTGTAATTATTCTACCTTATTTTCGCAACGTTTTATTTTTATACAAAGATAACATTTTTTAATACAAAACATGTTTTTATAACACAATTAAGCTTTTTTTAACACTTGTTTCCTTTTGATAATAACAAATAGTTTAAAAAATATAAAATGTTATTTATAAATAAAAAACATAATAAAAACTATTAGTTATAAATAAAACCCTTTCGTTATATAATTGCAATATTACAACTCGTAATTACATTATTTAAACATATACGATATAAAAAACAAATTATTAAATAATTAAAAACAATCATTTAAAGAGTTGAAAATTTAAAAAACACTTATCGTGTATTTATAAAAAACACAATGTTTAAAAAATTTAAACACAAAAGGCACTAAAAAACAAATAGTTAACAACTATTCTTTAAACTACATTTTCTTCTTTTATAGTCAAAAACATACCTAAAAGAATACAAAAACAAACACATCTAATATTATTATATTTATATATTAATGTAGATAACTTTTAATTTTATTAAAAGTGTTTAAACAAAAAAGGGATAATAGAATTTATAGAATATAACTATAATACAGGAGACTGTCCAAAAAGTTCGCAGACCAAAGGGAGAGAAATCACATAATGCTGATTATGAGACTCCTCCTTACTGGAGTGACAAACTACATGTTGATTTATTACTTTTTGAACAGCCTACTTTTTAATATAACTCTTACTTAAATTATAATTTGTAGCACTATTTTATCTAAAGTCTATACAATCGATATACAGTCATTTTAAATTTATAAAGAATAAAGGCAACTAATTTTTTTTTTAAATTTTCCTTACTTTATAACATTTGGTCAATAGTAAAACCAAAAAAATATTCTTTTATATGATAAGTCATAAAGAATAACATACTAAAAGAATCTTGTTAAGTATTTTCAGAATTTACATTAATCTAAAATATCAGGACAAAATATTATCATCAAAATTATATCGTATTTTTTTAAAGCTATGAATCATTAATTCTAAAAACAACTTATCAACTAATTCTGAAGAGTCAAAAACAGTCTATATATAACAACTAGAATCAATCAAAAAAGTTCAAATCATTTTCAAATGCAGTACCTATTACAACCATATCAGCACCCGCTTGATACACTTCTTCAACTGCTTCTTTTGATCGAATTCCTCCTCCAACAATGATTGGTATTCTAAGATTTTTTGAGATTTTACGAATCATTTCTAATGGTACTTTTTCTAACGCTCCACTTCCCGCTTCTAAATACATAAGCTTATTACCTAGATATTCACCTGCTTTGGCTGTTTTATAAGCTAAATTAATATCGTTTCTCTCTATAGGTTTTGTTTTACTTACTCGTTCAACAGCTGTTTCTTTCCCTCCATTTATTAAGATGTAACCTGTAGGAATAATTTCTAATCTTGAATTTTCGAGCAAATCTATGGCATTAACATGATGTTCTATTAAATACTCGGGATTACGTCCTGAAAGCAAACTTAAAAACAATACACCATCTGCTTCATGTGAAATTTGCGAAGGGTGTCCTGGAAAAATCAATATAGGTAAGTTACATTCTTTTTTTAATTCTATGATTAATTCATCTATAATCCAATTTTTAACAATACTTCCTCCTATAAAAATATGAGTAGCTGGAGATTCATTAATTTTTCTTACTAGTCTATTAATATTATATAGTTCTATTTTATCTGGATCTATTAAAATAGCTAATAACCTGTGTTTTCTCTTTTTTGCATTAAAAATAGACTCATAAACCGTAATTGACATCATTAATTAATTTAACTCTGTAAATTTAATCTTTTTTATTAAAACGAATATTACTATTAAATTCTATAGAAGAAGCCACAAAAAACAAGCAATATTTTTCATTAATTTCATTCTCAGGATCTATAAGCACAAACTAACATATAATCCTCTATGGAACAAAAATCAATATCAAAATCTTCAATTAAATTTTTAAAACGCAATTGCGCTTTACAATGATTATCATGTAAGTTAAACATATCTTCAAAAATATGATCAGGAAAACTAATACCTACTTCATTTTTTATTTTAAATATAGATTCTTTTATTCCCCAAATAACAATCGCTTTTTGTATTTGTTCCTTTACTGAAAGATTTTCAATATGCTTCATATCCATATAACGAGGAGCTATGCGAAGAACTTTTTCTTTTATCTTCTCTAAATCTATACCTATAGGCTTATTACTTAATCCCAATGCTGAAAATTCACCAGAATGAGAAATACTTACTTCTACCACTGGTTTATTCTTTTCTGATTTAAGTATAGGTTTACCACTAACATCATAACATAAATCATGATCTGTATAACCACAATATTGTAATAGCATTCGAACCCCTAAAAAATTTTTTCGATGATCTTCAGAACCCATTTTTTCAAGTCGAGCAAGAGACTGATTTTTTAACAATACGTTTTCAAATAATTGATTGTAAGTTTCTGTAGTTTTCCAAAGATATATAGTGGTGTCTTCTGAAAAATATATTTCTTTATAAAAAGGCATTTTGAATCTTATTAATTTCTAAAGTTTGTTTAATTCATTTGAAAATAGATAATACAACTTCAAATTTTACTTTTAATAATACCACAGACAAGGGGAAATGGATTTTAAAATATAAAATACATTGATAATTAAATAGTTACAACAAAAAAACAAATATTAATTTGTACAAATCTATTGGCAAATCAAAAACTAATCCGTAGTTTTGCATCCGATTTATAAAATTTAATATTTAAAAACAAATATACTAAATAGATGAGTACTACAACAATTCCGTATGTACCTTATAAGGTTAAAGATATTTCTTTAGCAGAATGGGGAAGAAAAGAGATTCAATTAGCAGAAGCTGAAATGCCTGGTCTAATGGCTATCCGTGCTGAATATGGTCCGAGCCAACCCTTAAAAGGTGCTCGTATTGCAGGTTGCCTACACATGACTATTCAAACAGCTGTATTAATTGAAACTTTAGTAGCTTTAGGTGCTGAAGTAACTTGGTCTTCTTGTAACATTTTCTCTACACAAGATCATGCAGCAGCAGCAATTGCAGCAGCAGGTATTCCAGTATATGCTTGGAAAGGTATGAATGCAGAAGAATTTGACTGGTGTATTGAACAAACTTTATTCTTTGGTGAAGAAAGACAACCATTAAATATGATTCTTGATGATGGTGGTGACTTGACAAACATGGTATTTGATAAATACACTGAATTAGTTAAAGGAATCAAAGGTTTATCAGAAGAAACAACAACAGGTGTTCATCGTTTATACGAAAGAATGAAAAACGGCACGTTATACATGCCTGCTATCAACGTAAATGACTCAGTTACAAAATCGAAATTTGATAACAAATACGGTTGTAAAGAAAGTGCAGTAGACGCTGTGCGTCGTGCTACTGACGTAATGTTAGCAGGTAAAAGAGTTGTGGTTTGTGGTTACGGTGACGTAGGTAAAGGTACAGCAGCTTCTTTCCGCGGCGCTGGTTCTATCGTTACCGTTACCGAAATTGACCCTATTTGTGCTTTACAAGCAGCTATGGATGGTTATGAAGTTAAAAAGTTAGACACTGTTATAGGTAATGCAGATATTGTGATTACTACAACTGGTAATAAAGACATTGTAGTAAGTCGTCATTTTGAAGCTATGAAAGACAAAACTATCGTTTGTAACATTGGTCACTTTGACAATGAAATAGACATGGCATGGTTAAACACTAACCACGGTGCTACAAAACAAGAAGTAAAACCTCAAGTAGATATTTACAACGTAAACGGCAAAGAAATTATCATCTTAGCTGAAGGTCGCTTAGTAAACTTAGGTTGTGCTACAGGTCACCCATCATTTGTAATGAGTAACTCTTTCTCTAACCAAACGTTAGCGCAAATTGAGTTATGGACTAACAGTACAGCATATAAAAACGAGGTATATATGTTACCAAAACATTTAGATGAAAAAGTGGCTGCTTTACATTTAACGAAATTAGGAGTTGAATTAGAAACTTTATCTGAAGAACAAGCTGCTTATATTGGAGTTGAAGTCAAAGGTCCTTTTAAACCTGAATACTATCGCTACTAATAATTCATAAAGTTTTATCAACTTATATTCTGAAGTCTATTTTATTAACTTGTTAAAAAATATAAGATAAACTGTATAAGTATAAAGAGGCTATCCAAAAAGTAATAAATAAACATTATGTGATTTCTCCCTTTGGTCGAAATGGCAAAATTGCGAACTTTTTGGACAGTCTCTTTTTTTTAGAATATCTACTATATTTTTACAATTTCCCAACTTTTAGCACCTTCAGTCTTAATTTTTATTTTGATTTTTTGTTCATAATAAAATTTACACCTGTATTATACCCCCTTTTTTCTAGCAATATAGAAAAAGAAATAATAATCGTTTTTATTCAATTATTCTATTTCTTAAAAAAACAGTATTTTTCAAAAATACAACACAATGTTCTTTCCTTTTCCTAATTCATTTTTCATTAGTTTTGCTAGAGAACAATTTATATTTTACTGATTAATTAACTCTAATCTATATTCTTTAAATTATTTTTTTTATAAAATAAAAAAGCCTGTATAAAATATGATTAATGAAATACTTACTCAATACCAAAATATTCCAACCTGGCAAATTACACTAGAAACTATTGCTTTTATCTTTGGAATTTTAAGTGTATGGTTTGCTAAAAAGGAAAATTATTTGGTTTATCCTACTGGAATTATTGCAACTACTATAACTGTTTATATCATGTATAAAGCCAAATATATGGCAGATATGAGTATTAATATTTATTACACCTTTATGAGTATTTACGGTTGGCACAAATGGGTTCAGCCCAACATGAATGAAAACAGTACCTCAAAAATTACAAGAACTAACAATAAAGAAAAGCTAATTGGATTTGTAATGTTCCTATTAACAGCTATTATTTGTATTGGTATTTACAGTATTTTTGAAATCAAAATATATATAAATAATTGGATTGATATTTTTACTACTTGCATTTTTTTTACAGCTATGTGGTTTATGGCGTTAAAAAAAATTGAAAGTTGGAGTTTATGGATTCTTGGAGATTTTCTTATCATCCCCATCCTTTGGTCGCGAGAACTTTATATCTTTGCCCTCCAATATATTATTTTCACAATTTTAGCCATATTGGCCTATTTAGAATGGAAGAAAATCTTAAACAAAGAAAAAGTAACATCCTCAGAATAACCACTTACGGACCAGAAAGCACAGGAAAAACCACATTAGCACGTGATTTAGCTAAACATTTTAACACCACTTGGATAGTAGAATATGCAAGGGATTTTCTTTTAGAAATTCTTGATAAAGAAGGGCGTACTTGTGAAGAAAAAGATTTACTACCTATTGCTATTGGTCAAATTGCTATTGAAAATGAAGCTCTAAAAACAGCTCATAGATTTTTATTCTGCGATACTAATGCACTCGTTACTAAGGTCTATTCGGATATTTATTACAATAAATGTTCTCCTGAATTAGAAGAAGCAGCTAATTTACATCACTACGACCTTTATTTTTTAACAGACAAAGATATACCATGGGAATCTGATGGCTTAAGAGATAGTGCTGAATACAGAGACTCTTCCTTTGAAATATTTAAAAAAAATTTAATTCAATATAAAAAACCTTTTATTTTAATCAGCGGCAACAGAGAAGAACGCTTAAAAAAGGCAATCCAAATTGTAACTGATTTAGAAAAAGCTCTAAATGCAGGATTTACAAGCCATGAATTTATAGAACTCTACAACCAAAACAAAAACATTAATCTAATCATCAAACAAATTTATTCCTTAAAAAATGGAATTGTCAAAACAGCACTAGAAGCTCCTGCTACAATTGGAAATGGGATTATAAAACTAGACGCACAAGAGCTAGATTATTATATCAATTATTTTGACTCCAATAAAACTGGGAAAACGTTGGAAAAATTCATTCCAGCTTCAGGTGCTGCAACTAGAATGTTTAAGTTTTTAAACGATTTTATACTCGATTTTAACTCCGAAGAGGAAACCATAAATGGCTATATTAACAGAACAAACAATACTGCTTTAGAAACATTTATTGCTGGTATTGAAAAATTCCCTTTTTATCACCAAGTTGTCTCCAAACTAGTTCTACAAAATAATCAATACAAAAAGTTATCCGCTTCTAAAAAAAAATATTTATTTATTAAAACAATACTAGAGGATCCTGATTTTAATTTTCTTAACAAACCAAAAGCAGTATTACCTTTTCATAAATACGAAGAGAAAATTACCACACCTATTGAAGAACATTTCAAAGAATCAAACCAATACGCTTCCTGTAGCAACGGTAACATCCACTTTACCATCTCAATTGAACATGAAATACTATTTTCTGAATTAATTAAACAATTACCTAATGAATTAAAAGAAAACTTACATATAAGTTTTTCTTATCAAGATCCTTCTACTGATTCCATTGCGTTAACAAAAAATCACAAAATATTAAAAAACGAAAAAGGAAATTTTATATTTCGCCCGGGAGGACATGGTGCTCTACTCTACAATTTAAATCAAAGAGAAGCAGACATCCTTTTCATTAAAAATATTGATAATGTATCTAGAAATCATTCAGAAATTGTAACAAAACACAAAAAAGCGTTAGCTGGTATTCTACTAGAAATCAGCAACAAAAGCCACAACTACCTAAAAGAACTTAACAAAAACAAATACCATAATATTTTAATACAAGAAGTTAAAAACTTTATTCAAAACAAACTTTCTATTATTATTAATCCTGATTTTGATGAGTACAAAGAAGAAAGTCAAATCAAAATTTTAAAACATTTCTTAAACAGACCTATACGTGTATGTGGAATGGTTAAAAACGAGAATGAACCAGGCGGTGGTCCTTTTTGGGTAAAAGATAAAAAAGGAAACTCAACACTACAAATCGTTGAATCCGCACAAATTGATTTAGAAAATGATAAACAAAAATCAATTTTTAAATCTTCCACTCATTTTAATCCCGTGGATCTTGTTTGTTCCATAAAAGATTATCAAGGCAATAAGTTTAATTTATTAGATTTTACAGATCCCAACACAGGCTTTGTTGTTAAAAAAAATAAAGATGGAATTCAATATAAATCATACGAATTACCTGGGTTATGGAATGGTAGTATGGCCAATTGGATTACCCTTTTTATAGAAGTTCCTCTTGATACTTTTACTCCTGTAAAAACGATTAATGATCTTTTAAAATCTGTCCATCAACCTGAAATTTTATAATTCTAAAAAAATATAATACAGATACTGCTCAAAAAGTTCGCAATCTTGTCATTTCAACCAAAGGGAGAAATTACATAATCTTGATTATGAAACTCCTCCTTACTGAGTAACAAACTGCATGTTGATTTATTACTTTTTGGGCAGCCTCTTTTTTGTCCTATAATCCTAATCATCATTTAAATTTTATAATAAACTCTAATCTTAAAGAAGACTTTGCATTCTTATAATCTTCGGATCTTTTATAGAATCAGAAGTTTTACCCCAGATTATACTTTATCATAAAGAAGAAAAGTCCCTGTATTTTTTGTAGTTATAACTTTGTTATATTGAGAACAAAATAAAACCTATTTTATAGATTTATGATCCTTTTTATCTGTAACAAAATTCTAATACGTAATCCAAAATTTAAACAATCTTCTTAAAATAATCCTTTTATAAAACACAATCCTTTATTACCATAATAACAATATTATATGTATTAGCAACATGATTTCGTTTACTTTATTTCTTAAAAGCATTCAACGCATTTTTTGTAAAATCAGACAAAACTAGTTTTCCAGAGACAGCCGCACGATCATACAACAATTCATCCCAATGACTTGTTCCTTCCCATAAGACTTTTTTAAATTCTAATAAAGCCTCTGGATTATAGCTTGCTAATTGTTGAGTAAATTCATTCAATGTTTGATCCATAGTTTCTACATCTTCAAACAATTTAGAATACAATTTATGTTGAAATCCCCACTCTGCACTTTTCCACTCTGTAGGTGAAAGCGTCATTTCTGTCATAGCTGATTTACCAATTTTTCTTGAAACAGCTGGTTCTATTACAAAAGGACCTATACCTATGGCTATTTCAGATAATTTTATAGCTGCAGCATGGGTGGCAAAAGTATAATCGCAAGCAGACACAAGACCTACTCCTCCTCCAACTGTTTTACCTTGAACTCTCCCTATGATTATTTTTTCGCATTTTCTCATAGCGTTAATAACATTTGCAAAACCACTAAAAAAAGCTTTTCCTGTTTCTAAATCATTTACTTCTAGTAACTCATCAAAAGAAGCTCCTGCACAAAAAGCCCCTCTTCCTTCACTTTGTAAAACAACCACCCCAACTTCTTTGTTTTTACTAATTGCAAAAATTTCTTCTGTTAATAATTTTAATTGTTCGCTTGGAAATGAATTACTGGCAGGATGTGAAAAAGTAATTCTTGCAATTTTATCTTTTATAATGGTATTAATGAATCCTTTCATATTTTAATTTTTTATTATAAATCAAATAGTTTTTTTTATTTATTAACAAGGTACTAACAAAATCCTCTTTCATTAGTAATTTTACTTCTAATTTTGTTACAAAAGAAACTGTCCGAAAAGGTCGTGATTGATTGATTTCAACCATAAGGAAGCTCAAACGAAGTAAATAGACGAAAAAATTGCATAACCTTAATCATGTTTCTCCTATCATTGAAGAGGCAGGCTAAACATCTATTTTTGACTTTTCAAACGCGCTCAATTTTGTTTAAAAAAAAATCCCGATAAAATCGGGATTTAAGAATATAGATACAAAAATTATTTACCTTTATTTACTTCAGCTACATATTTCTCAAGTGCCATCGTCATAGAAGGTACTCCTGGAGCTGGTGCCATGATGTCTATACGTAAGCCATGATCAATAGCCTCTTTTTGGGTTGTACTTCCAAATACCGCTATACGTGTCTCATTTTGTTTAAAATCAGGAAAATTTTTAAACAATGACTGAATACCTGTTGGACTAAAAAAGGCTAATACATCGTAATACACATCTTTTAGATCTGATAAATCACTCATTACTGTTCTGTAAAAAGTACCTGGAGTCCAATCTAATTTTAAATTATTTAAGGTTTGAGGCACATCTGCATTTAATTTGTCAGACGCAGGGAGCAAAAACTTTTCATCTTTATACTTTTTAAAGAAAGAAGACATATCTGCAAATTCCTTTTGTCCTACATAAATTTTCCTTTTTCTGTAAACCACATATTTTTGTAAATAGTAAGCTACTGCCTCTGACTGACAAAAATAACGCAAATCTTCAGGAATCTTATAACGCATTTCCTCTGCCACTCTAAAAAAATGATCTACAGAATTCTTACTAGTTAAGATAATCGCTGTATAATTATTCAAATCAATTTTTTGAGCGCGAACCTCCTTAGCAGGCACTCCTTCTACATGAATAAAGGGTCTAAAATCAACTTTTATTTTATGCTTATTTTGTAAATCAAAATAAGGCGAGTTCTCAACTTTTGGCTCAGGTTGCGATACTAAAATCGTTTTCACTTTCATAGTCAAAAAATGTTGTTTTGTACAATTATGCTTTACCTATTTGTAATGTAGTAATACATAAAAAAATAAGGTGCAATTTCCAGGGCGCAAATATACAAAATAAAATAAAACAACTTCCTTAAAAGTAAATTTTGATAATTTCGCAATGACACAAGATATGTTACTGCATTTATTATTAAAATTATAACTAAAACTCCAAGAATAACATATTGATTTATTGAATTAGTATAATATAATACCATATCAACAGGTAACAGCAAAATACCTAAATAAGTTCTATAACTCACTTTAAAGAGATTAAACTGCTCTATAAACGACTCTGTATCAAATGAAGTTGCTATAATTTTTTCTATCAAATATTTTGACAGAACAAAAAATGTTAAAAAAGTTATAATTTGTATAAAGCTTACCCAATTAGTCTTTGTTGTATAACCGTAATAAGACAAAACTAACTGAATAAAAAAGGAAAATGAAATTAATTGCACAAAAAACAATAAGATTGTAAACCAAGTCATTAAGTTACTCGGATCCTTATAAACTTTTATATACTTATTATTAAACAATAATCTAACAAAATCAGTAAAGCGTTTTTCAAAAACGGCCTTAGTAATCGTTACCACTCCTATAGCTACAATAAAAACTATAGTAATCCAATTTTTATTCTCTACAATTCGAGGAATTAACTCATAGTTATTCATAGTACAAAATTACAAATTTTTCATTCCCTTCATCGAATTATAGATAATTTAGGAGTCTCATAATTTAAAAAGATTATTTTTGCAGCACAATTCAGTAAATTTATGCAGGACTCTATCGTTATCATACCTACTTACAACGAAATAGAAAATATTGATGCTATTATTAGAGCTGTTTTTGCTCTACCTAAAAAATTTGATGTTTTAATTGTCGATGATAACTCTCCTGATGGCACTGCAGATCGGGTAATTGAATTACAAAAAGAATACCCAGAAGCATTACATCTTGAAAAAAGACAAGGAAAAGCGGGATTAGGAACAGCTTATGTGCATGGTTTTAAGTGGGCTATACAACATCATTATGATTATATTTTTGAAATGGACGCTGATTTTTCGCATAATCCTAATGATCTTACAAAGCTTTACGAGGCTTGCAAAACACAAAATGCGGGGATGTCTATTGGCTCTCGTTATATTACGGGCGTAAACGTAGTTAATTGGCCTTTAAATCGTGTTTTACTATCTTATTTTGCTTCTGTCTACGTTCGATTGATTACGGGCATGCAAATTCAGGATGCCACTGCTGGTTTTATATGCTATCAACGTCAAGTATTAGAAAAAATAAATCTAAACCAATTAAAGTTTACGGGATATGCTTTTCAGATAGAAATGAAATACAGAACTTTTGCTAATCATTTTAAAATTATTGAAGTACCTATTATCTTTACAGATCGTACAAAAGGCGAATCTAAGATGAGTGGCGCTATCATACGAGAAGCTATTTTTGGCGTAATTATGTTGCGAGTTCGCAAGATGTTTAATTTATTATAAAAACACAACACATTATGAAAACTATTTTAATTAAAAACGCTCAGATAGTAAACGAAGGTCATATTTTTAAAGGAGATGTTTTAATTGAAAACAAGTTTATCATAGACATCGCTGAACACATTACGCCCTTAAAAGATTTTGAGATCATTGATGCTCAAAATAACTATTTAATTCCTGGGGCTATAGATGATCAAGTACATTTTCGTGAGCCTGGTCTAACCCACAAAGGTACTATAGCATCTGAATCTAGAGCCGCTATAGCAGGAGGCATAACTAGTTTTATGGAACAACCTAATACCGTACCTAACGCGGTAACACAGGAATTGTTAGAACAAAAATACGAAATAGCCTCTAAAACTTCTTATGCCAACTACTCCTTTATGATGGGAGCTACTAATGATAATTTAGAAGAAGTTCTCAAAACCAATCCACGTAATGTAGCAGCTATTAAAATTTTCTTAGGCTCTTCCACTGGTAATATGTTAGTAGATCGTGAAGAAGTACTCGAAAAAATCTTTAGCCATACGAATATGATTATTTGTGTGCATTGTGAAGACGAAACAACTATTCAGAATAATTTAGCTGATTATAAAGAAAAATACGGTGATAATATTCCTATAGATTGTCATCATTTAATAAGAAGTGAAGAAGCTTGTTATATTTCTTCATCTAAAGCTATAGAATTGGCTAAAAAAACTGGTGCTCGTTTGCATATTTTTCATCTTTCTACGGCCAAAGAAATGAGTTTACTAGACAATTCAATTCCGTTAGAAAACAAAAAAATAACCGCCGAAGTTTGCGTACATCACTTATGGTTTACTGATAAAGATTATGCGGATAAAGGCACCCTAATTAAATGGAATCCTGCCGTAAAAACAGAAACAGACAAAAACGCTTTGTGGGAAGCTTTATTAGATAACCGAATTGATGTAATTGCCACAGATCACGCACCTCATACACAGGAAGAAAAACAAAAACCTTACACAAGTGCTCCTTCTGGCGGTCCTCTTGTACAACATGCTGTAGTAGCATTATTTGAAGCTTTTCATCAAGGTAAAATTTCTATTGAACGAATTGTTGAAAAAATGGCTCATAATCCAGCTAAATTATTTCAGATAGATCGTCGTGGTTTTATTAAAAAAGGGTATTATGCTGATTTAGCCATTATTAATACAAATTCTCCTTGGACGGTTTCTAAAGACAACATTCTGTACCAATGCGGTTGGTCACCTTTTGAAAATTATACTTTTAAATCAAAAATTACACATACTTTTGTAAATGGTAATTTAGTATATGAAAACAACCAAGTCAAAGATCTTCAAGAAGGAATGCGACTAGAATTTAACCGGTAAATAAAAGACTCTTATAATATGAACAAAATAGCTTGCTTTTTTTTAATTTTATTTTCTCTGTCTTGTCAGAAATTCAACACTCCTGAAAAACCTGATAATCTGATAGATGAAGCAACTATGGAAAAAATATTATATGATTTGGCATTGATTCAAGCAATTAAGGGGCATGATGCCAAATTACTTCCAACGAATCAGATTGATCCCAAAAAATACGTTTATAAAAAATATCATATAGACAGTTTACAACTTGTAAATAGTAATAAATACTACTCTTATGATATTGCAAACTATAAAAAAATATATGATCGTGTTATCGAAAAAATCAAAACTGAAAAAATCAAAACTGAAAAACTACGACAAGCTGAATTGAAAAAAGAAAAACTAAAAAAAGCAGAATAATTATAGATAAAATGATTGAAGTTTATCAGGTCTTTTTATAATGAAAATTTCAATAAATAATTTTATTATTTCAAAAATCTCACGAATAATACCATTTAAACTTAAAATATACTGGATTAGAAAATAAAGTTCTTGATATGTTTTTTTCATTTTAAAAACAACTCAAACGGACGGTTAAGTATATAATTGAAATCATCGTTAGTTCGAGCGTGAAGCACATCGAGAACCAATGATGATTTTTATTGTTTTTGTAAAATAATACCTAAATCAACATGCGTTTTGTTACTCCAACACAAGGAGGAGTCTCATAATCAGTATTATGAGGAAATTTCAAAGTTTAAATGGTATTTAGGTTCAACGAAAACTCTTTTAGATTAAAATAATACCCTTTTAGATTCAACGAAGACTCTTTTTGGTTCTATTTTTAGTCTCTTGTTTGTCACTACGTAAGGAGGTATCACATAATCAAAACCAAAACCACTTGATAAAAGAGGAATAGCATCATGAGAATTTAAAAAGGTTATGTTTGTGATCTCTCCTAGTGTCGGGATGACAAGAACCTGATTTTTTTTGTAAGCAAAATTTTATCTCTTTAGATTGAGAGCACAGAAGACAAATTTCTTTTTAGATTTAAAATTCTTTTATCTATACTGAACTTTACAATACACAATCTTGGTTTAAGTAATCTTGTATTGTTTTAAATTCAAATTTAAGGGTTTCTTTTATTTTAGAATGATCATAATTATCCATCGTTTGTAAAGTACGAATCATATCTTTAGATAAAACTCTGGTTTTACCAAATAATCCTAAAAACCAATCAAAAGTATATGCCAATCTTAGTGCGTAAGACCGTATTAAAATGGTTGGTTTCTTAACATTTAATTTTTTTGCTATAAGATTTGTTACTTCTTGGTATGATATGGTTTGTGATACTACAATAAAACGTTGCCCGACGATGGGGCTTTTCATTAGTTTTTTCATGATACAAACTAAATCATCTACTGATACAAAGCCGGTTCCTCCTTTTGTATAAAAAGGAATTTGAGAAGCTACTTTATTATAAATATCACCGCTTCCTTCTCTCCAGAACAAGGGGCCTAAAACAACTCCTGGATTAACAATTACTACAGGCAATCCTTCTTGGTAAGCTCGCCAAACTTCCATTTCTGCTCCATATTTAGAGATAGCGTAATCACTGTGAGGTAACTCAGGATTCCACTCTGTTTCTTCTGTTATTTTATGTTCGTATTCCTTTAGATCTCCTAAGGCAGCAATAGAACTTACATAGCATAATTTTTGAACTCCAAAATCAACAGACAAATTAACTACATTAGCTGTTCCTTCAATATTTACTCTTCTTAATTTTTCTTCTTCTTTGGGTTCGAAGGATACTAAAGCTGCACAATGGTAAACCTGTACAATATCTTGAAATGCAAATTCTAAAGAGGGTACATCTAGTATATCTCCTAAGACCCAATTTATTTTATCAAACTGATCTTCTTTTTTATAATGTTCAAATACTTTTTTTACTTTTTCTTTGTTTTTTTCTGTACGAAATAACGCTTTTACTTTTTCTCCTGAATTGATTAATTTCAAGATTAAGTGTGAACCTACCAATCCTGTTGCTCCTGTAACTAAAATCATGGCTCAAATATAAAAAAGATTAGAATTATATTACCTATTTTCATTATCTTAAAACGCTTTTATACATATTATCGTTTAATAAGAGTCGTTAAACGATTTCATCTTTTTTATTTTTTTTTAGTTAGTAAATTGTTATAAATAACAAACATTAACTATGCTAAAAAAAACCGTACTTATAGAAAACAAATGTTCTATTGTTACAAAAAACAATCAGTTACATATTAAGACAGAAGAAAGAGAAAACGCTATACCTGTAGAAGATATAGGTTTTATTATCCTTGATAATCCCGAAATATACATAAGTATTCCTGCTATGAATTTGTTAATAGAACATAATTCAGCAGTAATTATTTGCAATAAAAATCATCTTCCAAACGGAATGTTTTTAAATTTAGAGAGCCACCATATTCAACAAGAAATTTTCAGATTTCAAATAGATGCTAGTATTCCTTTAAAAAAACAGTTATGGCAACAAACTATTATTGAAAAAATTACAAATCAAGGGCTTTTATTAGAAAAAATAAAAGGGAATAAAAACGTCTTTCCTTTTTTAGCTTCAAAAGTATTAAGCGGAGACAGCAGTAATATGGAGGGAGTGGCGGCTGGTCAGTATTGGAAAGATTTTTTTGAGATGGATTTTAAAAGGGAACGATACGGAAATTATCCTAACCCTTTTTTAAATTATGGTTATGCTATATTAAGGGCAGCTACTGCTCGTGCATTATCGGGGAGTGGTTTACTCAACACACTGGGTATTCATCATAAGAGTAAATACAATGCGTTTGCTTTAGCCGATGATATTATGGAACCTTTTAGACCTATAGTAGACGAAAAAGTATATGAATTGGTACAAACTTACGAGGAGCAAGAACTAAACACGGCTATCAAAGCGGAATTATTGCAAATACTAACACGAACAGTATATTTCAAGGACGAAAAAAGCCCATTGATGGTAGGTTTACAAAAAACGGCTAGTTCGTTGCAACAGTGTTTTGCTGGGGAGCGCAAAAAGATAAAATACCCAAAATTATGGATTTAAACGGGTATCGAATCATGTGGTTGTTTGTATTTTTTGATTTGCCTACTGATACTAAAAAAGACCGAAAAAATGCTTCTGGCTTTCGGAACCAACTTTTGAAAGATGGATTCAGTATGATGCAATACTCGGTGTATATACGACATTGCGCGAGTAGCGAAAGTGCTGATGTACATGAAAAACGTGTACAAAAACTCCTACCTCCTTCAGGAAAAGTAAGTATATTACGAATTACAGACAAGCAATTTGGGAATATACAAAATTTCTGGGGAAAAGTAGAAATTCCTTCGGGACCTCAACCCACTCAACTTGAATTATTTTAGGAATAAAAAAATGCTTCAATTTTGGCATAGCATCCCAAAAAAGAAGCATTTTTTTTAACGATATCAAAACTTAACCATTTGATAATTAGAAGATAAAACATCAACTAATATCGTGTTTTCTAATCTTTAATCAAACCACAACTATCTAGGCGCGCTCAAATATAAGACCGTAAATATCGTGTTTTCTAATCTTTAATCAAACCACAACTCTACGGCAACGTAAAAGATGCAATCAATTAATATCGTGTTTTCTAATCTTTAATCAAACCACAACGGAGATAAAGAATTGGCTAAAACTTCTATAAATATCGTGTTTTCTAATCTTTAATTCAAGTTGCTAGTTGATATTTATAAAAAACAAAGCAAAGGTTAAGTAATTTTGTTTTGTGAACCAAAAAAACAACACCAATGCTTTGCAAAGACAAAATTATATCAATTTTTTGTTTAATTGATGATATTTTAAAAGGAATCGAACATCCAGAAGATATAAGAAGACAGGTTAGCGATAGTGAAATTATTTTAACTGCGATTGTGTCATCAACAAGCTTTTATGGAAATCATAGTTCAGCTATAAAGTTTATGAAACAATATGGATTTATACCAAAGATGCTTGACAAGAGTAGATTTAATAGAAGATTACATAAAATTGGAAGTTTGCTTTATGAGTTATTTGAAATAATAAGTTCATATTTTAAAGATTTATGCTGTGAGATGCAGTATATCATAGATTCATTTCCAGTTGCTGTTTGCAATAATATGAGGATTTCGAACTGCAAAATCCTCAAAGAAGAAAAATGGCGAGGTTACACAGCAAGTATGCGAAATTATTTTTATGGAGTTAAAGTACAATTACTTACCACAAAAAATGGAATCCCAATAGCTTTTCATTTTACACCAGGAAAAACAGCAGATGCAAAAGCACTAGGAAAAATGATTGACAAATTACCAGTAGAGGCTTCAATATATGGAGATAGTGCTTATACTGATTATAGTTTAGAGGATGTTGTATATGAGAGAAGATGTATTTCATTAAAAATTCAGCGTAAATCAAATGCTAAAAGAATGGATACTTTAGAACAAAAAAATGAAAAACTAAAAATGAGAAAAAGGGTAGAAACAACAATAAGCGATATTAAAAAAATGTTTCCAAGAACTATACATGCAATAACATTAGAAGGTTTTCTAATAAAACTTACATTATTTGTCTTTGGCTTGCAATTAAATAAATCAATTAACTAGCAACTTGAATTCTTTAATCAAATCGACCAGAGGGAGATTCACAAACACACCTATAATAAATATTAACTTGGTGTTTGTAAACCAACTTACGATGACTAATGTTTTGAAACGGAATATCGTGTTTTCTAATCTTTAATCAATTATAATCACAAACACACCAATGACAAATATAAACTTGTGTTTTTAAATGAAATTATTCTCAAACTTTTAAAATCACCAACAAAGAGTGAAAGTCTATATGGTTTAAGGAATTACAATTCTAATTTTGTTAAGATTTTTACTTTTTTATTTCAAAGAACTTTTAATTCGAAGTTGATTCCTAGAGGATTACTTCTGTGATTGTTTTTTTATATTTTTTGAAATTTTCCCGAGGGTAAAACTTTAAAATCAATTCCTTCCACAAATGCTGTAAATTGATTGTGATTCATTTTCCTAGTTGGTTTGTTTTCATTGATTTTGAACTCTCCATCAGGTTTGAAGCTGTCTTTGCTAATTTCTTCTGATTTTCTAGCTTCTTTAAAATATCTAAGTTGAATGATGCCATATTCATTGACCTTACCAGTTTTTTTGTCTTTTTGTCTTTGTATTGTCAATCCTTCAATTAAATATACTCTTCCTCTAAAATCTACTATTTCTGAAATATCTTTAGGATTTTCAACTGTTTTATCGTAAAAAACTACCTGTTGTCCTCTTTTTAAAACTACATCTGTATTGTTTCTTTTCTCAATGGGTATTAAAACTTTTTTACCTTTTATTTCTTTTTCTTTATGTAATGGATAGTAGCCTTGACCTTGTTTAAGAAGTTTTGCTAAATTAAAATTATTGATTAATTCAAATTCGCGTTTTCCATCAAGTTCGTACAAAGCCATTGCATAATTTTCATCATTTTGTCCATACACAGTTTGCTTATGTTCGTGTTTTGATTTAGATAAAGGACTATGCTTTTTAATTTCTATAGGGTTTTTAACGGAATTAGCATAGATTCTAACTTTGTTAATTGGTATTTTTTTCTCTTCATTCATCCAAACTTTTTTACCTTCGGCAAATTTGTTTTTTTGTTTGGGGTTAGATGAAATAAGTAAAATTTTATTAGCAACAGCTTCTTTTACTTTTGCTTTTACATTTTCATCGACTATGTTTTCTATATCATTTGCTTTTAAACTTTCTAAATCTTTGCGAATTACATAACGAATTTCATTAGTATTTAATGGGTTTTTAATGGCACCATAAATACTGTCTTGATGTAAAGATCCTCTTATTGTATCGCCCTGTTGTAGTATGGGTATTTTATTACCTCTTTCGTTAAGCTTATAAATTATTTTACCACTAGCATCCTTTTTAGGAATAGCTTTTCCATTTGCACTTCTTTCTATTTCGGCTACGTATTGTTTTTTACCTCTTACACGAAGAATCTTTTTAGCTTGTTTTTTTACGTTATCTGGCGTAAAATGTGACACTAAAATTTCGGTTTCTATTTTTTCTATATCTTCTTTAAAGGTTTTCCAAGGCTTGGCTTGTTCAATTAAAGCTTTTGCTGCTTTTTTATTTTGTTCGTCTTCTAAACGCCACGCGTGAGCTAACAAATCATATTTGTCTTTAGGCATGCACGCAATGGTAATGGCATCAATGGTATGATGGGTGTGTTTACTTCTGTCTTTTTCTTTGAAGTGTTTGAATCCGTTTTCATCAATGAAACTTTCTTGGATGCCCCAAAGTTTTCTGAACTCAGCCACTGCGCCACCTTTTACACTTTCTACTCTTTTGAAATAGGATTTTAAATAGGCTTGCGCATATTTGGTTATAATACCTGTATCTGGAATTTGGCTGTTTTTAAAACCTACTTTAGGTTCTTCCCAGGTAAATCGGTCATATTTTCCTTGAATATAGTCACGTTTAAAAGTGAGGTAATGCCTTTTTCTTATGTTTTTATCTTTTGCGACTTTTGTAGCTGCTGATTTTATAGATTTTGAAATAGTTTCAATTTGTCGAGTTAGTTCCTCTGCTTGTTTTTTCCAATGCGCAATTCTCGGTAAAATTTCATTGTAGTTTGATAATTCTACAGGCATTTTTTTGCCTTTCACACTTCTGTTAAAATCTTTATCACATAGTGTTTTATTCATAAGAGAATTATCTTGGGAAATACTTCTTGGAATAGTATGCTCAATATCAAATTTTGGATTTCCCTCTAAAAAACTATCGATACTAATAGTTTTGCCTGTATAAATACAAATATGATTTTGCTCTTCCCATATTTTGTATTTTATTAGTTCTTCTTTAGTTATAATTCTTCCATCTTTAGTTTGTTCTAATGCCCATTCGAATTTTTGTAAATCTTCATCGGTAACGTGGAGTAGTTCTTTTCCTTTTTTTACTTGATAAAGTTCTTTAATTTTAGCTTCATAAATTTTATATAACTCTTCTCTTTCTTTTTGAAAATCCTGTATTCCTTTTCTTTTGTTTGCATCGTTCAATTCACGAGCCATTTCTATATGAATGCGAGTGTCTTCATCTATTTGTCCATCTAGTATTAAAGTATTAAGAACTTTACGTAATTGATGCAAAGCACGCATTGCCATTGGGTTTTTTATAGAAGTGGTAAGCGGACTGCCTAATACTACTTTTTCATTGCCCCATTCGTCTTTAATAGTTTTCTTTTTGAATACTTCTATATCTGATGGATGATAGAGTTTTTTTAACTTATCGGGATGGTTACAAAATATTTGTCCTTCTTCATTTTCGCCTTTAAGAAAAGCTTCAATTTTTTTATCTAACCTAACTATTTTAATGAATTCCTGTTTTTTTAATTGCTCAATTAAAATTGGGAATAAATCTTCAAATATTATTTCTTGTTCCTGTTGCTCACTAATAGTGTTTGCTTTATAAAATGGAACAAGCTTTTTTCTCAAATCAGCCTCAAAAAGCGATTCAGCTTCTTTAGAATAATGTACTTTTTTACCTTCTTTGTCTTCTGTATTATATATTTTCAATAAACCGTTAATAATTTCTAGCTTGCTTTTTTCTACTAAATAATTATCTATTAAATCAACTATTTTTGATTGAATAAATTTTTGTTGCTCCTTATCTTTCCAAATGTCATCATCTACAATATTCTCAATATTTGCCATAAAAACAGCATGCGAGTACAGTAATCCTTGTTTTAAATAAGGTAATATTTTTGCAATAGCTGCCAAACTAAGACTTGCAAAGTCTTTTTTAAGTTTTGTTTTGCTAAATGCTTTTGCGTTTTTAGGTTCTAGTTTTAGTTTTTCGATGGCAAAATCATATAAATACGTATCAGAGGTTGCAACTGAAAGTAAGTGCCAAAGATCTTTGTAATTTACAGATTTTGTGACTTCTTTCTTTTCTGTATTTCTAGTTTGGTATTCGAAGGTTTTAATCTTCCAGTCTTTTCCTATTGCATTTTCCAGTGAAGCCGAAACTACACAAGCAGAAACACTATCTGTAGATTTGTAATTAAACCAATAAAAAAACTCATTTTTCTTAGAAGATTTGTAATAGCCAAAACTAGCTCCTTTTTCAACCAGTTCTTTGGCTAAAACCTCAAAATTAAAGTCATTTTTTCTGTAAAATTTCGGAACTAATTTTAATTTTTCTTCCAGTGTTAAGAAACGTAATGTACTCTCGCTTTGTGTGCCTATCTTTATGGTGTTTAAGTATGACCACATTCTAAATTCCTCATAATCTGGATGCGAAACAGCACATCGAGATTTGTTTTTTTCAAAGGAACATTTTCCTATTAATCCCTTTTGCGATTTTAGAGGTCTTTGAAAAAAAATAGCTCGGTATAAGTCTTTAGCTAAACCCGTAAACTTTTTTTCGGGTAATTTTTCATTTGTATTTATCCCTTCAATTCCTTGTGTTTGACAAATTACGATAAACTCTTCTAAATAATGTTCTTCACGAGAAGTGTATTGGTTTCTTATTCTTGTTTTGTTATATAAACTAAAAAAATATTGACCTAAGGTTTTAAAATTTCCATCAAGCATTGCTTGTGAAATATCTTTAATTTCTCCTTTTACTTTGCCTAAATCTGCCTTTTTATTGAGACGCGCAATAAGCTCTTGTTTACATGTTTCAATATCATTAGCATTCTTTTTTGTAATGGATACTAATGAAGTGTATAATTTCTTTAGATTTTTTTCTCCTTCGTCTAAATCCTTTTTAAAACCACTTTTCTCTGACTCATCTATAATTCCAAGATTAATATAATACTCTTTTAATTCGTTTAAGATCTCATTAGAACTATCTAAATCTTCAATTAAATTTTGAATTTGCGGGTTATGTTCTTCAAAAACACCTTCGGCTGATTGATCTAAGCGATTACTCAAAAAACCTCTTCGTTGTGCTATATGGTATAAGGCTCTTCCTAACTCGTATAAAGTAACTTTTTGCTTACTGGCTTTGTCTCTAAAAAGATAAGGATTTATATTTTCATCTTCGTTAGTTCGCAACCAATTAAGAAATTCAGGATTTAAAGGATATACTTTGAAACCAGATTTTTTCCATTGTTCCACTTCTTCAACAGATAGAGGACACATTCCATTAATAGAGAGCACTTTTAAAGTTTCGTATTTTCTTAGTTTTCTGCGATATTTTATTTTCCGAGCACTTCTGTAGGCTGTTCTTTCGGCAGCTCTGGATATTTCTTTTCCATTTTCAGATTTTACTCCTTCAGAGAAAATTCTGACTCCTTTATCTATAATTTGATTTACTCCTTCGTTTTCATCTTCTCTAATCGCCCATCCAATAGAATTAGTCCCTAAATCGAGACCTAAAATTTTTGTCATAATAGTTTTTTATGTTGTTTAGCTTACGCCTAAACTTATAAAAAAACATTTGTTTAAAAAAATAAAATTATTTTAGATTTTTTTTTATCTTAGCAACAGATAAAATTATTCTAATCTTTAATCTTATCACAATAAGGCTATATGCCGTAGACGAAAGTCTAAAATCCCGCGTACTCCGTGGGATTTACCATTTATACGAACTACAAATTCTTTGATTTACTTCATTTTAAGGCTTGTTGGACTTATTAAAAATGTCGTATAGGAGATTTACAATCTAAAAACTAAAAACTTATCTTTGCAAAAATTTTTTAAATAATGAAAAACATAATTGCTGAATTACAATGGCGTGGACTGGTACACGATATGATGCCAGGAACAGAAGAACAATTGTTAAAAGAAAGCACGGCAACATATATAGGATTTGACCCAACATCAGATTCTCTACACATAGGTAGTTTAGTTCCTATTATTTTATTAGTTCATCTTCGAAACTTTGGTCATAAACCTTTTGCTTTAGTAGGAGGAGCTACAGGAATGATTGGTGATCCTTCAGGAAAAAGCAACGAACGCAATTTATTAGATGAGGAAAGTCTTTCTAGAAATGTAGAAGGGATTAAAGGTGTTTTATCTAAATTTCTTGACTTTAATGCTACCGATGACAACGCGCCTGTATTAGTAAATAATTATGATTGGATGAAAACTTTTTCTTTCATAGATTTTGCTCGAAATGTAGGAAAACGAATTACGGTTAACTATATGATGGCCAAAGATTCTGTTAAAAAACGTCTTTCAGGAGAAACAGGTGACGGTATGTCTTTTACAGAATTTACATATCAGTTAATTCAAGGATATGATTTTTATCATTTATACAAAACATACGGATGTAAATTACAAATGGGAGGTAGTGATCAATGGGGCAATATCACTACAGGTACTGAATTAATCCGTAGAATGAATGTAGATACGGAAGAAGAAGGAGCTAAAGCCTATGCCTTAACTTGTCCTCTAATAACAAAGGCAGACGGATCAAAATTTGGAAAAACAGAAGGAGGGAATATATGGTTAACAGCAGACAAAACCTCTGTTTACAAATTTTATCAATTTTGGCTTAATACAACAGATGCAGATGCAGAAAAGTACATTAAAATATTTACTTTCTTAGATAAAGACACAATTGAAACTTTAATTGAAGAACATCGTCAAGCTCCACATTTAAGAGTTTTACAACGCAAATTAGCAGAGGAAATAACTATTTTTGTACATGATAAAGATGCTTTAGATAAAGCTATTGCTGCTTCTAATATGTTATTTGGAAATTCTACTTCTGAAGATTTAAAAAAATTAGACTCAGAAACTTTCTTAGAAGCTTTTGAAGGAGTGCCTCAAGCAACCATTTCAAGAGAAGCTATCGAGGAAGGAATCAATATTGTAGATGTACTTAATACTAAAACAGGTTTTTTAAAATCAAACGGTGAAGCACGTAGAGCATTGACTGAAAATTCAATTTCTGTCAACAAAGAAAAAGTAACTGAGGAATTTATACTTAAAACAAAGGATCTTATTAATAATAAATTTGTCTTACTTCAAAGAGGCAAGAAGAATTATTTTGTTATAAAAATTGAATAAACATATATTTTAACACAAAAAAGCAGCTTTAAACGAGCTGCTTTTTTTGTTTAAAAAAACAAATATTTACAAGTATTTCACTAATAAATTGCACTTTACCTATTTTAAACTATTTTTTTTAACGTATTTTATTATAATTTATTTCATTTTATTAAAAAAATATAAATATATTCGCAGCCATTATTAACACCAACCAACCAAATGAAAAAGAAATTACTTTTAATTGCCTTATTGGCAACAGGAGTTGTATTGGGTCAAGATGGCTTATGGAAACGTACCAATACCAATCATAGAACCCTAATAGAATACAAAACACAACTTCCTGAGAAGAACCTTTTTGACTTGAATATTGATTTGATCAGAAAACAATTATCTAAATCTCCTAACCGATTTGGTCGTTCTAGTTCTGCAACCGTTATTTCACTTCCAAATGCTGAAGGAAAGTTAGAAAAATTTAAAGTTTACGAAAACTCTAATATGGATGCTGCTTTACAAGCTAAATATCCTCAAATCCGATCGTACATAGGAATTGGCATTGACAATCCTACTTCTACTGCTTATTTTAGTATGTCTCCTTTAGGATTTAAGTCTATGACATTAAATGCTGGAAAATCAGCTTCATTCATTGAACCTTATTCTAAAGATTTAAAGACTTATTCTGTTTATAAAAAAGCTGATAAAAAAGAAAACTTATCACCATTTGAATGTAAAGTAATTGATAAAATAGAACCAAGTTTTAAAGTTTCTGGAACTAATTTACGCCCTAATGCAGATGATGGCACTTTAAGAACTTTTCGTTTAGCATTATCCGTAACAGGTGAATACACGACTTATTTTGGTGGTACCGTAGCACAAGCATTGGCTGCTATAAATGCCACAATGACTCGAGTAAATGGTGTTTTTGAAAAAGATTTTAATACCAGAATGAACCTGATTGCAAATAATGATGTACTTATTTATACAAATGCTTCTACGGATCCTTATTCCGTTGCTTCTACAGGTTCAGGAGGCGCATGGAATACTGAGTTACAAAATAACCTAACCAATACCATTGGCAATGGAGCTTATGACATAGGACACTTATTTGGTGCTTCTGGAGGTGGTGGTAACGCGGGTTGTATTGGCTGTATTTGTGTAGATGACACTTCTAGTACGACCGATCAAAACAAAGGTTCTGGATATACATCTCCTGGTGATGGAATACCACAAGGAGACAATTTTGATATTGACTATGTTGCGCATGAAATGGGGCATCAATTTGGTGCTAATCATACACACTCTCATAGTAAAGAAAGAACTGGAGCTAATATGGAGCCAGGTTCTGGGTCTACAATTATGGGATATGCTGGCATTACACCACAAGATGTTCAAGCTCATTCTGACGCTTATTTTCACACTTATAGCATTCAACAAGTTACTAACAATATAAAAACAAAAGCGTGCGCTGTAAACACTCCAACAGGTAATGCTATTCCAACTGCAAATGCTGGATTAGATTTTACTATTCCAAAAAGCACTCCGTTTGTTCTTACTGGTACAGGAACTGATGCTAATGGAGATGTCTTAACTTATATTTGGGAACAATTTGACAGTGCTACTTCAACCCAAACTGGAACAAGTTCTGCTGCTAGTACAACCAAGGTGTCTGGTCCTATTTTTAGATCTTATACCCCTACAACAATTCCTTCGAGATATTTTCCTCAAATGGCTTCTATTCTAACAGGAGCAACTACTACACAAGGTTCTGAAATTTTAGTAGAAGCTTTACCTTCTATTGCTAGAACTATGAATTTCCGTTTTACCGTTCGTGATAACAGAGCTGGTGGTGGTGCTAACAACTCTGATGATATGATCGTAACAGTTAATGGAACTGCTGGTCCTTTTGCTATTACTTCTCAAGGAAGCGAAACTTCTTATACAGGAGGCACTTCTCAATTAATAACTTGGAACGTAGCAGGTACCACTGCAAATGGTGTTAACTGCTCTAATGTAGATATTTTATGGTCAACAAATAATGGTGCAACTTGGACAACTTTATTAGCAGGAACACCTAATGATGGATCCGAAAATATAACAATACCTAATACTGCTACTACTACAGGCCGAATTATGGTTAAAGGATCAAATCATATCTTTTTTGATGTTAACAATGCAAATATTACTGTAAACCTAAGTACATCTGATACTATACCACCAACAGCTCCTGTCTTAAGCGCATCTGGCACAACAACTTCTTCTACTAACTTATCTTGGAATGGTGACACTGATAATGTAGGTGTTATAGGATATGATGTGTATCAAGGAACTACTTTATTGGGTTCCATTACATCTAAAACTTATAACGTAACAGGCTTAACCCCTTCTACAACCTATTCTTTTACAGTGAAAGCAAAAGATGCCGCGGGTAATATTTCTATTGCAAGCAATGTTGTTAGCGTAACAACTTTAGCTAATGTAATTGACACAACTGCTCCAACTGCTCCAATATTAAGTGCATCTGGTACAACAACTTCTTCTACTAACTTATCTTGGAATGGTGATACTGACAATGTAGGCGTTACAGGATATGAAATATATCAAGGA
Source organism: Flavobacterium sp. TN-1 (assembly GCF_052828645.1). NCBI lineage: Bacteria > Pseudomonadati > Bacteroidota > Flavobacteriia > Flavobacteriales > Flavobacteriaceae > Flavobacterium > Flavobacterium sp. TN-1. The sequence goes on from NZ_CM128253.1 coordinate 489,757, forward strand.
ACTACTTTATTGGGTTCCATTACATCTAAAACTTATAACGTAACAGGCTTAACCCCTTCTACAACCTATTCTTTTACAGTGAAAGCAAAAGATGCCGCGGGTAATATTTCTATTGCAAGTAATATTGTTAGCGTAACTACACTATCTAACACACTTACTTATTGCACTTCAAAAGGCAATAGTACTGCTGATGAAAAAATAGGAAAAGTTGTAATTGGAACAATTAATAATACTTCTACTAGCACTGTTGGTTACGAAAACTTTACAACTCTATCTACTTCAGCAGTAAGAAGCTCAACTCAAACGATAACAATTACTCCATCATGGAACTCAACAACTTATCCTGAAGGCTATGCCCTTTTTATTGATTATAATCAAGATGGTGATTTTACAGATGCAGGTGAAACTGTTTGGACTAAAGCCCCTTCTACTACAACACCCGTTTCTGGTACATTTACAATTCCAGCAACAGCAATTTTAGGAGCAACTAGAATGAGAATATCTATGAAGTACAATGGAATTCCTACTTCATGTGAAACTTTTTCTTATGGACAAGTAGAAGATTACACTATTAACATTACTTCGAGTGCTAAAGAAAATCAAAAAAATATTGCCTCAGGTTTTGAAATTACTGTATTCCCTATTCCAACTTCCGAAATACTTACTATTAAAGGTATTTCTGAAATGGCAACGTATAAAGTATATAACCTAGTTGGACAAATAGTTTTAGAAGGAAAAATAAACAATGAACAAATCAATGTAACCAATTGTAAAGCTGGAAACTATATATTAGAAGTTTCTGATTTGCATTCAACTGTTACTAAACGCTTTATCAAAGAATAACTTTGATAATTAACCCAACCCCCAACCAAAAAGCTATCTCTAAGAGATAGCTTTTTTTTTAATAAAATCATTATTTTAGCAAAAAAGATCAAAAATGAAAAAACTAGCGCTATTAAGCGTAACGCTTATGAGTATTAATTCTGGAATCGCACAAAACATCATGACTCCTGATTTATTATGGAAATTAGGTCGTGTAACACCTCTTGGAGTATCAAAAGATGGAAAAAATATTATTTATAAAGTAGCTACCCCATCTATTGAGGAAAACAAATCTACTAGTAAATTTTATAGCATTTCTATTACAGGTGGTAATGCCAGTGAAATTAAAGAGTACACAGAATTGATAAAAAACAAGAACATTTCTCCTGATGGAATGTACTTACTTTCTGATAAAGAAGTTAAAATAACTCCTGTATTAGGAAAAGATTTTTACCCAGAATTATCTCTGTCAGATGCTCAAGTTTATGACGGTCTTGATTATCGTCATTGGGATACTTGGCGAGATGGCACATACAATCATGTCTTCTTTGGCGGAGTACCTGCACCTAATGTACGTTTGGCTCCAGCTATAGACATTATGGAAGGAGAACCTTATGATGCTCCACAAAAACCATTTGGTGGTGATGAAGATTATATTTGGTCTCCTGATAGTAAAAACATCATCTATGTCTGTAAAAAAAAGACTGGAACGGCTTATGCAACCAGTACTAACACTGATTTATACCAATATAATATTGAAACTAAACAAACTGTAAATCTTACACCTAATAATCCGGGTTATGACACACATCCTGATTTTTCACCAAACGGTGATCTTACTTGGCTACAGATGAAACAAGATGGTTACGAAGCTGATAAAAATGATATTATTGTAAAACATAAAGGAATTGAAATAAACCTAACTGCTAACTGGGATGGAACTGTAGAGAGTTTTAAATGGAGTAAAGATGGAAAAAAAATCTATTTTATTGCTCCTATAGATGGCACAAAGCAATTATTTGAAGTAAACTTTCCAGGATTGACCAAAATAGCTATTGGAGTTAAACAAATTACCAATGGTGATTTTGACATAACGCAGATTATAGATTTTACACCTGATCAAATTCTTTTGATGAGAAATGACATCAATCATGCTTCTGAAATTTATTCTTATCATTTAAAAAACAAATCTTGGAATCAGATAACTCATGTTAATACAGAAATTTATAAAAATTTAAATTTATGTAAAACAGAGAGACGTTACGTAACCACTACAGATGGTAAAAAAATGTTGGTTTGGATTATACTTCCACCAAATTTTGATGCTACAAAAAAATACCCTACTCTATTATACTGCCAAGGAGGACCACAAAGTGCCTTAACTCAATATTATTCTTTTCGTTGGAATTTTCAAACAATTGCATCACAAGGCTATATAGTAGTTGCTCCAAACCGTAGAGGAATGCCTGGTCATGGTGTAAAATGGAATGAACAAATTAGCAAAGATTGGGGTGGTCAAGTAATGGATGATTATTTATCAGCTATTGACGATATAACAAAAGAATCTTATGTAGACAAAACCCGATTAGGTGCTGTAGGTGCAAGCTATGGTGGGTACTCAGTATTTTACTTAGCGGGAATTCACAACAATCGTTTTAAAACATTTATTTCACATTGTGGTATCTTTAACACCCAAAGTATGTATGGAACTACAGAAGAAGTGTTCTTTACAAACTGGGATTCAGGAGGGGCTTATTGGGAAAAGAATAACATTGTTGCACAAAAAACGTACAACGATTTTAACCCAATTCATTTAATTAATAACTGGACTACTCCTATTCTTATTATACAAGGAGGAAAAGACTATAGAGTTCCGTTAGGACAAGGTCAAGAAGCTTTTCAAGCAGCTCAATTAAAAGGAATAAAAAGTCGTTTTTTACATTTTCCAGAAGAAAACCACTGGGTTTTAAAACCACAAAACGCATTGGTATGGCAACGCGAATTTTTTAAATGGCTTAAAGAAACACTATAAAAATAAAAGCGGTAGTCTCTAAAACAAGACTACCGCTTTTTTATTATATACGTATAATTATTCTACTGTAACTGATTTAGCTAAGTTTCTTGGCTGATCTACATTACAACCTCTTAGTACTGCTATATGGTATGACAATAACTGCAAAGGAATAGTTGTTAATAATGGTGATAAAGCGTCTGAACATTCTGGAATTTCAATAACGTGATCTGCTAAAGAGCGCACTTGTTCATCTCCTTTAGTTACTACGGCAATTATTTTACCACTACGGGATTTAATTTCTTGGATATTACTTACCACTTTATCATAGTGTCCTTGTTTAGGTGCAATAACAATTACAGGCATGTGCTCATCTATCAATGCAATAGGACCATGCTTCATTTCCGCTGCTGGATAGCCTTCAGCATGTATATAAGAAATTTCTTTTAGTTTTAAAGCACCTTCTAAAGCCACTGGAAAATTGTACCCTCTACCTAAGTACAAACAATTGGTAGCTTCTTTATAAACCTCCGCTATTTCTTTTGAAACTTCATTTGTTAACAATGTTTCTTCTACTTTTTCTGGCATTGCCTCTAATTCAGATAAATAACGATGGTAATCTGATTTTGACAAGCTTCCTTTTGCTTTAGCCAAACGTAAAGCAATCATGGTTAAAACCGTAATTTGTGTAGTAAATGCTTTTGTGGAAGCTACCCCAATTTCTGGTCCTGCATGTGTATAAGCTCCAGCGTGAGACTCTCTAGAGATAGAAGATCCAACTACGTTGCAAACTCCAAATACAAACGCTCCTTTTTCTTTTGCTAATTTGATGGCTGCTAAAGTATCTGCTGTTTCTCCTGATTGAGAGATTGCAATTACAACATCTTTATCGCTAATGATAGGATTTCTATAACGGAACTCAGAGGCATATTCTACTTCTACTGGAATGCGAGCAAACTCTTCAAAAATATATTCTGCTACTAGACCTGCATGCCATGAAGTACCACAAGCAACTATTAGGATTCTATTGGCATTTGTAAATTTCTCTAAATTATCTTCAACACCAGCCATTTTAATGATTCCTTCATTAGAGTACAAACGTCCTCTATAAGTATCTTTTATTACGTTAGGTTGTTCATAAATTTCTTTTAACATGAAATGATCATACCCTCCTTTTTCAATCTGTTCTAAGTTCATTTTTAGTTCTTGAACATAAGGATGTACTAATGAATCATCTTTAATTTTTCTTACTTTTAATCCTTTTTTCAAACGAATAATAGCCATTTCTTCGTCTTCTAAATAGATTGCGTTTGAAGTGTACTCAATAAAAGGAGAAGCATCTGAAGCTATAAAAAATTCGTTTTCAGCTACTCCAATAGCTAAAGGACTACCTAGTCTAGCTACTACTATCTCATTGGGTTTTTTCTTGTCAAAAACACAAATTGCATAGGCTCCTACTACTTGATTCAAAGCAATTTGTACTGCTTTCCCTAATTTTATATTTTCTTGTTTTTGAACTTCTTCTATCAGATTAACTAATACTTCTGTATCTGTATCTGAATGAAAAACATAACCTCTGTTAATTAATTCTTTTTTTAAGGGTTCATAATTTTCAATAATTCCATTATGAACAATAACCAGGTCTCCAGAATTAGAAGTATGAGGATGCGAATTTACATCATTTGGAACTCCGTGTGTAGCCCAACGTGTATGACCAATACCTATGGTTCCACTTAATGTTATTTCTGTTTTAGATTTTTCTTCTAGATCAGAAACTTTTCCTTTGGTTTTAGATAATTTTATGTCTTCTCCATCATACAGTACCAAACCAGCACTATCATAACCTCTATATTCTAATCTTTTTAACCCTTTTACTACAATAGGATAAGCTTCTCTATATCCTATATATCCTACAATTCCACACATATTAATTTCGTTTAGTATAGCTTATTTTAAATTGAACTTTATTATCTCCTTGCATTCCTCCTAAAACAACACCTAAAGGGCTTATTACTGCAGTTGAAGGAATACTTTTTAAAATATTTGTTGTGTTTTTTAATGCACTTATAGCCGATAATCCCTGTGCTTCAGGCGTTATATAAATACTTTCGGCAATAGCAAGACCTAACTTTACATTGGTATAAGTGCCTGTTTTATCATTTATAATCTGATTAATATGATCCGTTAATCGAATACGATACATATATTTATCATTTACTTTTTGTAATATACCTCCGTGAACATATTTATCCTTTTTAGGAACATTAGTTAGCTTGGTAATATCATTTGTATAATCTAACAATGATCTTGTTTTTTCTGCATTAAACAAGTATAAACGCATTGGATTAAGGTAATAAAAAGACTTATTACTACTGCTTAGCGAGTTTACAAAATTTGGATCAACAGTAAAATACAAACTAGCATCATTAACGAGTGCTCCTTTATTTTTTAAATCATCAATTAAAGCTTGGTCTATTTTGATTTCTGCTATTGATCCTTGACCACCTTTTAAGAATAAATTATCCGTTGGTGTATTGGATGAAAGAGCACTTGCATAAATAGCCGACTTATTATGTTTTAAAATATTTAAATTATTTCCCGTCATTTTAAGAACGAAGGTTTTCATTTCTTTTCCTTTATTATCCGTTCTATCTTGTTTGTAATAAATTGTTACATCTCCTTTCTTAAAATCTAGCCCCATCATTGTGCCTTCGTTTCTAGATACTCTAAATGTCAAACCTTTATAATAATTTACAAAAGCATTATTGTTTGTTAAATATCTTGAATCAGCTTTTATGATATTATTTTCAAAATGAGATTTATCTAGGTGTAAACGTATACGAGGAGAAAAACGTTCTCCTACATTCCCTGGATTATCTTTTATAGGTAATAACTTTTGTGTTAGATCATCTACTTTTGGCTTTTCAAACTCAGCTTGATTGGGTTTAAAATTAGTGTTTTCATTTGGATTAGCAGCATTATTTAATTTTTCTCCTACTACTACATCTAATACACTTTCTTGATCTGAATAATATTTTCCATTTTTGGTAATATCATTTATATCATAATCATTTAAAGCAAAATTATTACGAAAGACCTCTAAATTGAAAGCAGGCAACTTATCTGTTTTAAAATCTGTGTAATAATCTTTTGTATTAGTATAAATAGAATCTAGTCTATAAGTTCCTTTTCCATTAACATCAGTACTTAATTTAGTACTAAAATAAGGCACTGAAAGCACCACACTATCTACTTCAATTCCTGTTCCAAATACTGGTGCTGCTGTTGCTAATTGTAATTGAGTAACAAAAGAAGCAGTTGTCTCTCCAAAATAATCATTCTTTAACAATCCTAAATGATTTACAGAAAGATTATTAGACTGAACTGCGCCTAAATCTAGATCATTAATAGTTATACTACTTGATTTATCCTCACCTGCCAAAAAAGTAAAAGTTTCATCTCCAACTAAATCAGCCCCTAATGTATTATAATCTTGATCGCAAGACAATAAAAAACCGAATAGCAAAACTATTGATTTTTTTGCAAAAGTATTGAAATTCATTTTATTAACCTAATATTTGAGTTTTATAAAATTCTGTATAAGCTTCTGCGAATACATCTTTTGAGGCGAAAGGTAAAAAAGGTTTTTTAGAAGATTCTATAAATTTTGTTAAATTTGGCGATATTTCTTCAGACCCCATCACAACCCCGTCAGAATGGTTAATAGCAACCATCATCAAATTTTCATAGGTTGGGTTATCTAATTCTTGAATTGCTTCTTGTGGCACACCATCAAATTGAACCTTTTTAGAAATTTGTGCATCTAATATTCCTTCATAACCATCCTTAAAGATAGATGTGACTATTTTAGTTTCGGAAAACAAAGCATCGTCTTTATAATAATGTCTCATATAAATAGGCAATAACGAAGCCATCCATCCTTGAACATGAATAATATCTGGAACCCAATTTAATTTCTTTACAGTTTCTACAACTCCTTTTGCAAAGAAAATGGCACGCTCATCGTTATCTTCAAACAACACGCCTTCTTCATCCGTAAAAGTAGACTTGCGTTTAAAATACTCATCATTGTCTATAAAGTACACCTGAATACGTTCCTTAGGTATTGAAGCAACTTTAATAATCAGAGGCATATCAACATCATTTACCACTAAATTCATTCCTGAAAGCCTAATTACTTCATGTAATTGATGCCTTCTTTCATTTACATTTCCATAACGTGGCATAAAAATTCTAATTTGCCCGCCTTGATCGTTAATCATTTTTGGTAAATCAAACGACATCAAAGAGACCTCATTTTCAGGCAAATAGGGCACTAATTCGGATGATACATACAATATCCTTTTATCCTCCATCTTTACTTTACTGTTTTGTTTATTGGACACAAATCCACGCAAAATTACAAATTTTTACGGAGATAACGACTAAAATAGTAATTTTGCACTTATTTTAAGAATTTTATATGCCTTTATTTACTCAAAAAAGCGAATTAAAAAGACATTTAGATACTTTTTTAAATCCAAAAAAGACAATTGGTTTTGTTCCTACTATGGGAGCTTTGCACCAAGGACACTTGTCATTGGTAGAAGAAGCTTTAAATTATAACGATCTTGCAGTTGTAAGTATTTTCGTAAACCCAACTCAATTTAACAACCAAGAAGATCTTGATAAATATCCTCGAACTTTAGAAGAGGACTTAAGCAAGATTAACACCTTCAACCCTAACATCATTGTTTATGCCCCTACTATTGAGGACATATATGAAGGCAATACTGTATCTACTCATTTTGAATATGACGGTTTAGAATTTGAAATGGAAGGCAAACACAGACCTGGTCATTTTGATGGTGTAGGAACTATTGTTAAAAAATTATTTGAAATTATTAATCCTACAAATGCTTATTTTGGAGAAAAAGATTTTCAACAATTACAAATTGTTAAAAAATTAGTCAAAAACTATAACATCCCTGTAAACATTGTAGGTTGTGCTATTTATCGAGAAGCAAATGGTCTTGCCATGAGTTCAAGAAATCAACGTTTATCTCTACAAGAAAAAGCAGAAGCCTCTTTTATTTTTGAAACACTAACTGCTGTCAAAAACAATTTTTACAATCAATCCCCTGAAAGTTTAACAAGATGGGTACAGACAGAATTTTCAAAACAATCTTTATTTGATTTAGAATATTTTGAAATAGCAGAAGAAGAAACTTTAAAAACTTGTAGGGAGAAATTACCAAACAAAGTTTACCGTGCTTTTATAGCTGTTTTTGTAAACAATATACGTTTAATTGACAACATTTCACTAAAATAATATAACTTTGTGCCATGCGAATTGAAGTTGTAAAATCAAAAATTCACCGAGTTAAAGTAACAGGTGCCGATTTAAATTATATCGGAAGTATAACTATTGACGAAGTTTTAATGGAAGCCGCCAATATTTTTGAAGGCGAAAAGGTATCTATTGTTAATGTCAACAATGGAGAACGCTTAGAAACCTATGCTATCAAGGGACCTAAAAACAGTGGTGAAATTACGTTAAATGGACCTGCTGCGCGTAAAGTACATCAAGGAGATATTATTATTATTATTTCGTACGGAAGCATAGAGATTAGTGAAGCCAAAAACTTCAAACCTTCTATTGTATTTCCTAATGAAGAAAACAATTCATTAGAATAACGTGAGTAGCAAAATACGCTCTTATGCTAGTTTGATCATTCCATTACTATTAGGTGCTGGATTGACTTACTATACATATAATTCATTTACCGAAAAGCAAATTGCTCAAATGAAATTGTACTTTACAACGGCTAATTATAGTTTCGTTACAATTTCTTTATTTATAGCTATTTTGGGTTGTATTTTTAGAGCTTATCGTTGGAAATATGCACTACAAGAAATAGGGGTAAAACCCAATTTCAAACTTAATTTCTTGGCAGTTTGTATAGGCTATTTCGTAAATTTAACAATTCCTAGATCAGGTGAATTTTCTAGAGCATTACTCCTAAAAAAATACCAAGATGTCCCTTTTGATAAAGCTTTTGGAACGATCATAGCTGAGCGAATTGTTGATCTAATTTTTCTCTTATTATTTGTATTCAGCGCCTTAATATTAGAAATAAATACGTTAAAAAGTTTTTTACTTACCTATATCCCTATCGAAAAACTAATTATACTTTTAATCATAGGATTTATATTAGGCGTTAGTTTTTTATTATTGTACAGCTATTCTAATTGGAAGTACATCCTCCTTTTTAAGTCAAAAATTGCAGGTTTAAAAGAAGGTATTTTTAGTTTATTATACATGCCTAATAAATGGCGTTTTTTATTTTTTACTTTTCTAATCTGGTTTTCCTATGTACTAATGTTCTATATTACCGTATTTGCATTAGAAGCTACCAGCACAATTAATTTTGGAACAATACTTGTCGCTTTCGTAATAGGAGGACTAACCATGTCATTTACTAACGGTGGATTTGGCTTTTTCCCTGTTTTGATAGCAAAAATTTTAGTCTTATATAAAATCCCTATAGAAGCAGGAAATGCTTTTGGATGGATTGTTTGGACATCTCAACTTTTAATTACAATTCTTCTAGGCATCTTTTCATTTTCCGTTTTACCAATTGTTACTAAAAAAAAATAATTTAGTAACTTGCTTCACCAACTAAACAGATGATTTTTTTATAAATTTTAGCCTATAACAAACTATTTACACAATTAAAGGCAATTTTATAATATGAAGACATTATAAATAAAATACACAGATATGAAAAATTTTATATGGGCGTTTGCCTTCTTTTGTTCATTGAATCTATTTTCTCAGACAACAGTAGACCACTTTTTCTCTGCAAAACTTAATACAAAAAGAGATATTACAGTTAAGTTACCTACCTCTTATAGCACTAATCCAGAACGTAGTTATCCTATGATATTGGTACTTGATGGAGAATTTTTATTCCCATCATTTGAAAGTACTTTACGTTATGGTAATTATTGGGATGATCTACCAGAAGTAATATTAGTTGGTATTAATCAAAATAAAAACAACGAACGTTATGATGATTCACAATTTGATCCAGCAGAAGGTTTACCAACAAAGAAAGGTGCTGATTTTTTTGAATTTATAGGTGCTGAACTTTTACCTCATCTAGAAAAAAAATACCGATTAGCTCCTTTTCGTATAATAGCGGGTATGGATGTAACAGCTGGTTTTTTAAATGCTTTTTTATACAAAGAAAACCCTTTGTTTGATGGTTACATCTCTATTAGTCCAGAACTAGCAAATGGAATGGAGGGAATGGTAGCACAAAGACTTTCAGAAACAAAAAAACCTATTTTTTACTACCAAGCAACCTCTGATGGTGACTTAAAAAAATTTCAAAAAAACATTAAAACATTAGATAAAAACATACAAACCATCAAAAATGATTTTCTAAATTACAAGTTTGATGACTTCAAAAGATTAGCTCATTACGGAATAGCCCCCAACGCTATCCCTAGTGCTCTTTATCAGTTTTTTGAAATATATCAACCTATTACCGCTATGGAATATCAAGATAACATTAGTCCTTTAAAAGAAGGCTATGTAGATTATCTTAACAAAAAATATGACGCAATAGAAAAATCATTAGGATTAAAAACCAAGATCCGTTTTAGTGATATGAAAGCCATTGAAACAGCTATTAAAAAAAATGAAGCTTGGTATGAATATGAACTTTTAGCTCAGATTTCAGGTCAACAATATGAAAAAACAATGTTGTATGAGTATCACATGGGAATGTATTGGGAAAAAAGAGGTGAAATAAAAAAAGCCTTAAAATTTTATCAAGATTCTTTTAATAAAACAGAAATTGGAGACATTACGAAGGATTTCATGATGAATAAAGCGGAAGAACTTAAAACCAAACTTCCTAAAAAGAATAAAATGAAAGGTGGTAAAGCAAAAGATCAAAAAACAGAAGAAAATATTTTAGAAACACCTTCTGAAACATCAACCGAACCACTAAAAGAAGAAAGTAAAAAAGAGAATTAATACCCAATGGCCAAAATAAAAACCTCTTTTTTTTGTCAAAGTTGCGGCAGTCAATTTGCTAAATGGCAAGGACAATGTACATCTTGTAAAGAATGGAATACTTTAGTTGAAGAAATTGTTCAAAAAGAAGAAAAAATTACTTGGAAAACCGAGTCTCCTACTCATAAAAGAGTACCAAAGCCTCTTTTAGTTCATGAAATTGATTCTACGGAAGAAATTAGAATGAATACAACTGATGGGGAATTAAACCGCGTTTTAGGTGGTGGATTAGTTCCAGGTTCGCTAACCTTATTAGGAGGTGAACCTGGTATTGGTAAGAGTACTTTATTACTTCAAATATCTCTTAAATTACCTTATAAAACGCTATATGTTTCAGGTGAAGAAAGCCAGAAACAGATAAAAATGCGAGCAGAACGAATTACCACCGAAAATGATAATTGTTATATATTAACAGAAACCAAAACTCAAAACATTTTTAGGCAAATTGAAACGATTGAACCCGATGTGGTTATAATAGACTCCATACAAACTTTACAAACGGATTATATAGAATCTTCAGCAGGCAGTATTTCTCAAATTAAAGAATGTACCGCAGAGCTTATTAAATTTGCTAAAGAAACCAATACACCTGTTATTCTAATTGGTCATATAACAAAAGACGGCACCATTGCAGGACCTAAGATCTTAGAGCACATGGTAGACACCGTATTACAATTTGAAGGAGATCGAAATCATATTTATCGCATTTTACGATCACTCAAAAACCGTTTTGGCTCTACATCAGAACTAGGCATTTATGAAATGCTTGGATCAGGGCTTAGAGAAGTCAGTAATCCTTCTGAAATATTAATATCTCATAAAAATGAAGAATTATCAGGCACCGCTATAGCCACAACCATGGAAGGTATGCGCCCTCTAATGATTGAAATACAAGCACTCGTTTCTACAGCCGTATATGGTACACCCCAAAGAAGTACTACGGGTTATAATGCCAAAAGACTCAATATGATACTTGCTGTTTTAGAAAAAAGAGCAGGCTTCCGATTAGGGTCTAAAGACGTTTTTTTAAATATTACAGGCGGAATTACAGTAGATGATCCAGCCATTGATCTAGCTGTTGTGGCTGCTATACTTTCTTCCAACGAAGATATTTCAGTAGGAAAAGATATGTGTTTTGCAGGAGAAGTAGGCTTGTCAGGAGAAATACGCCCCGTTAATAGAATTGATCAACGAATACAAGAAGCGGAAAAACTTGGTTTTTCAACCATATTTGTATCTAAATATAGTAAAATATCATTGAAAAATCATCAAATAGCAATAAAGCTAGTTGCCAAAATTGAAGATGTAATCAGTGAATTATTTGGATAAACAAAAAACCTATGAAATCATTGAATGAAATCCTCCAAACTGTACAAACTTATCATGAATTAGGCAAAACTATAGCTGCTGCCAAATACGTTAGTAAAACATTTGACATTATACACCCTAATTTTGAAGGATTTGAACTCAGAGAGAAAGCAGTCCCTAAATCTATACTAATGACTACAGAAGGTGTATTTGGAAAACCTCAAAAAATACGGATTCCTGATAATACTTTTGGGTTCAAACTCATCTTCAATCTTATAACACATGAAATGATTTTTCATAAAACCTATCCTCAAATACCTAATCCTGCCCATAATCAACAACTTTTTTTTGACAACAAAGCAATAGAATACTATAACCGCATGGAACAGGAAGGCCCTCTTCAAAAAAAATATGCAGCACAAAAAAAGAAATAGAAAATTTTATAGCTTCATTACCCCAATAACCTGATTTATGAAAACAAAAAAGCAATGGCTATTTTTATTTATTAAAATATTACCTATTCTACTAATCTTATTCATAGGAATTGTATATTTTTTCCGTGATACCTTATTAGAACAAGCTATTTTAAAAACTCAAAATAAATTTGAAACGGATTATGAAACAACTTTTCAAATAGGTAAAGCTTCTTTTACAGGTACTTCTAGTATTGTCTTAGAAGATATTCAAATACTTCCTTTGAATAAAGACACTTTAGTATCTGTTAAAAAGATTGAAACGGAAATCAGTCTTTTAAAAATCATCACAGGAGATTTACAACTTCAAAATTTAAAAATTGAAAAAGGTTTTATTCAGCTAGTAAAAAACGAAAAAGGAACCAATTTTAGTGCCTTTCTAAAAAAAGACAAATCGGAAGAAATAAATACTGGAAAGCGAAATTATGCACAACTTGTTAATCGTATTTTAACCAAAATACTCAATCTTATACCTACTCAAATGCGTTTACAAAATTTAGCCCTTCGCATACAAGATATGGATAAAAAACTAACTTTTCAAATGCAGAATCTTTCTTTAGAAGGTGAAAAATTAAACACTCAAATACAAATTACAACAGATCATTTTTCTCAAAAATGGAATCTACAAGGATATGCTAATGCTCGCAAAAAACAAACGGATTTATTAATTCAATCAGCCGATACAACTCAAATAACACTTCCTTATTTACAGGAAAAATGGGGACTCAAAACAGGTTTTGACAAAATTCGATTAAAAGTAGATCAAATTGATATGAATTTTGGAGAATTAACCATTAATGGATTAGCCTCTATAAACAATCTTACCATTAATCATCCTAAAATAGCCTCTAAAGATGTAGTTGTTAAAGAAGCTGAGTTTGATTATCAATTTGTATTAGGAAGTAATTTTATTTCGCTCAGTCAGAACTCATTAGCCAGACTTAATAAAATAAAGGTAAAACCTTATTTAGAATATAATACAGCCCAAGATACACTTTATAAAATCAAATTAGATTTAGAAAAAATTAAAGCGCAAGATTTTATCACCTCACTACCTACTGGTCTATTTAGCCATTTTGAAGGAATGCAAGCAAATGGTGACTTTGATTATCATTTAAACTTTCAAATAAATAGTAACAAACCACATCAATTAATTTTTGATAGTAAATTAAATAAAAACAACCTGCAAATTTTAAAGTATGGACAGGCTAATTTAGAAAAGTTAAATTCTGAATTTGAATACAGAGCTATTGAAAATGGAGTTCCTCAACGTCCTATTTGGATAGGGAATACGAATCCTCACTACACTCCTTTTGACTCTATTCCTTCTTATCTAAAAAATGCTGTCTTAACAAGTGAAGATCCCTCTTTTTTTAGACATCGAGGATTTATTACTGAAGCTTTTAAACAATCTATCACGAAAAATATACGTACTAAACGTTTTGCAAGAGGTGCCAGTACGATAAGTATGCAATTAGTGAAAAATGTTTTTTTAACTCGCGAAAAAACATTATCTCGAAAATTAGAAGAAATATTATTAGTTTATATTTTAGAGAATAACCAGATTACTTCTAAACAAAGAATGCTAGAAGTCTATTTTAATATCATAGAATGGGGACCTAATATTTATGGTATAAGTGAAGCTGCTGAATTTTATTTTCAGAAAAAACCGCAACAAATGAGCTTAAATGAGTGTTTATTTCTAGCTTCTATAGTTCCTAAACCTAAAAAGTTTATGTATCAATTTAACGAAATTGGAAAACAAAAATCAGGTGCTGAAAGGCATCAAAAATTCATAAAAAATCTAATGTTAAAAAGAGGTTTAATAACCTCTGAAGATACCATTGGTCAATCCGTTCCTATATATATATCAGGAAAAGCAAGAAATTTGTTACGTATTAAAACACCAAAAGACACAACTCGTTTAGATAGTTTGACAATTATTGAAAAAAAGATTTTTCAATAGTTTTTTATTTAATTTCAAAGCTTTTGCACTAAATTGTACTCTTATAAAGTATAAACTTTCATATTATGCAAAAGATTCTTATAAAATTCATTTTATTGACTTCTGCTTTTGCTTGGGCACAAAATCCTATTTTTACCCAAGCAAAAATAAAAGAAGCAACAGTTTATTTTAATTCAGCTGAAATAATACAACAAGCTAATATTCCTTTAACCAATGGTACTCATGAGGTCGTGGTTAAAAACGTAGCGAATTATTTAAATGAAAATTCAATTCAAATAAGCACCCCATCTCACGTTACTATTCTATCTATACAATTTACTAATGATTATATTTCCGAGTACGATACAAATGAAAATTCTCCTGAAATAAAAAGAGTAAAAGATAGTATCTCTTTACTAAAAAAAGAACTAAATAAAGTAACAAACATTCGAATTTCAGAACAAAAAACAATTGAGCTTTTAGATAAAAACCAACAAGTTTTTGGTCAAAATTCAGGTTTAAGTGTTCTAGAACTTTCCAAAATGGTTGAGTATTACAAATTAAAACGAACCGAAACTAGTAACACCATCAATGTTCTTGAAGAAAGAGAAAAAAAGTTACTCGAACGATTAAATCATTTGAATACTAAACTTGAAACCAACAATTTAAAAAACGAAAAAACCACAACAGGTAAATTGGTTTTACAACTTATGAATACTTCTGCCGGAAATATTCCTCTAGAAATTTCATATATAACACCCAATGCTAGTTGGATTCCTTTTTATGATCTTCGTACAGAAAACATAAAAGATAATATTAACTTGATTTACAAAGCACAAGTTTATCAAAATACTGGACTTGATTGGAAAAAAATAAAACTTACATTATCTTCTGGAAATCCCAATCAAAATAATCAGGCACCAATCTTAAATAGCTGGTTTCTTACCTATGGATATCCTAATTATGGATCTCAACAAAAAAAAGGAGTCATGAATCAATTACAAAGTAGAATAGCAGATGTACAAATAAATACAATAGACGCGGAATCAGCTCAAGCCGCTCCTTCTTCTATAAGCAATTACACAAATATTGTAGAAAATCAATTACAAACTTCTTTTGAAATAGACATTCCGTATGACATTTTATCTAATGGTAAAGCTCATAGTGTTTCGCTAAAAGATTTTAAAATACCTGCTTCGTTTAAATACTATGCTGCACCAAAAATAGAAAAAGAAGCTTTTTTAATGGCCGAAATAAAAGATTATACAAAATACAACCTGTTAGCAGGCGAGGCAAATATTATTTTTGAAGGTTTATATGTCGGAAAAACTTTTATTAATCCGAATCAAACATCAGATACACTTAACCTAAGTATGGGACGAGACAAAAAGGTATCTATTAAAAGAGAAAAAGTAATGGAGCAATCAGGTATACGTTTTTTATCTTCTAAAAAAGAACAAACATTTACCTATGACATCGTCATTAAAAACAATAAAAAAGAGACTATTTATATGCTTCTAAAAGATCAATACCCTCTTTCAACTGACAAAGAAATAGAAATTGAACTTACAGAAAGAAATGGAGCAAAAGTAAACCCAGAAACGGGGATTTTAACATGGGATCTTCAATTAAAACCTAACGAAATTCAAAAAATACGAATACGTTATATTGTTAAATATCCTAAAGATAAAATAATCAGTAATTTGTAATTTTGTAAAAAGGCTATCCCAAATACTATAACACTTTTATTGAGTCAAAAAAAATTAGAATAAATCTTTTTTAATTGATACTTTAAATACTTTTTTGGGATAGCCTTAATGATTTACACACCCTTTTTATGGTGCTGGATTAGGATGTAATTCTTGTATTTTATTAACCTCTTTTATTACCTCATCAGTAAGTCGAACCTCAAAAGCATTGATGTTTTCTTCTAATTGATCTAATGAAGTTGCTCCTATTATGGTAGAAGTTACAAAAGGTTGATGATGCACAAAGGCTATAGATAACTCTGTTAAAGTAAGTCCTAAACTATGCGCCAATTCTTGGTATTTAGGAGTTACCTTATAACAGTTTTCGTTAGTATAACGAATAAAGTTAGGAAATTTTCCCATTCGCGAATCAACAGGAGTCCCTTGTAAATACTTACCAGTAAGGAATCCAAAGGCTAATGGTGAATAAGCTAATAAAGCTAAATTTTCACGCATACAAATTTCTGAAAGTCCTACTTCAAAAAGTCTATTTAATAAGGAATAAGGATTTTGTATACTGGCTATTCTAGGCAAATTATGTTTTTCTGCTTCTATAAGATAACGCATAACGCCCCAAGGATTTTCATTAGAAACACCTATGTTTCTAATTTTTCCTTCTTTTATCAAGCCATCAAAAATGGTTAATATTTCAAAAATAGAGTCTTTCCATTGGTTATCAATTTCGGTCATACCTCTTTTACCAAACATATTCATAACTCTTTCTGGCCAGTGCATTTGGTAAAGGTCTATATAATCTGTTTGCAAATTTTTCAAGCTTAAATCAACTGCTTCATGCAAACTTTTTTTTGAAAAATCTAATGGTTGACGAATATAATCTAACCCTCTGTTAGGTCCTGCAATTTTGGTTGCTAAAATAACTTGATCGCGCTTCCCTTTTTTTTTGAACCAACTCCCAATATAACGTTCTGTATTACCAAATAGCTGTGCATTTCCTCCTATTGGGTACATTTCGGCAGTATCAAAAAAATTAATTCCTCTTTCAAAAGCATAATCCATTTGAATATGTGCCTCTGATTCTGAATTTTGATTACCAAAAGTCATCGTTCCTAAACAAATATCACTTACTTCTAATTCAGTGTGAGGCAATTTGATATATTTCATCTATGAAATTTTTAATTTATTTAACCTAAAAGGTGTGTTATAAAATTTAAAAAAGGCTGTCCAAAAAGTAATAAATCAACATCCAGTTTGTCACTACGTAAGGAGGAGTCTCATAATCAATATTATATAATTTCTCCCTTTGGTCGAAATGAACAAAATTGCGAACTTTTTGGACAGTCTCTTTATTCAAAATTTTAGTTACAACTCATTTAATGCTTTTGTCAACTCATCTAGCTTAGGTGTCAAAATGATTTCAATACGGCGATTTTTAGCTTTACCGTCTGTCGATTCATTTGATACCAATGGGCTATATTCGCTACGTCCAGCAGCTGTTAAGTTTTCTTTTTTAATCTTCGGATTAGCTGACAACAAATTTACGATGGCTGTGGCGCGTTTGGTAGATAAATCCCAGTTGTTTTCAACTCCTCCTCCTAATGTTCCTGTTATTTTATCATTATCAGTATGTCCTTCTATTAAGATTGAAATATCTGGATTATCAGCTAAAACTTTTGAGACTAAATCAACTGCTTTTTTTCCTTCTGTTCCTACTGTCCAGCTTCCTGATTCAAATAGTAATTTATTTTCCATAGAAACATAAACTTTCCCATCTTTCTGGTGGATCACAAGTCCTTTTCCTTCAAAAGCTTTTAAAGATTTAGCTAATGTTTCTCTTAATTTTTTCATAGAAGCTTCTTTAGCTTCTACTAAATTTTCAAGTTCTGTTACACGATCTGAACGATCCTTAAATTCTTTACTTAATTTATCCAAACGAGCTTTTTCAGCAGCCAGAGCTTTTTCTTTTGCTTCTAATTGTGCTAATAATTCTCTGTTTTTGTCCATATTTGCTTTTAAAGCATCGTCGCTATTTTTTTCTAAAGCATTATACGAATTTTGTAACGTAGTCAGATTATTAGAAGTAGCACTATAATCGGCTGCTAACTTATCACGTTCTGCTTTTATTTTTTCTAATTCAGATTTTACTTTTGCTAAATCTAGATTGGCCTGGCTTTTACCAGATTTAAGTAACTCATTTTCATCAGCTAAAGCATTGCGTTCTTTTTTTAGTTCAGCAAACTTATTTTCTAAATCAGTATATATTTTCTTGGAAACACAAGAGGAAGTACTTAAGGCGAGTAAAAGTAAGCCTATAGAAGTTCTTTTTATCATAATTCAAAACATTTGGGATTATTAAAATTCTACACACACTGGACAATGATCAGAATGTTTTGCTTCTGGCAAAATATAGGCTCTTTTCATTTTATTTTGCAAAGGTTCATGCACCAAGCAATAATCAATTCTCCAACCCTTATTATTAGCACGTGCATTAGCACGATAACTCCACCAGCTGTAATGATGCGGATCCGTATTAAAAAAACGGAAACTATCTATAAATCCTGATTTTATAAATTTATCCAACCATGCTCGTTCTTCTGGTAAAAAACCAGAAACCTTTGCATTTCTTATGGGATCATGTATGTCAATGGCTTCATGACAAATATTATAATCACCACAAATTACAAGATTAGGTACTTCTTTTTTTAGTTGATTTATGTAATTATAAAAATCATCCATATACATAAACTTGTGTTCTAATCTATCTATATTCGTACCAGAAGGCAAATATAAACTCATAACAGAACAATCATCAAAATCTAATCTTAGATTTCGTCCTTCCTTATCCATGTGTTCTATACCCGTTCCGTACACAACTTTTTTAGGTTCTATTTTGGAGAGAATAGCTACTCCGCTATATCCTTTTTTTTCTGCAGGAAAATAATACTGGTAAGGATAACCCGCTAATTCAATATCCATTACAGGAATTTGATCTTGAGTAGCTTTGATCTCTTGTAAACATATTACATCGGGATTTGCTGCTTGTAACCATTCTAAAAAACCTTTTGTAATGGCAGCACGAATACCATTTACGTTATATGATATAATTTTCATCAAACCAAATTAAAAATTAAAACTAAATCACTAATTATGAATACCATTATTGTATTACTGATGGTATAATTGATTTTTTCAAAAGTATAGAATATTTTAAGAGTCTCGACTATTTTTTTTAAACAATTAACAAACATTTGAATATCAAACAAATCAGAATATATTTAATAAAAAAATAAATGATTCATTGTTAAACCATTACATATTATACGACTTTTGCTATATTTGCAACTTGCATTAATCGTAAATATAAATGGGTTTAGTCACTGCCAAAGAAGTAGCCAAAGCAATTAAAACTGATAATTATGGCCCTATTGGGACCTTTTCGGGTTGGTTGTTAATGAAAGCACTTCAAATATCAACATTAAATAAAATTTATGACAGGAATAAACATCTATCAGATGTTGAGTTCTTGAATGCAATTTTGGACGAATTCCAAATTAAATTTGAGATTCCCGAAGAAGATCTAAAAAGATTACCTAAAGAAGGTCCTTATATTACCATTTCTAACCACCCGCTAGGAGGCATAGATGGAATATTACTTTTAAAATTAATGCTTGAACGCGAGCCTAATTTTAAGATTATCGCTAATTTCTTATTACATCGTATAGAGCCATTAAAGCCATATATCATGCCCGTAAATCCTTTTGAAAACCATAAGGATGCTAAGTCGAGTGTAATTGGTTTAAAAGAAACTTTTCGCCATTTAAGCGATGGAAAACCTTTAGGTATGTTTCCAGCTGGTGAAGTTTCTACTTACAAAGACGGAAAACTCATAGTGGACAAAGAATGGGAAGAAGGAGCTATTAAAGTTATTAGAAAAGCACAAGTTCCTGTGGTACCTATTTATTTTCATGCCAAAAACAGTAAATTATTTTACTTCTTATCAAAACTAAGTAGTACTTTGCGAACTGCAAAACTTCCTTCTGAATTACTTACTCAAAAAGATCGTGTAATAAAAGTTCGTATAGGAAAACCAATTTCAGTAGCGGAACAAAATGAGTATACAACCTTAGAAGATTATACAGATTTTTTACGCAAAAAAACATATATGTTAGCAAATGCTTTTGCCGAAGAAAAAAAACTTTTTGAAGCACCTATTCTAAAACCTACTTCAAAACCCGCAAAAGCAATTGTAACAGGAGCTAATCAAGAAAAAATGATTGAAGAAGTAGCCAAACTTAGAAAAAAAGAGGCTCGATTGCTCCAAAGTAAAAATTATGAAGTATTCTTAACAGAAGCTAGTGAAATTCCTAATATCTTACATGAAATAGGTCGTTTACGAGAAATTACCTTTAGAGCCGTTGGTGAAGGTACTAATGAATCTATTGACTTAGACGAGTTTGACAACTACTACCACCACATGTTTTTATGGGATGATGATACCAAACAAATTGCAGGCGCTTACCGTATGGGTTTAGGATCTAGAATATTTGCTAAATACGGAATAAACGGTTTCTACTTACAAAATCTTTTCCGTTTTGAACCCGAACTGTACGATATGATGAGTAAATCCATCGAAATGGGACGTGCCTTTATATGTAGTGAATATCAGCAAAAACCAATGCCTTTATTCTTATTATGGAAAGGTATTGTACACACTACACTAAGACACCCTGAACATAAATTTTTAATAGGTGGAGTAAGTATTAGTAATCAATTTTCAGAGTTTTCAAAATCATTGATGATTGAATTTATGAAATCTAATTTTTACGATCCTTATATTGCTCAATATATTCATCCTAAAAAAGAATACAAGGTAAAATTAAAAGATGCTGATAAGGATTTTGTATTTAACGAAGCAGAGTCTGATTTGAATAAATTTGATAAGATCATAGACGAAGTAGAACCTGGTAATTTACGTTTACCTGTTCTAATCAAAAAATACATCAAACAAAATGCTCGAGTAGTTGCCTTTAATGTAGATCCTTTGTTCAACAATGCCATTGATGGACTCATGTACATCCGAATTGCTGATTTACCAGAAAGTACTGTAAAACCAGTAATGGAAGAATTTCAAGCAGAATTAGAAAGAAAATTGAATGAAGAACTACAATCTAAATAAGATTGTAGTTCTTTTCATACAAACACAAACATTCACTATATTTTTCTATTTATCATTTTTTATTTATATTTGTTTAAACCAAAACATTTAAAATGCACAATTTCATACAAAAATTTCACTCAGGATGGGCTTATGTAGCCTTAGCTTTATTAGTTTTTGCTATTATTAATAGTTTTTTAGGTAATTCCTCTAATAGAGAATTTACAGCTAAAGACAGAAAAATTGCTTTATTTGGTTTAATTGGTACCCATATTCAATTTTTAGTAGGAATTATTTTATACTTTGTTTCTCCAATGGGCTTATCAGGTTTTAATATGAAAGAAGCCGCTTTAAGACTTACTTCTATGGAGCATCCTTTAATAAATCTAATTGCTATAGTATGTGTAACCATTGGATGGTCAAAACATAAAAAAATGGAAACAAGTCATGATAAATTCAAAAAAATAGCTATTTTATACAGTATTGGACTTATCCTAATTCTATCTCGTATACCATGGTCATCTTGGTTATCATAAAAAACAGTAAGCCCTTTTAATGGGCTTATTTTTTTATCCTATTATACAAAATGATTAAAAGAAAAAACTATGATCAACCGTATTTTAATGGGTGTTTCTACACTACTAGCTATACTTCTAACATCAAAATTTTCATTTAAAAAATTTGATTCAACCAGTTTTGAGCCTATTAAAATCGTCCCTGACACGATCAAAAAAGATTCTTTACCCCTTATTTTAGACAGTTTATCCGTAGAGGAAGGTCTTTACAACTTCAAACTTTACAAAAGCAAAGGACACGCCTCTTATTATGCCAATCGTTTTAACGGGAGGAGAACAGCTAGTGGCGAGCGTTTTTATAATCATAAATTAACTGCTGCCCACCGAAAACTACCATTTGGAACAAGAGTTAGGGTAACCAATTTAAAAAATGGTCGCAAAATAATCGTAAAGATAAATGACCGTGGTCCTCATATTCGCAATCGTGAAATAGACTTATCTCACAAAGCCTTTCATCATTTGGCTAAAGGAAAAGGAGGAGGAGAAATGCCTGTAAAAATTGAAATAGCTCTAAAAAAAGAAAAAAATTAAATTTTTATATCCCATTCGCTATAAGGATGTCTACTTAAATAGGCATTGTAAAAACGCATATCTGAGGTAACTTCTAAACCTAGCCATGAAGGTCTATCAAAAAACTCATTTTCTGTCTGCAGCTCTATTTCTGCTAAAACAAGACCTTGATTTAAGCCTAAAAAAACATCTACTTCAAAGAGGTGTTTTCCAAAAGGAACTTCATAACGTATTTTTTCTATAATTCCCTTTTCACAAAGAGGCAAAAGCAGTTCAGCTTCGTTCAAATAAATCTCTTTTTCCCATTCTAGTCTAGAAGCTCCAGTAGTGCTACTAGCTCCTTTTACAGTAATATATCCTTTTTCATCTTTTATTCGTACTCTAACTGTTCGTTCAGCAACCGAACTCAAATAACCTTGTACAATTCTATTATTAGACTTGCTTTCTTCCAAAAATTGATTATTTGTAACTAAAAATTTACGTTCTATCTCAATCATACGATCTTTTTTAAATAACCAAGCGAAGATACTCTAAGTTTTTTAAAGCTATTAACTTTTGCAGAAACATTAGTAATTTTGCAATATGGAAAGCCTTATTCGTAAAATAATTCATATAGATATGGATGCCTTTTATGCGTCCGTTGAACAAAAGGATCATCCTGAACTAATAGGTCTTCCTATAGCTGTGGGAGGCAGTGAAATTAGAGGTGTTGTATCTGCTGCTAGTTATGAAGCTAGAAAATTTGGTGTACGAAGTGCTATGACTGGTATACAGGCTAAACGTTTATGTCCTGAGTTAATTTTTGTAAAACCTCGTTTTGAACGATATAGAGAGATTTCTCTGAAAATTAGAAAAATATTTTATGAGTATACTGATCTAGTAGAACCTCTATCTTTAGACGAGGCCTATTTAGATGTAACCCAAAACAAAAAAAACAATCCTAGCGCAACTCTTATAGCTTCTGAAATCAGACAACGTATATTTGAAGAAGTTGGTTTGACTGCTTCAGCGGGAATTTCTATCAATAAATTTGTAGCCAAAATAGCATCTGATTATAATAAACCAAATGGTCAAAAAACGATTCATCCTGATGATGTAATTCATTTTTTGGAGAGTTTAGATATTAAAAAATTTTATGGTATTGGAAAGGTAACTACTGAAAAGATGTATATGTTAGGGATTTATACTGGTCTAGATCTAAAATCTAAAACAATAGAATATTTAGAAGAACATTTTGGAAAAAGTGGTACTCATTATTATCATCTTGTTAGAGGAATTTCAAACAATCCTGTAAAACCTAATCGAGCCTCTAAATCTGTTGCAGCGGAGCATACTTTTTATACCAATTTAACCTCTGAAATTTTTATGGAGGAAAAATTAGAACGTATTGCTGATGAATTAGCTAAAAGACTTCAAAAGCATAAATTATCTGGTAAAACCATAACACTTAAAATAAAATATTCTGATTTTAGTCAACAAACCAGAAGCAAAACACTTCCTTATTTTGTTTCCGATCGAGATGTATTGTTAGAGGTAGCTAAAGAGCTTCTTTATCAAGATCGTATGAAAGACTCTGTTCGTTTATTAGGTATTTCTCTTTCTAATTTAAATACAGAAATAAAAAAAACCGTAGTGATTCAGCTACGGTTTGATTTTTAATTCTTTTTATTCTATTTCAGAAATTCTTAATGTATTTACCATTCCTTTTGCTACAACTGGCATGGCTGCTAAGTTTACCAAAATATCTCCTGGCCTTACAAATCCTTTTTCTTCTGCTATTTCATTAATATCATCTATTGTATCATCTGTACTTACAAATTTATCATACATAAACGCATGAACTCCCCACAATAAATTTAACTGAGTTAAAATACGAGGGTTGGATGTAAAGACTAGAACATGTGCATTGGGTCTCCATGCAGAAACTTGAAAGGCAGTATAACCACTATTTGTTAGTGTAGTAATAGCTTTGGCTCCTATATCTCCAGCTAAAATAGCTGCGTGATAACAAATGTGTTTTGTTATAAAGCGATTGGTTTTTACTTGTGGTTGTTTTTGAGGCACATGAATTAGTGGTGAATCTTCGACTGCCTCAATAATTTGGGTCATTTTTTCAATTACTTGTATTGGATAATTACCTACTGAGGTTTCACCTGACAGCATTACTGCATCTGCTCCATCCATTACTGAATTAGCGACATCATTTACCTCTGCACGAGTAGGAGTAAGACTTGTAATCATGGTTTCCATCATTTGGGTTGCTACAATTACAGGAATACGAGCCAATTTGGCACGGTTAATTAATTTTTTTTGAATTAATGGAACTTCATGTGCGGGCATTTCTACCCCTAAATCACCACGCGCTACCATAAAACCATCACAATGAGCCACTAGCTTATCTAGATTTTCAATTGCTTCTGGTTTTTCTATCTTGGCAATAACTGGGATTTTGTGATCTGAATTTTCTTCTATTAATTCTTTGAGATCTTTAAGATCTTCTGGTGTTCTTACAAAAGATAACGCAATCCAATCAACTTTACTTTCAATTGCAAATAGTGCATCACGAATATCTTTTTCGGTAAGGGCTGGTAATGATACTTTTGTATTGGGTAAATTAACTCCTTTTTTAGATTTTAATGGCCCTCCTTGAATTACTTTACAAACAACTCTACTTGTTTCAACATTACTTGATATTGCTTCAAATATAAGCTTTCCATCATCTAATAAAATACGTTCTCCAGGATTTACATCTTTAGGAAATGCTTTATAGGTCATATATATATTATCAGGTGTTCCTGGCACATCTTCTATTGTTTGAAAAGTAACCAGATCTCCCTCATTTACAACCACATCTTCTTTCATTACGCCTACACGTAGTTTTGGCCCTTGTAAATCAGCTAATATAGCGGTTGTATAACCGTATTCTTCGTTTAATTCCCGAATAATACGTATACGCTCTGCAACATCTGCATAGTCTGCATGGGAAAAATTGATACGAAATACATCAACTCCAGCATCCATCATCTTTTTAATCACTTCCTTAGAACTACAGGCTGGGCCTAGAGTTGCTACTATCTTTGTTTTTTTTTGTGTACGCATTCTTAAAATATCAAATTATTCTTAGATTTAATTTCATTTGGGTTTACTTCATAAACTGCAGAAATCAAATCAATTTTATTCAACTTATAAATTATTTCTTTTAACTCTATCTGTTCGTCGTGTTCAATTTTTAATACAAAATCAACTTTTTTTAAATCTGTTACCAAATTTACTTGAGTTGTAATACTATTTTCTTGAAATAATGAATTTACAATATCTGAAGGGGGAAATTCTATTTCTTGCTTATTTTGTATTAAATCCCAGGTCATCATTGCTTCATCATCTTCGTATGTGAATCTAGAAAAAGTAGCTAATTGTTTGTTAATTTCGACTGGAATTTCATCCTCGTTCTTGGAA
The DNA here is from genome assembly GCF_052828645.1 of Flavobacterium sp. TN-1. Lineage (NCBI taxonomy): Bacteria > Pseudomonadati > Bacteroidota > Flavobacteriia > Flavobacteriales > Flavobacteriaceae > Flavobacterium > Flavobacterium sp. TN-1. The sequence continues at coordinate 515,807 of NZ_CM128253.1, forward strand.
AGCAAAATCTCTAAATTCTGATTAATCTTATAAGCTAACCGATAATCTTCTAAAGTAGTATGAATAGCAAGTAGGTCATAATCTACTTGATCAAAATCCCCAAGATAAATTTGATGTTTAAGTTTGGTCATACTATTCAACATTAAAAACAAAGGTAAATCTTTTTTAAAAAAGCATTAATATTTATCTTTAAAAATAATCGATAAAAGACAAATAAAAACCGACAAAGTACACTGTCTTTCTTGTTTTTTTCTCAGATCGTATTTTATCTATTATTGATTTACTTTTTATTGTTAATTCAATTAATGATATACTTTTTTTATTTTAACAACATAAATTTATTACGGATAAAAATAACTTTGAATTTTTAAAAGTATTCTTTTGTCCTGAATATAGAGAGCTACATTTATAAAAAGAATTTTATTATAAAATTCTTTTGACTTTATGAATCTTGCTAAATTTACGACATTTTTTAAACCTAGATAAGCTTACAATTCTTTTTAAGATAAGTTTACAAGTTTTTTAACGATTTATTTTTATTCAAATGATATTAAAGTATTAAGAGTGCTTCTTCAATTGTATCATATATTTTTTTTAACTGCTGATCTGTTATAATATAAGGGGGTAATATATAGACTGTGTTCCCTACAGGACGAAGTATAATTCCTTTTTCTATAAAAAAGTTATATAGCTTATTACGAATGGTTCCATAGTATGAAATTTCTTCATCTGTTATAATTTCCAAAGCAAAAATCACTCCTATTACGCGAGTAGTTTTAACCTTTGGATTCAAATTCATTTTTATCTGAAAGGCTAAATGTTTTTGATGAATTCTATCAATATTTTTTTGTGTTTCATCTCTTTGTAATAGTTCAATACTGGCTAAAGCAGCTGCACAACCTGTTGGATTAGCTGTAAAAGTATGTCCATGAAAAAACGCATGATTAATAGATTCATTTTTAAAACCATTAAAAATAGATTCTGTAAAGGAAGTAATGGCCATAGGAATTGTACCTCCTGTTAATGCTTTAGACATACACATCATATCGGGATTTTCTTTGAGATAATTACATGCAAAAAAGCGTCCTGTTTTTCCAAATCCTGTCATCACTTCATCAGCAATAGTAAAAACTGAATTGGATTTACAAATTGTAATTAATTCATCTAAAATAAAGGCTTCATACATTATCATACCCGCAGCTCCTAAAACCAACGGTTCAAAAATAAATGCGGCTACTTGATTTTCTTTTAAAGCTTTTTGAAGTGTTTTTTTTGTAATTTCTTCGTTTCCTTTTGTTGGAACGGGAATTCGGATAACATTGATTAGTGAGTCTTGAAAAGCTTCTGTAAACAAACCTATCCCACTTACAGCCATAGCGCCGAAGGTATCGCCATGAAAAGCTTCTTCAAAGGCTATTATCGTATCTTTTTTTATCCCTTTGTTAAAAAAGTATTGAAATGAAGCTTTTATTGCCACCTCAACTGCCGTTGACCCATTGTCCGAATAAAAAAATTTTTTTTGATTTATTGGTAGTATTTCAATTAATTTTTCTGCTAATTGTACTGCTTTATTATGTGTAAAACCACCAAATAAAACGTGTTCTAAAGTAGTTAATTGATCGTAAATGGCTTTAGCGATAAACTCATTTGAATGTCCAAAAGGATTTACCCACCATGAAGCAATAGCATCTATATATTCTTTATTTTTTTCATCCCATAACAAAGCTTCTTTTCCTTTTACTATAGCAGGTAGTATACCTATTGTTTGATGTTGTGTATAAGGATGCCAATTATATAATTGATCTTTTTCAGATAAAGTCATAAAACTGTTTTTTTTAACTAAAGGAAATTAAGGATTTATTATTTTTTTTAGAGCTTTTAAAGTTCCAATAATTTTTCTCTAAATTTTTCAGCATAATATGAGATAACGTTTTCGTCAAAATAGGGTTCATTATCTATACGTCCTATATATTTTATACCCGATTTATGAAGAATAATATTTTCTGTTGATGTATTTTCATCTCCTGAAAAGATAATTCCGGATACTTTTATATTTCTATTTTTTAGTAATTCTAAAGTCATTAAAGTATGATTAATGCTTCCTAAATAATGTCTAGAAACAATTACTACTTTATAATCAGGTTGAATAAGGTCTACAACGCAGTCTGTTTCATTTAGTGGAACTAAAATCCCTCCCGCTCCTTCAATTACTAAATGATTGTCTGTTGTAGGTTCTATAATTTTTTTTAAATCTATGGTAAGATTATCAATTGTTGCAGCTAAATGTGGACTAGCAGGCGTATTTAATGCGTAAGCATTAGGGTGAATGGTAAGTCTGGTATTTTTTACTCTTTTTTTTATTTTATGACTATCTGAATTATCTAAATCTCCTGCTTGAATAGGTTTCCAATAATCTGCTTCTAAAGCCTGTGTGATAATAGCTGATGCAATTGTTTTACCTACGTCTGTTCCTATACCTGTAACAAAAATTTTCATTTTATAAAATTCTAATTTCTTACAAAAATAAGAAAAACAGGTCTTTTTTAGTTTCTTCTTTTGATTCTTTATTTGTATCTGTTTCTATTTTTAGAAATTCTCTTTATAAATGTTTTTTTTAGGAAAGGAGCGAAAAATAGTTTATCTTATTTTAAAAAGGAGGATTTGACAAATATTTTTTTATTAAATATTTATTCTTAAAAAATAGTGGTAAATAATTTAAAAAAACATTACAAAAAGTAAATGTTTTAAATTTAGTGTACTATTTAAAAGACAAGAATGACAGTCTGGTTATTCTTATGTTTTTTTTGGTAGTTGTTCTAAATTATTCTTTTTGTAATGTTTTTCTTGAATTATAGATAGGAATATATGTGTATTTTAAAAAAAATTAATTTAATATTTAATTAAAATCCGTAATTAAAACCTAGACCAAATACTTCTCTAATTTGAAAGGCTCCCACAGCATTATCATCATAAATTGCTTGAAAAGCTAAATTAGTAGATATGTATTTATTGATTTTCATTACTAAATTTGCTTGATAATCAATATCTACATTTTGTGGTTTATCTAAATAATTAGAATACAGGTTTAAAATATTTTCCCAGGTAACATTATCCATTAGTTTAAATTTGTAATATGCTTGTAGACCAGCACCAAATTCAAAACGAGTGGATTTTCCTTGTTCAACTCCAAAAGAGCTTCCGTTTTGAGTAAAATGAGAATGAACTACTACTAAACGAGCTGTTGCAGGAGCTATATTGAATTTAAAATTTTCATGTTTTTTCCACATCATACCAGGACCTAACTGTAAATAAGCTGGAGAGAAGAAGTGCGATATTTTATTACCATTTGTATCAAAACCAGAGTCCATTTGTGTCTTAAAATCTAAGAAAGCTGAGTAAAACCAATATCCTTTTGCTCTTTTTCCTAGTACTGAATTGTATAATAATCGGTCGTCTGACTTGCGAACATCAGCGTCTTTAAGTTTTGTCAATCCATAAGCAGCTATGATTTTATTATCCCAAATTAGATCTTTTGATTTATAATTAAAATCATAATTGATATTTATATTTCCTGCTATATTAGAAGTTCCTCCAGCTCTCCATTTATCATTAAAGGCTGATTGGTTAAATAAAAAATTGAAATTACCTCCTCTTTTCCAACCTACATTGGTAGTATCTTGTGCTTTTTTTTCAGTTTCAGAAGTTCTTTTTATTAATTCTCCTTCAATTGTTTGTGCGTTAAGCAAAGTTTGGCAGATTAATAATGCCAAGCATAAAAGTGATTTTTTCATGATGTAAATTTTTATTTAGTTCTCTTAAAAATCGGAACCGCTGAACAAGCTTCTCCAAACATTACACTTTTTGCTACTTTTTGTAGTTGTGTGATGGCCATGATGTATGCTTCTTTCGGGACTGGTTTTTTTGAGCAACCCTTCAAAATTACTGGTTTATCAAGGTATTTACTGAAATCTATTCGTAGAATTTCTTCTATATATACATTAACCTCAATATCTTCTTTATTTCCGAGGATAGTTTTTTTGGCGTATTTGTCTAAATAAGAAGCTATTAGTATAGGTGCCCAAGTTGGCAAAATAGCATCTGAACTACAATAAATGGCGCAATAATGATCTTTATATTGTGACCAATCATGATTTTTTAAAGCTTGTCTAAAATCTTTTTCTTTTAACAAAAATCCATCTATGAGCCATTGTTTAATATCAACAGCCGTTCTTATTCCACTAGGATAAAAATCCTCTAGATCAAATACTTCTAAAGAACTATTCGTTACTTTATTTATAATTTCTTCCATATTTAGTTGCAATCTCTAATTTTCAGTCATTGCAAAACTGTATACTGCAACTGAAAAATTTGTTTTTTCATTAAAGCATTCCTAATTCTAATTTTGCTTCTTCACTCATTAAATCTTTGCTCCAAGGTGGATCAAAAGTAATTTCTACTTCACATGATTTAACTGCTTCTAGTTTTTCTATTTTTTCTTTTACTTCATTAGGAAGTGTTTCTGCCACAGGACAATTGGGGGAGGTTAATGTCATTAAAATTTTCACATCCATGTCCTCATTTACAAAAACATCATAAATTAAGCCTAATTCGTAAATATCTACAGGTATTTCAGGATCATAAATTCGTTTTAATACTTTTACTACTTCTTCTCCTAAATTTATATTATCATTAAATTCTTCCATATTTTTTTAGATCTTATAAGTCGTTTAAGTTTTTAAATTCTCTTTTTCTTATAATTTTAGCCTTTATTTTTTTATGATTTTATACATATTATTACTTTTTACTTTATAAGTTAAATTTTGCTATTTTTTTTTATTTTCTACATTCTTAACTTATATTTACTAGTATAATATTTTAAAAAATTACTTTTTGCTTAAAAAAGCCAAAGCATACATTTTTATTTGTTTTATCATAGATACTAAACCGTTAGCTCTTGTAGGTGATAAATGTTCTTTTAAACCTATTTCGTCTATAAAATCTGTTTTGGCATCTAGAATAGCTTGTGCTGGTTGATTAGAAAATGTCCTTATTAATATTCCAATAATTCCTTTTGTTAGAATAGCATCACTATCAGCTGTAAAAACAATATTTCCTTCTTTTTCTTCAGCATAAACCCAAACTTTAGATTGACATCCTTTGATGATATTTTCCTCTGTTTTGTATTGTTCTTCAATTAGGGGTAATGATTTTCCTAGTTCGATTATGTATTCATAGCGTTGCATCCAATCATCAAACATTGAAAACTCATCTACAATTTCATTTTGAATTTCTTCTATGGTCATTCTTGATAGAATTTATTTCTGTTAATTATTCTTGTTTTATGTAAGAAATTAATTTGGATACAAATTTTTCAATTTCTACAGGTGGGTGTCCATGATCAAAGCCAGCTGATTGATATTCTTGATCTTCTTTTTTTATCTTCATATCTGCGTGTGCCGCTCCATCATGATAACGTAATTCAGTAGGTGCTTTCAGCTTGTCTAACGCTTTCAAATTAATTTGATTTAACAAAGTTTGTAATTCATCTATTTGTTGGGCTGTTAGATCTACTGATTTAAAATCATCTGCATCACGATTTTCGGTATAACTTAAAGAGTTTGGGGTTAATTTAATTCTTAAATGATAACCTCTTGTATTTGCTACATATTCTACAAACATTCCTTTTTCTTGTTTATCCGTTCTTCCCTCTTCAACTGGTTTTATTGACTCTTTTTCTTTGTTTTTTTCATTTTTCACAAGAGTTGATTCTGCCTGGGGTAAGGTTGTTTGTTTGCATTTACAGGAAACTAATAAAACAAAAACCGAAAATAGAGTGAGTGCATTTTTTTTCATCTGTATAATTATTTAAGATAACATCATTTTTGCTTTTTTTACAGCTTCTACAAAGACATCTATTTCTTCTTTTGTATTATAAAAGGAGAAACTTGCTCTTACAGTACCTGGGATTTGAAAAAAATTCATAATCGGTTGTGTACAGTGATGGCCTGTGCGAACGGCTATACCTAATTTATCTATAATTGTGCCAATATCGTATGGATGAATGCCTTTAATATTAAAAGAAATTACGGAGGTTTTATTTTCTGAAGTTCCAAATATTTTCAGTCCCTCTATCTCTAATAATTTTTCAGTTGCATACACTAAAAGTTGTTTTTCTTGTTTTTGAATATTTTCAAAACCTAGTTGGTTTAGATAATCAATAGCAGTACCTAAAACAATTCCATCTGCTATATTAGGTGTTCCTGCCTCAAATTTGTGGGGTAATTCAGCATACGTTGTTTTTTCAAACGTTACTTCTTTTATCATTTCGCCTCCCCCCATATAGGGTGGTAATTTATTTAGCCACTCTTCTTTTCCGTATAAGATACCTACTCCTGTTGGTCCACAAATTTTATGTCCAGAAAAAACATAAAAATCACAATTTAAGTTTTGTACATCTGGTTTTAAATGGGGAGTTGCTTGTGCTCCATCTATTAAAACAGCGGCTCCTACTTGATGTGCTTTTTCAATAATATATTCAATAGGATTTATTGTTCCTAAAGCATTTGAAATATGATTAACTGAAACTATTTTAGTATTCTCAGAGAGTAGTTTATCAAATTCCGATAGAATTAACTCTCCTTTTTCATTTATTGGAATCACAACTAATTTTGCTCCTGTACGCTCACACAACATTTGCCAAGGCACTATATTGCTATGATGCTCTAATGCAGACACCATTACCTCATCTTTTTCATTTAATAACGTTGTAAAACCATTGGCTACTAAATTAATTCCTTGTGTGGTTCCTGATGTAAAAATAACTTCATAATTATGTTTTGCATTAAGATGTGATTGGATTTTGTTTCGAGATTCTTCATAGGCATCAGTTGCTAACTGACTCAACGTATGTACCCCACGATGAATATTAGCATTAATTTCGTTATAGTACTTTGAAATAGCATCTATAACTACTTTGGGCTTTTGAGCAGTTGCTCCGTTATCAAAATATATTAAGGGTTTTCCATTTACTTTTTGTTTTAAAATAGGAAAATCTTCTCTAACTTTTTGGATATCAAACATATTATTCAAAAAAAATCTAAAAGCAAAATTAGTTAATTAGTTAGGATATTTTATCAAAGTTTTCAAAAACTTTCTTTATTTGATCTTCTATTAAAGTGTTTCTATACAAATTCAATAATATGCTTTTAAACTATAATAACTGGCATCTTAAAGCATATTTTTCTAGTATTTAAAGTGTTATATTTTTTACTTTTTATTTTCTTTAAATATCACGAAATGAAGGTATCTGACGAATAAAAAATATTTTTTAAAGCTTTATTCTATTTATTACGTTTTAATAAGGGTGAATACTAAAGATGAATTTTATAAAAGAAAAGACAAAATTCTTTTTTAGTTAAAAACAATCTTTGTTGAAACAAATTCAATATAAAAATACTACTTGGTTGTAAAGGATATTCTTTATCCTTAATATGAAGAAGAAGTAGATATATTTTTTTAAAATTATAAAAAACTTTATCTTGCAGTAAGTATTTTTTTATTCATAATAACCTATCATAAAAAATACACTTATTAGGAAGAGGTAAGATATTTTTTTGCATCCTCTTTAACTTAAAATTTATATACTATGAAGAAAATATTTGGGATTATCAGCTTATTTTTTATAGGTGTTATAGGTATCTTATTATTTCAAAACTATCCAAAATTAGACTTGATTTCTGGTTTTTCTGCAAAAAGTGTTGCCTCTGGTCATTTTTTAGATAATCGTCCTCTTTCTCTTATTGAAAAAACAGATAATGATATTAATTTGATTGATTTAGCAAAAAATGAAATTAATGATAAGTTTAAGTTTGCCGAGGCTTCTGTATACGGATTAAAAAAACGAAAAGCTGTATATAGAGAAGGTTTAGGTGCTGTATTAGTAAATGACGACTATGATCCAAATATGCCTTATTTGGTTCCTAAAAGAATTTTTACAATTAATAAAAATATTCCTTTTCCTTATGGAGATGGAGAACCTTTAAAATCTGTTTTTACAAATATTGACTACAACCGATTAGATAAAGCGGTTTCTCAAGCTTTTGAACCTAATAAAAAAGGAAAAAGATGTACTCGCGCGGTACTTGTAGTTTATAAGGATCAAATTATTTCTGAAAAATACGCTCCTAATTTCACAAAAGATTCAAGATTACTAGGTTGGTCTATGACTAAAAGTATTACAGGAACACTATTTGGTATTCTTCAAAAACAAGGTAAATTAAATATTAATCAACCTGCTCCTGTTGCTGAATGGAAGAATGATGCGCGCAAAAACATTACCATCCATAACTTATTACAAATGAACTCAGGTTTAGAATGGGATGAAAATTATGATAAACTATCAGATGCTACGAAAATGCTGTTTCAAGAAAGTGATATGACAAAATCTCAAATTAAAAAACCTTTGGTAGGCAAACCTAATGCTAGTTGGAACTACTCTTCTGGTACAACTAATTTACTTTCTGGAATTATTCGCAGTCAATTTAAAACACATCAAGAGTATTTAGATTTTTGGTATGGTGCTTTAATTGATAAAATTGGTATGCACTCAATGATTGTTGAAACAGATTTATCGGGTCATTATATAGGATCTTCTTATGCTTGGGCCAACGCGCGTGATTGGTCTAAGTTTGGTTTGTTATACTTACATAAAGGGAATTGGAATGGTGAACAATTATTTGAACCTAGCTGGTCTAGTTATGTTGCTACTCCTACTCCTACTTCTAATAATGAATACGGTGCTCAATTTTGGCTAAATGCTAGTGGTGTTCTACCTGACTGTCCTAAAAACATTTATTATGCAGATGGATTTCAAGGACAACGGGTATTCATTATACCTTCTCATGATATGGTAATTGTACGTCTGGGTCATGGTCATATTGATCTAAATGCTTTAGTAAAAGAGGTTTTAGCAAGTATAAAGTGATTATAAAGACTTTTTTTGAAGAGGCTGTCCAAAAAGTAATAAATCAACATACATGCAGTTTGTCTCTCCGGTAAGGAGGAGTCTCATAATCAATATTATGTAATTTCTCCCTTTGATCGAAATGAAAGATTACGAACTTTTTGGGCAGTCTCAAGGTTGAAAAAATAGTATTATAAGGGAATTTCAAAGTTTAAATGGTATAAAACATCTTCTACAGCATTTTTTCTTTTAATTGAATGAAACAGAAAGTGAATTTATTTTTTAATTTTTCTTATGGCACTTTTATTTAACCATCCCTCTTTTAAATCAGCTATTTGAATTTTGTAATAATTATCTAAATGATCTATAATATTTACTTTTGTTCCTGCATGTAGGACAAAAGCATTAGCCGCAACTGCATTAGGTTCACTTTTTACATTGACTACATCAACAAAAACGATCGCTGGTTTTTCTTTTTCTAAACGACTTTGTTCATAAAAACCAGCAAAAAGACTTAACAAAACTAAACATAGGCTACATAAAATTCCGGCGAAGAAAATTCTTTTTAAAATGGTTTCATAGGAATAATAATAGATTATAAAACAAATTAGCATACAGAAAGCTACAACAATAGATACCCAAGCCCAAGTATCATAATGAAAAACGGAGGTTAAATCTATTATGATTTTTGAAAAGCCAACCTGTGGTACTTCTTGAATATCATCAATTACCATTTTTTTAGCAAATGCTAAGTTATTTTGTATTTCTATATCATTAGGGTTCAATAACAAAGCTTTTTCAAAATTAAAAACAGCTGGTGCTACTCTATTTAATTTGTAATAGCAATTCCCTAGATTGAAATATATTTCTGCTGATTCTTTTCCTTGAGCTAAAATACTTTCATAGGATTGGATTGCTTCTTGGTATTTTCCTTTTTGATAGCAATCATTACCTTTTTCAAATAAATCATTTGCCCAAATAAATTGAGAAAGGAATAATAATATGTAGAATATTTTTTTCATTTTATTCAATCACTAAAACACAAAAGACACTAAATAAGGTGTAATTACAGTGTTTATTTTTTAATTTCTTTTTATTCTTTTTGTATTTAAACTATCTGCTTTTCTAAATCAGAAACAATACTTATTGCGAGATTGTAATCATTTTGAATACTTGTATTTGTTGAAGGTGCATATCGAGCAAATTCACAACTTTCTATTAATCCTATAAACTGATTCACAGTATCTTTGTTTGCTTTCTTCTGAATTAATAATTCGCAAATTTTATCTTTACTCATGTCTGATGTTTCAATATGTAGTTTGGCTTTTAAGAAATTATGCAACGCACGTTCTAAAGCAATATAAAAAGGTTCTTTATTTCCTAATTGTTTTTGGGCTTCAGACAAATATCTTTTAGCTAACTTATTTGATAATTTAATCTTATTCCCTAAAATGTCCGCATTACGTTCTTTTCTTTTACGACGTAAAATTATGATAAGTGGAATAGCTAAAAAAGGCGCAAATAATAAGCTATAAAATAAACTTGATCCTAAGAAATCCGAAGACGTTTTTGGTTCTAAATTAGTCTTTGTTTTTATAAATCCAAAAGTAGAAGTTGCCGTTACTTTAGATTTATTTGTACTAACTGTATTGTTTACTAAAACATTTCCTTTTTCTACAAATAGTGTAATTTCTTTTGAAGTAATTGATTTATAATGTTTTGTATTCAAATCAAAATACGTAAAAGTCATCGGTTTTATTAAATATTTCCCCTCACTTTGTGGAATAATGGTATAAGTATCTTGAATGTTTCCAGTCATACCTGAAAGTGATGTTTGTACACTTTCTTGGTGTTGTGGATCATACATTTCTAATGAAGAGGGTACTATAGGTTTAGGTAATGTAAATAGTTTTAAATTTCCTTTTCCTGAAACGATTATTTTTAGATCAATTGATTCACCTGCTTTTACGCTGGTTTTAGAAGGAATTACTTTAAATTCAAAATCCCCTACTGCTCCTGTAAAATCAGTTGATTTTCCTGCTTCAGGAAGAGGTTTAACTATAATTGTTTTTGCTCCTGCTGAAACTTTTTTATGTCCCATAGTCATAACTGGACGACCAAAAAAATCAACCTCTCCTGATGGGACCTCTACTTCTACGTCTAAAGTTAAGGGTTCTATTATTAATTTACCTGATTTTTGAGGGTAAAGAACCGTTTTACGCAATACAGCATAACGATACATTTCGCCTTTAAATTTTCCTTCTTCTACTTTTAATTGTTTGATGTCTATATTTTGACTCCAAAAATTATTGTATTTAGGATTTTGTGTTTCCTGCCAACCTCCAACTCCTGAACGGTGACTTACATAAATTTTATAAACTACCGTAATAGGTTCATTGAGATACGGATTATTGTTAGAAATTTCGGCTACTAAATGCACTCCTTCTTTACCCATAGCGGATGAAGGAGGTGTTTGTTGGCGTTGTTGTTGATAATAAGGGCTATTTCCTCCGTAAGGATCGTAAGGATCTCGTTCTTCTTGGACTGCATTACCTATAATAACTTTAACAGAATTAGATTTATATATTTGTCCATTTATTTCAACAGAAGCTCCTTTTATAAGGAAAGTTCCCTTTTTTGTAGGTTGAAGAAAATAGGAATACGTTTTTTCATAGGATTTTCTTCCGTTAATCCACGAATAACTAACGGATTGATTGGGACCTCCTATAATTCGGAAACCATCAAATGCTGGAGGATCAAAGTTATCTCCATCATCATTCATTGTAAAATCAATTCGTAAACGTTCGTTTATACCCAAATTGTTTTTGCTGACACTTGTTACAAACTGAACTTGGGCAGTAATTTTTACACAAAATAAAATAAGTATAAAAAATAGTTTTTTCATTCTTCTTGTTTTCTTTTCTACCAATCTTTTCCTTCTTGTTTTGGAGCTCCTTTTACTTTTCGAGCATTTACTCGATCTTGAATTTTTTTCTCCTCATTATTTACCGCATCTAACAAATTTTGCATCCTATCTTTTGGAACATTATTGGGTTTAGGTTGCGGATTATTTTGGTTTTGATCTTTGTTTTGATCTTTATTATTAGGTTTATCCTGTTTGTCTTTATTTTTATCATTTTGATTTTTGTCCTTATCTTGATTTTTATCTTGATTAGGTTTTTTATCAGGACTATCTCCTTTTTTATCTTTTTTCTTATCATCATTTTTTGAAGGTGGATTTTCCTTCAGTAATTTTTTTGCTAAAGCATAATTATAGCGTGATTCTTCATCTGCTGGATTATTACGTAATGCATTCTTATAGGCTTCAACTGCTTTGTCATACGTTTTTTCTTTCATATAGGTATTTCCTAAATTATGATAAGCGTAATGTTTTTCATTTTTTGTTTTTGCAGTTTCTGTTGCTCTAGCATAGGCTACTTTAGCTTCAGAAGCTTGATTTTGTTTATAAATTGCATTTCCTAAATTATATGCTGATAATCCTTTTTTAGGATGATTGCTTTTTGAAATTCTAAAATTTGCTTCGGCTTCAACATATTGTTTTTTTTCAAATTGCGAAACGCCATCTGGCAATTCAAAATCTTTCTTCTGTTGCGCAAAAATACTAACAGAAATGAATAAAACGATATGTAATACAATTCTTTTCATGAATATCTCTCTAATCTTTTTTTGAAAGGGATTTTTATTTTTTATCTTTTTCATTAAACAAATCTAGTTTTTGTACCCATTTTGTTTTTGTTTCTAAAAGAAATACATCTAGTAGTAATAGGAAAAATCCAGCTCCTAAAAACCATTGAAATTGTGATTGAAAGTTAGCCATTTCAGTAGCTTCAAATTGTGTTTTTTGAATGTTATTGAGTGATTTTCGCATAAAATCAACTACTTGTTTGGTATTTGTTCCATTAATATATCCCCCATTAGCTGCTTTAGCAATGGCTTCTAATGCTTCTGCGCGTAATTTAGTGGTAACTGTCTCTCCTGTTTCCTTGTTTTTATGGTATTCTATCGAATGACCATTTCTGATAGGAATAGGTCCTCCTTTAGGGGTTCCTACGCCAATTGTAATAATTTTTATTCCTCTTTTTCGAGCTTGTGTTGCTGCCTCGTGGGCCTTTTCGGAATGATCTTCTCCATCGGTTACCATTACTAGAAGTTTACTGGTATTTCCACTTCCTTCAAAGTATTTTTCTGTTAATCGAATTGCTTCGTCTAAATTACTTCCTTGTGATGAAATCATTCCAGGATTCATTCCTTGTAAGAACATTTTAGCTGCGTTGTAATCTGTTGTAATAGGCAACACAGGAAAGGCACTTCCTGAATAAGCAATAATTCCGATACGGTCATTTCCTAGACCATTGATAATTTGGGAAACTAATTGTTTACTTTTCTCCAATCGACTAGGTGCAATATCTTCACAAAGCATACTTTTAGAAATATCTATTGCAAAAACAATATCAATTCCTTCACGTTTTACTTTTTCTACTTTAGTTCCTATTTTAGGATTCACTAAGCCTAAAATTAACATGATTAATGCAAAGAATAGTAACCCAAATTTTAATGTTGGTTTAAACGTTGATTTTTCAGGGCTTAATTTTTTAAGTAGTTCTAAATCGCCAAACTCTTGCTGTTTTTTTCTTTTCCAAAATTGATTCCAAAGAAAAAGCCCTACCAAGAAAGGCAACAAGAAAAATAAATACAGATATTTTGATTCGTCTAATTCGTACATTTTTTTTTCAATTGCAATTTTCAATATTATTTTTTATTATAAAAAACTTTTAAAAATTGTTTTTCTTAATATTAATTCAATTAATAACAACAAGCCTGCTAACCAAACCCAAGGACGGTATTTTTCATCATAATTAACAAACTTTAACTCATCTACTTTTGTTTTTTCTAACTTGTTTATTTCGTTATAAATATTTTCTAAACTTGAATTATTTGTTGCTCTAAAATATTTTCCTCCTGTTTTTTGAGCAATTCCTTTCATTAGTTTTTCATCTATTTGAACGGGCATCATTTTAAATAAAAATCCACCATTAGGAGCATACGCATACGGGAATAAAGCATTCCCGTTAGTTCCAATTCCTATTGTATAAACTTTAATTCCTAAATCAGCTGCAATTTCGGCTGAAGTTTGAGGATCTAAAAAACCTGCATTATTTACGCCATCTGTCATTAGGATAATTACTTTACTTTTGGCTTTGCTGTCTTTCAGCCTATTAACAGCTGTTGCCAATCCCATTCCTATACCTGTCCCGTCCTGTAAAACATTGTCATATTTAATGTCTTCGATAGCTTGTAAGACAACTGCTTTATCACTTGTTACAGGTGTTTTTGTATAAGCTTCGGCTGCGTATACGACTACTCCTATTCGATCGTTTAAACGTTCTTTAACAAAATTAGATGCTACTTGTTTTAGAGCTTCCATTCTGTTAGGTTTTAGATCTTTTGCTAACATACTTCCCGAAACATCAGAAGCAATGACAATATCTATACCAAAAGTACTATTTGTTTTATTGCTTACATCTACTGTCCTAGGTCTTGCCATAGCTATAATTAAAGCACTTAAGGCCAATAGTCTCATAACAAAAAGCAAGGGTTTTAAACTAGGTAAAATTGATTTTGTTTTTTGAAAACTTTTTAATGAACTTATCTTAAGTGTTGGTTTTTCTTTTTTATTTGTAAGAAAGTACCATACTATCAATAAGGGTAATATTAGGAACAACCAAAAAAAATCAGGATTTAAAAATGTTACGTTCTTCATTTAGGGTGCTTTTTTAAGTTCAACAGATTGTAACATACGATTTGCTATTTTTTGAGCATTTTCATCTCCTTCTTTAAAAGCAATCATTATTTGTTGCAAACCTCCTTCTTGGCTAAATAGAAGTATTTGATATATCATTTTTTCTCCATTTTTCATCAGGCTACCATATCCTTTTAGGCCTTGTAATCCTTCTTTGGTTTTAAAATCTTCTTGTTTTACTACGACATCTTCGCAATCTTGATTTTGCAACGTTTGAATCATTCCTGTCAAGGCTTGACTCAAATCTACATTATTCTTTTGTTTAAATTCAGTTGATGAAATAGCTATATAAAAACCTTGAATTAAACTCCCATATTCAAACATTTGTGTATTCTTTACAATTCCTGCTATATCGTTAGGAAGGGCTTTAGATACATCTGTACGTTTTAGAACTTCAGGTGTTTCTATCCTGATTGCTGGATTTCCGTATTCTGATTTTATCCAATTTGTATTAACTAATTCTTTTGTTGATGGTCCTGTAAAACCGTTTTTAATAAAGTCTATTCCTTTTGTTATTCCAATAAATATGAATACAGATAGTATTAAGAAACTTATAATACCTGCAATAGCGGTCATTTTCTTTTTACGCAGTTGTTTTTTGCGATTTTCTTCTTGTTCTTTTTGCCATTTTACACTTGTATCATCTATTACTATTGGGATTGATTTATGAATATTAATAATACTTAATTCTACCTTTTTTCTATCATCTGCAATTTCAAAATCTAAAGGTTTAGACTGCGCAAACTTTACTAAATCGGCTTGTTTTAAAACTTTTTCTAAGCTTTCAACTGTTTCTCTAGAAAGTTTTAATTTTCTTTTTTGAGCTGCCTGTCTTAAACCTAAAATAAGTTCGGAAGTGGTACTTTCTTTAGCTGGAATTTCAATGGCTTCTTCTATGTATTCTCGAGCAATATCTGTTAATTCTGAATAATAGGCTTTAATCTCTCCTTTTACTAAAAGTTCTTTCTTTTCTAATAGCTGTAATAGTCCTGTTGCTTTTTCTATGGGTGTACTGTATACGGGTTCTTTTTCTATTGTTTTTTTGTATTTCTTATATAGTTTGTATCCTAAAAACATTAAACCTACGAAGGTTATCAGTATTAATAGGTATTTCCACCCATCTCCTACTGGTCTTTCTGCCTGGATAATAGGTTTTATATCATACATTTTTTGTTTTAAAGTATCTACTTTAACATTAAATACTTCTACTTTAATACTATCTGAAAAATAAGGTTTATTATTAATTAAAACAGGTATTTTAGGTATTACAAATTTACCTGAATCAAATTGAACTAGACCGTATTTTTTAATTAATTCAAACTTTGATTCTTCTTGTATTGTATCTACAGGGTAAGATTCTACTACTTCAAAAGAGCCAAATTTCTTATCATCTGAAAAAGTTACATTGTTTTTTCTATTTGCGTTAACTTTTAAACTTAGAGTAAATTGTGCTCCTATTTTGTTTTGTTTTTTATCAATAGAAGTTTCTAATTTTTGTGCAAAACAAAATGATGAAAAAAGTAATAATATATATAGTTTATCTTTCATTGATTAACGTTTTTTGATTTAAAGGATATTGTTTTTCATATTTACTTTATTGTTTTTTGCTAAACGACATTTTGTCAAATATGAAATTTATTAATATGCTTTTTAATTTATCTTTTTTCATTCTTAAATCTTTATCTTGACCTAAAATAACCTAACAATTTTGTCACATAACTTTCGTCTACTCTTGTATGTATTGTTCCTGCTCCACATTTTGAAAAAATGTCTTTGAAATAATTTATTTTTTCTTGATAATATTTTTCATATTGTAGACGAACATTTTGAGAGCTTGTATTAACCCATTGTGTTTGTCCTGTTTCTGCATCTTGCATAGCTACTAAACCTATATCTGGCATTTTCTCCTCTCGAATATCAAATACTCTTACACCTGTTATATCATGTTTTTTACTGGCAATCTTTAATATTTTCTCATAATTATCATCTGTTATAAAATCTGAAATCATGAATACAATCGCTTTTTTCTTTTGGGTTGCGGAAAGAAATTCTAGAGCATTTCCAATATTAGTTTGTTTACTTTTGGGTTCAAATTCAATTAATTCACGAATAATGCGTAATACATGTGACTTTCCTTTTTTAGGTGGAATATAGAGTTCTATCTGATCAGAAAATAGGATTAATCCTATTTTATCATTATTTTGGGTTGCAGAAAAAGCTAAAGTTGCCGCTATTTCGGTTACAATTTCACTTTTTAGCTGTTTTTTTGTTCCAAAACTTTCTGATCCTGAAATATCCACTACTAACATCATGGTTAATTCTCGCTCTTCTTCAAAAACTTTCACATAAGGTTCTTTGTATCGAGCAGTTACATTCCAATCAATTGCACGTACATCATCTCCATACTGATATTGGCGTACCTCAGAAAAGGTCATTCCTCTTCCTTTAAAGGAAGTATGGTACTCTCCCGAGAAGATATGATCACTGAGTCTTCGGGTCTTAATTTCTATTTTTCGAACTTTTTTAAGTAAGTCTTTTGTTTCCATTTTTTAAGTAATAGGCAATAAACAATAAGTAATAACCATTTGTTGTGGAATTACATATACTTTTTACTTTCTATGGTACTTCTATCTCATTTACAATTTTATTAATAATATCTACAGAAGTTACATTTTCGGCTTCTGCTTCATAAGTAATACCTATACGATGACGTAATACGTCATGTACAACAGCTCGAACGTCTTCTGGAATAACATATCCTCTGCGTTTGATAAAAGCATAACATTTAGCTGCCACAGCTAAATTAATACTACCGCGTGGTGAAGCCCCAAAACTAATTAAAGGTTTTAATGATTCTAGTTTATATTTTTCAGGATAGCGTGTTGCAAAAATAATATCTAAAATGTATTTCTCGATTTTTTCGTCCATATATACTTCTCGAACGGCTTCTTGAGCACGAAGTATCTGTTCTATAGAAACCACTGGTTTTACTTTATCAAAACCTCCATTTAAGTTTTGACGAATAACCATTCTTTCTTCTTCCATTTTAGGATAGTCTATTACTGTTTTTAACATAAAACGATCTACCTGTGCTTCTGGCAACGGATATGTTCCTTCTTGTTCTACTGGGTTTTGTGTAGCTAATACTAAAAAGGGTTTATCTAATTTAAAGGTACTATCGCCAATTGTTACTTGCTTTTCTTGCATTGCCTCTAACAAAGCTGATTGAACCTTTGCAGGAGCTCGGTTAATCTCATCTGCTAAAACGAAGTTAGCAAAAACGGGACCTTTTTTAATAGAAAAAGCATCATCCTTAATATTGTATATCATAGTTCCTACCACATCTGCTGGTAACAAATCAGGCGTAAATTGAATGCGACTAAAACTACCATAAACAGCTTGTGATAATGTGTTTATTGCTAAAGTTTTTGCTAATCCTGGAACTCCTTCTAGTAAAATATGTCCTTGTCCTAAAAGACCTATCAACAAACGCTCTACCATGTGTTTTTGCCCAACAATAACTTTATTCATCTCCATCGTTAATAGATCAATAAAAGCGCTTTCTCTTTCTATTTTTTCATTAATTACTCTAATATCTAAAGTGGTCGTATTCTCTTCCATCGATTGTTTTTTTAAAGTCGTGAAATTAATATCTTATTCAATATGATGCAAATTGAAAATTTAATTGATTTTAGGGTGTTAACAATCAGTTAAATATTTTCTTTTATCCCTTATTAAGACTCATTTTATGAAAGCTTTTTATTATTTTTAAGTAACTTTTGGGAATTTAAAGAAATGATTAATAAACGACTTCTTATAAAAAACTTGTTAGCTCATAATGATGAGAACAGCTTTTACGATAAAAAAAGACAACTTAACCTTCACAATCAAGAAGGGAAAGCTAAATTTCTAAAACACATTTGTGCCCTATCTAATTCTAATCCTAACAATAATTCTTATCTTGTTATAGGAGTTGAAGATGAAAGTAATGAAATTGTAGGAGATGATTTTTTTGATGACAGTCGAATCCAGAATTTAGTAAATGCGTTTCTTCAAAATCCACCGAAAATACAATATGAAAACATTCCTTTCCCCAATTTACCAAAAGAAAAAGTAGTAGGATTAGTTACCATTAAGCCAAATCATAAGGTATCTTATTTTAAAAAAAGTATAAACACTATAGAGCTGGGAAGTACATTTAAAAGAATTGGAAGTAATACAGTTCCTACACATGACAAAATCCCCTATAGCAAACAAAATACACAAACGGTTATTAGTATTGAAAATAATTCTAGAAATAGTGTTGAACACACTCTAGAGTCTGTTTTAGATTTCATAAATGTTAGGCATAAAGATATGGAAACACAATATAAAGTTTTTAAAGAACTTTTTATTGTGTGTTGGGCAGGCAACAAAAAAGAATGGAAAGACAAAACTTATTTTTCTAGAGTAGATATTGAGTTAATTAATGAACAGATTAAACTTTTTTATTCTGCATTAGATGAAGTTACAATTGAATATTCAGAAAACAATTTTATGATTACTGAATTTATACAATTGGGCATTAACGATAAAACGAGCTATTACCCTCTTGAAAAGGTTAATATTTCTTTTTTTGATAATGGGTATTACAAAATAGAGAACGAGGTTGTATTTGAGCCTCCTCAATTCAACAAAAAACTATTACATCATGTTTATAAAACAAATCTATTATTGCTAGAAAAACTAAGTAAAGAAATACCTCTTACGAATAAAGATTTAAAAGATCTTGAAAATCTACCCCATACTCTAATGCTTTGTTATTTAAATGGGTTTGAAGATGCTAAACAAAAACTCATTGCATCTAAACCTTTTTTAAAACATTACCAGAAAGTCTATATTACTTTTAAAGAGGCTTTAAGAGTATTACGAAAAATGAAATACAATCAATAATATTCTCAAAGTAAAAAGATCTACTTATGATTAATTTGTGATTGAAAAACAAAATAAGCCCTTTTAGAAGCTATTTCTTCTGCTTTCTTTTTAGAAGTAGCGCGAGCCTTGGTTATGACTTCTCCGTTTAAGTGTAATTTTACCGCAAAATATTTTACATTTCCAGCAGCATTATCATCATACGTTTCATAATGAAATGTTTTTTTCTCTTTTTGACACCACTCAATGAAAAGGCTTTTGTAACTTATTACTTTTCCTTCTAATCGATCAATATCTACATAAGGTTTTATAATTTTTTTTTGGATGAATTCTTCACAACATTCAAATCCTTTGTCCAGATATATTGCCCCAATAAAAGCTTCAAAAATATTTCCGTGTACATTTTCTCCAAAATGCTGTGCTGAAACTTTGGTTTCAACAAAATCAATTAGTTTAAAATCTTTTCCTAATTCATTCAAATGATCTCGCGAAACAATTTTAGAACGCATTTTAGTTAAGTATCCCTCGTCACCATTAGGAACTTTACTAAATAGATGAGCTGCTATTACAGAACCCAACATAGCATCTCCTAAAAATTCAAGTCGTTCATAATTTATTGGGTATCCCTTTTCATCTGTTTTATTCATAGATCTATGAGTAAAAGCACGACGATAATGTTCTATATTATCAGGTTTAAAACCTAAAATATAAGTCATTTTTTTAAAAAAAATCCCGTCTTCAGGATTCTGAAAACGGTTTTTTTTAAATATTCTATTAATAATTCTCATAAGATAGAATTACTCTACTTTTTTAAATAAAACACACGCATTATGACCTCCAAAACCAAAAGTATTACTCATAGCCACTTTTATATCCCGTTTTTGAGCTTTATTTAAAGTAAGGTTTAGGTTTGGATCAATATTTTCATCTACTACTGTATGGTTAATTGTAGGAGGAATAATACCATTTTTAATTGCTAAAATAGAAGCTATCGCTTCAATAGCTCCTGCAGCACCTAATAAGTGCCCTGTCATAGATTTAGTTGAATTAATATTAATGTTTTTAGCGTGTTGCCCAAAAACAGAACTGATTGCTTTTAATTCAGCTACATCTCCAAGAGGAGTAGAAGTACCATGCGTATTAATATGATCTACATCTTCTGGTCTTAAACCTGCATCTTGTAATGTATTATTCATTACCGCTATAACGCCAATTCCTTCTGGATGAGGAGCTGTTAAGTGATACGCATCCGAAGACATTCCGCATCCTCCTACTTCACAGTAAATTTTTGCACCACGCGCCTTTGCATGTTCATATTCTTCTAATACCAATGCTCCTGCTCCTTCTCCTAACACAAATCCGTCACGAGTAGCATCAAAAGGTCTAGAAGCTGTCTCAGGACTTTCATTTCTTGTTGATAATGCCTGCATTGAATTGAAACCTCCCATACCTGCAATAGTAACAGCTGCTTCAGATCCTCCTGAAACGATTACATCACACATACCTAAACGAATGTAATTGAAAGCATCAACTAAAGCGTTAGCTGAAGAGGCGCAAGCAGAAACTGTGGTATAGTTAGGCCCCATAAATCCATTACGCATAGAGATATGTCCTGGAGCAATATCAGCAATCATTTTAGGGATAAAGAAAGGATTAAAACGCGGCGTACCGTCTCCTTTGGCATAACTAAGTACTTCTTCTTGAAAAGTTTCTAGTCCTCCAATTCCCGCTCCCCAAATAACTCCAACACGATATTTATTAATTTTATCTAATTCTAAACCAGAGTCTTTAATGGCTTCATCACTTGCTACAATGGCATATTGAGCAAATTTATCCATTCTTCTAGCTTCTTTTCTATCAATAAACTCCTCTACTTTAAAGTTTTTTACTTCACAAGCAAATTTTGTTTTGTGTTTTTCTGTGTCATAATAAGTAATGGGAGCCGCACCGCTTCTTCCATTAATTAGACCTTCCCAGTATTCTTGAAGGTTATTTCCAATAGGAGTTAAAGCTCCTAATCCGGTTACTACTACTCGCTTTAATTGCATAGTTTAGCTGGTTTTGTTTTAATATAAAAAACCCCAAAGCACTTTTAATAATAACTAAAAGAAACAATGGGTATTACAGAATATGCTATATGATTGTAATACAATCAATGTTTGTACAAATCTAAAAAAGATTTTGATAAAGACAGTAAAAAATAAGAACATCTGTAAGCTTTTTTACTTACAGATGCCATTATTTATTATTTTTTAGCTTCTTCGATGTAAGAGATAGCTTGACCTACAGTAGCAATGTTTTCAGCTTGGTCATCTGGAATTTGAATATCAAATTCTTTTTCGAATTCCATGATTAGCTCAACAGTGTCTAATGAATCAGCTCCTAAATCGTTAGTGAAGCTTGCTTCAGAAACTACTTCGTTCTCGTCAACACCTAACTTGTCCACGATAATCGCTTTTACTCTTGATGCAATGTCTGACATAATCTTTAATTTTAAATTTTAATTAGTTGGCAAAAATAAAAAAATAATTTAATTCCTCCTTTTTTGTTTCATAAATCTAGTCACGAAATTATAAAATTAATTTTACAAAGAAGATTGTTTTTCATTATTTCTCATGAATTATTCTTTTTTTTGCATTTTTAAATGCTTTTATTTTTCTTAAAGCATATTTTTACTACGATAACAACACTTACAAAATCATGAAAAAAATTGCAATATTTGCTTCTGGCTCAGGATCTAATGCTGAAAAAATCATCTTATATTTTAAAAATAGTTCTAAAATAAATGTGGTACAAGTTTATTCAAACAATCCAAAAGCCAAAGTCTTAGACCGAGCTAAAAATCATAAAATCCCAACTTCTATTTTTACCAAAGAAGAGCTAAACACAGGATTTGTTCTAAAAGAATTAAAAGAATTAAAGCCTGATTTAATTGTATTAGCTGGCTTTTTATTAAAATTTCCCGAGAACATTATCAATGCTTACCCAAATCAAGTTATTAATATACATCCTGCTCTTTTACCTAAGTATGGAGGCAAAGGAATGTACGGAATGAACGTGCACGAAGCTGTTTTAAAAAATAAAGAAAAAGAAACGGGTATTACAATTCATTATGTAAATGAACATTATGATGAAGGAGCTATTATTGCACAATATTCTACAAATATAGAAAATTACGAAAACGCAGAAAAAATAGCCATGGCGGTTCATTTATTAGAGCATACTTATTTCTCCGTTGAAATAGAAAAACTTTTAAATTTTTAACTCATAAAACACATACAAATGCCATACCAAGTTCATATTTATACTGATGGAGCTGCAAAAGGAAACCCTGGTCCTGGAGGGTACGGGGTAGTTATGGAACTTGTAGGAACACTCTATAAGAAAGAATTTTTTGAAGGGTTTCGCCTAACCACTAATAACCGAATGGAGTTATTGGCAGCTATCGTAGGACTTGAAAAATTAAAACAGCCTAACATGAAAGTTTTAATAATTTCGGATTCTAAATATGTGGTAGATGCAGTAGAAAAAAAATGGGTAATTGGTTGGGAAAAAACAGGTTTTAAAGGAAAGAAAAACCCAGATTTGTGGCAACGTTTTTTAAAAATCTACCGTCAGCATCAGGTAGATTTTCAATGGGTTAAAGGACATAATAATCACCCACAAAACGAGCGTTGTGATCAATTAGCTGTTATGGCATCACAACTAAAAGCACTTTCAGTCGATCTTTTTTATGAAGAAGAAAACGATAAATAATTTTAATAAACTCATAAATTACTAATCAAAAGTCCGAAAGCATTCATATCAAGCAAATTGATTATAAAACAATAAAAAAGAAAGCACTAGTCTATTTTATTTAAATTAATTTTAGTCTCACTTAATTAAATTGTTTTTTTTAAACACATTATTAAATCAATTTATTTAAGCAATAACGAGATATAATATTGATAAAAATTCAATATAGATTATCTCTGTGATTTCTAGAGATAATCTATATTTCTATGGGTTTTAAAAGAATTTATTAAATATTTTTCAAAAAACAAAGAAGATCAAGATATACGGAATTTTTGTTTCACAGACATGGTTTTTATTGCTTTGAGGAAAAATGACTGTTTTTTTACGATCTAAAGTTATTTTTATCCGTAGCAAATTTTTACCACGAGATTTGAGTTGATGCTAAAACTTAATATTATTCTTTAATTTCTAATCCGGAATGAGAAATAGTCCGTTCAACTTTTTTATAAAGTTTTCAACTGGTAGCCAATATGCTTATATAAAAAAAGCCCCATAAGGAGCCAGTAATAAAATTTTTAAGATATTATTATTTTCCAAATACTTTTTTGTTAAAAACAATCAATATACCTACTCCAGTAGAGATCGCAATATCTGCTACATTAAAGATCGCATTGAAAAAGGTGAAGTACTTACCTCCAAAAACAGGCAACCATGATGGTAATTCACCTTGCCAAATAGGAAAATAAAACATATCAACAACTTTCCCATACAACCAAGTTCCATAAGGCTTATCTGAAAAAGTTGTTGCCAATTGTCCTTCACTATGATCAAAAATAACACCATAAAAAACAGAGTCTAATATATTACCAAAAGCACCTGCTAAAATTAGCGAAATGGCTACAATTAATAAACTAGACGCTTTTTCTTTTACAGACTGCCACAACCAATAACCAATTCCAAATACTGCAAAAATCCTAAAAGTTGTAAGAATTAATTTACCATAGATACCAGGTAGCTCAACCCCCCATGCCATTCCTTCATTTTCTACAAAAAGGAATTTAAACCATTTAGCTATAACAACTTCTTCATGCAACATGAAGTTTGTTTTTACATATATTTTTGATATTTGATCTATTAATAAAACTAGGAAAACTATTAAATAGGCTTTTTTTAGATTCATTTTTAAATTTTTGATGAGCAAAAATAAGGAATATTGTAATATAATTTAAGGAAACTTAAATAAGATAAAAAACGCTCCTTTTTCAAGAGCGTTTTGCAAATTGTTTTCTCTATTTTATTTTTGCGAATTTTTAGCTTCGATACTCATCGTAGCATGTGGAACTAATTTTAAGCGTTCTTTTGCAATTAATTTACCCGTTACTTTACAAATTCCATAGGTTTTATTTTCAATGCGAATTAAGGCATTTTTCAAATCTCTTATGAATTTTTCTTGACGGGTAGCCAGTTGGGAGTTAGCTTCTTTACTCATAGTTTCGCTTCCTTCTTCAAATGCTTTGAATGTAGGAGAGGTATCATCAGTACCATTATTCAAATCATTTAAATAAGCACTTTTTATAAGTTCTAGGTCGGCTTTGGCCTTTTCTAATTTAGTCTGGATTAACTCCTTAAATTCCGCTAAATCTGAATCCGAATATCTAATTTGTTCTTCCACCATAATTTAATGCGTTTTTTGGTTAATATCTAGTTTAGTTTGTTTTTTATAAACGTTGTTTATTTTGTTATATAAATTTTTGTTTTGAGATTATCAAATTCAATTTCTGTGCCGTTTTCTATATTTTCAGCAAAGATCAATTGTTCTGTTAAGGTTTCTGTTTGAATGTATTCTAAATTATCTGTTACAGCACGTTCTATTTCATTTTGAGTCATCATTGTAACTTTAATTTTATCGGTTACTTCAAAGCCAGAATCTTTACGAATATTTTGAATACGATTAACCAATTCACGCGCAATTCCTTCTTTTTTTAATTCATCTGAAATAGTGATATCTAAAGCAACTGTAATTCCTCCTGCATTTGCTACCAACCAACCTTCAATATCTTGAGATGTAATTTCTACATCTTGAATTGTCAAAGTAGTAGTATTTCCAGAAACAGCAACGTTTATTTCTCCTTTTCTTTCAATTTCTGCAATTTGTTCTTGTGAAAAACCTTGAATTTCTTTTGCAACTGCCCCCATATCTTTTCCAAAACGAGGTCCTAATGCTTTAAAATTAGGCTTGATTTGCTTTACTAAAATACCTGAAGCATCATCAAGTAATTCAATTTCTTTTACATTTACTTCTGCCTTAATCAAATCAGACACTGCTTCGATTTCTGTACGTTGTACTTCGTCTAACACAGGTATCATTACTTTTTGAAGCGGCTGACGTACTTTTATCATTTCTTTTTTACGTAAAGACAATACTAAAGAAGAAACGGTTTGCGCTTTCAACATCTTGCTTTCTAGCGATTTATCAACACAGTTTTCAAGGTAAACTGGGAAGTTAGCAAGGTGTACGCTATCAAAAGTTTCTTTTTGAGTCGCTGCATTTAAATCTTTATACAAGCGGTCCATAAAGAACGGTGCAATAGGCGCTGCTAATTTAGCTACTGTTTCTAAACAAGTATATAAAGTTTGGTACGCCGCGATTTTATCTGTTCCGTAATCACCTTTCCAGAATCTACGACGACATAAACGTACATACCAGTTACTTAAATTTTCCTGAACAAAATCAGAAATCACACGAGCCGCTTTCGTTGGTTCGTAATCTGCATAAGCTTCATCAACCGTTTGAATTAGCGTATGCAATTCCGATAAAATCCAACGATCAATTTCTGGTCTTTCTTCCAAAGGTATTTCTGTTTCTTTGTAAGCAAATCCATCAATGTTAGCATATAACGCAAAGAATGAATAGGTATTGTATAATGTTCCGAAAAACTTACGACGTACTTCTGCTACTCCTTCAATATCAAATTTCAGGTTATCCCAAGGATTTGCATTGGAAATCATATACCAACGCGTCGCATCAGGACCATATTCTTTTAAAGTTTCAAATGGGTCTACAGCATTTCCTAGACGTTTCGACATTTTTTGTCCGTTTTTGTCTAATACCAATCCGTTAGAAACTACATTTTTATAAGCTACTTTATCAAAAACCAAAGTTCCGATAGCATGTAACGTATAGAACCATCCACGTGTTTGGTCAACTCCTTCTGCAATAAAATCAGCGGGGAAGGATTGGTTTCCGTCTATCAATTCTTTGTTTTCAAATGGATAATGCCATTGTGCATAAGGCATTGCACCTGAATCGAACCATACATCAATTAAATCTGTTTCGCGATTCATTGGTTTACCAGATGGAGAAACTAAAACGATAGTATCTACTACATTTTTATGTAAGTCAACTAAGTCGTAATTGGTTTTTTCCATATTTCCTATTTGAAAACCTTTATATGGATTTTCGGTCATTACGCCAGCTGATACTGCTTTTTCAATTTCATTGAACAATTCTTCCACTGAGCCTATGCAGATTTCCTCTGTTTTGTCTTCCGTTCTCCAGATAGGCAATGGAATTCCCCAATAACGCGAACGTGAAAGATTCCAGTCGTTAGCATTTTTCAACCAATTTCCAAAACGTCCTTCACCCGTAGCTTTTGGCTTCCAGTTGATGGTTTCGTTTAAGTCAAACATTCTTTCTTTCACCTCCGTTACTTTGATAAACCAAGAGTCTAATGGATAGTATAAAATGGGTTTATCAGTTCTCCAACAATGTGGGTAACTGTGAACATATTTTTCTACTTTGAAGGCTTTGTTTTGCTCCTTTAATAAAATTGCGATTTCTACATCTACGGATTTTTCAGGGGCTTCGCCTTCATTGTAATATTCATTTTTAACGTATTTACCAGCGAATTCTCCTAATTGTGCTACAAATTTACCTTGTAAATCCACTAAAGGAACTGGATTTCCGTTTTCGTCTAACACCAACATCGGTGGTACTTCAGGAGTTGCTTCTTTTGCTACTTTAGCATCATCAGCACCAAAGGTAGGTGCCGTATGCACGATACCTGTACCATCTTCGGTAGTAACGAAATCACCTGCAATTACTCGGAACGCGTTTTCAGGCGTTTGGTATGGTAATGCCCAAGGCAATAATTGTTCGTATTTGATTCCAACTAAATCTGTACCTTTACATTCCGCTAAAATTTGGTAAGGGATTAGCCCCCTAGCCCCCGAAGGGGGAACATGTAGAAACTTGTCTTCTAATGCTTTAAATTCATCATTAGTTTCTACCGACTTATATTTTTTATCAAATTGTTTTGAAACCAAGTTTTTAGCTAATATCACATTAACTGGTTCAAACGTGTATTGATTGAAGGTTTTTACTAAAACATAATCAATTTTAGGACCAACGGTAAGAGCAGTATTACTTGGTAACGTCCAAGGCGTAGTCGTCCAAGCTAGGAAGAAGACCCCCTCCAACTCCCCCGAAGGAGGAGAGATGCGAAACGCTTTAGCCACACTGTTGGCTCCCTCTCCTTCGGAGAGGGCTGGGGTGAGGCTCTTGAATTGCGCTACTATCGTAGTATCAGTTACATCACGGTACGAACCTGGTTGGTTTACTTCGTGGGAAGATAATCCTGTTCCTGCTTTTGGTGAATACGGCTGAATCGTGTAGCCTTTGTATAATAAATCTTTAGTATAGATTTGTTTTAGCAACCACCAAACTGATTCCATGTATTTGGATTTATAGGTTACATACGGGTCTTCCATATCTACCCAATACCCCATTTTTTCAGTAAGGTCATTCCAAACATCGGTATAACGCATCACGGTACGTTTACATGCTTCGTTGTATTCAGTTACCGTAATGGTTTTTCCAATATCTTCTTTGGTGATACCTAATTCTTTTTCGGTTCCCAATTCTACAGGAAGTCCGTGCGTATCCCAACCCGCTTTACGCTTTACTTGGAACCCTTTTTGAGTTTTATAACGACAAAAAATATCCTTAATCGCACGTGCCATTACGTGATGAATACCCGGTAAACCGTTTGCTGAAGGAGGTCCTTCAAAAAACACATACGGGGTAGCTCCGTCACGTGAAGTTACCGATTGTTCAAAGACATTGTTTTTTTTCCAAAAATCAAGTACTTCAGAGGCCACTGTTGGCAAGTTAAGTCCTTTGTATTCGTTGAAATTCATATCGTTATATTCTATTAAAAATCAATCGGCGAATGTAATGATTTATAAATCAATAGCAAAAAAAAAAGACATATTTAATACAACAAATAAAATAATTATTAGTCTAAAAAATTAAAAAAAAATGTATTTTTACGTTCATCCTTAATGAGCTCCTAAATGATGAAAAAAAATATACCCTTTTTTCTTTGGTTGTGCACAATCATTTCCTACGCTCAATCAAACGTTGGGATTAACACCACAACTCCTACCGAAACGTTAGATATTAATGGTAATCTAAGAATAGAGAACTTACCTGATGGAAATAATGCGAATACTTATTCAAAAACATTGGTAACTAATAGCTCCAATACGGTACTAACGGATGGAGGAGCCTATACTGACGGGCATGTTTTTTTAGATGTTTTATCTACTTTAGCGGTATATTATTGGAATACGACAAGTACGGCAGGTTTTGATATGATTACACAAAATTTTACTACTATAAAACCCAATCAAGTTGTTGACGTTAATTTAGACCTTCCTTTTAGAATATCTGCGTTTGCATCAACTACTCCACCTGGGCACAACGGAACACCTTTAATTTTTAGCGCGGATACTCGTGTTGTAAAGACTTTTATTTACCTAAATGGGGGCTCTTATACCAATAAATTAATTGCAGCAAAAACTCAATATCTAAGTGGAAGTTTCAAAGAAACTGGAATTTATGGTACTAATTTGAGTTCTCAGATTTCATTACCTACACTGGGTACATATACAATTACGGTTCGTGTAGAGACTAATTGTATTAACGGATCTTCATTTAGAATAAACTATAATCCTACTACTGTGGGAAAAACAAATTATTTAAAACTAACCTCAGTAAATTAAGAGACATGAAAAATATTATAAAAACAATTATTATTTTGGTTTCTAATTTTTCGATAGCACAAGTTGGAATTGGAACAGACACACCAACAGCAACTTTAGATGTTAATGGAACGACGAGGATTAGAACTTTAAATGATGGTTCTAACAGCACTACCTATCCTTATTTTGTCGTAGCAGATGCACTAGGAAATCTGGCAAAAGCAGACAGACCAACTAAATTATTCACTTCCTTAGAACCTTCTTTTACTTTGGATACGAATATAACAAGCGATACACAAACTACTAACACTTTGTATAGTGCTACTGTAACTACAAGTGTGGCTAATCAGGTATTACAAATCAGTTGTTTAATTCCTTATCGTCTTTGTGATAACACCATTACAAGCAACCCACCTGCTTATCATGCTTCTACTAGAGTTCTAACCTATGAATGTATTTTAAATACTGGGAGTGACAATACAATTGCACATGAAACTGTTTTTTTTAGTGGAGGAAATCGTTTGAAGGAAACTCATTACTCCAACTTATCAGGAAATATTACAGTTATCACACCTGGCACCTATACCTTACGAATAAATATAAAAGCCGACGCTCCAAGTGGTGCAGGTTATCGGATTGAGCATAATATTAGTGGTACTACAGCCAGGGTTTTTATTTATTCTAGTAATTAAATATTGTCAGGCATGGTAAAACTCTTTTAAAACCTCTAATGAATAAGGCTTTTTGAAATTTTCTATATGTAAGGCATAAAAATCTAAAAGAACTTCTAAAAGCCTTTGACGTTTTAAATAATCTAATTTAAAATTGGCAGTATCATCAAAACTTGAAGACATAAAAAGTTTTAAAATCTGAGAGATTTCCTCATCTATAACAGAAGAAGTAGCTTCTAAAACAAAACAACCTTCATTCAAATCAAAAAAGGGAAAATCAGCATTCGTTAGATCTGGATAAAAACCTAAAAATTTAGTTAATTCTATTAAAAAGTTAAGATGAAAATTGACTGCATGATCATGGGTATCCAACCATGTCATGGCAGTTTCTAAAAATAAATAAAGGGATTCGTTTTTTTCTTCTTCTTTAATTACATAATGCAAAATTTCGGATAAAAATAAGGCAATAGTACTTTTAACAACATCAAAAGGGATAGTATGATAAGGAACTGCTACTTTAACTTCTTTAAAATATTTCAACCCTCCTTTGTTTTTATGATTAACCTCAATTTCAAGAATAGTTAGAGGTTGAAAGTACGCAATACGTTGACTATTTTTTTTGTTAGAAAAAGCAGAAGGTACAAAATAAGAAACTACACCTTGACTTTGTGTAAAACATTTTACTATCAGGGATTTTTCTTGATAGCGAATAGTGCTTAAAACGATTGCTTTAGTTTTTGTTAGCATAAAATCATTTACGGTTTAAAAAACGTTTTTCAATTAAATGCCATGAAAAATAGGCAATTATATAGGTTAATAAAATCATTATTAAACTTACAAAGAAAGGATTGTATTTTTTAAAATATTCAAAATATACAAACAGTTGTATTATGGGAAAATGATAGAGATAGATGCCATACGTATAATCAGCTTTTGAACTAAAGTTATTAAAAAAAGGAAGCGAATAAGCAAAAAACAACACTGTAACACCTAACACAAAAGGAAAAAAGAGATCCATATTCAAACCATATATTTGAACTAAAAATAAAAACCACGCTCCTGTTAGAAACTTCCACTTGTTTTTAATAAAAAAATTAAAGTTGAGATAAATATAGATGCCAATAATAAAATAAGCTAATTTTCCTGGGAGTTGTTTTTCAAATAATGGTAAATGAAACAATTCTAACATTACATAAGAATATAAAATAGAAGCTAGGTAAAAAAAGGCTAAGACTTTGTTTTTATTTTTAAATTTGTTGATTAAATAGAATAAGATAGGTAATATAATATAAAAACCTTCTTCTATTTTCATAGTCCACAGAGAGCCATTTATAAAAGGAATCGGATTTTCAGCAAATACACCTGGAAGGCAGGGTTCTATGAAATTTAAAAAAAATAGATTCCAAAAAAAATAACGACACGTCATCTTATCACTAAAATAATCTTGATAAGAAAGAGTGGAAAGAGCCGATAAAATTACTACAGAAAGAATTATTACTGTAATGTATGCTGGTAAAATACGTTTTGCCCTTTTTAGAAAATACATTTTTAAATTGGGGGTATTTACTAGGCTTTTAGTGACTAAAAAGCCACTTAGGACAAAAAAACCACTAACCGCTAAATTGGATTTACAAAAACAACTTAAAAAATACAATGATTTATCCTTTGTTAGCTCTGCTAAATGAGCCAGCATGATTATATTGGCCATTAAAAAACGAAGGAAGTTAATACTATTTTTTCTTAGCATCTATATTTATCGAATAATTAAAAGCTTTTTAACAACGGTTTCTTCTCCTTCTTGATCTGAAACTAACACTACATAAACACCTGATGATACTTTCGTTTTAGCAAAAGACAGGGTATCCCACTCAATAGTACCTCCTTGTGAAATGTTTTCAAAAACTAGATTCCCTTCTATATCCGTAATTTTAACATTACTTTTATCTTTTAATCCTGTAATTTTAACCATTCCTTTATGTTCTGGTCTATAGGGATTAGGATAAATATAGGTGTTTGAATAATCTTTAGCACCTACAG
Organism: Flavobacterium sp. TN-1; assembly: GCF_052828645.1. Classification (NCBI taxonomy): domain Bacteria; kingdom Pseudomonadati; phylum Bacteroidota; class Flavobacteriia; order Flavobacteriales; family Flavobacteriaceae; genus Flavobacterium; species Flavobacterium sp. TN-1. The sequence continues at coordinate 547,989 of NZ_CM128253.1, forward strand.
TAGCTAAACTTTGATATGAAACAGTCCCATTATTAGTTGCAAAATAGACTTTACCTGTTGTTTGATCTATTTCAATATCATCTATTATATTACTAGGTAAAGGTGAATTTTCTTTTGTAAAATGTAATTTTGTTTGTTGTCCATCTGGGGAAATTAAAAAAACACCTGATTCTTCAACCGAAACCCATTTATTATTTGCTCCATCTACTTCTATATCTAAAATATTAGATTGATAAAAAAGTTCTTGAGCCGTACCGTCTTCCAATAAAATAATTGGTTTTGTATCTAAGTTAGTATCTGTCAAAAAAGAATTAGTATTTGATAAATAACGCAAACCATTAAAGGTACCAATCCATAATTGATTATTGTTGTCGAGGGCTAAAGAGCGAATATCGTTATCTGGTAGGCTTCCTTTTCCTTTAACATTATTAATAATTATATTTTTATTTAATTTTTCATTAAATCCTATTACTCCTGTTTTTAGTGTTCCTAACCATTTAGTCCCATTTTTATCAATTTTCATTGAAGAAAAATTTTCTTCTTTAGGGTTTACAGAAATATTTTTGAATGAATAGTCTTTCCAATTATTATTTTTATCAAGGCTAAAGAGTGCATTTTCTGCTCTACTACTCGTGATCCATAAGTTTCCATTCAAATCAAAGTTAGGTGTATTTACAAGAAGGACGTTAGCAATTAATTCATCTTTTAGTGGAGTATTTTCTTTATTATATAATTTAGTGGGAGTAAGATTATCTAATTTTAGTAATCCGCTAAAAAAGGAACCTACAAATACTTCGTTTTTATTTTTGGGATTAAAAGCAATACTTGAAAGAGCTCTTGCTTCTAATAGATCTTTATATGGCAGGTTTATCCATTTTTCATTAGAATAAACACTAAGTCCAGATTTACTAGGTCCTCCACAACAATACCCATAAGGATTATATTGTCTGTTATACCCTCCAAAAACACCCCAAAGTATATCGTTAGTTGCTTTAATTCTAAAAAAACGATTTTTTTCTGGGCAACTTGGTGTTAAGTTAATGACAACCTGAGGATTATTTAAATCCATCGAATACAAACCATTACTTTCTGTTCCTATATAAATTTTATTATTTTTAAAAGATGAGTTTGTAAAAAATGATTGAAATTGATCTCTCCAAATTAATTGTTGTATCACAATGCCATTTTCATCAAAAATATCAATATAGTTAGATGACGTTATAATTAATTTATCTTCATTGTAATTAATATCTTTCGGACTTTGTAAAACGGAGGTTATATAGGAAAGCGAATTATTTGATTTCAACTCATGTATGGCTCCCGTCTCTGATAATAAAATATTTTTTGTTTTAGTAGATTTTAAACCAAACCAACTCCCTGGTTGTACCATAGTCCATTGATTAAAATCGATCAAAAAAGGATTACTCAACTTGGCTGCATAAAGTCCATTTGATTTTACAATTGCGTAAATGGTATCATGAATTATAGTTGTTCTAACAATGTCTTGCTCTGTTCCTCCTGCGCCTATAAAAAATGTATCTCCAAATTGGGAATGATCCATATCTAAAACAGTGATACCGTATCCTGTTGATATGTATATTTTGTTTTTGTATTCTTCAAAATGATTGATTCTTTTTTTACTTGCTAAAATATTAGATTTTTCTTCTATTCCTTTTAAATAAAACATAGAACCATCTGTTTCATTAACAATAATAACCAACCCAGTTGAATGCCCTACAATGGTTTTATTATAAGTTGGACTATAATGAATTTGTGTGATAGGATCTCCTGAAAGGCCTTCTATTGTTGATTTTTTCTCATTTTGATTTGTATCTAAATTAGACAAAAAATAGGCATTATCAGCAGCTATTAGTATTTTATTATCTACTAATTCAAGATCTTTAACTGCATTATAGGAATAATAGCCTTGCCAAGGGTTGAGTTCTTGAGCAAAAACGCAAGAAAAGTTTAAGAGTATAAATAAAAATGCAGTACAATTTTTCATGTCTTTCTGATTTCTTGCAACAAATATACTCTAAAAACAAGTTTATTTTTGTATAAATAAAAAAGGCACTTGAAAACAAGTGCCTTAAAATTATATATAATTTAGGATTATACTACTCCTTGTGCTAACATAGCATCTGCTACTTTTACGAAACCAGCAATATTTGCGCCTTTTACGTAGTCTACAAAACCAGATTCATCTTTACCATAAGTAACACACGCTTCATGAATATCACTCATAATACGTTGTAATCTTTGGTCTACTTCTTCTCTAGTCCAGCTTAAACGTAAAGAGTTTTGTGACATTTCAAGACCTGAAGTAGCTACACCACCTGCATTAGAAGCTTTCCCAGGAGCGAATAAAATTTTGTTTTTGATAAAAATTTCAACAGCTTCTGGAGTAGAAGGCATATTAGCTCCTTCAGCTACACAAATACATCCATTATTGACTAATAATTGAGCTTCTTCTCCGTTTAATTCGTTTTGAGTTGCACATGGTAATGCAATATCACATTTTACTTCCCAAGGACGTTTTCCTTCTACGAATTTAGCGTTTGGATATTTAGCTACATACTCATTAATTCTACCGTATCTTACATTTTTAATTTCCATGATGTAAGCTAATTTATCTGCATCAATACCATCAGCATCATAAATATATCCAGAAGAGTCAGAGGCTGTAACAACTTTAGCTCCTAATTGAGTTGCTTTTTCGATAGCATATTGAGCCACATTACCTGATCCAGAAACTACCACTGTTTTACCTTCAAAGCTTTCGCTTCTAGTAGCTAACATATTTTGAGCAAAATACACATCACCATAACCTGTAGCTTCAGGACGGATTAATGAGCCTCCAAATGTAATTCCTTTTCCTGTTAATACTCCTGTGAACTCGTTACGTAATTTTTTGTATTGACCATACATATAGCCTACTTCACGACCTCCAACACCAATATCTCCTGCAGGAACATCTGTATCAGCACCGATATGACGTGATAATTCTGTCATGAATGCTTGGCAAAAACGCATAATTTCGTTATCTGATTTTCCTTTAGGATCAAAGTTTGAACCTCCTTTACCACCACCCATTGGTAAAGTAGTTAAAGAGTTTTTAAAAACTTGTTCGAAAGCTAAGAATTTTAAAATACTTAAGTTTACAGAAGGATGGAAACGTAACCCTCCTTTGTATGGTCCGATAGCTGAATTCATTTGAATACGATATCCTTTATTAACTTGCGTTTGACCTTTATCATCTACCCACGCTACTCGGAACATAATTACGCGCTCTGGCTCCACCATACGCTCTAATAATGTTTTTCCTTGGTACTTAGGGTTTAATTCAATAAAAGGTATAACTGTTTCTGCAACCTCTCTTACAGCTTGTAAGAATTCGGGTTCGTTTGGATTGTTTTTTGCAACTGCTTCAACAAAAGCTTCGATACTTTGCGACATAATTTTATTCTTTTATTTTCGTTTTAATATAAAAAACGTTTTTCTGTTTGGTGAGCAAATATACATTTATCTGAATAATTTACATAGTAAAAATTTAATAAAATTCAAGCTTTTTTCTAAATATTTTTAATATTTTATCTAAAGAATGGGTGATGTTTTTATATATTTGTCTAATCAAGCTAAAGTATGAGTTTATGCAGAAAATATATTATTTTATTTTATTTTTTCTTTTAGGGGCGAATTCTAATTTATTTGCTCAGTCTGGTTTTTCCAATGAGCTAGGATTGGTGGTCGGACCTGTTGCTTTTCAATCAGATTATGGGGAACGCAATAATTTAGAAACAGACGCAGGAAATACAGGAATAGGGATTGGGCTTGCATACTATCTAAATTTTGCCTACCGCTCAGATTGTAATTGTTACACACATGACACCTACTTTAATGACCACTTTAAAGTAAGAGCTGAGTTATCATACAACAAAACCAAACTAAATCATTTTGGCAAATTAGCAGATAAATCTTCTATTGGTGGTAGACAATTAAATGCAATGGAAGGTTCTTCTTCAATAACCAATATTGGAGCTCAGTTAGAATATTACCCCTTGAGCATTCGTGATTTTTCAGCTTATGCAGGAAGTTTTGCACCATACATCAGTTTAGGTGCTCAGTATAGTTTTTTCAATCCTCAAGTCAAAACTTCTTATGGAGATGGGATTCTTTTAAATCAAAATAATATTTTTCCAAAATACTGGAGTCCTTCTGACGGAAAACCTCATGGTTTTTCTAATGATTCTGGCAGTACTTGGTCTATTGTAGGAAGTGTGGGTTCTCGATATAAATTAAATTTAATGTCTGATTTAGTAATTGACTTACGTTGGCAATATTTTAATTCAAACTGGGTAGACGGTTTGAACCCAAACCAAAAATTATATCCTGAAAACAAAGCCAATGATTGGTTAGTTTGGTTAAACTTTGGATATATCTATTATTTAAATTAACAATAAATTTTTAAGAAGAATTACAAAAAAGCCCTAGAAAGGGCTTTTTTATGCTAATGCTTGTTGCAAATCTTCTATCAAATCTTGAATATCTTCAACCCCCACACTCAAACGTACTAAATCGTCTGATATACCTATTTCTTTTCTTTTATCTTCTGGTATTGAAGCATGTGTCATAAGAGCTGGATGATTGGCTAATGATTCTACACCTCCTAAAGATTCTGCCAAAGTAAAGACCTTTAATTTCTTTAAAAAATCGACAGCATCTTGCTTAGCTCCTGATTTGAATGTAAAAGTTACCATCCCTCCAAAGCCTCCTATCATTTGTTTTTTTGCTACTTCATGAAAAGGATGGTTTTCTAAACCTGGATAATATACTTTTTCAACTTTGGGATGATCTACTAAAAATTCAGCAATTTTAACTCCATTTTCACAGTGACGTTGAACACGTAAATGCAATGTTTTAATTCCTCTTAAAACTAAAAATGAATCATTAGGACCTAAAGTAGCTCCTGTAGCAAATTGTTGAAAATGCAATTGATTTCCTAACGCTTCATCTTTTACGATCAAAGCCCCAGCAATTACGTCTGAATGTCCTCCTAGATATTTAGTAGCTGAATGCATTACGATATCCGCTCCTAAATCCAGTGGCTTTTGTAAATAAGGTGTTGCAAATGTATTATCAACAGCAAAAAGAATATTAGAATACTTTTTAATTATATCTGCAATAGCCTTAATATCAGCCAATTTCATTAATGGATTAGTAGGCGTTTCTACCCAAACTAAACGAGTATTTTCATTAATTAATGATTCAAATTTTGGTAGATCATTCATATCTACAAAATGAAACTTAATACCTGATTCTTTATAAATACGGGTAAACATACGATAGGTTCCACCGTATAAATCATCCATAGCAATTACTTCTTCTCCTGCTTTTAACCCTCTTAAAACACAGTCAGTAGCCGCTAAACCAGAAGAAAAAGCTAATCCACGTGTTCCGTTTTCTATACTTGCCAAGGCATTTTCTAGGGCTGTACGAGTAGGATTTGCTGCTCTACTATATTCATATCCATTATTTGGAACACCTGGATCATGTTGTGCAAAAGTAGAGGTATTATAAACAGGAGGCATAACAGCCCCTGTACTGGGATCATGTTGTTGACCACCATGTATGGTTTTTGTATTAAATTTCATATATTTAAATTTTATTTTTAGAATAATATAATATTATCTTTTACTGTTGTATCTAAATAAGTTAATTATTAGTTTCCGACAATTTTATCATTTTAATTTAAAATCAAAAAGACATTTTGTCTGAACAAAAATAATTAATTAAACACTTGTGCACCATTTTTTATAAAGGTTTCTTTTCTGCTATTCTTTTATTTTATTTATGGAACTAGATAAGTAAGCATTACAAATAAATCTTTTAAATTCTTCTAAATACCAAATTCACTTTCTGAATATCGTTCTATATTTTAGTTTTATAAAAATAAACTTATTTCAGAATAAGACCTCTTAAAATACAATAATACAACACGTTATTGAACAACGAGAAACTCAAATCTAATTTAAAAAAAATGAGCTCGATAAAATACCGAGCTCATTATCATCAAAACTAAGTTTAAATATATTTAAAATTTTGAAACAATCATTTTCCAACAATTTTTTAAACATAGTTTATAAAATCTTACAAATCAAATTTAATACCTTGTGCTAAAGGCAAATCAGTTGTATAATTAATTGTATTTGTTTGTCTTCTCATGTATACTTTCCAAGCATCAGATCCAGACTCACGCCCCCCACCTGTTTCTTTTTCACCACCAAATGCGCCACCAATTTCTGCTCCTGATGTACCAATATTTACATTAGCAATACCACAATCAGAACCCGCGTGTGACAAGAACGCTTCTGCTTCACGTAAATTATTTGTCATAATAGCTGATGACAAACCTTGTGCTACACCGTTTTGAATTTCAATAGCATTCATTACGTCTCCTGTGTATTTTAATAAATATAATACAGGTGCAAACGTTTCGTGTTGAACAATCTCAAAATGATTTTGAGCTTCGGCAATTGCTGGTTTTACATAGCAACCGCTTTCATATCCTTCACCTGTTAATACACCACCAGGAACGATAACATTTCCTCCTTCTGCTACCACTTTTTCTAAGGCTTTATTATATGCTTCAACGGCATCTGTATCAATAAGTGGTCCTACATGGTTGTTTTGATCTAATGGGTTCCCTATTCTTAACTGACCATAAGCTGCTACGATAGCATCTTTTACCTTATCATAAATATTCTCATGAATAATTAATCTACGAGTAGAAGTACATCTTTGGCCTGCAGTACCTACAGCTCCAAAAACAGCTCCTATTACGGTCATTTTAATATCCGCATCTGGAGTAACGATAATGGCATTATTTCCTCCTAATTCTAATAATGAATTTCCTAAACGTGCGGCACAAGCTTGCGCAACTATTTTCCCCATACGAGTTGAACCTGTAGCAGATACTAAAGGGACTCTTTTGTCATGTGTCATTAATTCACCCACTTTATAATCACCATTAATGATACAAGAAATACCTTCTGGTAAATTATTTTCTTTTAAAACTTCAGCAATAATATTTTGACAAGCTATTGAACATAAAGGTGTTTTTTCGGATGGTTTCCATACACATACGTCTCCACAAATCCAAGCTAAAGCTGTATTCCAAGACCAAACCGCTACTGGAAAGTTAAAAGCAGAGATAATTCCTACTACTCCTAGTGGATGATATTGCTCATACATTCTATGTCCAAAACGCTCAGAGTGCATTGTTAAACCATGTAATTGACGAGAAAGACCCACTGCAAAGTCACAGATATCAATCATTTCTTGCACTTCTCCTAAACCTTCTTGGTAGGATTTACCCATTTCATAAGAAACAAGTTTTCCTAGAGGTTCTTTATATTTTCTTAATTTTTCTCCAAATTGACGTACAATTTCTCCACGTTTAGGAGCGGGCATCATTTTAAAAGTTTTAAACGCGGTAGTAGCCGCTTCCATTACTCTTTCATAATCTTCTTTTGTAGAAGCTTGTACTTTTCCAATTAATTGACCATCTACAGGTGAATATGATTCAATGATTTCACCATTAGCAAACCAATTAGATCCAGTTGATGTCCCTAAATTGATTTCTTTTACGCCTAATTGTTCTAACGCTTCAACAATTCCAAATTGTTGAGCTACTGCTGATTGTGTTATTGTTGACATTGTAACTTTTTTATCAAGTTTTGTTAAAATCGAATGCAAATTTATGATTTATTATCTAAAAAATTGAGTCCGTAATTATTATTCTTCAACAAATCGAGGATCTGTTTTCATAACATGACTACAATTTGTACAGGTTCTTTTTTCTACGGAAGAATAAAATTCTTTAAAGTGAGTAAGAAAATCTTTTTCAATGTCATTTAAGCTAAAATATACCTCGTGTAGTTTTTGGTTACAGTTATCACAAAACCATAATAAACCATCTGTTCCTTGGGGTCTTTTACGTTCTATTACTAGACCTATAGAACCTTCTGTTCGATTAGGTGAATGGGGAATTTTAGCTGGATGTAAATACATATCTCCTTCGGTTAGCCTGATTTCTTTTTTTTCACCATTTTCTTGAATGTAAATTGTTATTTCTCCTTCTATTTGGTAAAACAACTCTTCTGTTTCGTTATAATGATAATCTTTACGAGCATTAGGCCCGCCCACTATCATTACAATATAATCACCTGAATCAACATACAGATTTTTATTAGCTACGGGTGGTTTTAAAAGATGACGATTATCTTCTATCCACTTATTTAAATTGAATGGTTGTTGCACTGACATTTTTTATATAAAATTATGAATAAAAAAATCCCGTTTATTCGGGATTTATTTTTTAAAATTCTTTAACTAAGTAAATATAGGAAGGAAAGTGATCTGAAAAACCAGGCCCTTCACTTGTATTTCTAAGGGCATATCCTTTATATTGTCCTGTTTGTTGGATCATAAATGATTTATTATAAACACCTGCTTTCCAATATTTCCATGTTGAATAATCATTATTATGAGGTAATAAGGCTTCTGTAAAAATAATTTGATCAAAGAAATCCCACGCGTCACGATGTGCTAAGGTTCCAATTCCTTTTTTCAACATTTTTTCTGCTGGATTATACAATCCTTGTGGTTTTACTTCTTCTATTTCTCCTTTGGCTCCTAAAATTTCTTTAACACTCTTATTGAATGGTCCGTCATTTAAATCGCCCATTGTAAAGATTTTCGCATTAGGATTAACGGTTTGTAAGGAGTCTATTATTTTTCTGTTTAATGCCGCAGCAGCTTCACGCAATGGACTGCTTGCTTTTTCTCCTCCTCGGCGTGAAGGCCAGTGATTCACTATAAAACTCATTTCTTCGCCATCAAGAGTACCTGTCATCAAAATTTGGTCTCTTGTATAAATTCTTTTCGTTTTAACATCTACAATATTTTCATCAGTATCTCCTTCATTTTTATCCTTATCTTTTGCTTTACTATCTTGTTGATCTTCTGAAATGATCAAAGGATAATTTTGATAACTACTTGGATTAAAATGTTTTTTTTGATATAAAAATCCACAATCTATACCGCGACGATCTGGGGAATCAAAATGCACAATTCCGTAATTTAAATTAATCAGTAAGGGATGTTTAATAAGATCTTCTAAGACACGACGGTTTTCAATTTCTGCGACTCCTAATACTACAGGTGCATTTGTTTGCTTATCACTTGTTCCTAATTGTGAAATAACACGAGCTAAGTTATCTATTTTTTTTGCGTAATTTTCAGGAGAGTAAACAAAGTCTTCGTCATTCGTATTAGGATCATTTACAGTATCAAAGAAGTTCTCTAAGTTGTAAAATGCTATTGTGTTAACAGCTACTCTTTTTGTCTGCGCAACACCATCAATCGCTAACATAATAAAAAACAGACAAGTAATTTTAGTAAATTTCATACTTTTATATTAAAAAATCATTAAGACACAGAATATTTTCGCATCAAAAGTAAATAATTATATCAAATGTCATACATTTGTTACCCTATTTTTAACGATTTAAATATAGGAAAAGTAAATTAATTTTTAATTTTATTTATGAAAAAACTAGTTTTTAGTACCTTATTGGTACTACAGGCTGTTTTAGTTTTTGCACAACAACCAACAGGATTTTCAGGGAAGGTTATTGACTATAAAACTAATAAGCCTCTACAGAATGTAGTAACTACTATTGAAAACACTAATTTATCACAGTTAACCAACTCAGATGGTAAATTTTCTATTAAAGGTGTTCCAGTAGGCAAGCAACTTTTAAAAATTAAAGGAGATGGCTACAAAGAGCAGCTTCTATCTTTAGAAATTATAGCTAATCAAGTTTTAGATTTAGGACTAATTATTCTTGAAGATGATTCTCAAAATCAAGAACAACAATTAAGCTTAGTTACTTTAACAGAAAATGATTTGAGTGATGACAACAGCGGTTCAGAAAGCACTTCAGGTCTTTTACAGGCTACAAGAGATACTTATCAACAAGCTGCTGCATTTAACTGGGGAGGGGCTCGTTTTAGAATTAGAGGATTAGATAACGAATACGGGAATACTATGATAAATGGTGTTTCTATGAATAAATTATTTGACGGTCGCCCGCAATGGAGCAACTGGGGTGGTCTTAACGATGCCACTAGAAATCAAGAATTCACTATGGGAAGTACCGCTTCAGACTATACATTTGGTAGTATATTAGGTACTCAAGAAATAAACACTAGAGCTTCTTTATACAGACCTGGAACACGAGTTTCTTTTTCAGGAACTAACACTAACTATAACTGGAGAGCAATGGGTACTCATGCTTCTGGTCTAGACAGTAAAGGGTGGGCTTTTGTTGTATCTGCTAGTAGAAGATGGGCTCAAGAAGGACATTTTGAAGGAACGGATATGGCGGCCAATTCATTATTTGCAAGTGTTGAAAAAAGATTTGGTAAAAAACATGTTCTAAACTTCACTTCTATTTATGCTCAAAATAGAAGAGGTAGAACTTCTCCTAATACGAACGAGGTAACTGATATCAAAGGATATAAATACAATTCATATTGGGGTTGGCAAGAAGGAAAAAAACGCAATAGTAGAGACCGTATCATAAATGAGCCTATTATGATGTTAAATCATTACTGGAAATTTAACGACAAAACGAGATTAAATACTAATTTAGCATTTCAATCGGGTTCTATTGCCAATGCAAGACTAGAATATCCAGGTGGTAATAATCCTGACCCTACATACTACAAAAAGTTGCCAAGCACTTATCTAAACTTAACAAATGAAAATACAGGTGCATGGATTCCAGATTACGCAAGAGCTGCAAACGCTTTAGCTGATTTTAAAAACAATGGTCAAATTAACTGGGATGAAATGTATTATGCTAATACAAACCCCAACAATGTAGCTGGAAAAGCCTATTACTTATTGACTGAGCAAAGAAACGACGACACACAAATCACGGCAAATTCTATATTAAATTCTCAAATTTCTGAAAATATAAGTATTAATGCTGGTGTAAATTTCAAAAAATTAAAATCACATCAATATGCTGTAGTAACAGATCTTTTAGGTGCAAAATACACAGAAAACTTTGACCCTTTTTATGTTTCAAAAGGAAATTTTGCTCAATTTGACTTAAATAATCCTAATCAAAAAATTTATCTTAATGATATTTTTGGATATAATTATAACTTAAGAGCTACTGTAGTTGACGCTTTTACACAATTTAAATTTAACTTTAAAAAAGCTGATTTTTATTTTTCTCAAACTTTCTCTAAATCTGAATACGAAAGAGAAGGATTATATAAAAATGGAAAATATGCTTCTAATTCATTCGGAAAAAGCGAACGTCCTACTTTTGAAAACTACGGACTAAAAGGAGGAATAACATTTAAATTATCTAGTCGTCATTTACTAGACTTTAATGGTGCTTTTTTAACGAAAGCTCCTAACTTAAGAAATACGTTTGCAAATGCACGTTACAACAACAATGTAACGATTGATCTTGCTAATGAAAAAATAGTAAGTGCAGACGCTAGTTATATCATCCGTACACCTAAATTTAAATCTAGAATTACAGGATTTTACAATACCGTATCAAACGCAACTAATGTGGCTTTCTTTTTTGGTGAGGGCGTTGCTGATGAAGATACGAATGATGGTAACGAAGATGCTTTTGTTAGTGAAATCGTTACAGGTATGAACAGAAAAAATATAGGTGGTGAGTTAGGCGTAGAATACCAAATTACATCAACAATTAAAGCTTCGTTGGCTGGTTCATACGGTGAATATACTTATGATAATAATCCAACTCTTAGAGTTAATAATGATGCTGCTGCAACAGAATCTAACAAGTATCCTATTGAAGATTTTGGAAAAACATATCTAAAAGGATATAGAGTTGGTGGTATGCCGCAAATAGCAGGTTCATTTGGTTTAGAATATCGTAATCCTAACTTTTGGTATATAGGTGCTAATTATAACTATTTTGATCAAACTTATGTTGGTATTTCAAATATTTTAAGAACAAATAATTTTACTATTGATGACAAAACAGGGATTTCTTACGATGGTGTTAATGAAACTTCTGTAAGAAAAGCACTTCAACAAGAAAGATTACCTGCCTATTTCTTACTAAACTTAAGTGGAGGTAAATCTTGGAGAGCAAAAGGAGGAGTTACCTTTGGGTTCTTTGCTACAGTTAATAACGTTCTTGACAAAGTATTTAAAACAGGTGGCTTTGAACAATCAAGAAAAGCAACATTCCCTTTACTAAACCAAGACTCACAAAGTGGCATCAGAACCTTTGGCTCAAAATACTTCTACGGTTATGGAAGAAATTTCTTTGTGAATTTATATGTTAATTTCTAAAAACACAACTATGAAAAATTTTTTTAATTCAATTATTATTTCAGTTATCGCTGCTGGATTATTCATGGCTTGTGATAAGGAAAAGGATTTTGATATCCCTGAAATTAAAATTGCTTATTTATTTGAAAACTTTGAAGCAACAACATCAGGTTCAGGATCTACAGAAATACCCATCAATATTAAAGGTTGGTCTAATTATAATCTAAGCACAACAGGATCTAGATTATGGAACAGCCGTTTAGCTGACTCTAATAAGTATACTGAATTTTCATCTTTCTATTCTGCTCCTAACACAACAGATGAAGCATGGTTGATCATTCCAAGCACCAAATTAGATTCTGAAAAAGAAACTTTTTTCTCTTTCGATACTAAAGTTAGATTTTGGACAGGTAGTAATTTAACGGTTTTGATTTCTGAAAATTACGACGGTACAAAAGCAGGTATAAGTACTGCCTCATGGACTCCTTTAAACGTTAAGTTACCTACCTCTACAGAAGTAGATAAATTCATTTCAAGCGGAATCCTTAGCTTATCAGCTTATAAAGGCAAAAACATCCAAATTGCGTTTAAGTACGCAGGAAACAAAACAAGCGGTTTAACTACTACTTATCAGTTAGACAATATTAAACTTTTTATGAACTAAGACGTTATGAAAAATATAAATATTAAAAGTTTTTTAGTTTATTCGTTTATACTATGTACAAGCGTAGCCTGTGTAAATGAAAAGTTCGATACACCTAGTACGAATAATCTTTGTGAAAGTCTAACAGCTAATAAAAAAGTTACTGATTTTACAACTCAAGCTCCTACTAGTGGCTTTACAACTCATAAAGCAGATGATATCATTGAGGCAGTAGTTACGTCAAGCGACGAAGGAGGTACTTTTTACAAATCTATTTCATTCGAATCAATTGATAACGGATCTGGTACTGTAGGCTTTAGTATACCTGTAGATCAAAGCAATTTACATACTGAATTTGAGCCAGGAAGAAAAGTTTATATAAAAATGAATGGCTTATCTTACGCCAATAAAAACGCTTCTACAATAATAGGTGAAATCTTTAATAATGAAACACCTAATAACACCGCAGACGATCAGGTTGGAAGAATTTCTTTCGTTACCTATAAAAATATCATCAAAAAGTCATGCGAAAACGTAGGAGAGGAAAGAATTGTTAAAAAACCTTTATTCATCAATCAAATATTAAATGATTCCTATATCAATAAATTAATTGAATTAAAGGATGTTCAATTTTTAGATGCTTCGGTTGGTAAAAAATACTTCGACCCGACTCTTAACAATTTAGGTAGCGCAACAAATCATTTAATAACAGATTTAAATGGTAATAAAATTATTGTAAGAATTAGTGAGTTTGCAAAATTTGCTAGTAAAATCATTTCTAACAAAAATGGTAAAATTAGAGGTATCTTAACAAAATTTGGTTCTGATTACCAATTTATACCGCGCACAGAAAGAGACATTCAGTTAACTGAAGACAGAAAAGAAGTTGATTTAGCTCCTGCTTTAGGAGGTTCTGCTTTAACATATTCTGGATCTTTTACAGAAAATTTTGATACCTATACCGCTGGAAGTGTTACAACTGGAACAAAAGATTTTCCTAAATATATTAATGACCCTTTATTAGGATCTAAATATTGGTATGTAACTAGCTTTAGCAGTAATAAATACATCGTTATGTCTGCTTTTAACTCTGCATCTAGCGGACAAGAACAAAATAATAAATCTTATTTTATTGTTCCTGTAGACTTTACAGCAGCAAATAGTATGTCATTTAAAACACAGGATCGCTTTAATACAGGAAGTGTTTTAAAAGTTTACTATTCTACTAACTATGTTCCTTTTTCAAAAGTAAGCGATGCTTCTTTGACAGACATAACTTCTAATTTTACAATTGCTTCAGGTACTCTAACTGGCACAACGAAACCTTTCGTTAATAGTGGTGTATTTAATTTCCCCGTTAATTTAACAGGCAATGGTTATATCATTTTTGAATATTCAGGAGGATACAGTCTTAGTCCAGCTAGAACAACTACAATTCACATAGATGACATCGTAGTAAACTAAATAAAAAATAAATTTATTATAAAACCCGATTCTCATGAATTGGGTTTTTTTATTTCTATCGTTTTATTGCTTAATTTTGTACCTCAATTAAATGCAATGTTAGAAAAAGAAAAACATATTTTTGAAAAGACTGTAATTGTAGGTATCGTAACACAAAGCCAAAACGAAGATAAACTAAATGAATATTTAGATGAATTGGAGTTCTTGACCTTTACTGCTGGTGGTGAAGTAGTGAAACGTTTTACACAAAAAATGGATAAACCCAATCCAAAAACTTTTGTAGGAACAGGAAAACTTGAACAAATCAATCTATACATTAAAGAAAACGACATCAAAACAGTTATTTTTGATGACGAACTTTCGCCCGCACAACAAAAAAATATTACACGTGAATTAGATTGTAAAGTATTAGATCGTACCAATCTTATTTTAGATATTTTTGCTCAACGTGCCGAAACTTCATATGCTCGCACGCAGGTTGAATTAGCACAATGCCAATATTTGCTCCCAAGACTAACAGGTATGTGGACACACTTAGAACGTCAACGAGGAGGCATTGGAATGCGTGGTCCTGGAGAAACAGAAATTGAAACCGACCGCCGTATTGTACGCGATCGCATTGCCTTATTAAAGGAAAAAATTAAAACCATAGACAAACAAATGGCTATTCAGCGTAGTAATAGAGGGGCTATGGTTCGCGTTGCCTTAGTTGGTTATACTAACGTAGGAAAATCTACTCTTATGAACGCCGTTGGAAAAAGTGAAGTATTTGTTGAAAACAAATTATTTGCAACTTTAGACACTACAGTAAGAAAAGTAGTAATCAAAAATTTACCCTTCCTCCTTTCAGATACAGTAGGATTTATTCGAAAATTACCCACTCAACTAGTCGAATCTTTTAAAAGCACACTAGATGAAGTCCGAGAAGCTGATCTCTTACTACACGTAGTAGATATTTCACATCCTGAATTTGAAGACCATATAGAGTCGGTTAATCAAATTTTACAAGACATCAAGAGTTCAGATAAACCTACTATTATGGTATTTAATAAAATTGATTCTTACCAACATTTAACCATAGCAGAAGATGATTTGATTACTGAAAAAACAACCAAACATTACACTCTTGAAGATTGGAAAAACACTTGGATGAACCGCCTAGGCGAAAATCATGCTTTATTTATTTCAGCCACTGAAAAACATAATTTCGAAGAATTTAGAGAAAAAGTTTACGAAGCTGTAAGACAAATTCACATTACACGATTTCCTTATAATAATTTCTTATATCCTGATTATAAAGAAGCTGATGGAGAATAAAATAAAAGAGAAAGCATCCAAAAAAGTAAAACAATTAGTTTATAACTTTTACTTACATCATAATCTTGTATTCTAAAGTATTTCAATTTTTAACCAAGAAGAACAAATCAATTAAAGAAAACCACAAGATTTACTTTTTTGGATGCCTCCTCTTTTTGTTATCTTTTTCACAAAACTATAGAAGCATTTGTTGTTTATTCTTTTTGCTTAAATTAACACCTTTCCTTTTTCTAACAATCAAAACTTTGCACGTTACAACTTATAATTGTAACTTTGCGCTCTAATTTTCAATTCGTTTATGAACAAATTATTGATTGTAGGAACAGTAGCTTTTGACGCTATTGAAACCCCGTTTGGTAAAACTGATAAAATTTTAGGAGGAGCTGCTACCTTCATAGGGTTATCTGCTTCTAATTTTAATTTACAATCAGCCATTGTATCTGTTGTGGGAGAAGATTTCCCTCAAGAATACATTGACTTATTAAAATCTAGAAACATAGATGTAAGTGGCTTAGAGGTTGTAAAAGGAGGTAAAACTTTTTTCTGGAGTGGAAAATATCATAATGATCTAAATTCTCGCGATACATTAGTAACTGAATTAAACGTATTAGCTGATTTTAAACCCGTAGTTCCTGAAAACTTCAAGAATTCGGATGTAATAATGCTAGGTAATTTACACCCATTAGTACAATCAAGTGTATTAGATCAATTAACAGAAAAACCAAAATTAGTTGTTCTAGACACAATGAATTTTTGGATGGATTGTGCTTTAGAAGAACTAAAAGCAGTTATGAAACGAGTGGATGTAATTACTATTAACGATGAAGAAGCACGTCAGTTATCTGGCGAATATTCTTTAGTTAAAGCTGCTGCTAAAATCCATGAGATGGGACCTAAATATGTAGTGATCAAAAAAGGAGAACACGGTGCTTTATTATTCAATGAAAAAGAAGTCTTTTTTGCCCCTGCATTACCTTTAGAAGAAGTATATGATCCAACAGGAGCTGGAGATACTTTTGCGGGAGGTTTTTCTGGTTTTATAACACAAAGCGAAAACATTTCTTTTGAAAACATGAAATCCGCAATTGTACACGGATCTAATTTAGCTTCTTTTTGTGTAGAAAAATTTGGTACAGAACGAATGGTTAGCCTAACAAAAGAAGAAGCCCAAAGCCGATTAAAACAGTTTAAAGCTTTAACACAGTTTGATATAGAATTATCATAAATTTACGCCTCGATTTTTCGGGGCTTTTTTAATTAAATTTCATAAAAAACCGATGCTTTTCGGTCATAACTACACACAACAACAACACAATGAGCGATGCAATTAAACACGAGTGCGGCATAGCACTTTTGAGATTAAAAAAACCCTTAGAATATTACAAAGAAAAGTACGGCTCTGCTTATTATGGGGTTGAAAAAATGTACCTACTTCTTGAAAAACAACACAATAGAGGTCAAGATGGTGCTGGTTTAGCCAGTATAAAACTAGACATAAATCCAGGAGTACGCTATATTAGCAGAATACGTTCTAATCAAGCACAACCCATTCAAGACATTTTTGCACAAATTAATTCACGCATCAATCATGAATTAGAATTACATCCTGAATACAAAAACAATATAGATTTATTAAAAGAAAACACTCCTTATATTGGGGAAGTCTTCCTTGGTCACGTTCGTTATGGAACATTTGGAAAAAATAGCATTGAAAACGTACACCCTTTCTTACGTCAAAATAACTGGATGAACCGTAACTTAATCGTTGCTGGCAACTTCAACATGACCAATGTAAAAGAATTATTTAGCGATTTAGTACGTTTAGGACAACATCCTAAGCAAATGACAGATACTGTAACCGTTATGGAAAAAATTGGTCATTTCCTTGATGATGAAGTAACGGAATTATACCAAAAATGCAAAGAAGAAGGTCTTAGCAAACAAGAAGCAACACCTGTTATTGCAGAAAGATTAGATGTAGGACGTATTTTACGAAGAGCTTCTAAAAATTGGGATGGCGGATATGCCATGGCAGGCTTAATTGGACACGGAGACGCATTTGTTACACGCGATCCAGCAGGTATACGCCCAGCTTTTTATTACCATGATGAAGAAATTGTTGTAGTAGCCTCTGAACGTCCCGTAATTCAAACCGTTTTCAATGTACCTTTTGAATCTATACAAGAAATTACCCCTGGTCATGCCATTATTATAAAGAAAAATGGCCTCGTTATTGATGAGAAAATAAGAGAAGCTACGCTTAAAAAAGCTTGTTCTTTTGAACGTATTTATTTTTCTAGAGGAAGCGATGCTGAAATCTACCAAGAACGAAAGAATCTAGGCAAATTAATCCTTCCACAAGTTTTAAAAGCTATCAACCACGACACAAATAATACCGTTTTTTCATATATTCCTAATACAGCCGAAACTTCGTTCTTTGGAATGATAGAAGCAGCTAATGATTTCTTAAATCAACGTAAAATAGATACCATTTTACAATACAAAGAACAATTATCACCTGATAAACTTAAAGAAATTTTAGATGTAAAAATTCGATCTGAAAAAATTGCAATAAAAGATGCAAAACTCAGAACTTTTATTACAAATGATGATTCTCGTGATGACATGGTAGCTCATGTATATGATGTAACCTATGGAGTGGTAAAAAAATCAGACAATCTTGTTATTATTGATGATAGTATTGTAAGAGGCACTACTTTAAAGAAAAGTATTATCAAAATGATGGATCGATTAAATCCAAAAAAGATTATTATAGTATCTTCTGCCCCACAAATTCGTTATCCAGATTGTTATGGTATTGATATGGCTAAACTTGAAACACTAATAGCTTTTCAAGCTATGTTAGAGTTATTAAAAGAGAACAAAAAATACCACCTCGTAGACGAAGTTTACACAAAATGTAAGGCACAAGAGCATAAACAAGACTCAGAGGTTGTAAATTATGTAAATGAATTATATGCTCAATTTACAGATGAACAAATTTCAGACAAAATTGCTGAAATGTTAAAAGAACCTACTATAAATGCAGAAATAAAAATTATTTTCCAATCTGTTCAAAATTTACATGAAGCTTGTCCAAAAAATTTAGGTGACTGGTATTTTACGGGTAACTATCCTACGGATGGAGGAAATCGTGTTGTAAATAGAGCTTTTATGAACTTCTACGAAGGCAAAAACATGAGAGCTTACTAAAAAAAGTGTATTTTATCGAGTTTTTAAACACTTCACCGATTTTATTTCAATATAACCTATACTCTCTATAAATTTGGATCACCATTACAATAAGTAGGTTAAGTTTATGGTAGATTTGGGGCAAAAAAGACAGAATAAGCTTCTGTCTTTTTTATTTTTAGTAACTTTCTTAATTATTAAAAAGATCAAACTCTAAATTCCGTAAACTAATATTCATTCAAAAATTATACTCTCTTTTTTATTTCACGCAATTAATGGATCAAGTCAAATATTTATAGAATTGATAAATTAAGTATACAATTCATATTAATTTGAATCACAAAAAAGCAAGCTCACTCCATTTATTGAGTTTAACGCATAATTACTTCATTTTCAACGATTATTCTTTCCTTTTAACGATTATTTTTGGATAACATACAACCTCATCTTAAATTTGATCTACCATTACAATAAGTAGGTTAAGTTATGGTAGATTTGGGGCAAAAAAAGGCAGAATTAAGTTCTGCCTTTTTTTTAAATACTTCTTCCTAATTCTTAAAAAATATTTTTTTATACTTTTAAGGATCAACTAGATACAACTAAAGTTCATCATTGTATTTTCGACGATTATTCTTTCTTTTTAACGATTATTTTTGGATAACATACAACCTCATCTTAAATTTGATCTACCATTACAATAAGTAGGTCAAATTATGGTAGATTTGGGGCAAAAAAAAAGACAGAACTTTGTTCTGTCTTTTTTTATACACTTGTTTTTTCAGCTCTTAAAAACGTTTTTATCTTTTTAATTATCAATTAGATACATTTTTTTTACAATCATTTTATTTTCAACGATTATTCATTCCTTTTAACGATTATTTTTGGATAACACACACCCTCATCTTAAATTTGATCTACCATTACGTAAGTAGGTTAAGTTATGGTAGATTTGGGGCAAAATGGGTAGAGAGTTTCTCTACCTTTTTTTTTAAAAAAACCTAAGTCAAACAATGGATTTTTATTACATATAAACAGCTTTTAATCTAAAACTATTCATTTTTTGTCCCAAATACAGTAAAACATTTAAAGCATTTCATAATTTAATTAAACCCCTATTTTTAGGAGCAAAAAATAGAGGTTTGATATTTTTTATGAATGTATATTTCAAAAAATAAGTATTTCTGCTTTTTAGCTGAAAATCTATACTATACCATTTAAACTTTGAAATTTCCTTATAATACTATTTTTTAAACCTTAAAACTTTTCAAAAAGTTCGCAATCTTTCATTTCGAGCAAAGGGAGAAATCACATAATATTGATTATGAGACTCCTCCTTACGCAGGAGTGACAAACTGCATGTTGATTTAGACACTATCCTACAAAAGCAATAAAAATTAGTATTGGTTCTCGATGTGCTTCGCTCTCGAACTAACGATGATTTCAATTATATACTCAACCGTTTGTTCGAGTTGTTTCTAAAATAAAAAAACGTATCGAGAACTTTATTTTTTAATCCAGTATATTTTAAGTTTAAATGGTGTTAGAAACTATTTCTTTATTAGATTTTTACAATATTCTTAACTTATTTATGGAGACCAAAAAAGCTGTTATAAAGTTGTTGTTTCAACAGCTAAATCTATAATATCTTTTTTTGATAACTAAAAGAATTTTTCAAAACCTAAAATAGATTTCATTATTTTTTTTACAATTTATATATTTGATTTTCTTTTTTTATATCAGCCATTTCTCCTTTAGCATCAATTACTATTGCTTTTATATTTTGTTTCAAAGATGGTATGACAAAATCATACACTGGATAAGCCCAATCCCAGCTTTCTAAATCATTTCTTTTTAAATTAGATTCATTGGGTTTTGACCAACGCATAGCTGTTTGAGGTATATAATAGAGTTCTTGGGTACCATTTTCGTAAAAAACAGTTATTTCAAGTGGCATAGGCATTCTTCCCAATCTTTCTAGGATAACTTTTGTTGACTGTTTTTCTTCAACTACTTCTTTTATTGCATAATCAATGGTATTTGTTGTTTTAGTCCATTCTGTCAGATACCAATCTAGATTGGCTCCTGTTATTTTTTCAGCTGTATGAATAATATCTGTTGGGGTTGGGTGTGTAAATTTGAAATCGGCATAATAACGTTTTAAAACCTTTCTTAAGTTTTCTTTCCCTATAAGATATTCTAATTGTGTTAAAAATAGATTACCTTTACTATAGGCTTGAATGCTATACGGTCTATTTTCATCATAATGGTCTGCGTGGGTGGTTTGTGGTTGTTCTTTTCCTGATTTTACTAATAAAAAATACGCCTTATAAGAATCTTCATGAGGATTTTCTACTTTTTTTTCTGCTATTTCATTTAATCCATAATTTTCTAACCAAGTGGTAAAACCTTCATCCATCCAACTGTATTTACTTTCATTTGTTGCCAAAATATGTTGAAACCAAGAGTGTGCCATTTCATGAGCTGTAACCCCTATTAGGCCTTCTTGCGTTCCTTCTCCTAAAATTAAGGTACACATTGCATATTCCATACCTCCATCTCCACCTTGTATAACAGAATATTGTTTATAAGGATATTGACCAATTGTTTTATTGTATACATCCATCAACAGAGAAGTTTTAGGTTGTAAATTTTTCCAATTTTGAATAATTTCAGGCTTATTTTGATATAAAAAGTGTAGTGTAATACCATCAGGACGTATTAACTTATCATGAAGATATTCTTTATCTGCAGCCCAAGTAAAATCATGAACTTGGGGAGCTATAAAATGCCATGTCAGGTTTTTTGTTTTTTTAGGATATACTACTTTAAAACCATTTTCTTCGTATCCTTTTCCAACTTCATTTGCATTTTGTAGATATCCGCTTCCTCCTAATGTATATTCTTTATCTATTGTAATTTTAACATCGAAATTACCCCATACGCCATGAAATTCACGACCAATATAAGGGTCTGCTTGCCAACCATCTATATCATATTCAGCTATTTTAGGATACCATTGTGACATAGATAGCTCTATTCCTTCTTTGTTATTTCTACCACTTCTACGAATTTGAACAGGTACTTGTCCATCAAAATCCATTGTAAAGGTAGTGCTTGTTTTAGGCATAAGAGGTTTTGCCAAATTTACCTCTAAAATGGTACTTACACGTTTACTTATAACGGCTATTCCGTCTTGTTTTAAATTATTGACATATAAATATCCTATTTCATTAGGTTTTAGGGTGCTAATTCTACTTTCTTTTACTTCTTTACCTTCTACTTTTACTTTATTTACCATACGTCCATCGGGATCCTTAATTGATTTTAAACGCGCATCCATAGGACTATTAGGCTGAAAAGCATTGTTATACAAGTGTATATATACTTTCTTTAAGGTGTCTGGAGAATTATTAGTATATAGTAATGTTTGTTTTCCTTTATATTGATAATTTTTCACATCCATATTAACTTCCATTTTATAATCAGCATGCTGTTGCCAATAACCGGAATTAGGATTTTTTTGCGCTAAAGCCAATAAAGGGAAAAAGAATAGTACGTATTTTTTCATATCTATTAAATAAAAAAGAAGGGATTAAATCCCTTCCAAATGTAATAATTTAAACTAAGAGTTATTTTTTTATGATTTTTTCAGCCATTTTTAAGGCATTATAAGCATTTACTATTTTACCGGATTTAGAAATTTTATCTAAAGTAGTAGGTTCTGCATTTTCGCCAGCTAGAGCGAAATTGTTAGTTAGAGAGGTTCCTGATTCCATTAAAATTTGTTTTACTTGAGCTGCTTTTAATGATGGATAAAAGGCTCTTATTAAGGCTGCTACTCCAGCAACATTGGGTGATGCCATAGAGGTACCTTGTAAATATTCATATTTATTGTCAGGAACGGTTGCGTATATTTTTACTCCTGGTGCAAAAACATCTACATTTATCTTTCCGTAGTTAGAAAAATTAGCCATTACTTTTGATCCATATTCGTAATTTAAAGCACCTACTGTAATTACGTTATCTGCAAATTCGGGATTACTTCCTTCTGCATCATTAGGATAATTAGGTTTTATATCAATATTTTCTGCATCATTTCCTGCTGCATGAACAAAAAGTACATCTTTGGAGGCTGCATATTTAATAGCGTCGTAAACCCATTCTTTATTGGGAGAAAAAGCTTTTCCAAAACTTCCATTGATTACCTTAGCACCATTATCTACTGCATAACGAATGGCTAATGCAATATCTTTATCATATTCATCTCCATTAGGAACTGCACGCAATGCCATAATTTGAACATATTCTGATGCTACACCATCTCCTCCTTTTCCATTACCTCTAGTTTGCGCTATAATT
The DNA here is from genome assembly GCF_052828645.1 of Flavobacterium sp. TN-1. Classification (NCBI taxonomy): domain Bacteria; kingdom Pseudomonadati; phylum Bacteroidota; class Flavobacteriia; order Flavobacteriales; family Flavobacteriaceae; genus Flavobacterium; species Flavobacterium sp. TN-1. The sequence continues at coordinate 571,361 of NZ_CM128253.1, forward strand.
CCCGCTACGTGAGTTCCGTGTTTACCGCTTTCTTTTTTAGGACCTATAACATTACTATTACCATATTTTGTTTGGGTAATATCGTAAGGATTATCGCCTACTGGTTTACGTCCGTCAAATTCTGTATTTAAATTATAATTTAATTGATCATAAACATAGTCTTTATACTCTCCTATTTCAGTATCAAATTTTGCTTTATCTCCTCCCATGTTAGACAATACTTGCCCAATAATGTTTTGAGATTGAAGTAGTGTTTGATCTGTTGTTTTGATTGTTTTTACTTCTGTAAGGGTGTAATTTTTCTTTTTTAAATACTCTGCAATATTTTTATCTGCATTTACAATTGCATCTATTTGTGTTTTTTGAGGTTCTAGCTCAGATTTTTTTTGTGTTAAAAGTGCTAAGGCGTTTTCATATTGAACGGAACCATCATTTCCTTTTTTCACGATGCGGGTTAATTCTAACTGTTCGTTATCTGCATCTCCTAGAAAGTTCCATCCATGAACATCGTCTATATAACCATTATTATCATCATCTTTTTTATTTCCTGGAATTTCTTTGGAATTTTTCCAAATGGCTGGTTTTAAATCTTCATGTTCAATATCAATTCCAGAGTCAATAACACCTACAATGATCTTATTTGCTTTTTTCCCTTTTAATAATTGTTCATACGCTTTATCAACTCCCATTCCTGGAATTGTATCTTTAATAAGATCTAGATGACTCCAACGTTGTAAGTCTTTTTCCTTAATGGGAGTCATTTTTAAAGGGATTTGATCAATTTTTTTAGGGTCAATGCTCACAATTCCTTTTGGCGTACTACAACTAGCAATCATCATTCCTATAGTACCTGTAAAAGTTATCGTTTTTAAAATTCTCATAAATATAATTTTAGGCTGTAAATATCTTATTTATATTAATATCAAAAAGTTGTTTTAACATTAGATTAATATATCCTCTAGTTGAAAAGTTTCTTTTAATTGAACTCCTTTTTCTGTTTTTTCAACTGTTATAATAGGATTATGTGCATCATGTTCCAACCATAAATAAAAGTTTTTTTCGGCTGCTTCGTTCAAAAATTTTTCTTTTTCGGATAGTGTTAGTAGCGGGCGAGTATCATATCCCATTACATAAGGCAGAGGTATATGTCCTGCTGTAGCTAACAAATCTGCCATAAAAACGATTGTTTTATCTTTATATTGTATGTGGGGTATCATTTGTTTTTCCGTGTGACCATCAACATATAAAATACCAAAATTCAACTCATCTGAAATTCCATAGTCTGAATCAGGTCTTTTTATAAAATTTAAATGCCCACTTTCTTGCATGGGTAAAATATTTTCACTCAAAAAAGAGGCCTTCTCTCTTGGATTGGGCTTAGTAGCCCATTCCCAATGGTTTTCATTAGTCCAATAGGTTGCCTTTTTAAATGCTACTTCATAGCCTGTTTTTTCTTTATTCCAGTTGACACATCCTCCACAATGATCAAAATGCAAATGGGTCATAAATACATCTGTTATATCCTCTCGATGAAAACCATATTTAGCTAATGATTTATCCAAAGTATCCTCTCCCCATAAAGAGTAATAACCAAAAAATTTTTCGGATTGTTTATTTCCCATTCCTGTATCTATCAAAGTTAACCGGTTTCCTTCTTCAATGAGCATACAACGAGCTGCTATATCTATTAAGTTATTAGCGTCTGCAGGATTGGTTTTATTCCAAATAGCTTTGGGTACAACTCCAAACATAGCGCCTCCGTCTAATTTAAAATTACCTGATTCTATGGGATATATTTTCATAATGTTCAAACTTTATTTTTTATATTGATACATAAAGCCATTGTTTTAGTATAGGCTTTGAGAAGATCTTTTTTATGTCTTTAATTTATGATTACGAAAGTCAAATATACTAAAAAGATGTATGAGGTTTCTCTTATAACTTTACTTACACAAAATAGATATTAAATGGAGTTCGTTTTCTTTTATATTCACGTTTTATATGATTCATACTGTATTATTTTGAATGTTTGAATCATTTTATCATCTACACAGAGTATTTTTTAATATTTTTTTATCTTTAACTTTTTCTTTATGCTTTTATTTCTATCATAAAATCGAACATATAATTTGGTTTTCACATTAAGCAATAATTCCAGAATATAAAATTTCTAGAACAAGAATAGTTTTCATTTTTTTAATTCATTAAACAGGTACTCAAGCTTTTTATTTTTATTAAAGTTATACGTCTTTTTTACGATCAATTTTTGTATAGTATTAATTCGTTCTTTAGTTATAGGATGTGAGCTCAAAAATTCAGGAACTGATAAAGCTGTAGAGTTTTCTTCTTTTTCTAATGTGGTAAATAAATCTATCATTCCTTTGGGATCTATTTGATTAGCCAACATTAGTTTAAAACCTTCCTCATCTGACTGTGTTTCAAAGTTTCTAGAAAAGGAGAGCGAATACAAACTATCTGCATGTTGTCCTACCACAGACATGATACCGTTTATGTCCCCCAACATTACTGATAAAAAAAGATACCCTGATAAATCTCTGCATAATAATTTTATTGCATGCCTTTGGTTTACATGAGCTGTTTCATGACCTAGTAAGGCTACTAATTCTTCATACGTTTTTATCTTATTTAATATTCCTTTATAAACCACTATATTTCCATCAGGAAGAGCAAACGCATTTACTACAGGTGAATCTACTATCGTAAAATGTAATTTTTTAGTATTTTTTAATTTTAGTTGATCTGCAAATTCTTGTAATAATTGAGACTCTTTTTCTTTTTTATTTTCAGTTAAAATAAATTGATTAAAAGCTGAAACTCCCAACTTATCATCAAAACTTTGAGGTAATAAAACGGCGGCTTTTTCTCCTAACCATGGTACTACATAAAAATAGCTCAAAATAACGGAGACAAATAAAACCATGGCTATAGAAATAACTATAGTTAAATTTAAATTTCTAATTTTCTGACTCCAGTTAAGTTGTTTATTTTCGGATAAATATACTTTAAAGTCTTGTATGAATTTTTGATCCGTTATTTGAATACTTTGCGAAATATCTGGTTTATAATGCAATATTATTATATTGGATTGAAAAGTTTTATCTAATTCATTAATTGACCAATTTAACCAACCTTTTTCTTTATTTTCAAAGAACAGGCAGTTTTTTGTAACATCTAAAAAAAGTTCAACGAAATGGGGTTTAGAAGAAACCCCATCATAATATATAGCTTGTGCCTTAGTTATTGTCATTATATTACTAAATCCATATCTAACATATCTTCCATATCTTCACCTGTAGCATCTTTATAAATCTCTTCTGTTTGATTAATTGTGCTAAGATCAATTGTTCCTTCTAATTGAATAGAGGACAATAGGAACTTCATAATACGCATTTCAACCCAAGCTGTTCCAATACCAAAAGTAAACGTGATAATTAACAGATTTACAATGACTACTTTAAGAAGTTCTCCCCCTGTAATATTGGTAGAAATTTTTAATTCGTCTTCATCTTTATACATTTTTAGATTATTAATGTAATATTCAATAATTTCTTTTTGCCACCAAAAACCATAAATACCAAGAGTAAACAGAGTTAAAAAATAGCCTTTAATATTTAGTATCAAATAATCTCCCCCATTTCCCTCATACTCCATTTTTATATTTCCTAAACGAATATTTTGAAGAGTATATTTTCTTAAATTAATTGTAAACCAAGATCCATAAATACCAAATGTTATTGCAGTAAGCCCAAACCATTTTAAGAAATTAACCATCAATTCTTTACGGTTTCCTCTATATCCAAAACGAATCCCTCTCCATGAAGTTCTAGACATTCTATAACGATAAGATCCGTGTATGGCAAAAGGTACTATAACTAAAATAACACCTACTAAAAAAAGGAAAGCAATACTTTCAAATCCTGCATAATAAATTAAACCAAAAATAACCGCTAAACCTAAAAAAACCGCAATACTTGTTATATATCCTTTAAACATTTCTTTTCCTGTACCATGAAACTCAAAAGGACTCCCGTCTAAAGTTGTTTCACTATACAAATATTTTAGTCGTTTTTCTTTTGCCCAAGGATGATAAAAGCCTAATGTTACAGCATTTAAGACCCAATTAAGAATTAAAATTCCAAAATACGTTTCACCTTTTCCGCAAAAGTCCACATTGTAGTTTTTAGCTTGCTTTAATTTTTGATCCATTTTTTAAATAGTTAATTTGTTTTTTGTAACGCAATATAAAGGATTTCAATAATCTATCATAACTATTTTTTATTATAAAATTGATTACAAAAATGTTAGAGATTATGAAAAAGAATTTTTATGTTGTACCTTTGCAATTAATTTAGACAAAATCAAAATAAGAAATGATAAAAGTTTCAGAATCAGCAAGTAAGAAAATCATAGATATGATGAAAGAAGACGGCTTTGATGCTTCAAAAGATTTCGTACGTGTAGGGGTAAAAAGTGGCGGTTGTTCAGGCTTGTCTTATGAACTTAAATTTGACAAAGAAACCACTGAAAATGACAAGGTTTTTGAGGACAATAACGTTAAAATAGCTGTTGAAAAAAAATCATATTTATATCTAATAGGCACTGTACTTGAATATTCAGGAGGGCTTAATGGTAAGGGTTTTGTTTTTAACAATCCCAATGCACAAAGAACCTGTGGATGTGGAGAGAGTTTTTCTTTATAGTTAAACAAAGGTCCAAGAAATAAAAACTAAAAGAAATGAGTAATACGTTTTAAATCTGATAAAGATCAAAACATATTGAAAACCATTTATTTTAATATTAAAAATTATCATTTTTTGGATCTACAAAAGCTTTATCTATAGAAAACGCTCTATATATTCAATTAATTATCACTGATTTTTGAAAAAACAAAAAATCAGCAAATAAATATAAAAAGGTATTTAATTTTCTCTATTTATGTCAGATTTATAAACAGAAATTAATTCTATTGAGGTAGAAATAACAAAGTTAAATTTCAAAATAACCAGAGAATTTATTAAATATTTAAAACAGAATAAGGTGAATCAAAAATTAAAAAGATTTAAAAATAAAAAAGTACAATATTTTGTTTCATTTTTATAGATTTTTAAATTTTTTAAATTTTTACATTTTTAGATACATTATGTCAAAATATACCGAAGACGATTTAAAAATAGAATTAGAAAACAAAGAGTACGAATATGGTTTTTATACCGATATCGAATCAGAAACGTTTCCTGCAGGTTTAAACGAAGATATTGTTCGTGCCATTTCTAAAAAGAAAAATGAACCTGAATGGATGACTGAATGGCGCTTGGAATCATTTCGTATTTGGAATGAAATGACAGAACCAGAATGGGCTAACGTTCATTATGAAAAACCTGATTTTCAAGCAGTATCATATTATTCCGCACCCAAGAAAAAAGATAAGTACAATAGCTTAGATGAAGTAGATCCCGAGTTGTTAGAAACATTTAAAAAGTTAGGAATATCAATTGATGAACAAAAACAATTAGCAGGTGTTGCCGTTGACATCGTAATGGACTCCGTTTCGGTTGCCACTACATTCAAAAAAACCTTAGCTGAAAAAGGTATTATTTTTTGTTCTATATCAGAAGCTATTCAGGAACACCCTGAATTAGTTCAAAAATATATCGGAACAGTTGTTCCTCAAAAAGATAATTTCTATGCTGCCTTAAATTCCGCTGTTTTTTCTGATGGCAGTTTCTGTTATATACCAAAAGGCGTTCGTTGCCCTATGGAATTATCTACCTATTTCCGTATTAACCAAGGAGGAACCGGTCAGTTTGAAAGAACTTTAGTCATTGCAGATGAAGGAAGTTATGTATCATACCTTGAAGGTTGTACAGCTCCAAGTCGTGATGAAAACCAATTACACGCAGCAGTAGTAGAGTTAATCGCTCTTGACGATGCCGAAATTAAATACTCAACCGTTCAAAACTGGTATCCAGGAAATAAAGAAGGAAAAGGCGGTGTATACAACTTCGTAACTAAACGTGGTTTATGCGAAAAAAACGCTAAAATTTCTTGGACACAAGTTGAAACAGGTTCTGCCGTAACTTGGAAATACCCGTCTTGCATACTAAAAGGAGATAACTCAATAGGCGAATTTTACTCTATTGCCGTTACTAACAATTTTCAACAAGCAGATACTGGAACGAAAATGATCCATTTAGGTAAAAACACCAAATCAACCATTATCTCTAAAGGTATATCTGCTGGAAAATCACAAAACAGCTATAGAGGATTAGTGCAAATTAGTTCACGTGCCGAAAATGCACGTAACTTCTCTCAATGTGACTCTTTATTAATGGGTAACAACTGTGGTGCACATACGTTTCCATATATTGAATCCAATAATTCAACCGCTAAAATTGAACACGAAGCCACCACTTCTAAAATTGGTGAAGATCAAATTTTTTACTGTAATCAACGTGGCATTCCTACAGAAAAAGCAATTGCTTTAATTGTAAACGGTTTTAGCAAAGAAGTATTAAATAAGCTTCCAATGGAATTTGCAGTAGAAGCACAAAAATTATTAGAAATTTCTTTAGAAGGTTCAGTAGGATAATGAGCAATTCAGTAATTATAGTCGGTTCATCTCGTAAAAACGGTAATACCACCACAATTGCTGATGCTATTGCAGAGCAATATAAAATGGATATCATTAATCTAAGTGATTATCAATTTACATATTACGATTATGAGAACAAAAATATAACAGATGATTTTCTTCCACTAATGAAGGAAATCATAGAAAAATACGATACCCTCCTATTTGCTACACCAATATATTGGTACAACATGAGCGGTATCATGAAGGTTTTTTTTGATCGTTTTTCTGATTTAATCCGAATTGAAAAAGATTGGGGTAGAAAATTAAGAGAAAAAAAAATGGTCGTAATCTCTAATTCACATGATTCCGAAAAAGATCTAGATTATAGTTTCTATATTCCTTTTCAAAAATCAGCCGAATATTTAGGAATGCAATATATAGGAAATAAGCATATTAACGCTGACAATCCTAAAGAATTAAACAACATAGAATTAGCTTTTTTATAAAATAAAACAAAATGCTTAAGATTAGTAACTTACACGCTTCAGTAGAAGATAAAGAAATATTAAAAGGTATCAACCTAGAAATTAAAGCAGGAGAAGTTCACGCGATTATGGGACCAAACGGTGCTGGAAAATCAACATTATCGTCAATCATCGCTGGTAATGAAAATTATGAAGTTTCAGAAGGTGAAATCATCCTTGATGGTGAGGATTTATCTGAATTAGCACCTGAAGAAAGAGCACACAAAGGTGTCTTTTTATCATTTCAATACCCTATTGAAATCCCAGGAGTTTCAGTAACTAACTTCATTAAAACAGCCATTAATGAAAAACGTAAAGCAAATGGTGAGGAAGAAATGCCTGCTAACGAAATGCTGAAAAAAATCCGTGAAAAGTCAGAGTTATTAGAAATGGATAGAAAATTCCTTTCTCGTTCACTGAATGAAGGTTTTTCAGGAGGTGAAAAAAAACGTAATGAGATTTTTCAAATGGCAATGTTAGAACCTAAAATTGCTATTCTTGACGAAACAGATTCAGGTTTAGATATTGATGCTTTACGTATTGTAGCTAATGGCGTAAATAAATTAAAAAATCAAAACAACGCGGTTTTAGTAATTACACACTATCAACGCTTATTAGACTATATCGTTCCTGATTTTGTTCACGTACTAATGGATGGTAAAATCGTAAAATCAGGTACTAAAGAATTAGCCCTTGAATTAGAAGAAAAAGGATACGATTGGATTAAAAATGAACTCGTATAAATTTTGTTTCAAGTTTCGGATTTCAAATTATATGACTACAATAAATAAGTTTGAAAAATTAGAAATCTAGCAAGAAACACAATTATTAACTAAAAAAATCATTTAATTTTAAAAGAAACGGAACTAAAAACTGATTTCAGATTTAAAGAAGAAGTTAGATCTTCTTCTGAATCAGTAATAGACAGAAGATTTTGAAAAAGATAGAAACATAAAAACCAAATAACTCTTATCTATTTCAAAAGATTCAAACAAAAAATACGGTTCTCAAATATATAGACTTTATGACTATGAATATATTTTAAAAGATAAATTCATAGAATTAAAAAATAAGTATAAAATCTAAGCGATAGAATTATTAAAAATTTTATTGCTTATTTAAATAAGAAAGATTTCAAAGAAACCTAATTCCAATAACTTGGAATTTGAAACTTGAAACTTGAAACAAAAGAAGTATGGATTTAAAAGAAAAATTACTTTCCTCTTTTATGGCGTTTGAAGAAAAGGTAGATGTAACCACTGAATTACACGACCTTCGTACTTCCGCATTAAAAAATTTTGAAGCTAAAGGTTTTCCAACAAAAAAAGAGGAAGCTTGGAAATATACATCGCTTAATACAGTATTAAAAAATGATTTTAGTATCTTCCCTAAAAAAGAAAATGCAGTTGAAATTAAGGATGTAAAAAAATACTTTATCAACAATGTTGACACCTACAAAGTAGTATTTATTGACGGTGTTTTTAGCACTTTTTTATCCTCAACTACGCATGACGGATTAGATGTTTGTTTAATGTCCTCAGCATTAACAAAACCCAAATATAAAATGGTTATTGACACCTACTTTAATCAAATAGCAAGTAAGGAAGAAGCATTAACTAGCTTAAATACCGCTTTTGCCTATGAAGGAGCTTATATAAACATTCCTAAAAGTAAAGTAGTTGAAAAACCTATTGAAATTATTTATTTCTCAACTGGTGTTGAAAATGCTCTAATGATACAGCCTCGTAATCTAGTTATTGTAGGTGAAAATGCACATGTACAAATTATCGAACGTCATCAAAGTTTAAACAAAAATCCTGTCTTCACTAATTCAGTAACAGAAGTTTTTGCCCAAAAACGAGCCATTGTAGATTACTATAAAATTCAAAATGATTTACAATCCGCTAATTTAATTGACAATACCTATATTGCTCAAAAACAAGAAAGTCGTGTTTCTGTACATACATTCTCTTTTGGAGGAAATATTACACGTAATAATTTAAATTTCTATCACCAAGGAGAACGTATTGATTCTACCCTGAAAGGAATTACAATCATTGGAGATAAACAACACGTGGATCATTATACATTAGTTCAGCATGCGCAACCAAATTGTGAAAGCCATCAAAACTACAAATGTATATTAGACGATCATGCAACGGGTGTTTTTAATGGCAAAATTTACGTTGAAAAAGAAGCTCAAAAAACAGATGCTTTCCAACAAAACAACAACGTTTTATTAAGTGAAAAAGCATCTATAAATGCAAAACCACAATTAGAAATCTTTGCTGATGACGTAAAATGCTCACATGGGTGCACCATTGGTCAACTAGACGAAAGTGCTTTATTTTATATGCAACAACGTGGCATTCCTAAAAAAGAAGCCAAAGCACTGTTAATGTATGCTTTTACCAGCGAAGTAACTTCAAGCATAAAAATACCTGAATTAAAAGAAAAAATTGGCAAAATTATCGCCACTAAATTAGGTGTCAATATGGGATTTGATCTATAAAACGCTTATTTATAAAACCTAATTAAAAAGCATTTGTTCAATTCGTACAAAATAACTACTCTAAAATATAAAAACCCCGTTTTAGCTATTCTTGCCAAAACGGGGTTTTCAACTATAATTTATTGATTTTGCTAATCAATACCATTTTACTAAGTATAAAAAACAATTAATATTAGTTCAACCCTATATCATCTTTTCAATGTATACCCTCTTGACCTTCTTGTTTTTTTACATCATCCGTTTTTTCATCCCATTTATCGGACTTCTCTTTTAAATCAGCAAACCAATCTCCTAAAACGGGCAATAATATTTCAGATGTTTTCATACAAGGGTTAAAAAACAAAGAATTTTCTTGTGTTTCTTTACTTACAATCATATCATTTACATTTACTTTCTGAAAAAGATTTAAAACTACACCAATTAATAAAGCTGATTTTAATGTTGCAAAAAGTCCTCCAACTAACGTATTAGCCCACCCTAAAAAAGCAAAACTAGCAATACTTGAAAGTAATTTTGCAATCAAATGAATTCCTAATACAACCAATACCAAAGTAATAACAAATGCCAAAACTTGAATTGTTTTAGACGACCAGAATATATTCTCTTCTAAAATACCACTCACAAAATACGAAAATTTAATAGCGATAAAAATTCCTACAAAAAACGCCACCAAAGAAGCTAGCTCAACAAACAAACCATTTTTAAATCCTTTATAAAATCCAAAAACTAATAAAGTTCCTATAATAAAATCTATAAATCCCATTTTTTCTTTTTTTCAAATATAATAAAAAGAGAAAACAAGAAAGAAAAAAGAAGGCTATCCCTTATTAGTATTATATTTGCAGAAAGAAGAAATCTTTTAATCTATCTTCTTTCGTCTATATAAAATGAGTCGAGATATACAATTAAAAAAACGTTGGGAACAAATTGTTAGGTTTCTATCTAATAAATTTGCCGATGGTGATGAACTTGATTTAGATGCCATTATTTACCTTGTAGGTATACAAGAATTAGGAAAATTTAATCAAAACTTTAAAAAAGATGAAAAAGTAAACCTAATGCACATAGCCATCTGTAGATTATTAGAACCCTATGGCTATTACGAATTTGACTATTTTGATCAAGAAGGCTGGCCTCATTACAAAATAAAAGAAGAACTACCACTGTTAAAGGCAGGTGAACAATCTGTTTTAATGAAAGAAGCCATTGTGAATTATTTTGTAGAAAAAAAAATTATTGAATAGTCAGCACACAGAAACAAATAATTAGAAATATTAATTAAACTAATCACTAAAAAAAAATTAAATTTGCACCTTTCAAAGGAGAACCGATGATAGATAAGATTAAAGAATACATTGCCGAAGCCCAAGCTTTTGATACACAGGATAAGGAAAAATTAGAAGCATTCCGAATTAAGTTTCTTGGAAGCAAAGGACTAGTAAAAGACATCTTTGCTGAATTTAAAAATGTCCCTAATGATCAAAAAAAAGATTTTGGTCAAATTATTAATACATTAAAAAATACAGTAGAAGAAAAAGTAAAATCAATTCAAGAAGCTTTAGAAAGCAAAGAAGAAACCAAAGGACTATATGGTGATTTAACACGTCCTGCTGAACCTATTAAATTAGGCTCAAGACATCCTATATCATTAGTAAAAAATCAAATTATTGATATTTTTTCAAATGTAGGCTTTAACGTTTCTGAAGGCCCTGAAATTGAAGACGACTGGCACAATTTTACCGCTTTAAATTTACCTGAATACCATCCAGCACGTGATATGCAGGATACTTTCTTTATTCAAACTAATCCCGATATCTTATTACGCACCCACACCTCATCTGTACAAGTGCGTTATATGGAAAATAATACGCCTCCTATTCGTACCATTTCTCCAGGACGTGTTTTTCGTAACGAAGCCGTTTCTTCACGCTCCCACTGCATTTTTCATCAAGTAGAAGGTTTATATATTGATAAAGACGTTTCTTTTGCTGATTTAAAACAAACTTTGCTTTATTTCACCAAAGAAATGTTTGGCAAATCCAAAATCCGTTTACGCCCTTCCTATTTTCCTTTTACTGAACCAAGTGCTGAAGTAGATATTTACTGGGGATTAAAGAACGAAATAGATTATCGTATTACCAAAGGAACAGGCTGGTTAGAAATCATGGGATGTGGAATGGTCGATCCTAACGTACTAAAAAATTGTGATATTAATCCTGAAGAATATAACGGATTTGCATTTGGTATGGGTATTGAACGTATTGCTATGTTATTGTACCAAATTGGAGATATTCGTATGTTTTATGAAAATGATGTACGTTTCTTAGAGCAATTTAAATCAAGTATATAATTACATATAGCCAAATATTGAAAGTCAAAAGTGCGAAATGAAACAAACTTTTGACTTTCTTCTTTTTAATATTAATACTAAAATGAAAAAAGACATTATAATCCCTAAAGTAGAAAATGTATTTTTAGCCGCTGTACAAGAATGGAATGATGATTTTATGGATAAAGTATGGAATGTTTACCTTATTAATGATTCTGATTTTGAATTAGAAAATATTATAGTCGTTTCTAAAGCTTACGGCAAAATAGAAGGTGAAATGCGCAAAACATCTTTGTTACGTCACGGATTTAAAACATTACCAAGTGTTTCTGCTTTAAAAATAGAAATGATAGAAAATAGTGTTCTAGCCCTTAATAATGAGTTTATGGTAACTTATTTTATAGAAAATACACTTTACGACAAAAAATTTACTTTCCGACAAAATACAATTAATGAACGTGCTACTGAAGAAGTCCCTATTTTATGGCAAAATGGAGTGGTAGTAAAATAAATGATCTAAAAAGAAGATAATTCCTAATTTTATTTTGTTTAATCTTTTACTTTGGCAGAAAGACTAGGAGAAATCACATAATACCTTTTGTAATGTGACTTCTCCTTTTCATTAAAACAACAAACTAAATGTTATAAAATTTCTATTCATATAGACTCATTTATTATCTAAAAATCAATCTAATTTTTCTGTTAATTTTTTAAAGACTTTCTTTGCTTCTTTGTTTTCATACAAAACTTGATAAACTGCATCTAATATGGGAGTTTTAGCTTCGTATTTTTGGTTTAATGTCCAAGCACTTTTGGTAGCATAGTATCCTTCTGCTACCATACTCATTTCCATTTGAGCTGATTTTACGGTATATCCTTTACCAATCATATTACCAAACATACGATTTCTTGAAAAAACAGAATATCCTGTTACAAGCAAATCTCCTAAATAAGCGGAATTATTTATATTTCGTTTCATACGATGTACTTGTTTAATAAAGCGCTTCATTTCTCGAATAGCATTACTCATTAATACCGCTTGAAAATTATCACCATATCCTAATCCATGAGCTATACCTGCTGCTATAGAATAAATATTTTTTAAAACAGCCGCATACTCCGTACCTACAATATCATCTGATGTTTTAGTCTTAATATAATAGCTGGAAAAATTAGTCGCTACAACTTTTGCTTTTTCCATATCTCCACATGCTATAGTTAAATAAGAAAGTCGTTCTAATGCTACTTCCTCTGCATGACAAGGACCTGTTATTACACCAATATTTTCATAGGGTATATTGTATTTTGTATGAAAATGCTCTCCTACTATTAAACTACTTTCAGGAACAATTCCTTTAATAGCTGAAAAAACTATTTTTCCTTCCAGACTCTCAGTCATTTTTTCAAGTTCTGCACTCAAAAAAGCAGAAGGTATTGCAAAAATTACATAATCAGCATCTTGAATTGCTTTATTTATATCATTAGTAAGTTGTAATTTATTAATATCAAATGCTACAGAACTTAAATAATTAGGATTATGTTTGTGTAATTTCAAATGCTCTAATGCGTAAATACTTCGCATATACCAAGCAATTTGATCAACATTTTCACATAACATTTTTACAATCGCGGTAGCCCAACTACCACCACCAATAACAGCAAATTTGGGTTGTGTATTCATACTTTATTATTCCCGATCAATTTTTACCACGCTCGAGGCAAACGTTTTTATCATCTGTCTATTAGATTAAGATAAAATAGTTTTATCTGTAAAGATACAATTCTAAACAAAAAACCAAAGTTACAAAAAAATGGCACGCATATTGAATAGTTAAATAAGGAAACTTCAAAATCTTAATAGTATGAAAACAATAAGAATATTTTTGTTAATCATAATAATACCTTCCTTATTTCAATCTTGTACTAATGAAGTAATAATTGAAGATCGTCATACATCTACTAATAGTAATAAAAGTCTATCCAAATTAATGGAAAGTTATGATTTATGGTATGTAGATTATAATACTACAGAAGGTTCTGGTGATATTCCCTTCATAACACGTGCTTTTACTATTTCTTTTTTAAATGGGGCTTTATATGCTAACAATAACTTAGCAGGTATTGGATCAACTGGCAACGGATTTGGAATAAGAATAGGAGCCTATAATTATTATTCTAATTCTATTCGTATTTTTCATGATGTATACGGAACATTTGAATTAGAAATAAGTCAATTAACAAATAATAAAATTAAGATACATGATCCCTCTCGAAAAGTAAGCTATTATTTAACGGGATACCAACGAAATAACTTTGGTTATAACAAATTATTTAACGATAACATTCATTACTTTTTACAAGAATATGAAGCTTGGGAAAAAGTGTACACTAGTAGAATAGGTGCTTTAAATGATTTTGATAAAGAAAATTTCATACAATTTCTAGCGGGTGGAACAAACGATCATTTTCGTTCTTCAAAAGATTTACGAGGAACCAATGTAAATAATATATACTGGGATTTTAATGGTTTATATGGTGTTTCAAACAATCTTAATCCTTATACTAAAAATTTAACATTAGATTATGATTTTTGGGGCAATGAATCTTTTACACTAAGCGTTATTAATGACCATCGCATTCAATTGTTTCACAATGCAAGTCGTACAACTTATGAATTTGAAGGCAGAGGATTCATTCAGTATCTTCGATTAACTGTTAGCAAAACCAAAACAGATGTAGAAAAATAATTGGGTTAAAAGTTAAGTTACGTTTTGTTTTTGGTGTTTAGTAAAAAAGCGCACATTGAAATAATCAAGTGCGCTTTTTGAATTAGGTTAAGATTTAAAATATTTTAGTAACTCATTTCTACAATGGCTCTTACTTTTTCAGGTGTAATGTTTTGTTTTTCTCCTAAAGCTTTCCACCCTCTTTCTTCAAAACGATTTACAATTATAGAAGCTGTTTCTGTATAATTTTCCGTATTTTCAGATAAACGAGTAAGCATTCCCATGGTATGGAAGAACTCTGTTGTTTTTTCAATCGCTTTTTGGGCAATATCTTCATCTGATCCTGTCAAATCCCAAACTCTCTTTCCGTATTGAGTTAATTTTTCCTTTTTAGTATCAAACATTACTTTATACAAATTAGGTGCTATAATTGCTAAAGTTCTTGCATGATCTATTTCGTACAAAGCAGTTAATTCATGACCTATCATGTGAGTAGCCCAATCTGATGGGACTCCTTTTTGGATCAACCCATTTAGTGCCATTGTACAAGACCACATAAAATTAGATGCTAATTTATAATCGGTTGGATTTTCAACTACAGAGGGACCTATTTCAACTAAAGTTTGTAAAATACTTTCTGCTATCCTATCTTGTAGTAGCGCATCATGTGGATACGTTAAATATTGTTCCATAACATGTGTAAAAGCATCTACTACGCCATTTTGTAACTGACGCTTAGGTAATGATTCTATTACAGTTGGATCACAAATAGAAAACACAGGAAATAAAGCACTACCTCCCAAAGTTAACTTTTCTTGTGTTGCTTCAATTGTAATTACAGCACCTGAATTCATTTCAGAGCCAGTAGCAGGCAAAGTTAAAACTGTTCCAAAAGGAACTACCTCTTTAAGATCTTTAAACAATATTCGTTGACGAAGAATTTCTACTTCATCTCCTTGATATTTAACAGCTCCTGATATAAATTTAGTTCCATCTATTACACTACCACCTCCAATAGCAAGAATAAAACCTATATTTTGTTCTCGAATTATCTGAACTGCTTTCATTAAAGTTTCAAAACGAGGATTTGGCTCTATACCCCCAAACTCAATTACTTCAAATTCATTTAAAGCTGTTTTTACTTGATCATAAATTCCGTTTTTAAAAATACTACCTCCTCCATAAGTAAGTAAGATCTTAGTGTTTTGAGGTAATAATTCCGTTAATTTTGTTATCTGTCCTTTCCCGAAAATATAATTTACAGGATTGTATAACTCAAAGTTTGTCATGTTTTTTGTGTTTAAAGATCTAAAATTAGAAAAGAATTTATCTTTAATATTATAAAATAAAGTTAAATTTCAATAGCCACCCACCATAAAAACACAAACATCTGTATTACAAATAATTGACTCTAAAAACAAAAGCAAGCATTTGTTTAAAAATATATATTTTTAACGGTAGTGTATTATATCTTGCTTCATTACCAATCTGTCTTTTTTATTACAAATTTTTAATACACTACCAAATCTCCTTGTACATTTTCTACATATAGCTCTTTAATTAAATTCACAAGACCCAACTGGCAAAGTCTCCCGACTTTGAACTATCACAAATTAAACTTTTTTGCAATAAGTCACTTATTTTGATTTTTAATGAAAATGCAAAAATGTAAAATAATATACATTACTAGCTTAACGCAAAGTCAGGAGACTTTGCCAGCATGTCTATCTTAAAATTATAGCTCAGACTCTGGGGAGCAGGGCATTCTCTTTGTGGGCACAGAATACAATTCTGCGCTAACTGCCACGTTGAAAACTAGACGCTTAGATTTGGATTGTATAAATTCGAGCGATCGGGTTATGCGCCAACTGTTTCGTTGAAAACTAGACGTTTAGATTTGGATTGTGTAAATCCGAGCGATCGGGTCTGTATCTTCCCAATTAAAAAGCACGCCAACACTTTTGGCTGTGTTGTTTACGTAATATACATCTATGGCTAGTATCATTTTATAATTCCGTATTGGTTAAGTTCATCATTCATAAAATCGATTCTGAATTGCTCAGGCATCTGTTGGCGAGCAATCTCAATTGCCTTTTCAAGTACAAAAGGAAGTCTTGTTGATTGCGTTGTTTCTAACACCCAATTTACACTTGTCTCTAAAGAAATCTTATGTCCTATAGAAATATATATTGGGTTTGTATTTTCTTTTGTTCGGAGGGCTTTTCCAACTACTTTTTGGTCAAATATAAGTTCTATACGATCTGCTCTTTTATCCCCTAAATCTTCCTTCTTATAATACCCTACAAGACGTTTTTTGGCGCAACCAATAGTAGGTATATCCAGTTGAATACCCAAAAAAGTAGCCAAGCCCATATTTTTAGGATGCTCAATACCGTGTCCATCACAAAAAATAAGTTGGGGTTTTATAGATAATTTTTCAAAAGCTTTTATTGCCCACTCTGTTTCATTAAATCCAAAAACATCTGGAATATGCATAGTGATCTTGTCCTCAGTATAAATTGCTTGATCTACAATTTCTTGACTATTTACATTCATAACTGTGATAACGGCTACAATTACTTGGGTAATATCGTGATAAGCTACTGTTACTCCTCCAATAAATTGTATATCAGTTGGCAGTTGATCCTCGTTTATTGTTTTACCAATTTGTTCTTCTTGCCATACAAACTTTTCCATGAAAGTATCAGGAATTGTTTTTCCTAGGTATTCTTTCATTTGATTATGAATAGCATAAGCGACAATAACCTTTGAATATCTTTCAACATCTTTATGTACATAAACAAATGTATCTAGATCAATAGGACCATCTTCATCATAAGAGTGGTACTTATCAATCACATCCTTATTGTTTACAATTAATTTTTCATAATCCAAATCTTCACGATTTAAAAGTACTTTAAAGTTCAATTGTTCAATATTTTCTCCGTTTTTAAAACGAAAATCATCAAAAGAAATAAAATCGTAACTCAAATTATAATGACTAACATTAGTATTTTTTATACAATCTAAACCTAATGTAAACCTTTTCACACCATATATATATATGTATGCATACCATTTATACTCTCTAAAACAAAAATCATAAATTAATCCATGTTCAAAATTATTCACATATGAAATTCTAAAATATAAATTTTTATCTAGGTCTAACTTTTCTTCTATTCCAGTAAACAATTCACGTTTATCATTTACGTTAATGTAGGCTTTTAAATTTTCCCAATTCTGTTGCTCAAAATATTTTATCATTTTATTTACTATTTGGAAAGAAAACCCCTTCCGTTATATAAAAACAATGAGGACAAGTAACCATCTGCTTAAAAATTTGACCTTTTACTTTCCATCTTATAACAATTTTAATATCGAGTGCTCTAATATCTGCTACACTGGTAATGTTTTGTTTATCTTTTATTAATTCGTTCAAAACTAACACCTCCGTATGAATTCCTGGTCTCTGAGCACTAGTAAGTTTGCCTAAACTAATTTTACCTCCATATAGCTTTTCATATAATTTACCATCACTATAATTAGAGCAATCTTGTCGAATAAAATCCATATATTCTATATGCTTTTGTAAAAAGGGATGTAATGTACTTATAAAGTCATCATATGCTGTATCAGAATTTTCTAAAACATCTCCATTATATTTCTTTCTATTGTACTTTATAACTATGTTCTCATTTGGTAAATTACCTGATGAAACTTTATTACCATCAAAAATACCTTGCTCTTCTACATTACAAATTTCTTTAACTTTATTCCAAGAATGAATATCCTCGTTATCAATAGCTTCAACCAATAATTTCTCTCTTGCTCCCATCCCTTTAACAATTTTAGAACTTGTATCCCAATCTCTATGATCGTCTCCGTGATAAGGTCTAATCGTTTTATAAAAGTCTCCATTTTCTTTCCAATAATCAACTAAATGCTCTTTTGATTTCAAAATAGCCATTCCTCTTTCAGAAATACCTGAAAAATCATCTACAAATACTTTTTGCTTTGCAATGGTATAGCTTAGCACTTTATCTAAAATCTTTAAATTAATTCCCTTGTCACATAGTTTTTGTACCGCGACAGCATTTTGTGTATTTGAAGCTAATTTTTCTAATTTTTTACAAAGCTCGCTTTCTTTGCTATTCCCAATTTTATCAGGACAAAAGGTACATTTAGGCGAAGTATTGGTGTTAGTTGGATCTTTATCCTCTGTAAACTCATAAATATGATAACCATCTACAGCTGACTTTATAAAATTAATCTTTACTTGATTATTAATTAAAGTAGCTAAGATGTTATCTTGTCCCACATTAAGAATTACAAATTTTCCATCTACGGCTTGGGCAGTTGGAGAAGTCTTAATACTTACGAAAATTTCATTATCAAATGCTTTTAATATCTCATCTGATTTTGACGTAATAGTACTTCTAATAACATCCGTTAATTGTTCTGTTTTTCCTGAAAGGTTTAAAACAGTTTCAATTTTGTTTGCATTATTTGATAATTGTAAAATATTATCAGTTGCATTAACATTTAAATTTAGAGTAAGGACAGAGGCTAAAATTGTTTTCTTAAAACCTGTATTTATTTTTGAAATGTAATTACTAAAAGTTTTCCCTCTATTTAGCAAGTTAAGATCAGCTGAGGTATTCTTGAAAATATTTTTTAAGTGGCTCAATCTTTCGGTGAATACTGTATTTTTAAAAAGGTTAGAGCTACTTATTGCGGTGTCAAAAGCATTATAACTTTTTGCAAAATTGGACAGCTTTAAAATATTATAACCTGTATTAGCTAAATTAGTTACTGCTCCTGCTCCATCAATAAAACTATAAGCTGTATATGTAGTATCCCAAGCTTTGTAAAAAGAACTATCTTTAAAACTAGGATCTGAACTAGCTAAAGAAGTTACATAAGCATCTATGGAACCTACTGCAATACCTACAGAAGATATTGTAGATAAAACCCCAACTAGAGAAGAACCTCCTGAAAAAGGAACAGCCAAAACTCCAGTAGTTATCATCACTGCATTTCCGAATTGCCTCAACGTTTCTTGTTTTCCCTCTTCATCAAGTATAGCCTGATAAGCAAAAGCAGCTATAGCAGGCATTACTATTTCTTTTTTAGTCTCTAATCCTAATTTATTTTCAATACCACATATTACTGTTACAGGTTCATACGGATTGTAATTTTCGTCATATTCAAAATAAGAATAATAGCTACTTAATGGAGGTGGATTATTTGGATCATAAATTCTAGGTGACAAATCTGTCATCATATATTTATTAAAAAATCTTAGCTTTCCATCCTCTAAAAATTCAAGTTCGGTTTTTTGAATATTTATTTCACTATTGTTATCAATTTGTAGAACTATATCTTCATTATCTTTTCCTAAAACATAAGGCTTCATACCCGGATAATAATCAGACACAGCTTGTCCATCAAAAACAAAAGCCTGTTTAACAGTTGGTTTTATATTTAATTTATCATAATGGGTAACAATCCATTTACTCAATTCCAAATAAACCTCAGAAACTTGATTTATATCTATATCATTTCCAAAACCGCCGTTTGTTCTCCCAAAGTTGTATAGCTTTTTAAGCCATACAAAATTATTTTCCTTAAACTTTAACAATAAATTTAATCGTTGATTATTAGGAGTATATTTAATTAGATCTCCAATAAAGAAATAATCACATCCTGAATTTTCACACATACTAATTTCTAGATCACTGTCATCAGTAGCCTCTTTGAAATATTTAGATAATATTTTAGTTCTCAAAGATTCTTCCATTTTTTGCATCGAACACAGAGTGATATTGGCTCTAAAAATTGGTTCTAAATCTTTGATTGTATTATTTGATTTATTTACAGCTTCAGCTATGTTTAATAATTGCTTTTTAATAACTACATCATCCGCAATGTTACATGACACAATCGTATCATCTTTAGCTAATGACCAACCAGTAATTTGATTAGGCTTACTATTATCTAAAGGATTACATTCTAATGGTAACGAGGAATTTAATTTTGATGCTAAGAAATCAGCTAAAACTTTATTTGAATTATAATTTGTAGGTAATTTTGATTTATTTAAAAATAGTTTTCTTGCTGGACAATCAATTAGATTCAAGAAAAATAATATTTCTGGATCATTTGTTTTATTTTCTACACCAAATATAGGTTCACTATTTGCTATTGTTTCAAATTTGTTTTTTTCATTATTCCAACTTAAACTGGTAGTATTTACATACCTATCTTGATCCCAATAATAATATCTTTTTTTAGTTATTATTTCTTTGTCTTTCTCAATTACAACAAAACCAGGTACAGTTCCTGTAGGTATATTTTTGTCTTTTGGTTCTAAAACTATAGACGATTGATCAATATTAACAATTTTAAAATTTGGTGTCATTACACTTTTTGAAAACTCCCCCTTCTCACTTCCATCCAACACATACAACCCAAATTTAGGGTGGCTAATGCGTTGCCAGTGTGGATAAGCTAGTTTTGTGCCTAAAGCATAATCCATTAACCATGGGGTATTACTGTTTTTATCACCTGTAGAAAATTGTTCCCATGGGTGCTGCAACTCGAATACGCCGTGACCTAATTCGTGCCCAATTATTGTTGCTAGGTCATTGCCTGCTTTTACCTCTTCTCCACTTTGATTGGTAAACACAAAACCAAATTGTGAATGGCGTGGCATGAAACCTGAAATGGCTCTACTTGGGGTAATCCCCTTGGTAACAAACACATAGTATTGGTCTTTTTGGATGTCTTTACCCGCTTTGTATTGCTCTACAAATTGCGATTGGTCTTCGGATAATTTTTCTAATAGGGCATCTTTACCACATTCTAAGGTGTTTTTTGCTACTTCATGGTTGGGCGCAATTGTCACTTTAAATTGTACTCCAGCATCTGCATAAATGGCATTAAGTTGCGTAGCGATCCCATCAGGTATGGTCGCATTATTTACGGGTACTAAGGTTATATTTACATCCGTTTGTGTTTTGATTGGAATAATTTTTGCCGCGCCTAATACTTGGTGCTTGGCTCCGTCTTTTCCTGGTATTAGTGCCAATAGTTCCTCAGGGGTTGAGCTATGATATACGGGTACTTCTAGTCGTTGATAGGCCTTGCCATTTTTCATAACCAGCCCCCCTATTTTTTTAGCCACGCTGCCTTTGATATTAAATAGGATACTCTCAGGCTTTATTGTTGTACCATTAACGGCTATTACTGCATCTATAAAATCAAAACTACGACTTCCTTTTCCATCATTTTGGATTCCTTTATGATATAAAGTATAAGGTGTCGCTCCGTCAGCAATGGTTTTGTATAGTTTTTGAATGTCAGGATGTGCTTTTGCAGGCATTACATCGTCAGCATACTTACTTTCTGCCGATCGCTCAAAAGTAACACGAGCGGCTATAGGAGCTAGCTTTGTTACCATGCCTGCGCTGGTAATTCCTTGTGTATTAGAAGCATCAGGAATAAATCCTGCGGCTTGTCCTTCATTTAAAACCACGGGCTTATCGCTTCCTGGGGGCACTGCATATACGTTTCCTTTGGGGTCGCGGATGATTATGAGTTCTTTGGGGTCTAGATCAAAACTTTGGGTTTGTCCATTAGTACCGGTGACTACTACTTCATTACTGTTTACTGTAATATGTGACAGATCGGGAATATCAAAATTGGTTTGAAATTGATGTTCTTCGGTATCGGGGGAAAGAAGATCAAAACCGTCTTCTATTTGATCGTATAGGCTACTGAGATCTGTTATATTTTTCCAACTTGGATCATATAGGGCTTTGATTTCGCCTTTTACTAGCCTAAAGTCTGTATTAAGGGTAATGTCTTTAAATTCTACGCCTATTTTTACAAAGGATAAATAAGGGACGTTCACGTAGCCTTTGCCGCTATAGCTTCTTTTGCCTCTTACTTCGGTGAGTTTGATGGAAAAATCGCCTGCAAGAATGATTTGATCATTGGGTAATTCTCCTTCAAAAAGGGTTGTATTACTTAAATCTATATTGGGTTTTATGCCACATTTGATGGCTATTTCTTCTTTACGGGGTTGGGTAAATTCTTCTACGGGGGTATAATTTATAAGTCCTCCTATGCACTCTCCTCCTACTCGATATTCGTAGGTTGCTCCTGCTTCTAGATCGTATAGTTTGGCTTCGTTATTGTAGTAGGCTGTTGGGTACCAACTATTGGTTCCTTTTTTACGGTATTCTATTTTATAATCTACAAAGTCGGGATTGGTTTGCCACGTAATTTTGGATTGGGTGGCATTAAGGGAAATAGCTACTACGAATTTTGGAGGGGGGCAATTACCTGGGTAGATAAAATCAAAAATTTCGCTATAACCATTGTTATTAAATATGGCTTTATCGCCAAATCCAGGTTGACTTAGTGCTTTTACGCGCCAAGCGTATTTACGTCCTGCAATTAGTTGGGACTCTACGGGACCGTAATGTAAAACGGTCGTGGAGGTGGTGGTTTTGTATAAGGGTATGCTGGTTAGAAAGGCATGGTTAGAGGGTACTTGCTGGTCTAGGAGTTCTACTAGTTCAAATTCGTATTCTATATTTACGGCATTGAGGTGTCGCGGGGTCCAGGTAAAAATAAGGTTTTGGGGGTCTTGAAAACCAACCAGTTCATGATTACTAGGGCTATTCAGTAACGGGGGTTCATTGTATACAAAATAATAGAAGGTACAGGATTTTTGTGAAATTCGCTGGTTGGTTATAAAATCATATACTTCTATACAGTATTTGTAATTGCCTTGTGGTAAGGTACCGCTGTATTGGTTTTGATTAATTCCGGATAGGTTTTCTAATTGAAAATAAGGGGCTAGATCTAGATTGGATAGTTGTAGGGTTTCGCCTCCGTTTAGGTACATAATGGGCGCACCTTGTACCATTGGAAGGGATTGGGCTTGAATACCATTTCCTTCTATGTATAGCTGTAATCGTACTTGACGATGAACAACATTTAGATCCGCTGTGTAGATATTGACTAGATATTTTTGATCAACTGTTGTAGCATAGCTCGACAAACTGGATAAATAAGGAGGAAATACGCTGCTGTTTACTTGTACTGGGTAAAGTTGTGACCATCCTACGCTATTTAACAGTAGTAACAGAAGGTAGAAAAAATATTTTAATCTATTCATATTCAATTTTTTATTGAATTTTGTTTGTTTATTTTTTATCAGTTATATGGAGTGAAAAATGACTCCTGTCTTTATGACTTATTTTTAAATTTTTCTTTGTAGTTTTTTACATAAGTGTCTATTCCTTTAACTACTAATGCTTCAACGATTCCTAGCGGTTCTTTTGCCTTTTTGAATTGTTGGTAATATTGGTTTTTTAAACTTATTACTGTTTTGTTGTAGGAATTGTTTAAATCTGGGGTTTCCAATTGAAAGTATAGACTGATTTGTGCCATTGCAAAAAGATCTTTTGGGGTGTGCTTGGCTTTTTGTTTGATCATTTCTTCTTCAAAGGCTAAAAAGGTTTCTTGACTATTCTCGTCATCTTCTTTAAAAAATTCTGACTTGTATTTGGTTTTTAAATGTTTTTTATTAACGTCTAAGTTCTCTATTATTTCTTCTTTTATTTTACTGAGAGCTTTGTTTTTTGATTCTTTGTATAAGTCATTAAACGCTGCTATTTTTTGCAATTCTAAATCCCAAAGATGAAATTCTTTTTTTATTGTTTTTTCAATTTTGTTTTTTTCTTTTGGATCTGTGCTTTGATCATATTTCGATACGTTTTCTTGTAAGTTCTTTTTTTGTATTGATAGTATTTCTTGAAGGGGTTCTAATCCTTCAAAATCTATGGCATTGTTTTTTTCTTCTATGAGGATGCCTATGGCTTTTGAGTCTAAATCTGTACTGATTCCTGATATATTAAGGGTGATTTTGGGTTTTTCTAGTGATTCTAGGGATACTTTTTTTTCTTCTTCTTCTTTTTGTTTCTTTTTAGTTCCTGCAAAATTAAAGTTATAACCAATAGTGATTGTCAAATCATTGATGTTATTGGATGTTGAAGCGTTTGAAGAATTTGATATTAGTTGAGATAACATAAAATTAAAGTTATGTTCTTCTAACATTTTGTAGGTTGCGTTAAAACGACAATTAAAATTGTGAGCATTACTAGAAGGGCTTTTACTGGAATTATATGAAGTGGCCCATTGGGTGGTTAGTTTATCTTTAAAATATTTTTTACTAATACCGAGTACAGGACCAAATGTATGGGTGTTCTGACCTGTTATTTGACTTATTGTATAATTTAAAGAGGTATTGAATGCCCATTTGGTTTTCATTAAAAAATGGGTGTAGAGGGCATTTAAATTATGAAAGACTGTTTTTTGATTGGGGCTTATTTGTCCGCCTTGTTCATTTTCTACTTGATTGTAATTATAGTTGAAACTGCAATTGCGTTTTGATTGTTTTGATTCGGGGAGTTGGTAATTTGTATTCCATATCAAGCTATTGGACAATTGTCTATAATTTAATTGGTTAATAGCATTAATAGCAGGATTGTTTTGATTAATTTGTACGAATTGATCTGGATTTACATTAGTTGTAGTAGATTGATTGGTAAGACTAAGGTTGGTTGAGAGTTTTTCGTTTATCTTAATATTTGTATTTACAGTTCCTACGAGTCTATTGGTTGTTTGTGCTTTTTTATGGTCTAAATTATCCTTTTGAATCCCAAGATTCATTGTTAATTGTACTTTATCGTTAAACAATGGTCTAGAGGCATTAATCATGATGTTTTGCAAATCATTGGAAAAAAAATAGGCTCCCATGGTTTGATAACCTGGATCTATACGTTCAAAACTGGCTCCTACTAGCGTTTTTTGGATTTTATAGTCGAATCCTAACTTGAAGGCGTTAAAATTTTGAGTAGAGGCATTGCCTTTTAGTAGTAAAGAAGCAACTCCTTGAGGGCTGTTTTTTCCTGTTGATCGAACATCCTCTGTTAATGACGAATTGGTATAATCACCATAAATTTTAGCTTCTTTGGATACTTGTGTTTCAAAATTTAAACCTATCACTAAGTTTTCTTTGGGGCTCAAATTCCCTACATTAGATGCCATCGATTGGTATAACAATGGGGTTTCTTTATCTTTTGCATAAAAACCTATAAATCCTAGTTTATATTTATTTTTTATGAGCTCTATTTTTGTTCCGTATCCCCAACGTTCAAATACGGGTAAACTTTTTGGATTGTGTATATCATTTACTTCTTTTAGTAATCGGCCGTACATGGCGGATATTTTTATAGGACTATCGGGAGTAAGTTCTATTCCTCCTCCTGTAAACATGTGACCTGCTAAGGAATAGGGGGAAAAGGTCATAGAAGCATCACCAATATAAACTGAAATCCATTTATAACGGGGGTTTAGACTTAAACGATTGAAGTTAAAAGGTACTTGATAACTTAATTTTCCTCCCATATTGGAAAAATTATAGGTAATGGGCATCGAAAAGGAATAGAGGGAAACATTTAGGTTTCCTGTAAAATTATAAACAAAGGGAGCTCTAGCATCTCTATTAGATTCAGAAAAGGTGGAACCAACTGATGCGCTTCCTCCTATTTTTAAAGGTTTTCCTTGAAAAGCGCCTAAATCTATGGTTTGAGCTGTAGTGTTTATTCCTAGTAGGAATAAACTATTTAAAATAATTAATCTTAGATTTACTTTAGTTTGCAATGCTTGCTTGTTTTTTGTTTTCTTAATTCTGTTATCAAAAATCGTTACTATGAGTATTTAATAGACTACTTTTACTTCTTTAAATGCACTAAAACTTCCGTCTTTAAAAACACCTCTTATGCTGTAATAGTAGGTGTTCCCAATATTTAAAGTGGTATCTATGAATTGATTTTTTTTGCTTGGCGGTAGTATTTTAAACAAGATATTTTGTCCCTCATTTACTCGTTTGTATAAATGATATTCTACTAGATCTGTTGATTTTGTATTCCAATACAATTCAATTGCTTTAGAGGATATATCTGCCATACCACTAAATGTAGTTATAGCGGGTTGTAATATACTCGGCAGGGTTTCTAAGATTAGGGTATCTGATGGTTTTGTTTCGTTCCCGTCTTGATCTGTTGCTGTCATCGCATAATAATATTTCTTTTTGCTGTCTACTGATTGATCTTCATATTCTATTATGTTTGGATCTGTGGTTTCAAAAATAACTTTCCATTGTTTTTCATCTTCTCTTCTTCTGTATAAACTGTGTTTTTTAACGTCTTCTGACTGACTTTGTAGAAAATGAATTTTTATTTTTTTTTCTTCTAGTTCGTAATCGGATAGTACGGGAATAGACGGGGCAATTTTATCCTTTTTCTTAATTTCGAAAGCATTTGAAAGGGGCGATTCATTATAGCGTATATCCAAAGCTTTTAGTTTATAAAATACTTTTTTATTTAAAGATTTTATAGTGATGGTGTCTTGATAATGAGTTCTATTAAAAACTTTTGTGGATAATTCTACATATAAGCCTTCTTTTTCATAACTTCGAAATACTTTGTAACCGTATAAATCGGGTTCTGTATTGGGTTTCCATTTTAATTTTATGATGCCCAATGTATCTATTACTCCTTCTAATCCTTGTGGGGCAATGGGAGGAATAGAGTCTATGGGTTGGACCAACATGGCATACGATTCTTTAAAACCTCCTTTTTTGGCTACCGCTTGAACTTTGAAGTAATTAGATGGTTTTAATTTGGCTTTAAAAACTATTTTACGGGTAGTAGCGGGTAGTTCTTTTTTAACCATTTCAAAGGGACCGCTTTCTTGATCGGCTTGTAAAATATTAAAACCATTGATTTTTTCATCGCCTTCTTTGGGAAAATCCCATTCTAAATTTACTGTTTGGTCATCTAAAGCTGCTTTGGCTGTGATTTGGGGTGAATATTCTAAGAAATCAGCTCCCATTCCGGAGATTATTTTAGAAGGTTCACTCAAAGAACCAAAGGTATCTATACCTCGAATACGATAATAGTATTTTACATTATTTTCAGGTAGTTTATCTGTAAATGTTGTGTAAGATGACTTGCTTATTGTAGGAAATATGGGGGTGTCATTTAATTTCTTAAATACTTTTCCATCAATGGAGCGTTCTATATTGTAACATGAAAATAATGCTTTCTGGGATACAAAATCCCAAAATAGCATGACCGTTTGATTGCCAAAAATGGCTTCTGGGGTAACTGGGGGGGTGTTATCATTTTGGTCTGATAGACCTATATAAAGGCTTCCGTGTGTTACTTCTCCTTCTTTTACTCCTAGCAAAGTAAGGGTGTATACATATTTTTCATTGGGTTTTGCACTGGTATCTTCATATCCCCAACCCGCGGCTTTTGTGGCTAGGTAGGACTGCTCCGCTGCTAGCATGGAAAATGCGTAACGTTGTTGATTTTGATCATTTAGCATCATCATTTTTGCAAATCCTTTTTCTTTTGTGGTGGTTTCAAAATCATCACCATATATTGCTTGTGCTAAAACAGCAGTAAGTGAATCTTGTTTGATTAAGGGTTCCCATTGAGCTAATGGTAAGGGTTTTAAAACTTCTTTTAGTATCACATGTTCTTCTTTGTTAATTGGTTGTCCATCACGAAGTACCGTGCTACGTTGTAATTTATAACCAAAATTTAACGATTTTTTCCAATAATAGGGGTCGTTAACGTTCCATTTTAATAGGATTTTTCCATTGACTATTTTCCCTTTTACAAAAACGGCGGGTTTTACAATTGTTGTATCTATCTGTGCTGAGATTCTTTTTGGGATAAATACTAAGATTACAATAATAATGAGTAACGTTCTTATTTTTTTTTCCATTTTTATTACTATTATTTTCTTATTACTTTTTTGGCTTGAACTGCTCCATTGGTTTTCATTATCACATAGTACACTCCAGCAGCGTGTTGGAATGGAATTTTTTCTACGTGATTTTTACTTGCTGGTTTTTCTAATTCTAAAATTAAGGCTCCTAGTTCCATACGATATACTGATAGGGTAATGGGAGAATCAAATGCTAATTCTACTTCTACATTCATTTCTTTATCATCTGATTCTAATGGATTAGGGTAAATTTTATAATTCTTAATTAATAAATTGCTTGCATGGGTTGTTGTATTTTTTGTGTTTTCTTCTACTATAATTTCTTTTAGTTGTTCTTCTTGGCAACCTGAAGTTGTTTTACTTTTAATTCCTACTTGGTATTTCCCATTTTGTTTGAATTTTACAATAATGTTATCTTTATTTTGCGCTATAATTTCTGCACTGTCTGGCAAGATCCATTCATACGTATTGGGAGTAGAATTGTTGCTAATATTTACTAAAACAATCTCTTGGTCTCGATAGGTTTGGGTTGCTATCATAAAATTTGCTTCAATGGCTTGATCTAAAACTTTAACTACAATTTGATCACTATATACACAATGTCCATTTTTTACTTGAAGGGTATATGTACCACTTTGAGTGAAGGTGACTTTTGGATTGGTTGAACTAAACCCTTTTTCAGAAGTCCATAAATAATCCAACCCTTGTAGTTTGATCTCTGCATCTATTGTATGGGATTGTCCTTTACATAACACTATATCTTCTCCTAGATTTACCACTAAAGGGATTGATCCTTGTAAGGTTAATGTAAATGGTAGCTTACAATCACTGCCTAGATCTGTCAACGTTCCTTTATACGTTCCTGCTTCTAGATTTGTTAATTCTAAACCTTGCCAAGATGGATTTTCCCACTCTACATGGTATTTCCCTGTTCCTCCACTAGGGTTTAAAAGGATGCTTCCGTTATTGGTTTGACCGCAGCTTACATTTGTAACTTTTTCGTTTAATTGTAATCCTCCAGTAGTTTTTATATTTATATTAGTGAGTTTTGGATCTACTAAAACGCAATGATTTGCATCGGTAACCTGCACGCTATAATTTCCTATACCTATATTTTTTAATTCATGATAGGAATCTGTAGCTAGGGAGTTGGTTCCTTTGAATCCATTGCTCCATAGGTAGGTATAGGGGGCTGTTCCGCCGCTTACTTCTAGGATAATCTTCCCTCCTATGGGAGCTTCACATGAGGCATCTACTTTAGTATAAATAGCTCGTAATGTTTCTGGTTCTTTTATTGTTATCAATGCGGAAGATTGGGCACCTGCATTGTCTATTATTTGTACTTCATAGGTTCCTGCTCCTACTGAATTCAGTTTGTTTAATTGCGCATTTGGAATTATTATTCCATTTTTTTTCCATTGAAAAAAATAGGGTTGTATTCCTCCTGTTGTTATACTTTCTAAATTGACTGGTTGATCGCCATGGCATTGGATAATGCCTTGATTGGTATTTAAAATACGGGTTATGAGTTCTTCTGGTTCTGTTATTTTGGTCTTTAAATCTAGTGAGCATCCATTGGCATCTTCAACCGTTATGGTATAATTGCCTGCCTTTAATTTTTCAAATTTTGTTGTGGTTTGCCAACTACCAGCATTCATCTTATAACGATAGGGCTTTGTTCCTCCTAAAATTTCTTGTAGTTCTATAGTTCCTGTTGGTTGTCCGTAAATAGTCCCCATAGTAGATTTTAATACTCCTTGTAAAACTGCTGGTTCCGTAATTATACTGTTTTGATTGGTCTTGCAACCTTTGGCATCTTCTACAAAAAGGGTATAGCTTCCTGCCCCTATATTAGACAGTAATTTTGTTGTTGCTATTAATTTATTGGATGAATTTTTCCATTGATAAGTATAAGGGGGCGTTCCTCCTTGAACCGTTGCTTGCAATTCGGCTGTTTTTTGTTGATTACAAATTACTGCCTTTGTTTGTGTGAGTTGTAAATTTAAAGCTGCTAAAGGTTGAGTAATTGTAACTATTTTTTTTATTTCTCCTTTCGGGGTATTAAAATCGGTTATCGTAACGCTATAATTTCCTGCTGGTAGATTACTAATAGTTTCTTTATCTCCTATCTGCTGATTTTTAGCATCATACCACCTTATTGTATAAGGTGCTTCTATAGGTCCTGGTCTTCCTCCATTTATAAGGATGCTTATTTTACCTGTTGATTCGCCAAAACAATTTAAATCTAAATGACTATTTGTTCCATCTAAATGTAGGTTTAGTGGTTCTATGAGTCCAACGTTGTATACTTTATCTAAATGACATCCTTTACCGTCGGTTAATCTAAGTTTGTATTCTCCTTTTAGAAGATTTCGAGGATTGTTTGTGTTACCCAAATCAGGGGTCCAACTATAATTATAAGGGGGCGTGCCTCCGCTCACGGTAACCTGTATGGCTCCGTCTGCTGTTGTTAATGTGGAAACAGGAAGAATCTTTTCTGTGGCTTTTAATGGATCAGGTTGTGTTAGTATTATTACTGCTTTTTCTGAAATACAATTATTTGCGTCTTTTACTTTGGGTGTGTAATTACCTGGTGATAAACCGCTTATTATGGCATTTGGATATATTGTATCATTTATATAATATGTATACGGAGGGGTTCCTCCTAGTACATCTAGACTAATTTGACCATCATTAGCTCCAAAACAACTCAATTGTTTGGTAGTAGTAGTAAAGTTTAATACACTTGGAGATAACAGTTCATATTGAGCT
Organism: Flavobacterium sp. TN-1; assembly: GCF_052828645.1. NCBI lineage: Bacteria > Pseudomonadati > Bacteroidota > Flavobacteriia > Flavobacteriales > Flavobacteriaceae > Flavobacterium > Flavobacterium sp. TN-1. Next base: position 602,700 of record NZ_CM128253.1, read on the forward strand.
GAACGTGTAACATTATTTTTATCTGTTACTAGTATTGTGTATGTCCCTGCTGGTAAATCTGTTAGGGTTTCTCCTGTATAAACCGTACCTGTAGTGGTATGAGTCCAACTATAATTATAAAAAGGAGCAGTGGCATTAGGTGTTCCTCCTATTGCGATGGCTTTGAGACTTCCTGTTGTTTCTCCAAAACATTTAATCCCTTCTATTTTTTGAATAGTTATTTGAAATACTGGTGGTTCTGTAAGAGTGATTCTTTTAGGGCCTATTATACAACCGTTTGTATCTTTTATATAAAAATCGTAGTTACCTGCTTTTAAATTAGTAAAAATGTTTGAAGGTTGCCAATTGACACCTTCTTTACTATAGGTATAATCTCCTGTACCGCCATTGGCGTTGATACGTATGGCTCCTGTAGCTGTACCAGGATCAAGTATAGCCGTTTCAATTAATGGGGTAAAATCAAGTGGAGTAGCTCCTACCACATTAAATAACTGGGTTGTTATACAACTGTTAGCATCAGTTACATTCAACTGATAACTACCAGGGGTTGGTGCTATTAGATCTTCAGTAGTACTAAGTACTATGCTAGGATTGTCTTTATTGGTCCAAACATAGTTATAAGGAGCTACTCCACCTTGAATGGTTACGTCTATTCTTGTATTGGTATCGCTGGAACATTTTTGATAAACTGTAGAAATACCCCTTATAATTGTAGTATTTAATCCTGTTATATTTAGTTTTGAAGGGGCTGTATCAACCTTGTAAAGGGCTGTTCGGATAACATCTCTTTGGTCTACTACTCGAAATAGATAATCTCCTGCTGATAGATTGTTTATACTAGAAGTATTGGCAGTATTTATTGGTAGATAATTATTAGGTATCCATTCTAAATTTTTATAAGGTAGATTTCCTCCTGATACGGTTGCTGTTAATCTAACGGTGCCTCCATGGCATTTAATCAGAGGATTGTCAAATTTTATGACTATGGGTTCAGGAGCTTCTAAAGTTTGAGTAAAAGAGGCTGTACAATTATTTTTATCTCTAACGATCAAAGTATAAGTCGCATCTCCTGATAAACTTGATATGTCTTCATTGTTTATCTGACCATTGAGGTTATTTGTGGTAGATTGCCAAAAATAAGTATAAGGGGCTACTCCGCCTATAATACGCACATCTATTTGACCATCTGTAGATACATCTGTTGAAGGGGAAATGGTTTTGACTAACTCGATCCCTAATAATCCATTAGGTTGATTTATTAGTACATCTTGTGCACCATCGGGAGCTAAACAGCCATTGCTGTCTTTTACTTGTACAGAATAATTCCCAGATCTTAATCCATTAAATACATTTGAGGGTTGCCAACTATTTCCTCCATCTTTACTGTATTGATAATTGCCTTTCCCTCCAATGGCGTTGATTGTTATTGAGCCGCTGTTATCTCCATAACATAATATAGGCGTTGATGTAGTAGTAAAGGTAAGTTTTGAGGGAGAATCAATTTGAATCTTTGGGCTAATCACTAAACTGGAAGGTTGACTTCCTGATTTTATAGTTTGATACTCTAAAATATAATTTCCTTTTGGTAAACCATTCCAAACTAAATTTCCTCTATTGTTATTAAATTCAGTAGAAGAAACATCTTTTTGTCCAAAGACACCACTAGTATTTGCATCTTTTAAAAGAAGATGTAAAATTTCATCAGGCTCTAGATCATTATCAAATTTAAACCTTATTAAGCCGTCTGAAATACTTGAACAATTAGTATCAACACCAATTGATGAAATTAATTTTGGAGGGCATCTATAAAAAGTATATACAGCAACATTTGTATACAAAGGAAAACCAAAATTAGAACTATACAAATAATTTGAGCTATTTTTATAAATTCCTCTAACAAAGATTGTTTGAGGTAGATTTGACGACAAACCTACAAGATCTTCAAAATAAACTCTCGAATCTGATCTTATAGGCAACTTATAAAAATTTATCTTATCAAAACTATATTCATAATAATCAACAAGATAATTAACATTATTTTCCCATTCAAAAGAACCACATTTGGGATAATCTTTACTTGATAAAGAATATCCAAAAACAGTATCACTGAAATAATTTAAATCCCCTATTGCTGGAGGTATTTCACAAATATCTTCTCCCTCTGTAACATCAAAAAAAATATTTTGGGTAGCATCCTCAAGTTTTATAATTTTTGTTGAATTACCTGAACAATCATTACCTAAATAGCGTTTATTAGTAGAATACTCTACTCGAATTGGATATTGATCTGAAGAAATTTCTAATATTTCAGACCTCCTACGCGTAGGATACAAATTTTCTGAATAATACTCCCTATAAATACCAAGAACTTGAGTATAAAAATTTTTTGAATATATTTTTTTATTACTATGGGAATAAATATCTAGATTTAGACTACTTGATCCTTCCGAAGTTAGTCCAACATTTCTTTTTCCATGATTTACATAAATTTTATCTCTAGTAACGACCAAATATTTATATGATCCTTGTGCTAAAAAGCATACTGGAAATAAAATAAAAAAAAATAAAACTTTTTTCATAATCTTAAATTAGACACGAATCTATCTTTTAATTTATTCGCTTATATTTTATTATAACCTCTCTAGAAAATTCTTTTTCTGGACTATTTTGATAAATCAACTTTATTAAATATTCTCCTTTCATCAATATAGGAAAAACACCATTTATTAGATCCTTATACTGATTGTATTTTTCCCAATTAATAGGAGTACTTAAATAGCTATTGATTACTTGATCTCTTATATTTAAAAAATCTTGTTTGTAGGTTTTCACCAAACTATATTCATAAGGAAATCGCTGGTTTATAAATATTGAATTGGAATTATTAGACATCTCATTCCTGTAATATTCTATAATACTGATGTCTCGAACTGGGGGCAATCCTAACTCGAATATATTTCTGTTTTTTATTGTAATTTTCCCTTTTTCAAGTGGATAATTTTGATAAATCAACGGTAAAATTATTTCTTTATAATAAGAATCTTCTAAAACCGCCTCTACACTAATCAAGGCTTTGCCATTTGTATACTGGTTTCCAAACAATTCTGCTTCATTAAAATTTTCGTACTTATTTGTTGCTAATTGTATTTTATGAACGTCTGCTGAAACAGGTATAAAGAAATTATCTTCTGTCTTTATACTTTTTATCTTTTCTGTAAACGTAGCATGCTTACTGGTTTTAAACTCATAGTTTAAAAACGATTTGGTTAAATTTGTATTATTCTGAGCCAATGCTGTGTTTTGAGTAATGATTTGTTCATTAGTAAAGCTAGCATCAGTAACCATAGTAGTTGTTCCTGAATTTTGGGTAGAATCTATACTTGTTCCTGTGCTTATTACCGTACCTACTGGATAGGCTGTTAATTGCAATTGATAATTCTTTTGGGTTGCTAATTTATCATAGGTAAAGCTTACTTTTTTAGCACTCGCCTCATAGTTTAAAGCCGCTTGAACTTTCAGCTGGTTACCTTCTTTAACTTCACCTTTGAGTACCCAGTTTTGTACTGATCCGTCAAACAAATATTTTTGTCCTTGTTTTAGTTTTATATAAACGGTTTTATGTTCCTCTGGATAAAAGTTGTTTGCAGCTACTACAGGATAACTGTAACTAATATTTTCTAAAGGTATGTATTCTGGTGCATTACCTGTTTTAAAGGTAAACGTCTTTTTTTCTGTATCTGTATTTCCTCCCTGAAGAGCAATCCATGAGGAACCTATTTTTTCTTCTACTCCTACTTCTACTTCTGCTACTATTTCTTTTTGAGGTGGAAGTACTTCTGAAGATACAAAGTTGACTTTTGTATTATGATCCATCCATTGAATATCTCCTAACAAAGGGGTTCCGTCTACTTTTAGTACGTATTTTTTTAGATTGATACGAACTAATTTACGGTTCCCATTCATATCCTCAGCTGAAAAAGGTTCTAACATGCTATAATTAAAGGCTACTTGTGGTTTTTTAAACACATCTACATTGGTTTCTCCATCTGGACTTGCACTTGCTATTAGTGGGATTGATAGAGGTTGTGACATTCCTATAAATTCACATTTCTCTCCTATTTCTGCTTTGTATTTAAATCGTCCTTTTATCATACCTCCCAGCACATTGTAATACACTCCCACATAACCTTCCATGTGGGTTGGATTAGGAAATTCTCCTCGTAACATGGCGGCTATACCTACCCCTAGTATTTTTATATCTTTTTTGATTCCAAAGATTTTTATGCGTAAACCGGCTTCTCCATAAATATAGGCATACACCTGTCCCATAGAGTACCATCCATCATTCCCCACTAACCCCGGACGTCCTGCACAACTCACTCCATTTAGCTTTCTATGGGTAATATCAAATCCTCCTCCTGCTTCTAGAAACGCATAAAACCAATCTTCATCATACGAAATGGCAACACTAAAGTTTAATCCGAATGCAAAACCTTTGCCATCGTTTAATAAACTTAAATTACGATTATCGTTCATGATATCTGGACCAAGAATTTCTAAAACTCTTGGGTGCGGTGGGGTTTGGGAAGGCAGCACATCTCCTGTCATAAAATATGCGCCTACATTTACATCGTATGATCCTATTTTAAAAATGGCCCCTAACTTATCCATAGGAGTCCCTACATGCAAATAATTTTTGGTAGGACTTGAATACATGTGTACCATACCAAATTTATGATTTTCTCCAGATCCCTTTATCCCTTCTAAATTGAGGTATAATTCAAAGAGTCCATCAAAAGAATCATGAACAAAATCTTTTTCTATACTCACAAATACACCTACTTTTCCATCTTTAGCTATTTCTGATACTGGGTGGGTACGTTTAGAAATGGCCAACATATTACCATTAGCAAGATAATTATTCATTTCACTCGCTTCGTTACCTGAAAATATTTTGTCATAACTTGCCCATGTATCTCGAAGATTCCCTTCTGTTTGACCATTACCAGACATCATGGCTCCTTCGCCTAGAAAATAAATGCGATTTAATCCTCCTGTGTGATTATACTCCATCTCTAAAAATACTTTCGCTTTAAATGAAGTAGATTCGCCAAATTTTGCTTTTACCCCTGCTCTAAAGCCCAGTCCTGATTTTGCATCGGGCTTATACACATTAGTAGCTATATTTGCCATCATCCCGCCATCAACACGCTTCATTCTGTAAGACAAACCGCCTTCTACCCGTTGTAAACCAAACTTTCCTGAAGATCCTGTATTTTCTATTTGAAAATCTACAAACCAATGGGCAAAGTCTTTATTAGCAAAAATTCCTTTAGCTATACCTTTTACCTCTAACTTCTTTAATTCTACAGCTAATTCTCCTTGAAATCCTTTGCCATAAATAGGATCTTCATTAAATACTTTTAAACCTCCTTTTAGTGTAAAACCACTTTTTTCTACATCTACTTTTATCTCGTCTATTACTACTCTATTAAATTTATAAGAATGGAATGTTTTATTTTCAAATTTGCTTAAAATCTTGAGTCCTGCTTCTGCTGATATAAATCCGTTTGTATCTGATTGAGAACCTCCTCCCATTAGGTTCACTTTCATATTAAATGCTAATCCTAATTCTTCTTTTGATGGGGTTATTAGGTGAATATTACTTATTGCTACCGAAAAATTTCCAAATTTTTGCTCTGCTGAGGCTGGATAACCAAAATAATCCGCCTCTATATAAGGCAATGCGTGGGATTGTAATTTTAAATTCTGAAAAACTATGCCTTGAAAATTATAGAATTCTTTATCCTTCTCTTCCTGACTATTTTCTTTTTCTGCTTCTATATTTTTTTCACTTGCTATTTCCGCGGCATAAGAAAAAACCTGGGCTTGAACAAAAACTCTCAACTGATCATATCCTTTATCAACATATTCTTTAAGTTGCTCAACGGCTTTTTTCTTGGGATCTGCTTTAATAAATGAAAAATTATTATTCAAATAATCGTGTACTTTCGTAACAACTACTTGACTACCTGTTTGAACACCTCCCAAAGCCTGATCTACATTACTATCAGAACTATCAAAGGTATGAATTGTGCTATTATCGTTCGGACCAGTATTATTTTTTTCTATTCCCCCTTTAAAAGCCATTTTCCCATTTAAAAAAGCGGAAGCTTTGAACTCAGCATTGCTATCATCCATTTCTAATTTTACCCAAGAATTCTTTTCAAAGATTAACTTTCCTTTAAACATCTTAAAATTAGATTTCGTAACAGATGCTTGAAACAAGTATTTATCTTCATTAAAAGTTCCTAAAATTTCTATAAAATCACCTGTTGCAGATGGTTTTATATAACCTAATACTTTTGCTGATTTTATCCGTCCTAATTCTAAACCTATACCTACATAATCTAATTTATACTGCCATCCTGATGCACTCCCTTTTTCTAAAAGTTTATATCCTGCAAAAGTGCCGCTTACACCAAAATTGTCTATCAATAAATTTGTGCTTTGAATTTTCGTTCTTTCTCCTGTGGATTTATTTGAAAATTGTTTGGGCATAGTAATTTCTACTTCTTCCGCAAAAAAACCTTTCCATATATTTTTATTTCCTTCTGGAAAAAAACCATTCGTATCATACACTTTTGGGAAACTTTTATCGACCTCTGGGTTATTTTTAACATCACTTAGATCTATTGTAGCTTTTTTAAGTTTAAAACTCCAATTTTTTAACTTCGTTATCTCAAAAGCAGGTAAGTCTAATTCGAGCAATAAATCATTCCATCCTCCCCCTTTTATTCCTAAAGTAGCTCCTACATAATGATCATTCCCAATTGCTTTCTTTTTATCTTCCGACAAATCTGAGCCGTATTCTTTACGCTTACCCTCTCCATCAATTGGTACTACCAACGAACGAGACAATCGAACGTCTAGTTTAAAAGATAAACCTTTGAATCCATTACAATCAAATTCTATATAACTATCCCCCTTTATTGATCCCTCTTTCCGATTTATGTCTCCTCCTAAAACAGTTAACAAAACTTTACCGCCCAATTGAGGTAAACTCGTATTACCTAAAGAATGTAACTTCCAATCTCCTATAATACCTCCAGAATGAGACAATTTTAAATCTTCTGCTGCAAAATATAAGTGCGTATTTAAAAATTGAGTTTCTAAACGTGCAAAAGCTGTTAATTCTAAATATTCGGGAGTAACTTTGGCTTTTACTATAACCATTTCTGCTTTAAAGCCATCATTTGTTTGCCCTTTTAAGCCTATTGGTAGTTGTACTAATTCTTCTTTTGATATATTCTGAACGTATTTTAGCGTTTTTTCATTGAAGATTTTACTCAAAAAATCGTCTTGAATAACTTTATCTTCAATATCAAAAAAAGAGGATATATATTCTGGGCTAATCCATTTATTTTGGGTTTTATACCCCATAGATTCTCGAAATACTATCTTTGAATCTAATCTTGAAAAACTTGTTTTCTCCTTACTTTCTTTTACTATTGTGTCTCTCTCTTCTGAAAAAACATTACAATAGTTATACAAAGAGGTAAATAAAAAAAGAACTGCTATTTTGAGCCTCATGAAATCTAGTTTGTTTTTTTGAGAACAAAAATATAATTTTTAAATAAAAAAACATCACAAATACATCTTTTTAAACAAATGTTATTAACTAGCGGTAGATGTGTTTAAAATTAACATTCACGAATTAGATATAAGCTATTATTCTTTTAAATCAACAATATTTTCCCCGTATTAATTGATTTTTAAAAAAAACACACTACAAATTCAAACAAGAAGCTTCTCACAAAATCAGTAAATAATCAACTCGTCAAACAAAAAGTTTAAAAAAGAAAACAGATTTTCTACTTTTGCGTAAAAATAACGCAGGATATGAGTATCTCACAAAACATACGAATAGCAGTTGATGGGGTTGTTTTTGCTTATGCAAATTCGTCATTATATGTTTTACTTATTCAACAAAAATTTGGTACAGATACATTACACTGGGCACTACCTGGTGGATTAGTAAAAGAAAATGAATCATTGATAGATGCTATAAAACGAGAACTCAAAGAAGAGACCAATGTTACAGTAAACTATATTGAGCAACTTTATACTTTTGGCGACGATGTGTATCGCGATTCTAGAAACCGAGTAATTTCTGTTGCGTATTTTGCACTTGTGAATCCATCTAAATTAAAATTAATCGCCGACACTGATGCTGATGCCGTATGTTGGGTTAAAGTAGATGAAATTCCTAAAATGGCTTTTGACCATAATAAAATTGTAAGTAAAGCATTGGAACGTTTACAAGCTAAACTAAGGTACCAACCTATAGGTTTTGATTTACTTCCTAAAGAATTTTTATTTTCTGATTTGGAACATCTATATACATCTATCATTGGAAAAGAAATTGACCGACGTAATTTTAGAAAAAAGATTCTCAGTTTAGGTTTTATTGAAGAAACAGATCATATCCATCATCCAAAATCTGGTCGTCCAGCTAAATTTTTTAAATTTAACGTAGCTAAATACGAAGAACTTTCAAAAGAAGGCATGGTTTTCGAAATCAAATTTGCGTAAAGCACAGGGCATTCGCTTTTAAAAATATTTGAAGAAATAACCACAGATGCACAGATTTTATATACTTTTTTTTAGAAAATTAATTGTAAAATTATCCGCTTTGCGGAAATAAATATTAAAATTTATATTTTATCAATTTATTTTTATCTGTGCATCTGTGGCATTTTTTTAAACGCGAATGCCGTGGTAAAGCATTTATTCGTATCAAAATAAGTTAAAACTTTGTACTTTAGTACAAGTACATTTGAAGCTCTAAAATTTATACAACAAAGATCGTAAAGATTTACTGCACTAATGTGTTTTAATCCTTTAATCTGTGGCTGTCTCTAAAATCAACTTTGCGTAAAAAAAACACAAAATATTTTGTCGGTAAAAAAATACGTTTTATATTTGCGTAACATTAACGCAAACTCATAAAGATATGTTCGTATTAAATTTAGATAACAGCTTCACTCCCTTTGGAATACAAAACCAAATTGAATGTCAAACATTCACTTTTTCTGGAGGAGAACCCCATATAAAAATTCAACCATTTGATACTACTCAAAAAGTTATCATTACCCATCGTGCAAATAGTTTTAACGATTTTGGATTAATTATTTTAACGATTGATGCTTTGAGAAGAATGGAGGTAAAAGAAATTGAACTTTTCATTCCGTACTTTCCAGCAGCAAGACAAGATCGTGTAATGATTCCTGGCGAACCACTTTCGGTAAAAGTATATGCTGATATCTTGAACAGTTTAAACCTTTCTAAAGTGTATGTTTTTGATGCGCATAGTGAAGTAACTCCTGCGGTACTTAACAATTGCCAAGTCATAACCAATTATAAATTTATTGAAAAGGTAATTGAAAACATAGGGCAAGAAGTAATTTTAATTTCCCCAGATGGCGGTGCTTTAAAGAAAATTTACAAAGTATCTGAATATTTAGGCGGAATCGAAGTGGTTGAAGCAAGCAAAAGCCGCGATGTAAAAACAGGAAAACTGAAAGATTTTAAAGTATATACCGATGATTTACAAGGAAAAGCTTGTTTAATTGTAGATGATATATGCGACGGAGGTGGCACTTTTATAGGATTAGCCGAAGCATTACAAAAAAAGAAGGCTGGCAAATTATATTTGGCTGTTAGCCACGGAATTTTTAACAAAGGATTCGATCAATTACAAATTTTTGAAAAAATCTTTACAACCAATTCGGTTAAGGATTTTGAAGAAGAAAAAGTTCAAACGATTAAGATTGAAATAGAATGAAATACACAATAGAAAATATAGATAAAAATGCGAAGTTCCTTTTCTTTTGGGGACATCAACCTTCAAATGACGGAAGTATAACCAAAACCTGTTTTAGTCAATGGTGGCAGAGTTCATTTACTGTGGACGGAATTGTCTTTCCAACTGCCGAACATTGGATGATGGCACAAAAAGCAAAATTGTTTAACGACGATGAAATGTTTGATAAAATAATTCACGCTAAATCGCCAGCTCAAGTAAAACAGTTTGGCAGACAAGTCCGAGGATTTGACCAAAAGATTTGGGAAGACAACCGATTCGAAATTGTGGTTCAAGGGAATTACCATAAGTTCTCTCAAAATGAAGCCTTGAAAGAATTTTTACTAAATACCAATAACAGAGTCATAGTTGAAGCGAGTCCTGTGGATAAAATTTGGGGTATTGGTCTAACAGGTGATGATCCAAAGGCAAATAATCCTAAAACTTGGAACGGACTAAATTTATTGGGATTTGCATTGATGGAAGTGAGGGATATATTAATTGAGAAACAATGATTTTACAAGCAGCTATAGGAGACGCTTATGGAGCTGGTTTTGAGTTTCAAAAGCAAGAATTTATTGATGAATATAATGATGTAACGACCTATTATCCACACGGATTATATACGGAAATACATAAACGATATACCGATGATACACAAATGGCGATTGCTATCACTGAACTAGTTTTGGAAGACCTTGATTGGACTGAAGAACGAGTAGCTCAAAAGTTTGTGGAGGTTTTTCATAGGGATAAACGAAGAGGCTATTCAGATAGGGTTTATAACGCGCTTGACATAAGTAAGAATGGAAATGAATTTATGGCAAATCTTACTTTTCAAAGTAGTGGTAATGGTTCGGCAATGCGGGCGTATCCTATTGGATTTATAAAGGATATTCCAACGTTGTTGAAATGTTCCGAAATTCAGGCTAAAACATCACATAATACCACTGAAGGAATCCAATGTGCAAAACGTATCGCTTTGGCAGTGCATTTTTACAGATATGGTTTAGACACAAAGTATGATTTGATTGAATTTTTAAATTTGACTTTGAACGAAAATGAAACCTATGAAATTATCGCTCCCATTGATATGCACGGTTATCCTACTACAAAAGCAGTGATTAAGTTGGTTTCAGAAGCGACTTCAATCTACGAATGTTTACAAAAAGGGATAAGTTATGGGGGAGATACAGACACGGTTGCTGCTTTATGTATGGCAATTTTGAGTCAAAAAACGAATTGTGAAAATTCACTTCCAGCGTTTTTATATGAAGAATTAGAAAATGGACTTTATGGAAGAGAGTTTTTAATGAATTTGGATAATAAATTAGAAGAGAAGTTTAGAAAATGAAAACGATTCAAAAACATAACTATAAAAACATTGAGTACTTGACGTAAACCTTAGCGCCCTTGCGGTTAAAAAAACAAACTAAAAAATGAAACTCACTATACACGGCTATTCCACTGCATTATTTTCCACTTGGTACGCCATAGAAGAACTCGGAATTATTTTTGATGCAGGCGACGGACTCGTTTCGGGCTTGATGGGAAAGTGCGGAAAGTTCAAAAATCTCTTTATTACGCATCCAGACAGGGATCATCTTACTGGCTTATTAGCATTCAATCAAATGTACGGATATAATAAATCAACGATTTATTATCCAAAAGATTGTAAATCCTTCCCGTTTTTGGAGACGTTTACAGCAAATTTTGATCCGCAGTCAAAAGGCACACAGTGGATAGGAATTGAAGCAAAGGAGACGATAGCCATAAAAGAAAAATTAGTAGTCGAAGCCATAAAAAACGAACATATTTACACACCCAATGGTGAAAATAAAAGTTTGAGTTACAAAGTTTGGGAAACCAAGAAGAAACTGAAACAGGAGTTTTTAGCTTGTTCGGCTAACGAATTAAAAGAATTACGAATAGAAAAAGGGAAACAGCACTATTCGAGGAACAAAAATCACTACTTCTATCCTATTCAGGCGACACCCCTGTAACGGATTACCAACGGTATAACGGTTCAAAAGTTTTAATTCACGAAGCCACTTTTTTAACCAAAGAAGAGCAAGCCACTAAAAATGACAAAAACCAACATAGCTCACTGGAAGAAGTAATGCAAATGATCGCAGAAATTGAAGTCGGAGAAGTTATTTTAGGACATTTTTCATCACGCTACACCAACGAACAAATTATCGAAGCCATCAAAAAATGGAGTATACATTACAACATCAAAGTGCCTATTTATTTGATGCCTATTGGAAAAATGAAAAAGGATATTTTGAATGGGAATACTGTAAATTAAAAACCTAAAAAGTTGAATTATAAAAATTAAATGTCACAGAGATGCGCAGAGAAATAGCTAAGAGATGCACAGAATTTGAAAAACTTCGTGTGACTTCGTGAAAAACTTTGTGCAACTCTGTGTAACAAGAAAAAATATGAACTTAGAATTAAAAAAATATACAGAACAATTACAAGAATGGCCACAAAGCGGACACCATATTATGGCGCAGTATGACCAAGAAAAAATAATCGTTTATCAATCGTACCGACCGGAAATTGGAAATTTTGCAGTCCAGAATCAATATTTTGGAGGTGCTTTTAGCCTCGACCGAATGACGTGGATTAAACCCAATTTCCTTTGGATGATGTATCGCAACGGTTGGGGAACAAAAGAAGGACAAGAAGTCGTTTTAGCCATTCATTTAAAACTAGAAGCCTTCAAAAAATATTTGGAAAATGCTGTCTATTCTTCCTTTAATCAAGTAGAAGGTATGTCTATCGAACAATGGCAGGAAGCAGTAAAAACATCCAATGTTCGTTTGCAATGGGATCCAGATCACGACCCTTACGGAAACAAATTAGAAAGAAGAGCCATACAAATTGGATTACGAAACGAATTTAGTCGGTCATTTGCAAAGACGGATATACTTCAAATCGAAAATATAAGCCCATTTGTAGCTGAACAATACGAATTCGTGAAAAAAAATGAATTAGAACAACTTCTTATTCCTGAAGAAAAACCACTTCGGTTTAAAAATGAAGAATTGAATAAAAAATTGAAGTTAGTTTAAATCAAATTTTAAAACTTCGTGTGACTTCGTGAAAAACGTTGTGCAACTTTGTGTAACAAGAAAAAAAATGAAAATGGATATTTTAATAGAAATCCTTTAAATAAAAATTGAATTATAAAAAAATTAAATATCACAGAGATTTAAAGAGAAATGACTCAGAGATTCACAAAATTTAAAAAACTTTGTGTGACTTCGTGAAAAACTTTGTGTAACTCTGTGTAACAAAACTAATATTACAATGAACGAAAAAGAGATAAAAAATATAAGCAAATTCCTGAGTCTAATTCTCAGACATTCCCCAGAAACAATTCATCTGAATCTAGACGAAAACGGATGGGCAATCGTTGACGAACTCATTGAAAAAGCCAATAAAAATAGAAATGAATTTCACAAGGAATTGGATTTTGAAATTATAAGTCAAGTGGTGGAAACTAATGACAAAAAACGATTTTCCTTCAATGAGGATTTAACAAAAATCAGAGCCAATCAAGGACATTCCATTACTATAGATTTAGAATTACAACCACAAACCCCACCGGATGAATTATACCACGGGACAGTGGCAAAGTTTATGGATGCCATTTTGAAAGACGGAATACAAAAAATGAGTCGGCAACACGTACATTTAAGCAAAGACAAAGAAACCGCAATCAAAGTAGGTAGTCGTCGAGGAGCAGCTATCATTTTAAAAATCAATACCCACCAAATGACCAAAGACGGCTATCTGTTTTATTGTTCCGAAAATGGCGTTTGGCTGACCGATGAAGTACCACCAAAATATATTCAGCGATGTTAAAAATTCAATTAGTATATAGAGAAGAAGCTTTGGGAGAAACGATTTTGCAGACTGTCAAAATGTTGAAATTATATCAAGAGATATTTTACAAATTCCTTCGGATTTATGGATGGCGGACTCGATTTGCATATTTCGGAAACCTTGGGTTGGCATATTGAAGAAAACCTGCAAAAGCAAATAGCGCAATTAGATGAAAAAGAATTGCTAATTGGCAAATCTATCACCATTGAAACAGGAAATGATAAAATTCCTTATCTCATTTCGGCACCCACTATGCGAGTACCTATGAGTTTTAATATTGCTACTTCGGTAAATGCTTATTTAGCAATGAAAGCAATATTAATTGCGGCTAGCAAAAATGATAAAATACAAACGGTTTCAATACCAGGACTTTGTACAGGTTCTGGACGAATGCCTTTTCATATTGCTTCCAACCAAATGTTTTTAGCGTATGATGAGGTCATCAATGGGAATCATAGAACCTATGAAAACTTTGGCGATGCTCAAAAGTATCAATACCGACTAAATGAAAAGGGATTTATTTGGGATTATTAATCGGTAAATAAGCATTTTTAACTTTATATTTATTCTTAAAATTAATATTTATTGAAAATAGAGTCAACTATTTGATCTTATTTTTTATTTTTGTATAAAATAAGGAATTTTATGTTAAAAGAAATATCTAAAAAACAGGTTCAGGACAGAATGCGTTTTGAAAATCCTTGGTGGGTTGATGGTTGTATTGAAAGTGACTATAATGAACTATCAAGAAGGTTGTATTTCGAATTATTCAAACCATTGGTGCACGAAAGAGAAATCCGAAGAGCGGTAGTATTAATGGGACCACGTCGAGTAGGAAAAACAGTAATGCTGTATCATACAGTTCAAGACTTAATTGATAATAATTATGATCCAAAAAAAATTATTTTTTTGACTATCGAAAACCCAATTTATAACAATATTAGCCTTGAGCAACTTTTTATTTTAGGAAAAGAAGCTACTGGTTTAACAGATAAAGAGGGTTGGACAATTATTTTTGATGAAATTCAATACTGTAAGAATTGGGAAGTACATCTCAAATCTTTAGTTGATAGTTATCGTAAAGATAAATTTGTGGTATCTGGTTCAGCGGCAGCAGCGTTAAAATTTGCCAGTAATGAGAGTGGTGCAGGTAGATTCACTGACTTTTTATTACCTCCACTAACATTTAATGAATACATACATTTAAAAAAACTAGATAGAATAATAATACCTACTCAAAAACAATGGCAGGATTCTACGATCGAATTTTTTACTGCTTCTCATATTGAAGAACTCAATAAACATTTTATAGATTATATAAATTTTGGAGGATATCCAGAAGTAATATTTTCACAAAGAATGCAAGAAAATCCTGGTAGATATATTAGACAAGATATAGTAGATAAGGTTTTATTAAGAGATTTGCCTAGTCTATATGGGATAAGTGATACTAGAGAATTAAATTCCTTATTTACAACGATAGCTTATAATACGGGAAATGAGTTTTCATTAGAAACATTAAGTATTCAATCGCAAGTACCTAAAAATACTTTAAAAAAATATATAGAATATTTAGAAGCAGCCTTTTTAATCAAGCAAGTTAAAAGAATAGACCAATCAGGTAAAAAGTTTAAACGGGATAATTTCTTTAAAATTTATTTAACCAATCCATCTTTGAGAAGTGCTTTGTTTTCTCCGATAACATATAATGATGAGCTCATTGGTAATTTGGTAGAAACAGCAGTATTTGCTCAATGGATGCACAGAGAGTGGTTTACTCCTTGGTATGCTCGTTGGAATAATGGAGAAGTAGATATGGTTGCTTTAAGTGATTCAAGTTTAAAACCTATTTGGGCACTTGAAATAAAATGGAGTAATCGATATTTTGATAAGCCAAGTGACCTTAAAAGTCTGTATAAATTTTGTGAAGAAAATAAATTAGATTTTCCAATTGTTACGACCATTGACAAAGAAGGTGATCTAGAACACAATGGTTTAAATATAAAATATTTCCCTGCTTCATCCTATGCATATACGATAGGGAAAAATACTTTGGAAAAAAAGAAAAATAGATAAAGGATCCTGCTTTCAAAGTTATAAACATACAAATGGAAAAAAGAACACTAGTTTTTGGCGACATACACGGAGGACTTCGCGCCTTGGAACAATTGATAGAAAAGGTAGGCATCACTCCGACTGATAAATTAATTTTTCTTGGTGATTATGTCGATGGATGGAGTGAATCTGCTCAAACGGTAGAATATCTTATCCAATTAAGTAAAAAACACCATTGTGTTTTTATACAAGGAAATCACGATTTGTGGTGCGGACGTTGGTTGAATTTGGGAGTATCAAACCCCGTTTGGGAAGAACACGGTGGGAAAGCAACCATTCAGAGTTATATCCAGTCAGGTTTACTTGTTTCTACCGAACATAAAATGTTTTATGAAAATCTCCAAGAATACCATATCGACGAGCATAACCGTCTTTACATTCACGCGGGTTTTACTTCTATGCACGGAGTAGAAAAAGAAGAAAACCGATTGGATTTTTGCTTTGATAGAACCCTGTGGGAAATGGCTTTGACTATGGACAAACGAATCAAAAAAGATTCCAAATTGTTCCCCAAGCGATTATTACATTATCACGAAATCTTTATTGGACATACACCTACCTTGAATTATGATGTTGATGTTCCTATGCAAGGTGGCAATGTTTGGAATATCGACACCGGAGCAGGTTTTTCAGGGAAACTAACCTGTATGGATGTTGCAACTAAAGAGTTTTGGCAAAGTGATATTGTATGGGAATTATATCCAAATGAAAGAGGGAGGAATTAAATATCCCTTAGTGTAACTTTGTGAAAAACTTAGTGTACTTTGTGTAACAATTTTTGAGTTACACAATGTCACACAAAGTACAAGCACAAAGTTTATAGAAGTTTTTAATTTTATAAAAGAATATATGAATCCATTATTATTAACCGATGGCTACAAAGTAGACCACCGTCGTCAGTACCCAAACAACACCACCTTAGTATATTCCAACTGGACGCCGCGTAAATCCAGAATAGAAGGAGTGAATGAAGTCGTATTTTTCGGTTTACAGTATTTTATTAAGAAATACATTATCGAAGATTTTCAAACCAATTTCTTCAACCAACCTAAAGAAACTGTAGTGTCGCGTTACGCCCGACGTATCAACAACTACTTAGGCGAAAACCAAGTCGGTACAAAACACATCGAAGACCTACACGATTTAGGTTATATCCCAATGGTTTTCAAAGCCCTACCTGAAGGAGTGAGCGTGCCTGTTCGTGTGCCAATGTTTACCATGTACAACACCAAATCCGAATTCTTTTGGTTGACCAATTATTTCGAAACCCTATTATCCGCCGTGGTTTGGTTGCCTTGTACCTCTGCAACAATTGCCAAAGAGTACAGAAAAGTACTAGGCGCTTACGCCCAAGAAACTTCTTCCATCCCCGAATTTGTAGATTGGCAAGGACACGATTTCTCGATGAGAGGAATGGGCGGCATAGAATCGGCGGTGATTTCAGGAATGGGACACTTGTTAAGTTTTACAGGAACTGATACTATACCAGCGATTGATGCTTTGGAAACTTATTATAATGCCAATTCCGATGCTGAATTAGTGGGAGGATCCGTAGCTGCAACAGAACATTCGGTAATGTGTATGGGAACAACCGAAGGCGAGTTTGAAACCTTCCAACGTTTAATCTGTGAAATCTATCCTAAAGGAATTGTATCTATCGTTTCAGATACTTGGGATTTATGGAAAGTACTAACTGATTATATGCCTCGACTAAAAGAAACGATATTGGCAAGAGAAGGTAAAGTAGTGATTCGACCTGATAGTGGAAATCCAGTACTTATTTTATGTGGTAACCCTGATGGAAAAACCGAACAAGAACGCAAAGGAGTAGTAGAATTACTTTGGGATGTTTTCGGTGGAACGACTAACGCCAAAGGGTATAAAGAATTAGCACCACAAATTGGAGCCATATATGGCGATAGTATTACGGTTGAAAGAGCTACTCAAATTTGTGAAAAACTAAAACAAAAAGGATTTGCATCGACTAATGTCATGTTAGGAATTGGCTCTTATACCTATCAATATAATACTCGCGACACCTTTGGTTTTGCGATGAAAGCAACTTATGGTGAAGTCAATGGCGAAGGACGCGAAATTTTCAAAGATCCAATAACAGATGACGGTACCAAAAAATCAGCCAAAGGATTAATGAAAGTGGTTTTGGAAAACGGAATATATCAATTAATAGATCAAGTTTCTTGGGAAGAAGAACAACAAGGCGAATTAAAAGAAGTTTTCCGTGATGGGAAATTGATTGTTGATGATTCATTGTCCGAAATTCGAAATCGAATTAAAAAATAAGTTTTTAACCACAGATGCAAATGGTATTCAATTAGTAATAATTAATCGTTTATTTGTCACTTCGACAAAAGGAGAAGTCACATCACGAATATTATGCGAATTACTTTGTCAATCTAAGATTGTTTTCAAATAAGGTGAAATAAAGTTATACAATTTGAATATTGAATATCTGTGCATCTGTGGTTCATTATTTAAAAATAAAATTAATGGAAGGTATCTTATATGTTGAAAATTTCATTTCGCAACCCCAAAATTTATTTCATAACTTAGAAGGAATTACGTGGGACGAACGAATGATATCTCGCTATCCCAAAATCCAACACGGATCAAGATAGAATGAGTTTGACTTTTAGGAAGATTAAATAAAATGGAAATCAATATAGAAAAAGTCCAAAGAATTATTGATAAACAAATTGGTTTAAATCTTATTTAATTAGTATATTTGAATTTATAAATCAATTGCAATGCAAAAGATTTCATTTTTATTTTTTTAGGATGCACTTTGTTTTCACTCAAACTAGTTGACACAATTCAATAATGAATATAGTAACAATGAAAGAATGAGCCAAATAAACCAAATGGATCTAGACCTACACGAAGCACTCTAAAACTGCATTCTAATAAAGAAATAGCTAGCAGAGTAATGGAAAATCTTAAAAACAGATAATGAGTTTGGATACTTTGCAAGGGATTGCTATTAAAAACATTTTGATCCAAAGTCTAAATGCACAAGGCGTAATTCTAAAATAAGACGATTCTAACGAAAGTAAAAGCGAGGATATTAAAGTGATCTCTTAAAATACCGACCAAAAAATACTAGAGTTATTAAATTCAGATCAAAAATATATTTACAAAAAAATAATTGCAAGAGGATTCAAAAAGAAATAAAAGAAGCCAAACTTGCTATAACAACTAATCAATTTACAAATGTACAAACAACTTTTACTTAGTATTACTTTGGGTTTACTTATAAGTTCATGTGGAACTAATCCTTATAAAGAAAGTAATAAAATATACGCGAAACAACTAAAAGTTTTACAGCGAAAAATAGCCGAAAAAGAAGCTATTACTCTACAAAAAGTAGAGACTAGCACCACTTCTTTGGACACGCTTTATACGAAACAAATTAAAACCTTAAAGGATTCTATCTCTAAATTTAATCCAACTACATTCGAAAATATAACTACAGAATGGATTGGAACAGTAAACTTTAATCTAAGGAAACCAAATTTTGTAATTATACATCATACCGCACAAGATTCTTTAAGACAAACATTAAAAACCTTCACATTAGCCAGTACAAATGTTAGTGCACATTATGTAATAGCAAAAGATGGAAAGGTAGTACAAATGCTAAATGATTACTTAAGAGCATGGCATGCAGGCAGCGGAGTTTGGGGAAGAAATAGCGACATTAACTCTGCTTCTATTGGGATTGAACTTGACAACAATGGACTTAAACCCTTTTCAGTACAACAGATCAATAGCTTATTAGCTCTATTAACAAAATTGAAGAAAGACTATAATATTCCTACACAAAATTTCATAGGTCATTCTGATATTGCTCCAACTAGAAAAGTAGATCCTAGTGCTTTATTTCCTTGGCAATTATTAGCTGAAAAAGGTTTCGGAATCTGGCCAGATGCACCATTAGAAACTGCACCCGCAGATTTTAATCCCGAAATGGCTTTACGAATAATTGGATATGATACTAAAAATTTGAGTGCCGCAATCAAAGCGTTTAAATTGCATTATATCAAAACAGAAATTGACTCGGTTATAGATCAAAAAACATTAAATACTATCTATGCAATCTTTAAAAAACAGTAACAGTGTTATCTAAATAAAAAAGGAGACTGTCCAAAAAGTAATAAATCAACATTATGCGATTTCTGCCTTTAGTGGAAAGATTGCGAACTTTTTAGACAGCCTCTTTTTTATTATTACTTAATTTATTTCCTATAGAACAAATTATGGTCAATATATTCCCAAACTTTGTTAGGCAACATAGGGATTACATTTTTTTTGTTTTTAATACTTTCACGGATAAATGTTGAGGATATTTCAATGACAGGCGCATCTACTCGGTGAATTTTAGGGTGAGCCACAAATTGACTATCTAGTATTTCCGAGTTTAATCTTGGATAGACATAAATATTATGATTTTCTAAAATATATTCGTAATTTTTCCATTTATGTAGTGAATTTAAATTATCCTCACCCATAATCAAGGCAAACTCATGCTGTGGATATTTTTCCTGTAAATGTGCCAACGTATTGACGGTATAATTTGGTTGAGGCAATTTGAACTCAACATCAGAAGGCTTGATTTTTGGGTAATCTTCTGTAGCTAAATGAACCATCTGCAAGCGATGATAATCATCTAACAACGAACTCTTCTGCTTGTGCGGATTGTGCGGGGTAACCACCATCCAAATTTGTTCCAAATCAGAATGTTCCGCCATGTGACTCGCAATAATTAAATGCCCAATATGGATGGGATTGAATGTACCGAAATATAGTCCTATTTTCATTTTTTATAGTGAAAAGTGATTAGTGAAGAGTAATTAGTTTTTGAGAGTTTTATAAAAAGCATTAATCATTTTTGACTCTTCTTCAATTAACAATAAAATTTCATTGTACAAATCTATATCTGTAATGAATATAAGTTCTTTAGCGATAATAAGCTGTGTTTCTAACTCATTTAAAGAGCCTCTTGAAATATCAATAAAATGGCTAAAAGATTTATCCGTATTCCTCCCATAACCTTCTGCTATATTTGAAGGTATAGATACTGCTGCTCTTTTAATCTGATTAGTTAGAGAGTATAATTCTTCAGGTGGAAAAAATCTAATCAATTGGTACACTTTTACAACCAATGTAATTCCCTTTTGCCAAATCAATAAATCTTTATAAGAATTAATACTACCCATAAAGCTATTAATTACTCATTACTTTTTACTAATCACTATTTGGATACAAACCCCTTCACCAATTCATAAGCCTCTTGTTTGGCCACATCTAAATCATAGTTTTTGATGATGGTGTCAAACTGAGGAGCGGTAGCTAATTCTACGTGAGCTTTAGCAATACGCATATTGATTTTATCTTCGCTTTCTGTCGAACGTTCTTTTAAACGACGTTTCAATTCGTCCACACTAGGTGGCTTTACGAAAACGGCTAGAGTTTGTTCTGGGAATTTCTTTTTGATACGCAAACCACCGGCAACATCAATATCAAAAATCACATTTTTGCCCATCGCCCAAATGCGTTCTACTTCTTTTTTCAGCGTACCATAAAAATTATCTCGGTATACTTCTTCCCACTCGACAAAGTCTTCTGCTTTAATATGTTTTTTAAAATCTTCGATCGACATGAAGTAATAGTCTTTTCCATTTACTTCCTGTCCTCTAGGTTCACGAGTTGCAGCCGAGATTGAAAATTCTAAATTCAATTCGTCAATACCTAATAAGTGTCTTACTATAGTGGTTTTTCCAGAACCTGATGGTGCTGAGAATACGATTAATTTTCCTTCTTTGTTCATTTCAATAAAGTAAAAAGTGATTAGTAATTAGTGATAAGTTGCATTTTTTATTTGAATGATTTTGAAAAAGAATTTATCATTTTTGATTCTTTTGTTATTAAACACATAATTTCATGATACAAGTCCCAATTAGTTAGAAAACCTAATTCTTTAGTAATATCCTATAAAATGGCTAAAAGATTTGTCGGTATTTCTACCATATCCTTCACTTATATTTGAAGGAATAGAAATTACGGCTCTTTTCAACTGGCTTGTCAAAGCATATAACTCTTCTTGTGGAAATGTTTCTACCAATTGATACACTTTAACGACTAAAATAATACCTTTTTGCCAAATCAATAAATCTTTATAAGAATTAATGGTATTCATAATTTGACTTTTTACTTGGTCACTCTTTACTAATTATTAATTTTATAAAACATTCAATACTTGTTCTTTTATTTTCTCCAATTCATCTTTCATCATCACAACCAATTTCTGCATTTCAGAATGATTAGATTTTGAGCCCATAGTATTAATTTCACGTCCCATTTCTTGAGTAATAAATCCTAACTTACGACCATTAGCCTCGGTTCCGTTCAGCGTTTCTAAAAAATAATTTAAATGATTTCCTAAACGTACTTTTTCTTCTGTTATATCATATTTTTCTAAATAAAATATCAATTCTTGCTCAAAACGATTTTCATCTGTGCTTACCTGAAGTTCATCCAAAGCAGTACGTAATCTCGTCTTTACAGTCTCTATACGTTCTGCATCATAAGCTACAGCACTATCCATTAGTTGACGAATATTTCCTATTCTCGTTTTGAATTCATTTTCAAGAGCGAGTCCTTCATCTTTTCTAAATTGATTAATATTTATCAATGCTTCGTTTACTGTTTTTTGAATTTCAGCCCATTCTGTTTCATCTATTTCTTCCCTTTCTGTTTTTAAAGCATCTGGCATACGTACAGCCATTTTCATTAATTCAGTAGGATCAGCATCAACAAGTATTTCCTTCATTTGTGCAATGTAAGCCTTTATGATGGGAATATTTATTTTGGAAGTGGTTTCTTCTCCTGTTGTTTCTAAGTATAATGAAAAATCAACTTTACCTCTTTCTAAACTTTGAGAAATTTGATTACGTAAGCCTAGTTCCATTTCACGATAAATAGAAGACATACGAACATTTAGGTCTAAACCTTTACTATTTAAGGATTTTATTTCAACGGTAATTTTTTTGGTAGGCAATTGTAATGTTGCCTTTCCAAAACCTGTCATTGATAGTATCATTCTTTTTTATTTGATGCCAAAGATAACTATTTTTAGTCGTAGTTATGGTTTCCTAGTATAGTTTTCAGGCTTAATTTTTAAGTGATAAAAATCATTTTTTTAGACAGATAAACAACCTAATTTAGTGTAGAATAAGATCAATAAGTTGGGTATTATATCACTATTTAATTTATAATTAAAAGGTCTTATAAAAATAAACGATTCTTACTATAAACTTTAAAAAACATTTTATGAGAAAAACAGTATTTTTAATTCCTCTAATTTTGGTAGCCTGTAAAAAGGAAAATCAAGAAAATTTTTCCAAACCAGCTGAAGATGGTCGTAATAAGAGTGAGTTATTAATCAAATCTTCTAACTATTTCAAATCTATTTCTACAGTAGCAGAAGAAAATATTTCTGAGGAAAAAGTTGATTTAGGAAAAAGGTTGTATTTTGATTCTTCTCTTTCTAAAAATGGAACTATTAGTTGTAATTCTTGTCATAATTTAGAAAATTATGGAGTTGATAATAAAGCGTTATCTTTGGGTGATACTAAAAAATTGGGTGGTAGAAATTCTCCTTCTTCTATTTATGCTTCATTACATTCGATGCAATTTTGGGACGGAAGGGCTAAGGACGTGGAAGAGCAAGCGGGTGGTCCTTTGTTGAATCCTGTAGAACATAGCCTTCCTAGCAAAGCCTTTTTAGAAGAAAAATTACGTAAAAATCCTGAATATGTAACTTTATTTAAGAACGTTTATCCAAATGAAAAAGAGCCTATTACTTTTTCAAATATTACCAATGCAATTGGCTCTTTTGAAAGAAAATTACATCCAAAAAGTAGGTTTGATTCATATTTAGATGGAGATGAAAATGCGTTATCTGATAATGAAAAAGAAGGTTTAAAATCTTTTATAGATAATAACTGTGTAATGTGTCATAGCGGAGTTGCTTTAGGCGGACAAATGATACAAAAATTTGGGATTTATGGAAGCTATACAAACCTAACTCATAGCAAGAAGGTTGACAAGGGAGTTTTTGAAAGAACTCAGAAAAAAGGAGATGAATTCATGTTTAAAGTACCTAGTTTAAGAAATGCTGAAAAAACTTTTCCTTACTTTCATGATGGCTCAGTTGCCTCATTATCTGAAGCTATCAAGATCATGGGTAAAGCACAATTAAATAAAGATTTACCAGAAAAAGATGTTAATAATATTGAAGCTTTTTTAAAAACGCTTACAGCAGACGTAGAATCAAAATACAAAAAATCATAAATAATCAAGTTGTCAGAAAATTTACTTTTTTCTAAAAAAGCATTATTTTAGTTTTCTGACAACTTTTTTTTATGTGTTACAAGGTATACTCCCAAAAAAATCAAAATAGCGGATCCTACTTTTATCCAATTCAATTCATCTTTTCCTAATCCAACAGCAAAAATTGAAGCAAAAAACGGTTGTAAGTAAATAAAAACAGCCACAGTAGTTGGTTTTAACTCGCGCATTGACAGTAAATTTAAAAGATAGGTTAAAAAAGTTGAAAACACGACTACAAAACCTATTTTTAAAAATGCAATAGTCGGAACATTCGACCATTCTACAGCTTGAAATTCACCCCATCCAAACGGTATAACCATCAAAAAACCAAATAAATAAATCCATTTCACAAAGGAAAAGGCATTATACTTGTCCATTAATTTTTTAACAATAATGAGATAAAAACCATAAGAAATAGCATTAACAAATACTAAAAAATTCCCTAAAGTAGCATTAGAGGCGTTTTTTAAAGATTTTCCATATAATATAAGCGTTATAGTACCTGCCAAACCTAAAAGAATTCCCAATATTTTTTGATTTTTCATTCGTTCTTTCATAATAATTGCTGAAAGAATTAATACAATTATAGGGGTAGTCACCATTAAAACAGCTCCCATGATAGGTGATGTATAACTCAATCCTTTAAAAAAGGTCAACATATTAAAAGCTACTCCAAAAAAAGAGGCTGCTATAATTCTTGGGAAGTCTTTTTTGTCAATTTTTTCTGTCTTTACAAATAACGTTGTTAACCAAAACAATAACATTGCTCCCCCAACACGTAAAAAGATAAAACCAAAAGCGTCAATATATTTCGGCATTACATCTTTAGCAATAGTAAAAGTCACACCATAAATGATAGCTACACACCAAGCAGCAACTAACGCCCAAGTTCTTTTATTCATTGTTTAAAAAGTTTACAACCTCGGTTACTACTTTAACGTTATTTCCTATAAATATTCTGCCATCAACTAAAATCACAGGACGCGATAAAAAAGTATAGTGTTCTAGAATGTATCTTTTATAATCTGTTTCTGTTAAAACTTCATTTTTTAATCCCATTTCTTTATATAAAGTAGCTCTTTTACTAAATAAAATTTCATAATTACCTGCTAATCCCTTCATTTCATCAACTTGTTGAACTGTTAACGGTTCTGTTTTTATATCTTGTAAAATAAAAGTATCTAATTGTGGCAATGATTTAAGGATACGTTGACACGTACTACAGGTTTTAAGATAATATATTTTTCTCATAAAAATCTTTTTTGCAAAATTAAGAAAGTAAATTTTAAAGTCGTCTTATACTTTTTAAAAATATCATCTGTAGAATAATCTTTTCTAGAAACTTGTTTTTTTAAAACTTCTCAAAAGAATTATTTTATAAATTTGATTATCAAAATTATATGCCACGTGGAAAATATATCGAATATTGCTCTTTTTGCCTTGCAATTTGTAAATCAAACTCATAGGAGTGTTTTTTTAACAGGAAAAGCAGGTACTGGAAAAACTACTCTACTAAAGGAAATTATTGCTACCTCTCATAAAAACACTGCAATAGTTGCTCCTACTGGAATTGCTGCTCTTAATGCAGGAGGAGTTACCATTCATTCCCTATTTCAGCTTCCTTTTTCGGGATTTATTCCTGATTATGTTTCTGGTCATTTACAAAATGAATCTATCCGTTTAGAAAACAAAACAAGTTTAGATAAATTATTTAAGATGAGTGCTTCTAAAAAACAAGTACTTCGCAGTCTTGAATTATTAATTGTAGATGAAGTTTCTATGCTACGTCCTGACGTATTAGACGCAATGAATTTTATATTACAAAAGGTGCGCAGATCTGGTCAAGCATTTGGTGGTGTACAATTGCTCTTTATTGGTGATTTATGGCAGTTACCTCCCGTAATAAAACAAGAAGAATGGCATTTTTTACAAAAGTATTATCAAGGTTCGTATTTCTTTTATTCAAAAGTTTTGCAAGATGAACCTCCTTTATATTTAGAATTAGATAAAATTTATAGACAAACAGATCATTTATTTATTGATATACTCAATAATTTAAGAAATAATACCATTACTCCACAAGATCTATTGATATTAAACAAGTATGTCCAACCCAATTTTGATATAAAAAAGGATAAAGGTACTATAGTAATTACAACGCATAATCTCAAAGCAGACCGTATAAACAAAGAGGCTTTGGAGGCTTTGAGATCAGATAGTATTTTTTACAAACCCCAAATTATAGGCGACTTTCCCGAAAAAATGTATCCTTTAGATTCTATTTTAGAGTTAAAAGTAGGAGCTCAAGTAATGTTTATAAAAAATGATGTTTCAATCGAGAAACGTTATTATAATGGAAAAATAGGAATCGTCAAATCTCTTTCAAAAGAAGAAATTTTGATAACATTTCCTGAAGAAAATAAAACCATAGAAGTTGATTTATACACTTGGGAGAATATTCGATACGAATTAAACAGTAATACACAAGAAGTTGAAGAAAAAACAGAAGGAACTTTTAGCCAATATCCATTAAAATTAGCTTGGGCCATTACGGTACATAAAAGTCAAGGATTAACTTTTAAAAAAACAGTATTAGATGTATCATCTGTATTTGCTCCAGGTCAAGCTTATGTAGCTCTTTCTAGATTAGAAAGTTTAGAGGGATTAACACTTCTAAGACCTATTGAATTACATGGAATTCCTTCCGATCAAGCCGTAATTAATTACGCTCAACATAAGGCTAATATGGCTATTTTATCCAATACATTAAATTTAGAAACTAAAAATTATTTACTTACAGAAGTTATAAAAGCTTTTAATTGTCATGATATAACACAATTATGGCGTAATTTTTTATTTTCATTCAAAGAAGAATTACCTAATTCTCCTAAATTAAAATACAAATCTTGGGCAGAAAAAGTACTAAAAGATTTATCAGAACTAACTGAAACTTCTAAAAAATTTATTTCTCAATTACAAAAAATAGGAAATCAACCAACCGTAGATATTGCTTATTTAAACGAACGGAGTGAAGCAGGGTATCTATATTTTTTAAATAAATATGATATACAGTATAGTGAATTGTTATTAAAAATAGTAGAAATAAAACAACTAAAAAAGATAAAAACATTTATAGACGAATTATTACTTTTAGAAGAAGCACTCTTAAAAACCATTTTAAGGTTAAAAAAAATGCGCTTACTACTTAAAAATACACAAGAAGGGATTCCTCTTTCTAAAAAAAGTATGCAATCAGATGATATATTGTATTACAAAATCAATAAAGTGGCACAACTTTCAGAACAATTCAAACAAATTACAGGTCTTATTGATCAAGAATATACTCCTAATCTTTCTAGCAGTTCTAAAACTAAAAAGAAAGACAACAATGAAATAAAACAAAACACAATAGAAATAACACTTAATTTATGGAAACAGACTAAATCTATTCACGAAATTGCCAAAGAGCGAAAACTTACGAATCAAACCATTTATAACCATTTTTCTAAATTAATTTTAGAAGGGCAAGTTCAATTATCTGATTTACTTCCATTGGAAAAAATAAAAGAACTCGAAATTGCTTTTGAAGGATACCAAGATGAAAGTTTAGGTTTATTAAAAGAACAATTTGGAGAACAATTTACATGGGATGAATTAAGATTATATATAGCAGCTATAAAAAAGAATAAAAATAATTTAACAACGTCATAATTTCTTCAGAGGTATTATAGGAATGTAAACAAAAACGCAAACGTTCTTGTCCTTCAGGCACCGTGGGAGATAAAATAGGTTTTACATCAAACCCTACTTGTTGTAATTGAGTAGCTAACCATTTCACTCTATCATTTCCTTGTACTATAGCACACTGTATAGCTGATTTACTATAAACGAATAAAGGTTTTATTCCTAACATTTGTTTTTGCTGATTAAAGCAAATGATATTTGCTTTTAAATTCCCTAGATCTTCTGAATGATCGGTTAACATTTTATATGCTGTATAAATAGTAGACAGAGTATGTGGTGTAAGTCCTGTGGTGTAGATAAAGCTTCTAGTAAAGTTAATCATATAATCTTTTAACTTTTGAGAGCCTAAAACAGCTGCACCATGGCATCCTAATCCTTTTCCAAAAGTTATAATACGAGCAAAGATCTTATCTTCCACTCCTAATAATTGAATTAATCCCTCACCACGATCTCCAAAAACCCCCAAAGCATGTGCTTCATCTACTACTAAAAAACAATTATATTTTTCAATCAAAGTAGTCAATTCTTCTAAATTAGGCGAATCACCATCCATAGAATAAACAGACTCTATAACAATATAAATATCTGCTGTTTCTATTTGATTTTTTTGAATGAATCGTTCTAATTCTTCTAGATCATTGTGTTGAAATTTATAGGATTTAGCGTTACTTAATCTAATTCCATCTCGAATAGAAGCATGACATAATTCATCATATAAAATTACATCTCCCCTTTGCGGAACACTTTCAAAAAAAC
Source organism: Flavobacterium sp. TN-1 (assembly GCF_052828645.1). NCBI lineage: Bacteria > Pseudomonadati > Bacteroidota > Flavobacteriia > Flavobacteriales > Flavobacteriaceae > Flavobacterium > Flavobacterium sp. TN-1. The sequence continues at coordinate 631,486 of NZ_CM128253.1, forward strand.
CAACATTAGCATCATAACCCGAATTAAATATTAGAGCGGATTCTGCATTATGAAATTGAGCAATAAGGTTTTCTGTTTCTGTATAAAGTAAATGATTTCCTGTTAACAAACGGGATCCTGTTGCACCATTTATTTTAATTTTTTTTTCGAGTAGTAACTCATGTGCTTTATCAAAAAGGATTTCTGATTTTGAAAAACCTAAATAATCATTTGAAGAAAAATCAATTAAAGACGACTGAGCATTAAGTGTTCTAAAAGCATTAATTTCTTTACGATGGGTGAGCTTATGTCCCAACTTATTAGGAAATTTAACCATAACTAAAATTCAACTCCTAAACGCTTCACATTTTTAAGATTATCAACATCTATAAAAAGAAACCCATTACTATCTTTTATTTTAAACTTATAATCTGCAAAATAAATTTTTTTTATCTGCTCATGCTTTGCCTCTATTTCTTCAAACAAAGTTCCGATAGTAATATTATTAATTTTCCATTTTTTATTGGTAATTGTAACATTTTTAAACTGATTATCTTGCATAATCATCGTCAATCCATCGTATGTGAAATTAAAAACAGGAGGCTCATTTTTTTCTTGAATTTCTTTATCTAAAGTAATCGCTTTACCTAAAATAGCTTCTACTTTATCAGGATCTATTTTTGTACAGATATTAATTTTCTTACCTGTTTTAACATTTGTTAGCTGCAATACACAAGCAGATTGGGCAATTATACTATTTATCATTAAGAATAAAAAAGTAAAAAGAAAGTATATTTTTTTCATCAATAAAAAAATTATTTACAAAATAAACGGATCTAAATTATAACGAGCTTAAATCATTATAAAAAACTAAAATAACAAAAAAAAGCCAAACAGTGATGCTTGGCTTCTTTCTATTTTTATTATCGTTTTAGTCAGCTAAAACAATAATTTTATTATCATTCATTTCAATAGTCCCTGAATTGATAGGCAACCAAAATGTTTGTTCATTAATTTTACTAAATTTATCTTGAAATTCTTTAGCAATTTTAATATTTGAACCTACAATTTTCACATTACCTTTTGCTAATAATGACACTATGGGAGCGTGATTATTTAACATTTGGAACTCGCCATTAATTCCAGGAACTGCTACTGATGTAACTTCTCCTTTGAATAATGTAGCTTCTGGTGATACTATTTCTACAATCATCTTTTTAAATTTTGAATTTTAAATTTTGAATTTTAAATTAATTTATAATTCAACATTCAGCATTTAAAATACGTGATTATGCTTCAGCTAACATTTTTTGACCTGCTTCAATCACATCTTCGATGGTGCCTTTTAAGTTGAAAGCAGCTTCTGGCAAGTGATCTAACTCACCATCAATAATCATGTTAAATCCTTTAATTGTATCTTTAATATCTACTAAAACACCAGGAATACCTGTAAATTGCTCTGCTACGTGGAACGGTTGCGATAAGAAACGTTGCACACGACGCGCTCTTGATACAGCTAATTTATCTTCTTCAGATAGTTCTTCCATACCTAAGATAGCAATAATATCTTGTAATTGTTTATATTTTTGTAGAATTTCTTTTACTCTTTGAGCACAGTTATAATGATCCGCTCCTAAGATTTCTGGAGTTAAGATACGAGAAGTAGAATCTAATGGATCTACCGCTGGATAAATACCTAACTCAGCAATTTTACGAGACAATACTGTAGTAGCATCTAAGTGTGCGAAAGTTGTAGCTGGCGCTGGGTCAGTTAAGTCATCCGCAGGTACATATACCGCTTGTACAGATGTAATTGATCCTTTTTTAGTTGATGTAATACGCTCTTGCATTGCACCCATTTCTGTTGCTAATGTAGGCTGATAACCTACCGCAGATGGCATACGCCCTAATAACGCTGATACTTCAGATCCTGCTTGTGTAAAACGGAAAATGTTATCTACGAAGAAAAGTACATCTTTTCCTTGATCTGAACCAGCTCCATCACGGAAATACTCAGCAATAGATAAACCTGACAATGCCACACGTGCACGTGCTCCAGGTGGTTCATTCATCTGACCGAATACGAAAGTTGCTTTAGAATCTCTCATTCCTGTCTTATCAACTTTAGTTAGATCCCATCCTCCATTTTCCATAGAGTGCATGAAATCATCACCATATTTGATAATACCTGACTCTAACATCTCACGTAATAAGTCATTTCCTTCACGTGTTCTTTCACCTACTCCTGCGAATACAGAAAGACCACCGTGACCTTTAGCGATATTGTTAATCAACTCCTGGATTAATACGGTTTTACCTACACCAGCACCACCAAATAATCCAATTTTCCCTCCTTTTGCGTAAGGCTCAATCAAATCAATTACTTTGATACCTGTGAATAAAACTTCAGAAGAAGTTGATAAATCTTCGAATCTAGGAGCTTGTCTGTGGATTGGTAATCCGTTAGCACCCTCTTTTGGTAAATCACCTAAACCATCAATAGCGTCACCTACAACGTTGAACAAACGACCGTAAATATCACCACCGATAGGCATTTGAATAGGAGCACCTGTAGCTACAACATCAACACCACGGCTTAAACCGTCAGTAGAGTCCATAGAGATAGTACGCACTGTATTTTCTCCAATGTGTGATTGTACTTCAAGTACTAACTTAGTACCATCTTGGTTAGTGATTTCTAATGAATCGTAAATTTTCGGAAGTTCAACTTCTGCAGCATTGAAAACCACGTCTACTACGGGACCAATGATTTGCGCAACTTTTCCTATTACCTTAGACATACTTATGTATTTATTAAATAGCTATTTAGTTATAAAAAACGCTGTGTTTTTTCAGATTGCAAAGATAATTTTAATATTGTGAAATCCAATATAAAAATTTTGTTTTTTTTAAAATATAAATTATACCTTTTATAGTACAAAAAACCTCCTAAAAATTTAGGAGGTTTAAATTTGTTTTTTTACAAATTAATTTACATAATTACCCACTGGAATCGCTACTGGAAACAATGCCGGCTTCTTTCCTAAATCTATCATTCGTATTGTAGATTTATATTGTAAATTTATTGCTTCTATCATTTTATTAGCAATAAACGCATATCCTCTAGGACTTGGATGTACACCATCTAGTGAGAAAGCACCTCCTGTTATAAAACTGGCAGTTAAACTATAATTACCAAACTGCACATTTCCTCTTACCAATTGATCCATAACATTTCTTGCATCAAAAAACGCTAAGTTTTTAGTTTTTGCCGTATTTTCTATCACTTGATTATAAGCAGCGGTAGCTCTAGCTATTTTAGATGCTTCATCAATTGTTAAGACAGAAGCATCTTGCAAAGGATACGAAATCCCCCTAATTGCAAAATCACTCGGAACATTTGGTTCTACATTATTTGGAGGAGCAATTATACTACTTGTAGATAACAAAATATAATCTCTTCCTGCTATATTGTTTTTTGCATGACGTGCTCTACCATAAAGATTCCCAAGAAAGGTTGCTGTTTGTAAACCTAAAACAGGAGCTAAATTATCTCTTATGGGACCTGATAAATCAACTAAAGTTTCATCAACAATTAACAAAGGATTTGTCTTTTCAATTGTATTAGGATTATTATCGTCTTCAGAAATCACTTCAAATCTATTAGGTAAATTTAAGGTTTTTGTAACCTGATTTACAACTCCAAACAATTGATTTAAAGATGTTGCTTTATCTTTAGGTAAAGCAGGAATAGGGTTATACGCTAGGGTTGTAAAAAAAGGCAATGTATTTACATCTGGCAAATTAGCAACCACTCCTTTTCTTCCGTTTGCCGTTAAGAGATCAATAGCATTATTAAATACATTTGCAAAAACTGCTGGATCTGTAATATCATTACCCGTATAGGTTGCTGGATTAAGATTTCCTGTTTGATCCACCCCAATTCCTCCAGAAGTAGCATACGTTAGCACATCGTTTCCTCCTATCCATAACGAAAAGAATGTAGGCTGTTGAGACAAGGCATCTGCCAACATAGTGGCTACTGGAGAAGAAGCAAAACGTCTAAAATAAGGATTTCCTTGTGCGCTACCATACCCCGCAAAACCTATATGATAGGATTTAGCTCCTGGTACGGATATATTATTAAATGGTCCTGAAATTACAGTAGTAGCTTCTGTTGTTTGAGTTCCTTGACTTGAAACTAAATTTATAACAGGCTTGCTTGTGTCATTTCCCAAAAACCCTCTAAACACTAAACGAGGCGGAAACTGTGTTGGATCAATAGGAAAAGGAGCTCCTCCAAAAAGCAAGCCTCCTGTATTATCAGCCATTAATGGTGATTTAAAAGAACCTCCTCCAGCTGCTGCAAATTGTCTTGCCATTTGTTCTGGATAGGAGTTTAATTGACCAGCAATAAACAGTGACCCATCACTAAAGCCAGCCCCATAAGAATCTCCAATAGCTACATACTTTGAGAAATTAGCTTCTCCTGCTGTTACGGGTACTTCTTTTATTATTTCATCTTCTAAATTCGTTTCACATGCTACTAAGGCATACGACACAAACAAAACCCATTGTATCTTTTTAATCATAATTTTTCGTTTTTCATTAAACATTGTTATGGATTGATTGTCCATGATATATAATATTGTTTTCCTATCATACCTGCTCCAGGTACTTGAATATAGTCTTTACCAAACAAGTTAGTACCTCCAACTTTTATAACCGATTTCAAAACAGGAATAGTTGTATTAATTTGAGCATCGTATACGTAATTTTCAGGAACATACGCATCTATCATTGTTGATTCCCATAAATATTTAGAATTATAACGTGCGTTTACGTTAAAGCCTAAACTTTTCAATATGTTTTCTCCTCCAAAAGAAGCTTTTACACGATGTTTAGGCGTATTAAATCCAGCTTCAAAATCAGGATCTAAACTATCATCGTATCTAAAATCAGAATAATTATAACTTGCACTCAAATTGAATTTACCTATTTTACGACTGGCTCCTACGCCTACTCCTAAGGATGTTACTTGTTTTTTAGAATTTGTATAAACTTGAAATGGTCTAATATCTCCATTTTGCAAAGCTGATATTGCAACTGGCAAGTTCGTTTTTGCATCACCATATAAAGGTGTTACTACATTTGAGTTGCTAATAAAATCATTGTAAATGTTATAGTACGCATTCAAATCAAAAGAAATCTCTTTAAAGATTGAACGATATCCTACTTCAAATGCTTGTACTCTTTCAGGTTTTACAAGGGAGACATCTGCCACCTTTAAATCTGCTGGATTTAATGATTGTTTAAAAGCTCCTACAGAAGCTGCAGTAAATGATCTAGTATAAGCGTCACGTCCTGTTATAGTAACCAAACTACCGTTTGAGTTTAATTTAATAGTTTCCGAATATTTATCTAAGTTATCTGGAGCTGAACCGATTAAGGCCAAGGGACCTATATTTAATCCTATATATTGATCTTGTGTTGTTGGATTTCGGAAGCCTGTTTGGTAGGAAACTCTAAAATTATGTTGTTTTTCTTTTCCTCCAGCATAGGATACGGACAATCTAGGAGAAATATTTCCATTAAAGTTTTGCGACTTATCATAACGTATAGATGCTGTAAGCTTTACACGTTCGTCAACAGCTTTTTTTTGAATTTGTGTATACACCCCATATTCATCGTATGTAATAGGTTTTCCTTGTTTATCTGTAAAAATAGACCCCTCTGATTCCATCGTATATCTACGAAGAGAACCTCCTATTTGAATTTCTGCGAATTTGATTAAATCTTTTAAATTATAGTTCAAATCTCCATGATGTATTCTGGAACGATCTACTAATTTAGCTCCCTTACTTAAGTCTGCATTTGACAATACTTTTGTTAAGGCTTGATTAAAATCTGCTGTTCCTGGTATTAAACGAGGATTTCCGTTTGGAATAAGTGGAATTTCAAAAGGGGTATTATTATCTGCAAAAGCACGAGCTCTTTTATCCGCTTGATCTGCTGGCAGACCTAATAATGTACTTGACAACACATAGGCAGTTCCATAATCTGTAAACCAAGCTTTATCTGATTTTGCTTCTCTATTTACATTCCAAGCTGCAAAACCCAAATTGTATGAATCACCTGCATTTTCTCCTGATCTATAAACACGAATGAAGAAGTTATCTCCTTTTACTTCAAATTTAATTTGATCCATAAAGAAATTTTTTAGAGCATAACGATTTGCTCCTTGATATAGCGTATTTCCGATTCCTACCTTATATTGTGCTATTAATTCAATATTTTTAGCAAATTCAGAATCTGTATTTACCCAAGGTCTTAAATGAATTGACGCATCAAATTTAGCACTGTTAATTTTACCATCTGATAATTCTCTCTCTGCATATCCTGTACGGCTTACTTGTCCGACATTAGGAATAAATGTACTCACTTCGTCTCCATAAGTATTTAATCCGTCATAATTTCTATTTTTTTCATGCCCTATTCCTCCTGGTGTCAAACTACGTCTATCATCTGCCATCCACTCTGTTGCTTTCATATAAGAAAAGTTGACTTTAGCGGCAAAGTGATCTGTAAACTTTTTAGCGGCTCTGATACCTAAATCAAAATAATTATTTGTACCTGCTACATCTTGTGTTGTTTGACCATATTTAAAATAAGTAGAAAGACCTTCTTTAGTAAAAGGACTACGACTATTCATAAACATAATCCCGTTAAATGCGTTTGCTCCATAGAGTGCTGACGAAGCTCCTGGCAAAACCTCTACACTTGCCACATCTAAATCAGAAATACCAAGAAGGTTACCTACTGCAAAATTCAGTGCTGGTGATGCGTTATCCATACCATCTACTAACTGCATAAAACGGGTATTTCCGATAGTAGCAAAACCACGTGTATTAACGGATTTAAAATTAAAACTAGAAGTATTAAAATGAACATCTTTTAAATTCTCTAATCCTTCATAAAAAGAAGCGGCGGCTGTATTTTTCACTTCTTTTAACCCCATTCGTTCAATAGTTACTGGGGATTCTAAAATTCTCTCTGGAGCACGTGACGCTGAAACGACTATTTCATTTAAAGAGGTCGATTGTTCAACTAGAACAAATTTTATTTTTTGTTCTTTTGAATTAATAGTTAAGACTTGACTAGAATACCCCATCATAGAGACTTCTAAAGAAAAGGGAAACGGAGCATTTGTTTTTAATGTAAAATTGCCATCAAATCCAGATGATGTTCCCGATGCTGATCCTACGATCTTTACATTTGCACCTGGTATTGGCTGATTTTTATCATCAGTCACACCTCCTGTTATTGTATTTTGCGCAAAAGTGAGCACGCTAAAAAACAATGTTAAAATAGAAAAATAGACTTTCATTCGTTGAAGGTTTTGATTGGTTTATAGTCAGCAAATTACAATATTTTTTTTTGAAAAATTAAACAAAACAACAAAAAAGTATAATTTTTTTATTAACTATTATAAACATTATGAAATCAAAAAAACTTTAAATTTGTAGCCTTTTTTAAGTTTCACAAAGAATGTATAAAAATTAAATATTTCACTTCAAAACTTTAAGTTGCTGGATTTCTTTTTTACATTCTTGATACTTGTTGAAAAAAATAGTCTTACTTTTTATTTTTGAACTATCTTTAGCTCCAATTATGGGATAGGAATTATTACCAATAAAAATGTTTTGAATCTAAAAAAGCACTTCATTTTTCATTTTCAATTTAACGAAACTACATCTGTAGGAAAAAATTTTGCATCTTTTTCATCTTCATCACAAAGTCTATTACATAACCTAGTTTAAGATTGTTATTTTTACACTTTAAAATTTTGAGTAAATTCTTTTTAAAATAAAATGCTTTATCCTACTGTACTAAAAAAACTAGAGTTTTACTGTTCTTATCAAGAAAGATCTCATAAGGAAGTTAGAATCAAATTAAAATCTCTAAAAATAGAGGATGAATTAATAGATGAATATATTGTCTATCTAATTCATCATAATTATTTAAATGAGGAACGTTTTGCATGCGCATTTGCTAGGGGAAAACATAACTATAAAAAATGGGGGAAAATACGTATTAGTAATGAGTTAAAATTACATGGAGTATCTAGCTATATTATTAAAACGGCTCTTAGAGAGATAGAAGAAGATAAATATGTACAAAATTTTAATGAGTTAGCAGAAAAAGAGTGGCATAATACAAAAACAATTGATCTTCAAAGAAAGAAACGAAAAATAAGTGATTTTCTTTTTAGAAAAGGCTATGAATCTCATTTAATTTTTGAAAAAATAGAAGCTTTATGTACTTTAGATTGACAATAAAACGCTTACTGCATTTCCTCCAAATCCTACTGCATTAACTAATACTTTTTTAATAGTTTTAGGCCTATTGGAAATATTTAAATAAGGTATTCCTATAAAATATTGAACTTGCATCATCAAGATTGCCATTTCTATACTTAATAAACCCGAAGTTCCAAAAGTATGTCCTAATTTCCACTTATTAGTTGTGAGTAAGGGCTTATTATTTTTAAAAATTTTTTCTATGGCTTTGTATTCTGATGAATCTCCTTTAATGGTTCCTGGTGCGTGCATAACAATAACATCAACGGCATCTAAAGAAGTATCACCTAACGCCATTTTCATTGACTTTTGAAAACACATTGCCTCTTCTGAAATAGATATGTTATGCTGTAGTTCATCTGTTGCAAATCCAACTCCTTCAACATAAGCTAATGCACTAACTGTTTGATTAGCATCTAAACAAATAGAGGTAGCTCCTTCTCCCAATATCATGCTATTTTTAGTTTTTTGTAAATCAAATGCTCGACATGGATACGCTTGATTTTCTTTAGCATAGATTTTTAGTGCATTCATTTGTGCAATCGTAAAATCTGTCAAAGGAGCTTCACTAGCGCCTACTAAAAACTTATCCATCATTCCTGCCTGCAACCAAGCTACCCCATTTAATAAAGAGTGTAGTCCTGTAGAACAGGTTATAGAATGTGAAATAGCCAATCCTTTATTCTTCAAATCATGTGCTACCCAAGAAGATATATTGCCCAAGGTAGTTGTAGGAGAAGTAAGTGTAGGAGTAATACCTGTTTCTAAAAAATCTTTATGATAATATTCAAAAAGTTGAGTTGCTCCTCTTGATGAACCTATATTAATTCCAAAATTATCTTCTTCTTTCCAACCTGCTTGTTTTACAGCGTTACGAGAAGTTAAAATTGCCATTAAAACAGTTTGATCTAATGCTTTATATTTTAAATCGGATTGTCGTAAAACCTCTAGTTCAACTTTACAATCTTTAGGTATTTTAGCTATATATTCTTTTTTATTATTAAATTTTTGAGTTGTTATACAGGTAGAATCTAATAAATAGTTACTCCAAATTTGTTTAGGTTGATTTCCTAAAGCTGACATAGAAGCTACAGAAGTGATGGCTATTTTTTGTTTCAAAATATAAAGTTTGGGCAAAGTTCGCAAAGTTTTTAAAAAAACACTAAAAAACTTTTTATTTTAACGTGTATTCTGTGAATAAAACCTTTTCTTAATAATTATCAAGAGTGTGGTTTTTCTATTCTTTTAAATTTCTACAATTCCTTTATTTAAAACCATCTAGACCTATTATAGTTCTGTCTTTTTTGAATTCCCTTTAGAAATCCTAAAAAATCATCTACAAGATAAATTTATTATAGAAAATCTCAAATAAAATTCCCAGCTAACGATACCGTTTTTGAAAGAAGTAACCCGAACGCATCCAGTCTCCATTTGTATTATAAACAAGCTCCATAGTTACTATAGCTTTTTCTTTTGTATTGATAGCATTTACATAAACTTCAAAAGATACTCCATTTATCTTAACATCTTTTGCAACTGTATGATTTTTATTTCTTCCCCAATGGTAATTTAAACCTTGAAGAACTAAAATAAATAACTATCTCATAGTACGTTTCATATAAAATATATGACCTTCAAAGCATTTACCATTAGGCTTACATCCTAATTTCTCTAATGTGTCTTTTACGTATCCTTCTTTTTGAATTACTACATTTCCACATCTTTTAAATTGGAATTTATCTTCTTTATCTGTTATTGAGATATTAGTGCTATCATCTAAATCTGTCACTTTTACATTTTCTAAAGGTTTCTGATCTTTTTCATCTAATATATAAGCATAGTCTTTACAGCTAAAAGTGACAAAAGTTAGAAATAAGAATAAACTGATATTGATTGGTTTCATATTTATAGAATTTTAATTTTGGTCAACCACAAAAGACTTAAAACATCACGTTCAGAAGCTACAATTAAATTATAATCACAATTTGAAAAACTAGGGTCATCTTTAAAATAATGCATTAAATTAATTTGGGTATTATTTTTTTGTACTATATAGCTTTCATTTCCATTAGCATTTTGAAATATGGAGGATGAACCATCGTGGGTAAAAGATAACCATGTACCTCCATATTTTCTTAAAATAGTATGTCCAAGTTCATGTGCAGAAGTATACTGAAAGTCACTATCTAATTTATGTTTAATTGTTTCTAAATATCCCCAAGAATTAACGAACCAAGGCTCATACCAGTCTAAAATATTAGCTGTTAGGGCAAGTAGTTTAATTTTTTTTAGAATTTAAGTATTGATCAAGTAAGCTTCCTTGCTTGCCTTCTATAAATCTTTCTCCAACGTAAACGGTTTCTCCTGTAGTCCCATTAATAATATAACAAGTGAATTTTAACGTGTTAGTTTTATGATTAGTCCAAATTTCGTATAAAGGTATATTTAAATACTTTTTTTCTTCATACCTGTTCATAGAATGAATTTGTTTCACGTCATAAATATCAACATCGTACTGAGTTTTCATTTTTTTTTCTAAATCTTCTATCGAGAATTTATAAGGTAAATCTAAATTAGTTTCTTTAATTAGTTTTCCTGTTTCATCATATTCTTTAATAGAATTAATAGGGAAATTATAAAAGTCATTTCCTTCAGCAACAAGATTTAATTTATCATTATACACAAATGTTTGGGTAGATGGTTTATTCTGCTTTTTTATTTTCAATATATAACCATTATTATTCGGAAAATATTGGATCATATCTCCATTCTTTTGAATTTGCATCCCAGTTATGTCATCAGTTGGCAAATCTATATATTGATTTACATCAAATTTTTTCATATTATTAATTTCTGTGTTTGATTTTATTTGGCTCCTACAAGATATAAAGATAAAAATACTTGTAATTAATATTATACTTCTCATTTTGCATTTTTTTTAATAATTTCCCATTGCCATTTCCACGTTGTTTTTCTTAATACTCCATTATAGCTCATAATGTTATCTGTACCATGAAGAGAATCTGTATGTGCATGTTTGTATGCAAATTTTTGATTTGGATTGGTAATTACACCATCTTTATGCGCATGGAATAGACCCAATCCGTGTAAACCTTCGTGACTTAATGTTAAATCATTTCTACCTTTAAATAAAACTAAATTTTTAATCCCAATTTCTTGAATTTGTCCAGCTGCATTATCATAAACATCATCAGCAATCACAAATACTGTAAAATAATCGTTGTATTTGCTATTCCCCGGTAATGCTAAAAATTTGGTACGCATATCTTTAAAAAAATGAGGAACTTTATCAGTGGCACCACTTCTATAATCCTCATTATATTTACCTCCTAAGTCAAATTTACCACCTCTACTATAATCAATATCAGTTGTTAAATCAAATGTCAATATATTTCCAGATGTATCTTTATCTTCTATTTTTGGAAAAATTAAAGATTGGTATAATGAATTTCGAAAACTTTTTTTCTCCGAATCTGTAAAAATTCCTAACTTAATATTTGTTAAACCTCCTAATAAATTAGTTCTTACTTGCACAAACACAAATTTTTGTTCCTTAATATTTTTCACTGCATTTTGTCCTGTTGTATTCTTATTAGGTAATACAATAATCTCGCCAGCCAATTTACGGGCAAAAATTTGTTCAGCTACAGGTTTTGCAAGTGTACCTTTAGGGTAAACAAAAACTTTTATTTCTTGTTTTGTTGTAAATCCCTCAATACATTTTATTTTTATAGTATCGGCAGTGGCTTCACGTTTTGCTCCAAGTGCTTTGTCGCTGATTAATACAGGATTTGCATCGCTTCCGTCTTTGCCATTTATTTCAAAATAACGTTTGTCAAAAACTATTCTTATTTGGTCTGGTGCATCTGTACCACCTACTTCTACTAATGTGCGGAGTTCTGCTTCAAAAGGAGGTTTTGGCATACCCGTAGGGACTGTTGCTGCGTCACTATACGGTTTGGGGAATAGGTTTAGGTAAGGAACAAAATAATCTTTTGTAAACGGTGCAGTTGCTGGTCTAGGAATTATATCAATAGGTATTTTATTGTATTCTTTTTGTAGTGCCTTAAAGGCTTCGTCTTTAGATTCGTATTCAGTGTTTGCGTCTCTATGTGGAGCTCTGCCATTAGGGGCTTCATAACCATTTTCTAAACAATCGTAGTACTTAGCTTCTGTTGTTAAACCATTATCATCTTCACGCAACCAGTCAAAACCAAATTGTCCGGTATAACTGCCGTCTTGTTTTGTTCTAAACTCAACAATACATTCGGTGGTTATTTTGCTAACTGTAGGAGCAGTTCCTGGATTTCCGTGTGTAATTCCTTGTCTTGCCGTTATATTAACACTTCCTTCTAAAGAAGTTAAAGTAATAGGTCCTTCAGAATAAATGTTATATTCACCTCCAACAATTTCTGTAATTTTCCCTCCAACAATTCTAGTTCTACTCATAATTAATATTGCTTAGATTTATTAGCTGAATTTATTTGAACTTCTTCGCCTGAATGTTTATTTAAATTTTTTGTACTTGTTATATCCATTCCTTTATCTGAGCTAACGGAGGTCTTGCCTTTTTTAGTCTCACTATGCACATCTCCTTGAATAACTTCCGTCAACTTACCTGTTACTATCGTCATCATATCCATTGCAACTGTAGTATTTTTCATGGCTCCAATGGTTTCGTTTTTGTAAAGTTTTTTGGCGCATTCACACTAATATTCCCTTGTCTATCCATTGTCCAAGTGTTGCCGCTTGGGACTTCAAGGTGAATGCTACCTTGTGCGTCGTTAATGATGACTTTACATCCGCTTCGCGTTTGTATTACTTTATTGTCATTTCCGCCTGTTTCATAACCAGAAATTTCACTGTCAATGTACATTGCTCCTAGTACTAACTGTTTTTAGGTGTTGTTATTTCTTTATTTTTAATGAAGATTTTGAATCCAATACAATAAAAGAATCTTCCCCTTTTATAATTTTATTATTTACTGTAGCATTGATTTTATAAAAAATAGTATATCGTCTTCCTAAAGTAAATGATAAATGGGTAGTGTCTCTAATTGATTGTATATTTTCAAACTTATATTTCAAACTATCGTTTATTATTAAAACAATATCCGAATTTATTTCTCCTTCATTTTTGAATTTTGGAGTTAAATATAATATTTTTAGGAATTTATTGTTTTCAATAATAAAATCAGAATTTTTAGATTCAACTATTTTGAAGTTACTTCCTTTTTTGTATTTAAAAAAGTCAATTTTTAAAGAATCTTCATCAGAATCCCAATTTGTTATCATTATAGAATTAAAAGAATCGTTTATAGTTTCATAATTATCACAACTTAATAAAATAAAAAAAAATGATATATAATAAAATTTAATATACCTCGATATAACCATAATAGTTGGATTTAAAAGATTTAACTGAAATTCTGTTATTACCTAAAAGAAAAACACTATTCTTATCCCATATTGGTTTCCCTTTTTCATTTTTGTAATCCACAGGGTTATATCCCCACGTAAAAATTCTAAAAGTTAACGACTCAATATCATCTAATACTGATGTTACTTTTCCATTTTTATCATAAAACTGTAAGCCACCTTCATAAACTACCCAGTGTGAATCATTTCCAATATCTACAAGAGAGTTGTAACTCGATTTGTTATCAATCATATCGGCATCAATCATCATCAAGTTTGTATGCCCTAATTTATGACTTTTATCAATTTCTATTAATTTTTCTAAATCACTATTTGAAAAATAATCGTGAACTCTTACTGTTTATAATCCTTTTTTAGAATTATTTGAACTCCTCCAGAACCTAATTTACTTACACGGTTATTTATTTTGTAGCTTTCAATCAAACACATATTTTCTTCTCTCGTCCCTATCATTACTGTTTTTGTTAAAATTCTTATATTAGAAATGTCGTATTTTAAGGAGTCTAATAAAATAAGTCTATAGTTGCCTTTTGATACTATTTCCTTATCTAAAATAATACTCATGCTACCATAATATTCTTTTATTGTTTTTTTATCATTATAAGTGGAAAATTTAACTATTTTAAAAGAATCTATTTTTTTTGAAAATAATGAGTCATATTTGTATAATTTGATGTCTTCTTTCTTGATTTTATTTTCTCCCCAATCTTTTATAATTATTTCATTATTTAATTCTGCATTATCACATTTTCTTTTTTCACTTTTGCAAGAATTAATTATTGCCATTAAAAAAAACATTTTAATTATACTTTTATATTCCATTACTTTAACTTTAAATAACCATAATAATTACTTCTAAACTGATTTTTTGTTAATCTAATTTTTCTCATTGGTAAACCTGATGTTGGATTCACAGAATCATTTCTTAACTCTCCCCAAGTAAATACATTGAAGTTTATATTTGTTACATTGTCATAATCTGACTCAGGTTTTAAACCATTAAGAATTTCTAGTCCACCTTCATATACAACCCAGTGATATTCGCTGAAATCATCTAATGAATAATCATCTCCTGGTTTATAGTCTACCATAGTTCCGTCAATAAGTAAGCATATTTGATATCCATTTTTAAAATCTACATCAATATCTTTCTCAAGTATTCTTAATTTTTCATCAGAACCAAAAAAGTCTCTCAAATACGATTTATTAACTTTATAATAATCCATTTCAACATCTGTGTAACCCAAAAGGTTTTTCCTAGAGGCTTCATTAGCGTAGGCCAATTTATTGCCTCTGCATCTTGCCCTTTTTTACCTTTATACAATAATTTTCCAAAAAATGAACTTTCTTTGCTCCTCACACAAGCTAAAGTTAACCAATCTACTTCTGGTAATTTAGGGTGGTCTTTATCTTTGTAGGGATTTACAGAGTACATTTCAATAGCATTCTCGTGTGGTTTCACAATATATTTATTGTACTTATATTCGCCAGTTCTGAATAGTTCTTTAGCTAATTTTTCGTAACCTTTCCCATCTTTTTTTGCTAATAAATAAAATAAGCTTGCCATTCCACATAGTGAGGTTCCACCTTGATCAATTCTCCACGGTTCTTTTGCTCTTGCTTCTGCTTGCTCATAAACAACCATTTTATCAAACCATTTAAACCTATTATGTTTCCAAACTTTTGTTTCTCCTTCAGTTTTAAATTATTCTATTCCTTTATAGGTTATACCATTAATTTTTATATTAGAATAATCAAAACAGCAATTAGCATCTCCTAAATAGCCAAACATTCCCCAATGTCCACCATCTGAGCTATATCCAAATCCAGAAATTTTATACAACTTTTCTCTCTCAAAAACCTCAACAATATCAGTTTTAAGAAATTGATTAAAGGGTATATTGAAAATAAAATATCCGTTTTTATTTTTAACACCAGTTTTTAAAGTAACTGAATCAATAACTTTATTATCTCTCAGAAGGACAATTTTTAATTCATTTATATTTTTGGCAGTATTGTTTTTTATACAAAACGAAGGTTTATCTGTAATTACCGAGGTATTTACACATTTGCTTATATCTTTTTTTTGTCTTTTACTACTTGTAGAAGTTTGATAAAAGAACCATAAAATGCCACTAATTATTACAGCTAAAATTAGCATAATAAAATATTTTATTTTTTTCATTTTACCTTAATATATCCATTAAAATTATTCATAAAGTGAGTTTTTGAAATAGGATTTTTTAAGTAGCGATGTTCAGTATTCTCTACCATTCTACCAGATTTTTTATCTAAGACTAATGGAATGTCATTGTTTGGATTGGTTCCCCAACTATAAACTCTGAAATCTAACATTTCTACATTTTTTCCTTTTTCATTTAACATATTTATAGTTTTTATTTCACTCTCTAGAACTACCCAATGTAAATCTAAAGATTTAAAATCCCAAACATCATCAATTAAGTCAGAATCTATCATTAAAATTAATTTATATCCTGAATTAAATTGATTATTAATATTTTTTATTTTTTCTTCAATATCAAAGGAAGTATAAATAAGCGGAGCAACAGGATTATATATCCCTTTTGTTATAACATTTTTATAACCTAATAACATTTCACTTAAATTGGTCATTAAGGGTGGCCAATTAATAGCTTGAAATTGTTCATTCCCTCCTTTATAATCAGGATTATCTGTATTTCTAGTTCCTGCCATTGTTACATAATCAACAAGAGGCATACCTCCAGTATTTAACGGAAATCCATTTTTATTGACTTGTTTTTCTGTAACTTCTTTGCTGGGCTTAGAGGTATAACTATTAAAAGTTGCTTCTCCTGTTCTGAACAATTCAAAAGCAAATTTTTTATAATCATTAGGTTTCTCTTTTGCGAATAAATAGAAAATACAAGCCATACCACATAAAGATGTTCCAGCTTGATTAACTTTCCAAGGCATTCCTTTTGTGGTTCTCTCTTCCATTTCTTCTTCTAGCACCTCTCTATCAAACCATCTAAACCTATTATGTTTCCAAACTTTTGTTTCTCCTTCAGTTTTAGGATCGTCAATATAAGCTCTAACATGAATAAATCTGCCACACATATCTTCTTCATTCAAAGTAATTTTAACAGTGTCCCCTGTAAATTTTAATATTTGTCAATTTCTCTTTCAATATGAGATTGACTTTGCCCTATCGAGTATAAAGAAAATAGGGAAAATAGTGATACTATATAAAGAATAATTAGTAAAGACATTAATAAAATAATTTTCTTATTAATTATTTTATTCTTGAGTAATAAAATAATTTGATATATCAAAAAAAATGGGTACAACATTGAAATCCAAAAAAACAATCCAAAAAGAGCAATCATTAATAAAGAAAATATGCTGTGAAAATTATAATCCTCAACAGAATTATTGTAATATTTATGAGCTTGATCATCAAAATTATATAGTAAAACCAATAATGAAAAAAGTAAAAAAATTACAATTTGACTTTTTAAAATTTTATTTCTGTTTTCTAAAAAAAAATTTTTTTTCATAGTACTTTAAAATTACTTACCCGCAACAAATCCAAAATATCCATCTTGAAAACTATCAAAACTCAATGTCCAATCTTTAATCCCTCCCCAAGTAAAAACACTTATTGTTATGAGTTTATTAGGTTCATTTAAAATAACACTATTTAAACCAACCCAATGTGTTGGTATTGTAAATAAGGGATTTTTATTTTTTTGAAAATTATCAACACTTATTAATAACCCAATTTTATATCCTTTATTAAGTTTTTCATTTAAAATTCCAACACTTTCCTTTGGATTTTGCCATTTAGATGTTACTAAATTAGTATCATTAATTACATCTGAATAATTTAAAATATTTTTCATTAAACTTGCGACTTCATTTGGTAGGGTTAGTCCAGTTCCTCCTTCAACAAAACCTCCAACATTGGAATCGTCAGGGGCGTAATCGAATACATTATTTAGAAAATCTTTAATACATACTAGGAAAATAAAATCTGCAATTGACATTTTTCCTCCATATGAGCCTGAAGGATATAAACTGTCTGTTACCTTATATTCAAGTAAATGTTGATCACTATCAATATTTATAGAATAATTATTTGATTGTATAACTCCTTTTCCTGTCCTATGAAGCTCTACAACAAAATTTATATATTCAAAAGGTTTTTCCTTTATAAAATTATACCCTACTACTGCAATTCCACATAATGAAGAACCTCCTTGATCAATTAATAATGTTGGTACTACCATAGCTTGAGGCTTATAGTAAGGGGAGCTCAGAGAATTATTAATTCTTAAGTTAAGATCGGATATTAACTCTTTTGAATCAAACCATCTAAACCTATTATGTTTCCAAACTTTTATTTCTCCTTCGCTTTTAGGGCCGTCAATATAAGCTCTAACATAAATAAATCTGCCACACATATCCTCTTCATTCATAGTAATTTTAACAGTGTCCCCTGTAACTTTTAACGGTACATCTATCCATTTATTTTGTGAGTATTTTGGACTATGGTAGCGTATTTGCCATTTGGTTAGCCTACGAGTTAAAGGTGTTTCATTATCATATTGTGTGACTTGAAACGTATATTCTTTTCCAAAAATCATTCCTAGCTGAGTACCTCCTGATTTATCATTCTTTGAACCCAGATCTAAATTTGTAACTAGTTCTACTTTTTTTACTTTTCCTTGGTTTAATACTATTTTGGGAGGCTCTATTGGCGTTTTATATGATGTGCCTTTTTGGGCACCGTTAATAGAAACCGTACCCTCGGCATTGAAACTCATTTTCTGAGCAAATAAATTGTATTCTCCTGTACAATGTTCTGTTATAGCTCCACCTGCAATTTCAATATAATTTCCTGATTTATTACTCATAAGAATTAATGATTTTTAGTGTTTTTACCGCTGTTTACAAATACCTCGTCTTTGGCGTGTTTATTAATATTGGTTTGGCTTGATACGGTTATGTCTTTTAAGGCTTGTTTTGTTATATCATTACTGGAGGTTTGTATGTTTTCATGTGCTATTTTTTTTATGTTTTTGGCTAGTAAGCTAAAATCGCCTATTGCATTTTGTATCATCATGGCTCCTGCTGTAGTGCTATGGTTCATTCCTGCACTTTCAGTTATATTCATACCAGCAGAGGTTGTAATATTCATGCCTGCTGTCATGCTAATATTTTCTCCAGCATTGACTATAAAGTTTTTTGGTGCATTCACATTAATATTCCCATGACCGTCCATCGTCCAAGTGTTGCCACTAGGATCCTCTATAAAAACAGAACCTTGGGCATCGTTTAGAATAATTTTAGTTCCAGATCGGGTATGAATGGCTTTTACATCATTGCCGCTAGTATGGTACCCACTGGTTTCGCTTCCGTTATAATGAGTGCCTAGTACAAAAGGTTTTTCTGCATTGCCGCTTTCAAAACCTACAAGGACTTCTTCGCCTATTTCGGGGATAAAATGAAATCCTTTGCCTGCTCCTGAGTGGGGTTGTATTAGGCGAATCCATGGGGTTTTTTGGTTTTTTCTTTCTTGCCATGGAAATTGTACGCGTATACGCCCCATGCTCATAGGATCGTTGTTGTCTACTACCCGTGCGGTTTGTTCTTCGCAATTAGGATAGGTGTTGTCGTCAAAATAAGGAGGGGTCCATAAATCGGGAATGGCTACGAACTCGTTGTAATAGCTATTGCCATCATGAAAATGTTGAATTTCTATGATGCGATAGGTTTCCATAGGGCGGTCGTTTATATCAACTAGTTTGGTTAGATCGCCTTGTTTGAGTTGGGGGTCTTTGCTTTTGCCTTTTACGATCATCAGGTTTTCTCTGAGTTCTTTTTGTTTTCGTACGGCATCTTGTAACTCTCTATCGGTTCGGTTGTTGATACCCGTGGGGTTGTGGAGTTTGTTGGGTTTTTTATGGAATACGTTTTTTGAGGCTTTTAGGGCTACTTGTTGATAGGGGTTGACTTTATTTTGTAATTGAGCCGAGGCGCTATCTCGTTGTAGGCTGGTGCCTGATTCTACATCGTAGGTGGTGTAGGTAAATTGTTGTGGTTTTACTGATATTTCAAAGGATACGTGTACTAGGTCTACACTTTCGTCTAGGTTTATGATTTTAGGGCCTACTTTGTTGCCTAACACTAGGCTCTGTCCGTTGTAATACAGGTATTCGCCATAGCGTATGGCAAGTTGTTGTAAAAATTGATAATCTGTTTGGTTGTATTGTACGGTGTAAGGCAACACATTTTGGGTGTTGTTGTTTCGGACAATGGTATGAAGGGTGTCTTTGGGGTATTGGGCGGTTATGTCTTGAAAGATTTCTTCTAGGGTTTTGTTTTCAAAACTTTGGGATTCAAGTCCTTGTTCTAACATAATGGTAGGAGCGTGTCCTGTAATATATAGTCTACCGTAACCGTCTTTTTTTAAAAGGTTTAAATGGGTTATAATGCCTGTAAAGGTTTGTTTTATTTCTCCAAATCGGTGCAGGTGGATGTGTATGGTTTTTCCTAGATAATTTTTAGAATTTTCCATGATGTAGGCTTCTTCATTGTCTAGGGAATCGGCACGGGTATCTAGGGTAAAGGTGTCGTGTTCGTTGGTTTTTTGATGGAACTGTAGGTTAAAATGGGATTTTTCTAGGAAGGATTTGCCTTCTATGGTAAGGGTGCAGTAGACTAATGGACTGGATTTGTCGGCTAAAAAGTCTTTAAAGGAACGTAATGAGGCGTATTGTGCTATATCATCAGGATGATTGAGTCTTCCGTAGTCACTGTTATAAGTATCCATAGCGTGTATGTGTTTTAGTTGTTTAGTTGTTGTTTAATCTTTCCATTTCTTTTCGTGTGTAGCTTCGTTTAGAACAAATCGTTTGGCCATTAGGCGTAGGGCTATTTGTAGCGGTTCGTTGTTTTTAGCATCAAAGTATTCGGAAAAGGAAACACAATAGGCTTTTTCAAATTTTAACTCTTGTAGTTTGCTCATGGCATCTCTTCTAAAGAATGTAATGGTACCGTTTTTGGTTTGACTGTGGTCGAGCATCCATTGTAATAGGTTGGATTTTCCGTTGCTTTCTATACGGATATTAATTTCGCCTCCTTGAGGCATTCCTTCGGGTTTTCCTGTAGCGTCTATTTGTTGTGTAAAATTATAGTCGCAACTGAGTATGTTATAGGTGTTTCCGTCTAGTTCTAATTTAGCTAAAAAGGACATGTTTGTTTGTTTTTAGGGTTGTTTATTTGAAAGAAAAAAGAAAAAAGGCGATCCCAAAAGATCGCAACTATCATTTAATGGAGTTCTTTTTAGACTAGGGTTGACCAGTGTAAAACCTAGGGGGTAATACAATGATTGATCTAGCCAATGTCATTTCCTTATGGAAAGTAACAAAGAACTGGGGGTTAAAAAGTTGCTTTTAGGGAACGCCTTTTTGAAGGGATTATACCCATTCGTTTTCGTAAGCTCCTGAACCTAGTTCAATTTTTTTAGCTGAAATGGTAAAGGTTTCTGTTAATGGATTTACGCCTGTTGAATCAAAGTTTTCTCTGAATTTTACTACGTAAGCTTCTGAAAATTTTAATTCTTTTAGAACTGCTTCGCTGTCTCTTTTAAAGAATTTTACACTTCCGTCTTTTCTTTCAAATGAGTTGGTCATCCACTCGAAGAATGAAGTGTCTGCAGTACCTTCAATTGTTAATTCAATTTTTCCTCCTCTAGTTACAGTAGAAGGTCTACCCGTTGCGTCTGTTTCTTGAAATAAACCGTAGTTTACATTTAATACTGTGTACTCTTTTCCTGCTACTGCTAATTTTGCTTTAAATGACATAATTATAAATATTTAAAAAATTAAGAAATACATAAGGATATACCTATAAAGGTATAGAGTAGGTTAAAAAATGATTTGGGGGTGGGTTTTGTTAGGTAATAACCAATTTGAGTAGGATCGTTTGGTTTTTGTGCTTTCATAACATATTTTGTTTTTAATAATAATAACCATTTATGGAAATATGATTAAGTCAAATATAGTAAACTTGTTTTATAAAAACAAGTTTTTGTTATAAAAAATTAAAAAGTAAGCAGTATTTTATTTTTTATTGTTTTAAAAAAGGATTTGCATTAATTCTATCGTTTTTTTATGGAACTTTTGTTTTAAATATTAAAACAAAAGCTTTTAGAAGTTGATCCGTAAATTTAGAGGCGTAAGAAATATAGAGTTCTTTCTTTTTAGACTTGCAAATTTATATGCCTAATTTATCAAATCCACAGGTTTTGGACTTGATCCTTGATCCCTATTTATTTGATAGCAAAAAAGTGGAAATAAAAAAAGCCTTGAATTTCTTCAAGGCTTTGAGCGGAAGACGAGGCTCGAACTCGCGACAACCAGCTTGGAAGGCTGGAGCTCTACCAACTGAGCTACTTCCGCATTGCTGGTACAAATATAAGCACATTTTCTTTATATTTCCAAATCTCAAATGACTTTTTTTAAAAAAAAATATACTTTATTTTTTAAATGACTAGCAATCAAAATAATACAACAAAATAAAATTTTCAAACTTTTTAAAATAAATGTCTATTTTATCATACCAACACAAGAAATAGTCTTACTATTACACCTAATAGGATTAATTAATTTTAAGTATTTAAATAAAACGATCAGGTTCACTCGTTAAGGATGACACAATCATAAACTTTTAAGCGGTCTTATTTTGTTTTTTTTACGTATTGAGTTAAAATAACAATATACTGTCCTTCTACTCTTCCTTCAATTTGTTCAGGATTATCCCAAACTAATTTAATGTTATGTACAGCGGCTCCTCTTTTAGCTGTAAAATTAGCACCTTTTACATCAAGATCTTTAATTAAAACAACTGAATCGCCATCTTGAAGCACGTTTCCATTAGAATCCTTATGTATTACTTTTTCTTCTTGTACACCTTCTCCTGTTGATTTGGCCCATTCTAATGATTCATCATCTAAGTACATCATATCAACTAGATCTGTTTTATTTAATCGTGTTAACATACGCCAAGATACCACTTGTACTGGCAAATGTTCATTCCACATAGAATCAGACAAGCAGTGCCAATGATTAGGATCTGTTCGTTCTGGATTGTTTATTTGATCTACACAGGTTTTGCATCCTAATATTGAATCTTCTAAACTTTCAGCTGTTTTAGGAGCTACTGTATAAACTTGTAAGTCGTGTTCAGTTCCGCAAAGTTCACATTTTGAATTACTGCGATCCTTTAATTTTTTTTCAATAACACTCATTACAGATTAAAAACAGCGCTTAGATTAACATAAAACTGATTATTTAAACGATCAAATCCAACTGGATCTTTTTTATATTTAGCAAAAGGCACTCCTGTTTCTACTTGTAAGCCAAATCCTTCTGAAAAGAAATAACGAGCTCCTAAATGACCTCCAAAGTTTCTTAATCCTAAATCTAAACCTGGATACACATCTATTTGTTCAGGTAATGTTAATACTTTTCCTATGTTTGCATTAAATCGCGCTTTAAGATCTGCTCTGTCTAAAAAGTCGTAATCATCTCCTTCAATTGGTTTTACACCTAATAAATAGTTTGCTACAACTCCTACTGAGATATTTTCTCCCAATCCAAAATCTGTTCCTACATTTAGACCTGTTCCTCCTGACTGCAAATTAGCACCAACATGAAACTTTGTATCTCCTTTTCCTTTATAAGCTTCTTGAGCTTGTGATGCAAATCCTATTAGAGTTGCTACTAAAACAAAAACTTTTTTCATAATTATTTTTTTGGCAAATATATAAACTTGTAATTAATTTCTACCCTTTTCATTTAGGTAGAGATTATAGATGGGATCACTTTGCCAAAATTCCTTGTTTTCAATATTTAAGATTGTAATACGACCATTAAAAGCAGCTCCTGTATCTAAATTCCAAACATTAGCTTTTTTTAAAGGCGTTGTAACCCCTATATCTGTAAGAGGTGTATGTCCTATAAAAATTTCTTCATATATTTTTAATCTTTTAGGAAAGTATGTACTTTCAAAATTTATATTAGAATCTAAACATAAAGCCATTTCCCACAATGTTCTATCCCAATAGAGTAATCTTGGGTAATATTCGTATTCAACTCCTTTTAGACTCGTAAATCCTGCATGTACAAAGAGTCTTTTTTTATTATCTAAATAATAGTCTTTTAAATTCGATAAAAAATGAATGTGCTTATCTCTGATTTCTGCACTTACATTTTGATAGGCTTCAATAGTTGATTTTCCTCCGCTATTGTACCATAATAAATTTTCTTTCTGATATTTTAACCAGTCTAACAATAATTCATCGTGATTTCCTTTTATATAAACACAATTATATTGTTTGTTTAACTCTATTAAGAAATCTAAAACTTGGGGACTTTCGCTCCAACCATCTACGTAATCACCTAAAAAAATAATAGTATCTCCTGATTCTAAAGGAGTTAAACCTATCACTTGTAATAGTCCTCTGTAAGCTCCGTGAATGTCTCCTATAACGTAAATTGCCATAAACTTAAAAATATTTAACAAAATATACGGAAAAACCGTAACTTATTCAAAAAAAAAACAATTAATTTCACAACCTGAGTAACAAACTTAAAATCAAGCAATTATGAATAAGTTATATTTGTTTTCGGGTATATTTTTACTATTTATTTCTCCTATAACTTGTAATGAAAACGGAGATAAGTCTTGCTCAACAAACCCTGAAACTAAAATGACTGAAAAACAAAATCCTATTCTAAACCAATTCAATTACCCATTAGAGTATGATGCAAACGGGGAACCTATACTTAGACCCAAAAAACCAGAATAATATTATATACAATCTGATTGGGTTTACACAAATCTAAAAAAGAATTATAAGCTTTCAAAGCGTTAGTTCTTTCATTAAGTTCAAATATTAACAAATTAAAATTAGCAAATTATGAAAAAGCTTTATTTATTTTCGGGCATGTTTTTATTATTTATTTCTCCCGTAACTTGTACTGAAAACGGAGACGGATCTTATTCTATAGACCCTACCGCTAGAATGTCTGAAGAACAAATCCCGCCTATTGATCAATCTAATTACACATTCGAGATTGATACAGATGGAGAACCAATAGTTAGACCTAAAAAACCGGAATAGTATCAACTAAAACCCGATTCTTTCTACAACACTAAACAACCACCACAAAACTCATTTTAATTAATTTATTACCATTTATAAATTTATTTTAATCAATAATAACATCTCAAGAGTTTTGCCATTATTTAAAAAACATATCAATAAAGTTTTTATTAAATTTGGTAAAAAAAACTTGAATCGGTACTTACTAATAATCTTCTTAATCCTTTGTTCTATTTCTTGCAAAAACGAAATAGAAATGGATCATAATCTAAAAGTAAAAAAATATTTAGATAGTGCTAATAATTCAAATTCTTTAAAAAAAGATAAAGAAAAAGATGTACTTTTAATTGAAAATGAGTTACAGAAAAACACACATAATACCTCCAGCCTAAGAGAAAATTATTTCAAACTGGCTGGAAAGTATTATAATCTAGGAGATTCAGAAAATTATCTTCGCGTTTCAAGGATAGCTTTTCAACTTTCAAAAGAAGCTAAAGATTCCGAAAATACAGCAAAAGGCTACCATTATATTGGGGATTATTTTTACTCAAAATTCAAAAATGATAGTGCTTACTATTACTATACTAAATCTGAAAAAAACTATGAATTATTAAAAAAAACCAAAGAATTAGCTCGTATAAAGTTTTCTAAAGCAGATATATTATTATATGAAAAAGATTTTTCTGGAGCGGAGGTTGAATTTATAAAAGTTTTAAAAATTGCCAAAATACTTAATGACACAAGACTTATATATGATTGTTATTTAGACCTAGGTAATGTACTTCTAGGTTTAAACAGCCCTGATGAAGCCATCATATATTATAACAAAGCACTCTCTATTATAACCCAACTAACAAAAGATCCGCAATATCAAACACTAAAAGCTCAGATTTATAATTTTTTGGGGAAAGCTTACACAAAAAAGAAGGCTTATCATGAAGCAATTGCCCAATATGAAGAAGGTTTATTCTTTGCAAACCCCGAAAAAATTGGCTCCTATATCTATTCATCACTCATTAGTAATAAGGCGTATGCAGAAATGCAGTTAGATAATTTAGAAATAGCAGAAGAAAAGCTTTACGAATCATTAGCTATCAGAAAAAAAGAAAATAATATACCTGGAATTGTTCTTTCTAATATCTATTTAGGAGAACTTTATCTTTATAAAAAAGACATCTCAAAGGCTATTTATTTCCTTAGAAATGCTAAACAAATTGCATCTAAAAACAAGATTTTAGAAGATGAATTAAGATCGTTAAGACTTCTTTCTAAGATTGACAAGAAAAATCAATATGACTTATACGAAGAGTATATTAATTTAAATGATAGTATACAAACGGTTGAATTTAACAAACGTAATAGTTTTGCGAGAATTGAATATGAAACAGACGAGATTCTAACCGAAAAAAGGATCATTCAAGAAGAAAAAGATCAAATTTCATCTCAAAGATGGCTTATTTTATTTGGTAGTTCTGGTATGATTATTCTATTAATCTTGCTATATAACAATAAAAGTCAAAGTAGTAAAAACAAACAACTTCAATTTGAAAGAGAGCAGCAAGAAAGTAATGAACAAATTTATAAACTAATGCTTCAACAACAGCATGTAATAAATGACACCAGACAACAAGAAAAGAAGAGGATATCACAAGAGTTACATGACGGAGTTATGAGTAAATTAACCAGTACTCGTCTAAATTTGTTTATACTATCAAAAAAACAAGACCCAGAAACTATTCAAAAATGCTTAAAACACATTGAAAACATTCAAAATATAGAAAAAGAATTACGTAACATTTCACATGACTTAAATCAAGACACCTTTTTAGAAAAAGAAAGTTTTAAATTAATTATTCAAAATCTATTTGAAGATTATTGCAACGCAATTAATATAGAGTATATATTGGATATAGATCCCAATATTGTTTGGGAAGCTATTGAAACTTCTATAAAAATTGATATCTACAGAATTTTACAAGAATCTCTTCAGAATACGTATAAATATTCTCATGCCACCTTAGTTGTCTTATCAATCAAAAAGGTACTAGATCGTTTAATGATAGACATAGAAGATAATGGGGTTGGTTTTGACGTAAATAAAGTAAAGGAAGGAATAGGTATTAAAAATATAAATTCAAGAGCTAAATCAATGAATGGAGAGGTAAAATTTTATTCAACTATTAACAAAGGAACACATATCAATTTATCATTGCCATACTAACAAAATTAACTTAAAATAACATGGACATTAGAATACTTATTGTGGATGATCATCCTTCTATGATTGAAGGATATAAAGTAATTCTTTCATACAATGATTTTGGATACAATATCAATACCACAGCTGCATACAACTGCGAGAGTGCTTTAAAATTAATTGAATCAAATGCTCATTTTGACATTGCTTTTTTGGATCATAACTTACCTCCTTATAAAGAAGGTAATATTGAAAATGGGATAGATTTAGCTAAGATCATTAGAAAAAGTAGACCTAATACAAAAATAGTATTCCTTACATCTCACTCTGAATCTATCATTTTGTTAGATATGATTAAACGAGTAGATCCAGATGGGATATTAGTAAAAAGTGATTTTACTGCGGATGAATTATTAATAGCATTTGATAAAATAGTAAAGGGGCAAAATTATAGGAGTCTAACGGTAGATCATAATGTAAAGGAATTATTATCAAATAAAGCTTATTTAGATGAAACAAATCGTCAAATCATATCCCTGTTATCTAAGGGAATAAAAACAAAAAATATTCCTAATTATATAAATCTTTCTATGAGTTCTATTGAAAAGAGAAAGGCAAATATCAAAAAATTCTTAGATATTGAAGTAGGAAGTGATGAAGATATAGTAAGGGCAGCAAAAAAGGCAGGAGTTATTTAAACTCCTGCTTATTTAATTGTTCATTAAATTTGATTAATAAACTTTTTATTTTATCACTGATTTCATGAAAATCTAGGCGATCTTTTGTTTGATACATCAGCATCATTATGTATTTTTTCTCTGAAACAATCGTTATAAATTCTGTTTTATTTAAGCGATATACTTCTCTTAATACACGTTTATAATAATTCCGATCTACGGCTTTCTTAAAATATTTTTTAGAAACGGATACCCCTATTTGTATGTTTGTACTTGTATTTTTTAATTCTGGTACCTCAACAAATACTAAGCGTATGGGGTATTTTGAAACGGATTTTCCATTTGCAAACAAATGGTCAATCAGTGTTCTACTTTTTAATTTTTCATAGTTAGGATAATTCTGCTTCATTTGAACAAAGATAAAAAGTATATTAAAAGAGAAGACATTTAGGACAAAAAAAAGAGGCTATTCAAAAGAACAGCCTCTCTTTATGGTAAAACTATTTATTATTTAATAATAATTTTTTTACGGATTTTATTTTTATTATTAGCCGTTAACTCTAACAAATAAGTACTTGGTTTTAGATTTGATAAATCAATTGTTTTAGTTTCGTCTTTAGATTCTAAAACTTTTTTCCCTACTAAATCGTATATAACTACTTTTCCTTCTTTGCTTAATGTTATCGTTTCTCCTTCATTTACTGGATTTGGATAAACTGAAATTATTTCATTTTCAAAATTATCATTAGAAAGAGGTTCTTCAAAACTTACCTCATAATAGGTTTTTGACAATGTATTTTCTGCCACTACGCAAACCACTACTGATTGTCCATCATAGTTTAATGCAGCTGTTTTATTATTTAATTGTTTTACTCCATCTATAAAAACAGTAGCATTTGGAGATGTTTCAAAAGTTGCAATTAAGTTAGAAAGATTGGCATTTCTTTTATTTCCTACTACATTTACTCCATTAATAATCGTTTCTAAATTTTGACCTAAGACGTTATTATCTGTAGTTAAAAACTTATAGCTAATTAATTTTGATTCTGCATTTAGGCCTTTTTTAATTTTTACGGTATAGTTTTCTATTATTTCTGCATTTAATCCTGTACCTAGAACTGTTAAAATAAACTCTGTCGCAACATTATTTTCAGTTACTCCTGAAACTTGCACAACATTATTTATCACTGCATTAGAAAACATATTAGTAGTAAAATCAAAAATTGCTTTAGTTAAATCAAATGTATCAGATACATGGAAAGTAAAGGACTTATCTGCTTCGTTGTAAACGTTTTTTAATTGTCCTACTAAATTAAAATTGCGTAATAATTTAGGTGTCTCAAAAAAGTTTGTTCCTGTATTACTAGCCTTAGCTGTATTATCTAAAGCTGATTTATCATAAGCAAAAACTTCTTCTTCCTCAGCTATTGGAAGATAAAATAATAAGTTTGCTTCATTTCCTGTTAGCTTAACATTTTGATTATTAGCAATCTCTTCTGCTGATCTTTCAGTATTCCAAACTCTTACTTCGTCAATATTTCCATTAAATCCTCTTGTTAGAGTTGCACTATTACCAATTAGTAAGGGAGAAGTATTATTAGTTTTTACCGCTCCAACTGTTCCAGAAACCAATCTTGCAGGAACCTCAACTCCATTGATGTATACTTTATACTGATTGGTTTTACTTACCGTTACCGCAATGTGCATCCATTCGTTTAACTTGATGGTGTTTGCTGCTGTATTTAAAGCAAATGTTTCAGAATTTTTAGTTACGCTTATAATTAAACTGTTTTCTTTATATAGTGAATGTCCTGCATTATTGTTTATAAATGCAATAATATTTCCTTTATCGAAAAATCTACCAAAACCTGGAGCTGGTGTTTTTTGATTAATCCATGTTTCGAAGGTAAATCCATTGGTTAATTCAAATAATTGATTTGGCTTAGCGATCAATATATCATCATTACCATCAAAATTAGCTACTTTGTTTGGTATATTTTGTGCTACGTGTTTAATTGTTAGAACTTTCTTGTCATTACTAGTATTTTCATCACCTACTAATTGGGTATATGCTTCTATAGTATATTCTTGAATAGCTCTTAGATCAGCTTCTGTTGTAAATGAAACAATAGCTTCACTAGCAGGATTAACATCTGCTGTTACTGTTTGTTTAACTTCTGCACCGTTATTTATTTTATAAGCAATATCAAAGTTTTTTAAAGCAACTGATGAATTATTTCTTAATTTAACGGTTACAACGCTTGTATTATTAAGTCTTGGATATAAATCAAGAATTTCAACTAGTTCAACGTCTGCAGTTGGAAGTTCTTGGACATTTAAGGTGTATTCTTCAATTTCAAAATCATTTCTTGAAGTTGTTAACCCGTCTTTTGTTGGTCCTAACACTACATTAAAAGATTCTGCTTTATCTCTAAACATGTGTATAAAACGAACTGTATGATTTCCTGTTGGCACATCAGAAGGGATGGAAACTCCTACTGTATTGTTTTGAACATTTTTAAAATAGTGAGTAGTTCTAGTAGATGCTAAAATTGGTTCGTTTGCTTCTGTATTTACCCAATATTTACCCGCATAATATTCATCTCCAAAATTACCATCATTATTTAAGTCTACAACCATAATTGTAAATACTCCTGTACTTAACGTTAATGATCTAGTTAAAGGTAAATCTGCTTTAGAAATAGTAACGTTAGGAGAATAAACCTTTGTTTTGAATACAGGAATGGATAAATTTTTAAAATCTGAATATCCTGTTACTCCGCTTGCATTAGAGAAAGTATTCCAATTTAGGTTTGTGATTGCATATCCATCTGTATTAACATTTCCTGGTAGACCATACTTATTATATACTACTTTTTCTTTTGTATTATTAGCTAAATTCGTATCATCTTCATTGATACCTGCATTGATTACATAAGCAAATTTTTCATCTGGATTTGTGGTCAAATTTGCTTTTGTAGTAAACGTATATTCTTTTTCTTCAAAACCGTTGATAGAAGCTATAACTTCTTCCACTTTTTGTCCTCCATTAATCTGATAAAATACAGGCAAGTTAGATCTGCTATCAGAAGAGGTGTTTTTAACTACAATTGTTACAGCAACTTCCGTTGACTTTTTACCTAATATTTCAGGTTTTGTAATAGATATAATTCCAGCATCTACAAATGGTACATAATCAACACATGTAATATTAGCTACCCAACCACTCTCTGCTACGGCATCATCAGGTACAAATTCAAATGTTAATTCTCCGTTAGCGGCTGATGAAGTTATAGAAGCAGGTATAGTATTTCCTGTATAAGATGCAATTAATGGTGATTTTTCATCTGGTCCATTGTATATTTTCAGAAAATCCCAACGATCTTCTAAATTAAAACTTGTAAAATCTACTTTAACTTTTTTACCAGCAATAGCGGGTTTAAAAGTAGCTTTTTTTGCAGCTGTTGGAGTTGATATACTTTTATAGTCATCAAAACGTCCACCATCGTCAGTAAAACTTATATCACATCCAGTATGTACAAGTGTAGGTGAACTAATTGCTATATCTGAACCATTATTAGTACGATTAAAACTATAGGTATTATTTGCTGGATTAGTATCTCCAACCATATTTGCTTTAACTACTACTGCATATTTTCCTAATGCACTCATATTTTGAGTTGTGGTAAAATCATAGCTAAAACGTCCCATTGGTGCTATAGGTCCTGCTATTACTTCATTAATAGGTGCCCCTCCATTTATTGTATACGAAACTGGGATATTAGAAATTTCATTAGGACTATAATTAATCAAACTAAGTGAAATTTTTACAGCTGTTGAAGTGCTTGAAAGTGTTGAAACACTAGTATTAGCAAAACTTATCCCTAGATCATCTGCTGCTTCATAAAGCATTATATTGTCTAAGCTAAGTGTATTTGTTTTTTTTGATGTAGTATTAACATCCTTATCATCCATAACCGTTTCAAAAACAAGGTTTATCTTACCACCAGCATAAGCACTTAGATCATAAATAGGCGATCCTGAACCTGCTATTCCTGTGATAAATTTATATCCTTGATCACTTACTAATTCTGTACCATTGACAAGAACTCTTAAGAAAATTTTATTTAATGAAAAATTAGGATTTTCATAACGCACATCATATTTTAAGCGTATTTTTTTTCCTGCAAGAGCGGTGGCATCAAATTCACAAAATGTAGCTTTTTTGATATATGTTGGATTGTCTTTAAAAGCATTTGTAGTTGATGTAGCACCAAATCCTGATACAGAAGACACAACCCATGGTGTTGCTCCTGCCATTCCATTACCTGAAAATACAATTCCGTTTCTACCTTTTGGACTTGAATACATGATAGAAGCATTACCTGTTGGATTAGCTGTTAAGGTAATGTTGTTAGGATTTAATGTTTCAAAATCTTCTTTGTATGGTAGGCTATTTACGGCTAACTCTTTTGAAGCTATAGGATTTATCATTACAGCAATTGCTCTTTCAGAAAGGGCATTAGTTGTTAAATCAATTGCTCTTACTGTATAAACTTGATTACTTACAGCGTTTACCGTATATTCGTTTGTTGCTACTTCAGATATTACTTCAAATTCTTCTCCATTAGCACTTAATCTTAAAATTTCATATTTGGCATTAGGAATAGCATCCCAAGTCAATTTAAAATTTGTAGTACCGCAAGTTGTAAGGGTTTCTGATTTGAAGTTTACAGGTCTAGACATTAAAGTAAATACTTGTTTAGACGATACAATCTTTGCTCCATTTAAAATTCTAATTTTAAAATTAGTTCCAACTTCGTTAGGTACTGTCCAAAGATAAGTTCTAGCTGCTGCAGGCAATTCTGCTATTTGTTTGTAACTATTTCCTCCATCATTTGAATATTCTAAAATAAAAGGCTTTGCTTCTCCTACATAATCCCAACGAATAAATTCTTTTGTTCCTGGAATTAATTTTTCATTTCCTATAGGATATGTTAATTTAAATTCAGGTTTTATATAATCATACGCTACTGAAAATTCTTGTGCATCTAAGGGAATATTTTTACCATTAACAACAATTGTATAATTACCTGGTTCAGGATTATCAATTGTAACTTGTTCTATATTATTTAAGTTATCAATTCCTTTAGTTGCTGGATTATTTGCTTGAATAGGATTTAATACCCAAGGCAAATAAATTTCCCCATTACGCAACACTTTAAGGTCTAAATTATTAACCAAAACAGAACTTGCACCTGGTACACCTGGTAAGTCAGTATAACATAACATAACTTTTAACTGTTTTGTACCAGTTGGAACCGTAATTACTTTTTGATTATCTACTCCATTTGTGATAGATCCTGTATAAAATCTATTTTCATCAATTGTTTGAACGGCACGTAATCCATTAATTTTTCCGTATCCATATTTATAATCTGGTCCTATATTACCTAGTTCATCTGCTGTATTACATACAATGGCTTTCATTAAAGATCCTAAAGGTCTTCCTCCGAACTTGTTTTTATAGCGTTCATACAATAATGCTACGGTACCCGTAACTCCTGGGGTTGCCATAGAAGTACCACTCATTACTTCGTATGAATTGTTATAACTCATAGAATACACATCTGAGCCTATACCTGAAATTTGAGGAACTAAACGTCCATCTGCTGTAGGACCAAAACTACTATAATTACTTATACTTTCATTAGGATCATTGGCTGCTACGTGTAGCGCATTTTTAGAATTTTTAGTAGAAGTATAAAACCCACCAGCAGCAGGATTTGCTGATTGTGAGTTTCCATTTGAATACATGGTTAACAAATAATTTTTTCTAACCATTACATCATCATCTCCTCTATCAGAAACATCATATCTAGTGGTACTGTATCCTTTTTCAAGGTTAACACCATAAGAATTTTGTGTTAATTCAATTCCATCATTATTAGCACATATTAATCGTTCCTCATAAACTTTAAATCCGTTAGATTGAACATTAAAATTCCAAGCATATACGGTCGCTTTAGGTGCCATTCCTTTTGCAAGAGGATCCATGATTCCTGCTCCTGCCATAGTCCCAAAAACGTGACTACCATGTGTACTTGGAGATTCATATTCTCTGGTAAAGAGTCTATTGGTAGCATCTTTATGAGGTTCTACATTGCCATCCCAAATACCAATTTTCACACCACTACCAGTTAATCCATATCCTAATCCGTTCAGATTAGATGATAAAACATTTACTTTATGAGAAGTTCTTCCTGGATTATTTTCTAAAACTGCGGGTGCTGGAGCTAATTCAACATTTTGAACTATTCCTAACTCTACTAATTCTAAAATTTTTTCTTTTGATAGCTTACAAAAAACTTGATTAAAATCTTCATTTATTCTAAAGTTTTTCACTCCCATATCACGTAGACTTTCGTCTAGACGATTTTTATTACCTTCTTTATGATACGTAACTACTAGATCTAACAATTCTCCATCCTTAGCATAGTTCGGAATATCATTCTTAACAATCTCTGATGCAATTTTGTATTCTGGTTTGATTACAAAAATTGTTTTGATATTAGAATTGCTAATATTTTTCTCATAAAAACCAGATGTTAATCTAGCATAATAGGCGTTATCCGAGAAATAGCTCAATACATTAATTCCTTTTTCCGATAAGCTTTTTTGCTCATTTTTACTCAAAGGTTTTTTAAATTGTACAATTAGAATTGGATCTTCTGTACTTTTTTTTCTTGCAGAAATCATTTTTTCTTTTGAATAAGTTGACTTCAATTTTTTAAAATCATCATTCGAACTTATTCTATTACCGTTGATAGTTATAAAATTACCATCTTGGGCAAAACCAAAAAATGAAAATGCAAAGAAACTAAAGCTTAGTAATTTTCTTCTCATTTTATTATTTTTTTCGCAAATCTATCAAAAAATAACAAAATACCAAATCAAAAGCTTAAAAACAAACAAACTCAATAAAAATAAACAGAAATAAATAAAAAAAAACCAAATACTTAGAATTGGTTTTTTATTCATTTTTAAGAGGCTCATTCATTATTTTACTCAACTTTATATGTTTTACCATCAGCAATACCTTGAATAAACTTAACTAATGATTCTTTCGAATGTATAGATCCATCATATTCAATAGTTGCTAATTTTGAATTGAAATCAACTTTCGCTTTTTGAACTCCTTCTAATTCATTTAGTTTATTTTCAATTCTTTTAGCACATCCAATAGCACAGGTCATTCCTTTAATCTTTACCGTCATTTTTTCTGTTTTAACGAGTTCTTTTTTAATTTTTGAATCTACTGATTGTCGCTCATTTTTACAGCTGATCATCATAATTACTAAAGTTATTGCACAAATTATTTTATTCATAATCATTATTTTAAAATTATTAGAAACAAAAATATGTATTTCAATAGTGTAATTAAAAAATTTAATAGAATTTTGACCTCAAAAACATACATTATGCCGAGCAAAAACAACAAATGGTTCCTTTTGTTTTTATTATCTCTGATTTGGGGTAGTTCGTTTATTTTAATGAAAAGAGGATTAGTTGGACTTAATCCTTTTCAGTTAGGGGCTTTACGGCTTATTTTTGCTTTTAGCTTTTTAATAATTGTAGGATTTAAATCTCTTTTTAAAATACCTTCTTATAAGTGGAAATATGTAGCCTTAACCTCTTTATTTGGAAATGGTTTGCCTGTATTTCTTTTTGCTTATGCTCAAACTGGTATAAAAAGCTCTATGAGTGGGATACTCAATTCATTGACTCCTCTTTATACCTTATTAATAGGTGTATTGGCTTTTGGTTTCAGTTGTATTAGAAACCAGATTATCGGAATATTATTAGGGCTTATAGGATGTCTTTTTTTAGTTTATTTTGGAAAGGAAATCAATGGTGAAACACATTATTTTTGTGTTTTATTAGTGGTTATTGCAACTGTTTGCTATGCTTTAAATATAAATTTAATAAAGAAATACTTACCTGATGTTAGCCCATTAAGTATTTCTACTGGAAATTTTACAATAATGTTAGTTCCTGCTCTTCTTATTTTATTTTATAATGGGTATGGAGAAGTTATCACGCAACCTGAAACTATACGATCAACTTTATTTATATTAATACTAGGAATGATAGGAACAGGTATTGCTAATATTTTATATTATCAACTCATTCAAATATCTTCTCCATTATTTGCTTCATCTGTAACATATTTTATTCCTATTGTAGCATTAGGTTGGGGGCTAGTAGATGGTGAGGATTTAAATATTATGCAATTAGTTGGTACAGGAATTATATTAAGTGGAGTATACTTGGCGAGTAAGAAATGAGGCTGTTCTAAAACAATATACTTCTTATTTGTTTGCTTTGACTAATTTTAAAAGAAGACTTGAAGCAAATTAGATAATACAGGTAGATACAATTTCTTCCTATCACTAATAAAAAAGGTTTTTATTGTTTTTTGAACAGCCTTATATTTTATTGGATTGCTTTTACAACTGCTTTTTCAGCTTCTTTTCTTGAGCCATCAAAGCCATCAATTCCTGAAACTGTAGTATATTTTAAAACGTATTTTTTACCTGGATTTAATTTATTGTAAACACTCTGGCACATAAGGGTTGCCTCATGAAAACCACATAAGATAAGTTTCAATTTACCTGGGTATATGTTTACATCACCTATAGCGTAAATACCTTCTATATTTGTTTGATAATCTAACGCATTATTTACTTTGATTGCGTTTTTTTCTATTTCAAGTCCCCAATTAGCGATGGGACCTAATTTAGGTGTTAAACCAAAAAGGGGAATAAAGTAATCGCAAACTACGTTCATTCTTTCTGTTCCTACTTGAATATCTACTGATTCAATTCGTTCAGAACCTTTGAAACCGCATACTTCTGCTTCTGTAATTAATTTAATTTTTCCTTGTTTTTTTAGTTCTTGTACTTTTTCAACAGAATCTAAAGCTCCTCTAAATTCGTTACGACGGTGTACTAATGTTACTTCGGAAGCTACTTTTGACAAGAAAACGGTCCAATCAAGAGCGGAATCACCTCCTCCTGAGATTACAATTTTTTTATCACGGAATTTTTCAGGATCTTTTACAAAATATTCTACTCCTCTATCTTCTTGTTCATAAAATTCTAGGTCTTTTAAAACTGGTTTTCTAGGTTCAAAAATCCCTAATCCACCAGCAATGGCTACTGCCTTAGCATGATGTTCTGTTCCTTTATTGGTAGTTACAATAAAGGTTCCATCTTCTAACTTTTGAATTTTTTCAGCTACTTCATTTAGTGTAAAACCAGGTTGAAATTGCTTTATTTGTTCCATTAAATTATCAATCAGGTCACCTGCATTTACAGAAGGGAAACCAGGAATATCAAAAATGGGTTTTTTAGGATACAATTCAGTTAGTTGTCCTCCTGGTTGTGGTAAACCGTCTATTAAGTGGCATTTTAATTTCAACAAACCTGCTTCAAATACCGCGAAAAGGCCTGTAGGTCCTGCACCTATAATAAGTATATCTGTTTCTATCATTTCGTTTAAATTTTAAAAGGGAGATTAAGGTTTTAAAGTTCTATTAAATATCGGATAAAAATCATGATATTTATCAATAAGAAAATTTGTAAATATTTCTTAAATTTATTGACTAACATTAATTACACTTTCAATTTGTGGAGCATATTTTTTGATTGTGGTTTCTACTCCTGCTTTTAGCGTACTGATGCTTAAATTACAATTTGTACAAGCTCCTTCTAAACGAACCTTCACTAATTTATCTTCTATACTAATTAGTGTAATATCTCCTCCATCGGATTTAAGAAAAGGACGTATTTCATCTAAAGCTTTTATAACGTTTTGTTCTAATTCTTGATTTGTCATCTTTCTTTCTATTTACATTTACGGCTTGTAGTCACAAGATAGACAAATCATTGTGACTGATATCTTAAGACTATTTTTTTGTAGCTGAACAGCCAGCCATTGTTGTTATTTTAATCGCTTCTGTAGGAGGAAGATCTTTGTTTCTCTTAACTGTTTCTTCTACTACATTTCGAGCAATTTCTTCAAACACTTTTTCTAAGGGTGAAGCTGTCTGTAAAGCTGCTGGTCTACCATAATCTCCAGCTTCACGAATACTTTGTACAATTGGTATTTCACCTAAGAATGGTACTTGTAAATCTTCCGCTAAATTTTTAGCTCCTTCTTTACCAAAAATATAGTATTTATTATTTGGTAATTCTTCTGGTGTGAAATATGCCATGTTTTCAATAATTCCTAATACAGGTACATTAATACTTTCGGATAAAAACATAGATACTCCTTTTTTAGCATCTGCTAACGCCACAGCTTGTGGAGTACTTACTACTACTGCTCCTGTAATAGGTAGAGATTGCATGATTGATAAATGAATATCTCCTGTTCCAGGAGGTAGATCAATAAGTAAAAAATCTAATTCGCCCCAAGCAGCGTCAAAAATCATTTGATTCAAAGCTTTTGCTGCCATAGGACCACGCCATATTACGGCTTGACTAGGTGCTGTAAAAAAACCGATGGAAAGTAGCTTAATTTCATAACTTTCTACTGGTTTCATCTTTGATTTACCTTCTATTTCTATAGATGTTGGTTTTTCATTTTCAACATCAAACATAATAGGCATAGAAGGGCCATAAATATCTGCATCTAAAACACCTACTTTAAATCCCATTTTGCCTAAAGTAACGGCTAAATTTGCAGTGGTTGTTGACTTACCTACTCCTCCTTTACCTGAAGCAATCGCAATAATATTAGAAATTCCTGGAATTGTTTTTCCTTTTATCTCATTTTTCTCAGGTACTTCTACTTTTATGTTTACTTTTACTGTTATTTCTGGAGAAAATGTTTCATGAATTAGTTTACGAATATCATCTTCTGCTCGTTTTTTAATATGCATGGCTGGAGTTGTTAAAGTAACATCTACTATTACTTCATTTCCAAAAGTTAATACATTGGTAACAGCACCGCTTTCAATCATATTTTTGCCTTCACCTGCAATAGATATGGTTTCTAACGCTTTTAATATTTCTTTTCTATCTAGTTTCATTTTTAATAACTATTAGCAGTCTATTTAAATAGTTTATATTTATTTAAACTGATTTTAGATTGCAAAGATAATGAGAAGTTTAGGAGTTTAAAACTTTAGAGGTTTAAAAGTTTTTATCTTATAATAAATGAAAACAATGGGTGGTAGTTTTAAAAAATCGAGTATTATTTAGAGTTCTACTTGGGGTTCCCAAAAATGTTTTTTAAAATTAATAATTTGGTTGTCTACTATTTTAATACCTTCATTTTCTAAAAGTTGTTGCATTAAGTTAGATCCATCAAAATGATGTTTGCCTGTTAAGACTCCGTTTCTGTTTACTACTCTATGTGCTGGTACATCATTCATGTTATGACAAGCATTCATTGCCCAACCTACCATTCTAGCAGATCTACTAGCTCCAAGAGCTTTGGCTATGGCTCCGTATGACGTTACTTTACCATAAGGTATTTGTCGTACTATTTCATAAACTCGTTCAAAAAAATTTTCATTATCTTTTTTAGAAATTACCATTTGTATAATGTAAAAAGGGCTATTATTCCTGTAACTGTAGCGATAATAAAATTAACATTTTTTACAAAAAATGAAATTTTGCTTTCCCATTTTTTAAAAAGAAAAGCGTATAAGATATAAACTAATGCACTTCCTAATACAGCTCCAAAAACATAAGCTATTCCTATGATGGGTGTAAAAAAATTGGGTATAAATGCGGAAAAATATAAACTTAAAAAGGCATAGTAAGGGATAGGAAAAACATTTAATATGGATAATGTAATTCCTTGATAAAAAGGAGAGATTTTACTTTTTGTTTCACTTGCTTCTAATTTACTGGTTTGAATCACGTTTTGTACGCCTTTCCCTAAAAAAAATATAGTTAAAGCAATAAATATAATGATTCCGACTAGTTTTAAATTTTTTGTTAGTTGTGGATGGTTTTGAAAAAAGGTGGCAAAATAAAACCCTAAAAAACTTTGTAATGTTACTATGATAGATACTCCTAATATAAATTCTTTGGCTTTTCGTATAGATTTTTTGATACTGATAGCTGCTACACGCATATTAAGCATACCTGGTGGCAAAACTCCCATACTTGAAAAAAAAGTAGCTAAAAAAAAGGCTAGAAGAATAGACATTTTATATCATTTGGTTGGTTTGCACTTATTCAAGAAGAAAACCTTTTGGTCTTTTAGTATAGAAAATGACCTCGTATTTTTACTTTTGAATAAGTTTTTTCTAAATCAAAAGAAGCTTTTACAAAATTAAAAAAGATTATTAAAACAGCTTCTTTTGACTTTTATTAAATACATCACCTCTTTATAAAGTTGCATATTTTTAACACTTTTTGTTGCAAATGTATACAATTTTAATTTCTAAAACTAACAATTGTAATGAATCAAAAAAGCCATAGTTTAGTAAAACGGTTATTTAGCGCTTTATTCTATTTTATCTAATTCTCTCGTTCTAATATGGTTTTCGATTAATTCTATTTCAACTTTCCCTATAAAGACACCTAAATTAATACCACATCTAACGAAATATTCTTTTCCTTTTCGATATTAATTTTGATTTCTTCTTTCGTTTTTAAAGTTCCACAAAAACTCTGACTACCAAAATTCTTAGTTTCATAAACATTTTTTTTCATTCCTTAACCTGTCTATTATAAAATCATTAGAATCTTTTATTTTGCAACCTAATAAAATTCTTATTGCAAAACTCGGTCTATGAAAGTAAATCGGTGCGTAATCACTATCTTCTAGTAATCTGGATTTTCCTTTTATTTCTTATATTTTTGCTTTAATTAATTTTATAATATTTCTGCCTGATTTTTTTGCATCTGTAACGCCTTTGTCATATCTGCAAATCAGTAGTAAATCCAGTATCTCTAATTTTGACCTATCCAATAAATTCTGAATTATTTGACAAAGCATCATCCTTTTCTAACACTGTTATGTTGCTATTATCATTGAGTTTTTAATAGTTTTGATTTACTAACTTCGTAGAAATACTGGTTGAGCAACTTCATATTATAGGAATAGTTATCAAAAATAATATTTTCTTTATTTTTTATTCTTTGTCACTATTTAATTCTAAAACGGATATAGGTAATTGCTTTATTAATTTCTAAATATTGCTTTTCATAAAACGTTTGTATTTCTAGAACTTCATTAGGAGCACCCTCGTTTTTATATATATTATGATTAGCATATAATACTTCATGTCCTTCACCATGTAGCAATCCTAATGTATATCCGTGCATAAATTCACTGTCTGTTTTTAGATTTACAACTCCATCAGGTTTTAAAATTCTTTTATATATTTTTAAGAACTCACTGTTGGTCATACGATGTTTTGTACGTTTGTATTTAATTTGTGGATCGGGAAATGTAATCCAGATCTCATCAATTTCATGCGCATCAAAAACACCTTCTATTAACTCAATTTGAGTGCGTACAAAAGCTGTATTATTCATACCATTTTCTACGGCTGTTTTAGCACCTCTCCAAAAACGAGCACCTTTAACATCTATTCCTATATAATTTACATTCGGATTTCTTGAAGCTAAGCCTATGGTATACTCTCCTTTACCGCATCCTAATTCTACTATAATCGGATTATCATTTTTGAAAAATGTTGAACGCCATTTTCCTTTGTAAGGAAAATCGCCATTAACTACCTCATCACGAGTAGGTTGAATAACATTATCAAAAATTTCATTTTCTTTAAAACGTTTTAATTTATTTTTACTTCCCACAATTTCTTAAAGTTTTGGCAAAATTAAATAATTATGTGGTATAATAAAGTGTTTTATCTTTACCTTTCTTTTATAAATATTGTATTTGAAAACAACTAAAAACATACTTGTAGCCCCTCTTAATTGGGGTTTAGGTCACGCCACGCGTTGTATTCCTATTATAAGAGCCCTCTTAGCCCATGGCATGAATCCTATTATAGCCTCAGATGGTGAGGCTCTTGAATTATTAAAATTTGAATTTCCATATTTAACTTTTATCTCAATTCCTTCGTATAGAATAAAATATGCAAAAAAGGGTTGTTTTTTTAAATGGAAATTAATAAGCAATGGTCATACTATTTTAAAAGCCGTTTTTTTAGAAAGATTAGCAACAAAAAAGATTATTAGAATTTACAATATACAAGGTATTATTTCTGATAATCGGTTGGGTATTTATTCAAAAAAAATACCTTGTGTTTATATTACTCATCAATTAAATGTTTTAACTGGCAATACGACTTTGATTACTTCTTGGTTACACCAACTAGTGGTTAAACAATATACGTCTTGTTGGGTACCCGATTTTGAAGGAGATAAAAATTTAACAGGTGATTTAGGTCATCTAAAAGAGCCTCTGAAAAATGTTTTTTATTTAGGTCCTATCAGTCGTTTTAAAAAACAAAAATTAAATATTCAGTATGATCTCATGGTTATTTTATCAGGTCCTGAACCACAAAGAAGTCTTCTTGAAAAAAAATTAATATTAGAATTAAAAGACTATAAGGGATCTGTCTTATTTATAAAAGGGAAAGTTGATAAAGAGCAAAAAATCAACAATGAAGGCATTTTTACTTTTTATAATTTCATGAGTTCTGATCAATTAGAAATTGCCATTAACACGAGTGAATACATTATTTGCCGTTCTGGCTATACCACCGTTATGGATTTAGCTTGCATAGGTAAAAAAGCTTTTTTTATTCCTACTCCTGGACAATACGAACAAATATATTTAGCACATAAACTAAGTGATGAACTGATAAGTCCGTATTGTATGCAAGATGAATTTAGTCTTAAAAAACTAGAACAAATAAATGATTTTAAAGGTTTTATTCCATTTCAGAATAAAGTTAACTGGAAAAAATATTTAGAAGTTTTTAATTTAGAAGACAAATAGTGATTTTTAAACGTACTCTACTTGTCTTCTTTTAAGGTAAGATATTAATATTTATAGTGAGACTGTCCAAAAAGTTCGCAATCTTTCATTTAGACCAAAGGGAGAAATCACACAATGTTGACTATGAGACTCCTCATTCGGAGTGACAAACTGCATGTTGATTTATTACTTTTTGGACCGCCTTATTTATTTCAAACAGTTATCATTTTTTAAAGTTAACTAAACGATTATCATTATAGTTTACTTGAGCTATGACCCCGTTTTCTTTAAAAATCCAAGTTCCTACTTTTTGTCCCGATTCATATTGTCCTGTAGCTAACTCGTTTCCTTCTTTCGTATAGGAAACCCATTTCCCATGAACTTTCCCGTCTTTATAAAAACCTTCTTGCATTATTTTACCATTGTCATAATAGTAAGTGGCTTTTATTAAATTATTTTGAATCTCATATTTAGGCTCTATTAACTGAGCAAAACTGGCTACTGTAAATAATAAAGTAATGATTGATATACGTTTTTTCATAATTCAAAATTTTATGGGTTCTACAAATAGTCTCCATCAAATTTAAAAAAAACTTATATAATTAACAATTAAAAAACATTCACTTTACAATTTATTAACATTAAAAATAATAAAACAATGTCTTAAGCAGTAAGTTGATTAGCACTCTGAAGTGTAAATAAAAATTCAGAACCTTTATTAAATGTACTTTTTACATATATTTTTTCATGATGAGCTTCAATAATATGTTTTACTATAGACAACCCTAAACCAGAGCCTCCTTCCATTCGAGACCCACTTTTATCTACCCTAAAGAAACGCTCAAATAATCTAGGAATATGTTTTCGTTCAATACCTTCACCATTATCCATAACACGTATTAATACTTTATTATTTTCTAATTCATCTATACAAATTTCGGTTGATCCTTTTTCTTTACCGTACTTAATAGAATTTACTATTAGATTAATCAGAACTTGTTGAATTTTTTGTTTATCAGCCATTACCTCTATAGGCTTAATATATTTTTCATCAAAACTTAAGGTAATTTCTTTAGTATTTGCTTTAATCTCTAGTAAATCCATTACTTCTTGAGCTAATGCAACAATATCAAATGATTGAATATTCAGCGTTTCATCTCCTAATTCTAATTTAGCAATCATGTCTAAATCATTAACAATATAAACCAATCTTTCAACGCCTTTTTCTGCTCTTTCTAAATATTTCTTTCTTAATATTTTGTCTTTATGTGCACCATCTAGTAAGGTTGAAATATAACCTTGAACTGTAAAAAGAGGGGTCTTTAGTTCATGTGAAACATTTCCTAAAAATTCTCTTCTATATTCTTCACGATCTTTTAACATTTCAATTTCTAACTTTTTATCCGTTGCAAATTTTTTAACCTGTTTAGTCAATGTAGCCATATCGGTAGTTATAGCTTGGTTTTTAAAATCTACGGCATCTAAGAAAGAAATTTCATCATAAATTTTCTTTACTCGTTTGTAAATAAATTTTTCTACTCGATATTGTAAAACGAAAAATGAAAAAGACATGGTTAAGCAAGCAAAAACACTTATAAATAACCAATTAATTAAAAAGAACAAATAGGTTAATAAAAGCACTAACCCTGTTGAAAACAGGGTAATATATGTAGAAGATCGAAAAGCGAATTTATATGATTTTTTAAGTCTTAATCCCATTAGTATTCAAACTTATATCCTACTCCTTTTATTGTTTTAAATAGTTCTTCGCCAATTTTTTCTCTTAATTTTCGGATATGAACATCTATGGTTCTTCCTCCTACTACCACTTCATTCCCCCAAACTTTATCTAAAATTTCCTCTCTTTTAAATACTTTTCCTGGTTTAGAAGCTAATA
Source organism: Flavobacterium sp. TN-1 (assembly GCF_052828645.1). Lineage (NCBI taxonomy): Bacteria > Pseudomonadati > Bacteroidota > Flavobacteriia > Flavobacteriales > Flavobacteriaceae > Flavobacterium > Flavobacterium sp. TN-1. Next base: position 676,189 of record NZ_CM128253.1, read on the forward strand.
AGTAGAACAATTCAAATTCTTTTCTTGGAAGGATAATTTCTTTATTATCTTTATATATTTTGTATTCCTCTCGATTTATTTCAATACCTCCTAGATCTAATTTTTCAACTGATACTTCTACTTCTTTAAATCTTCTTAATAAAGCTTTTACTTTACTGACTAACACTTTAGGTTTAATAGGCTTTGCTATATAGTCATCAGCACCTGCATCAAAACCCGCAACTTGGGAATAATCTTCATTTCTAGCAGTCAAAAAAGCAATAATAGTATTTTGCAATTCTGGCGTATTACGAATAATTTCACAAGCTTCCATTCCATCCATTTCAGGCATCATGACATCCATTAAGATTAAATGGGGCAAATATTTTTTTGCTTTTTCAACTGCTTTTTTACCATTTTCAGCGGTAAATATTTGATACCCTTCTTGTGAAAGATTATAGCCAACAATTTCTAAAATATCAATTTCATCGTCTACTAACAGAATTCTGATATCCTTTTTTTTCATCACTGTGTTTTGTGTTTGTTTGAGTGTAAAATTAGCTATTATTCGTATATAAAAACTTAACCTTACACAAATTTAATATGTTAACGATTAAGTAACATTTACTAAACTTATTTATAATATCTCAATAACTTCTTTTTTACATAGCTCAAATTACTTTGCATCGAAATTAAACACACAACAAGATGAGATTCAAATTTTCTTTATTGTTCTTATTTTTTACAATCTTAACATGGGCTCAAAAAGCTACTATTACAGGAACAGTATCCGATAAAGATCTTAACAACGAAGCATTGCCATTTGCTAATGTTGTTTTAAAAGGTACCTCAATAGGAACCACTACTGATCTACAAGGTAAATACAAATTAAGTGTCCCTTCGGGTATGCACATATTAGTCTTCAGTTTTTTAGGATATGAAACTAAAGAGGTAAAAGTTACTATTAACGCTGAAGAAATAAAAGAAATTAATCAAATTCTTGGTTCTGGTAGCGTAACCATGGAAGATGTAGTAGTAAAAGCAACTGTAAGTCGTGAAAAAGAAACCGCTTTATTATTAGAGCAAAAAAATGCTGTTGAAATGAAACAGATCATGGGTGCTCAAGAAATGGGTAGAAAGGGAATAAGTGATGCACAGGCTGCTGTTACTAAAATTTCAGGGATTTCTAAACAAGAAGGAGTAAAAAATGTTTTTGTAAGGGGTTTAGGAGACCGCTATAATTCAACAACATTAAATGGTTTCCCAATTCCTTCCGAAGATCCCGAATATAAAAACATTTCCTTGGATTTTTTTGGTACTGATATTATCAAAAACATTTCTGTTAATAAAGTTTTTAATTCTACTAAAATTAGTGACGTAGGCGGAGCTAATATAGATATTTCTTCTAAAGAATTAAATACATCATCTGTTTTATCACTAGACCTTTCAACAGGTAGTAATACAAGAGTATTCAATACTGATTTCAAACAACAATCAGGAGTAGATTACTGGGGATTATCTAATATCACTAATCCTGGTTTAACTAACCAAAAATACAATTTCCCTAACAAGCTTAATCCTACCACAAATCACTTACCATACAACCACTCTTTGGGACTAACAATAGGTAAAAAGATTAGATTTGGCGAAAATAGTTTTTCTGTATTTTTAGTAGGGTCACATTCAACGGATTTTAGTTACACCAAACAATTTGTAAAAAACACAACTACCACAGGAGTAGTCTTCAGAGATCAGGTAGGCGATAAATTTAATCGCGGTATTAATCAATTAGGACTATTGAATTTATCTTTAAAACTAAACAAGTTCCGATTTGATTATAACGGTATGGCAATTCATAATAATAATCAATATTATTCAAAATTTTACGGACTAGATAATGATAAATTTCAGGGAGGTTTTGATGATAAAGGGTTAATGATTAGACAACAAAATAATGATAATTTATTAATTGTAAATCAATTATTAACTCAATTTCAATTAGGAAAAAACACAAACTTCAATGCTGGCGTATCATATAATATTACTTCTGGCAAAGAGCCTGATAGAAGAGTAAACAACCTAACTCAAAGAAACGAAAAAGATTTTATTTTTACAGGAGGAGATGGTAGACAAACAAGAACTTTCTTGAATTTAGATGAAACAGATTTAAACACAAAACTAGAAGTTTCTCACAAACTAAATAATCAAAATGCAAATGATAAAACTTCTTTTATCAAGTTTGGCTACAATGGAAGACAAGTTGAAGATAAATTTTCAGCTATACTATATAATTTTAGGGCTATTTCAGGATTATATGATGAAAATATAAACTTAGACAATGCTTATAACAAACAAAATTATATTGATGGAAAAGTAACATTTGATGCTAATAAAGATCAATACAGTACACAAAAAAATATACATTCTGGATATGGTGATTTAACCTACTTAGTTACTCCTAAACTAACCTTAAATATGGGAGCAAGCATAGATTACGTAAATCTAGCTGTACAATACAATGTAAACGAAGGTAGTACTATTGGAAAATCAACTATTAAAAATACATTCGTATTACCCAACGCTAGTTTAAAATGGGACGCATCAGAAAAAAACTCGTTCCGTTTAGCCAGTAGCAAAACCTATACACTTCCTCAAGCTAAAGAAATTTCGCCATACATTTACATAGACGTAAACTTTAATAGTCAAGGAAATAAAGATCTAAAGTACTCTGAAAATTATAATCTAGATGCTAAATGGGATTTTTATATAAGCAAATCAGAACTATTTTCATTAACCGGTTTTTATAAACATATTCAAAATCCAATAGCTCGTGTAGAAGAAGGGGGATCAGGAGGTTATTTAACATATAAAAACATATCTAATGTAGCCAAAGTCTTAGGAGCAGAAGTAGAACTAAGAAAAAATATTTTAGAATCACAATTTCATTCTTATGATGCTAAATTAGCATTAGGACTTAATGCTTCTTACATCTACTCTAAATTAACATTAGATGTTTTGAACACACCTAAAAAAGAAACTCAACTAGAAGGTTCTTCCCCTTTCTTAGTTAATTTTGATCTATCAAGTACTTTATCGAAAAATGACAAAAACTTTACCAATACCTTCGTATTAAACTATTTTAGTGATCGTATTTATACTATTGGAACCCTTACTTATGAAGATATTATAGAAAAAGGAGTAATAGGATTGGATTTTATTTCTACTTCTAAAATCAATAAGCATCTCGCTATCAAAATAAAAGCCAGAAACTTACTAGATCCTACTTATTCACTAAGCAGAAAAGGCATTAATGGAGGCGAAAATATTGTCCTTAAATCATTCCAAAAAGGAATCCATTTTAGCCTAGGTTTAACGTATGATTTTTAAAATTATATAATTGCTAATTAAAACAACTAACCAAAATGAAAAAATCAGTTTTAAGTTTATTAACATTGCTAACTGTTACAGGATCTTTCCTTACATCTTGTACAAAGATAACAGATGATGAAGCATTTTCAAATACAAATACTCCAGTAGGAACTGAAAACTTATCAGGTACTATTACAAACAATATAACTCTTGATCCTTCTAAAACATACTATTTAAATGGCTCTCTTATCATAGATAATGGAGGAACTCTAAACATTCCCGCAGGTACTATAATCAAATCTAAAAAAGGATTTAGTAATTACATTTTAGCCTTACAAGGAGGCAAAATAAATATAAATGGTACTCCTGATAAACCTGTAATCATGCAAGCTGACATAGAAACAACAGAATCAGGATACTGGGGCGGTTTAATCATTAATGGCAAAGCTAAATTATCAGATGCTACCCCAACTGGCTCAACCGAAATTAACTCAGCTTATACTTACGGTGGCAATGATGATACAGATAACTCAGGCATTATTCGTTATTTGATACTCAATAATACAGGAGCTAAATCCTCTGCCAATATTGAACACAACGGTTTAACCCTAAATGGTGTTGGAAATAGTACCATTATTGAAAATATACTTGTAAAAAATTGCGCTGATGATGGTATTGAACTCTTTGGAGGAACTGTTAACCTAAAAAACATCTTATGTATTAACACAGATGACGATATGTTTGACTACACACAAGGATGGAGAGGTACTTTAGACAATGCTTATGGAATTTGGGAAAAAGGTTTTACAAGTACAGAAGCCGACCCAAGAGGTCTAGAAGGAGATGGTAATTTAGATGGTAACACTCCTACTTGTAACTTACAATCTGATAACATCATCAGGAATTTAACCATTGACCTTAAAATTGACCCTATAACCACTAACGATATAACAAGACAAATGATGGATGTTTTTATGATTCGTCGTGGTGCAAAATCTACAATAACAAACGCTGTCGTAAAGGGAACAGGATATGCAGTAACTTTAGTTAACATGAACGATAAAAAAGGAGCTGGAAATCCCACTACAACAATTAATATTAATCTTAAAGATTTAACAACAAATCCAGCTAAAGAAATCAATGGAACAGCAGTATTAAACAAAAACGAAACCAATATAGGTGCTGACAAAACTGCTTTTAATTGGACAAAATACGCGTTTTAATTTTTCAACATTTTTTAACAAAACAAAAGCCTCAAAAATAGAGGCTTTTGTTTTATCTAAATATTTTTTTTTTAACTTTGTAGAAATCCGTATTAAATGAAGAAAAACTACTTGTACAGTATCCTTATTTCCACATTATTTACGTTAGTCTTCCAAGCTCAGGAAGCTAGAGACTCCTATAGTGGAAAATACCAAGAACAACCTTTAGACAACCTTACAATATATCCGAACCCATCTAGCACAGGCAGAATTTATATTACTTCCAGATCTACTTCCTCAAAAGAAATTGAGATTTATGATGTACTTGGAAAATTAGTACTGCAAACCTTATTATCCTCCAAAGAATTAAATATAACAAGCTTAAACGAAGGAGTTTACATAATAAAAATCAAAGAAGGAGAACAAAGAATAACTAGAAAACTTATTGTAAAATAATCTACCTAAAACATCCCCCCCTAAATCTACCTTTCATTTTTTAATGTATTAAAAAATGAGAATCTATTATAAAACATTTCCCCTTTTCTCATCAAAACACACTAATAATAGATTTTTACAAACTCATTTTTAAGAGCATTCTTTTTCAACCAATACAAGACCTGAGATCATTCCTCAAAATAAATATATTTCAATTTACTCAAACAAATATAGATTATTCTTACAAAATAATTAAAAAACAATCAAAAAAATAAATTTAATATATTTTTCATTAAATTTAAAGCCAATTATTTCTAAACCAAATTACACACAACAACACATGAAAAAAAATCACCTATTTGGAACGTTATTATTAGCAAATTTTGGATTTTGTCAAGTTTCAATTTCAGCATTAAACACACCCTACAATCAGGATTTCAACTCAATGACTACTGGAACAACAGCTCCAGTCCTACCCGTCAATTGGTTTATGGCAAGACTTTCAGGCACATCTACTACAGCTCTAACACTAACAAATAATGACGGATCTACTAATAGCGGAGGAGTTTATGCAGCAGGAACTAATTCAACTAATGAAAGATGCCTTGCAGTACTAGCCTCTTCAGGCACAATCCCTGGAATAGGTCTAAACCTTATCAATAATCTGACACAAAACATTACCCAAATACAAATTAGTGGAAAAACCGAACAATGGAGATTAGCCACTAGTTCTATCGTTGAAAAAATAGCATTTGCCTATAGCTATGACGCTACCTCTTTATCAACAGGCAATTGGACAACGGTAACCAACTGCGATTTAGTAGAGCAAAATGCTACTACCAGCACAACGACCCCCACAACAGCCAATATAGATGGTAATGCTTTAGGAAACAATAGTAATTTCACCTTTACCTTTGGATTAACAGGTAATGGCTGGCTAGCTAATGGAGGCACACTTTGGATCAGATGGGCCGACACAAACGATCTAGGAAATGATGCCATGATAGGCTTAGACGACTTCAGTATTCAAGCAACATCAATAGATCCACAATTTTTATCTAATGAAAAATTAGATGAAATTTCTGGACTACAAATATTCCCCAATCCAACCAAATCAATTTTAAACATAACATCAAACAATTTTTCTGAAAAACAAATTGAAATATATGACTCTTTAGGAAAAATAATTTTATCCACTAGAACAACTAATCAAAATATAAACATTACCCCTTTAACCAAAGGAGTTTACACAGCTAAAATCACCGAAGAAGGTAAAATAGCCATCAGAAAAATCATAATTGAATAAATTATCCCCAATAAAAACAAAGCCAACCCCTTTAGACAAACATCTAACGAGGATTTTTTATACTTTTGTAAACAAAAACAAAACTATTAAAATGAAAAAAAAATCATTATTTTATCTATTCAGTTTATTCCTTTTAATTTCGAACAGCTTTGCACAAACCACATTAACCTCGTGGAGTTTTGATGGACAAACAACCAATCCAAACCTAGGAACAGGAACATTAAGCCTAATTGGAGGAGTCAGCCCAAATACTTATCAAAGCGGCAATGGCGGAGGGTTTGCACATAGTATAAAAAACTTTCCTCTTCAAGGAACAGCTTCCGGAACAGCTGGTTATCAATTTATGGCAAGTACTAATGGCTACTCAGGAATTATCATAAAATTTGACCCAAGAGGACAAGATGCTTCTTCTAAATGGCAACAATACGAATATACTATTGATGGCGGAAATTCTTGGGAAATCTTAACTAATAACAATGGAGACCTAACAAATGGTTTTACAGCTTCTCCAATGAAGTCTCTGTTAATCAATGATCCCAGATGCAATAACAATCCTAATTTTGGTTTCCGAATTGTTTCTATTGTAAATCCAAACAATGATACCTACGAACCTATTTTAGGAGTTTATGACCCTACCGCTAACTGGAGAATAGACAACGTAAAAATTGAAGCTAGTTCCGTTTTAAACAATGAAAAAAACAATGAAATAGAAGGGCTATCAGTTCACCCAAATCCCGCAAATTCAGTTTTAAATATTACTTCTGGTAATTTTGAAGAAAAACAAATTGAAGTATATAATACTTGGGGTAAAAAAACTTTATCAACTAAAGTAACAGATCAAACTGTTAATATCTCATCATTAACAAAAGGAATTTATTTTGCTAAAATCACCGAAAAAGGTAAAACAGCAACTAGAAAAATTATAGTTGAATAAGACTCCAACTAATTCAAAAATATAAAAGGCTGCCCAAAAAAAATATGGCAGCCTTTTTTTTACAATAAAGATATTCAGACTTCTTTAAAACTAGCTTTTCCAAATATTATTATCTAAAAAATGTAAAAAAACATTAAATTCAAATCTTATTCATTCAGTATTCTTATTTTTACTTCCAAAATATTAAAATCCAAAAACGATATGTTTAAAATTAAAAAAAACATTGCCCTTACAGCTTCGTTTATTATAACTTTCAGTGCTTTTGCACAAGATAATTTAGTCAATTCACTAAAAATAAATGCGAGTGAAAAAAGTAAAGAATCTTTCAAATTTACTGACGTTATAAATATTGAAAACACACCTATAAAAAACCAAGGTTCTTCGGGAACTTGTTGGAGTTATTCTGCCAATTCATTTTTAGAATCAGAAATGATACGCATGGGTAAAAAACCAGTAGAATTAGCACAAATTTATTCCGCTCGCAATGCTTATATAGAAAAAGGTAGAAACTATGTCCGTATGCATGGCTCAGTTGCTTTAGGTGATGGCGGTGCTTTTCATGACGTAATTAATATGTATCGTAAATATGGAGCCGTTCCTCAATCAGTTTATACAGGCTTAAATTACGGAACTGATAAAAATAAATTTGCTGAAATGAGTTCTCTAATTGAAGCTTTTTTAAAAGCCGTTGTTACCAATCCTAATGGAGAACTAACACCTAATTGGGAAAAAGCCTACACTGCAATGATTGATAGTTATCTTGGACAAGTACCCAAAACTTTTCAATTTGAAGGCAAAACCTATACTCCTGAAACTTTTGCCAAAGAAGTAGTAGGGGTTAACGCCGATGATTATGTAGAAATTTCTTCCTTGCAAGAATATCCCTACTATACTAAATTTGTGCTAATGGTTCCAGACAATTGGAATTTTGATCAAGTCTACAATGTAAAAATGAATGAATTAACTGACATCATTGACAACGCAATTAAAAATGGTTATTCAGTAGCTTGGGCTGGCGATGTTAGCGAAAAAAGTTTTTCTTGGAAAAACGGTGTAGCTTATGTTCCTGAGAAAAAATTTGAGGAGATGACTGCTGATGAGAAATCAGACATGTTTAATGGTCCTAAAAAAGAAATGACAATAACTGAGGAAATGCGTCAAAAAGCATTTGATAATTACACAACTACTGACGATCATGGTATGCACATTGTTGGAATTTCTAAAGATCAAAACGGTAAAGAATATTATATTGTTAAAAACTCTTGGGGTACAACAAATGACTACAAAGGATATTTGTATATGACGAAAGAATTTGCAAAATATAAAGCAACCGCCATTATGTTGCATAAAAAAGCGATACCTACAGGCATTGTATCTAAATTAAAACTATAAAAAACCTCTATATAAAACAAAAAACCCGAAAAATTTTAATTCGGGTTTTTTGTTTTATTTAATCGTAAAAAAAGGATCAATCAAAGGTAGAAAACAAAAATTATCTTCGATATAAGTTTTAAAATAATGGGCAGCAAAATTAAAACTCTAAGAAATTCAAGAATACATTAATATCACAATAACGAAAAATCTAAATCTAAACAAAAATGAGCCCGATAAAACATCGAACTCATTATTATCAAAATTAAGTTTAAATTTGCCTAAACTTTTGGGTGCAGTACAAATTTTTTATTTAATTTTTAGGTTCTTTCATTTTGAAAGTTTCCATAAACTTAGTTGTATAATTACCTACCACATAATCTGGCTCATCCATTAACTGTCTATGGAACGGAATAGTTGTTTTTATTCCTTCTATTACGAATTCATCTAAAGCACGTTTCATTTTAGCAATTGCTTCTTCACGAGTTTGTGCTGTAGTAATTAACTTCGCAATCATTGAGTCGTAATTAGGTGGTATTGTATACCCAGCATACACATGCGTATCTAAACGCACTCCGTGACCTCCTGGCGCATGTAAAACAGTGATTTTACCAGGAGAAGGACGAAAATCATTATAAGGATCCTCTGCATTAATACGACATTCTATAGAATGTAATTGCGGCAAGTAGTTCTTACCCGAAATAGGCACACCTGCTGCAACTAAAATTTGTTCACGAATTAAATCATAATCAATAACTTGCTCCGTAATTGGATGTTCTACTTGAATACGAGTATTCATTTCCATAAAGTAGAAATTACGGTGCTTATCTACTAAAAACTCTACTGTTCCTGCTCCTTCGTAACTAATATACTCAGCAGCTTTCACAGCAGCCTCTCCCATTTTATGGCGTAATTCATCCGTCATAAATGGAGAAGGAGTTTCTTCTGTTAATTTTTGATGGCGACGTTGTACAGAACAATCTCTTTCCGATAAGTGACAAGCTTTACCAAAAGAATCACCTACAATTTGAATTTCAATATGACGAGGTTCCTCAATAAGCTTTTCCATATACATGCCATCATTACCGAAAGCAGCAGCAGCTTCCATACGAGCACCTTCCCAAGCTTTATCAAGCTCTTCCTCTTTCCATATCGCACGCATTCCTTTACCACCACCTCCAGCTGTTGCTTTCATCATTACTGGATAACCTATTTCTTTAGCTACTTTCTTAGCCTCTTCTAATGACTCTAAAATTCCATCAGAACCTGGAACACAAGGCACACCTGCTGCTTTCATAGTAGCTTTAGCAGTAGCTTTATCCCCCATTTTTTCAATCATTTCAGGAGAAGCTCCAATAAATTTGATTCCGTGTTCTTGACAAATTTTAGAAAATTTAGCATTCTCTGAAAGGAATCCATACCCTGGATGAATGGCATCAGCATTAGTAATTTCAGCAGCCGCAATAATATTGGACATTTTTAAATAAGACTGATTACTAGGAGCTGGTCCTATACATACAGCCTCATCGGCGAATTTCACATGCAAACTATCTGCATCAACTGTAGAATATACTGCAACTGTTTTAATTCCCATTTCACGACAAGTTCTAATTACACGAAGTGCAATTTCTCCCCTGTTAGCGATTAGTATTTTTTTAAACATCTTAATGAAATTTTAAATGTTGAATTATAAATTTTAAATTATTTGAGAATAAATAGGTTATTTATTACTCAAAATTTAGCATTTAAAATAACTTATGATGGATCTACTAAGAATAATGGTTGATCAAACTCAACAGGTGAGGCATCATCTACTAAAATTTTAACGATTTTACCAGACACTTCACTTTCAATCTCATTAAACAACTTCATTGCTTCAATAACACATAAAGTATCACCTTTAGAAATTACAGAACCTACTTCTACAAACATTGGTTTATCTGGAGCTGGTTTACGATAAAATGTACCAATAATTGGCGATTTCACAGTAATATATTTAGAAGTATCATCAGCAACTGATTCTATTACAACTGGTGCAGCTGGTGCAGCTGGTGTTGGTACTGGAGCAGCAGCAACTGGCATTTGCTGAATAGCCGCTTGCATTGGCACCTGTTGCACAAACGTAGTGTTTTCAGTACCTTCAGGTGTTGTTTTGATCGTGATTTTAAAATCATCCATCTCTAGCTTTACCTCAGTAGCACCTGATTTAGCTACAAACTTAATTAGGTTTTGAATTTCTCTAATATCCATGATATTTCGATTTTGGTTTATTATGTTTTTATGAATTATATGCCCATTTTAAATAAATAGCTCCCCATGTGAAGCCTCCTCCAAACGCAGCAAAGACGATATTGTCTCCCTTTTTTAATTGTTTTTCAAAGTCACACAAAACAAGTGGCAAAGTTGCTGATGTTGTATTTCCATAACGATGAATATTAATTAAAACTTTAGATTCATCAAGCCCCATACGTTCGGCCGTAGCATCTATTATACGTTTATTAGCTTGATGAGCGACTAACCAATTTACATCATCATGTGTTAGGTTATTTCGTTTCATAATTTTTTCACTCACATCAGCCATACCTGAAACGGCATACTTAAAAACTGTTTTCCCGTCTTGAAAAACGGTGTGCATTCCTTTCTCTACAGTTTCTTTAGAAGCTGGCAAAATAGATCCTCCTGCATCAATTTTAAGATATTCACGACCAATTCCATCACTTCTTAAAATTTCATCTTGCAATCCTAAACCCTCTTCATTTGGTTCAAAAAGAACAGCTCCTCCTCCATCTCCAAAAATAATACAAGTAGCCCTATCTGTATAATCTATAATAGAAGACATTTTGTCTGCCCCTATTAACAATACTTTTTTATACCTTCCTGATTGTATATAGGCTGCAGCAGTAGACATTCCGTATAAAAAACTAGAACAAGCCGCATGAAGATCATAAGCAAATGCGTTAACAGCACCTATTTGAGATGCTACATATACTCCAGTAGATGCAACAGGCATATCCGGAGTGGCTGTTGCCATAATAATCAAGTCAATATCCTTAGGATCTATTCCTGATTTTTCAATTAGGTTTTTAGCAGCTTGAATAGCTAAATAGGAAGTACCTGCTCCTTTTTCTTTTAAGATTCTTCTCTCCTTAATACCTGTACGAGTGGTAATCCATTCATCCGTAGTATCAATCATTGTTTCCAAAACTTGATTAGACAAAACAAAGTCAGGAACATAAGAACCTATAGCAGTAATTGCGGCAGTAATCTTATTCATAAAGTCTTATTTTGAACCCTTTAAAGGTCAATTCTAAAAGTTGATGAAATTACAAAATTTCTACAAAAGAGATACAAAAATGGTGTTTTTTTTTCAAAAATGAATCATTTTCAACAAAAAAACTCTCACATTGTGAGAGTTATTCATGTATCTTTTAAAAAATATATTAAGCAACAGCTACTGATTTATCAATAACTACTTGACCTCTATAATACATTTTTCCTTCATGCCAGTAAGCTCTGTGGTACAAATGAGCTTCACCAGTTACTGGGCAAGTTGCAATTTGAGCAACAGTTGCTTTATAATGAGTTCTTCTCTTGTCTCTTCTTGTCGACGATTGTCTTCTCTTAGGATGTGCCATTTTACAAAATTATTTATCCGTTAATAGTTTCTTTAATGCTGCCCAACGTGGGTCAATTTCTTCTTCTTTTATATCTTGCTCTTCTGCAATTTCTGTTTCTTCAAAACTTTCTTCTTCTAAAGCTTGAGGACTTATTCTTTTTAAAGGTATTGAAAGAACGATCATCTCATATATGTATTGAGCTATATCTATTTGGTGCTCCCCAAAGGGAAGAATTAAGAGTTCTTCGTTTTCATCATTATATGTTTCTCCGAAACGCACAATTAACTTTAACTTACCTTTAATTGGAAAATCAAAAGGTTCCCCTCTCACATCGCACAATACATTTACAGTTCCTTTATGCTTAAAATTTAACTCAAGCATATTACTTTGTTTTTCTAATACCAATTTTACTTTTATATCAGCCGAATCAAATTCGTCATATTCAAAGTAATCAAAGAACGTCTTACTAATTAGGTATTCAAACTCATGTTTTCCTATCTTCAATCCAGCATAAGGAATCAAATACTCGTTTGTAACTCTCATCAGATAAATCTACATTTTTAATAGGTTCAGATGAAACATTATCACTTAATCCCTTTTAATCAAAGACTTAAACTTAATTACGCTTCATTCTGTCAACAATTTACTCCTTAATTAAGGTGTGCAAAGATATAAATTATTTGTAAAATCAAAAGGGTTATAAACATTTTTTTGTTTATAACTCATTTTATTTTATTTTCAATGGGTTTAGTACTATTTCTTTATATATATTTCTAGCTTTAAAAACATCTAATGCAGTATAAATGGCTTCTGTAAAAGAAACTTGATTTGCAATTCCTTTACCTGCAATATCAAAACCAGTTCCATGATCTGGAGATGTTCGAATTTTATTTAAACCAGCAGTATAGTTAACTCCTTTTCCAAAAGATAATGTTTTAAAAGGAATCAAACCTTGATCATGATAAGTGGCTACTACTGCATCATATTTTTCATACTGAGCACTACCAAAAAAACCATCAGCTGAAAAAGGACCAAAAACCATTATACCTTCTTCAAATAACTTTTTTAATGTGGGTTTTAACACTTTTTCTTCTTCTTGACCAATTACACCATGATCTCCCGAATGAGGATTTAATCCGAGCACTGCTATTTTAGGTCTATTAATTTGAAAATCTTGAATTAAAGAATGATTAATCGTTTTTATTTTTTTAAATATTAAATCTTCAGTAAGATGAGATGCAACTTTATTAATAGGTACGTGATCTGTTAACAAACCTATTCTTAATGAATCTTGAATCATTAACATTAAAGCGTCACCTTCTAATTCTTGGTCTAGATAATCTGTATGTCCAGGAAAAGAAAAATCTTCGCTTTGAATGTTAACTTTACTAATAGGTGCCGTGACTAACACATCTATTTTCCCATCTTTTAGTGATTGCGTAGCTTCTACAAAAGATTTTACGGCATATTTCCCAACATTCTGATTTTCTACTCCCCATTCTAAATTTACACCTTCTCTCCAAACATTCAAAACATTTACTCTACCAACAAGTGCTTGGTCAATCTTATCAATACCGTGTAGGTTAACGTTTAGATTAAGTTGTTTTTTTAAATAAGATATAATCTTAACATTAGCAAAAATAATAGGCGTACACAATTCAAGCATACGAGTATCTTCAAAAGATTTCAATACAACCTCACTACCAATACCATTTAGATCTCCTATTGAAATACCGACCATTATATTTTCAGGCTTTTTTGTCATCGCTTTAATATTTATACTAATTTTGAATACAAATTTACTAAAATTAATCAGTTAATGTTTACAGGAATTATAGAAACTCTAGGTAAGATTATTGCTCTTGAAAAAGAAGGTGAAAACATTCATGTTTCAGTACAATCTTCTATAACAAAAGAACTCAAAATAGACCAAAGTGTATCCCATAATGGGGTTTGTCTGACAGTTGTTAATATAAATAACGATATATATACTGTTACTGCAATTAAGGAGACTATTGAAAAAACGAATCTAGGCGAATGGAAAATAGGGGATCTTATTAATTTAGAGCGCGCCATGAAATTAGGAGATAGGCTCGATGGACATATTGTACAAGGGCATGTGGATCAAATAGGGATTTGTAAACAAATAGAAGAGGCGAATGGTAGTTGGTATTTTACATTTGAATATAGTAAAGACTTAAAGAACATTACCATTGAAAAAGGCTCTATAACAGTTAATGGAACCAGTCTAACCGTCGTTAATTCAAAATTAAATGAATTTAGTGTGGCTATTATTCCTTATACTTATGAACATACTAATTTTCATACTTTCAGTGTAGGTACTAATGTAAATCTTGAATTTGATGTAATAGGAAAATATGTTAGCAGACTTCATTCTTTACATCTTTAACTAAACTAGAAAGTTAAGACAATTTATTTAAACAAAAAAAGTCCTAATAACAGGACTTTTTTTTGTATCAATACTATAAATATTAATTATTAATTATCCATTTAAAGCCTCAGCTCCTCCTACAATTTCTAAAATTTCTCCTGTAATAGCGGCTTGACGTGCTTTATTATAAGTTAACTTCAATTGATTTCTTAATTCAGTAGCGTTATCTGTCGCTTTGTGCATCGCTGTCATACGCGCTCCGTGCTCTGCAGCAAATGAATCTCGAATAGCTTTGTACAATTGCGTTTTTAATGACTTAGGAATTAAAGTCATGATGATTTCTTCTTTCGATGGTTCGAAAATGTAATCACCTGCAACAGCTTCAGATTTAGCAATAGGAGCCAATGGAAGGAATTGTTCTGATTTTACTACTTGGGTAGCAGCATTTTTAAACTGATTATATACTAACTCGATTTTATCATATTCACCAGCAACAAACTTTTCAGTTAAATCAGAAGCAATAGTTGCCGCATTATCAAAAGTTAAATTATCAAAAATTGTACTCTCGTTTGCTATTATTGTATGCGTTTTACGCAATACGTCATTACCTTTTTTACCTATAGTTAACACATCAAGTTGTGCATTTTTATATTTTTCTGTGAGGCTTTTTACTTCCTTAACCACATTAGCGTTAAAAGCACCACATAAACCACGGTTAGAAGTAATAACTACTAAAAGTACTTTCTTTGCTTCACGTTGCGTCGTATAAGCTCCACCTACTTCACCTTCAAGAGTAGCTGATAAATTTTGTAATAACTCTGTTAATTTTTCAGCGTAAGGACGCATTGCCGTAATGGCATCTTGCGCCTTTTTAAGCTTTGCTGCCGAAACCATTTTCATCGCTGACGTTATTTGCATCGTTGATGAAACGGATGTAATTCTATTACGGATTTCCTTTAAATTCGCCATTTTTTTTATAGTAATTAGTGACTAGTAAATAGTGATTAGCTAATTACTAATCACTACTCACTATTTACTTTATTAGTTATACTTTGCAGATACTTCTTTTGCTACTTTCTCTAAAACGTCAGTGATGTTGTCATCAAATTTACCTGCTTTAAGAGCGTCTAAAGTATCTCTATGTTTGTTCTTTAAGAATTCTAAATAATCTTTTTCAAATTCTTTCACTTTAGCTACTGGTACGTTTCTTAATAAGTTTTTAGTACCTGCATAGATAATTGCAACTTGGTCTTCTACAGTAAATGGAGAGTTTAAACCTTGTTTTAAGATTTCCACGTTACGTTTACCTTTTTCAATTACGTTTAATGTAGCTGCATCTAAGTCAGAACCGAACTTAGCGAACGCTTCTAATTCACGGAACTGCGCTTGGTCTAATTTTAAAGTACCCGATACTTTTTTCATAGACTTGATTTGCGCATTACCTCCTACACGAGATACAGAGATACCTACGTTAATTGCTGGACGAACCCCTGAGTTGAATAAATCAGACTCTAAGAAAATCTGTCCGTCAGTAATCGAAATTACGTTCGTTGGGATATACGCAGAAACGTCACCCGCTTGCGTTTCGATAATAGGTAAAGCAGTTAATGAACCACCCCCTTTAACGATTGGTTTTAATGACTCAGGTAAGTCATTCATATTTTTAGCGATATCGTCATCAGCGATAACTTTAGCCGCTCTTTCTAATAAACGAGAGTGTAAGTAGAATACGTCTCCAGGATAAGCCTCACGTCCTGGTGGTCTTCTTAATAATAAAGACACCTCACGGTAAGCAACAGCTTGTTTAGATAAATCATCATAAACGATTAGAGCTGGACGACCTGTATCACGGAAGTACTCTCCGATAGCAGCACCTGCCATAGGAGCATAAACTTGCATTGGAGCTGGATCAGAAGCATTAGCAGCAACGATAACTGTATAAGCCATTGCTCCTTTTTCTTCTAAAGTTTTTGCTAAAGCTGCTACTGTAGAAGCTTTTTGACCAATTGCAACATAGATACAGAAAACGGGTTTACCTGCATCATAAAATTCTTTTTGATTTATGATAGTATCAATACAAACCGTAGATTTACCTGTTTGACGGTCACCAATTACTAACTCACGTTGACCACGACCTACTGGAATCATAGCATCTATAGCTTTTACTCCTGTTTGCAATGGTTCTGTTACTGGTTGACGGAAAATTACCCCTGGTGCTTTACGCTCTAAAGGCATTTCGTATAAATCACCACCAATAGGACCTTTACCATCAATAGGTTGCCCTAAAGTGTTTACAACACGCCCTACCATTTGCTCACCAACCTTTAAAGAAGCAATACGTTGTGTTCTTTTAGCAGTTGAACCTTCTTTGATACCTGTAGATGGCCCTAATAATACTACCCCTACGTTATCTTCTTCAAGGTTCAATACGATACCTTCCATACCGTTTTCAAAAACCACTAACTCACCATATTGTACATTAGAAAGCCCATAAATACGAGCAATACCGTCACCTACTTGAAGTACAGTACCTACTTCTTCTAAAGTAGCACCAGATTCAAAACCTGATAATTGTTGCTTTAATATTGCTGAAATTTCAGCTGGTTTGATTTCCGCCATTGTTTTATAATTTTTACACTTTCGTGTTATAATTAATTACTCAATTCTCTCTTTAATGTTAATAAACTGTTTGCAACTGAAGCGTTATATTGCTTGTCACCAATTCTTAAAATAAATCCGCCAATGATTGCTGGATCTACAATATTTTTTAAAGTAACTTTTTTAGTTGTTAAAGTACCTGCTTTAGCTAATACTTTAGCTTCTAATTCAGGAGTGATAGCAATAGCAGTAGTTACTGTTGCTACTTCAACTCCGTTAGCTTCATCATACAATTTTGTATATTGCGTAGCTACTTTGTCTAAAAGTTCAAAACGTTTGTTTTCTAATAATAACTGAAATAACGATTTTGTTACTGCACCTGCCTCTTTAAAAACTTCTAATAAAGCACTGTTCTTTACTTCGATTTTTAAAGTTGGGTTAGCAATAAATGACGCTAACTCAGCATTATCTTGGATAGTTTTAGCAATCAAAGTCATATCGTTGTTTACTTCCTGAGCAACACTCTTTGAAGTAGCAACATCTAAAATTGCTTTTGCATATCGTACTGCGGCTCTATTACCTGACATACTTCTCGTATTAGTTTAATTTCACTTCATCTAACATTTTCTCAACTAATTTTACTTGAGAATCGTTGCTAGATAATTGGTCTTTTAATATTTTCTCTGCAATTTGTAATGATAAAGCAGAAACTTGTGTTTTCAATTCAGCCATCGCTGCATTTTTCTCACTTTCGATAGAAGCTTTAGCTTGCTCAATTAAACGAGCACCTTGCGTTTGTGCTTCTTCTTTAGCGTCAGCAATCATCTTTTCTTTGATTTCACGAGCTTCTTTTAACATGGTGTCACGTTCAGCACGTGCTTCGTTTAAAATACGTTCGTTGTTTGCTTGCAACTCTTGCATTTCTTTTTTAGCATTTTCAGCTGCTTGCAATGCACTACGAATACCTTCTTCACGGGTTTCTATAGATTCCATAATAGGTTTCCAAGCAAATTTAGCTAATAAAACAACTAAGATCGTTAAAATTACAATTAGCCAAAAGAATAGACCGTATCCAAAATCGTTAAATATTTTTTCCATTATTGATGTTTTCTGTTTAATTAATAAAAATAGGTTAAATAAAATTACACTTTGCAACCAACCGTTGCAAAGCGTAATTTAAATTTGATTAAGCACCTAAGATTAAGGCACCGAATGCTAAACCTTCTAATAAGGCACCGATGATGATCATCGCTGTTTGGATTTTACCAGCAGCTTCTGGTTGACGAGCAATAGCATCCATTGCAGATCCACCAATTTTACCTAAACCTAAACCAGCTCCGATTACGATTAAACCAGCACCTACTAAATTTGGAATTGTCATAATAAAAGATTTATATAATAATTAAACAATTTTTTTAAAAAATTCTACTTTTTTATTCTATTAATGATGGTCATCATGATGGTGGTCTTGAACCGCCATACCAATGAACAATGATGATAACATAGTAAAGATGAATGCTTGTAAGAATGCTACTAACAATTCAATTACTGAGATGAATAAGGTTAATGCTAACGATACTCCCATAGCTCCACCAGCGGTTAACTGTTGTTTGAATAGGAAGATAATCGCAATTAATCCCATTACTACTGAGTGACCCGCTGTGATGTTTGCAAACAAACGAATCATTAACGAGAAAGGCTTGGTGAAAATCCCTAAAACCTCAATAGGCGCTAAAACGATTTTCATCGGTACAGGTACCCCTGGCATCCAGAAAATGTGTTTCCAATAATCAGCATTAGCACTTACGTTTGTGATTACTAAAGTACATAAAGCTAAACATAAAGTTACAGCAATATTCCCAGTTACGTTAATTCCTAACGGAGTTAAACCAATTAAGTTCAACGTCCAGATTAAGAAGAATACCGTTAATAGATACGGCATGAATTTTTTGTATTTTTTTTCACCAATGTTTGGACGAGCAATTTCGTCACGCACATAAATTACAAGTGGCTCTAAGATACGTCCAAAACCAGTTGGTAACTGATTTCCTTTTTTATAGGTTTTTGCTAACGATGTGAAAGCAAAGAAAATTAAGATTGCCGTTACTAATAATGAAAATACATTTTTAGTGATTGAAAAATCTAAAGGCTTAGCATTTGTTGGGTGACCATGTGCATCGTTTGTAATTGTACCTTCAACATCTGATTTATAGATTACCCCATGAACCATTTTATAGAAGCTACCATCCACTTCTGCTAATTCTTTTTCATTGTGAAAAGCAGATGACATGAACACATGAAGACCATTATCTACTAAGATAACTGGTAATGGAAAACCTACATGGTGTCCCGTTTCTCCATCAGCATACAAATTGAAATCATGCGAATCCAACAAGTGATGTTTGATAAATGCTTGTACTTCTGGTTTCTCATCAACTGGACCACCGTGGTTAGCTTCATGACCAGCAGTTGCGTGCTCACCTTCAGCATGTGCTGCTTGAGCATGTGCACTGTCGTGCGCCACTGCGTGTGCCTCATGAGCTGGTTTTGTAGTTGCGTGAGTTGAATCCGTCGTTGGGTTAGCCATTGCTACCCAAGAGAATAAGCCTATAAAGGCCGACATTAGTAATGATACAGGTTTTCTTGTAATCATCATAGGAATGAAAAATTTCTATGTTCGTAAATTTCGGTGCAAAGGTACATTTTTTATTTATATGAAAAACGATTGCTTGAAAAAAAATATATCAATCTTAATTCTATTTTAAACTAAATCATTTTAGAGTGCCATATTACCTCTTTAAACACACTATATCAATTAATTAAAATTTAATCTGATTTAATTTTTTACCCACTAAAAATGTTATTGTAGTTAGGTATGCTATAAACAGAATAAAGAAGTTCCATTTAGAGAACATAAAATTCTTTTGCAATAACCATTTATTAAAAATATATGTAAAAATAAAAAGGTTGGTAATAACCACTAAAAAACCTACTCCTACTTGATCTTTTTTATTTTCTAACAAGAATGCCATCGCTAGAGTTCCGAGTAAATAGAAAAGGAAGAAAAAAGCGTGTATTAAATAAAAAGCAGGAGAGATTGTTTGATTTAACAAAAATAAGCATCCAAAATTGATGAAGTAAAAAACCACCCCTGCAAGAGATAACTTTTTAAAAAAATCTTTAATAAGCATTATTTATTGATTTCATTAACTTGTTTGATAACATTATACAAGGCTAGAAAGACTCCCACTAATGTAAATACTTTATCATAGTAGAATACCGAATTAGGATAACTAGTATCCAACCATTGCCCTAGCTTGAAAAATAAAAAAATCGTAACTCCCATTTGTGATGGAATAGCGACTAGTGAGAGCCATTTATTTCTTTTAATTTTTTCTTTTTCTTCTGTATTATTGTTGTTCATTTACTAGATTTGACGAAGGTGTTGTTGTTTTCATTACACAAGTTGCTGTAAACTTAGCTCCAGGCTCAACAGCTAATTTACCACAACTTACATCTCCATTTATAATTGCGGTTGCTTTTACATTTAACATTTCTTCTACGATTATTTTTCCCTCGGACTTGCCTTCTATATCGACATTTTGGGCGTTTATATCTCCCAAAACACTTCCTGCAGGCCCAACTACTAGTTTAGCTTTTGAGTTAAAATTACCTATCAGGTGACCATCTAATCTAAAATCTGCGATTGATTCTATATCCCCTTTTATTGTAGTTCCTTCAACAATACGATTTGTCTTTCCTAGTAGGTCTGTATAATTTTTGGGCTTTTTGTCAAACATAAATTAAAGTTTTATTTGTAGATATTCATTTAAATTTTTCTTGGTTTGAATGACCGAATAATTTTGGCTTGAAATGACTGTAGCTTTTTCTTTTACTTCATATCCTTTTGTTTTAGCTAATAATTCGATTAGAAAACGTGCATATTCACGAGAAGATATACCATGAATTACAACAAAATTATCGGTTTCATTATAGATATCGTAAGATACAAAAAACTTGTAATATTGTTTCTCTTTTATATATCTTTCTATTTTTTCTATTAACTTTTTAGTGGCTTCATCCTCTTTCTGCCCTACTTTATATAGTACTTTCCACTTAGTTGAAATAGTATCCGCTGATAGTGTCATTTGTTCCATCTTTGGAATATCTAAACGTAAAATATCTTCTGCTTTTGTTGCTTCTTCTGTGTCTGGGTATCCATTTATTACCTTTTGGATTCCTTCACGATAGGCATTCAAACCAAGTAATTTTCCATTTAAAAGAGCTTTTAATAATTCAAACTTAGGCAATAAGGGATCTCCAGAGAATAATTCTATTGATTGATTGATTTTTTCTAATGCTGCTTTATATTCTTGATTATCAAACATAGAAAGACAATTTTTATATACTTCAGCTGGAGCTTCTGGATCCGTATTTTCGGATATTTGTCCGTTTACCAATTGTGCATATCGAGTGTTGGGATAATTTTCAATGATGTCTGCCTTTAATTTTTGCGCTTTTTCTGTATCGGAAATTTCATACAAACGAAATAAATTATATTTGGCTGGAAGTATAAAACGTTCTTCTGGTTTATTTGCCAATAATCGTTCAAAACGTTCTTCAGCCACTTTGTTTTCAAAGAATTTCTCTTTGTAGATCAAGCCCAAGTTGTAGTACGTATTATTTCTTTCTTTTGTTAAACTATCAATTACTTTTTTTGATGTAGGTAGTTTAGCTAAATAAAACTCTGGGGTATATTTTTCGTTAACGATTACTGTTTCTGATTGATTTTTAGCAACTTCTAAATCAACTGGATTTACCTCTTCATCTTTTTGATTTTGTATTTGTGCTAACCATTTCCAATTGTCAATCAATGCTCGTTTACCCCATTTTTTTGTAAATTCTAGTTTTCCATAAGCTACGGTTGAAGGATTATAAAAATAAAATGAATTTTTGGACTCATCTAATCCTAATGGTGCAATACTTCTTTTTTCTCCTGGAGTTGGCACTATATTGGGATCAAAAAACATGTTATCATTCTGTTGGCGATTTTGTTCTATAACCTGCTTTTTTTTATCTAATGCCACTTTCAATGAATCTTTTTTCTTTAATTCTTTTATGAATTTTTGAAAATAAGAAATACGTTCTTCACTTGACATTTGAATAAGCATTATAATGCTATCATTCTTTTGGGCTATATTTTCATATTTTATGACTGCATCTAGATTCTTTCTTTTCTTTTCTATTAGAAAATATTCTCTATTTTTTTTAGTAAATTTGGTTAGAGTACTATCGTAATACTTACCTGCTATTTCGTATTTTGTTTGATCAAAATAAATTTTAGCTAAATTTCTATAATTAGATGCCATCAAGTAATTATCACTTGAAATTGATTTTAATGATTTATTGTAAAATATTTTAGCTTTTTCGTGTACTTTAAGTTGGTCATAAAAGAGTGCTACTTGATGATTTAAGACATCTAAATACGGGCGGTTTTCTCTATCTTTTAATAGTTTAGCATATTTTTTCGTAAAAATTAATGTGTCTTTTATAACATCTATTAAACTTGCTTGTTTGGCATGTGCTTGAATAACATATATACGAGGGGATTGTCTTTTCATGTTTATGACTTCTTGAAAAGCTACATAAGCACTATCTTTATATTTCAATTGTTCGTATAATTGTCCTAAAATAAATCTATAGCGGGCTTTTTCTTCTTTGTTGGAAGCATATTGAATAGCTTCCTTTATGGGATTTAGAGCCTTTTGTTTTTCTTCAAGATTAATATATGCTTGTGTTAAAAGCGCGTTGGCCTCTGCTTTTATATGAGGTGGCAAGTCGTATCTTTTTAAAAGTAAAGTTAGATTCTTAACTGCTAATGCGTCATTTTCTAATCGTACATTTGTTTTTTCTCTCCAAACTTTAGCTTCATAAATTTTGTCTGAATTAGAGTATTTGTATAAGATATAATTGAACGCTTCTAATGCGGGTACAAATCTTTTATCGTAATAACGGGCTTTTCCTAGTAGTAAATGAGCCTCATCCATTTGTGAATTTCGTTCTCTACCTTCAATATTCATAGAGTGTTTTTGAATGGCTTTTACAGCTTTATCTTCTGCACGTGTAAAATTAGCATTTTTTCCTTTTTGTCCTGGTAAGAAATTTTCCTCTTCAACCTGCATACGTTCAACAGGTAAAATTTCCCAAAAATCATCAACATAACTTTTTTTAAGTCCATCTATACCTGCTTGCAAAGCAACATCACCATTATATACCGTATTATACTTAGAGTTTAAAGCATGCCAATTCCTAGAAATTAATGTGTCCTTTTTAGTTGAACAAGCAATTATAAATGCGCATAGTCCAAAAGATGCTATATATATTAGGTGATTTTTCAAACGATTGTAATTTTTAAATATAAACTCTAAAAATATTTTTTTAGTATTTTGACTGGTAAAAGTACACTTCTTTTAAAAAGTAATGAAGTAAATATAAAAAAAATCCCAAAAGCAGTATAACTTTTGGGATTTTTAAGATTATTTTTCGTTGTTACTCAATAACAAGTTTGCTTTTCGAATTATTACTATCTAAAATATATGTCCCTTTAGTTAGCATATCAGTATCAAAGCTGATTGATTCATCGTTATTTTTCTTACTAAAAATTTTTTTTCCTGTCAAATCAAAAATTTGAACCTCATTATCTCCTGACTTTTCAAAATTTATAGTTACTAATTCACCTCTTTTTACGGGATTTTTAAAACCATTTTTAATAGTTTCGGAATTTTTATTTATAGATCTTGCCGCAGAATTGACTAAATTACCATGTGCAATAAATTCAGATATATGTACACCTTGATTTACGGAATTAAAGTTCATATCTACCTTAAAATATCTAGCTTGAACAGGTGTATTAAAGGTAAATGTATTACCAGCCTGTGTAGCATTAGAAGTATCTGATTTGTCAGCTACCTGAGTCCAATTTACCCCGTCAGTAGATGAAGAAACTGTATATTTATAATGTCTAGTATCTTTAAAATAGTTAACTACAGTTATATCATTAACATTATAGTTAGCACCTAAATCCACTTTCCACCACTGTGGATAAGCTGTATTCCCCCAATAAGTATCAATATTTCCATCATTCGCTTTCGGACCATCTGTTGATGGTATATCTGAACCACTAACTGTTGTTGCTTTGTTTAATGCAATATTATTAGTGGCGGCATATGGATTCCCTCCTAAATCTGAGCTAAGATTTACTAATTGTGCATGAATATCTGCTACATCTCTTATACTTTCTGTTAAGAACCATTTCTCATAATTTGTTCCAAAGTGTCTATTAGGTCTATATCCTTTGGCTACAATTCCAGATATCATCGCTCCAAATGTAGACACTTTCTTTATAATTTCAGCATTTGAAAGTAAAGGGATGTCTAAATTTGATAATTGATAGTCTGTGTGTAATTTCGAATTAAAACCAGTTATACCATCCATAGCTTCTAGTGCTAAAACTGACGTAATATAATGATCCGCATGATCACCAGGATTAATTGTCATATCTACATCTGTAGAATAAACATTTGATGTGGTACTCTTTTCTGTATTAAAAATAGCTTTTATTGTCTCTTTTAATTCTGACCAAGTATAAGTTGCTGTACCCGTAACATTTGTGATAGTCGATATACTTCCTTTTTTTAATTTTTCAATACTTTGATAATTATTTGCAGAATAACCATTCATATTCAAACTACAACAATCTCCGTTTGGTAAATCCAGAAAATACATAGTAATATTATTTCCATAAGTCCATTTGCGTACTTTTTTACCAGCCATTAACACTTCTGTAGTCGTTTCATTGAAATTTAAAGGCAAGTTTCCATTCGTATAACAATATTCTAAGGCTTTTTTGTAACCGTTATCACGAGCTTCATAAAAAGGTGTTTTAATACCTACCCCAGCATCAGGGGTATAAACACCATCATGTGCTCCTTGATCTGAAGCACTCGTTACAATTGCAACTGTCTTAACACCTGAGCTTACTTTATCAAATAGTGGTACACCACAAAAATAAACCGCATCATCTTGATGGGCATGTACAAAAAAGGTTGTTTCTTGTGCCTTTATCGATAAGCTTGTAAAAAAAGCAGCACATAATAAGTAAATTTTTTTCATAGATATTTATTTTTTTCAAATATAAAACAAAAATCCTTTTTAAATTTTATTCTAAAAGTCCAAAAAAAAGAGCAAAAAGGACTTTTAAAGTAATATTATTAAATTATTACATTTATAAATTACAATTTATAAAAGTTAATATTTTTTACCTTTGTATTATAAAACAAAACCTATGTCAATATTCTATAAACTATCTATAAAAGAAGTAAAAAGAGAAACTCCTAATGCTATTTCAATAGCTTTTAATGTTCCTTTAGAGTTTAAAGATTTTTATCAATTTAAAGCAGGACAATACGTTACAATTAAATTAACTTTAGACGGTCATGAAATAAGAAGGGCATATTCTTTATGTACCGCTCCTTCTTCTGGAGAATTTTGTGTAACTATTAAAGCTATAAAAAACGGAACTTTTTCAAAATTTGCAAATGACCAATTAAAAAAAGGGCATATACTAGATGTTGGTTTGCCTGAAGGTCGTTTTTGTTTTGAACCACAAGTAGATCGTCAACGAAACTACATGGGATTTGCGGCTGGTAGTGGTATCACACCTGTAATGTCTATCTTACAAACCGTTTTATTAGAAGAACCTAAAAGTTCTTTCGTGTTAGTTTATGGAAATAAGACATCTAATGAAACCATTTTTCACAATCAATTAGCTGAATTGCAAAAACAATTTCTTGGCAGGTTAACGGTACACTATGTGTACAGTCAAGAAGAAATAGAAGGACAATTAGCAGGTAGAATTAATAAATCAGTTGTTCATAGAATTCACGAAAAACATATTGGTCAAGAGTTTGATAAATATTTTTTATGTGGTCCAGAGGAAATGATCAATGATGTTAATAGTACTCTAAAAGAAAAAGGTATAGCAGAAAAAAATATAAAATTTGAATTATTTTCAACTTCACCAACAATTGAAAATAATTCATCTTCTTCTGACACTTTTGAACACACAAAGATTACAGTAACACTAGATGGTGATGAAGAATCTTTTGAAATGTCTACAAAACAAACATTGTTAGAAGCTATCTTAAAACAAGGTATGGACGCTCCTTATTCATGTCAAGGTGGTGTTTGTAGTAGTTGTATCGCGCGAGTTACCTCAGGAAGCGCTATTATGAAGAAAAATTCTATCCTAAGTGATAAAGAGATTTCAGATGGTTTAATTTTAACTTGCCAAGCGCACCCAACATCTGCTGAAATCAGTATTGATTTTGATGATGTATAAAAAATAATTTTGAAAAAGGATTTGGGTTGTTTATAAATCTAAATCCTTTTTAATTTTATTAATTATTATTTCTGGTTCTATAGTACGCATTACGTCTTCATACCCCTCTACTTCTTTATTGCCATAAACGGAAGTTGGCAACATTGGATATTTTTCTCTATCAGCTGTGAGACAATTTTCTAAAGGTTGATTAAAAGGACTAAAGCCTGAATAAGGATGAGTTGCTCCCCAAAGTGTTATAACATTAACTCCCAACATAGAGGCTATATGTCCATTCCCTGAATCCATAGAAAGCATCAAATCTAAATTAGAAATTAAATTTAATTCTTCTTGAAGCTTAATTTTACCTGCAACTACCTGAACGTTGGGATAATCTCTCTTAAGTTGATATAATTTTTCTATTTCTTTTTTTCCTCCTCCAAATAGGAATATTTTAATCGTTTCTTTTGCTAAGCCGTCTACAACTTTTTGCATCAAATCTAATGGATATATTTTAGACTCATACTGAGCAAATGGTGCTATTCCTATCCATTTATTCATTTTATTTCCTGTTATACCAAGAATTTGATCCGATAATAAGGCTTTATCTGGAAACTGAGGATTTAATAGATCAAAAGAAAATCCTAAACGAACAAGCGTATCTTTATGTCTTTCAAACATGGATTTTACAGGAGCAAAAACTTTATTTTTAGGTCGAGTTAATGCCTTGTTATCCTTACGTTCTTTATCTGTAAATGCTACTTTTTTTCCATTGACTGCAAATAAACCTCTAATAACTTTTGAACGAAGTACATTATGAAAATCAGCAACAGCATCAATATTTAATTTTTTCAAATCATTGTATAATCGGACAAGTCCAATCATTCCTTTATGTTTTTTATTCAGATCTACTGGAAAAAAACTAACATTTTCTAAACCGTTGAAAAAAGGCTGAAAGAAGGGACGTGAAACTACTGTAATTTTCAACTCGGGATGTTTTAAGGATAAAGCCCTTAAAACAGGAACTGTCATAGCAACATCTCCCATAGCTGATAAACGAATAATCAATAGATGCTTCATAATATTTTTTTAAAACCCAAAAACATTGATAATGTAAAGAACTTATCTTATCAATGTTTTTCTGAAATTAAATTAGAATCATTATTTATTTTGATACAAAACAGGGTTTAATTCTTCATCGTTGTACATCTTCATTTGTTTATAAACCTTCATGTACTTATCTCCTTTTTCAATATCTTCGATCAATTGACTTATTGAAATAAACATATCTTTCTTTTGCTCTAAAAGAATACTTAATTTTTCTTGACATTTTGCCCTATGCTCTTTTGTAGCTGTTAATCGAGTAGCCTCTTCATTCATGTGATAAATCTTAAGAGCCAAAATAGATAATCTATCAATAGCCCAAGCTGGACTTTCTGTATTAATTCGGGCATCTACTTTTACTTGAACAGTTTCATATTTTTTAAGAAAATAACTATCTATGTATTCTACCATATCTGTACGCACTTGATTTGAAGCGTCAATTTTACGTTTCAAATCTAAAGCTGCTATAGGATCAATTTGAGGATCACGAATAATATCCTCATAATGCCATTGAACGGTATCTACCCAATTTTTTGCATATAACAAATGTTCTATAGAACCTTTCTCATAAGGATTTGTAATTTCTTGATAAACATTGTCTTTTATATGATACTCTTGAATACTTCTTTCGAATATAGGAAAAGCAAATTCTGCGAACATAGGTACGTTATTAAAATGTTCCACAAAATTATGTATTTTTACGAAATTAATTCATCTTATATGAACCTTAATTTTTTATTTAATAGTGGAAAAAATCCTAAATGGAAATACTATTTCATTAATATTGTCCTAAATTTCTTGCCAAAATTTATATTTAGAAGTCAATATCCTAAATTAATTGTAAATTTTAATAGAAGACCAGACAAAGATTATATACTCGAAAGAGTAAACTATTATAACAAATTAAATAAAAACACCAGCTTACCTTCAAACGCTAAGCAACTAAAAGATAACAAAATAGAAAAAGCAGGATCTGTATACTATTACGATACAGAGTTTATAACAAGATATTTTAATCCTAGTCTAAAGTTCTTTAGTTGTTATGGAGATATAACGCACATTCCTAATGAACCTTCTATACTAAAAAGTAGACCTATTTTAGGAAATAATCAAAATAGTATATTATTAAATCTTGATAAGGTAAGACATTTTATTTTTTTAAAAGATGGTAAGACATTTGATAAAAAAATCAATAAAATAATATTTAGAGGCAAAATAATAGGTAAGCAACAAAGAATAGATTTTATGAACAAATTCTTTGGAAATCCTTTGTTTGATCTTGGAGATGTTTCAAAAAGCGTAACAAAGAAAGAATGGAAAGTTCCTAAAAAACATTGTGGGAACATCTAGATTACAAATTTATTATGGCATTAGAAGGTAATGATGTAGCTAGTAATTTAAAATGGGTTATGTCATCTAATTCAATTGCTGTAATGCCCAAGCCTACATACGAAACATGGTTTATGGAAGGAAAATTAATACCTGACTTTCATTATATAGAAGTTAATGCTGATTTTTCTAATTTGGAAGAAAAAATAAATTACTATATAGAAAATCCTTCGGAAGCAATCCAAATTATTAAAAATGCAAACACATACTGCAAACAATTCTATGATTCAAAAAGAGAAAAATTAATAGGATTGCTTGTCATGAAAAAATATTTTGAAAAAACCAATCAAATTTAATCTATGAAAATACATCATATCTCTGAAAACAATAGTATTTTAAATCATTTCTTAATTGAAATAAGAGATACAAACATACAAAAGGATCGTATGCGTTTTAGAAAAAACATAGAACGCATTGGTGAAATCATGTCCTACGAAATAAGTAAAACATTGTATTACGAAAATGTAGAGGTAAAAACACCTCTTGGAATAAAACATACTACAAAATTAGCTAACGCTATCGTTTTATGCTCTATCTTGCGTGCAGGACTTGCCCTACATCAAGGTTTTATGAACTACTTTGATGAGGCTGAAAACGGCTTTATATCAGCTTATAGACACCATTATAATCATGATGACCACTTTGAAATATTAGTAGAATACCAAGCTAGTCCTTCTCTTGAAGACAAAAGCCTTATTCTTATAGATCCCATGCTAGCAACAGGACAATCTATAGTTGCAGTACTAAACAAATTATGTTCAGAACACCAACCTAAAGAAATTCATATAGCTGTAGTCATTGCGGCTCCAGAAGGTATACAATACTTAGAAAATAACTTACCTAAAAACACACATTTATGGATTGCTTCTATAGATGAAAAATTAAACGAAAAGAACTATATAGTACCAGGTCTTGGCGATGCTGGTGATTTGGCATACGGTGAAAAACTATAATATTTGCAACAAATAAGTTACTAAACTAGCTAATGCTAAAAAAAGAACTATTCCTTCTTTTAACCAAATTTTCTTAATCTTTTCTAGGTAATTAGTCAACATAATAGCTACGGGTACAAAAGTATATATCAAGTAGCTATTATTTTTATTAGGCATTATAAAATAAACTACTAATGCTATTAAAAAAGCAAAAATAACTTTACGATAAGAAGATATTAAATGAGACATCTTACTTTGTAAAATAAACAACATGCTAACAAAAGCAATCAAAGAAACCACGACGTAAATTGCTACTGCTATATTTTGAAAAACATTGGTTAAATCTTTTATCGTAAAATCTATATAAATTTGTTTAGAATATAGTCTTAAAAAATCAGGATAAAAAGCTAAGGAAAACATCAGTCCAATAACTAAAACAGTGAAAAAAGCTATAAAAGGTATAAGCCAATTACGATAATCTCTTGATACATGCAGTATAATAGAAGAGAAAACGAGTAATAAAAACAATATACACCAAAAATTAATTAATGAAGCTAAAAAAATCCATAATGACGCATCAAAAATTTTTTCTTTGGGTGTGATCATGGAGTGCATAGAAATCAATCTTCGTAAAGCCAATAGTATAAAAGCATTAGAAAGAATTAATTTAAGATCTGACAATGTAGCTGGAAATAATATTAAGAAAATAAAAAATAATAAAAAGGTGTAACTGTTATCTTTGCTTAATCCGTTTTTCTTTGTAATAAAATTAGTAATTAACAAAGATCCTACTAACAGTAATAATACTACTATTTTTTGTCCAATCTCCATTACTGTTAGATCTGCCGGACTGATACTGAATTGGTAAAATAAAAAACAAACCACCAATAAAACGATCACTATTACATAATTTATTGGTCGAGATTTACTAAAAACACTTGTAATCATAAGTATATTTTATATTTTTGCTGTGTAAATATAATACATTCGTCATGATGAAATCAATTTTTGAAGCAATTCAATGGTTATTTGAAGCTGTTTTACTTGCTCCACACGACTTAATGCGCTCCGCGGAGTTAGAAAACTGGTGGGTTGCAAACCTTATTAACTGGGTATTATGGGCTATTATTTGTTATTATATTTGGTATTGGATTAAACAATTAAAAATATTCAAAGATAGTAACGAAGACCAACAAGATACGACCGCTCATTCGTTCTTAAAATAATAAAAAATGCCACAATAAAATTGTGGCATTTTTTATTTATTATTATTCAGCTATACAAAACTGCAAGATTTTTGCATTTGTTATAGTGTATTTAGATCCTTCCCTATATCTTTTCGAAAATACATTTTTTCAAAAGAAATTTTGGAAATACTATCGTATGACTTAGTCAAAGCTTCTGTAAAGGTTGTGCCGTAAGAGGAAATCGCCAGTACACGTCCTCCACTTGTTAATACAGTTTCATGTTCTTTTTTAGTTCCTGCGTGAAAAACAATAGAATCCTTTACATTTTCGATTCCGGATATTACTTTTCCTTTTTCATAATTTTCTGGATAACCTCCTGATGCAAGAATTATAGTAGTTGCTGCTCTTTCATCCGTTTCTAAAATAATTGAATCTAATTCTTCTTTTGCTAGTCCTTCAAATAATTCTACTAAATCTGATTTAATACGAAGCATTACTACTTCTGTTTCTGGATCTCCCATACGTACATTATATTCTATAACCATGGGTTCTCCTTTTACATTGATTAATCCAATAAATATAAATCCTTTATAATCAATCGCTTCTCTTTGCAAACCTTCAACCGTTGGTTTCACGATCCGGTTTTCTACCTTTTCCATAAAAACGGCATCAGCAAATGGAACTGGCGAAACCGCTCCCATACCTCCAGTATTTAGACCTGTATCTCCTTCACCTATACGTTTATAATCTTTAGCTGTAGGTAAAATTTTATATGATTTACCATCTGTTAAAACGAAACAACTTAACTCTATACCGTCTAAAAATTCTTCAACCACTACTTTTGAAGAAGCGTCTCCAAATTTAGCATCAACTAACATATTTCGTAATTCTTGTTGTGCCTCTGTCAAATCATTTAGTATTAAAACACCTTTACCTGCCGCTAAACCATCGGCTTTCAATACATAAGGTGCTTCCAAAGTGGTTAAAAATTCACATCCTTGCTCAACCGTATCTTTAGTAAAACTTTCATAACGAGCTGTTGGGATATTATTTTTTACCAAAAATTGTTTTGCAAATTCTTTACTTCCTTCTAACTGTGCACCTATTTTTGATGGGCCTATTACAGGAATATTTTGTAATTCTAAATCGTTTTTAAAATAATCATAAATACCATTTACTAATGGGTCTTCTGGACCTACTACGATCATTTCAACTTTGTTTTCAATTACAAAATTCTTTACCTCATTAAAATCCAATGGATTAACAGAAATATTAGTTGCTATTTGCCCTGTTCCAGCATTTCCTGGGGCTACAAATAATTTTGTACATCTTGAACTTTGGAGCATTTTCCAAGCTAAAGCGTGCTCTCTTCCGCCTGAACCTAAAAGTAAAATTATCATCGTGTTGTGTTGTTGTTTTAAGTTGTAAAAATAGTCCGTTTAAAATTATTATGAAAACACTTGTTTTCTTATTTTTGGAAAAAAAGAAATATGTTTCGTTTTTTCGATTGGAGTTTAAAATTGAATGGTTTTCCTATAAAAGAAGCACAGGCGGAATTTGACGCTATCCTTACTCTTTCTAAAAAATCACCTATTGAATTTGTCGAAAAAAGAAAAAAAGAAATTCTAGAATATCACTTACGTAATAATAGTTATTACAAAAACTTCATAGGCAATACACATATTGAGCATTGGGAAGATATTCCTCTAATGACCAAAAAAGATTTACAAAAACCGCTAAAAGAAAGACTCTCTAAAGGTTTTACTGAAAAAAATGTTTTCAAAAATAAAACTTCTGGTTCTAGTGGAGATCCTTTTATTTTTGCAAAGGATAAATACGCTCATGCTCTTACTTGGGCATCTATAATTTACCGATTTAGTTGGCATGGCATTAATTTTAATACAAGTTATCAAGCTCGGTTTTATGGTATTCCATTAGATTTTTCTGGATATGCTAAAGAGCGCATCAAAGATTTTCTAAGCAATCGGTATCGGTTTCCAATTTTTGATTTATCAGATACTGTATTAGAAAATATTTTGCAAAAATTTAAAAAAAAGAAATTTGATTATATCAATGGTTATACGAGTTCAATAGTTCTTTTTGGTAAATTTTTACAACGAAAAAATATAATTTTAAAAGAGGTATGTCCCTCTTTAACTGTTTGTATTGTAACTTCAGAAATGCTATTTAATGAGGATAAAAATTTAATAGAAAAACAATTTGGTATTCCTGTAATTAATGAATATGGTGCTTCGGAATTAGATTTAATTGCTTTTCAGGATGCAAATAGTACTTGGCATCTTAATAATGAAACATTATTTGTAGAAATAGTAGATGAAAAAGGTAAGACATTACCTTTTGGTCAAGAAGGGCGTATCGTAATTACTTCTCTCTATAACAAAGCACATCCTTTTATACGATATGATATAGGAGATATAGGGGTTATTGATGAAAAAAGTTCTCCTACAAGACCTTTACTAAAAAAATTAGTAGGACGAACTAATGATATAGCTATTCTACCAAGTGGTAAAAAATCACCTGGTCTTACTTTTTATTATGTTACAAAAAGCATCATAGAAGATGATGGAAATGTAAAAGAGTTTATTATTAAACAAACCAAACTCAATACGTTTGAAATTGATTACGTAAGTGAAAAAGAATTACGTTTAGAACAAATTCAGAAAATAAATCAGGCGATCAATTTATATTTAGAACCTGATTTAAATTTTATTTATAATCGAAAAAGTGTATTGTTAAGAAATAAGAGAGGAAAATTAAAACAATTTCAAAGTTATCTTTAATTTCTATATTTTAAAAAACCTCTAATAGTCCATTGAATCATATAATAAGTAGATTCTAAAAAAGATAATCTTTCAACCTCTCTATAAAATTGCCATTGATATTTTACCAATGCTTTTTTATTTCGAGATAGAGAATTTTGTCTAATTCTATAAATTGCCTTTGGTTCTTGAATACCATAGGCATAGGGTATCTCTTTTAAATATTTTAACCACAGTCCCATATCTTGTCTTTTCAAAATATCAGGCATTTGTTTTACGCCCAATACTTTTACATTTAAGAAAGCAGTCAAACAACTGATTGAATTTGTTTTTAATATATCTGTATAAGTAACTTTTTGTGGAACTATAAAATCAGAATAAACAAATTCTAAATTTTCATTTGCTCTCTTATATGACGAAAAAACAAAATTAATTCCTGTTTCTTGTATTGTTTTAACACTTGTTTCAATGAAAGAAGGAAACCAAATATCATCCGCATCTAAAAAAGTCATATAATCTCCTTTCACTAATTTTATTACTTCATTCCTTGCTTTTGATGCACCTGAATTTTTAGCTAATCTGGTTAAACTAATACGATTATCTTTATCCATAAAATTAAGAATGGTTTCGACTGTTTTATCCGAAGACCCATCATCTACAATCAACATTTCCCAATTTGTGTAGGTTTGAGATTGAACCGACCGTATGGTTTCTGCTATATATCGTTCAGAATTATACGTTGGCGTTATAATAGAAACTAATTTATCCATTTAGTACGCTTTTTCATCTCCTAAAATGAATTTTTTAAGAGTCACTAAAATAATTTTTATATCAAGCAAAAGGGTCCAATTTTCAATATAAAACAAATCAAATTTTAATCGGTCTTCTACGTCTTGATCTGTATGAATTTCCCCTCGACATCCTTTTATTTGGGCGAGACCTGTAACACCTGGTTTGATATAATGACGCTCCATAAATTTATCAAAACGCTTAGCATAATCCTCATTAACACTCAGCATTTGAGGACGAGGTCCCACTACTGACATATCTCCTAATAAAACATTAATAAACTGAGGCATTTCATCTATACTTGATTTTCTTAAAAACTTACCAAATGAGGTAACGCGCTGATCTCCCTTAGATGCTAATTGTATATTTGCCGTTTTATTAATTTTCATTGAACGAAATTTAAAACAATAAAAACTCTCATTATTAATTCCGTGTCTTTCTTGTTTAAAAAAAACAGATCCTTTAGAATCAATTTTAATTAAAAGTGCAATTAAAGGAATAAGCCAAGAAAGTACGAAAAGGATAACTAAAGTTGAAAAAAGGACATCAAACAAACGTTTTACCCAATGATTAAACCATAATTCTAAAGGTGTTTTTCTAATTGAGATCAAAGGAATATACCCGTAATAATCTAAAGACATATTATGGGAAAGTGTAGAATTATCGGGTATTAATTTTACTGTTTTAAAATGGTTATGTGCACAGGCAATTACATCGTTTGAGTATTCTTTTGAAACGCTATTCAAATCACAGTAAATTTCATCTATTGATTGTTCTTGAATTATTTTTTTTAATTCTAAAAAGGAAATGTTTTCGGATATCATTGAGTATAATCTATATCCAAGATCTTTATTTTCTTTAAAAAAGTTAGCTAATTCTATTGCTTTTTCTTTTTGACCTATAATGATTACTTTTCTATAATTACCTCCTAAAAATTGTCTATATTTTCTTAAAGCATAATAAATTCCGAATTTAAAAAAAATAACAAAAAAGGATAAACAAGAAAGGTATTTAAAAACCAATTGAGGTGTAATTCTTTTTTGTAAGATAAAAACAAGTGTAATGAATACCAGTGAAAATATGGATAATTGTTTAAGTGCTTTAAAAAGAATTTTAACAGGTGCAGTAAAACGAAATACCTCGTAAAATTCGGTAGAATTGGATGTAACTATCCAAATAATAAATAAACAAATGATTTCCTTTAAATTAAAAGTGAGAACAGGAAATAATAATAGCAGTAGCCAAACAATCAAAAGAAAGTCGACTAAATAAGAAATAGGTCTAATATATTTTGAGTATCTACCTACTGCCATTTATTAACGGATATAATCTTTAAAATCTTTATGTTCTTCTTTTAATAATTCTTCTTTAGGAAGTGATTTAAAATATTCATACGTCAATTTCATACCTTGACTACGAGATACCTTAGCTTCCCATCCTAAAATTTCTTTTGCTTTCGTTGTATCGGGCTGACGTTGTAAAGGATCATTTTCTGGAAGCGGTTGGTATACAATTTTCTGATCTGTTCCTGTCAGCTTAATAATTTCTTCTGCAAAATCTTTAATTGTAATTTCATCAGAATTACCAATATTTACAGGATAAGGATAGTCTGACAGCAATAACCGATAAATTCCTTCTATTTGATCATCTACGTAGCAAAAAGAACGTGTTTGATTACCATCACCAAAAATAGTTAAATCTTCACCTCTCAACGCTTGACCAATAAAAGCGGGAATTACACGACCATCGTTTAAACGCATTCTAGGTCCATACGTATTAAAAATTCGTACAATGCGCGTTTCTAATCCATGAAAACGATGATATGCCATAGTAATAGATTCTTGAAAGCGTTTCGCTTCATCATACACTCCTCTAGGTCCTATAGTATTTACATTACCAAAATAGTCTTCTGTTTGAGGATGAACTAACGGATCGCCATAGACTTCTGAAGTTGAAGCAATCAAGATACGTGCCTTTTTTACTCGAGCTAATCCTAATAAATTATGAGTTCCTAAAGAACCTACTTTTAAGGTTTGAATAGGAATTTTTAAATAATCAATTGGCGATGCTGGAGAGGCAAAATGAAGAATGTAATCTAATTCTCCTGGAACATGTACAAACTTTGAAACGTCGTGATGGTAAAAGTCAAAATTTTCAAGTTTAAATAAATGTTGGATATTTTTTAAATCTCCTGTAATCAGATTATCCATACCTATAACATGGTAACCTTCTTTGATAAAACGATCACATAAATGAGATCCTAAAAATCCTGCAGCTCCGGTTATAAGAATTTTTTTCATTGTAATTTTGTTTGCGCTAATGCTTCTTTCCAATCTTTAATAGTAATTTTAAAATTAGTTTTAATTTTTGTTTTATCCAACACACTATATTTAGGCCTTTTAGCGGGCGTTGGGTAAGCTTCTGTTGGTATTGGATTTACTTTTATAGATATTGAATTTTGTTTAAAAATTTCTACTGCAAAATCAAACCAAGAACAGACCCCTTCATTACTAAAATTATAGATACCAAATGAATTATGGGTGGTAGATTGTTGCTCTAAAATTTTTAAAATTGCATTTGCTAAATCCACAGCATTCGTTGGTGTTCCAATTTGATCTGCCACTACATTTAGTTCCTCACGTCCTTGAGCCAATCGGAGCATCGTTTTCATAAAATTATTTCCGAACTGAGAATACACCCAAGAAGTCCTGATAATAAAACACTTGGTACAATTGGTCATTACCTCATTTTCTCCTTCTAACTTGGTTTGCCCATATACTCCTAAGGGATTGGTCTGATCTGTTTCAAAATAAGGTTCTTTATTTGAACCATTAAAAACAAAGTCAGTTGACACGTGAACTAATGTTGCATTTACTTTTTCACAAGCAATTGCTAAGTTTTTAGGACCAATGACATTAACTAAATATGCTTTTTCTTGATCTGATTCTGCTTTATCTACAGCTGTATAAGCAGCTGTGTTTATACAGAAATCTATTTTATTATTATCAAAAAAAGTATTTACTTGATCTTGATTTGTAATATCTAAATCTTGTGAGCTAGCAAAAATAAATTGCATCTCAGCGTACTGAGATGCAATAAATTGTAATGACTGGCCTAGTTGTCCTGAAGCTCCTGTTACTAAAACTACCATACTTTTCGAGCATTTTCTAGAGTTGGTAATATTTTATCTTTTCCAGATATAATCAACTCTGATTCAGGTATACCCCAATCAATTGCTACAGTTGGATCGTTATAAATGAGTCCTCCTTCACTTTCTTTGTTATAAAAATTATCACATTTATAAAAAAAGGAGGCCTTATTACTCAATACAATAAACCCGTGAGCAAATCCTCTTGGAAT
Organism: Flavobacterium sp. TN-1; assembly: GCF_052828645.1. NCBI lineage: Bacteria > Pseudomonadati > Bacteroidota > Flavobacteriia > Flavobacteriales > Flavobacteriaceae > Flavobacterium > Flavobacterium sp. TN-1. The sequence goes on from NZ_CM128253.1 coordinate 714,312, forward strand.
ATAAAACTGTTTTTTATTTTCAGCCGTTAATAAGATACTATAAGATTGACCATACGTATCGGAATCGGGACGTAAATCTACAGCTACATCTAATACTTCACCTTCTAGTACTCGTACTAATTTAGCTTGAGCATATTCTCCACATTGGTAATGTAAACCTCTCAAAACCCCTTTTGAAGAATACGATTGATTGTCTTGTACAAAATTTACTTCTTTCCCTATTCCTTCATTAAAAGTGTTTTGATTAAAACTTTCCATGAAATAACCTCGTTCATCATGAATAACTTTAGGTTCTAATACAAAACAACCTCTTAGTTTGGTCTCTATAAAATTCATTATTAGAATATCTTTATTGTTTTATTTTCGTTAATTTTTAATATAAGAATTCCTTCTTTATCAACTACATCTATAACTAATTCATTTGCATTCATGTTGTATTTAGAAAATATTAATTTACCATTAATAGTGTATAATTCCACATTTCTCATATCTTTTGATTCGATCTTTAATTTTCCTTCTGATCTAACAATATTAATATTATCTTCTGAAGATAAACCTTTATTTAATCTTGCTGTTATAGGACCAGGACTTGAATAAGCATATTCAAATGTTTTACCACTTTCATTTGTTTTTATGATTTGAATATTATTATCAAACAAAGATCTTGAATTTTTAGTAATAGACAATTTTATATTTTGGAAAGTTGCGTTTTCACCGTATGGATTTGAAACATAAAATTTACTAGCATTATTATTTATTATTATCATACATGGATTATCTACTTTAACAACTAATCCACCTGACAAATTTAAGGTATATGGTTTAAAAAAAGCAATATAATATTGAGAAGTAGCAGAATCATATACGGCATGACAAGATTCATTTTGAGATTCAATTTTTAAATTGTTTTTTGCTTTTGCTGCTTCACTTACAATATTAGAATCAGTTACATTCGGCATTAATAAATACGCATAGTTTATTTTACTAGGATTAACACCATGATTTATATACATTTTAAAAAGATCATTTTCAGTAGAAATGGTATATGTATTACTATCAAAAGGTACGTAACCAATACCAGAAGATAAGACAAATGTATTGGCATTTTTTGTCATATTAGTATTAGCATTTAACTGAAAACGAGTGCCATTTTGAAAATATGACAATTTAGAAGCGTCTAAATTTGTTTGGTTAAGCGTTGTATATACATCCGAAGTTCCATTCGTTTGAGATATTTCTGAACCTAATGCAAGTACTAGATTTCCTATAAAAAACCATGATTTATTAGCGGTTATGCCTTGTTTATCATAGATCATAGCTGATGCTCCATTTTTCCCATCAGATACTCCTCCTGCAAAATCATTGTTGTTTTTACCCTCTTTTCCCCAATTAGGTACAGGTAATGTTATTGTGTTTTGTTCAACAGTTGTTCCTGGAAATTGTCTTGGGTTAAATTTAGAAAAATATGTTCCATTGTATTCATTTCCTGTATGAATTGTGTAATTCACTCCTGCCCCTGCATAATAGTTATAATTCCCTGAATTATTACCTGCTTCAGCACCTACTGTTCTAGTTGAAGTCATTCTAACTGTAGATAAGAAATTTGATCTTTTATGTGCCATATAATCTCCTCTCCAAAACATTTTATTTCCTTCTAAATCCTTTTTTTGTCCTGACATTCTATCATGGGCATCTTGTAATGCGGATTTATTAGCTGTATTTAAGGCAACCATTTTAGTTACAATATTTTTTAGATCATCCATGTACTCGAAAGTATTATTATATCTTCCTGTTGGGTTAGGATCGTAATTTCCTGCATGAAAAAGGTATTGAACATGATCAATTACCATTTTTTCTAAATTAACTAACGTTTGAACATTGTATTGTGTTCCTTTTGTAAATACGAAGTAATCAAGTACTGACTTTAAATATTCTTTTCCATATCCAAAAGTGTATATCTGTCTACCGTTACCACTGTGGCTATAAAATCCATAATCTTTTTCAATACCTTCTCCTCCTTCTTGAATAGATGTTAATCTCTTCATCAAATCACTAAATTGTTTTAGTAAATTTGCATCTTTTTCTGCTACTGCTGCAACAAATGCCCCTATGGTTTTATCTGCACCATTAGCTCCTTCCATGTGGTCTTGTTGTAAATAAGCCCATTCTTGATAATCAATAATTTTTCTATAAAGAGTTGGATTTTTGGTTTTGATTTCTTCAATTACAAAAACAAGTCCTTTATTCATCTCTTTAGGATATGCAATATGTCTATACCACCAGTTTGAAGGTGTATGATTTGTTGTAATCCAAAATTCTATAGATTTAACATAATCGTTATAAACGGATTGATCTTGATAATATGTATTACTTGAATTTGAATACGCTTGGGCTAAACGAGACATTTTACTAAGATGACTTCTTAAATCTTTGTCTTTTATTGTGTAATCAATACCTGTAAAAGACCCGTCTACTTTCAAACTCTTTCTAATATCATCAATATTCTTTTTATTTGGATTTTGAGTGTATTCACTTTTAATATTGTCTAGCATTTTATCAAAATCGGTGGTGTTCTGTGCATTAATTCCTAATGCAAACAGAAAAAATAGAAAAATTGTTTGTCTCATAATTTTGTGAATTATAAAAACAGCCCTATATAAGTGCTTGTTTTTAATTTATTATTATTTGATTTATTTGTGTACTACAATATGTACAATAAGGAATACATATTGTAGTACTTTTATTTTTTTAAAAGTTTTTTAATGGAAATCATTCATTTAAAATAAGAAGTCATTTTAATTTTTTATGAATGATTTTTGATTCCATTAATTATTGTTTAGTGTACAGTTTAAGTAAAAGCAAAGATGTATTTTAACTGAATATTTGCTCTAAGATTTTTATTGTAATTAAATAGGTGGGTTTTACACCTGTAGTTCCTAATCCTCCTGAAGCCAGTGTGCTTCCTGTTTCTAACGGATTATCTGATGCGTAGTACGCATAACGTACTTTTACATTAGGATTGATGCTTTTACGTATTTTGGAAGCTGATTGAATAGCTTTTTGATAATACGCTCCTTCCATTTCTAAACCTATAGCTGCCCAAGTAGATTCGTGGAAGAATTTAAGCAAATCTCTATTTTGTAAAGAAGTTCCTAAAACAGTTATCATAGGACCTTCGTAAACTGGAATATCGTTTCCTTCAAATAGTTCTTTTGTTAGTTCATTTTCAAAAGGATAATTATCTGCTGTACCTTCATTAACGTGCGAGTTAGGAATCATAATATCACCTTTACCTCCTTCTAGAATCCCTGCTTTACCCATAATAGAAACAGATTCTACGTTCAGGAATATTTTTCCTTTTTCTGTTTTATAAGGTTTTAATAATTCATCAATTGTTTCAAAGGCTTGTTCTCCAAAGGCGTAATCCATTACGATTAGAACAGGGGCTTGAGTCGTAGTATTTGTTAGAGGGAAAGCTGTTTTTTTCCAATCAAACTTAGCTGTATCAAAAATCTGAACATCAATATTAGTTCCTGATGTATCGGGTATTGAAATCATACCATTTTGTAAAGCAAAGTCCTCTACTTTTTTACGCAGTTCTTTATTACCAGATGCTGATAAGTCTTCATAAATTTGGTATTCTCCTTTTCCTTTGTATTTAGAGGCTAAAACATAAGGTGCAAATACTGAATTCATTACGCTGTGCATATTAGCACTAATAATATGAATAGGTCTTTCTAATAATTTATTATCTGCTAAGGTTTTTTTGATATTAGTTGCCCATATATCTCCATAAATATGGTGTCCTAAACGTTCTCTTAAAATTGGGCTGAAAGTAATTGTACGTTTATTATTGTCAACTACTTCTTCTATTGCTAATTTTCCTAACCAATAAATTACATGTAAGAAACGATCTGGTTGTGATGCGTTTCCAAAAGAGTCATAGATACTGTTTACTTCTGCAAAAGTTCTCCCTAATACATTCGCAGCATGTGAAATAGCTTTTTCACGTTCTATTAATGTTAATTTTTTTGTTTGTAATGCAGCTTGTTCTAATTTTTGCCAATCACGTGAAACTCTTCCTTCATCACTAATTAATACACGATCTTTAATTTTGTGTGATTCGATAAAAATAAAAGTCAAGTGTGTTAAAATATCATAGATATCCGAACGTCCTCTTGTAATTTCTACATTCATTTGTTCGTCATCAATTCGATAACAATTTCTACGACGTTTAGGAGGAACAATTGGTTGAAAATGCGAATTAGAATACCCTTCATCGGAAGTTAGGTTGATATAACGACATTCTTCAATTCCTACTGGCAAACGTTCAATTACATACAACAAGCCGTTTAATTCTACTTTTTCTTCTGCAATGGAACCATAAATTTCTGGACGAAGTTCTAATAAAGCTTCGCGTAAAGTATCCCCTGAAACGCCCATTGGTTTATAAAAACCTCTGTTAAACAAATGTCTCATGGTAATGTACAGTCGTTCGATAGCCGCCGACGACTCTTGCGCTCTGGAGCGCGAAATGTTCTTGATTTCTATCATCATTTATATTTTTCTAACCTGCGAATGTACGATTTTATTCGGCAATTTATAATAAAAACAGATAAGAATCAAAGTACTTCCCAATATTGTATTTATTTTAACACTTTGAGAAAATAAAAAAACCCTTGAATAACATAATAATTACTTCAAGGGTTTCACTTTTATTAAAATAGTTTAAACTACCAAATTTTTATTCTATTTTCAGGTTTAACAAAGAGTTTATCTCCTTCTTTAATATTAAAAGCTTGGTAAAAAGCGTCTACGTTTGTAAGTGGTATATAGGCACGATAGATTCCTGGAGAGTGTGGATCTGTTTTTACTTGATTTTTAATTGCTTCATCTCTCATTTTGGAACGCCATATAGTTGCCCATGAAATAAAGAAACGTTGTTCTGGCGTAAAACCATCAATTGTAGCAGGTCTACCATTTTTACTTAAGAATAATTGTAATCCATCATAAGCTGCATTAACCCCCCCTAGATCGCCAATGTTTTCACCTAGAGTAAACTTTCCATCAACAAAAATACCTGGTAGTGGTTGTAAAGCGCTGTATTGTGATGCTAAGGCATTTCCTAAGCCTGTAAATTGTTTTAAATCTTCATCTGTCCACCAGTTTTTTAAATTTCCATCAGCGTCATAACGAGAACCTGAATCGTCAAAACCATGTGAAATTTCATGTCCTATTACGGCTCCTATTCCACCGTAATTTACTGCTTCATCTGCTTTATAGTCATAAAATGGCGGTTGTAAGATAGCAGCCGGGAATACAATTTCATTATAGGTAGGGTTAAAATACGCATTAACTGTTTGCGGAGACATACCCCATTCTGTTTTATCAACAGGTTTATTTAATTTTTCTATATCATCTTGATAGGCCCATTTTGCAACATTTTTCATGTTTTCAAAATAATTTCCACCAGCTTCCTTCGCTACAATTTCTAGTTTAGAATAATCTTTCCAGTTGTCAGGGTATCCGATTTTAATGGTTGACTTACGTAATTTATCAATCGCTCCTTTACGTGTTTCTGGAGTCATCCAAGGAAGTTTATTTATACGATTTTCAAAAGCTAGAAATACATTTTCAATCATTGCTTTTGCTTTTGCTTTTGCTTCTGCTGGGAATTTTTTTTCAACATATAATTTTCCCAATGCCTCACCTACAGTGGCATTTACAACTTGTAAAGCTCTTTCTTCACGGGGTCTTTGTTTTAAAGCACCTTGTAAGGTTTTACTGTAAAAATCCCAGTTTGCTTTTTCTATTTCAGTAGTCAATTCATTTGATGATTCATCTAATAAAATCCAACGTAAATAAGCTTTCCAATCCTCTATTTTATTAGCTTTAAAAATAGTTTCTAAAGCTTCCATGTATTTAGGCTGCGAAACAATAACTTGTTCTATTTTACCAAGTCCTATTCCTTGTAAATAAGCATCCCAATTTACTGATGGTGTTAATTTTTGTAAATCAGCAACAGTCATTGGGTTATATGTATTTCTTCTATCACGACGCTGTACTCTATCTAATCTAGGTCTAGCCATTTCTATTTCTAGAGCTAAAATTTTCTCTGCGTTTTGTTTTGCTAGTTCTGGTTTTTCGCCTAAAAATTGTAACATACGTGTTACGTGTAAAACATATTTTTCACGTTTTTCTTTAGAATCTTTATCATCTGAGATATAATAATCACGATCTGGCAGACCTAAACTACCTAAACTAATGTAAACTACATTTTTATTAGAATCTTTAGCATCGGGACCAACACCTGCATTATAAAATCCTATACCTCCTTCTGGGGTTAATTCTGTAATTAATTTATTAAGGTCTTGTACATTTTTAATAGCATTAATTTTTGCTAAATAAGGCTGCAAAGGCTTGATACCTCTTTTATTTCTTGTGATGGTATCCATATAGGTTTTATAAACATTTACTGCCTTTCCTTGATCTGATTTTGCATCTAAATTTTTAGATATAGCTTCTTTAAGAATTGCTAAAGCATCTTTATCTGTGTTAAAACGCAACTCATCAAAACTTCCCCAACGTGTTTTATCTGCGGGAATTTCTGTTTTATCATACCAAGCTCCGTTTACATAACGAAAGAAATCATCTCCTGGCTTTACATTCTTATCCATGTAATTAAGGTTAATTCCTGGTTTTTCTTGAGCTATAACACTTATCGAAATAAACGATAATAGTGTCATAACACGCCATACAGTTCTTCTCATTTTTTTGTTTTCTTCTATAATTATTTAATGCCTATTAGTATACTTTATAGTTTTTTGTTACAAAATACATTCAAAAAACGATTTGATTATGTTCTAAAAAATTAAATTAAGTAAAGATTTAGTATTTACTCCTTAAATTAGGTTTTATACCTTTGTACAAAGTTAAGTTATGATTGAAAGAATAAAAAAATATCGCGTTTTTATAATCACATTAAGTGTGATTTCTATATTGTGTATTTCACTTTTTTATATGGTTTTAAAACCTAAGAAAACATTACCTATTTACACCCCTTCAATGGTTAATCCAGAATTAGTAGATACTACCGTACAACACATTGCTAATAAACATTTAATTCCTGATTTTACTTTTATCAATCAAGATGGAAAAATTGTAACTCAAAAAGATTATGAGGGCAAGATTTATGTAGCTGATTTCTTCTTTACGAGTTGTCAAACTATATGTCCTTTGATGACAAATAATATGTCGTGGTTACAAGAACAAATTAAAAATAATCCTAAAGTTATGCTTCTTTCTCATTCTGTAACACCTGATATAGACAGTGTTCCTGTTTTAAAAAAATACGCTTTGGAAAAAGGTGCTATTAGTGGAAAATGGAATTTGGTAACAGGTAATAAAAAAGATATCTATTATATTGCTAGAAAATCCTATTTAGCGGTTAAAACAGGCAAGCCAGAAGAGCTTTATGATATGGTACATACAGAAAACTTTATTTTAATAGATCAAAAAAAACGAGTAAGAGGTTTTTATGATGGCACCAAAAGAGAAGAAGTAGAAAAATTATTAAAAGATATAGAATTTTTATGTACTGACGAAAAAAAATAGTAATTTAACCAGCCCCCAAATTATAAACTATGAACAAAACATTAAATGGAGTAATGAACTTACTCCTACTTTTTAGTTTTTTAACAAAAGCGCAAAGTAATCAACGTGTAGAAAATGATTTATTTTGTGAAAATCCTGCCACTGTTAAGATATTAGATTTATCTAATAAACAAATGACCAAAATTCCACCCGAAATTGGTAATTTCGTGAATGTAGAAAAATTATATTTAAAAAATAATACCATTGTTTCTCTACCAATTGAAATAACAAATCTGACTAAATTAAAAGAAATTTACTTAACTAATAATCTTATTCAACGCTTTCCTATCGAAATTTGCAAATTAGCTTGTCTAGAAAAACTAGAATTAAACAAGAATAAAATGGAATATATTTCACCATCCGTTGCCAAATTAAGTAAATTAAAGAAATTAGATATTAGTGGTAATAAAATTTCTGACTTACCCATAGAAATGGCTGGTATGATTAATCTTACAGAATTAAATTTTTCTAATAATACTATTAAAACTTTTTTTCCAGGTATTGAAAATTTGAGAAATTTAAAAATCCTAAACGCAGAAAAAAATAAAATAGAAGTTTTTCCTACAGAAATAGGTTTATTAACAAATCTTACAACACTTCTTTTAAATCAGAATAAAATAACTGTATTACCCGAAGAGATTGGCAACTTATCTAAATTAAGTTATTTGAATTTAGAAAAAAATATGATTAAAAAAATACCTGCTTCAATTGGTAAATGTATCACAATATCGTATCTAGATTTAGATGAAAATCAGTTACGCACACTGCCTGAAGAATTAAATCAATTATCCTTATTAAAAGAAATTTATTTAGGTACTAATCCTTGGTCTTCTTTTCCAGAATCATTAAAACCTTTGCTAGAAAAAATGCTCTATGGACAATCAGACGAAGTAAAAAAAATAGTAACTCAAAAAAAACCTACAGCCGACTAAATATCGGCTGTTTTATATAAATTAGTATATTTACCTTTCAAAAACATATATAATGGACTTTTTATACCAAGATCCGTATCCTATTTTAAAAGATGATACGCAATATAAAAAACTGACTTCTGATTACGTAAATGTAGAACAATTAGGAGATCGTGAAATCCTTAATATAGATCCTAAAGGGTTAGAATTATTAGCTGAAGAGGCCATGAAAGATGTTTCTTTTATGCTCCGCTCTTCTCATTTAGAAAAACTTCGCAAAATAATTGATGACCCAGAAGCAACTGATAATGATCGTTTTGTAGCTTACAACCTATTACAAAATGCTATTGTTGCGGCAGAAGGTGAGCTCCCTTCTTGTCAAGATACAGGAACTGCTATTGTAATGGCCAAAAAAGGCGAAAATATATTTACTGGTTCAGATGATGCTGAGTGGCTATCAAAAGGTATTTTTAATACCTATCAAAATAAGAATTTGCGTTATTCTCAAATTGTACCAATTTCAATGTTTGAGGAAAAAAACTCAGGTTCTAATTTACCCGCTCAAATTGATATTTACGCAAAGAAAGGAAGTTCATACGAATTTTTATTTCTAGCAAAAGGTGGTGGTTCCGCAAACAAAACCTTCTTATATCAAAAAACAAAATCGCTTTTGAATGACAAATCAATGGACGAATTCATTCGCGAAAAAATTATGGATTTAGGAACAGCAGCTTGTCCTCCTTATCATCTAGCCATTGTAATTGGAGGAACTTCAGCTGAGGCTAATTTAGCAGCTGTTAAAAAGGCTTCAGCAGGTTATTATGACAACTTACCTACTTCAGGTAATATGTCAGGTCAAGCTTTTCGTGATTTAGAATGGGAAGTTAAAATTCAAAAAATTTGTCAAGAGAGTGCTATAGGTGCTCAATTTGGAGGCAAATATCTAGCACACGATGTACGAGTAATTCGTTTGCCTCGTCATGCAGCTTCTTGTCCCGTTGGCATGGGAGTTTCTTGTTCAGCAGATCGAAACATTAAAGGAAAGATAACAAAAGAAGGCATTTTCTTAGAACAATTAGAAACCAATCCAAAACGCTTCTTACCCGAAACAGCTCCTCACTTAGAAGAACCTGTAATCATAGACTTAAATCGCCCAATGAAAGAAGTCTTAGCAGAATTATCTAAATACCCTATTAAAACTCGTTTAAAATTAAATGGTACTCTAATTGTAGCACGCGATATTGCACATGCTAAGATCAAAGAACTATTAGATGCTGGCAAACCAATGCCTGAATATTTTAAAAATCACCCAATATATTATGCAGGCCCCGCTAAAACTCCACAAGGAATGCCTTCTGGTAGTTTTGGTCCTACTACTGCAGGTCGTATGGATGTATATGTAGATGAGTTCCAAGCAGCAGGTGGTAGCATGATTATGTTAGCAAAAGGTAATCGTAGCAAGGATGTAACAAATGCTTGTCATAAATATGGAGGCTTTTATTTAGGTTCAATAGGTGGTCCTGCTGCTATTTTAGCTAAAGAAAATATTCTTTCTGTAGAAATAGTTGATTTTGAAGAATTAGGAATGGAGGCTGTTAGAAAAATTGAAATAAAAGATTTCCCAGCTTTTATTATTACAGATGACAAAGGAAATGACTTTTTTGCAAATCTATAAAGAAAAATAGACTTGACTATTTTTTAATATTTAGCGAGCTTATTTTTATGTAAATTGGCTCGCTAAACTTTTTTAATAAATGAAAAAAATAACTTTCCTATTTTTATTGTTGTCTTCTTTTAGCTTTTCTCAAAATTACGAGAAACATAAAACAGAAGAAATAGCTCTCTCTGAAATGAAAGCAGCAACAAAAAAAATGAATCTAAAGATAAATCCTAATACTCAAAATTATGATTTAATCTATGGAAAACTAGAATTTAACGTTGATCCTAACATTTACAATATTAATGGTAAAGTAACTCTAACCTTTAAGGCTTTAGAAGACATAAAAACTGTTACTTTTGAACTCTCTAAACCTTTAATTGTATCCTCTGTAAAGAAAGGAAATACTGATTTACAATTTATCCATAACATAAATGGAGAACTCATAATTACACTTCCTTCTATTATTACTATTGGAAATGAAGAAACAATTGAAATAAATTACGCGGGTCTTCCTTCTTTTCAAAACAATGCTTTTACGGCTTCTAAACACAATGGTACCCCTATTATATATACACTTTCAGAACCTTATGGATCAGCTGATTGGTGGCCATGCAAACAGGATTTAAATGATAAATTAGAACATATTGATGTATATATAACAGCACCTTCACAATATACTAGCGTTTCAAATGGTATTCAAGTATCCAGAATTATTAACGGTCCAAATGCTACTACTCATTTCCGTCATAATTATCCTATTGCAGCCTATTTAGTTGCCTTTGCGGTAACCAATTATTCTATTAAAAATACAGGAACAGCAGGAGGCAATAACACTCCTCCTACCCCTACTTTTCCAATAATAGATTACATATATCCTGAATTTGATAATATAAATACATCTCATTCATTAGCAAACACAATACCTATTATAAATTTCTTGGAAACAAAGTTAGGCTCCTATCCTTTTCATAATGAAAAATATGGCCACGCACAATTTAACTGGTCAGGAGGAATGGAGCATACCACCATTTCATTTATGGGAAGTTTTAACAGAAACTTAATAACTCATGAAATGGCACATCAATGGTTTGGTAACAAAGTAACCTGCGGCTCTTGGAAAGATATATGGTTAAATGAAGGATTAACTGAATATATCTCAGGTTGTGTAGTTGAAAATTTAGATGGTATTACAGATTTTAATGCGTGGAAATCTTCAAAAATTACTAGTATCACTTCTAATACAAAAGATAATTTATATTTATACGACTACCAATTAAGTGATGTAAACAGAATATTTAGTAACCAAATTACTTACAATAAAGGCTCTATGGTTTCTCACATGCTACGCTATATAATGGGAGATACTAATTTCTTTCAAGCATTACGCAATTATTTAAATGATCCTATATTAGCTTATAAATGTGCATTAACCCCTCAATTTCAAGCTCATTTAGAAGCAGTTCACGGTAGTAGTTTACAAGAATTTTTTAATGATTGGGTATATAAAGAAGGGTACCCTATTTACAACATAAAAGTACATAATTCAGAAACAAATCAAGCTACAATAAGAATTAATCAAATACAATCTATTACTGATAATTCCCAAATTGGGTATGTTTCTTATTTTGAAATGCCTGTACCTATAAGATTAATCCTAAATAATGGTACTCATTTAGATTTAAAATTAAACAATACTTTCAATAATCAGCTCTATACTATAGATTTACCAATAGGAACCTCTGTTAGTAAAATACTTTTTGATCCAAATAATGATATTATTTCCAAAGGGAGTACTACCTCGTTATCAGACGAAAATTTTGAATTATCGACAAGTATAAATTTATTTCCAAATCCAAGTTACGATCAAATACAAATTGAATTACCTAATACAATTCAATTACAAAAAATTAAAATTTTAAACCATTTAGGACAAGAAGTACTAAAAACAAATGAAAAAAAAATAAACATTTATCATTTAAACAATGGGCTTTACCAAGTGCTAATAGAAACAACCCAAGGCAGGGCTCTTAAAAAACTCTTAAAAAAATAATACTCAACTAGATATTTTAAAAAAAGTAAGACGAAAGTCTTACTTTTGCTGTTATAGAAACACTAAAAAGTAAAAATGGATACACTTATTCAAATCGCACAAATTCTGTTTATTCTCTCCGTTCTCGTTATTTTACATGAGTTTGGTCATTATCTTCCTGCTAAACTATTTAAAATAAGAGTTGAAAAATTCTATTTATTTATGGATCCTTGGTTCTCCTTATTAAAAAAGAAAATAGGTGATACTGAATGGGGAATTGGGTGGTTGCCAATTGGAGGCTATGTAAAACTTGCTGGAATGATGGATGAAAGTATGGATAAAGAACAAATGGCTCTACCTCCTCAACCTTGGGAATTTCGTTCAAAACCAGCGTGGCAACGTTTAATTGTTATGCTCGGAGGAGTAACTGTTAATATTGTATTAGCTTGGTTTATTTATATCATGCTTTTTACTACTTATGGTCAAAAATATGTTGCAACAAATAAAATTCAACAAAACGGATTAGCTTTTAGCGAAGTTGGCAAAAAGATAGGGTTTAAAAATGGTGATAAAATCATAGCCATCGACGGAGAACCAGTAAACAAAAATCTTAGAAAAGCAGGAATTGATGTATTATTTGCTAATAAAGTAACAGTGGAAAGAGCTAATACTAAATTAGATTTACCTATAAATGACACACATAGAAGAGAAATTATTTCGTCCGAAGGAAAAAACTTTATAGTACCTAGATTAAGATCTGTAGTAATAGATTCCATTATTCCTGGATTTCCAGCAGATAAAGCTAAACTACAAAAAGCGGATCAAATTGTATCTATTAACAATAACAAGGTGACATTTTTTGACGAATTAAAAGATGCTTTACAAAATTATAAAAATAAAAAAATACAACTAGGAATATTACGTAATGGAAACCTCCTTAATTTAGAAGCTCAAGTTAGTTCAGAAGGAAGTTTAGGTTTTACTAATAAAATGCCATCAGAAGAAGAAATGAAAGCAAAATACTTAGTAACAAATCAAATAAACTTCATACAGGCCATTCCTGAAGCAATCAAAGAATCATACAGCCAGATAAAATACAAAATAAAAGAATTCAAATTATTATTATCACCTAAAACAGGTGCTTACAAAAAAGTAAAGAGTCCAATTGGCATTACTAAAATGCTACCAACTGTATGGGATTGGGAATTTATATGGGGTTTCACCGCTATGTTCTCAATTGGATTAGCTTTTATGAACTTGCTTCCCATACCTGGTTTAGATGGTGGACATGCCATTTTTACCTTAGCAGAAATGATTACTGGAAAAAAATTAAATGATAAAGCCGCAGAAATTGTCCAAACCATAGGAATGGTTATATTATTGAGTTTGATGGCATTAACTTTTGGAAAGGACATATTTGAAATAATTGCACAAAAGTTTTTTTAATTTTTTTTCAAAAAGTGCTTGTATAATCAAAAATCTGTCTTATATTTGCACTCGCTAAACGGTAATAATCTTCCTCCTTAGCTCAGTTGGTTAGAGCATCTGACTGTTAATCAGAGGGTCCTTGGTTCGAGCCCAAGAGGGGGAGCAACTTTTAGCAAAACATAAAACCCATGAGGTGATTCCTCCTTAGCTCAGTTGGTTAGAGCATCTGACTGTTAATCAGAGGGTCCTTGGTTCGAGCCCAAGAGGGGGAGCAAAAGTCGATACATAAGTATCGACTTTTTTTGTACTTACTATAAACCAATCAAGGATGGATCAAGGATCAAGTGGATCAAGTCCAAAACCGGTTAAGTATATAATTGAAATCACGGAAGAAGTCATACTAAAAATTAAAAACACAAAAGAATGTATTTTTTAATTTCTCCACAACTTTTTAGCTTGAACCGAAATCATCGTTAGTTCGAACGCGAAGCGCATCGAGAATCAATACTAATTTTTATTACTTTATAGGATAGTACCTAAATCAATATTATGTGATTTCTCCCTTAGGTCGAAATGAAAGATTACGAACTTTTTAGACAATCTCAAGATTTAAAAAATAGCATTATAAGGAAATCTCAAAGTTTAAATAGTATAAATAAGACTACATTCTTATTATCAAACAAAAAAACAAAAACATAACACACTAAAAATCAATATATTGATTTTTTAAATTTATTTTTTTTAAAAAAAATGCGTTTTTTTACTTGTAAATCTAGAAAACAGTCGTATATTTGCACTCACAAAACAGAAACACTGTTACAAAAGGTTTGGTAGTTCAGTTGGTTAGAATACATGCCTGTCACGCATGGGGTCGCGGGTTCGAGTCCCGTCCAGACCGCAAAAGCTCTTCTTTAGAAGAGCTTTTATTTTTTAAACACTTCACGTTATTCAATTGTCCATTCAAAGAAGATCTAGGAATCAACACTAAAAACCAAAGATTGGGCACTAAGCAGAAAAATCGGATAACCACTAACAACACTTGCCCCGTCTTTCTAGCACCTCTAAATTACAACTTAATTAATCTTCTCTCCTAAACCACTTTCATCAGAATAATTATTTTAATATATTTGAATACAAAACTTATGATTTTCTAAAATAAAAATAAATAATATGAGCAGAACTTTGTTATTATTACTACTTACACCTTATTTTTATTTAGCTCAAGCAAAAGAAAATACTCAAATCCATACTTTGCTAGACAATTGGCATAAAGCTGCCTCAGAAGCAAAATTCACCCCTTATTTCAAGGCTATGTCTGATCAATCGGTTTTCATTGGTACTGATGCCACAGAAAATTGGAATAAAAAAGCTTTTATGAATTTTGCTAAACCTTATTTTGACAAAGGAAAAGCATGGAGTTTTTCCGTTTTAGAAAGAAACATTTATTTATCTCCTAACAAAAAAATGGCTTGGTTTGATGAGTTACTCAAAACTCAAATGAAAATTTGTAGAGGTAGTGGCGTTCTCATGAAAGAAGGCAAAAATTGGAAAATCAAACATTACGTATTATCTATGACAATACCTAATGATAATACTTCTGAGGTAATCAAAATTAAAGCGCCTATAGAAGACGCTTTAATTGAAAAGTTAAAAAAATAATTATCAAAAATTATCTATAGACATTTTCTTTCAATTGCTTAAACATTTCCTTCGTCATTGATTCTAAATCAAAATCATTTTGCCAATTCCAATCTTTTCTTGCACAAGAATCATCTATACTTGCAGGCCAACTGTCTGCTATCTGTTGGCGAAAATCGGGAGCATAATCAATCGTAAAATCAGGGTATTGCTTTTTTATTTCCTCTGCTATTTCTGCTGGGGTAAAACTCATAGCTCCTAAATTATAGGATGATCTAATTTTTATATCTTCGGCAGATGCTTGCATAATTCCTATGGTAGCTTTTATAGCATCATCCATATACATCATAGGTAATCCTGAATTTTCAGATAAAAAGGAGGTAAATTTACCTTCTGTAATTGCCTTATGATAAATATCTACTGCATAATCAGTAGTCCCTCCTCCTGGAGGTGTACTCCACGAAATTAATCCTGGATAACGTAAACTACGCACATCAACTCCATACTGTTTATGATAATATTCACACCATCTTTCTCCAGTTTGTTTACTAATTCCATAAACTGTCGAAGGCTCCATAATGGTATATTGTGGTGTATTTTCTCTTGGTGTTGTAGGACCAAAAACAGCTATACTAGATGGCCAGTATATCTTTTTTATTTTTCCAACCTTAGCTAAATTCAAAACATGGAAAAGAGAATTCATATTTAAATCCCATGCAAAAGCAGGATTTTTTTCAGCAGTAGCTGAAAGTAAAGCCGCCATTAGGTAAACATCCGTAATTTTGTATTTTTCAACTAAAAACTCTATTTGATTGTAATCTAATGCGTTTACAACTTCAAAAATACCATCATTTACAACATCAATATTTAATTTTCTAATATCAGAAGCAATTACATTTTCTACGCCGTATAATTGACGTAATTTTTGTGTAAGTTCGGTGCCTATTTGTCCACAAGCTCCAATAATCAAGATTTTAGTGTCCATTCTTAAAAATAGTTAGGAAGCAAATATACGTAATTATGATTATGCTGTTTCAAGATCTATTATAGATTTAGTTTCCATTACACAAAAGTTGTATTTTTGTAATCTATAATTTTTTAAAATGAAATCTTTTTTTATCTATAATTTAGGTTTGATCTTAGTTTTTATTTCTTGTAAAAAAGAAAAACAAGACGATTCTATTGAAATTCAAAAATCAATTAAACAAAAAGAATTAGTTTTTAATTCTTTAGACAAAGCTTGGGTTTTTTCTGAAAGAAAACTAACTCCTGAATCAGAAATAATAGCTTTAAACTGGAATGAATGGCGTTTATTTATTAATGAGTTATATCAGAAACCCAAAAGTTCTCTCAATGCTTTTAAATTGAAAACTAAAAATTTGGTACAAAAAGTAGATGTTTTACCCAACACAATTCCCATAAAACTTCAAAAACCCCAAATTAATGTAAGGCTTTCAGCTATCATTACAAAAATTAAAGCTCTAAATATGTTCTTAAATGTTGATCGTATCCCTGAACAAAGAGTAGTCATGTTAGTTTCAGATTTAAATTTAGAAGTAAATGCTTTTAACGATCAAATAGAAGAAATTGTACGTCGTAGTCATATCCAAATGGAGGAAGGAGAGGAAGATATGATTAAACGCATTAATGGAAAACAATCAGAATATTATATAAATCCTGATCTCCAAAATCCAACAAAACAAGAAGTTCCATCATTCGAAGAAATAAAGTAATTATTTTGAATACCGATTATATCAAGCAGTCATTTTTTAATCATTCTAAGATCAGCCAAATAGCTCATTTATTAAACAATGATAACAAAGTTCATCTTAAAGGTTTAATAGGCTCTTCTTTGTCATTTGTCATAGAAGCCTTATTTCAAAAAACAGACAAATCTTTTTTATTATTAGCCAATGAAAAAGAAGAGGCCGCTTATTTATTAAACGATTTAGAACACTTAATAGGAGAAAAAGAGGTTCTCTTTTATCCTAGCTCTTACAGAAGACCTTATCAAATAGAAGAAACCGATAACGCAAATGTCTTACTTCGTTCAGAAGTACTAAATAGGATTAATTCTAGAAAGAAACCTTGTATTATTGTTTCCTATCCTGAAGCCATTTTTGAAAAAGTAGTCACTAAAAAAGAATTAGATAAAAACACTTTAAAAATTTCAATTAATGATAAAGTTTCAATTGATTTTATCAATGAAGTACTATTTGAATACGATTTTAAGCGTGTTGATTTTATTACAGAACCTGGTGAATTTTCAGTACGTGGAGGTATTTTAGATGTTTTTTCTTTCTCAAACGACAATCCTTATAGAATCGAATTTTTTGGCAATGAGGTAGATAGCATAAGAACCTTTGATGTAAGTACTCAATTATCTATTGAAACTAAGAATAAAATTACGATTATTCCTAATTTTGAAAATAAATTATTAGAAGAAAAACGTGAAAGTTTTTTAGAATACATTCATCCTAAAACCTCCATTTTTATTCAAAATGCAGATTCCTTACTAAATAGTTTAGATAAGCTTTTTGCAAAAGCAGAAGAAAGTTTTGAAAAATTATCGAAAGATCTTAAACATGCTACCCCTAATGATTTATTCGTAAACCAAGAAACATTTATCAAACAAGCATTAAATTTTTCAATAGTAGAAATATCTGCTAAACCTACTTTTAAGATTCAAAACACTTTTGAATTTTATACAAAACCACAACCTTCCTTTAATAAACAATTTGATTTATTAATGGAAAATTTAAAAAATAATCGTCAGAATGAGCTAAAAAACTTTTTGTTTTGTGCTAATGAACAACAAGCTAAACGTTTCCATGATATTTTTGAGTCAATGGATGAAGAACAGCACGAACATTTTGCTAAAGATTATGAAACTATTGTTTTACCTCTATACCAAGGCTTTATAGACGAAGAAAATCAAATAGCTTGTTATACTGATCATCAAATTTTTGAACGTTATCATAAATTTTCCATTAAAAATGGATATGCTAAAAAGCAAAATATCACACTAAAAGAGCTAAATTCTTTGAGTGTAGGTGATTATGTAACACATATAGATCATGGAATTGGAAAATTTGGTGGTCTACAAAAAATTCAAGTTGAAGGCAAAACGCAAGAAGCTATTAAGCTAATTTATGCTGATAATGATATTGTATATGTAAGCATTCATTCATTACACAAAATATCAAAATACAATGGAAAGGATGGCACACCTCCTAAGATCTATAAATTAGGTTCAAATGCTTGGAAAACCTTAAAACAAAAAACAAAAGCTCGTGTTAAACATATTGCATTTAACTTAATTCAGCTTTATGCCAAACGTCGTTTAGATAAAGGATATGCTTTTGCACCTGATAGTTATTTACAACACGAACTAGAAAGTTCTTTTATTTATGAAGATACACCCGACCAACTAAAAGCAACTCAAGATGTAAAAGCGGATATGGAAAACGAACGTCCTATGGATCGTTTAGTTTGTGGCGATGTGGGATTTGGGAAAACAGAAGTTGCCATTCGTGCCGCTTTTAAAGCCGTAGATAATAGTAAACAAGTTGCTGTTTTAGTTCCCACAACTATTCTTGCCTACCAACATTTTAGAACATTTAAATCACGATTAAAAGACTTACCTGTAAACGTCAGTTACTTAAACCGTTTTAGAACAACCAAACAAAAATCTGAAATTCTAAAAGATCTTGAATCTGGTAAATTAGATATTATTATAGGTACTCATCAATTGGTCAACAAAAATATTAAATTTAAAGATTTAGGATTACTAATTATTGATGAGGAACAAAAATTTGGGGTAAACGTAAAAGACAAATTAAAGACGATTGCTAATAATGTGGACACATTAACACTGACGGCAACACCTATCCCTAGAACGTTACAATTTTCTTTAATGGCTGCAAGAGATCTATCTGTAATTAGCACTCCCCCTCCTAATCGTTATCCTATTGATACACAAATAATAGGATTTAATGAAGAAGTAATTCGTGATGCTATTTCATACGAAATTGAAAGAGGAGGTCAAGTCTATTTCATAAATAATCGTTTGGAAAATATCAAGGAAATTGCTGGAATGATTCAACGTTTAGTACCCAATGCAAAAGTTGGTATTGGTCATGGACAGATGGAAGGAAAACAATTAGAAGAAATTATGCTTTCATTTATGGAAGGCGAATTTGATGTTTTGGTTGCTACTACTATAATTGAAAGCGGTTTAGATGTACCAAATGCCAATACTATTTTTGTAAACAATGCCAATAATTTTGGATTATCGGATTTACATCAAATGCGTGGTCGTGTGGGAAGAAGTAATAAAAAGGCTTTCTGTTATTTTATAACTCCTCCTTATTCCGTAATGACCGAAGAGGCGCGTAAACGTATTCAAGCATTGACACAATTTAGTGAATTAGGCAGCGGTTTTAATATTGCAATGAAAGACTTAGAAATTCGAGGTGCTGGTGATTTATTAGGTGGTGAACAAAGCGGTTTCATTAATGAAATTGGTTTTGAAACCTATCAAAAAATTATGCAAGAATCTATTGAAGAATTAAAAGAAAACGAATTTAAAGATTTATATCCAGAAGAAAGTAATATTGAAACAAAGGAATATGTAAAAGACCTTCAAATTGATACTGATTTTGAACTGCTTTTTTCAGATGAATACATAAACAGTGTAACTGAACGTTTGAATTTGTATAATGAATTAGCGATCATTAAAACCGAAGAAAAACTACAAGAATACCAAAAACAATTGGAAGATCGTTTCGGGAAATTACCTAAATCTGGTTTAGCCTTATTAGATAGCTTGCGTTTAAAATGGAAAGCAACTCATTTAGGAATTGAAAAAATAGTATTAAAACAAGGTAAACTGGTTTGTTATTTTGTAGGAGATCAACAAAGTGATTACTATCAATCTTCCCGTTTTCACAAAGTCTTACAATTTATACAACAAAATGCAAATCTTTGCAAAATGAAGGAAAAAGAAACTAAAAACGGGCTTCGTTTATTGTTAACTTTCGAAAATGTAAAATCTATCAAAAAAGCATTAGAGTTAATTCAAATGATTTAGAAAAATATCTTAAATTTCAAAAAAGGTAAAAAACTCATCAAGAAAAGAAAATTTTCTTGATGAGTTAGATGAAATCACTTACTTAGTTGAAAAATTCTATTTCGTTAACTTTAAGTCTTTAATTATTTTAAAGGCTTTATCTACTACATTATCATCTACTAATACTGTAAATTCATTAGAGGTAGAAATAACTTCATATATAATAATACCCTCCCAAGCAAGGCGCTGGAAAATAAAATAATAAATACCAGGGGTAACAGTATTTTCTTTAGGAAGTTTAACAGTTATAGAGGAAAGATTTTCTAATTTTTGAGTTAATCTTTCATCCTTAAAATATTTATCAACGAGTTCACTTACAGAATCACTAACAACTATGTTCGTTTCATTAACACCTCTCGAAGAAGTAAAAAATACATCTTGTCGTTTATTAAGCTCAGTTATTAACTCGGCTTGTTTTTGAAAAATACTATCAGAAACTAAATACGTATAATCATTCAAAGAAGAACGAACTGTTATTTCACCGATTTCTCTTAAAACCTTTGTAATCTTATGGTTTACCTGAAAGCTTAAATCTTCCGATAGTCTTTTCAGAGCCATAATAATAGCACCTTGTTTTACATCTTTTCCTAATTCAGCTTCGAGCTCTTCTGTGATTAATCTTGCTAAAGAAGTAAGATTGATAATACCTTGCGATAACGCATTTAATAAAAATGGCTTAGACCTGATGTAGTTTTCTACTACAGAAGAAATTGTTTTCATTTCTGGGGAATTTAAATTTTAATTTTCACTCATTGTTAGTTTGTTTTTTAGAATATATAATGTAAAATAAATAACCTCACAGTATGCAAATATATTTATAATTCACAAAATAAATACAAATTTTTTATCAAATATAATTTATTGTTTGTTTTTTCACCTTTTATTAAAAATAATAAAACGCATCAACTAAGTGTTCTATTGTGTGAACTTCATTTTTTTTTATTATTGCTATAATATCGAAACGAATTTCAAGATCTAAATTTGTTTCTTGAACATACTCGTCTATTGCTTTTACCAATAATTTTATTTTCTTTTTATTAACAAAATCTTCAGGATTACCATAGTCAACAGAAGTTCTAGTTTTAACCTCTATAACAATTAACCAATTGTCTTTACGTGCAATAATATCTATTTCAGCTTTTCTAGCTTGATAATTTTGTTCTAAAATTTCATAATTGTTTTGAAGCAAATACTCAACTGCGGCTTTTTCTCCTTGTTTACCTATTTCGTTATGTTCTGCCATACCTTTTATTTTTATTAACAATAATTACTTCTATTATTATGGTTTAAAAATAACCTTAGAACATTCTTTGTTAACATCTAATACTACTTCTGATCCAAGAATCAATGCTCTGTTATCTTTTATATGACCTGCTGGAAATTCGTAAATAATAGGAATATTGTATTTTTTTGTTACATCTTCCACGATTTGCAAGGCATCTTTACCCCAAGGAATTTCATTATCTTTCATTTTGGTCATTCCTCCTACAACAATTCCTTTAATACTTTCTAAACATCCATTGCGTTTCAAGTTCATCATCATACGATCAATATGATATAAATATTCATCAAGATCTTCTATGAATAAAATTTTATCTGTACAGTCAATCGCTGAAGCAGATCCAAATAAACTATACAAAATGGATAAATTCCCTCCTACTAATTGTCCTTTAACCAATCCTAAACGATTCATAAAATGCGGCAAAATTGTATATTCTAATTGCTCATCATTAAACAGTGCTATTCGCATAGATTCTTTCGCTTCTTTGGTTGCTTTAGCCACAGTTACTGGCATTATACCATGAATACTTTTATATCCCATTGTATTTAGATGGCTGTGTAAAACGGTTACATCACTAAAACCTACAATCCATTTTGGATTTTGCTTAAACTTAGTAAAATCTAACAAATCAATCATTCTTACAGTTCCATACCCCCCGCGTACACACCAAATCATTTTAATATTTGGATTATCTAATTGCTCTTGAAAATCTTTTGCGCGTTGCTCATCTGTTCCTGCTAATTGATTTAAGTCTAAGCCAATTGTACTACCTATCTTAACTTCTAATCCCCAACTTTTTAGCAATTCTATTGCGGGTTTTAAATTATCATCTATGTTTTTACGAGCTGTAGCCACAATAGCTACGGTATCTCCTTTCTTTAAATAAGGTGGTGTAATCATATTTTTTTGTGAATAAGAACAATAAAAAATTAAAAAAAATAAAAGATGAAATTTCATGTTTTCTGAAAAATACTTATAGATTGCAAAACTAACTAATAAACCGAAACAAATAAGTATGAAGAAATATTTACTTATATTAATCTTATCTTCTTTATTCGATAAATATTTTCTGTTTATATAAAATATTCTCAAAAAATATTATACCTTTTAAACTTTGAAATTTCCTCATAATACTATTTTTTTAATCTTGAGACTGTCCAAAAAGTTCGCAATCTTTTCATTACGGCCAAAGGGAGAAATTACATAATATTTATTATGAGACTCCTATTTACGTAGGAGTGACAAACTGTATGTTGATTTAGACACTTTTTTAATGCAGTATCTAAAAATTAGTCTTGATTCTCGATGCGATGCGCGCTCGAACTAATGATGATTTCAATTATATACTCAACCGTTTATTAGGGTTGTTTTAAAATAAAAAAACAGATCGAGAATTTTACTTTTTAATCCAGTATATTTTATGTTTAAATAGTATTAGTGCTAAAATCGTATCTTCTTAATAATCTTTTCAAACATTTAAATTGAGTTTTTTATTTTATATCATGCTTTTTTTATCTGAATACAAAATAGAATAGTATTTTTGTAGCCTTAAATTTATACTTGTTTCAAATCGTTTTTAAAAAATTGATTTACTATGATAATAAATCCAAAAAGATATACAATTACAGCAGCCTTACCTTATACTAATGGTCCTATTCATATTGGTCATTTAGCTGGGGTATATGTGCCATCGGATATTTACGCTCGATACTTACGTTTACAAGGAAAAGATGTGGTTTTCATTTGTGGAAGTGATGAACACGGTGTAGCTATTTCTATGAAAGCTAAAAAAGAAGGTATTACTCCACAAGAAGTAATTGATAAATACAACGGAATTATTCGTAAATCTTTTGAAGACTTTGGAATTTCTTTTGATAATTATTCAAGAACTTCTGCAAAGATACATCATGAAACGGCTTCTTCTTTTTTTAGAAAAATGTATGAGGAAAACAAATTTATAGAGGAAACTACAGATCAACTATTTGATGAAGAAGCACAACAATTTTTAGCAGACCGATTTGTAACGGGAACTTGTCCTAAATGTGCTAATGAAGAGGCTTATGGTGATCAGTGTGAAAAATGTGGAACTTCTTTAAATGCAACGGATTTAATCAATCCAAAATCAACTATAACAGGAACAACACCTATTCTAAAATCAACAAAACATTGGTTTTTACCTTTAGATCAATATGATACTTTTTTAAAAGAATGGATTATTGAGGGACATAAAAATGACTGGAAATCAAATGTATATGGTCAGGTAAGTTCATGGCTAAATGACGGATTAAAACCTCGAGCAGTAACACGCGACCTAGACTGGGGGATTGATGTCCCTGTAGAAGGTGCTGAAGGTAAAAAATTATACGTTTGGTTTGATGCTCCTATTGGCTATATTTCCTCTACTAAAGAATGGGCACAAAAAGAAGGTAAAGAATGGGAACCGTATTGGAAAGATCAGGACACTAAATTGGTTCATTTTATAGGAAAAGATAACATTGTTTTTCATTGTGTAATTTTTCCTGCCATGCTAAAAGCACATGGAGATTACATTTTACCCGATAATGTACCCGCTAATGAATTCTTAAATCTAGAAGGAAATAAATTATCTACTTCTAAAAACTGGGCGGTATGGCTACATGAGTATTTATCTGACTTTCCAGAAAAACAAGATGTATTACGTTATGCTCTAACTGCTAATGCTCCAGAAACAAAAGACAATGATTTTACTTGGAAAGATTTTCAAGCAAGAAACAATAATGAACTAGCAGCCATCTTTGGAAATTTTATTAATCGAGTAGTTGTTTTAACTAACAACTACTACAACGGAATTGTTCCTACTCCAAATACTTTTACAGAAGTTGATGAACAAACATTAACTGAATTAAAAGCCTATCCAGCCGTAATAGCATCTTCTATTGAACGTTATAGATTTAGAGAAGCTTTAGGTGAAATGATGAATGTAGCTCGTTTAGGTAATAAATATTTAGCTGATGAGGAACCTTGGAAAATGGTTAAAACAGATCCAGAACGAGTAAAAACACAAATGTATGTAGCTCTACAAATAGCAGCTGCTTTACGTGTATTAACTGAACCTTTTTTACCTTTTACAGCTAATAAATTAGCTAAAATCTTAAATCTAGAGCAACTAGATTGGAACAAAGTGGCTAAAACATCAGATTTATTACCCGCAGGACACCTCATCTTGACTGAAAAAACAGATGTTTTATTTGCCCAAATCGAAGATACTGAAATACAAAAACAAATTGACAAATTAGAAGCAACCAAAACAGCTAATGCTGCTGAAAAAGCTTCAACAAAAAATAACATTATGCCTCAAAAAGAAACCGCTACTTTTGATGATTTTTCAAAAATAGATTTACGTGTAGGAACTATTATCGAAGCCGAAAAAATGCCAAAAGCTGATAAATTGTTAGTTTTAAAAGTAGATACAGGAATTGATATTCGTACAATTGTTTCAGGAATTGCAGAACATTTTACACCAGAGGAAGTGATTGGTAAACGTGTAACTGTTTTAGTAAATCTAGCCCCACGCGCTTTACGTGGCGTAGAAAGTCAAGGAATGCTTTTATTAACTCAAAACACGGAAGGCAAACTAGTTTTTGTAAATCCTGAAAATGAAGGAGTTGAAAACGGAGCCACAATAGCTTAATACACAAATTTCAAAATACAGATAAAGGGTTTTCTAAAAATAATTATTCAAATTTTCGTTCATCGTTTCAAGTACAAGAGAAATTACAGCATAAAAACTAAATCATTTCTCTTTATGATAGACATAATAAGATTACTTTTTTAGAATACCCTTTTCTCTTTTAAAAAATATATGTAAAACCTAACATTACATAGAATAAGGAATAACAAAACATATTGAGGAATTTATTCATTTCAATTATTAATTATTCCTCTCATTTTTAATTAAAAAAAGACATACTCTCATATATTTCATCTAAAGGAAATAATTAAGAAAATTAAGTAACCTAATTATAACCTAACATTTTTTCGTACCTTTGCTTGGTAAACAAACCTATTTTTATGTTACAAAAGAATATTGAAGACGCGTTAAATAAGCAAATTAGAATAGAAGCCGAATCATCACAAGTATATTTATCTATGGCTTGTTGGGCAGAAATACATGGCTTTGAAGGAATTGCCCGTTTTATGTATTTACAATCTGATGAAGAGCGTATGCACATGCTTAAATTAGTAAAATATGTAAACGAACGAGGAGGGCATGCCTTAATAACTGATTTAAAAATGCCAAAAACATCCTTCAACACTTTTCAAGAAATGTTTGAAGAATTGTATAAACATGAATTATTTGTATCTGATTCAATTAATGATTTAGTACACATTACTTTTGAAGGAAAAGATTATGCAACACATAATTTCTTACAATGGTATGTAGCAGAGCAAATAGAGGAAGAAGCACAAGCAAAATCTATTCTAGACAAAATAAACATGATAGGTGATGACAAAGGTGGTTTGTATTTATTTGATAGAGACATACTTCAAATAACAAATAAAAATAATGAAGCCAAATAACGCTTGTTTTGAGCAAAAAAGAAAAAAATAAAAACAAGGACAATCACGAAAAAGCTTTAGAAAGATTACACAAAAAAGCTGAAAAGTGCAAGTCAAAATGTTGTGAAAAATACAAGAAAAAAGAATCAAAAAGATGCAAACGTTGTCCTATGTTTGATTTGATTGATAAAATTAAAACTCCCTCCAAATGAGGGAGTTTTTCATTTAAAATATTTTATTTTTGAAAACTCTTTAAATAATTCAAACATGGCTCCTAAAATAATAGCTTTTGATGCAGATGATACTTTATGGCACAATGAACCTTACTTTGACGAAGCGCAAGAAAAATTTTGTACTTTATTTCACAGCTACGCCTCGCATCAAGAAATTTTACAATTAATACTAAACAATCAAATTAAAAATTTGCCTCTATATGGTTTTGGAATTAAGGGCTTCACTCTTTCTATGATTGAATCAGCCTTACAATTAACTCAAAATCAAATTTCTGGAAATATTACAAATAAAATCCTCCAAATAGGAAAAGACTTATTACTAAAACCAGTAGAACTACTCCCAGAAGTAGAAAACGTACTAGAAGAATTAAAAGATAAATACAAATTAATTGTAGCCACAAAAGGTGATTTAAAAGACCAACACCGCAAACTACATGATTCAGGATTAGGTCATTATTTTCATCACATTGAAGTAATGACGGATAAAACAGAGATTGACTATACTAAAATGCTAGGAAGATTAGATGTACAAGCTTCAGATTTTATGATGATTGGCAATTCTTTAAAATCAGATGTATTGCCTGTATTAAATATAGGAGGTTACGGAGTGCATATTCCTTATCACACTACTTGGACCTACGAACAAATTGATTTTGAAATTAAACACACCAACTTTAAAGCAATTGAATCCATTAGAGATATATTATCACTACTGTAAACATTAAAACTCTACAATCAAAATATTAATTATTTTAAGGAATACTCTTATTTAGTATTTCTATATAAAACGTAATGAGCATTAAACAACGATTTATGCCATTAATAATAAATTCTTATCCATTCAAAAAACGATATATATAATTTAATCTTCGTCGATACATTCGTGTTATTAATCTTTTTATGATAACCAATCAACTAATAAGATTCCACAACCTTCATCAAATCATTACTTTTGAATGTTTACTGCAATAATTTTTATTAAATAAATTTTTGGGAATGAAAAAATTACTAAACATTCTTCTTTTAGAAGATGATAAAATTGAGGTTATGAAATTCAACAGGGTAATTAACTCATTAAATCTAGTCCATAAAGTTATTGAAGCAAATAATGGTGTCGAAGCCCTAGATATTTTAAAAAACAAAGACATTTTACCCGATATAATCGTGTTAGATTTAAACATGCCAAAATTAAATGGGATTGAATTTCTAAAAATCTTAAAAGAAGACGAAAGGTTAAAATATATACCCTCTATAATCCTTTCTACCTCTAGTAACCACAAAGATTTATTAGAATGTTACAAAATAGGAATAGCAGGCTATATTATTAAGCCTCTAAAATATGATGAATATGTTGAAAAAGTTCAATCTCTTTTTGAGTATTGGAGTCGTAATGAATTAATTTCACATTGATTTTTATGTATGGAATTGTAAATAAAGCTATTCAAGATTTAATCATATCAAATTTTGGAGAACAAAAATGGAATGAGATCCGAAATAAAAGTGGTATTAACCAAGATTATTTTATAAGTGGACAATCTTATGATGATGATGTAACTTATAAATTAGCAAATACGACTGCTAAAGAGTTAAACACAACAATTGATGAAGCTCTCACAACTTTTGGAGAATGGTGGGTTTTAAAAACAACACAGGAGAAATACCAAGGTTTGATGGAATCAGGAGGCACTTCTTTAAAAGATTTTTTAATTAATCTTCCTCTATTCCATAATAGAGTCATGCTTATTTATCCTAATCTAACTCCTCCTGAATTTAAAGTATCGGATATTTCCGAAAAAAGTCTTAACTTACACTACTTCTCCGTAAGAGAAGGTTTACAGGCTTTTGTAAAAGGTTTGATTCAAGGTTTAAGTATTTCATTTAAAACTCCTGTCAAAATTAAAGTTATCAAAAGCCGTAATAAAGGCGATACTCACGAGATTTTTAATATAAGTTGGTAGAACTATGTGTAATATTCAATTCAATTTTAACAAAGATGAGTTTAATTCTATTTTTCCTTTCCATATTTTAATTGATGACCAATTAAAAATCATAAGTTTAGGAAAAACATTAAGTAAGTTATTACCCAAAATTGAACTGGATACTTATTTTATGGAATCCTTTAATTTTCAAAGACCACATTTTAAGAATATTCATTCTAATAATTTTACACAAACATTAGATCAGCTAGTTATATTACATACACATAATAAAAAAATAATTCTTCGAGGACAAATAAATCTACATGGAAATTTTTATCTCTTTACCGGCTCTCCTTGGTTTAATTCTATAAAAGAGGTTGTTGAAAATAATCTAACTTTTCAAGATTTTGCTTTCAATGACCCACTAATTGATTTATTACATGTCTTAAAAAATCAAGAAATTCAAAATCAAGAGTTAAATGAATTGGTTCTTAAAATCAATCAACAACAAAAAATACTTGAAAAAGATAAAGAAGAACTTCAGGTCTTATCCTCTATTGCAAAAGTAAACCTAAACGCTGTCATTATTTGCGATAAGGAAGGTAAAATTGAGTGGGTAAATGAAAGTTTTGAAAAAGTAACGGGTTATAACAATCAAGAAGTAATAGGAAAAAAACCAGGTGCATTCCTTCAAGGTGAAGAAACTAATAAGGAAACTATAGCTTATTTAAAAAAACAACTTTCTCGAGGAGAACCCTTTAATTGTGAAATATTAAATTATACAAAAGATAAAACTAAATATTGGGTTAGGATTCATGGTCAAGCATTAAAAAATGATAACGGTCAAATAATCAAATACTTTGCAATAGAAGAAGATATTAGCAATGAAAAGTCTTATCAAGATGCCTTGAAATATGAAAAAGAAAAATATAGTAGCATCATTGCAAATATGAATTTAGGACTACTTGAAGTAGATAATGATGATCTAATTCTTTTTTCAAATCAGTCATTTCTAGAGATGAGTGGTTACACCATAGATGAACTAATTGGTAAAAATGCAACTGATTTATTGGCAAATGATACAAGCAAGATGCTATTAGCAGATCAAAATAAAGCAAGAAAAAAGGGAATTTCTGATTCCTATGAGGTTTTAGCAAAAACTAAAAACGGAGACGATCGCTATTGGGTTATTAGTGGTGGTCCTAATTACGATGCAAAAGGTAATATAGTGGGTTCTATAGGTATTCATTTAGATATTACACAACAAAAAAATCTAGAACTACAAAAAGAACGATTATTACTTAGACTCAAAAAACAAAATCAGCAACTCAATGACTATGCCCAAATAGTTTCACACGATTTAAAATCGCCTCTTAGAAGCATTCATTCATTAATTTCTTGGATCAAGGAAGACAATCTGAAAGAATTTAGTGCACAAACATTAAGTTATCTTGAAATGATTGAAGGCAAAGTTGAAAAAATGGATCATCTAATTCAAGGAATTTTGACCTATTCTAAAATAGACACATTAGAAAATGTTTATGAAGAAGTTGATATCAATGAAATCATACAAAATATAATTCAGATAATTCATATTCCAGAAAATGTTGAAGTTATTATAGCTACTATTTTACCAATTATTACAGCTGACCAGTATAGAATACAACAATTATTTCAAAATCTAATTAGTAATGCTGTAACCTATATAGATAAGCCTATAGGAAAAGTAATCATAGATTATAAAGGTACTAATGACAGCCATTTATTCAGCATAAAGGATAATGGTCCTGGTATAGCCCCTGAAAATCAAGATAAAATTTTTACCATATTTCAATCTTTTACTAAACACGAAAAATCTACAGGAATAGGACTTTCAATAGTAAAAAAAATTATTGAAAACTATAAGGGAAAAATATGGCTTGAAAGTCAAGAAAATATAGGAACCACTTTTTTTATTAAGATCCCAAAACTAATACGATGAAGATAGTACAAGCATTTCTAGAAAAAAATCTTGAATGGAATTATGTAGTTTCTAAACAAGAATTAAAAAATCCTTTCGTTTTAGTTTTTGGCAATAGACAACTATTAGAAGACCCTAAAATTATAGAAAAAATCAGAAAAGAATTTCCTTATGAACATTTAGTTTTTGGTTCTACCTCGGGAGAAATTATTGATACGAACGTAATAAATAATACGGTTCATATTACCGCCATAGAATTTGAAAAATCTACTTTTATTATAAAAAATGGCAACATCAAAGAATATAATTTAGATGTTTATCAACTAGGTAAAAAATTATCTCAGGATATACCTAAAGAAAAACTAAAACATTTGATCGTAATATCCGAAGGTAGTTTTGTTAATGGTAATTCATTAATAGCAGGCATTGAATCTATAATGCTTCACAATATTCCGATTTCTGGAGGAATTTGCGGAGATGATGATCGATTTCAAAAAACACTTGCCTCCTATAAAGAAGATCCAAAAGTAGGAGAAGTGATTTTAATTGGGTTATATGGAGAAACATTAGAAATATCAGTAGCTAGCCATGGTGGTTGGCTCACATTTGGTCCTGAACGATTAATTACAAAATCTGATGCCAATATTTTATATGAAATAGATGACAAACCTGCTCTAGAACTTTATAGAAAATATCTTGGCGACAAAGCAAACGAACTACCTAAAGCAGCATTGTTATATCCATTACATGTAAAAGCAGAAAATAAAGAAAGAGCCGTAGTAAGAACCGTATTAAATATAAATGAAGATAATCATTCTATGACACTCGCAGGTGATGTTCCTATCAATTCTAAAGTGCAATTGATGATGACATCAGTAGACGGTCTCTCAGAAGGGGCACAAAAAGCAGCTCAAGAAGCAATGCAAAATAGAATAAATAAACCTGAATTTGCGTTATTAGTCAGTTGTATCGGTAGAAAATTAGTAATGGATCAAAGAGTAGAAGAAGAAATTGAAGAAGTAAAAAAAACAATTGGTAATCAAGCTGTCATCAGTGGTTTTTATTCCTATGGCGAAATAGCTCCTTTTGATCGAAATACTGGCTGTGAACTGCATAATCAAACCATGACTTTAACCTTAATAAGTGAATAATGAATCCTCTACTAAGTAGACAAATAGACAAATACTTAAAAAAAGAAGGTACCGATTTATTACTAAATCAGGATTTTATTAATGCTATTAATGATTCATACAACAATTATGACGAGCAATTAAAAATGTCTCAAAGAGCTATGAAAATAAGTTCTGATGAACTCTATGAAGCAAATGATAAATTAAGGCTTGAAACAATTAATTTAAAAGAAATCAATAAAAATCTTGAGGAAATTATTAATTCAATGGCTATCAAGTCTACACTAAATGAAATAGAAAATGAGAAAGATCTTGTAGAAAAATTAAAAAAACAAACCATAGAAATTATTTCCATAAACAAACAAAGAGAAACCTTATTAAAAGATTTAGAAGAACAAAACCAAGAATTAAACGAGTATGCTCATGTAGTTTCACATGATTTAAAAGCCCCTTTAAGAAACATACATACACTAGTAAGTTGGTTCATTGAAGATAATAAAGACAGAATAGGAAATGATTGTCTAAACTCCCTAAACTCAGTATTAGTCAATGTAGAAAAAATGGATCTCTTAATCAAAGGAATTTTAGAGTATTCTACTATTGATAAACTAGAAACCAGTGATAGATTAGTTGATTTTAATATACTTTGTGAAGAAGTACTAAAAAGTTTCCATATTCCTTTAAATACTAAAGTGTACATTTCCTCAGACCTTCCAAAAATTTATGGAAATACGATTAGATTCAAGCAAATTTTTCAAAACTTAATAGATAATGCCTTAAATTCAATGAATAAAGAAAAAGGAATTATTGAAATAGGTTACGAAGACCAAAAAGAAAATTATCTTTTTTATATAAAAGATAATGGAAAAGGAATTAGTCCAGAATATTTCAATAAAATATTTAATGTTTTTACCAAATTAGAAAACGATAACAATTCATCAGGTATAGGTTTGTCTATTGTAAAAAAAATCGTACTTTTCTATAGAGGGAAAATTTGGGTAAAAAGCCAAGAAAATGAAGGATCAACATTTTATTTTACTTTATCTAAACAACATGGAACAACCTAACGAAAGCTATATCAAACAATTATCAGGAGATAACGATGTATTTAGAACAAAAATAATTTCCGTAATAAAACAAGAATTACCAGAAGAAATCAATACTTATAAAGAAAACATAACCGCCAAAAAATTCCAACAAACAGCTTCTTCTGTACATAAACTTAAACATAAAATTTCTGTTTTAGGAATGGAAAAAAGTTATTATCTTGCTGAAGAGTTTGAAATAAATTTACTGAAACAATCAACAGATTTACAACTAGAATTTGAGGCTATTTTAGATGCTATGCAACAATTTGTTGATCAATTAACTTAATGAATGAATTGTATTATTGTAGATGATGAAACTTTAGCAAGAACCATAATTTACCAAATGGTTTCTAATTATTCGGAAATGAATATTGTTGAAGAGTTTTCTAATGCAATTCAAGCCATGAAATATTTAAATCAAAATTCTGTAGATTTAATATTTCTTGATATTCACATGCCTGATTTTACAGGTTTTGATTTTATACAAACCGTTAAAAATCCTCCTAAAATAATTTTAATTACATCTGATAAAAATTATGCAATAGAAGCTTTTGAATACGATTGTATAGTAGATTATATTGTAAAACCTATTACTCAAGCACGTCTTGACAAAGCCATTCAAAAATTCAAATCCTCATCTATAAAACAAGAAAATCCTATTACAAAAGCTGAAAACTCTATTCTTATTCAAAATGAATCTAACGATTTTTATATAAATATTGATAGACGGCTTATAAAAATTAATTTTCAATCTATTAATCTAATTGAAGCTAAAGGAGATTACATTATCATCAAAACAGAACATAAAAACTATACCGTTCACTCAACGCTCAAAAAAATTCAAGATAAACTACCTCAGAGTTTATTTTTAAAAGTACACCGTTCTTACATAATAAATGTAAAAAAAATTATAGATATTGAAGATAACAGTGTTCTTATAGGAAAAGAAGTAATACCCGTTAGCCGCTCTAATAGACCTGAATTAATAAACAGACTTAACTTACTTTAGCACCATCTCATTCATCTATAGATAATTACATTTTATCTATACTTTATATACAACAAACAAAAATCAAAATTAATTACTGATCTTGTTTATAACTTTACTAACAAATTAAAATAGTAAGGTCATGAAAAATAGTGTTTTATCATCAGTAAAATATGGATTAGCAATTATTTTAACCCTTGCTAATCTATCTTCATTTAGTCAAAATCAGCCTTTTAATTGTAATTACAATGCTTACTTGTTTCAAATGAATGACTTATACGCTATAAATCTATCATCAGGTACAGCCACCTTAATAGCAACTGATATTACTCCAGGTACAATTAATGCCGCAGGGTATAACCCTACTGATGGCTATATGTGGGGATCCTTAAGTACTCCTGCAAATACGATTGTACGAATAGGTTCTGATTTTCAAACGACTTCGTATTACATACCTGAATTACCCACAGGCAGTAGATTTGTTGGAGATATTCGTTCCGATGGAGTGTATTTTTTAAAAATAGGTAGCTTCATTTATCAAATAGATGTAAACCCAAATTCCGCAACCTACGGACAGTATATTACCTCTTATCCACTCAGTACCTCTATAAACGTTTTTGATTGGGCCTTTAACGCTGTTGATGGAAACTTATACACTGTAGAAAAAAGTACAAACATTTTATATCGAATTACTCCTACAACTGGAAGTGTACAAAGTTTAGGAGAAGTACCTATTATGGCTGGATTAAATTATACGTATGGAGCTGTCTATTTTGATGTAGATGGCAATTTTTATGTTTCATCAAATGATACTGGAACTATTTATATTATTAGAAACGTTCAAAATTTAACAGGTTCAAACATCATTAATTCAAACTTATTTGCTTTTGGTCCATCTAGTTCTAGTAATGATGGAGCGCGTTGTCCTACAGCTGCAGTATTACAAGAAGATTGTACAAACGGAATAGATGATGATGGAGACGGACTAGTTGATTGTGATGACCCTTCTTGCTCTGGAATGGGATCTTGTCCCGTTGTAGATGAAACTTCTGGAGGTAATAATGGTGGTTTAGAAAGTAATAACAGATTGGGAGACATTATTAATAAACGTAACTATAACAGAGTAAAAACCAATTATACTTTTGATCGTAGCAAGGCTGCTAGAATAGAAAAAAATGCTCGTTATGCAAATAAAAGTAACAACTTTACTCTTCAATCTTTTATCCCTCTACAAATAATTAACGAAGATTCGGTTATTGAATCTACTCCTTTTGATTTAACTCAAATTACAAATGCAACTGATATTTACTCTGTAGATTATATTAAAAAGAATAAAACTATTGGTAGTATAATTGCTATCAAAACGAAAAATAGTGTTTATGAACATACCAAATATATTTGTGATAGATTGTTAGGTGCTGAAATTTTATCTGTTTCTACTATACAATTAAATGAACATAATTTTATACGTTCTATCATAAAAAATCCCGACGGAAATATTGAGTACTCAATGAGTTTAGCCGCTAGATTGACTAATAATGAAAATAATTTTTCAATAGATAGTCATTGGAATCTAGATAAATATGAACAAAACACTTCGTATTATAATTTTCAAATTTGGACAAACTCACTAGATAATTTATACAAACTAGGTGCTGAGTTAATCTCATTAATAAATAATCAAAAAACCATTACAGAATATAATGTTTCCAATCCGCCAACTGTATTTGTTAAAAAAGGTAAATATTCTAATGGAAAACTATATTTAGATATCATTAATCCTTCTGGCGTTCAAAATGTAGATTTTGACGGTGGCAAAAGACTTTCCGAAACCTCAACTTTTGAAAATTTTACTACAACTATTAATTTAGACAAAAAGTTCTTAGTACAACATGATTATCCTATTGGTTCTTTATTTGACATAGGTATGAGAATTGGTAAAAATACCCCCGTACCAGACGATTTATTTTTATCTGATGGTCCTTGGGGACTAGATAATTCTGCTAAAGGTACAACCGTTCTAAACTATCAAATCCAACCTGATAATTATAAAACTTTAAATGATGAATTTCCAATTGAAAGAAATGTAAGTTTAAGTGCAAAAGTATCTAACTATATAAGTGTTTATCGTGCTTTAACACCTCGATTTAAAGCAATTGATTTATCCGATTATAAAAGTTTTAAATTTAAAGCCAAAGGGAATGGTAATTTAGAAATACGTTTTATAAAAGCAAGTGTTTCAAATTGGGAAAATCAACCTTATATCAATGTAAAATTAACTAATAATTGGAAAGAATTTAGTTTACCTATTTCATCCTTAATTGGTATGTCTGATAAAATAAAATTAGACGATCTTAAAACAATTGTTTTTATCATGTCTACAACAAATGGCCAAGAAGTTCTAAAAGAATTAACATTGGAAGATATTCGTTTTTCAAAAAATAATACTTTAGTTCATGATGAATCATTAGAAATAGCAATTTATCCTAACCCAGTAAGCCATGAAGCCAGTATTGAATTAATAGCAAGTGAGACCTGTTCTATGACTGTTCAAATTATAAATCAATTAGGAAAAATTGTAATGCAATTTGATGTTAGTGCAAATGCTGGATTTAACTCTATTTCTTTATCTAAAAAAGAATTATCTAGAGGTGTTTACTTTTGTAAAATTGTAAATCCTAATAATGAATATAAAATGGCTAAACTACTGATTAATTAGTATTGAAATATTCTTTTAAGAAGACTGTCCAAAAAGTTCGCAATCTTGCCATCATTTCGACCAAAGGGAGAAATCACATAATATTGATTATGAGACTCCTCCAACCGGATGTTGATTTATTACTTTTTGGACAGCCTTTTTTCATTTAAGGACTTTGCAAATAACCATTTAAATCCAAAACCTATTTCAGTATAAGTAAACCCTGCAGCTGTACTTGATGCTATATTACTCTTTAAACTATACAAATGTAGGTTTAAACGAGGACTAAATTTATAACCTATTTTGCCTTGTAACCTATAAGTCAGTTGATTTTTATTATTCTCTATAAACTGTGTTCCTCCTGCAACAATAAAATGATAAAAAGTCCCTTTTAAATCTATTGTTTTATCATCTCTAATTATGTCAGTAAAAATTTCGTACGCATTAAATCTTAAAGGACTGAAATAGAAAAGAGGTTTTTGTTCTTTAAAATTAATAAATTGATAATTAATTCCAGTCTTAATAGTAGGTTTTGATAATACTGTATAATATAATGAGGTAAATAAGAGATTACGATTATTATCATCACTTTGTTGAGTTCTAAAATATTGAATAAAACCACCTAGGTTAAAATTTGTGGAAATACTATAATTCATATATAAATGATTATTTACAATCTTTCTGCCCATAAGTTCCGCATTAAAATTTTGAATTTCACGTAAATAACCTCCTTCTATCTCTTGGAACTTAAATGGCTTTAGTTTTACGGAAACCTGTCCTAAAAATTGTACATAGTTTTGAGAATATGAATTTACGGTTGTCAATCCTCCTAATGCTGTCAAAATTAATTTAGGCTTAAATTCGTAGTGAATACCCAAAATAAAATCATTTGATTTAGCTAATTGATCATTTGTTGTATTTTGCGTTTTTCTATAAGTATACTTACCTATTAAAGAGGTTTTCAAATTAATAGGAACATTTATCGTCGTTAAAGAAGAAATAGCTGTATTTTTATTATTATCAAAGGAATAACTAATTTTTTCTTCCATAGAAGAAGAGAACTTTTCTTTTATTTTATTCAGTAAAACATTAGCGTCTTTTTGTTCTTGAAAAAAGGTTAATGTTTTATTTACAGCATTATATGATTCTTTAATTTGATCATTTGCATAATAGGCATTTGCTATTCCTAAATTTCCGTCAAATGAGGTTGAATCTTTTACTAAAAGATTTTTGTATTCATTAATTGCTTCTAAAAAATTGTTTTTGTAAATATTTAACATTGCTTGTAGAGCAATACTTTGCACACTATTTTGTGTTTTTTCTTTAAAATCATTAATTTCAATTTGAGCTTTTTTATATTTTTTATTCCATATTAGAGCTTGAATATATCTTTCCGTTGTTTGATAAATTAATGTATTATCTGAAGATTTATGTGATTTGGTTAAAGCCATTAAAGTAAAACGTAATGCTTTTTTCTCTTTATTATTTAAATGATTCGTTAACGCTACTCCATTAAGAGAAATTATAGAATCATTTTGAGTTTTATTTAATTTCGTATAAGTCTTTTCAGCTTTTGAATACTCTTTTTTTATCAATAATAAATTTGCTTTATTAAGAAGTGTTTCTCTATCTTCAGGATCGTCTATTAGATTATTATCTAACAATTTTAAAGCCTCCTGTATTTTATTTTTCTTTGATAACTGATCCGCGTATCCTAATCGTATGTATTTTCTAGAAATAAGTGCATTGGGGTTATTTTTTGACAATTCTAGTGCTTGATCTACATAGGATAATGCTTTTTCATATTCCCGCAAATTAGAAAGACAATTTGCATATCCTAAAGCAGCTGGAAAACTTTTTGAATCTAAGTCTATTAAATTTTCATAGTATGTTTTTCCTTCTATGAATTTATTATTCCACAGCATTGATTCAGCATAATTTAACTTAATTTCATAATCATTGGGATAATCATCCAGTAATTTTTGAAACAAGATTAGGGCTTCTTCTGGTTTCTTATTCAATCCTATGGCTCTTGCATAACATATTCTAGCTGTTTTATTTTCTGGATAACTACTAAGTATATCCTTAAAGAAGATTTCTGCTTTTTCAAAATTTCCTTTTTCAAGATAATTAAACCCAGATGTCATTTCCTGAGAAAAACAATGACAGGTAAAAATCATAACACTGATATACTTTACAAAACTTAACATAGATATAATGTTTTATATCACTAAGTTAATCATAATTCATCGTAATTTAAACTAAAGTAAATGGTTATTCGTCGAAAAAGAGATCTTTTATTTTGGTCTATTTAGAAATTTGTAAAACAAACGGAGTATGAACTTTAAAATCATTAATTATGTCACTTAAAATCACTTACAATTCAGGTGTTTATGAAATAAATGGAAATATGGGGGCACAAAATGTAAACTCTGTAATAAATTATTTCAATTCATTAATAGGAACTCATCCTAAAGAGATTCAAATTTTATTTGAAAAAAATCAAGAAATTGATCGAACATGTGTACGTGCTTTATATGAATTATATAAAAAAGCAATTACAGAACATGTTGTATTTCGGATATTTTCAAAAAGCAAAAAAATTGAAAAAATGTTTAACGATGAAAAAATTAATCACATTCTAAGAAAAGTAAACTTGTGAAATCATATATAATGAAGGTATTATCCTTAAATAAAACGATCTTTTCATCACTTACATTAAGTAAGGACAGGTATTTTATGTTTGTAATGCTAATTGTTAATTTAGGAAACTATCTATACAATTTAGTTTTAGGAAGAATTTTAGGTCCTCAAATTTTTGCTGATACTGCCATTTTAATTACGCTTTTATTAGTTTTATCATTTTTAGGTATGACTTTTCAAATAGCTACGACTAAGTTTACGGTTACTTTACAAGAGGATGAACGCAGGGCTTTGATTGTATTTTTTAATAAAATTGCTGTTATTCTAGGACTTATAATAGGTTCTTTATTTTTCCTTTTTTCAGAAAATTTTCAAAAAATATTTCAGACTCAAACCAATACAATGTTTGCAATCTTTGGTTGTGTTATTCCTTTTTATTTTTTAATGAGTATAAAGCGCGGAATAGAACAAGGTAAAAGTTATTTTTATAATCTATCAAAATCTTATTTGTATGAAATGTTAAGTAGGTTAATAGTTACCTATGTATTATTATTTATATTTCCAAAATCAGCTGTACCTAATATTGTAGCATCAGGTATTTTCATATCCATAATTTGTGGTTTATTTCCTTATAAAAAAGTGGATTTACTAAATTATTTTCACAATACTAAAATCTCTAATTGGTTTAAAGAAGTAAGATTATTTTTTTTAATAACCGCTTTTTATGAATTTACTCAAATTATTATTAATAATAGTGATATTATTTTGGTTAAACATTATTTCCCAAATTATGAAGCAGGTTTATATTCATCTATTGCTCTAATAGGAAGAGTCATTTATTTTGTTTCTTGGATGTTTATAATGTTATTATTACCCAAAGTCATATTATTAAAAAAACAAGGGGAAGAAACAAAAAGTGTATTATTAAATTATGTTTTTTATATCGTTGTATTATCATTCATTATAATTATTTTTTCTGCCCTTTTTTCAAAAGAAATCTTATTAATAATGTTTGGTCAAAAATATTTAGTTATTGCTTCTATTTTGTGGAAATATGCTTTAGCTACTACAATATTTGTTATTGCCAATCTTTTGACTTATTACTACTTGTCAATCAATAATTATATTCCTGTTTTTATTTCGGCTTTTTTTGGTTTTGTGCAAATTATATTGATTACTCTTTATCATAAATCCTTGGATCAAGTAGTACATGTTCAGATAGTTTCCATGTTTTTTTTACTTTTATTTCAAATGATTTATTCCTTTATTAATGTTAAATTTAAAACCATAAGAACAAATAATGTATAATTACATATTTATTATTAATACAACACAACAATAAACTACAGTAAAACAAACTATGAAACTAGCAGTTATAACATCATTTCCTCCTAGCAAGGTTACACTTAACGAATATGGATATCATCTAGTGAAAAATTTTGTTCAAAAAGATGAAGTTTCTGAGCTAATTTTAATGTGTGACAAAACACAAGAAAACAAACAACTTGATTTTGAAAATAGTCAAAAAATTCAAGTAAATGAATGTTGGATATTTAATAGTTACAAAATTATTTTTACTATTTGTAAAGCTGTCATAAACACTAAACCTGATGTTGTTTTGTTTAATCTTCAGTTTGTAAAATTTGGTGATAAAAAAATACCCGCTGCGTTAGGTCTTTTATTACCTTTCATTTTACGATTATTAGGATTTAAAACCATGGTTTTAATGCACAATATACTTGAACAAGTTGACTTAAATACTGCTGGTTTTACAAAAAATAAATTAATGCAAAATATTTACAATGGTATAGGAACTAGCCTTACTTATTTTATCTTAAAAGCCAATAAAGTCTCTGTTACTATAAGTAAATATGTTGAAATTTTAAAATCAAAATATAAAGTAAACAACGTAGTTTTAATTCCTCATGGTTCTTTTGAAACAGTTTCCCAACCTAATTTTGATTTACCAGTAGGTCCTAAAAAAATAATGGCATTTGGGAAATTTGGAACGTATAAAAAAGTAGAAATTTTAATTGACGCGGTACAAGAAATTAGAAAAAAATATACGGATCCTATAGAAATAGTGATTGCTGGTACTGATAGTCCAAATACTATAGGCTATCTGGAAGGTGTTCAAAAAAAATATACTAACGTAGAAGGATTGTTTTTTACTGGATATGTTGAAGAAAAAGATGTAGAAAAAATTTTTACAGAAAGCACTGTAGTGGTCTTTCCATATACGTCTACTACTGGTAGTTCAGGAGTACTTCATCAAGCAGGAAGTTATGGGAAAGCTGTTGTAATGCCTAATCTAGGTGATTTAGCTCTACTTGTGGAGGAAGAAGGATATAAAGGAGAGTTTTTTGATTCAGAATCTGTTGAATCTTTAGCAGCAGCTATTCATAAAATTTTACAAAATGATAATTATAGAAGAGAATTAGCGTATAATAATTACACTGTGGCTAGTTCTTTAACAATGGATAAAATAGCCGATCAATATCTATATGAAATCAATCAATTAACACATGGTAATATGTCTTAATATAAAGTTTTTAGAGCTCATTATTTAATCAAGTATTATCTCAAATGCTAAAATAAAACAGGAATTTTTAATATAAAAAAATGTAAACGAAAAATAATGATAAAACAAATCTGTCTTTATTTTCATAAAATATTAATGTGATATAAACGAAAAAGAAGGTTTCTTATTTCCATTTTTATCCAGAAAACCAAAGTTTTTCTGTTTATTTTTTATCCAAAATTTATTTTCAAAAATGTTGTCTGGCACAGTCGGAAAATCATAAAGAGTCCAAGAGACAAATGAAATATCATGATTCTTAAAATATTCTTGCATTACTTTATGATATGCTGCTTGATTATTGTTAGAATTTCCAAACCAATTCCAAAAGTTTTTATTTGAAGACAATCCAAATTCACCCACTATTATGGGTTTTTTGGATGTTTTTACTAGTTCATTATAACCTTTTAGAAAATCATTAGTTTCTTCATAGTAATGAAAAGAAATAAAATCTACTTTATCTTTTAGTATTTCTGCTGATTCTTTATTAGAATAGCCAATTGTTATCAAATGTTTGCTATCTATTTCTTTAATATAATCAATCATGTTTTCTAGCCAAGGAATGACATTTTGTTTTTTTCTTCTTTCAAAATCCAAATTAGGCTCATTCTTTATATCCCAAGCTAGAATATTATCTAATTCACTACAGGCAGTTATTATTTTTTCGGCATGACGGTGTGTTAGTGTCCAACTTTCAATAGAATAATCACTATAAAAATCAAATAAAGTAACAATTACGGATAAATTATTATCCTTCGCAATTTTTATAGTTTGAATTAATTTTTGTAGTCTATCTTTTTTTATTTCTGCTTTTCCAAAGTCTTCATACGGAACAAAAATTCTGATTGTATTTAAGTTCGCTTTTTTAATAATTTTAAAGTCTTTTTTGATTACTATAGAATCATACTTTTTTCCGTACATATCCCACGGTGAATCTTTAGGATAATAATTTATTCCTTTTATTTTAAAAGGAACTCCTGATTTGTAAATTTTTTGATTTTGAATGGTAAAAATTCCTGGTTCTTTTAAGGTTTTTTTTTCTGGTTCTTTTGTCATTTTCAGAATATGTCGTACTCTCCAATAACCATCTTCTAGTAGTAAAATTACTTTATATAAGGAGGTGTCTTTAACAGAGGCAATAAATTTCTTGTTTTGGTAAACATTTTGAAATTCCACAACATTTTTATCTGTTATTACGACTTGCTGTCCATCTTCACTATAAAATTCTAATTTTATGTAATGTTTCAAAGTAGTATTATCTATTGTAATCTTTTGAGATTTATTCCTTTTTATTACATTAAATATTTGGTTATACGCATTTTGGGTAAAATAATCTGCTAGAGCTGTATTTATATTTTTGTTCAAAGCATTGTTTTTGATATACCATGAAAATAAATAATGTTTTTCTATTGTTTTTAAGGTTTGAGGTTCTATTTCTCTTCCTTCATTTTTGTTTTTTTCCCATTCAATTTTTGGAAGATACGTGTTTATAGGTTCTTTATCTAAATGTAGTATAGTAGCTCTATCTGCCCCAGAGTTCATAAAGGCAATTATAGAACTTAATCCGTATAGTAGTAATAAATTAAGCAAAATAAAAGAGCTAATTAAAATGAAACGATAACTATTTTTATTATTTATTATAGCCATATAAAATTTTCTGTGTTTTTATTGTCTTTCCCAAAACTGATATTTCAAATGAATACTCACTTGCTTTAAATTCTTCTTCTGGAAAATTGAAATGCGCAATACCTTTAAAGGTATTTTCTTTAATTTCTGCAATACATTTATTCTTTTTATACACTTTAGTAACAACCGCTATTCCATCTGGTACTATTTGGTTCATATAACTTTTTATAGGTCCTATTTTTAAATACCTATTATTCATAAAATGATATGGTATTTTAGTCGTAACCTCTTTATAATTTACGCTTATAACATTACTCTCAGCCATACCATTTACAAATGCTTTTATCGTATATTTTTCTTTATGATCAGGATGTAAAATTTGTGCATTGGCTACACCTTCTAAAGTAGTACCTTGGGTACTTAACTGACTTCCTTTTGAATTTGTTATTAAAAAATTAACCTGAGTTGCATCACTTATAATATTTCCAAACTTATCTTTTATTGTATTAGTAAATAACTTAGTTATCTGATTTCCATCGGCAAATAAATGTGGTCTGGTATAATCAATACTAAAATTAGTTGGAATATTTGGATAAATTAAGGCCTCAAATTCTTTTGTAGAGGAAGTCTTAACTGTAGCAGATAAAAATATTTTACCTGATTTTGTTGGTGCAAATATATTTTTCCAAGCAATCAAATTTTTTGTCAAAACTTTATTATTCTGAATATTATCAAAAAAATGCTCTTTATAGTCTACACTTGTATTAGTGGGCATAGGGTTATCATAAATGTCTGAAGGTATCGTAACAAACATTACAAAATGAGGCGATCCAACCAAAGTACTTGGCGGTCCTAAATAAGCTTCTAAAGGTTTTGGGGAAATGAAAGTAGGACAAATCTCTAAGCTTCCTTTTAGTACAATTGTTTCTTTATGTATAAGAAACCATGAAATAGTTCCCGTTTTTTTTGTGTAAATTTCAGGTATTTCAAAAGTAAGTAAATGATCTTTTCTTTTTCCTGAAACAATTGTTTTACCGTATGAGTGATTAATAAAAAGCCAACTGTTATCAGGTGCTATAAATTGAAACGAGACACTCTTTCCTGCTTCACTCTTAAATACAGGATTCAGTAGTCTGTATTTTTTTAATGTATTGTAATTGTACAGACTTGTAAACCCACAAAACAGGATAAAACCAATTGTAATAAGTATGAATGCTTTTTGTTTCATAACCTTGGATTACCAATAAAATTATTAAAATTTATTTTTATAAATGAAAATCCTTTTCCTTCTATTTTTTGTAATTGATTTAATTCGTTTCCGTTATTTTTTTCAAAAACAGATCGGGCGATTGACTCATTTGAAATACCATTTATAAAGCAATTTTTAATACTTGAATTAATAATTTTTAAATTATTCAAATCCAATAATGTATAATCAAAATCTTGTTTTCTTTGAATTCTTATTCCTTCATTTATAAAATAATGATCTACATAAATCAAGTCTTTTTTATCATTGTAGTATGATATAATTAATTCAGATATTGTTACTTCTTGTGTTCCAAAATTAAAAAGGTTTCCTTTTATTTTGCCTTCTTTTATCTCTAATTCGTTTAAAGATACAGAATTGTATAAATCAGTTGTTACTACATTCCCTTCTCCATGTAGGTTAAAACGAACTGGTCTTGATTTAAAAAATTTCGGTGAAAACTCATCAGGATTAAAGTTAGTAGGTTTTATATCACTATTTTTTAACCAAGCTATTTCTTCAAATTCTATCTTAAAAGGAGTTGTTTCTTTGGGATTTAATTTATGCTTTATCGTGTA
Source organism: Flavobacterium sp. TN-1 (assembly GCF_052828645.1). Taxonomy (NCBI): domain Bacteria; kingdom Pseudomonadati; phylum Bacteroidota; class Flavobacteriia; order Flavobacteriales; family Flavobacteriaceae; genus Flavobacterium; species Flavobacterium sp. TN-1. Next base: position 759,270 of record NZ_CM128253.1, read on the forward strand.
TTTCGAATTAAAAGAAGCTACCATTGTATTATTACGATCATACAAATCTGCTTTTAAAATAACATCGGCTGGAACGTTATCAATGTTTTGAAGTGTTCCAATAATTTCAAATCTATTATTCTTTTCTACAAGTGAAGCTGAAATGATTTCTAAATCAGGTTGTCTCAATACATCTTCGTGATATGTTTGTTGAGTTGTAATTCTTCTTCTTCCTTGTTTATAAAATTCCGTTTGATTATTACTTAAAAGCTCATCAGGAGGAATATCTATATCTTTTTTTTCAGGTACTATATACCATTTTCCATTTTTTTTATTTACAAAATGTGTAAATGTTTTGTAGATCATTTTTAATGGAGTAACCCATTTTGTATTTGCTATAACTTTTGCCTTTTTAGATCCAACAAATGCTATTTCAACAGCAATAGAATCTAGTTTTGCATACGAATTTATAATTCCGTCTCTTACAGAAATTTCAAGCATAAATTGCGAAAAAGGATACTCTTTTTTAGGGAATGTTAATTTATAAGCTCCTCTAAAGTCTTTATGATCTAAATCATTATAATAGGATTTTACTACATTTTCAGGAGAAAGCTGTTTATCTACATCTCTATAAAATAAATATAAGCTAGCTATAATAATACAAGAAAGTAAAATTCCCCAATAATGTAGTACTTTAATTAGCTTTTGATTAAATATATTGTAAGATAATCCATATTCTTTAAAATTTGTAAGGCTTTTATTATTCGTTTTTAATGCCTGTACCCAAATCATTTGTATGTTAAGTACAAAAGCAACAATAATAGTAAAAAGGGGAATAATACCCCACATTAATTTTAAATAATTTGGAATATCATCCTTGGGTATAATTTTTGACAAAGGCTTTACACTAATTTTTTCCCAAACCATAATACCGTTTTCTAACAAACCTATCCTATGCCAGCCACAGTAATAAAGTATAGGATCATAGAATTTGTCATTTGAAAAAATATATTTCAAGTTATATTTTTCTGGAACTGTAAGAAATTGCTGCAAAGACCCTATTCCTTCCAATCCTCTGAATTTACAATTCTCTAAACGCTCCACCGCTCTAGAAGTTAATTCTGGAAGACGTCTTGCTGAATGATAATTCCCATCTACTGTCATAGCTTTTGTTAAAGTAGATAAATAAGCCATTTGATCACCAAAACCTAATGGTAAAAAACGCCATTGATCGTGTTGATCCTGATTTAAAAAATTAACAATGGGCTGCATGTCAATTTTTTTAGGTTGTAAAGGCCTACAATAAGTCAAAGTAATCGTAAAAATGGCTAAAAATATAATTCCTCCAGCATATAATCCTATTATAAATTTATGATATATACTACCATATTTCTTTTGTATAACTTTTTTTAAATCCCCTTCAATTAATCTGTACACAAATTCACCAAACATAGGTAAAGACATAATACTTGCCCAAAATGTAAAACGGTCTAACGTTAAAATATTAAACGCATTAGAACCTAAAATTTTAATTGGCAATGGAGTAGTGCCTCCTGTTCCTAATAAAGTTAGCATAGCTAAGGATAAACCAAAGAAGATATAACGTTTTGAATAGAGTCTATAAAAAACATAGGGCAGTACAAATAGTAATATCCCCCAAGGAATTACAAAAAACACTAATCCTGATGAAGTTACTTCAATAAAATTATCCCTACTTCCGTGGGGAATTGGAACTTGAGTTATAGGATTTTTTTTAGAATTAATCCAATAAGGTAAAATACAAACAACAATTAGAACAATAACACTAAAACCAAATACAATAATTCTTTTTAAAAGTTTAACTAATGTTTTAAGAAAAAGTTGAATTCTAACTTCTTCGAACGAATGGGTTGATTCACGTGCTTTATCAATAATAGCCATACCTATTAAAGGGGCAATAAAAAAAACCATTCCAAATATAGGAGTAACATGATGAGAACAAACCGTTACAGCAAGCAATGATAAAGCATTAAAATAATGCTTGATATATCCTTTTCTGATAAATAAATAAATTTCAGGTAAGGAATGCATTAAAATTGAAATGCCAATTATGCTGGGTAGTTGACCAAAAATATGCAGAGCTTCTACAAACGAAGAAGAAACTACTGTAATTATTGACGCATATCCGGCTACAAATCTATTATTAGAGAGAAGTAAAGAAAATCTATAAATACCTGTAATAAATAATATTACCCCTATAATAGCAATTAAGAATAAACTAAATTTTAACCCTACTATGTAGGAAAGTAATCCTATACACTGATGCACTAATGGAGGATAACTCATTACATTAAAACCTGTATACCAACTGTAATCCCAAGGTTCAAACCAATTTTGAGCATAATGATTACCAAAAAAAAGATGAATTAGTGCATCATACGTATTTTCTAAGGTAAAAAATATCGCACTACCATGAAAAATAACCCCAATTAATAGAGCTGAAATAAGATATTTATTTGAGGGTTCTCTCACATTATTAGTAATAAAACTTATATCGTAAATGTAATTGCAAAAATTAATTTTTAGAAATATTGCATCGTTATAAATTAACCATTCGTCGAAACAAATATTTGTGTTTGTCTAAAATACTAAAAAGAAAGATTCCTTAAACTTAATTTAGCATTATAATTAACTAAAAACATAAAATGAAAAAAATATTAACTATTGATGATCAACAACTCGTATTATTGTCTTTAGAGATGTATTTAACAGATTTAGGATTTGAGGTTCATACTTGTAACAACGTACACGATGCTATTCAATTATACGATCAAATTGAACCCGATTTAGTTATAGTTGATATGAATATGCCTGTATTACCTTCTTCTATCTCTAATACATCTAAAGAAGATATTGATAATAATGCGCATGGTCTTAAAATAGTTAAGTATATAAAAATTGGCAGAAAAAAAACGACACCAGTTATTGTTTTATCTGGCAATACACAAGAAAACGTCATATTAGAAGGTTTTGATTTAGGTGCTGATGATTATCTAAAAAAACCATTGAGTCTGAACGAAATAGGTGCACGTGTAAAAAAAATACTAGGAACCCCTGAAGTAACAGAAAATGTAGACCACAACAATCAATTTTTACAAGAAAAAACCGTAGGCATTGTTATTCCTTGTTATAATGAAGAAAAAAGATTACTTAGTACTGATTTTAAGAACTTTATTAAAACAAATTTAGGCTATCATCTTTGCTTTGTAAATGATGGAAGTACGGATGATACCTTAAAAGTGTTAAACGAATTGTGTAAAGGTAGTCAAAACAATATGAGTGTTTATAACTGCGAAAAAAATGGAGGAAAAGCGGAAGCTGTTCGTTTAGGAATATTACACTTAACATCACTTAATCAGTTTGATTACATAGGTTTTTTAGATGCTGATTTATCTACGGATTTTGCAGATTTTCAAAAATTAGTTGATACTATAAAAGAATCTGAATATAAAATTGTTAGTGGTTCTAGAATAGATAGAATGGGAGCAGAAATTACGAAAGAATCTGCTAGAAAAATTATTTCAATGACTATAAATTTTATTATTAGAAAAACACTCGGAATGGATTTTAGAGACACTCAATGTGGAGCAAAAGTGATGAATCAGGAAATAATAGAAAAAACATTTCAAAAGAAATTCATTACCAAATGGCTGTTTGACGTGGAAATATTCATGAGAATGAGAAAAATTTATGGAGCTGAAAATGCTAAAAAAGTCATTTGTGAAGTCCCCTTAAAAAGATGGATTCATGTAGATGGATCAAAATTATCTTTTAAGGATTCTTTTAAAATAGTTTTTCAATTAGGCAAAATAGCCTTTTATTATAGATTATTCCCCAATAATTATAGTGAAATTTAAAAATTTAATGTTAGATTGATTTTGAATGTTTTAGAAATTTGTTTGTTTACTGTTATGTAAGTTTTTGTCTTGTCCTAAAAATAGATTTATATGAAAATATAAATTTATTAGGACGAGACAAATCTTTAATTTACTTCATTTTTTATTATATTTCTATAAAATAAATAGCATATTTTTATTCTACATATAACACTAAACCTTTTAAATAGTGTCCCTCGGGATGATAAATATTGGTTGGATGATCGGGTCCTTGTTCTAATTTATGCAAAACCCGAATGGTTCTACCAGATTCTATAGCTGCTGCAGCTATAGTGTTATAAAACAACACGTCATCTATCACTTGTGAACATGAAAAAGTAAAAAGAATTCCTTTAGGAGCTAGTGCTTTTAATCCTGCTATATTCAAACGTTTATAAGCTTGAGTTGCGGTATGTTTACTCTTTATACTTTTTGCAAAAGCAGGAGGATCTAATACAATTAGATCATACACTTGATGATTTTCTTTCATAAAGTTAAACACATCATCTGCCACAGCTTGGTGATTAGCGTTAGGAAAATTTAATTCCATATTTTTGGCTGCTAAATCAACTGCTTTTTGTGAAATATCAACCGATGTTACTAACTCAGCACCTGCTTTCATAGCATAAATTGAAAAACCTCCAGTATAACAAAACGTATTTAATACTTTTTTTCCTTTTGAAAATTCAGCTAATAATTTTCTATTATCCCGTTGATCTAAAAAGAAACCTGTTTTTTGTCCTTCAACCCAGTTGACTGAAAAAAGAATATGGTTTTCTTTTGCTATTGTTTCTGCTGTATTACCATATAAAAAATAGTCTGTTCCTGTATTGGGAAGCGTTCCAGTACTTTTACAATAAATTGTTTCACAATGCGCTGAAAAAGCGGATTGAATAGCTTGTGCTATTTTTTCTATTTGATAATAAATACCCGATGAATGGGCTTGTAAAACCCAATGATTATTATAAAAATCAATAATCAAACCAGGTATACCATCTCCTTCTCCATGAATAACACGAAAAGCATTGGTAGCATCTAAATCTAACAATCGCGTCCTTAAATTCCAAGCAGAAATAAGTTTTTGAGTCCAAAAATCATTAGTAAATTCTTCTTGAGCAAAAGTAAGTAAACGAACAACTATGCTACCTCTGTCACTAAAGTAACCCGTACCAAGAGGTTGATTTTTAGCATCTACCACTTCTACCATTTCGCCATCTTTTATTTCTTGTGATACTCCATATACTGCTCCACTAAATATCCATGGATGGCGACGCAAAATAGATTTCTCTTTTCCTTGTTTTAAAATTACTTTTGGAAAACTCATGATTTGTTTTTTTTTGCAAATGTAACTATAAAAAAAGAGACCGAACAAATTCGGTCTCTCAATATAATTCTTAACGAAAGTTTATTTTTTAGCAAACTTCTTTGCTAATGTTTTTTGTCCATCATTAATTTCAATCACATACATACCTGCTGCTAAATCAGAAACATTAATTTCTTGATTTAATTTACCTGATTTCAAAGGTTGTCCTATTAGGTTATAAATCTGATATGATACCGCTCTATTATCTAATGTTCTTATATTTAATAGTCCATTTGATGGATTTGGATAAATTTCCATATTATAGTTATTTGCTTCATCTGAAATTTCTGTACCAAAAGTAATACCTGCAATTGCCGCAGCTCCTATATTTACTGTATAATCTTCAACCTCTCCATAAGAAAATGTTTCACAAGCTGTAGAAGTAGATCCGTATTTCATCTGAACTCTCATTCTGGTTTCTCCAGCTAAAGCTGTTGTAGGAACAGTAAAAGTACCTGTTAAATTTCCTGAACTAGAAGAAGAACCTGTTGTTACTTTTTCTGTTGATTCAAACGTACCATTTTTATTATAATCAATCCATACTGACCAATATTCAGTATATGAATTACCTGCAAAACCAGCACTAAACGTAATAGTATTTGATCCGTAAGGTAGAGGTGCTATTTTAGAGGTAAAGTTTCCATACCCTGCATCAGCAGTTGTTGTATTAGTCATACCATTTAATGCTACATAATCAATCCATTCATCTGCTTGACTAGATCCTTTAGATGCACAATAAGTAATAGAAGAACCAGCAGAAGTAGTTACTGAAACTGCATTACTTGTTGCTGATAAATTACCTGCTGCGTCTTTTGCTTTTACAGTAAAATTATAAGTAGTAGAAGCCTTTAGTCCTGATACTGTAGCACTAGTAGTAGTAGAAGATGCTAAAAGAGTTGTTCCGTTATAAATATTGTATCCTGTAACTCCTACATTATCGGTAGAAGCTGTCCATGATAAAGTAGTCGAGGTAGAGGTTGTACCCGAAGCTACTAAATTAGTTGGAGTCGTTGGAGCAGTCGTATCGGAAGTACCTCCTGAATAAGCAGCACCTATTCCTACAGCATACCAAGCGTTAGTAGTAGCAATAACTTCTGGAGATCCTGCACCATATAAATCAGTAGCTGCTTGAATAGCACCTGTTCTTGCATTTGCATAAGTAGAATTAGCTGATAGATATACGCTTTCTGTACGGAAAGCAATTTTTTCTGCTTTAGTAATTGTTATACCTGTTATATTGAAAGCATTCCCTATATCATTAGTACCTGATCCACCAACAGATAGTAAGTAAAACCAATAATTTAATACTCCTGAGTTAGTATGTACCCCTCCAGAATCACCTGTTCCAGAATACCAATTAGTTCCTTTATAAGTATCAGGCTGTCCTTCTGCATTAGGGTTACTCATAGATCGTAAAGCAAGATGACCTGCTCTTCTTTCAATATCTTCACCAATTAACCAAATTTGTTTGTTTGCTTGCGCATAATTTTCAATACATGCGCCCCAAATATCAGAAAATCCTTCATTCATAGCACCTGATTCGTTTTGGTATACAAGATTTGCGGTTTTTGTACAAATAGCGTGGCCAATTTCGTGAGCACATACATCTAACGATGTTAGAGCATCAAAATAAGTACCACTACCATCACCATAAGTCATTCTAGTACCATCCCAATACGCATTATCATAATTATTACTATAGTGTACATAACTATTAATTTTTGCCCCTGCGTTATCAAAACTATTTCTGTTATGAATATTTTTCCAATAATCATACGTTTTTTCTGCTCCCCAATGAGCATCTAAAGCCGCATTATCTTTATTTGTGTTATTATATTCTGCAGCTGTCCAATTATTATCAGCATCGGTAAAATTTACAGCTGAGGCATAAGAAGTCCCTTTTTTCATGTTATAGGTTTGAATACCGTTTCCTCTTCCTGTTTCAGATAATATATAAGATGATCCACTTAAGGATGTTTCAATAGTTTGAGAACCGCTATAACGAGTTGCGGCATTAGCTGCTACAAAAGCCATAGAATTTGTTTTAAACATATCTATATAAGTTCCTTCTGTAGATTTTTTACCGTGGGCATGTGCTCCTAAATGTTTGATAGTAGCATTATATAACAATACTTGACCATTTTGCGCATCTACATATACATCTCCTCTGCTTAAAGGTTTAGTAGCGTAAATATCAAATTTATACGCTAATTTAATAGTGTTATCAAGAGGTAATAAAACTAACTCTCCTTGAGGTTTGGAATATTTATTAACATTTGCTTCTGCAAAATCATCCCATAAGAATTCTTGTGCTCCCAAATGAGATATGGCTCTTTGTAATGCTGCATCTGCTTTTATCGACGGATTTACATCTATATCTCCAATATTATAATATTCTCCATTCATAGAGTTTACTCTACCATTTTTAGAATGCACTGAATAGGTTGCAAATTCAACTTTTATTCCTTTGTGGTATAATTGGTATTTCTCATGTGAAAAACCTAAGTTATCAGAATCCGATTTCATTTTAGCAAAATCTTGATTAGATTTTAATCCAAGTTGTTCCTTAAATAAAATTTTAACATCTGATGTTTTATAGACTGATGATTCTTTAAATGAAACAAATGACGGTGTTTTATTCTCGTTTTTTTCTTTCAGTTGTACATACTTATTGCTTTCTTGAGCAACAGTTGACAACGTAACCAATGATAAAGCCATCATGGATGCTACGCTTTGTAGTTGTTTTTTCATAGTTAATAGTTTGTTTTGTTGATAAAATATTAATTATAATAATTTTAACAATAATATAGTATTTTTTTTAAAATAAAAAATTAAATGTTATTTTTTTAAATTTTTATTTATTAAAACAAAAAAAAACGATAGATAATCTATCGTTTTAGTAATATAAAATTATTTTTTATTAGAATTTCATCTCTGGTATATCTCCTTCTATAATCAATTCTGCTTCGGTGGATTTAATGATTTCCTCGACCGTTACACCTGGTGCACGTTCTAACAACTTAAATCCTTTTGATGTGATTTCTAATACTGCTAATTCGGTTACTACTTTCTTTACACATCCTACACCTGTTAAAGGTAAGGTACATTTTTTAAGGATTTTAGATTCACCTGCTTTGTTTACGTGCATCATGGCCACAATGATGTTTTCGGCAGAGGCTACTAAATCCATAGCACCTCCCATCCCTTTTACCATTTTTCCTGGAATTTTCCAATTGGCAATATCGCCATTTTCAGAAACTTCCATGGCTCCTAAAATGGTTAAGTCAACTTTTTGTGCACGTATCATTCCAAAACTAAATGCTGAATCGAAGAAACTCGCTCCTGGTAAAGTCGTTATAGTTTGTTTTCCTGCATTGATGATGTCTGCATCTTCTTCGCCTTCAAAAGGAAAAGGTCCCATACCTAAAACCCCGTTTTCCGACTGAAATTCTACAGAAATATCTTCGCGTACATAATTCGCCACTAACGTAGGAATCCCGATTCCAAGATTTACGTAGTAGCCGTTTTTTACTTCTTTTGCTATGCGTTGTGCTATTTGATTTTTATCTAATGCCATATATCATTTGATGATTTGAAAATTTGAAAATTCTAAAATTATTTTTTCTTAGATGAAGCTATAATCTTAGAAATAATCAAATTTATGGATTGCAATTTTCTGAATAATTCTTCATTAGGATTTGGATAGAATTCTGAATTTTTACACAACTCTAACCAAAATTGTAACTCATCTGCTTCTTTTGCTGAAATCTTAAACTTATGAATAAAGTCAGCCTTACTTTCAGCATTTTGAGCTTCCCTAATATTTGCTCCTATTGATGTACCACTTCTAAAAATTTGAGATGCCATTTCGAAACGATTTGTCTTTCTAATTTCCTCAGAGAAACTAATTATTTCTAATGCAAATTCAAAAGTTAATTTCACAATTAAATTATCTTTATCGTTTCTCATCTTCAAATTTTCAAATTAAAGAATCAATAAATTACTTTTGTCTTACTGTTCGTTGTTCAATTCGTTTTTCAAATTTTTCTCCTTGGAAAATGCGGTTAATCATAATACCAGGAATATGGATTTCATTAGGGTCTAACGTACCTGCTGGAACTAATTCTTCTACTTCTGCAATAGTGATTTTTGCAGCACCTGCCATGGGCGCATTGAAGTTTCTTGCAGTTCCTTTGAAAATTAAATTTCCTGCTTCATCGCCTTTCCATGCTTTTACAATGGAAAAATCAGCTTTGAAAGCATGTTCTAAAATGTGCATTTTCCCATTAAATTCACGCACTTCTTTTCCTTCAGCTACTTCCGTTCCATAACCTGCTGGTGTAAAGAAAGCGGGAATACCTGCTTGAGCGGCACGGCATTTTTCAGCTAAAGTTCCTTGGGGAGTCAATTCAACTTCTAATTCTCCCGAAAGCATTTGACGTTCAAATTCAGCATTTTCTCCCACATAAGAAGAAATCATTTTTTTAATTTGACGTTTTTGTAGAAGTAATCCAAGACCAAAATCATCTACTCCTGCATTATTAGAAATACACGTTAAGTCTTTCACTTCTTTATTTACTAGTTCAGTAATACTATTTTCTGGAATTCCACAAAGTCCGAAACCACCAAGCATAATGGTCATTCCATCTTTAATTCCTTCTAAAGCTTCTTGTACATTGTTAACTTTTCTTGATATCATAGTTGTGTTTATAATCCAAATTCGTCTGTATTTTGTTCTTCTGGTTTTACTCTTGTTGAGTCGGTAGCTGTACTATCAGTTTCTCTTCTTGCATGAGTCGATACTGAATAGCAATCTACTTTTATTTTTAAATCGTTTGGTTTTTCGAAAGCTTCTTTTGAGATATTTAAAGTTGGGTCAGCATAACATTTTTTCATAAATAGTCCCCAAATTGGTAGTGCCATTGTAGCACCTTGACCAGCAGCTAACGTTTTAAAATGAGCTGAACGATCCTCATTACCTACCCAAACTCCTGTTGCTAAATTGGGTACCATACCTATAAACCATCCATCTGATTGATTTTGTGAAGTTCCTGTTTTTCCCGCAATAGGATTTCTAAACATATAAGGATAACCGGTTACTCTGTTGTATTTCCAGCCTCCGCCTTGTGTACGTAAGCGATCTCCTGAACCAGATTCTGTAACACCTTCTAATAATTTAATGACCGCATACGAGACATCTTTACTCAACACGTCTTTAGATTCTAACTTAGGTTCAAAAATGACATTTCCGTTTTTATCTTCTATTTTAGATATTACTTGGGGTTTTAAATAGATACCTTGATTAGCAAAGGTACTAAATGCTGCTACCATATCACGTACCGTAATATCAACAGCACCTAAAGCTATTGATGGTTGTGAAGGTATATCTGTTTCAACGCCCAATTTTCTTAATAAAGCAATTACGGCATCAGGACCTGTTTTATCAATTAATTTAGCTGATACTGTATTAACTGAGTTTGCCAACGCTCTCTTTAAGGTCATCATTCCTCTATATCTTCTATCTGAATTTCGTGGTTCCCAATCTTCGGTAACATTATGTTTACCTTTTCGAATCATGAAAGGACCATCTAAAATAGTGTCACAAGGAGACATTCCTAATTGCTGAATAGCCGTTGCATAAACAAATGGTTTAAAAGTAGAACCTACTTGTCGTGCTCCTAAACCTACGTGGTCGTATTGAAAATAACGGTAATCTATACCTCCTACCCAAGCTTTTACATGTCCTGTTTGAGGTTCCATAGCCATTAAACCAGGTTGTAAGAAATGTTTATAGTATCGTATTGAATCATAAGGTGTCATAACTGTATCTCTATCTCCTTTCCATGTAAAAACAGTCATTTTTGTTTTAATATGAAAAGATTTTTTTATGTCTTCTTCTTCCATGCCGTTTTCTGACAAAATTCTCCAACGTTCGGAATTACGCATTGAACGATCCATTACTTTTTGAATTTCAGTATCTGTTATATTTACGAACGGAGCTGTTTTATTTTTCTTTTGTTCTATAAAAAACTCTTGTTGTAAATTGGCTAGATGTTCCTTCATAGCTTCTTCAGCATATAGCTGCATGCGAGAGTCTATAGTGGTATATATTTTTAATCCATCTGAATAAATGTTATAATCAGAACCGTCTTCTTTTTTGTTTTCTTCCACCCATTTTTTCATGTAATCGCGAAGGTATTCTCTAAAATAGGTAGCGGTTCCTTCATTATATTTTTCAGGTGAAAAAGTCAATTTAATAGATTTTGCCTGATAATTTTGTTTTTGAGTAGTGGTTAAAAATCCATTTTTTTCCATTTGTTTTAACACAACATTACGACGATCTCGTACTTTTTCTTCTCTTTTTAAAGGATTGAATAGAGAAGGGTTTTTTAGCATTCCAACTAACATAGCTGATTCGTCTACTGTAAGTTGTTTAGGTTCTTTTGCAAAGTATACTTTGGCAGCTGATCGGATTCCTACTGCTGTGTTTACAAAATCTACTTTATTAAGGTACATGGCTATAATTTCGTTTTTAGTGTATTGACGTTCTAAACGAATTGCTATAATCCATTCTTTTGCTTTTTGAATGAGTCCTATGATCTTGAATTTAGATCGTTCTCCATGAAAAAGTAGCTTGGCCAATTGTTGGGTTAGCGTAGATGCTCCACCATCTGTACCTAGTTTTAGTGCTGCACTTAAGGTTCTTTTCCCGTCAATTCCTGAATGTTCATAAAAACGTTCATCTTCTGTGGCTACTAAAGCATTAACTAGATGTTTGGGTAAATCTTCATATTTTACAGGTGTTCTATTTTCATTAAAAAATTTACCAATCACCACACCATCTGATGAAATAATTTCAGTAGCTAGATTTGACTCTGGATTTTCTAATTCTTCAAAGGATGGCATTGAACCGAATAAGCCCCAAGAAGCAAAAAGGAAAAACAAAAAAACGCCTCCAAATGTATATAGAAAGTATTTCCAAAATTTCTTTACATAAGGATCATAGTCTGATTTGTGAGTGTTTAATTTTTGAGCCATAATTATTCATTTTCTTCTATTGATTCTATTCTAAAACCTAATTCGGTAACACCATTTAAAACCTCAATTCCTTTTAATTTTCCATTTTCACGAACTGCTTGTTGAATGGTTACCTTATATTTTCCTTTTTTAGGGAATGTATAGTTTTCTTTATACCATAATTTACTCTCTTTTACATCGGAGAAACCTTGTCCCATCAAACTTCCATCTGGATTTGCCATTTGATATTCTAGTGTATCAATGTATATTTTCCCTTTAGGTTGTTCTAACTTTACGATTAAAAATAGATTATTAAACTCGTAATCGTCATTGTTTCGTACATTAATAAACAAATTTAATGGTTTTTGAGAAGCATTTTGTTCAAATTCAAAACGAACCGCTTCTTTTTTAGGCCATCCATTTTCAAAGGTTTTATATTGGTCAAATACTTGTGATTTGTCACAAGATACCAATGTGATTCCTAAAAGGAAACTGTACCAATTAGTTTTGATTATCTCTTTTATCATTTCTATTTTTTGACCTATTATTTTTGGGTCTAGGTTTTCTATTTTCGTTTTTAGGTTTGTGAGTTTCAGGATTTGCTTGTTCTCTTTTAGATTCTTGGCGTTCTAGACGTATCCTTGGTTGTCCTTCTGATTTTGGATTATTACCTTCAACTTTTGGTTTGTTTCCTTCAACTTTTGGTTTTCCGCCTTCGGGTTTTGAACGATTACTTTCTTGTTTTATTTTTTGTCCATCAGGACGTGTACGTTGTCCTCCTTCAGACTTAGAATGCTGATTTTCGTTTTTAGGTTTTCTATTTTCAGGTTTAGAAACGGTATCTACTTCATTAGAAACTACAACGTTTTTTTTCTTTCTGTTATTTTTATTACGTTTTTTAGGTTGATCAAAACGAGTTAGACTGTCTTGCCCCATGGCATTTTGAAATGTTTTTTCAGCTGTTTCTTTTTCTTCCTCGTAAACGAAATCTTCTAACGTAGCTACTTTTTTTCCTTGTTTATTTAAGTCAATAATTTCTTTGACTTCACTTACCTTAAGCATGTGCCAAATAGCCATACTATCAGGATAAGCAAACCACATTAACTCTTTAAATATATCAATTTTTTGGCAAGTAGCTTCTCCTCTATCCGTTTGTAATTTGGTTTCCATATCTGGAAAATCCTTCAAAGCGTCCATATAAGTATCTAACTCATAGTTTAAGCAGCATTTTAGTTTACCGCACTGACCTGCTAATTTTTGAGGATTTAATGAAAGTTGTTGATAACGTGCTGCTGAAGTATTTACACTTCTGAAATCGGTTAACCAAGTAGAGCAACACAGTTCGCGTCCACAAGAGCCTACTCCTCCTAAACGAGCGGCTTCTTGACGAAAACCCACTTGTTTCATTTCGATACGGATTTTAAATTCCGCTGCATAATCTTTAATTAGTTGTCTAAAATCTACACGATCATTAGCTGTGTAATAAAAAGTTGCTTTAGACCCATCTCCTTGAAACTCTATATCTGATATTTTCATTTCGAGATTCAATGCAATAGCTAGTTCCCTTGCACGTACTTGAATTCCTGATTCTCTGTTGCGTGCTTCTTGCCAAATATCAATATCTTTTTGTGAGGCTTTACGATAAATTTTAGGTAGTTCTCCTGTGTAATCTATCCCTTTTTTCTTCATTTGAACTTTAACTAATTCTCCTGTTAAAGTAACGATCCCAACGTCATGTCCTGGATTGGCTTCTGTAGCTACTATATCACCAATAGAAAGGTTTATTTTTTCTGAATTTCTGAGAAATTCTTTTCTTCCATTTTTAAAACGAACTTCTACACAATCAAAAGGATCTTGTCCTCCTGGAAGTGCCATGTTGGCTAACCAGTCAAAAACGGTTAGTTTATTACAACTATCCGTACCACAGGTGCCATTATTTTTACATCCCTTAGGCGCACCGCCCGTAGAGGTTGAACAACTTGTACATGCCATAAAATTTGAATATATATTGGTCGTCTCGCCAAAGGCGGACTACTACTGCCAATTTAGTTTTGTGTGTAAAGATACATATTTTGAATTTACTATTTTCAAAAAACCAAAACCCGATACATAAAAACGTAACGGGTTTTAAATAAGTATTTTTTATATAAAATTTAGGTTTCTTTTACTGAAATAATATGTACAGGGCATGCTTTTTCAGCCAACTCACAATTTTCAACTATTGTATGATCTGGGGATTTTAAAGTATGGAAGCCTTTGGTATCTATTGATCTTATCAATACTGATTTACCATCTTTTTTCGACATTTGAAATTGTGCTGGTGCAAATTCGACACAATAATTACATCCGATACATTTATCACGTTGTAAAGTTATAATGACCATTAAGCTTCTACAATTTTATACATTTTATCAGACAATCGGATTCTAAAAGGAATTTTTAGTGTACAGCTATCTCCTTTTGTGGCTTTTTCTGCCTGAATATCATTCACAAACATATCTTGTAAAATTAATTCTTGAGCACCTGTACTTGGTCCCGTAATTAGAATCTTGTCTCCTTTTTTTATATCGTATGCTTCTATTTTAAATTCTGCCACACCAGATTTAGGAAAATAATGCATACCTTTACCTACATATACTTTCTTTTGAGTCGCACTAGAACCCGGATTATCAGACCATTCTCCTAGTTTTTGTCCTAAATAATAACCACTCCAAAATCCACGATTGTAAACAGTCGATAAAGTTTCCATCCACACGGCTACTTTCTCTTTTGAAAATGTATTTTCGTAGTAAGCATCAATTGCCTCACGATAAGTGCGAACTACTGTTGCAACATAATCAGCAGCTCTCCCACGACCTTCTAATTTAAGTACTTTAATACCGGAATCAATAACTTGATCTAAGAAATCTAAAGTACATAAATCTTTAGGCGACATCATGTATTCATTATCTATTTCTATTTCAAATCCAGATTCTTGGTCAATAACTGTATATTTTTTTCGACAATTTTGTTTGCAAGCTCCACGATTTGCCGACGAATTGTGTGAATGTAAACTTAAATAACACTTCCCTGAAACTGCCATACATAATGCACCGTGACCAAAAATCTCAATTTCTACCAAATTCCCACTAGGTCCTTTGATTTGCTCTTTTTCGATTTGTTCTGTGATTTTTTTTACTTGACGCAAACTCAACTCCCGAGAAAGAACAATAGTATCTGCAAACATGGCGTAAAACTTAACCGTTTCTATATTGGTTACATTTAACTGTGTAGAAATGTGCACTTCCATTCCTAAAGTTCTAGCCGTCATAATTACAGCTTGGTCAGAAGCAATTACGGCAGTTATTCCAGCATCTTTAGCTTTTGATACTAAGGTTTTTACAATGGATAAATCGTGATCGTAAATGATTGTATTAAGTGTAAGATATGTTCTTACATTTTTTTCTTGACAACGACGCGCAATTTCCGGTAAATCTTCCAAAACAAAGTTTACTGTTGCTCGAGCGCGCATATTAAGTTGTTCTACGCCAAAATAAACGGAATCACATCCATTATCTAAAGCGGCTTGCAGGGATTCAAAATTCCCTGCTGGTGCCATTAATTCTATTTTTCCTGTCGAAGTCATTTAGTAATATTCAAAAAAGCTTATTATATTTTACAGTAATAAAAGAGTAAGCATTTAAAAAAATTAGTTGGTTACTTTGTAAAGTTTATCGGATGCACGAATTTTAAAAGGCACAACAAAAGTTACTTTATCACCCGTTTGAGCTAGCAATCCTTCTTGACCATTAACAACTAATTTATCAACTATCAAATGCTGTTCTCCCGTGGTAGGTCCTTGGATAATCACTTTATCACCAGCTTTCAACTCATGATTTGTTATTGTAAACTGTCCTACTTGTGATTTAGAATAATAATGTTCTCCTTTTGCCACCATCACTTTTTTCACAGCTATACGTTGGCGTAAAGTTTTAGGCTTCGGCAGTTCTTCTGTGGCTTTAGCTAGACTAATGCCTTCTAAAACTCCAGATTTTTTGAAGGTTAAACTATCCGACTTTCCTTTTCTGAAAATTTTATTACCTACATTAATCCCTTTTCTACGTTTTACTTGTTCTTCTAACGATAAATGTGTGGTTTCTAAACATTCGGTGGAACAACAATGCTCCATTTTTTCAGCACAGGCATCACATTGAATAAATAATAAATGACAACCGTCGTTAGCACAATTTGTATGATTGTCACACGGTTTTCCACATTGGTGGCATTGCGCAATAATATCGTCAGTAATTCTTTCTCCTAAACGGTGGTCAAATACGAAGTTTTTACCAATGAATTTGCTTTCTAACCCTTGCTCTTTGATTTGGCGTGCGTAGTTGATAATTCCACCTTCTAATTGGTACACGTTTTTGAATCCCTGATGCTTGAAATAAGCTGATGCTTTTTCGCAACGGATTCCCCCAGTACAATACATTACTAGGTTTTTATCTTCTTTAAATTCTTGTAATTGCTCATTAATAATAGGCAACGATTCACGGAAAGTTTCTACATCAGGCGTGATAGCTCCTTTGAAATGACCAACTTCACTTTCGTAGTGGTTTCTAAAATCTACCACTATCGTGTTAGGGTCGTCTAAAATCGCATTGAAGGCTGCAGCTTCCAGATGTACTCCTTTATTTGTTACATCAAAAGTAGCGTCATTTAATCCATCGGCAACGATTTTGTGACGTACTTTAACGGTTAATTTTAAAAAAGAATGATCATCATGCTCCACAGCTACGTTGATACGGATGCCTTTCATGAAATCATAAGCTTCTAAGGTATCGCGGAAAGCTTCAAAATTTTCAGCTGGCACACTCATTTGTGCATTAATTCCTTCGGTCGCCACATATACGCGTCCCAAAGCCTCTAGTTTGTCCCAAGCTAAAAATAAATCGTTACGGAATTGTTGCGGGTCAGTGATGTGCGCATATTGATAGAAAGAAATGGTTAGACGTTGTTTCCCCGCTTGGTCAATCAACTCCGCTCTTTCTTCTGCGCTTAAAGTGTTATACAGTTGCATGCTATAAACGTTAAGTGAGAAATGTTACAAAATGTTTTAGAATTCTAAATGGAAGAATTCGGGTGCAAATTTATTGATTTTTAGATGATTTCAAATTAAAATTCAAGATAATTAAACTAAACTTTGCTTACTCCACAACTCTGCATATTTACCTCCATTTTCTATAAGTTCAAAATGATTTCCTTTCTCTACTACTTGACCTTCATGCATTACTAGAATTGTCTTGTCCCAATACGGCTTTTTACAAGTCGTTCAATAAAATTTGGTTATCGTTAACGATGGCTTGGGTACTGGCTTTTTCCGTTTGTAAATTATATTGTGCTATTTGTACTAAGGTATCTCCTTTTTTTACCAGTTTATTATTTTTAGTAAGCAACTTATACTCTTTCCACTCACTACTGTTTGCAAAGGTACTTTATCCTGCTGACTACGAATAATACCACGGCTCTGGCTGCTAATATCGACATAAATAAAAGGAAGTGCTCCTAGAACTACCAGTACTACTAGGTATAATGATTTACTTCGGGTAGCATTGCATGCTATAAGGTTTTTTTGAGTATGTATAGGGTCTTCTTGGCTAATCATATCTTAATTGATTTAAAAAGGAAATCTTCAATTTGATTAAACTGATTACTACTGAAATATTTTCCACCCTCATTTTTTAAAACAAATATCGCTTCACAATTTTTAACCAAGCTATCTAAAATATGAGATGATACTAATATTAGGGAATCTCCAGAAATTTTCTTTATGTAATTCCATAATATAAAATTGGCTTCAAGATCCAGCCCATTAAAAGGCTCATCTAATATATAATATTTATATGATTTTTGAAATAAAGCATTTAGAAACATTTTTTTTCTCATTCCTGTGGACAAATTTTTAATTTGTATATCCAATGGAATATCTTTAAATACCAATATTCGTTCATCTTCTAGATTTATATTCATCAATTTATCATAAAATCTATAAAATTCATTAACTGTCAAGTCTTCGTATAAGTATGTCTCGGTCGGACACCAGCAAGTATTCCTAAGATTCATTTTCTCGAATGAATTATTAAGTCCGCTGTAGGATTCAATACCTAAAATACACTTGAAAAGTGTGGTCTTACCTGTTCCATTCTTTCCTACAATTCCATAAATTCCATTTGAATTAATCACTAAATTAAGATTATCTATTATTTTGTTTACTCCAATTGTTTTTTCACTTATATGTATATCAAGTAACATTCTGAATCATTTTTATATTATATGTAGATTTTCTAACTAAAAAAGGTATAACAATAAACGATAGCCCCATCGAGTAAAAACTCGATAATAATATTAATACGAATATCATCTGTTGCATAAAAAGGTTTTCAAAATAGTTGTATTTCAGGTTAACACTAATAATTACCAAAAGAGGTACAATCAAGAAAACGATTATATTCATATAATTTATCTGCAAAATAAATGAGAATAAGATTAGTGGGAAAATGATTATTAATGTATTCATAAGAGATGATTTTAATTGTGTCATCAAATACGACTTCCCAATATTTTCACTTCTCATAATATCAAATTTATTTTCTCTACTAAAACTAGGCAAACAACACAAAATAGCTACACATAAGACTATGAAAATGAACATATTGTCATTTTTATTCTCTTTTGCAATGTAAATTATAAAAAACAAAACTATTAATGGGATCTGTAGATAATACTTTCTATAGACTATAATCCAAAGAGGATCATAATTTACAAACGGATTAACTTTAAAAGTTAATTGCTTTATTCCTTTAATATAAAAACCAAAAGCTAAAATACTGATAAAAAAACACGCATTAAGAACGTCCTTTTTAATTATGAATAGAAACAATGCTGGGAAAATTTGAAGTAGATATTCTAACACAATTATTCTAAGATATTTATCACTTTTTTTTAAAAGCGATAGATCCTTTCTATTAAAATGTATCAAAATTATTTCTAATGCGTAAAAATTGCTTATATACCCTATTGACTCATAATTCAGAGATATTAAATAAAATGAAAAGTAATATAATAATATCACAAACATCATAGATAGAAAATTACCTTTTCCTGTAAAACCTCTTAACCTGTTAAGATATATATACTTAATTATCAAAAACATATTTTTAAAAATATATTAAAGCGTAAGTCTATATGTTTATCATAAATGACTTACGCTTTTTTAAAGATTATCTAGCTTCTTGAGAAGATAGCAAAAGCACACCCAAAATTATTAAAGGCCAGACCCCTCCTTCTGTATTTCTCTTTTCAGTTAGTGTTAATTCAATCAATCCTAAATTTTCTAAATTTGTTTTTTTATTAATTGCAGTCTTAGTTGTCGTCCAAAACAAATGCTAAGGCTGCTTTTTTACAGTCTGTTGGTTCACTTCCTTTTTGGTAACAGACTTTTAAACCCAAAAAGTTTTTTTGTTTTTCATTTACTTAGGAGAAAAACCATCCAAAAGTAGTAATTACTTACTATTTTTATTTACTTGAAATTCTTGAATGTATAAAATTCAATGGCAATTTCAATAAAAAATATAATACTAATTTCAGTCATTTACTTGATGCAATACTCCAAAATAAAATTGACGATATATTGAATCAGTGCTATTAAAAATCTTACCATTTGTCTCTTTTACTTATTAATTTAAGAAATTACCCTTTTTTCCCCTAAAAGACATCCCATTGTAGCTAAAAGCTATTTTTTTGAACCCAAAAGGTATTCATAGGGAGCTCAAAACTATTCTTTAATACCTCTTAGCTATTTATCTGACGCTTACAACTAGTACCGAATTACTAAAAGCTTCGTTAAAGTTGCTTAAAAAGACTATAAATACGCTTTTTGCTTATTTTAGTTCGTTAAAGGCTCATATTTCCTTTACGTCGTTTGCTAAAACGCTGGCTTAAATCTTCATATACAGGTTTAGCCGTAGGAATTCCTTTAGCATACGCTTCTCTTACCTGACCGTAATACAGTAAGGCTTTATAAATAGCTTCGCTACCAGCTAACATAACGGTGTCGTTAAGGTCACGTGTTAACTGTTCTGCCATGTTTGCTAAAGGAGTTAGTTGTGTTACTACCGCTTCGTCTTTTAAAAATTCGGCTTGATCCATATAAGCAGGAGCAAATTCAGGATTAGTTTGCAAGTACGACTTTACTTTTTGTGCCGTAGCCACCGTCTTGTCACCCATTTTAAAAATTTCCATTCGCTCCGTTGCAGTGAGTCCTTGCAAAAAAGGTGCTAATAAAGTTTTGCATTCTTGTAATTTAGTTTGTACTTGGTCTAAAACACTTTGTGGTATTTCAAGACTGATTTGATTTTTAGTACCCATAGTTTTTTGTTTGTTACTTGTTTATCCCCTACCCAATCGTCAAATAATGCTGAATTAAAGTTTTAAAGCTTTACTTGTTTTAATAACTTTGTTTCACAATTGCAGTGCAAAGTAAAGGGAGGTAAATGCGATGTACAAATCAATATACTCGGAATTCAGGAATTTAAGGTCTGGATTCAGGAAAACCAGATTCCTTCTACAAACATTTCACTGATAAACAATAGTTTAACCTACAAATTAAATTATCAAATTCTTTTTTGAGTTTTAGCAAAACATATAAAATGAAGCATTTATTATCAATTATTTTCTTACTTATACTATCAAATTATGGTACAACAAAGGCACAAAGCAAAGAAATCAATTTAGCCAAACTAAACTTGAATAAATTAAACGACCTTTACTATGATAATACTAGTAATGAAAAATTGCGTTCTAAAATTTTAAAGTTTTATTATAATAAGGCTGTAAAAAGTGATAGTTCAATTTATGTGGCACAATATTATTATATGTTATTATATAACAAACCTGCTTCAGTGTCCATTAAATATTTTGATAGTGTAATCAAATATACTAAAGGTTCAAAAAGTAAATTTTTTCCATTTACAGGATATCGAGAAAAGGCCTTTAAATTGATACAGTTAGGCAGGTATAATGAAGCTATGGAAAATTTTAATCTGGCTGTAAAAGAAGTAAAAAATAAAGACCTGGATTTATATTATAGAAGTCGTTTAGATATAGCAACTTTTATTTCAGAACATTATGGTGATGTAATGGAGGCTTTGCCTATCTATAAAGAATGTTATAATTACAGTAAGAATCAGAAATATACGGGAAATAATTTTTCATACTTGCATACCAATGTTTTATTTTGCCTAGCTGACGCTTATAAAAGTCTTAAAAAGACTGATTCTTGTTCCTATTATAATAGAATAGGCTACAAATTAGCTCTAAAGACAAATGATGAGTATTATAAATACCTTTTTGTATTAAATGAAGGTTCAAATCAGATAAACAAAAAGAAATACAAAATTGCTTTAGATAGTATAAATAAATCATTACCCAAGTTTATCGAATTTAAAGACAGTACAAATGTTATTGCTGGCTATTATTATAGAGGCAAAGCTTACGAAAAATTAGGGCTGAAAAATTTAGCAGTAAAAAACTTTCAACTGGTAGATTCTGTCTACAGGAAAACTAAATCTATTTTTCCTGAATTTACAGATGGGTACACCTATCTAGTTAATTACTATAAAAGGAGTGGTGATAAAGAAAACCATTTAAAATATTTGACTCAATTAACCTCTATTGATAGTCTAATCAATAAGAAAAATCATTTATTAAATAAGGTAATCATCAAGAAATACCAAATACCTAATTTAATTGAGAAAAAAGACACCACCATTCAAAGTTTAAAAAGTAATTATATTATAGCAATCATAACTACTATCTTATCTATTTGTTTAGTATTAATTCTTTTTCTGAACAATAAAAAACAAAAAAAACTGTACAAGGAGCGTTTTCAAGAATTAATAAAGGAACTAGATAATAAAACAATTATAACTGAGCCAATTGCTCAGAATGAAAAAATTATAATTGAAGAAAAAGAAATTGGTATAAATGAAGAAAAACTAAACGATATTTTAGAAAAACTGACTGTCTTCGAAAACGAGAAAGGATTTTTAAAAATTAATTTGACCATTCAAAATGTAGCAGATGAATTTCAAACAAATACAAAATATGTTTCGAAAATCATTAATGAGTATAAACAAAAAACATTTATTCAATATATAAATGATTTGAGAATAGATTATGCTTTAAGAATTTTACAAAAAGATGATAAAATAAGAAGATTTACTATACTAGCCCTTGCTAATGAATTTGGCTTTAATACAGCAGAATCTTTTTCCAATGCTTTCTCTAAAAAAACTGGGATAAAACCAAGCTATTTTATTAAAGAATTAAATAACTCCCAAACATCTGTAAATTAATGATATGAAAAAGAATTACACACGAGATTCAGGAATTTCGAGTGTAATTCTTTTAATTAAAAATTTACAATAGATATTTTTGCATGAAATATTATTATAAGATATATGAAAATCCAAGCCTAAACTTTTAACTTATACATTTTATGAAATAGTTTCTAAAATTAATTATTTTAAGGTAACTTTATGAATATAATTTTACTTACTGATTAATAACAACTCATTTATCACGATTTCTGTTGTATTGCGTTTTTCACCATTTTTATCCTCCCAGTTTTTATAGGTTATTTTTCCTTCTACCATTATTTCTTTGCCTTTTGTGACAAAGTTTTCAATAATTTCGGCAGTTTTACCCCAAGCCGTAATATAATGCCATTGTGTATCTGTTACTTTTTCTTTTTTTTCATTATAATACACTTCATTTGTTGCTAATGTTAATTTAGCTAATTTTTTTCCTCCTTCAAGGATTCTGATTTCAGGTTCTTGTCCTACGTGACCAATTAATTGTACTTTGTTTTTTAAGGCATTCATGGCGTTTAAAATTTAAATGTTATTATTTATCTAAAATCAATTGTCGTTTCATTTATCCGACAATGCAAATTTGAGTACTTATCTCATAATGATTCGGTTACTAATTATTTATTATCGGTTGTAATTATTTGTTGTCGTTTGAAAGTATTTTTTTGCTACCTTTATATTCAAAAACATACTTGTTTTTTACCCTTTGGAGAAATACTATTTATAAAGAATTGAAGTATGATGTGTATCGTTAGTACAAGTTTTATTCAATTTAAATACGTACTAAAAAAGTACCAATTACAAGATCATACACATATTGTGCGTTAGCATAAAAAATCAAAAAACTATGAAATATTACAATAAAGCACTTTTAGTAATTGTAATCCTATTATTTTTCCAAAAGGCACAAGCTCAAAAGATTTTAAAAGAAGAAGATCGGAAAATGATAGTTAACTTGATTTATGGAATAAATAGTGAGATCTTAAAAGTTCAAGATTTTAAATTTAAAACAGCAATTTATAATTCAGAAGATTATTTTTCAAAACCATTTTCATTTGAGGAAGCAGATTCTTACTATAAGTTGATGAATAAAACTGCAAAAATTAAAATTGAAAAAGATCGACTATACTTTATTGTCAATATACTTAACAATTTAAATAACAATAAATTACGTAGTTCATTAATTGAAATCAACAAGTCCAAAAATAAACTTTTTTATGGTAAAGATTCATTAGTAATCAAAAATACACAAGGAGGAGGAAATAGAATTGAAAACGATATTTATCAAATTACTCGCAATTACCCTTTAAATAGTAACCAATCCGATAGCACAAAAATTCATGGTTCTTTGATCATGAAAATGGATTTTATAGTAGGTTACAATTCTATTAATTTAACAAAAAATGAGATCGGAAAAAAATTGACTATTGGAAAGGATTCTATTGAAATAATCAATATAGTTGATAACGTACTCGTATTAAAAGGAGACACAGATAATATTAATTTAATAAATTTTGTATCAAATAATACAGTTCCGAAACCCTTAACAATGGATGATAAAGGATATGATATAGAGAAATCATTTTCTTTCTCATCAGTAACAATGTTTAAATCTATTTATGAAAATATAGTCGTAAAAAAAATAAATTTGGAAGACTTTGACAAAATGATGACTATTGATAAATTAAACGAAATTCAAAAAGAAGAACAATACAAAATAATAAAAAATATAGCTAAAATTGGTGAAAAAATTATACTGTACAAACCTATTTATAAAACGTATTATTTAACAGTTAATTACAATAAAAGTAAAAGGTAATATAAACTACAACGTATTCGTAAAATTATAGATTAAAAAGTATATATTAATGATTACCTATGAATTTGTAGCGTAAAACTAACACTTTTGATTTGATTTTTCCGTTCTTTATAAATACCTAAGTTAATAGATGAAAAGAGAGAGATCATAAGGTTTGTTTAAAAAAATAATAAAATTTTATTGATAAGATAATAGCAATAGATATGAAACAATGTTTAGAATGTGACGAAAAATTTGTAGGTCGCGAAGACAAAAAGTTTTGCAGTGATGCGTGTCGTAATGCTTATAACAATCGCATGAATAAAGATTGTACCAATCTGATGCGCAATATTAATAATAAACTTCGTAAAAATTATCGTATATTAACTGAACTCAATTCAGAAAGTAAAACTAAAACAAACCGAACAAAGCTAATAAGTAAAGGGTTTGATTTTGAATATTTTACCTCAATATATACTACTAAAACGGGTAATATCTATTACTTTCTATACGATCAAGGATATAGAGCACTCGAAAATGATTTCTACATTTTAGTTAAAAAAGAATCTTAAAAAATGATTTATAAAGATAAAAAAATTTCAATCTTAGGCTGCGGTTGGCTAGGATTACCCTTAGCAAAAAAACTAATTTTAAAAGGAGAAACAATAAAAGGCTCAACAACTTCTTTAGATAAACTAAAGATTCTAGAAAAATTAAAAATTCAAGCCTATTTAATTCAACTATCTGAAGATGGAATTACAAAAAACATTTCAGATTTTTTGGAAGAATCCGATATTTTAGTGATCAATATACCTCCTAAATTACGGAAGAATAGCAATGAAAATTTTGTTACAAAAATTAAAAATCTTATCCCTTATATTGAAACCTCTAGTATATCAAAAGTGCTTTTTATAAGTTCTACCTCTGTGTATGGAGATACGCCTGAAAGAATTATACTAACAGAAAAAAATATACCAATTCCATCGACAGAAGGTGGTCAACAATTAGTAGAAGTAGAACAAATGTTACAAAATAATACAAAATTCAAAACAACTATAATACGTTTTGGAGGATTAATAGGACAAGATAGACACCCTGTAAAACATTTAGCAGGAAAAGAAAACCTAGAAAATCCAGAAGCACCAATAAACCTAATTCATCAAACGGATTGTATAGGTATTATAGAAGCAGTATTAAACCATCATGATCATAATAAAGTATGGGGAAAAACATTAAATGCGGTAGCTCCTTTCCATCCTACACGAAAAAGCTACTATACAAAGAAAGCAATAGAAAACAATTTAGAAATACCAAAATTTATTGATTCAGATACAGAGGGAAAAATAATTGATTCTACCTTTTTAAGAAATGAATTACAATACAAATTTAATATAGATCTTTATTAATGAAACTAATTCAAAAAATACAGTCCTTAGGATTACCTATTCTAGCTCTTATATGGGTTTGCTTTTTTTTTGGCACAACTTGGTTGGCTTCAAAACAAGGAGTAAAAGCAATGCCTGCTTTACAATTAGCTGCTATTCGACAATTTATAGCAGCCTTTTTTTATATAAGTTATTTCTGGTTTAAAAAGGCACCATGGCCCAAAGCTAAACAATGGCGAACTATTTTAATTCTAAGTATTTTAAATTTTGTATTAAGTAACGGACTCAGTACTTGGGGAGTAAAATATATTTCTAGTGGATTAGGAGCTGTAATTGGAGCTATTTTTCCATTATGGATCGTAATTATTAGTTTTTTTAATGGCGAGCGATTATCAAAACTAGCCATTGTTGGATTACTAGTAAGTTTTAGTGGTGTATGTATCGTGTTTTTTGATTATTTAGCTGATTTTATCAAACCCGATTTTCAATTTGGAATTTTTCTTTCTGTTTTAGCTACTATTACCTGGGCTGTAGGTAGTATGTATACTAAAAAGAAAGCTAAAAACTTCAACCCTTATTTTAGTATAGGACTACAAATGCTTATTTCTAGTATTTTACTTTTTGCATATACAGGAGCTACTGGAACTTCTATAGGTTTACTTGAAATTCCGTCGCAAGCATGGTGGTCCATTGCTTATTTAGTGGTATTTGGTTCTATTACTACTTTTATAGCCCTAATATATGTTTTACAACACTTACCTACCGAAGTAAGCAGTATTTATGCTTACGTTAATCCTATAGTGGCTGTAATTTTAGGAGCCATTATTTTTAACGAACCACTTACTCTTACTTTAGGAATTGGAGTAGCCGTTGTTATCTTTGGTATTTATCTTATTAATAAAGGAATCAAAAAAGGATAGCAAACTAGTAATAAAAAACATTAGTTAATATAAATTATGAGAAAATTACCATTACAATTGTTTGTACTATTTTTAGGTATAGAAACAATTGCACAAGACAAAAGAAATGAAGTCCTGCCCAATGAAAACTTGATTGCAGAAAATATTGCACCCATTTCTAAAGAATTACTGCAAAAGGTAAAAAAATATACAGAAACAAGGGGAGCTGGTTTATCAACCGTACATCCTATAAAAGATGAAGTAATTGTTTTTACGCGCTTTGGATCAACAAATCAATTACATAAGGTAACACAGCCTTTGGGTACTCGTACCCAAATTACTTTTTTTGAAGAACCTATTGCCAACGCATCTTATGAACCAGTAAAAGGAGAATACCTAATCTATAGTCGTGACGCAGGAGGAAATGAATTTGGACAATTATATAAATTAGACCTAAAAACAGGACAGTCCACCTTATTAACAGATGGAGGACGTTCTCAAAATGGAAACGTAACTTGGAAAAAAAAGGGGGCTGGATTTTACTTTTCTTCAACTAAACGCAATGGAGGCGATCGTGATATTTATTATATAAATCCTAATGATCCTTCATCTACTCGATTAGTTTTAGAAGTAAAAGGAGGAGGTTGGAGTATTACGGATATTTCTGAAGATGGGAAAAAACTGCTCATTACAGAAGGTATTTCAGCTAACGAATCGCATATTTGGATGTTAGACACCACTACAAGTAAACTAACAGAGATTACTAACAGAACAGACAAAGGCATTGTACAAACAAATGCTAACTTTTCAAAGAAAACAGATGAAATTTGGTTTACAACGGATCGAGATAATGAATTTAAACGTTTGGCATTATTTAACCTTCAAACCAAAAAAATATCATATTTAACCTCCTCTATTCCATGGGATGTAGAAAGCTATGATTTGAGTGAAGATAAAACAAAATTAGTTTTTACAACCAATGAAGGGGGAGTCCATAAATTGTATTTGATGGAAACGGCAACAAAACAATTTAAAGCAATTCCTAATATTCACAATGGCTTAATAGGAAATGTACGATTTACTAAAGAGGGACAAAATATTTTCTTTTCACAATCTACAGCTGACTCTTCTTCGGATGTGTATAAATTAAATTTAAAAACCCAAAAAATTACACGTTGGACAGAGAGCGAACTAGGTGAAATGCAAAAAAAAGATATGTCTATTCCTAAACAAATTGAATGGAAAAGTTTTGACGGAATGAAAATTTCAGGTTTTTATTATCCTGCCTCTCAAAAATTTACAGGAAAAAGACCTGTTATGATTAGTATTCATGGAGGACCTGAAGGACAGTCCTTAGCATCATTTTTAGGAGCTAATAATTATTATACAAATGAAATGGGAGTAGCCCTAATTTATCCTAATGTAAGAGGGTCTTCGGGATTTGGAAAAACCTATTTAGCTAAAGATAATGGTTTTCTAAGAGAGGATTCCGTTAAAGATATTGGTGCTTTGTTAGAGTGGATTGCGCAACAGCCCGATTTAGATCAGGATCGTATTATGATTATGGGAGGAAGCTATGGGGGCTATATGACCTTAGCAACAGCATTTCATTATGCCGATAAGATTCGTTGTAGTGTAGATGTTGTAGGAATTTCTAATTTTAATACATTTCTAAAAAACACAGAAAACTATCGTCGTGATTTACGTCGTGTAGAATACGGAGATGAACGTAATCCTAAAATGTATGAGTTCTTAGATAAAATATCGCCTTTGAATAATACAGATAAAATTAAAAAACCAATGTTTATCATCCAAGGAACAAATGATCCACGTGTACCTGTAACCGAAGCTACTCAAATGCGCGATAAGTTAAAATCACAAGGAAATGTAGTTTGGTACTTAGAAGCAAAAGATGAAGGACATGGGTTTCGTAAAAAAGCAAATATTGATTTTCAGCGTTTAGCAGTTATACGATATATGGAAGAATATTTGCTAAAATAGTATTTCTTTTTAAAAAACGAAGGTGTTCAAAAAGGTATCATTTTGTTATTTAATCTGGTTTAGTCATGTCGCTACAGTCAATCAAAGTCAGACCCAATGAAATCAATAGTTAGGTAAGTTACATAATATTTTATAAGATACCTCTTATTACGGTAGTGATAAACCAAATATTACTTTATTTACTTTTTAGAACACCTTCCTCTTTTTTATTATTGGATAAATAAAGCTTTTAATTCTGTGGCTTCATCTGGTTTCATTTTTCCAGCTAATACCAGACTCAATTGCTTTCTTCTTAAAGCGGCATCATATCTTGATTTTTCCTCCTCCGTTTGAGGTATTATTTGAGGAACTTCAACAGGTCTTCCTGTTTCGTCTACTGCCACAAATGTATAAATAGCTTCGTTAGCTTTAGTACGATTACCCGATTCACGATCTTCAATCCATACATCTAAAAAAATTTCCATAGAAGAATTAAAAGCTCTAGATACTTTTGCTTCAATAGTTACCACACTTCCTAAAGGAATAGATCTATTAAAAGCAACGTGATTTACGGAAGCAGTAACTGTAATTCGTCGTGAATGTCTCCTAGCAGCTATACTTGCTGCACGATCCATTCTAGCCAAAAGTTCACCGCCAAATAAATTATTTAACGGATTGGTTTCGCCAGGTAAAACTAAGTCAGTAATAACAGTTAAGGATTCTGAAGGGTATTTAGGTTGCATAATTTAAATTTTTTACAAAGATATAATGTTTTTTTTGTATAAAAATCTAAAAAACCTTCTAGATAGAAGGCTTTTTTGTGAATTATAAATTTTTTATTAATAACCAAGCTTCTGGATTGTCTTTTTCTTGAATTGTTGTTAGTTGATGTTGTGCATCTGTATAAGTAGCATAGCTACCATAAAAAACAGGAAATAAACCTTGTTCGTTTTGATCTATAATTTTAGCATCAGGGAAACCTTTAGCTTTTAATTCATTTACTGCACGCTCAGCATTAGATAAACTTCTAAAAGAACCAGCAACTAGATGAAAGGCCAATGTTTTCTTTTCTGAATTGAGATGAACAGGATTTTCTATAAAAAATGTAGCCTCTTGTAATTTAGTTTCTACTTCTTTTTGAACTTCTTTTTGAACCGTTAATGATTTTGATTGCTCTTCTTGTTCAAGGTAACTTAAATATCCAAAAGTTCCAGATCCTACACCTACCGCTAATATGGCTGTATATTTTAAAAAGTTTCTAAATGGATTTTTCTTTTGCGGAAGACCCAAAATAGGTTCTTCCTTTTCTTCTTCTTCTAATATTTTAATAGTCTCCTGAGGAACGATTGTTTTCAAGACCTCGCGTTTAATAGTCGGAGATACTAACGAAGTAAGCCCAAACGATGAAGTTAAATAATTAGTATGTTCAAATGCCTCAAATACGATATGATTTTCAATATTATATTTTAAGATACCTATGTTTTTTAAAATAATAAATTCACGTCTTTGCAAATTTTGTTCCCATTCTTTTACTAAAGAATCCAATTTTGCTACAGCTATTGTGTAACTTATCCCTTCCTGTAATGCTATGTGATTAGCTAATAAACCATCATTATTTTTTATGTAACTATTAAATGAAACTACTTTTTTAGGAGGAAAAAAAGTAGTTATGTTTTCTTGTACAGTGGTCGTTATCGTTTCAGTTAAAAAAGCACCTATATTAGGAATAATTACGCACTGATAACGATAAAGTAATTCGGATATATATTGTTCGATATTCATCTGTTTTTTAAATAATCTTTTAAACTAATCTCACTAACTGCAAAAAACCTTTTTATTTAAATAGGTAATTCATTTTAGATAAAATTAAATTCTTAGAGAACAAAATTAAAAATTACAAGTCAAATTAAAAATTTTATTAACAAATGTTATCAACAATTAAAAAATATGTAACTTGTAACATTATTATTTATACGCCATGTTACATACTGATTTATTTTATGCCTTAGCTCTTTTGAATACAGAAGGAGTAGGAGATGTTATTGCTAAAAGATTGATCTTGAGTTGCGGATCAGCAGAAGAAGTATTTAAAACCAACCCTACACAATTAGCCAAAATTGATGGAGTAGGAGGTTTTTTGATACAGAATTTAAAAAAAACAAATTTATTTACCAAAGCAGAAAAAGAATTATCTTTTTTACTAAAAGAATCCATTAACGTATGGTATTTTCAAGATTCTTTATATCCTACGAGATTAAAAGAATGTTATGATGCCCCTATTTTATTATTTACAACAGGAAACATTCATTTAGAAAACCCAAAAATCATTAGCATTGTTGGTACACGACAAGTAACACGACAAGGTATAGATTTTTGCGAAAATCTTATTCAAGATTTAGCACCTCTTAACCCTGTTATTATAAGCGGATTTGCCTATGGAGTAGATATAGTAGCACACCAATGCGCTATGAAATACGGATTACAGACTATAGGTGTTTTAGCACATGGTTTGAACCAAATTTATCCCAAAAGTCACAAAAAATATATGCGAAAAATGGAAGAAAATGGGGGATTTATAACAGAATTTTGGAGTACTTCTAATCCTGATAGAGAAAACTTTGTAAGACGCAATCGAATAGTAGCAGGTATTTCAGAAGCTACTATTGTAATTGAGAGTGCAGAACAAGGAGGTTCTCTATTAACTGCCCAGATGGCTAATAATTATCATCGTGATGTTTTTGCTGTACCAGGAAGAGTAACCGATAAATATAGTAAAGGATGTAATAATTTGATAAAAACAAACAATGCACAATTATTAACAAATGCCACAGATTTAATTTACCATCTGAACTGGGATTTAAAAAAATCAATAAAATCTATACAAAAACAACTGTTTGTTTCTCTCGAAACAGAGGAACAAATCGTATATGATTTTTTAAAAACTAAAGGCAAAGAACACCTAGACTATATTGCACTCCAATGCGAACTACCTATTTATAAGCTATCTTCTATATTCTTAAATATGGAATTAAAAGGCGTAATTAGACCTTTACCTGGAAAATATTTTGAGATTGTTTAAGTTTTTTTAGGTTAATACCCACAAAATCTGTAAGTTATAAAATTAAGACTTGGATTTTTAACTTACAGATTTGGTGGAACAGTGTCAATAATCTATTGTATGTTCAGTACTAATACTTATAATAGCAGTATTCTATTTTACTGTAATATAATATATTTCTGCTTTTTTTGATAATTCACATTTTATTGTAGTAGTAATTGAATAACTTCCTTCATTTTTTTTATTTTGAGGATTATTATAAATCAATGAATATGAAATCAAAAATATATTGAAAAATTAAGCATCATAATTCCATGTTATTAATATTATGCCATTATTATCTCTCCATTTTATCCAATGATTTTTATTATTATCGTCTTTAATCATAAGCCAATTATCTTTGATTCTTACAGGATAATAAAATTGGTTGTTGTCATATTTTGAGGTTTTTGATTTTTCGGAAGGACTAATATGTAAGGGATTAGTTTTCGAGTCAAATTCTACACTAAATATAGAATTTACTATATGTTCTTGAATTGTTTCTAATTTAAAATTAGTATCTAAAACAGATATTAATTTTTTTATTCCGTTTTCCTCATCTAAAATAATTTCGTAAAAACCTTCTTTTTTTCCCAAGCAACTAAAAACTAAATCTAAATTTTCACTTTCTAGATAGAATGGACTAAATCCTTTAAAAGCTATAAAATTTTCATTGAATTTAATTTTTTTAAATGGTTTTTTATTTAAATTAATTCAAGTTGCTAGTTAATCGACTTATTTAATTGGAGTCCAAAAAACGAATAATGTTAGTTTTATAAGGAATCCATTTAATGTGACTGCATGTATTGTTCTAGGGAATAATTTTTTAATGTCACTTATTGTGGTTTCTACTTTTTTTCTCATTTTTAATTTTTCATTTTTTTGTTGTTCAGTATCAAATCTTTTTGAATTTGATTTTCGCTGTACTTTCAATAAAATACATTTTTCTTCTTTAGCAAAATCTTCTAATTTATAATTTGTATAAGCACTATCAGCGTATATTGATGCTTCAGCTGGCAATTTATCAATCATTTTCCCAATAGCCTTTCCATCTCCAGTTTTCCCTGGTGTAAAATGAAAAGCTATTGGGATTCCATTTTTTGTGGTAAGTAATTGTACTTTAACTCCATAAAAATAATTTCGCATACTTGCTGTATAACCTCTCCATTTCTTACCACTAACAATTTTACAATTCGCAATTCGCATATTATGACAAAATGCTACTGGAAATGAATCTATTATATATTGCATCTCACAACAAATATCTTTAAAATAAGAACTTATAATCTCAAATAACTCATAAAGCAAACTTCCAATTTTATGTAATCTTCTATTAAATCTACTCTTGTCAAGCATCTTTTGTATAAATCCATATTGTTTCATAAACTTTATAGCTGAACTATGATTTCCATAAAAGCTTGTTGATGACACAATCGCAGTTAAAATAATTTCACTATCGCTAACCTGTCTTCTTATATCTTCTGGATGTTCAATTCCTTTTAAAATATCATCAATTAAACAAAAAATTGATATAATTTTGTCTTTGAAAAGCATTGGTGTTGTTTTTTGGTTCACAAAACAAAATTACTTAACCTTTGCTTTGTTTTTTATAAATAGCAACTAGCAACTTGAATTAATTAAAAAGGATGAGATTATTTTTTAATTTTCATTATTTTTCCATCTGAATTGATCTTATAACTTTCATTAAGTTTCTTATATTTCTTTGAAAACCTCATTTCAAAAATAGTTATTAATAAATCTTTACTTAAAATAAAAGATTTATTAATGTAATTAACATTTTCAGGTATATCTCCATCAGCCTGAACTCCAATTAATTGTTCAGAAATTAACTGACCTTTACCAACACTTATTATCATACTATTTAACAGATAATCCGTATTTTCATCACGTATTTGAAAAACATAAGTTTCAAAAGGCAATCCTCCGTTATCTAGATGGTATATAACATCAGGTTTGTTTTTATTTATTTTCTTGTTAATCAAACTAGTAACTGATTTTAATTCATTTCCAATAATTTTAGGATATTTTTCATTGCACTTTGCATTATCTTCTAGATAACATTCATCCAAATATTCCTGATAATCAAATGGTAATACAACTAACGATTTTTTTTCAGAGGATTTTTTTAATGCCTTTTTGAAAGTAATAATATAATCTGAATATTGAAGAAGCAAATAATCATTCGCGAAAACTGTAACCCCTCCTTCTAGAAAAAAATCTTTGAAAGGGTATTTTTGAGCATCTTCATAACTTAATTCAATATAATTAACCTCTTTCTTTATATCAATATTATAGTTTTTGTATAAATAATCAGTGTAATAATTGTATACATAGTTTCTGCCAAAAAATTGTTTTGATTCTGATTTATCACTTACGTATTTGGCTGAAACATTATTAATAAATATTTTATTTCCATCAATTTCAACTTTAATTGATTTCAGTCTTGAAATTATTGAATCTTGACTTTTATTTTTTGAAATTTGTTTGACCTCAACTAATTCAAATTTTGTTTTTCCATTTTCAGAATTAGGAATATTTTTACTTTCAGTAATTGTAGAACTATCAACTATACTTGTTATTGAATTAGACTTTTTTTCTATTTTTATATCAACTTTTGCATCTGTTTTAAAGCTTGATAAAAAAATAAAAAAATAAACTAAAAATTTGCTTTGTTGCAATTTAATGTGTCGAATCATAAACATTATTTTTAAACATATTTATTTCTGCTTTTCTCCTTTTAACTAATCCTGATGTACCTCCATTTGTTACATCACTCATTTCATCGGCTCCTGCTTCATATTCTTTATTATTTATCTTCTTTTTAATTAGTGTTTCGCCTTTATTTTTTCCTCCTGTATTTAAAAATTCTGGTCCTGTATTGAAAACAAGACTTACCAAAGCATCGTATTCATATTGATATAAAGGAACAATTATATCTCTTTTTATCGCTTCTTCAAATTTAGACAATCTCAATTCAAACAATTCTGTTGCTCTCTTCTCAGTTATGCCATTTTTAAATTCATCAGGAATTGTAATATCCTCACATTTTTTTCTTTTTATTAAATGACCATAACCAATAGTACAATATCCTTCGGAATCATTATAAGCCTTAGGTTCAAATTTTTCCCAATCTTTTATGAATTGCTTTCCTTTATCCGATAGCTTTAGGGTTTTAGGGTCAACTCTTCCATTCGAGTCTTTTTTTTCAGCTTCTGGTTTACCTTGAGGTGTAAAACTTCTAAAGCAATTACACAAATCATTTAATCCCATTTCCCTTGCTAATTGAACTAAACTCTTACTATTTAGGGACTGACTATTTTTACAAAAATATTTATCTTCTAAATAAATTGAATCAAATCGTCTAACATCAAAATGAATCCAACTAAAAGTATGATCAAATCTAACTTTCCCATTTTTTTTATATAACAAATCAATTGGTTCTATTGAAAATTTATTTGGATTTGTCCAATTTTCTTGTCCCCCTAAATATTTTATATAGAATTCGTCTCTAATTTTTCGCAATGTTTCTAAATTCTTTTTTTGTTCACCTCTGATTTTCCAATCTCCTTTACTAAACTGAATATCAATTGCTTTTCCTTGATGATTTGTTGTTGTATAATTTTTAAATCGACATCTATATCCAGATGAAATTAAATCTAGAGAATAAATAGTTTGCTGGCTGAAATAAAATTTCAAAGTTTTTAAACCAAACAATAAACTTCTATGTATTCCTGGATATTCATAATTATGATTTGCTTCATTATGAGGAGTTGCTTTATATGTACCTTTTCCTGTATGATCACCAAAACCATCGCAAATATTTTTTTCTTTAATTCCTCTTAATTCAGAACTAGCTTGTCTACCTTTGGTTGAACAACTACACTTTAATTGGTCCCAAAAAGTTACACCTATATCAAACTTAGTAGAAAAATCATCAATCGCTCTCAACACATTACCACAAACCTTTCCCGTTTCAGGAACTTTCATATAATCACGTTGAAATTGCTTAATCATTTTTTCAGTACGCTCTGTGAATTCATCCGTTGGAACATTTCCACCAAAACCAGCTAAACGAATATTAATTTCTCGTATGAGTTCACTTTTATCTCCTTTTTTGATACAATATCTCTCACCACAATCTGTACCTCTAGATGATGCTCTCTCCACCTTCGTTTTTCCTATAACAGCGGGGCTTTTTCCTTCGGGGATTTCAATGGTGTGGGGTTTGTCTCTTTGAGCGGTTCCTTGGGTTTCTGCCCAATCCCATATTTCGTCTATGGTTTCTGAAATGCTTCTAAATACTCCTTTCTCTTCTTTTTTACTCCTTGGTTTGTGCTCTGCCAGAGAACCTTTACTTTTTTATTTCTACGTTTGAGGTTGTGTGTTTTTGTTTTGTAATATCGCTCCTTTTTCTATACAAATCCTTGTCTTCTTTCTAAGGTTATATACCTGTGGGGCAAGGAAAATGTTGCCATTTTCCTTCTTCTATCTCAGTTATGTCCCCAATTGGTTTTTAGTTTGTAAAGGAGTGTTTGAATTAAAAATATAAATTTTATTTTATTCGAAATTTTCGATAATAAATGAAATATTTCTTCTTTCTATTTTAGCCAATTTACTTGTAACATCTTTGTAAAGAGGTTTATACCATTTTTGTTTACCAAAATAAGTTGCTAAATCTTTACTTTTAAAAATGTATCCGTGTCTAGCGAAAATTTCATTTTTAATAATTCTTATTTCAAATGCTGTAAACTTTTGGAGTTCTGAGAATATTAATTCTCTTTCTGATCCCTCAGGGTATTTTCCTTGTCCTTCAGCATAAAAATCCTTTTGCTCAGATTTTAAAATATTGCTTTCTGAGTCAAACGAATAGTTTGAAATAATTACTACGAAAAAAGATATATGTAAAAATAATGTTTTCATATTACTCAATATTTCCTGGATAAGCTACTCCGTCTCCATCAATTTTCGCTTCTTCCCATTGTTTTTTAAAGTCTTTTAAATTATAAAATTTATGTTTTATAAATTCTTTTGAATATTTTCCTTCAGTTTTTCTACCTCCATCAAAGTTTTGTGCAAAAAAACCCATATTCGAAAATGGATCATAATCATTAGTGTTTAAGGCTATAAAATTTAAAATATTGGCAATTATCTCTGCTTTTTCAGAAATAGGCAACTCACTTTTGTCTATATATCTTAAATATTCATCGTTTAAAAAATTAAAATATTCTTTTTTATTTTCTTTTTCATTAATTATGTCTAGAGTTTCTTTATGAAATGTTATTTTGCCATCACAGGTTTTATGCCATAATAATTTATTAATTTCTTCAATATTTGAATTTTTTATGATTTTTTGGTTATCAAAAACAAATTCTAACAGTTGTTTGTCTTTTACATATCCGAAAGTTTTTACTAAAGATTCTAAAAAGTATTTATCATTTTTTTGTAACCATACAAATGATTCATTATTGTCATTAAATAAATATTTATTACGATTAATCGTTATTTTATTATTGATTTCCTGTTCTATTTTTAAATCACTAATTTCATACCAATATTCTATACTACAATTATCTCCATTTTTATTTTTGAATGATTTTTGGAGTTTTTTTTCTTCTTGATAAAGTTTAGGATATAGTGATTTATAATCTATAATTTCTGGTAAATAATGAAAATCAAAAATTAACTTATGAGTTTTACTAACATAAACTCCTTTATTATCAATGTTGTTTATAGGTAATAAATTTAATTTTCTATCACATATATCAAAAAAATTAAAATATAATATTTTTTTATCTGACTTAAAATCAATAGTCCTATTGAATATTAATTTTATTTTACTTGAAAATTCTTCTTCGGTTAATCTCTTAAATTTATTTGATTCTAAAAGGGTTGATTCTAAATTTGAACAAGCTTCTAAATCATTCATATCAAAGCTATTTTTAGGTAGTTCTACACCTGCCTCATCTAGATATTGTTTCGCTCCTTTTTTTAATTGTTTATTTAATATATCTTCTATCATTTTTATTTTGTTTACAGAAATATTTGAATCTTGGATTTCACTATCTTTATTTGTATTATTATTCTTACAGTTCAAAAATTGAAAAGTAACTAATAGGATTAAAAATTTTATTATTTTATTCATTTTATTTTTTTTATCTTGATGAACTATTAGAATTTTCTTCTTCAACGTCATAAATAGGTAATTTTTTTTCATTTTCCTTAGGATTATAATTCTTTGGTTTCATAATCGCGAAAATGTCTTTACTATTTTTTGAAACACTACCCATGCAAATTTTTTGTCCTCCTGTTACTTTTGAACCTTGATTACCTCCTAAATATATATATTTTTCACCTGTCTTATTCTCTCCTACAATTATAGCAACATGAGAGAAAGAAAACACAATTACTGCTCCAACGAAAACTTCACTTTTCTCTCCATTTATCCAGCCATCTTTTGTTGAGTTTCCTTTAATTCTTAAATTGCCCTCTTCTGCCCAATCAAATGCTCCTACATTTCCTTTTTCATTTGTATCCTTATATTCTGTGTGTTGAAAACACCAATGAACAAATGTAGCACACCAAGCATCTTTGTAAGTTAAACTTGGAGAACCTGAAAGTTTAAAATATTCAGAAATTCTTTCCTTTAACGGGCTTTCTTTTTCTGTTATCCCTTTGTATTTCTCGAATTCTTCGAATGCAACATCTACCCAAGGGGCACGTTCTTTATTATTACTTATAATTTCTTTTTCATCAATACATTTTCCTTTAAAAATATGATTTTTACCTAAATAAAATCCTTCATCTTTTAAAACCTGTTCAATTTCTTTTATTGTTGTTTTTCCTCCTATAAAACCAGGTCTACTTTCATACTTTTGTCTAGTGTAAACCCATTTTTTCCGTTTTTCTTTTTCTCCCTTTTCTGTTAAAAATTTTGGATTTGATGAATATCCATACTTAGTTACCCAAGGTTCTCTATTTATATTTATTTGGCGCTGCGCTGCATTTGTTTTACTACCATCTCCATCAGGAACACTTATGCTTTCATCAAAAACAGCATAATTAGGATCATTACCTTTTCCCACAGCACTTGGTTTCATTACTAATAAATACATATCTGTCATAGTATTTAGCTCATCTTTTCTTTTCATAAAGTAAGCTTTTACATAATCCATTTGTTTTATAAAAGTCATCTTCTTTAATTCAGCCCTTGTTGTACCTACTCCCTTAGCTGCTGCATCATTAAATTGAATTAAGCCTGAGAAACCTATACCATTATCAGCTGAGGGGCTAAATGTTTTATTTGTCTCAATGTACATTATAGACATTAGCTGGCTCGCTTTTTCTTTTTTGTTTTTTTCTCCCCAAAGTTCTTGACAAACTTCAAGCACTTTTTTTCTTTGGTCGCAAGTTAATTTATCACTCCAATAAAATTGGTTCTCTTCTTGTTTACAAAAGCACACTCCTTTCTTTTCCTCTTTTTTCTCCACCTTCGTTTTTCCTATAACAGCGGGGCTTTTTCCTTCGGGGATTTCAATGGTGTGGGGTTTGTCTCTTTGAGCGGTTCCTTGGG
The DNA here is from genome assembly GCF_052828645.1 of Flavobacterium sp. TN-1. NCBI lineage: Bacteria > Pseudomonadati > Bacteroidota > Flavobacteriia > Flavobacteriales > Flavobacteriaceae > Flavobacterium > Flavobacterium sp. TN-1. The sequence goes on from NZ_CM128253.1 coordinate 798,702, forward strand.
TTTCTGCCCAATCCCATATTTCGTCTATGGTTTCTGAAATGCTTCTAAATACTCCTTTCTCTTCTTTTTTACTCCTTGGTTTGTGCTCTGCCGGAGAACCTTTACTTTTTTATTTCTATGTTTGAGGTTGTCTGTTTTTGTTTTGTAATATCGCTCCTTTTTCTGTACAAATCCTTGTCTTCTTTTTGAGGTTATATACCAGTTGGTCAAGGAAAATGTTACAAGAGGCTATCCAATAATTTTAGGATAGCCTCTAACTTATTTTGATACAATTCTTGATTTGTGTACATAACCTTTTTTACCATCTTTAGTTTCTACCAAACACCAATCTTCTTCATCAGGATTAGTTATAACATTAATATTTTCACCCGAATTAATTTTAGTTATTACTTTTGAATTTATTGATTTATCCTCTCTTAGGTTAGTATATCCATCTTTGTCGTAGATTATATAATTTTGATAAGCTTTATTTATTAAATTAAATATTTTTTCAATATGTGAATAAGATGGATCATAATAATTTTCAACATCTATTTTACCATTCAAACTTTTAAAATATTTTAATTGTTCTTTTGACGATTCTAATTCTTCTATATTAAATATATAACCATTTTTGGCAAGTGTTTTAACTGCGCTGAAATCTTCTTGTTCTATAGCTTTAGACATCAGTGTGTGTAGACTTGATACATTTAATTTATATTTTTTTATAAAATAGTCTAACCATTCTCCATTTATGAAACTTTCTGAATTTGTAAAAGTTTCGTTATTAATTAAAGTCTCTAAATTTCCAGAATCGAAATTTTCAGGATTTGAATTTTCAAATAGAATAAGCTTTGATTTGAATTCTTTTATTTCAGTTATATCCTTATTAAGGTCTTTTGGAGTGAAATCAATATTGCTACCTTCGTTAAAAAGTTCATTAAAATCAATTTTTGTATTTTCCATAGTAGTGTTTTTTGCATTTAAATTTTCACATTTAAGAAAGAAATCGAAATCAGACGGGTTAAATTTTAATTCAACTGGATTCTCAATATCATTAGTGATGTCAAATAGTTTTCTTTTAGCTACATCAATAATCAACCAACCAATACTATTTTCTATATTAGTTCCAGATTCTGACTCTACAAATAATCTAACAGTAATTTTGTTATCTTCTTTTTTGTCAATTTCTGCTTTTATCTTTGATTTAAAAGGGTTTGATATACTAGAGTTTTTGATGAGTGAAACAAGTATATTATCACAATTTAGATTTTTCTCAATACTTTGTTCTAAATTTTTCGACTCCTTTTTTGTTTCATTTTTACAAGAAAACAAGGAAATAATTAATAAATTGATAAAGACAATTTTTTTCATTTTATATTGATTTATTTGAAATTTTTAACAATTCGTGCTCTAATACCTTTTAATTGTTCTTTGTAAATTTCTTGTGCCTCAACATCATTTGCATTATAAGCATATTTTGAAAATATGCATTCTTTTCTGTTTTGATACTTTCTTTTAAATTATCTAAATCAGGTAGTATCTCTGCTCCTTCTTTTATGTATTTTCCTTCAGTTGATAAGACATAATCTGAATCTTCGTCGAAAAATTTTATTTATGTATATCCAGTTTCAGATACTTGGCTATTATCTATTCCTAAATTATAGTTTGTTATAGCACTAAAATCGTAATCAATTTTTAATCCATTGTTGTTAAAATATTCTTTGAAAATCTTTATTTCTTTTTCCGAATCTGTTTTCTTTATGCTCAACAAATATCTTTAAAATAAGAACTTATAATCTCAAATAACTCATATAGGATTGATCCAATTTTGTGTAACCTTCTGTTAAATCTACTTTTATCTAACATATCTGGAATAAATCCATATTGTTTCATAAATCGAATAGCTGAATCATGATTTCCATAAAAACTAGTCGATGAAACTAAGGCTGTCAGAATGATTTCACTATCACTTACTTTTCTTCTTATATCATCTTGATGATTAATTCCTTTTAAAATATCATCAATTAAACAAAAAAATGATATAATTTTGTCTTTGCAAAGCATTGGTGTTGTTTTTTGGTTCACAAAACAAAATTACTTAACCTTTGCTTTGTCTTTTATAAATATCAACTAGCAACTTGAATTAATTAATCTCAAAGAAAATCTTTCAAACTTAAAAGTTTGTTTCTTTTTTCCCAATAAATGTATTTTTCATATTCGTGCTTCAGATTATTCTCTTTGCTACATGCGTTTATACTTATCTAGTTCCTATTCAATTTCAAATACTGCTTACTTATCCTTTTTTTTCAATAGGTTGGGGATGATAACTTAGTCTACTTTTATGTGTTGATATTGACAAATTTTAAACATTATCTATTTTACATAAAACATCATTATTCATTTTACAAGATAGTTCTATACAACCTTCTTTTTAAAATTTATTTTCGTATGAACTCTGTAACTTCTAACCAATCTTTATTTACAAAAGATTTAGATCTTATAAAAATTTTATTTCTAACTTTTTTTATAAAAATATCATTATCGGGGTTTTCATCAGAACAAGGTCCTGTGCCTTGAAATATATCGCCCCTCTTTTTTAATATATAAACTCCTTCGCACCAATAATCCATTACATCTTTTGATTTTATACTAACAATCATTTTTTGAGATCTAAATGATAGAAAATAGGTGAGTTGAATATTCTTTTTATCACCAATAACTTCTGTCGTAACTTCATACCTACCATTTAATCTGTTACTTTTTTGAAAATAAAAAGATAATAACAATAAAAATAATTTCATAATTAGTCAAATATATTTAAGTCGATTAATAGTCTATTACCTTCTTTCCATTTAACAAATCCTTCCAGATCTTTATTGGAACCACAGCAACCTGTAGAAGTACTCTTTAACCACATAGTGTCTTCTTCAATTTTTTCAACTTTAAAGGCTTCGTTTATAGAGTCATAGCTTTTATAAAAATTATCATCTGATTTTACTATTAATGGATTATTAGGTAAAATACCTATATATTCATTTGATATAAATTCTGACCAAGGTTGAAAAGTAAAATCATATTGATTTTTCTTTATTTTTTTTTGTTCATTATTTACATATATATAGATATACTCATCCTCTTCATTAAATTGATTGCAATCAAAAAGAGTATAAAAAAAATCATGATTAGGCACGAATCTCCTAGCTATTATCTTGTCATTATTATACATCATTGTATAGCTGTCGTCTAATAATTTAAAAATTTCATATTCTGAATCATCAAGATTGAAAATTATTAGAGGTTCATTCTCATTCAGAAAAATATCAATTACACCGTCACCATTAATTTTATTTTCAGAATAAGATTCAATTATGTTGTCTGAATAAATTAACTTCATATTAATCACAATTATAAAATTCAACATTCATAATGTTATTATTTCTCCATTTTATCTCTTTTTCAATTTTATCTTTAGAAGAGATTTTTTCACCGCCACAATCTTCAATGTTTATTGTTTTTGCTAATACAGTGTTTGCATCAATTATTTTTAATACTTTAAAAATATTTGCATTGTCATCAAAACATTTAAAATTTGATTTCATGATATATTCATTCCATGAAATAAAACCATAATCAATATCTGCTTTTTTTATATTTTTAGGTTCTTTATTTATAAAAATAGTTATGAAATCGTCTGTCTTGTCAGGGTTTTCTGCATCAAATTCAAATTGATCAAAATCAGGAACTATATATCTAGCAACAATTTTTCTTGGAAGTTTAAAATCATATCCTAAATCATCTTGGTTTAAAATAGTACCAAATAAAGTTTTGTCCAAATTATATATTTTCAGTTCGTTTTCAAAAGACAGTTCTACTACCCCATCTCCTCTAGTTGTGTTTTCTTGATAAACTTCAATATTATTATTTGAATATAACAGTTTATCTTTAATGACTGGATTTTTTTGGTTATCTTTTACTTCTGTATTTATTGACTTTATTGAATCTGTTTTGAGTTTTACTGTACTGACTTTTTCATTATTTTCTTTGCAAGAAAATATCATTGTTAGTATAATTACACTAATTATTTTTTTACTTTTCATAGTTTTATTCTTTTGTTTCTTTATATTTAGGATTATAACCTACTTTATTTAAATGTATATGATTATGATGACCTTCTAATGGAGTACATTTTTTAAGAATGAAATTTTTGCCATCTAGGGTTATATTATAACTTAAGAAAGTAGAATAACCAAACTTTACTAATGCTTCAATAAATTTTTCTTGTCTTGTGACATCTAATTCCGTTGGGTTATTGTTAATTTCTAAGCCAATAAGTTTTTTGTCTTTTCTTAAATACCTGAAGTCTCCAGCTGTACCATTTATATGGGATACACTTGGTGCTCCAGTACCATCTGAAGTTGTAAATCCATTCATTTGTACATCATCAAATGCACACTCAGCTAATGCTCCTATAATGGATGCAAAAACTTTAGGATTTACATATTCTCTTGTAGTATTGTCAGCTAGTTTAATTTTTACCTTTCCTTCTGTGTAATTCAGCGGTAATTTCATTTTTAGTAATTCAACTGTACCGTTTCCTTTTTTGAAATATCTTGTTTTACCCTCAGCAATTCTTTTCTCCCATACTCCAGTTTTGGTTTTAGTCTTTTTCCCTTTTTCCCAAACTCCAGCAGTAATAAAATCAAAAATGCAGATTTCATGCTCTGTTCCGTCCTCATCATGGTAAACGTATCTATATTTTCTCTCATAACCAGATTTTATTTGCTTGGGTATTTGCTTTTCTATCCTTCCTTCTTTAAAAATATGATAGGTTGTAATACCTTTAGAGTCAGTTTTAATTGTTGGAGTTGGTATACAAGTAAAATTATTTTCTTTGTTTGACTGTCCTAAACTATAACTGGATTTATATCTACCTAAAATTTCCTTTCTTTGTATTTTACCATCACTATTATTTTCGGTATCAATACTTATATTTGATTCATATTCATCTGTTCCTTCTCTATAAAGAATAAAATCATCTCCTTTTGCTACTCCTTTAGGAGCAAAAACGTGTAAGTATATATCTTCCGCTGATTTGAATTTTTTATGCGCATCTCCAAGTTCAAAATATTTCTTTACATAGTCAAGCTGAACTAATTCAGACATTTTTGCAAATTTGAGTTTAACACGATTTAATTCATCAAAACGTTCTTCAACTGATAAACTTTTATTGCTTTTATATTCACCTAAAGCCACTAAAGCATCTTGTGTAAATTGTATTAATCCAACTGCTCTTGAAGATTTTCTTTTACCATTTTTTCGGAAATGTTTAATCTCCATATCTTCTTTGGGAATTAATGATTTATAACCTTCAAGTTGATTTGCTTTAAATGTTTCTCTTGTTTCAACTCTCATCACCGCCATTAACCCATTAGCCATTTCAATTTTCTTACTTTCTCCCCATAATTCTGCACAAATTTGAACAACTTTCTTTCTAAAATCACAACTTACTTTATTACCCCATATCAAATCATACTGTTTACAAATACAATGGGTTTTTGTATTGTTTTTCGGATATTCCACCTTCGTTTTTCCTATAACAGCGGGGCTTTTTCCTTCGGGGATTTCAATGGTGTGGGGTTTGTCTCTTTGAGCGGTTCCTTGGGTTTCTGCCCAATCCCATATTTCGTCTATGGTTTCTGAAATGCTTCTAAATACTCCTTTCTCTTCTTTTTTACTCCTTGGTTTGTGCTCTGCCGGAAAATCTTTACTTTTTTATTTCTACGTTTGAGGTTGTGTGTATTGGTTTTGTAATATCGCTCCTTTTTCCGCACAAATTCTTGTCTTCTTTTTAAGGTTATATACCTGTGGGGCAAGGAAAATGTTGCCATTTTCCTTCTTCTATCTCAGTTATGTCCCCAATTGGTTTTTAGTTTGTAAAGGAGCGTGTAGTACAAAACGGCGTTGAGCCGTTTTTATTTATTATCTTAAAAAGATAGACTATTTATTGATTGTCAAAATTAGTAATAGATTACTTAGTCTTAAGTATTGTGCCGTCTTTTTTTACTTGATATTTTTCCAATATTTTTTTTGTTAATGTATTATATTTAATATCATAAACAACTATTGATAAATCCTTTTCAAAAACAAAAGATTGATAGCTCTCATTCTCAGGCATAGCGTAACCTATAGATGCGCTTGAAATTATTTTATCATTTCTTACTGATATTAATGTTTGTGAATCAGAATCACCATATGTACAATATATATAATTTTTGAAGTCCAAGTTACCATTGTTGATTTTAAAAATTTTATCAGGACTATCTTCTGAATTTCCTGAAATCAACTTTTTAACGTTCTCTAATTCATTACCTTCCAAAAATGGATATTTTTCTTTGCACTTTTTTTCATTGTTCCCACATAATTTAGTCATTTCTTCAAAATTAAAAGGGAGATTTACCATTTCTGAAGCACTTATTGTATTATTTTGAATGTTATTAGAATTATTTAATTCTCTCCATTCAGATAACGAAATCATATTTCCTTCTATAGGTTCTAATACTTTAATATTTTCGCAATTCCCTTTTTCTACATTAAAAGTAAAGTATGTTTCAAATCTAATATCTGAATTATAACCAGTTTTAATTTGATAAAATGTTTTATTTTCTACAACTAAACTGTCAGACATTAGCGATATACCTTTTTTATGATTAGATATAGAATCAATGAAGTGATTTTGTTTTACAACTTCATTTAATCCTAAAATTTCATTTTGTGCTTGATTTAAATTGCAATTATTGGAAATTGGAAATTTATTAATATTGCTTTGTTTTTTTTCCTCTGTCTTTTTACAGTTTATGAAAAGAAGTAAAAATGAACTAAGAATGAATAATTTCTTCATATTTATTTTAATTTATTTAATAATTCAATGTCTTTTTTGATTTCTTCAATCTTTGATGAATAAGATTGGCATTTAAGTTTGCACTCGAGCCATTTTTGATAGTCGCGCACTACACCTTTGAAAATATTTTTTACAGATATTTTATAATTACTTGCAGTAGCAAAAGAACCTAATTTTCCTTTGTCTTGCAATCCTATTAAAAAATCATCAATAGTTTTAGAATCGTCCATAATTGCCACATAAGCTTCTTTGTAATTTGTTTTTAACAAATCAACATATCCCATAAATCCCTTCTCCACACTTGAGAAATTTGCAAATCCATCCTTAATAGGTATTTTTTTACCATTTACTTCTTCATGTGTATTATAAGCTTTACTTCCTAAATCCCCTTTCCCTTTAATATTCATTGGATTGTTGTTTGGAACTTCTTTATCAAAACCATTTTCTTGACGTCTTTGAGCGACCATATATAACCCTTTAAATTTATTTGACTTCCCAAAATTTTTTACTGTTTTTATTGCAGTATTTCCAAATTCTTCATAAAATTCGTATCGGGTTTTTTCAAATATTTTACAAGTTGTACAATTTGAATTGTTTGCTTGGGGTTTCTTTATTGTGAAAGACGCTAAGCAGTTACATACATTTTTAAAACCTAACTCTTGAGCTAAAAGCACTATACTTTTTCCATTTAAACCATTAGAGTCTTTGCAAAAGTATTTGTCATCAAGATAAATAGATTTAAATTCTCTAACATCAATATGTATCCAACTAAATGTATGATCATATCTAACATTTCCTTTTTTATCATACAATAAATCAATTGGTTCTATTGAAAATTTATCCTCGTCTGGCCAATTTTTCTGAGCACCTAAATACTTTATATAAAATTCATCTCTTATATCTCTTAGTTTTGGCAAGTTACTTTTGTTCTCATATCTGATTGGTTCGGAATTTTCACTAAACTGAATATCAATTGCTTTTCCCTGATGATTTGTCGTATTGTAATTTTTGAAACGACACCTGTATCCAGATGATATAAGATCTATAGTGTACATTGTTTGTTTGCTAAAATAAAATTTCAATGCTTTGATTCCAAAAAGCAAACTTCTATGTATTCCTGGATATTCATAATTATGATTTGCTTCACTATGGGGTGTATCTTTATATGTTCCTTTTCCTGTATGATCGCCAAAACCAGTGCATTTGTTTAATTCTTTTATTTTTCTTAGCTTAGAAGTTGTTTGTTGCCCTTTGGTTGAACAACTACACTTTAATTGGTTCCAAAAAGTTACACCTATATCAAACTTAGTAGAAAAATCATCAATCGCTCTCAACACATTACCACAAACCTTTCCCGTTTCAGGAACTTTCATATAATCACGTTGAAATTGCTTAATCATTTTTTCAGTACGCTCTGTGAATTCATCCGTTGGAACATTTCCACCAAAACCAGCTAAACGAATATTAATTTCTCGTATGAGTTCACTTTTATCTCCTTTTTTGATACAATATCTCTCACCACAATCTGTACCCCTAGATGATGCTCTCTCCACCTTCGTTTTTCCTATAACAGCAGGGCTTTTTCCTTCGGGGATTTCAATGGTGTGGGGTTTGTCTCTTTGAGCGGTTCCTTGGGTTTCTGCCCAATCCCATATTTCGTCTATGGTTTCTGAAATGCTTCTAAATACTCCTTTCTCTTCTTTTTTACTCCTAGGTTTGTGCTCTGCCGGAGAACCTTTGGCTTTTTTAATTGCCGTGGGTTGTGATGGTTTTTTATTTTCTGTGGGGGATGGATTTTTTATTTCTACGTTTGAGGTTGTGTGTTTTTTGGTTTTGTAATATTCTACTGTTACATAAAATTCTAGTTCTCGTATGTCTGTCTCGCCTTCCATGGCTTTTTTCATTAATGCTTTGGTTAGCATAAAGTCTACTTCTGCATCTCCGTATAGGTCTACTTTTGCTTTTTTGGTATCAATGAGTTGGTTGGTTGTATTGTGTCCGCTGCCTTTTGCATCGTCTTCCCATAAGGTAAATAGGACTTCTTTGTTAAACATATTTATGCAATGGGCTTTGGCTCGTAGTTTTTCTGTAAAACTAAAAACACTGCCTTTGCTATCGTCTACGTAGTTTAGGTCTACTTTGCAGATTTTCGGGATTTTGCTGGCTTTGGGGGTTATGATTAATCCGCCTCCTTCGGGTTGGTATAAATACCCTTCTAATCGGTAGGTCTCTCCTACTGAGGATTCGCCAAAGGTAAAACTGCTGTCTCCTTTTTTCTTAATATGGGTGGTGGTAAATCTACCATCGCTTCTTTTTTTGAATAGTTCCCAGGTAACCTTTGCTTGTTCTCTTTCGGATATCGGGGTATTAGGGTACCATTCGGATATGTGATAGGTGTATTTTTCGCCTACTGTGGGCGAGGTTACTCCTGATATTGCGGATATGCCTTTTTTCATTATAAATCTGTGTTTTTATTACCAAGCTTCGTTGTTTTTACTGCTGATTTCTTCTTGAAATTCTTCAAAATTCATAATGGGGTTGTATAAATGTTGTTCTCGTGGATTGGCTTTTTTTACTTGGCTTTTACTGCTTTGACTTTGTTGTCCGTGTTTTAAAATCGTTATTTTACCTCCTGTACTGCACTTTAATTCGGATATTTCGGTAACGCATTTTTTGTCTAAAATTTTTACTTTGTCGTAGGTTTTACTCCATTTTCCGGCTGCTGCAAAAGAGCAGGGCAAATAACCTCCGGAGCTGGGTTTTAGTTTGCATTGTCCAAAGGGTTGTGCTGATGGGTTTAGTTGTATGTCTGATTCAGTTACGGCTAGGTAATCTGATTCTCCTTCCGAATCGTTCCAATAGTGTTTGTTATGACTCGTTACTTTAAAGGATGGAAATTCAAAACCTTGGTCGCATTGGCATTGTCCTTTTTGGACTACAAAGTGTTTGCCTTCATGTGCTGTGGAACTTGATGAGGATTGACTTGGACTTGTTTCTTTTTTTGTTGTTTCTTCTGAACTCTTGGATACCGCTACTTCTGATGTTTTTTGAGGGTTTTCAGATGGACTGTTTTTTTCTTTTATATAAGGGGATTCCTCTGCTATTAGGAGTTCTTTTCCTGCTACTACTTCTGCCCCTAATAAGTCTTCTAAAGGACAATATAGGTTGTGAAATGCTCGAAGATGGGCTCCGTCTTTTATAGCAAATTTTTCAGCTAGGGAATTTAGCGTGTCTCCTTTTTGTACTCTATATTTTTTCATATATAGTTGTTTAGTTTTGTTTGTTTGTTTTGTTTAATTTATTTTTAGGGTATGTTTTACATATATTTCTTGGTTGTTTTTTATCTTAAGTTCGGCTTCTGCTTTTAGTAATTGTTTGTTTTTTTTGGAGGTGTAATAGGTAAAACTTATGCTTCCTTCCCAATTTGATAGATCTTCTTCTTGGGGATCTATTGTAGTTTGGGAATATTCTATAACTTTTTTACGTAATATTTCTTCAAATGTGCTCCCTTCTTCATAACTTGATGTAACAATGGTTTTTATATAGTCTGTGTTTTCAAAATCATGTTGTGTTATAACTGCACTTTCTACGTTGTATGAATTGGGTTGAAAATAAAAATAGTCTTTTTTTTCTTCTGTACTAAACCAACTCATATTGGGGAAAAGAACTTGGTATAATAAGGTTGAACAATAACTCTTTAGAATTTTTTTTCTGTCTGTTAAAGTTTTTTCAAACGTATCAATATATGTTTGATTTATTTTACCTGAAAAATAGGTTAAAAGGTCTAATTTTCTTTCTTTAAATTTGTTTATTATTTCTTGATGATTTTTTATGTTTATTATCTGACCTCCAGGATTTATAATAAATTCTATCGGGTATATTGCATTTATACAGGCTATGGCTAATGTAGAGATCTTATCTTCTGGGGTTTCTTCTTCTTTTTGAAAATGGCTGTTTGTTAACGATATTATGGTTCCTTCTTTTTCTTTTGTAGTTTTTAGGGTCGTCTTATAGCTTACTGTAAAGGGTTCTTTTGATGATGTTTCTATTGTTTCTTCTATATCATAACTGGGTTTATGAAAATTTTGGGGTAGGTAGTACAACGGTAAGCTACTTAGGATTCTTACTTTTTTTTCTGTTTCTTTGATTTCTTTAATTTCTTGTGTAGAGGGTAAGATTAGTTCTTTTATTCCTTTTAGGTCATTATAATTTATCAAATATTTTAACTCACAATAAGTATTGTGATACTCTCGAAGTGATTTGCCACTAATTCCTAATTCTTCTGCTACTGATTCTAAGGTATCTCCTTTTTGTACTACGTGTACAGACCAACTGATGTTCATAAGTTTAAAAATATAAAAACAGAATATAATAACATTTACTTATTTATTTTACTAACAATTTTATAATAATTACACTAAACTATAATATTCTTGTTATTTTATTAAATGCAATTTAATTCTTATTTTTTTATTTACAAATATGTTTTTTATAAATTTATTCAGTCAATATATAACAATTTATGATTTAAAAAATTATATAAAAATAAAAAGTAATCAATGAGCTTTTATGACAATGGAGTTTATCTTTTTTACTATTTTAAATGTTTTGTATATTTTATAATAGATTTTTGTGTGACATCAAAGACAGGATTTATAGTGTATCAAAAAAATATTTTTAATATTTTGTTATTTTTAAGTGTTAAAAAATATAATTTTATTTTAAAAAATTGTTTTGCAACTTATTTTTTATACTTTTGTAAGAAATTACGCTTTATATTATGATTTTTTTAACAGATATTACAGTTGTAAATTGCTCTCAAATTTTTGTATCTTTGCGCTGTTTCACAGCTTAAAACCCTTTTAATCAGTTTTTTTATTTGTTGTGAATTGCTTTCAAATTTTGATTTTTTCATAATGAGTTAGAATTCCAATAAAAATGAGGAATTAAATACTTTTCATTTTCTTGATCAAATCACCACTAAGAATGGTTTTCTTATAAAACAAATACCGAGAAATAAAATCAACCTCCAATGAGGTTTAGATAGCAAAGCCTAGCCTTTTGCATATAATAATCAAAAGTTAAATACAAATCGTATTCTAAACTTTACGATAGAAGAAAATTCATATATTTCTTTCTTACAGATATGATTTTACTATATTGAGGACAAAAAATGAAATGTCTTTTTAGGTTCAAAAATTTTATCTGTACTATATTTCTATTATGTACTAATCATTTATAATGCACTACAGCGTTTTTTTGTGTGCTTGCTTATGTCTTTGATAAATTATTTTGTACTCTTGATTCTTATTAAAATATGGTATTAAAAATGAAGTTTTTTAAAAGATAAAATGTACTTTTCAGACTGAGGATGAGGACAAACAAGAGGATTGTTTGCCCTTTACTTTTAAATAGATCAAACGAGGTAGGTAGAACGGGGGGTTATTTGATTACTCTTGTAATAGTACCTAATCTATCTAATTTTAGTTTCCAACAGTTTGATTTAATTTGAATACCTTCAATGGAGTTTTCCATTTTATTAGAAGTCGTAAATTCCATTTTATTTACAATAGAAGTAGCAACCTCAGCTTTAATAAAAAAACATTGTTTTCCGGAGGAACTAACCATTTTATAAATTCTATTGGTTTGATCTTTTGTTAAATTCCTAAAATCTACAATATCTGGATTTTCTATTTCATCTAATGTAGGTACGAATACTAGATCTTGTGGTGATAATGCAAAGACTAAAGTATTTTTTTCTTGATTTTTTTCTGGCACTGCGGACATTCCTTTCTTTAATGTTTCTAGAACGTCATTAAAAGGAATTGTTTCGAAATAACGATTATTTTCTTGGTCTTTATAAATGGCAAAAAATAAATTAGTTCCTTTTTCGGCTTCTACATATTTATTTTTTTTATTGCCTCTATTTCCTAAAGGAAACTTTACTCCTTCTTCATAAATACGCACCTTATAAATAGGTTTATGATAAAAACCATCGTTATATTTTGCTATCGTTATGTTGAGTTCTTCTATACCTTCTGGAGAAAAAGCTAATTCAGGGCTTTCTTTGTATTTTAAATAATTTTTGAGTATTTTTTGAATTCCTGTATCTGTAATTTTTTCAATAGATTTAAAATCCATACTACTATCTAACACCTTACGCGTAGCTGTTAAGATTTTTCCTTTTGCTGGTGTTTTATACAACAAATGTACTTTTCCTGAAATGGTTTCTTTATGTAATGGTTTTCGTATAGCCCAATTATCTCCTTTAGTTTGCCTTACTTTTACTTTTTTTCCATTTTCGTTATACTTTTCGTAGTAGTTTACGGTTTTATTTATAATCCTTAAATTTTGTTTAAAAGATGGAATAATAAATTCTAAAGTATCTTTGATGTTTTCAGTAAAATCAGCCCAAGGTTTTGTGAAGACCCAAGTATATTTTGTTGAATCATGATCATTGTATTTTTTTTCACATAATTGAGCTCTCATATCCAATCGTGATTTTTGAAATATTTCATGATAGTTATGTTTGTCTATTTTAAAATTTTTAAGTTTTTCACCCTGTATATTTTGGTTGTTCATATAATTAATATGATTACGGGTAATACAGGCAATTAGAATAGCATCTAGAGCATGATGACGATGATCTAGCTTTTTTTTATGAAATCCTTTTGCATATTGATCAGGGACTATAGGTATTATTTTTTGTTTTTGTTCACTATACGTTGTAAACAAATTTGTATTTGTAATTTTATTTAATCGTTCAAAACGATAACATAATAAATCGTTCCAAACATCATTAAGCCCCCAATCTGTTTTAAGTACTCTGGTTATTTTTCCAGAAACAGATAAAATGTTTATAGAATTTGTGCCATTGTCTGTTCCATCTTCTTTTCTAACTATTTTAGATAATAATTGCATTACATATTTACTTACGTAACGCGTATCATTCAACTGATTTTCAATCATTTGTATTGGAATTTCTTTTAATAAAAGATTTTCCCTTTTTGCTTTATTTTTCCCATAATATGTAGTAACAAAATCTAAATATTGTTTTGGACTTAATAATCTTATTGTTTTGCCTTCTTCTAAAGTAATTTCGCGTATTTCATGATTATTGATAAATTCATATCCTAATTGATTATTTTTTAATCTATTTATTTCTGTTTCACATATTACTTTATTTGATAGGCTGTCATCATAATATTTGCTTCTAGGTATAATATGTTCTATTTCATATTTTGATGTAAATAGCTTACTCAAGGGAATAAACTGACCCGTATAAGGTGATATGTATTTTTGTTCTAACCAATTTCTATAATACTGTAATTGTTTTTTGGTGGGTTGTGCTATTTGACTAATTTTTATAATCTCTTCTTCTATATCAATTCCTGAGTTTAAAATACCTTCTTCAAATATTTTTAAAATTTCTTGTTGCTTAGGTGAATTAGGTTTTATGTTTTCAATACCTTCTTTAAGCAACTCTTTAAGAAGTGCTTTTATTCTAATATTAGTTGTTTCATTTTTAGAATTGGTACTTGATATTTTTCTACGTTTATCAACTGGATTTTTTAAATCTTTTCCTAATTCTATATGTATTTCGTTAAAAAAGTCTTTCTTACCTTGGCCTTTTTTTAACCATATATCTCTTACTACTCGAAGGGTTTCAGTTACGACTTGCTCTACAATAGGATTTCTTAAAGCATGTTGTTTAAACTTTTTCAAGAAGGTGTCTATATCTTGAGGTGATTTCCATTTTTCAATTTCAGAGCTTTCGTTGTGACTATTATATACTATATATCCTGCTAACCAAAGTGATAAATTTTTGAAATCATTTTCGTTAGAAAAATGATTTGTTTTTTCTCTAACTAAAGTAGAAATCGTATCATTTTCTTCACCTGTAATAATACATTGAATTTTTTGTTTGGTGATTGGGTCAATATCATCATAATTCCAGTATTTTCCTACTCGCATTAATGGCAATAATTTTTTTATTGCTTTTAAAGAATAAATGGCATAATCATTTTTAAAAGCAGGAATTCTTTTGAAGGTATTTACAAAAGATTTCGTATCAAGTTGATTTTTAAGTGCAAACTTTGCTAAAGCCTTTTCATATTGTTTTTTATCTGTTACAGAATAAATAATATGCCAAAGGTTATCAAGTCTTTTTTTGTTTAGAAAATCGTCTTGAATACTAGTAATTTTATCTAATTTATTTTTTAATAAAAAATACGTTTCACCACAAGGATAGTTCTTAGATTCATCTTTTTCATGATCATAGATATAATTCCAACGATATTCTTTTACCTTACTCTTAACTTGTTTTGGTTTTAGATCAGGAAACTTTGTCTTTATTAAGTATTCTAATATTCCTTTATGATCTATTTCTTTTTTATTCCATAAGAAATCAAAAAGCTTTTCAATATCTCGTTCGTTAGTAAGAAAAAAATCCGTATAATTATCGTTAGTTAATTTTTCGTATATTTTTAGATTCTTTATCCATTGCCATAAACGAAATTCTTGAAATAAAGGATGTGATTTAGCAACTGCTGGTATAAACTCTGTAATTTTTTTATCCTCTTTTTTAAATGTACGACTTTCATAGCTACATTTTCCAATATTGTATTTTGGTGCTTTTAATGGACGTTGGTAATACAAAATATCATTAATAAATAGGTACGCTATATCCTTATTTTTTAGTTCATTTTTATATATTTCATTTTTAGGATATAATTCTTCTAAACAAGCTTTATAAAGTTTAGAATTGTTTAACTCTGAATGATATTCTTTTTGTTTATTAATAATTTGTTGAAGTTCTTCTTTATAAATACTTCTATCAATAGTTTTTATAAGAGCTCCTTTTATTTTAAGATCAGGATTGTTAAGCAACGCATCATATATATAGGTTCCAAGAGTTTTTCCTGATTCGTAAATTTCTTTTTCTGTCTTTTTTTTAAGTAGCGTCCAATCTCCTTCACTAGGAGCTCTAAAACTTCTTTTTTCTTTTCCTTCTTTATCTTTCTTTATTGAACCGTCTTGATTTAAATCAGTAGTAACAATAAAATTTTTTGTTTTTCCTTCCCAATTAAATAAAGGAGTTTTACTCTCTCGTCTATATATCCATCCATTTTCTAGATTAATACTATACCATCTTTTGTTAATTCCTTCCTTGGCTTCATCCGCTGTAACTTTTATAATTTTTAAAGAATAAAATTCTACCAGCTTATCAGGCGTATTCTCTTCTTCTTCATCTCTTAACTGATTATACCCTCTTTTTTGATTAAACTGTAGTAATAACCAAGCTAATTCTTCCTTTTCTATTTTTTGGCTTAATGCTTTTTTTCGTAAATAATAAATAGTCCAATCATACGGGATTTTTTGATTATTTAGAAATAACTCTGGATGCTTTTCTTGAAATTCTTTTAACATTTCAAAAAAAGAGTTTTGAAAAATAAATTGATTTTGGTTATATACCAACTTGGGTTCTGTATTAGGTAAAAATTTGCCCAAATATTTCTCAAAATCAATACTTTCGGCATAATGCTTCGGTAAAAAATCCAGTACGTTTAAAACCCTATGTAAACGCTCTCTTCTTAATAAAAAACGTTGTATTAATTTTCGTTTACTACGATAATCTGTACGTAAAGCCGTTTGTGTTTCAGTAGCTGCTCCTGAACCAAACTTATCTAAAATATCTTGTGTCATAGGTATAATTCTACTACCAGCTGCTAAAATCTTACCTTTTTTGTTTTCACAATCTTCATTTACTAAAGCCCAACCAATAGAATTGGTGCCTATATCTAATCCTAAGTTAAATTTTGTCATTAGTTTAATTATTTATAACAATATTATTATAAAAAATAAACTAAAACTATTTTTTTTAATCAAAAAATTGTATATTCGTACAACAAAATTTGAAAGCAATTCACAATAAGGATTATTCCGTTGTGAAAACATTTAGGTCGCCTCTTGCCTATGATCAGGAGGCTTTTTTATTTAAAAAAATCTGCTATTTTCCTGTCGTTAGATAACCTAGGCAATTTATTTTGTCCGCCTAATTTGCCAATAGATTTCATGTATTCTTGAAAACCATTCTTTGTAACCCCAGTAATTACAAGGTTTTTTAGCACATGACCTGTTATTAGATCATCATAATACACGTTTTGTTTCCGCATCGCTTTATCTATTTTCAAGGCAAAAGCTTTTAAATCTTGGGGTTCGTTTTCAAATTCAATCAACCATTCATGATAGGGTAAGCCTTCCACGGGGTTTATTTGAGGAGCTACAGTAAATTCATTTACTCGAACAGATGTCCCTTCCATAGCTTCTTGTAAGGCACTTTCTACTTCTTTACCTATGACATGTTCTCCAAAAGCTGAAATATAATGTTTGATACGTCCTGAAACTATTATTCTATAGGGTTTTAAACTGGTAAATTGAATCGTATCACCAATATTATAAGCCCAAAGTCCTGCATTGGTAGAAATAATCAAGACATAATTAATACCTAATTCGACTTCTCCAATGGTATATCTTTTAGGGTTTTCTGTAAAAAACTCATCTGCTTTTATAAACTCGTAAAAAATTCCAGAATTCAACAACAAAAGCATTCCTTTTTCTTTCTGAGAATCTTGATACGCGAAAAAACCTTCGGAAGCTGGAAATAATTCTATAGCATCTACTTTTCGCCCAATTAAATTTTCAAATTTTGCACGGTAGGGTTCGTAATTTACGCCACCGTAAATAAACAAATTGAAGTTTTTAAAAACCTGACCAACTGGCATTTTAGCTTTTTCAGAAAGTTTTTCAAAATACATTTGTACCCAAGATGGAATTCCAGAAATTACCGCCATATCTTCGTGAAACGTTTCTTCTACAATAGCATTGACTTTGGTTTCCCAATCTTCAATACAATTTGTTTCCCATGATGGCATGCGATTTTTTTGAAGATACTTTGGTACAAAATGTGCCACAATTCCTGATAATCGACCCAGTTTAATCCCATTTTTTTCTTCCAGAATTGGGCTCCCTTGCAAAAAAATCATTTTCCCGTTTACAAAATCAGCTTTACCTGTTTCATGTACATAACTTAAAATAGCATTACGAGCTGCTTTTATATGATACGGCATAGATTCTTTTGTTAGCGGAATATATTTTGCTCCTGAGGTTGTACCAGAAGTTTTAGCAAAATAGAGTGGTTTTCCTTTCCAAAGAATGTTTTCTTCTCCGTTGACTACGCGATCTACATAGGGACGTAATTCCTCGTAATCTCGTACAGGAATATTTTTAGCAAAATCTTCGAATGATTTTATCTGCTCGAAATGATGATCTTTACCAAACTGGGTATTTTTTGCCTGTTGAAGTAACTGTTCAAAGACTTTTTGTTGGGTTTTAATAGGGTTATTTGCCCAATTTTGTGTTTTATGATGAATGAAGGAGGCAAATAGTTTTGCTCCAATACTTTTAATCGACATTATTTACTATCTTTTTTCGCAGCTTCTTCTACTTGTTTTCGTAATTCTTTTTCTTCTTCAGACACTTTCATGTCATACTCCGAAGGATCTACGTAATCAGAAGCTAAAATAGAATCTTTGTTTACTTTAGCATATTCTAAATCGCCTGTTAACACTTTTTTTACTGACTCGATATAAGCATTATTCTTTTTGATTTCAAAATCCAATGAATCAGATTTTAAACCTAACATTAATGCTTTTTCTTTTAACTCCGTTGATGAATATCCTGGAATATATTCACGTAAAGGTGTAAATGCAATAATATAAGTAGTAATAGAAATTAAAAAAATGGCACCAATAGTAGCTAATAAAAAAACATTTAATATAGTCAATCGAAGTGAAAATTGCTCTTCAAAAGTATCTTCATTTAAGATAATTAAACGTCTTTTTGTTATTATCTTATCTAGAAATTCTTTGCGTTTGAATCTTTTAAGTATCGTCATAAACTCAATTTATACGTACTACAAATATAGGAAAATAGAATGGCTCTTCATTATACGAATAATAATTCGTTAAAAATTACATTTGAGTTTTTTCTTTATTATCTTTGCAGTATAATTTAAATGCAAATTTTGCACAATTTTTAAAAACATGGGAAGATTAGGTCCAACGGAAATTATACTAATAATTGCAGCTTTATTATTGTTATTTGGAGGTAAGAAAATTCCTGAATTAATGAAAGGTTTAGGAAGTGGGTTGAATGAATTCAAAAAAGCTTCTAAAGGCGAAGAAACAACTACTACTAAAAAAGAAGAAGAAACTAAAGAATAACTCTTATTATTTACTTTCTTTTTATGGATAAAATAGACGCAAAAATTCTTAATATTTTACAACAAGATTGTACACTTTCTGTGAAAGATGTTGCGGCTATGGTAGGTCTTTCTTATACCCCTACTTATGAAAGAATTAAACATCTTCAAGAGTCTGGTGTTATTAAAAAAAGTGCTGTTATCCTTAATCCTTCAAAAGTAGGTATCAAACTTTTTGCGTATTGCAATATCACTCTAAAAAAACAATCTCGAGAGCATTTAAAAAATTTCGAGGATGAAGTTATGAAAATGCCTGAAATACTAGAAGTTACTAGTCTTTCAGGTATTTACGATTATATGTTAAAAATTGCGACTACAGATATTGATGCTTACAATAATTTTGTAGTGAATAAATTAGCCAATATTCCAAACATTGGACAATATCACAGTAATATTGTGATGAGTATGGTGAAAAATGAAACTTCTTACTATTTAGCTGAGGATTAAATCATTTTCTTTTTCTTTTTAATAAACTCCTCTTTGATTTTATCATTTTGCAAATTACCAATACTTCCTTCGTGGGTATGGTTTAGCGTTTCATAATTATAGATAAACTGATTTTCTTCCACTTGTTTTGAAACTATTTTATAGGCTTCTCTGAACGGAATACCGGATAAAACCAATTCGTTAACGGCTTCAACCGTGAATAGATTCAAATATTTTTCGTCTGATAGAATGTTTTGCTTAATGGTAATATTTTCTAACATTACTTGAAGCATGTCTAAACATTCTTTCAAGGTTATAATCGCTGGGAATAAACATTCTTTGGTTAATTGCATATCCCTGTGATACCCCGAGGGTAAATTGTTAGTCAATAACGTTAGCTCATTAGGCAAAGCTTGAATTCTGTTGCATTTGGCTCTGATCAATTCGAAAATATCTGGATTTTTTTTGTGCGGCATGATACTACTTCCTGTGGTTAATTCTTTAGGAAAACTAATAAATCCGAAATGTTGATTCATGTACAAACACACGTCCATTGAAAATTTGGTCAGTGTAGCTGCTATTCCAGATAAAGCCATAGCAGTTGTTTTTTCCATTTTTCCTCTCGTCATTTGAGCATAGACCACATTATGATTCATCGATTCAAAATTGAGTAGCAAGGTGGTGAATGTTCTATTTAAAGGAAAAGAAGAACCATAACCAGCACCAGATCCTAAAGGATTTTTATTAGCCATAGCATAGGCCGCTAAAATCAGTTCTAAATCATCACTTAAGCTTTCTGCATAAGCGCCAAACCACAAACCAAACGAGGAAGGCATTGCTAATTGAAAATGCGTGTAGCCTGGCAGCAAATCGTTTTTGTGTTTCTCGCTCAAATCAATCAAAGTATTAAAAACAGTTTCGGTCTTTTCGACAATTTGTTTCAATTCTGATTTTAGAAACAACTTAATATCCAACAATGATTGATCGTTTCTGGAACGACCGGCATGGATTTTTTTTCCTACCTCTCCTTTCATTTGAGTTAGTAACAATTCGACTTGGGAATGCACATCTTCTACACCCTCTTCAATTACAAATGACTTATCAAGTACCATTTTCAGAATGGATTGCAACCCCTCGTGGGCTTCCTTTAGTTCTTCAGTAGTTAATAATCCTATTTCATGCAACATAGATGTATGAGCCAAAGAACCTTTGATATCAGCTTCTGCCAAATATAAATCCCAAATAATATCTTGGCCTATCGTAAATTGTTCCACCATTGCTGAAATGGAAGTTTTTACGTTATCTGATGTATTTTGCCACAACTTCATAGTCTATCGTATTAAATTTTTCTAGCATTTCAATATAGATTGCAATGCCTTTGTTGATTTCTTCCACATAAATATATTCATTGGCTGTATGTGATCTTGCCGAATCGCCTGGTCCCATTTTGAACGTTGGAAAACCACTCATCAACGCCTGATCTGAAGTGGTTGGTGAAGCATAAATAGCTCTTCCTAATGCGATACCACTTTGCACAATTGGATGCTCTATTGGAGCAAATGAAGGATTCAAACGAGTCGAACGCGGAATGACTTCGCAATCCACATATTGTTTGATAATTTCCAAAGCTTGTTCGTTATTGTATTTATCGGTGGTTCTAATATCCACTGTAAACTGGCATCTTTCTGGAACCACGTTATGTTGTACACCCGCATTGATAATAGTTACCGACATCTTGACTTTGCCCAGCATTTCCGATTCCTCTGGAAATTCGAATGTTCGAAACCATTCGATATCCTTCAACGCTTTATAAATGGCGTTTTCTCCTTCTTCCCTAGCGGCATGTCCTGATTTCCCGTGGGCAATACAATCAATCACAAAAAGTCCTTTTTCTGCGATAGCGATATCCATTTTGGTAGGTTCGCCCACAATACCGAAATACATCTTTCCTAATTCTGGTAAAACGATTTCCACTCCGTTATTTCCAGAAATTTCCTCTTCTGCGGTGGCTGCATAAATCAAATTGAACTGCAAATCCTGTCTGTCATAAAAATGCAAAAAACAGGCCGCTAGAGAAACCAGTGGTCCACCAGCGTCATTACTTCCCAAACCATATAAAATCCCGTCTTCAATATCTGGGCTAAAAGGATTTCTAGTATATTGTTTGTTTGGTTGTACCGTATCGTGATGTGAATTCAGTAAAATTGTTGGTTTTGAATCGTCAAAATATTTATTCTTTACCCAAACATTATGTAGCAATCGATTAGTAAGAATCCCTTTTTGAACAAAAAAATCATTCAGAATTTCAGCCGTATGATTTTCTTGTTTACTAAACGATTGTGTCGCTATTAACTTTTTTAGCAATTCCAATGCTTCTTTTTGTAATTGTTCCATTCTTTATACTATTAAAGTTCCAATAAACGACTCGCCTTGTTCACTAGCATAATCGGCATGACAGATTTCGACCCTCGTTATTTTAGATTCACTCGCTTTAAAAGCATTTTCCAATTTAGGGAGCATTCCTTTTGAAATAATTTGTGCCTCTTTTAAAGATTGATATTCTTTCTTATCGAGCTTTCTTAACCATGAACCATCGACTTCAGGATTTGTCAACACCCCTAATTTTTCAAAGCAAAATCTAAGATTCACTTCGTTCGTTTCAGAAAGTGCTATAGCTACTTCGGTTGCAATAGTATCGGCATTGGTATTTAATAAATTACCTTTTCCATCGTGGGTAATTGGACTGATAACGGGTACAATTCTATTGTCTATAAGATTTTGCAAAAAACCGGCATGAATACTTTCCACATCACCTACCCAACCGTAATCAATAGTTGGATGATTTCTTTTTACCGATTGAATACAATTTCCATCTACACCACTTAATCCAATGGCATTGCATGATTTTGACTGTAATTTAGCCACAATGGTTTTATTTACCAATCCGGCATAGACCATCGCAGTAATTTTTAAAGTCTCAGCATCAGTAATCCGTCTACCGTCGATGATTTGTTGTTCAATATTCAAATTCTTTGCTACACTGGTAGCCAATTTTCCGCCACCGTGAATCAAAATTTTTGGTCCATCCAACTTAGCAAATCTGTTAAGGAAATCATCTAATTTTATTGCATCGTCAATAATATTCCCGCCAATTTTTATTACATGTACCATAGCTTAAAAATTAGATTCCACTATTTTTTTCAATACCGTTTGAGCCGCATATACTCTGTTTTCAGCTTGTTGTAGAATCAACGAATTTTCGCTGTCCAAAACCTCATCCGATACTTCTACATTTCTTCTCACTGGCAGACAATGCATCACTTTTGCTGAATTGGTTACTTCCAATTTTTCGTTAGTTAACATCCAATTTTCTGTAACAGGTAAAACCTTTCCGTAATCGGTATACGAAGACCAGTTTTTTACATAAACAAAATCGGCATCCTGTAATGCTTTTTCCTGATTGAATTCGATTGTTGCGCCTTTTGTAAACTCCTCGCTCAATTCATATCCTTCAGGATGTGTAATAGTCAAATCATAACCGCTGGACAAAGTCCATTCGGCAAACGAATTGGCTACCACCTGCGGAATCGGTTTGATGTGTGGCGCCCAAGTCAGCACCACCTTTGGCTTCTCTTTGGTTTTGTATTCCTGAATTGTAATCATATCCGCCAAACTTTGTAACGGATGTCTTGTTGCCGATTCTAAACTCACCACTGGGACTTTAGCATATTGCATAAACTGATGGATAATTTTATCGGCATAATCCTCTTCTTTATTTTCCAGATTGGGGAAACAACGAATGGCTAGAATATCACAATACAAACCCATTACAGCAGCTGCATCTTTAATGTGTTCCACAGTTTTTCCGTTCATCACGGCTCCTTCTTCAAATTCCAGTGCCCAACCATCGTTGTTTACATTAAGAATCATCACTTCCATTCCTAGGTTTTGTGCGGCTTTTTGCGTACTCATTCTAGTTCTCAGGCTCGAATTGAAGAATAACAATCCGATGGTTTTATTCTTCCCTATTTGAGATATTCTTTCTGTTTTTTTTAATTCTATGGCTTCTTTCACTAAAGCCATGGGGTCTTCAATATCGTTTACTGATGTAAAATGTTTCATTTCTCTTTCATTAATCATTTCTAATCAGGACGTTTACTTCAAAATAATCTTTAAAGCTTGTAACAATTCGTCCAATTCTTTTTTCGTCACTGCCAATGAAGGCAAAATTCTCAGGGTATTTTTATTGCTCGCGGTTCCGGTAAAAATTCCGAATTCGTCCAATAATCGTTTACGTACAGCTGCGCAAGGCTCATACAATTCGATGGCAACCATTAATCCCATGCCTCTGATTTCTTTGATATTTGGAATGTTTTGCAATTGTTCCATGAGATACTCTCCCATTTTTTGGGCATTCTCCATTAGGTTTTCCTTTTCAATCACTTCTAAAACTGCTAATCCAGCAGCGCAAGCCAAATAATTTCCTCCGAAAGTGGTTCCCAGCATTTCTTTTTTTGGCTGAATATGCGGCGCGATTAAAACACCAGCTATAGGAAATCCGTTGCCCATTCCTTTCGCCACAGTAATAATATCGGGCTGTATTCCCGCATGTTGATGGGCAAAAAATTTCCCCGTTCTTCCGTAACCCGACTGCACTTCATCCAAAATCAAAACAATACCTAGTGTTTTACACTTTTGCGCCACATGTTGTAAAAATGCAGGCTCTGGAATCTGAATACCGGCAACGCCTTGAATTCCTTCAATAATGACACAGCACACCTCATCGTTTACGGCTTGGTCAAAAGCATTACTATCATTTAATGGTAAAAAAGTTGTGTTGTTGTTTTCGTTCACTGGTGCTACAATTGCAGGATTATCTGTACTTGCAACGGCCAATGATGTTCTACCATGAAAAGCCTTATTAAAAGCGATTATTTTTTTTCTTCCATTATGAAAAGATGCCAATTTGAAGGCATTTTCATTTGCCTCTGCACCTGAATTGCACAAAAACAACTGATAATGAGTATAGCCCGAAAGTAGGCCTAATTTTGTTGCCAATTGTTTCTGCTGGTCAATCACAATCGAATTGGAATAAAAACCAATTTTATGCAACTGTTCTGTAAGGCTTGAAACGTAATGAGGATGCGTATGACCAATGGAAATTACGGCATGACCGCCATATAAATCCAAATAGTGTTTTCCGTTTTTGTCCCATAAGTCCGAACCTAGTGCTTTCACAATTTCAATATCTGAAACCGAATACACGTCGAATAGATTCATTTGTGTTGGGTTATTTATAGTTATTGTGTCCATAATTTAAAATGCGCTTGGTTTTAATTTTAACCCTGTTGTTTCGGGTAAACCGAACATCAGATTCATATTTTGCACCGCCTGTCCTGAAGCTCCTTTCAATAAATTATCAATTACGCTCACGATCATGACATCCTCTTCGTTTTTTTCCAGATACAGCAAGCATTTATTGGTATTCACCACTTGTTTCAAATGAATGTTTTTAGTTGAAACAAACACAAAAGATTCCTGCTTGTATTTTTCTTCAAATAACGATTGCAATTGTTCTAAAGACTGATTTGATTTTAAAGTGATACAGGCCAAAATACCTCTGGTAAAAGAACCTCTTTGCGGTAAAATATGTAGGTTGCCCGAATACACTTGCTGAACTTGCTGTACGCTTTGATTAATTTCTGCTAGATGCTGATGTGTAAAAGCTTTGTATACCGACAAATTATTCTGTCTCCAACTGAAATGCGAAGTTTCAGTCAATGATTGACCGGCACCTGTAGATCCTGTTGTACACGAAGCATACACATCACCACTCAGTAAACCTGCTTCGGCCAAAGGCAGCAACGCTAATTGAATGGCTGTTGCAAAACAACCCGGATTCGCAACATAATTAGCATTTTGAATCGCTGTTTTATTCCATTCTGACAAACCATAAACAAAAAAATGATTAGCCGCAATTCTATGGTCCTGACTTAAATCGATTATCTTAACCGAAGATGAAAATTCAGTCACTATCTTTTTAGCTTCACCATGCGCGACGCATAAAAAAACCACATCGATATCAGAATGATACGTTTCAGAGAATTTCAAATCGGTATCACCAAACAAATCATCATGCACTTCATAAATGAACTTCCCAGCATTGCTTTTACTATGCACAAACCCAATTTCCACCTGCGGATGATTAATCAGGATTCTGAGTAATTCTCCAGCTGTATAACCAGCTCCACCAATAATTCCGGCTTTAATTATTTGCATCACTCAATTCTTTAGTAACCTGATGGTAAATCGAGGTTTGATTGCCGAATATTTTTGTAAATCCTTTTACATCTTCGCCGCTCCAGCCGTTGTTCATTTCACCGTATGACCCGAATTTTGCCGACATTAAATCAAACGGACTTTCAATCCCGTTCAATTCATATCTATACGGATGCAAGGTAATGTACACCTCGCCACTAACGGTCTTTTGAGTGTGGGCCAAAAAAGCTTCTATATCTCTCATGGTGGGATCCAGCATTTGGCCCTCATGCAACCAGTTACCGTACCAGCTTGATAATTGTTCTTTCCAGAATAATTGCCATTTGGTCAACGTATGTTTTTCCAGTAAATGATGAGCTTTGATAATCAATTCTGGAGCTGCGGCTTCAAAACCCACTCTTCCTTTAATCCCTATAATCGTATCTCCTACGTGAATGTGTCTTCCAATTCCGAAAGGTTGTGCCATTTGCTGTAAATATTCAATGGCAATAGACGGATGTTCAAATGAATGTCCATTTACTGAAATCAGTTCGCCTTCATTAAAACTCAATGTAATATCTACAGATTCAGTAGCCGAAACTGGTGTTGGCCATGCTTCTTCCGGTAAACTTTGATACGAAGTCAACGTTTCTTTACCTCCTACAGAAGTTCCCCACAATCCTTTATTAATACTGTACACCGCTTTTTCGAAATTGAAGCTTACACCATGTGATTTCAGGAATTCGATTTCCGCTTCTCTGCTCAGTTTTTTATCTCTGATTGGTGTAATGATTTCCACATTAGGCAACAAATGATTAAAAATCATATCAAAACGCACTTGGTCGTTACCAGCTCCTGTACTTCCATGAGCAATCGTGTGAATTCCTAATTGGATGGCATATTCGGCAATACTTTTTGCCTGAACCGCTCTTTCCGCACTGACACTTAAAGGATATGTTCCATTTTTTAATACGTTACCATAAATTAGATACTTAATGCAATCGTCATAATATTCCTTGCGTACATCAATGCATATATACGATGCCACACCACTTTGCAATGCCTTTTCTTCTAAAATTGCAATCTCTTTCTGATCGAAAGCTCCAGTATTTATTGTTACGGCATGCACTTCGTAATTTTCAATTTTACTCAAATACACCGCACAATAGGTTGTGTCTAAACCACCACTATACGCTAATACTATTTTCTTTTTTTGCATTTTTTTGTTCTTTGATATTAATGTTATACAGCATGGCTGTACACAAACAATTTTTATAATTTTTACTTTGCAGAATTTCGAAATTCACACAACTCTGGCAACCTTTCCAGAATTTTTCATCGGTAGTTAATTCCGAATAAGTTACTGGCATATAACCTAATTCCGAATTGATTCGCATCACAGCTAAACCAGTGGTTAATCCAAAGATTTTAGAATTAGGGTATTTGGTTCGTGATAATTCAAAAATTTTAGATTTGATCATTCGTGCCAATCCGCTCTGACGGAATTGTGGTGATACAATCAATCCCGAATTCGCCACATATTCTTCATTTTGCCAGGTTTCGATATAACAAAACCCAGCCCATTCCTTATTTTCTGTCAAAGCAATGATCGCTTTTCCTTCTTGAATTTTTTCAATAATGTATTCAGCCGATCGCTTTGCAATACCCGTACCTCTCACTTTCGCTGATGCTTCCATCTCATCGCATATCGTCTGGGCAAAGTGAATATGGTTATTATTTGCAATTTGAATACTAAACATAGATTAATTTTTGCGCAAATATACAAATAAAAAGATATAATATCTATTTATTATATTTAATTAAATTTTTTATCTATTAAAAACAATAAAAATAAATAATTACACTTAATTAATTTATAATGTATGATATTCCATTGATGTTAATATTCTAGAAATAGAGGTTATGCTGTAAAATAGATTTCAATAAAACTATTGGTCTTATTTTAAAGTTCGAAACATGTTTTCATGCAAAACAAAATGTTATAAAAAGAAGTATTAGAAGAAGTTATTTATATTTAAATCACCAAAAGTTATTAAAATATACAATATTGGATTTAAAAAAGCTAGTTTGTTTTTAAAAATAAAATTATTTTTTTTAAAATTAATTTTATTTAATTTCTTTTCATTAATTTGAGAAAATTATAAATAAATTATCTTTTTAAATCATAATTTAAATAAAAAACAAATATAATTTTAAACTATTTTTAAAATATATTTAATTTAAACAAATGTTTTTTTTGAATAAATTTTGATTATAATAACATCAAATAACCTGTTTAATGAATTTATAATAAAACTAGGTTAAAGATTTTAAGACAATATTTATAATGATTATTTTTGTACTAAAAAACTAAATATTTACTTGATATGGAAATGAAAATTAGCTTCGAACAAGCACGTTTGGACCATTTAGGTTGGATGCATAAAATGAGAGACCTATTAGACGGTAAGGTGGAATTAGTCGAAAGTGAAATTGTATCACACTTGCAATGCCGTTTGGGAAAATGGTTTGAATCAGAAGGTCGGGATGAGTTTGGAGAATTGGAAGAACTACAAAAGTTTGATGTAAAGCACGTTAAACTTCATAAACTTGCTAAAGAAATTTATATTGAAAACAAACAAGGTAATAAAGCAATTGCGGAAGAATTGTTTGTAGATCTTTCTAATACTTCACAAGAAATTGTAACCCTTTTAAATGAGGCAGAAACAAAATTAAATGTAGGTGTTACAAAAGTAGTGGAAAGAGAGATACCTATTAAGTTACTAGATGATGCTGCTCCTTGGGATAAAAGCAATACGTTAGTAATAAAAATATTACCAAATAACGAGATAGAATATGTAAACGCGTTTTTTACAGAGGTATCAAGCTTTGAAAATAAAGACTTGATGGGTAAAAACTTTAATTCGATTCTTCATCCTGATATTCCAAAAGCTATTGAGAGACTAATACTTGAAAATAATAA
This sequence comes from Flavobacterium sp. TN-1, assembly GCF_052828645.1. NCBI lineage: Bacteria > Pseudomonadati > Bacteroidota > Flavobacteriia > Flavobacteriales > Flavobacteriaceae > Flavobacterium > Flavobacterium sp. TN-1. The sequence continues at coordinate 827,571 of NZ_CM128253.1, forward strand.
AGAAGCTGAAAGAACTACTAAAATTTTAAAATTTGTTACTTATAACGGTAAATTCGTTTGGGCTGTTGCGGATTTTATACCTACTATAGTTGACGATGAAATAATGGATATTACTGTTAAATTATCTGGAGTGAACAATGCTATTTTAGCTAAGTTTATCATTCCTTTATACGAAGAAATTAAAATAATAGAAGCTAAAAAAGGAGAGTCAAGTGGTATTTTATTCTTGAATAATTTCTTAGAAGAACGTAATCGTACGATGGACGAGTATATTCAGAATCTTATTATAACGGGACGAGATTCTATTAAAAGTGCTGAAAAAAGAAGTTGGTTAGGTAAACTTTTTAATTTCAATTTGTAAATCATGCGTTTTTTAGCCCCAAAGATCCTTAACAACAGTAGAAAAGTAAGACTCTACTGGTATTCTACTGCAAACTATTTAGGTTTGTTTCTAAGTATAATAGCTGGTTTTTTTCTATTCCCTAAATCACTTAATATATTGGGTGAAATTAAGTATATAGAGACAATTGGTTATTTTGTTTTTCCTTTTTTTCTTTTTGGATTAGCACAAGGCTTAGTAAAATTTACACCTTATTTCGAGAAGTTTCATGTTCCTAAATTACATGGAACTTCCCTACTAATATCAGTAGGGATTTTTTCTCTATTTTTTACAGGACTTGTTATTTTAAATAAAATTAATCCTTTTAATAAAATTGTTTATTACGAATTTGGTCTTATTTTGGGTTTAATTTTAGCCTTGATAGATTTAACAAAAAGTGTTTCTATCATATATAATAAGGTGAGTTTTTTGATAATTTTAGAGAAGGTTGCTCCTCGTTTATTTTTACCTATTCTTTTTTACTTGAACTACACAAAAGTTATACCTAACAATGAATTGCTTTTACTTTATGTTCTTTGTTATGCGGTATTAACATTTATTATGCACTTTTATGTAACTAAAGATAGTAATACTAACTTTTCTCTTAAATATTATTTTCTATTTGAAAAAGTAAGCATAAAAGAGTTTTTTGAATATTGCTTTTTTAGTTTTTTAGGTTCTTTTGCTTTATTGTTAATAAACAAGATTGATAGTATCATTGTTCCTAGTTATTTGTCAATGAGCGAAAATGGTTTGTATTCTATTTTAACAACATTAACTTCTATTATTTTTATGCACGCTACAGGGATAAATGCTATTTATGGAGTGGCTATTTCAAAATTGTTGTTAAAAAAGAAAATCTATTTATTAAGTCGATTGTATAAAAATTCAACCTATCATGCCTCTTTTTATTCTTTAATATTTATAGGTATTATAATAATTGCTTTACCGTATATAAAAATTACACTAGATCCTCATAATCAATTTTTAAATATAGAAACTATTATTTGGATTCTATGTTTAGGAGCTTTTAGTAACGTGGCTACTGGTTTTAACAGTGAAATTATTGCTTATTCTAAATATTTTAAATTTAATTTATTTATAGTAGCTATCTTATTATTGCTAAATTTAGCTATAGTTATTTATTTTTTAAAATTTACGGAGTTAGGTTTATTAGGTGTTGCTATCAGTTCTACTACTTCTATTGTATTATATAATATTTTTAAAACTTATTATGTATATATAAAATATAATATACTTCCTTTCAGTAAGAGCTATTTACAAATCATTTGCTTGAATATAATCTTTTTTATAGTAATTTTAAATATTCCTTACCAAGAACAAACTCCCTTCATAACATTTATAATATTATTAGTTTACTTAACTTTAAATATTATTTTTTATAAAATGTTTAAGAATAATCGTTTTAAACACAAGGTTATCAAATAATAAAAAAATCGTTCTTAGGAACGATTTTTTTATTTATGTAAAATTTCTATTATAAGTTATACCATTTAAACTTTGACATTTCCTCTTAATATTATTTTTTAACCTTGAGACTGTCCGAAAAGTTCGCAATCTTGTTATTTCCACCAAATGGAGAAATCACATAATATTAATTATGAGACTCACTCCTTACGTAGGAGTGACAAACTGTATGTTGATTTAGACACTATCCTATAAAAGCAATAAAAATTAGTATTGGTTCTCGATGCGCTTCTCGCTCGAACTAATGATGATTTCAATTATATACTCAACCGCTTGTTAGAGTTGTTTTAAAAATGAAAAAAACAGATCGAGAATTTTACTTTTTAATCTAGTATATTTTAAGTTTAAATGGTATCAAAATAATATTTAATCTAAAAAAATGTATTTTTTTTGTTTTTTACTCTTTTTATCCTTACAATAAACTTAATTATTAAACATATTTTTACAAATTAACTTTATTTGACTCGTTTTTGTATAGATGTTTATATTTTAATTTAAGGTGCTTGTTTTTGTAAGCTTATTTATCTAATTTGGATATTTAAATAAAAATTATGAGAAAATATTTATATCTTTTGATGTTTTTTACGCTTATTGGCAATGCGCAAAATCCTGGACAAATTGCGCAAAAATTTGGTTCAATAAACGGATTTGATGGTACTGTAAGTACTATTACTGTACAACCTGATGGAAAAATACTTGTAGCGGGTACTTTTCATAAATATTCTGGACAACTGGTAAAAAAAATAGTACGATTAAATGGCAATGGTACAATAGACCCATCTTTTTCTACGACAATACTTCTTGATGATGACATAACTTGTATTGCTGTACAACCTGATCGAAAAATACTTATAGGAGGACATTTTACCACCTATAACGGAGTAAATCAAAATAAAATTATACGACTAAATAGTAATGGAACTAAAGATAATAGTTTTATAATTGGATCTGGATTTGATGCTAGTGTAACTAAAATCCTCGTACAACCTAATGGAAAAATTATTGTTGGGGGAAATTTTAACACTTATAATGGGACTACTCAAAATAAAATAGCTAGGCTAAATAGTAACGGTTCTAGCGATACTTCATTTGTAACAAATACAGGTTTTGATAATTTAGTAACTGATATGGCTCTTCAAGCTGATGGAAAAATCTTAGTTACTGGTTTATTTTCAACATACAAAGGTCAAACTGTAAATAATTTTATACGTATCAATGCAAATGGTACAAAAGATAACAGTTTTAATAATGGTAGTGGTTTTGATAGTACAATTAACTCTATTGCCATACAAACTAATGGTAAAATTATTATTGGAGGAAATTTTAAGAATTTTAATGGTATTTCTCAAAAATATTTAATTCGATTAAATAATGATGGATCAAAAGACGGAACTTTCGATACAGATGTAGTTTTTGATGGTGCTATAAGATCATTAGCTATCCAAAATGATGGAAAAATTGTAATAGCTGTAATAGGAAAACCGTATGTACATGTTGGTCCTTTAGAAACTAATATAATTCGTTTAAATCCTGATGGAAAAAAAGACCTTGATTTTAGTACAGGAAGCTGTAAAAGAAGCCTTATTTGTCTTTCACTTCTTCCTTGTGGAAAAATCATAGCAGGAGGATATTTCACTATTTATGGTCAAGGATATTCAGCTAATAATATAGTTTCAATAAATACAAATGGAACATTTGATTTAAACTTTAACCCTAATATTGGTTTTGACAAAACTATACTAACCGCAGTAGAACAAAAGGATCGAAAAATAGTTTTAGGTGGTCATTTCACACGTTATAAAAACAATTTATCAAACTATATCATCCGTTTAAATCCTAATGGATCTAAAGATAGATCTTTTAATGTAGGAAATGGGTTTGATAAAAATGTATCAGTAATTGTAGTTCAACCAGATAGGAAATTAATTGTAGCAGGGTCTTTTAGTACTTACAAAGGAGTTACAGAAAATCATATTATCCGTTTAAACCCTGATGGAACTAAGGATGTAACTTTTAATACAGGAACTGGATTTGATGGAAATATTAATGTTATTCTTTTACAACCTGATGGAAAAATATTTTTAGGTGGTGAATTTACAAAATATAATGAAGTTACTGCAAACCGAATTATTAAACTAAATTCTAATGGTAGCATTGATACTTCTTTTAACACAGGTACTGGTTTTGATGGAGATGTATTAACAATGGCTTTAGAACCTAATGGAAATTTAATTGTAGGAGGTGAATTTAGTTCATACAATGATGAAGCTGAAAAAAATATAATTCGATTAAAAGCAGATGGGGTTAAAGATACGTTATTTAATATTGGTACTGGTTTTGATAGTGCTGTAAACAATATTACTTTACAAGCTGATAGTAAAATTTTAGTTAGTGGTTACTTCTCTAATTTCAACAATTCTAGTGCAAATTACTTTGTAAGATTAAATACAAATGGTACTATAGACACAACATTTAACATTGGAACTGGTTTTAACAGTTCACCTTCTGTTATGCTAATACAAACGGATGGAAAAATTATTGTTGGAGGGTCTTTTACCAGTTTTAACGAAAATCAAGAAAATTATATTATCCGTTTAAACTCTAATGGAACTAAAGATAGTACATTCATTACAGAAAATGGTTTTAATAATTCCGTTTTATCTATTACTCCTATTAGCAATGGAAAAATTTTAGTTTCAGGTAATTTTAATAACTACAAAAATTCTATAAATACCGCTTACTTGGTAAGTTTATATAATAATTCTAGTTCACCTAAAATTTCTGTTGCAAAAGAGGAGGAAAGTAATAACTTTAAACTAAGTAGAACAACGAATATTTCTATCTTTCCAAATCCAACTAGTAATATTTTAAACATTAATTTAGATAATGATTCTTCCATCTCTTCTATCCAAATATTAAATTTAGAAGGTAAGGTTGTACATGAAGATATAAATGAAACTATAAATGTTTCTGAATTACCATCAGGATTGTATATAATCAAAATCAAAACGGATAAAGAAGAAATAATTAAAAAGTTTATTAAGGAATAACTTAAAAAAATCCCAATTTCCAATTTGATTAGTCGATCGTTATTGAAAATTGGGATTTTTGTTTTTTTACAGTGGTTTCGAGAGCCTTAACTCTCTTTTAAAAATTTACAATATCATCGTCAACTGGATTCTTTTCCTAGCTTCATCCACTTCAACGACTTTAACTTGTACGTGTTGGTGGAGTTTGACTACTTCATTCACATCGGCAACATAGCCTTCTTTGAGTTGGGAAATATGTACGAGTCCGCTTTCTTTGATTCCGATGTCGACAAAACAACCGAAAGCTGTAATGTTATTTACAATTCCGGGTACAATCATTCCGCTGCGCACATCGGCGATGGTTTTTACATTCGGGTCAAATTCAAAAACTTTGGCCGCTTTACGTGGGTCTAGCCCTGGTTTTACTAATTCTTTTAAAATATCTTTAACTCCTAAAATTCCAACATCAGGCGTAGTGTAATTTTCAGGTTTTATCTTGTCTATTTTTTCTTTGTTTCCAATTAGTTCGGCTACTTTGATTCCTAAATCTTTGGCCATTTTTTCGACCATTTTGTATGATTCTGGGTGTACTGCCGAATTGTCTAATGGGTTTTTTCCGTCTTTAATTCGGATAAAAGCCGCTGCTTGTTGGAACGCTTTGTCTCCTAAGCGAGGGACTTTCTTCAATTGGCTTCGTTCTTCAAAAGCACCGTTTTCTGAACGGTAATTGACAATATTTTCAGCCATTTTTTCGCCTATTCCAGATACATAACTCAACAAGGATTTACTCGCTGTGTTGATATTAATCCCAACCGAGTTTACGCAACGCACGACCGTAGTATCTAATTCTTCTTTTAACTTGGTTTGGTCCACATCGTGTTGGTACTGCCCTACACCAATAGATTTCGGGTCAATTTTAACCAATTCGGCTAAAGGATCTGATAAACGGCGTCCAATAGAAACGGCACCACGAACGGTGACATCATAATTAGGAAATTCGTCTCTTGCAATTTTTGATGCTGAATATACCGAAGCTCCTGCTTCTGACACCACAAATACTTGAACAGGCTTATCAAAGGCAATTTTTTTAATGAAAAATTCGGTTTCACGGCTTGCCGTTCCATTACCAATGGAAATCGCTTCAATATTATAAGCGTTTACCATCGATTTTATTTTTTTCATCACCATTGCTGTTTCATTTTGAGGCGCATGCGGAAAAATAGTTTCGTTGTACAATAAATCGCCTTGTTCATCTAGACAAACTACTTTACAACCTGTTCTAAAACCTGGATCAATGGCTAAAATTCGTTTTTCACCTAAAGGAGGCGCTAATAACAACTGACTCAAGTTTCCTGCAAATACATCAATTGCTTTGATGTCTGCTTTTTCTTTAGCTTCCTGTAAGGTTTCATTTGAAATAGCGGGCTCTAATAAGCGTTTATAACTGTCTTTGATTGCTAGTTCCAAATGTTGGGTGGTATCGTTATTCGATTTTATGATATTATCTTCAATGAATGAAATAGCTTCTTCTTTTTCAATTTCTACATTCAATTTAACAAAACCTTCAGCTTCCGCTCTTAACATGGCTAATAAACGATGTGAAGGTGCTTTGCTTATGGGTTCTGCCCAATCAAAATACTGAGAAAATTTTTGTGCCGCTTCGTCGTCTTTTTTGGTTTTAACCACTTTGGTAGTAATTTCTGCTTTGCGCTGAAACATTCGGCGTAAGTTTTTACGAATAAAAATATTTTCGTTAATCCATTCGGCAATAATATCTCGGGCACCTTGAAGGGCTTCTTCTTCATTGGCAACTTTATCATTTAAATATTTCGATGCTAAAAATTCGACATCATCATTACGTTGCGACATGATTATTTTTGCTAATGGTTCTAATCCATTTTCACGTGCTGTATCAGCCTTCGTTTTCTTTTTCTTTTTGTAAGGAAGGTATAAATCTTCTATTTCCTGCAAATCAAAACTATTTTCGATTTTTGATTTCAATTCAGGTGTTAAAGCATTTTGTTCTTCGATTGATTTTAAAATACTTTCTTTTCGCTTTACGATTTCGTCGTATTGCTTGTTTAGTTTTGCGATTTGTTCAATAACCACCTCATCCAAATTACCAGTGGTATCTTTTCGGTAACGAGCTATGAAAGGAATCGTACAATCTTGTAAAAGTAATTCAAGTGTATTTTGGATATTTTTTGGAGTCGTTTGAACTCCTTTTAGTATAAAGTCAATGTTTGTCATTTTGTAAAAATAAGAGTGCTAAAATACCATATAAATTAAAAAATTTAAAATTTAAAATTCGGGCTTTGTTTTTTTATTTAAAAATTTATTTTTGCATAATTAAATAAACTATTCATGAAAAAAATTTTTTTAGGGCTACTAGCCTTACAGGTACTTTTTGGTTGTTCAAAAAACGAAGAAGTCATTGAGGAAACTCCAGTATCAGTAACTGGTTTATTGGATGCACCTTATTCTTCCTTAACTTCAGAACAAAAAAAATTGAAATTAGAAACAGAAGCAAAAGCAACTGTTTCAGAGTTTGAAAAAACAAAAACATCTTCAACTATTGAAGCCATTCAAAATCTAGATAAATTATTGGAAATTGATAGAATTGATATCTTAAGTGGTGGTAATAATAATGGTATAAGTGATGTCTTTAATGTGTCTGATGTTTTTGGTATATACACTTGGAATAATACTGTTAAAAGATGGGAAAAAACAGTTTCAACAAATAACTTAACTTTTAGGTATCCTTCTAAAATTTCAGGAACTACTAATGACGCTGAAATAGTTTTAAACGCAACGCCTTCTCCTATTAAAGTTAATATAATTGATACTCCAAAACGTTATCAATGGGTGTATGATCCGAATATAGGAAATATGGTTCCAGTTCTAATATCTAATGAAGTACTAGATAAAATTCATTTACCTTTAACTGTTGATGCTACAATTAAAATAAAAGGTGTTGATTCTGGAAATATTAGTGTTGTAAATACATACAATAACAACAATCATATTCCTACAACATCTAATTTAAAATTAACATTAAACGATGGTTATGCTTTAGAAATCAAAAATAATAGAAATAGTTCTCCATCAATTGCTAGTGCTTTATTAACAAATAATGGTAAATCTATTTTAGGTTATAATTTTGATTCAAATGGTAACATTGATCAGTTTTTAAATAATCATAATTCTTCATCAACAGATTATGGTAAGGCAAATACTTTGATAACTATTCTAGATGATTTTGCTATTTTAGGATCAAGTGATATTGAAACTACTACGACAGAACTTGAAAAAGCTGAAAGCAGTATTCCTAAACCTAATTATTTTTCATCTGATTATTATATAAAATCTAATGAAAAAAGTAAAAAGATAAGCGATTTAAAAGCTGAACTTTATAATAAACATAGCAAATTAGTTTTAGTTTCTAAAAAGGATAAAAATAAAATTGCTAGTATTGTAGCAAAATCTGAACTCGTATCCTCAGGTAATACGCCTTTTGTTTGGAGAAATGGAACATGGGAATATAGTATGGGAACAGTTTATCAAAAAGTTGAGCGATATGATGTCAAATATTATCTAAAATTTGATGATAATTCAGTAGTTGCAATGAATGTGTATTTTTCTACTGGATTTGATACTTTAAAAAATCAAATAGAAGATTTTATAACTTTTTTATACTATTTTATTTTTATTATCTTTACATCAGCACCATAACCAGCCCAAATTCCTAAGCCTCCTTTTATATTAGATTTTAGATTAAAAGTGGCTGGAAACAATGGATTTTGACCATTTAAAACATCATTTTGCCAGCTGTTCCAAAATTCGTAACTCTTTTTTTCTAATGTTCTTAATTTTATTTCTATAATTTTACCTGAAGGAAAATAGGTTTCGGTATTTTCTACTGGATAAAATTGAATCCCTTTTAATAAATTTAATTTTACTTTTTTTGTAATAAACGTTTCGTCATCAATTGTTCCGTATAAAGTAGGGATAAATAATGAATCTTTTCCAACTATTCTAGTTCCTATTTGATAGTAATTTTTGTTATCAGGATCTATAAACTCTATTCCTATTTTTCTTTTAAAATCATCTATTTTTTCAATACTTAGTTCTTTTATAGGTACAGATTCAGGAATACTTGTTTCAGCTCTTAATTCTTGTCCGTCAAACTCTATCGTTAAGGTATAAGTAAATCCTTTTTTACCTATTATATTTTCTCCTGTATAAATAAAAGGAGGAATATACCCATTTACCATTTTTAGATGTAATATTTCAGTATTTATCCCATCTGAAACAGTCACTTTGGCTGCCCTTAAAAAATATTTATCAATATTATTTTGGTTAAAATTAGTATTAGTGGGTATGCTTTTTGATAAAATTACATTTGCCACACCATTTTCTTCAATCCAACCTTCAACAATCAATTTAGGTTTTGAAACTTTAGTATCGTTTAGATTGTCTTGACAAGAATAAAAAGAAAACACCAATACAGTAATTTTTAAACTAAAATTTAAAATACCAATTAATCGAAGGTAAAATTTTGTAAAATACTTTATCATTTTTTGTAATGGATAATTGTTCTTCATTTTTTTCAAAATTGACTGATTGATATACTGGATTTTCAATATTAAATAAGTTATAAACACTTAAAGTAATTTTGCTTTCCTTTCTTTTATTTTTCATAATCCAAAAATTAAAAGAAAAATCTGTTCTGTTATAAAAAGGAAGCTGTGCTTTATTATATTCGTTATACTCTTTTACAGGAACATTATTTACAAAATATATCTGATCTGCAGAAGTAAAACGGTTCCCAGAACTTAGTATTTGTGTAAAACCTATCACAAATTTTGGAGTGAAACTATAAGTTATAATTGTTGTAAAATTATGTCTTCTATCGTATTTGGCGTAAAAATTACTACCTTCATCAATCCTTGGAAAGCTTCTTAATGATTTACTCCAAGTATAACTCATCCAACCTTTAAATTTTCCATTTTCTTTCTTCAATAAAAACTCAAAACCATAAGCTTTACCATTTCCTATGAAAATATCTTTTTCTATAGAAGAGGCTTCATTAAATTGAGAAAGAGCAAATGGATAAATTAATAAATCTTTCATTTCATTGTAAAATAAATCAAAATTCGTAACAATATTTTTATTGAAATGATGGTTTATACCAAAAGAAATTTCTTTTGACTTTTGAAAAGGGATATTATTTGCTGATGCAACCCAAAAATCTGTTGGAATTCCAATACTAGAAGTGGTAACTAAACTTAAATGTTGACTTTTTTGAGCCAAAGTAATATAATAATTTGTGTTTCTTTTTTCATTAAAATAAATACCTAACTTAGGCTCAAAGGAATACTTATTTGAACTAGAGTGATTAAAGTAATTGAAACGAATTCCCGATTTAAGATTGATATTATCTGTTATAAAAAAATTAAAATCTTGATAGATTGAAAATAAATTAGAATTAATATTCTCATATTTTGTTTTGGGTGTAAAACCAAAATTAGCCAAAATTAAATTATAAGGTGAAATTGTATAATTATTATAACTTAATCCTATTTCGGATTTAATTTTATAAATATTGTAAATAATATTACTCTTTAAACTAAAATCAGTAATAGAAGTATTTACTTTTATAGATAAATCATGTTGAAGTATATTCATTGAAGATAGACTCTTAGAAAAACATGCGTTTGCAGTAAATTTAAATTTTTCATTTTTAGAATGTTGGAACTGAGTAGCAGCAATATAATTTTTCCAAGTTAGATTAATATCAGCAAATAACTCTTCACTGTTATATTTTAATTTATCTTTACTTGTCATAAAATCAAAAATGAGCTTGGATTTATTACTCATTTTATGTAGATAAGAAAAATTAATATCTTCGAAACTGTAATTTACTTCATTTTTAACATTAATTAATTTAAGAAAATCATCTAGATAAGTTTTTCTATAAGATAAAGAAAACACAGTTTTTTTATAAGGTATTTTAATATTAAACTGAGAAGCTAACAAACCTAAATTAACCTGAAAACTTGCCTTATCAATACTCATAATATTACTCTTAGTATTAATGTAAGCCCCTAGTATATTACCATTAACAGAACTTAAATTTGATTTATCATACATTAATTCACCTATATGAAAAGCATTATAATAAGGAAATATTCCAAACAAATGAGCTGATCCATACACTGGTACATCATTATATTTAAAAATAGAATGCCCAGCATCTCCTCCTCTAACATACAAATATCCGTTAATATCACCTGAATTTTGAACACCAGGAGTTAATTGCAAAATCTTTGAAACATCAATACTACCAGTTAAAGAAGGCAAATCGCTCAATTGAGATACATTTAATTTTAAAAAATTCTTATCATTTTTAAAAAATGTTTTCCTTTTATCCTCTGTAATAATAATTTCATCAATTTTCTTATTCTCCTTTAAAATAATATTTAAATCAGTATCCTCAGTAATTTTAAAATCAGATTCGTAATTTATATAACCTTCAGCTTCAATTTTAATATTTATTTTATCATCTGTTATTTTGAAATTAAAATTACCCAAACTATCAGTTACAATAGTTTTATCAAAACCTTTAATAGTAAATGTAACCAATGCAATAACTCCCTTTTTATTTATATTTTTTACATTTCCATTTATTTTAAAAGTATTTTGAGTCCAAACAAACGTATTCAAAAATAGTATACAGTATAAAAAGATAGGCTTCAATGATTATAGTATTTAAAAATTTAACTAACAAATATAAGTATTATGACTACTTTTGGATTCTTTAAAATTCTGATTTAATGAAAATGTTTCTTACTTACCTTTTAATTGTAAATATCCTTTCGTTAATACTCTTCGGAATTGACAAATTATTAGCTATAAAAAACAAAAGACGCATATCTGAAAAAGATTTATTAAGTATCTCATTAATAGGAGGTGCTATAGGTAGTTTATTAGGAATGTTTATATTTAAACACAAAACTTCAAAAATAAGTTTCATTTGGCGATTCACAATTATATTTATTGCCAACGTAATAGGAATTTATTTTTTACTGAAATAATAGCCTTTCTTAATTTTTCATTCAAAAAAGGCTATTAATTTATAATATAAAATCTAAGTAATTTTTCTTACTTACAATTTCAAAAGTAGCATCAGGATATGCTTTAGCAAAAGCCGTTGGAATTTTTGTTTTCTTATTTTCATTCCATTTAAACTCATATCCAGCTAAATTATCTGCACTTTCTTCAAGCCAATCTAATTCTTGCTGATCATAAGTACGCCAAAAATAATTTTGTTTATATAACTTATGATAAATTTGTTTTTTTAAACGCTCAGAAACCAGATAATTTTCCCATAAATCACCTATATCCATACGATTTTGTAATGTATTAAAATTTCCAATAATAGCATTACGAATACCATTATCAAAAAAATACCAACGACTACTTTTAGTAATTTCTTTTCTTAAATTACGTGAAAAACCATCTACTCTAAAAACAATAAATACTTTAGTCAATAAATCTAAATAACGCTCTACTGTATTCTTAGATAATTGTAATTGCTTACCTAATTCTTGTAAAGAAACCTCTTTCCCTATTTGAAAAGCAATAAGCCTTAATAAATCATAAATTTTATTAGAGTTTTTAATACCATCAAAAACCAATATATCTTTTAATAAATATGAATTTATAATTTCACGTAAATACTTTTGTTTGTCATACCATGATTCATAGTGCGTTAACTCTGGATAACCTCCATAAATTAATCGCATCTCAAGATTTTCAACTGTTTCTTTATAATTTTCATATTCCGAAAATTCTATCTGAGACAATGGGTATAGATACAAAGTATTTTTTCTTCCAACCAAAGGTTCACCCAATTTATTATTTAAGTCAAACATAGATGATCCTGTTGCAATCACCTTTATTCCATCAATCGTATCAACAATAAATTTTAATATCAATCCTATTTCCTCTATCGCTTGTGCTTCATCAATTACTAATAAATTAATATTTCGTAATAATCTTTTATAGTTTTCAAACGTTCTTTCTTCTAAAAGTCTTGCATCATTTTTATCTTCACCATTAAGTTGTAACACCTTTTCATCTGTAACTTCTACATATTTTTTTATAAGTTGGGTTTTACCTACACGTCTTGCACCCAACAAAATCAGTACTTTATTAGGATGTAAATAATTATTAAAATCATCAAATACGGCTCTTTTAATGTAATTCATAAGGCTATATTTATTAAAATTTATAAATACAAATTTAATAAAAATATTAATTCCGTCAGTAAACTGACGGAATTAATATAAATTAAGTCAATAAACTGACGGAATTAACATAATTTATTAAAATTTTCCTCTATAATTTCGCTTTAAAAATAGCAAGGCTGATTCTATTACCTCTCCCATAGAGTTGGCTTTTTTAAACTGCATATCATGAGTAAATAGATATATTTCCTTTTTCAACCGTTCTAGTTTTTCAATAGTAGATAACTGCATAGATTTCATTGCCTGCAACAAATCATTCAATCTTTCTTCAGAACCTACCATTCTTTTTACCATAATTGAACGTTCTTCATTTTGATATTGCTCAATAGAATTAACTTCTAATTTTTCACTTACCAATTTACTAAATTGAAAATTTTCTTTAAACAAATGAGGTTTATATAATTTAAAATCTCCTTCATAACATTGTTGGTCAAAGTCAATAGCTCGAATTTTAAAAACCAAATGATCATAATCATAAATAGGAATTACTACAAAATTATATGAACGCATATCACCCAAGAGTCCTATCATACAGCGTTCATTAAATTTTACAAATTCTTTAGCAATTTGAGCTTTTTCTGATTCAGAACAATTTGATAAATGTTGCTTTATAAAAATATCACCTGGAATTCCCACAATATGTTCTTCTATAAGTGTATCTTTAAATACTAAATAATTAATTCGATTAGGAGAAATTATATCTTCTAATTCTAGTCCAAAAATACGTGAAGCATCTGCTTTTTTTACATAAAAATGGGTGTAATTATCATTTAGTATATTTCTAACTTTTATCCTAAATGGTTTAGAATTACCAAAAGTACAAAAGTCTATATGGTCTACATTTAAGAATTGTATTTTACTTTCATCTCCATCTGAATGTAGTAATGTATAAATCTTTTTAAGACTAAAATCTATTTCATTCTTTTCATATTCATTATAATAAACCCTAATCCATAAAGTATCTTTTCCTTTAGTATCATAAACCACTACAGAACCTTGAAATCGCAATAAATCTTCATAAAACACACTCGTTTTGGTTAACCTTTTGTATTTTTCTAAATAATCATACAATAAATTGTTAATTGGATAATATTTTTTTTTAAATAAAGGTTTTTCTGAAGTCATACACAAAAAATCACGAAAAATTTCTACATTGTTATAAGTAAATATACAGCAATAAATTGGGGAAAACCGCAATATCTTTGCAAAAAAATTGAGTATGGATACCTTACAAATTATAAGTTATACGGGTGTATTTGTCTTTGCCGTAACGGGTGTACTAAAAGCACGGACTAAACGTTTCGATATTTTTGGAGCATCAGTACTGGCATTTTGTATGGCGTATGGTGGAGGAACACTTCGTGACTTACTGATAGGTGTGCGACCAGTAAACTGGGTACATGATAACGTAGCCATTATTATTGTCCTTGGTTCTACAATTATTACATTTTTCTTTAAACTAAATTCCAGCCTCATCAAAAAATTAATCTTTTGGATAGATGCTTTTGGTATTGGACTTTTTACAGTCGTAGGAATACAAGTGGCATTGCGCAATGGTATTTCTGATGGATATGCCTTAATCATGGGAATTATTACCGCAACTTTCGGAGGTTTATTAAGTGATGTACTTTGCAACAAAGTACCCGCCTTATTAAAACCAGGACAATTATATGCCACGGCTTGCATAATAGGAGGTGGCTTGTATTTGATAATGGTAAATTACAAAATGCAATCCGATACCAGTATGATTTTAAGTGTGTTTATCACCGCCGCAATTCGAATTTATGCGATTCGAAGAAAATTACAATTACCCATTATATAAAAAAGGATGCTCAACAAGCATCCTCTTATTTTAATCTTGAACTATAAATTCTTTTGGGTCAGCTTTTTTATATTCTGGTTGAATGTTAATATGATTGATACCAAATTTTTCAAATAAAAGTACTTCAATTTGTAGTAATAAATCATTAAATTCACTCATTTTAATATCTGCTGCACAGTCCAAATGAGCTTCTAAATGCAATTCTTCTTCATTCAAATGCCAAACATGGATGTGATGCAACTTCCCTACCCCTGGAATTCGATGTACTTCACGAACAATGGCTTTGATATCAATCTCTTCAGGTGTAAATAACATCAACATTTTAGTAGAAGATTTTAATAAATCGATACCAACAAAAATTAAATAAATTGATATTAATAAAGTCAGTACACTATCTACCCAAAACCAACCATAAAACTTCATTACTATTCCACCTACTAAAACCGCAACCGATGCCATCATATCCGTTAACAAATGCAAATAAGCTGATTTCATGTTTAAGTTGTGTTCGGCATCTTTTTGTAAAAGCAAAACAGATAACCCATTAGCAACTATACCTAACAAGGCTAACCAAATGACTAAATTAGACTGAATAGGCTCTGGATGAAAAAATCGCTTCACGGCTTCTACTCCTAATATGATAGCAACAATTAACAAGGTCATGGCATTGACAAAAGCCGAAATTAACTCCGCGCGTTTGTAACCAAAAGTTTGGTCAATCGAAGCTTTCCTTCTGGATAATTTATGCGCCACTAGACTAAAAAACAAAGAAAGCACATCCGAGAAATTATGTAAAGCATCTGAAATCAATGCTAAACTCCCTGAAATCAATCCACCTATAGCCTGCGCTAAGGTTATTAACAAATTCAATAGTATAGAAAAAACAAGGTTCTTTCCTTCTACTTCGTGCTTATGGATATGGACATGATTATGGGACATCTAGAAATATTTAGATAATTGGACTATTTAGACACTCTTTATTCATAGAATATTTAAATAAATTAGACTTCTTGTCTAAAATTGCCTAAGAAGTCTAATCATCTAAAAATCTATTTACAAGCTATTTTCTTCACACGATTTGCGTGTCTACCACCTTCAAAAGGAGTATCTAAAAATGTTTCCACCATTGCTACAGCCTGAGGAATTGAAGTATAACGCGCTGGTATACTAATAATGTTTGCATCGTTATGCTGACGCGCAAGTTCCGCAATTTCAACCGTCCAACATAAAGCACAACGAATATCTTGGTGTTTGTTAGCTGTCATCGCAATTCCGTTTCCACTTCCGCAAATCACAATACCAAAATCGGCTTTTTTGCTTTCTACATCATAAGCCACCGGGTGGCCAAAATCAGGATAATCTACGCTATCAAAAGCATCGGTACCATGATTGATAACCGTATGACCGTTGTTTTCTAAGTATTGTACAATAGCATTTTTATAATCAGGACCAGCATGGTCGTTTCCTATTGAAATAATCATAAGTGTGTTGTTTGTATTTATAGTACAAAAATACATATTAATATGTATCAAGAGAACGCATCGAAATAAAATGAAATCTTTTTATTACTATATAGAATGACTATTCCTTAAAATGATGTTGATTAAATTATAATTACTTAATTTTCAATACATTATACAGTTATTAACAAAACAGTTAATAACTTAAAACCTTATTTTTCAAGGATTTATAAACTTAAAAAAACAAGAATTTTTAGGTTGTTAACAAACCAAAAAACAACCTTGATTTTCAAGGGATTGCTGTCTAATAAAAATTGTTAATAAGTAATAAGAGAAAAATAAAACTTTTTTTGACTTCTAAAGCTTTTTTTCTTAATCCAAAATCAGTTTTAATTATGCAAGAAAAGTTTCGGTGACTTTTTGGAAAATTATTCAATAGATATTGACAGTTATTAACAACTATTAACAACCTAAGTTTTCAAAAAAAGAAACTAAAATATGTATGTTAACAACTGTTAATAAACGTAACTAAAAATTTACTTTACCTTAATTTTCAATATATTAAAAATTAACAAAACTGTTAATATCTCTGTATAACTTTGAATAACTCAATAACAAAAGGAATCCTACAAAAGTTTTCCCCTTTATTAACACCCTATCATAACAATCAAAAATTTAATTTTTTAAAAATCTTCTTTTTTATTTTTTTAGTTGTTGTTAAAAACTCTTGATTTTAGAAAAAAATTAAAACTGTTAAACTTTATATTTTTTTTAAAACTGATGACTAGTTACTGATAACTGAATACTATTTTGTAATTTTCAGCGATATTTAAAAAATGAAGATGAGTAAAAAGCCTAGAAGATTTAGTAAAGGGGTGAAAGACTTTTCGGGAAAAATTTTGAAACTGCTTTCCAAAGAGCCTAATAAGCCTTTTAATTACAAGCAGATTGCGTCCCGATTAGATGTAGATGATACCAAAAGTAGAAATGAAATTATAAAGGATTTGAAAATCCTAGCTTCTAAAAAACAGATTTTAGAAATTGAACCTGGAAAATATATCGTAAAAGCGCAAAGTCAGGATTACTACGAAGGCATAATTGATATGACTGCACGTAAAACTGCGTATTTGCTATGCGAAGATTTTGAGGAAGATGTGTTTATTCCTTTTGCTAATTTGAATCATGCCTTGCATGGCGATAAGGTAAAAGTGTATGTGTACAACCGTCGTAAAGGCAAGCGTCCCGAAGCTGAAGTGATTGAAGTTTTGGAACGTGAACGTATGGAATTTGTGGGAGTGATTGATGTGCAAAAGAATTTTGCTTTTGTAACTACTGCTAACCCAAAGATGTACACGGATATTTTTATTCCCAAAGAAAAAATGGGTGAAGCTAAAGACGGTGATGTTGTTTTAGTTAAAATTGAAGATTGGCCTAAAAAAGCAGATTCTCCTTTTGGAAGTGTTGAAAAAGTATTGGGTCGTCCTGGAGAACATGATACAGAAATTCATGCTATTCTTGCTGAGTATGGTTTGCCTTATGATTTCCCTGTGGAAGTTGAAGCTTATGCTAAAAAGTTAGATACGTCTATTCAATCCGAAGAAATTGCCAAGCGTCGTGATATGCGTAACGTATTGACATTCACGATAGACCCTAAAGATGCAAAAGATTTTGATGATGCTCTTTCTTTCCAAGTTTTAGAAAATGGAAACTATGAAATTGGGGTTCATATTGCCGATGTTTCGCACTATGTTCAGGAAGGGACTATCTTAGATGATGAAGCTTTCAAGCGTGCTACTTCGGTGTATTTGGTGGACCGCGTGGTGCCTATGTTGCCAGAAGTCTTGAGTAATTTTGCCTGTTCGTTACGTCCGCATGAAGAAAAATATACTTTCTCTGCTGTTTTTGAAATCAATGCAAAAGCGCAAGTGGTGAACCAGTGGTTTGGTCGTACCGTAATTTATTCTGACCAACGTTTTGCTTATGAAGAAGCGCAACATATCATTGAAACCAAAGGAAATACTATTCCTGCTGAAATTTCATTGACCGAAGAAACCTACTTCGTTCCAGATGCTATCGTTGAGGCGACTTTGAAATTAGATGAATTGGCTAAAATTTTAAGAAGAAACCGTATGAACAACGGTGCTATTTCTTTTGATAAAGTAGAAGTGAAATTCAAATTGGATGAAAACGATGAACCTGTAGGGGTTTATTTTAAAATAGCTAAAGATGCTAACCATTTGATTGAAGAGTTCATGTTGTTAGCCAATAGAAAGGTAGCCGAATTCATTGGTAAACAAAAGAAAACTTTTGTGTATCGTATTCATGATGAACCAGATGAAAATAAGTTAATGAACTTACAAGGCGTAATTTCTAAGTTTGGGTATTCATTGAATTTCAAATCAAAAGATACCATTTCTAAATCGTTGAATACTTTGTTAGAAAATGTAGTAGGGAAAAAAGAGCAAAATATGGTGGATACTTTAGCTATCCGAACCATGAGTAAAGCTAAGTATTCTACTGAAAATATTGGTCATTACGGATTAGCGTTTGATTATTATTCACATTTTACTTCGCCTATTCGTCGTTATCCAGATGTTATGGTACACCGTTTGCTACAGCAATATCTAGATGGAGCTAAAAGTGCCGATGAAGAAGCTTATGAAGAAAAATGTGTGCACTCATCAAATATGGAAAATAGTGCTTCCAATGCCGAACGCGATTCTATCAAGTATATGCAGGTGAAATACATGCAAGACCATAAAGACCAAGAGTTTTTAGGTGTGATTTCTGGCGTAACGGAATGGGGAATTTATGTTGAAATTGTTGAAAACAAATGTGAAGGAATGATTCGCATTCGTGAAATAAAAGAAGACTATTATACGTTTGATGAAAAACAATATGCTTTAGTAGGTCAAGTGACTAAAGATTTGTTGCAGTTAGGAGATGAAGTTTGGGTAAAAGTGAAAAACGCTGACTTAGTGAAAAAACAATTGGATTATCATTTTATTAGAAGAAATTAAGTGAGTATTCAGTGTTCAGTAGCAGTTAGCAGTTTATCATCTGAACACTAGAATAATTTAATTTAAAAAGATATCAATGAAAAAACATGTAATAGCCTTTTCGTTATTTGCTGTAAGTGTGATGAGTGCACAAACCAGTAAATCTCTTGGAACCATTTCTAAAGTAACGGGTTTCGACCAAATTGAAATTCATTTGGTTCCCGCTACTGAAAACAAAATTGAATTAAAAGGAACCAATTCTGAAGCAGTTGAATTAGTTACTAAAGATGGAGAATTGAAAGTACGTATGCCGTTTGGTAAAATGTTAAAAGGCGATGCTATTACCGCTACAGTGTATTTCAAAGCTTTAGAAGCGGTTGAAGCCAATGAAGGAAGTTTAGTTACTAGTGATGCTACTTTAAAATCAGCTATGTTTGACATTATTGCTAAAGAAGGTGGTAAAGTTGACTTAGCTGTTGAGGCCTCTAAAATCAATGTCAAAACCAGTAGCGGCGGTGTAGTTACTTTAGGCGGAAAAACACAAACTATAGATGCAGTTTCTACGGCGGGTGGCATTTTAGCAGCTAAAAATTGTGTAACACAACAAGCTACGGTTACCGTAAATGCAGGTGGACAAATTGATATTTCAGCCTATGATGTGGTGGATGCTAAAGCAAGAGCTGGAGGAAATATTACTATTTATGGTAAACCTAAGCAAGTAAATGAAAAAACCATTTTTGGTGGAAATATTACGATACGAAGAGATAAAAACCAATAAAAACTATATTGATTAATAGATCTTTTGAAATAAAATTTTCTTAAAATTACTAAAAATTAGATTTTTCAAGAATATAGAATTAAATTGCCAATTAATTCTAGCAGTTAATTTATGTTACAATATATTTTAAGCAACGGAATACCTTTAGGTATTTTCCTGAGCTTTATGATTGGTCCTGTTTTTTTTGTTTTATTAGAAACTAGTATAACAAAAGGATTTAGGGCCGCTTTGTTTTTTGATTTAGGAGTTGTTCTTGGAGATATCTTCTTTATAGGTCTGGCTTATTTGGGAAGTTATCGTTTGATTCAAAGTTTAAAAGATGATCCTGCGTTATTTATTTTTGGAGGAATTGTCATGTTAGCTTATGGTATTATTTCTTATGCCAAATTATACAAAGCCAGTAAAAATATAGAAGAAGATGAAGAAGTTGTAGATTTAATAAAGAAAAACTATATAAGTCTATTCATAAAAGGTTTTCTATTAAACTTTATTAACATTGGAGTTCTAGGATTTTGGTTATTAATCATCATTACTTTTGGTCCTCGTTTAGAAATGGATAGCTCAAATGTTTTTTGGTTTTTTACAACTGTTATACTTTCTTATTTAACTACAGATGTCTGTAAAATATTAGCTGCAAAACAATTGCGTTCTAAACTAACTCCATCTAATATTATTAAAATCAAAAAAGTCAGTTCTATACTATTAATAATTTTTGGAGCCATACTGTTAGCCCAAGGTTGGTTTCCTTCTGATAAGCAATTTGTAAAAGATACAATTGAGAAAATAGAAAAAGAGTAATGGAAACATTACTCTTTTTTTGTATAATTAAAATTCAAAATACTTATTTTATTTTTGGTAATTTCATGCCCAATAAAACCCCTAATCTAAAAATAAACAAATATGAAAAAATTATTACTTCTAATTCTTTTACCTGTTGTTATTTACAGTCAAAATGATTCTATTACTACTTCTAAACCCAATCTTTCTTTAATAGGATTAAATAAATTAAATATTGTATACAAAGGGATTCCCAATCCAATTTCTATTCAAGTAAAAGAATCAAAACCTTTTAAAATTAAAGGAGAGGCACTTTTTCAGTCTTCTGATGGTAACTATACCCTTCAACCTAAAAATGGCAAGGAAACGAAAGTATTTGTGGAAATTAACACCTCTGATAGTACAAAAGTAATTGAAGAACATACCTTGAGAGTAAAAGATTTGCCTTTGGCCGCTTTGTTAGTTAATCAAAAAGGATGTATTAATAGTGATTGTGTCTTAGAAATTCCTACCAAAGAATTATTAAATGCAGAAATTACATTCAAATTAATTGATTTTTTATTAGACTATAGTATTACGGTTACAGGATTTCGTCTGCATTTGACTAATATGGCAGGTGAATTCCTAGATAGTTTTGAAATCAAAGGAAATAAAATTCCAGCAGATGTGTATGAAGCTATATTAAATAAAGATAAAGCTACATTAATTCAAATTCATAAAATTACTTTTTTATCAGATTTAAATTTAGCTATTTCCAAAACTCCCGTTATAAAAATTAAAAAAGTCTAATTTTTTTAAGAGTATAATACACTATTTTTTAGATAGTTATATTATTTTTAAAATATTTTTATAAATAAGATGCTAAAAGTAGTTTGTAAATATAAAAAACTGTCTTATATTTGCACTCGCAATACGGAAGTAGAGCGAGATATACTGGAGAAATGGCAGAGTGGTCGAATGCGGCAGTCTTGAAAACTGTTGACTGTAACAGGTCCGGGGGTTCGAATCCCTCTTTCTCCGCAAGCCAAAAGGAAAAAAGGTCTGAGTAATCAGGCCTTTTTTATTTTATATAAATTTCTAAATTACGGATGAAGGATCAAGTCAAATTTTTCTTTTTATCCTATATTAAAAAAGAAGTTGAAATGTGAAGATATAAAAAAAACCTCCCAATTTCTTGGAAGGTTTTTGAGGCATCGCCCGGATTCGAACCGGGGTAGACGGTTTTGCAGACCGGTGCCTAGCCGCTCGGCCACGACGCCATTGCGGATGCAAATATAATCAAAAGTTTATATTTTAAAAGCTTTCTGATTAAAAGTTTATCTTTTTTTTGTTATTAAAATACTAACTTCTTGAACATCACCGCCTATTGGTGGATTAATTTTTGCTACTTCTACGGTTATTTTTTCCACTAATTGTAGTTCATTTAGTGTTCTGTCAATAATTCTTTGGGCTACATGCTCTAATAATTCCGAACGAATAGCCATTTCCTCTACCACAATTTTGTTTAAATGTACATAATCTACGGTATCTGCAAGTTTATCAGTTTGTGCAGATTGAGTTAAATCAGCTTCGATTTCTAAATCTACTCTATAATGACTCCCTATTTTACTCTCTTCTACTAAACATCCGTGATTCGAAAAGGTTCGTATATTTTTTAATCGTATTATTCCCATTTTGTTCAAAAGTTTAAGATTTTATAAGTTTATAATGTAAGGTTGGTCTTCTAAACCTACTAAACAAGACAACTTATAAACTCTTTTTTCTATCTTTGTCAAAAGTATAAAAATTACCATGTCGAATACTGAAAAATCTTTGAATTTTATAGAGCAAATCATTGAAGAAGACTTAAAAAATGGTTTGTCACAAGATAAATTGCGTTTCCGTTTTCCACCAGAACCTAATGGTTATTTGCATGTTGGACATGCTAGTGCTATTTGTTTGAATTTTGGTTTGGGATTAGATTATAACGCGCCCGTTAACCTTCGTTTTGATGATACTAATCCTTCTAAAGAAGAACAAGAATATGTTGATGCGATAAAGCGTGATGTAGAATGGCTTGGTTTTCAGTGGGATAAAGAATGTTATGCTTCAGATTATTTTCAAGAATTATATGACTGGGCTGTTGTTTTAATCAAAAATGGCAAGGCTTATGTTGATAATTTGTCATCTGAAGAAATGGCAAAGCAAAAAGGTACGCCTACGCAACCTGGAGTAAATAGTCCGAATCGTGACCGATCTGTAGAAGAAAATTTAGATTTATTCACTCGTATGAAAAACGGTGAATTTCCTAATGGTTCTTATGTGTTACGTGCCAAAATTGATATGGCATCTCCTAATATGTTGATGCGTGATCCGTTGATGTATCGGATAATGCACGAGCATCATCATCGTACGGCTAATCAATGGTGTATTTACCCTATGTACGATTGGGCACATGGAGAAAGTGATTATATGGAACAGATTTCGCATTCGTTCTGTACACTTGAATTTTTGCCTCACCGTGAATTATATGATTGGTTCTTAAATAACATTTATGATAGTTCAAAAACACGTCCAAAACAACGTGAATTTGCTCGTAGAAATTTATCACATACGGTAGTTTCAAAGCGTAAATTGTTACAATTAGTACAAGAAGGACATGTAACTGCATGGGATGATCCTCGAATGAGTACCATTTCTGGGATGCGTCGTCGTGGTTATACACCAGCTTCGATACGTAATTTTGCTAAAACGATTGGTATTGCTAAACGTACGAATTTGATTGATGTTTCATTACTTGAGTTCTGTGTACGTGAAGATTTAAATAAGACTGCCCCACGTGTTATGGCGGTTCTAGATCCTGTAAAATTGGTAATAACTAATTATCCTGAAGGGCAAGAAGAATGGTTAGAAGCTGAAAATAATCCTGAAGAAGAAGTATTGACTTTTAGAAAAGTACCTTTTTCTAAAGTATTATATATTGAAAGAGAGGACTTTAAAGAAGAGGCAGATAAAAAGTTTTTCCGTTTGAAATTAGATGGAGAAGTACGTTTAAAAAATGCGTATATCATTAAAGCGGAGTCTGTTATTAAAGATGAGGCAGGTAATATTATAGAAATTCATGCGACGTATGATGCAGATTCGCGTTCAGGTAGTGGTACAGAGGCTTCTAAACGTAAGGTAAAAGGAACTATTCATTGGGTATCAGCTAATCATGCAATTGAAGCTGAAGTTCGTGTCTATGACCGTTTATTTACGCATGAAAATCCAGATGGTAACAAAGAAGTTGATTTTAAAGAGTTTATTAATCCAAATTCTTTAGCCGTTATCAAAGGATATTTAGAACCTAGTTTAGCTAGTGCAAAGGAATTAGAACATTTTCAGTTTCAACGTTTAGGTTACTTCTGTGTAGATAAGGAATCTACTGAAAATCAGCTTGTTTTCAACAAAACAGTTGGTTTGAAAGACACTTGGGCAAAGGTTGAAAGTAAAGAAGAATAGTTAAATAAATATTTATTTTTTAAAGAGCTTAATGATTAAATTGAGCTCTTTTTTTATTACTTTTAATATCATTAATTTAATATGTTAATCTATGAAAAAAATTACTTCTGGCATTTTTTGCTTTTTTATGTATGTACAATCACAAGCAAATATTATTGTTCGTGATATAGCTGATTTTACATTTACACCTGATGTATCTCTTGATATTGATTTTAATAATGATGCGATTCCAGAGTTTAGCTTTCAAGAAATGGGAGGTTCTGTAGGAAGTTTATTTAACCCTGCAGATGTTAATTTTATTGTTACAGGCACTTTAGCTAGTGGTCATGGTTGGGATATTATTAAATCTTTAGCACTTGGTTCAACTATTTCAAATTCAAGTAGTTTTGATGCACAAGGTGATGCTTATATTAATCCTAATTGGGCTAATCCAAATGAAAAATTTCCCATAGGAGATTCTTATATTGGATGTTTTTTCAAAATTTCTGGGGTTAAATATTATGGTTGGTTATTAGTTAATAGTACGGCTAATGGAGTTATTACTCTTAAAAGTTATGCTTATAATAATGTACCTGGTCAGAGTATTAACGTAGGTGAAACTTTAGGTACTGAAAATTTTAAATCTATTTCAGTTAGTCATTATCCTAATCCTGCTCAAACAAATGTTTTTGTAGATACTGCAGAAAAAATTAAAAAAGTTATTTCTTATGATATTAATGGAAGAACTTTAGAATTGCCTTATTCTTTTTCTTCGATTGATATTAGTAAGTTAGAGGAAGGACATTATTTTTTAGATGTGTTTTTTGAAAGCGATAAAAGAAGTATTATGAAAATTATTAAGAATTAATACTTTTAATAGTTTTTTGTTATTATAGGTTTTTTTTATTGTTTTTAAAAATTAATAGATTTTATTTTATTATTTTGGCTTTTATATTTTTAATTTAAGCAATAAAAAAAAATAGATAAGGTGATTTTATTACTATTAGTATAATAGTTTCTTAAAAAGCTTTAAAATAAAAAAGTGGTCATTTGACCACTTTTTTATTTTTTAAACATTTTCTTCAGAGTTATGATCTCCAAAATTTTCTTCTAGAAACTTTTTAGCTTGCTCTTGTTTCTTTTTGGTACCTAATTTCATAGCTTCTCCTACTTGATTGCTTGCTGAAAAACTTGCTACCATATTATTTAACATATCGGTTGAAGCTTGTGGTGAGTTAGGTAATAAAATTAAGTTAGAGTTGGTATCACTACCAATTGCTTGTAAAGTATCATAATGTTGAGTTACCACAATAAGTGCGGAGGCTTCTTGTGAATTAATCCCTACTTTATTTAATACATCTACGCTTTCTACTAAGCCACGTGCAATTTCACGACGTTGATCTGCAATACCTTGTCCTTGTAAGCGTTTGCTTTCTGCTTCCGCTTTAGCTTTAGCCACAATTCTAATACGTTGTGCTTCTGCTTCATATTCAGCAGCTGTTTTTTCGCGATCAGCAGCATTAATACGGTTCATAGCATTTTTTACTTGTATATCTGGATCAATATCAGTAACTAAAGTATTTATAATATCATATCCATAAGTAGTCATTGCTTCATTTAATTCGCGTTTTACAGCTACGGCAATATCATCTTTACGTACAAAAACATCATCTAAAATAAGTTTAGGTACCTCTGCTCGAACTACATCAAATACATAAGAGGTAATTTGATCGTGAGGATATTCTAATTTATAAAAAGCATCGTATACTTTTTCTTGAATTACTTTGAACTGTACTGAAACTTTCATTTTAACAAATACGTTATCTTTTGTTTTAGTTTCAATAACCACATCTAGTTGTTGTATTCTTAAATTTACGCGTCCAGCTATACGATCAATAATTGGAATTTTAATTTGCAAACCAGATTGTCTAATGCTATTAAATTTACCAAAACGTTCCACCACTACAGCGGTTTGTTGTTTTACAGTGAAGAAGGATGATATTAATAAAATAAATCCAAAGAAGATAAAAAGAATAAATAATGAGTTCATAATAAAAAAATTAGTTTGTTAAATATTTATTTATATGTGTAAGCGAACTTTTTTACATATATTATTTTGATTTATAAAAGTATAACCCCCAGCATTTGCTGAGGGTTATACTTTTATATACTTGTTATAGCTCTTTTTAAACGTTTAATAGTTTCTTCTTTTCCAAGAATCTCTACAATATCAAATAAATGGGGTCCCATCATTTTTCCTACTAAACTTAATCGGAAGGGTTGCATTACTTTACCCATCCCAATTTCATTAGCTGTCAACCATTCTTTTACTAATGTTTCGATAGTTGCACTTGTAAAATCTGAAATTCCTTCTAAAACAGTAATCAATTGGTTTAATAATTCAGGAGTTTCTTCTTTCCAATTTTTTAAACCTTTTTCATCATAAGATGTAGGGGCTACAAAGAAATAATCAGTTAGATCCCATAAATCAGTTACAAAATTTGCACGTTCTTTGTTTAAGGAAACAATTCTTTCTAAATCTAAGGAAGTTGTAATCCCTCTTTTTTCCAATTCCTTAGCAAAACTATTAGTTAGTGAGTTATCACTTTTCCCTAATAAATACTGATGATTGAACCATTTGTTTTTTTCAGGGTCAAATTTAGCTCCCGATTTATTTACACGTGCTAAATCAAATTTGTTTATTAATTCTTCTAATGAAAAGATTTCTTGTTCTGTACCATCATTCCAACCTAATAACGCAAGGAAATTTACTACAGCTTCTGGGAAGAAACCATTTTCACGATACCCCATAGAAGTATTTTCTTCTGTTTTCCATTCTAATGGGAATACGGGGAATCCCATTTTATCACCATCACGTTTTGATAATTTGCCATTGCCTACCGGTTTTAATATTAATGGTAAGTGTGCAAATTCAGGTGCTTCCCAACCAAAGGCTTTGTATAATAGCACGTGTAATGGTAATGATGGTAACCATTCTTCACCACGAATGACATGTGAAGTTGCCATTAAATGATCATCAACAATATTAGCTAAGTGATAAGTAGGCATACCATCACTTTTAAATAATACTTTATCATCTAATAGATTAGTATCAAATTTTATATCCCCACGGATAATATCTTTTAATTCTAATATTTGATTAACAGGAGTTTTAAAACGTACTACATAAGCATCACCATTAGCTATGCGTTTTTCTATTTCTTCTTTTGATAAGGTTAAGGAGTTATCTAAAGCTTCTCGAACGGTATGATTATATATAAAAGTTTGACCATTAGTTTCTGCGGATTTTCTTAGTTCATCCAGTTTTTCAGCTGTATCAAAAGCATAATAAGCCCATCCTTTTTCAATTAATTCGTCAGCATATTGTTTATATATTGGCTTACGTTCACTTTGGCGATAAGGACCAAATTTTTCATTTTTCCCTACCGTTTCATCGGGAGCTATTCCTAACCATTCTAGAGCTTCAAAAATATAAGCTTCTGCTCCAGGAACAAAACGAGTTTGATCTGTATCTTCTATTCGTAGATAGAATGTCCCGTTATGTTTTTTAGCGAATAAATAATTAAATAAGGCTGTTCTTACACCGCCTATATGTAAAGGTCCTGTTGGACTGGGTGCAAAACGCACTCTAACTGGCTTTGACATTTTTTTATTGTTTTTGTTATTTATTACACAAAGCATCATTTTGAGTCTAGTTAAGAGGCAATGTGTTTTACAAAGATACATCATACTCTTTACATATTTGTTTGATTTTGAGTATTGCTATTGTATTTGATAATTTACTAACTTTATAGGTTATAATTAAAGTATTTAATTTTGGAATCAAAACAACTCATATTTGCTAAGTTAGAAAGTTTTATTAAGAAATATTATACCAATGAATTGCTTCGTGGTAGCTTATTTTTTATAGGATTAGGTTTGCTCTATTTTTTAATTACCAACTTTATAGAATATTTTCTTTGGTTACAACCTATTGGAAGAAGTATTTTATTTGGATTGTTTATTCTAGTAGAATTCTTCTTATTAATTCGTTTTATAATCATTCCCTTATTTAAATTATTTAAGCTTAAACAAGGATTGAGTTATGAACAAGCTTCTTTTATAATAGGCAAACATTTTAATGAAGTAAATGATAAATTAGTTAATTTCTTACAGTTAGTAAAAGATGCTAATCAATCCGAATTATTATTAGCTTCTATAGATCAAAAAGCAAAAAGTTTACAACCTATACCTTTTACAAAGGCAATAGATTTTAAAAAGAATAAAAAATACATTCCTTTAGCATTAATTCCTTTTCTGATTATTTTATTTTTTATGATTTTAGGGAAAGAAGAATATTTGGCTCAAGGTATGAATCGTGTTGTTAATTATAATAAACACTTCTCCCCTCCTGCTCCATTTGAATTATTTATTAAAGATTCATTGGTAACACAACAAAATAAAGATTTTACTTTAACTGTTTTTTCGAAAGGTAAAGTAAATCCAGACAAAGCAATTATTGTTATAGGAAATGAGCAATATTTTATGGAAAATACTGCCCCAGGTATTTTTAAATACACATTCGAAAACCCCTTAGCTGATATAAAATTTTACATTCAATCAAATGAAGTAATTAGTAAAAACTACTATTTAAAAGTAAATTCTATTCCTGCTATTACCCATTTTCAAATGGTATTAAATTTCCCAAGTTATTTAGGTAAAAAATCTGAATTAATTAGAGGTACTGGCAATGCTATTATTCCTGAAGGAACTACTATAACTTGGACTATTAAGGCTCAATATACCGAATTAGTTCAAATGAATATAAATAAGTCCTTAGATCATTTTAATAGGCAGAATAATAGTTTTATCTTAGTTAAAAAAATCAATCAAAATTCAGATTATCAAATAGTTACTTCAAATAAATCAGTTAAAAACTTCGAAAAATTAACTTATTCTTTAAATGTTATTAAAGATCAATATCCAACTATTAAAATTGATAACACACCTGATAGTTTACATATTTCTAAACCTTACGTAGTAGGTCAAATTTCGGATGATTACGGATTTCATCGTTTAAGTATTGTTTATTATCCTAAAGGAAAAGTACATGAAGCAAAACGTGGAACCTTATCATTTAAACAAGGGATATATGATAAATTTGTTTTTAGTTTTCCTAGTTCCCTTCCTATTAAAGCAGGAGTTCAGTATGAATATTATTTTGAAATTTCAGATAATGATGCTTTAAATGGTTTTAAGATTTCTAAGTCTTCTGTTTTTTCTCATCGTGAATCAACAGAACAAGAGAAGCAAGAAGAATTTTTGCAACAACAAAATGATCATATTAATAGTCTTTCAAAATCTTTAAAACTACAAGATAAACAACAATCAGAATTAGAAAAGCTACAACAAGTAGGAAAAGAAAAAAAAGAATTAGACTATAAAGAACAACAGAAAGTAAATGATTTTATCAAACGTCAAAAACAACAAGAAGAAATATTAAAAAATTACGCTGAAAAAATAAAAGAAAATTTAGATCAGTTTAAGCCAACTTCTAAAGATCCTAAAAAAGAAGAATTAGAAAAACGCTTAGATAATGTTCAACAAGATTTAGATAAAAATAAAAAATTATTAGATGAATTAAAAGAATTAAACGAAAAATTACAGCATGAAGAACTATTCGATAAAATAGAAAAATTTCAGCAAAAATCTAAGAATCAAACTAAAAGTTTAGAACAGTTAGTTGAACTAACGAAACGCTATTATATTGAACAAAAGGCAAAAGAATTAGTAGATAAACTAGAAAGATTAGCTGATAAACAAGAAGAGTTATCCAACAGTAAAGATAATAATGAAAAGCAACAAGAAGAGTTAAATAATTCTTTTGATCGTTTGCAAAAGGAATTAAGTGATTTAGATAAAAAAAATAAAGAATTAAAAAAACCACTTTCAATACCTTCTGATAATGAAAAACAAAAAAGCATTGATGCTGATATGAAGAATGCAAGTAACGAATTAAAAGCTAAAAATAATTCTAAGGCTGCTGCTAAACAAAAAAGTGCATCGCGTAAAATGCGTCAGATGGTACAATCAATTGAAAAGGAGATGCAAGGTGGTGATAAAGAACAAATGAGTGAGGATATAAAAATGCTTAGACAAATTGTAGATAACCTACTTGAATTTTCTTTTTCAGAAGAAAAGTTAATGAATAATTTTAAAAGTATTAATGGTTCATCTTCTTCATTTTCTAAGCAGATTAAAACACAACAAGATTTAAAAAATCAATTTAAGCATGTAGATGATAGTCTATTTACCATGTCATTACGTAACCCTAAAATTGGAGAAAAAGTAACCAAAGAAATAGGTACTATTTATTATAATTTAGATAAATCAATAGAATACTTTACAGAAAATCAAATATCACGTGGAATGTCTAGCCAACAATACACTTTTACTAGTGCTAATAATTTAGCTAATTTATTAGCTGATATTTTAGATAATATGCAAATGTCTATGTCAGGATCAGGGCAAGGCACTCCTAGTCTTGGAAAAGGAAAAGGCTCGGGTATGCAATTACCAGATATTATTATGAAACAAGAAGAGTTAATGAAAAAAATGGGAAAAGGTAAATCACAAAAACCTAGCTCTTCTGGATCCTCTGGTAATGGCGAAGGTGAAGGGAAAGAAGCAGGAGGTAACAAGTCAGGTACTCAAGGAAATTCAAATTCTAAAGGAGGAAATTCAAAACAAAATAATTCAGGTGAAAATGGTGAAGGGAATGCAGAAGATATTATAGGTATTTTAAAAGAGCAGCAACAATTACGAGATGCTTTAGAAAAAGAATTAAACAAACAAGGTTTAGGAGTACAAGGACAGAATGCTATAGATCAAATGAAACAGCTAGAAAAACAATTAATAACTAAAGGATTCAATCAACAGTTAGTACAAAAAGCATTGCAATTAAAATACGAACTATTAAAATTACAGGAAGCAGCACAAGAACAAAACCAAGATAATAAAAGAGAAGGGATTACTAATAAAAGAGAATTTCAAAACACCTCTTCTCCCCTACCACAAAAGTTACAAGAATATTTAAATAGTATAGAAATATTAAATAGACAAAGCTTACCTTTGCGCTCGCAATTTAATAAACGTATTCAAGAATATTTTAAGCAAAATGATAAATTATAATTATGAAACTAATTTCTTGTTAGATAATGAGATAGCTTATACAGAGTGGATTGAATCTGTTATAGAATCAGAGAATAAAGAGTTAAACGAAATTAATTACATCTTCTGTGATGATGAATATTTATTAGAGATTAACAAACAATATTTAGACCATGATTACTACACAGATGTTATAAGTTTTGATTACACAGAAGAAGGCTTAATTGCTGGTGATATTTTTATATCTATTGACCGTGTAAAAGAAAATGCTAGTAATTTAGGTATTTCTTTTGAAGAAGAATTAAAAAGAGTTGTTATTCATGGAGTGTTACATTATTGTGGATATAAAGATAAAAACCCTATAGAAGAAGAAATAATGCGCTCAAAAGAAGATGAAAAAATAAAGATGTTTCACGTGAAACATAATTAATAACTTTAGTTCCACGTGAAACAAATAAAATTTGTTTCACGTGGAACTTTTTCTTTTTTTAAACTGTTTCACGTGAAACAGTTTAAAAAAAGAAAATATAAAATAATTATTTTAAAGATATATAATGTTTGTAGAGAATTATGATGTAATTGTTGTAGGGGCTGGGCATGCTGGTTGTGAGGCTGCGGCTGCAGCTGCTAATTTAGGTTCTAAGACTTTGTTGATTACGATGAGTCTTCAGAATATAGCGCAAATGTCATGTAATCCAGCTATGGGTGGAATTGCAAAAGGGCAAATTATTCGTGAAATTGATGCTTTAGGAGGTTATTCTGGTATAGTGTCTGATAAGACAGCAATTCAGTTTAAGATGTTAAATCAATCCAAAGGACCCGCAATGTGGTCTCCGCGTTGTCAGAGTGATCGTATGCGTTTTTCAGAAGAATGGCGTTTGATGTTAGAGCAAACACCTAATCTTGATTTTTATCAAGAAATGGTTGTTGGTTTAATTACTGAAAAAGAACGTGTGATAGGGGTTAAAACTGCTATAGGATTGTTTATTTACGCTAAGACAGTTGTTCTAACAAATGGTACTTTTTTAAATGGTTTGATTCATATTGGTGAGAAACAATTTGGAGGTGGTAGAGCTGGTGAAAGTGCTTCTTATGGTATAACCGAAGATTTAGTTCGTTTAGGGTTTCAAGCAGGTCGTATGAAAACAGGTACACCGCCTCGTGTAGATGGTCGTTCTTTAGATTATTCTAAAATGCGTGTAGAACCAGGAGATTTAAATCCAGCTAAGTTTTCTTTTTCCGATTCTACAAAGTCTTTGGTAAAACAGCGTGATTGTTATATGACTTACACCTCTCCTTTAGTGCATGAATTGTTGCGTGAAGGTTTTGATCGATCTCCTATGTTTAATGGTAGAATTAAATCTTTAGGTCCTCGTTATTGCCCGTCTATAGAAGATAAAATTAACCGTTTTGCCGATAAAGATCGCCATCAACTTTTTGTTGAACCAGAAGGTTGGAATACAGTTGAAGTTTACGTAAATGGATTTTCTACTTCCCTTCCTGAGGATGTTCAATTTAAAGCATTGCGCTCAGTAGAAGGTTTTGAAAATGTAAAATTCTTTAGAGCAGGATATGCAATAGAATATGATTACTTTCCTCCTACTCAATTAAAACATACTCTTGAAACGAAAATAATTTCAGGTTTGTATTTTGCAGGACAAATAAATGGTACTACAGGATATGAAGAAGCAGCTTCTCAAGGTTTAATGGCGGGTATAAATGCTGCTTTAAAAGCACAAAATCGAGAAGAATTTATATTAAAAAGAGATGAGGCTTATATAGGTGTGTTAATAGATGATTTAATAACGAAAGGTACAGAAGAACCTTATCGTATGTTTACATCTCGTGCAGAATATAGAACCTTACTTCGTCAAGATAATGCTGATTATCGTTTGACACCTAAATCACACGCAATAGGTCTGGCAAGTTCAGAACGATTAAAACGAATGGAATATAAATTTAATGAAGCTGAAAAAATGGTTGCTTTTTTTAGAGAAACATCTGTTTCTGTAAAAGAAGCAAATCCTATTTTAGAATCTAAACTAAGTTCTCCTATTACCCAAGGAGATAAAATGTTTAAAATTTTTTCTCGACCTCAGATAGAAATGGAGGATATGATGAAATTCGAAAAAGTTAAAGAATATGTAGATTCTAATGATTTAGATCAAGAAATTATAGAACAATCAGAAATACAAGTTAAGTATTCAGGCTATATAGAAAAAGAAAGAGCTAATGCTGAAAAATTGCATCGTCTAGAAAATATCCGTATTCCAGATAATTTTGATTACGATCAATTGAAATCTTTATCCTATGAAGCACGTGAAAAACTAAAAAAAATACGTCCAGTTACTATATCACAAGCATCACGCATTAGCGGTGTATCCCCTAATGATATTTCTGTTATGTTAGTTTATATGGGTAGATAATCTTTTAAAAAATCAAAACAAAAGGATATTTTGTTTCACGTGGAACTTTTTTAAAAACTAAATATTCTTTTAAAACCAAAGTTTTATTATACAAATGAATTTTTCAGAACAAAATAGTTATATAAAAGTACAAGATCATTCCGTTTCTAATGAAAATTTTAATTTATTATTAGATCCTGAAACGGAATTATTAAAAACGGATCCTCAACCCTCTTTAGAACGTTTAGGGTTTTATTATGAAAGTGAAGACTATATTTCGCATACAGATGGTAAACGTTCTTTATTTGAACGTTTATACCATTTAGTGAAATCTTATGCTTTAATAAAAAAAGTAGCTCTAGTTAGTAGTATTCATAAAACAAAAGGAATTATTCTAGATATAGGTGCTGGAACGGGCGATTTTTTAGTTACTGCAAAAAATGCAGGTTGGATAACAAAGGGATTTGAACCTAATGTCAACGCTCGAAATTTAGCTTTATCAAAAGGAATAGAATTAGTAGATACTACCCAATCAATATCCGAGCGTTCCATAGATGTTATTACAATGTGGCATGTTTTAGAACACGTACCTAATTTAGAAGAACAAATTCAAGAATTAAAACGTTTATTAAAACCTAATGGAACTTTAGTAATTGCGGTTCCTAATTATAAATCCTATGATGCAGAATATTATGGGAAATATTGGGCAGCTTATGATGTACCTAGACACTTATGGCATTTTTCTAAAAAAAGCATGGAAAAATTATTTGGTAAAAATAAAATGAAAATCACTCAAATTCACCCTATGATTTTTGATAGTTTTTATGTTTCACTTTTATCTGAGAAATATAAAACAGGTAAAATGAATTTTTTAAAAGCTTTTTGGATTGGATTAAAATCAAATATTAAAGCTGGTGCTAAAAAAGAGTTTTCTTCTCATATTTATATCATAAAGAATGATGATTAATTAAAATAAATAATTTAATACAGAAAAGCGAATCAATTGATTTGCTTTTCTTATTTGTATTCTAGTTTTTATAGTGTGAATTTTATGCCTCTTGTCTATTTTTTTAAAAGACTTAGTTTTAATTTTAACTGATTTATTCTCTACTCTTTACTCTTCACTCTTTACTCTCTACTCTTTACTCTTTACTCTTTACTCTCTACTCTTTACTCTTTACTCTCTACTCTTTACTCTCTACTCTTTACTCTCTACTCTTTACTCTCTACTCTTTACTCTCTACTCTCTACTCTTTACTCTTTACTCTTTACTCTTTACTCTTTACTCTTTACTCTCTACTCTTTACTCTCTACTCTTTACTCTCTACTCTTTACTCTCTACTCTTTACTCTTTACTCTTTACTCTCTACTCTTTACTCTTTACTCTTTACTCTTTACTCTTTACTCTTTACTCTTTACTCTTTACTCTTTACTCTTTACTCTTTACTCTTTACTCTCTACTCTTTACTCTTTACTCTTTACTCTCTACTCTTTACTCTCTACTCTTTACTCTCTACTCTTTACTTTCTACTCTTTACTCTCTACTCTTTACTCTCTACTCTTTACTCTCTACTCTTTACTCTCTACTCTTTACTCTCTACTCTTTACTCTCTACTCTTTACTCTCTACTCTTTACTCTCTACTCTTTACTCTCTACTCTTTACTCTCTACTCTTTACTCTCTCTCTCTCTCTACTTTACTCTACTCTTTACTCTCTACTCTTTACTCTCTACTCTTTACTCTCTACTCTTTACTCTCTACTCTTTACTCTCTACTCTTTACTCTTTACTCTTTACTCTCTACTCTTTACTCTCTACTCTTTACTCTCTACTCTTTACTCTCTACTCTTTACTCTCTACTCTTTACTCTCTACTCTTTACTCTTTACTCTTTACTCTTTACTCTTTACTCTTTACTCTCTACTCTTTACTCTCTACTCTTTACTCTCTACTCTTTACTCTCTACTCTTTACTCTCTACTCTTTACTCTCTACTCTTTACTCTCTACTCTTTACTCTTTACTCTCTACTCTTTACTCTCTACTCTTTACTCTCTACTCTTTACTCTCTACTCTTTACTCTCTACTCTTTACTCTCTACTCTTTACTCTTTACTCTCTACTCTTTACTCTCTACTCTTTACTCTTTACTCTCTACTCTTTACTCTCTACTCTTTACTCTCTACTCTCTACTCTTTACTCTCTACTCTCTACTCTTTACTCTCTACTCTTTACTCTCTACTCTTTACTCTCTACTCTTTACTCTCTACTCTTTACTCTCTACTCTTTACTCTCTACTCTTTACTCTCTACTCTTTACTCTACTCTTTACTCTCTACTCTTTACTCTCTACTCTTTACTCTCTACTCTTTACTCTCTACTCTTTACTCTCTACTCTTTACTCTCTACTCTTTACTCTCTACTCTTTACTCTCTACTCTTTACTCTCTACTCTTTACTCTCTACTCTTTACTCTCTACTCTTTTCTCTACTCTTTACTCTCTACTCTTTACTCTCTACTCTTTACTCTCTACTCTTTACTCTCTACTCTTTACTCTCTACTCTTTACTCTCTACTCTTTACTCTCTACTCTCTACTCTTTACTCTCTACTCTCTACTCTCTACTCTTTACTCTTTACTCTTTACTCTTTACTCTTTACTCTTTACTCTTTACTCTTTACTCTTTACTCTTTACTCTTTACTCTTTACTCTTTACTCTTTACTCTTTACTCTTTACTCTTTACTCTTTACTCTTTACTCTTTACTCTTTACTCTTTACTCTTTACTCTTTACTCTTTACTCTTTACTCTTTACTCTTTACTCTTTACTCTAAAAAACTCTATTTTTATTCAAAAAATAACTTTTTTCATTCAAAAAAGGATTTTTATGGTTATTTTTATAAAATGTTCCACGTGAAATTCAAAATAAGATTTTATATTCACATTATCTAAAAAAAGAATTTTATGCTATTTGTTCCACGTGGAATTTTTTTATAGAATAATTTTATATGTCAATTAATTATTTAAATATATCAACCCTGTTTTATTTTTGATTTCATGATGTATTTTATTATGAATATAAAAGGGTAAAATGATAAAAAGTCCTCCTCATATTTAAAACCATCATTATTCGTAATGAATTTTTACTACAGATTTTTATTTATTAATTTTAAGTTGTTTTAAAAATCTCAAGATTATAGTTATTATGAATCTATAAAGATTAAAAGAAGAATGCTGAAAATTTATAAAATTTATAACCTTATGAAATTATCTTTTTACAATTCCGTAATCTAATTTTTTAAAGAGTTCTGATCTCTAAAAAAAGTAACTTAATCTTTTAGCTTGTCATTTCTATCGTATGTAGAAATAAAAAGATAGCAATCTTTAAGAATCTTTTCACCTAATAATTTAAATACTTTGTTCCACGTGAAATTTTAATTTTTTCCTTTAAAATTGATTGTTACGTTTTTAAGGAATACTTCCTATATCATATTATCTTTTAAATACTATTTAAATTAATTGTAAGAGTTTATAAACTATTTATAAATATGTATTATTGTTGTTCTCTTAAAAGAGCTTTAGAACAAGTTTATTTAAGTCGTTTTAATACTATTTTTTAAATTCTAATATTTATAAAAAACACCATTAATTTTTTACTAAAACCATTTAGTAAAAAAACAAACTAAAAATATTCTGTTTTTAAAAAATAATATAAAATTACTACAATTTATAGTTTTATTTATTTCTATCAATTTTACTTATTTATTACCTCTTTACTTAAATTATTAACAAATAACATAAAAACGGATTTTTTTAAAACTATTTTTTACTATTAATACCTTTTATAATCTTTATTTTGACCTAAAAACTAATTACAGCTGATTTAAAGAACTTTTATTTCAGTTGGTATATTCGTTATAGATTAAAGATTTAAAATAGCTTAAAACGAGTTTATTTAAGTGGTTTTTTATCAAGAATTATTATTATTTAGTTTATTTAAATAAGTTTTTACTATTTTAATTTTATAGTCTATTTTCTATTATTTTTTGATATTAATTCATTTATTTTTTGTATCGAGTATTTTAGAATAAAAGTTTACTTTTACAAAAAATTAAAAATCAGAAATAGAATGAAAAAGCTTGTAATGATGGCGGTTGTTTTATCTGCCGTAGTAGGGTGTAATAAAACAACCGAAGCTAAAGAGGTAAAAACAGCTTATATAGACACTGTAAAACTTATGGAAGATTATACTGAAGCAAAAGAATTACAGGACAAATTCAAAACAAAAGGAGAAGTTAAAGGACGTGAGTTAGAAGTTGAAGCTAGAAAATTAGAAGCAGAAAAAGCTAATTTCCAACAAAATGCAATGGCCAAAGGACAAGCATGGGCACAACAAAAATATGCTGAATTACAACAACGTTCGCAACAGTTAGCTTATGCAGAACAAGCTATAGCACAACAATTACAAGCAGAAGGAGGTTCCAAACGTGACTCAGTTGTTGAAAAAGTAAGAACTTTTATCAAAGATTATGGAAAGAAAAAAGGATATGATTATATATATGGAACAGGAGATGCAGCAAGTGTTTTATATGCAAAAGATAGCTATGATATAACAAAAGAAGTTGTAAAAGCTTTAAACGAAAAATATGCTTCAGAAGGTAAAAAAACAGAACCTAAAAAAGAAGCTGATAATAAAGAAGTTAAGAAATAAAAAAAGGGGGCAATACATACAGTATTTGCCCCTTTTTTATAAAATTATTGTAAAATATAAACAGCAGATACAGCAGGGATAAAATAAATAACAATAGTTCTTGCCCCATCATAATCTTTGGCTGTTCTCTGACCAAATAAAAGCATTAATAGTGTTACACATGAAACAACTGCACCATATTTTCCAAATGTTGTGCCTCCGTTTACCAATAATTCTATTCCTCCTACTATACAAAGAATACCAGCTATAATTTCAAATATCAATAAAATATTTAAAGAAATAGATACCATACCATCAAAAAAAGTATTTTTAAAATGTTCTTTTAACCAATTTAAATTCCCTTGATAATCAATGAATTTATCATATCCTGATTGTAGAAAAGTAATAGCTAAAAAAGCTAAAAGAAGTAAGCTAGCTAGATTGTTCATAATATTAATTTTTATGGATTAAACGTGTTAGTTTTATAGATAAATCAGTTAATATAATTTTAGAATTACCATTACGTTCAATATGATAAATGGCATCATTTAATTCTTTGTATATTTCTTGTATATTCCGCCCCGTAATAAAAGGAGCAAATTTTTTTAAATCAAATCCTTGTATACCAGATTCATAATAAACTAAGTCATCAGCTTGATAATTTAATAAAACAGCTTGACGAAATATTTCAATGCAATAACTCAAAAATTTCTTTTGATTTTCTCTTCCAAGCTTAGCTATTTCTTCACTCCAGTTTATCAAATCCTGTATAGCACTTGCATTGCCCTTCGCTCTAAATGCAGCTCGTACCCAATTTACAAACCATTGTTCAAATGGAGCATCTTCATTTTGATGAGAACTTAATTGTAAAGCCTTATTATAATTACCTTGTGATTTATGGGCAATCTTCATAGCTTCTTTTTCATCAATTCCTTCATATTCAACTAAATGCTGAGAGATAGCAGATTCACTTAATTTTCCAAAATTAATGACTTGACATCTTGAACGAATCGTTTGCAATAAGTCTTCTTCATTTTCTGTAATTAAAATAAAAAGTGTTTTATCTGTAGGCTCTTCAAGTAGTTTTAGTAATTTATTAGAAGCTGCAATATTCATTTTATCAGCCATCCAAATAATCAAAATCTTATACCCTCCTTCATAGGATTTTAGAGCTAATGATTTTAATATTTCTGAAGCATCCTCTACCCTAATTTCTCCTTGCTTATTTCCTACACCTAATTTATCGTACCAATCAAACAAACCACCGTATGGTTTTTCTTGTAAAAATTCTCGCCAGAGTGGTAAAAAATCTAAACTTTTAGGCTTTGATTTTACATCTTCAGTTGTAACCGTTGGATAAACAAAATGTAAATCAGGGTGAGAAAAATGCTCAAATTTTATATTACAATTATCTATACCTCCTTGATTTTCAAATCCTTTATTTTGACATAGTATATACTGAGCATAAGCAATAGCAATTCTTAATACGCCACAACCTTCTGGTCCAACAAATAATTGTGCATGAGGAACCCTCCCGTGGCTAGCACTAGTTAATAAATGATTTTTTACATGTTGGTGACCTACTATTTCTTTAAATAACATAAAAGCAAAAGTAATTACTTATTCTATTATAATTTTATTCAAAAATAAAAATTATAACTCATTAAGAAATCTTATTACATGACTTCAGAATATAAAATCTAAAGGGATTTTAATAAATAAATTAAAAATAATTTTCTACATCCTGCTTAAATAAGCCTAAAAAAGCAAAGATCTAGAACTATAGCAAATATTAGCTAATAAAAAAGATCAAATAAACACAGATAAAAACTAATTTTTTAACAATAATTAGACTTTAAAACATATTTAAAAAACAATATAATTCACAAAATGTTAATTTTAAAATATAACTAAAATAAATTGTTAGATATAATTAAAAAAAAGCTATATTTGTATTGACGTAAATTAATAGAGATTGTCTTCTACTAGTGAAATTTATAAAAGTTAAAAGATATTTTTTTATGATAAAATAAAATTTGGCACGCTTTTGGTACTATGGTTTAAAAATGAATGCATTTATTTTTTAGTTTGCTTTTAAAATTGTTAACAAATTCAAATAAAAAATTGTTAATTCAATTTAAAAGTATATTTTTGAACAATTAGAACTTTAATAACTGAAATTAGAAGAATAACCATGAAGAAAATTATCTTTTTAAGCTTATTTATGCTTTTCGCAGTAGGAAATATAAATGCTCAAGCAAAAAAGCCAAAAAGTATCATCAGTACTAGTGGTGCGGCAATTAAAAAGTTCCATGAGAAAAGTGAATTAGATGGTATGCCTAAGGGACAACTTTTGGAATTATACAAAGAACGAATCAGGGTACTTGTAAACATATTACCTTACCTAGCATTAACTAACAAACCAGGTATGACTATGCAAGATGTAGGTATTCCAGACAGCTC
Source organism: Flavobacterium sp. TN-1 (assembly GCF_052828645.1). Classification (NCBI taxonomy): domain Bacteria; kingdom Pseudomonadati; phylum Bacteroidota; class Flavobacteriia; order Flavobacteriales; family Flavobacteriaceae; genus Flavobacterium; species Flavobacterium sp. TN-1. Next base: position 868,794 of record NZ_CM128253.1, read on the forward strand.
TGATAATAATAGTGCCTTGGATAAACAACAAGAAAACATAGTTGCTTTTGTTAATTCAACGATTGCGTTTCAATCAACAATGGTTCCTTACGCCGATAAAGGCAATTTAGTAGCCTCTATTTTATATTATGAAAATATGTTACGAGAATTAAATCAATTGTATGAATAATAATTTAAAAAAATAATTATAATAAGAAAAATTTTACTATATTAGCGTAAATTTCTAAAAACTTGACCCCCCATGAAGAAATTGCTTAACTTAAAATGGATCGCTTTGTTTGCAGTAATGACTGCAACTGCGCAGCAAGAAAAAGGTATAATAGGATCTTCTAACTGGTTAAATAACTGGACAGATTTTAAACCTTCTAAGACAGAATACAATGAGGCAACCGAGATTTTGTATGGAAAAATCACAGCCAACAAAACATTACAAAAAAGAAATACCTACTTGCTACAGGGTCCAGTGTATGTGACAGCAGGTGTAACCCTTACAATTGAACCAGGTACAATCATAAAAGGGGATGCAGAAACTAGTGGAGCATTAATTATATCTAAAGGTGCAAGATTAGAAGCTAATGGAACAGAAACAGATCCTATTGTATTCACTTCAAATAAACCTGTGAAAAAACCAGGAGATTGGGGTGGGCTTGTGATCCTTAACGATGCTCCAATTAATAAATTTGGTGGTGTAGCGTCCATGAATTATGATTTAGATCCTGCACAAACTATCTACGGAGGAACTAATCCTATGGCAAATTCTGGTGTATTACGTTTTTTAAGAATTGAATTCGCAGGAAAAAAAATAAAAGGATTTAAAAATTACAACGCTTTAACTTTAGCTGGAGTTGGTAACAAAACAGTGATAGAGCACATAATGACTAGCTTTTCAGCAGGAAATGGAATAGAGGTACTAGGTGGCGATACAAGCCTCAAAAATATGGTTACCTTACGCGTTTCTGGAGATGATTTTAAGTTTAATCAAGGTGCTCAAGTTAAATTAGATAACTCTTTAGTAATAAGACATTCACTATATTCAGGAGCATCTAGAACAAGATGTATCAATGTAGTAGGATATGATAAAAAAGAAGAAGCAGATTTCTCAAAACCTTCTACCAATGTTGTCGCAACGAATTGCACTTTGGTTAATAACTCAGAAAGTTTTGATTTAGATCTTGCTAGTGGATTAGTAAAAGAAGGTGTTTTCGTAGGTGCCAATACTTCTTTAAGTTTGAAAAGAAGTTTAATATCAGGATTTGCTCCTGCTACCATTCTAGATAGTGAAATTAATCCAGAAGCTGGAGGATTGAAAAAAATAGGCTTTTCAGAAGTATTTTTTAATAACTGTAAAGGAAATATATTCCTAGCTAATTCCTCAAATAATGATGATTTAGAAGATTTTTATGGAAATCCTCAGTTTTTAAATCTATACGAAAAAACACCTAATGCTGAGTTATTTATTAACCCAGTAGAGTCTAAATCTCCAGATTTTAGATTAAAAGTAGGTAAATTTACTGCTGGGAAATAATTTATCTCTAGATTATAGTATTATAACTTTAAATCCATTGGCAGTAAATCTACCAGTGGATTTATTTAGTTTAGGATCAAATTTAATTTAGATTAGAAGTTTATGAATCATACATTATTTCGTAATTTTTTTAACAAATATTTTTTAATCGTCTTTTTATTTTTCTTTACAATGGAAAATAAAGGACAGGCTTTTGTAAATGCTCCTTTTAAAAATTTTGCAAATATTTGTGCATCTTCTAATTTTAATAGCTATTCGATTAGTTTTGATTTTAATGGATTTAATGCAGGAAATGTTTTTACTTTAGAAATGTCTGATCCAGAAGGAGATTTTACTAAATTAACACCCATTACAATTCTTTCCTCTCAAGTCAATACTAGTCCAGGAAAAATTACTTTTAAAGTTCCCGAAAATGCTACCACTGCTGGAAAATCATATAAACTAAGAATAAGAACTACCTCACCAGCTATAACAAGTTCTCCTACATCGCCCTTTCATGCCTATTATTGGATTTACAATGATAAAATTAATATCTTAGATGATGGCAATGGTAATTTAAGTATTTGTGGAGCAAATGGTGTCTTAACTATAAGTGATAAAGCCCCTTCTCCCCTACAATATAAACAATTGCAGTATATATGGAAAAAAGATGGAATTGTAATGCCAAATGAAAAAGAATCAAAAATAAATGTTACACAATCAGGTAAATATAGTGTACAGATAGATTATGGAAATTGTAATAGTACAGTTGGATTCATAGCTTATTCACAAGAAGTAAATGTTGTATTTACTAGTAATACAATTCCCTACTCTATATCATCTAGTTTAGGAACAACCGTTTGCCCTAGTAATCCAACTACTTTAAGTACAACAGCTGGACAAACCTATCAATGGTATCGTGATGTACAAGGAAACGGAGATTTCTTAAAAATTGACGGAGCCACTTCTCATAGTTTTAAAACAGCTGATCCAGGTGTTTATAAAGTAATAATTAGCCCTGGTACTGCTTGTGAATCTACTTCTACCAATACAATTAAACTAGAATCGACTAATTTTAATTTGGCAATAAATGCTAAATCCATAAATTATTTAAAGAAAAACGAAACAATTAATATTAATGCGACTACCACAGCTATAAATCCAACTTACGAATGGTTTTTACCAAACGGGTCGACTCCCACAGCCACAACTCAAAATTTTACAGTTACTAATGACACCAATTTTAAAGAAGGTATATATAAATTAATTGTCAAACAAAATGACCCAAGTTGTCTTTATACCAAAACAATACAATTTAAAATAATAGAAGGAGTAGAATCAGTTAATATTCCAAATGTTATAAGTCCTAATGATACTAATAACGAAAATGATACATGGGTTATACCCACAGAATATAAAAATGATTCAGTAGAAGTCCTAATTTTAAATAGCTATGGTAAAGAGGTTTTTAGAATGAAAAATTATGATGATTCTTGGCCTGAATCAACTATAGAAGTAAAAGATATCAACCCAATTTATTATTATATTATTTCAAAAGATGGTAACCCTTTAAAAAAAGGGTCTATTACCATTCTTAAATAAATTACATATTAAAAACTATGAAATTAAAGAGTTTTAGCCTTTTCATAATCAGTTTAGTTACAATAGAACTAAGTGGTCAAACACCAGTAAATGGAGTTAGACCATTTGATGTTTTAGCTAAAAATTCTTTAAAATTTAATAAATTTATTATTAATCCCAGTTTTAGTCATGTCAGAGAAGATGAATCTTTTATTAGTTTTTACAATAAAAGAAAATGGATTGGGTTTGAAAATTCAAGAACCGATTATTTCTTTAGTTTATCAGGAAAAATTCAAGAATTAAACGCTTATGGAATAGGATTATTTCAAAACAATGAAAGCATCTATTCTACATTTGGGATGGTAGGAAATTTTGCTAGAAATCTTGAAATTCTTCAAGATTCTAATCTTACTTTAGGCTTAAATATAGCTTATCTTAATAGTGGTATTAATGCAGGAAAAATAATTACAAATGTACCAGAAACTATATTGAATAACTTATCTAAGTACTCTTTAGTTTCTATTAATCCAGGAATTAATTTTGGTACAGGCTTTTTTGATATAGGTATAGTAGCTAATAATTTATTCCTGTACAATTTTAATCCATCTGGAATAGTACAAGGTAATCCTGCCAAAAATTTTGGATTACACGCCATGTATACAGGTTATATAGATCGTGATGGTATTTTAGAAAAAGCTAAGTTTTCTGCTTTAGGTCGTGCTGAAATAGGAACAGCTTATTCAGGATTTGGAGTTTCATTGCTCTTTAACGCTCCCAAAGCAGGTTGGATTCAAGCAGGTTATGATAATTTAAATGGTATAAATGCAGGTATTGGATTTATTTTAGCTAAAAAAATATCCGTTGGTTATGGAATTGAAAAACCTTTAGGAAATCTTTCTAATTTTGGATTATCTCATGAATTTACGTTAGCCTATAAATTGAGAGGTTATGGTGATTATGAAGATGAACGACCAATTGTAAAAGCAAGTGCTAGAACAAATCCAAAAGCAAGTGATAAAGCGGTTCCTGTTAAAAAGAAAAGTCCGCAAGAATTAGCGAAAGAAAGAGCTGCTGAGTTAGCATTAAAGCAACAACAAGAAAAAGCACGTTTAGAAGCAGAACGCTTAAGAAAAGAAAAAGAATTAGCAGAAGCAAAGGCAAAAGCCGAACAAGAAGCTCGATTGAAAGCAGAAAAAGATCGTCTAGCTGCTCTAAAAGCAAAAGAGGAAGCCGAAGCTAGAGCTAAAGCCGAGATAGAAGCTCGATTAAGAGCTGAACAAGATAAAAATAAAGCATTATCAGAAGCAGAACGCCAACGTCAGGAACGTTTGGCCAATGAAGCTAGACTAAAAGCAGAGGCTGCAGCTAAATTAAAAGCCGAGCAAGATCGTCTAGCAAAAGAAAAGTCCGAAGCAGCACGTTTAGCTAAGGAAAAAGCGGAAGCAGATGCAAAAGCAAAAACGGATGCACTAGAACTTAAAAAAGCTGAACAAGATCGTCTAGCAAAAGAGAAAGCTGAAGCAGCACGTTTAGCTAAGGAAAAAGCTGAAGCAGATGCAAAAGCAAAAACGGATGCACTAGAACTTAAAAAAGCTGAACAAGATCGTCTAGCAAAAGAGAAATCCGAAGCAGCACGTTTGGCCAAGGAAAAAGCGGAAGCAAATGCAAAAGCAAAAACGGATGCACTAGAACTTAAAAAAGCTGAACAAGATCGTCTAGCAAAAGAGAAATCCGAAGCAGCACGTTTGGCCAAGGAAAAAGCGGAAGCAAATGCAAAAGCAAAAACGGATGCACTAGAACTTAAAAAAGCCGAGCAAGATCGTCTAGCAAAAGAGAAAGCTGAAGCAGCACGTTTAGCCAAGGAAAAAGCGGAAGCAGATGCAAAAGCAAAATCAGAAGAACTAGCACGTGAAAAAGCCGAGCAAGATCGTTTAGCAAAAGAGAAATCCGAAGCAGCACGTTTAGCTAAGGAAAAAGCGGAAGCAGATGCAAAAGCAAAATCAGAAGAACTAGCACGTGAAAAAGCTGAACAAGATCGTCTAGCAAAAGAGAAATCCGAAGCAGCACGTTTAGCCAAGGAAAAAGCGGAAGCAGATGCAAAAGCAAAATCAGAAGAACTAGCACGTGAAAAAGCCGAGCAAGATCGTTTAGCAAAAGAGAAATCCGAAGCAGCACGTTTAGCTAAGGAAAAAGCGGAAGCAGATGCAAAAGCAAAATCAAAAGAACTAGCACGTGAAAAAGCCGAGCAAGATCGTTTAGCAAAAGAGAAATCCGAAGCAGCACGTTTAGCTAAGGAAAAAGCGGAAGCAGATGCAAAAGCAAAATCAGAAGAACTAGCACGTGAAAAAGCCGAGCAAGATCGTCTAGCAAAAGAGAAATCCGAAGCAGCACGTTTAGCCAAGGAAAAAGCAGAAGCAGATGCAAAAGCAAAATCAGAAGAACTAGCACGTGAAAAAGCCGAGCAAGATCGTCTAGCAAAAGAGAAATCCGAAGCAGCACGTTTAGCTAAGGAAAAAGCGGAAGCAGATGCAAAAGCAAAATCAAAAGAACTAGCACGTGAAAAAGCCGAGCAAGATCGTTTAGCAAAAGAGAAATCCGAAGCAGCACGTTTAGCTAAGGAAAAAGCGGAAGCAGATGCAAAAGCAAAATCAGAAGAACTAGCACGTGAAAAAGCCGAGCAAGATCGTCTAGCAAAAGAGAAATCCGAAGCAGCACGTTTAGCCAAGGAAAAAGCAGAAGCAGATGCAAAAGCAAAATCAGAAGAACTAGCACGTGAAAAAGCCGAGCAAGATCGTCTAGCAAAAGAGAAATCCGAAGCAGCACGTTTAGCTAAGGAAAAAGCAGATGCAAAAGCAAAATCAGAAGAACTAGCACGTGAAAAAGCCGAGCAAGATCGTCTAGCAAAAGAGAAATCCGAAGCAGCACGTTTAGCTAAGGAAAAAGCAGAAGCAGATGCAAAAGCAAAATCAGAAGAACTAGCACGTGAAAAAGCCGAGCAAGATCGTCTAGCAAAAGAGAAATCCGAAGCAGCACGTTTAGCTAAGGAAAAAGCGGAAGCAGATGCAAAAGCAAAATCAGAAGAACTAGCACGTGAAAAAGCCGAGCAAGATCGTCTAGCAAAAGAGAAATCAGAAGCAGCACGTTTAGCCAAGGAAAAAGCAGAAGCAGATGCAAAAGCAAAATCAGAAGAATTAGCACGTGAAAAAGCTGAACAAGATCGTCTAGCAAAAGAGAAAGCTGAAGCAGCACGTTTAGCTAAGGAAAAAGCGGAAGCAGATGCAAAAGCAAAAGCAGAAGAACTAGCACGTGAAAAAGCCGAGCAAGATCGTCTAGCAAAAGAGAAATCCGAAGCAGCACGTTTAGCCAAGGAAAAAGCAGAAGCAGATGCAAAAGCAAAATCAGAAGAATTAGCACGTGAAAAAGCCGAGCAAGATCGTCTAGCAAAAGAGAAATCTGAAGCAGCACGTTTAGCTAAGGAAAAAGCGGAAGCAGAGGAATTAGCGCGTAAAGAAGCTTCAAAAACAGCAGAAGATAAAGAAATAGATAATTTATCAGGAGTTATAGAGGATTCTCAAAAATTACAATCGGAATCAATTAAAAAATTCCAAAGTATAGTGGCTGAGAAAGAAAAAGAATTAATAGCCATGCGTAAAGCAAATGATGATTCAGAAAAAGGAATTGTAGCCCCTGCTCAAGAAGTAGAGTTTAAGAGTATGAGTCAAGCTAATAAAGCTATAGAATCGTTAAAAAATGAAATTGCACTTAATATAAAACAACAAGATCAATTTATTGCCGAATATCAGAATTTAGCAGCAGAACGTTTGAAAAAAATACCAAATAAGAATGACGTAATTAATCAATCGTATCTTAAAACAATAGAAAAATTAAAGCAAGATAAAGTTCGATCAGAAGAAGAGAGCAAACAATTAATTACTAAATTAGAAGATATTAAAACTCAAACAGAGATAGAAAAAAGACGTCGTATTAAGAAAGCTAATTTTGAAGATGCTTCAGCAAAGTATCAAAAAGATCGCGCAACCTTAAGTCAAATAAAGACAAGTACAAGCGCAACAGGTCAATCTTATAAAGCAGCTGATTTTGATTATGGAGATAGTGATCAGATTAATATGCAAATTGTAAAAAATGTTGCTAATGAAAAACCTGGTTTTTATATGGTATTAGCTACCCATAAAGATGAAGCAAGACGTGACGCTTTTATTAAAAAAGCAATTCAAGCAGGAGAAAAAAATATTGATTTCTTTTATGATGTAAGTACAGGTACCTATTTCATTTATAGTAGTCATTATGACGAAATAAATGAAGCAGATGAAGCTATGAAAAATAAAGGAGAAAAACCTTATAATGGTAAGATGGTGATTATTAAAATAGAAAAATAATTATTTTTTAGATTGTATGTGATTTGTTACTAAAACAAGTTCATAAAAAGATAAAATTATATAACTTTATTAGTTTTTAAATAATAAACGAACGCCCTATGAGATCGAGTTATTACTTATGTATTTTATTGTTCTGGAGCTTAGGATTTCATCAATCCTTTGCACAACAATTTAAGCCTTTTTCTGTCGTCAATCAGACAAATGGTCTTAATGCAGATATTTTATTAATAGGAAATAATAATTTATCGCAGAGCTCAACTTTGCCATACGATGGAGATGAACCTAATGATAGGATTAGTATGGTTTATGTTAATGTAGATACTGCAGATAGAAGCGTTTACAATGCTAGTAAAGCTGAATTAAAAATTCCTACTGCTTACCAAGCCTGTCATAAAGTAAAATATGCGGCATTATATTGGGCAGGGATTTATAGTAATACAACATTAGATATTAAAAAAGTTAAATTGAAACTTCCAAAATCTACGGTTTATGAAGATATATCAGGTACCCTTATCTATAATCAAACCACTGAAGTAAATAAGCCTTACGCAGCTTTTGCTGATGTTACTGATTTATTAAATAAATTGGGAGATATTCAAGGTGATTATACTGTGGCCAATATCGTTTGTTCAGAAGGTAAGGTTACAGGAGGTTATTCGGCAGGATGGCATTTGTATGTTATATACGAAAATCCTAATTTGCCAGCTAAAAATATTACTTCTTTTAATGGGTTTACAAAGTTGAATAATACTAATTCTTTAGATGTACCTGTTAGTGGATTTAAAACAATACCTACAGGAAACGTAGGAGCTTGGGTAGCATTTGGAGCATTAGAAGGAGATCAACAAATATCAGGTGATTTTTTTAAAATTAATAATGTATTAATGCAACCTCCTTTTAGAAAAATCAACCAATTTACTTCAGATTATAAACAAAATTTCTTTAATAGTACTTTAACTGATCCTTCAGGACTTTTATCAGGTAGAACACCTAGTAGTAGGAATACCTTAGGTTATGACGCTGGTATTTTTAAAGTAGATAATCCTAGTAATTCTGTAATTAAAAATAATGATACATCAGCTTCTATTAATCTAGGGACAAATGGTGATCAGTACTTTGTTTTTTTTACAGCTTTTGCTGTTGATGTTATTGGACCTAGAGTCATATTAAGGAAAAATGTAACAAATAACGCAGGTTTAGATATTTCTAATCAAACCGTAGATATATGTGATGAAATTAATTACAATATATATTTTGATAATATAGGTAATGATGATGCACAAGGTTTAACATCTCATAAATATGGAACTAATTACGTATTGTTAAAGGATATTCTTCCTCAAAATGTAAGTTTACAAAGTATTACATCTACAAATACGACATTAAATACTTCGATGAAATATGAAAAAAACCCTACAAATCCTAGGGAGTTGTTTATTTATATTCCTAAAGCATATCTAAAAAAAGATGCTCCAGAGTATTCAATTAAAATCAAGGTAAAAATTGCTTGTTCTTGTGATGAGTTTACAACAGCTTGCTCAAATGAAATTAAAAACCAAGCTTTTGTTGAATACAGTGGTGTTATTAATAATGCGGAAAATCACAATGATCCTAGTTATTCTCAAATAGATCCTAATTGTTTAGTAGGTTCTACAAATTCAACAAACTTCATTGTTGGTTTAGATAAGAAATGTAATTTCACTACAGAAGTTCTTTATTGTGGTAATACAACCACATTAAAAGCAGGAAACAATTATGATAATTATGTTTGGACAGGTCCTGCAGGTGCAACTTTTACTCCTAATAAAACAAGTCAAGAAGTAACAGTAAATTTACCAGGAACTTATACGGTAACAGGCACAGATGCTATTTGTAGATCTATTGTTCAAACATTTAATGTTAAACTATACGGAGCAGATCTTGAAAATCCTCTAATTAAATACGATCAAAGTCTTACTCCTGTTCAGTGTACTGATTCAGGTGAAAGAATTCCTAGTATTTATCTTTGTGGTAAAGACGATAGTAAATTATTACAACCTAATATTGCAGGAGCTATAAAAGTAGAATGGCAATTATATGATGAAACTAAAGCAGGTTGTGGTCCCTATAATCCTGTAACGAACTGTCCTGTTACAGCAGATTCATGTTGGAATAAAATAGTTGAGGCAAACGAATACGCTGTTTCAAATGAAGGAAAATATAGGCTTATTTATACTTTTGTTGGAGGATGTACAAGAACTTTTTATTTTAATGTTTATAAAAATCTAACAGAAACAGAGGTTAAAGTATTACCTACTGTATGTGGTGCCCCAGGTTCTATAACAGTTATTAAACCTGTTAATAGTACAGGTAAATTTCAATTCCAATTAGTACAACCAAATGGAACATTGGGTGTTTGGACCGTTAATCCTGTATTTCAAATATTAACAGCAGGTAATTACACAATAAATGTAAAAGATAATACGGTTCCTGGTTCTTGTCAAATTCCTATTAAAAACATCGAGGTACCAGCTAATAATATATCCGTTTTACCAACGGTTTCACAACCTAAATGTAATGGAGATTTAGGATCTGTTAATTTAGGTGTTTCAGGAGTAGATGGTCCTTATACATACACTTTATATCAAGGAACAAATGCCTCTGGATTAATTGTAGGAAACTCAGTTACTACGGCACAGGCATATAATATATTTAATAATTTAACACCTGGTTTGTCTTACTATTGGATTGTTACCACTCCAAGTTGTACTAAAGATGGAACTTTTACTTTAATTAACCCTGCTCAATTGGTATTAAATGCCTCTATAACAAAACCTTTAAGCACATGTTCAGATGGCGAAATTACAATATCAGCAACTGGAGGTACTGCACCATACTTTTTCTATTTGAATAGTGCTCCTCCTGCCCCATTTTTAACAACTAATGTTATTTCTGTTACAAATCCTGGAATTAATACCATTACTGTATATGATTCTAATAACTGTACTCAAACAACTCAAATTAATGTTGTAAAAGTTCCAGCTCCTGTATATACAGTAAGCTATACTGATGTAAAATGTTATAATGATAATTCTGGTACCATTACATTTAATGTTACGAATGCAAATGGAAATACATTAGGATATAGCATTACTGGAGGTGCTCCTTTTACTAATAATTCATCGTTTACAAATTTAGCACCAGGTATTTATACACCTGTAGTTCAATATACCATAGGTACTGCGGTTTGTACAAAAACAGAACCTAATATTACGATTTCTCAACCTGAAAATCCATTAACTGCTTCTGGAGGTGTTATGGCATTAGCATGTAATACGACTGGAGGTAAAGGAATTATTCGTATCACAAATGTAGAAGGAGGAAAGCCATTTACTGGACCATCTTATTTATACAACTTTGGTAATGGTTGGACTAATGTAAATCAAGCTTCAGTAGCCCCAGGTACTTATACTGTTTATGTTAAAGATGCTGCTGATTGTGTGTTTCCAATGACGGTTACTTTAGATCCTATTCCTCCTGATCCAACAATTAACACGTCTGCACCTGCCTTTAATTGTAATGGTTCCGCTACGAGTACCGTTACGGTTAATAATGGTTCTACGGCTTATACATATACCTATTCTATCTCACCAGCATTGAATCCGCCACATGATCCTACTTCTAATGTGTTTAAGAATGTTCAATGTGGACACTCTGTTATAACAGTAAATTATAATTTAACGAACCCTCCTACTTTTAGTAATTTATTAAAAGAAGATTTTGGATCGGGTCCAGATGTAGAATCTCCAGGTATTAACAAAGGCTTTTGTTGGGAGGCGCAAGTAGAGGCTACGAAATGTCATGACGATAAACGTTTTGGTAACGGAGAATACACAATTACACAATTTATACTTAATAACCCTTATTCAGGTTGGTCTATTCCTTTAGATCACACTACTGGAGCAAGGCCAGGTAGATATTTAGCTGTAGATGCTGGAAATGCTATACCTAATAATGCTGTTTTATATAGAAAAACAATCAAAGATATCATTCCTAATCAACCAATTCTAGTTCGTTTTTATGCAAGAAATCTATTAAGAATTGGAAATACACAGCCAGATGCTTCTCTAACAGTAGAGTTACAAAATACTACAGGTGTAGCTTTATCTTCTAGTTCTACAGGAGCTATACCTAAGACAGAAAAATGGGAAGTATACAACAAAACTATAAACCCAGGAAATAATACAACCCTTGATTTTGTTCTAAGATTAGAAGTTGCAAAAGAAGACGGTATTGATTTTGCTGTAGACGATATAGAAGTATATCAATTGCCTATAACTTGTATTGCAACTAAAACTATTCCTGTAAATATCCCATGTGGACAAGCTTTTTCTGCTCAAATTACAGGACATAAAGACATAAGTTGTGCAGGATTAAATGATGCTACAATTACCATAGCTGCACAAAATTTTAATACAACTTCAGGGTATCAAGTATCAATGAATAATGGTGCTACTTGGACATCTTATAAAACATCTCCTGTAACAATAGCTGTTCCTCCAGCTGGATATCCAGGATTTGTATTGGTAAAATACGACTTAACTGCTGCTAATGCAGGTTGTAGTTTTAATTTACCACAAGCCATAATTGTACCAGCTCAATTACAAGTACAAACTAATATAACTTCTGCTACTTGTACTACTGGTGCTATTGTATCAGTTACTGCTACTGGAGGTACTCCTGCTTATCAGTATCAATTAGAAACTACTACGGGTGTTCCTGTTATAAATTATCAACCAAATAATAAATTTAATAACGTTGCACCAGGTGATTATGTGGTTGTGGTAAAAGATGCTAATGGATGTACACAAAAAGCAACAATTACTATTGGTATTGCACCTAAACCAACCATACAAGTACTAGCAACATCTGATTTTTGTTATGATGGAACCAATGCTGCTACTATAGTAGTAAGTGCATCAGGTGGTACTCCAGGTTATCAATATCAATTAGAAAATAATACAGGAACTATTTTAATTCCTTTCCAAAATAATGCTACTTTTTCAAACTTAACACCAGGGAGTTATGTTGTGGTAGTAAGAGATACTTTTGGTTGTACTGCAGCTACATCAGCGCAACAAATTAATGCACAATTGGTAGCAACAGCTACTTTAACAAAAGATGCTGATTGTAATCCATCAAACCCAAATGCAGAAATTACACTTGCAATTTCAAATGGTTATCCAAATTATTCATATCAAGTAAGTACAGATGGAGGTGTAAATTATACTCCAGCAGTACCTACTCCTATAGCTAATTTGCCATTTAAATACTCAATACCTCCTGTTTTAGCTGATACTACATATCAATTTTTAGTAACAGATAGTAAAGGATGTAAAGTAACCACGAATACTGTAACCGTTAAAAAATTAGTACCAATAATTGCTAATCCTTCTACCGTAGCTGTAACCTGTAATGGAGGAGCGGATGGAAGTGTTACCTTTGCTCCTACTGGTGGTGCGGGTGGTTATCAAATTAACTTTAATAATGCTGGTTTCTCTAATCAGACTAGCTATGCTGGTTTGGCACAAGGAACTTATAATTATATTATTCGAGATCTTAAACAGTGTACTATTACAGGAACTATTACAATTAGTCAACCTAATATTTTAAAGGCTACAGCTGTACTAAATCCAAATTACACGTGTAAAACGAATGCTACTATCACAGTTACAGTGTTACCAAATGAAAATGGTGCTGGAGGTGTTGAGTATAGTAATAATAACGGTAATACATGGCAGTCATCTAACGTTTTCAGTAATTTAATTGCGGGTACTTATACCATAGTAGTCAGAGACAAAAATGGTTGTCGTTTTACGATTAACCCTCCATTTGTAGTAGTTCCATTAACCCCTCCAACGGATTTAACGGTTACTCCTACTTCTTCTATGACTTGTCCTGCTAAAACAATTAATGTACAAGTGACCGTTACAGGAGGTAGCTTACCTCTAAAAGAGTATGCTATAACAGATCCAGTAGCTGCGGCTGTAACAAATACTACAGGTGCTTTTACTAATCTATCTGCGGGTACCTATACCTTTGTAGTTACTGATGCAAAAGATTGTACGTATACTGAAAAATATACTATCAATCCATTACCAGATATGTCAATATCTAATCGAATTCTATCAGATATTAAATGTTTAAATGGAACTGAAGGATCTGTTGAAATATCGGTATCAAATTTTGGAACAGGTTATTCATACGTAGTAACAGGTCCTACTCCTTCTGTAGGTACAGGAACTACATCGCCTTTTGTATTAAACAATTTAAGAGCAGGAAATTATACAGTTGATGTAACTAATACTACAACAAAGTGTAAGATAACTACCTTATTTGAGATAAAAACACCTACAGTTGCTTTAGATGCAACATTAGATAAAGATCCTATTACTTGTACAAAACAAGGAAGTATCATTGTTAATGCTACTGGAGGATGGGGAGGTTATACCTATACAATTAGTCCTGCTGCGGGTACTTTAACTGGTAATATATTTAGTAATTTGCCAGCTAACAACTATACTGTAACTATTAAGGATGCAGGAGGGTGTCAAGTATCGAAAACAATTAATTTAACGAACCCAAATCGTCCTACGATTGCTTTAGCAGGAGCTTCTGATTTTTGTTATGACAATACAAACAAAGCATCTTTAGTTGTATCCGCTTCAGGAGGGATTTCTCCTTATAGTTTCAGTTTGAATGGAGGGGCTTTTGTACCAAGTAATACGCCTACTGATAGTCATACTTTTAATGGTTTAATTCCAGGTACTTATACAATAGTTGTACGAGATGCTTATGGATGTACAAATCCTACAGTATTCCAACAAACAATTAATAGCGAATTAAATGCAACAATTGTTTTAAATAAGGGATACGATTGTACGGCTACGCCAGATGCTGTTATTAAAGGTAGTATTTCAAACGGTTATTTACCGTATGGCAAATATGAAGTAAGTTATAATGGTGGAGCTTACACCGTAGTAGGCAGTATTACAGGTTCTACCTTTACATATCCTGTTTTATTAGCAAACTCAGGTACTTATAAATTCCGTATTACAGATGCTAAAGGATGTCAAATAGAGACTAATATATTAGATATAAAACCACGTTCGTTACCTAATTTATCTTTAAACATAACTAGTCCAACCGTAAAATGTCATGGTGATGCCACAGGTGCTTTTACTTGGAGTGTTACAAACGGAACACCTGATTATACTATATCAGTTGTAAATACAACAACGGGTATTAATTATGGTACACAAACAGCTGGTTTACCTGCTGGTAATTATTCTGTTACTGTTACAGATGCAAAATCTTGTACTGATACTAAAACTTTCAGTATTACAGAACCAGCTTTATTAAATTATACAATTAAAATTAATCCTCTTGCTTGTAATATTGGAACTAAAAATTATATAAAAGGATCTATTTGTGTAAATACAGATTTAACAGGAGGAACATTACCTATTACCTTTACATTAACTGATGCATCAGGTGTACAAGTAGGTACTCCGATTGTTGTTAATTCTTTACCACTAGCTACTACAGTTTGTTTCCCTAATATTGATTATGGTGTTTATACTGTAAAGGCAGTTGATGCTAATGGTTGTTCAAAAGTAGTTCCAAATCAAATTATATCTAGCCCACCTTCAGATTTAACATTTACTTTTACAGGTGTGGCTACTTGTGCAACAGGTGCAAGTTTACAAGTAGATATTTCAGGAGGAGTTATTGGTCCAGGTACTTATCAGTTTGGTATTGTTGATTTACCAGCTGCTCCATGGTCAACTACTCTTGTTAATTCTAATAATGGAGCTGCTTCTCATATTTTTAATGGTTTAATTCCAGGGGCTACCTATAGTATAGTGGTATATGATACAACAACAGGATGTTATCACTTCCAAACGGCTCCTACGGTACCTTCGTTTATTAATCCTACTTTATCTCAGGTTATTAATAATGTGACGTGTAGAGGTGCTGCTGATGGATCTATTAAATTTACTTTAAGTAATTTAAGTGCAGGTGTTACTCAGTTTTCATACCAATTAATTAATGCGGCTACTAATGTAAACATTGGAGCCCCTGTAATAATTAATTCGCCTTTTGTTTATCCATATTCAATTAATCCTTTAGCACCAGGTTCGTATAATATCTTAATACGTGAAATCAATGGAGCAAATGCAGGATGTGGAAAGACATTTGGTCCTTATGAAATAAAAGAGTCTGCAACGGATTTAATACTTGATTTGACAAGCACAAATGATAATTGTAAACCTAATGCTGGTATTATTACAGCTGCTGCTTCAGGTGGTACAGGACCTTACTTATATCAAGTATTTGTTGATTCTGGTGCAACTGGGGTAATAGATGGTACTGATCCTATAACGACAAATTCTGCATTTATTAGTTCTTTTGATCCATTAATCCATAAATCTAATGTATTTAATTTAGAGGGAAAAAATTATATAGTATATGTAAAAGACGCTAATGGTTGTATTAAATTTAATTTCATAAAGGTTGATGTAGATTCAGAACCAATTATTTCTGCAACGGTTAATAATTTATGTGCTGCTGAGGGTAATTTTGCTATTGATGTAGTACTTACAACTTCTGGTATTGCACCTCATGTGTATAGTATAGATGGTGGTGCTTTTCAAGCACAGACAGCACCGTTTACTATTTCTAATCTTTCTTCAGGAGTACATACCGTAGAAGTAAAAGATAAAAATAATTGTGGTAATAAGGTTACAGTTACAATTTTAAAACCTTTAAAAGCAATTGGTGATTTTACCTTACTTCCTACTTGTAATACAGCTACTGGTACGATTACTATTAAGGCAAATGATGGAAGTGGTAACTATAGTTATAGTCAAATAGCTCCTCCAGGAACCACTAATTTAAATGGTATTTTTAATTCTTTAGCTCCAGGTAACTACACTTTTGAAGTAACGGATCTTACAACAAATTGTAAAGTAACTGTTCCTGTAAATTTAGCACCTGCTAAAGATGTTCTTTTCGTAGCAGCAACAGTTACTAATACTAAATGTATAGGTAGTAATGATGGTAGTATAACTGTAAATTTAGATACTACTAATACAGATGCACCGTACAAATATAGTATAGCTCCTGATCCAAACGGTGTGGGAGTACAAGATACGAACCTCTTTGTAGGTTTACCTTTAGGTAATTATGTTGTCACAGTAACTTCTGCAAGAGGTTGCTCGGCTACTCAAAACGTAAGAGTAGATGAGCCAACACCTATTAACATTACCGCTGTAGCTACTCAGTTTGCATGTAATGCTACGAATGCTTATAATCCTGCAGAAATCAAAGTTACAAATGTTACAGGAGGTACAGGAATATATACAACTTATGAGTTTGAACTGGCTGGTGTTGTTTTACAATCTGGTGCTAGCTCTGTATTTAAAACACAAGATACAGCTGGTGGTTCTTACACAATAAGAGTGTTTGATTCTAACAGATGTATCGGAACTACAAAAGTTGATATTAATGCTATAACACCATTAGGAGCAACCATAGTTAAAAATCAAGCTATTGATTGTACTCAAAATGAAATTATTAGTATTAATGCTACAGGAGGTTCAGGTAATTATACTTACCAAGTAATTCCTTTTGGAGCAACTAACGTGGTTGCTGGACCAACTGCTAATCAATTTACAATTAGTGCAGCAGGTTCTTATACTTTCCAAGTAATAGATGCAACCACTGGATGTTTTATTCAAATAGGACATCAAATAAATGTATTTAAAACATTAACCGCTATTCTAGCACCTGATGCAAGTGTAAAATGTTTTGGAGATACTACTGGTGGAAGTTTATTATTAAGTGTTCAAGGGTATTCAGGACCTTATACGTATACTTTATATGATAATACTAATACAATAGTTGCTGGACATAATGGTATTATAGTTGATAATACTGTAACCAATCCGTTTACTATATCAGGTCTACCAGCGGGGACTTATACAGTTAAAATTAAGGAAAATAACTTTCCTAAGTGTGATATTACAACAGCTTTTGCTACTGTAGGTACTCCTACACAATTGGCAATAACAGCTACTGTAGATAAAAATGATAATTGTAATCCTCTAGCAGGTATTATTAAAGTTTTAGGTAATAATGGTACTCCTACCTACTCCTATATTGTTGCGTTAGCTACTGATCCTGCTCCTACAGCTGCTTCTGTGGGATGGACAACTTCTACCGTATTTAATCGTGATGGAGGTAATTACATAGCTTATGTAAAAGATGCCAACAATTGTATCGCACAGGTGCCAGTTATTCTGCCTACTGATAAGAATCCTGTACTAACACTCCCAGTGTTTGCTGCTAATCAATGTACTTCTAATGGTACTGATTATGTAATAACAGCAACTAGTGTTGTAGATGGAATACCTCCTTATACTTATAGTATTACAAATGCTAATGGAACTAGCTCATTTGTAAATGTAATTGCACCGTATACCTTTAATGGATTAATTATAGGAAATAATACGATTACTATAAAAGATGCTAATGGATGTACCGACAGTAAATCAATTATTGTATATCCGCCATTAAATATCAATCCTACTATTGTTGCTCAGCCTACTTGTAATGCTAATGATGGTAAGATAACACTTACTGCTGTTGGCGGATCGGGTAATTATGAATACACGTATGGAGCTACAGTAAATGGTACAGGTATATTTACAGGTTTACCATTTGGAGATTCCACTTTTACAGTTAGAGATTTGACTACTGCTTGTACTAAAAATATTACAGTTAAATTAGAAAAACCAGATGATGTATTGATCGCTTCTATACTACCTACCTCTACTATCTGTAATGGAGATAGTAACGGAACGATTACAGTAAATTTAGAACCGGCTCCATCAAATGGAAATCCTATTTATACTTATGCTTTAGTTTTTCCTTCTCAACAATTGAGGTCAGCACAAACTAATAATGTATTTACAGGATTACCAGCGGGTAATTATACTGTTGAAGTTACTTCAGGTAGAAATTGTAAAGTAAAACAACAAGTTACAATCTCTCAGCCTGACGTGATGACTGTCCCATCTCCTATTGTTAATCAGTTTGCTTGTACACTAAATACTAACTCTGTTAATGCTGCTTCAATTACTGTTAATGGCGTAACAGGTGGTTCTGGTAAATATGTAAACTATGAGTTTGTTTTAAACGGTAAGCAAGTTTATTTTGGTCCAGAAAAAACCTATTCAACAACGGATATAGTAGGTGGAAAATATACTATAAATGTATATGATGATAAAGGATGTAAAGGAACTGCTACAGTTGATGTAAATCCTTTTGTTAGTATTTCTGGACCTAATATTGTGGTAAATAATGATATTACATGTATTAGTGGTGAGGATATTACGGTAAGTGTTACTACTACAGGTGCACCAGTTCCTTTGTATGATTACAATGTAACTAATATCAGAACAGGAGCATCTATTACTAATACTACAGGTATCTTTACTAATTTAGGAAAAGATAACTACATGGTTACAGTTACTAACAATAAAACGAATTGTAGTGTTCAAAAAATACATTATGTAGCAGATCCAAATACTTTTGCTATACAATTAGCAAATACCAAGGATGTAACTTGTAAAGGAAGTTTTACAGGTAGTACAGAGGTTTCCATAGTAGATACCATATTAAGTAATGGAAATCAAGCTGGAGAATTTAATTATACGGTTACAAATAACAATACTGGATTTAATTTAGTAGGAAATAGTGCTACTGCAGGACCACTCCTCATTAATGGGCTTTCTGCTGGTACTTATACTCTTAATGTTACTTTAGCTAAAAAACCTAATTGTACTTTCTCGTCTAATTTTACAATTAACGAACCGAACAATGCACTTACGATTGCCACTACTAAAGGATTATTAACTTGTACACCAGGTAATGATGGTTCTATTAGCACAGTTGCTACAGGTGGTTGGGGTAATTACACCTATACTATATCACCAGTTGAAGGACAGCAATTATCTCCAGGTATATTTACTGGATTATCAGGTAATTCAGCTTATACCATAACAGTTAAAGATGAAAAAGGTTGTTCTGTAAATCAGATAGTTAATTTATCTAAACCCGCTATTATTGATGCACCTAATATTGCACCAGTACAATTACGTTGTTTTGGTGTAAATGATGGAGTAGTACAAGTAGTAGGCGTAACAGGTGGTTATAATGTTCCTAATGATTATAATTACACTTTACATTATGTAAATCCTGTAGGAGTTACTTCAGGACCTCAAGCATCTAATACGTTTACTAATTTAGCTCCTGGACGTTATTATGTTATTGTGAATGACGCTTCTAATTGTCCATCTAAGCAATTATTCTTTGATGTATTACCTGCTAAAGAAATAAAAACATCTTTATCGTTAGTACCTAATTCACAAATTTGTGATACAAGCCAAGCTAGTTTAATTCTTACAGCTACTGGAGGTACAGGTATATTTGAATATAGTAATTCTCAATCAGGACCATGGACACCATTCGTTTCTCCTTTGAGATTAAATAATTTAGCTGCTGGCATAACTTATAAATATTATGTTCGTGATACAAATGCTTGTGCTGGGGTTGAAACAAATGGATACACAATCAGTACTTTGTCACCATTTACGATTGATCCAATTTCACCTATCAAAGTAAATTGTTCGTATGACACAGCTAGAGTTGTTGCCCATGCAAGCGGAGGACAAGGAAACTATACGTATGTGTTATTACCTTCAAATATTTCTAATACTACAGGTATATTTATGGATGTCCCAGTAGGAAATCATACAATTCAAGTTAGAAGTGGTAATTGTACTTCTATAAGTACTCCTGTATCTATTAGTTCACCAGCTGAATTAAAATTTGACTTAAAAGGAATTCAGACTACTTGTTCATACAAAAGAGATGGAAAAATTGTAGTAACCTTAAAAGGTATTGATAATCGTAAATTACAATATTCTATTAGTTCAGCAGATGGCTCTTACACACATCAACAAGTTTATACAGTTAACGACAATGATTTAGCCGCTGGTACTTTTACAATTAGTAATCTAAAACCAGACACTTATGAGATAAATGTGTTTACAGTTGCTACTTCATGTCATCCACCAGTACAATCTGTACGTATTACAGCACCAGCAGAACTTAAAGGTACTGTGACTGGTATAGATGAAATATGTGCTAATGAAAATAGAGGAGAAATTCATATTACAAATATTCAAGGAGGTACAGGACCTTATTTTGTAACAAAAGAATACAAAATAAGTTTTGATAATTCAACCCCGCCAGTTGAAGTTGATGATTCAATTTATGAACCAATTAACAATCTAGACGGTGTGAACTCTCATGTATTTAATGGATTAGACGGTAAAAAATATTCTATTGCTATTAAAGATTCTAACGGTACAAATTGTAAAGCCCTTTATGATATTATAATAGGCCCTGGTGATAGTTTTGATCCTGGAATTAATGTTACTTATCCTTGTAACCCATTGACAAATAAACCAATGGTACGAATTGAAGTAATAAATAAATTAGATGCTAAAGGTGCTTTTGTTGGTAATTATAAATTTAGTTTAGATAATTTACCTGCACAAACTAGTAATATATTCTTATCTACTGATCCGAAATATACGAACCAGTTTTTAGCTCCTGCATTTCATACCGTGTTTGTAGAAGGACCAAACGGATGTCCAAATAACAATGTGCTTCCAACTCCGTTCATGGTAACTCCTCTAAATGAATTAGATGTTGTATTAAGTATTTCAGGTCTTAATACTGCAATGGCAGTTGCTACAGGAGGTTCAGGTAATTATAAGTATACATTCTTTGCAGATGGACAACAAATGCAATCAGGATCTAATAATACTTTTATTTACTATCAGCAATATGAACAAATAAAAGTAATCGTTACCGATGATAGTGGATGTAATGATATAGATGCTAAACGTTTAACTTATATACCTATTTGCGTTCCTGACGTAATGACACCAGATGGAAATGGAGAAAACGATGATTGGGGGCCTGGTTGTGTAGATCCTACAGTTTATCCAAGATTAGTAACACATGTTTATGATCGTTACGGTCGTCTAATTGCTACATTACCAGTTGGAGCAAGATGGAACGGTAAATATAATGGTAAAGAATTACCTTCTGGTGATTACTGGTATGTTATAAAAGTAGATAATAATGATGGCAAAGAGTTTGTAGGTCACTTCACTCTTTATAGATAATTTAACTTTTGAGTTATGACAATTCGTACACTATATAGTAAATCAAAAAAAGCTTTTACAATGTTAGCTTTTTCTATAGTATCCTCAGGGATTGCTCAGGAGTTACACCTACCTGCAGCCACTCAATATTTAGCAGATAATCCATTTGTTTTATCACCTACCTATGCTGGGATAGGTGATAATGCAAGGATTCGTGTTAACGGTTTTTTTCAATGGGTTGGTATTAAAGATGCCCCTAATAATCAGGCCGCTTATTTTGATATGCGCATATTAGATCAATCAGGAATTGGTCTTCACGTTTATAATGATAAAAATGGGAATAGCCGTCAGATAGGAGCTAAACTATCATTTGCACATCATATTATCTTAGATTATCCAAGTAAACAGTATTTTTCTTTTGGTATGTCTTATAATTATAATAATTTTAGACACGAAATCGAAAATTTTCAAACATCTGATGTTAGCGTAAATAATGATCGTTTTATTAATAATAGTAATTTTGACGTAGGTTTCTTGTATAGAAAAAGTAAATTTTATATTAATTTAAATTTTAGTAACCTATTACCAAAAGATCTTAAGAAGTTTCCTGTTTCACCAGAACCTAATCAATTACGTAATTATCAACTTTATACAGGTTATGTTTTTAAAGGAAACCGTGATTCTAGAACTGAAATAGAACCTTCCGCTTATGTTCAATATTTTGAAAGTGACGGACGTTCTACAACAGATATGAATCTTAAGTATCGTTATATAGATTACCAACGTACAGGTTATTTTTGGTTAGGAGCAACCTACCGTTTTCTAAACGACCAACCTATGAAACCACTATCAATTGGACCTATGTTAGGATTAAAAAAAGGAGGTTTTTATGCTGGATATGCTTATCAAGTTACAACTAACGAATTGGTAAAATACAACTCAGGTACACACATGATTACTTTAGGATGGGATTTCTTCCAAGGTATCAGTAACTGTCCTTGTACTCAAAATTCTTTATCAGAAGATTAAACCTTTAATTTAAATATTTTAAAGGCTAAAAATATAGCTAGATCCAATATTTAGCATTTTTTAGCCTTTTTTATTTTATTTTTGTATAAAAAAATAACACAATGAAAACGATTTTTGACATTGATTTTAGAGGCAAAAAAGCCTTAATTCGAGTTGATTTTAATGTGCCTTTAGATAAGAATTTTAATGTTACAGACACAACTCGCATTGAAGCAGCTAAACCCACCATTGATAAAATTTTAAATGAAGGGGGATCTGTCATTTTATTATCACATTTAGGAAGACCAAAGGGAGTACAACAAGAATTTTCTTTGAAACATATAGTATCTAAAACAGCAGAAATTTTAGGTAAACCAGTAGATTTTGCATCAGATTGCATCGGATCTATTGCTGAAAATGCTGTTATGAACCTTAAAGAAGGTCACGTTCTACTATTAGAAAATTTACGATTCTATAAAGAAGAAGAAGAAGGGGATATTGAATTTTCTAAAAAATTAGCTTCCTTTGGTGATATTTATGTAAATGATGCTTTTGGTACAGCACATAGAGCGCATGCTTCTACTGCTATAATAGCACAATTCTTTCCTGATAAAAAATGTTTTGGATCTCTTTTAGTAAAAGAAATAGAGAGCCTAAATAAAGTTTTAAACAATAGTGTAAAACCTGTAACAGCAGTATTAGGAGGTAGTAAAGTTTCTTCCAAAATTACAGTTATTGAAAATATTTTAGATAAAATTGATCACATGATTATTGGCGGAGGTATGACTTTTACTTTTATTAAAGCATTAGGAGGTCAGATTGGTAATTCATTATGTGAAGATGATAAACTAGATTTAGCCCTTGAAATTCTTGAAAAAGCCAAATCTAAAGGAGTTCAAATTCATTTGCCAGTTGATGTATTAGCTGCTAATTCTTTTTCTAATACAGCAGATACAAAATTAGTAAACGTTAACTCAATCCCCGATGGATGGTTAGGAATGGACGTAGGTCCTAAAACGTTAGAAACAATCAAAGAGGTTATTTTAAATTCAAAAACTATTTTATGGAATGGTCCTCTTGGTGTTTTTGAAATGGAACATTTTGCAAATGGTACGATCGAATTAGGAAATTATATAGCAGAGTCTACTCAAAATGGTGCTTTTTCATTAGTCGGAGGAGGAGATAGTGTTGCCGCTGTAAAACAGTTTGGTTTTGAACCTAAAATGAGTTATGTTTCAACAGGAGGTGGTGCCATGTTAGAAATGCTAGAAGGTAGAATTTTACCCGGAATTGCAGCCATTTTAAATTAATTAAGTGAATTTTAACATTTTTTATTATTGTAAATCAAAATTAGGTTTTATGTTTGTAAATCTAATATAAATAGCTGAAAATAAGTTATTTAATAAATTAAAGCTGATGATTAGAAAGAAACTTGCTCTCAATCTATTTTTACTGGTATCTGCTTTTGGAACTTATGCACAAAATAAGATTCCACAGGATTCTGTTTCAAAACTTATAGTTAAACGATCTTATTTAGATTCTATAAAGAGAACTTTTGTAGTTAATGAAACGTCAGATTGCATAGACAATCAACATATAAAAGAACTATCTAATACACAAGATATTTTTGATGGAATTGTTTCAGATATTAAAAATCTTGATTTAAATATAAAAGTAGACTTTGATTTGCCAACAGATGTATTCAAAGAAAGATTACGTTTATTAGATGAAAAGTCTCCTTTTAATATTGAATATAATCCACAACTAGAAAACTTAGTTAAAAATTTTCTAAAAAACCGCAAACGATCTTATGAACGTTTAATGGGATTATCTCAGTTTTATTTTCCTTTATTTGAAGAAGCAATGGCTCGTTATGATGTACCTTTGGAAATCAAATATCTTTCAATTGTAGAATCAGCATTACGATCTAGTGCTGTATCCAGAGTAGGAGCAACGGGTTTATGGCAATTCATGTACGAAACAGGTAAGCAATACGGGTTAAAAATTGATTCCTATATAGATGAACGTAAAGACACCTTTAAAGCAACCGATGCAGCCGCACGTTATATGCAAGGAATGTACAAAATTTTTGGAGATTGGGAACTCGTTTTAGCTTCCTACAATTCAGGAGCAGGAAACGTAAGTAAAGCTATTCGCCGTTCTGGAGGCTTTCAAAATTTTTGGAATATTAAACATAAATTACCCCGTGAAACACAAGGTTATGTACCTGCTTTCTTAGCCACTATGTACATTTTTGAGTATCATAAAGAACACGGATTAGTACCTTATAAACCTGTAGCAAAACATTTTGAAACGGATACGATCGCTTTGAAACGAAAGGTAAGCTTTAAACAATTGGCAAGTTTATTAGATATGCCTGAATCTGACATTGAGTTTTTAAATCCATCTTATAAAATGAAGGTGGTTCCTTATGTAACTGGTAAGAACCATTTCATTTGTTTGCCCAAAAAGAAATTAGCCATTTTAGCTTCTAATGAAGAAAAAATTTACGCTTATATTGATCACCAAGAAAGTCAGAGAGAAAGACCTTTTATAAGACAAATCAAACCACGTGTTATTAAAGAAATATTTGATACAGAAAAAGTTACAGAAGAAAGCTTGGTTAATAAAACAGAATCTAAAAAACCTCTATTACAGAAATTTCATATTGTTAAAAAGGGTGACGATGCAAGAAAACTAGCAGAGAAATATAACGTAGCAGTTGCTGATATAAAAAAATGGAATAGATTAAGAGGAATACATTTATTAAGAGGATCTAGAATCCGTATTAAATACGATGAATCTAATACTATTGCTGCAAATGCTGTTCAAGAAATAGAAGAAAGCAATCCAACCACATTAAATGTAGTGGGAAATATTCCGAAAAACAAGATAACAGATTTGGTTTATAAAGATTCAAAAGTTAAAAACGAATTAAATACAACCGCTGATGCAGCTCCTTCTGAACATGTTGTTTTACAAGGAGAAACGCTTTATGCCATTGCTAAAAAACATCATTTGTTTGTGTCAGATTTGAAAAAATGGAATCAAATTGAAAATGGTATGGTAAATCCAGGTGATGTTATAAAATTAACTGAATCAAAACAAGAAATAATTACTCAAACAGATTTATACATAGTAAAAAAAGGAGATAATTTTGTAAAAATTGCTAAAAATTACGGTGTAACTGTTGATGAACTTATGCAATGGAATGATAAAATATCAAAAGAAGTTAAAGTAGGAGAACAACTAAAAATTGAAAAAACTATTGCGGCTAAAGTTGAATTACCAAAAAAGAAACTTCCATTTGATGAGCAAAAACTCTATATAGTTCAAAAAGGAGATTCGTTATTTAAAATTTCCAAAAAATACAACACAACGGTTGCAGAGTTAAGAAAGAAAAATAATATAAAAGAAAATGATCTACAGCCAGGAATGAAAATAAAAATTTAACATACAGTAAAGGACGCATTAGCGTCCTTTAATTTTTTAAAAGAATTTAATTATGCAAGAATTTAAAATAAAGCGTTTTGAAGAACTTTCTGTAGACGAATTGTATGATATATTACACTTGCGTTCAGAAGTCTTTGTAGTAGAACAGAATTGCCCTTATTTGGATATTGATAAAAAGGATTCGAAAGCAATTCATGTATTAGGTTATTTAAATGGAGAATTAGCTAGTTATTGTCGTATGTTTAACGCAGGCGATTATTTTAAAGAATCATCAATTGGTAGAGTCGTAGTTTCTCCTAAATATCGTAGTCTTAAGTTAGGTCATGAGTTGATGAAAGTTGCTATTGATACACTAGAAGATGCTTATGACCAAAAGAATATTACAATATCAGCACAAGAATATTTAGTCAAGTTTTATAAAACTCATGGTTTCATACAAACCTCCGAAGTATACTTAGAAGATGATATTCCACATATAGAGATGAAAAGAAAATCTTTTTAAGAGACTATAAAAAATTGTGTAAGTATAAAAATAATGAGGCTGTCCAAAAAGTAATAAATCAATATGCAGTTTATCACTCTGCTAAGGAGAAGTCTCATAATCAACATTATCTGATTTCTCCCTTTGGTCGAAATAACAAGATTGCGAACTTTTTGGACAGTCTCAAGGTTAAAAAAATAGTATTATGAGGAAATTTCAAAGTTTAAATGTTATAAGCAATTTAAAATCAAAAATTACCAATCTTTTTTGACCAGATTATCATCTAAACAAAATAAGCCCGATAAAATATCGAGCTCATTATTATCAAAATTAAAATTAAATTTGTCTAAACTTGTGGGAGCAGTACAAATGCACAGCCTCTTAAATATTATTTATTTTTTCCCTCGGGTCTAAATGGATAAGTCCAACTCAAGAATGGAGTTATTTTTCTAGTTTGAATCCAGATTCTTCCTTTTCCTTGAAATCTACATACTAATCCTTCTCCTGAAAAGAAAAGTGATTTATAACCACCCACTCTGCTTATATCATACGTTAAACCTTCCGTAAAAGCTACAATATGACCAGTGTCTATTACATAACCATCTTCTACATCTATAGGAATGATTCCTCCATAGGAGTTAAACCAAAGATCCCCTTCTCCAGAACATTTAATTAAAAATAAGTTTTCACCTGAAAAAAAGCCTTTTGTTAAACCTTGAAATTTTGAATCAATAATTATATTTTCCGAAGAGGCTAAAAAGGCACTATTTTGAATATAGATGGTTTCGTTGTTTAAATAGATGTGTTCTATATCTCCAGGACAAGCAGGTGCTAATTGAATATCACCTGAACCATTTTTTGCCGTAAATTCATTGATGAATAATGACTCTCCTGTCAAAAATCTTGAAAAACCTCCTTTAAGCGTTGTTTTCATTTCAAGATTAGTATCCATAGTAGCCATTGCACTTGCTTCTACCTTTAATTTTTCTCCAGCGGGTATATTGATGGTTACAAAACCAAAATCTGGTTTGCAATCCATTGAAAATTTGAATCCTTTATTTTGTGTTTCCATAATATTTTTAGCCTCTTGGTTTAAGTTTAGGTCCTAGAATTCCTCCAAAGGTTGACGTGTTATGAGATTGTACCCACACCGTTCCTTGACCTTGAAATTTACATACTAATCCTTCTCCTCCTAAAATTGAACTCATCCAGCTTTTTCCAGCTTTTGTTAGTGTAAAATTTAGGTGTTCTTCAAAAGCTACAATATGTCCTGTATCTACTATATATTCGCCATCAATTTGGATAGGATAAATAGCACCAAAAGAATTGACAACTACGGTTCCTTGTCCTTTTACTGCTAACCAAAAAAGTCCTTCTTTAGAAATCAAATTTTTGAATCCTTGAAAACTCATATCGATTGTAATCTCTGGGGAACTTGCCACATAAGAACCTCCTTGTACGATGATGCCTTCGCCACGAAGTTCTTTGACCATCATATCTCCAGCTAGTGTTGTACTTAAAAAAACGGTTCCGCCTTCGTTTCCTGCTTTATAATGATTTAAGAAAAAACTTTCGCCAGACAACAATCTTTTAAGGCCTTTTAAAAAACCACCAGATTTTTTTTGTTGTGTTGAAGTGGTCATGGTTATACTAGGACTCATAGCAATCATGGATCCTGCTTCGGCAGTAAATTCTTCCCCTGGTTTTAGTTTGATTACCGCAACTGTAGAACTTGGTCTCATTTGTAAATCAACATTTAAAGTAGTCGATTTTCCTTCTGTTTGTGTATGTAATGTTTCCATAGTGACCAATTATATTTGTCTGTTAATCCAAGAAACTAAACCAGATAGATTTCTTGTTTGGATATATATTTTTCCTTTTCCTTCTACTCTAGTAACAAACCCTTCACCACCAAAGAAGCTACTAAAAATACCGCCTGATAATTGTGGTTTAAGTTTCATTCCTGGCTCATAAGCCACAAGATGTCCAGTGTCTACAATGTATTCACCATCAATTTCTTTTTCAAGAATACCACCATAAGCTCCAAATATTACTCTTCCAGTTCCAGATACTACTAGTTTGAATAGACCTTCTCCACCAATTAATGAACCTAAGCCAGCCCATTTAACTCCTAGTTTAACACCTGCTTCAGATGCAATATAAGAACCTCTTTGAATGCAGTAACTTTGCGTACCGTCTAATTCTTTAATCTCAATATCTCCTGGTGTAGCTTGAGTTAAATGCAACGAAAGTGTTTTACTGGTATTATTGGTAAAATGGTTAATGAAAAGACTTTCACCACCAAAGAATTTTCGTGCTAATCCAACAAAAAATCCCCCATTGAATTTAGCATCTAAATCTAGTTCTGCTGACATACTAGACATCGCATCTGATTCTGCAATAATGGTCTCTCCTGGTTCCAGTTCGACCATCACATAAGCAAAAGCAGGTTTTCCTTCTGTTTTAATTCTCATAGTTTTATTTCAAGTTTAAAAGTTTTGTTTTAAAAGCATTAAACGTGTTAGGTAATAAGGGATATGGGGTTTTATCTTCTTTTTGTTTTTCTTTTAATTTTTCAATTCGGAATTTTGTATCTGGATGAGTTGATAGGAAAGATAAATCTATATCTTTAACCGAAGTAGAATCTAAAATTGTTTTTTCTTCTTTCTCTAAAGTTTTAAAGAATGAGATTAATCCTGCTGGATTTATTTTAGCATTTATGAGATATTCTCTGCCCGTTTCATCAGCTTCTATTTCAAAATCCCTACTGTTGGACAAGGAGGCTAATTCGCCACCCATATTGATAAATGTACCTGCTATTGCACTTACGTCTCCAACGGTAGCTGATAAAATGGCAAAAATCCCTAAATTATTGATGATTCCTCGTATGTGATGACGTCTAGTAACGTGTGAAAGTTCGTGACTAAGTACGCCCATAACTTCTTCCCAAGATTTAGCATTTTCTATCAATCCTGTTTGAATAATTACTTTGCCACCAGGAAGAGCAAAAGCATTTATTGTTGGGTCTTTCACGAAATATAGGTCTACTTTATAGCCTTCTTTTTCAATTTGGTTAAATAAAGGTTTAGCAACTTCTATAAATTCATTCTTTAAAGAGTCATTTTTTATGAAATGATATTGTAATGATAAGGTATTAAATAGTTTATCACCAGCCTTTTTTTCCCAAGAAATAGGTACTTGACTAGCCATACTTTCTACCATTTTGTCTTTGAGGAAATAAAGAGAACCGATAAATAATCCAATTATGATTAAAGCAATTATTATCCCTCTAAGTGGTCCATTTAATGTGCTTTTTGATTTTTTGATTTCTTGTTTGAATTTATTATTTGATACTAGGATATTATCTTTTAAAATAGATTTATCAGCGGTATAAATAGAAATGGAATTGATAGTTGAATCTGAAAAAAAGATAAATCTATTAGCTGCACCTCCAGCATTAATAGATAAATTAGTAAAACCTATATGATGATTAATTGCACCAGATTCAAAAAGAATCCCATTAGTTTTAACGTGTAAGTTCCCTGAAACTCTTCCGCCAGTAATTCCTGGATGTATCAATATTGCTTCGTATGTATTCAATTTTTTCTGTTTTTAGCAAAAATAGGAAAAGATTATGTTGAATTTATTTTCAAGATAGTATTAAAACTCAAATTTTTGAAACTCCCACTTTAAAGTTGAAAAAACAATCAACTCGTTTCTTAATACAGGCAAACCTATAATCATTTTCAATGTTTCTTGTGCCATCATTGTACCTATAATGCCAGGTAAGGAACTAATTACTCCGTTTAATGAACAATCTGGAACATCTTCGGGGTTGGGTGAATCTGGAAATAAATCGCGGAGTTGTTTGCTTCCGTTATGATTAAATACTGCTATTTGCCCCTCAAATTTAAAAATACTCCCATAAACTAATGGCTTTCCTAATTGTACACAAACATCGTTTACCAGATACCGAGTATTAAAATTGTCACAACCATCAACAATAATATCAAAGTATTCAAATAGGGAAGGAGCATTTTCAGGGGTTAATTTTTCGTTGAATACTTGAATTTCTACTAATGGATTTAGTTTTTCAAGCGCAATCTTTGCTTGAGTGACTTTAGGTAAATCAATATCCGCTTCGGTATAAAGGATTTGGCGATGTAAGTTATGCAATGCCACCCTGTCAAAATCCACTACACCTAGCGTTCCAACTCCAGCCGAAGTTAGATATTGCAATATAGGACAACCTAGACCACCCGCACCAATGACAAGTACTTTAGCATTTTTTATTTTTAATTGACCTTCTTCTCCTATTTCAGGCACAAGAAGATGTTTCGAATAACGTAAATAATCTGATATTGTAAGCATAAATAATATTTCGCTCCGTTGGGGTTTTTAAAATTGTTATGGGTTTATTTGTTTCAAGTTTCAAGTTCAAAGCTTCACCCATCTTCCAAATTCCAACGGTTACTGAACGGACACTGAGGCTCTCGAAGTGTTGAAGTACCATCATCCATCTTTTTCACTTGTAAATTCTATTTTTTTGTTACACAGAGGTTCACAAAGTAAAGCACAAAGTTTCACAGAGGTCATTTCTAACTTCTAAATTTTAACTTCCATCATCCATCTTTTTCACTTGTAAATTCTATTTTTTGTTACACAGAGGTTCACAAAGTAAAGCACAAAGTTTCACAGAGGTCATTTGTAACTTCTAAATTCTGACTTCCATCATCCATCTTTTTCACTTGTAAATTCTATTTTTTGTTACACAGAGGTTCACAAAGTAAAGCACAAAGTTTCACAGAGGTCATTTCTAAATTCTAAATGCCCTATCCCAGTCCTTCCAAACAGGTTGATAACCCTTTGAACTAATCAATTGCGCAATTTCAGCCACGGGGCGTTCATCACTAATTTCAAATTGTTCCAAAGTTTGTGGATCGACAACATAACCACCTGGATTAGTCTTAGATCCAGCACTCATTGTAGTAACGCCAATAGGAATAATATGATTCCGAAAATGTTCATTTTCACGCGTAGAAATCGAAATTTCCAGATCTTCATTCCAAATGCGGTAGGCACAAATAAGTTGGAGCAAATCTTTATCCTCCATTATAAAATTGGGTTCAATAATACCTTCTGCTGGTCGAAGGCGTGGAAAAGAAACCGAATATTTACTCTTCCAATACGTCTTTTGTAAATAATCAATATGTAAGGCGTTAAAAAAGCTATCTACTCGCCAATCTTCTAGTCCTAACAAAACACCCAATCCTATTTTATGAATACCCGCTTTACCAACACGATCTGGCGTTTCTAATCTAAAATCGAAATTAGACTTCTTTCCTTTAGGGTGATATTGTTTATAGACTTCTTTATGATAGGTTTCCTGATACACTAATACAGAATACACACCTGCTTGATGCAATTGTTCGTATTCTTCTTGTGAAAGTGGTTGTACTTCAACAGAAATATTGGCAAAATCGTTTTTAATGACTTCAATAGCATTTAGGAAATAACCAATGTGAACGGTATAATTAGCTTCACCTGTTACCAACAAAACGTGATCGTAGCCCATAGCTTTTAGTGTTTCTACTTCCTGCCGAATTTCACTATCTGAAAGTGTTTTTCTTTTGATTTTATTGTCAAGGCTAAAACCACAATAGGTACAAATATTTTGGCACTCGTTACTCAAATACATAGGCGCATAAAGCTGAATGGTTTTGCCAAAGCGTTTTTGCGTGAGTTGATGAGCCAGTTGCGCCATAGATTCTAAATACTCTTGAGCTAGAGGAGATAAAAGCGTTAGAAAATCCTCGACGGTTCGTTTAGGTTTACGCAAAACGTTTTCTATATCACGATGTGTTACCGAAGCAATTCGGTTAGCCACAGTTTCCCAAGAATAGTTTTCAAATACAGTTTTAAAGGTCATAATTTTTAGATTTTATGAGGTAGCCCTAAAAGGTCGCAATTTTGTCATTTCGACCAGCGGGAGAAATCACATAATATTGATTATGAGACTCCTCCTTGCGTCGGAGTGACAATTGGTGTGTTGATTTTTTAATTTTTGCACAGCCTTTATAAAAACGACGTTAACGGGCTAGAGGCTTCGGCATGCGCTAGCGGATTGGCTAACTGGGCTTCAAAAGCTCTTCGTCCTGCAATAACGGCTTCTTTAAATGCTTGTGCCATAGCTACTGGATTTCCAGCAACGGCAATTGCGGTGTTAACTAACACAGCATCGGCACCTAATTCCATTGCTTTAGCAGCATCAGACGGTGCACCTATCCCTGCATCAATAATTACAGGTACTTTACTTTGTTCAATGATAATTTCTAAAAAATCGATAGTTCGTAGTCCTTTGTTACTTCCTATGGGAGAACCCAAAGGCATAACCGCAGCTGTTCCCACTTCTTCAAGTAACTTACATAAAACGGGATCGGCATGAATGTAAGGATAAACTTCAAATCCTAGTTTAGCAAGTTCTTCCGTAGCTTTTAAGGTTTCGATAGGGTCAGGAAGTAAATATTTTGGATCAGGATGAATTTCAAGTTTTACTAAATTCGTTTCCATTGCTTCGCGAGCTAACTGTGCTGCGAAAACAGCTTCTTTAGCATTTCTTGCTCCAGAAGTATTGGGTAACAATTGAATATGCGAATGGTTGAGGTGCGAGAGAATGGCATCGGTTTCGGTTTCAAAATCGACTCTTTTTAAGGCTACCGTTACTAATTCTGAACCAGAGGCTAAAATAGCTTCTTCCATTATTTGACTAGAACCAAATTTTCCAGTACCAACAAACAATCGGGAGCTAAATGTGGTATTTCCTATGTTAAGCATACGTATAAAGTGTTTCGTTGAGTTGTTTTACAATTTGACTAGGTTGTGTGGCATTATAAATTAAACCAGAAACGGCTATGCCATAGACACCAATTTCTAATAGTTTAGGGAGGTCATTTTCTACTATTCCTCCAATGGCAAAAATGGGTTTTACCAATGCTGTATTTGAGCTGGTATTGATAATTTTTTTATAACCTTCAAAACCTAACGAGGGGCTTAGTTTTTCTTTAGTGGTAGTAAATCGTAATGGACCTAAACCCACATAATCACATCTTTCAGCTAATCGTTGTTGTACATCTTCAAGAGTGTTGGCTGTACCTCCTATAATTTTAACATTACCTAATAATTCACGTGCTTGCTCAATACTTCCATCAGTAAGTCCTAAATGTAATCCGTGAGCATCTATGGCTTTGGCTATGGTAGGAAAATCATTTATGGTAAGTAAAGCATTATATTGATCTGTTTCTTTTTTAACTTTTTCGGCCAATCTAAAAACATCAATTTTAGAAGCGTTTTTATAACGTAATTGAGTCCAAGTAATTCCCGCATCTAAGGCTTTTCGAATCGAATTAAGTTGCTTTTCAGGCGTTTCCCCCTGCGATATAAATTGAATTTTAGGTAACATAGTAGGCTAATAATTTTTTATTTGAGTTTAATGTTTGTTCTATAAATTGTTTGGCTTTTTTACAACTTTCTGGAAGTGATTTATCTAGAGTTAAATGTGCCGTGATGGCAGATGATAAAATACAACCCGAACCGTGTTTGGGATATATTTTGTTAGTAGAGGGTTTTAAAATATGAGTTTCATGGCTTATAATCAAATAATCTGTTCCTGGTTGGGATATATTATGTCCTCCTTTCCATAAAACTGCTGTATGTTGTGCCAATAACTCAGCTTTTTCTAGAGGGCTTATAGATTGAGGAACTAAGATGTCTAATTCATTATGATTAGGAGTGATGAGGTCAACTTGTTCTAAAATAGATGGTAAACTATCGTAAATAAGCGGAGTGAATTCATAATTTGCTGTCGCTTTTAATACAGGATCCCAAACAATTTTTGCCTTAGGCCACAAAAGTTTTATGGTTTTTATATAAGTATCCAATGTTTCTAAGCTCGGAATAATTCCAATTTTCACAGCTTGTACCTCATACTGTTTGGCAAGATGATTAAGACTATCAATTACCCAAGAAGTGTCCATCCACTCCATTTTGAGAAACCTATCTTCCGTTTGAATAGTATTTCCAGTAATCACGGCTAATCCATACACTTTCTGCATTTCAAATGTTTTAACATCGGCAAGAACACCCGCTCCAGCCGAAGGATCAAAGCCTGCTAGACTGAGTACGAAAGGACGATGTTTTGACATTTTTTCCATTGTTCTATAGGATTAGGATGTAACCAAATGGCACCTAGCAAGGCAACCGAGTTAAAATATGGAAGTACTTCGGAAATATTTTTTTCTGAAATACCTCCCAAAGCTATAAGTTGCGTGTTAAAATTTGTGCGTTGAGCAATTTGATGAAGAATCTCAGGATTTTGATAATTAGTTTTCGAAATACTTGGAAATATTGGACTCAAAAAGGCATAATGATAAGCCGAATAAAGTTCATTAAATTCTGAAATACTATGCGTTGAGGTGGATAAACTTTTTGTGTTTTTTACTATCGAATTTCTATTTTGATTAGTTTGATGGATTCCTTTCAAATCGTATTCATTTACTAATTCAGGATAATATACCACACAAAATGGATGAAAAGAAGTGTCAATTTTTTCTAAATATGCTTTTGTTTCTTGTAAAGTGTAGTTAGGTTTTCTGATATGAAAATGAGTAAGCCCTGCCTCAAATAACTGATGCAGGGTTTGGATTTCATTTTCTATAATATGTTCTGTTGATAGTAGAATCATTTTTTTGGTTCACTAAGTTTCACTAAGTTCTTACACAGAGTTACACAAAGTTTTTTTCTTTATTTCGCTTCGCTCGAATTACAAAGTTTTTACACAGAGTTTCACAAAGTTCTTACACAGAGTCACACAAAGTTTTCTTTTTCAGTTCGCTTCGCTCGTATTACAAAGTTTTTATACAGAGTCACACAAAATCTATGTAAACTTTGTGTATCTCTGGGTTTCTTTGTGTATCTCTATGGAATAATAACTAGACATAAATCTCTTTACCGTTTTCAATAAATTCTTCTGATTTAGCTTTAAGTCCTTCTTCAACAGCAGTATCTCTAATTTCTTGTGAAATTTTCATCGAACAGAATTTAGGACCACACATCGAACAGAAGTGAGCTACTTTAGCCGCATCAGCAGGAAGTGTTTCATCGTGGAATTCACGTGCTGTATCAGGATCTAAAGAAAGGTTAAATTGATCTTCCCAACGGAATTCAAATCGGGCTTTACTTAAAGCATTATCACGATATTGCGCTCCAGGGTGACCTTTTGCTAAATCGGCTGCATGGGCTGCAATTTTATAGGTGATTACGCCGTCTTTCACGTCTTTTTTATTCGGCAGACCCAAATGTTCTTTTGGTGTTACATAACATAACATCGCACAACCAAACCAACCAATCATAGCTGCTCCAATTCCCGATGTGATATGATCGTAACCTGGTGCAATATCCGTAGTTAATGGACCTAAGGTATAAAAAGGAGCTTCAGAACAACATTCCAATTGTTTTTCCATATTTTCCTTAATCAAATGCATAGGTACGTGACCAGGACCTTCAATAAATACTTGCACATCGTGTTTCCAAGCAATTTTTGTCAATTCACCTAAAGTTTCTAATTCGGCAAATTGTGCAGCATCATTAGCATCGGCAATCGATCCAGGACGTAAGCCGTCACCCAAAGAAAAGGCAACGTCATATTGTTTTAATATTTGGCAAATGTCTTCAAAATGTGTGTATAAGAAATTTTCTTTGTGATGAAATAAACACCATTTTGCCATAATAGAACCCCCACGAGAAACAATTCCGGTTACCCTATTTGCCGTTAAATGAATATAACGCAGTAAAACTCCAGCGTGTATGGTGAAATAGGAAACTCCTTGTTCACATTGTTCTATTAAAGTATCACGGAAAATTTCCCAAGTTAAATCTTCAGCCACACCTTTTACTTTTTCTAAGGCTTGGTAAATAGGCACAGTACCTATAGGCACAGGTGAATTTCTGATAATCCACTCGCGGGTTTCGTGTATGTTTTTACCAGTTGATAAATCCATAATGGTATCAGCTCCCCAACGACAAGCCCAAACGGCTTTTTCAACTTCTTCTTCAATGCTTGAAGTTACCGCAGAGTTACCAATATTTGCATTAATTTTTACCAAAAAGTTGCGCCCTATAATCATAGGTTCGCTTTCAGGATGATTGATATTATTTGGAATTACTGCTCTTCCAGCAGCTACTTCACTGCGAACAAATTCGGCGGTAATTTTTCCTTTAGGAGTTCTTGCACCAAAACTTTCCCCAGCATGCTGATGACACATTGCTTTTTGTGCTGTTTCTAATTGTTCAATACGTTGGTTTTCACGAATAGCAATGTATTCCATTTCAGGCGTGATGATGCCTTGTTTAGCGTAGTATAGTTGGGTTACATTAGCACCTTCTTTGGCACGCATAGGTTGATGAAGATATTCAAAACGCAAATGATCTAATTTTTCATCGGCTAAACGTTGTTTACCATATTCAGAACTTAATTCATCTAAAATTTCGACATCATTTCTGTCTAAAATCCATTGCTCGCGCAAACGAGGTAATCCTTTGCGAACATCAATTTCGATACTCGGATCTGTATAAGCACCAGAAGTATCATAAACCGTTACGGGCGGATTTTGTTCTACTTGCCCGTTTGTCAGTTTAGTATCTGACAACGTTATTTCACGCATCGCAACTTGAATGTCGTGTATTTCTCCTTGTATGTACACCTTTTTTGAATTAGGGAAAGGTGTTCTTGTGATTGTATTTTCCATATTTTTTTAGGTTGAAAAGTTTCAGTTTTTAAGTTCGTTAAAACTTAAAATAAAAATTAGCCTCCTTGCGTAGCTTTAATGATGATTATTTTTTGATTAGATTGTAGCGAAGTGTTTTCCCATTGCGATCTAGGGATAACTTGTTGGTCAATAGCGATCGCAATACCTTTTTGTTTGTCAGGTAATTCGATATCAAGGAGTTCTTGTAGGGTGAGTACTTCTTCCTTAAATATTTTTTTTTCTTGATTGATAATAAGTTCCATTCCGTATTATTTTAAACTTTAGGAATGGCTACACGCATAGCTAAGAACACTATACAAGAAGTCATTTACTTTTCCCTACGCTAGTATGAACTAGATCAGGTTCAAAGGGTAAAATCTCAGCCTGCTATGCAAACACCCCTAAAGTACAGGACAAATGTAAACTATTTTTTAATTTATAAATGTTAAATTTTAAACTAACTATTCCTTTTCCAACAGTCCTCTA
The DNA here is from genome assembly GCF_052828645.1 of Flavobacterium sp. TN-1. NCBI lineage: Bacteria > Pseudomonadati > Bacteroidota > Flavobacteriia > Flavobacteriales > Flavobacteriaceae > Flavobacterium > Flavobacterium sp. TN-1. The sequence goes on from NZ_CM128253.1 coordinate 906,791, forward strand.
TGTGATCATTTACCATTCCTATAGCCTGCATATAGGCGTATACTACGGTTGAACCTACGAATTTGAATCCGCGTTTTTTTAAATCTTTACTTAGTTTATCTGATATTTCAGTTGTAGCAGGAACATCTTTTAAAGTTTTAGGTTTGTTGTCTATAGGTTTTCCGCCTACAAAACCCCAGATATATTTCGAAAAAGTTCCAAATTCTTCTTGTACCTTCATAAAGGCTTGGGCGTTTGTTACTGTAGCTTTTATTTTAAGTTTATTGCGAATAATACCTGAATCTTGGGCTAATAATTCCATTTTTTTATTGCTGTATTTTGCAATTTTTTGAAAATCAAAGTTATTGAATGCTTTTCTAAAATTTTCTCTTTTAGTAAGAATAGTATACCAACTTAAGCCTGCTTGAAAAGTTTCTAGTACTAAAAATTCAAAAATTGTTTCATCATCATAAATAGGGTTACCCCATTCATTATCATGGTAGTTACGATATAAATTATCTTTTTGACACCAGTCACAACGTTTTTTTTTCATATTATGTAATTTTTGTTACAAAAAAAATGATTTTTTATATATAAATTTACGTATTAATGATATATACGTTATAATATTATAACGTATTATTTTAATTAAAAAATAATAATTCCGTAAATATTAAAAAACACACAAACTATTAGCTATTATGAAAACAGAAATTATTCAAGGTCTATTAAATAGTTATACCTATTCAGAGTATAGAAAATCGGTAGCGGACTTATTAGTTCAAGGGAAATCTTCGGGGAATGATCAGTCAGAAGATCATCTGTATTATAGCCAATTAAACCAAACTCGCATGAATCGTTTAGATAAAACTTTACAGATTCCTGAAGATATTTTGGAAAAATTAAAAAATATAAAAAATGAATATACATGGTTAGTACTAGCAGAAGGTTGGTGTGGCGATGTGGCTCAAATAGCACCTATTTTGTACAAAATAAGTTCTGTAACAGATAAAATTAATTTAAGATTTGTATTTAGAGATGCAAACGATCCTTTAATGAATTGTTTTTTAACCAATGATGCGCGTGCTATTCCAAAACTCATCATTTTAGATAATAAAAATCAAGAATTAAAAGCAACTTGGGGACCTAGACCTGAGGGAGCTACAAATTTAATTAAAAATTATAAGGCTCAACATGGGGTAGTAGATCAAACAGCTAAAAAAGAATTACAACTTTGGTATTTACATGACAAAGGAAAAAGCACAATGGAAGAGTTAATATCTATTATGACACATATAGAAGAATTAGTAAATAATAAAATATATAACTAATTTAAAATAAATTACTTACAAAAAAGTAAATGTTCAAAAATTAAGAAATCAACATTTAGTTTGTCATTATAAAGAAAAAATAATTTCAACAATACTATATCTGATTTTTTACCCTTTTACCTTATTTAATTTAAACTAGGAAAGTGATAAAATTCTCTTATTTTTTGAACATTTTTTTATTTATTTTTTTAAGTATAAAATTAATTATTGGGAATTAATTCTGAAAAAACATCTGGTGTTAGTGCTTCTTCTATTGAATAAGAACCACTTTTTGTACGTCGTAAAGCGGTTAAATGTCCTCCTGATTCTAATGCTTTGCCCAAATCATACGCTAAAGAACGAATATAAGTACCTTTGCTACAACTGATTCTAAAATCAATTTCAGGTAATGCAATTCTGGTTATTTCGAATTCGTAAATTGTGGTTTTTCTCGCTTGAATTTCAATTTCTTCTCCAGCACGAGCATGTTCATATAATCGTTTTCCGTCTTTTTTTAAGGCAGAAAATACAGGCGGTTTTTGATCTATTTCACCTATAAATTGTTTAACAGTTTCTGTTATGAGCAAAGGAGTAATATGTTCAATTGGGAAAATAGCATTTATAGGCGTTTCTAAATCATAAGAAGGAGTCGTAGCACCTAATTTTATAGTACCTGTATATTCCTTAGTTTGCCCCATTAATTCTGGGATTTTTTTGGTGTATTTTCCTGTACAAACGATTAATAAACCAGTAGCTAATGGGTCTAAAGTACCAGCATGACCTATTTTGAATTTTTTAGGTAAGTCTAATCGGTTTTTTAATACGTATTTTAATTTATTAACAGCTTGAAAGGAGCTCCAAGTTAGGGGTTTGTCTATGAGTAAAACTTGTCCGTTTAATATATCTTCTTTTGTATACAAAATTTTATTTATTAATAGAAAAATAAATTAATAATAGGGTTCCTGCAATAATGCGATACCATCCCCATGGTTTAAAACCATATTTTTTGATTATTCCTATGAATAATTTGATGGCTAATACGGCTACTATAAATGCTACTATATTTCCTATAATAAACATTGTAATAGTGTCTTTTGATTGTAAAATTAACTCATAGCCTTTCATTTGACTATGTTCGTAGGTTTTTAAAAACACGGAGTAACAAGTTACAGCTAACATAGTGGGAACCGCTAAAAAGAAAGAAAATTCAGCAGCTACATGACGTGAAAGTCCTTGCTGCATACCTCCTATTATGGATGCAGCACTTCTACTGGTACCAGGCATCATAGCTAGACATTGCCAAAATCCAATAGTGATAGCTTTTTTAATAGAAATTTCTTCTTCGGAATTAATTTGACTATTTTGAAAAAAACGGTCAATAAATAATAAAATAATACCTCCTACTATTAATACAAAAGCAATTGGGATGGGTTTTTCTAAAACAGCTTCTATTTTATCATCGAATAGTTTACCTAATATTAAAGCGGGAACAACAGCTGCTGCCAACTTGATATAAAAATTAAATTTGGTAAAATCAAAAAACTTTTTCCAATACAAAAAAACGACCGCTAGAATAGCACCAAATTGTATCGAAACTTGAAATAATTTTACAAAATCATCGTTTTGAATACCAAAAAAAGAACTTGTAAAAATCATGTGAGCAGTAGAAGAAACAGGTAAATATTCTGTTAGACCTTCTATTATAGCGATAATAATTGCTTTAAGTAAATCCATTTTATATTGAGTGATTAACAAATAATAAAAAGTAAATAATACTTATTATTATACGATTGAGTTATTTATCTTGTTTGAAAATAGAATAAATAACAATACCAAAACCTGCTAAAACGACAGTTGGTGCTAATCGAATTCTTCTAAAGCTAAAAATTTCAGGGTTAAAAACAGCGGGATCTTCACTGCCTCCTCCTGACATTAATATAAATCCAAAAGCAATAATAGCAACACCTATAAGCAAAAATTTATAGTTTACTTTTTCAAAAAGAAATTCATTTTTTTTATTTTCCATAAGAAAAAAATAGATTTTAGAATTTAACAAATAGAGTTGATTGACTAAACTCTAAAATTAATATTTAAAAAATTAATATAAATCGTCCGTTCTTAAATTTAAAAAACGTTGTGTAGCAAAATAAGTACTTAGCCAAGTAATTAAGATTCCTATTCCGAATACACTTAATAAAATAAAAACAATAGAAAATATATCGTTAAATACTCCTAAAGTTGGCCAAATAGCATCTATATAAAACAATAAAGCTAATAAAGCTATAATTGCAACGCCAGCTCCTATGATACCTAATTTTATACTTCTTAATATAAATGGTTTTCTAATAAATGATTTCGTGGCTCCTACCATTTGCATAGTTTTAATAATAAAACGATTAGCATAAATGGATAAACGCAAAGAACTATTAATTAATAAAACCGCTACTACCGTTAAAAAACCACTTATGATCAGAATCCACATACTAGCTTTTTTAACATTTTCATTTACCATTTTTACCAATTGTTTATCATAAAAAATATCCGCTACTAATGGATTTTCTCTTAGTTTACGTTCAATTTTAGCTACGCTATCGTTTTCAACATAGTCAGCACGTAAATGAATATCAAAAGAGTTTTTTAACGGATTCATTCCTAAAAATTCAGTAAAATTTTCTCCTAATGTTTTTTCATGTTCTTTAGCGGCTTGTTCTTTTGATATAAAAACAAAATCTTTGGCAAAATTAGCTTCTTTGAGCATTTCTCCATATTTTGTTAATGTGGTATCCTTAGCATCATCTTTAAAGAAAACGGTCATGGTAATACCTTCTTTAAAATCATTTGACAATTTTTTAGCATTAACAATAAATAACGCCAATAAACCTAACATAAAGAGTACCAAACCAACACTTAGTACTACTGAAAAGTACGATGTAATTAATCGACGTTTTTGAAACTTATCAAAAGATGAACTCATATAGTATATTTATTTGCGGTAAAAATAACAAAGATTTTCTTTATGTAAAGTTAATAATGCTCAAAGTTTCCACTTTCTTATAATAAATGTAAATTTGCAAGAATCTTAAAAAATTTAAAAGAGTTGAAAAAAATAGCTTTTTATTGTTGTTTACTGTTAAATCTAAGTTTATTCTGTCAAAGTAAAGATACTTTAGTAGGAATCAAAACCGATAAACTTGAAACAGAAGAAAAAACACAGTCTTATCAAATCAATCCAAATACGAGTCGAATTTATAACAAACCTCGAATTTTAGATGCCATTACTTTTTTACCAAAGGATTTTATTACTACTAGCAAAGACTTTATTGCTAAAGATCATGCTTGGTATTTAGGAGGAGCAGTTGCAAGTACAGCTCTTTTAGTTCCGTTTGATCAATCAATCACAAATTCATCACGCGAATTTTCGGATCGTATAGGATTAAGTTCTAATAATATATATGGTAAATTTGGGCCGTTACAGAATATCCCTAAAAATCTTGGCGCTGGTTTTTATCTAATAGGAAATGGTACTACAGTTATATTACTAACAGCTGGATTTACAACTTTTGGTTTGTTTAATAATGACTATAGAGCGTTATCAACCGCCAGCGGCTTAATAGAAAGTTTAGCATTATCAGGGGTGTATGTTCAATTTTTAAAACGAGTTACAGGACGCGAAAGTCCATTCATTGCACGTGAAAATGGTAATCCAGGAGGCGACTGGAATCCTTTTCCTAGTTTTTCAGCCTATTCAAAATCTACCCCTCATTATGATGCTATGCCTTCTGGACATCTTACTACAATTATGTCTGCTTTAACCGTGATTACGACCAATTATCCAGATTATAAATGGATTAAACCTGTTGGATATACATTAATAGCAGGTATGTGTTTTCAGATGGTTCAAAGTGAAGTACATTGGATTTCAGATTATCCTCTAGCTTTATTGATAGGATATTTTTCTGGTAAAAATATTGCCAAAAGAAGATTTAAAGATGTAAATAAAAACATAGGATTACAATTAAACAAGCCTAAATACGAAATGAATATCATTGGTTCCAATAAGGCTGGTTTTAAAACATTAGGATTATCCATTACTTTTTAGATAGATTATGAAAAAACAAAAATTAATTTATTGTATATTAATAAGCTATTTATGCACTTTTTCTAGTTTTGCACAAATAATAGATACAATACATGGAAAAAAGGTAGATCATTATGATACCTTTAAAATGAAGAAAATGATTATTCCTACTGCATTAATAGTATCTGGTGTTATTTTACGTAATCCAGCTTGGCGTAATCAATTATTAGATTTTAAAAATCAATTATTTGGCACTTCTTTTAGTACCAAAATTGATGATTATATACAGTATATTCCTATTGTTCAAACCTTAGGTGGTAAAACCATAGGCATTGAAAGTAAGCACGGATATAAACAAATAATTACAAATCAAATCGTTTCAAATGCTATCAGTGCTGCTATTGTACACGGATTAAAGAATTCTGTAGGAGACTTACGTCCTGATGGATCTGCTAAAAATTCATTCCCATCAGGACATGCGGCAACCGCTTTTACAAATGCCATGCTTCAATATTTAGAATATAAAGATTCTAATAAATGGTATGCAGCCTCTGGTTTTTTATTTGCAACTGCTACAGGAGTATTACGAGTAGCTAACACACGTCATTGGCCTGGCGATGTTGCTGCAGGTGCAGGTATAGGAATGGCATCCGCTATTGTAGTGCATTATTGGAGTCCTTTTAAATGGGATCAAACAAAAAAAGATAAAAGAATGAGCTATATTGCTTATCCTATTTTAAATGAAAAAACCTACGGTTTAGGTTTCATTGGAAAACTTGATTAAACTTTTAATTATTTATTTTAAAACTAAAAATCATTTGGCATTATACCCAAATAAGAAATAATATGAAATATTTTCACAACGACATCGAAGCCAAATGGCAAAAGTACTGGGCAGATCATAAAACCTTTGCTGCATCAAATAATTCGGATAAGCCAAAATACTACGTATTAGATATGTTCCCATATCCTTCAGGAGCGGGATTACACGTAGGACACCCGCTGGGATATATCGCTTCTGATATTGTGGCACGTTATAAACGCCATCAAGGATACAATGTATTACATCCACAAGGGTATGATTCTTTTGGTTTACCAGCAGAACAATATGCTATCCAAACTGGTCAACATCCAGAAAAGACAACTCGCGAAAACATTGCTCGTTATCGTGAACAATTAGATAAAATAGGTTTTTCTTTCGATTGGGATCGTGAAGTACGTACTTCTAATCCTGATTATTACAAACACACCCAATGGATTTTTATTCAATTGTTTAATTCCTGGTATAATAATGATTCTGATAAAGCCGAAGATATTTCAACTTTAGTTTCTGTTTTTGAAAAAGAAGGAAATGCAAATGTTAATGCGGTTTGTGATGATAACATTGCTGTGTTTACGGCTGATGACTGGAAATCATATACTTCTGAAGAGCAACAAAAAATATTGCTACAATATCGATTAACCTATTTAGCCGAAACCGAAGTAAACTGGTGTCCTGCTTTAGGAACAGTTTTGGCAAATGACGAAATTGTAAACGGTGTTTCAGAACGTGGTGGTCACCCTGTAATTCGTAAAAAAATGACCCAATGGTCAATGCGAATTTCTGCCTATGCAGAAAGATTATTACAAGGTCTTGATACCATCGATTGGACCGAATCGTTGAAAGAATCACAACGCAACTGGATTGGAAAATCGGTCGGTGCGCACGTTGAATTCAGAATTCAGAATTCAGAATTCAGAATTCCAGTATTTACTACCCGTCCTGATACGATTTTTGGAGTAACATTTATGACATTAGCTCCTGAACACGAATTGGTTGCGCAAATTACGACTCCTGAGCAAAAAGCCGCGGTAGATGCCTATATTGAAGCAACGGCAAAACGTTCAGAAAGAGAGCGTATGGCCGATGTGAAAACCATTTCGGGGGTATTTACAGGTGCGTATGCGGAACATCCGTTTACCAAAGAACCAATTCCCGTTTGGATTGGCGATTATGTATTAGCAGGATACGGGACTGGTGCAGTAATGGCAGTACCAATTGGAGATGAAAGAGATTACGCATTCGCAAAACATTTTAATATTCCAATTAAAAATATATTCAGTCTTACCTCCCCTCCTTTGGAGGGGTCGGGGGAGGCTGCCGCTTTTTCCGAAAAATCTGGTTTCGAATTAGTAGATTCTGATTTCTTAAACGGATTAGATTACAAATCAGGAACCAAGAAAGTTATTGAGGAATTAGAAAAAATAGGAGCAGGTAAAGCCAAAGTAAACTACCGTTTGCGTGATGCTGTTTTCTCTCGCCAACGTTATTGGGGTGAACCCTTCCCGGTGTATTATGTAAATGGATTACCTCAAATGATTGAAGCGAAACATTTACCAATCATTTTGCCTGAAGTAGAAAAATACTTACCAACAGAAGATGGTCAGCCACCATTAGGAAACGCTTCGGTTTGGGCTTGGGATAGCGTGCAGTGTACAGTAGTTAGTAATCAGTTAATTAACAACGAGACCATATTTCCATTAGAATTAAACACTATGCCAGGCTGGGCAGGTTCGTCTTGGTACTGGATGCGATATATGGATGCTTCTAATGAAAACGAATTTGCAAGTGAAGAAGCATTAAAATACTGGGAAAATGTCGATTTATACATAGGCGGAAGCGAGCACGCTACTGGGCACTTATTATATTCTCGTTTTTGGAACAAATTCTTAAAAGATAGAGGCTTTGCTCCAACAGAAGAACCATTCAAAAAATTAATCAATCAAGGGATGATTTTGGGAATGAGTGCAATTGTTTACAGAATTTCTGGAACAAATCAGTATGTTTCTAAAAATTTAAAATCTGAATATCAAACAGAAGAAATTCGTGTAGATGTAAATATCGTTAATGCTTCAGATGAAATAGATTTAGAAAAATTAAGAAATTGGATCCCTGAATTCAAAGAAGCTGAATTTATTACTGAAAATGGAAAATATATTGTAGGTCGCGAAGTAGAAAAAATGTCAAAACGTTGGTATAATGTAGTCAACCCAGATGATATTTGTAATGAATACGGTGCGGATACGTTGCGTTTATACGAAATGTTCTTAGGGCCATTAGAACAAGCTAAACCTTGGAACACGGCTGGTATTACTGGTGTGTATGGTTTCTTAAAGAAATTATGGCGTTTGTATTTTGATGACAATGAAAGTATTGTTACTAATGAGGAACCAACGGCAGATATGTACAAATCGTTACATAAAACGATCAAAAAAGTAACTGAGGATATTGAGAATTTCTCATTTAATACTTCGGTTTCCCAATTTATGATTTGTGTGAATGAATTGTCTCAACAAAAATGTCATCATAGAGCTATTTTAGAACCATTAGCTGTGATTATTTCACCTTATGCGCCTCATATTGCTGAAGAATTATGGAATGCGTTAGGACACCAAGGTTCCATAGCAACGGTAGCTTTCCCTAAATTTGAAGAAAAATATTTAGTAGAAAGCGAAAAAGAATATCCAGTTTCTTTTAATGGGAAAATGCGTTTTAAAATTAAATTACCACTAGATTTAAGCAAAGAACAAATAGAAGAAATCATCATGAAAGATGAACGTACACAAGCACAATTACAAGGACATACACCTAAAAATGTGATTATCGTTCCAGGAAAGATTATTAACTTGGTTGGATAAATATTAGGAAGGATGAAAGATTTATTTATTAGAGGGTATTTAGAAAGAATTTCTAAACAATTTGAAATTTCAATTGATGATGCGTTTGAAGTGTTTTCTATTGCAGTTGTATTAGATAAATCTTTCGATGAAGTCTATAAATGAAATTTTAATTTTAACTCCTGATAATAATAAAAGCTTAAATCAAGATGGTAGAATTGATGGAATTTATTTTGAAGGAAATGGCTTCAATGTATAATGTATGTTTTTCAATGTAAAAACTCTAAAAAACAGGAACAAGGAAAGTTAGATAAATTCAAAGATAATTTTGAGGAGTTTTTCCTAAAAGGAAATGAATTACCTAATTCTAAAGATCTTTCATCTAAAATTGAAGAATATAAGGATTTAACAAAACTAGGATTTATAATTAAGCATCAATTGTATTTTCTTTATAATGGGAATAAGTCCGACAATCAAACTTCAAACGAACAACTTTTTATCATAAAGAAAATAACTTTGAGATAATTGACTCTGAAGTTCTTTATGATAAAGTTGTTAGAATAATTGATTCAAACAATAGAAGAAAAGATATAGATTTTACTTATAACCAAATTCTAGTGTTGTAAAAGGGGATAACCAAGCTTTATATTCTTATGTAATTAACAATGTAAAAGCATTGAATTTTAGAATTCAAGACATAGAATTATGTGAATTAATATCAAAAGAAATAATGATGGTAGTTTAGATACATTATATTCAGAAAATATTAGAGATTTTTTAGGATTTAAGCTTAAGCGAATCAAAAAAGCAAATAACTCTAAATGAACTGTCCAAGTTCAAAAGCAGAGAGAGAAAGGAACTAGCATTGCGAAGAGTCTTTTGACCAATGACAAAATTTAGCTTTTTATCTTTCTCTTTCTTCTGTTGAAATAAATTTATAAAATATTCAAAAAACTTCCCTGTGCAAACATAGGATGACAAGATTGCGAATTTTTTGGACAGTCTCAAGGTTAAAAAAAGTATTACGAGGAAATTTCAAAGTTTAAATGGTATAATAGTTAATATATTCTTGAATTTCTTCTTTTAATTGAGGACAGCCTTTTTTATTACTTAAGACCTCTAGTGGAATATTTATTTGTATATAATTTTATAACCCCAGATTTATCTCTATAGACTCCCTTTATTTCTCTTTTAAAAGTGTTATAAAGTCCTCTCTAGGTATTTCATAACATCCTAAAGAAGCTAAATGATCGTTGTATATTTGACAATCTAATAGTTTGTATTTATTTTCCTTTAGATAATCTACTAACGCAATAAAAGCCACTTTAGAAGCATTACTCACATGAGAAAACATACTTTCACCACAAAAAATAGGATTCATATCTACACCATATAATCCACCTACTAATTCCTTTTCTAGCCAAACCTCAACGGACATTGCCTTTCCTATTTCATGCAAATATGTGTAGGAATCTATCATTTCGTCTGTAATCCAGGTTCCGTATTGGTCTGGACGATAAATTTGTTGACAATTAATCATTACATCACGAAAACACGTATTAAAAGTAATTTTAAAAATACCTTTATTTATTACATTTCGCATACTTTTAGAGGGTTTAAATTCATTAGGAAATAAAACCATACGCTGAGGTGGACACCACCATAAAATAGGATCATTATCATCAAACCAAGGAAAAATACCGTTTTTATAGGCTAATAATAATCGTTCAGGCGATAAATCACCACCTACTGCTAGTACACCTTCTTTTGATGTTTCTTCTATTGGTGGAAAATATAATTCTTTAGTTATAAAGTACATAATTTATTAGAAAAATAATAAAAGGAAAAAAGAGCAAAGATATTATTAAACTAAAAAGTCATTCAAATATTTTACATACTGAATGACTTTTTGTCTTTATTTTTTTGTTTTTTAAATTAGAAAGGAAGATCGTCATGTTCTTCTTCATTGAAACTAGGAGCTGGTTCAAAAGCTTGTGCTGCGGGCATTGGAGGCATTTGTTGAGTCATAGCAGGTTGTGTTGCCTGCATAGGTTGAACTCTTTCAATTCTCCATCCTTGAATGGTATTAAAATATTTAGCTTCTCCTTGCGGATTAATCCACTCGCGACCACGTAAATTAATTGATACTTTTACCTGTTCTCCTACTTGGAAGTTATTTAAATCATCTACTTTTGCTTGAGTAAACTCAATCATGATATGTTGTGGATATTGCTCCTCTGTTGTAACTACTAACTCTCTTTTTTTAAAAGATGCACTAACCTCTTGTGTAGGGTTAATCATTTTAATTCTTCCTGTAACTTCCATGATAACTTGTATTAATTATTTTGCTAACAGCACTTTCCATGCCGAAAGTATGTCTTGTTTTTTTAAATACTCTTTAGCTAATTCTTTGATCTTTATAAGATTATTAGCCTGTAAAGCTTCTTTAATTAAATTGTTTTCTTGGACAAAGATAAGGATTTCTTCTTCTTTTGGCAAAGCTTCTATATTTCCTAGCATACCTAAATCATTTCCTGTAAAAAAAGAATCTTCTTTAATAAAGCTAGGAATTGCATCTACTCCAATTCCTAAAGAGATCAAAGGTTTTGGTACTTCAAATAAACCCATGTTAGAACGCGAATACCAATTCCCACCTAAACGAGCTACCAAATCAATTTTATGTTGATCAATCATCCCATTTTTATCTAAGATAGTTTCATCTACATGGATTTTTAGAACTTCACAAATTATTAAATTACCAGCACCTCCTTCTGTGCCTAATGAAATTATTTCATTTATTTTACACTCAAATTGTACGGGTGATTCGGCAACACGAAATGGTTTTACAAGATCAGAAGATAATGTCGTGAGACCCGCTTTTTCAAATTCATTTATTCCTTCAGCATACTCCGTACTGGAAAGCGACATTTGTTGTACAATATCATAATTTACAACATTTATAACCACTTCTTTAGTTTCTAATGCGTTTTCTAAGGTATGTTTAGTTGTATTACCTCTTACTCTTCTGGCTGGAGAAAAGACTAAAATAGGAGGATTAGCACTAAAAACATTAAAAAAACTAAAAGGAGATAAATTAGGTCTACCTTGTGCATCTATCGTACTAGCAAATGCAATGGGTCTTGGCACAATAGCCCCTTGTAAATAAGACTGAACTTGTGGGGTAGATAATTCAGTAGGAATGAAACTTTTCATTTATAAATTGGTTTTTAAACAAAAATAAGAAAAGAAGCTATAAAATAAAGTAAAGAAAATAGACTTTTATTATATTTAGACTCTTAAGCATAAATAATGATTTTTACTAATAAAAATAATTCTATTCGTTGGCTGTTAGTAGGATTTTCTTTCCTAATTATTAGCCTTATTTTGTGGAATACCTATACTTTGATGCAAATTTTTAGAAAAGAAGAGCGTCATAAAATGGAACTTTTGGCTACGGCTCAAAAAACATTACAAAATGCAACAGATGAAACAGAAGTAGATTTGCCTTTACAAATATTAACTAATAATGAAACCATTCCTACAATACTATTAGATGAAAAAGATAGTATATTGAGTTTTACCAATCTAGACGAAGCTTTATTTAAGAGCCCTAAGAAAACAAAACATGTTATTTTCCAGTTTAAACAAGCTAATAACAAAATTAATATTGAATACGACAAAGGAAAACGTCGCTATTTGTATTATATGGACTCGGCATTATTAAGCCAACTAAAATATTATCCTATGGCATTGATTACGATTATTGTTTTATTTGGTGCTTTAGTTTATAATTATTATCGAACTAATAAAATTTCAGCTCAAAGTAAACTCTGGGCGGGTATGGCCAAAGAAACAGCACATCAAATTGGTACACCGCTTTCATCATTAATTGGATGGGTCGAAATTATGAAAGCTGAGCAAGTAGATGATACTATCGTTTCTGAAATTGAAAAAGATCTTTTTAGACTTCAAAACATAACGGAACGTTTTTCTAAAATAGGCTCTGAACCTAATTTAGAAAATAAAAATATTGTGGAAGAAACGAAATTAGTATACGATTATTTAGCTTCCCGATTTGAAGGACAGGTAAAATTTCAGTTTTTTTCGACTCAACAAGAATTGTTTGCTAAAATAAATCCTACATTGCATAGCTGGACAATAGAAAATTTAGTAAAAAATGCTATAGATGCTATGCGAGGTAGAGGAGATATAGATATAATGATAGCAGATGAAGATAATCATATTAAAATTAAAATATCCGATACAGGTAAAGGTATTCCAAGAAGTCATTTCAAAAAAATATTTGAACCTGGCTTTACAACTAAAAAAAGAGGTTGGGGACTTGGATTATCTTTAACCAAACGTATAGTAGAAGAATATCATAAAGGAAAAATAAAGGTTTTACATTCCGAAATTAATAAAGGAACGATCTTTCAAATTAGTTATAAAAAATGCGTCTAAGTTACTGGGAAATAAAAAATTGGTTTACATCCGTTGATTTTACCATAGTAGGTAGTGGAATTGTAGGTTTGCATACAGCTTTACGCCTGCGAGAACGATTTCCTAACAGTAAAATACTTGTTTTAGAAAAAGGCAAACTCCCAGAAGGAGCTAGTACTAAAAATGCTGGGTTCGCTTGTTTTGGTTCTCTGTCAGAGATTCTAGATGATCTAAAAATACATACAGAAGAAGAAGTTATTCAACTTGTAAAAAAACGTTGGAATGGCTTACAACTATTGCGTAAAAATTTAGGAGATATTTCTATTGATTTAAAACACTATGGGGGGTATGAACTATTTTTATCGGAAAATGAAGACTGTTATGAAGACTGTCTACAAAAAATGCCATTTATAAATGATCTTCTTCGTCCCCTGTTTAAAACAGATACTTTTGAAAAACAAATAGATCGTTTTAACTTTAAAAACATAAAAAAATATAGCCTTTTTAATCCATTTGAGGCACAAATAGATACAGGTAAAATGATGCAAGCATTACTAACAAAAGGTTTTGAAAGTAATATTCTCATTTTAAATAATCAAACGGTTAAAAATTATGTAGACTTAGGGAATGAAGTAGAAGTAGAATTAGAGGGGTATACTTTTAAAACGCAAAAACTACTCTTTGCAACCAACGGATTTGCTGAAAATCTGACAAATGGTGAAGTAAAACCTGCTCGGGCACAAATACTCATAACTGAACCTATACCCAATTTAGAAATAAAGGGTACTTTTCATTTAGATAAAGGATATTATTATTTCAGAAATATAGACAATCGTATTTTATTAGGAGGAGGACGAAATTTAGATTTTATAGGCGAAACCACTATTTCAATGGATCAAACAGCTTTAATACAAAACAAATTGGAAGAATTATTAAAAACCGTAATTTTGCCACAAACTAAAGTAACCATTGCTCATCGTTGGAGCGGTATTATGGGAATAGGCATTCATAAAAAACCAATAGTAAAATCGCTTTCAACAAATGTTTTTTGTGGGGTACGAATGGGAGGCATGGGTATTGCCATAGGAAGTTTAATAGGACAAGAATTAGCTGATTTAATATAAATGACAACAAAAAAAAATATAAATAACAAAACAAATACAAAAACGAAATCTAAAACCCCATCGTCTACCTTTATGACTAAGGTTAAATTATTTTTATGGAAGTGTTTTTTGTATTTTAATGTAATCTCTATAGCTTTTGTATTTTTATTTAAATACATACCAGTACCTTTTACTCCTTTAATGATAATAAGAGCAATAGAAAATAAAGCAGCTGGTAAAGAAGTTATCTTTTCACATGATTGGGTACCCATTGATGATCTATCCCTTAATTTGCAAAAAGCCGTTATATCTAGCGAAGACGGTCTTTTTCTTCAACATAACGGATTTGATTTTTCTGCTATGAATAAAGCATTTAAAGGAAATCTAAAAGGAAAAAAATTAAAAGGAGGAAGCACCATATCACAACAAACAGCCAAAAACATTTTCTTATGGCAAGGACGTAGTTATTTACGTAAAGCATTAGAAGCTTATTATACCGTTTTAATTGAATTAGTATGGGGTAAAAAACGCATTATGGAAGTTTACTTAAACAGCATCGAAATGGGAAATGGTATTTATGGAGCAGAAGCCGCATGTCAATACTGGTTTCACAAAAGCTCTAAAAGCCTCACAAAATACGAAGCTGCTTCAATAGCAGCCATATTACCAAGTCCAAGAAAATACAAAGCCGTTGGATCTTCTAACTATGTTGAAAAAAGAAAAAATAAAACCATCCGTGTAATGCGTCATATAGGAACTTTAGAATATTAAAAATTAAAGATAATTTTTCTAGTTCCTTTAAGTAATTATAAAGTGTTTTAATAAACCATATATTATGAGTCTATCCATAAAAAAAAGATATATTTTACCTGTACTTGCAGGAGGTTTTTTGTTTGTAGGAGCTAGTTTCAAAGAAGATTTTTTTGAAATAGCCAAGCAGATTGAAATTTTTACAACCTTATTTAAAACCGTTAATATGAATTATGTTGACCAAACAAATCCTGCTGAATTAATGGATAAGTCAATAAAAAGTATGTTAGCTGAATTAGATCCCTATACTGTTTATTTTAATGAAGCTGACGTAGTTCGCTTCAAAATAAATAATACAGGTGAATATACAGGTATAGGTGCCATGATTACCAGAAAAGAAGGTAAAACTTATATACGTGAACCTTATAAAGGTTATCCTGCAGACAAAGCGGGTTTAAAAGCAGGTGATGAAATCATTCAAGTTAATGATGTCATCCTTTCTGATTTTAAAGAAGATGTATCTCAATTACTCAAAGGGAGTAAGAATACCAAAATTTCCATACAATATAAAAGAAATAATGAACTCAAAACGACTCAATTACTTTTAGATGAAATAGATGTAAAAGCAGTTCCTTATTATGGTATGGCTGACTCTAAAACAGGTTATATCGTACTCTCACAATTTAATGCAAAAGCTTCCAGCGAAACACGCGAAGCATTAGAAAATTTAAAAGATCAAGGAGCCACTCAAATCATATTAGATCTTAGAGGTAATCCAGGTGGACTTTTACACGAAGCAGTCAATATATGCAATTTATTCGTTCCCGCTGGAGAGATCATTGTAACCACAAAATCTAAAATAGAAAAACACAATAACATCTACAAAACATCTAAGCAACCCGTAGATTTAGATATTCCTCTTGCTATCATTGTAGATGGTAAAAGTGCTTCCGCAAGTGAAATTGTTTCAGGCGCATTACAAGACCTAGACCGAGCAGTAATCATAGGTTCTAGAAGTTTTGGTAAAGGATTAGTTCAACGTCCTATTGATTTAACATACGGTACGCAACTAAAAGTAACGATTTCTAGATACTATACACCATCAGGACGTTGTATTCAAGCATTAGATTATTCAAAAAAAGATGCTAATGGTAAAGCTATACGTACAGATGCAAAAAATTACAATGCTTTTAAAACACGCAAAGGAAGAACAGTATATGATGGTGGAGGTATTCAACCTGATATTGAACTAGAAGAAAGTAAAACGAGTACTATAACTGATGCTTTAGTTAGAGGAGATGCTATTTTTATGTATGCTAATCAATACTATTATAAACATCCAAATTTAGGTAATTCAATCCCAAACTTAGGAGATACAGATTTTAGTGAATTTAAAAATTACTTGAAATCACAAAAATTTTCGTTTGATACTAAAACCGATTTAGCTCTTAAATCCGTTTTAGAACAAGCTAAAAAAGAAAAAATAGAGGGGCAAATTAAAACCCAATATGAGGCTTTGCAACAAGCTTTACAGAAAACAGATGAGGTAGAATTAGATAAGAATAAAAATGAAATTATAAATTTATTAAAAGACGAACTCATCAAAAGGTACCAATATAAAGAAGGTCTTTATCAATACTATGCAAAAAATAATAGCGTTATAAGAAAAGCTACTGATTTGTTAAACAACTCAGTACAGTACAAACAAATTTTATTAAAATAAAAAAGATTCGTTTGCCTATTATAAGAAATCAAAATGGGGAACTTTTATTACTTTTGTAAATAAATGTCAATTTGACATTCTTTAAAAATGGCTTAAAATTTGTAGTTTTATTAAAAAAATAAAATCATGATAGGATATTATATTTTACTTGGAGGTATTGCCCTTATAAGTTGGTTGGTAAGTAACCGTTTACAAAATAAATTTGAGTATTATTCAAAAGTACATTTGCGAAATGGACTAAGTGGTGCCGAAATTGCAGAAAAAATGCTCCATGATCATGGGATTTATGATGTGAAAGTAATTTCTACACCAGGTAGATTAACGGATCATTATAATCCAGTAGATAAAACGGTAAATCTATCAGAAGCAGTGTATAATCAAAGAAATGCGGCGGCGGCGGCTGTAGCGGCTCATGAGTGCGGTCACGCGGTTCAACATGCAACGGCATATAGTTGGTTAGCAATGCGTTCTAAAATGGTACCGATGGTAAATGTATCCTCTTCTATATCTCAATGGTTGATTATGGGCGGTTTGATTTTAGGAATTGCTTCTAAAGGATTATCAATAGGATATATTGTAGCTTTAATAGGTTTAGCTTTAATGACTATAGCAACTGCTTTTTCGTTAATTACATTACCTGTAGAATACGATGCAAGTAATCGAGCACTAGCTTGGTTAAAAAACAAAAATATGGTAAGTCAACAAGAATATGAAGGGGCAGAAGATTCTTTAAAATGGGCAGCTAGGACTTATTTAGTGGCAGCTATTGGTGCAGTAGCTTCTATGTTGTACTGGGCAATGCAAGTATTTGGTAGGAGAGATTAATTTTTTAAAAGTAAAAGATTTATAAATGCCTTAGAAGTAAAAAACTTTTAAGGCATTTTTTATTAATTTATAATTGTATTTGTCTTTCTATTTGTTGATCTAAGGATATAAAAGTTTCAGTTCTAGACACACCCTCTATAAATTGAATTTTGGTATTTAATAATTGCATTAAATGTTCATTGTCACGACAGATCATCTTTATTAAAATACTCCAATTACCTGTAGTATAATGACACTCCAATACTTCTGGAATTTTACGTAACTCCTTAACAGCTTCTGAATTTCGCGCGGCGCGATCTAGGTATATTCCTACAAATGCCATAGTGCTATATCCTAAGACTTTTGTATTAACAATAAACTTTGAACCCGAAATGACTTTAGCTTCCTCTAATTTTCGTAATCTTTGATGAATAGCTGCTCCTGAAATTCCTATTTTATTAGCAATCTGTAAAATAGGCTTACGAGCATCGTCCATTAAATAACGCAAGATTTCTTTGTCTATACCGTCAATTTCAATTTGTAAGTGATTTATTCGCATTGATTTAAAATTGAAAACCTAAAGTTAACTTTTGTTTTCAAATAAAACAATAAAATGTTATTTAGTTTTATTATTCTATGAACAAACAAAATCTAATACCATTTAAACTTTGAAATTTCCTCATATACTATTTTTTTAACCTTGAGACTGTCCAAAAAGTTCGCAATCTTGTTATTTCGACCAAAGGGAGAAATCAATAATATTAATTATGAGACTCCTCATTCGGAGTGACAAACCGTGTTTGTTCGAGTTGTTTTAAAATGAAAAAAACGTATCGAGAATTTTATTTTTTAATCCAGTATATTTTAAGTTTAAATGGTATAATTTCAGTGATATAGTAATAAAATTAGAGCGAACTAGATATAAAAAATCACCCATCGAAAAGAATGGGTGACTTAAAAATAAGTAGGAGGGTAGATTAATTATATCCTTTGTATGGAACTTCTTTTTCATTAAAAATAACTCCATATTCCTCTAACTCTTTTAGTATAGGTATATAAACTTCTTTTTTAATTGGTAATTGCACGCCAGGTGTGGTAATATTCCCATTTAAGATTTGTAAAGTAGCCATTGCTACAGGCAAACCTACCGTTTTAGCCATAGCAGTATAAGTCTGATCATCGCCTATGCAAACCATCGTAGCATCTATTTGTTTGAGCTGACCATTTAATTCATAACCAAACTTATGATACATCACAATCATATCTTTATCATTTGATTGTAATGTCCATGAATCAGTTAATATTTTTTCTAAAGCTTGTGCTGGTGTAGCGTTCTTAATACCTAATGTTTTTTGACTATTAAATAAGTCCAATTCCACAAGTTTGTCCCACATTACATCGTCTTGATCTATTTTTAATTGATGACGTAGTTTTATTTCAACGGAGTCACTAGCATGGTATGGCAAAAATAGATTTACAAAATCACGATAGCTCATTTTTTCAGAATCATCAATTACATAGGAATCATCTGTCATACCCAGTTGTACAAACATATCCCATGCTTTAGAATAGCCTACGCGGCGGATAGTTCCTCTGTAAAGTGTTAAAGCATCATCTAAATTATAAATGCTTTTATATTTTAAAGAATCACGGTTAGCATATCCCTCAAAACGTCCAAATCCATCAATTTCCAGGAATTCCGTTCTACGAAATAATTTATTATATGGAATATACTTATAAGTGCCTTCTTGTATAAACTTGGCAGCTCCACCCTGACCTGCTAACACAACATTTCTTGGTGCCCAAGTAAATTTGTAATTCCAAAGATTATCATCACTTTCAGGAGCTACTAAACCGCCACAAAATGACTCAAAAAGAATTGTTTTACCGCCCTGATCACGGATTTCATCCAATACTTTCATGGCACTCATGTGATCTATACCAGGGTCTAATCCTACTTCATTCATGAACACTAAACCATTTTCTTTTGCCTGTTCATCTAAAGCTTGCATGGCATCACTAATATATGAGGCGGTAACCATGTGTTTTTTGTATATAATACAGTCTTTTGCTACTTCAATGTGCATGTGAGCTGGAAGCATTGAAATTACTATGTCTGCTTTTTTAATTTCAGTTTGTCGCTGATTTGTATCATGAATATCTAGAGCAATAGGCGTTGCATTTTTATGTCCTAATGTTTTACGCTGTGCTAATTCTAGTGATAAATCACCTATAGTAAGATGTAAATTTTGACTTTCAGATTTTTCTAAAAGGTATTTTATTAAAGAAGAAGCAGACCGACCAGCTCCTATAATTAGTATATTTCTCATTTTGGTGTGGTAAAAAAAATTACACAAATGTAATCAAATGTAATTTTTTCAAAAACGAAATAGATAAAATATATAGAATTTTTTGAGAATACTATGTTAAATTTGAAAAAAAAATTAATAAAAATGGATAGAAAAATTTTATTAACAGCCTTGTTTTTTGGTGCAATTTCAATTATTTTGGGAGCTTTTGGAGCGCATGCTCTTAAAAAAGTTTTAAATACAGATCAACTAATTTCTTTTGAAGTAGGGATCCGTTATATGATGTATCACGCTTTTTTGTTACTATTTTTAGGTACAACCAATATGTTTTTACCAGAACAAAAGAATGTAATTTTTAATTTGGTGGTACTAGGAATATTGTTTTTTTCAGTTTCTATTTTTCTTCTTTCTACACAGTCTATTACAAATTTAAATTTTAAATTCTTGGGTCCTATAACACCTGTAGGAGGAGTATTGTTAATATCTGCTTGGCTTATGGCATTTTATTACATTTTTACAAAAAAAATCTAAACTGTGACTCTATTTAAATAATATTTATACTTTTGTCGTTAAAATTGAACACACACATCATAAATTTTATGGAAGCATACACACCACCTACGAAAACGATTTCGTTAGAAAAATACGGAATTAGTGGCGTTAAAGAAATTGTATATAATCCTACATACGAATTGTTGTATCAGGAAGAATTAAGCCCTGAATTAGAAGGTTACGAAAAAGGGCAGTTAACTGAATTGGGGGCAGTTAATGTAATGACAGGTGAGTTTACAGGTCGTTCTCCTAAAGATAAATATATTGTTAAAGATGCCGTAACAGAGGATACTATTTGGTGGACTTCTGAAAAAGCTATAAACGATAATAAACCTATTAGTACTGATACTTGGAATGCTCTAAAAGAAAATACGGTAGAGCAATTATCAGGAAAAAGACTTTTTGTAGTTGATACTTTTTGCGGCGCTAATGAAAATACACGATTAAAAGTACGCTTTATTGTGGAGGTAGCTTGGCAAGCACATTTTGTAAAAAATATGTTTATTCGTCCAACAGAAGAAGAGCTAGCTAATTATGGCGAACCTGACTTTGTGGTAATGAACGCTTCAAAACGTGGTTTTGCAGATTATAAAGCACATGGTTTAAATTCTGAAGTTTATATTGCTTTTAATTTAACAGAAAAAGTACAGCTAATTGGAGGTACTTGGTATGGAGGAGAAATGAAGAAAGGTTTATTTTCAATGATGAACTATTATTTACCTCTTCAAGGTATGGCCTCTATGCACTGTTCAGCAAATAAAGGAAAAGATGGTGACGTTGCCGTATTCTTTGGTTTGTCAGGAACTGGAAAAACAACTTTATCTACAGACCCTAAACGTGAATTAATTGGAGACGATGAACACGGGTGGGATAATGATGGCGTTTTTAACTTTGAAGGAGGTTGTTATGCAAAAACAATTGATTTAAGTAAAGAAAACGAACCAGATATTTATGGTGCTATCAAACGTGATGCTTTGCTGGAAAATGTAACGGTTGATGCTGATGGTAAAATTGATTTTAAAGATGGCTCTGTAACACAAAATACACGTGTTTCATATCCTATTTATCACATTAATAATATAGTAACTCCTGTATCAAAAGCAGGTCATGCTACTAAGGTGATATTCTTAACAGCAGATGCTTTTGGTGTAATGCCTCCCGTTTCTAAGTTAACTCCTGAACAAACAAAATATTATTTCTTGTCAGGATTTACCGCTAAATTAGCAGGAACAGAAAGAGGTGTAACTCAACCAGAACCAACTTTTTCAGCTTGTTTTGGTAAGGCATTCTTGTCTTTACATCCTACAAAGTACGCAGAAGAATTAGTGAAGAAAATGGAAGAACACAATGCTAAGGCCTATATGGTAAATACAGGTTGGAATGGTACAGGTAAACGTATTTCTATTAAAGACACACGCGCTATCATTGATGCTATTTTGGATGGTTCTATTGAAAATGCAGAAACAACCGTTGTACCAGTATTTAATTTTGAAGTTCCAACAGCATTACATGATGTCAATTCTGAAATTTTAGATCCCCGTAATACGTATGTTGATGCCTCAGAATGGCAAACTAAAGCAGAGGATTTAGCAGGAAGATTTATTAAAAACTTTGTGCAATATACAGATAATGAACAAGGAGAACGTTTAGTAGAAGCAGGACCCCAATTATAAAACAAAAAATATCTAACAAAACGGGCTTTCCTTTAGGAAATATAATCAAAAAATTCAAATGCCCATTTTTTCAAATTCAAATGCCCATTTTTTTACAAAATTACAAAAGGCATTGCTTATCACGCAATGCCTTTTTAAATTAACTTTAAACTCTATTTAAACCATTGTTTTTTTATCTCATTATCATTATGCTATTTTTTTATACAACATTATATCCGTATAATTCGCTTTGTTCACTTGTGTATTCATAGTTTCCATTTTCGAACCGTGAAACGGATTACTCATTGGCGTTTTTGTTTCAATCCACTCACAAAGCTCAACGATTTGACTCTTATTAGACGTGAAATAAAAATAATTTGAGCCTTCCAACACGTTTAAAACGTCTAAATAATCCCTAAGGTTCCAGTAGTCTTTATATGTACTGGCATCAGTTGATAAGTATGGCGGGTCTACCAAAAACACAACATTTTTTCTGTCCTTATACTTCTTGAACAATTCTTTATAATCCATTTGCACGACCTCAATTCCATCCAAATAACCGTCTGCGGTGTAGTTGGATTGTCGCACACAGTTGTACAGCGTAGATTTTTCAAATTCTTTATAACAAGTGGCGTAATTCATACTAAAAAGAATTGAGCTTGAAAGCGTAATATAGTCAACATAGCCTTTGGTTTCCTCTGACTTGACACGCTCTAATACTTGCTCACGTGCCTCTCCTTTAATGAGTTTATCTTTTGGATGATTTACCAAGATTAGCCTAATATCATCAAGCAAAACGTTGGTTTTGTCGATGTTTGCCAGTCGCTGGCTATACCCGTCGAAGTCGTTATAAACTACCGTGGCATTTGGATAATAAGCCTTAACTGTGTGGCTTAATAATCCCGAACCACCAAACATATCTACATAAATGGCATCGGCTGGAAATACATTTAAAGCAGGTTTGAATTGTTTTAAAAACTTTCGTTTTTGCCCCATAAATGGTAACGGAGCGGATGAAAATACTTTCTTCATTTTTTTGATTTTTTTTGATCGATGATTGTTTAATTAAATTTGATGATTGTCTTTGCAAACTCACCTTTTTAGCATAAAAAACCACACTACAGAAGACTTTAGTCCTCCGCTGTGTGGTTTTTGCACTAAAATTAAAAGGTGAGATGTTTAATTTTGCGGAGGACTTTTTTATTCCCTTCCTCCAAAGGAAATTTTACTTTACGGCATCCTGCGAAAATATTAATCCAATTCCCGCTAATACCGCTGTTAAAGCTTCAATAGTTTTTGTTTTGTCATTAACAAACAACAAAACTCCTGACACGATGGAAACAACGCCAGCGGACGTGGTTTTCCAGTTTTTAAAAATTGCTTTCATCATATAAATTATTTTGAGGGACAATATCCTAATCGAACAATACCCATTTTAAATAACCCTGAAGGGCTTGAACCCGTTTTGTTGTACGGAAACACAGAAAAACCACTTAGTTCTGAAACGTTTGTAGTTAGCTCGCTTTCAAAAAGAACTTCGCTTGTTTTTTTATCTGAAATTTTAACGTTATACCCCTGTGCGCTTCGTGTTATTTGTACGTTGTATATGACATCTTTAGCAAATAAAATTCCTGTGTCAATTCTTGTGATATCAGTATTCCGTTTGCTCGCTATTTCAAAGCTTGCGCTTAAAGAAAAGTCAAGACCTGTGAAATCAGTTTCTACTCCTGTCTGTCCAATAGCAATACGCCAGCACGTGTCGTTATAAAATTCAGGGACAGGATTAATCGTCGAATCATATAGAAAATCAACAGATAAACTGTCTCCTATAAAAAGATTAACACCTGATTCAAAAGCATTGATATTCAAATCTGTATTATAGGGAGAGTCACTCATTAATTGGAAGTAATTAACGCCTATATATTTTGAGTGAACAGGGTAAGAACCCGCAGATTTCACATTTGTGAAAAATATATTTGAGGGGTATGAGGTTAAAGGGATATGCCACATCCATTGTTTAGAAGAGTTCAAATCTTTCACGTCAATTTCTTTTATAATATTATCTTTACTTCTTACCAATAGACAACTGTCGGTAAGTCTTCCTTTTGCCACTTTATTAAGGCAAATCGGCTTATTAATAATTTGTTTACTCATTTTAGATTTTAGATTTAGTTTTCAATATTTTAAATAATTCCATAACTGGCAAGCCGTTGCGGGTCACCTTCTAAATAGGTAGCATTTATAAAATGCTCTTCGACAAATCCTACCACAAAATCGCCCGATTCTAAAACGTTATTATTAGCATTTGGTGCTACTTTAAATATCTGCAACTGCCCGACGGGTACAATTCGTGGGTTTTGCTGACTGATTTGGTTGATGCTTTCATAGACTTGGGTAATTCCTTCAATCTGATTGATTGGGATTTTTTCTGACTTGTGCCAAAACGAATCCCATGTAGCACTGAATTGTTCTTCGGTTGGTTTCGAACCTGTTTTAAACCATTTTTTTATGTTTTCTTTCGCTGTCATAGTTCTGTGATTTCGAAATGAATTCTAATAGACTGTACTGTTGATGCAGCTTCGTACAAGCCTACTTTAAACTTGTTGGTGTCGATGATTTTGAATACAGGATTTCCAGCGTCGTCGTCATTCGATATAGTACCTAAAGATTCGACCATTAAGTTTACTTTATAATTAACTGATGGCATTGGATTCAAAAAGCTTACATCTATATAATGATTACCTCCATCGACATAAGATGCTACAACAGCAGAAACACAATCCCCAAAGACAGGAAGGTTTGAGCCTACAGGCTGTCCACCTGTAATATCACCTAAAGTGAAGTACCCTTTGTTTTTAATAGGATTATTGAACGTTGGACGTTTTTCAAGCTCTATAATTCTATCAATTAAGCTTTGAATTATCGTTTTGTCAGCTTTTTTAGGCAACTCTTCATTAACTGTTTTTAAATCCGACGTGAGCTGTATGGTCGATTTTGGGCGTTTGAAATCAGCCCAATTAAAAGTAACTGACCCAATTCCAAACATTGCTTTTCGAACGAATAGAACATCTTTGTTTGTACCGTCTTTAAATTCCCTTTTATAAGCTGTTTCAGTAATTATAACAGTAGGTCCTTTCAGACCTCCAACAAAGTCAAGCACTTCACCGTTGATATACACAACGCCATCGCTCACAGTACCATTGCTTTCCTGACATCCTTTCAAGATGGCAAAATTCCCCGCTAGTTCGCCCAAGCTGTTTAAAAGTTGCCAGCTTGTTTGCATATCTTCTAAAGTTTGGGTTTTGATAGGAAAACCACCACTTTGGTTAATTTTTTGATAATTCATAGTTTTTCTATTCTGTAGCGTTTACCCGCCAGTTTGTAATATTTTATCAAATAGTTTAGTTTATGAATGTTTGCATCCACCAATTCCGACGGCACAAACACTACAAAGTCAACGCCTGTGTTTTCGTATTCATCTTCGGAAAAGACAAAAAGCGTATCATCTAAAAAAACTTCTTCGCCCTCTTCGTCTGTAAAAATGTACTCCTGTTGAAAAGAGTCTCCGTCGTCTATATAAATGCGCCTTAGTGTTTTGTCAAATTCGTCATTCAAAACGGCTTCAAGCTTGCACACTTGCCCATTATGCGCCAGCTTATACCAATCGTCGTCACGCTTCGATTTCCAGGACCTGTAAACGCTGTCAATTGGTTGTACCAAACAATGTAGAAAAGCAATTGTTTTGGGTTTACGCAGTGCTATTGGTAACAGTAATACTGCTAATTTCTTAAAGTCAACTTCATACCACATAATTCAAACTACTTTGGTTGTCTAACTCGAAATAACCTGCCTCGGGGATTGTTTTAATGTTAATACTTTTGAAACCTTCATAACTTCTTGTATCATTATTGTACTTCGAACTTTGAATGTTTGAAATGTTGACATTTTCCACGCCATCAACCTCCCGAAGCTTAGCAATTAAATCGTTTATGATTAACTCACCGTCAAATGGCAAACTTTTCAAATAATTCTTTAAAGCTAATTCTACCGACTTTGAACCAGTTCGAATGTTTACGCCATCATTACCTATAACCAAAGGATTCACGTAAATTTTCATCTGCAAAAGCAGTTTATCGGCGGGGTTGTTCACGATTAAAAACTTCACACCCGCATAGCGTATTTTTTTGATGTAATCCGTAAAACTAACTAGTTCGGAATCGCTTAATTTTCGCAAAATATCGCCTTGTTCGCCTGCAATTTTGATGATTAGTCTTGAACTTTCCACGCCTTCCTCGGGTATGGAACAATACTTCACAATCTTTGACGCTTCAATTTGTTCAGATGTAGCATTTGAGTTATTAAACTGGTCGTCGTCAGGCAATAAATCAAACCCCATTTGAAAGGCTAACGCCATATTTCTGTACCATCTTGCTGTGCCAGGTTTATATTCGTAAATTGCGGTGTCTATTTGGGTTTTATGCGTATCCATCAATTTTTCAAAAGTTTGAATAACGGCAGCATTAATTCTCGTGAAACGATAAAATAGATTAGCTGAACTCAAAGGAGCTTGTATATCTAAAACCGAACTGGTATATAATTCGTTTAAAATTTGATCGTGTATTTCTTTTTCAGTTCGTGCCATTATCGTACTATAAAACTTGAGTTTATAACCATTTCGCCAATGCCTAGTGGTTTATCGTATTGTGTTTGTTCTAATGTCAATCCCGTTGCGGGTTGAAGGTTTCTAGCCTCTAAATATTTTTTGTTTTTTTGGTTAATTGCTATAGTGTTAGGTATTTCTACCTCTTGACCGCTTTGTAAGTCATCGGTAATTGATGAATTGTTATAGAATGCCAATGGATAAGCATTAGAGGCATCACCTGTATAAATGCTGGCTACATCGAACCAGTTCTGTAGCACCTTAACTTTTACTATCATAATTAGCGTCTATTTCTAAATTTCCATCATTCCAACTCAAAGAGTTTACTATCATTCCATCGGCTATAAACTCCTGTCTGATCTCACGCATTAAGCTCTCTGGATTATGCATCTCAGCGTATCGTAAAGCTCCCACGCCTCGGGTAATATTTTCTTTGAATTCGCCTTTATCCACCATAATCAAAATTTTTTGATGCTGGTGCGTGCTTTCTCCAAGTACCAAATCGTTACCTTGAATAAGCAAATCCATATCGTCGTCTAGCATTATATCCTTAGGTATCATTTAAACTTATTTTAAAAGGGATTTAAGTCGTGTTTCAATAGTTTCAAAGTCGGCTGAATTATTTAGTATTTGCGTTGCGCCACTCTGTGCAGTTGCAGTTCCTGTAGTGCTTACTGTAAAACTCATCGCTTTTATATAGCTAACTAAATCGCTAAGAATTGCTTTTAAACTTTCGTTTTCTTTTTTTAAAAGAAACCCTTCTTTGTCAATCTCTAGTAGTGTTTCTTCTACGTAGATGCCTACTTTTTCAAGTTTATCACAAGCGATAACTAACCAATCTTCATCATCTTCAATACGAACCGCAAGCACATAAGAACCAATGGATGGGAGCAACAAAATACTTTTGTTACTACTTTGTACAGGTCGAAGTCTTACGGCTGGTATTTCCTGACCGTCCTCATCTTCAAGGGTACAAATCCAATTTTCCTTGTCAATTGCCTTAACCTTGGCGATATTGCTTACTGCAGGACCATACTGCGAGGCTAAATCTTGAAACCTTTTTCTAAACTCTTCGGGTGTCATGGACTTACGTATGTTAGTTTTATATTTTGTCTACCGCCACTTTTTGAAAATTCCCCCTCAATGCTTTCAATGAAAAAAGTACCTGACTTTTCAGGGTAGCGATACCCGTCAACTTCCACGAGCATTCCCTTTATCATATAAGGTTCTAAAAAACAATTAATACCGCCCTCATATCCCTTATAGTTACTCTTTGTTTGTAAACGATTGGCAATGTCTTTTAAAACATCTGCAGGGAAACCTTGCTTTATTTTTACGGCTTTTTCGTTACTGTATTTTTCAACGTCTGCAGGTGTTTTTTTTACTTCACCCGTGCCTGATTTCTCTTTAATAACTATTTTAGTTGTTTTATCGATTTTACGCTGTTTAAAATCATCATCTTTTATTGTGTTCCAGCCTAATTTTAACTTTACTTTATTTTGTAGCTTACCAAACTTTGTTCCTACATATAATTCATTAAAATTGAAATAAACCGCTAGTTTACATTCCTTTTGCAACCATTCTAAAACTTGTAAACCCCCAGCATTTTTAAAACGAACGTTGCTTAAAGGTATATGAGGTATCTTATCCGCTAGCTTTATTATCGTTCCTTGGCAAACATCAGTTAAAAGCTCTTTTACCGTGGTACTTGCATAGGTTTTACTAAACACTACATCATACAATTGGTAACTATAACCTTCGCATTCTACCTGTAAAGGAGTCCCTGTATTTACTCTTTTTACAAAACCTTCAAATCTTTTTTCATTTCTGCCGTCATAGCCTAGAGCAACTGAAACAAAGTCATTTTCTTGAATTAAATAATCATTTACTTTTTGCCCCTCGGTGTTAGTTTTATCATTTTTTAGATAACTAATTCTAGGTAGTTCTATAGTACAAGTGTCTATAAATCCATTTACATCTGTTTTCCAAACTACCTTGGCAGGTTTTACTTTTTTTAGTCCACCAATGGTGATGTCGCTGGTCATGTAAAACATATTATTCTAAAATTAAATCATCAATAAAATCACTTTCACACGTTAGGCTAAAAGGTCTAATCCAATGTGCTTTGCCTTGTACTTCGGGGAAGTCGAGCGTATTTATCACAATCTGGCAACTTTTATCCAGGAACAATTCAGGATAACCGCCGTGTAATGAAATAGGCTCTTGGCTTTCAAACAAATCCTTTAAAGCTAAAATTTCACTCTCAGGAAATTTTCTGTCTTTACCAATCAAAAAACCTTTAATGGTGAATTTGTAATCTTCAATTGAAAATTGTTCTTTCACTGTACCCTTGCGCTCACTTACTGCCGTTTTTACGATGTTTTTAGCCAATTGAACATTAATTGTACACGCATCTATTTCCAAAACCGCCTCTGTGGATTTCCAAAACGTGACAGGAAACCAAATAGACCGACCGTATAAACCAACCTTATTTAAGGCAATTTGATTTTTTGTATAATGAATAAAATCCTTTGCGTAATTATTTTGCTTGAGCCCCGTATAATTGACCTCTTCACTTTTTTCTTTTACACCGTCTTTATTTACGGAGAAAGGTGTTGCGTTGAAATAGGTTTTATAAAGTCCTACTAAGTTTATTACATTACTCATTTTAAATTACCTTACTTGTGTCTATTAATGTTCTGCCTAAAAATTCAGAAACAATTTTATATATTTGTTCCGCCGTTTCCTGTGCGTTCATTGTATAAAAGTTCAATCCATCGGCATATTTCTCTACATAAATATTTATCGTTTTAGGACCTCCACCTGATACGGTTACTCCTGCACTTTTTCCTGAGCTTGAATTTTCTTGAGCTAGTTTACCTCCAGTAATTAAAGGGCTGTCTTTTATTGGTTCATCCTTGGCTTTTGCAAGCAGTAGTTTTTTGGTTGCCGTTACCTTTATATGTTTTTCGTCGTCTGACCATAAATCTTTAATCATTTTATAAGCCCACTCAACTTTTTCAAAAAAGGGCAATATGAGTTTATCCCAAAGCCAAACCAACGCATCAGCCATTTTACCAATAATTCCGAATGTTTTTTCTAGTAACCAACCTAAAAAGCGAAATATATCTTTTAATAGTTCACTTTTCTTAATAAACTCAATTACACCTTGTACAATATGCCATATTTTAGCCAGCATATTTTGAGCATGGTCAACAACTACTTTGAAAATGTCACGAACAATCGTTACCCAGTCCGACCATTTACTGGTGCCGTTTACAAGGCTCATAATCCAGTCCACGGCTTTACCAACACCATTAGCCATCATATCAATATAGGGCTGAGCTTTTTGTATAGCTGGAGCTATACTATTACTAAATCGAACGGCTAAATCAAGGAGCTTGTTCATCACAGGCGAAAAGGCATCACCTATATCTGTAGCCGCATTACTAAGGTTATCCTTAAACGTACTCCATTTACCCGCTTTGGTTTGCCCTTGTGCTTCGAGTGCTCCAGCATAAATACCGCCTTTAGCTCTAGCCATTTCTAACGCTTTGGATAAATCAGTATAAGAGACGTCCATTTCACGAACTTGCGCAATGCTTTTACCTGTGGACTTGGATAACATTTCGTAAATGTTTATTCCCGCCATTCCAAACTGTTTAATATCTGTAGCCGTAGCCTTACCTACAGTTTTTATTTGTTGCATATTAGCCGCCATTCTCGATAAAACATCGTTACCACCGCCTACAGCCGCTACGGCATTAGCTAGGTTCATAGTGTCTTTTCTTGCATCCTGTGCGTTTGTTCCTGCAGATATTAAAGAACGGTTTACTTCTAATAAAGAAGCAGTATCAAAAGGGGTTACAGCGGCATCTTTTCTAATATTAGCGTAAGCATCATTCGCTCCTTTTTCACCTAAAAAGGTTTTCAAACCCGTAATGGCTTGTTCTTTTTCCATAGAGCCTTGAATCATAGCACCTACACCGCTACTAACTGCCCCCGCAATTGCGCCCATAGCCTGAGTGGCTACACCACCAACCATAGAACCTAAAGCAATACCGCCAATTCCTATCCCTTTTTTATCGCCTCCACTTCCCAAGCCCGAACTATGATTATTAGCCTGACGTTGTAATAAGGCTAATTCTCTTCGAGCTTCGCGAATTTGCGAAACAGATGTACTATTACGAATCGTAGT
This sequence comes from Flavobacterium sp. TN-1, assembly GCF_052828645.1. NCBI lineage: Bacteria > Pseudomonadati > Bacteroidota > Flavobacteriia > Flavobacteriales > Flavobacteriaceae > Flavobacterium > Flavobacterium sp. TN-1. Next base: position 938,006 of record NZ_CM128253.1, read on the forward strand.
TTCCACTTCTTGAATGCGCTTTTGTATCTCAGAATAACTTTGGGCTAAAATTCGATTGCGTCCAGTGAATTGTTGCGCCTGTTGGTTCATTCGTGAAAAGGCACTTTGTGAGGTGGTGGCTAATCGGTTTAACCCTCCACTCATCATATCCCGCATTCTTACTACAAACTCTACTGTACTACTCATCTTAAATTTTTGTTTTCATTCCTTTTTCCCAAAGTTCCAAGGCTATTCCTGTGCGATAAAAAAACGTTTCGTAACCCCATTCTTTTAATGCGTTTGATCCGAACTGCATACTCCCAAATACGATAAGAAAATCTAAACCTGCTTTGTTTTTTTTGCAGTCTTCTTTTCCTTTTTGGCTAAGCGCGAAAAAATTCGCCTTTTTTCCCCTCCAAGAAATTGTTTACTTGTAAGAACACAAACAAAAAGTTGTCTTCATCCTCGATAAGTTCGTAATCTCCATCAAGCCATAAGTTTTCTACAATCATTAAAACCGCTTTACTCATTCCTACAGTTCCTACACTCATAAGGTATTCGCCTAAGTCTTCAGCTGTAGGAGGTCTAAGAACTGCCAAAAAATTATCGATTTTTAAGTATATTAATTGGCGATTTCCGTATAAATGTTTCCACTCATCCAATTGTGATTGCCCGAAACGTTCAATAAAAACCTCTAACTTGTCATCTACAACTTTTGGTTCTTGCTTTACTTTACCTTTTGCTTTACGTTCTTGAAAAGGATTTACTTTTGGTTTATTCATTTTAATACTTGTTAAATTTGTTTGTAATTAATACTCATTGCAATAAAAGGAAGTGTTACTTCCCTGTATTTTGCGCCTTGTTCTAAATCTGCTCCCGTTTCTGTGAAGGCTACTCCAGTAATGGTGTAAATATTAGTAGGGTCGGCAGTTCGTTTTTTAAAAGAACATGTAAGTACGATTGCATCGTGTGGGACCTCTGTAATATCATCGTATCCTGCTAAAAAGGCGGCTTTGTTTAATGCATCAGCTTCAAAGCCTAGTACTTTTATACTTCCTTCGTACTTTTTGTTCCCGCTTTGTATGTCTATAGGCTCATCGCCAGCACCGTACAAATGTTCCTTTTCAATAGTCTTTTTTAAACTGAAACCTCTAAGTCCTTTGATGCTTCGGTTTAATATTTTTATTTCAAATTGCGCCCAAGCGCATTCAGAAGATGTTAAATTGATATTCATACTTAAATGCTTTTAGTTAAACCCATAGTAATTGCAATCCAAGTCATATAACCTAAGGGTTGTATTTTTATTTGTATACTCAACGTACTGGTATTTATTAAATCTTGATCGGTGGGAACTAGAACGTCAACATTGCTTATTTGCCCCTCCATTTTAGAACGGATTTGAGCTTTTACCAAATCCTCTAAATAAGTTGCATCGGCTTTGTTAATGCTACCGTCTTTCTCCATTCGTACCGAAGTTTCAATAAGTGCGCTAGTGGTAGCCGTTGCTATTCGTTGGGCTTTGTCCATCAGTCTGCCATGTACTAAAATTCTATAGTCATCAGCTCCTGCCATTGTATCAACTGAGTAATAATAACCAGCAGAACCTTCACGGCGATGCATAATGATATAACCAGCATCAGTTAGCGCATCCAATTCCTCATTATAGAATTGCTCAAGAGGTTTGTTGCCTATATAGGCATCTGTTAAGGTTAAAGCTCCGTTTTGTCCGTTGCCTAATTTTACGTGCGCTGGATACTTAACCGCTCGAGCTAGAGCAGTAGCTACATTAGCCGAACCGTCGCCGTATGAATTTCCTAAAACCACTCCGACGTAACTGTTCTCCGCCCCTTTACTATTAAAAGGGGTTTTTGCAATATCATTGGTTCGTCCTTCAATTAATAATCGAATAGGTCGGTTAATAGATTGTTGATATTGGCAAATGGTTTTACTGGTTAAAATAGCATCCTCTACGTCCTTATCTAAGAACTTCCCCGCCACCATTGTGTAACTTGGAGCTGGTTTACGACAAACTCCTAAAAGCGTGATTCTACCTTGCGCTACCGTCAACAGTTTTTTTACTCCATTGACATTATTGGCATTAACCATATTGTTTAAAGTCATGGTATCTTCTACCCCCATAACCCATAGTTCTTGGTTTCCGCCTAGTTCTTGATAAAAATCCTTGATTTGGCGGTGTAAAAAAGGTTCATCTTCTTGGGTGTACCCTTTTTTTAGGGCATCTTCATAGCCGAAAACGGTTTTTATTACGCCTATGTTTACCGCTTTTTCAGCCGTTGCAACAATTCCAGCAATACCGTCTAAAACTACTATTTGACGCTGTAGATTACCACTAGTGACCGCTACGTTCACTTTAGGCGTTCCGTTTCCTTGTGCCATGATTATTGGTTTTTCTCGTTTAAGATTCTAAGTTTTTCCTTTTCGATTGCCTCTACTAAATCCTGTTTTTTCTGCGTAGGTGCTTCCAAATTCAAAGCAGTAAACAACTTTTTAATCTCAGGGTATTCAGATTTTGTTGTATCGAAATTTAAAATATCCTCTTCACTGAATTGATTCTCTTGTTCGTCTTCCTCTTCTAAATCATCAAATACAGGAGTTTCTTCCCCTCTTGTGAATTTGTCAACTGCATCATCCTTTAGCGTATTGGCATAACTTGCCGCACTCCCTTGTGTGTGAAATACTCGGTTATCACTTGTGATAAAACATTCAGTATTGCCTGCGTGACGCTTAAAATAGTCTTGCGCCAATTCTTTTTTATCTTGATTCATTTCAATTTGTTTTAAATGATTTTTAAACAATTTTTAAAAGTCTTAAAAAGGTTATGATTAAGATGAGTAATACGAGTCCTATAAACACTCTACCCATATTAATTTGGGTAGTTTGCCACCACGTTAATTCCCTTGGAACATATTGCGTTTTAATTTTCAAAACGGTTTTAATTCGCTGGGTGTGGTTCTCCTTGAGTTGAACAGGCACTTCTTGCGATTCCATCTTACATTTTACAGTCAAATAGTTATCCTGTAATTCTACTCCTGGTATTTTCAATATTTCGCCCGGTGTAACGCTGATAGGTCTGTTAATTACAACTTTTCCGTTTTGACACTCTAGTAGTGCCTTATAAAAACTACTATCTTGTTTCGTTTTTATAATGGTGTCTCTAAGGGTTTGCACCTTAATGATAGTGTCGTTCGTTTGGCTTGTAACTGTTGGAGCTAGGGAACTTTTACAAGCTCCCAGCATTCCAACAAGCATTGCAAACAACACAACTCTAAACAAACTAATATTTTTCATACTATATATTTTTGACAATTGAAAATGCATTCCATCGGGTTTGCTCCATTTTCCACCCCATTCAAATCCAGCATCTGTAAAACATTTTACTAAAGCGGCACTCATTGTTGGTTTAGCTCCAAAAGCGTTTTCCTTTTCGTTTATATCTACGGCTAATCCCCAGCTGTGAATGGATAAAGTGCTTTGACCTCTTTTTCTACGGATGCAAAAACAACCATTCCACGAAATAACTTCGGATGTTAATTCTCTATCAATGATGTTTTTAAAAGCCTTTTCTAAAGGTGCTACCATTAATTTATGGCAGTATATTTTTTGTGGTAACACTGGTATTTTCACCCTGATAGCCTCAGGCACTTTCCATACTACCATATATTTTATTTCGAAATCTATATCAGGTTTTCCGAATGCCTTTGTACAGGCTGTTGATGTTATCATAGTTTACCGTCAAGTTGTTTATATTTTTGTAATTCTGATACTAGGCTTTGATTTATACGCATTAAATCATGGTGCTTTTCTTCCAACTTCATTAATGCCTCTGTTGCTTCAGCTAAACGTTTAGCCATGTCATCTAATAATTCACGGTAATATTTAACTGCTTTTACGGCATTATCCAATTCTTTCCCTCGATCTTCAGCTAAATTTTTTCGCCTTGAAAACACCCACATGATTAAAGAGGACAAAAAGGCGGTAATTGAATGTTGAAAAATTTGTTCCATGTTGTCTTTAAAAAAGGTTTCAAAAAGAAGCCTTTTTGCTTATGTTTCTATTCTATGTTCTATTAAGAGCTTTGCACGACTAAGGCAATTCCTTTCCAGTCTTCACGACGGCAACGACCTCCCATTTTTACTAGTCCTGAATGAATGTCGCCGTAGTATAATGGGTTGTCAAAATCTTGAAATAATTTTGTATCACCCACCGATTTTGTCACGCTGTTTTTATGCCAAAACAAACTGGCTAGATTATCCGTCGCCCCTAGTGCTTCTCCTGGTAGTCTAAAAGTACCATCTGCCTTTAAGGCTAAAACAGAACTACGCTCTAAGAAGGTAAAACCAGCAAATTTCCCAATCACTCCATTAGCTAAATCAGCTGTCGCTTGAAATGCCGCCATTTGATTACTCGATAAACTATCCACAAACTCTTGTTGCATATAACTTTCCAACATTGCGTAACGGTTATCTTTAGGCACGTTATCTTTGTCAAATTTTGCTTTAACGGCTTGAACTTCTTTATAAGTCATTGCCTTACGGCTTCCTGTTTGTCCATCTTCGGTATTAACCGCTGTTGATCCACCAGTTGTAGCAAATCTTCGTGAAGTTGGAATATACTCTACAGTTACTCCTCCGCCAACCGTAGGTTTTAATCCTCTAACCCATGAGAATAAAAGTTCGTCACCAATAGTTTCCGCTAACGTGTCCGTATGGTCAGCAAGTACACTGTCCTGTTTTTCGTAGCTGATTTCTAGTTTTTCAGAAGTTAATACTGCGGTTGGGTCAGTTGTAAATACATCAAGTACATAACTAATAGCGGTATCGCCTCGTTGAACTGCCGTAGCCGCTCCAAAACCTCTATTTTTAACCACATTGGGTTTTGCTCCAGCTTGCGGAATATACACAACCGCTCCACCTACTACATGTGCAGATTCATCAAAACATAAATTTAGATGCGGGTTAGTACGTCTTAATTTTTCCACGATATAGGAGTTCCAGAACTCCTGTGGAATTTTAGGGTTTGCCATATTTAATTGGTTTTAAATTTTTCTTTTCTTAAACTCTCGAACAAATCAGGGTACTTAGTTCTAACTATTTCAAGTTCATTACTCGCATATAAATCATCCCACGATTTACCCGCAAATTTTTCAGGTACTGCACCTGAATCTAAATTGTCCATAAGTGACATTTGTGCTGGTAAAGCATCGATTAATTTTTTTAAGCCACTTGGATTAGCCTCGTAGTCTGCTAACAAAGTATTAGCAAGCTCAACGGTTAGTTTTTTATCGGCTTTACCCTTTGCAATTAAATCCTCAACCTCTTTCTTTTGGGTTGCACTTTTCAAGCTGTTAAGCTCTGTAGTCTTATCGCTTAAATCTTTTTCTAACTGCGGTACTTTAGCCGCCGTGTCAATCAAATTGGTTACCGCATTTAGTACATCCGCTTCCGCAGCGGAATCACTTAAATTGAGTGCCGTCAAAATTTGTGCGGCGTTCAGTACTGTTTTACTCATAGGTTCTAAATTATTTGTGAAGTCTGCAAGGTTTAGCGCATTGTCATTCTCATCAAACAGGTTTGCTAATGCGTTGTAATTTCCAGGAATGTCCACTAAGGATATTTCACGAGGAAACCACTTAGTAACCGTTGGCTGTGTTTGTCCTTCCAGTTGTAGTTCTGGAGCGTTTGTGGCTTCTAGGACGACAATTCGCCCAACCGAAGCGGCGTTTAAAAACCCGTTTTCAATTTCTGAAACGGTTTGCTCTCCCTCAGGATGTGATAAGTTTATAACAGGCTTAGCCATTACCTTATCACCTTCTAAACGAAAGTCCTCCCAACGCACAACAATACCATTGTCACGATTATGCATTTTGAAACCTATAGGATTTCTTTTTACTTCATCCAGTAGTAAACCAGAGGTTAAACATCTATAACCGTACACGTTTACCGAGTCGTCAGTTAGACAAAATTCCTTATCGATTTTCTTTGCTTTCTCCACCTTGCGTTTTTTTGTTGATGCAAACTTGCGAATAGTTGCAAACCCTTGAAAATTAACAAGTAAGGATTGCATAGTTTTTTCTTTAAAGGTGAATTTGTGGGCATTTTTGCACTATAAAAGAGTAACAAAATGGGGATTCAGAAGAAAGAAGAGAGGGAGTACGCACGGATTCTATACGTCAACGAGAGAATTACTTATAAGGAAATTGCTAGTCGTGTAAAAGTCACCGAAAAAACGGTGAGCAAGTGGGCGGAAGAGGAAAACTGGGATAAACTCAGAAAAAGCCTTTTGACAACTAAACAAAACCAGCTTACGCATTGGTACAATCAGCTCGAGGCAATTAATGAAAAAGTAGCCTCACGGGATAATATCCCAACCAATACAGAAGCTGATACAATGAGTAAGATTACTTCTAACATTCAAAAATTAGAAGTTGAAACTAACCTGGGCGAATACATCGAGGTAGGCATGAAGGTTTTAACATTCATTCAAGAGATACACCTTGAAGATGCGAAAAAATTTAAGAATTATTACGACGAATTTATAACTGCCAAATTGAAGCATGGCTAAGAAAAAGATAAGCAATAAAGCGTATTTAGACTTATGGAAGCAGTTTTCCGCTAATATGGATAATGCTACGCCTATAGATTTATCCGAATCGCATTCGGATAAACTAAAACGCATCAAACACTTAGAGGCTAATCCCGAAGAGTGGTTTAAATATTACTTCCCGAATTTCTATACCAGTGAGCCTGCCGAATTTCATATAAAAGCCACCAAAAGGGTTTTAAAAAATGCTGAGTGGTACGAGGTGCGCTCTTGGGCACGTGAGTTGTCAAAGTCGGGGCGTACTATGATGGAGGTTGTGTATCTGGTAATGACTAAAAAGAAAAAGAACATCCTTTTAGTTTCTAATTCCTACGACAATGCCGAACGTCTATTATTGCCCTATAAGGTAATTTTTGAATCCAACAATCGAATTATAAACGATTACGGCGAACAAAAAAAGATAGGTTCTTGGGAGTCGGGCGAATTTAAAACGCGAATAGGGGCGTCCTTTCGTGCCTTGGGTGCTGGACAATCGCCAAGGGGTACAAGGAATGAAAACTTTAGACCCGATGTAATTCTTATTGACGACATCGATACAGATGAAGACTGCCGAAATTCTGAAATAATCCAAAACAAAATAAACTGGATAGAACAGGCTTTAATACCAACACGTTCAATATCAAACGGATTACTAATTATCGTTTGCGGTAACATTATTGCTAATTATTGTTGCGTTACCGAAATGGGTAAAAAAGCCGATAGATGGGACGTGATAAATATTAGAGACAATGAAGGTAAAAGTACCTGGCCTCAAAAGAACACCGAAGAAGCCATAGACCGAGTTTTAAATACTATTAGCCACGAATCTTCACAAAAGGAATATTTCAATAACCCTATGGATGGAGGTGATACGTTTAAGAATATTCTTTTTGAAAAATGTCCGCCTCTTCGCTCTTGTAATGGTGTGGTTATCTATGCTGACCCCGCTCCAAGTGATTCAGAGCTTAAACAATCATCCAGTAAGGCTGTGGTTATTTTAGCTAAAAAAGGATTGTTTTACTACATTTATAAAGTTTGGCTTGATCAAATGACAAACGCAAAATTTTGTGAGTATTTATTTGAAGCTCATTTGATTTGTAAAAATGCACAGGTTGACCCTGTGTATGTTTATATTGAAAATAACAAGCTTCAAAACCCTTTTTATGAACAAGTGCTTTTGCCTCTCATTTATAGAATTTCGCAAGAAAGACAAACGGTTTTGCCTATTCGACCAGATGAGCGAAAAAAGCCCAATAAGTACGTGCGTGTTGAGGGAACACTAGAGCCACTCGTGCGATTGGGATACTTGCTTTTTAATATTAAAGAATTGATGAACCCACACATGGAGAGACTCGTTTCACAGTTTAAAAACTTTAGCCCTAAAGCCAAAAAAATAGATGGTCCTGATGCCGTGGAAGGAGGTGTGAAAATTCTTGAAAATATTGAAATCACACAAGCAACGGGCAATATTGAAACAATTCCAAGAAAACCAAATAAACACAGAGCTTAATTATGTTAGTGACTATTGAAGATTTAAAAACGGAAATGTACACTGAGGTGCTCTCAGTAATTTCACGTGGCGACCGTGACGAACTAAAAAAACAACTTAAAGCAGCGGAGGACTTTGCTAAAGCCTACCTTTTTAAATTTGATTTAAAAGCCCTTTTTGGTGATGCGCAAACACCGCCAATAATTCATGATGAAATGCTCACAAAGGCTATTAAAGTTATAGCTAGCTATTTCATTGTCCGAAAGGCAAATCCTAGCGGAAGCATCGAACTCTTTCGGGAAGATTGGCTTTTGATGGTTGGAACGGAGAAAGAACCAGGATGGCTAACCGATATAAAAAAAGGTATAATAGTTCCCGACTGGCCACTAAAACCTGATAATCCCCAAACGGTAGAAGACGAAAGTCAAAAGGTAAACGGGTTTTTTTGGAACTCTGAAAAAAAACGAATTAACAGATTTTAAACGATGGAAAAAAAAGACCAACAATACATTATACACGATTTAACGCTTGTAGCTCCTGACCGTAATCGTAAAGATATTGCTAACTTGAAAACTGCCGTAATAACAGCAGAAGCCATACATTACCCAAGCCGTGTGCAATTGTATGACTTATACCATGACCTACTTTCTATGGATGGTTATTTAAAGGGAGTTGTTGAAAAAAGAATCAATTCGGTAGTAAACAAGAAAATTAAGTTTACTAATACGCAAGGGCAAGAAGATGAGAATTTAACCAAACTGATTACTTCTTTGCACGGTCGCAATTTAATTACCAAAATTATTGAAAGTGAACTATGGGGAATATCAGGCGTTGAGTTTAAAATTGGCGACGAATTTGCTTTAGAGGAAATTCCACGCAAACACATTAAACCCGAAAAAGGAATTATAGGTAAAAGCCAATACAGTATTAGTGAAGCAGATGGTTTCAAATACGACGACATGCCTATGGTGTGGGTTATTGGAAATAAAACAAATTTAGGCTTATTGCTAACTTGCTCCTTGTATGCCGTTTACAAACGTGGTAATTGGGGGGATTGGGCGCAATATGTTGAAATATTCGGACAACCTGTACGAATTGCTTATTATGATGCCTACGATAATTTAACCAAAGAGGAATTAAGAAAAGCACTTACTGAAAGTGGTACATCACTGGCTATTATGCTACCCAAGCAGGCGCAATTTGAAATGAAAGACGGTAAGGCTAGTAATGGCGACGGTAAACTTCAAGACACCTTTAAAAGGGCGTGTAATGAAGAAATGGCAATTGCTATTTTAGGGAACACCGAAACCACATCGTCAAGTAAAAGCTCTGGTTATGCTCAAAGTAAAGAACATGGGGAACAACAAGACGAAATAACCGCCTCCGACCTTATTATGGTAGAGAACTACCTTAATAGCAAAAAGTTTTTCGCTATTCTAAAATCCTATGGGTTTAATCCCGAAGGAGGTAAATTCGCCTTTGAGTTAGAACTTAATTTAGCCAAACTTAAACAACGTTTGGAAATTGATACAGTCGTTTGTGAAAAAGTACCCATTGACGACGACTATTGGTATAGCACTTATGGTATTCCCAAGCCAAAAAATTACCTGCAGTTAAAAAAACAAATGCAGGAAAAGCAAGCAAAAGAAATAATCCCCGAGAATAAGGACAGTGAGGAGGAAAAGCAAAGCAAGGAAAAACCTCAAAAAAAACCTAAAGAAAACGTCTTAGAGGATAAGAAAAAGAAACGTTTGATGGATGGGTTTCTTAATAGATTAGCCGATTTTTTCGACCAAGCCCAACACTAGTTGGGCAAATCAACACACTTTATAGTGACTCTTGTGATTGTTGTGGTGGGTCATTACCTAATTTGGTTGACCAATCAGGGTGGAATGCCATATATGACCGAATTGCAAAAAAAATACTAGATGGAAATATCGAGGATGTACCCTCAGATTTGTATTTCAAAACGGCGGGAATATTGATGGATGCGGTTTATCAAGGTTTGGGAGCTACGCAATTTGAATACGACGACCAAAGGGCGGTTTTAGGAGCGCACCTCCAGCACAATATTTATGCTTTTAGTGCGGCTAAGTCTTTTACTCAGTTATTGTACTTTCAGGACGCTATGCTGGACGAAGAGGGAAAAATACGTAGTTACGCTTCTTATCGAAAGAAAATAGCCGATGCGGGATTATTATTTAACGACCGCTTCCTTAACACAGAATTTAACACAGCACAACAAAGTGCTATTATGGCACATAAATGGGAGGTTTTAGATACTGAGTATTTAGAGTTTTCAACCGTGGGCGATGACCGAGTGCGTCCAGAACACGCTGTACTGGATAAGTTCACGGCTTTAAAATCGGATCCAGTATGGAAAAAAATTTACCCGCCTCTAGCATTCAACTGCAGGTGTACTGTTATACCAGGAAAGAAGGTTAATAATGAAAAGAAAATGACTGCTATTGAAGCCGCTAAAGCAATAAACCCGCATATTAAAAACACGCCTTTTGATAATAATGTAGGGTTGAGTAGATTGGTTTTCAATGACAATCACCCGTATTTTAAAAATGTAGATGGTGAGGTCAAAAACCTGAGCTGGCAACAATATGGTTTGCGTTCATTAGATCAAATTAAAACTAACAAACTCCCTGAGTACCCAAAAACAAGTTTACAAGAATATTATGATTGGTGGGAAAAACAAAAAAAGCACACAGGCGATGACTTTATTTTAAGAGATGTATTAGGGCAAGACATCCTTTTTCCTTCACATGAAGGTAAAAAAAGAAAATCGTACGATTTATTTAAAGAACATATCTTAAAAAAGCAAAAAGAAAATCGTTTTGAATATGGAACAGAAGCCACTAATATCATAAAAGATCCCGACGAAATATGGTTTAATACTCTAGATGATAATTCTAGGTTTTACATTAAGTACTATGAACAAGCTACATTAAAGTTGGTTGTAAATGAAAAAATGGAAGCAGTGACCCTATATGACATTAAAGAGCAAAATACAGGAGAATTGAACAGAACAAGGAAAGGAGTGTTACTTTTTAAGAAATAAAAAAGCACCTCGTTAGAAGGTGCTTTTTAGTCAAGGCGGCGATTATAGCCGAGATTGTTTAGACCTCCTATAACCATAGTCATTTCTGACCTCTTGACACTACAAATATACATTTTTTTTAAAACCGATAACATGACACCGCAAGAATTTGAACAAGCACTTCGAAACAATGCAAGAGAGGTCAGACAATACGCCTCCGTTGCCTTCCCTCGTGTAGCGGGTGAACTTACCTTACGTTTTATCAACGGTAATTTTAGAGCTCAGGGGTTTCAAGGCGCAACCTTTAAGAAGTGGAAAAAAAGTAAAGGCACTACACTTGTGAAAACGGGTGCTTTACGGTCGGCAACTTTCTTTACAACACAGAATGGTCAAGCGACCATTAAAAATAATATGCCTTATGCTAAAACGCATAACGAGGGATTCAAGGGAGTAGTAAGCGTAAAAGCACATACCCGCAATACGTATAAAACAGAGCGTGTAGGAACGGGTTTATTTACTCGTAATGGTACGGAACGCACCCGAAGCGTAACGGTTAAAACTGGAGAAAGAACCGTAAAGGCACATACTCGTAATGTAGATATTGAAAAACGCCAATTTATGCCTATAGACCAAAACGACAGTCCAACTTTAAACAATGCAATAAAAAGGGAAGTTACACGAGATTTAAAAAACTTATTAAAATAACTATGAATTCATTTTTTGAAAAAATCTTCTTAGCTATTCAAAAACGAATTACTCAAGAAGTTCCTGAAATATTATGGATAGACCAAGACTTAGGACAATTAGCCTCAGACGAATACAGGCGTATGATTTTCCCCACGATGCTTATTGATTTTCCCACCGCTCCAGTGGAGTATATGGGGCAAAATATTAAGCTGGTGAAACCTTCAATATCAATACTGTTATTATTTAACAACTATTCGCAAACCCATCATTTAGCACCTCAAGAGGTCAAAGAAAAAGGTTTAGAGTATTTACGAATAGAACAAAAAGTAGTAAACGCACTGCAGGGATGGAATGAGGACTATTTTACTCCATTAGCTCACACCAATACCCAAAGCCGTAATAACAACGAAATAGGAATGCGTGCTCGAGAGCTAACCTTTACAACTTCATACGAGGATTGGAGCTTGGAGGATGACCAATATAAGAATGTAACTTTTAATTTTAGCGGTGAGATTATGCTATAAAAAAAGCCACTTAATAGTGGCTTTTAAGATTTGAAAAATTCATTAACTTTTTTGTATATTCAACATTCTTACAAATTTTGTCGGAGCATTCAAAGTAAACTTAACATCTGAAACTATAATAGAAGCACCATTATTATCAAAGTTCTTTTCTAACCAATCTGAAATTTTACTTGGATTGCTTCCTTCATAAGGAATGCTGGATATATATTTAATAAATGGTTTAACAGCAATTATCTTTTTTTCAGAATCCATACCATTAAGACTAGCTGTAGCGCGCACTTCTAAAACTGGATTTTCGTTATCTCCATACACATCTACTATATAATCAATACCTGAATCAGAGTTTTTACAGTTAATTATATTACCATATTCAGCTGAATGATTTTTAGTTATTTGATACCCTTTTTTTTCTAAATTCATATAGATATCAACTGGCATAAGCCCTTTTATAGCTTTGTCATTAACATTGATTTCTGATTCTTCTTGAGTTTCTTCCCTTTTACTTTTTCCTTTTTGATATTCATTGTATTTGCCAAACGCAAATAACACTATGGCTACTAACACAATTACAGTCCATTTTTTAGATATATTCATAACTATTTGTTTTAATTAGAATGTAAAGTAATTAAAATATGAGCTTAAAAACAAAAAAACTAAAACAAACTAAGTTGATTGGCTGGATTTTCTTTAGGAACACTCATCCCTTTGATGTTCATCCATTGACGGTACGAAAGGTAAATATTATGTTTCGGGAAGATTTGATTTATAATTTTAGTGTCGGGTACATCTTCATGTTTATGCGCATTGTAAACCGCTATGATATAGCGGGCACGCTTGAAGTAATTGTTTTTATTGTACGCCATTTTACAAAAATAGACCTAAAAAGAATATCGGTCAAGGCGACTTTTAAGCACAAAAAAAGCTACTGAAAAATCAGTAGCTTTCTGTTAATATAATCAGTGCAAAAATTTTCTGCGGTAACTATAGTTCTCACCATCATCCCATTAGAATGACTGACGTTTTTCTATTTTTAAAAGTTCTTTAGTCATATTAAATCACATTTAAAACAGGATAAATATCTAGGTAAATGACATCTTCAATATAGAAAGATATTGCCCCTTTTCCTGCTTTGTCAAATTCCTTTAGTTCGGGATGCTTGGCTCTTCCCATATAGCTATTTACGGCTTGTTCAAAATGTTTTTTTATAACTTTCTTTGCCGTTGCCAAATCTGACACCAGGGAGAAGTTTAATTCCTTCAACTCGTTCAGGCAAATCTCTTGAATTCTGTTTTTTGTAGTATAGGTTCTCGAAACCTTTATGAAATATTGTGCCATATATCGCCTTTTTTTATTCTGAATAATGTATAAAAAATCCTACCCTCGTTTCGTCGTAACCTATATTTTTCAGTTTTTTGATAAGTTCCCACATTGATTCTTGAACTACTTTATGAGCTTCACTTTGTGTCTCCGAAGGTGGTAATTTATCAATAAAATTCACCGTTTCATGTGTCATAAAAGACTCGTGACCTACGTAGCCTTTTCTTGGTTTTTTGGTTCTAAAAATTAGTTTTGCCATATCTTTTTTATTTTTAAATTACTTATCCCACCAACGTTGGTTTATAAAAACTTCCGCATAAGGATAAGCAGTACCTTCTTTAGCCTTTAGTTTTTTGTATTCGGGTAGATTCATCATCAGTTTTATTTTTTCACCGTCTTTGAGTTTCTCCCAGCGGTCACGGGCGATTTTCTTTTTAGACAGTTCGTTTTTTGGATAGGTGTGCCAGAAGGTTTCAAAGTCTATTACTGGATCCGCTTTTAGGATTTCAAAATTGGCTTTTAGTTTTTCTCTCCAAGCTTCAATCATTATTTGTTTACCAGGAAAACGATCCGAACAAAATAGCCATTGGTATTGCTTTGGTGATAGTTCGCCGTCTAATATTTCAAAGCTTTTAAAAATGCCGTTTAAATCGTATTTAAACAGCCATATAAAGCCGTCAGTTTTACTTTTGACTGTGTAGGTTATTAGTTGTTCTGTCATCTTTTAAAATTCTGTTAATTCTATTCAAGTGAAATGCTGACACCTGTCTTACTTTTTCTATCTCTGGAAGGTGATTTTCAATCCAAAGTTTTAAATTAACTTTTGGTTGAGCATCGTCGTCCAAATCATCAACGATTATATAATTGGGTTTTGTCATGCTAATTTTTGATTTATTTGGTTTATAACTCCCTGAATTTTAGTTTTGATAAATTCATCGATAAATTCATCTTTGGAATTTTTTATTTGGTCAATAAGTAAAAGTTCTAGCATATCAGCCTCGTGATGCTTTAATGATATTGTTACTTTCTTTCCAAAGGGTTGTCCTTTCAAACTAAAAGTCTTACTCTCTATTTTTTTAGAGACATCAAAGGCAATTGATAAGGCTGACTTTTCTCTCCTTGTGTGTGCTCTTGTATTATATACTGGTTGTAAAGTTATTGTAACTATTGCTAAAGTTTCTAGCGTGACTATTATGGGTATTTTCATTCTTCTATTTTTTATTTCCTTTATAATCTTCTAAGGGACAATTGTCAATTACTTTTCCTATTTTTATTTTTTTCATCTGCAATCGGTTATTGGTTCAGTTACTGTTATTTTACAATCATCACAAACTACAATAGTTGTTTCGCAGGTTACTATATTATTAATTACTCTTATATGAGTATTTTTATGATCGCAGCTATTACCATATATGGGTTGTTTTCTGCCATTCTCATCAATATAGTAGTTTAATATTGCTGTCTTCATTAATTATTACTTGGTTTTTGCATTCCAAACTGATTAAAATAAGCCTTTGTTCCTGCTTTTTGAGCAGAAATAGCATTACTATGTTCTAAAGCTCTAAATTGAAGTATAACCTGCTCCAATTCGTCTAAATTGCAAAGCCTTAATGATTTTCTCACACAGCTTTTGTGTAGCATAAAATGGTTGAATGTGTCCCAGTCGTTTGGCTGTTTAATACCCGTTCTTGTAGCAATAGTTAGAATGATAGAACGTCTTTGACGTTTTGTATCTTCTAAAAGTTGCTTTTGCAATTTTACTTCGCTTGTTAAAGATTCGCATAGTTCGTCTAATTCATCTTGTTGTAGCTCTTTACTGCTTTGAGTTCTGCCAGAAGTCCAAGCGTTTATGCGTTCGGCGCGTTGCTCTTTTAGTATTCCAAGCTTGCTAAATAGGGTTTGAAGTTGTTTTATTGTTGCCATTTTTTATTGTTTTTAACTATTTATATCTTCTTCTATATCTTCTGCTTGAGAGGCTAACTTTTTTAAAAGTGCTTGTAGATCATCGTTCCATTCCCATATTCTACCTCCAATCCAACACTCCCAAGTTTCTTGAATACCATTTCTAATTATCTCTATCATGAAATTTAAATTTTAAACGTAGCCTTTGTATGCTTTTTAAAGGCTGGATTATCAATTACTTTTTGTTTGTAAATTTCAAAAGCTTTGCGTTCTTGACATGTCAATTCAGTTGACGCAATCCAGCTGTTATAACTGTTTTTGTACACTTCTTTCCCATTTACTAAATAGCTTTCGTGGTCAGTTTTGGGTTCAATTACAATGCTCATCTTATAAACTTGAAAAATTTAAGATTACATTTTCCCACTTTCCACTTTCGTTTTTAAACTTGAACTCGTAGCCATAGCCTTTTAAGTGATTGCTAAAGCTTTCTTTTATCAATCGCAAGCCTTCTTTCCATCGTGGGTCGTTAAACTTGTCCTCGTGCTTGTATAAGTCCATTACACGCTTGTACTCGAGGTCGCCGTTTTCGTTACGCTCTAAAAAACTCATTAGAATTTCGTACATATCCAAGTCTCGTTTTTTTATGGAATCACTTAAAAAGTCTTTGATTAATTCCACGGCTTTGTTAGAGCGTTCATCCCACACAGGCTCTGTATCTCTACGGCGGGTTACTTTAACGGTGTCGTTTGTGTCTGATATAGAAAAACCACCTTTACTATTTCCCCTGATTTTGCCATAATTAGCCAGTTTATTAGCTTGGTCTTCCATTTCTATATGACAATATTGTTTGAACTCGCTGAGTTCTTTAAAAAAAGCTTTTGCCGTTCTGACCATGGTTTGCGCTTTCTCGTCTCGCTCCCTTTCATAGGTTTCTTTTTCTTTAGCTAATTGTTTTACCTCTTTGTCTTTCTTTTTTCGCAAAAAGGCTTCCAGTTCTGCTACTGACATCTTACTGATGTCTATTGTTTCTTCTGTGTTCATGGTTAAATCTATTCGTCTATAAAATCAATAAAATTCAAAGGAATCCAGTCAATGCTATCTACTAAGTGTAGCACTTCTTTAATTTTTTTCTCAATACCTACAGGTACAGGTCGAGGTTCTTGTTCTGTGTTTTGTAGCAGCTGCAAGAGTTGTCCTCGTTCCTGATTGATAACTATGCGTTCGCCTGTGGTGAACTTAGATTGGTATTGTGAGTGGAACTGTAATACCAAGTAAAGCACTTTTAATCGTTGTTTAATTTCGTTCGGATTCATTATTATTAGTTAAGTGTTAAAAAATCAGGTTCAAGTCGTACACATCCTATTTGGTACATACACCGCTCATTTACGGGAGGTCTTTTTTTAGCTAATTGGAGTAATGACTTTGGGAAAATGCTAAATAGTTTGACCACACTTTTGTCATAAGCTTCAATATAGTCTGCGGTACTTGCATTGCTATAGCCTTTTATATCTTCTAAAAAAGTCAGCTCGCATTTTTTCATTTCCATATTGTACCAATTTTTAATAAGTGAGTTGGCTATTACTTTTTGAAAGTCTCTAGTATTACTGGTTACACTTTCACACCAGCCTATATAGCGTTCAAAATCTTGTTCTTGGTATTTTTGTGGCGTTATGCCAAGTAGCTTGTGAATGTTGTTTGTTGTTTGCATTTTTATTCATTTTCTATTGTACCTCTTACTTTTTCGTAACCTTCTTTCCAACTTATAAAGTGTCCACCGTTAGGTCCTATGGTTCGCCCTTTGCAAGATGCTAAGTAACCGTTTACAAAAATTTTCATTTTAGCATCATACTGCACTCTCGTTTCTAGTTCGCTCCTCGGATTAGCTCCCTTAGCGTGAGCGGTGAAAATGAATATTTTACTAGGAAATTGTTTTTTTAATTTTATGTATTGATCAAATGTTTTAATGAAATAAGGTAGGCTATCAATTATAATTACTTCTGGATTATAACTTTTCTTTGCTTTTTTCAGAAAGTTTACCAAGTCTTCATAACCGTGACGTTGCATTTTGAATTTATCCTTAACATCATTCATCCCTACATTTTTTACTCGATTTATAAAATCAGTATCGGAGGTTTCTTCTTCAAGCACGTTGTAAAGTACTTTTTTTGTTTTTGCGAGCTCTTTTGCGAGCTGCATAACAAAGTAGCTCTTACCACCTCCCGAACTTCCCCAAACTAACCAAACCCCTTTGTCTTGTGGTTCTCCAAAAGCTTCATACCATTCGCCTTCAAGTTTAATTGTTTTAAAATTTTGAGCTAAAACATCTGAAAGCGGGATAATACTTTTTTGCTTTTTCGCTTTTTTTTCTTGTTTTATTTCCGATGCTTTTGCAATTACATCTGTAGGTTGCATTAGGGTATTTTCCATTATAAAAACATTGTTTTTGGTATATTTAAAACTTTACGAACAAAATCTTCCGTTAGAGGCTCACCTGTTCTATCAGCCTCACGCATGGCTGGAACTAAGGCATCATGTAATTCTCCATAATTTTCACAATTACGCTGTAAAAAGGTTTTTAAATCTTTATCTTCAATTTCATTTAAAAACAGTTTAAAAGAAGTATCGATACTCGGTAGTACTCTAACTCTAAATTTTAAACGACGGTAAAACTGGCGCATTCCTTCCTTTTTCCTTTTTCGCATTTTATCTAGCTTATCTAGTAGTTCATCTGTGCCAATGAGTATAATAGAGCACTCTTTCAACAAGTCATCGTAAAGTTCTTTCATCATACACAAAGTAGCTTGTTTCATATACTCACACTCATCAAAAATTAACATAGGCTTATAACCTTCGAACTTTAGCTTTTTAAAATATTTTACAATCGAACTAATGTTTTTTGATTTGGTTTTAGAAATAGGAATTTTTGTTACCTCTAAGATTTTATCAATCAGATCCGAAAGGTTATCGCTAGAGCCTACTTTGATAATAAACATATGTTGAGGATTCGCATCTGCAAACCATTGAGCTGTATAGCTTTTACCGCATCCTGTTTCGCCTATAATTACATTGGTCAAACCATAAAACTTAGCATCTTCCAAAACCGCTAGCATAGCTGTAGTTTGATTTGTAAACTGTCTTTTCCAGTAATTTTTTTCAAGTTCAAATCCTATATTTTTGGCAACTGCTATAAACCATTTTTCTTTAATTTCTGTCTTACCTACTTTAAAGCTTCGATTGCGCATGTTAGTGATGTAGGATTCGTTAATTCCTGTTTTTTCAACAAATACATTTGCTGATATGTCATATTTGATTAAATATGCTTCTAGTGCGTTTACTATTGTGTTTTTTTGTTCTGTTGTCATTAGTATTGTGCGTATTTGGTTAGGTCAATTTTCTCTTTTATGTATTCGTTTTGCTCTTCAAGCCACGTTTTTTCTTCTTTTTTGGCTTTTTCTTTTTCTTGTTTTAGCATCACTTTTTCTGCTTTTACTTGTAGCATTCTTTCTTTATTTTGTGTGTCTTTGTGCTGTCCTCTACTATCTACTAGTAAATGTTTTGCTAGTGTGTCGTTTAATAAAGGATTTTCAAAAACCGACTTTAAGGTTTCAATATTTTCCTGACGTTTCTCAATAATGTATGTTGTGGTTTTTTCATTAAACTCTTTTATCCTTAATCTTTGAGCTGTATCGTTTTCAGACTGTTCTGCAAGTGCCATAGGTTGAATGTATTTTTGTTCCAATTCAAATCGGTAATCTCCCTCTGGGCTCAGTGCTATGGCTTCCTCTAAATTGTGAGGATTATAGAGAATCTTCCAGTCCAAATGCGCTTTTTTTCTCATACTCATATCGAAACAATCATAAAATACTGGACTGCCATTTATTTTTAATCGTATTCCTTCTCCAGTTAATCTGTTTGTCCCTCCTGTAGTGCTTCCTAATGCCATTAAGAAACTTTCCTTTTCAAACGGAAGCCTTAGTTCATCTTCGACAGCATTCCATTGTTGTAAATATTCTTTTTGTTTTTTGGATCGTTCTGCCGAAATGATAGACTCTAATTGCATACGGCAACCTGCTTCATCAGGAAAGGAGTGACGAATTTTGTTTAAATATTCATCGTTAGGTTGCTTTTTACTTCCACTTTCAACCCCAAATCCGCTCCAATTTTCAAACATTTGACAATATTTTTTATTTATGTGAGCGAAGTAGGGTTCAATGACTTTTGCTTTTGCATTACCCACTTTTGCTGGGGTAAAATATTTGGTACAGGCTTCATACATTGGTTTTAATTTCTTCATCTGATAGTTGTCTGACTGTAATTGTACAGGTTTGAAATACTGACCAAATAACTCCTTTGTATGCATTACCGCATTAAGCATTGCTTCCTTTATTAATTCAGAAGATTCTTGCTGACCTATGGCATAACCTACAGGATATTTGTTAAAAGGGTCAAGTACTACAACAATTGTCAATCGATTGTGATATGTAGTTGTTGAATATCCTTTATTATCTACCGTTGTTTTTTGATATAAAAGCTCAGCCATCCATCCATCGAGTGTCCAGTAAAGCATTGGTTTAGTAGGCTTACTTCGTTTGTTTTGCATTAGAATATTATTACTCAATGCTTTTGTTCCTTTTCGACCTGCATAAGTGGTTAGATTGCTTAATTTTCTTCTGTTACCTACTGTTTGAGCTGTTATTAACTTCCATTCTAAACGTTCTGCTAATGCGTTGTATATTTCTGATATAGTTTGATTTTCAAAATTGTTATGTTTTGAAATCAATTCATCTAGCAATGCCATTTGCTCTCTTGATTTTACCTTGATCGCATTTTTGGTTGTTAATTTGCCCGAAATAAGCGAAGCATATCCATTTTTTTGGTATTCTCTAATTTTACGTCTTAGTCCATGACTTGAAGTAGGTAAATTATGTGTAATTTCTCTAAACGCATTTACATCATTACTTAAGGTTTCCCAAATATCAACTCCTTGTACTTGCCTTGCTTTATTACCGTATTTTCTTTGTTCTTTTATTTTAATTACTGTGTTTAATACAGAAGCATTATTTGTGTACAAGTCTATATCTTTGCTTTTCAGTTTTTTGTTATCTTCACCGTAGGTGTGTTTTTCAAAAAACTGCCTAGCGTATGAATCAGGCATATAAGCACTTGCAAACCAATTTTTCTTAACCTCTTTTTCAGGTTCTCCAAAAGTTAGTATTAGAATATCTTTAGTGCGTCTGTCCAAACTTTCGAATACTACTAATGCATCTTTACCATAGCATCCACGACGTAGCTCTTCTTCTTGTGAACTAAATCTATCTAGTCTTTGTCTTAAAGCTCTATAGGTAAAAAGACAAAGACTATCCTCATGTTTATTTCTATCAGCAATTAAGTACTTGAGCTTTACGCCCAGTTTGTTATCGTGGTATTCGTATGGGGTTTCTTTTTCCATTTGAATTTTAGTTTTTGTTCCCGCCGTGGTGTCGAAACCACGCTAATGCCGTGGCGGGATTTTTACTATATTTGAGGTGTCTAATCAAAAAATATAGTAATATGATTGCTGTTCGTTCTTCTGTTATTAGTGCTATTGGCTATGATTCCGAAAATTCTGTTTTATATGTAAAATTTAAGTCTGGTATGCTCTATAAATATCATCGTGTACCCGAGTATGTTTTTAAAGACTTCTTAAATGCACGTTCGAAAGGTTCGTTTTTTAGCCTTAGGATAAGGGATGAGTACCGAGTTTCTTAATCTTAAAAGCATTTTTCCTAATCCATTTGTGATTTACTTTTGAGGGTTTTTGGTCAATAGCCCAAAGCCCTACCGTAGTAGCTTCGTGATAACGAAGCCTTTTTATTTCGTTAATCATTTCACTTAAATCGCTTGCCTTTATTAATACTTCTATTTCATTATGTTCAGGTTGTTCATTAAGTGCTTGATGATTATCAGCTTGTGAGGGATGAGTAATAGAGATATTATCTATTAACTTATCAATATTTATAATAACTGTCTGTTCCATTTTCTGTATATTATTTATGAGGGTTTAAAGCTCTTTTAATTCAGAGGCAAACAAGTCGTGTAGTTCTTGTATGAGCGTGGTTGCCTCTTTTAATTGTTTGTTTTTGCGCTCAAGTTCCTTTTGTAAGGCTTCTATTTGCGCTCGGTACTGTGCGTTTAGGTCGTTCATTATTCAAAAATGTTTAGTTGTAAAGGATTAGCTGGTGGCAATTGTTGAACCATTTGCGTATTCTCACGGTGGTTCAAAAAATACTGCGCCATACCCTCGCTGATGTACCAGCCTTTTGCACCTTTTACAAATTGGCTAGGGTTTTTCTTGATACGCCTTCTAAAAGCACCACTATTTACAGAATAACCATTTTGCAATAACCAATGCGTGTAAGGCAGACACGTAACCCCGTTAGAAACTACTTTGGCAGGAATAAGAATACTGTTTTGACGTTGTTCCTTTTCTATACGGATGAAATACTGACGTGCTTTGCGACCTTTTTCGTTTTTTTCAACCATACTCAACTCCTTAGCCATATCTAAAGTGATGGCGTATTCTTTTCGGTTGTGACCACCTCTACCTTTTTGCTGCTCAAAATTGAGCGGCAAAACAAAATCTACATCTTCAACGAATCCGTATTCTTCGATTCTTCTAGCTATCCAGTCCTTAAATTCTGTTTTAACTTCTAAAAATTGGTGTAAATCTCTTGCTGAAACTACTGAAGTTCCGTTTTGGTTGGTAATGTTAATTAGTTGATTCATATTGATGGTTTTTAAAGTCGTTTATAAGTTGTTCACGCTGACATACAATGATGTATAAGGCTCTGTAAGTTCTTTCGTCCTTGCGTGATATGCGCATACGAATTGCATCGGTGGTCATGTTGAACATCTTAGATAAGGTGTACACATCGCCTGTTTGTTTATTTTGTTCGCAAATCGTAACAATCTCCGATAATTCTACTACTTTTGTCATTGTTATAATGTTTTGATGTGACAAATATCGTAAAATATTACATTAAAACAAGTTTTTTAATGTAAAAAAATACACTTATTCTATGGGGGCAACCGAAAGAATTAAA
Source organism: Flavobacterium sp. TN-1 (assembly GCF_052828645.1). Taxonomy (NCBI): domain Bacteria; kingdom Pseudomonadati; phylum Bacteroidota; class Flavobacteriia; order Flavobacteriales; family Flavobacteriaceae; genus Flavobacterium; species Flavobacterium sp. TN-1. The sequence continues at coordinate 960,635 of NZ_CM128253.1, forward strand.
CAATACATTGATTTTAAAGGGATTAGTAAATATAAATTTTGTAAAGATTTAGGTTTTTCTAATAAGTTTTTAGACAACTCTGATAATATGGGTACTGATAAAGCATGTAAAATATTACATCATTATATGGATTTAAATGCTGAATGGTTACTTACAGGCAATGGCGAAATGTTGAAGAGTGATACCAACGAAGGAGGACATAAGAGAAACTTAATTCCTTTGTATGAAGATGTTGAAACTATAGGAGGTACACAGCAAACGGCAGGTTTAGACACAACTTTTAATTCATCAGTTAAGATCGATGCAGGTGATTGGTTTAATGGTGCTACCGCAGCCATTAGGCATTACGGAGATAGTATGATAGAGTATGAAAGTGGGTGTACATTAGTTATTAGAGAGTTAAAGGACAAAAATGAAATTATTTGGGGTAGAAATTATGTGGTAGAAACTGACGAAATGCGTATCACAAAGAAAATTGCAAACTATGATGATGAGTATATTATGTGTTACAGTACTAACTATGATACTTACCCAGATGGTACACTTATTCACCAACCTATTAAAGTCCGAAAAGAAAATATAAAACATTTATCAAGGGTTTTGGGTTGTGTAAACAAAGAAGAGAGTACAGGTAAGGTTAGATTTGTGTAAAATACTAGTAAAAGAAGGTGTAAAAAAAGGCTTAAAATCGTTATTTAATTGAAAATCAAAAACATAACACTTATAGCTATATGTATTTATTGCAATTATAGGGGGGTTAAGTGGCTATTTTTACGCCTTAACTATGGTTTTTAATACTAGGGTATAGGGTGTAAGTCGTGTTTTTAAATCTTATTTTTGTTCACCCAACTGTTCACCCAACTGTTCATCCATTGCAAAAAAACAGGTAAAATACAAAAAGTCGTATTTCTTGTAAAATCGCATTTAAATTGGTTTTAAAAAGGGTTTTTAGCGTGGTGGTGTGTTAGGGTATTTATAGCTTAAAAGCTTGTATTTACAGGGTTTTAAGGGCTTTTTTTGCTATATTTGTCTTGCTAATGGTAGTGTATCATTAAAATGGTACAATATCGCATCCTCAAACGGTAGCATAACTGTAGCAAATGGTATAATCTGGGCATTTGTATTTTTCAAAAAAAAACCTCCCAACATTCGTGAGAGGCTTATTTTACAAGGGTTTTCAGGGGTTTTTATGTTTTAGTGTATTTGGGTATCTGTATTTAGGGGGGATAGAAAGCCCGTTTTGTTAGAATACATACCTACTTTTTGAATTTATTTTTCAGAATATTTTTCAATAATTTCTTCAAAAACAAATAATAAATCTTGATAATTATCTAATGTAACCAATTGGTTACGATACTCCTTAAAATGAGGTACTCCTTTAAAATAATTGGTGTAATGACGACGCATTTCTACTATTCCCACACGTTCACCTTTCCATTCAATAGACCATGTTAAGTGGTTTTTAGCTGCTTCTACTCGATCTGCAATATTAGGTAAGTTTAATAATTCGCCAGTAATAAAATAATGTTTAATCTCATTAAAAATCCAAGGATACCCAATAGCAGCACGACCTATCATAATACCATCTAACCCATAAGTATTTTTGTATTCTAATGCTTTTTCCGCGGAATCAATATCACCATTACCAAAAATAGGGATTTTTATTCGTGGGTTATTTTTTACACGTGCAATGTGTGACCAATCGGAATGACCTTTATACATTTGTGCACGCGTACGTCCATGAATAGTTAAAGCTTGGATACCCACATCTTGTAATCGTTCAGCTACCTCATCAATATTGATAGAATGATCATCCCAACCCAAACGAGTTTTAACCGTTACAGGTAGATTTGTGCTATTTACAACGGCTTTAGTTAAACGCACCATCAAGTCAATATCTTTTAAAACGCCTGCACCAGCCCCTTTACAAACTACTTTTTTTACTGGACAACCAAAGTTGATGTCTAATAAATCAGGTTGCACGGTTTCTACTATTTTGGCACTCATGGCCATTGCCTCTTCATCTCCACCAAAAATTTGAATACCTACAGGACGTTCATAATCAAAAATATCTAATTTTTGACGGCTTTTAATAGCATCACGAATTAGTCCCTCACTAGAAATAAATTCAGAGTACATCAAATCAGCACCATGCATCTTACACAAGCGACGAAAAGGAGGATCACTCACGTCTTCCATAGGGGCTAATAACAAAGGAAAATCGGGTAGCTCTATATTGCCTATTTTAACCATCGGTCTATATTTTGGTACAAAATTACAAAATAATGAGAACATACTTTAACTTAAAGCGTGATTAGGTTTTAAGCATTTTTTGAAAATTCAGATTAAATTTTAAATTTATTTATCTGAAGATCTAAAGATGAATTATATGTCTTTAAATCTAGATCATGTATTAGAAAATTATCGCAGATAAAAAGGATTTTAAATCTTAAAACACTCATTTTTTATTTTCATCAAAAAGTCTAACATATATGGTTTAGGTTGAAACTTAAAATATACTGGATTAAAAAATAAAGTTCTCGATACATTTTTTTATTTTAGAAATAACCCTAACAAACGGTTGAGTATATAATTGAAATCATCGTTAGTTCGAGCGCGAAGCGCATCGAGAATCAATACTAATTTTTACTGCTTTTGTAGAATAGTGTCTAAATCAGCATGCGGTTTGTCACTCCTACGTATGGAGGAGTTTCATAATCAATATTATGTGATTTCTCCCTTTGGTCTAAATGAACAAGATTGCGAACTTTTTGGACAGTCTCAAGGTTAAAAATAGTATTATAATGAAATTTCAAAGTTGAAATGGTATAAATTAGTTTTTTTGTACATCGTGTTTTTAAATGAAAATAATGTTTTTGCCTATATTTATACATTAATATTGAATTATGATAGAAGAGGTAATACCTAATTTTTTATAAAAACACAAAGAAAAGGATAGGATTAATAAATGAATTTGTAATTCTAGTTGAAATATGTGAATTTGATTATATTTGCATATTAAAGATTCCGCAATTTTTTGGAAGGTAAAAACGATGAAGAAAATTAGAAATTTTTGCATTATTGCACATATTGACCATGGTAAAAGTACCTTGGCCGACCGTTTATTAGATGCCACGCAAACTGTAACGGCTCGTGAAGCACAAGCACAGTTGTTAGATAATATGGATTTAGAGCGCGAACGCGGGATTACCATCAAAAGTCACGCCATCCAAATGGAATACAATTACAAAGGAGAGCAATACATCTTAAATTTAATTGATACGCCAGGACACGTGGATTTTTCCTATGAAGTTTCACGTTCAATTGCTGCTTGTGAAGGTGCTTTATTGATTGTAGATGCGGCACAAAGTATACAAGCACAAACGATTTCTAACTTATACCTAGCATTAGAGAATGATTTAGAAATTATTCCTGTTTTAAACAAGGTTGATTTGCCAAGTGCTAATCCAGAGGAAGTGAGTGATGATATAGTAGAATTATTAGGATGTAAGTTAGAAGATATTATTCATGCTTCTGGAAAAACGGGATTTGGTGTAGATAAAATATTAGAAGCTATAGTAGAGCGTATTCCAGCTCCAGAAGGAAACCCAGAAGAGCCCTTGCAAGCCTTAATTTTTGACTCAGTATACAATCCGTTTAGAGGTATTGAAGTTATTTTCCGAGTAAAAAATGGTGAAATTAAAAAAGGGCAAAAAATTAAATTCATGGCTACAGGCAATGAATATTTTGCAGATGAAATAGGTACTTTAAAATTAAACCAAGTTCCTAAAAACGTTGTTTCTACAGGGGATGTTGGATACTTAATTTCAGGAATAAAAGAAGCTAAAGAAGTTAAAGTAGGGGATACTATTACAGATGCTAAAACACCTACTACTAATATGATTCATGGTTTTGAAGATGTTAAACCCATGGTTTTTGCTGGAATTTATCCAGTAGATACAGAAGATTATGAAGAATTGCGTGCCTCAATGGAAAAATTGCAGCTAAATGATGCCTCATTAGTTTTTGCTCCCGAAAGTTCAGCAGCCTTAGGATTTGGTTTCCGTTGCGGTTTCTTAGGGATGCTACACATGGAAATTATTCAAGAGCGTTTAGAACGTGAATTTAATATGACTGTAATTACTACAGTACCTAACGTTTCGTATTTAGCTTACACAAAAAAAGATCCTGAAACATCATTTATTGTGAACAACCCGTCTGATTTGCCAGAACCTTCTAAATTAGATAGAGTTGAAGAACCATTTATAAAAGCAACTATTATTACCAAATCAGATTTCGTAGGTAATGTTATGAGCTTATGTATTGAAAAAAGAGGACAAATTACAAATCAGACTTATTTGACTCCTGAGCGTGTTGAATTAAATTTTGATATGCCTTTAGCTGAAATCGTTTTTGACTTCTATGATCGCTTAAAAACGGTCTCTAAAGGGTATGCTTCTTTTGATTATCACCCTATAGGAATGCGTACTTCTAAGTTAGTTCGTTTAGATGTATTATTAAACGCACAGAATGTAGATGCCTTGTCTGCTTTAATTCATGAAGATAATGCGTATCATATTGGTAAAAAAATGTGTGAAAAATTAAGAGAGTTAATCCCACGCCAGCAATTTGAAATTCCTATCCAAGCTGCTATTGGTGCTAAGATTATTGCTCGTGAAACCATTAAAGCTTTACGTAAAGACGTAACAGCTAAATGTTATGGAGGTGATATATCACGTAAACGTAAACTTCTTGAAAAACAAAAACAAGGTAAAAAGCGTATGCGTCAAGTAGGAAACGTAGAAATTCCACAATCAGCATTCATGGCAGTATTAAAATTAAATGATTAATAAGAACAATAATTTATAATCAAAAGGCAATCATTTCTGATCGCCTTTTTTTGTATTAATGATTTTTAAAGAAGGATGTAAATTATAGTTATAAAATCATCTTAGTGACCTTTTAGAGATTTTAAAAGATTTGTGTTTAATATTCTGATGTGTTTTTTGCTTCCCCATATTTTATATTAGGAAAAAGGAGAAAGTAAAAAGGCACGGAAATTTTGTGCTATAGCTATAGTTTTGCATGGAAGGTAAAAATGGAGTGCTTTTCTAGATTCTAATCCATTTCTAATGCGTAATATAGAATTAAAATTAGGGTATAAAAAACCCAAGTTAAGAATTTTTAACTTGGGTTTTTAAAAGGTATAAATAAATTTATTATTCTTTATTAAGCTTACTATTTTTTTTGCCGTATATAAAGTATATAATGACACCCAATGCCATCCAAATAACTAAACGCATCCAGCTTTCAAGTGGTAATGAATACATTAAATACAAACACACCAAAATACCTGCAATAGGAACGAATGGTACTAATGGAGTTTTAAACGCTCTTGGAATGTCAGGCATTTTAACACGCATTACCAGTACGCCAATACATACTAAAACAAAGGCCAAAAGAGTTCCTATACTTACCATGTGACCTAAATCAGACACAGGAACAAAACCAGCAAAGATGCTAACAAAGATTAAGAAAAATATATTTGTTTTCCAAGGGGTTCTGAATTTAGGATGAATAGTGCTGAAAAACTTTGGTAATAAGCCGTCGTTACTCATTGTGTAAAACACGCGACTTTGTCCCATTAGCATAACTAACATTACAGAGGTATAGCCTGCTAATACGGCAACTATAAGGCCTGTTTGTAAAAATGTATAAGGAGTTTTAGCAAATGCAGTTGCAGCTGGTTTTGCATCTCCAGCAAATTCATAATAAGGTACTAAACCTGTCATAACATGTGCAAAAAGAACATATAATATTGTACAAACAATTAAAGAACCTAATATACCTATTGGCATACCTTTTTGTGGGTTTTTTGCTTCTTGGGCTGCTGTTGATACAGCATCAAAACCTATAAAAGCAAAGAATACAGTTGCGGCACCAGCAGCAATACCTGACCATCCAAATTGACCTTTTACTCCTGTATTTTCAGGAATATATGGGGTGTAATTGTTAGGGTTGATATAATTCCATCCTAATATGATGAAAAGTATTACAACGGTAACTTTTAAAATTACTAGGAAGTTATTTAAGTTTGCGGATTCTTTTGTACCTCTAATTAATAGTAAGGAAAGTAATGAAACTATAAGAACAGCAGGTAAATTTATAACACCTCCTTCTATGACTGTACCGTCGCTTAATTTTAGAGTTTCCCAAGGTGAACATATTAAGCTATGAGGTAAATGAATTCCAAATTTATTTAATAATTCTAGAAAATATCGAGACCAGCTTACTCCTACTGTTGCTGCACCTAATGCGTATTCTAATACTAAATCCCAGCCAATAATCCATGCCATGAATTCGCCCATAGTAGCATAAGAATAAGTATACGCACTTCCTGCAACTGGAATCATTGAAGCAAATTCAGCATAACATAATCCAGCAAAAGCACAACCAATTGCAGCTAGAACAAAAGATAGAGTTACAGCGGGTCCTGCATTTTCAGCAGCAGCAATACCTGTTAATGAAAATAGTCCTGCCCCTATAATTGCTCCAATTCCTAAGGCAACTAAGGCACCAGAAGACAGAGTTCTTTTTAGACCTTTTTCTGAGTCAGAAGCCTCGGCTAATAAAAGATCAATAGATTTTCTTTTCCAAATAGACATAAAATTTAAAAGTTTGGTTTATATCGTTTCAAAAATAGCTTTTTTACAAATAATAAACCAATAAAATTGAATTTTATAGAAATCTTTAACATAAAATCTAAAAGTAAAACCCTATACTGAAAAAAGTATAATGTTTAGCAGTTTCAGAAGACCAAGAATGTTTAATTTCAATGGGACCAATGAGCGTTTCCAATCCATATCCTATTCCATATCCTGTATAGTCAGGCTTTGTAATCCATTCTCCATTATCAAATATTTTTTTTCCTATATTAGAAAAATTAGCAGTAAAGTTAAGATGATGTTTTTTATAAAATATATAATCGCAACTTAAACTTCCTTTTACATAACTATCTCCACTTTTTGATAAGAAATCATATCCTAAAAAAGGTTTGAAATTTCCAAAATGATGAAATCCATACCCTCCTAATATAAAATCATTAATATGATTAAGTTTTTTTCCTATAGTAAAGCCTCCTTCTGATTGTATTTTTAGAGAAAAATGATTCCAAAATGTTTTTACGTATGCCATATCTGCCATGAATAGTGAAGCTTTTTCAAAATCATCTGAATAGTTTGATGAATGAAAAATGCTGTTAATGTCACCAAAAAAGTACCAACCTGACTTTGGAAAGTATTTATTATCGAACGAGTCAAATCTCATAAATCCTATTGCACTCAAATAATGGCTTTTATCTAATTGCGGAGAAAGAGTACCTGTTGAATTGGATGTTATATCTATGTATTTATGTTCTATTCCTGCACCAATTAAGAATTTTTGTGCAAAAATTGTTTGTAGGTATGTTTTATTTGATAATGATTTGTAACTAATTTCAATGGGATCTCTTTTGATATGATTTATCAGCTCGTTTCCTTTGAAATCTATGTTACTGTTTCTATTAAATTGATCATAATTGCTTTTAAAACCAAAACTCCAACGGTATCCGTTATCAATGTAATAATCAAGGTTAAAACGTGTATTATCTCCTAGTATTAAGTCTAAAGAACCTACGTCGTTTTTAAAAATTAATTTTTTTTGTGTAACGTTGAATAATATTCCAGATTTAAAAATATTATCATAATGTAAACCTAATTTAAGATAGGTCTTTATGGGATTGTCAACAACATTGATAATTAAATCATCTTTGTTTTTATTTTTAATAAATTCATAGGTAATAGAGGTAAAGTTTTGGGTAGCGTTTAAATTGTTTAATCCTGACTGTAACTGATTGTAAGTAATTTTGTTTTCAGGAAGAAAACGTAGTTTTCCTAAAAAATAACTTCTAGTATAGTTTTTAGATCCTTCAATGCCTATACCATTTATATCTAATGTGTTTTCTTTTTCTTTTTTTGAAAAGGATGGAATGTGTATGCCTAACGATTTTAATTTTTCCCAATGAGGTTTACAGGCATCTACACCTGTTTGGATTATTTCTTTGCCTTCTTCAAAAGAAATGACAGAATAGGGATTAATATTAGGTTTAATATATACATCAATTAATTGTTTTTTCTTTTCAATATTTTGTAACGTACTAAAGTTTGATATTTGAGATAATATACCTGTAGCTCCACTTATGTTATCAATATCTTTGAGGTTATCTTGTACGTCTATGGCTATGATTATATCGGCTCCCATTTTTTTTACTTCTTCAACGGGAAAGTTATTAGTTACTCCACCATCTATATAAAAACGATTTTCTATTTGTACAGGAGAATATAAAGAGGGAAAGGCACCACTTGCGGATAAACTTAATGGTAAGTTTCCTTTTTTTAAAACTATTTCTTGACCTGTTTCTAAATCAGTAGTGATACATAAGAAAGGGATTTTTAATAAACTAAAATCCGTAATATGTCGGTATGAATGAGTTAATTTGCTAATCAAGTTAAAATTGTAAAGACCTTTTGAAATTCCTTTGGGAACTGATATTCTTAATTTTTGAAAAGGAAGCGTTACAGCATATACTTCATTGTTGTATTTTTCATAAAAAGTTTGATTATCTCTAGGTATTCTGTCTCGTAGTATAGAGTCTGGATCTGTTTCGCTAAAGATAGAATCAAGTTCATGTGCTGTATATCCACAAGCATATAGTCCACCTATAATAGCCCCCATACTTGTACCTCCTATATAATCTATTTTAATTCCTGCTCTTTCAATTTCTTTTAATGCGCCAATATGCGCGAGTCCTTTAGCCCCACCACCGCTTAGAACAAGACCAATTTTAGGTTTTTTGTTGAGTTCTTGTGCGGAAAGAGTTGTGTTAAAAAAAATAAGATAAGCAATGAACCTTAAGGAGAATATAGTTGCCAAACAACTAGTAGATTTTAGGTTAGACATATAGCTATTTTTTAGCATAAAAGTCGTGAATTTTTTTGGCTTTTGAAAGTCCTATAACGTCAGAAATTTCTTTTTCTGTTGCTTCTTTAATTCTTTTTACACTTTTAAAGTGCTTTAGCAATATTTCTCTTGTTTTTTCACCTATTCCTGAAATTAGTTCTAATTCTGATTGTATTGCATTTTTGCTTCGTTTATCTCTATGAAAGGTAATACCAAATCGGTGAGCTTCATTTCGTAAATGTTGGATGGTTTTTAGTGTTTCTGATTTTTTATCAAGATATAAAGGAATGGAATCTCCAGGGTAAAAAATTTCTTCTAATTTTTTAGCAATACCTATTATAGCTATTTTTCCTCTTAAGCCTAAATCATCTAAACTTTTTAAAGCGGAAGAGAGTTGACCTTTTCCTCCATCTATAATGATAAGTTGAGGCAAGGGTTCTTGTTCTTCTAACAGGCGTTTGTATCTTCTGTAGACTACTTCTTCCATAGAAGCAAAATCATTGGGGCCTTCTACTGTTTTGATATTAAAATGGCGATAGTCTTTTTTACTAGGTTTTCCGTTTTTAAAGACAACACAGGCGGAAACAGGATTAGTCCCCTGTATGTTAGAATTGTCAAAGCATTCTATATGGCGGGGTTCAACGCTCAGACGCAGATCTTTTTGCATCTGTGCCATTAGTCTATTAGTATGTCTTTCGGGATCTACGATTTTAATTTGTTTCAGTTGATCTAAACGGTAATATTTAGCATTGCGTTCTGAAAGGTCTAAAATTTGTTTTTTATCGCCAGATTTCGGAATAGTCACGGTTATTTTATCTCCTAGATTTACTTCAAAAGGAGCAATGATTTCTTTGGCATTCAAATGAAAACGTTCACGTAGTTCAATAATACCCAATTCTAAAAGCTCTGAATCGGTTTCTTCTAATTTTTTCTTAATTTCCATTGTATGAGATCGAACAATGGCACCATGTGATATTTGTAAAAAATTAATATAAGCCATTGTTTCATCAGAAATAATTGAAAAGACATCCAGATTAGTGATTTTAGGATTTAATATAGTTGATTTAGCTTGATAATTTTCTAAAACTTCTATTTTTTCTTTTATTTTTTGAGCTTCTTCAAATTGCAAGTTCATAGCCAATTCTTGCATCATTTTTTTGAAGTCGCGTAAAGAATCTTTAAAATTTCCTTTTAAAATCTCTCGAATAGCATTTACTTGTTCGTGATAACGAACTTGTGTTTCATAGCCTTCACAAGGTCCTTTGCAATTACCTATATGATACTCGAGGCAAACTTTGAATTTTCCAGATCTAATATTAGATTGGCTCAAATCATAACTACAAGTACGTAAAGGATAAAGCTCTTTTATGAGTTCTAAAATAGTATTTACTGTTTTAAAACTTGTATAAGGGCCAAAATATTCAGATCCATCTTTAATCATTCTTCTTGTAGGGAATATTCTGGGAAAAGCTTCATTTTTAATGCAAATCCAAGGATAGGTTTTGTCATCTTTTAGGTTAATGTTATAACGAGGTTGTAGTTTTTTTATCAGATTGTTCTCTAGTAATAAAGCATCTGTTTCGGTTGGAACTACAATGTGTTTAATTTCGGTAATTTTTTTTACTAAAACATTAATTCTTGCTGTATCATGTGTTTTAGTGAAATAGGAAGAAACTCGTTTCTTTAAATTTTTTGCTTTTCCAACATATAAAATCTTTCCTTCTTTATCAAAATATTGATAGACACCTGGTTGATCAGGTAGTGTTTGAATTTGAAGTTCAAGTGAAGAGCTCATACGGGTAGTTTAGTATATGAAAAACAAACAAATTTAATTTATTTTCTGTTAAATTTGTCTTATGAATAAAAAAGACCTTCGAGAAAAGTATAAAACATTGCGTAAATCGCTTGTTTTTGATGAAATTATGAATGATAGTTTGAGTATAGCTAATCATTGTTTAGATTTACCCATTTGGGATAAAACGTATTTTCATCTTTTTTTACCTATTGAAAAACAAAAAGAAATTAATACTGAATTTATCCTTCAGATTTTATCAGGTAGAGATAAAGAAGTGGTAGTTTCTAAATCTAATTTTGAGACTAGAGAAATGACTCATTATCTTTTAACGGATAATACACAGTTTCAAGTGAATGATTATGGTATTCCTGAACCAGTAGAAGGTATAGAGGTTCCTGTTTCTAAAATAAATGTAGTTTTTGTGCCTTTATTAGCGTATGATAAGAAAGGAAATCGTGTAGGTTATGGAAAAGGATTTTATGATCAATTCTTATCAGTTTGTAAACCTGAAACAATAAAAATAGGACTTTCTTATTTTGATCCCGAGGAGTTAATATCTGATGTTAGTACTTCTGATATTATGTTAGATTACTGCGTAACACCATTTGGTGTAATACAATTTAAATAAAAAAGGTGTCCAAAAAATAAGGAATCAATATTGTTTGATTTGCCTCGTTCGAGCCTCTCTTTTGTAGGAAAGGCAAGATCGTGCACTTTTGATTTTTCGGACACCCTTTTTGTTTTATTTTGCTTCGTTATAACGTTTGGTTACTTCTGCCCAATTAATTACATTAAAAAAAGCTTCCATATAATCAGGACGACGGTTTTGATAGTTTAGGTAATAAGCATGTTCCCATACATCCATTCCTAAGATTGGTGTGCCGCCACAACCTATACCTGGCATTAATGTATTGTCTTGGTTAGCTGTTGCACAAACCTCTAATTTGCCTTCTTTTACACATAACCAAGCCCACCCTGAACCGAATTGTGTAGCACCTGCTTTTGTAAAAGCCTCTTTAAATGCAGCAAAACTTCCAAAAGCTGAATCAATAGCTTCAGCTAATTCGCCTGTAGGCTCTCCACCACCATTTGGAGACATCACAGTCCAGAATAAGTTGTGATTGTAAAAACCACCTCCATTATTACGAATGGCAGCTTTTGTCATATCTAAATTTTTCAGGATTTCTTCTATTGACTTACCTTCTAATTCAGTGCCAGCAACTGCTGCATTTAAGTTAGTCGTGTAAGCATTATGGTGTTTTGTATGGTGTATTTCCATAGTTCTCGCATCAATATGAGGTTCTAACGCATCGTATGCGTAAGGTAATTGCGGTAATTCAAATGCCATAATATTATTGTTTTAAATAATTAATAAATTTGAAATCAAAATTAATCAATTAACTTTGGATAAAGAAATAGTTATTATTTATTTCTTACTAAATAGTATTTAACTACTTTTTTATCAGTGTTTTATCTGCTTATGAAATTAAGAGTAGATAAAATATTCTTTTTAATTTTTTTTAAATGACTAGACAAAATTCCGCTTTCACTATTTATAATGCATCAGCAGGAGCAGGTAAAACATATACTCTAGTTAAAGAATATTTGAAAATTATTTTATTATCCTCAAAAGAAGATGCGTATCGAAATATTCTAGCTATTACTTTTACCAATAAAGCTGTTCATGAAATGAAAAGCAGAATTGTAAATAGTCTTTTTGATTTTACCAGCAATAATCCAGCTCCTAAAACACTTGATCTGATGCAAGATATTGCGGCTGATACAGGATTAAGTCTAAATCAAATTACAACAAAAGCACAAACAATTATTAAAAACCTAATTCACAATTATGCCGCTTTTGATATTTCAACGATTGACAAGTTTACACATAAAGTAATCCGTTCGTTTGCAATTGATTTGAATTTACCCATAACTTTTGAGGTTTCTTTAGATACAGATAATTTACTTCAAGAAGCCGTAGATGCCATAGTAGCCCAAGCGGGTAATGATCCAGAATTAACTAAGTTGTTGGTTGATTTTACAATGGAAAAGACAGATGATGATAAATCTTGGGATGTGTCTAATGAAATTTTTAATACAGGAAAATTAATTACAAATGAAAACAGTCGAGAAGAAATAGCCCTACTAAAAGATAAGTCTATTCAAGACTTTGTAGTGTTAAGAAATCGTTTGTTAGAACAATGTGAACGGATTCTTCAAGAAACAAAGAGTCAAGCAGCTTTATTATTAGAATGGATTGAAAATAAAGGAATTGATTTAAAATCATTTTCAGCAGGACATTTTCCAAAACATATACAAGGAATAGCAGAAGGAAAATTTAACCCAACTAATAAAACCTATCATGAATTTGATGACATAAAAGTTAATAAAGCAGCTAAAGATAAAACCCTTATAGAATCTTGTATTCCTGAATTATTAAAAGTCTTAGAAGGTATTTATAATCAATTTCAAAAGAAAGATCTATATGATGCTTTTTTAAAAAATATTACACCTTTATCTTTATTAAACACGGTTAGTAATCAATTAAAAAGTATACAAGAAGACCAACAAATCTTGTCAATTGCAGAATTTAATAAATTAATTAATGAACAAATTCAGAACCAACCTGCACCCTTTATATATGAGCGTCTGGGAGAAAAATATAAACATTTTTTTATAGACGAGTTTCAAGATACATCTGAAATGCAATGGCAAAATCTAATTCCTTTGATAGATAATGCTCTTTCAAGTGAAGATTTGCAAGGTGTACGAGGATCGTTACTTCTAGTGGGCGATCCCAAGCAGTCTATCTATCGTTGGAGAGGCGGAAAAGCAGAACAGTTTATCAGTTTAGCCCATCAAACCAACCCTTTCAGTAATAAAGATAAAAGGGTAGTAGATTTAGATACCAATTATAGAAGTTGCGAAAATATAATTTACTTTAATAACGCCTTTTTTAAGCATTTATCTTTCAAGTTTGAGGAAGATTCTTATAAAGACTTATATGAAAACAAAAGTTTTCAGAAAACTAAAAATAAAAAAGGAGGTTTTGTAAGTATTCATTTTTTACCTAAAGCAACAGATATAAACTTAGACGATGAGGAAGAAATCTCGCAAGATGATTTGTATCTAAAGAAGACTTGGCAAACTATTTTAGAAATTCAACAAAAAGGATACTCTTATAATGAAATAGTTATTTTGGTTAGAAGTAACAATAAAGGTGTTTTGTTAGCTAATTATTTAACCAAACAAGATATACCTGTTATTTCTTCAGAAAGTTTATTACTCGAAACAGCTTCGGAAGTACAGTTTTTGTTAAATATGCTTCGTTATCTTACCAATACAAAAGATCGAGAAGCATTAGCCTTAGCATTGTATTACTTAGCTACAGAATTTAATACAGTATTGCCTATCCATGATTTTATAGCAGAAGGAATAAAGAAATTAGATGAGGAAATATTACAAAAATGGTTAGTAGATTTTCAAATAACAATTGATTTTAAAAATATACGCCGCAAATCGTTATACGAATTAGTTGAACACATTATTTTAAACGGCATTCCTGCAAAAAAAAACAATGCTTATGTACAGTATTTCCTAGATATTGTATTAGAAAAAGATGTAAAAAATCAATTTTCAATACCTGATTTTCTACATTATTGGGAAAAAAATGGGCACAAGTTAAGTGTACCCACATCAGAAGGAGCTAATGCAATCCGGATTATGACAATACATAAATCAAAAGGATTGGAATTTCCAGTCGTTATTTTTCCTTTTGCGGATGAAAATTACAGTCGGAACAAACGAGAAAAAATGTGGCTAGATGCGCCAGAAGAAACAAAAGAAGTAGAAAAGTTCTTGATAGATAAATCTAGTAAAGTTACAAATTATGGTTTAAAAGCTTTTGAAGTATATCAACAAAAAATACAAGAAGATTTGTTAGATAATATAAATGTCCTTTATGTGGCCTTAACCAGACCTGAAGAGCAATTATATATTATATCCTCATGGAAAGAACGGAACAAACAAGGAAATTTACCTAATACTTTAGCTTCCTTTTTTATAGAATATGTTGAAAGCCAAGAAGAATTTGATAAAGAAAAACAATCATACAACTTTGGAAATCCAGAACGAGTATCTACTGCACATTCTATAGTCAATCCAGTAGAAGTTATTCCGCCTATAACAACCACAATTAATACAGATGCTATTAAGATTGCTCAACGAGAAGCTATGATGTGGGGAAGTAAACAGCTAGAAGCTATAGAATTTGGTAATACTTTGCATGAAATATTATCGTACATAAAAACAAAAAATGATATAGAACTTGCCCTAATTAAAGCCGTTGAAAATGGTTTGATTATTAAATCACAAGAAGATCAAATAAAAACGACTTTGACAGAAATAATAGAACATCCCGAATTAGCAGTTTTTTTTACTCAAGATGTTGTGGTATATAATGAAAAAGCAATTCTAAAAAAAGGCGAGTCAAATCATATCCCCGATAGAATAGTTATAAATAAAAAGAAAGCTTTTTTGTTGGATTATAAAACAGGTACACCTCATCCAAAATATATTCAACAACTTCTGGATTATGAAAAAGCATTAAGTGAAATGGGATATCAAATCGAAAAAAAATCACTGGTTTATGTTGGTGAAAAGGTGGAAGTGGTAAATTTGTAGCTTAAAAAAGAAAGTTGAAGATTTTTTTGTAACCAAAATACATCTCAGCATTGTACTTAAAACTTTGAACTTAAAAATATGTACGGAAAGATTAAAGATTTTTTAAAAGAAGAATTAGCAAGCATAGAAGCTAATGGATTGTATAAAAAAGAAAGAATTATTACCTCGCCACAAGGAGCAGAAATAACAGTAAATGGTAAAACAGTTCTTAATTTCTGTGCTAATAATTATTTAGGATTATCATCACATCCTGAAGTTGTACAAGCAGCTAAAGACGCATTAGATACACATGGATTTGGTATGTCATCTGTTCGTTTTATTTGTGGGACACAAGATATTCATAAAGATTTAGAAGCTGCTATTGCTAAATTTTACGGAACAGAAGATACTATTTTATACGCGGCAGCATTTGATGCAAATGGAGGTGTTTTTGAACCCTTATTAAGTGAACAAGATTGTATCATATCAGATAGTTTAAATCATGCCTCTATTATTGATGGAGTACGTTTATGTAAGGCTGCCCGTTATCGTTATGAAAATAACAATATGGCGGATTTAGAGCAACAGTTAAAAAAAGCAAATGAAGCAGGTCATAGATTTAAACTAATCGTAACAGATGGTGTTTTTTCTATGGATGGATTAGTAGCACCTTTAGATAAAATTTGTGATTTAGCAGAGCAATACGATGCAATGGTAATGGTAGACGAATGTCATGCGGCAGGTTTTATAGGGCAAACAGGTAAAGGTACTTTAGAAGCTAAAGACGTAATGGGACGTGTGGATATTATTACAGGAACTTTAGGAAAAGCTTTAGGTGGTGCAATGGGAGGCTATACAACAGCTAAAAAAGAAGTTATCGAAATTTTACGCCAGCGTTCAAGACCTTATTTATTTTCAAATTCATTGTCTCCAGCCATTGTAGGAGCTTCTTTAAAAGTTTTTGAATTATTAGAAAAAGATACTTCATTGCGCGATCAATTAGAATGGAACACTAATTATTTCAAAGAAGGAATGAAAAAAGCAGGATTTGATATTATAGACGGAGATTCTGCAATAGTACCTGTTATGTTATATGATGCTAAGTTGTCACAAACCATGGCAGATAAATTATTAGAAGAAGGTATTTATGTTATAGGTTTTTTCTATCCAGTAGTGCCTAAAGATAAAGCACGTATTAGAGTACAGCTATCAGCTGGACACACCAAAGAACACTTAGATAAGGCCATAAAATCTTTTATCAAAGTAGGTAAAGAATTAAAAATAATACTGTAGAAAAATTACTAATACCTGTATTTTTTTTGAAATAGATTTTGTAATTAAGTACCTATCTATTACATTTGCTGACAATAACGTATTGTAATCAAATAAAAATTTAGTATGAAACATGTTAACAAACTTTTTGTTTCTATGATGATGGTTGCTGGTCTAGGTGCTAATGCACAGAGCAGTGATAATCCATGGGCGATATCATTCGGTGTGAATTCTGTAGACACTAGAACGAGTGCTGGACCAGAGGGAGCTTTTGATTCTAAGGAAGGATTCTTAGATAAATTTGCTGGTTTCAGACATTTTGACAGAGACCAAAATATTATTCCATCTGTTTCTTATTTATCTGTTACTAGAAACGTAGGAGGAAACTGGTCGTTTGGAGTAATCGGATCTGTTAACAAAATCACCAAGTTTGACTATGTTGATAGAAACCAATCTATACAAGTTGCTAATCCAGACGTAATGTATTACGGAATTGATGGTAAAATTGGTTATAGCTTCAAAAACCTAATTGGAGTAAAATGGTTTGATCCATCTTTACACTTAGGTGGTGGATACACTTTCTTTGGAAAATCATCTGGAGGAAATGCAAATGCTGGAGCAGGATTAACTTTTTGGTTAACTGAACAAGTAGGTCTTTCTTTTAGTACTACATACAAAAAATCTTTTGCTGATAGAGTTGATGTTCCTTCAGTATTCCAAAATATGGCAGGTTTAACTTTCCAATTCGGAGGTAAAGATACAGATAATGACGGTATCTATGATAAATACGATGCTTGTCCAGATGTAGCCGGTTTAAAAGAATTCAACGGTTGTCCTGACACAGATAAAGACGGTATTCAAGATAAAGATGATGCTTGTCCAGATGTAGCTGGTTTAAAAGAATTAAACGGTTGTCCTGATGGTGATGGTGATGGTATCGCTGATAAAGATGACGCTTGTCCAGAAGTTAAAGGTTTAGCTAACTTACAAGGTTGTCCTGATGCTGATGGTGATGGCGTAGCTGATAACAAAGATAAATGTCCTAACCAAGCAGGTCCTAGAGATAACGCAGGTTGTCCTTGGCCAGATACTGATGGTGACTCAGTTTTAGATAAAGACGATAAATGTCCATCAGTTAAAGGTACTGTAGCTAACAATGGTTGTCCAGAAGTAAGCGAAGAAGTTGTTAAAAAATTAAATGACTATGCTAAAACAATCTTATTCGATACAGGTAAAGCTAGTTTCCAACAACAAACATTCCCAGTTTTAGAAGCTATGTCAGCTATCTTAAACGAGTACCCAAGCTCTAAATTCTCTATTGAAGGGCATACAGATAACGTAGGTAAAAAAGATAAAAACTTACAATTATCTAAAGAAAGAGCAGCAGCTGTTAAATCTTACTTAGAGTCTAAAGGTATTGCTGCTGATCGTTTAACTTCAGAAGGTTATGGTGATACTAAACCAGTAGCTCCTAACACTACTAAAGCAAACAAAGCTTTAAACAGAAGAGTTGAAGTGAAATTAGTAAAATAATTTTCTTTATAATATTCTTTAAAAACGCCTCAATTTTCGAGGCGTTTTTTTATTTTTATCGCATGATTACGTTTCTCGATAAGCTAACTTTTTTCCTTTTTAATAAATATTCAAACGATTTAGAAAATATTGTAATAGTTTTACCTAATAAAAGAGCAAGAGTCTTTTTATTAGACAAAATAAAACAATATTTTTCCCAATATGCCTTTGCACCCACTATTATAAGTATTGAAGAATTTATACAAGACTTAGCAGGAATCCGTCCCCTAGACAATATTGAGTTACTATTTGCTTTTTATGATATTTATCTTGAAATAACCCCAATAGATGAACAACAAGATTTTGAACAGTTTTCTAATTGGGCCAAAATCCTATTACAAGATTTTAACGAAATTGATCGCTATTTGATCAAACCCAATTATGTGTTTTCTTATTTAAAAGAAATAGAAGTTTTAAAACGTTGGAATTTAGAACCCAATCAAAAAACAGAACTAATTCATAAACAAATTTTATTTTGGGATAAAGTCCCTAATTATTATCAAAAATATTATGAATCACTCCTGTCTAAAGGAGTTGGTTATCAAGGATTAATTTATAAAGAAGCCGTTGAAAACTTAGAATTTTTTGCGCAACAACTGAAAGCACAAAAACTAATCTTCGCAGGATTTAACGCACTTAATCAAGCAGAAGAAAAAATAATTCAACACTTGGTGGCCATTGATAAAGCTGAAATTCTTTGGGATATAGATCGTGTTTTTTTAAACGATCCACATCACGATGCAGGTCTCTTCATTCGTAAATTTAAAATGCAATGGGGACATTATAAAAACAATCTTTTGGATTGGATTATAGATGAGTTTTCACAAGAAAAAAAAATAGAAATCATAGGTTCATCAAAATCAATTGGGCAGTCTAAAATTGTATCTAATATTATTCAAAATATAGTAAGTACAGATCCCAACTCACTAAATAAAGTAGCTTTGGTTTTAGGAGATGAAAATTTATTAGTTCCCACCTTGCATTCATTACCTGAAGAGGTTTCAAGTTTAAATATTACAATGGGATACTCTGCGCGTAATAACCCAATACAAATTTTATTGAACAAGCTTTTTAAAATGCACACTAATGCTATTCAACGAAATGCTACTAGTTATGTGTTTTATTATAAAGATATACTAGACATTTTATCAAATCCTATTATTGAGAGTTTTTTAAAAGCAAAAGACTTAATTCAAATAATAAAAAAGAATAATCTTACTTTTATTACCCAAGAACGTTTACTCACTCTTCATACTAATTCATCCGATTTATTTAATTTATTATTTGAAAGATGGGACGGAAAAGCATTGGTTATTGCTCAGCGATTAGGTCTTATATTATTACATATAAAACAATGTCTTTCTGATAATACACAAGAAGATAAAATTACCAAGACATTCTTATATGCCATCTATAAAGTAATGAATAAATTGATTTCCTATTGCGAAAAAAATGATTTTGTACAATCACCAGTTGCATTATACTCTATTTATAAACAAATAATTGATTTAGCAGAAGTTTCTTTTGAAGGAGAACCCTTGTCAGGTTTACAAATAATGGGAGTATTAGAAAGCCGTGTTCTAGATTTTGAAACAGTTATCATCACTTCTATGAATGAAGGAAAATTTCCCGCTGGTAAATCTACCAATAGTTTTATTCCATACGATGTAAAGCGAGAAATAGGCTTGCCTACCTTTAAAGAAAAAGATGCCATTTATACGTATCATTTTTACCATTTGATCTTACGTGCTAAAAATATTTTTTTAATCTACAACACAGAAAATGATGGTTTAGATGGAGGTGAAAAAAGTCGATTTATAACCCAATTACAAGTCGAAAAACAACCTAATCATCAGTTGGTTTTTAAAACTATGCAACCCGAAATTCCAACCATTGCCTATCAACCATTGAAAATTGAAAAATCAGAAGCAGTAATGCAACGATTATATGAAATTGCTTCCAATAAAGGTTTTTCACCATCTGCTTTAACCGCTTATATGCGAAATCCTATTCAATTTTATTTTCAACGTATTTTATCAATCCGAGAAAGCGAAGAAGTAGAAGAAAATATAGCACTTAATACTTTAGGTACTATTATTCATCAGACTTTGGAGGAATTATATAAACCTTATTTAGATAAATATCTAACAGAAGAAAGTATACAACAAATGTTAATTTCTGTTGATGATGAGGTTTACAAACAATTCAAAGCAGTTTATAAAGAAGGGGAGGTGCAAAAAGGAAAAAATCTATTAGCCTATGAAGTGGCTAAACGAAATATTTCCAATTTTCTCAAACAAGAAAAAAAGAATATAAAAGAAGGAGATGCAGTAAAAGTTCTAAAATTAGAAACCACTTTGCTAGTTGAAATTCAAGACCCTCGTTTACCCTATATTGTCAAATTATCAGGAAATGTAGATCGAATAGAGGTTCGAAATAATACAGTAAGGATTATTGATTATAAAACAGGAAAAGTTGAAACCAACGCGCTTAAAATTACTTTATGGGATGGTTTGACAACTGATTTGAAAAATGAGAAAATTATCCAATTACTCTGTTACGCCTTAATGTATCAAAAAGAATTAAATGAATTTCCTTTAGAAGTAGGAATTATATCATTTAAAAATATGAAAGCAGGTTTTATGCCTTTCGGACTCAAAGTAGAAAAAGAAGTTAAAACCCAGATTACAACAGAAATTCTAGAAAGTTTTAAAACAGAATTAATTCAACTGATTTTATTGATTTTGAATCAAGAAATAGCTTTTGAAGAAACTATAGTTTAACATTTTTTAAAAAAATCTATTAGGATAGAACCTAGCACCCCTTTATTCTCAATATGACTCATGTGTCCATCAGGCAAAGTAACTAATTCGGTTGAAGTATTTTCTAATTGTTTAATACTTTCATCGTAATTAAGAATACCGTCTTTTTTACCTAAAATGAGTAACGTAGGATAGAATGCAGTTTGTAAAATCTTAACACGGTTTTTTCTTGCTTTCATTCCTTCCTGACAAGCAATATAACCTTGTAAAGGAGTCTTAAGAGCTTCTAATTTTACTTGGTTTATTTCGTTACTAAGTTGTTCTCTGTTTTCCGTACTAAACAAATTTGCTACAGAAATTTGTATTAAAGAATTGTATTCTTTTTGTGCCATCTTGATGGCTCTATTACGATTTATTTTGCGCTCGTGATCATCAGCATAAGCTGTAGCGTTTAATAAGACTAAACCACTTGTCATTTCAGCGTATTTTTCTGCAAAAGCTAAAGAAACATATCCTCCCATGGAATGGCCTACAAAAGTTGCCTTTTTAATACTTAAACTAGATAAAATAGCAAATACCACTTCTGCCATATCCTCCATAGTGTGAATATAGCCTATACATTCAGTTTTTCCATGACCTAATAAATCAATACAAACTACTTGATATTCTTTAGAAAACTCGTCTTTGTAAAAATCCCACATGCTTGAATTTTCTAGAAAACCATGGAGTAAAACTATAGTTGAACCGTTTCCTTGAATGGAATAAGCAATTTTTGTGTTTTTGTAAGTAATGAAATTCATGTTACAAAAATAGTAAAGTAGTATCTATAATTTTAATTACTCTATAGAAAGAGCATAAATAGCAAAAGATGCCAACCAATGTTCCCCGCCATACCCACCATCAAAAATAACCTTTAAAGAGTTATTGATGAATTGGTTAGCAGTTGTGTTTAACCTCAACTTTAGTTTGTTATTATCGGGTAATTTTTTGGCAATTTTTTTCATATTCCATGCACGACTAAAAGACAATCCGTCAAGATGTACTATTTGGTAATCATTCCTATCACTCACAGTAGGAGATTGGCATAGTCTTTCTATACCCTGTTTTGTTAAGTACTTTGCCAACCAAGTTTCATATTCTTTTATAGAAAGTATTCTAGTCATTAAGTCAGCAGCTTGTAAGCTTGGTGAAAAAAAATCAGAACCATCCGGTTCTAAATGTGATGGTATTTGAATATTCTTTAAATAAAAATCATTGCTTTTTTTAATGATTAAATTTAAAAAAGCATGTTCCTTGTTGTGATGAGCCCAATCATAAGCAAAACATAATCCAAAAGCTGTATTAGGGTGTACTCCTGTACGATTAGGATAGGTTTGTTTGGGTAAATATTCTTTCCAGAGGGTTACTATTTTTTGAGTAAGTGGCTGTAATTCCTGATGCCATTTTTGCCCCAAATCGTTATTCCAAGTGCTTAATTCTAAATCTAATTTTAAAAGCCAAACCCAACCATACGTTCTTTCAAATCCTTTTGAAGCAGTATATTTTCCAAAATATTCAGATTCTATTTGAATATTATCTTTTTGAAAAGAATGGTTTAAAATATTGATTATTTCATTTTTGTTTTCAATGGACGGAAAATCTTTTAAAAGTTTGACCAACATCCAATGACCATGTACACTACTGTGCTAATCCAAACAACCATAAAAGGAAGGGTGTAAATCTTTCGGCAATAAAAGAGCATCTTTCTCAGAATCTGAAAGATGATTAGTTTTATTTGGAAATTGAGTGTTGATGCAATGCAATGGCATTTTACTTAGCTTTAAAGCTAGATCTTGCGTTAATTTTTCTTGAGAATGTAAAGAAAAAGGGATTAAGAATATAAGTAAAATTCCAAGATATTTCATTTCTATTGCTTTTTTATTTTGGTAAAAATAAAAAAAGGGGTGTCTAAAAAGTGTAAGTTAACATCTAGTTTGTCACTTCTACGATCGGATAGTACTATGTGATTCGTTTGTTCACTTCGTTCAAGCCTTTCTTTGTTAATACAAGATGACAAGATTGCGTTCTTTTAGGACACCTCCCTTTTTTGTTATTTAAAAATTAAGTATTCATCAAACTCTCAATTTCATCCACTTCAATAGGGATATTTTTCATTAAATTAAATGGTTCACCAGATGGTTGAATAACCACATCATCTTCTAAACGAATACCAAAACCTTCCGCTGGAATATAAATACCTGGTTCAACAGTAAATACCATATTTGCTTGCATAGGTTCGTGTAACAAGCCATAGTCATGGGTGTCTAGTCCCATGTGGTGTGAGGTGCCATGCATAAAATATTTTTTATAAGCGGGCCAATCTGGATTTTCGTTCTGCACATCCGCTTTATCTAATAAACCTAAGCCTAATAGTTCAGATGTCATTATTTTACCAACCTCTACATGATACTCTTTCCATAAAGCACCTGGAACCAATAATTTAGTAGCTTCGTTTTTTACTTTTAAAACAGCATTATAAACAGCTTTTTGTCTTTCAGTAAAACGACCATTTACAGGAATAGTACGTGACAAGTCTGATGAATAATTAGCATATTCAGCCCCTACATCTAACAATAATAAATCGCCATCTTTACAAATTTGGTTGTTTTCTATATAATGCAATACATTAGCGTTAGCTCCTGAAGCTATGATTGGCGTATAAGCAAAACCCTTAGAACGGTTTCGTAAGAACTCGTGAGCAAATTCAGCCTCAATTTCATACTCTGTTACGCCAGGTTTTACAAAACCTAGTATACGACGGACTCCTTTTTCTGTAATATTACATGCAGTTTGTATTAATTCTAATTCAATAGAATCTTTTATAGAACGTAATCTTTGTAGAATAGGATTTGATTTTTCAACTTTATGCGCTGGATATTCGTTTTTCCACCATTTGATAAAGCGGTCTTCACGAGTTTCTGTTTCAACACTTGCCCGATAGTGCTCGTTTGTGTTAATGTACATTGTATCCGCATACATCATCACCTCTTTCAATACCTTATGGAAATCTTGTAACCAGTACACAGATTTGATCCCTGAAATTTCAAAAGCACGATCCTTAGTTAATTTTTCTCCTTCCCAAATAGCAATATGCTCATTGGTTTCTCTTAAAAATAAAATCTCTCTTAAATGTTCATAAGGGGCATCAGGAAATAATACTAGAATACTTTCTTCTTGATCAACACCCGATAAAAAAAGAATATCACGGTGTTGTGCAAATGGTAAAGTACTATCAGCACTAACAGGATAGATGTCATTAGAATTAAATACAGCTACTCCGTTTGATTTCATCTGAGCCATAAAGTTTTTACGATTTTTGATGTACAGCTCTCGGTTTATTGGTAAGTATTTCATTTGTATGTTTTTTAGATAACCAAAAGTACTCAAACGGATTTTATTTATAAGTAGCCAAATGGCGCAATTTTTAATTTTAATATTAGCTATAAAAAAGACTATCTGTTACAGCTATTTATAAACTATTCTTTCTTATTCTACTCATGTGCCTATTTGAAATTCCTAAAAAAGAGGACAAGTAATGTAAAGGAACTTCATTTAATAATTTAGGTTCGTTTTCTAAAAGTTTCTTATATCGTTCTTCTGGACTTAAAGCTAATAAATCAATGCGATAATCATCTATTAGACAACTTTGTCTTTCGATTAGATCATAATAAAATTGATTAAAAACAGGATTTTCCTCTTTCAGTTTCATAAAATCCTCTAAAGATATAACCAATAGTTCTGTGTTTACAAGCGCTTTGATGTGCTTTCGAGAAGGACTTTGGGTTAAAAAACTCTTTAGAGAAGCTGTAAAAGTATTTTTTAGAGATAAATAAGTTGTTTTTTCTTCATGATCTATTTCTATAGCATGTTGTAAGATTCCAGAAGTAATAAAACAAAAAAAGCGACAGATTTCGTTTTGTTCCACAAAAAACGTATTCTTTTTTAAGTATAGTGGTTTGAAATGACTTTGAAATTGTTTTATAACATCTGAAAAATCAATATCATTTGTAGTAAGTAGTTTATTAGTTTTAACCATAGACTATAAAAGTTAAACTTCTTCAAGTTGTAAATTTATAAAGGTTTATTGTATTAATTTTATACAAATTCTTAAAAACAATAAAAAAATGAAATTCTATATTCCTTTATTTTTGTTTATGTCAACTATTCTTTACACACAAACAAATAGTGACGAAGTTCATAAATCATGGAAACAAAAACAAGAATTAGAAAAAACTTCTTGGTTTAAATCGCTTATTTTAAAAAATATAGGCCCTACTATTATGAGCGGTCGTGTGGTGGATCTTGCCGTTAATCCTCAAAACCCAACGGAGTTTTATGTGGCTTATGCTTCAGGAGGACTTTGGTATACAAATAATAATGGAAACTCATTTGAACCTATTTTAGATACTGCTCCAACACAAAATTGTGGAGCAGTATCAGTTGATTGGAGATCAGGAACAATCTGGTTAGGTACTGGGGAAGCTAATTCATCTCGTTCTTCTTATGCAGGAATAGGCTTGTTAAAATCTAAAGACAAAGGTAAAACTTGGGAAAATGTAGGATTAAAAGAATCACATCATATCAGTAAGATTCTTATAAATCCAGATAATTCAGATGAAATTATAGTAGGAGTTATTGGTCATTTATATACTAAAAATAATGAAAGAGGTGTTTTTAAAACCCTCGATGGAGGCAAAACCTGGAAGCAAACATTATTTGTAAATGATGAATCAGGTGTTATAGATGTTACTTATGCGCCTAATGACTTTTCCATTCAATACGCTTCCGTCTGGCAACGTGATAGAAAAGCGTGGCACTTTTCAGGTAGTGGTATCTCTTCTGGAATCTATAAAAGCACGGATGGAGGCACCACTTGGTATTGTGTGACTAATGGAGATAACGGATTTCCCCATAATGAAGGTATAGGACGTATTGGTCTAGCTTCGTACAATGAAAATGTTATATACGCTATTTTAGATAATCAAAACAAACGACCTAGTCTACAAAACATAAATCCAAAAGACCTTAACAAAACCTTATTAGAAACAGAGATAATAGGAGCAGAAGTATATAAAACAGAAGATGGTGGAAAAACCTGGAAAAAAACAAATGAAAAATATATAGATGATTTATTCTATACCTATGGTTATTATTTTGCAAATATTGCGGTAGATAAAAAAAATCCAAATCATATTTTTACAGGAGGTGTTTCCATAATATTATCCGAAGATGGAGGGAAGACATTTAGATCCATACAAGGAGATAATGTACATGCAGATCATCATGTAATTTGGATAAATCCTAATAATTCTAATCATATCATTAATGGAAATGATGGAGGTGTAAATATTTCATACGATGCAGGAAAAAATTGGTTAAAATGTAATAATCAAGCAGTAGGTCAATTTTATACTGTAAATGTAGACGAACAAGAACCTTATAACGTATATGGAGGATTACAAGATAATGGCGTTTGGGTTGGACCTAATGATTATAAACATTCTTTAGATTGGCAACAAGAAGGGATATATCCGTATCAGTTTTTGTCAGGAGGAGATGGAATGCAAGTCCAGATTGATAATAGAAACCCTAATATCATCATTACAGGTTCTCAATTTGGATATTACCAAAGAATGGATAGAGCTAAAAACAAATCAGTAAGCATAACACCTAAACCCAATAAAGAGGAAAAACCTTATCGTTTTAATTGGCAAACCCCTATTTTATTATCTTCTCATAATCAAGATATACTATATATGGGCTCTAATTTCTTACATCGTTCAATGAATCAAGGCGATACATGGGAAATTATTTCACCCGATTTAACAAAAGGAGCTAAAGAAGGAAACATAACTTTTGGTACTATTACCACTATATCCGAAAGTAAATTACAATTTGGATTGCTATATACAGGTAGCGATGACGGTTTAATACATATATCAAAAGACGGAGGAGCTAGTTGGCGTAAAATATCCGACTCTTTACCCCAAAATTTTTGGGTATCAAGAATAGTAGCATCAATTCATACTAAAGAAAGGGTATATGCTACTTTAAATGGATATAGAAACGATGTGTTTACAACCATGATTTATATTTCAGATGATTATGGACAAACTTGGAAAGCTATCGCATCTAATATGCCAAATAGTCCAGTAAATGTTATTATAGAAGATCATAAAAATGAAAATATTCTGTACGTAGGAACAGATAATGGTTTATACATTACCTTAGATAGAGGTTTAGTCTGGCAAGATTTTACATCAGGTATGCCAAAAGTTGCTATACATGATCTAGTTTTACAAAAAAAATCAAATGATTTAGTTATAGGAACACATGGACGTTCACTTTACAAAGTAAATGTAGAAAAAGTACAACAAATAAAAGACCAGATACATGCGAAAGATATTATACTTTGCCCAATAAAACCAATTTTTAAAAGCGAACACTGGGGAAGTGCTTGGAGTAATTGGGAAAAGATATTTGAACCTAAAACAGAATTTTGGTTTTATTCAAACAAAATAAGAAAAGTTGAATTAAAACTAAAAAATAACGTTAATCAAATTGTTTTTTCACAAGAAATTGAAGCAATGCCAGGATTGAACAAAATAGATTATAATTTTCAATTGCCAGAATCTATAGTTGAAAAATGGAAGAAAAAAGATCCCAATATAAAAATCCCAAAAGCAAAAAATAATCAATTTTATTTACCCATATCCAATTGTCAACTAATCTTAGAATCAGAGGGAATAAAAGAAGAAACCATTGTAGAAATTATAGCATCTGAATGAATTACTGTTTTAAAAAGGAGGTTTTTAAAAACCTCCTTTTTATATTCATTATAAATAACATTTACTGGGTTGTATTTACCCCTAAATTCCTTTATTTTTGCTTGATTTTTTATAAAACTATACAATCAATCTAATACTATGGCAAAATCTGCACTTCTAAAGTCATCTATTGCAAAAAAATACTGGATGGCTCTTACAGGTTTATTTTTATGCTTGTTTTTGGCTGGTCATTTAGCGGGTAACTTACAGCTAATCTTTGGCGATGCGTTACAGTTTAATCAGTATGCGTTATTTATGACTACCAATCCAGCGGTAAAATTACTTTCTTATGTAACTTATTTTTCAATCTTGTTCCATGCTGTGGATGGGATTATGTTAACCATTCAAAACAAAAAAGCACGTCCTGTAGCTTATGCTATGAGTAATCCTCAAAATAGCAGTTCTTTAGCTTCAAGAAACATGGCGGTTTTAGGAACCTTGATTTTAGTTTTTATTATTACACACATGGCAAACTTTTGGGCTAAAATGCACTTTTCTGAAATGCCATTACAAACCATTACGGTGGAACAAATGGGGCAAAAAGCAGATTACATCATTGGTACACAAGCAGGTCAGTTTTTCCCAGCAGACAAAATGTTGTTAGAGCAACAAGGGATGGAAATCAAAAATGGGAAAGATATTTACAACAAAATGGCAAACATCAAAGTAGGTGAAGGCTACAAAGATTTACACAAAATCACGATTGAGTTCTTCAAAAACCCTTCTTTTGGTTTGATTGCTACTATTTTATATGTGTTAGCTATGGCTGTATTGGCTTTCCACTTATTACATGGATTCCAAAGTGCTTTCCAATCGTTAGGAGTTAACAACGGATTCACGCCAGCTATCAAAACATTCGGAAAATTATTTGCAATCATCGTTCCATTATTGTTTGCTATCATTCCGGTTTATATTCACTTTGTTAAATAATCAGCTTACTATATAAGATATGAAGTTAGATTCTAAAATACCTGAAGGTCACATTTCTCAGAAATGGACAAATCATAAAAATAATTTAAAATTAGTTGCTCCAAACAACCGTCCAAAAATCGATGTTATCGTGGTTGGTACAGGTTTAGCAGGTGCTTCGGCTGCTGCTTCATTAGGAGAAATGGGATATAATGTAAAAGCATTTTGTTTCCAAGATTCACCACGTCGTGCGCACTCTATTGCAGCACAAGGAGGGGTGAATGCAGCAAAAAATTACCAAAATGACGGTGACTCAGTATACCGTTTATTCTACGATACTATCAAAGGTGGAGATTACCGTGCTCGTGAGGCTAACGTACACCGTTTAGCTGAGGTTTCAGGTAATATCATCGACCAATGTGTGGCACAAGGAGTTCCATTTGCTCGCGAATACGGAGGTATGTTAGACAACCGTTCATTCGGAGGTACACAAGTACAACGTACATTCTATGCTGCGGGTCAAACAGGACAACAATTATTATTAGGAGCTTATTCTGCTTTATCTCGTCAAATCGGTTTAGGACGTGTTAAAATGTACAACCGTCACGAAATGTTAGAATTAGTAAAAGTAGATGGTAAAGCACGTGGTATCATTGCTCGTAACTTAATTACTGGTGAAATTGAAAGACATTCAGCACACGCAGTAATTATTGCATCGGGAGGATACGGTAACGTATATTTCTTATCTACTAATGCGATGGGAAGTAACGTAACGGCAGCGTGGAAAATCCACAGACAAGGAGCCTATTTTGCAAACCCTTGTTATGTACAAATTCACCCTACTTGTATTCCAGTACACGGAACCAATCAATCGAAGTTAACGTTAATGTCAGAATCATTACGTAACTCAGGTCGTATTTGGGTTCCAAAGAAAAAAGAAGATGCAGAAGCTATCCGTGAAGGTAAATTAAAACCCGTTCAAATTGCAGAGGAAGATAGAGATTATTTCTTAGAAAGAAGATACCCAGCGTTTGGTAACTTAGTACCGCGTGACGTAGCTTCTCGTGCAGCAAAAGAGCGTTGTGATGCTGGTTTTGGTATCGAAGCTAACGACACTAATGAAGGGGTTTATTTAGATTTCGCTTCAGAAGTAATTGCAAAAGGGAAACAAGCTGCTTATGCAAAAGGAAATCATAATCCTTCTCAAGAAGAAATCATTACTTTAGGGAAAGCTTGGTTAGAAGAAAAATATGGTAACTTATTTACCATGTACCAAAAAATTACGGATGAAAATCCTTATGAAACCCCAATGAAAATTTACCCAGCAGTACACTATACTATGGGTGGTGTATGGGTTGATTATAACTTACAGTCTACTATTCCTGGATGTTTCGTAGCAGGTGAAGCTAACTTCTCTGACCACGGAGCAAACCGTTTAGGAGCATCCGCTTTAATGCAAGGTTTAGCAGACGGCTATTTTGTATTACCTTATACAGTTTCTAACTATTTAGCAGATGAAATTCGTACAGGTAAGATTTCTACTGATTTACCTGAATTCGTTGAAGCAGAGAAAAATGTTAGAGATCAAATCAATGCGTTCTTAAATAATAACGGTTCTAAATCGGTTGATTATTTCCATAAAAAACTAGGACTTATTATGTGGAATAAAGTAGGTATGGGACGTAATGCTCAAGGCTTAACAGAAGCCATTGCTGAAATTGACGCGTTACGTAAAGAGTTCTATGCTGATGTGTATGTTCCAGGAGCTGCTGATGAAATGAATACGGAGCTAGAAAAAGTATTACGTGTAGCTGACTTTATGGAGTTAGGTCAATTAATGGCAATGGATGCGTTACAACGTAAAGAATCTTGTGGAGGTCACTTCCGTGAAGAGTACCAAGATGCTGAAGGAGAAACCTTACGTGATGATGAAAACTTCTCATTCGTAGGCGCATGGGAATATCAAGGAGCAGACATCAACCAATCGGTGTTACATAAGGAAGAGTTGAAATACGAATACATTAAAATTGCAGCTCGTAATTATAAGTAGTAAATAGTAAAAAGTAAATAGTGAAAAGTAAATAGAAGTTTAGATTGTGCTAATCACTTTTTACTAGTCACTAATCACTTAAAAAATAAAATTATGGCATCAAAGAAAACCATCAATATAAAATTAAAAGTTTGGCGTCAGAAAAAAGCTTCTGACAAAGGACAAATGGTAGATTACTCATTAAACAATGTATCTACAGACAGTTCATTCTTAGAAATGATGGACCAATTAAACGAGCAATTAATCGTTGAAAAGAAAGAGCCTATTGCTTTTGACCACGATTGTCGCGAAGGTATTTGCGGAATGTGTTCTATGTTTATTAATGGTCGTGCGCATGGTCCTGACACTGGAATTACTACATGTCAGTTACACATGCGTATGTTTAACGATGGCGATACAATTTATGTAGAGCCATGGAGAAGTAAAGCCTTCCCTGTAATCAAGGATTTAGTAGTAGACAGAACAGCTTTTGACCGTATCCAACAAGCGGGTGGATTCGTTTCTGTGAACACTTCTGGT
The DNA here is from genome assembly GCF_052828645.1 of Flavobacterium sp. TN-1. NCBI lineage: Bacteria > Pseudomonadati > Bacteroidota > Flavobacteriia > Flavobacteriales > Flavobacteriaceae > Flavobacterium > Flavobacterium sp. TN-1. The sequence goes on from NZ_CM128253.1 coordinate 992,039, forward strand.
AACACGATTGATGCAAATACAATTCCTGTACCTAAAGTAGATGCTGACAAAGCTTTCGAAGCTGCGGCATGTATTGGTTGTGGTGCTTGTGTGGCAACTTGTAAAAATGGTTCTGCGATGTTATTCGTAGGGGCAAAAGTTTCTCAATATGCTTTGTTACCACAAGGAAAAGTTGAGGCTACCCAACGTGTATTAAACATGGTACGTCAAATGGATGAAGAAGGATTCGGTAACTGTACAAACACAGGTGCTTGTGAAATCGAATGTCCAAAAGGTATTTCATTAGAAAATATCGCTCGTATGAACAGTGAATACTTAAAAGCGAGTTTGAAATAATCGCTTTAACATAAGTTTATAACCCTTTCGGCCTATCTTGACTGAAAGGGTTTTCTTTTTTTAGTATATTCACGTAAAATTTTTTATAAATGAAAAAGTTAATCCTATGCTTGCTTTTAATAGGTCAAGCTAACTTCGCTCAAACCACCGATGAAAAAACAGAAGCTAAAAAGAAAGTGGAACAGGAAAAAGCGGTTTTAGCCAAACCGTATCATGAAGAGGAAGATGCCTCTCTTAAAGTAAAAGAATTGCTGGCTGTTGCCCAAAAAGAACACAAGAAAGTCTTAATTCAAGTAGGAGGAAACTGGTGTATTTGGTGTTTGCGATTGAATGATTTTATCCATAAAAATGAGGCATTGAAACAACTGGTTGATGCTAATTATTTGTATTATCATTTGAATTGGTCTCCTAAGAATAAAAACGAAAAGTTCTTTAGTCAATATGAGGGCAATCCTGGAGAAAAACACGGGTACCCCGTTTTTATGATTTTAGAGGCATCAGGTAAATTGCTTAAGGTACAAGAAACAGGTTCTTTAGAAGAAGGAAAGGGCTATAGCTTTGAAAAAGTAAAGACATTTTTAGCATCAAATGCTTCTAATTAAGCTTACTAAAAACTAAACTAATATATGCAATTTCTAAAAAATGTATTCGTAACCTTGTTGATTGTTTGTTTGTGCAGTTGCAAGGACAACACAGCCACATTACAAAAAGTACCACAACAGCAATCATCCAAGACTGATAAAAAGAAAGCTTCTAAGTTGTTTTCAGATGTTTTTGAATTTGTTAATTATAATGATGATGGAGATTACCAGCTGATAAATTTCAGAAAGAATGCTAAAATATACAGTTTTATCAATGATACTAACGACGATAGAACATTACTTCGAGGTGATAAAGTAGAAGTGCATTGGAAAATGGACACTATTTATATTGCAGGTGATGGTGAAACACCTGAGCTGGCGGAGTGGTTGGTTTCCTTTAAGAAAATAAAGGAAGGAAAACTGTCTCAATTTCGTAAAACTTACAAAAAAGAGTTCAAATATCATTGGTTTAATGAAAATGAATATTCTGAAGAATATTTGAAACAACTATATACCTGGGTCGAATATTATGTGGCCAATTCAGATAATGAATTATTAAAGGCACATCTCGAAGCAGGAGATGCGTTAGAGTATTCCATCGAACAGCAAGAACGTGAAGGTAAAACCTATACGCTTATTGGTTTAGGTACTTCTTTTGAAGGTAGAATGACTAAAATTAAATGGTTGTATTATGATGCTGAAAAAGATGATTTGTATGCTTACGATTTAGGGAATGATATTTTAGTCCTATTTCCGTAAACTTTAAATAGCTAAACAATGAAACAAACTATTTTCAGTATTTCTATGCTTTGTTTTTTGCTAGGAAGCTGTAAAAACGATAAACCCATTGCAGAGGTTACTAAGCCTCAACCTAAAGTAGCCAAAGAAAACCCTAATCCTCCGCAAATTCAAAATGACATTCATGAGTATATTCCTGAGGGTTTTGAAATTCAGTACGAATGTGATGGCGATTTGAATCAAGATGGGTTAAAAGATTATGCTTATGTGCTCAGAAATATAGAAGACGATACTATGGCAAGAAAGACCTTAGTGTTTTTTGGGGATAAGGAAAAAGGAAGGCAGTTGTTCCAGCAGTCAGAGCTCGTCTTTCCTGTTGAATATAGTGATGAAGGATATAAAATTTATGACTCCGAAACCATATCTATAGAGGAAAATCAGTTGATGATGGAGCTTTCGGGACTGGGACCTTCAGGTACAACCACTATAATTTTTCAATTTGAAAATGGAGGATTATTTCTTAAGTCAATGGAAAGTTTTCATGCAGGGGCTGGAGGGCAAACTATTGCTAGTTATGAGGTGATGACTGGTAAGATTGAAATGACGCAAGTAAATACCATGAAGGAGGATATGCCCTCAGAAACAGAAGTGAAAAATTTTGCACCTTTGAAACTAGCTTTTGAGAAAGTAAATCCAATGGAACTTTTTGACCAACAAATTCTTAAATTTGGGTTCTAAAAAACAAACAATGAAAAAACTATTTTTGCTGGCTACTCTCTGGATTACGAATTCCTTTCAGGCACAAGTAACCACTGTAGTTAGTGCTTTTACACAAAATTTGACCAAGAATGACCTTCCTTTTCAGGGCGACCGAAAAATGTTTGCCACAGGAATCAATGATACCCGAACCGAGAATGTTTTGGTAGTTTCTAAAAACAAATCTGGTGCTGCGAACGACGAACTTTTTATCGAAAAATTCACCAAAACTCCAGACGGCTATACCAAATCTTTTTCTACCGTATTTACACACCCCGTAAATAAATCCTTGGCTTTTGTCAATAATAGGATGATGTATAGCGATGCCGATAAGGATGGTAACGCGGAAATGTTATTGGTAGTTGACGAAAATGAGGCAGGACCTGAAAGTCCATTACAAAAAGTTTGGGGCGTACTTGTTTACAAGAATGTAGCTTACAAACTTTGGGTGACCGCCGAAGATAATTTCACAGAAACAAAATACGATGCTCATTTTTCGACTTTGCCCGAAAAGGTAAAAAAGGATTTCTTAGCATTTTGGAATACATTAGACAAAGCAAATTAAACAGTTATAAATCATGAAAAAGATTTTAAGTATTGCTCTATTTTTTATTGTTCAAACTTTCTTAGCACAAAACAATAATGAAATTCTTGTGTTGAGTGCCGTGGTAAAAGATAAAGTGATTCCGAATGCTCAAGTTATCTTTCAAAAAAATGGAGAAACTTCCTTAACACGGATGACCAATTCCGCTGGAAAAGTGATGATTCCAGAGGAATTCCGAAATACTAATGACTTAACCATTATTATTAAAAAGGAAGGGTATTCCACCTTGGTTTCTAAATGTCCTTGTGGAGGTTTAACCTATGCCATCAGTCCGTTTATGACCGAATTAGACGGAATGCGTATCGTGTTAAGTTGGGGACAACGACCGTTGGATATTGACTCCCACTTGTCTTATCAAGGAGGATACGTGTGTTATTACCAAATGGATGCGGTGAATGCAAAATTAGACGTGGACGACACAGACAGTTTTGGACCAGAAACCATCACTATTTCTAAGAAATTACAAGGTAAAAAGTATGTGTATGCAGTACATAATTTTTCGGATAAGGATAATACAAATAATGCAAATTTGGCCAACATTAGTAGAGCAAAAGTATATGTGTACATTGGAAATACTTTAATCAAAACCTATACGCCACAAGCAGGTAAAGTAGGAACCGTTTGGATTCCTTTTATCATTGATGAAAATGGAAACTTAGTGGATATTAATGATTACAGAGATGCTTCGTCTTGGGAAGGTGTACGTTCAATACTACGTGAATACCGCCCTTCAGAACAGCAAACAATGGTTTCTGCCAGTGATGTTGCAACCGCAAAACAAATTAACAAAAGAGGAGAAGAACAATACCATGCAGGAAATTATGAAACTGCGATAGGTTTTTATCAAGATGCTATTGAATTAAATCCCTCAGAAGGATTGTTTTACGGTAATTTAGGATTGGTATTTCAAAAATCAGGGAGAGAAGCGGAGGCTTTATGGGCAAATCGTAAAGCCATTGCCTTAGCTAATGGTACTACGGCAAATACAGTAAAAGCAGGTTCTTATTATAATATTGCTCGTATTTATGAAGCAAAAAATCATTTACAAGAAGCATTAGAGAATTATAAATTGGCCAAACAACATAAACAAAATCCAGTGTATGACAAAGCGATTAGTAGAGTACAACAACGTTTATAAGCTTACTAAAACAATAGTTATTGGATTCTTGTTGCTCACAAATTTTTGTTTGGCAAGTAACGGGCCCGATAAAATTGCAAAAATAGATAGGGCTTTATGGCCCTATCCTATCCATAGTGCGCATAATTTTGATGTGGCATCCAAGTGTGAAATGATAGCTTTTTCAAAAGCATTTAAAGCTTATGAAGGACTTAATGAAGCCGAATTGCAGCAAAAACTTGATTTGAAAAAAGTATCGGTGACTTCCGTTCGGGAATGGGAAGCAAAAACAAAGCAAATCATTCTAGCTAATTTTAAGGCGTTAACGAAAGCTTCGCTTCAAGATTTGATTGCAATAAATGAAATCAATACTTGGGAAGATGTTGCTAAAATACATCCAGAAGTAAAAATGCCTTCTGCTTTGAAAGCGTGGTATCAAGCCAGTTTGGATTTTTATGATAAATATATGTATGAGCAATGTCGTTTAGCTTCTTTGTACCCTAGAATTACGAGTGAAATAGGGTTGATGGCAAAAAATGAAATCAATGGTTTTAATTTGCCTGCAAAGCAATTCTTATTAACCTTTGATGATGGACCAACGGTAAAAAATGGGAATACGGATAAGATGGTTAAAGTCCTCAATGAGCAACATCAAAAAGGTGTTTTCTTTGTTCTTGGTGACGCCTTACAAAAACGAATGCAGACGGATAAACAAATTCAAAATTTATATCAAGGACATTTGTTGGCATCGCATGGAAAAACGCATGTTTCACACCAGAGATTAGCAGAATGGAAGTCGTCACTTACGTATACCAGCGATTTAATTCAACAATTGACCGATTCTGATAAACCCGTATATTTTCGTCCGCCGTATGGTCAAAGAACGGAAGAATTAGCTAAAAGTTTGGGAACTACGCAGTCTAAAGTGGTTTTGTGGAATATCGATTCACAAGATTGGAATGCACATATCACCGCTAGGGAAGTGGCAGACAGACAAATAAGTTTGATGTTATTGTGGCGAAGAGGGATTTTGCTTTTCCACGATGTTCATGAAAAAGCACAAACAGCAGTACCTTATATTCTGAATTATTTTAAAGGTTCAGGAATACAATGGATGCAACCTAATGAAATTTAAGTGATGAAAATGAAAATCGCCATAATACAATCTGATTTAATTTGGGAAAATCCTCAAGCTAATCGAAATCATTTCGAACAAAAAATCAATGCTATTCAAGAAGCTGCCGATTTAATCGTGTTGCCAGAAATGTTTACCACGGGTTTTACAATGAATCCTTCAGTGGTTGCCGAAACCATGACGGGTGCGACCGTGCAATGGATGCAAACACTAGCTATCGATAATGCCTGTGCGATTACAGGAAGCGTGGTGATAGAAGAAGAAGGAAATTACTACAACCGTATGCTTTTTGTGCATCCTGACGGGAGTATGCAGTATTACAATAAGCATCACTTGTTTACTTTGGCAAAAGAAGAAGCCGTTTTTACAGCAGGTAAAGAAAAAGTAATTGTAGAATACAAAGACTGGAAAATCTGTCTCCAAATTTGTTATGATTTACGTTTTCCAGTATTCGCACGTAATGTCGAAAACTATGATGTACTCATTTATGTAGCCAGTTGGCCGAAACCAAGAGTACAAGCTTGGGATATTTTATTGCGCGCCCGTGCGGTAGAAAATCTTTCGTATGTGATAGGCGTTAATCGTATAGGTACTGATGGCAGTCAACTGGAATATGTAGGACATTCGCAAGTGGTAGATTATCTTGGAAATTATGTGGTTGCACCTTTTGAAACTTCAGAAGTGCAATTAGTAACTTTGGATAAAGAAGCACTTTTGGAAACAAGAAGGCGTTTGAATTTTCTGAATGATAAGGATTCTTTTTGTCTTATTTCTTAAAAGAATATATAATTAGATAAAGACTTTGGAAGACTTCATCGTTTGAAACTTTAGTAATAAATGGTATTGGTAATTTTACTTTTTGTATAATTTTTATTAATTGATTTTAAGCCCAGATTATATATTATAAATTTAGTGTAGATAAAAATAACTTTCAATCTAAAAAAAGTACTCCATTTTTTGTGTTCAATATAGTATAACGATAGTTGTGATAAAAAAACGTGTACTTTTATCTTCAAGACAAAGTCTAACGCATAATTTAGATTAAACAAATTTAAAAACAGGGATCGGATTAATTCATAGAATTAATTCGTATACTGGCTTTAATTAAGGCTAGAGCTCTTATTTTGCTTATTTCTACTTCCTTGTCTTGGTGATGTTTGTTTTGACTAACTAATTTTACAAAGTTTGCGTTTTCTGATTTTTGAATGTATTTAACCATTACAAATTCTTCACCACTCATTTCAATACTTAACAAATACATTTCTCCCCAAAATATTTCATTTTGAATATCATTTATTTCCTTGTATAATACAATGTCACCACTTTTTAGTAAAGGATACATACTGTCACCTGTTACATAAATAGCACCATCACATTTAGGTAAGTTAGGAATTGAAATATAATCTAATGGGACATTGTTTGAAGACTCCGAAAATAAAGGAACTAAACCAGCTGTAGCCTCAATGTCATATAAAGGGATTTGTTGATAATGAACAGAATTATCTGTTTTTAAAGGAAAAGCTTGGATAGATTTATTTAAGATAAAATCATCATCCTTTAGCATATTTCCCTCTCCTGTTAAGAGCCATGTAGGATTTAAATCATTGTATAATGAAAGAATATTTTCTAGCATACTTGAACCAATGCTTTTTCCTTCTTTTACGGCTTTAGAAATACTTCCTCTTCCAGCATTTAAACTGTTTTCAAAAGCATAAAAACTAATTCCTTTTTTATCCAAATAATGTCCTAATCGTTCTGAAACCATACTATAATCGTGAAATTTGAGGTAAAAATACGAAAAAAATCTTTACATAGTGGTTTAAAATCTTATAAACCTTTTTTAAGTTGATTTATTTCTTCTAAAAATAGAAAATAATCTAAATATTGTTTTGTGTTATGAAAATAATCTTATATATTTGTACTGTTGAAAGATTTTGATCTACTTATTAAGATTATAATCGTCTAAATACCGAATAAAAGCTGTATAAGTCAAAAAGTTTTTTAAATCATTTTAGTATAAAAAATTATTGTATGAAACAAATAAAGTACTGGGATAGTTCTTAAGACTAGAATTATTCCGATAGGAATTCTTGTGTCTATTTTAAAAATAAAAAAAGATAAACGATAAAAAGATGTCTAGTAAAATAAGAATTTTAAGTTTAGATGGAGGCGGAATAAGAGGTATTATAACCTGTGTTATTCTTAAGTATATAGAAGAACAATTGCAAAAAGAAGATAATCCTAATGCTAAAATTGGAAATTATTTTGATTTAATAGCAGGTAGTAGCACAGGAGGGTTATTAGCTTGTTTTCTTTTACATCCTGATAATAGTAATCAAGCATTATTTTCGGTTAACAAAGCCATGGATTTATACCAAAAAGAAGGCGAAAAAATATTTAACACTTCATTTTGGGAAGGAATATTTAATCCATTTGGTCTATTTAATGAAAAAATATCTCAGAAAAATATTGAAAAAGAACTGGATATTATTTTTGGAAAAACAGAACTTAAAAAACTAATAAAACCATGTCTTATTACTTCTTATGATATCCATCAACGAAAAGCTAAGTTTTTTTGTAGTCATGAAGCGCATACTGATTTAGAAAATTTTTATGTAAAAGATGTTTGTAGAGCCACAAGCGCAGCTCCTACCTATTTTGAACCAGCAAAAATTAAATCACTGTATGGTCAAGAATTTACATTAATTGATGGAGGCGTTTATGCTAATAACCCTGCTTTATGCGCCTTTGCCGAAGCTAGTAAAATTCCATTTTCAAAAATTCTTAATAACCCGAATAAAGTAGATTATCCTGAGGTTAAAGATCTGATCATTGTATCCATTGGAACTGGAGAGGTGTTAAAACCCTATGCTTTTGAAAAGTTTCAAGAGGCAGGTAAAATTAAATGGATTAGTCCATTGATAGATATTTTATTGTCTTCAAATGCTGAAACAGTTAATTATCATTTAAGCACAATGTATCAGGCATTAGGTACGCGTAACCGTAAAAACTATTATCGCTTAGCCCCTTTATTACGAAACGCTTCTCCTGAAATGGATAATACTACAGAAAAGAATATTTATGAGCTTATACAAGCGGGAATGTACTATGTAGACCAAAATAGAGAAAAACTAGATGAGATAGTAAAAAAGTTGGTGAAAAACAAATGATCCGTTTTGCCTATCCCTCCATCTATCATAAACACAAACAAAAATAATAATTCATCAGTAATTTTAAATAATAAAAAATGAGTACAAGAAATGATGCGTCACAGACGCTTTTTAGAATGGTGAGTTTAAGAAACCCACAATTAACAGAAACTAAAATAAAAAATTTAAGCTTCATACAAAGACCTAAAGTAGTAAAAGGAGTTTTTGATGAAGTAATTATGAACTGCCCTCAAAACACCTCAAAAATTAAGGCAATAGAAGATTTTATTGAAAGAAAAGGACTAAAATTCATTCCTTTTAATTCAGAAGAAGAATTAAAAAATGAGAATTATGAACAGTTACTATCTATTGGTAGAAAAATTACAAAAAGAGAAGAAATTACAGACCAAGATTGGGAAAAGACTGATTATTATTACAAACAAATGATGGATTCTAACAGAGGATTAACCTCAGAAGCCATTAGTAAATTAACAATACTTTGGGATAATTTAATTTATCAAATAATAACCCAAAAAAACTTTTATATAAAAGAAGCTCTTTGCGATATACTAAAAGCTATTCACACAGGCTTTGCGCAAAATATGCAAATAGACGAAGAATTTGTAAAAATAAATGGTGAAGATCCTGCAAAAAATAGCTTGAATGGAAAAATAGTAATTCCCAAAGAATTGTTTTTACATGAAGAAACAGTTAAAGAAACAAATGAAGAAACAAATGATCCTAGGTTGTCCAGAGTTGATCAAACACAACTACGATTATATGCACAAAATAATTTAACGATTCAAACCGCTATTTATAAAAGAGAAGAACTCAAAAAATTAGATTTAGAGCTAAAATCCGTTCAACAGGACTATTTTAAAGAAAGAGAAGAAACTTATAAGAGAACATATCGTAATTACGCAGAGCAAAACCAATTAAAATTTCAAGAACAAGATCTCGTATCATCCGAAATTAATAAATTAATTAATGTAAAAGCATCAGAAGAAGAATTACAGCCTTTATATGATAAATTGAAAAAAATAGAAATTGTTCCATACGAATTTGAATATAAAAATGAAATAGATTTAGCTGTATTTAAGACTAAACTATCTTCAGAATCATTTGATACCCTAATAGGATCCTTTACAAATTCAAAACCTTCTGTTTTCTTAACTCAAAAGACCATGTTAAAGCCAGAAAATGTGTCGAGTAGAGAAATACAATTAGGAGAAAATGTAATTCAATTAGATGATACATTAAAAACCATAGAAGATATACTAACAAAAATACAAGATAAAATATCAAATCTTGATCAAATTATTTTAGACAATACACCATTAGTTCAAGAACAATACATAAATCTAGAAGGAGCAACAATTCCAGTACACAATAACAATAATAAAATTATTCCTTTTGGATACCATGCAACAGTTGGTTCGGGAGATTCAGGTTCTTTTGTGAGTTTTTTATTTGATACTTATGAACTTGATCCCATGCTTGTAAAAGCTAAAATTATTGCAGATACTGATTTAGGACATTTTGAGGAAATTTATACCAATATTCAAGGGAAAGATCAAAAAATAATATTTCCACCCATTTTAGTTAGAAAATTTCAATCCGTAGCTAATTTTAGAGTAGAGCTAATTTTTTCAGATAATAAAGAATATTATGCCCAAATAGATAAACTTGCGTTTTCTGATGGAAAAGTAGGAATGTTAACCCCCGTTCATAAAGAAAATATTCGCTCTAAAAGAAATAATTTCGGTATAAAAAGAGTGGGTATTGCAGATTACCTAAAAGTAGTTCAAAGTGTTCATGCCTACGTGCCAGGGTTAGTTTCAAACATTGAAAACATAATGGCTAGTGAGTTACGACATAAATCATCCGTTTCTAGAGATTACTCTGAAATTACAGATACAACCTCAAAATATCAAGAATCGGAAAAATTATCAGATACCTCTAAAACATCAAGAGCTGATATGCAAACTGAAATTGCAAAAGAAATTAAGAAAGAACAAAATATAACCTCAAATACACGATTTAGTTATAATACAGGAGCTTATAATTTTGAAATGACAGGTGGTTATGCTAACAATTCAGCTCAGCAAGACAGCATTCGTCAAGCCGTTATGAAGTCCCAAGAAATTACGGAAAAAGCAATGGAAAAAGTAGTGAGCAGAGTTTCAGAAGAACGCGTTCAAAAAATTATCAAAGAATATACAGAAACAAATGTACATGAATTTGATAACAGAGGAAAAGTATCTGAAATCAATAACCCAAAAAGCATTAGACCTAAACACATTTCAGGTGTATATAGATGGATAGACATTAAATATAAAAATCAAATTTATAATTATGGTAAAAGAACCATGTTTGAATTTATGGTGCCAGAACCAGCAAGGCTGCATCGTTTAGCGTTTATGGTTTCTAAAGGTCAAATACTTACAACTCCTGTAGACCCTAGAAATGCCACAGGAGAATTAAAAATGGCAACTGGAAAAGAGGCAACAAGAAAATTATTAGAATATTGGGCTAAAATCTACAAAGTAGAGTTGACCCCTTTAAAAGAAACAGATACACAACATTATTCTTTTGTGGAAAAATTTAACAATGGAGGTAATTGTCCTGTATATCAAAGAAATATAAAATTAAATGATGGATATGTAGCTAAATCAGTGAAAATTGACTTCACTTATTGGAGAGAAGATTCAGGATCTTCCAGCAGAATTAATTTAGATTTTAGCAATGGTATTAACAAAGAATTTTGGTTTGAAACAATATCTGGAACAATAGCAATTGATGACCTAAACCTATCAGATACTTTTAGCTTAAAAAACTCAGGTTATAACTTAGGTGAAATTGAATACAATATGTATTTCAATTTAAAAATAAATCCTAACAAATTAGAAGCTTGGCAAACCGAAAATTTCAATGCAATAATCAAAGCCTATGAAGAAGCCTATAAAAAATTTCAAGAAGAACAAGCAAAGTTAGATGAAGAACAAAAGAAAAAAGAAAAAAATGCAAAAGAACAAATGAGTAACTTTTATCGCTTCATGGAGCAAGATGTGTTAAAACACAACTGTATAGCTTATTTACTACAAGATTATATAGGCACTTTAGGAGCCAGTTTTTCCATAGGAGATAAAATGGAAGACTTTCAAGTACTTTTAGATAAAGATCTTGATAAATATACTGCATTGGCAAAATTTATGGAACAGGCGTTTGAATGGCAAATTATGGATTATACTTTTTATCCTTACTATTGGGGAAAAAGAGAAAAATGGCAAGAAATGTATATTTCTAATTCGGTAGACCCTTTATTCAGAAGTTTTTTACAAGCAGGATTAGCAAGAATTATTGTAACGGTAAAACCTGGTTTTGAAGATGCCGTACAATTCTTTATGACTACTGGAAAAATCTGGAACGGTGGCGAAGTACCCGTAATTGGTGATCCACTATACATGAGTATCGCAGACGAAATGCGTGCTCCTGTAGGAGAACCTCAGGGTAAATACTGGATTACTAAAATCCCTACAGCACTGACTATTTTACAGGATAAATCAACCGGCTTACCAGTAGAACAACCGCTGCCTATTTTCCCTGAAAACAACCCTACCGATTGTGAAAATCCTGGTGAGTTGGAAGGTGCTTCAAGTTTCAGATTAGACGAAGCCAAACTGTCAAGAGGGGAAGAAACAGAGAGTACTCTAAATTAAATAGTTTAACAGAATGGTGGTGTATAGCCACCATTTTTTAAAACAATAAATCCTTAAAAATATGAAACTAGATAAAATAAAAGCATTAGGATTAACTAAAAATAAAAACGCTTTAGAAAATGATGAATCAATTCCCTATTATTTACAATTTTTATCCTACAGTGGTTTAGATAAATTATTAGATGAATATGACGATCCAAGTTTTTTAAAAAAACAAAACAAAGCTGATTTACTGATATTTTATGTTTTGGGTAGTAAAAACGAATTATACATAAGGATTACGGGCTATTCAGCATCCTTTTATACAAGGTTATCATCTGATAATACTTTTGAATTTAAAAACATAAAAGGTAAGATGACTTATAAGGATTATGTTGTAAATACCATTTTGAACCTTCAAAAGCAAGCTTTTCTTTTTAATTATAATGAAATCCTTGAAGCATTAAATAATGCTATCGCTGATTATAAATTTATTATAAGTGAGCAAAATACAAAACAAGAAAGTAATTTTACTGCTACAAGTAAGATTTTAAAAAGTAGAGTAAATCTAAAGGAAAAAGGGGTTGTAAAACTGTTGCAAGAAGTCAATAGAACTATTGCTAAAATGCGCGCTGAGGAAAAACATACTTATAATGAATGGATAATTTCAAAAGCTGACCCATATAATTATTTTGGTATAATTTATAATAATGAAAAAAACTATACCTCAAAAGACTTAAAATTATTAATCGAACAACTACAATGGTATAAAACCTATTTAAAAGATCTCACAGAAGGTAGAGTTAAAAACATTGAGGAAATGAAAAATTTAGTCAAAAAGCATCTGACTGCTGGAGGAACTAAATTTAAATGGTTTATAGATACGCCTTTTTTTAACCTAAGCAAAGAGCACAGGCTAAAATACATCGAAATGTATTGTACTAAGGACGAATCTGCTTATCCTAGGTTTAGCGTTGGTGATAATTTACTAAACGGAGATATAGTGGAAGCTTTGTTTAGAACCTGTACAAACAAACAAGATCTTTTTGATATTATAATTTGTTTGGAACAAGAAGGAAAATTATTTCACTTGCTTAATAATTTAAAAATTGGCGCTTTCTCAAAAGTCTGTATGACTATTACAAGTGTCTATATGACTTATATTAAGAAAGGGGAAGTTAGCAAAAAGTATGCTGAGGCAATAAAATTTGGTAGACAATTATTATTTGATAATCATAGTTTTGGTAATCATAACATTGAAGAATTTGACGTTGAAAATAGAAAAATAAAATTTACTACTGAATTAAATGTTTTTTTAAAATATGCAAAAACAACGGAAGCGGCTCCATTTTTATCAAAAATAAGAGAAGAAGATTTACAAAAACCAATTCTTTGTAACCCACTAGATCTTGTAAGTTTTACACCTGTCGAGGATATTGAAAAATATGAGCTCAAAGGGGGTGAAGTGTATATGCTACCTGCCTGCTTCGTATATCTATTATATCACGAAGAAAGTTGGGAAACGGCCATACTAGCTGCCGAGGTCACATTTCAACTTGCTTTTTGTTTAATTGGAGTAGGCGAGATAATCGCGGCAGTAGAAGCAGGAAGTACTTTAGGGGTAGCCTATGCCGCCACAGGGGTAACTATAGATGTAGCTTTTGGGGCAACATTGTTCAAAGAATTCAAAAAAGGACATCCAATACTTACGGAGTATATACATTATGCGATGTGGGTAAGACTGATTTCTGACTTAATTAATGTTCGCGGTATAGCAAAAGAACTTCAAGTAAGAATCAAGGCAAAACAAATTAATCTTGAACCTTATGAAGCTACAATAGATGGAGTAAAATTCATTAAAGGAACATCAAAAATATATAAACCACTATCTATAAAAGTACTTTATGTTCAATTTCCTGAAACTATTTTAGCATTATATACTATAAAAACAGGACGTAAAATCCTATTTTATATAGAAAAAGTAATTGAAAGTGCTTTTTCTACAACCATATTTTTTAAAGGTGCTGAAATTTACTCTGGTAGTAAGAAAGGCGCACAAGAGTTTATGGAAAAGGCTCTAGATGTATATAAAAATGAAGGTCAAGTAGCAATGGAAAACTTCTTTTTTGCCGAAAGAGCCTCTGGAAAAACAAGGCTGTTACATTCGCAAACTGGTGAAACACCAGTTGGAGAGCTTTTCAGAGGTGGAGGTAATGGAAAATATTATTATGAATTACACGATTTCAAACTAGGGAAAAAAAATTGGACTCCTTATGATAAAATTGAAGAAGATATTTTTAGTTGTGAAATTCATTTTGCAGATTCAAGAACTTACCCTTTAATCGAAAATAAAAAGTATTTTTATGCTGATATTTTTATACCACCTAATTTGAATGCAACTTTGCAAGCAAACAAGACAGGATTGACAGATCTTAGTTTAGGAGAAACAATTATTAATGATGGGTTTGCTGCTTTAAGTAAAGATGCAGGACAAGAATTGGACGGTATTTTTGGGGTATGGCAAAAAAACAGTAGTTATGTAGATTATCCTGGGGGAGAATCAGTAAATTTACACACCCTAAAGTATGAAATGTTAGGCAAACCAATTACCAAGGAAAACCTTGAAGCTGCTGCCTTAAAAACTTTTACAGGAAAATGGGCTAAAAGTAAAGGATATGGGAAACCTGAACTTTATAATGCTGATAATCAAATTCGGGAGTTATTAAAATTAGGAGATATTGAAAAAGTAAATGAAATAGTATTCATTTTTAAGCAATAAATATGGAAAAGGAAATAAATTATATAGTATTAGTTTCAACTAAAAACTACAAGACAGAAGGAATGAAAGCGGCAACAAAACCACAATATTTCACTTCAATATTCTTAAAACCAAAATTTGAAGATGAAACATTTTTCGAAACAGAAATTTTCAAATCATTTTTTGGAGAAGATTTAGGCAAAAAAGAGTTTTTTTTAGAAGCAGGTTCCTATGGAAACATTGTTGAAGCACACGAAAAAACATTACGTACACTTTTAGAAAAAGAGCATAAAGTACCTAAAGAATACTACGATAAACTTGATGAATATAGAAAAGTGAACTATAGAAATCTGTTTACTGATGAAGACTATTTTCACGATGCACATCGTCATGATGAGGTTTACGAGATATTAGGTGATTATTATGTTTTGCAAATGAGAGGTGATTATCAGAGAGTTTCTTACAATTTTAATAATTGTTACTTGTATATAAAACGCTTATTCGACAGTGGCGAACCTTTATATATTAGCACTGCAATGCCTTTTGATGATTTAGGTTTTTAATAATGTAACCGTCTCTTTCTAGAGGCGGTTTTTGTTTATAAAAAGATTGAAGAATCAGTAAATTTACACACCCTAAAGTATGAAATGTTAGGCAAACCAATTACCAAGGAAAACCTTGAAGCAGCTGCTTTAAAAACTTTTACAGGAAAATGGGCTAAAAGTAAAGGATATGGGAAGGCAGAATTGTATGATGCTAGTGAACAAATGAAGTTAATTGAAAAACTTGAAAATATCGAAGACCTAAAAGAAATAGTATTTACTTTTAAAAAATAATATATGGAAGAAAAAATAAATGATTATGTTTTAGTTTCGACAAAAAATTACCAAAATATAGGTATGAATGGAACTAAGAAATTTCGTATAATACTCACCCTAAATCGTCCAATTCAAGATCAAGCTTATTTAGAAACAGAAATTTTCAAATCATTTTTTGGAGAAGATTTAGGCAAAAAAGAGTTTTTTTTTAGAAGCGGGTTCGTATGGCAATATTATTGAAGCCTACGAAAAAACATTACGTACACTTTTAGAAAAAGAGCATAAAGTACCAAAAGAATACTACGATAAACTTGATGAGTATAGAAAAGTGAACTATAGAAATCTATTTACTGATGAAGACTATTTTCACGACGCACATCGCTATGATGAAGTTCACGAGGTTTTAGGAGAAAATTATATATTCCGTATGAGGCATAGTTTATGGAGAGTAGCGTATGAATTTAATAATTGCTATCTCTATATAAAAAATTTATTCGACAGTGGCGAACCTTTATATATTAACACTGCAATGCCTTTTGATGATTTAGGATTTTAATAATATGAGGCTGTCCTAAAAGGGCAGCTTTTTTTATGCCGCAAATTCACGATATTGGTGATTGCTAGTAAAATTTAATATTTCTAAATCCATTATATTAGATTAATTAACTTAAGAAAAGACTGTCCAAAAAGTTCGCAATCTTGTTATTTCGACCAAAGGGAGGAATCAGATAATGTTGATTAAGAGGGGCCTCCTTACGTAGTGACAAACTACATTTTATTTAGACATTATTCTACAAAAGCAATAAAAATGAGTGTTGATTCTCGATGCGCTTCGCGCTCGAACTAACGATGATTTCAATTATATACTCAACCGTTTGTTTGAGTTGTTTTAAAATGAAAAAAATCATATCGAGAATTTTACTTTTAATCCAGTATTTTTAAAGTTTAAATGGTATAAAACACTCGTAATTAAATATTTTGATTATCAATTTAATACCATATTCCCTGTTAGTATTTTGTGAGGAAAAAGTCATAGATTATTCCATTTTAGCCTCAAAAGTCAATTTTGATGAATATTTGCTTTAAAAAATATTCATCTTCAAGGTGTAATTTTCTTGCTTATAAAGGATGACTCGAAACAAATACGTCATTTTTTTCTAACGTTAAAAATTAAGATTTATCCCTTAAAATTAAATTATTTTTTTAATACGGAATCTGGATCTGAAAATAAGAGATTAAGTTTTATATTCATCAAATCATTTTTATAGCATTTTGATGAATATATTTTCCTATTTTTACAATCTTAATTCAATCTAAATAAATAAGTGAAGATTAACCTATCTCAACTAAGGCAAGGTCAAAAAGCAAGAATTGACGATTTTGATATTGATAGTGTCCCATTAAAATTATTAGAAATGGGATGTCTTCCTGGTAATGAAGTTCAATTGTTACAGATAGCTCCTTTAGGAGATCCTTTGTATTTATTAGTAAATGACTCACATTTAGCTATTCGAAAAGAAACAGCTGATGCTATTCAAGTAACCCTTTTTGATATTGAGTAATGAAAGTTGGTAATATTAACATTGCTTTAATTGGTAATCCCAATGTAGGAAAAACGTCTGTTTTTAATCAACTAACAGGATTAAATCAGCAAGTCGGTAATTATCCAGGAATAACCGTTGAAAAAAAAGTAGGGATATGTAAATTAGCTTCTAATTTAAAGGCTACTATATTAGATTTACCGGGTACCTATAGCTTAAATGCAAGTTCATTAGACGAAAATGTAGTAATTGAACTTCTTTTAAATAAAAACGATAAAGATTACCCAGATGTAGCTATAGTTGTTACAGACGTTGAAAACTTAAAGCGAAATTTATTACTATTTACTCAAATTAAAGATTTAGAAATTCCGACCATCTTAGTTATTAATATGGCGGATAGAATGTCTTATAAAGGAATTTCATTAGATATTCCTTACTTGGAAAAAACACTTAAAACCAAAATTGCTTTAGTGAGTTCACGCAAAGGAGAAGGTATAGAAGACCTAAAGGATTTAATTATTAATTATAAAAATTTGCCTATAGAACCTTGTTTGAATGCTTCTGAAATTGATCTAGAGTATTTTAATGATTTACAAAAAGCATTTCCCAACCAATTATTGTACAAGTTGTGGTTAGTGATTACCCAAGATATAAATTTTGTTAATTTAGATCGTATAGAATTACCAGATCCTTCATTCACTAAATCAAAAGATCAGTTAAAGCACCTTCAACATAAGGAAACTATCAAACGTTATCAATTCATTAATCAAACACTCAAAATAGGTCAAAAAATTGATCTTAATCAAGCTAAAGATTTACGTAGTCGCTTAGATCGTATACTAATGCATCAAGTATGGGGATATTTTATTTTCTTTTTTATTTTGATGCTTATTTTTCAATCTATTTTTGATTGGGCAAGTATTCCTATGGATTTTATAGATCATACTTTTGCTTCTTTAGCTAGTTGGGTAGCCTTTATAATGCCTAGTGGGGTCTTGACAGATTTGATTACACAAGGTATTATACCAGGAGTAGGAGGTATTATTATTTTTATACCGCAAATAGCCTTTCTTTTTATGTTTATTTCTATTCTAGAGGAAAGCGGTTATATGAGTCGAGTAGTCTTTATTATGGATAAACTAATGCGTCGATTTGGACTTTCTGGAAAAAGTGTAGTTCCTCTCATTTCTGGTACTGCTTGCGCTATTCCAGCTATTATGGCCACGAGAAATATTGAAAACTGGAAAGAACGTTTAATATCTATATTAGTAACTCCTTTTACAACTTGCTCAGCACGTTTGCCTGTATATGCTATTATTATTTCTATAATTGTTCCTAATGAACGCATTTTGTATGTTTTTAATATGCAAGGATTTGCTTTAATGACAATGTATTTAATAGGATTTTTAATGGCTCTTGTTTCTGCTTGGGTTTTGCATAAATCATTACATATACCTTCTAATTCTTATTTTGTCATTGAAATGCCTAATTATAAATTGCCAATGTTTAAAAATGTTGCAATTAACGTAATTGAAAAAACGAAATCCTTTGTGTTAGGTGCTGGTAAGATTATTTTAGCATTATCTATTATTTTATGGTTTTTGGCTTCTTATGGTCCTGGTGAAAACTTTAAAAATGCCGAAAAGATTATAACAGAACAAACTAAATCTATGGAGGATTTAGAAAACCAAATTGCTTCCTATAAGCTTGAAAATTCGTATATTGGTAAAATTGGGAAAGGTATAGAGCCTATAATTAAACCACTAGGTTATGATTGGAAAATTGGAATTGCCATAATTTCTTCATTTGCCGCACGTGAAGTTTTTGTAGGTACTCTTGCTACTATTTACAGTATTGGAGATTCTGAAGATCAAGAAGCAACCGTTAAAAATCGTTTAGCAGAGGAAATAAACCCTAATACAGGTGAAAAATTATTTAATACCGCCACTGGGGTTTCATTATTATTATTTTACGCTTTTGCTATGCAATGTATAAGCACTTTGGCTATTACCAAAAAGGAAACAAATGGTTGGAAATGGCCTGCAATACAGCTCTTTTTTATGTCTGGATTTGCTTATCTAGTGGCTTTTATTGCCTATCAAGTTTTGAGTTGAAAATTAAAAAAATGAACTATAAACATCATTCCAATAACATTTAAAAATTTAATGAGACCATTTTTATGATACAAGAAATAGTTGCTTTTTTGCTCTTAATTTTAGCTATAACTTATTTATATAAAAAATTCTTTGGTAAAAAGAAACCAAAGAATTCTTGTAGTAATGACTGCAATTGTCACTAATATCCTAATATTATACTATATTCAATCGGGAGAATTTGTCTTTCTTTTTTCTTTCTAAGAGGCAAAACACTTACTGTTTGTAAAGTTTTTTTAGATTTAGGCAAATGTAAGCGAAACCATTCTATAATTTCTTCTTGGTCATTTGATCTTAACGTAAATTGTTTTTCTTCTTTAATTTGCCCATTTTCAAAATAAGCTACCTGTATTACTACTTCTCCTTCCCAAATACATTGTACTCCTTCTGGACATCTTGAGTCATTTAACACTTTTTGTAAAACAATCTCCTTTCCTTTTGTATGATTTAATTTTTGATCTATTTGGGAAATCGAACGATTACTGCCACAACTAATCAAAATGATAACAAACAACAATAGATTTAACGTGTTTTTCATATACTCTTTTATTCTTTTTTAACAATGTATAACGGAATTGATATGGCATGCCTTAATTTATTAACAGTCGTACCAAAGAGTATGTCTTTATATCCCGTATGTCCATGCGTTCCCATTACTAAAATATCAAATTTATTTGTATTAACAATATCCGCTATCGCTTTTGTTGGTTTACCAAACCCGAGTTGATATTCTACTTTGTATCCTAATTGTACTAAATTATCACGGTACCTGTTTAATATTTTTTTATCAATCTTTGTTTCTTGATCCTTTATATGTTGACCATAAAAAATAGCTCCTACACTTTCCACGATATGTATTAATGTATAATCAGCCTCCTTTCCTCCTAACTCAATAGCATGATTTACGGCTAACTCATCCGCAGTTGAAAAATCCAATGCAATAGCAATATTTTTCCTATAAATAGGATGGTTAGGATTGAATTCTATATTGATATTTTGATGAGTAGTATGTTTATATTCTGTAAATGTAGGTTTTAGCAAAGGCTTGAATATAATATACAAAAGTAATCCTCCAAAACCTACAGAAATAGGGATCACAGTTACCCATAAAGCAATAGCATTATTATATGCTTGAAGTAAGTTTTGTATTTCTCCAAAGACTAATTTAGCGTTTAACCCTACGATAATAAGTGCTATAATCCACGCCACAACCTGTGTAAGTTTATTTATTTCAAAACCATTCATTTTATCTGAATCACTCACAAAATGAATTAAAGGAATAATGGCAAATCCCAATTGCATACTCAAAATAACCTGACTCAAAATAAGCATTTTGCCTGTTACCTCTTCACCAAATAAGGTAATAACAATAACAGCAGGTACTATGGCAATCAATCGGGTTAAGATACGTCGTACCCATGGTTGAATACGCAAATTTAGATAACCTTCCATTACAATTTGTCCAGCCAATGTACCCGTAATAGTTGAACTTTGTCCGGCGGCTATTAAAGCAATAGCAAATAACGAAGCAGCCCATTTAGTACCCAGTACAGGGGCTAATAATTGATGTGCATCTTGTATTTCAGCTACTTCATAAAATCCATTTTTATAAAATGTGGCCGCTGCTAAAATTAGTATGGCTGCATTAACAAAAAAAGCTAAATTTAATGCAATGGTTGAATCTATGATATTATATCGAATAGCTTGTTTAATTCCTGCTTTACTTCTTTCAAATTTACGTGTTTGAACCAAAGAAGAGTGAAGGTATAAATTATGAGGCATAACGGTAGCTCCTATAATTCCAATAGCTATATATAAAGCAGTTTGATTTTGAATAGAAGGAATCAGTCCACTCATTACTTTTGTAATTTCAGGCTCAGCAAATATCATTTCAAAAACAAAACAAGAACCTATAATAGCCACTAATGTTATAACAAAAGCTTCCATTTTTCGAATGCCTTTATTTATTAAAAATAGTAATAAAAAAGTATCTAAAACTGTAATCAGAACACCTTGCAACAAAGGAACTCCAAACAATAAATTAATACCAATTGCCATTCCTAAAACCTCTGCTAAATCACAAGCAGCTATGGCAATTTCTGCTAATATATATAAAAATAGGTTTATAAGAGGCGAATAGGTTTCACGAGAAGCTTGTGCTAGATCACGCTGTGTTACAATGCCCAATCTGGCACTAAGACTTTGTAACAACAAAGCCATTAGATTACTCATTAATAAAACCCATAATAAACTGTATCCAAACTGGCTTCCTCCTGCTAAATCAGTAGCCCAGTTACCAGGATCCATATAACCAACGCTAATTAAATAGGCAGGACCTAAAAAGGCTAAGGTTCGTTTAAACCATGACGTTTTATTTTGTATAGATACACTTTCGTGTACTTCTTCTAACGATTTACTCATAATTGTTTTAGTTTAATGAATAAATTTTCTGCAATTTTATTTGAAATCATTAAGTCTCGATCCTCTATTTTGATATGAAGTGATGCGTCAAATTCTTCTTTACTTATTATCTTAATCGTTGAACCTAATGCTATATTTTGTTTGTCTAAGTATTGTAAAAACTCTACTGATGAATTTTTAACCCCAACAAAAAGATAAGAGGTTGCTAACTCTGCTTCACTAAGAAGTAATTCATGAGTCCATTTAATTTCGCCATTTTTATTAGGTATCGGGTCTCCATGAGGATCAAAAGCAGGAAAATCTAAAAATTCATCTAATTTATCAGTAAGTTTTTCAGATTTTATATGTTCTAACTCCTCCGCCAATTCATGTACCTCATCCCAAGCAAAACCTAGTTTGTTTACTAAAAAAACTTCCCAAAGACGATGTTTTCTAATAATCATCTTAGCGGTATGCAATCCTTTATCTGTTAAGCTAACTCCTTGATATTTTTGATAATCTACTAATCCTTTTTCAGCTAATTTTTTCAACATATCCGTCACAGAGGAAGCCTTTGTTTCTATCATTAAGGCTATAGCATTCGTGTTAACTCCTTTGTGTGAAGCACCATTTAAATGATATATTACCTTGAGATAATTCTCTTCAGAATGAGTCATTTGTATTTATTTTACACAAATATAATTATAAATTTTGTTTTGAGATAATATAATTTTTAGATTTGTCTAAAAATTATTTTTAAAATTAAAAAAATGAAATTTAACCACTTATTAATATTTTGTTTTTACTCCCTAACAACCTTCTCTCAAGCCTATATACAAGGTATTGTGCGTACAGAAAATCTAGCGTTATCTTCTATACAAATTCTAATAAATAAAAAGCAGATTACAACAACAGATTCAATAGGGTATTTTAAAACCTCGGTATTAAAACAAGGGAAATATGAAATAGAAATTATTGAAAAAAACTTTAAAAAATTCAAAAAAGAAGTTAATATAGAAGATGGAATACCTATTTTATTAAATATCGAACTTATAGCTATAAAAGAAAAACAGCATAATATAGAAGAAGTTGTTGTAACAGGAACATTAAAACCTGTAAGCCGACTAGATAGCGCAGTACCTGTTGAAGTTTTTAAATCTTCTTTCTTTAAAAAAAATCCCGTTTCCAATATTTTTGAGGGATTACAAAATATTAACGGTATTCGACCTCAACTCAACTGCAATATTTGTAACACAGGAGATATTCATATCAACGGTTTGGAAGGTCCCTACACATTCGTGTTAATAGATGGAATGCCTATTGTAAGTGGATTATCTACAGTTTATGGCCTTTCAGGAATACCTAATTCTTTAGTAGAACGTATAGAAATTATAAAAGGACCTGCCTCTTCATTGTATGGTAGCGAAGCGGTAGGAGGCTTAATAAATATCATCACTAAAAATCCTAAAAATGTACCCATAGTATCTTTAGATGGGTTTTCGACAAGTTGGGGAGAAGCAAATTTAGATTTTGGATTTAAATTTGATCTTAAAAAAAATTCAGTATTAACTGGAATTAATTATTTTAATTACTCAAATCCAATAGATAATAATAAAGATCATTTTACAGATGTTACTTTACAAGATCGTATTTCTATTTTTCAAAAGTGGAATTTTGAAAGAAATTCAAAAAAACTTCTTTCACTTGCGGGTCGTTATTCTTATGAAGACAGATGGGGTGGTGAAATGCAGTGGAATAAGTCATTTAGAGGAAGTGATCAAGTATATGGTGAAAGTATTTATACCAAACGCTATGAAATACTCGGAGTATATGAGCTCCCTATAAAAGAAAAAATGAAAATAAATTTTTCTTATACCAATCATAATCAAAATTCTGCTTATGGCAAAACATTATATTTAGCACAACAAAATATTGGATTTGGACAATTAACTTGGGACAAGGTTATTAAAAAACATTATTTACTATTTGGACTCGCTACACGTTATCAATTTTATGACGATAATACACCCGCCACATTTTCAGAAAACACAAACTGGATTTCAAGTATTTTTTTACAAAACGATATAAAATGGAATGATCATCATACTATATTGTTAGGCACACGATATGATTTTAATAAAAATCATGAAAATATCTTTACACCTAGATTTGCTTATAAATGGAAACCCAACAATAATACAGTCGCCAGAATTAATGCTGGAACAGGTTTTAGGGTAGTAAATTTATTTACAGAAGAACATGCAGCCTTAACAGGTGCTAGAGAGATTATTATAACAGAAAAATTAAAACCTGAGCAGTCCTACAATGCTAACTTAAACGTATTGCGTAAATGGTATTTAAAGAACGGAAGTTTTATTAGTTGGGAAAACTCTATTTGGTATACTTATTTTACCAATACCATTTTACCAGATTACGAAACGAATACAAATGCCATTATATATAAAAATTTAGATGGTTTTGCTGAATCAAAAGGAATAAGTAGTAACCTTGATCTAATTCTTGGTAGTGGACTAAAAGTAAGTTTAGGAGCTACTTTTATGGATGTATCTAAGACCGCAAAAGGCATTCAACAAAGACAGTTATTAACAGAGCGTTTTTCGGGAACATGGTCCATATCCTATGCTATTCCTAAATGGTTTTTATCATTTGACTACACAGGAAATATATATGGCCCTATGAAATTACCTCTTTTAAGTGACACAGATCCGAGAAAGCCTAATTCATCAACTTATAGTATTCAAAACATTCAGTGTACTATTAATAAAATTAAAAACCTCGAAATCTATTTAGGAATTAAAAATTTATTAAACTGGACTCCCAATAAAGGCAATCCTTTTATCATTGCCCGTTCTCATGATCCTTTTGATAAAAATATTCAATATGATATTAATGGTAATGTAATGGCAACTCCTGAAAATCCATATTCCCTTACATTTGATCCTACTTATGTCTATGGGCCTAATCAAGGAATTAGAAGCTTTATAGGAATCAGATATTTCATGAATTAAGAATAAATTCTTGTTTTTTTAAGATTTCATTCTTAATTCAAAATTTGTTACTCAAAAAAGAAACCCTGTTTTTGAAGAAAAGCAATCAAAAACAGGGTATAAATTTTAATAATTCCCTTTGGTCTTCTTGTTTTTTAAAACATATTTAAGTACTATAAAAACTCTTATTTTGGTCATAAAACAAACAAATCGACTTAATTAGAAACAAAACCTCAAACTACATTTCACATGACAATTTGAATACCAAAAAAATATTCCTATTCTATAGTTTACACAATATAAGTCAATTTTAATTATTTACTTAATTCGGTAAAATATTTATAAAATAAAGGGATTGTTTCAATACCTTTTAAATAATTAAAAATACCATAATGCTCATTAGGTGAATGAATAGCATCACTATCTAATCCAAATCCCATCATAATCGTTTTTGATTTTAATTCTTTTTCAAATAAAGCAACAATAGGAATGCTACCCCCTGATCGGACAGGAATAGGTTCTATACCAAATGAATCATTATAAGCTTTAGCTGCTGCTTGATATCCTATACTATCAATTGGTGTTACGTAACCCTGTCCTCCGTGATGTGGAGTTACTTTTACTTTAACTGATTTTGGGGCTATACGTTCAAAATGATTTTGAAATAATTGGGTAATATCTTCCCAATCTTGATTAGGTACTAATCGCATTGAAATTTTAGCATAAGCCTTACTTGCTATTACTGTTTTTGCTCCTTCTCCTGTATAGCCACCCCAAATACCGTTTACATCTAAAGTAGGTCGGATAGAATTACGTTCGTTAGTGGTGTATCCTGTTTCACCATATTCTTCAGCTATGTTTAACGCTTCATTGTAAGCTTCTTGACTAAAAGGGCGTTTTGCCATTTGCGTTCTTTCCTCAGTAGACAGTTCTTGTACTTTGTCGTAAAATCCAGGTATTGTAATATGATTATTTTCGTCATGTAAAGACGCAATCATTTTAGTTAGAATATTAATAGGATTGGCTACTGCTCCACCATATAATCCAGAATGCAAGTCACGGTTTGGTCCTGTTACCTCTACCTCCACATAACTTAATCCCCTTAATCCTGTAGTAATTGACGGTTGTTGATTTGAAATCATTCCAGTATCCGAAATTAAGATTACGTCATTGGCCAATTTGTCTTGGTTTCTTTCAACGAACCAGCCTAAGCTTTTTGAGCCTACTTCTTCTTCTCCTTCAATCATGAATTTTACATTACAAGGCAAGCAGTTGTTTTGGATCATGTATTCAAAAGCTTTTACGTGCATATACATTTGTCCTTTATCATCGCAAGCACCACGCGCAAAAATAGCTCCCTCAGGATGCAGATCCGTTTTTTTTATTACAGGTTCAAAAGGAGGAGAGTCCCATAATTCAATAGGATCAGCAGGTTGCACATCATAATGACCATATACCAATACGGTTGGTAGGTTTTTATCTATTATTTTTTCACCATAGACAATTGGATAACCAGGTGTTTCGCAAAGTTCTACGAAATCACATCCCGCATTTTCTAAACTCTTCTTTACGGCATCAGCAGTATCAACTACATCTTGTGAATAAGCACTGTCAGCACTTACTGAAGGTATTTTTAATAAGTCAATTAGTTCGTTAATAAAACGTTCCTTGTTATCTTGAACGTACTTTTTAATATTTTCCATGTTCAGTTCATAAAGTAAAAGTCAAATATACAAATTGCATAATCAAATAATCAAAAGGACGTTTTAAAAATTTAATCAAAAAAAATAAAAAAAATATTTGTCAATTAAAAAATATGCTTATATTTGCACTCGCAATCAGCAACCAAAATAGATGAGGTTTAAGATTGTAAATTTCGCGGGTGTGGCGAAATTGGTAGACGTGCCAGACTTAGGATCTGGTGTCGCAAGACGTGTAGGTTCGAGTCCTATCACCCGCACAAACATTAAGCCTTAATCTATTGAATATCAATATTTTAAGGCTTTTTTATTTTTTCTTTTGCCGACAATTTGCCGACATTTTCCAAAACTCAATTTTTCAAACATTTTTTGAGCTAAATAAAAAGCCTCAAATTTTCTGAAAAGTAAATTTTGCCTCCTTAGTACTAGCAAAAACAACTTTTAAATTAAACTTATAACCGCCCCAAATGAAACCTAACTAGCCCCTAACTCTGTTTTAGTTTCATTTAGTAGGGGAATTTATGAAACGTGAATTAAACCAAATGTAAGTTTTTAGGGCTTAAACTCAGTAAAACCGTTTCGTTTTGCTTTTCATTAAATGGAGGTTTTAAAAACTGGCTTAGAATTTTAGCGTTTTCAAACACAGGTTAAAACCTTGTTTTAGGTGTGTCTTGTTAGTTTTAAAGCGTTGTTTTGTGTTTCCGCTGGTTAGTGTGGTAAATAAAAAAACCGACGTTTTAAAGTCGGTTTTTTAGGTTTTTGCTTATTTTGTTAGTGAGGGGTCTAGTATTTCGGCAAGTTCCGTAATGTGATAATAGGCGTTATCAAGCCATCTAGTTTCTGTAATAGCTTCAATCTCATTTGATGTTATTGCGGTTCTTGCTATTATGTACGCTCCTTGTCTTAGGTATTTGGCTAATTCTTCCGCTCCTACATCTTTGTTGATGAATTTTAAAAGGTTGTCAGTTAGCTTGTTTGGGGTGTTTGTTGTACTCATTCTATCGTTAAATTTAGGAAATATATAAACCCGTGTAGGTTAGGTGTCCTACGTTTAACGAAACGTTGCGATTGTTTCCAATACCGCCACCATACCACACGGGCAAATTTTTTTCTAAAAGTCATACTTCGTTAATTTAGGAGTTGCAAAACTATTAAAATAAAATAGCCTTGCAAATCTGTAAGGCTATTTTGTTGTAACATTTATTTTATTACTTTCGTTCTTGAATTGTTAAGGCTCTACATTAAAGCTACCGAAAAGCTGGGATAGGATGCAAATAAAACCCGCTCGACTTAGAGGAAAAGGGGTAAGTTTTAACGATTCTTCCCTATTGCAAGCAGACTTTTTTAAATCGGTCTGCTTGTTTCATATTGCACGCCTCCAAGATTGATTTTTTGAAAGGCTTATTTTAAGGCGTTTTAAAGCGTTGTTTTTGTTGTCAAGGATTGAGAGTTTAAAAAGTCTAAAACTTTGCTTGTAGCTTCAAAATTCAAGGCTATTCGGTTCGCTTCGTTGTATTCTTTGATTGCTTTTAAAATTCTTTCAGTTTCTCCAAAATTTATATTTTCCTGCGTTATTAGTTTTTTTAGCCTCCAATGTAACGCCTCTAAGTTTTGTTTTGTTAGTTCTTGGCAAATGTCCAGCGGTTTACGGTTGTAGTTTTTTAGCCATTTACTTACGGTTTGTTCCGAAACCCCTACTTTTTGGCTTATTTCCTTGTTTGTGAACCCTAGGCGGTGCATCGCTATAAATTGCAGATAATCGTCTGTTTTATTAATTTTCATATTCGGGAAAGTTTAAGGTTAATTGTTTTAATACGGGTTTGATAACTTGGGGCGGTGTTTCTATAAACTGCCTTAACTGCTTGATTTCTTTGTTTAGTTGTATCCTTATTTGTTTTATCTGCTCTATGCGTTCGTAAAAGGATATTCTTTGTTTTAAGGCTTCTATTACGCTGTTATCTTGGTTTATGGCTATCTTTTCGCATTCTAAAAAGTATCTTCTTACCTTTTCGCCTTGTTCGGTTCTGCACATCATAGCTAAACGTTTAGCAAAGTCGAGGGTTAATACAAAGTCTATCCCTTTTTGTTTGTTTCGGGTGCGAGTATTCGGCTTTATACCAAATTCACTTTTTAAAATATTGCTTATCTCGTAATTTTTAATAGATAACGCATTTCTTTTGTTTCTTAACTTACCCTTAGGGCTAGATAATAAAATATAATCCTCTCCCTCTATTGCGAAAGGGTTGTTTATAATGTTCTTTTTTATCCAATATCCATAATTTGAGGCATCGAGTTCTAACCCCCTAAATAATTGGCTACACTGTACGGCTTGTTTACCGTTTTCATTTTGAATAATCTCTAAGTTTTTCATAATTTTAAATGTTATTTGTTAATAGATTTATATATTTTCCAGTATTCTTAACTCACTTACTAAGTGTTTCATTAGTCGCCTGTTTTCGTTGTTTCTTAGTGCGTTTTCCATTGTTTGTAAATACCGTTCTAAGTCGTGAACTATTGCCCCTTTGTTTAGTATTACTGGGTTTTGTAATCCTTTGGCTCGGATCCTTGCAAACGTGCGTTTTATGTATTGTTCTTTTGTCATTGGTTAGGCTGTAACTATTTGGTTTTGTAGTTCTTTTTGCTCTAAATCTTTTAGTAGTTTTTTTGCGTTTATAGATAGCCAAGTACTAAACGTTCTCTCACAAATCAAGTATTTTGGCTGTATGATTGTCCAGTAAATCTCTTTTTGTAGTTTTCCGTTTTTAAATTTTTCCTTTTTGACTATTTCCTGTATTTCTATAATTCTTTTGTAATAGTTTTTTTTGTTGTATGCCATTTTTTAAATTATTTTGAGATATTGTTTTTATTAGCTTTTTTGCCCTCCAGCTGGTTAATACAAGATTTTTAGATTTTTGTAATATTGTAACCCTCGTTACTTTTAAGCTCCACTCTTTCGGTGCGTTTATTTCTGCTTGTTCTAACTGGTCGGAATACGCCCCCGTTTCGGTGTTGTATTCAATTAGCAAATCCAAATTTGAAAAGCTGAGGTTTTGTGTTACGGTTCTTAAAATCTCATTTTCTAGGGTTTTTATATTTTCTCTTTTCATCTTTCTTTTTTCTGCCTGAATACTGTTATTACATTTCTTAGAACAGTATTTTGAATTGCTGTTTTTATGCTTCAAAATTGCCCCACATTTGAGGCATTTTTTAGGGGGTACTTTTTGTAAATTATTTTCTAATTCTTGACCCTCATTTTTTGTTGTGTTTTTAAACTCTTTTTGGATACCCTTTTCAACTTCATCTAAAGTTGAAAAGGGTATCTTTTTTGGTATCTCGTTTTGGCTTCCAAATTCACCTAAAAAGTTTTGAAAATGGTATCCTTTTTTGGCTTCCAATTCGTTCAATTTTTCACTTAATAAATTCCCTATTTGAATCTGAGTTTTTGAACTGCAAAACGTATTGTATAACGCCCTAAATTTTACCCGTGCCTTTTGTCTTTGCCCTTTGTTAAATCGTTCCCAGTTGTTCGCATCCAAGTAGTAAAGCATCTTTTCTTTTTGCTTGGTGTTCATTTCACGCCAGCGCATACCGTCGTCGTGAAAAATTGTGTTTCTCCAAACCTCCAACAAATAGGGTTTAAGGTTGTTTAGCTTTTCTAGGTCTAAGAAGTCCGCTAATACATTAAATCCGTGTTGTACGGCTGTTTGATGATATTTAACCACATATTCGATACGCATTAGATTAAAGTCTTTTAAATTGGCTTGTTTGGCTTTGTCGTAAAATTTAACCGCTGTTTTACTCCTATCCAATTGTAATCCATTGGGTTTACCCTCTATTTTCAACATCGTAAAGCGGTCGGACTGGTAGGCTCTCAAACTGTTAACGATTGCCTTTACTGGCTTTTCTGTAGCTATGTTAGCACCATATTCAAACGACTGTATTACTGCTGTTTGTGGTTTTATTTTAAATTGTTCTTGTAGTTCGGCTATTACTTCTGTTAACATTTCACGGGTGAAGTCGTAGGCATTGTGTTTGCCTTGGTTGTAGTAAGTAGCCAAAGAACCACGGATAAATAAATGATTCTTATCTGCTATGGTCGATGGGGTAATGTGAAAGGATAAACCACGGTAAAAAGCCACTCTGTTTTTTGCCAAAATTTCGCCCGTGGTAGTATCTACCTTGGTGCAGAATTTCAGCAAAGGGGAGTTTTCCCAGTCGCTTGTTTCCGTGCCTATGCACTTTATTTTAACCCCGTCAATCATTTACGATAATAGCGTTAAAGCGTTTTCAAGATTAGACGAAGCTATTTTATAAGCTGTGAGCGTATCAATAAAACCCATAGCCCCTAAACGGCACGCATTACGGGCGTTGCTTACGTGTAAGTATGCACCTATTAAATAATTTGCGGTTGTAGTTGTACTTCCTTTTTTGGTAGGTTTAGGGTATCCACAAACCACATCAACAACGGTTAAAAGGGTTTGGATTCTTTCGGGTGTTTCTTGTATTTCGTAGCCTGCTAGTACATCAATAGCATCAATAATAAAATATTTTTGCATTGTGTATTAGCGTTTTAAGTTGATTGCTTTTAACGCTTCTAGTACTTCCGTTTGACGGTAACGGACTTTGTTTCCTACTCGGTAGGCTTTTACAACTCCATCACGTGTCCAGTTGTAAAGTGTAACTAAGGAAACCCCAAAGAAATCTGCGGTTTCGTGTCTTGTTAGTAGTTTGTCTTTTTCGAGAGGCTGGGGCGTGCCTATTTGACTGACGATGTTTTTTAATTCTTCGAACTGTTGTAGTAGTTGTTCGACTGTAATCCCTTGTACTTGTACTGCTGTAAATTCTGCGTTTGTCATTGCTCGTAATTGTTTAAATCCGAGGCAAAGCAAAGACGAAAATTTGGATTATTTTTTTTAAGTTGTACCCCAAAATTGATGGGGTACTAAAAATGGGGTACTGGAAAAACCATTGGTTTACAATGGTTTAAGTGTGTTTTTTTGTTGATTTGTAGACTTTTTTTCTACCCTTGTTTTGGGGTACAACTTTTCAGAAATGTTACCCATTTACTCATTAATTCCTCCGTTTCTGTGTCGTATTTGGGTTTATAGTTTTCCTTATCTTCTTTTAATCCTATGTTATCTATTAACGTACTTTCTGATAAATTACCGAACATATTAGCAAGCTCCCTAGCTAAATCGGCTTTACTGCCTTGTATTATTCCCTCTTTGTGAAGAACTCCAAAAAGCGTACCTATAGCGGACTTTTTAGAGTTCCATTTTAGAGGCTTAAAACGGTTTTCTTTGAACTGTAAAAAGTTCTTAACTTGTTGTGTATCGGCACTGCTAAACTCTTTTAACTTTATTTCTATAACCTCGTAAATTATATAGTTAATCTCAAATCTAAGCAACAATTCACAAATATTTTCTTCTATTATATTTTTATGTATTTTGTATTGTTCGTCTATAATATAGCAAATAGCACTATAACTGTCCCTTTTTTGTATTTCGTTAAACTTGTTAAATATGTTTTGTAGATACTCTTCCATCTGCCAAAATCTTTTTAAAGCTATTACCCTATTTTCGCAAAAAAATAGAGAATCAATGTCTTTTACATCTCTTTGCTTTACTTGTGAATATCTTTTAGAAATGCTATCATTTAGAAAACTTCCTATTTCTGTTCTTCTTCTTTCTAATTCGTCAATTTCAATCAAATATTCATAATGTAACTTTATTTGAACGTCGTCTAACAAATATTTATATTCATTACTCAATGATTTTAAGTCTTTTATCACGCTTTTCATAACCCCCTCTCCTAATGTAAAATCTTTTGTTTCTGTACTTTCAGAACCTTGTATCAGTTTTTTTATTTGTTCTATTCTTTCTGTAGTGTTAGAGTTGAATAAAAGCTTTTTTATTTTCTTTTCATCATCTCTATTTTTGCCGTATGTTATTAGTCTTACCTTTCCATTAAGTACAAATTCTGACCAGTGAAAACCTTTTTTTATCGTTAAGCCGTGTAAATTAACTTCTAATGTTTCGTTATCTTCTAAAACCATTTTTTTGTTTTTAACCATTTTAAAACTTCTTTAAACTATTTGGCTACTCTTAAAACCGTTGTAAGTCCTTGGCTTTCTTGTTCGTTTGCCCAAAATCTTTTAAGAGTTTCAGCGTGTTCTTTTTTCGTGATCTTAATGTATTTCAAGAAAACCGCTTCCGTCCCGTGTCCTGTTATAGACATTATAGTCATATTGGGTAATTTACCATAAAGATTAGTAGCAAAAGAACGCCTACAAGTGTGCGAACTTATCAACTCATACTTAGGATAAACCCCTACTTCTTTTCGCTTGGTGTCGGGGTTCATTTTTGCGCCCTCTATTTCTTCGGTTATTCCTACTTTTTTGCATATTTCCTTTATGTAAAGATTGAATTTTTGTTCCGATATAGTGTAAGGCAATTGTCCGTGTCGCTTTTGAATTATAGCCCTAACTTGTGGGTGTAGTGGTATTACTACAGTCGTCCCAGTTTTAGCCGTTTCAATCTCAATAAATCCCTTTTCAATACTAATTTCCTTTAGGTAAAGAAAATCGGATACTCGTAAACCAGTACGCAAGCCTATTACAAATAAATCCCTTACATTATCTAATCGCTCCGAATCTTCAAAATCGAAATTATAAATATTATCTATTTCGTTTTCATTCAAATAGGTGTCTTTAGTTTTGTTTGATAGTGCCATAAATTCCGAGTGTTTGTATTGTGGGTTTATAGGCAATCCCTCCAACTCTATATTTTTGCACCACATTTTAAAGTTAGTTATATAACCGCCTATAGTGTTGTTTCCAAGCTTTTCAACTGTACGGCAGTAGTCTATAAAGTCCCTGTAAAATTTTAAATCAATATTCTCAAATCTTAATTTGACTTTATTATGACTTTCAAAGCCTTGTATTTTGTACAAAGTAGTTTTATAATGTTTTATCGTTCTGTCAGCAATAGGAGAGCCTTTGTATAGTCTTTTTGGGCTATCTTCAATAAACTTTTCTACCCAGTCCACAAAGTAAATTTTATATAATTCATCTGATTTTGCACGACCAAAAAAAACATTTATTACATCTTTTAACCAGTCTTTTGTGATATTCGACTTATTAAGTGTATCTAAAGTCCATTTATCAAATATTACCTTTTCTAATTCTTTTAATTGGGAGTTGATTAAATCTTTATTTATTGTTGATGCTCTTTGTTTTAATTTTTGTTTATTGTTATCCCAACTATCAAATAAAACGTTGATTTTTGTATTTGCCTTAAAATCATACTCACGACCTACCCAAAATCGTACATAAATATTACTATATGCGTTTTTTTGTTTGCCTTGACTTTCAACTAAAAAATATTTGACTTTCATCTTTACTTTGTTTAATACAAAAATAATGTTTTGCCGATATTTTGCCAACAAATATTACATTTACTTTTATCTTACTTTATCTTACTTAACTATACAAACTATCGTTAAGCCTTATAAATAGTAAAGTTTAATAGATTTTCAATTGATTTATTGAGATTGTAAAAAACACAAGATTAACGCTTTGTTAGTCCTATCACCCGCACTAAAACCCTTGATCTTTAAGAGATTGAGGGTTTTTTATTTTAAATTTATTCAATATTTAGTATCAAGAGATCAAGGATCAAGTCCAAAACCTGTGGATTTGATAAATTAGGCATATAAAATTGCAAATCTAAAAAGAAAGAATTTTACTAAAAATTCGCTATAACCTCTAGTCTTGAGCTAACTTCTAGGTACTTCTGTTTTTGGCTTAAAGAATCATGTCAAGTAAAAATCTTTCATTAAAAAAACAAGTTATAAAATCTTAAAAAATAATAAGTATTCTTTTTTTATTCTTATTAAAGTAGTATAAAATTAGAAGATCTTGTATATTATTATTAGATATAAAAGAAATTAATCTTTAAATTTAAATATAAATAAATTTGTTTTTTAAAATGTATTTTGTTAAATTTGGAGTGTATATGTTTCCATAAGTGGTTTTTATTGTTAAAAATAAATATATAAATGATGCTTCAATCCCAAAATAGTCTTTTTAAAGTTGGTTTATACAAACTAACTAATATTCCTCCTTTTATAACAACCTTTTACACTCTATTTAAAAGTGTATTTTCATTTGTAATTTTTTAATCAATTATAACATGTCATTTAAAACAAAACTATCAGTAGCAGGAAAAGAGTACACAGTACTAAATGTAAATTATGGTCTGTTTCAGGAAACAGATGCAACAGGTAGACCTTCTACTGTTACCAGAGGTGGTAAAATTGAGTTAACTATTGAAGGTACAGCGGATACCTCTTTCTTTGAATGGATAACGAATTCATTTGAAAGAAAAGACGGTAGCGTAAAATTCTTCAAAAGAGATAGCGATGCTGTTCTAAAAGAATTAAAATTCTCAGAAGCTTACGTAGTAAAATTCAGAGAAAACTTTGATTCTACAGGCGTAAATCCACTAACTGAAACCTTTACTATTTCAGCTAAAAAAATTGAATTAGGTTCTGGAGCTTACGAAAACGAATGGGTATAGTAAAATTAAAAAAGAGTAACAGTTTTTGTTACTCTTTTTTACCAAAACATTAATTTTTTGAATACATCAGTTATAATAAAAGTTAAAATCAGGATATTTTTTAAATCTTTAAAATTATGAGTGAAAAAATAGCTAGAGAAGCAGAAAGAATAGCCAATGATGAAATCATAATAAATAGTTACAAAGATTTTTATGAAAATAAAGGTTATTTCCTAACAAAAAATGGAGGATTAGCAAATGCCAAAAGAAAACCTCTTCATTTTCCTTCAACATCTAATGGATTTAGCAAGAAATGGATGGACAGTTCTTGGTTTGTCCTGACCCAAAGAAAATATTTACTTTTATTAGCACGATTTGACAAAGATAAAAAAGTAACCGATTCGGATTATTCTGCCCTAAAAC
Source organism: Flavobacterium sp. TN-1 (assembly GCF_052828645.1). Lineage (NCBI taxonomy): Bacteria > Pseudomonadati > Bacteroidota > Flavobacteriia > Flavobacteriales > Flavobacteriaceae > Flavobacterium > Flavobacterium sp. TN-1. The sequence goes on from NZ_CM128253.1 coordinate 1,027,512, forward strand.
AAGCTTATAATAATTGGGAATCAGGATATTATGTAGTTTTTTATGGAGAAGATGCCAAATGGTCTTGCAATTTATTTGTAGGAGAAGCTTTATTTATGGCAGGTTATAATATTCTGTCTAATGGCAAATATTTATCCGCTAGACAAATATGGAACGGAGAAAAATTAAAATCGGTCAAAAAACAAGACGTACAAAGAGGAGACATTGTTGCTTTTGGAGGAACCCACGTAGAAATTGTTACACAAGTACGTAGAGGACAATTATTTGAAGACGATGAATTTTGTTCCAGAGGAGCTGGAAGAGGAGCTACTGACAATGGTACTGAAAAATGCGATGCAAACAGTTGGTGGGGAAGTAGAGAAATAGATAATGATAACATCAAATTTTTTAGACCTTGAAAACATATAAATTATTATTATTCTTACTCCTTTCTATAGCAATCGCATGTAAGCAAGAAAAAAGAAAACACACCGTTTTATTCTATACTGATTCTTCCTTTACACAAAAAGAAGATTCTTTATTTATTGATAGTTTACAACAAATCAAACAAGAACATTTCGTTAAAATAATAGAGCCAGATAAAAAGTCTTTCGAACAAGGCAAAATTGTCAATGGAATTAAAGTTGGAAAATGGCAAAAATATCTAAATCTATCAAATCAAAATACAATACATGAAGAATACAACTATTCACAAAAAGGAGATTTAATAAATGCCAAAATATGGGATCCTAAAACCCATAAAATGATAGAAGACAAAAATTATCTCAATGATAATTTAGTTGGAATACAACAAGATTTTTACCCAACAGGAAAATTACACATACGCTTTGAAACAGATCAAAATGGAAGTTTTATAAATAATTATACCGTACTCTCTAAAGAAGGAAAAAAAGTTTACCAATCCTTTTTAGGAAAAACAGGAACAGGATATATAAAATACTATGATAAAGATCATTTTCTTATCTGGGAAGGTAGGTTTAAAAACAAGAAAAAAGTTGGCTGGCATTATGAATATCTAATTGGATATGAAGGAAAAGTGATAGAAAAACAATGCAATTATTATAAAGAGGACAGTTTGATTCAAACAAAAATAGAAAATTTTAAAAATTAATATATATGTCATTTTTAGCTAAATTAGAATTAGACGGTAACATGTACAACATTCTAGAATGTAAGTACAATTTTACACAAACAATAGATAACACAGGTAAACCTCAAGGAATGCCACAAGGAGGTGAAATTTTTATTCGTATTGAAAGTACTGGAAAACCCGACTTCCTAGATTGGATGTTAGATCACAATAAAGCAAAAGACGGTAAGATAATATTTTATCGTAGAGATGCCATGAGCAAATTGCAAGAATTACAATTTGAAAAAGGATATTGCATCTTTTTTGAAGAACATTTTACTTCAGAAAGCAAAGAGCCCTTACAAATATCCATTCGTATTGTTGCTAAGAACTTTGACGTAAATGGCGTATCACACGATAAAAAGTGGCGATAATTCATTTCTTTTAACAATAAAGATATCATAATTAAACTCTAAAAACTAAGGATATGCCGCTTAAAGATACAGATTCAAAAAATCCGATAAAAAATGGATTAGACGGAGTTAAAACACAACTTGTTGAACAACTAAAACAAGAATCCATAAAAACCATCGAAACAGAAGCAACTCAAAAAGCTTCTGAGCAATTATCCAGCCCCGCATTTAACCAATTAGTAGCCAACAAAGACACTATTAAAAACGCAGGGCACTATTTAAACAATCAAAAAACAGAGGAAATGGGAAGTTTTGAGAATCCCCAAAAAAACGATGGGTTAATAGGAAGATTAAACCATCCTGATGACCTTAAAAAACATTTTTCAAAAAAAACATTTCATGATTTTTTAAACGAAAAAGACAGTCCTTTAGTTTATTGCACCCTTCGTATAGATGGTAAAGATTTTTTAGCAAAAAACACATATACAGTTGATTTAAAACAATTTACCAACGAACATGATATCTTTACAATCATTACACCCGACGACTCTCTAGATAGTTTCGAAGGCTACGTAATGGAAAATTCTAAAAACATATTAGGAAAAAAAATAAGTATTAATTTCCATCGTTTTGGTAGCATTACACAAACTTTTACCGGAATAATAGCCAATATTCGTAATAAAAAAGACGAAGGAGGTGGGTATGGAAAACTCTACATCACAGGGCATTCTCCTAGCATACTATTAGAAAATGGCAAAGATTGCCAAAGCTATGAAAATAAAAAACTAGACGAAATCATCAAACAAGCCCTAGCGGAATACAACGGAGAAGTAGCAATATCTACTAAAAACATCAATACAGATTACACCATTCCCTATTGTGTACAATATAAAGAATCAGACTACCAGTTCATTAAAAGATTAGCCCACAGATATGGCGAATACTTTTATTACGACGGCGAAAGTCTAATTTTTGGAAACGAAATCAAAGACACCATAGAATTAGGTGAAAACATAGATTTAATAGACATAGAATTTGAAATGATGATCAAACCTCAACTTTTCAAATATTTATCATACGACAGTATTTCAGCCGAAGTAAAAGAAAAAGATTCAGATGCTGTAAAAAACAACGTTCAACGAAAAACAAACCCCTTTCAACAAGCAGCAATAGAAGCCTCTGAAAAAGTATTCCGAAAAAAATCTGAAATGCTTTTTAATGCCACCTCACAACAAACCGTAGAAAAAGATCTAAAAGAAATGGCACGTCGTCAGAAAGAAAGTCGTGAACACACTATGCAAGTAAGAGGAAGAAGCCGTGATCCTAAACTAAGAATAGGAGGTAAAGCCAAAATATCCGACATCAATGCCAAAGCCATGGAAACCTACCGCATCATTGAAATCTATCATTACCATGATGGCAGTGAATATTACAACGAATTTGTAGGCATACCTGATATCTTTATTTCACCATTCTTTGATGAAGACGCTTTTCCCACTTGCGAAGAACAATCAGCTATTGTCATGCAAAATGACAATCCACAAGGAATGATAAAAGTCCAATTCCCTTGGCAAAAGAAAAAAGGATTAACCACCCCTTGGTTAAGAGTCGTAACCCCTTATGCAGGAAAGGGCAAAGGAATGCACATTATTCCTGAAGTAGGAGAAGAAGTAATTATAGGATTTGACAATGGCAATGCCGAAAGACCCTTTGTATTTGGAGCCATGTTTAATGGCAAAGCTAGTGCAGGCAAAGGCGGATCAGGCAACTACATCAAAGGTTTGCAAACAGCCAGCGGAAACAAATTACACATGGATGATAATGCGGGAAGTGTACACCTTACCGATAAAGGCAGTGTTGATTTAAAATTTGACGGAGCAGGAAATGCCACTGTTAATGCCAATGAAAGCATTACATTTACTTGTGGAGGAGCAGAAATTAAAATGACAAAAGACGGTACAATTGTAATTAGCGGCGATGTAAAAGTAAAAATAGAAACAAAAGAAGCAGAAATAACAGGTACCACCTCTGTAAAAACCAACAGCGAATCCCTTATTGAAGAAAAAGCACCTAAAATAGGAATAAACGGAGAAACAGAAGTAGCTATAGAATCTACAACCGTTAACGTAAATGGCTCTGCCATGACCAATGTAAAAGGAGGAATTGTAAACCTTAACTAACCAATATGCAAAGCAACGAACACAACCCTATTGCCGTTCGCATAAGTAAAATAGCCAAGCTTTGGACTAATGCCAGAAAAAACAAACCCAAAGCTAGGTTGTTTCAACTAGTATGCTACCAAGAAGACTTTATTTTAGTTAATGGATTTATTCAAATAGAAGCATCAGAACATGGCAAAAGTCCTGATTCTTTCCTTCTTTTTTCCATTGATTTTGAAAACGAAAATCAGTACATTTATGATTTTACAAAGGAATGGATAACCTCTTTTGATAGAGATTTACAAAGTTATCCTCATTGGAATTGGATAGAATTTGAAGAATTAAAAAAAGAATTTTATACAATATCTCATAAAAATTCAAATGAACTGAAAGATCTTTTTATTCGACTACTTGTAAGTTTTAAAAAATTTGAATCCAAAAAAGAGAATCTAATCATTATAAGTCTAGTTCCTAAAAAAGTATCTAATTATGAAAATTATCATCTTTTTATAAAACAACTCCTTTCACCCATCCTTAAGGATTACGGAATACTTTTGATTGATTTTAAAGGAAAAGAAAAACATACAAAACTTGTAGATAATCTTGACACCCTGGCTGTCACAATAGACGTTCCCGATCAAAATATGGCAAGTTCTTATAAAGAATTAGCCACGCAAGGAAATCCCAACGATCCACAAGTTAAATTCAGAAAGTATCTTTTTGAAATAGGCGAAAGCGCATCTAAAAATGACAAAGAACAAGTACATTATTGGGGAAAACAAATGCTTACCCTAACACAATCTACAGGAGACCCTTCTTTTTGGGCATCTGCCCATTTGATTTACGCTGGTTTTTTATTTCAATTCAAAGATGATGCTAAAACCTTACGTTTACTAGACAAAGGTATTCTAATAGCAGAAGCAAACTATCAAAAAAAACCTGAATTAGCAGGCACACTCATACAACTCTATTCCTACAAAGCTTCTTATTACAGTATGACAGGAAAAAAAGAGGAAGCTATACAAAACTTTATCAAACAAGCTCAAATAGCGGAAAACGTTGAAATGATAGAACAGATGATTTTAGCCAATATTTATGCACTACTACTCATTAAAAATGACAGTAATCATTTATACCAAAAAATCATCAAAAATAGTTTTGAAAAAGGATACCACCTGTCGGACGAATTATTAAAGGTTATCAATTTTGCATTTATCACAGAAAAATACCTTTATATAAATAGTACAAATATTACAACATCTGAAAAACATCAGATAGAAGAAAGAATGCAATCCATTTACGGTAAAGAGTGGAGAGAATATGCCAAAAAAATATCCTCATCTACCCAACCAGTCTATGAAAACACTTAAAAAAAACACATTTCAAGTATGTTATTAGCAGATAATCACTTTACACCCGTAATAGGTATAGATATTCATTTTACAACGCTGCCTCCTTTCAATCCCTTTCATCCCTATATAGGTATTGTTATAGATCCAGCAGACTACATTCCTTTTGTAGGAGCTACCGTACATGTTAATGGTATGAAAAGAGGCGTTTCTGACACCAGTGGTATTATTATACCCTTAGTACATATCCCTCTCTTTACGCCTCCTTGGTTGATGACCCCCATTATTGGACATGAAAGTATGAACTTTTTTTCATCACAAAATGTATATGCAGACGGAACCCGATTAAGCCCCAAAGGGTATTCCGTAATGACCTGTAATGATATAGGAATTCCTCTTTCCCTTAGTTTAGGAAAAACTAAAATTGGCAAAAAGATGATTCCTTTTGCGCCTACCCTATTTGCCCCAACCTCTTTTTCTATACCTATTCCTACAGGACCCCCTGTGATGGTGGGGGGACCTTATGTACCTGACTGGGGAGGAGCCTTAACAGGACTCCTATCCAGTATAGGTTTTAGTACCCTAATGAAATACGGGAAAAAAGCATTCAATCATTTACTAAAAAATTCCGTTGGTCCCAACTCGCTTAGCAAACTACTTTGTAAAGCAGGATTTGAGCCTATTAATCTTATCAACGGAGCTGTTTTTTATGAAGGAACCGATTTTGAAATCCCATCGCCTCAACCCATAAAATGGGAAAGACAATGGTATTCAGACTCCGCCTTTAAAGGCTGGTTAGGACATGGGGTACATTGTAATTACGACCGTTGCGTAGAATTATTTCCAGAAGAAGAAGCCCTAGGATTACGATTAGAAGATGGCAGAATTGTTGCTTTTCCCCTACTAGAAATAGGTGATGATTTTTATCTTAGACAAGAAAAAATCACCATTACCCGTTATCCCAACCATTACCAAGCTTTTGATCATACCTCTTTTACCACCTATATTTTTGATCATTATAACGGTTATAACCAATACCGTATGACCCAAATTATAGACAAAGCAGGACTTACAACCCGACTTTATCTAAACGGAGACCATCTTCTAATGATAGAAGACTGTGCGGGTAGAAAAATAAAAGCCTATACCAATAGCATAGGACTCATTACACAACTCTCCCTCATTCATCAAAAAGGAGAAGACCTACTAATATCCTATTCCTACGACCAAGATCACAACATGATTCGTATTACAGATGCTTTACAAAAAAGCACCCATATAAAATACCAAAATCATCTCATGATCGAAAAAACCGACCGAAACGGACAGACTTTCTATTGGGAATACGACGGTACCAAAACAGGCGCAAAATGTACCCACACTTGGGGCGATGGCGGTTGGCAAGAAGGCTGGATAGAGTATTTTCCTGAAAAAGGATACAACCTTGTTAGAGATGCTAACCAAGCCGTAACCACCTACTACTACGAACCTAATCAGCTCGTAACCCAAGTTACAGATCCCCTTGGAAACAGCCATTTTACCGAATATACCGAGTATATGGAAATCTATCGTCAGATAGACCCAGAAGGACACATGACCGGATATACCTATGATGAATTTGGAAACAAAACCTCTATAGTATATCCTGATGCCAGCGTAGCCCAATATATTTACGACAAAGAACAACGCCTATCTATTGTAATAGATCCCGAAGGCAATCAAACCACCTATACCTACAAAAAAAATCAAAAATACCTCCTTAACAGTATTATAGAACCCGATAACGGCATTACCCAACTTGATTATAACCCAAAAGGACTCATAAGCGAAATAAGCAAAGAAGGCAACCGATCTAAACTAGAATACGACACCCAACACAACCTTATTTCCTTTACCGATCATGAAGGAAATGCTACTCTATGGGACTACAATTACCGTGGAGAAGTCATTAGCGTACAAAGCCCAGGAAGCAATCCACAAACCTTTGGATACGACATCTTAGGTAGAATTACCTCCATAAAAGGAGCCGACCACAACGTTACAACACTCGTATACAACGCCTACGATGAAGTAATAGAAGCACAAGACCAACATCATACCATAAAGTTTGATTACACCCCCCTAGGAAGTCTTAAAATGCGTGAGGAAAACAAAACCAAAGTATTTTTTGACTACGACAAAATGGAACAATTGGTAAGCATTACCAACGAACACAACGAAAAATACCGTTTTACAAGAAACAAAGCAGGACACATTACCCAAGAAGAAGGATTTGATGCCCTAACCAGAAGATACCAGCGCAACGCAAACGGATGGGTAATCCGAACCCAAAGACCTGAAAACCGATGGTCTGAATACCAATACGATGCCCTAGGACGCATTGTACGAGCCCACCATAACGACGGAACTTGGGAAAGTTTTGCGTATAACAAGCTAGGCCAACTCTTACATGCCAAAAACCAAGATGTCAGCATTCTTTTAGAACGAGACAAAATGGGACGCGTTATAAAAGAAACCCAAACCAGTGACTTCAAGGGCGATCAAGGATTTACAATCATTTCTGAATACGACCGCAACGGAAACCGCATCAAGATGACCTCCTCCCTAGGAGCTCAAGTACAAAACACCTATAACCCAAAAGGCCTTTTAGAAAAAATTACAGCCCAAACAACCGCTCTAAAAGAAGCCCAAAAACAAGCCTGGGAAACCCAGCTCAAACACAATGCCCTAGGACAAGAAATAGAACGAAGCATTACAGGAGGACTTACCCTAAGTATGCAGTATGATGCCGCAGGAAGACCCATTGCCCAAAAAGTACACCGAGGACATAAAGACACCTATCATCGTACCTATACCTGGAACGCCAACCACCGATTACAACAAACCATAAACGCCCTTACAGGAGGACAAGTACAATATGTATACGATCGTTTTGGCAACCTTGCCTCCGCCCAATACGAAGACGGAAGCTACGACTACAAACTACCCGATGAAGTAGGTAACCTTTACAAAACCAAAGAACAAAAAGACCGGGTATATGGCAAAGGAGGCAAACTCCTAAAAGACCTAGACTGGCACTACCTATACGATGCCGAAGGAAACCTGCGCCTAAAAAGCAAACGCAACGTAGCACAAGCACAAATACAAAAACGTCAAGAGGAAAAAGAAAAAGAAAAACCAGCCCGATTTTCTTTCTTTATAGAAGAAATTTCAGACACCAAACCCAAACGAGGAGAACTAGCCTACTACTTACAAACAGACCGTATTTATACAAAAGAAGAAAAACAAGAATACACCCGATTAAAAGAAAAACAAGAACTAGAAGAAACAACCAACCAACAATGGCAACGAGGCGATTGGGAATACAACTGGTATGGCAACGGGATGCTAAAAAGTGTAAAAAAACCCGATGGCACCCTTGTAACCATGGAATATGACGCTTTAGGAAGAAGAATAAAAAAGATTTGTAATGAAAAAACAAATCGTTATCTTTGGGATGGAAACGTTCTTTTGCATCAGTGGACCTACCAAAAAGGACAAGAAGCTCAAAGCTCTGTTAACGATCTAGGAGAAGTTTATCTAAGTCAAAAAGAAACCGTAGAGGATTTAGTTACTTGGATTTACCAAGAAAATAGCTTTGTACCTAGTGCTAAAATACAAGGAGAAGAACAATTTAGTATAATTTCTGATTATATAGGCAGACCCCTACAATGTTATAACGAAAAGGGCTCTTTAGTATGGAGCACAGACTATAATATTTACGGAGGTTTACGCAATTTTAGCTCGCCTATTAATCTAACCCCAGACTTTATTCCTTTTAGACAACTCGGACAGTATGAAGACCCCGAATTAGAAGGTCTTTATTACAACAGGTTTCGATATTATGATTGTAGTATTGGGAATTATATTTCTCAAGACCCTATTGGTTTACTTGGAAATAATCCAACTTTTTATGGGTATGTAAGTGATAGTAATACACAAGCAGATGTATTAGGATTAAATCCTTGGCCTAAAGGAGGTTTTAATGAATGGTTTAATAATGCTTCTGTTCAAGATATTGCTAATAACAAAGATGCCGTTTCAGAGGCATTAAGAAAACCAGGTGGTAAACACGAAATGTTTCCTGTATCTCAAGCAACTAAAGCTAAAGAATTAGGTTTTACAGCTGAAGAAATAAAAAAGATGACTGTTGACACAGATAGAATAACTTTTACTGGTGTTACTGATTCGGCTGGTAATGTCTTACCTGATGGGGCTCATCACGGTAGTAGAGCAGGTAGACATTTTCATAATAAACTAATAAAAGATTTGAAAGGAGCTACCTCCAAACGTGAAGCGAAAAAAATTATTGCAAGACATCATAAAGCACATATGAAATTAAGTTGTAAATAAATTATAATTATGGATTATTTAGATAAAATTTTCCTTTGGTTAGGAAACAGTACTAAAACAGAACAAGAGTTCAATGATTATTTTAAATTAGATTACTCAGAAAATGAAAATAAAAAAATATGCGGTTTTTGTTTAGATATAGGTAAAAAATGGTATGATGAAGATTTTATTGGATATTTAAAATTTCCAAAGAATACTGATATTTTTGAAATATTAGAAGAAGTTCCTATTAATTCATCAGAAAAAGAAACAGTAGTAAAAAAATGTAATGACTTGGGTTTGAATACAGTTAATGCTGTTTATTGGTATTCAGGAGAAATTGAAACACCTAAATTTGATAAAGATTATAATGATTTAAAATACATTGGTGAATTTATGCTTGACTAATTTACTTAATTTTGTTCTACACTAAAAACTAAAAGTTCTCATTTTCGAGAGTTTCTTGAAACTTTTAATTAATGAATAAAAGCCTGCTATTTCTACGATCTTTTTATAAAAAGAGTCCCTTATAAAGAGAGTTATGAAATAATAAATTAAAAATACCAAACAACGAACAGGCTAAAAAACTGTTCGTTGTTTCCTCTTTTTAGGATGGAAACGTTCTTTTACATGAGTGGGATTACCAAAAAGGAGAAGAACATGAAACTTCTGTTAATAATCTAGGAGAAGTTTTTTTTAGTCAAAAAGAAAAGGTTAATAATCTAGTTACGTGGGTATATGATAGGAATAATTACAACCCAAGGGCAAAGATTTTAGGAGAGGAAGTTTATAGCATCATAAATGATTATTTAGGAACTCCTGTACAAGCTTATAATAGTAACGGAAAATTAATTTGGGAAAGAGAACTTGATATTTACGGAAAGACACGTAAAATAGAAGGAGATCAAAACTTGATTCCGTTCTTATATCAAGGACAATATTATGATCACGATATTGAGTTAGCATATAACCGATTTAGGTATTATAATCCAGAAACAGGAACTTACATAAGTCAGGATCCAATAAAACATTGGGGAGGATCCAATCTTTATTCCTTTGTTAAAGATAGTAACCAATGCGTAGATATTTTTGGTTGGGAAGATATATGGTTTAGAGCGTTAAACCAAAACGATATGACCAGTTTGAATTCTGGAGGGAATATTATTCCTAAAGACCCGACAGCTACAAGAACTGCTTACGAACACGTTTTAAATGGCTCAACTGATGGTTACGCAGACCAATATATTTCATTAACTAAAGAAAGAAAATTTGCAGAAAAATGGGCTAAAAAATCAGGCACAGATGTAGTTGAAATTGATTTAGATAAAGTATCTAATAATAAATTGAATTTGAACACTCCAGAAGGCAGAAAAATTCATTTGGGCGATGTAAGTAACAATCCTACAGATGAGCTAAGAAAAGTAAATAAATACGCAAAAGGCGCAAGTGAGCTTTTAGTTGATGGAGAAATTGATAAAAATGCAATAGTTAAAAGATATAAACCATGTACGTAGATTATTTAAATGAATATTTAGAGTATAATGATAGTGATAGTGAATTAGAATTTTGTCTACGAATAGATGCAGAGTGGAATGAAGAAAGTTTTAAAAAATTATTTAATATTTTAATGCTATTCTTTGAGAACTGTAAAAATGAAAATGAAATTCCTAGTGAAATTGATTATTTTTTTAGTAGTACAATCAATAGAATAATAGGAATTATTTCAAATCCCTTATTTACAGTAAATAATTTCATTGGAATTAAAAATAAAGATTATAAAAAAATCATTTCCAAAAAAATTGATACACTAAAAGAGTTAAAATCTATTTATGAAAACCGTCTTTTTTTAAAATATTATTTTTTTTATGGTTATAATAATCCATTATCACAATGGTACAAATCTAATTTTATAATAGATAACATAACATTTAATTCAGCTGAACAATGGATGATGTATTCAAAAGCTAAATTGTTTAATGATACTGAAAAAATGTTAGAAATCATAAATGAACCAAATGCTAGTAATCAAAGAAAATTAGGTAGACAAATAAAAGGTTTCAAAGAAGATGTTTGGATTGAAAAAAGAGAGGAAATAATTTATGCTGGAAACTTAGCAAAATTTGCTCAAAACGTAGAATTAAGACTTTTTTTAAAAAACACAGAGAAAATGATTTTAGCGGAAGCCAGTCCAGTTGATTTAATTTGGGGAATTGGGTTTTCTATAAATGATCTAGAAAGGTTTGATAATATAAAATGGAAAGGAATAAATTTACTTGGTAAAATTTTGATGGAAATTAGAGATAAAATTTAAATTAATTACTTTCTGAAATTTTCATAAACTATCTTTAAATACACCTGCTATCTCTACGATCTTTTTATAAAAAAGAGTCCCTTATAAAGAGAGTTATGAAATAATAAATTAAAAATACTAAACAACGAATAGGCTAAAAAACTGTTCGTTGTTTCATCTTTTTAGGATGGAAACGTTCTTTTACATGAGTGGACATATCTAAAAGGGCAGGAGGCAGAAACTTCTGTTAACGATCTAGGAGAAGTTTATCTAAGTCAAAAAGAAACCGTAGAGCTGCTACTTCTACGATCTTTTTAGAAAAAAGAGTCCCTTATAAGGGAAGTATTTGATAATAAGAATATTACAAAAAAGTGATTTTTAAACGATAGAAATTATAAAAGAAAATTAACTTCAATTTACTTTAGATTGTAGTTGATTTTCTTTTTTTGTTACTCCATACATTTTTTGCAGTTATTTTTGTTGTTTTGCTCTTTTCTAAATTGCTTTTGAGCTTGAAAATGAGAATTATAGTGCGAAATAGATATCGTTTTTCCGTTGTAAGTTTCAAAAGGAGTATTTCCTTTTAATGAATGCTGTGGACGAATATTACAGTAATTACGTATAATCTGTGGGAATGTATTATAAAGTTGCAGAGTATTTTCGATATGCAACTGATAAAGATATTGATACTTTAGGGTTTTATTAATAGCTTCAATCATAGAGTTAGAACTAGCAATATCCTTTTGAGCAATGTTGTGAATAATATTTGGTTCAATACTTTTAATGTATTCTTTGACAGTTGTGTTTATATTTTCTACCCCGCCATCGGTTACAAACTCTATTGTAGTAGGTTTAGGGAGTTCCTTAAAAGTATTTTGCAATAATTCTTTAATAGCTTTTGGACTTGGTTTTAAACCGATATACCATCCTAAAATCATTCGGGAGTAATGATCTATAAGTAAGTGGATGTAATGTTTTACGCCATTAGCTGTTTTAAAGATTGTGATATCAGCACACCAAATTTGATTAGGTTTAGTAGTTAGAAGTGGTGAATATTCAGGCTTGTTTTGTAAATGTCTACCATTATCAATTCCAAGTAAACTGCTGTACTTATAAAATGTGGCTAAACAAAAACTGAAATCTTTTTTGCGCAATCCCATATAATAGATAGAAGACTTTGACCAAGATTTATAATCACTATTGTTAAAATATTCTTTTATCTTGATAACTTCTTGGTTCAAAAGTTGTTGTGGGTAACGTTTTACACACCAAAAAATATACGAAGCTTCACATTTGTTTAATACTTGTATTTTATAGTTTTGGTAAGTGGCACGTGAAATCCTAAATAACTTAATTGCTTCATCTATAGAAATCCAATTTTTAATGCTCTCTATGGTATTCACAATTATATCCTTATTTTTTTTAAGAACTTTATTGAAATCTTTGATTTGATCAAAAATTGTATACGCTCCTTTGAGTAGTTGTATATAAGCTCTGGAAAGTTTTTTGCTACTAGGAAACTCATTTTGATTTTGAAATAATTCAATATCTTGATCAATCAACCCATTTAAAGTATAATCAATATATTTGTTTTCAGGCTCTTTCAACCATCTAGATAAATTACTGGAAGGGATCAACTTTAAAAGTTCTGTTGATAATAATCCCTTACGAGCAAAAATTTTGGTATTGGTATGATAGGAATTTCTGTGTTTAACAGTCTGCATTTTGAAAAAAGGCGAATGTAAAAAATATCCTTATTTTTTGGTATCAAATTTTGTATCAAAAACATTATTACGCTATTTTTGAAACTATGAAATTACTAGGACTCTTTTTTATCCTGTTGCTAATATCTTGGAACTCATACCACGAATGCCTAAAGGATGTTTGTCAATGGCTCAAAAGGGGGTTGTAGAGGAGTAAAAAGAGTTACGGCATTTTGTATGAGATGGAAACGTTCTTTTACATGAGTGGGATTACCAAAAAGGAGAAGAACATGAAACTTCTGTTAATAATTTAGGAGAAGTTTTTTTAAGTCAAAAAGAAAAGGTTAATAATCTAGTTACGTGGGTATATGATACGAATAATTACAACCCAAGCGCAAAGATTTTAGGAGAGGAAGTTTATAGCATCATAAATGATTATTTAGGAACTCCTGTACAAGCTTATAATAGTAACGGAAAATTAATTTGGGAAAGAGAACTTGATATTTACGGAAAGACACGTAAAATAGAAGGAGATCAAAACTTGATTCCGTTCTTATATCAAGGACAATATTATGATCACGATATTGAGTTAGCATATAACCTATTTAGGTATTATAATCCAGAAACAGGAACTTACATAAGTCAAGACCCTATTGGACTCTTGGGTGGAAACGAATTATATGCTTATGTGCAAAATTCAAATATACAAATTGATAAATTCGGGTGGTATTCAGATTTATTAGATACGGGCATGGGACACCATCTTATGCCAAGATCTGTAGCAAAAAAATTAGACATTACAACCCAAGAGGTAAAAACCCTAAACCAATAGGAAGTCAGTTTGCTATATTTACTGATAAAGCCGCTAAACTATTTGATAATTTTAAAGTAAAATGTAGTTAAATATGAAATATAAAGACGAATTAGTATTTATTAATAATGAAACAGGCGAAAAATTAATTTTTAATTTTAACACTTGGATTGAAGTAATTAAAGGGATCATAGTTAAATATACAAATAAAGCATCTCTTGAAGCTGAAGATTTAATTATGAAAAGAAATTTTTTAATGCCTGAAACATATAATCAGGTGATATTTTACAGCCATGACACTGAATATCACTGGGCTATGTTACTTGTATATGGTGATAACTATTGGTTAAATGGTATTAATAGCGATGAACCTATTGATTATTTGGAATGGGATCAAGAATATAGGAAGATAAATTCTCTGAAAGAAGAATCATTTGAATTCGTTTAAGAAAAACACCACCGCTACCGCACGAATCCTTTCGTGTGGTTTAGTATAGAAAACAAAAAAGCTGTTATTATTGACGGCTAATTAATAACAACCCTGCTACTTCTACGATCTTTTTAGAAAAAAGAGTCCCTTATAAGGGAAGTGTTTGAGAATAAGAATATTACAGAAAAGTGATTTTTAAACGATAGAAATTATAAAAGAAAATTAACTTCAATTTACTTTAGATTGTAGTTGATTTTCTTTTTTTGTTACTCCCTGCTATTCCTACGATCTTTTTATAAAAAGATCGTAGGAATAGCAGTTCATGAGGACAATAGTTATTATGATGCCATTTTAGAGTTTCTATGTTAATACCCAATTCCCTTGCCACTGATTGTAAAGTGTCGTCTTTTTTGACTTTATATGTGCGCCAAGTAAAACTCATGAATTAATTTAGATGGTGTTTAGGGTATAAGGGTACACATTTGAGGATGCTTTTTTAAGATTAATTAAAAAGCTATCGCATAAATAGTGCCATTCAGATTCTTTCATGACTTCTGTTATTTCTGTGTTTTTATATAGATAGATATCTATTGTTCTGGCAAAACCTTCTTTTGTAGAGCTTTCTTTTTTGGTTCCTTTTTTTACTTCAATCTTTGTAATTGTATTTTTAAAGTGGTTTAGACCATATGCTTTAATGTCAGCTATTGTTACAATTCTTCCGCGGGTTAGTAAGGAGTTTCTGTATTCGAGTATTTTATCTTTAGTAGACAGTCCTTTTCTTCCACCAACCGTTGGAGTTACTAACATGATGTTTTTTTCTAAGAGCATAGTTCCTGCTTCTTCTAAGGATAAAACGGTACCAATTTTGATATCATTTGCTTCATCTCCTAGAGTTGTCCAAAAGGCTATATTACAAAAGAAACCACCTTCGTCTTTAGATGTAGCATTAACGGTTAGGTAGGGGTTATTGGGTTTTTCAAAATCTTTTTCTTTGGATAGTTGATATAAAGCGGCAACATTTTGGTTAATTTGTTTTAGAGTTTCTCTGGTTGCGTCGTTTCCTATGCTCATAAAAGAAGCCGTTTCATCTTTAATAAGTTCTAGGAGTTGTTGTAAGAGATCGGATGCTCTTCTTTGGTCAAAACGAGAAACGCCTCCGTGTCTGAGTGTAACGGTTCCGGATTTATTATCATTGTAATTTCTTAAATCGTAACGATAGCCTTCGTCATTTGAAACATAATCTAGGTCTAAGAAAAATTCATCGGAATCTACGGGAACTATGTTTAGAGCACCTGTAACTCTATGAGACGCTCTTGAAATCCTTTTGTTTACTACGGGTAAACAGTTGAGGTTTATGGATACATTTTCTAGAACGTCATTCCCTATTGTTTCGGTTAATTCAACTCGTAGCCATATAATAGACTTATCGTGTTCTAACTTATGACCTGTAAAATAATGTTGAAACAATGTATCTACATCGGTTTTTTCAGTATGATTAATAGTGCCATTTAAGGTGAAAAAATTAGGTAGATAAAAATTATTTATTCTATTATTTATTTGGTCTAGATTAGAATAATTTTTACGAACAATATTTTCAAAATTGAAGGCTTCTTCGGTGGCGTTATATCCTTCATTAAAAGAGAACTCTTGATTTCCGAAGTATATTTTAGCTTGTCGTAAGTAGTAGAAGAATAGATCTTTTTGATAACTATTGTTAATGTTTACATAAAATGTTGGATTGATAATATTTTCAGTATCAGTGCATTTTAATCCTATCCATAATTCTCCTTTTGGTATGAAGTTATCGGAAGTATTGATAATATCGTTAAAAAAGAAATTATCAATTTTTTTTAAAGAATTTCCATAGGCTAAATATTCTACTTTAGCGGTAGTTAATGTAGTTTCTATTGTAGGGCCAAAAAAGACATCTTTGTGTATAATTTCAGTAGGATTATAAATATTGGTGATTTTTTTAGTTCCTTTAAACTGATTGTATTTTGATATTTTTATATTGTTTTCTGTAGGGAACAATTGTACAACAGCACTAGAAGGAGTTACGCCTGATACTTCTTCGGGAAACATAAGGTCTAATACTCTTTCAATTATTCTTGATCTAGAATCTTCTAGATCAGTATTTAATTTTTCTAATTCTGAAGCACAAGCAGTTAGTAATAATCCAACAATGGGGTCAAAAGAAGATTCTGTTTGTAATTCATTAAAGCCCCATAGTCTAGATGCTTTTCTTAAAATACGATCTTTGATGCGTTCTTGATTCATAGTATTTTATTTTAGATGATAAAAGAAAAATTAATATGATAAGGGGCCGACAAAAAATGAGCTTTGGAATAAAAAGGGTCTATTGGTTTCAAAAACTTGTCCTTTAATGCTAAAAGAAACACATTTTTTGATTCTCTTTCGACTTATGTTTCCAATATTTTTATCAGATATAACTATAGTAACGTCTTCTAGAGAAAGCCTTTTTTCGTATGTTGAGATGGCTTTTTTTAAAGTATTTGTAATGGTTTCTTTTAATAGATTATCACTTTTTAAAATATCAAAGTCTGTTTCCCATATTTCGGTTCCATAGTCATCATTAAATTTGCACTCTCCAAATGAAGTGGTTGCTATTAAGAAAATATGTTGTGCTATTGATGTGTCAATACTAATGTTTATAGCATCTTGTTTTTTTATTATTCCGTCAAAATCAATAGGTATTTTAAAATATGAACCTCTAATCATTGTTATAAATAAATTAATTTTTGAATACTTCCATTCTCGTTTATTTCCATTTCTTTTGGAATTTTGTTTCTTTTAATTATTTTTAATTCAACTCTAGGAGTTAATTTGAGGAATTTTTCTCTATAAAGTATGTCACCAATGAAGCTCTTACCATCATTATTATCTATTATAATAAAATAAGGGTTGTTTTCTGGAATTGTAATTTCATTAATATTGCCAGAAAAAATATATACTTTTTGAGGATTGTTAAATTGATAAATTAAACTATCGTGTGAAATGTTTCGATATTTTGAAATATGAAGTATTTCTATTTCATCTGCAGGTTCGTATGGGATGTTTTCATATAAGAATGAAGTTTTGTCAAAATTTTTAAATCCAAAGAAAGATAAAATACCTTTTTTGGTATTTTTTTTAACAAAACTAAACATATCTCTTGTTACTTGATAAACAGTTGTTTCGTTTGTTTTGTCATCGCTAACAATCATTTTGTAAGTAGGTATTTCTACGTTTTGTTTGTTGATTGTTAAGGTAATTTTTCCGATTTCTAAATCAGATATTGTCAAAGAAATTTTGTGTGTTCGAAGCCCTGAGTCTGTTTTTGAAACCCGTCCTATTTCTCCATTTCCTGCATAAAAAGGAGAACCTGGATTGTCTGTCATTCCTAAAGATAAATTAAGTTCTGGTATTGGACTCATTATTTCTTTATTTTATAAGTTTTTAAACAAGTTAAATCTTTTATAATTTCTGTATTTTGAGATTTATTTATTAAAATTTCATAATTTTTGTGTACAGTAAAAATTTTAATACTACTCAATTCTAGGCTTGTTAATTTTTTAAAAGTTCTTCGATTTAGTTGATGAATAAAAATACCATCACAATTTATGGGGAAATGATTTTTTAAATGTATCACATCCCCATTTTTAAAGTTAAAATCGAAAATCTTTTTTTCTTCAATACAAACACTGTTGTCATGTATTTTGAAATACATAAATATTTTGCGTTTACGTTTTCCAAATTGTAATGTAGTAAATATGCCATTGCTATTATTTACTATAAAGAGTATGGGATTAGGGCTAGCAAAGAAGCGACCGTCTAGTTTTTGTCTTGTTTGAGTAACCTGACAACTATCTATTATGGGGCTTTTTACATTTTTTTGGGCAACACAATAAAAACTTATCATGTAAAAACATAGAAATAACTTTTTTATACTATTCATTGTTATGTTTTTAAGTGTTTATTCTGCTTGTTGATAAATTTGTCTACAAACTTCTAAATCGCGTTTCATTTTATCGTATTCATCCTTTAGTGTTTTGTTTATAGTACTCAAACTATCCATTAGTTTGTGGTTTGTTGCCAATTGTTTTACTTGTTTTTTTGCATCTATTAGATCTTTGAAAGCAATAATTGTATTGTTATACATTATTTTGTTTTTCAGTGTATCTTTAGGTAACTGATTATACATTTCTGCTAACAAAGAAAGAGCCAGTTTTTCATTGAAAAAATCATTTTGACCTGGTGCATTAATAGAGTCTACAGTAGTTTTGACTTTTTCGAGTTGAAAAGAAAATTTGTTTTGAATTTCAATTTCTTTTTTGAGTTTAAAGTTTTCTGTTTTTAATAATTCGTTTTCTCTAAAAGGAAAATAAGTATTAAATAAGAGTGCTGACATAAAGACAGTTACACTTATTACAAAAAACAATACAAAAGATATAAACGCTTTAGAACGTTCTTTTTTATTAAGTATTTCCATGGTTTAATCTGCTAAAAAACTTTTACTTCTTTTTCCGTACAATAGACTGTCTCTTTCGTCCGTAATTTCGGATACGAAAATACTACCATCTCGTTTTTTACCTATGTAATCTAGTCGACTTAGAGAAGATAAGAGATTTTCGAATACATCCATAAATTTGTGAATTTTTGAGACACTTACATCAATTTGATTATGATTATAATTGTTATTTATTAGTTCTAAGAAAATATTTTCAAAGGTACCTTGATTAACGTTACACCAATCCGCAAAGTAATTTAGCAATTCTTCTTTTCCTGCTCCAGACTTTGAATCAAATAGGTTTTTAAGTGTTCTGCCTAAACCAACAACTGAAAGGAGCATTTCTGAAGGTGCTTTGTGTTTTCCTAGCCATCTGATTTTATTAATTTCTACTCCTAAATAATCTAATATTTTATCAGTTACTAATAGCATCATTAAGGCTAATTCATTTGCTTGTTTTTTAGAGTTAATCTTTTGAGCAATTTGTATTGAAAATACTTCTATCTGTCCGTAAAAACGGTTGATTTCATCATATAATTCTTGTAGTCGTTTGTGGCTTCCTACATATACTGATGGGGGGATATAAGCATTATCTATTTTTGACTCGTATGAGTTTACGAGTACTTTTCCTATGATTAAAAAGTTTCCTCCTAAACCTGTTTCGTTTACTAATTCATTTTCAGGGATAAGACTTAATAGATATTCTGGTTTTGTAAAAGGGTATCTTGGAGGATTTTCTTCAGGATCAGAGTCGCCAAAAGGTATTCTTTTAAAATAATTAACAGAAATACAAACCCATAATTTTAGACTCTCATCTCCTTTAATTTCGTAAGAGGCTTCTAAATAAGTAGAGTTAGTGTTAACGGTTTCGCTTCTGTCATCTATTTCAATTCTGGAGCCATTAGGTGTTATGGCGTGACATTCCTGTACTTGTACTCTTAATGATTTATGACTATCTACCATTAAGTTTAATTTGATAGAATTATCAGCAGGTAATAGGCCATAAGATATTAATGACGTATGCAACCCCACGGTATCCTTTATGGAATCATTGATGAAGTTTTGAATCGAATTAAAGTGATTTTTGTTTATTTTCATTCCGTCAATCCAATTGACAGGGAAATAATTTAGTTTTTCTATCATTATTTTTGTGTTTTTGATTGAATTCAAAAAAAACAAATAGAAGTTAATAAGAAGACTTTTTTTATTTAGGTTGTTTTATATGAGCTAAATAGGTTTAAAGAAGTGTTTTTTATTAACTTATAAAAACAACCGTTTCTGAAAGAAACGGTTGTTTGTTGGTTCTTATTTTTGTTCGTACTCAGTATCCCATTCATTTCCGTCATCTCCTTTGTGTCCATCCATTTTAATTAGGAAGTTTTTAGCAGGGAAATAAGGTTTCATGTGAATGTCTAAATGAATTCGATCTTTTTGTATAGGATCTTGTTCAAATCTTTTTACTTCAAAATTTTCAATTAGTTTTCCAGGGCCACTTATTGAATCTAAGAAGCGAACGATTTGTCCCATGATTTCTTTACGAGTTACGGCTGTAAAGTTTTCAAAAGCTCTTCTGTTTAAGAAATCCATTAATACTTTTGTAACGTAGTCAAACACCCTAACAACAGAATAGGTTTGTAGACCCAAATTATCACCGTTGAAAAGAGTTTTAGCAGAAAATGCCATTACTTTTCCGTATTCGTTTACCATAGGAATTAATCCAAGGCTTTCTAAATTAGCAATTTCACTCTTTTTTAGATCAAATTTTACGCCATCTACTTCGTTAATTCCTCCGTATTTTTTACCAGCTGTTACCTGAGACATTAATGTTTTGTATACTTTTCCTGCTAAGGCAGCTGAAGGAGCAACATATAGGTCTTCTGTTTCTTGAATTTCTTCAAATCGGCCTCTACCAACGAGCCAGTTACAAGTCATTAATACATTTGAACGATATACTTCGCCTCCTGTTAGATAGGCTTGATCAAACATTTCCATAACGTCATCTGGTTCGTCTAAATGTTCAAAGTCTGTTACTAGCATAACTTTGTTTTCATGTGCAATTTTAGCCCATTTTTCTACGACTTTATTAGAACCTAAATATCCTGGAATTACTAAAATACCATAGTTGTTTTTTAGATCTAAACGGTCATAGTTATTTACTAATTCTGCATGAATTGTATCTATAAATCGAGTATTATCTAGATCTTTTAATTGTTCTAAATCAGAATTAATAACGGTAACATTTTTTACTTTGTCCGTTTCTGTGTTTTTATAGAATAGAGCTATTGTACGATAATTAGTTTCTAATTCTTTAGTGACTTCTACGGCTCTTGATAAATTTTTCTTTAATAAATCTTCGGCTTCTTTTCTTTTGTCTTCGCAATTAGAAACAATGTCTGTTATATTTGTTGCATCGGAAAGAACCTCAGCCCAAAGCTTAAGTGTTTTTTTTAAAGATTCTCTTTCTTTTTCTTTTTCTTTTTCAGAAAGAAAGATTTTTCTTCTTGCTTTTCTGTCAGGATTTAAATTTTGTGCTCCTTCAATGGTTGTTTCTAATAGATCAAAACCACCAAATTTTGCTAACTTTTCTAGGCTACCTTCTAAATTAGCCTGTCCCTTCTTTTGTTCTAAAACTGTACTGTCAACGTGTTGACTTTCTTTATTTTGTGCCATTAGTAGTCTGTTTATTTGTTTTCTTCTAGTTCTTTAATAAGAGATTGTAATGAATCTAATAATGCTTTTTTTGCATCTGGATCTTCTAAAGCTCCTTTTAAGATTTTGTTGCTTTTAAGTTGTTTAATAATTTTTTGATACTGATCTTTTTCTGTTTCTAGACCTGTCAAAAAGTTACTTTGTTGAGTAATTCCTTTTACACCAAAATCGCCAAGGTTTTTAAAGTTTAAATTTTCCATTTTAGTAGAACCATCTAAATTTTCAAAATCAACCTTTATTTCAGGTTTAAAATGGTCAAACACTTTTTCAATGGTTGTTAATCCTTCTACTAGTTCTGGTTTTACAGGACTTTCTGCAGTTAGTTTTTGAGCAATAATTGTTCTGTTTTGAGGGATTTCGCTTATTGCTTCGTTTGCGTCTAATGGTACTTCATTACCACCAATTCCATGATTTGATAACATAATACTTAATTTATTAGTTTAACTCTATATTTAATTTGATTTTTTCCCAACATAATTCTCCATTTTTTAGAGAAACTTTGACTGTATCGCCTTCATTGTATTCCATTGCGACTATTTTTTTCGCTAAAGGTCTTCTGAGTTTTCCTCTTATGATTCCTTTTAGCGGACGTGCTCCGTATTTTGCATCGTATCCTTGTTCAGCAAGGAGTTCTTTAACTTCTTGACTTACGACTAAATTAATATGGATGCTTTTAGCTAAATCTATTAACTCCTTTTTTAAATGAATTTCAAATATTTTTAATGCGTTTATTTTGCTTATTGGTCTAAAAGGAATAGATTCTGTTAATCGGCCTAAGAACTCGGGTCTGAAATATCTGCTCATGATTTCAAGTAATTTGGCGTTTGTAGGTATTTCATCTTTTTCAAAGGATTCTACAATAAAATCAGACCCAATGTTAGATGTAAATAGGATAATAGCGTTAGAAAAATCGCCTTCTTTTCCTAGTCTATCGTGTAATTTTCCTTCATCCATTAGTTGAAGAAAGACATCAAAAACGGAACTATGAGCTTTTTCTATTTCATCAAATAAGACGATAGAATAAGGTTTTTGTCTAATTTTATTTACCAATAGTCCTCCTTCTTCATAGCCAACATACCCTGGAGGAGCACCATAGAGTAATGCTGCGGAATGTTCTTCTTTAAATTCTGACATATCAAAACGAATGATAGCATTTTCATCTTGAAAAAGAAATTCGGCTAATGATTTTGCTAATTCTGTTTTTCCTGTTCCTGTTGGTCCTAAGAAAAAGAATGAACCAATGGGCTGTCCTGCTTTGCTTAAGCCTGAACGAGATTCTAATATAGCTTCTGAAACAATACTGATGGCATGGTCTTGTCCTACTACTCTTTTGGTAAGAATTTTTTCCATGTCATTTAGCTTTTGTTTTTCTTCATTTTTTAATTTTCCTATCGGAATATTTGTTTTTTGCGAGATGATTAAGGCTAAATCAAGTTCTGTAATATGGGTTCTTTTTTCATTAGCTATTTTTTCAAGTGTTTCAATATATTTTCGACAGAAATTTAAAATTTCAGGAATTCCTTCAAAGTGCAAATTTTTAATATTAATGTCATGATTTGAAGTGGTATAAAGAAAGTTTGTTTTGCTTAATAAATCATTTAGAAACCATTCAGCCTTTTGCATTAATTCATCTTCTTCTATTTCTCCAATATTTTCCTCAATATTTTTAATTTGATTAAGTAAATGCTCTCTTTCATTTATGAAAGTATCTCCAGTTGTTTTAAGTACTGACATGGTATGATCTATCAAGTCTATTGCAGAAGCTGGTAGACTTTTTTCTTTCATGTATCGTTTTGAAAATCGGATTGCTTCCTTTATAGTAGCATCATCTATTGTTATTCCATGATGTTTTTGGTAATCTTGCAATGTTTGTTTCAACATTCTAAAATGGGTTTCGTCCTCTTTTTCTTCCAATTTAATGAGTTCGAACATTCCTGATAGGGTTTGTTCTTTTTCGATTTTTTTGGTGTATTCTTCTATTGTTGAGGTAGCTAGGATTGTAAGTCCTTTAGATAGTTCACTTTTTAGTAAATTTACTATGTTTGTGTCGGAACCATTGCCTCCAAATAGGGAGTGAAATTCTTCTATTATCAAAATAGATTTAGGGATATGCTTAAGTTCTTGCGCAATATTTTTTATTCGGTCTTCTATTTCTCCTTTATAAGATGCTCCTGCAACTAAGGCTCCCATATCAAGTTCAAAAATTTCTATTTGAGATAGTAAGTCAGGGATTTGATTGAGTAATACTTTTTGAACAAAACCTTCTATTAAGGATGTCTTTCCAATACCAGAATCTCCTAGTATAATTACATTTTGTTTACTGTATCTACAAAGTATTTCGGTAATGTTATTGATTTCTAAATCTCTACCTATTAGTAATTCTTTTTTGTTTTTTAATCTAATTTCTTGGTTTTTGTCTATACAATACTTTTGTAAAAAGCCATTTTTGTTGAAAGTTGAAAGACTTTTTGAAGTACTTGTAAAAGTATCTTTAATTAAATCATTTCTTGTTATAGGAAATGATTTCATTTTTTCAAAACTAAATGCAACGCCAGGGGTGCAAATGGCGGTCATTACATGTAATAATGTTATTTCATCTTCTTTTAGTTCTTCTCTAATAGAATCTGCTTCGGCAAATATTTCATCTATAATTTCGTCTGGTTCACAATAGTATTGATTAGTGGATTTTGGAGATTCTTCTATTTTAACTTCCGCCCATTCTTCAATATAATATACATCAATTCCTAGAGATTCTAGTTGTTTTAGTAAGGACAAATCTCTATTAAGGATTGCTTTAAGTAAGTGAGCTCCATTAAAATGGGAGTTTAAATTTTCTCTACCTATTTTTTGTGCAATATCTATAGCTTTATTGACTTCTGTATTGTACGTAATTTCTTGATTCATTTTTAGTTTGTCTATTATAAAAAATAAATTGTTTTTACTCTTTAACCCAAATCATCCATTTTTTGGTTTTGTATTGAATATTGATGTTTTGAATGCAGTTGCTGTTATCATTTCTGTTTAGTTGTAAGAATGTTATTTTAATTTGTTTTCCAGAGATAGATTTACACAATTCTGAGAAAGACATTACATTATCATCATTTACAACAACAGGAATTTCAAAATTTCCACACAAATATTCTTTGAAATCATCTTTTGTTTTTACTTGAGCTGCTACTTGTTTTAGTAATAATTGAAATTGTTCATTAGAGATTTCGCTTGTTTTTGTTTTTTCGTTTGATTCTTTATGGTTGTCATGTTTTGGAGAGACAGGTATATATCCTAACATGTCTTCTAGAGGGTCTTTTTTTGCCATTCCTCTTGGAAGGGAAAAAGTAGAATGTGGTTTTTCATATTCATAGGTTTCCATGTCTATTTTTTGTTTAGCAACAATAACTTTAGGGGCAACATAGATTATTTTAGTGGCAATATGTTCTAAGTCTCCATTAACAATTAGAGTTATTTTTTTTTCTCCAGTTGTTTTGAATTTGTAGGATACATTTTGTCCAACGGCATCTAAAGATGTAGTTTCGCCAAAACTCCATTCCCAAGATTCTCCTCCGTTTTTCTCAGCACTAAAGCGAACAACTTCTCCTAAAAAAGCTACGTTTGGGGCTTTTATTAAGGGAAGATATCCTGTTTGTTGTCCAACGTTTGTTATTCTTACTAGTTTTTCATAGTAACAGCTGCCGTTTACGATCAGCTTAACAACATAATCTCCTTCTTTTTTATATTTATGAAATGTTCTTTGTCTGTTGTCAACTGTTGTGCTATCTCCAAAATCCCACTCCCAACTTGAGGCTCCTTTTGTATTGTCAAAAAATTCTACTACCTCATCAGGCTTGAACTCGTCAGCTGTAATTAGAAAGTTACCAGTGTTACAATCTATATGACGAGAATATTTAAATAGGAATATTCCAAATCCTAAAAGGATTAAAAGTCCAAAACCTAAAAAGATTCTTACATCTATTTTGGTTAAATAATTAAATTTGTTAAAAAATCGTTTCACTCTAATTGGAAATAAATATTTGTTCGTACAACCTGTTACAAATATATTTTTTTTATTTAAAAATTTTTATTTTTGTGAAAAAGATCTGATGAAAATTATCAAAAATATTAAAAGCTTATTAATCGCAAGCTTTTTGTGCTCGTGCTCTTCGAAGCAGTACTTAAAATATATTCCTTATCAATATTCCTTTCAGGAAGTTATAAAACAAAAAAAAAGTGAATTAAGTAAGTTGAAAAACGAAGTTATTGTAGATGACAATGAAGATAACCTAAAAGATGAGGATTTAAAACTAAAAGAAAAATATTCTATAATTTTAGGAGTAATGCCTAAAGAAATTAAAAACTATGAACTCTATTCTTATGTGGATAAATGGGTAGGAACTCCTTATAAAAAAGGAATTTTAGATTTAAAAGAAGGAGCTGATTGTTCTTTTTTTGCGCAAACTCTTTATAGCGAAGTTTATGATGAAGTACTCCCTAAGGATCCCGCGGGTATGTTTAGATCTAAATTAATACAACTTTTTACTGGTAGGACATATCTGCAAGAAGGTGATTTGATATTTCTTAGATATGATAAGGATCATCCTATTTCAGACGTAGGGATTTACTTGAAAAACGATAGAATTATAGCTTGTACGGCTGAGGGGCTTGATATTTATAATTTTAACGATAAATATTTTCAGTTAAGATTTGTTTCTGCTGGAAGATTAGTTAAATCAAAAAAATAAACAATATGACTCATTTAAATGAAATCTTGAGTTTAATTAGAAATATTAAATCAGATATACGAGCCGAAGTAATAGTGAATGATTTATTAAATAATAAAATTATTTCTGATAATCAATTCATTATTCAAAAAGAAAGTCAATTTTCTAGAACCTATAGAAGAGATATATTAGAAGTAGATATAAAGGATTTTAATCTTGATAAAAAAGAATATCTAAATTTTACTTTATCACGAGATAGTCTTTATGATTTACTTCCAGAAGGGGTATTTCATCAGTCTAAAAATGAATATCCAGACAAAGGAGTCAACAAAATGATTAATGAGTATCAAACTCAAAAAAAGGAACAAAAGGCGGCACGTGTTTTTTTTCAACCATTTGAAAATGAGTTTTTTGCCTACGGTGTGTCTCTTGAAGATTTTGAAACTAATTTTCTTTCTGAATTAAACAACCCTTCTGTTTCTGATTTGTTTTATGAGTTCTGGGGTATTACTAAAGAAATACCAGAACATTTAGCTTCTAAATTAATACATTTTTTGCCCTATACCTATCAAATAGTAGGGAATATAAACTTAGCAACTAACTTATTGTCTTTTTTCCTTGGTGAAAAAGTTTCTATAATAAATAAAGGATCTCAGCAATATTCAGATGAAAAATTGGCTATTTCATTAGGAGAAGCTCAACTAGGGATAGACTTTATATCAGGAGTAGAATATGACGATTATTCCATACATTTAGAAGTGCAGATAGGACCTCTTAAAAATTCCTCCTTTTTAGATTATATCCTAGAAGGTAAAATAAAAAAATTCCTAGATCTTTATTATGAATATTTTTTTCCTATGGAAACAGATCTTAAAACGAACATACTAATTCCTAACGACCAACAAAATTTTGAATTCACAGATAAAAAAACAATTCTGGGATACAACACAATTATTTAACAAATGAGAAAATACTTTATCAATCTTATCGAACTAAAATTATTGTCAGCAATTATTATTGCAATAGCTGTTTGTACAATATTAACCATGATTTTTATTCAAAAAACACCAGGTTTTAAAGAAAAATATAAAACTAAATTTATAATTTATGAATTATCAGTTGCCTTACTATACGTTATAATTACTTTCCTAGGATTTAATAATCTATTAAGTAACAATGCTATGAATTGCTTTATATTTTATCAAGTATCTTCATTGTTATTGGGAATCTTACAAGTCTATCTGTATAAAAACTATTTCAATAAATTTGAGAAAAGAGAAGTTTGGTTTGTCTACTTCTTTATACTCATAACCGTTGTTTATTCCTTTTTTAGCTTTGCCATAACTCATACGTTTTTAAATGGACCTGATTTATTGTACCTAATGTCCAGTCATTTTATCCTATTTTTTATCCCTCAGTTAATTTATGATACATTTAATATAGGAATGATTATACCCGCTAAAGTATATAAAACATGGCAGTTTCCTGCTAATTACATAGAAATAGCAGGTGTAAGTGATTCTGAAATGAGAGATTTAGTGGTAATTACTTTTTTAATTAAAAAAGATAATGGAGATGAAAAATACAGACAATATAGAGCAAAAGGACCTACAAGATTAGATTTTGGGCGCCTGTTTTACAACTTTGTCTTAGACTATAATGCGAAACATGAAGATGAACCTATTGCAATTCAAGACCAAAACGGATTGTACAGCTGGGTATTCTTTTTTCAAACAAAATGGTATGAATCTGCTAAATATATAGATCCTACTCAAACACTTTACATGAATACAATTACCGAAAATGCCGTTATTGTTTGTATGAGAACGGATGAAATTGTATTAGATGAAAATAATAAAGACAATGATAATGATGATCTAGAATATCAATACGATAGAGAAAAGGACGATAAAAGAATTGGCAAAAATAATAAAAAAGAAGCCGATCAAATGGAAACCATAAGCTAATAAAATGAAAGAAAAATATCAGATTTATAAAATTAAACCAAACAGTATTCGATTAAAAGAATTAGCTAATACATTCAATTTATTACCCGAAGAACTTAGATGGTTCCATAATATATATTGCCCAGTAGAGGATTTAATAGAATCTGATATACAACCCCATGTAGAAAATATTTGTATTCCTATTCCAGGAACATCCATTGATTTTTATGCTAAAAAACAAAGAAGCAAACCTTTTTATAAAGCAATAAATACGCTGTATGTACCCCCATCATTTAACAAAAAATATGGAATCATACAGCGTATAACAACAAATGATGAAGAAATAAGCTTTTTTCATTATCAAATTAAACTTCAGAAAAACACCCTAAACAACATAGTTATAAAGAGATACCCCCTTTATATTAATTATCAAAGACCAGATCTTATAATAGAACAAATAGCAGATGAAATAGGAAGCGTTTTTTATCCACTAGAACTCGAACTATACAACAATGCTAAACTAAAAATCATTGCTAATTTCCCTGAAATACAAAAAAGGTGGAAAACAAAAAAAATACAATTAGAAAACTATTACAAAGGCAGCGTCGCAGAAAATTTATTTAACAAAATAAATCATCAATTACAATACCGAGGGCAAACACAACGAGGAATCTTAGATAGTTGGTTTTTTGTTCTGTACTTTGTTTCATTATACGATACGTTTAATGATCAAAAAACATATACTTTCAATTTGCCCCTACCCATTTTTCCTAAAAAACCAAAAGTATTATATCAAATCACTCTTCAAATAGAAGAAACTCTTTCAGAAACAAACAAATTTATAATTCATGCAAAAGGACATTGTATAGACAGTAGGTTTGCAACTGAAATAGAAAACGGAAAAACCATTCATGATCCAGAACTTATAGGGGAAAAAGTAAAAGGAGATTTTGCATTTGTTTACACGCTTAATGCACAAGATAACAGTGTCTTCTCCATTTTTGGAACAGTAGATTTAGAACTCAATAATACCATCCGAAAAATTAGCTTTGAATGTTATGAACAAATTTAAACAACTAAATATACAATCTTATGAGCGAAAAACATCTCGTTTGCCAAGGAGCCGAATGCAAATGTAATTTTGGAACAGCACCCGATAAATTAAAAGTACTGACCCAAGATAAACATTATATCAACGATCATAAAGGAACTCAAAAACGAATGGCAACCCATAAAGACATTGGTAAAACCTTTGAAAAAAATACCTTTGGATCTTGCTCGAAGATGAATAACAACCCTTGTCAGGCTACAATAACAGAATGGAGTGGTTATTACAAAAAAATTACATTAGATATTAACAAAGGACATGCTTTGTTAGAAGACAACAAAGCTACCTGTCCTATAGGAGGAAAAGATTGTATAACCATTACAAATCACGGACAAACAGCTGAAGTATCTCAACAAAATATAAAAAATGCAAAACCTGAAATAATAGCAGAGCTATGCCCTTTTGTAGATTTTTTAGAAGAAGAAACAGACGCTATAGAAAATGATGATACGTTTGTAACCCTATAGAACAAAAAGATGAAAATAATAGGCGATATAAGACCATATACAAACAAATATTACAGCTATACAGTAGTTGATAATTACGGAGGAACAACATTTGTAATTCTTTGGCAAGTATATAACAATGCTAAATTGATTACCGAAAATGGAACTGGGATTTTTAAGTTTGGAATTAATACAGTTGGAAATACCTTTACACTAATTGCCAAAGTAAGAAATCCTGAAACCAATAAAATAGAAGATATAGCAACTGAAATACAACCCCTAGCAGGAAAACCCGAAATACTCGACCTTTATTGGAGAGATGTAAATGGAGAAAAAATAGATAATAGAGAAGTGGCTTATCTAGACAAAGTTACCTTAGTGATAAAAACCAAAAATATTCCCCAAGGGGACGTCCTTAAAATAACGATTTTTGAAGATGAATACCTAGACGGTCATGGAGATAGCTCTCGGAATATGGGAAAATACTACACTAAAGGCGTTACAAAGAATGGCTACGCTTACCTAGACCTTGCCAATATGAGTCTTTACCAAAAAAAACTCAATAACAGTGATTATGTAAATGATGGAGTACACTTGTTTTACGCACAAATACACTATTACAATAAGTTAAACCAGATAAAAGACCAAATACAAATAAAGGTAAATAATAAACTCACACAAATGATACAACCCTATACAGGCAATAATCCTGCGAAAATAGGTCAAGTAGAAAACAAAGCAAAACAAAGAAAGAAAGCAGTAGATTTTACCTTCGGTGTTTTTTTAGATGGTACCCTAAACAATATGTATGATACCGAACTAAGACAGTATGCAGAAGGAAAAAAAGTAATCAATACCAGTGGCTTAGGTGTAAGCCAATCTCGAGCTGTAGATATTTATCAAGACCATGGCGATCCTGATGAAATGCAAAGTAGTTATGAAAACGACCTCTCCAATCCCGCTATATTGTATAAAAATTATGAACCTAATGAAATAGAAAAAATATATCCAATTTATATAAGCGGTATAGGTACCAATACAGCTCCTAAAAACCAAGGGCAAACCTTGCGACCAGAGGATTATAAAGACAACGACCTCATAGAAGGTCCCGCTTTTGGTATGGGCAGTTCAGGTATTATGGATAATGTAAAAAAAGCCATTTTAGACGTTGTAAAAGAATTAAAAAATATTAAATCAGATCAAAAAATAGGAACTATAACTTTTGACGTATTTGGTTTTAGTCGTGGTGCCGCTGCCGCACGGCATTTTGTACACATAGTTACACATCCTCCCTACAATCCTATTGTGTACAAAAAAAAGGAGCGTGACTCGATTGTATTAGACTTGCAAAAGAATCAATTGCCTGTTTCTTATAAATACAAAACCATGCCTCATTTTGGACTCCTAGGGCAGTTGCTTCAAGAAAACGGGATTTTAGATGCACAAACACAAGTTAACGTTCGTTTTGTAGGTATTTATGACACCGTTTCGCATCATGGTTTATCTCAGGATAATGATATAAAAGACCTAGGATTAGATAGTGTAAACAAAGCAGATTATGTTGTACACATGGTAGCAGCAGATGAGCATCGTGCTAATTTTAGTTTAGCAGATATTTCTTCTGTTGCTAAAACCCATCCTGAAAGTGGCAAAAAAGGAGGAATAGAGCTCATCTACCCTGGAGTACATTGCGATGTAGGAGGCGCTTATGAAGATGGTAAACCAGATAATCCTAAAAGAATTGCGATAGAATGGGATCTTCCTTCTTTAAAAAAAGTAAGAGAGGAACTCATCAGACAAGGTTGGTTTAAAGAAGATCAACTGTTTGTGAAATTTCAAAAAGGATGGGACTTAAATGCGAATGCACGTAAATGCTATTTAGAGGGCAACAGAAAGTGGCTTAGTAATCAGTACAGCTATATCCCTCTGCATATTATGGCAAAAATTTGTGGTATAAAAAAGGTGCAGATAAATAATAAACAATTATTAGAATTTAAAAATTTTAAAGAAAATACCTATAATGATCTCAAAGCACATACTTTAGGAAATCATATAGTTGGAAATATAGCCTTTTTAGAACGGATCAAAAAAAAGCTGGAAGATTATACGTTTAATGGGGGGATGCCTTTTGGTTTTATAGAATATAAAGAACCCGCTACAATATATGAAACAGATGCCTCTAAGGCAAGTGTGAATAAAGAGCGTGAAGAACGCGAAAAACAAAAAGAAGAAGAAATAAATAAAGATATTAGATTCCTACGCAACCACTATTTGCACTGGAACGCTACTTATGGTAGTTCAGGCATAGATCTTTTGGTAGAAAAAGATTATCCGAATATAATAAATGGTAAAAGAAAAAGAAATGTATACTAAACTAAAAAAGCTCCTTATCCTTTTGTTTATCCTACCATTAGGAGGATGCAAACACACAAATAAAAAACACGATAAAATGATACAAGAGAATTTTTCTTACGGAGTAGGGGTTACTTCACCCAAAGAATATCCTACGGAAGTATATATAGGGTATTTGTTAGATCAAAACAAAAAACTTATTTGCGGAATGCCTCGATCGGGAACCAATGGAGGCGGTTGGACTTATAAAGGAAAACAAGGCGGTATGGGAGGTAGTTCTATTCCGTATTATTTAAATCTTACCTATGTAGCCTATGCCGAAAAAAAGTTTTATAAAGTAGAGGCAGCACTACCCGCTGATAAAATTTTAGCAGAATTTAAAAAAGGATATGATCGTATGACACATAAGGGAGATATCGTCCATGAAACGTATGATGTTCTAACCGTAGGAGCAGCTCCAGGTGGATGTATAGTGGTTTGGTTATCAGGAAGTAATAATCGTGTCGAAATTTGTCGTTTGCAAGCCAAAGAAACCTTTGTGGATCGAAACGATTTTTATGACAATCCCCATCAAAGAACCCAAAAAGATTTTTTTGATACCATGTATGATATAGCCGTTCCCGATAGTATCAAAGCAGAAATAAAACAAAAAGGCATACCGTATGGTTTATGGGACCAGTACAGAGAAAAATACAAGTACCGTTTTATACTTAAATCCTATGATGAAAAAGATAAATTTACTCATAATTATTATTTGTATTACAATGCAGAAGCAGATGAGGTATTACAAGAAAAACTAAATAAACAAGAATACATGATAAAAGGAATTCCTTATACATGTAATTTTATATTTAGAACCTATAGTACCGAAATCATTTTCAATGATCGAGAAATGCTACAAGTATTTGATAAATTAAAGAAAAAATATCCTGAAATCCCCATAGATATAATTATAAAACCAACCTTTATGTACGACGATATGAAAATTTCAGTAAAATGTACAACAGAAGAAATCCCCCTTACAAAATACAAAGTAGTAGGTGTTTGGGGAGGATAAGAAATACATGTTTTTAAGTTTTGTGAAGTAAAAAGGTATGATAACAAGTTAAACAGTAAAAGAAATGTATACTAAACTAAAAAAGCTCCTTATCCTTTTGTTTATCCTACCATTAGGAGGATGCAAACACACAAATAAAAAACACGATAAAATGACACAAGAGAATTTTTCTTACGGAGTAGGGGTTACTTCACCCAAAGAATATCCTACGGAAGTACATATAGGGTATTTGTTAGATCAAAACAAAAAACTTATTTGCGGAATGCCTCGATCAGGAACCAATGGAGGTGGTTGGACTTATAAAGGAAAACAAGGCGGTATGGGAGGTGGTTCTATTCCGTATTATTTAAATCTTACCTATGTAGCCTATGCCGAAAAAAAGTTTTATAAAGTAGAGGCAGCACTACCCGCTGATAAAATTTTAGCAGAATTTAAAAAAGGATATGATCGTATGACACATAAGGGAGATATCGTCCATGAAACGTATGATGTTCTAACCGTAGGAGCAGCTCCAGGTGGATGTATAGTGGTTTGGTTATCAGGAAGTAATAATCGTGTCGAAATTTGTCGTTTGCAAGCCAAAGAAACCTTTGTAGATCGAAACGATTTTTATGACAATCCCCATCAAAGAACCCAAAAAGATTTTTTTGATACCATGTATGATATAGCCGTTCCCGATAGTATCAAAGCAGAAATAAAACAAAAAGGCATACCGTATGGTTTATGGGATCAGTACAGAGAAAAATACAAGTACCGTTTTATATTTAAATCCTATGATGAAAAAGATAAATTTACTCATAATTATTATTTGTATTACAATGCAGAAGCAGATGAGGTATTACAAGAAAAACTAAATAAACAAGAATACATGATAAAAGGAATTCCTTATACATGTAATTTTATATTTAGAACCTATAGTACCGAAATCATTTTCAATGATCGAGAAATGCTACAAGTATTTGATAAATTAAAGAAAAAATATCCTGAAACCCCCATAGATATAATTATAAAACCAACCTTTATGTACGACGATATGAAAATTTCAGTAAAATGTACAACAGAAGAAATCCCCCTTACAAAATACAAAGTAGTAGGTGTTTGGGGAGGATAAGAAATACATGTTTGATACTGTACAAAAAAATCTTTACACACTTTTTTTGTACAGTATCAGCTTTTTTGGGATTTGGTTTTTCTAATACAATCTATATTTTACTGATATACAATTTTTTATTGAATTATAAATGAATTTGATTTTCAATGGTTTGCTTTACTTAATCCTTCTTTTGGTCGAAATGATAAGATTGCGATATTTTCGGACAGTCTCTTTTATTTTATAAAATAAAAAGCCTTGGAAAATCAACAAGGCATTTTATCTATAACATTTTTTTAGGCGTAATCTCGTTTAAAAGACATAGAATACGTAAAAAAAGCTTTTTTACATTTTAGTCTTGCTTTATGATTTAAAATAATTTATTTATCTTCAGCTAAAGCATTCCAGCCCCTCGCTTTCAATTCAATTTTTGTATTAGCACGAGTAATTAGATGTATACCTTCTTTATCAGGTACTATATGACCTATGGTAGTAAAATTGGGATTTCCTTTTAATTTATCGTAATCATCCATTTTTATGGTAAACAACAACTCATAATCTTCGCCTCCATTTAATGCTATTGTAGTACTATCTATATTAAATTCTTCACATACGTTAATAAACTGAGGGTCCAATGGTAGTTTTTCTTCATACAGATTACAACCTACTTGGGATTGTTTACATAAATGTAAGATTTCAGAAGATAAGCCATCTGAAATATCAATCATAGAAGTAGGACGTACTCCTAATGATTTTAAAATTTCAGTAACATCTTTTCTTGCCTCTGGTTTTAATTGACGTTCAACCAAGTAAGCGTATTGATCTAAATCGGGTTGATTATTAGGGTTAACTAAAAAAACCTGTTTTTCTCTTTCAAGCACTTGCAACCCCATGTAAGCAGCCCCTAAATCGCCCGATACAACTAACAAATCATTTGGTTTTGCACCAGTCCTATACACAATATCTTTTTCTTCTGCCTCCCCTAGTGCGGTAATAGATAGGATTAAGCCTTTTTGAGAAGAGGTAGTATCACCTCCTATTACATCTACTCCATATTGTTTAGCTGCTAAAGAAATACCTGCATATAACTCTTCTAATGCTTCTAAACTAAAACGATTAGATATAGCAATAGATACTGTAATTTGAGTTGCTTTTGCATTCATTGCATAAATATCAGATAAATTGACTACTACTGACTTATAACCAAGATGCTTTAAAGGCATATAGGCCAAATCAAAATGAACACCTTCAATTAATAAATCTGTTGAGACTACTGTTTGTTTAGAACCAAAATTTAATACCGCAGCATCATCTCCAATTCCTTTTAAAGTAGAAGCATTGGTAATTTTAAAATGTTTGGTTAAATGTTCTATTAATCCAAATTCCCCTAATTGAGCTACACTTGTTCTTGGAGACATTTTATCTTCAATCATAATCTTTTAATTTACAAAACAAAGGTACAAACTAAAAGTGAAACCCTATATAATCCCAAATTACACATTAAAAAATTATTACAAATAAAAAGTTCTAAATCTATTTTAGGAT
Organism: Flavobacterium sp. TN-1; assembly: GCF_052828645.1. Lineage (NCBI taxonomy): Bacteria > Pseudomonadati > Bacteroidota > Flavobacteriia > Flavobacteriales > Flavobacteriaceae > Flavobacterium > Flavobacterium sp. TN-1. Next base: position 1,063,582 of record NZ_CM128253.1, read on the forward strand.
TAAGTATAAATAGTAAACACTAATTTTTGTTGCTTTTGTAGATGTACTATTTTTAAAAAGAAGATTTAAAGTTTAAATGGTATAACAAAAACAAAAGTAAAAATTGTAGGAGCAGATGTGATATATGCCATCAATAAAAACTAGAATTGATAAGAGTTAAAACATTTTATTTCAATGAGTTATAAAAATTAGTTTTTCTAATGCGTAATATGGGTTTAAAAGGTATCGAAACCGATTTTGTACGAAAAGGAAAAGTAGGAGAAAATGAAGAAGATCATAAAATTTTAGTAGGAAAAATCAAAAGAGCTACTCGATTAGAAGCTAGTTTTGATAATGAGAAAGAGAACGATAATCTAAAAAGAATGAAATTTTATGGATATGTTTCGGAATTCATACGGTAAATGCACTTGCTATAGACAGACGAAAAATAGCTCTTGAATCCCAAAATTTAGTGGCTTAAAAATCAAGAATTAGAGTTCGATGGGAGTAGTGTGTCTTATTTAAATTTATTTGTAATAATATTCATTCAAAAAAGATAGTTGCTAACAAAAAATCCAATTTTGTAATTTTACAAAATTGGATTTTTATTATATTCTTTATTAAAATAGGCTTACTTGTGAGTCCGCTAAATTAAATTACATAACACTGGTCATCTGATTTTTCCTGTTATCGAGTTCAAAGATTAGACGTTAATTTTTCAGAAAGCCTCTTAAAAAGTAAAAGTTTATTTCATTTTTAATAACCAATTACGAACTGAAACTTCACTGTGAATAATAGCTCTTAAATCAGCAATTGCTACACGATCTTGTTGCATAGAATCACGATGACGTATTGTAACAGTTTTATCCTCTAATGTTTGATGATCTACTGTAATGCAAAACGGTGTGCCAAGAGCATCTTGACGGCGGTAACGACGACCTACTGCATCTTTTTCATCATAAGCTACGTTAAAATCCCATTTTAAGTCTTCAATAATTTCTTTGGCTAACTCTGGTAAACCATCTCTTTTTATTAGTGGTAAAACCGCTGCTTTTGTAGGTGCAAGAACTGACGGCAAACGTAAAACTGTACGTGTAGAACCATCTTCTAAAGTTTCTTCTTGCAATGCTTTTGAAAAAACAGCTAAAAACATTCTATCTAAACCAACAGAGGTTTCTACTACATAAGGAACATAACTTGCATTTTCCTCATTGTCAAAATACTGTAATTTTTTGCCAGAATGTTGCTCATGTGCTTTTAAATCAAAATCAGTACGTGAATGAATACCCTCTAATTCCTTAAATCCAAAAGGGAAATTAAATTCAATGTCACAAGCAGCATTAGCATAATGTGCTAATTTTTCATGGTCATGGTAGCGGTAGTTTTCAGCTCCCAAACCTAAAGACTTATGCCATTTTAAACGTGTTTGTTTCCAATATTCGTACCATTTCATTTCTTCTCCTGGTTTTACAAAAAATTGCATTTCCATTTGTTCAAACTCACGCATACGGAAAATAAATTGGCGTGCTACGATTTCATTACGAAATGCTTTACCTGTTTGTGCAATACCAAAGGGTACCTTCATACGCCCTGTTTTTTGGACGTTTAAGAAGTTTACAAATATACCTTGAGCTGTTTCTGGACGCAAATATAAATCCATTGCAGTATCTGCCGAGGCTCCTAATTTAGTACCAAACATAAGGTTAAACTGGCGCACTTCGGTCCAATTTTTTGAACCTGATTCAGGACAAGCAATGCCTAATTCTTCTATTAATGCTTTAACATCAGCTAAATTTCCAGTGTCTAAACCATGAGCCATACGTTCTAAGATTTCTTTTTTCTTAGAAAGATATTCAACGACTCTAGGATTAGTAGCTACAAACTGAGCTTCATCAAAAGTATCTCCAAAACGAGATTTGGCTTTTTCTATTTCTTTTTGTGCTTTTTGATTTAATTTTTCGCAATAGTCTTCAATTAAAACGTCTGCACGATATCTTTTTTTAGAATCTTTATTATCAATCAAGGGATCATTAAACGCATCTACGTGACCTGAAGCTTTCCAAGTAGTAGGGTGCATAAAAATAGCAGCATCTATTCCTACAATATTTTCGTGCATTTGCACCATTGATTTCCACCAATAGTCACGAATATTCTTTTTTAACTCTACCCCGTTTTGAGCATAATCATACACAGCGCTCAAACCATCATAAATTTCGCTTGACGGAAATATAAATCCGTATTCCTTTGCGTGCGAAATAACATTTTTAAATAAATCGTCTTGTTTTGCCATAGTATTGCAAAAATAAAAAAACGGATTTAAAAAATCCGTTTTCTCCCCTTATATAATCAACAATTTTAAAAAAGTTATTTAAGTATAACCTCCACTCAACCAATTAGATCAGTTCTTCCTGTTGGTATTGCGGTTATAATATCACTCAATATTTATCTTAATTAAGTAATATTTAGAGGTATAAACTCATCTAACTCTCATTGTTTAAATTTATCCTACTTTTTACTTTTTTATAAATAAAAGTTCTTATAATCTTTTGTTATGCCCTTTTTATTTATATTATCTTTATAAATCTTATTTCTTACTAAAAAAAATAACTATAATTAACTTTTAAAGTGTTTCTAAAACCTATCTAAGACAAATTCTTATCTAAGAAACTAAGAAGATTTCTTTCTTACCTTTACCAGTTCATTTTCAAGCTGTACTTGTTTATCGACTAACTCTTTATTTTTCCTTACCTCTGCATCAAACCGAAATATTATTTCGCTTAAATCATTAGTGTAAGTTGTTCTATCTAAAATTTTTTCTTCCTGAAGTTTTAGATTTTCTTCTACAACTTGATAGCATTTAACACTTAATGATACTGCTATGGAAAGCAGTCCTACAGAAACCATTTTATAGACTGTTAATGAATCCCTTAACAACATTCTAATTTGACTTTGTTACAATCAAATGTATTTTAATAATTTTATTACAAAAAAAAAAATCGACGAAATGCTAAAAAAACTGATTAATTTATTTTTTCCTGATTTATGTCTAGGATGCCAAGATTTATTAGTTAATAACGAACAATCAATATGCCTTGAATGTAGGCATAACCTCCCTTTAACCTATCAATGGACTAAAACAAACAATGAGGCATTTATTAAATTTTATGGGAAAATACAAGTAGAGCATGTTTCCTCAATGTTTTATTACCACAAAGAAGGAATAGGTCAAAAGCTCATACATAATTTAAAGTACAAAGGACATATTGAAATAGGGAGTTTATTAGGCAAATGGCACGCTGAATATCTTCAAAATCTTCCCGTTTTGAATACTATAAACTACATAATTCCAGTACCTCTACATCCTAAAAAAGAAAAAGAACGAGGGTACAATCAGATTGATACATATTGTGAAAGCTTATCGGAAGCATTAAAAATTCCAATCAATAAAAATCTTTTATTTAGACAAGAATATAATATAAGTCAATCCAAAAAAGGATTAATAGAACGCAATAACGTTGAAAAAAACCGTTTTATTAGTAAACTCAAAAAACTTGATGGACCCATTCATTTTCTTTTAGTTGATGATGTTCTCACTACAGGAGCTACATTAGAAGCTTGTGCTAAGGCATTGCAACAATCTGATAAAATAAAAATTAGCATAGTAACTATGGCTTTTTCACAATCTTAAATAAATGTCGTTATTTTGTACTTCTAATAAATTTAATACCCAGCCGTTATAGATACTTGTTGTCTAATGAGCATAAAATTAATCCTAATGAAAAATAAATCATTTATTTTATTATTATTCTTTGCTTTAACTCTTATCAATTGCGCCAAAAGAGGTTCCATTACAGGAGGCGATAAAGATATAACCCCTCCAAAGATGATAAGTAGTTATCCGAAAAACTTTTCAACTGATTTTAAAGAAAAAAATATCCGAATTACTTTTGATGAATATATAAAAATAAATGATCTACAGAAAAATCTCATTATATCACCTCCTTTAAAAAACCAACCAAACATTCAACCACAAGGAGGTGTAAGTAGACAAATTACTATAAAATTAAACGAAGAATTAGTTCCTAATACAACTTACAGTTTTAATTTTGGAGAAAGTATTGTAGATAATAATGAAGGAAATAAACTAAAAAATTTTAAATACGTTTTTTCAACTGGAAAAAATTTAGATTCATTGTCTATACAAGGTATCATAAAGGATGCTTATGAAAGAATTACGCCAAATTTTGTAAATGTAATGTTGTATGAAGTAGATGAAAAGTATAACGATTCTACTATTTACAAACAAACTCCTCGTTATATCACTAACACATTAGATAGTACCACTAGCTTTAAAATTGAAAACATAAAGGCAGGAAAATATAAATTAATAGCTTTAAAAGAAAACGTTTCAAATTATAAATATGATCCTAAAAAAGATAAAATAGGTTTTTATAATCAAGTAATCAACATACCTGATAATTCAATATTTGAATTAGAGTTGTACAAAGAACATCCTTCATTCAAGCCTAAAAGACCTACACAAGCTTCTGGTAATCGAATTTTATTAGGTTATGAAGGAAAGAATGTACAAAATATTAAGATCCAAGCACAGTTCAAAGGAAATAAAATACCTGTGCGTGTTTCAAAAGTTCAGGATAAAGATTCCTTACAAATTTGGACTCCTTATATAAAGAATGATTCTATTCAGTTAGAATTATCAAAGGAGAAATACCAAGAGCGTTATTCTGTAAAATTTAAAGAATATAAAAAAGATACTTTACATCTTGATTGTAAAACAACCTATTTGCATTTAAAAGAAAATTTAGCACTTAAATCATCAACTCCTATTGAAAAATGGGATACTAATAAAATTTTATTAACCAAAGGAGATAAAACACTTGTTCCTTTCAAAGCAAAATACGAAGATTATACTCAAAAATTTGAATTAGATTTTGAAAAGGAAGAAAATGAAAAATATGATTTAAAACTATTACCAAGCGCAATAGAAGATTATATAGGAAATAAAAATAAAGACACTCTAAAGTTTAATTTTTCGACAAAGAAAATAGAAGATTATGGGAATTTAAAAATACACTTTAAGAACAAAAAAGACATACCTCTTATGATAGAACTTACGAACGAAAAAGGAAAAGTTTTTTACACGAAACTTGTGAGTGAGAATACGATAGATGTGGATTTTATTTTAATAAATCCTGAAAAATATTACGTTAGAGTTATCTATGATCTTAACAAAAATGGACAATGGGATACGGGTTCTTTCTTAGAAAACAAACAACCTGAAGAAGTTTATCATTTTCCAACTGTTCTTGACGTTCGAGCAAACTGGGATGTCAATCAAGAAATTGATTTAGGAAAATAATCCAAATATTATCCTGTTTTTTAAAAGTCTTAATCATATCAAATACAAACTTGCATATTAGCAAAATGGATATTTTTAGAAAAATAAACCCCCGAAGGCCCAAAAAGAGTCAAAAACGGGGTTTTTCTTTAAAAATTTAATGTAAAAAAATACAGCGTTTAATACCATTTAAACTTTTGAAATTTCCTCATAATACTATTTTTTTAACCTTGAGACTGTTCAAAAAGTTCGCAATATTTTGAGTAAAGAGAGAATCGCATGATGTTGATTTAGGCACTATCCTACAAAAGTAATAAAATTAGTGTTGGTTCTCGATGCGATTCGCGCTTGAACTAACGATGATTTAAAAAAACCAAGTTGCCACAGCAATAGCTGCTAATACACAAATAAAGTCAACTAAAAGCATTGTTCCTAGGGTATAGCGTGTGTTTTTTATATTAACAGAACCGAAATATACAGCTATTACATAAAAAGTAGTTTCAGCACTACATTGAAAAATGCAAACCAAACGACCTGTAAAAGAGTCTACACCTGAAGTTCGCATAGCATCTATCATAAATCCACGTGAACCACCTGAGCTAAAAGGGCGTAATAAAGCTACAGGGAGACCATCCGTAATTTCTTTGCTAACTCCTATTTGACCAAATAAAAAACTAATGCCATTACTTACAATCTCAAACAATCCACTATTCCTAAAAAAGGAGATGGCAACCAGCATTCCCATAACATACGGAAAGATTTTTACACCAGTATTTAATCCATTACGAGCTCCTTCAACAAAGGTATCAAAGATGGTCGTGTTGGCTAGAGTGAATTTCTTTTCATGAATAAAAGAAAAAATGAGGGTAAATCCGATAATAGATATTAACATTAATCCAGATAAATTGCCTGTAAAAGCATTTTTACCTATTAAGTCTAATGTATTAATGTAAAATAATAACCCAATGATGGCACTTATTATACCCATTAATGCGCTTAATAACCCAACGCTTTTAAAATTTATACGCTGACGAATACCCACTATTAATAACGCTGCTATTGTACCTATAAAAGAGGTAATGATACAAGGAAGCATTACATCCGCGGGATTAGATGCGTTTTCGGCTGCTCTATAACCAATAATTGAGGTAGGTATTAGGGTAAGACCCGCAGCATGTAAACACATAAACATAATTTGTGCATCACTAGCTTTATCTTTGTCTGGATTAAGTGTTTGTAAACTTTCCATTGCCTTAAGACCAAATGGGGTAGCAGCTGAATCTAATCCTAAGAAGTTAGCGGCAAAATTTAAGGTCATATAGGATATAGACTCATGATTTTTAGGAACTGATGGAAATACTTGCGCGAAAAAGGGACTTAATTTTTTAGCTAATTTTTCAGAAGCACCTGAAATAATTAATAATTCCATTAACCCACAAAAGAATGCTAAATACGCAATTAAGGGAAGGATTAAATCTACTAAACTGTTTTTACAAGTAGGAAGTAGTCCATCTGCTTTTTGAAATCCGCTATATAATTTAACCGTTTGATTTTTATATACATAAGTAGTGTCAGTATTTAGTGTATCCTTATTGACAACCATTGTCATTTCAGGAGCTTTTTTGATACTATCTGCTACAAATTTAGGTAGTTGGTTTAAATATTTTTCAGATACTAAGATGGGATCCTCTTTTTTGCCATTTAAAATATAGTCAGTACTATAACTTCCTTCAGTGAAAAAATTTAGAACAATGAAAAAAATAGATGAAATAAAAATTGCCAACCAAAATCTGCTTAAAACCATAAATTTTTATTTTAAATGGGTGAAATAACTTTATAAAGGGTATAAAAGTAATAAATCAAAAAATATTTTCGGGGTAAAGTATAACTTTTCCGATATAAATAGGAGCATCAAAAGTAGTTTTTAATGCTGCTTTTGAGTTTAAAACGGCACGATATCCTACGCCTGCTCCTAATCCTAACCATTTTAATATTCTGTAATTGGTTTGTCCTGATATTTCATTTACATATAAAGAAATATTAGTATCACGAACAATATCATCATTTATTTCTCTAACAAAACTAGGTTTTCCAAAACCTATTTGTTCTGTTAAAAAACATTCCCATTTAGGATTCTTGTAAAAGATCCAATCAGTAAAAAGACTTCCATACCACATACTTACCTTGTTGTCATTAATTGCCTGTGTTTTTTTGTTTACATAGGTAATGTTAACGGGAGATAGAATGAAAGAAGAACCTAATCCGAATCGGAATTTATTTTTATATTGAAACCCTACTTTCGTGCCCAAAATAGAAATATGGTTTCCTCTTAAGCTAGAAAAACGATTATCCATTTGAAAAATAAATCGGTATTTTTTATCTGGATTAGAAATTCGTTCTTGAGCATTAAAAGAATGACTTAACAAAAAAAGAAATACGATATAAAAGTGATTTTTAGGAATCATATAGAATAATGAGTATATTATACAATAAAGATTTCGTCGTCTATTAATAAATCTTCTCCTCTTAATCGAAGAATGATTTGAGCAACTGCTATTACATCTTTTTCACAATAGGTTATAATTCTGTCTATGTTTTGTTCTTGATAATATACTTTAGCTACATCACTACCTTCTATATCTCCTTTGGGAGAAGGTATGCCTAAGACGGTTGTTAATAATTTTAGAGATGTATAATGTTTGTAATCTCCAAATTTCCATAAATCCAATGTGTCTAAATGAGGGACTTCCCATGGTTTTTTTCCAAAAAGGTTTAGTTTTTTTGGAATAGGGATACTATTAATGATCATTCGTCTGGCTATATAAGGAAAATCAAATTCTTTAGCATTATGTCCGCATAGTAAATGCTGTGTATGACTATAGTGGCTGTTTAATAAATTAGAAAAATCATTTAGAATGGTTATTTCATCACCCCAAAAACTGGTTACTCTAAATTGGCGAATATCTTTTTTAAAAGAAAAATAGCCTACAGAAATACAAACAATTTTGCCAAATTCAGCCCAAATACCTGCTCGATTATAAAACTCTTCCGCAGTAAATTCCTCTTTACGTTGGTATTGAGTTTTGAGTTCATATAGTTCTTGTCGTATGGGATCTAAAGAAGAAAAGGTTTGATGTTCAGGTACTGTTTCTATATCTAAAAATAAAACGTTTTCAAGTTGAAGTTTGTCTAGCATATTACCCATTTTAACCGTTACCTACGAAAATAAAAATTTACGATTAAAAAATAAAGAATTTTTAAAATTAAAATAATATTTGTTGTTTTGAAGAGCTTTCATGTTCTAATAGCCATTTTTTACGCCATAAGCCACCTGCATATCCTGTAAGAGACCCATCAGTCCCAATCACGCGATGGCAAGGAACCACAATCCAAAGTAGATTTTTTCCATTAGCTGAAGCAGCAGCGCGAATGACCTTCGTGTCACCTAGCTTTTTTGCTAAATCTAAATAAGAAATTGTTTTTCCGAAAGGAATTTTAAGTAATTCATTCCAAACTTTTTTTTGAAAATCTGTCCCTTGTAGATTTAATGGAAATGAAAAATTTGTTCTATTACTATAAAAATATTCTTGTAGTTGATTTACAGCATCTAGGAGTTCTTGTGGAATTGGAACAGATAAATCCCCTTCTGTTACTACTGAAATACTAGCAATTCCTTTTTGATCTCCTTCAATTTTGATGATACCTAACGGGGAATGAATAAATGCTGTTTTCATAAGATTCGTTATAAGATCTAGGAAATTTTTTAAAACTTCCTAGGTCTTTATAATTTAGATTTAATAAGTACGAAATGTATTAAAAACTTAATATATAGGTCTCTATGGCCTTTAATTCTTCTTTAGGAAGATTTTTAGTAATAGGAAAGTTAGCTTTCATTGTATTATACTGACTAGGATCTACTATAGGTTGGCTTTTTTCTTGAAGAAAGTCAACAATGCTTCCGTTTTTTTCTTTGTATAGTTTAGCTATTTCTTTTAAAGAAGGGCCCACTGTTTTTATATCAGGTTTATGACATGTATAACAAACGCCTTTTCCTTCAAAAATTTCTTTGCCTAAATCAATAGGTTTTTGTGTAACAATGGTTTCAGAGGTTGATTTACCAAAACGCTCTTGACTTTCTTTTTTACAAGAAAAAATAATTCCGATAAGTGATAATAATAAGAGTTTTTTCATATTCTGTTTAAATGTGTCACCTTGAACGAGCAAAGAATTTTATAGAGTATATAGGAATTTTGACTTAATTGAAAATAATAAGATCGTTATTTATTTAATAAAATAGCAGCTTCTTTGGCAAAATATGTTGAAATTAAAGTAGCACCTGCACGTTTTATACACATTAATTGCTCTATCATGATTTTATCATGATCTAACCAGCCTCTTTCCGAAGCTGCTTTTATCATAGCATATTCTCCTGAAACATGAAATACTGTAACGGGTACATTTACCGCATTTTTTACTTCACGAACAATATCTAAGTAAGCAATTCCTGGTTTTACCATAACCATATCAGCTCCTTCTTTTACATCCCAAAGAGCTTCTTTTACAGCTTCTATACGGTTTGCATAATCCATTTGATAGGTTTTTTTGTCTTTAGGAACTACAATGTCAGCTTCCTTTGGTGCGCTATCTAAGGCATCACGGAAAGGCCCATAAAAAGCGGATGCGTATTTAGCGGAATAACTCATAATACCTACATTATGATAACCAGCTGCATCTAATCCTTGACGTAAACGGAATACACGTCCGTCCATCATATCGCTTGGTGCAACAAAATCAGCACCTGCTTCTGCATGAGAAACAGCCATTTTTACTAGAGCATCATTTGTAATATCATTTGCTACATCTCCTTTTTCTATGATTCCATCATGACCGTAGATTGAATATGGGTCTAATGCTACGTCTGGCATAACGATCATATCAGGGCATTCTTTTTTGATGGCACGAATAGCATTTTGCATTAAACCATTAGGATTCCAGGCCTCTTTTCCTGTGTTATCTTTTAAACCATCATTTATTTTTACATAAATATTTACAGCTCTAATGCCTAAGGTGTATAGTTCTTTAACTTCTTTTATTGTTAGATCCAGTGTACGACGGTAGATGCCGGGCATAGAAGGAACTTCTATTGAAGTGTTTTCACCTTCCATTATGAACATAGGGGACATAAAATCAGATGGACTTAAGCTAGTTTCTCTTACGATATTTCGTATCGCTTCGTTTATTCTTAATCTTCTACCTCTGTGTATAGGAAACATATCTTTTATTTTTTTAGATTATATACCGAATTTATTTTCTATTTTTTCAAATACTTTTTTAACACTTTTAACTTCATTAAAGCGATAACCAATAAAAAGTACAGTATTAAATTTTGAGTTCATTATATCAGCAGCTACTTTACTATCATATTGGTAATTTTTGTAATTGACTCTAATTCCTGAGAAGAAATTTTCTTGATTGTAACCTAATGAAAAATTTAAATCTAAATTGTAATTCCATTTGATTTTATTGTCAAAAACAACAGATTCCTTGTTATTTGTATAATAATTTTTAGAATCATGAAATCCAATACCTGGATGCAAACCTCCAGTAGCAAACCATGTTTTGTTAATTACGTAATTATACATGTAACCTAATTGAAGAATGAAATCTACAGATTTTATCCGTTCTAAGTTTTGTTCAAAAGAATTAGGATTATTAGTATATAAATTGTTAATAAAATAGGTGAGTGAAGGCATGAAACTACCGGCACTTTTTATTTGTCTTTCTGTTTGAGATTCGTAAGCTCTATATGAAAAATTCTTATTAGTTATATAAAAAATTTTGCCTCCAATGGTATTGATTTCTAAATCGTCAAAAACCTCAATTGGGTTTTGATCATCTGGATTTCTTAAAGTAAATCCTTTCACTTTTTTATAAGTAACTTCTTGTCTTAGACGATCAGAGTAAAAAAATTTAAAACTTAAATCTAATGTTTTTGTATTAGCTCTCTGATTATTCAATTCGGGGATGAAATCAGGTGAAAAAGAATAACTAATTCCTAAAAATTTATAATCAAAAGAGAAACGAAGTTTTAATTTTTCATCAGGAGAGAAAATGCTTCTTTTATTATCTGTATAATTTAATTTAGGGATGTAAAAATTATCTACTTCTGAATTAATATCTATTTTAAAGATCATTTTGTCAAAATAATTCAAACGATAATCTAGGTTATATTTATGCGATAAAGCATGCCTAATTTCTCCCTCTTTTTCTTGAGCAAGAGAAACGGGATAATATACTAGTATTAAAACTTTTAGCCAATTACGCATATTATTTTAACCACTCTACTGGTTTTGATAAAATTTTTATCAGTTTTTCTTCTTCACTGTTTGTTTCTGGATGATGGTCATATATCCATTGTACATGAGGAGGTAAACTCATTAAAATACTTTCAATTCTACCATTTGTTTTTAATCCAAATAAAGTACCTTTGTCATGAACTAGGTTGAACTCTACATAACGTCCTCTACGGATTTCTTGCCATGTACGGTTAGCGTCTGTGTAAGGTAAACCTTTTCTTTTTTGTACTATTGGTAAATACGCATCTAAAAAACTGTTTCCGACTTCTGTAACAAAGTTGTACCAGTTTTCCATAGACATAGTGTCAGTTGTTTTTAAATAATCAAAAAATAAACCACCTATACCACGAGCCTCATTTCTGTGGCTATTCCAAAAGTATTCGTCACATTTCTTTTTATAATTAGGGTAAAATTCTGGATTGTGTTTATCACAAGCAGTTTTACATATTTTATGGAAATGAATAGCATCTTCTTCAAACAAGTAGTAAGGCGTTAAGTCTTGTCCACCACCAAACCATTGATTAATAATAGTTCCGTTATCATCGTACATTTCAAAATAACGCCAATTGGCATGAACTGTTGGAACCATTGGGTTTTTAGGATGGATTACTAAACTTAGTCCACATGCAAAAAAATCAGCTTCTCCAACACCAAACATTTTTTGCATGGTATCAGGTAATTTTCCATGGACAGCAGAAATATTAACGCCTCCTTTTTCAAAAACAGTTCCGTTTTCAATTACACGAGTCCGACCACCGCCTCCTTCGGGTCTATCCCATAAGTCTTGACGGAATTTAGCTTTTCCGTCTATATCTTCTAAACCTTTACAAATTTGATCTTGAAGGTTTTGTATATATGTGTAGAATTTATTTTTCATTTATGATTTTAAATATACAATTTTATCTAAGCTAATTCTATTAGGAATACCAGTATCATTATTAGTTTTTACCCAATTTGTAACAAATCATAACGCCTCCTCTATAAGGTAGCCATTCGCCGCTCTTGTTAAAATTATCTGCTGTCTCGTAACGCTCTCCACTTTCTAAATAATAGCCTTTATAATATCCTTGTTGAGAACCACCACCCATAAAAATATCTATTGAAAAAGATTTGTTTACAGGGACTTTAAACCCGACAGTCATTCCGAATAATAAGCTATAGCCTTCTTGATACCTGCCTGAATTGAGGTAATTCCATTTTTGCATTTTATAACTGGAACCGCCAATGTGACCTCCTAAATAAAATCCTTTTTCAAGTGTGTTGAAATGATATCTTACTTCTGGAATTAAGATGGCAAATTTTTGAGGAGCATTATTAACGGACTCCCATAATGAAGCCATTAGATCTGCTTGAAAAGTTAATTTGTTTCCTATTTTTGTTTCTACTCCTATTTGTGGTAATCCTACAATCGTGGTTATATTTCCTTTAATAGAAGTTTGAGAATAAGTATTTATGATAAAAAAGTATATAAAATATTTTATATACTTTTTTAGTTTTTTATCTATTTTATTAGATAGTACGTACATATTTTTTTATTTAGAGATCTTGTGAGATATTTTATAATTAATATTAGAAAAAATATAATGGGTTTGCAAATAGTTTTCAAAAGTAAATTATTAATAAAAATAATAAAGCTAAAATAATTTTTATAATTTAAAATTCAATATTCTTTATGCTTTCTTTTGCATTATAAGTTTATAAAAATATAAAAAATAACGATGTTATATTAGCTTTATTGATATTACTATTTTTGATACTCTTTTACGGCTTCTATAAATGCTTTTGCGTGATCTACAGGAATATTTGGTAAAATACCGTGACCTAAGTTTACGATATATTTATCTTTTCCAAATTCGTCAATCATTTCATGTACCATTTTTTTGATAGTAGGTATTGGTGATAATAGACGAGAAGGGTCAAAGTTTCCTTGTAAAGTAATGTTTCCTCCTGTTAAATAGCGTGCATTTTTAGGGGAACAAGTCCAGTCTACTCCTAAAGCAGATGCTTTTGATTGTGACATTTCATTTAATGCGAACCAACAACCCTTTCCAAAAACAATTACTTCTGTTATGGGAGCTAATGCTTCTACAATTTGATTGATATACTTCCAAGAGAACTCTTGGTAATCAGTTGGTGATAGCATCCCTCCCCAAGAATCAAAAACTTGAATGGCATTACAACCGTTAGCTACTTTTTCTTTTAGATATAAAATAGTGGTGTCGGTAATTTTTTGTAATAATGCGTGTGCTGCTTCGGGTTGTGAAAAACAAAAACCTTTGGCGGTATCATAACTTTTAGAGCCTTTTCCTTCTACTGCGTAACAAAAAATGGTCCAAGGAGATCCTGCAAAACCTATTAATGGTACTTCATTGTTTAACATTTCTTTTGTTAATTTGATAGCATCCATTACATAACCTAAGGACTCTTTGATTTCTGGAATATACACCTGATTGACTTGTTCTATTGAACGAATAGGGTTTGGAATGATGGGCCCTATGTTGTCTTTTAGTTCTACGTCAATTCCCATAGCTCTAGGAACCACTAAGATGTCAGAGAATAAAATGGCTGCATCAGGTTTTACAATATGAATAGGTTGTACCGTTATTTCAGCTGCTAATTCGGGTGTTTCGCAACGTGTGAAAAAATCATATTTATCTCGTAAAGCTCGGAATTCTGGTAAATATCTTCCTGCTTGACGCATCATCCATACAGGTGGACGTTCAACTGTTTCTCCTTTTAGTGCTCTTAAGAATAGATCGTTTTTTAACATACTTTTTGTATTTAGACCTGTGAGGTGTTTTTATAATAATTGATACATTTAATAATTACATTTTCAACTGAAGGTTGATCTGCAATTTCGATTTTTTGGGTTATATTTCTCAATGCTTTTGCTGTGGTATTACCAATACAAAAACATATTTCATCTGTTATTTTGTTTTCTTTTAAATAACTTTCAACTCCTGATGGACTGTAAAATAAGATTCCTTCTGATTTTATATTGTTTTTTTGAGGGATTAAAATGGTTTCATATACTTCTATTTCCTTTAAAGTAATACCGAATTCTTTTAATTTTTTAGGTACAATATCTTGTCTTAAATTACCACTAAAGAAAGTATAGCTTAAATTAGGATAATTTAAAGAAATTGTTTTTGCTAATTCTTCTGCATAGTTTGCATAACTTTCAATAATGAATCCTTTTTTTTCTAGTAATGTTTTTGTTTTAATTCCCACACAAAAAATCTTTTTACTTTTTAAAAAATTAATGTCTTTAGAATTTAAAACGGCAAGAACAGCATTTTGACTTGTAAAAATAAGAGCATCTGTTAATTCTTTGATAGAGACGTTTTTTGTTTTAATGTTAATAAAATCAGAATCAATAATTTCTATATTAAGATCTAATACTAATTGTTTTTGTTTAGGTAGTAATTTTTTAGTAGATAATATTCGTGTTTTTTTCATTTCTTCTATAAAAAAGATCTCTATAAATTATCAAAAAATCACTGAGTAATATATTTTCATACTATTAATCTTTAATTTTATAAATTATTTTTTGAATCTGTAATTGTTATTTTTTTAGTTGCTTTTTAATGTCAATCATGAGTTCATTTCCTCCATTATTGAGGATTTCTCTAGCACAATTTAAACCTAATTTTTTCCATTCAGAAACATCAAAAGAGCGTTCGATGGTTATTTTTTGTTGACCATTAATTGAAAATAAGGCTCCTTTGAAATCAATTTGATCTGTTTCTTCGTTATAAGTTGCCAAAGCACCAATAGGAGCAGTGCAACCTCCTTCTAAGGTGCGTAAAAATTGACGTTCTATATAGGTGCAAATCTCAGTTTCTATATGGTTTAATTCAGATAAAGCTTCCAGTGCAAGAGTGTCTTCTGCCATAGCTACTACCATCATAGCTCCTTGTGCAGGTGCAGGTATCATCCAGTCTAACGAAAGGGTTGTTTCAGGTTTTAAATTTAAACGTTCTAAACCAGCACAGGCAAAAATAGCTCCACCCCAGTCATTATCTTTTAATTTTTGAAGGCGAGTGTTTACATTTCCTCTTAAATCAACTGTTTTATGTTGTGGATATTTGTGTAACCATTGTGCTTGACGGCGTAAACTTCCTGTGGCAATTATGGAGACGGTATTTAAGAAATCAGTACTTCCTTTATGAACTAAAATGTCTACTGTATTAGCTCTTTCTAAAACAGCGGCTTGTACGATGCCTTGTGGTAAAGTAGTTGGTACATCTTTCATAGAGTGTACGGCAATATCTACTTGACCAGAAATCATAGCAATGTCTAGTGTTTTAGTGAAAATTCCTGTAATTCCTAATTCATATAAAGGTTTATCAAGGATAATATCACCTTGTGATTTAACAGCTATAATTTTGGTCTTATAGCCTAAATCATTTAGTTGTTTTTCAACAGTATGTGCTTGCCAAAGAGCTAATTCACTATCACGAGTTCCAATTCTGATTACCCGGTTATTATCTCCTGGAGAAATAATTTGTTTGTCTTTATTTTTTTTCATTAAGAATTTTAATTTTTAAACCCGAATAAAGATTTAGATAGATTGTAAATCTTCTGTATGAATCGTTTCTGTTTTAGAAAAACTTCCTTTTGGGGTTGGAGCACTTAACTGAAAAACACGTTGTATCCAATCTACACTTTCGTCAACCGAAGTGTTTTCATCTTTTAAGTGATTAGCAAAATGATTGGTTATTTTTTGTATGATTCGATTACTTATAATTTCTGCTTGCTCTTCATCAAAATTAGACATTTTTTTGCGTTGGTATGCCATTTCTAATTCTTTGATAGACTGTAGTTTTGCTTTTAGTGCATGTATAGTTGGAGCATATTTGCGTCCTTTTGTCCAAGTAATAAATTCGTCTTGAATTTCTTCAATTATTTCTTCTGCCTGTGGGATAAATTTCTTTCGATTTTCTAGAGTTTCATCTGTCATTTGTGACAAGTGATCCATGTGAATTAATCTTACTCCTTCTATATCTTGAACGTTTTCATTTACGTTTTTAGGTATTGACAGGTCTAAGATGAGTAAAGGTTTTTTTAAATTTAGGATGGTTTTGTCAACGGTTGGATTTTGTGCTCCTGTAGCAACAACTAAGACATCTGCTTTTTGAATTTCCTCTTGTAAATCAGCATAATCTTTTACAATTAGATCTAATTTTTTAGCTAATTTTTCTGCTTTATCTTTTGTGCGATTAATTAAAGTAATATGATCGTGTTTGCTGTGTTTTACTAAGTTTTCACAGGTATTACGACCAATTTTTCCTGTGCCAAAGAGTAAAATATTTTTATCGGAAATATCAGGAACTGTTTTGAAAATATATTGAACAGAGGCAAAAGAAACCGAAGTCGCACCAGATGATATTTCCGTTTCATTTTTTACACGCTTACTTGCTTGAATAACAGAATTTACTAAACGTTCCAAATAAGCATTAACCATTTCATATTCTTTTGATAAGACAAAAGCGTTTTTAATTTGAGAAATGATTTCAAAATCGCCCAAGATTTGACTGTCTAAGCCAGTTCCTACTCTAAATAGGTGATGGATCGCTTCTTTATTCTTATATACGTAAGCAACTTTTTGAAAGTCTTCAACGGTACCTTGGCTGTTTGCACAAAGTAATTTAATTAACTGAAAAGGGTGCTGTGCAAAACCATATATTTCGGTTCGGTTACAAGTAGAAGTAACGATCAAACTTTCTAAGCCATCTTCTTTGGCTTGTTGGATCAATTGAGTCTTAGCTGGTTCATCTAAACTAAATTTTCCTCGCATTTCAGCATCTGCTTTTAAATAGCTTAAACCAATTGCGTAAAAAGTGGCAGATTTTGAGGGAATATTCTGTGTCATTAAAATCCTAATCAAATTTTCTACAAACAAAAGTATTTAGTTTTGTTTTTCCAAAATAACGCTATAAGTACTTTTTGTATCGCTATAAGTTATTTTGATAGTTGATTTGAGTTTTTAGTCATATTTATGCTATTTTTGTACTGGAATAGGCTGCTCACAAGTTTGTTATGTAGAATAATTCTAAATAACAAATCCTGTTTACTGAAAAAATCTATTTAAAAAAATGTCGCTATGGGTGCTACTGAAGAGATAAAAATGGATGATGAATTTGTTTTATTAAGGTTTCAGAATGATACAGAAGAAGTTGTTAAGTATGAACGTCCAGTAAAGACAGGTTTGATTCAGTTTCATTTTGGTTTAAAAGGAAAAGGAAAGTTTGTTTTTAATAATGGTAGTTATACCATAGGATTAGAAAGCGAAAAATCGCTTTTATTTTACAATCCCGAAAAAGAACTCCCGCTACATTTAAATATAGAACCCAAAACTTGGATTATCTCTATTTTGATATCTATTAAAAAATTTCATGGTTTATTTACTAATGATGCAGACCATATCCCTTTTTTGAGTGAAGAAAATCGGGATAGAAAATATTATGGAGAAGAGAATATAACGCCCTCTATGGCTATTGTACTCAATCAAATGTTTCACTATAATTTAAATCCAACTATTAAAAATTTATATTACAGAGGAAAAGGATACGAACTCCTAAGTTTGTTTTTCAATAAAAGTGAAGATCCTAATATAGAACAATGCCCTTTTTTAATAGATGAAGAAAATGTAAAGAAACTTAAAAAAGCAAAAGAAATTATTATTGCTAATATGTCAGAACCACCAGGGCTAGAAGAACTAGCCGAGCAAGTAGGTTTAAACTTAAAAAAACTAAAAACAGGGTTTAAACAAATTTACGGTGAAACAGTTTATGGATTTTTGTTTGATTATAAAATGCAATATGCTCGAAATTTATTAGATAGCGGATCTTATAATGTAAATGAAGTAGGATTAAGAATTGGCTACAGTACAGCTAGTCATTTTATTGCAGCATTTAAAAAGAAATTTGGTACAACGCCTAAAAAGTATTTATTAGAAAAAGTAAATTAGAATAGATAAAAGAAAGATATAAGATAGGAAGTACAATATCATTTTATTTTAAACTATCTTTAAATTTTGTAAGTCTCAAAAAACATAAAAATGAAAGGAGTATTATTAGTTAATTTAGGTTCGCCCGACAGTACAGAGGTAAAAGATGTAAAAAAATATTTAGACCAATTTTTAATGGATGAACGCGTAATAGATCTTCCTTATTTATTAAGAGCCTTTCTAGTAAAAGGAATCATATTGAATACGCGACCTAAAAAATCAGCAGCAGCTTATAAAAAAATTTGGTGGGAAGAAGGATCTCCTTTAATTGTTTTAACTCAACGATTACAAAAAAAAGTACAAGATTTAGTTGATTTTCCAGTAGAAATTGCAATGCGTTATGGTAATCCTAGTATAGAATTTGGATTACAACGATTGTATGATAAGGGAGTAAAAGAAGTATTGCTTTTGCCTTTGTATCCACAATTTGCTATGGCAACCACAGAAACTATTTTGGTCTTAGCGGAAGAAATTCGGAAAAAGAAATTTCCTTCTATGACTTTTAAAACAATACCTGCTTTTTATAAACGAGAACGTTATATCGCTAATTTAGGAACATCAATAAAGGAAGCTTTGGCTGGCATTGAAGCTAATCATGTGTTGTTTTCCTATCATGGCGTACCAGAACGACATATAAAAAAATCAGATATTACAAAATCACATTGTACAATTGATGGAAAATGTTGTATAACACCCTCTCCCGCACACGAATTTTGTTATCGCCATCAATGTTATGAAACAACCAGACAAGTAGCCGAATTATTACAATTAGAAGAAGGAAGTTACAGCACTTCGTTTCAATCTCGTTTAGGACGTGATCCTTGGTTACAGCCTTATACTGATGCCACAATTGATGGACTCGCTCAAAGAGGAATTAAAAATTTAGCCGTTGTAACACCTGCTTTTGTTTCAGATTGTTTAGAAACTCTGGAAGAAATAGGTATGGAGGCTGCTCATAGTTTTAAAGAAAATGGAGGAGAAGACTTTTTGACAGTAGCTTGTTTAAATGATCGTGATGATTGGGCGCAAACTATAGCAAGTTGGATTAAGAATTGGAATTAATGGAACTTTACAACTACATAAAATCATTGCATCTTATTTTTGTAATCACTTGGTTTTCAGGATTATTTTATATTGTACGTCTTTTTGTATACCACGCTGAAGCTAAGGAAAAAATAGAGCCAGAACAAAGTATTCTAATTAAACAATACCAATTGATGCAATACCGTTTATGGTACATTATAACTTGGCCAAGTGCTATACTTGCTAGTATTTTTGCTTTTTGGATGTTATTTTTTACTGATATAGGTAGTCTATGGCTTACACAATCATGGATGCATGTTAAGTTAACTTTTGTTTTTCTCTTGTATTTGTATCATTTAAAATGTCATCAGATTTTTAATCAATTGCAAAAAAATGAAGTTAAAAAAAGTTCTACCTTTTTTCGATTATGGAATGAAGGAGCTACCATTATTTTATTTGCAGTCGTTTTTTTAGTAATTTTAAAAAATGCTATCAATTGGATATTTGGCGTAATAGGTATAATTCTTTTTTCTATACTTCTAATGCTAGGTTATAAGTTTTATAAAAACATACGAGAAAAAAAATAATGATAAACATCTTTCTTTGGGGTAAAAATCTTTCCTTACGATCAAGAATTTTTCTTGCACTTATATTTATAACATTAATATCCTCAATATTAATAGCATTAGTATCAATACTTCACTTTCAATACGAAAGCCAAGAATATCATAAAGAACGATTATTACGTAAAGAAGAACAAATTAAACAACATATAGAGTATGTATTAGAAACCACTCCGCATCCTCTAATAACAGCTAATTTAGCCTCAATTTTTAAAGAAAAAATATTTGAAATAGCCGATATTCATAATTTAGAAATAGATATTTATGACCTGCAAGGAAGAATGTTAATTAATTCAAGAGCACCTATGATAAAAGGACAAATTACGATTAATATATCGGATAATTTGTTAGGGAAAATTAAATACGCTGATAAAAATAGATTCATAGGTGAGGGGGAAGCAAGAGGAGATGTGTATAATTTCTCTTATAGCTACTTAATGGATCATATAGAAAAGAAACCCATTGGTATTATACGTTTGCCCTACAAACAAGATGATAGTTATTATAAACAAGAAATAGAAAACTTTTTAGCCATATTTGGGAGTGTGTATTTAGGAATGTTCTCATTGGCAGTTTGGTTAGCTTTCTATCTTTCTCGATATATTACCAAATCTCTTGAAACCATTTCTCGTAGACTAACCGAAACCAGTTTGACCGAAAAGAATAAAAAAATAGATTTAGTAACACACAGTTCCGAAATAGATAAACTTATTCAGTCTTATAATAAGATGATTGATGAGTTAGAAGAAAGTGCTAATAAACTAGCACAAGGGGAGCGAGAAGGAGCGTGGAGAGAAATGGCAAAACAGGTAGCTCATGAAATAAAAAATCCCTTAACTCCCATGCGATTAACCGTTCAGAGTTTTGAAATGCGTTTTAATCCTCAAGATCCTAACATTAAGCAAAAAGTAACAGATTTTTCTAAAACACTCATTCAGCAAATAGATACCATGAGTGCTGTTGCCAATGCTTTTTCTAATTTTGCATCTATGCCGGCTCAACAAAACGAAACACTAAATGTGGTAGATGTAGTAAGTATGGCATTAGATATTTTTAATGAAGATTATATTAAGTATTGTCCCTGTACAAATGAAATTATTACCAAAATAGATAGAACTCAACTTATCCGTATTATTACGAATCTAGTAAAAAATGCAATACAGGCTATACCAGAAGAACAAATAGATAAGAAAATTTTAGTATCTGTAAAAAAAGAGGAAAATAATACCATAATTAGTGTATGTGATAATGGAAAAGGAATAGCAGCTCAAGATTTTGAACGTATATTTGAACCTAAATTTACCACAAAAACTAGCGGAATGGGACTAGGACTAGCGATTATCAAAAATATAATTGAAAATTATCAAGGAAAGATTACTTTTGAATCTAAATTAACTAAAGGAACTACTTTTAAAGTACTATTACCTATTATAAATAAATAGCAATATGGAATTAAATAATATTTTAGTCGAGCACGAAAAATTTACAGCTACTATAACAATTAATCGACCAGAAAAATTAAACGCACTAAATTCTGAAACGATAAAAGAATTACATTATTGGTTAAAAGAATTAGAAGCAAATGAAAACATTAGAACTATTGTCCTTACAGGTAGTGGTGAAAAAGCTTTTGTAGCAGGTGCTGACATATCTGAATTTGCTCATTTCTCTGAACAAGAAGGAGCTGAATTAGCTAGAAAAGGACAAGAAATTCTTTTTAATTTTGTAGAAAACATGAAAACCCCTGTAATTGCTGTAGTAAACGGATTTGCATTAGGAGGCGGTTTAGAGCTTGCCATGTCTTGTCATTTTCGTATTGCTTCTGAAAATGCAAAAATGGGATTACCTGAAACTTCATTAGGCGTTATTCCAGGTTATGGAGGGACACAACGTTTGGCACAATTAGTCGGTAAAGGACGTGCTATGGAAATGATTATGACAGCTGGTATGATAGACGCTAACACCGCAAAAGAATTTGGATTGGTAAATCATGTAGTGCCTCAAACAGAATTGTTTGCTACCTATATGACTATAGTAGATAAAATACAACGTAACTCTCCCATTGCTATAGGTAAAGCAATTGAAGCCGTAAATGCAAATTATAAAGAAGGTGTAAACGGTTTTGAAACAGAAATTAAAAAGTTTGGAGAATGTTTTGCTACCGCTGATTTTAAAGAAGGAACGACCGCATTTTTAGAGAAACGTAAAGCTATTTTTGAAGGAAAATAACAACTGATTAAAACTTATTCTAAATAACTTTTAGTTCGTAAGAAAAGAATTTAATATTAAAATATTACCCCCTCTTGATCAAAGTTTTCCAAATTTCATTAACTAGGTTTTTAAATGAAAATTCTTTAAAAAAGAGGTTGCTGTTTTTATTAAATTTAGATTA
Organism: Flavobacterium sp. TN-1; assembly: GCF_052828645.1. Classification (NCBI taxonomy): domain Bacteria; kingdom Pseudomonadati; phylum Bacteroidota; class Flavobacteriia; order Flavobacteriales; family Flavobacteriaceae; genus Flavobacterium; species Flavobacterium sp. TN-1. Next base: position 1,086,326 of record NZ_CM128253.1, read on the forward strand.
TATGTTAGACTTTGTAATGAAAATAAAAACAGTAAATAAGATAAAAATATGCGGAATTTTGTTCCATAGTTGTAGTTTTGTAGCCTTGAAACAAAAAACGTATATTTTTATCTATACCAAATCTCTTATGTATAATTCAGTTTGAAACTATACTGGTTTTGATTCGACTATATTAATATATTTTTTTAAAAGGTTGATCTGTGTCAACTTTTTTCTTTTATATGTGTCATACTTTCGCGCAGAAAAAAATAGACGAAAATTCCCCTTAAAAAGTTATAAATATTTAAAAGTAAATTGAAAATGAAAAAAATTATGATTATGCTCTTCTTTGTTTTTATTCAAGCAAAGGCACAATTTAATGAAGGATTTGAAGATAAAGAAGTTTTTAATAAAGAATGGGACATAGTAAAAACACGAGAAGACGGACCTTATTGGGGAATTTATAAAGATGAATTGTTTCCTAAAGATGGAAGGAGTTGTGCTATGATTGTTGGTAAAGCAACTAATCAAAAAGGAGGGTCTTATTTAATTACACCACAAATAGAGGTAATAGAAAATAATACAGATGGTTTTTCATATTGGGTAGGTAGTTTATTTAATGAAACAACACCAAGAAGATATGTTTTAAAATTATCTGAAAAAGGAAAAGATTTAGACGATTTTGAAGAGATAGTATTAACCGAAAGTCTTGATAAAAGAGAATGGAAAAAAAATTTATTTAGCCTTTTATGTTGCTGATCTAGAAATAGGTGCTATAAGAATAGATAATGTTGTGAACGCAGGTTTATCAGATGTTTTAGAGGCTCCTACTTTTAATCACGAGGGATTTGAATTTTACCCTAATCCTACTGCTGATTATCTTCATTTTTCTTACACAAAAGAACTTCAAGCTATTACTATATGTAATTTGCAAGGACAGAAAATGCAAACAAAGGAAATAAATGCACTTAGGGGATCTTTAGCACTTTTAGATTATCCTCAAGGAATATATATAGCCAAATTTACGGATTTAGACGGATTAGAAAAAACAATCAAGTTTGTTAAAAACTAGAAACAATCAGGTTATCAGTGAAATTTTTAAAAGTAGTTTTATAATTAACCTGAGCTTGATTCGTATTGTTTGAGAAGTACGAAATTTTATTAAAAAATTAGTGAGATTTTAGATTTTAAACTTACCTGTTTTTATTAAGGGAATATCAAAAGGATTTATTATTTGATATTCCCTTAATTTTTAAGAAATAAATGTGCCTTCTCAACTAGTTTAAATATTGTTTGTTTGTCTTCATCTTCAAGTTGTTGTATTAATCTTATTTGCTCTAACTCTGTTTTATCTTCTAAAATTAGTGTTGGCTCTCGATGCGCTTCGCACTCGAACGGACGATTATTTCAATTATATACTCAACCATTTGTTCGAGTTGTTTTAAAATAAAAAAACATATTGAGAATTTTACTTTTTAATACAGTATACTTTAAGTGGTATAACATCAATAACAAATTTAAGATTCAATATAAACGTTAAAAATGAAAATTTTTGAAATAGAATCTAGTATTTAAAATTTCTTATATTTGAATAAAACTTACAAAATTGAAACCTCAAGATATAAAAATACTACATTTAGACAGCAATCACCCTTTGCTAAGAAATCAATTGGAAACAGCAGGTTTTCTAAATTATGATGATTTTACCTCTTCCAAAGAAGAAATTGAATCCAAAATTTCAGGATATCATGGTATTGTTATACGAAGCCGTTTTAAAATTGACAAAACCTTTTTAGATAAAGCCACTAACTTACAATTCATAGCCCGTGTAGGGGCTGGTTTAGAAAGTATTGATTGTCATTATGCGGCAACCAAAGGCATTCATTTAATTGCTGCGCCAGAAGGCAATCGTAATGCTGTGGGCGAACATGCCTTGGGAATGCTTTTGTCTTTATTTAACAATCTAAACAAAGCCAATAACGAAATTAAATCCGGACAATGGAACCGTGAAGCAAATCGCGGTCATGAATTAGATGGCAAAACTGTAGGCATCATTGGTTATGGTAATATGGGAAAATCCTTTGCCAAAAAACTAAGAGGTTTTGATGTAGACGTTCTTTGTTATGATATTGCTCCTAATGTAGGTGATGCCAATGCACGCCAAGTTACATTGCAAGAATTTCAAGAAAAAGTAGATGTAGTCAGCTTACACACACCTTGGACACCTGAAACAGATAAAATGATTAACGCCTCTTTTATTAACGCATTTGCTAAACCTTTTTGGTTGATTAATACTGCTAGAGGTAAAAGTGTGGTAACTCTGGATTTGGTAGAAGCGTTAAAAGGAAAGAAGATTTTAGGAGCAGGTTTAGATGTGTTAGAATACGAAAAACTTTCTTTTGAAACACTTTTTGAAGAACAAAAGACACCCGCATTTGAATACTTATTAAATGCTTCTAATATTTTGTTAACGCCTCATATTGCAGGTTGGACATTTGAAAGTAAAGAAAAATTAGCACAAATTATCATTGATAAAATAAAAGAACTCTATCTTATTAAGCATTCCCAATAAGATATACTAAATGAAAGATTTTTTGTTTTAAGAGTATCTTAATATTAGGAAATTTCTCTTCATAACATAACCTAAATTTTTGCTTTACTTCTTGTGGTAAAGAGGAATATGATATTGAAGATAAAAAAATAGAGGATTTTTATTAGTAATAATTAATACATAATACAAGTTAAACTCAAATCCCTCTTTTTAGATGTAAAATCTAAAAAAAGAGGGAACTTTTTAGAGTAAATTCTTATAATTGATATTCAAGTACTTTTATATATTTTTTCCCCATTTCTCTAAATTACCCTAAAGAACAGATATTAGAAACAAACAAATAGTATCGAAAAACAATTCTCATAAAATCTAGAATTTGAGTGTTACACCAGTTAAAAAATTTCTTCCAGCCTGTGGATAGTAGAAATTTTCAGTAGTAACAGGATTATTAGAACCTAAAGGGCGATCATAATAACTATAAGTATAACCATTTGATTCATACAGCTTATTATAAAAATTATTAATTAGTAAATTGAAACTGATTTCGGCAAAACTTTTAGGTTTAAAAATATATTGAATACTTAAATTACCATTGTGATAACTATTTAATATTTTGTCCTCTGAAGAAGTATTATCTAAATACTGTTTTCCTATATATTTTTGTATATAAGCAACGCTTAAATCCTTAATAGGATAAAAAGTGGCAGTTACACCTCCTGTTACATTAGGTGAAAAAGAAATATCTGTATTTTCATATTTCGTGATTTTTGTTGAATAACTTTTATTACCATTTATATCGTATTCAGTTACAGGGACAGAATAATCAAACGATTTGATTTTATTTATACTTTTTGTGATATTAAAATCTAATTTAAAAAACTTAGTAGGTTGAATACTTGCTTCTAATTCAATACCAATTCGACGGCTTTTTTCTACATTCTCACGAATGGGATCTCCAACTTCATCTAATGCCCCTGTAAGAACTAATTGACTGTTGTAGTGCATATAATACCCATTTAAATTAATATGTGTTATCTTATTTTTAAATCGGTAACCTGCCTCATAGTCCAATAATTGTTCTGCTTGAGGTTCAATAGGATTCTTCGTTAAATCATTACGATTAGGCTCTTTATTAGCTACAGCAAAGGATCCATAGATACTATGATTCTTATGTATAGCAAAGTTTAAGCCTATTTTAGGATTTAAAAACGGATATGTTTTCTTTACATTTAATAATTTTAAATCACTACTCAATCCGTGTGTTGTATAATCTATACGACGTGCCTGAATATCTAAGAAGAGCTGTAATTTGTAAAAAAATGTATAATCCGCTTTAATATATACTGAGTAATCTTCTTTTTTGCTTAGTGATTTATAATAATTTACATTAGTAACAGGAAGATCTGTATACTGATGTTTGATCAGCTCCCCAAAATGAGTTCCGTCGTATTGATTATATCCACCACCTAGGTTAGCATTAAAGTTTTTAGTATTGTAATTTAAGGTGTAAACAAGACTATAAGCGTCATTATCTAACCATTTTCTACGTACTACATCTGATTTAAAATTACCATTTATGTGGTCAGGAAAATATTTTTTAAGTTTTTGATCTCCCTTAAATTCTTCATAATATCCTTTCCCTTTAGTGTAATTTCCTGATAAGGAAGCTGATAAATGATCTGTGAATTGATGTGTTATATGTAGTTGATAATGAACTTGTTCGTAATTGTCAGTTTGATTATCATAAGTGTAATAATTATACGTTCTTCCTGAATTTAATAAATTTTCAGTTTCTTCTGTGCTGGAATAATTACGATTAATGTAAGCTAGTATGCCAACTCTATCGCCATTAACTACCGCCTCTGGAGTTCCAAACCAAGATTGATAAGTAATTTCTTTACCTCCAAATACTAAGGCTTTTATAGCTGTTTGCTTATGGATAAATCCGGCTTCTGCATAAAAAGATTTTAAATCAGATGAAGCACGATCTATATATCCATTACTTCCTATTTTTGAAAGCCGCCCTTCCGCATAAAAACCATTTTTAATTCCAGAACCAAAAGTAATATTGTGTTTTCGAGTATTAAAAGATCCGATACTGTGTGAAGTGGTAGCATATCCTTCTAAGGAAGGGGTAAGCGTACGTAAGTTAAGGCTAGCCCCAAATGCTCCAGCGCCATTAGTAGAAGTTCCAGCACCTCTTTGTAATTGGATATTTTCTACAGAAGTTGTAAAATCAGGCATATTTACCCAAAAAGTACCTTGACTTTCAGCATCATTATAAGGTATGCCATTAATCGTTACATTTATACGAGTAGCATCACTCCCTCTTACCCTTAATCCAGTATACCCTACACCAGCGCCAGCATCAGAAGTAGTAACGACAGAAGGCATTTGGTCTAACAAAATAGGAAGATCTTGTCCTAAATTATTTCGTTCTAATGCTTCCTTTTTAATATCTGTAAAAGCAAACGGAGATTTTTTGTTTAGACGAGTAGAAGCTACTTTTACTTCTTCTAATGCGTTGATCTTTGTGGAATCATTTATTTTTTTTTCTTGACCAAATACAGTACTAATATTCATCAAAAATAGTGTACTCAGAATAAATTTAAAAAAAAAATGATGTCTTTGATTGTGAATTAAATTTTTCATTCGTTACAAAATGGTTACGAATAAAAGGGGTTATTATTCATTAATAAAAAACGTATATTTTTTTGTAAGTTAGGCTCTTGCCCTTCCCTTGACAGCATTACCTGTCTAGGTTCATTGGGTATAATCTCAGCCTTATTTAACTTTTTAAAAAGAAACAAAGCACCCCTTTTGAGACAATGTAAAGATACTTTAATATTTAAGATCTCCAAGAATATCCAGATGAGATACTGTTGAAATTGATATACAATTTTTGTATGTTTTTATTTGTTAATTATTTATTAAATAATATATTGTAAGTTAATTTAACCTATTTATTTATGAGAAAAATTTTACTTAGTATGGCTTTTTTAGCTATTTTACAATCTTGTAGTTCAGATTCTTTAGCCCCAAGATCTGATGAAAATATAGAAAACATATCTTTAAAAGAAAGGCTCATAGCTAGTGTTTCTAAAGATAATTGGATGTCCTCGATAAAAGCCAGTACCCCATTGTCTAAATTATCTATTCCTGGCACACATGATTCAATGTCTATCAAAAATTGGGCTTTTAGTAGTAATCAATATGGTAGTATAAACGAACAATTAGGTGCTGGAGCAAGAATTTTTGATTTACGTTTTAATTATGAAAACGGTCAATTTATGGGATACCACGGAATTGTAAAACTTAATATAACTTTAGATCAAATAATGTCAACTTTTAAAGAGTTTTTAAAAGTACATCCCAATGAAGCAATTATTGTCATTATGAAAAAAGAGAATGGAGGTGACAAATCTACTTGGGTTAATTATTTTGATGCTAAAATGAATGAGTATGAATCCAAAGGATTGGTGAAGAAAAACTGGAATACAAATAGCCTATTAGGTGATTGTAGAGGAAGAGTTTTACCTCTATCCAGAGAAACTTATACAAATTCTACCTTTGTACAAGGCTGGTCCGGAAATCCTAATTTTTCAAATGCTACTCTAATAGGAAACGGGAATTACAATTCTTTTAAGATTTCTGATTTTTATACAGTTAATACGATATTACCAAGTTCTATAAATTATAAATATGATCGTATTATTGAAAATATTATTCGTTCAAATACTGATTCAGATGTTATGAGTGCTTATTTAACATATTGTTCAGGAGCTAGTGCTTTTGCTTATCCAGTAGCTGTAGCAGATCGAATTAATCCCAAAGTAGCAGATTATATCCAAAGTAATAACCTAAAATTAAAATCATGTGGGTGGATCTTGATGGATTTTATTAATTCAGAAAAAGGAAATAGATTGTCCGAAAAGTGTATTGAAATATCAGTTAACAATTTTTCTAATTAATGATGCTAAAACAGGAATACTAAATTACTTTTTAGTTTTCCTGTTTTTTTAACTCAAAATGTGCTCCATCAAAAACACCATAAGTGAAATAGCCAATCCAGTCGCCTAAGTTATAGTATTGGGCATTTTTGTTTAATTGAATTTTCATAGGCAGATGACGGTGACCAAAGACAAAATAATCATAATGTTTGGTTTCTAATTTACGTTTAGCATATTGAATCAGCCATTCGTTATCCTCTCCTAAAAACTTGACATCTTCTGCTCCCGAAATCATTTTGTTTTTTACTGATAGATATTGCGCTAATTTCACGCCCACATCAGGATGCAACCAGCGAAACAACCATTTTGAAAATGGATTAGTAAACACTTTTTTCATTCGCTTATAGCCTTTATCCCCAGGTCCTAAACCATCGCCATGACCGATTAAAAAAAGTTTATTGTTAAATGTAAATTCCTTAGTCGTGTGATACACGGGAATATTTAATTCCTTTTCAAAATAATCATTCATCCAAAGGTCGTGATTACCCACAAAAAAGTAAATTGGAATCCCACTATCTCGAATCTCGGCTAGTTTGCCTAACACCCGCACAAAACCTTTAGGAACCACTGTTTTATATTCAAACCAAAAATCAAATAAATCGCCTAATAAAAAAATAGCTTCCGCATCTTGTTTGATTTCATCTAGCCATTGTACAAACTTTTGCTCCCGAGGGAAACTCATTTCAGGAGTTGGTGCGCCAAGATGTTGATCACTAGCGAAATATATTTTTTTATGTGAAGTAGAATTCATGTAGTAGGATTTCGAGCAAAGATATTATTTTGCTAGTACTTAAAAAACTATTGAATTTAAAATAGTTTCATTAATGATGCTTCTTCAAAGAAACATAAGCCATCAGTGTACTTAACAACATTCCAAGACCTCCCAAAACAAAAGGAGCACCTGCAAAAGGATGCGCACTACTTTCCTGAGTAAAATAATAAAACACATTCGACATAATAGGTGGCCCTATAATAGCTGAAGCACTAATCAAACTCGTCAACGTACCTTGTATTTCTCCTTGTTCGTTTGCGGGCACTTGCCCTGCTATTACCGCTTGTAATGCTGGTCCTGCTATGCCACCGAGACAATATGGAATCAGGAAGGCAAACATCATCCAGCTTTGGCTGGCAAAACCAAAAAGAAACATGCCTATCGTATACAAAGCCATGCCTACATAGATACTTTTTACATTCCCTAGCTTTGGATTTATCCATCGAATCAAACCACCTTGTACTAGCGCGACTAATAAACCTATTACGCCTAAGGATAACCCTATCATGGTTTCATTCCAATGAAATTGATACATGGTAAAATAACTCCAATTACTTTGCACTGCATGAGAAGCCGTATGCAGCAAGAACACGGCAAGGGTTAATCCAATCAGTTTTGGATATTTTTTTAAACTAATAAAAGCGCCTATCGGATTAGCTCTGGTCCAATCGAAGGCTCTACGGTGTTTTTTGGATAAAGATTCTGGAAGTATGAAATAACCATATAAAAAGTTGAGTAAACATAAAACCGCGGCGGCATAGAAAGGAATACGTGCCCCGTATTGCCCTAACAAGCCTCCAATAACGGGACCAATAATAAATCCTAAACCAAAAGCGGCTCCAATCATTCCGAAATTCTTGGCGCGATTTTCATCGTTGCTAATGTCTGCGATATATGCAGAAGCGGTCGTGATACTAGCCCCTGTAATACCCGCCAATATGCGTCCGATGAATAACCAACTGATGGTGGGTGCAAAAGCCAATAACAGATAATCCAAACTGAATCCAAAAAGTGAAAGCAATAATACAGGACGGCGACCGTATTTGTCACTCAAATTTCCTACCAAGGGCGAAAACAAAAACTGGGTAAAAGCATACGCAAAAGTAAGCCAACCTCCGTATTGTGCAGCATCGCTTACATTACCGTGTATGAGTTCTTGAATTAACTTTGGGGTTACTGGAATAATAATTCCTAAACCTATCACATCTATTAAAAGCGTGATAAAAATAAAACCTATAGCCGCTTGTTTTTGACTTTTCTTCATAGAACAAATAAACAAAAAAATCCCAAACTCTTTTGGAATTTGGGATTTTAAATAGGTAAGATTGCTTTGTTGTTAGCAATAACTATAATTCTAAAGCTTTTCTTGGATTACCACCCATTAAGATTTCTGCTGGATTTTCTAAAGCTTCTTTCACAGCACATAAGAAACCTACCGACTCACGTCCATCAATGATACGGTGGTCGTAAGACAATGCTACAAACATAACTGGAGCAATCACGATTTGACCGTTTTTCACTATAGCTCTATCTACTACATTGTGCATCCCTAAGATTCCTGATTGCGGCGGATTGATGATAGGGGTAGATAACATAGAACCAAAAACCCCACCATTAGAGATAGTGAATGTTCCACCTGTCATTTCATCAACTGTGATTTGACCATCACGTGCGCGAATGGCTAAACGCTTGATTTCAGCTTCAACACCACGGAACGTTAAGTTTTCTGCATTACGTACCACAGGCACCATTAAGCCTTTAGGTCCTGAAACCGCAACAGAAATATCACAAAAATCGAAAGACACTTTTTCTTGTCCATCAATCATTGAGTTTACATCTGGGAATAATTGTAAAGCACGTGTTACCGCTTTTGTAAAGAATGACATAAAGCCTAATCCCATTTGGTGTTTTGCTTTAAATTCTTCTTTGTATTCGTCACGTAACGCATAGATAGCACTCATGTCAACTTCGTTGAAAGTAGTTAACATAGCCGTTTCGTTTTTAGCAGATACTAAACGCTCTGCTACTTTACGACGTAACATTGATAATTTTGTTCTTTGAGAACCACGAGAACCTCCTGTAGGAGTACCCATAGAAGCTTTTGCATTTAAAGCATCCTCAGTAGTAATACGACCTGCTTTACCAGTACCTGTAACTGTTGCAGGGTCAATTTCTTTTTCTGCTAATATTTTTTTAGCTGCTGGCGAAGCTGAACCTGTTGCATACGTGGTTGCTTGAACCGGTGCTGCTTTAGGAGCCTCCGCTTTAGGAGCTTCTTCTTTTTTCTCTGCTACAGGAGCTGCACCACCTTCTGGTTTTGCGGCACTTGTATCAATTAAACAAACTACTGCACCTACAGCTACTGTGTCCCCTTCTTCAGCTTTAAGCGTGATGATTCCGCTCATTTCAGCTGGTAATTCTAATGTTGCCTTATCTGAATCAACCTCAGCAATCGCCTGGTCTTTTTCTACATAATCTCCGTCTTGTACTAACCAAGTAGCAATTTCCACTTCCTTGATTGATTCCCCTGGCGAAGGGACTTTCATTTCTAAAATCATCTTTTATAATTTTATAAAGTGTTGTTATCTATTTATCAAAAATACAATTTTTTATTAAACTAAAGTTTTATCAAAAACCATAGCAATCGCATCCGCATGACGTTTCTTAGAACGTGTATAACTTCCTGATGCTGGCGCACTGTACGCTTTAGGTGATGCTACACGGAATTTAACCTCGTTGAAATTCATCAACATAAATCCGTAAGCTCCCATGTTTCTTGGCTCTTCTTGTGCCCAAACATAATCCGTTGCGTTTGGATACGAAGCAATAATCGCTTTTAATTGGTCTACTGGTAATGGGAACAATTGCTCGATTCTTATTAATGCCACATCGTTTCTTCCTTGTGCTTCTCTTTCTGCTTTTAAGTCGTAGTAGAATTTACCTGTACAGAAAACCAATGTTTTAACATCCACTGGATTTACGTGTGTATCATTGATAACTTCTTGGAACGAACCTGTAGCAAATTCTTCAATTGAAGAAACCGCTTCTGGATGACGCAATAAACTCTTAGGGGTAAAAACCATCAAAGGTTTACGGAAATCTGCCAACATTTGTCTTCTTAACAAGTGGAAGAAGTTTGCAGGTGTTGTACAGTCAGCCACATACATATTTTGTTCTGAACAAAGTTGTAAGTAACGTTCCATACGTGCCGATGAGTGTTCTGCACCTTGGTTTTCATAGCCGTGAGGCATTAAAATAACCAAACCATTTTGGTTGTTCCATTTGTCTTCCGCTGCCGAAATGTATTGGTCAATCATGATTTGAGCTCCATTAGAGAAATCTCCAAATTGAGCTTCCCAAATGGTTAATGTTTTAGGCGATGCCATAGCATAACCATAATCAAAACCAACTACACCGTACTCCGATAACAATGAGTTGTAAGCATTGAAGTAGCCTTTCTTGTTAGGTACGTCGTTCAATAAGATTACTTCTTCTTCTGTATCCTCCGTTTTTACTACGGCATGACGGTGTGAGAATGTACCACGTTCTACATCTTGTCCAGAAATACGAACGTTGTAACCTTCCGTCAATAACGAACCATAGGCTAACATTTCACCCATAGCCCAGTCTAACTGGTTTTTCTCAAAATACATCGCTTTTCTATCGTTGATAAGCTTTTGTATTTTGCTGATATATTTTTTCCCTTCTGGTAATTCTGTTACTACTTTAGCGATACCGTCTAAGGTGTCTTTTGCTACTGCGGTATCAATTTTTTCTAACATTTTAGCTTGGTTCGCTTTAGAAAAACCAACCCACTCGTCTTGCATAAACGGCTCGATAACTGTTAAAGTTTCTTCGCGCGATGCTGTTAAATTTTCATCCAATTTAGCTTTGTAAGCCTCTTCGATTTCTTTAACATACGAAGTTGAAATAACTCCTTGTTCTACTAATTTAGCGCCATATAAATCTCTTACATTTTTATGTCTTGAAAGCGATTTGTATAAAACAGGCTGCGTAAAACGAGGTTCATCCCCTTCGTTATGACCATATTTTCTATAACCTAAAACATCAATATATACGTCTGAACCGAACTCCATACGATATTCTAATGCAAACAACATAGCTTTTACCACTGCTTCCGCATCATCGGCATTTACATGGATAACAGGTGCTGAAGTTAATTTAGCAATATCTGTACAGTAAGTTGCTGAACGAGAATCGGTATAATTTGTTGTAAAACCAACTTGGTTGTTGATTACTACGTGAATGGTTCCTTGTGTTTTGTAACCGTCTAAGTGTACCATTTGTGCAATTTCATACACAATTCCTTGACCAGATACAGCCGCATCTCCGTGTACGATAACTGGTAATACTTTATTAGGTTGTGCTGGGAAGAAACGGTCTTGTTTAGAACGTGTGATTCCTTCCACCACAGCAGCTACAGTTTCTAAGTGTGAAGGGTTAGGTACTAAATTGATGTTAATCCCTTTTCCTTTACGAGTTGTTTTAGGAGTTGTAATCCCCAAGTGGTATTTCACATCACCGTCAAAATGGTCTTCATCTGCATAGTCCTTACCATCAAATTCGCTAAAAATCTTTTTAGGTTCTTTGTCAAAAACATTTGCTAAGATATTCAAACGACCACGGTGTGCCATTCCTAATACTAATTGTTCCACTCCTAATTCGGCAGCTTCCTCAATTAGAATGTCAAAAGCAGGAACAACCGCTTCGTTTCCTTCTAGAGAGAAACGCTTTTGCCCTACGTATTTTGTATGTAAGAAATTTTCGAATGAAACAGCTTCATTCAATTTTTCAATGATAATCTTTTTCTTATCGGCAGTTACCTCATTTGCCATGGCATTGATTTTTTGTTCAATCCATGCTTGTGTTTTAGTATCGCGAATGTATTTGTATTCAAAGGCGATTGATTGGCAATATAATTTCTTTAATAAAGTAATTAAATCAGCCAAAGTAGTTGGATTACCTGCCACTAAACTAGCGGTTTGAAAAACCGTTTGTAAGTCAGAACTTGCTAAGCCATAGTTTTCAATTTCTAAACTAGGCGTGTGGGTTCTTCTATCTCTTACAGGATTTGTATCGGCAAATAAGTGCCCGTTTGTGCGGTAAGCTTCAATTAATTGAAGTACTCTAATTTCTTTTTGAATTTTATCCGTTAATTGAGCGTTGTTTATAGCTCCTTCCGAAGAAGTTTCTTCACCTGAAAATCCATTTGGGAATTCATTAGCAAAGTCAAATCCTTGAAAAAAAGCCCTCCAAGAAGGTTCAATACTATCAGGATTTACTAAATATTGATCGTATAAATCGGCAAAAAAGGCCGTATGTGCTGCGTTTAAAAAGGAAAACCTATCCATAATGCTGTCTAATGACAATTTTTGGTTAAAAATTATTGCAAAAGTAAAAACTTTTAGACTAATATAGCCAATAAAACAGTATATTTATATGATTAATTTTTAATTCTTTAAAATCTATATCTAAAATGAGAGTCTAATGATAAAAAATGTATTTTTTTTTAGTTTTTTTTTATTTTCATCTATTAATCAAGCTCAAAATTTAGAGGCAGATCCGCCTGTAAATAATTTTTGGGATCATGTTCGTTTTGGGGGAGGTCTAGGGCTTAGTATAGGGAATAATTTTACTAATATTTCAGTTTCTCCAACTATGTATTATAATTTTGATGATAAAACGAGTGTAGGATTGGGACTTAATAGTAGTTATGTTAAAAACTCTGGCAATTTTACTTCTTTTGTTTATGGTGTGAGCGGTAGTTTGTTGTATAGCCCGGTTGAGTATTTGCAATTATCAACGGATATAGAACAGTTACGAGTAAATTTGGATTATAATACGATTTCGGGTCGTCGTTTTGATGATTTTTGGAATACGGCTTTGTTTTTAGGGGGTGGCTATAGAATGAATAATGTTACGGCTGGTTTGCGTTATAATCTTCTTTTTAAAAATACTAATAATTTATATACATCAGCATGGATGCCTTTTGTTAGGATCGTATTCTAGAATGATTTATTAAGAAAGGCTGTCCCAAAAAATGCTATTATGACTTTTGGGACAGTTTTTTTGTTCTGTTAATAAAAGAAATGGGCGAAAGAATTAATTAATTTGGAAGCTATTACTCAAGATGAGCTTAGCTGCATCATAAACTTTTAGTTGATATAGTCCAGGTATTGGATCTTTTATAGGAATTGCTTTTTCAATTTTCATGGCTTTATTTTGGTAATGAATAAATGAAACGGCTGTGTAATCTTCTATTTTTTCTCCTGTTGTGGTGGTTTCATTATGTGTTACTAGCTCATTATTGGGATCAAATAATTGGAAATAAAAAGTTTTGTTTTGAGGTGTTACCAATTCATTTTCGCTAATTAAAAAATTAATTTTTATTAAATTGGTTTTACTTGCTTTATTTGTTTGAACAATTTCGCCTGATGATTTTAATTTAAAAGAATTTACTTCTAGATTAGAGAAGCTTAATCTAGATGCTTTACTTAATTTTTCATCAGCAATTTGTAGTTTTTTGTTTAGATCTACGTTGTTTGTGTTTAGGTCTTCATTTGTTTTTTTTATGTTTTTTAATTCTGTATTGGATGCAATGAGCTCGTTTTCGGTACTGTCTATTCTTTTTTTGTACCGTTCTATTTCATTCATTAGGTATCCTATTCTTAATTCTAAATTTTTTGATTCAATTTGATATTTAGAAATTTCAGATGGATCATAGTTTTCATTTTTTATTTTTGCTAGGAGGGTGTTTACTTTTTTTCTTTCTTCTAATAATTCTTTGCTTAAATGACCTTCTTTAGAAAGAGTGTTTTCTAGTGCTAGTTTTACTTTTTCTAGATCATTAGTCAGTTCTGCTTTTTCGCTTCTTAATGATATTATAATGCCTTTAGAATGGGCAGACATTCTATAGATATAGATTAAACTGCTCAGTAGTAATAAGGATAATAATGTGATTATGATTTTAAAGCTTTTATTGTTTATAGTAGAGTTTGTCATGATATTATGGTTTGATTAATGGGTGGGATTTGGTTTAGATTTTTGTCTAGTCTAAAATAAATGTAAATTCCTAAGACACCAATGAGAGCCATTAAAATCCAATTAGTATTAAAGCTGTAGTTTTCGATGATGCTAAAACTAAGTTTAGAACTTAATATTTGAGCAAAGCTAAAACTCATAGAGTAGAGAGCCATATATCTTCCTTCTTGACCTGGTGTTGCTTTGTTAAAAGCAAAAGTATTGGAAAAAGAAAATATTAGAATTTGTCCTAATGTGATTAATAAAATGCTTATCATTAGTAAAAAAATCCAATTGGCAAAGATTAAGAATAAAAATCCCAAAGTCATGAAAAGGCTTCCTATTTGGAAAATTTTAGTGTTTTTTATTTTGGTTTTTTCTAGGTATCCTATAATGGGCATTTCGAAGAGGAATATTAGTAATCCATTTAATGATAGTAATAATCCTATTTGCATTTCACTAAAGTTAAATTTTGAAGAGTTGTATACGGGAAGTGTAGTGAAAAGTTGAAAAAATAATAATGCGGTAATGAAAGAACCTAATAAGAAAATTACAAAATTAGAATCTCTAAATATGGAGCTTTTTGTGTTTGTAGTTTCTTTTAATTGTTCTACTCTTTTAGCGTAAATATCAATTTTTGTTTCATCTATTAAAAATAGAAATAAAATTACAGCTGTTACGCAGCTTATACCGTCTATCCAGAATAAAGGATCATAATTGTTATTAGCAATCAAAACACCTCCAATGATAGGACCTGTAAACATACCTAAGTTAGTTGCTAGTCTTATAAGGGTGAGTGAGCGAGTTCTATTAGAAAAGTTGCTAAAACACCCAATGGCTACATAAACGGCGGGTTTGTACATATCAGCTATAGCCGTTAAAACAAATAATCCAATACTGATTTCTATAAAATCATATAAAAACATTAATGAAATAAAGCCAAAGCCTACTAATAGGAGGCTTGAAAGAATAACCGTATAAAAGCCTATTTTATCGGTTAATTTACCGCCTATCCAATTTCCTAAGAAAGAGCCAATGCCTATAGAGCTCATAAGCCAACCTACTTCTTGAAGGGTAAACGAAAAGCCTTTGTGTAGGTAGTTACTTAGAAACGGCATGACCATAGCTCCTGCTCTATTAATATAAGTAATGAGCGTGAGAATCCAAATTTCTTTGGTAAAACCTCTGAAATTATCTAAATAAGTAATTTTTTTTTTCATACGTGTAGATTTAGGGGAAATCTTGGGCTAAGTTAGTTTAAAGCTGTTTTTATTGTGTTTTTTTCTTTTTGTTTTAACAAAATATACGGTAAAACCGTAATGGTTTAATTCGTTTTTCTGTAGTCAAAGATTATTTATTATTTTTGTAGTAAACAATCTTCAATAGGCTGCTTTCTTTGTAATATATGTTTTTATAAAAATTTATAATAATTATAAAGGTAGAGCCTTGATAAAATCTATTTTAAATGAAAAAAATTATTTCTTTTTTCTTTTTGCTTCAAGCTTTTTCGTTGTTTGCTCAAAAAGAATTGCTACAGTCAGGTCCTATGGTAGGGTATTGTGAAATGACAGAAGCTGTAATTTGGTTACAAACAACTACTAGTGCTAGTGTAAAGTTAGAGTATTATGATTTGTTAAATCCATCAAAAAAGATGTTTTCGGATGTTTATAATACAAAGAAAGAGTCGGGATATACTTGTCACGTAGTTCTAGATAGGTTAGAACAAGGAAAAAAATATGCGTATCAAGTATATCTTGATAATAAGTTAATAAAGTTACCTTATCCAACTACTTTTGAGTCCAAAAAGTTATGGCAATGGCGTGAAAAAGCACCTGATTTTACAGTAGCTTTTGGTAGTTGTGTTTACATTAATCAACCTGAGGTTGATAGACCGGGAAAGCCTTATGGAAGTAATTATGGTGTTTTTACAAGTATAGCTGCTAAAAAACCAGATATTATGTTATGGGGAGGGGATAATATTTATTTGAGAGAAGTAGATGAAAGTTTATCAGGTCTTTACCTTCGTTATACCCATTCTCGAAGTGTTAAAGAAATTCAACCATTATTAGCGAGTACTCAAAATTTTGCTATTTGGGATGATCATGATTTTGGACCTAATGATGGTGATAGAAGTTTTAATTATAAAATACATACTCAAAAAGCATTTAAGGATTTTTGGGCTAATAAGTCTTATGGTTTAGATGTGTCTCAAACACAAGGAACTTATTCTACTTTTAATTGGGGCGATGCACAGTTTTTCTTATTAGATAATCGCTTTTTTAAGTCGCCTAATGATCGTAAAACAGGAGAAAAAACGTTGTTAGGTAAAGAACAATTAGAATGGTTAATTGATGCTTTGTCTTCTTCTAAAGCTACTTTTAAGATTATAGTTGTTGGAGGTCAAGTACTAAATTCAGCTTCAAAGTTTGAAAATTATGCAACTTATCCTCAGGAACGAGAATATTTGCTTAATGAAATTGCAAAAAACGAAATTAAAGGAGTGCTATTCTTGACAGGAGATCGCCATTTTGCAGAATTGTCCATGTTGAAAAGAGGTAATAATTATTCTTTATATGATTGGACCGTTTCTCCATTGACTTCTAATCCTTCTAATTCAGGATTGAAAGAAGAAAACAAGAATCGTGTAGAAGGAAGTATGTTTGTACAACATAACTTTGGATTACTGTCTTTTACAGGCGATAAGGATGATAGACAAGTTAAATTGTCTTTATTTGATCATGAAGGAAAAGAGTTATGGAATAAAGTTATTACAAAAAAAGAATTAGGGTATTAGTATAGGTTTTTATACCACACTTTTTGCCACTCTCTTTTTAGAATGAGATAACTTACTTGCTCGGCGAGTTCAACTAGGTTGAAACCGTCGAGTTTTTTTATATCATCTTCGTTTACATCAATAATATATAGTAGGTTTAAATATTCATTAAATTTATTTTGAATAAGTTGGTGTACTTTTTTATGTACTTGAATTTTTAATTCAACAGGGGAAATAGGATGTAGTATATTTAAATCTTCATTAGCTAATAAAAAGTCTTTGGAAACTTGTTCAATGAGCTTGTGATATAGCTCTTTTTTTTGAGCTTCTGAAAGTATTAAATCAGTGTTTTGAGGAGCGATGAACTTTTTCAATTTCAATCATGATTATTTAGATGAAAATGAGTTTGATATAATAAAGAAAATTCTATATCAAACTCATTTTGTGTTAATGTGTTATTTTTTTATTTGAAATGATTTTGCAAGTGTTAAACATTTCTATTCATTAAGTTTTCTCCAAATGTTTTTAGAATAACCTTTTTATCTTCACTAATATTAATTTTTGTTAGTGTAGTAAAAGCTTTGAGAGTGTATTGTTTGATTGCTTCTTGTGTAGCTGCACTAGCTCCACTTGAGTTAAAAATGTTTTTTACTGTTTCAATTTTATTGCTATTATCCTTAGAATGGGTAGAGTATAATTGTTCTAATTGAGTTCTTTCTGTTTCAGAAGAAAACTCTAATGCTTTTATATAGAGGTATGTTTTTTTATTTTCTATAATATCACCTCCTATTTGTTTTCCAAAGGTTAAAGGGTTTCCAAAAGCGTCTAAATAATCATCTTGAAGTTGAAAAGCAATTCCTAAATTTAAACCAAATTCATAAATTAAGTTTGCATTTTCAGCGGATGTTTCTGCAATTATAGCTCCCATTTTTAATGCAGCTCCTACCAGTACGGCGGTTTTGTATTCAATCATTTTAAGATATTCAGCAACGTTTACATACTTTCTGGTTTCAAAATCTACATCATACTGTTGTCCTTCACATACCTCAAGTGCGGTTTTACTGAATAATTGTGCTAACTCTTTAAAAATAACGGGTTCATAATTTTCAAAATATTGATAGGCTAAAATAAGCATAGCATCACCAGAAAGAATACCTGTATTAATATTCCATCTTTCATGAACAGTTTCGTTGCCTCTTCTTAAAGGAGCATTATCCATAATGTCATCATGTACTAAGGAAAAGTTATGAAAAACTTCTATTGCTGTAGCCGCTGAAAGGGCTTTTTCATAAGAAGTATCAAAAATTTCAGCAGCCATTAATGTTAGCACCGGACGTATTCTTTTTCCTCCTAAAGATAAAATGTATTGTATAGGGTTGTATAAATTGAGGGGTTCTTTTTGTATTGATAAATTTTCAAAATGTTTTGTAATAATATCTTGATAGGTACTAATTGCCTGCATTGTATTTTTTTTGCTAAAATAATTTAAAAGTTGGGAACACCTAGTTTTATTAAATGTTAAAAAAAACAAAAAAAACGGAAACTTTTTAAGTTTTTAAAGTTTCCTCTATATATTTGCTTAACTTTTAAAACACATTTTAATACTAATGTATAATGGTGGTTTTTAGTTTATTTGAAAATAAATGTAGATGAAAAAAACGGTTTTAATTACAGGAGCTTCAAGTGGTATAGGATTAGAATTAGCTAAAATTCATGCCGAACAAGGAGATGATTTAGTACTTGTAGCTAGAAATGGACAGCGACTAGATGATTTAAAAATAGAGTTAAAGGCTAAAAATAATATTAGGATTTATACTATTTCTGAAGATTTGTCAAAAAGAGGAGCTGCCTTAAATGTTTATAATGAAATTAAAAAGTATGGTTTAACAATAGATTACTTGATTAATAACGCGGGTTTTGGTGACTTTGGCTTATTTATAAAATCTAATTGGGATAAGACCGATCAGATGATTCAATTAAACATAACGACTTTGACTCAGTTTACGTATATATTTTTAAAAGATATGATACAACGTAAGAGTGGAAAGATTATGAATGTAGCTTCAACAGCGGCTTTTCAACCAGGTCCTTTAATGGCTGTATATTATGCAACTAAATCATACGTTTTACATTTTACAGAAG
The DNA here is from genome assembly GCF_052828645.1 of Flavobacterium sp. TN-1. Lineage (NCBI taxonomy): Bacteria > Pseudomonadati > Bacteroidota > Flavobacteriia > Flavobacteriales > Flavobacteriaceae > Flavobacterium > Flavobacterium sp. TN-1. The sequence continues at coordinate 1,105,594 of NZ_CM128253.1, forward strand.
CTATAGCAAATGAAGTAGAAGGAACAGGTGTAACAATAACAGCTTTATGTCCTGGTGCAACAGAAAGTGGGTTTCAATCAATGGCAGATATGGAAAGTAGTAAATTAGTAAAAAACAAAAAATTGCCTACATCACGAGAAGTAGCTTACTATGGATACCAAGCCATGCTAAGAGGAGATGTTGTAGCAATTCATGGAATTAAAAACACGCTGTTAGCTAATACAGTTCGATTTGCTCCTAGAAAATGGGTTACAAAAATTACTCGATTTATTCAAGAAACCGCATAATATGAAAGATAAAATTATTGCTAAGGCTACAGATATGTTTTTAAAACTCGGTTTTAAAAGTGTTACCATGGATGATATTGCTGCCGAAATGTGTATTTCTAAAAAAACAATATATAAAGTATTTAGTAATAAAGAATCTTTAATAAGAGAGTCAACTTTTGTTATTCATGAAAAAATACATTTAGTTATAGATGAAATTGTGGCTAAGAATTATAATGCAATAGAGGAAAATTTTGAAATTCGTCGGCTTTTTAAAGAAATGTTTCAATCTTATGATAATTCACCCGCTTATCAACTAAAAAAACATTATCCTGATATTTATAATCAGTTAATGGCGAGTGAAATGGAAGATTGTAATGAAATGTTTGAAAAAAATATTGAAAAAGGAATAACAGAAGGACTTTATAGAAAAGAAGTATACATACCTGCTTATATACAATTTTATTACACACTTATATTTAATATTAATGAAAATACACAACTAGAAAGCGAAACATTAAAATTAGAATTAGAAGCGTTAGAATATCATACTAGAGCGTTAGCTACACCTAAAGGCATAAAAGAATTAGAAAAACAATTACTGAAATATAACAATTAAATGAAAAACTTGCATAGACTTTTATTAGCATTATTTCTTGTGGGGCAGACTTATGCTCAAGAGAAGATGAACTATTCGTTTAGTTTAGATCAAGCTGTAGATTACGCAACAAAAAATAATTACACTGCTATTAATTCAAGCAGAGATATAGAAATAGCTCAAAAAAAGAAATGGGAAACAACGACTATCGGATTACCTCAGATAAGTGCAAATGTAGGGTATCAAAATAATTTTAAGATAGCTACTAGCGTAATTAGTTTTAATGGAGTACCTGCCGCATTACAATTTGGTCAGTATAATGCCATGGATGCAAAGCTTACATTAAGTCAATTGATTTTTGATGGCTCTTATTTAGTAGGTTTAGAATCAGCTAAAACATACCTAAAAATTTCTCAAGATGCAAAAGTAAAAACAGCGCAAGAAATTCGAGAAATAACTACTAAAGCCTATGGAGATGTTTTATTAGCGCAAGAAAGTATCATGATCGTAGAACGAAATAAAGTGATATTAGAAAAAACACTAAATGATACAAAACAAATATATAAAAATGGTTTTGTTGAAGAAGAATCAGTAGAGCGTTTACAGATTACATTATCCGAAATTAATAGTTCGTTGGATTACGCAAAGCGTATGGAAGTAATAGCAACCAATATGCTCAAACTTTTAATGGGAATAGAAATTAATCAAACCATTCAACTGACAGATAAATTAGATACACTTGCATCACAAAACATTGATTTAGCTATTTTATCAGAAACTTTTGATACTAATAATTCGGTTGATTATAAAATCAGTAACAACTTAGTAGAAGTAAACCGATTATTGTTAAAATTAGAAAAAAGTAAAGCATTACCTTCCTTGGGAGCTCAAGTGAATTTTGGAGCCAATACATTTGATAATAGTTTTACTATGTTTAATGCTAATCAAAAATGGTATGATTATTCTACCCTTTCAATTGGTTTAAACATTCCGCTATTTAGCTCATTGGGTAGACAAGCTAAAACACATCAAGCTAAAATAGCATTTGAACAAGCCAAAACAAAATTAGCAGAAACAGAACAAAAATTAAAACTTCAATATCAAAAAGCAAAAAGTGATTTTGAATATAGTGTAGCACAATATGGTAATGCTAAGAATACCTTACGTTTGTCGGAAAGAATTGAAAACAAACAAAGTGTTAAATTTAAAGAAGGTTTATCTACCAGTTTTGAATTTACAGAAGCGCAACGTCAGTTATATACATCACAACAAGCATACTTACAATCTATGGTAGAAGTCATTACCAAAAGAGCAACTTTAGAAAAACTATTATTAAAGAACTAAAATTATATACGATCACAAATGAAAAAAATATTTATCCTAACCATTCATACATTATTGCTAGTTTCTTGCGGAAGTAAAGAAAATTCTATGACAGTTGATGCCTTAATAGAAAGCAAAAATTTAACCGAAATAAAAAATAAAAGAGCAAGTCTTCAAGCTGATTTAGCAAGATTAGATGAAGTTCTTGCAACTTTAGAAAAGAAAACAGATGAAGCATTGGTACAAACTATTACTGTAAAAGACACAATATTTAATCATTATGTTGAAATTCAAGGAAATGTAGATACACAACAAAATGTATTGATCCAACCTGAAATGCCAGGAACTTTAGTAAATCTAGATGTAAAGGCAGGTCAGTCTGTTGGCAAAGGACAAATTTTAGGAAGAATAGATGATGCTGGTATGAGTCAACAATTGGCAAGTATTCAAACACAATATGAATTAGCCAAAACCACTTATGAGCGTCAAAAACGTTTATGGGATCAAAAAATTGGTTCTGAAATACAGTACCTACAAGCGCAAACCCAAATGATAAGTCTGTCTAAATCTATTAATCAAATAAAGGCACAAATTGCAAAAACCATTATTCGTGCTCCTTTTAGTGGTGTAATAGATGAAGTATTTGTAGAAAGAGGACAAGTAGTATCTGCTACTCCACAGGGTTTAATGCGCATCGTAAATTTAAGCCAAATGTATGTTAGAACAGAAGTCCCAGAAATGTATTTACCAAGAGTAAAAAGAGGAACTTCTGTAATCGTAAATATAGTTTCAATAAATAAAAACAGCATAGGAAAAGTGCGTCAAGTAGCCAAAACTATAAATCCTGCCAATAGAAGTTTTACAGTAAAAATAGATGTATCCAATCCAGATGAACTATTAAGACCTAATCAAGTAGCGAAATTGAAAATCATGGATTACTCAAATCCATCTGTTATATCAATTCCAACAAACATAATTCAAAAAGATGGAAAAGGAAACAACTATGTATATAAAGTTGTTGTAGGACAAAAAGAAGATAAAGTGGCCGAAAAAGTAATTGTTAAAATAGGTCAAACAGCCAATAATTATACAGAAATTCTTTCAGGTTTAAAACAAAAAGATGTAATCGTTTCAGAAGGAGCAAATATGATCTCAGAAGGAATGAAATTAACTTTTTAATTTTTAAAATGGATTATAATAAAATTTAATATTAACTAATTTTCCTATTGACCCCTAATAGGAATTCCCCTTTCTGGGGGTAGGGGGCTGATATGTCACATAAGCAAAAAGAATTTAGTATATCTAGCTGGGCAGTCGATAACCGAGTAACTGTTTATATATTTACCTTAATAATTGTAATGACAGGTATATATGCCTATATAACGATGCCTCGTGAAGATTTCCCAGAAGTAATAGAAAATAAAATTTATATATCTTCTATATTCCCAGGGAATTCTGCAAAAGATGTTGAAAAATTGGTAATAAAACCCTTAGAAGATGAAATAAAAAATATTAGTGGTGTTAACAAAGTAACTTCTGATTCCTATCAAGATTACGGTATTATTGTAGTTGAATTTGATGATAATATTACAACTGATCAAGGAAAAGCCTTAATCAAAGATAAAGTAGACGTATCTAAAACCAGCGTAAGTTGGCCCGTATTAGATAATGGAGGAAAGGTAGAGCCTAGCGTATTTAGTTTAAATATATCAGAAGAAATTCCCATCTTAAATGTTAATCTTCGAGGAAATTATACAACCCAACAATTAAAAAAATATGGAAAGTATCTAGAAGAAGAAATTAAACGAATTCCAGAAATAAAAAAAGTAGATATACTAGGTGTTGATACTAAAGAAGTAGAAATTGCCATAGATGTTTATAAGATGAATGCAGCTCAAGTAAGCTTTGATGATATTGCAAATGCTGTTCGATACGAAAATATGTCTCTTTCAGGAGGAAATTTAGTTTCACAAGGAATCCGTAACAATATTAGAATTACAGGAGAAATAACAAACCCTTCCGAGTTAGAAAACATTATCGTAAAAACATTAGGAGGATCGGTTTATCTAAAAGATATAGCTACTATTACCTTTAAAGAAAAAGAAAAAACCACTTTTGCCCGAGAAAGAAGAGAAGAAGTTGTAATGCTTAATGTAAAAAAACGTTCTGGACAAAATATGATTTCTGCTATAGAAAAAGTAAAAGAAGTCATTAATAAAGCAAAAGAAACCGTTTTACCTAAAGATCTGGAAATTAGTTTAACAAATGACCAGTCCTCTAAAGTAGAACATAAAGTAGAAGAATTATCTAATCATATTATTTTCGGGATAATACTGGTTATGGTTGTTTTAATGTTTACAATGGGTTTACGTAACTCATTATTTGTAGGAGCAGCCATTCCTTTGTCAATATTTATAGCTTTTACGATCCTTCAAGGAGTAGGAGTTACCATGAATACGATGGTTTTATTCGGTCTAGTAATGGGATTAGGGATGTTAGTTGACGATGGTATTGTTGTTGTTGATAACGTATTTGCTAATATGCAAAAAGGAATGCCAAGAGTACAAGCTTCTAAAATTGGAATAGGAGAAATTGCTTGGCCTGTAATTTCATCAACAGCAACTACATTAATGGCGTTTTTACCTTTTGCATTATGGCCTGGAACTATGGGGAAATTTATGATGTATTTTCCATTAACCTTATCAGTAACACTAGGGGCCTCGTTATTTGTAGCTATGGTTACTAATGCCGCTATGACAGGAGGATCTATGGATATTGTAGATAGAAATATCACCTCAAAATCATTAAAAAACAACACTAAATTATTCCTCATTCTAGGGGTTGTTTTTATAGCTATAGGATATGTTTTTGATATTAAAATAGCCAGAGCAATAGGACATATTGCTTTAATTGCAATTGGATTAATGTGGTTGTATTATAAAAAACTATATCAATGGACCCAAGATTTTCAACATCATTTTTTTCCACGTATGGAAGAGAAATACAAAGAAATGTTGGCAAAAATTTTGACAGGAAAAAAAGCATGGAGAGCATTTGGAATAATTGTAATAATGCTATTCTTCTCCTTTTTATTAGTAGGTATTTTTCCAAGAAAAGTTTTATTCTTTCCAAATAATATTCCCAACCAAGTAATAGCTTATATAGAATATCCACAAGGAACATCTATAGATAAGACCAATAGAGCTACAGACTATGTTGAAAAACAAATACTATCTGTCTTAAATAAGTATGTAGATCCTACTACGAAAGAAAATTTTCTAGCTAATTCTGTTATAGCCCAAGTTGGAGTAGGAGCCACAAACCCTCAAATAGACTTAGGAGTACAGTCAGAAACGCCACATAAAGGGAAAGTTACAATTAATTTTTCTGAATTTAAGTTCCGAAGAGGTGTAAATACTTCAGATGTAATGGAAGAAATTAGATTGAAAATTAGAACCATTCCTGGCGCATCTGTAACCGTAGAAAAAGATGCAGCAGGACCACCTGCGGGATATCCTATTAGTATTGAGTTAACAGGAACTGATTATGACCTAATGCTGAAAGAAGCAGATAAGATGATTGAATTTTTAAATGCAAAAAACATACCTGGAGTTGAAAAATTAAAAGTAGATATAAACAAAGAAAGTCCTGAATTATCTGTAAAAATTGATAGAGTAAATGCAGGAAGTTTAGGTGCTTCTACGGGAATGACTGGTTTTACACTTCGTCGTGCGGTATATGGTCAAGAAATTTCAACATATAAAGAAGGAGACGATAAATATGATATCGTAATGCGTTTACAAAATGAACAACGTAAAAATGAAAGTACACTATTTAATCAACCCTTAACGTATCGAAATCCTAATACTGGACAGATAATGCAAGTGCCCATTGCTGCTATATCTAATGTTGAAAAAACAAAAACGTACAATCAAATAAAACGTAAAAATTATAGACGAATTATGACGGTGTACTCTAATATTTTAACAGGTTATAACGGAAACGAAATAACAAAAATCATAGCTAATGAGTTAAAAAACTATAAGCTACCAAGTGATATTACGTATGGTTTTTCGGGAGTACAGGAAGAACAAGGTAAGAACCAAAACTTTTTATTCTTTGCCTTATTTTTAGCCTTAGCAGGTATTACAACTATTATTGTTTTACAGTTTAATTCTATTTCTAAGACTTTAGTCATCATGTTTACCGTATTATTAAGTTTTAGCGGTGTTTTTTATGGCTATGTAATCGCTCAAATGGATTTTGTTGTACTCATGACAATGATGGGAATTATTTCATTAGCAGGAATTGTGGTGAAAAACGGAATCGTTTTAATGGACTTTTTTGTTTTATTAATGGATAAAAAAGTAGAAGATAACGGATTAGAAAGCCACGATGATCTGACATTAGAACAAATTAAGGAAGTTATTATAGAATCTGGAAAATCTCGTTTACGCCCAGTATTATTAACTGCGTTGACCGCAGTATTAGGGTTAATTCCGTTAGCAATTGGGTTAAATTTTGATTTTTTTGGATTGATTACAGATCTTAATCCGCATTTATACATGGGTGGAGATAATGTAGTTTTCTGGGGACCTCTTGCTTGGACTATTATTTTTGGGTTAACCTACGCCACTGTTTTAACATTAGTTATGGTACCTGTTATGTTTTATTTAGTAAAACGTATTAAATACAAATTGAGAGAGAAAAAATTAAGAAGTAAATTAGAATAATTAATCCAAATATAAAAATATACAGAACTGTTTAAAAGTTAGAGTGATATTGTGGGATATTTTTTATGGAGATAAATGACATAACAATTTATAAATGTTTTATTTCTTTAACGAATACAAATATTACAGAATTTTTAAACAGTTTTTTTATAAAACAATTTCATCTTTTATCTAAAAGGTATACTATACTCTAACATGGAAAAAGATAAAGTTAATTTATCATAGGAGAAATAGAGATACTAATTAAGGGTAATATCCCAAGTCGGGAAGTCTACCGCCAAAACTTGGTGTCGTTAGTAGTTCTGGAATCTAGCTATATAACCTAACCATTTTTCTTCTTTGAGAATTTTACAATTTACAATTCTCCATATTATTACATACAGCTACTGGAAAAGAATCAATAACGTAATACATCTCACAACAAAAGTCTTTAAAATAATATTTTTTTAACCTTAAGACTGTTCAAAAAGTTCGCAATCTTTCATTTTGACCAAAGGGAGAAATTACATAATCTTGATTATGAGACTCCTCCTTACGTTGGAGTTATAAACCACATGTTGATTTAGATACTATCCTACAAAAGCAATAAAAAAGTTGATTTTATCCCAAATTACGCATTAGAGAATTTAAAAAAACTTTATTGATTCCCTAATATTTTAATTTTTTAAAAACTAGAATTGATAAAAATTAAAACATTTTATTTCAATGAGTTATAAAAAATAGTTTTTCTAATGCGTGATCTGGGTTTATCTAATATTTGCTTGAAAAAACATTCTGCCTCAAGGCGTAATCTCCCTTTATTAGTAAAGGATGACTCAAGCTTCATAAGCTAAATTCCTACTTTTTTCTAATGCGTAATTTGGGTAAAACCTCTTTGCGTTTCAATGAAAAAAATGAAATAATAAGATTTTTCTTAGAGGTTAATAGAAAGATAATTTTAAGGACCTCGTGCTCATTATTTCATTCCTTCCCACTCATTATAAAACTGTTCTAAAAATTGCTCCATAAACAGGTGGCGTTGCAAGGCAATTTGTTTTCCAGTTGACGTGTTCATTTTTTCTTTTAAACGCAATAATTTCTCATAAAAATGATTAATGGTAGGCGATGTGGTATTTTTATATTCTTCCTTACTCATTGTTAAATTAGGTGTAATAGAAGGATCATAGAGTTTTCTATTTTTAAATCCACCATAATTAAAGGCTCTAGCAATTCCTATAGCACCAATGGCATCTAAGCGATCCGCATCTTGGACAATAGCGAGTTCTTTAGAGTAAAAATTAGATGTGAAATTACCTCCTTTAAACGAAATATTTTCTATAATTTTCACTACATGATCAATAATGTTTTGATCAACATTTTGTGATGTAAGAAAATCAGATGCTGTTTTAGGACCAATAGTTTCATCACCATTATAAAATTTACTATCGGCTATATCATGCAATAAAGCTGCTAGGTAAACTACCGTTTCGTTACATTCTTCTTCTTTAGCTATTTGTTGGGCGTTTTTATATACTCGTTCTATATGAAACCAATCATGTCCGCCTTCAGCCTCTTCTAATTGCTTTTTTACAAACTCAATTGTTTTTTGTATAATTTCCATAGGTTATATCTTTAAAAAGGGCTGTCTTAAAATAAGTTTAATTGTCACGTTTTTTAGAAATATAGGAAGTAAATTAGATATATTAATTACCTTTTTTCCTTATATTTTAGTATGAAATAAACTTTTGTTTTTACTTTTGAGACAGCCACTTTGAATTTATCTTGATTTCTATTTTTTACACTATTAAAGCAGGTTGTACCCATTTAAATATTTTTTCCTCAGTAGGAGTAACTATTCTTTCTGCTAATCGAGTCATTCTTGCAGGTAGTTTCATTAGATAATCACGCGCTTTTTCTGCCTCATCTGTAAGATGAGTGATTTTGTCTATTTCCCACTTTTGAATTAATTTTTCCATAATATCAATATAATCTGTAGCAGTATAAACACCTATTCGTTGAGCAGATTCAGAAAATTTTTCAAATGCAGTTCCTATAGCTTCTCCCGATTCTCGAATAAGGTTGGCAGGCATTGTAATTTTTTGTTTCATCATATATTGAAAAGCTAACATCATTTGACTAGGATCTATTTGAAAAATTCGGTTAACAAATTCACTATAAGCCAAGTGGTGGCGCATTTCATCGCCTGCAATTAAATTACATAGTTTGGCTAATTTTTTATCACCAAATTGTTTGGCTAATTTAGATACTCTCATGTGTGAAATATAAGTAGCTAATTCCTGAAAACTTGTAAACACAAAATTTTTATAAGGATCACGATCAGTACCAGGATCAAATCCATCGTTTATTAGATGTTGAGTGGTTATTTCTACTTCGCGCATATTTACACGTCCTGATAGATATAAATATTTATTAAGTAAATCACCATGACGATTTTCTTCGCCAGTCCATTGACGAATCCATTTAGCCCAGCCGTTATCGCCTATAGATCCTTTTTGTTGAATACCTTCAATATCTAACAACCATGATTCATAGGTTGGTAAGGCTTCTTCTGTAATTGTGTCGCCTACTAGAACTACCCAAAAATCATAAGGTAAATCTTTTGCTATTGCTCTAAGCTCTGTGACTTCTTCTATGAAGTTTTCTGCTTCAGAGTTTGGTAATAAATCACTTGGTTGCCAGATTTTTTCCACAGGAAGTAGGTAATTTTCTACAAAAGAATCCAAACTCTTTTCTAGATACTGCATGACTTCCAAGCGAATATTATTTAATTTTTCCATAAGATTAGTATAATTATTTTATATGTTCTTTGATTATAGTTTCAGTTTTTTTGAATATTTCATCAAAACTATAATCAGATATTTTTAGAGGAGGGTGAATTATATGTTCAATATTACTGCCTAATCCTAAAGGGAATTGACCATAACGTGTCATTTTCCATGAGTTATTTATTGTTACGGGCAAAAAATAGGCATCGGGCGCAAATTTATAAAGCATTTTTAAGCCATTTATAGAAAAAGGTTTGGGTACTCCCGTTTTGCTTCTTGTACCTTCTGGAAATATGACTACAGAATAATTATTTTGATTAATATATTCAGCTACTCGTTTTATTTCTGGTAAGGCCTGTTTTGGATCTTTCCGATCGATTAAAGCGGAACCTCCATGACGTAAATTAAAGGAAACACTTGGTATTTTTTTTCCTAATTCTTTTTTGCTAATGAATTTAGGATGGCATTTGCGTAAAAACCAGATAAAAGGAGGGATATCATATAGGCTTTGATGGTTAGCTACAATAATCAGAGGTTTGTTTTTGGGGATATTTTCAAAGCCTTTTATTTTATAGGTAGTTCCTAATACATGAGTGGTTCTAACTAAAAAAGCATTTAAAATTGCTACACTGATTCGGTGGGTATTATATCCGAAAAAATAGAAACAGAACCATTGTATAGGATGAAAGATAAGTAAGCAAAGAAAAAACAGTATTCCAAATAGAATAGATAACGGATAAGAAATAAGTTTTAACATGTTTTTAGTTTTATTAGGTCAAAAATAACAAATGTCATCTAGAAAAAAAGATCTAGATGACATTTGTTAAAAACAAGGTCTTATAGCTTTTAGCAAAATTCGCTATAAGCGTCCTTTAAATTTTCAGCAATAATTTCTGCTGGACGTCCTTCTATATGATGACGTTCTAACATGTGTACTAACTCGCCATCTTTAAATAATGCCATAGCTGGTGAAGAAGGAGGGAAAGGAAACATTTGTTCACGAGCAGCATCTACAGCTTCTTTATCAACACCTGCAAAAACAGTAATTAATTGGTTCGGTTTTTTTTCACCTGACAAACTCATTATAGCACCTGGACGAGCATTACGAGCCGCACAACCACAAACTGAATTTACTACAACAAGGGTAGTACCGGTAGCTGTAATTGCATTTTTTACATCGTCTGCTGTATATAAATTTTGAAAACCTTTGCTAGTTAATTCTTCGCGCATTGGCTTTACCATTTCTTCTGGATACATATTCTTTATATGTTAAAGTTATTCTTTTGCAAAGTTACAAACTTTTCTATTGTAACCTTTTTATTTAATATGATTTTAATAGTTCTTATAATCCTTTAATCCAAGATTGAGGATTTAGTTTTGTTGTATTTTGATAAATATAAAATTTTAAGACCGCTTTATTTGTAAAACTATTGAAATGAATGCTTCCTAAAGTTTGTTTGGTGCTTACTTTTTGTCCTTTACTGACATTTACTCCACTAAGATTAGAATAAGAAGTGATATAGTCACCGTGTCTGATAACTACAGTTGCAGTTCCGTTAGCAGCCATTTGTACGTCACTTACTTCGCCTCCAAAAACGGCACGAGCTTGAGCACCTCTTTCGGAAGAAATTTCAATTCCGCTACTTTCAATCATGATAGAAGGTTCTAAGGGGTGGGGCTGACGACCAAAGCGTTTAGTTAAAGCTCCTTTTTCTACAGGCCATGGTAATCGACCACGATTTGATCGAAAATCATTAGCTAATTCTTTAGCTTCAGGTGTTAATACAAAAGTGGTTGTATTAGTTGTATTTCCTGCTTTTTTGTTAGCTGCGGCAATTGCTTCACGAATTAAGCGATCTATCTGACGTTCAATGGCGCGAGATTCTTTTTGCTTTTTATGAATTTCGGCAATGATTTTCTTTTTATCTTTTTTAATGCTATTTAATAGGCGTTCTTGTTCTAGACGTTCTTGTTCTAGATCTTTTTTTTCTTTTTCGCTTATAGCAATTAATTTTTCTTTTTGTTTTTTTTGCGTACCTAATTTAGTGTTATAGTTTTCTAGGTCTTTTGTTTTACTTTTTATTTCTTCGCCCTGCATTTTTCGGAAGCTAGAATATTGTTTCATATATTCTCCTCTTTTATAGGCTTGTAAAAAATTATCAGCAGATAAAATGAACATCGCTCTACTTTGTTCTGAACGACTTTTGTATGATTTTTCAATCATTTCAGCATAATCTTCTTTTAGGATTTGTAAATCCTTTTTTAATTGATTTACTTTTAATTGGTTGATATACATACTGTTTCCTAATACTTTTTTTTGTTTTTCTGTAGTACGAATCAGTTTAAGTTGTAAGTCTATTTTTTCCTTTTGTTGGGCTACAATTTTAGTTACATCTTTTTCTTTTCTTTTTTGCTCACCCAATAGGCGTTCTTTTTGACGGATTTCTTCTTGAATTCTAGCTTTTTGTTCTTCTAATTTGCGTTGTCTATCTTCTTCTTGAGACCAGACCATGATGGTGTTAAGAATAAAAACAAAAGATAAGATATGTTTTAACATAATTTATTAATTCTTTTTAATTAATTTTTATGGCTTTATAACCTTCGGGTACACTATACGGAAATGTCAGTTCTTCATTGTAGGTAACAGATTCATTTTGTATTGTAATTTCTGTGGTTCTATTACCTTGAGTTGCAAAAATAACAAGTTCCATTGGTAAAATAGCTTCTGAGGCTGAATTATAATTAGTATAATTAACCGTCATTTTTTGATCTCGATCAATTTGTTTTATTTCTTGACTGTTTAACCAAAAAGAGTTGGGATCAAAGGAGTAAGATTTTATAAGATTATGGGGTGTTGTTTCCAATAATTTTATACTGTTTTCTTCTTTTATCATGGTATATTTGCCTAAAGAAAGGTCGTCGATAGTTTTTCCTAAAAGTAGGTTTTGAACTTTTTGAAAATTTAATTCAGTGCCTAACCAGTTACTTAATATTTTATAATCCCCATCAAAAAACTTTCCTCCAATTTTTTGATAATATTTTACAGAGGAGGGTGTTAATAGTACTTTGGCTACGGGATAACCTAATATCTTAGCGGTTACAAGGATCATTTGATCTTTTTTGATACGAATGTCTGCTAGTATACTAGAGGATTGGTTTTCATCTTTATACTGTATATCCGATTTTATATACGCTGTTTTAAAATCTCTTTTTATGGCTTCGTGATTTGTTATAACATTTTTTGCCGTTTCTGCAATAATTGGTGTCTTATTTTCTTGATGTATAACAAGATTTTGTTTGGTTTTACATGAAACGGACACGAGTGCTACGCTTATTATACTTATAATCTTTTTGATCATTTTGTTGTATTTTTAATAATCAATGCTTTCTTTTGGTATTCTTCTGCTTTTTTGGTATTGCCCAAAGCAGTTGAAACGTTGCTTATTAAATCTAGAAAATTAATTTCTAATGTAGGGTTTTCAATTATATAATCGAAACCAACTTCTAAAATTTCGTTAGCTTTTTTATAATTTTTTAGTTCAAAATTTGCTTTTCCTGCAAAGTAATAAAATTCAGGTTGATTAGGGAATAGATCTAAATAATCTGTAGTAAGTTTTAACATTATTTGATAATCTTTTTTTTCTTCATAGCAAATAAGAGTGCATAAGGCTGTTTCTAGATCGTTTTTTTGAAAAATAATAGATTTTTGAAAATTTTTAATAGCTAAATCCCATTGCTTTTTTTTAAAGTAGAATTTTCCAACTTCTTTATTTACATTAAATTCTGGATCTCCTTCAAAATAGGACATAGCTTTTGATAGTTGATTTTCAAAAACAGGATTTTTAGATACAAAAATTAAAAATTCATTAAACATTTTAATTTTAATTTTTTTATCCATTTTTCTGCTTTTCAAAACGGTTTCAAGTGTGCTAAAAGCTTCTGTTCCTTTTGTGTCAGTAATATGATATTTAAACAGGAACACAGCAGCCCATTCTGAAGTAGGTATGTTTTGTTTTAGTTTTTCAATTACTTCTCTGGCTTTTTCTTCCTGATTGGTTTCAGAATATTTAGTAATTAGAGAAAGATAATTTTCTTCATTTAAGGGATTAGTTTCAATTGCTTTTTCTAAATCAGATTTACTTCCAGCGTTGATATTCGTTTGCCTATTGATTTCTGCTCTGTATTGATTTCTTCTTTCTGTTTTACCTTCGGATTCGTCTAATTCGTTGATTAGTATTAGAGCTTTATCAAACTGACGAGTGTACATAAACAGTGCCAATAAATCTTCTTTGTATTTTTTGTCTAAAACAATGATTTTTTGAAGAACTGAAATTCCTTGATTATAATTCTTGGTGGTATAGTAGACATCATATAAATCAATCCAGTTCCATTTGTTTTTTGAGTCTAATTCTGTCGCTTTTATATAGGCTTCTTCAGCCGAAATATAATCTTTTTTAAAATAATAATTCTTGCCTAATTCATGATAAACAACTGCGTTATTAGGTTGGAGTTGTAAGCATTTTTCCAATTCAATAAGTGCTTTGTCATAATTTTCAATTCCTTTTTGTTTTAAAGATTCATAGTAGGCTTCTTGAAAACTATCATTATCTGATACGATGTTTTCAGGATCTGTTTGGGCTAAAAAAGGATGTGTACTGGTTATGAATATAAAACAGACCAGTTTGTATATTGTTTTATTCATATTTTTAAATTTTACGTACAGTGATTAACATATAGTGTTGTTCTTTTAATCATTCTAGATTATTTGCTACAAAAAAGGGGGTGTTAATGTTGTTATAACAGTAAAATATCCAGTTCAAAAAGGTCTGTCCGAAAATTTTAAAAAAACATTCGGACAGTTTTATTCTTTATTTATTCTAATGTAGAATAATCTCCTATACTTATACTTTTGAAGTTTCCGTCAAAAGTAGCGTGATTACCAATCATAGCATTGTCCAAATCAGCATTACGTAAATGTGTATGCGTTTGAACCAAACTGTTTTTAATGGTAACATTTGTTAAATGTGTAGACTTTCCTAGAGATACATTAGGCCCTACAGTTGAGTTTATTAAAACTACGTCTTCTCCTATAAAACAAGGAGGAATGATTGTAGAATTTTCAATACGAGCAGAATCAGCTACCATATTTTCACCTTCTGCATGTAAAAAATTCAGCATTCTACTATTTGTTTCAACTGTTACATTTTTATTTCCACAATCCATCCACTCATCTACTTTTCCAGGAACAAATTTCATTCCTTTGTCCATCATTTGTTTGATTCCATCATTTATTTGGTATTCACCACCGTGAATGATGTTGTTGTCTAAAACAGCTTGTAATTCATTTTTTAAGATTGCTATATCTTTAAAATAATAAATACCAATAACAGCTAAATCAGAAACAAAAGTAGAAGGCTTTTCTACTAGTTCAATAATTTCATTTGATTCATTTAGATTAATTACGCCAAAGGCTTCAGGATTTTCTACTTGCTTTACCCAAATTACACTATCAGCAGCCGTATCTAATGTAAAATCAGCTTTAAAAAGGGTATCAGCATACGCAATAACGGTGGGACCTGAAAGGGATTCTTTGGCACACATGATAGCGTGTCCTGTACCTAATGCTTCATTTTGATAGTAAATTGTTCCTTTAGCTCCTAAATTTTGTGCTATAGCCACTAATTCTTCTTCTACTTTTTGACCAAAACTTTCATGAATGATAAAAGCAATTTCTTCAATATCTTGATTAATTACTTTAGCAATATCCTCTACTAAACGGTGTACGATAGGTTTGCCAGCAATAGGAATTAATGGTTTAGGAATAGTTAGTGTATGCGGGCGAAGACGTGAGCCACGACCAGCCATAGGTACAATGATTTTCATAAGATTAGTCCCTTGTTCTTGTAAATAAGAACTTGCTACAGGGAAAGTAGTTTTTAAAATTTATTTATTTAATACTCAATTTTTAAAGTTTTATTATTTTGAATTTAATGAAATTATTTTAGTCCCGTACTTCCAAAACCTCCTTTGCCTCTATTTGTATCAGAAAGAATTTCTACAGGTTGCCAAAATATGCGTTCGTGTTTAGCAATGACTAATTGTGCGATACGTTCACCGTCTTCAATTTCAAAGAAATCATTTGACAAATTAACTAAAATGATACCTATCTCACCCCGATAATCAGCATCTATGGTACCTGGAGAGTTTAAAACAGTAATTCCTTTTTTTAGGGCTAAACCACTTCTGGGTCTTATTTGTGCTTCATAGCCTTGTGGTAATTCTATGAATAATCCTGTTTTAACTAATACTCTTCCCAGAGGAGGGATTGTAATAGATTCTTCTAAATTAGCTCTTAAATCCATACCTGCTGATAAATCAGTTTCATAATGAGGTAGCGTATGTTTTGATTTATTTACAATTTTTATTTCCATGTTGTGAATATACGATTTTAACAATTATGAGATTTCCAAAAAGGTCTTAATCTTTTTATTTAGAGTAAAGTAAGAAATTACATAACACTAATAATGTGATTTATTCTGTCGTTGAAATGATAGACTAGATGTTGAGTTTTGACTTTTCAGATCTCCTCTATTTTAACTATTTCCTTTTTATTATTTTCAAAAAAATATTTTTTTCATTTTGATAAATATAATAACCAAATGCTATTAGGGCAAATATTCCAAAAATATAATTATTGCGTAGAATGGGAACATAAAAAGATAAAATAGATAATGTAATAGACATTCCTATATAGCTTACGATTTTAGTTGTTTCATAAGGAATAGGATATTTTTTTTGACCTAAATAATAGGATATAAACATCATACTTCCGTAAGCTATAATAGTTGCAAGGGCAGAACCATAATAACTCATGACCGGAATTAGCCAATAATTAAAAATTAATGTCAGGATAGCACCTATAAGAGATATTATAGTGCCTATATATGTTTTGTCAGTTAGTTTATACCATACAGATAGATTTGTGTAAATTCCTAAAAAGAAATTAGCTAATACAATCAAGGGAACTACTTTTATTGCTTCCCAGTATGTTTCATTAGGAACTAACGGTTGTTTGAGAAGATCAATAAAAACAATTACAAAAAGCAAAATGAAAGAACCCGAAATGACAAAATATTTTGTTATAGTGGCGTAAGTTTGAGGAGCGTTTTCATTTTTAGCATGATTAAAAAAGAAAGGTTCTATACCCAAGGAGTAAGCCGTGCGAAATAAAACCATAAACATACCTAATTTATAACAAGCAGAATATGCCCCAATATCCGCTTTGGAAACATGTAATTTTTCTAATAAAATTTTATCAAAGTGCTCATTAATAGCAAAGCCAATTCCTGAAAAAAGTATAGGTAAGCCATATTGAATCATTTTAATCCATAGCTTTTTATCAAAAACACCTTCCCTTTTAATATAATGTTTAGACAGCATTACTAAAGTAAATAAACTAGCTAGAACATTTGAAATAAAAATATATCCGACTTGAAAATGATCAAAATAAAGTGTACTAATAGGGTTTTCTTTTGAAATAAGAGGAAGTATTAGTAAGAAAAAAATATTTAAGCCAAAGTTAATAACAACATTCAAAATTTTAATCACGGCATACTGCATTGATTTTTTTTCGGCACGTAATTTTGAAAAGGGAATAACAACCAAAGCATCTAAGACCAATATCCAAATGGTATAAGTAATATATTCCTTTTTAATATTAATAAAGTGAGCTATACTTTCTCTAAAAATTAATGAAAAAGCCAAAAAGGCAATAGAAGACCAAAAAAGAGATGCCAATGAGGTTTTGAAAACATTTTTTTTGTTTTCTTCCTGACTATAAAACCTAAAAAAAGCAGTTTCCATTCCATAAGATAGAACCACGTTAAAAAAGATTAGATAAGCAAAAATAATAGATACATCAGCAAATTCAGCTTTTGGTAATTTTTTTACATACAGAGGATTCAATAAAAAACTAATCATACGAGGTAAGACCGTAGCTAAACCATAGATTAGTGTCTGCTTAAATAAACTTTTATAAATACCCAAAATAATTATGTTATTTTAAACCTACAAAAGTATTAATTTTTATCATTTTCATTTGTTCTTATAGAAGGATAAACTAACATTTCTTTTTCTTTTACTTTCTTGATTTTTAAAAAAGATTTTTTTCCTTTGTAAAAATACTCCAAAACAGCTTGTCTAAATGTAATATTCAAAGGCGCTTTTTCTGTATTAGAAATAATATTTTGTTCATCTTGATGATTTTCTTCATTTGCCAGCCAATTAATATTATCCTTAAAACTAAAGAAATATTCTTTTGAAGTTACTTTATTAGGATTGGCTACTTTATTTTTAAAATAAATTTTACTCAACACTATATCTTTTGGTAATTCTTCTTCAAAAAGAATATGCAAATCCGTACCCGAACCACCTCCTTTTATACCAGCTATCCAAGACTGATAGTAACACTCTTGAATAACAAAAAGTTGTTTATTTGTTTTTTGTGGATATCCTGTAAAATAAACTAATAGTAATATAAAAGTATAGAATGATTTCATAAACCTAAAATAAATATTTGATTGTTGATTGTTTTTTTAAAAATAAAAAGCTACATTAGTTTCGATGGTCAAAAAATATGCCAAGTAATTTAAATAAAACAAGATGAGAGGCTTAGTTTTGTAAAATTAAGAAATTATTAGGTTAATTTTTAGATTTTTTTAATAACTATTATATGGATTTAAAAACTAAACGATTTGTATTGAAAAATAAATGATTTAGATAGGGATAGGTGTAATAGAATTTTTAAATTTGCGATTGTTAAAAATTATAATATGTTACAAATAGCAGTTATTAGAGAAAACCAAGAAATGGTAATCAATGCTTTGGCAAAAAAAAATATAGATGCCACAGCCATGATAGAAAATGTGGTAGCTCTTGACGAAAAGCGTCGTGCTACTCAAGTAGAGTTAGATAATGTATTGGCGGAATCTAATAAACTGTCCAAAGAGATTGGAGCTATGATGAAAGCAGGCGAAAAAGCCAAGGCAGAAATCATTAAGGAGAAAACAACTCAATTACGAGATCAAAGTAAAGAACTGACAGAAGTATTAAATGTTATTATAGAGGATTTAACGCAACAATTGTATCAGTTACCTAATATTCCTGCTCAAATTGTTCCAGAAGGAAAAACAGCAGATGATAATTTAAATATTTTTCAAGAAGGCGAAATTCCAGCTTTATATGAAGGAGCGCTTCCTCATTGGGAATTAGCTAAGAAATATGATATTATTGATTTTGAATTAGGGACTAAAATTACAGGTGCTGGTTTTCCCGTTTACAAAGGAAAAGGAGCCAAATTACAACGTGCTTTAATTAATTACTTTATTGACAAAAATACAGAAGCAGGATATAATGAAGTACAAGTACCTCATTTAATTAATGAAGCATCGGGTTATGGAACAGGACAATTACCTGATAAAGAAGGACAAATGTACCACGTAGGAATTGACGATTTATATTTAATTCCAACCGCAGAAGTTCCCGTAACGAATTTATACCGTGATGTCATCCTACAAGAAACAGAAATGCCCGTAATGCTAACAGGTTATACTCCTTGTTTCCGCCGCGAAGCAGGTTCGTATGGAGCACATGTGCGAGGATTAAACCGTTTACACCAATTTGATAAAGTAGAGATTGTTCGTATTGAACACCCAGATAATTCTTATCAAGCTTTAGACGGAATGGTAGAACACGTAAAAGGAATTTTAAATGAGTTGAAATTACCATACCGTATTTTGCGCTTATGTGGAGGTGATATGAGTTTTGCTTCAGCATTAACCTATGATTTTGAAGTATTTTCAACAGCACAAGAACGCTGGTTAGAAATATCTTCTGTATCTAACTTTGAAACCTTCCAGTCAAACCGTTTGAAATTACGCTTTAAAGGAAAAGATGGTAAAACACAATTAGCCCATACTCTAAACGGTAGCTCATTAGCCTTACCTCGTGTATTAGCCGGAATTTTAGAAAATTATCAAACACCAGAAGGAATTGTAATTCCCGAAGTATTAAGAAAATATACAGGTTTTGATATTATAGACTAAACTATATAAGAAATATTTATAATGTACTAAAGTAGCAAAATTATTGTAACTTTAGTACATTGTTTTTTTAGATGAAATGAAGAAGATAATTCAAATATTATTATTTTGGCCTTTATTAGTCGTGGGTCAAATATATACGGTAAGCCCTCCTTCTGGAGGAAATCCGCAAGTAACAATGCCTCAAAATAATAATCCTAACGAATATTTAGCTCAAAATTATTTTGATCGAGGTGAGTTTGATAAAGCTATAGTCATCTATGAAGAACTATTGAAAAGACAACCACATAATTATCCTTTTTTTCAAAAAGTAGTCACATGTTATCAACAATTAAAACAATTTGAAAAAGCAGATGTGTTGATACAAGAAAAACTTAAAAAAACGAAATATCCTAATTTATATGTAGAATTAGGGTATAATTATCAACTGCAAAAACAACAGGATTTAGCAGATAAAAATTATAAGATAGCAATTAATAAAATAAATGAAAATCTTAATAATGTGTATAGTGTTGCACGAGAATTTGAGCAAAAAATACTACTCGCGCAAGCCATAGAAGCTTATACATTGGCGCAAAAAATAAATCCAGAAGCTAATTTTGATTATCAGATAGCTTTGTTACAAGGACAATTGGGCAATATTGACTTTATGATTGAATCATTAGTAGATTATGCTCATAAATTCCCTAATAATCTAGTATTAGTCCAAAATCAACTTAATCGTTTTCTAACAGAGGATCATAGCAAAACCTTCGCAAACACATTACGAAAATCATTATTGTTAAGAACACAAAAAAATCAAGATCTATTTTGGAATGAATTTATAAGTTGGTTTTTTATTAATCAAAAAGAATATAATAAAGCTTTTATACAAGAAAAAGCCATTTATCGCCGTAATCCCGAAAATTTCAACAACCTGTTTAACTTAGCACGATTAGCTTCACAAGAAAAAGAAACTGATACGGAACGTGAAATTTTAAATTTTGTATTAGAATATGCTACCCACCCAGATGTGCAATTACAAGTTAATTATAGTTTATTAAAAATAGATATTGATCGCGCTAAAAAAGAAGAATATCCATTCATATTAGAAAGGCTTAATAAACTTTTGTCTGACTATGGAACGGGATCCAATACGATTAAAATTCAAATTTTAAAAGCACATTTTGAAGCCTTTTATTTAAAAGAATTTGAAAATGCTAAAACTTTATTGTTTAAAGCACTACAATTACCTTTGAGTCAATATGGCTTAGCAGATGTTAAATTAGAGTTAGCTGACATATTACTTCTAGATCAAAAATTTAATCAAGCCATTATTTATTACGCACAAGTAGAAGCGGAATTAGAAAATCATGAAATAGCGCATGATGCAAACCTAAAAATGGCAAAAGCAAGTTATTACAAAGGTGATTTTCAATGGGCTAAAAAGCAATTTGAAGTACTAAAATCATCTACTTCTCAACTTATTGCAAATGATGCCATGAAGTTGTTTTTGCTTATATCCGATAATACAGTAGAAGACTCAACACAAGTAGCCTTAAAGAAATTTTCAAGAGCCGATTATTTAGCATATCAGAACAAACAAATAGAAGCGTTAGAAGCATTTAAGAAACTTTTGATAGAACATAAAGGACAAAGTATTGAAGATGACGTTTTACTAAAAATGGGAGAATTGTATGAAAGTAAACAAGAATATTCAGAAGCACTAAATAGCTATCAACAGATTATTGACAATCATTCAGAGGAAATTTACATAGATGAAGCCTTGTTTTTTAGTGCCGAAATTCTTAGAAAACACCTTCAAAAACCAGATAAAGCAAAAGAACTCTATGAAAAAATTATTCTAAATCATCCCGATAGTATTTATTTTGTAGAGTCACAACACAATTACCGAAAGTTAAGGGGAGACGGTAATTTGTAGAAGATAGGCTTTAAAGACTTTTGGCTATCTTTGCATAAATAAACTTTTAGATTTTTAAATATATAATCCTAAAAAAAATAAAAATGATCATATATAATGTTACTGTAAATATTCACGAAAGTATTCATGACCAATGGTTAGATTGGATGCAAAACAAACATATTGCAGAAGTAATCGGAACAGGTAAATTTACATCAGCTAAAATGGTAAAAGTTTTAGTAGAAGAAGAAATGGGAGGAATAACGTATGCAGTACAATATTTTACCGATAGTAAAGAAACCTTACAACGCTATTATGACGAAGACGCTCCTGCTTTACGCGAAGAAGGCTTACGCCTTTTTGGAGACAAGATGTTAGCTTTTAGAACTGAGTTAGAAATTATTTCAGAACATTAAGAATTATGCAAATTGAGTTTCGAATAAGAAAAGCAATAGACAACGACGAGAAGTATTCTTAAAATTATCAGGAACTAGATACCTATTCATACTTTATCGAATTATTGAAACAAATTAATATTTTTCCTACGAAACATAAACAAGAAAAGTAGAATAATTTTATTATTGATTTTATAAAAAATGATAGAAATTGAGATAACGAAATTCAATAATTTATTGAGCTCCGTAATGATTGTAAAGTAAAAAGTTAATGGTAAGCAATCGAGCAGTAAAATATCCATCAATACCAAAGACATTTTCCGTTAATGTTGATTTTTGGATAGAAACAAAAGGAGAAAATTTCAGAAAAAAGGTTACTGTCTTTAATGAAATTGAAAAATTTCAAAATGATGTTAAAATCAAAATATTTCAATTAAATTTTCTCAATTAGCTTGAATATAGAACTCATAACAAGAATTTCTGTTAATAGGTATTTTGAAGATGCTTACAATGAAAAGCGTTCAAGCCATAGTGGAAGAAAACACAGTCTTAAAATAGAATGTTTTTATCTTTAGAAGATTTAATCATTAGCAAGGTTAAATTAGGTAAACCTAAAGACCTCTATTAAACATTCAATAATTAAAGGAAATAAAAGGTAAGTACTAACCCAACCTGAAACTTTTCACATAACACAAATTAACGTGAAACCTGAAACAAAAAAATGGATAAAGTAAGAGCAAAAAAACACCTAGGTCAACATTTCTTAAATGATGAAAATATTGCGGGTAAAATAGCCGATGCACTAACCTTACAAGGGTATGATAAAGTATTGGAAATTGGTCCAGGAATGGGCGTTTTAACTAAGTACCTCCTTGAAAAACCAATTGATACTTATGTAATCGAAATAGATACTGAATCAGTAGAATACCTTAAAACACATTATTTAAAATTATCTAATAAGATTCTCTCTGAGGATTTTTTAAGATTTGATTTGACTAAAGTTTTTGGCAATGAGCCTTTTGCTGTTATTGGAAATTTTCCGTATAATATTTCTTCTCAAATTGTTTTTAAAGTATTAGAAATGCGTGATCAAATTCCTGAGTTTGCAGGAATGTTTCAAAAAGAAGTAGCAGAGCGTATTTGCGAAAAAAAAGGAAGTAAAACTTACGGGATTTTATCCGTACTAACACAAGCTTTTTATGAAACAGAGTACCTGTTTACAGTTTCAGAATTTGTATTTACACCTCCTCCTAAAGTAAAATCAGGTGTTATGCGTATGCGTCGTAAAGAAAATGCTCAGTTACCTTGTAATGAAAAATTATTCTTTAATGTAGTAAAAACAGCTTTTAATCAAAGAAGAAAAACACTAAGAAATAGTTTAAAAAGCTTTAATCTTTCGGATAATTTAAGAGAAGATAGTATCTTTGACCTTCGCCCAGAACAAATATCAGTAGAGCAATTCATAGAGCTCACCCAAAAAATAGCAGCAGATGGAGTTTAAAATTACCCCAGAATTCATCGCTCAGATCGAGCATTTAGTGAATGAAAACCGAGCACAAGAACTAGAAAACTTGTTGCAGGACATTCACTTTGCAGATATTGCTGAAATTTTAGATGAACTAGATGAATATCGGGCTAATTATGTTTTTAAAATATTAGATTCAGAAAAAACCGCTGATGCTCTTTTAGAGTTAGACGATGAAGTACGTATAAAAATCCTTAAAAACCTTTCTGCCAAAGAAATTGCAGAAGAGATTGACGAATTAGATACAGATGATGCAGCCGATATTATAGCGGAATTACCACAGTCTAAAAAAGAAGAAGTAATCTTAGAGCTAGAAGACGTTGAACACGCAAAAGATATCGTAGAATTACTTCGTTACGATGAAGATACAGCAGGTGGTTTGATGGGGAAGGAGTTAGTAAAAGTAAATGAAAATTGGAATGTGCTGACCTGTGTTAAAGAAATGCGTATGCAAGCAGAACACGTTACACGTGTACATTCTATCTACGTAGTAGACGATGAGGATCGCCTAAAAGGACGACTTTCCCTAAAAGATTTACTAACAACATCTACCAAAACCCCCATTAGCGATGTATATATCAAAAAAGTAGATTACGTAAAAGTAGATACAATGGATACCGAAGTGGCACGTATCATGCAAAAATATGATTTAGAAGCCATTCCTGTAGTCGATGAAATGGGGCGTTTAGTGGGGCGTATTACGATTGATGATATTGTAGATGTAATCAAGGAAGAAGCAGATAAAGATTATCAGATGGCGGCTGGTATCTCCCAAGATGTAGAGGCAGATGATAGTATTTTAGAACTTACGAGAGCTCGTTTGCCTTGGTTAGTTTTAGCCTTATTAGGGGGATTTGTCAGTGTTCGTGTTTTAGGTTTATTTGAACCGGCCATGAAAGAACATCCTCAGTTATTCTTTTTTACCCCTTTAATTGCTGCTATGGGAGGAAATGTAGGAGTACAATCATCGGCCATTATTGTACAAGGTTTGGCTAATAATTCAATTAGCGGAACTATTTTGCAACGTTTATTAAAAGAACTATCATTGAGCTTGTTAAACGGTTTGATTCTTTCTACGATCTTATTATTAGGAAGCTATTATTTACTAGGTTTTGAAATTCATATCGGCTTAACAGTTACTACCGCTTTATTATCAGTTATCGTAATTGCGTCCCTAATAGGTACTTTTATACCTATTGTTTTAAATAAGAATGGAGTAGATCCTGCATTAGCCACCGGACCTTTTATTACTACAAGTAATGATATTTTGGGAATTTTAATTTATTTTACCATTGCGAGGATTATTTTAGGTTTTTAATCACTCATTACTTTTAAAGATCTCTCTAAACTGATAGAATATTCTTTCTATGAGTCTAAGATCTTCGGTGATGATTTCGGCTGAGCCTCTCATTTCTTGTTGGAATGGAATTTGTTTTTGGTAGCTTGTTATCGGAGTAACAAACTGCATGTTGATTTAGACACTACCTACAAAAATAATAAAAATTAGTGTTGGTTCTCGATGCGCTTCGCGCTGGAACTAACGATGATTTCAATTATATACTCAACCCTCTGTTCGAGTTGTTTTTAAGATAAAAAAACGTATCGAGAACTTTATTTTTTAATCCAAGTATATTTTAAGTTTAAATGATATTAGACTCTTTTTGAGCTTTTTTTGGGTTTCTTTCTCCTAATATAATACTTGTTTTGTTGATATGTAGGTATTTATGTTATTATGAATGTGCCTAAAAAAGAGGTTGTCCTAAAATATTTTTTAGGACAACCTCATATTTTGTATTAGAAAAATCGCTATTGGATTATGATTTTTTCGGTTTCTTGAAAATGATCACCAGACATTTTTAAGAAATAATTTCCTGGGGTTAAGTTTGATAAGTCTAATTCATTTGTATTGTTATGAATTATTACGGAATTTTCTAGAACCAGTTTACCAGTAATATCAAATACTTCAACTTTTACGCTACCATAGTCGTTAGAAGAAGTTAATTTTATATTTCCTTCAGAAACTGTTGGGTAAACTCTAATTGTATTTACTTTTTCTGTAACTGATTCATCTATTTTGGCTCCTATAGCACCTGTTAGATTGCCTGAAAAAACACCACGACCATACGTAGCGGCATATACCTTATACGCGTTAGGTGCTGTTGGAGAATTTGCTTGAATATCTAAGTCTGTAACTTTTACATTTCTCATTCCATTATAAGCTTGTTTCCAGTTTAATGCTTGATCAGAAGTTGCAGCATTGTTAAAATTATTAGCATACCAAACTCCCAAATCAGTACCTATCATAATTTCTGCGGTATTTAATGGATTTTGTAAAATTGCTTTTACTGGCAAATCAGGTAAATTGCCGTCTAGTTGATACCAATTAGTTCCTCCGTTCGATGTATACCAAATATTGTTTACACCATAATTGTGCATAGTTAGGAAAATTTGGTTATCATTAGCTCCAAACTCTATGTCAGAAACACTACCAACAAAATTAGGACCACTTATGTTAGACCATACAGGAGAAGAACCGTTAGCTCCAGTAACTTTTAGTAATTTACCATTCATAGTTCCTATGTATAAAGTAGTAGGTGTTACTTTACCTGTAGCAAGAGCTGTTGCATACCCTGTTAATAAAGCATTGGCTAAATTAGTTCTAGATACCTGTGTATTACCCTTAATATTAGAATATCTTCTTACTTGATAAGTTCCATTCTGGGTAAAATCAGAATACACAATATCATTTGTAGAATCTAGAGTCATAGCAGGGTAAAATAAACCTGCTCCAGAAGTGTTGTCATTTAGAGTTTTAGTTGTAGTATTTCCTACATTTCTAAGAATCATATTGTCATTATATACATAATTTGTAATATAATATTTATCGGATCCTTGGTCAAATAAAGGTTTTCCTCCATCACCTCCTTGAACTCTAAAAGTGTTGTTAACTCCTATAGAAGCCCCTAAAGTTGAATTGGCAGCAGTAGAAGAGCCTGAATAATATTGAGTGCCATTGTCTTGAGCTCCCGCAACAAAAAAATCACCCGCAGCACCAGAAACACCATTTGGCATTACAGCTACTCCTACAAATTGAGTAACGTTAAAGCCTGTATTTCTAGCTGTAGCTGGAGTTGTAGTACTAGCTACATTACTTGTGTAATATACTCCTCCATCATTGCCAAAAAGGGCTATGTTACTATTACCTGGTTTAAAAACCATAGCATGTTGATCAGAATGTACATTGGTTGTCCAATTGGAAATAGTATTCCATGTTACAGAAGGGCCATTTGCATTAGCTGTTCTATAAAGATCAATACCTCCTAGATATAAAATTTTATCATCTATAGGGTCTGATTCAATCATCATGTCGTAAAAAGCTTGTTGACCAGTAAAACCATAAGTGGTCTCGCGTGTTTCATTTCCAGCAGGTAACGATAAAATAGTAGGAGTTGTATTAAATCCGTTAGTGGTTAAGGCTAATTGTACTTCTACTTTTGTAGAGGTATTTGGATCATCTTTTAATTGTGATAATACATAAATTTTATCAGGAGTTGTATTAGAAGCTTCAATTTCTACTCGTTTTCCTCCCCCTTCAGCAACAACCGTATGGCGTAAGTTAAAAGTACCTCCGTTATCTGTTGATTGAAATACTCTACCGCCGCCATCACCATACGTCCAACTATCGGTAGATGATACCCAAATGTCGCCGTCTGCTCCCAATTCAATGTCATTAGGACAAGTAGGGTGTCCAGCTACTGATGAAGGTAAACTTAGTTTGGTCCATGTACTTCCTCCATTAATAGATTTATACAGGCCGAAATTAGAAGCATTAAATAGGGTGCCATTACGAGATTCTGAGTATTGGCCATCTCCCATAGCAGCATAAATTTCAGAAACCCCACCATTGTTTTTAACCACTAAATCATTTACAAATTGAACACCTGAAACTTCTAACCCAGAAAATTCAAGAGGACCAGAAGGTTTTATAGTTCCAGTTAAGTTTGCTAAATTAGCGATGAGTAGATCGCCATCTTCTTTAGAAATCATAATGGTAGGTATAGTTCCTGTAATAGCAGCATCTTCTGACATATTAAATACGGAACCACCTACAGCATTGTTCATTATAATTACGCCTATTGCACCCGCATTTTGAGCCACCATTGCTTTTGATTCAAAAGAACAAGTGCCTCTTCTTATTAAAACAATTTTACCGGCATAATTTTGTGAAGTTGCGCCACAAGCATCATCTGTTGGTGTTACTCCATCATTCATTAATACGATTGACGCTGTGAAGGTGTTATTAATAGCACCGCCAGGCCATGTAGCAGAACCTGTAGAATAAGCTCTTATTGTAGCAGCATTGGAAGGAGCTATTATTTCAAGGTTTTGTAAATTTTTAACAGTTGATGATACAGATCCGCCTCCATAAACTCTAGTCCATGTAGCTCCTCTATTAGTAGTTTTCCAAATGCCATTACCATTTACATCTCCAAACACGTAAGATTCACCTGTGCCTACATACCAAGTATCTCTGTTATTAGGATCTATTGCTATGTTTTGAACATTTATATGTTCAGGGAAAGTATCAATTTTTGT
Source organism: Flavobacterium sp. TN-1 (assembly GCF_052828645.1). Classification (NCBI taxonomy): domain Bacteria; kingdom Pseudomonadati; phylum Bacteroidota; class Flavobacteriia; order Flavobacteriales; family Flavobacteriaceae; genus Flavobacterium; species Flavobacterium sp. TN-1. The sequence continues at coordinate 1,133,795 of NZ_CM128253.1, forward strand.
CCATGCAGAGGTTGTACTTGAAATATTGCTATTTCTCCATAATCCGCCACTAACTCCTCCAGCTACTACAGTATTTCCAGTTGTATCTCCTGGGTCGAAAATAATTGCTCTTGTACGTCCTCCTACATTATTAGGTCCTCGTTCTACCCAATTATTTGTAGTAGCATCACCTGGTATACGGTATGCCAAAGCTTCTTGACGTGCTTTTTCTAGATCTTTTCGAATGGTTTCAATGTTTTCGTTAGTTGGCCTACCTAAACTAGGATTCATGGTTAGTAACCATTCTTGTTCATTGTATTTATTAGGTGGAATACCTTCTTCTTTCCTTTGTTGTTTAGATAAATAAAAAGTTCTATTTATTTTATTATTAGCTAAAAAATGTTCGTGCTTTTTTCTGAGAATCTTGGCTTCTTTTTTAGAAAGCTTTTGGTTTGCTTGTGTTTCTCTTGTAATACTCACGTCTCCGAAGTGTTGTGAATAACCTACAGTTACTCCAAACAAAAGAAAGAAACTGGGTAGTATTCTTTTTTTCATATTTAGTCTATTTTTGGGTTAATATTTGCCAAATATATAGATATTTTAAATATAATGTTAAATATTTTTATGAAAAAAATTGATTTTTTTATGAAAAACAAAATTATTTTTGATGGGTATTTTTGTTAGAATGTCTCATGTATGCGGGATCATTTAACAGATTATTGAGGATTAATTTTCTAGATTTATCTTTAATAATCTTTTTGTCCTCATGAGTCATTCCTGTTGTTTTTACAAAGGATAAGAATTGAACTCTTAGGCATCCTGGTTTGCCGCTAAAAAAAGTATAGGAAAAAAGATTTTTATTATCATAAAAAACGATAGGTACAATTGTTAGTTGATGATCAATAGCAATATTAAAAGCTCCACTTTTAAACTCATCTAAAATCACACTTTCATCGTCAGGTACCTTTCCCTCAGGAAAAATACAAATACTTAAACCTTGATTAATACGCGCTTTAGCTCTTTCATAGACTTCCGATCGACTTCGCATACTATCACGATCTACCATAATGGCAGCTCTTTTATAAAAAAAGCCAAATATGGGGATTTTAACCAATTCTTTTTTTCCTACAAAAACAAAAGGATTTTTAACCACGGCTAACATCAGCATAATGTCTGTCATTGAAGTATGATTTGCAATAAACATATAACTATGGTTGGGTAAAACAGGTTGTTCGCTTTTGATTTTATAATGAAACCCCATTCCGTAAAGAACAATTTTAGCCCACAAACGAGCCATTTTAAAAAAATAAGGATACCAAGAATCTTTAGAAAGAGAGAGGGTCAAAAAAGGAGACATGATAAGGATAGGTATTAAAACTAATACATAAAACCATAAACGCCAGATACACCAAAAAAGAATTTTTAACATTCGCATAACAGTTGTTATTTACTTCAAATATGAATTAAAAAAAATTACCTTTGCGAAAATATTATTTTTAAGAATATAATGGCAAAAATATTAACGGGAGTACAAAGTACAGGAACTCCACATTTAGGAAACCTTTTAGGCGCAATTATACCTGCCATAAAAATGGCTGATCAGCCTGAAAACGAATCTTTTTTATTTATAGCAGATTTACACTCTGTAACTCAAATAAAAGAAGGTACAGTTTTGAAAAATAATACATATAGTACAGCTGCAGCTTGGTTAGCTTGCGGTTTAGATATTAATAAAGTAACTTTTTATCGTCAAAGTGACGTTCCGCAAGTTGCGGAGCTAACTTGGTATTTGAGTTGTTTTTTTCCTTTTCAAAGATTGACGTTAGCGCACTCGTTTAAAGATAAAGCAGATAGGTTAGAAGATGTAAATGCAGGATTGTTTACATATCCAATGTTAATGGCTGCTGATATCTTAGCTTATGATGCAGAAATTGTACCTGTAGGAAAAGATCAATTACAACATTTAGAAATTACACGTGATGTAGCTTCTCGTTTTAATCATCAAATGGGAGAAACATTTGTCTTGCCACAAGCTAAAACAGGGGAGGATTCTATGTTGATTCCTGGTACTGATGGTGAAAAAATGAGTAAATCAAGGAATAATACAATTAATATATTTTTAGATGACAAAGATTTGTTAAAACAAATCAAAACGATTCAAACAGATAGTACACCACTTGAAGATCCTAAAAATCCAGATACCTGTAATGTCTTTTCTCTATATAAGTTAATAGCTACAGAGGATCAGACAACTGAATTAAGGGAGAAATATTTAGCTGGTAATTTTGGATTCGGACATGCTAAACAAGCTTTATATGACTTAATTGTTGAACGTTTTGCAGTAGAAAGAGAACGTTATAGTTATTATATGAATAATTTGACAGAGTTGGATAGAATATTACAAATTGGTGCAGGAAAAGCATCTTTAGTTGCTAATGATGTTTTAAAAAGAGTTCGAGTTAAATTAGGTTTTGATTAATTAATTCAAAAAAATACTTAAAACTATATTTTGATGAATAAAGTTTAAAAACAAACCTTAAAAAACTCTTAATTTTGATAAAAATTTGTTAAAATTAATTTTTTGTTGTGTTTTTATTAAAAAAACGATTTATATTTGTCCTATGAATTTGAGGGGTGGTTCCCTCTGAACTTTATAAATTTTCATAATTTATAGTTTTTTGGTTGGTTAATAACATAAAAACTCAGTCATTTTCTGATTGGGTTTTTTTGTTTTTTATTACTTTTGGAATAAAAATTGTAGTGACTGATAACCAAACTGTCTACAAATATAAAAAATGAAAAAAAATATTCTATTATTCATAGCCGCTTTAGGTTTATCATCGTTTCAAATTACAGAACAAAAAAAAGAAGCTTTTGGTGTAGGTGAATGGTTAAAATATAGGATTCACTACGGTATAGTAAATGCTGGTTATGCAACTTTAGAATTAAAAGATGCAGTAAGAAATAATCGGAAATGTTTTTATGCAGTTGGACATGGCTACACAACAGGTATGTCTCGTTTCTTTTTTAAAGTCGAAGATCATTACCAAAGTATTTTTGATCAAGAAACCAATAAACCTTATCAATATGTAAGAAAAATAGATGAAGGTGGATATACCAAAGATCAAGAAGGTTTTTTTAATCAGACCAAAAATACAATACTAGTAAAAGATTATAAGAATAAAACAGAAAAGAACCTCTCTGTTACAGAAGATGTACAAGATATTGTTTCTTCGTTTTATTATTTACGAAATCATCCCAAAGCAAGTGAATTGGCTGTAGGAGAATCAATAATTATTGATATGTTTTTTGATGATGAAATTTATAAATTTAAAATGCGTTTCTTAGGTAGAGAAACAATTAATACTAAATTTGGAAACGTCAAAACATTAATTTTTAGGCCATTGGTTCAGCATGGTAGAGTTTTTAAAGAAGAAGAAAGTCTAACCGTATGGGTAAGTGATGATGAAAATAAAATACCATTACGAATTAAAGCAAGTCTAGCTGTGGGTTCCTTAAAAGCGGATTTAGAAAGTTTTAAAGGACTTAAAAACCCTTTTTTAGTTTTAAAAAGTTAATAGAATGAATGATTACTCTAATTTAGTAGATAAAATAGACCAAAAATACCAATCTTTAGATCAAAAAACAGAAGCCTACCTAGAAGGGCTTCTTTGGTCTAAACCCATTACTTATTGGGATTATATTCAAACAGATGCTTTGTTAAGTCTTCAAAACCAGCGTACTATATTTCCAGATGAAAATGTGTTTATCATGTATCATCAAATAAATGAACTTTTATTCAAAATGATTTTATGGGAAATAAAACAAGTTTCTTACGCTCAAAAACTAACAACACAATTCTTTACGGATAGACTTATGCGTATTAGTCGATATTTTGATATGTTAACCACATCATTTACGATAATGGGAGAAGGAATGGACGTAGAACAATACATGAAATTCCGTCATACACTAACTCCTGCCAGTGGTTTTCAGAGTGCACAGTATCGTATGATAGAATTTTGTTCTACTGATTTAATCAACTTAATTGACTATCGTTATAGAACAACTATTGATAGAAATACTTCTTATAATCACGCTTTTGAACATTTGTATTGGCAAGCTGCTGGTAAAAATTATAAAACAGGAGAAAAATCGTATTTTCTAAAACAATTTGAAGAAAAATATAAAAAAGAATTTCTTCAAGTTATGGAAGAATACAATACAATTAATTTATGGTGTAAGTTTAAACAACTCCCTATTGAAGATCAAACTAATCCTGAATTAATTAAAGCCATGCGTCATTATGATTATACTGTAAATATTACGTGGGTGATGGGACACTACCGTGCTGCTCAAAAATACATAGATAATGGTAAAGGAAATGGTGAAGCAACAGGAGGAAGCGATTGGAAAAAATATATGCACCCACGTTATCAGCGCCGTATATTCTTCCCTGAATTATGGTCTGAAGAAGAATTAAAAAACTGGGGAGAAGAACTTTGAAAAACTAGTCGATTTCTTCTTTTAAACATTAAAAAAAATAAACCGATAAAAAAATAGAACCTTATATAAATATGATTTTGCCCTCTATAAATCCTACTGAAACAAATACTTGGAATAAATTAAAAGAACATTTCGTTGAAATACAAAATGTATCAATGCAGCAAATGTTTGAAAATGATAGTCAAAGAACAAAAAAATTTCACGTTGAATGGGATCATTTTCTTTTAGATTATTCTAAAAATAGAATTAATGATACTACATTATCATTGCTATTAGATTTAGCAGAAGAATGTTCCTTAAAAGATGCAATTAACTCACAATTTTTAGGAAAAAAAATAAATAAAACTGAAAATAGAGCCGTATTACATACAGCCCTTAGATTGCCTAAAACAGTTAAATTGCAACTAGATGATCAAGAAATTGTTCAAGATATATGGGCGGTAAAAGATAAAATAAAACAATTTTCAGAAGAAGTAATTGTTGGAAAAAGAAAAGGATATACTGATAAACCATTTACAGATATTGTAAACATAGGTATTGGAGGTTCTGATTTAGGACCTGCTATGGTAACAGATGCTTTGTCATATTATAAAAATCATCTTAACGTTCATTTTATTTCTAACATAGATGGAGACCATTCAACTGAAATTTTAAATAAATTAAATCCTGAAACAACCTTATTTGTTGTTGTTTCTAAAACATTTACAACGCAAGAAACACTTGGTAATGCCCTTGTTGCCAAAAAGTGGTTTTTAAAAAATGCAGAAGAAAAATTTATAAAGAATCACTTTGTAGCAGTCTCAAGCGAAATAAAAAAAACAGTAGAGTTTGGAATAGATTCTGATAATATTTTTCCAATTTGGGATTGGGTAGGCGGTAGATTTTCGTTATGGGGAGCAGTAGGACTTTCTGTTGTTTTGTCTATAGGTTATGAGCAATATGAACAATTGTTGTTAGGTGCTTATAAAATGGATCAGCATTTTATAAATACTCCATTTGATAAAAATATCCCAGTCATTATGGGGCTTTTAAGTATTTGGTATAATAATTTTTTTAATTCAGAAACAGAAGCTGTAATTCCTTATACTCAATATTTACAAAAATTACCTCCTTATCTTCAACAAGGAATTATGGAAAGTAATGGGAAAAGAATAAGTCGATCAGGATTTCCTGTGAATTATCAAACAGGAACAATAGTTTGGGGAGAACCTGGAACAAATTCTCAACATGCTTTTTTTCAACTAATACATCAAGGAACTAAATTAATTCCTGCTGATTTCATCGGTTTTAAAAAATCATTACATGGTAACATAACACATCATCAAAAATTGATGGCCAATTTTTTTGCTCAAACAGAAGCATTATTAAATGGTAAAAATAAAGAACAAGTACTAGATGAGTTTGAAAAGAAAAATGTAGATAAATGTAAACAAGAAGAATTGTTACCTCATAAAATATTTGAAGGAAACAAACCAACCAATACACTTTTAATAAACCAACTTACGCCAGAAACATTAGGAAGTTTGATTGCTTTATATGAACACAAAATATTTGTACAAGGAATTATTTGGAATATTTTTAGTTATGATCAATGGGGAGTAGAGTTAGGTAAGGAATTAGCTAATAAAATTTTAGATGAATTTCAAGAAAATGATTTTCGAGAACATGATTCCTCTACTTTGTTTTTGTTAAGTAAATTTACAGAGTAATAAAATTCTTAATAAATTAAATAGAAATAGTATAAAATGTGATTTTATGGTTTAAAAAAAATAATTTTTCTTTATATGTGTGTTAAAGTTTTTTTAAAAATTAACATTGCCTTAACATTGCCTACTTAAATATGTTTGAATTTTGTAGCATCACTTTTAAATCTAAAAACACAACAAATGAAGAACATGAAAAATTGGGTTTTAGTGACCATGATGTTTGTTTGTGCTCCCTTTTTCGCACAAAATCAGATCATGGGAACTATTCAAGATGAGACGGGTGCACTACCTGGTGCAAATGTAGTCATTGAAGGCACAAGACAAAACGTATCATCAGCTTTTGATGGTGGGTTTTTAATAGAAACTAAAAACACAAAGGGAAATCTATTAATTACTTATTTAGGTTTCGAAACTAAAAAAGTAGCTTTTACAGTTTCCAATGGAAAAGCTGATTTAGGTATTATAGTATTAAAAGATAAAGGAAATGTATTAGGAGAGGTTGTAATTAAGTCTACAGTAGTAGATGTTGCAAAAGATCGTAAGACTCCTGTAGCCGTTTCTACAATAAAAGCGGCTGAAATTAGAGAAAAATTAGGAACAAAGGAATTTCCAGAAATATTAGCGACTACGCCATCTGTGTATGCAACAAAATCAGGTGGTGGTTATGGGGATTCTCGCGTGAATATTCGTGGGTTTGATCAGAAAAATATTGCTGTTATGATAAACGGTGTGCCTGTAAATGATATGGAAAACGGTTCTGTTTTCTGGAGTAATTGGGCCGGTTTATCAGATGTGACTACTGCCATGCAAGTACAAAGAGGTTTGGGATCTTCAAAATTAGCAATCTCTTCTGTAGGAGGTACTATTAATGTTGTTACCCGAACATCAGATGCTAAAAGAGGAGGTACTTTATCTGCTACTATTGCTAACAATGATCATATAAAAACATTGGCATCTTATTCTACAGGTAAATTAGAAAATGGATTGTCAGCTTCTGTTTTATTAAGTAGCACACAAGGAAATGGGTATGTTAATGGAACTAAATATTTTGGACAAAACTATTTTATAGGTTTAGGATATGATATTAATGAAAAAAATAGTTTGCAATTTACATTTACGGGAGCTCCACAATGGCATAACCAAAGAAGTTTTGCAAATACTATTGCTGATTATATCAAATATGGTTCAAATGGAGAACCTAATATAAAATACAATTCAGATTGGGGATATTTAAATGGTCAAGAGTATTCTTGGGCTACGAATTATTATCATAAACCAGTAGCTTCATTAAACTATGATTTTAAATTTAATGACAAGGTAAAATTATCTTCTGTTTTTTATGGCTCATGGGGACGTGGAGGACTTACAGGATTTACAGGAAAAACACCCGTAACATTTAAAACAGCAAGCGGATTGGTGCCGTTTAATGATTTTGTAGCATTTAACAGAGGGGAATATGTTGCCTCTAGGGGGGAGTCCGTAACGCCAATAACAGGAGCACAAATTGCACCTACTTCAAATGGTTTGTATCTAACGGATAGAACTACAGGGTTTACAAGAAGAGCTAACATAAATTCACATGATTGGTACGGTGCAATTATAAACTTAAATACTAAATTAAGTAAGACTTTAACCTTAGATTTTGGTGTAGATGCGAGAACCTATATTGGTTATCATTTTAGAAATGTTGTTGATTTATTAGGCGCAGACGGTTTTAAAGATAATAGAGATATAAATAATCCTAATAGAATTTTATTTCAAACATATTCAGCAAAACCTTCTTTTAATCCGTGGAGTAATGTAAAAAATCAAGAAAGAATTGAATATAATAATGATGGTCATGTTAGATGGTATGGCGCATTCACACAGTTAGAGTATTCAAATGATAGATTTACAGCATTTTTTCAAGGAGCAGTATCACAGCAAGGTTTTAAACGTGTAGATACATTTACATATAAAGAATCAGATCCTTTGTATTCAACAAATTATAAAAATTTAATAGGAGGCAATGTTAAAGGAGGAGTGAATTTTAATATTAATGAAAAAATGAATGTTTTTGTTAATAGCGGATATTATTCAAAACAGCCTTTCTTTAATGCAGTTTACCCAAACAATCTTTCAGTACTTGCTGGAAATCTTATAAATGAGAAAATACTAGGATTAGAAGGAGGGTATGGTTTTAAATCTTCTGTTTTCAATGCTAATTTAAATGTTTATTATACAAGTTGGAAAGATCGTTTTCAAAGACAATCTGATTCAGACGTTACAAACGTAGGAGGTTATTATAACTTTAGTGGTATTCAACAAGTACATAAAGGTATTGAGCTAGAAGCAAATATAAAGCCAACTGATAATTTCACGATTAATTTAATGGGGTCTATCGGTGATTGGAGATATAAAAATAATGTTACAAGCGATCGTTTTGATGCTAATAGTAACCAAATTTCTGGAGGAAAACCTGAAACATTATATTTAGATAATTTAAAAGTAGGAGATGTAGCTCAAACTACAGCTAGTGCAGGTGTAACTTATGAAATTTTTAAAGGATTAAAAGTAGATGCTACTTATTTATATGTAGACAAGCTATATGCTAGTATAGATCCAACTAAATTTAAAGAAGCCGTTAACAAAGGAACATTACAATTGCCTAGTTATGGATTGTTAGATGCAGGTTTTTCATTCAAAACCTATAGAGTAAAAGAATCTAATGATTATTTTAATTTTAGAGTTAATCTAAACAATGTTTTAAATACAGTTTATATTTCTGAATCCAGAAGTAATATCTTTGCTGATGATCAAATAGCAAATGCTCCAATAGGTACCACTTATGCTAGTGCAAATCGCTTATATAAAGGATTGGCCGATGCAAATCAAGTTTTCTTTGGATTTGGTAGAACATGGAATTTTACTTTTTCTTATAACTTTTAATAGTTATTATTTTTTATAAAAATATAAAAGCTATTCTTGAAGTACATTGCCCTCAATGCTTATAAACATTTGAGAGCAATGTATGAAAAGGGAGCTTTTTTGTTTGTATTAATTTGAAAAACAACTTATTTATACAACAAAAAAGGAAATTGAAAGAATATTTTATAAGGACTACTTATAATTATACCTTTTAAACTTGAAATTTCCTCATAATAATACTTTTTTAACCTCGAGACTGTCCAAAAAGTTTACAATCTTTCATTTCGACCAAAGGAATAAATTACATAATATTGATTATGAGACTCCTCCTTCGTAGTGACAAACTGTATGTTGATTTAGGCACTATCCTACAAAAACAATAAAAATTAGTGTTGGTTCTCGATGCGTTTCGCGCTCGAACTAACGATGATTTCAATTATATAATCAACCATTTGTTCGAGTTGTTTTAAAATAAAAAAACATATCGAGAATTTTACTTTTTAATTCAGTATATTTTAAGTTTAAATGGTATTAAATAGAATTGGTAGAAAAATTTACTTTTTGATAATTTTTAAAGAAATGAAATAGTGTTAAAACAACATTTTATAATCTATAGAGTGTATTTATTGCTGTAATTCATTCCTTAATAAATTGTTCTTTTTTATAATTGTAATACTTTTGTGGAAAAATAAATAAATAATGAAAAACAACAGATATGTTTGTACGTTTGTAACCATGATGTGTTTTAGCTATGTACAAGGACAAACTTATAATGGAGCTAGTAAAACTTTACAACAAAAACCAAAGAATGTAGAAGTATCTTCTAAAAAAGAAGAAATTAAGACTGAAGCCTTAATTGGAAAATCAACCCCTGATATTAAAAATAACGTAACTTTAGGAATAACAAATTCAACAGTAAAACTAGAAGTAGATAGTGAAACAGAAGGAATTTCAGGACTTAAATTGACACAATTAAAAAGTACAAGTTCAACATCACAGCCTAATGGGAAAGCTTTAACAGTAGATAGTCAAGGAAATGTAATATTAACTCCAATGTCTGGTTCAGCAGGTACATCTTCGGATATTTATGGTAATGATGGTACTCTTCAAGGAGATAGAACCGTAAATATGGATAGTAAAAAAATAAATTTTATAAGTACTTCAAATGGTAATTCTGTTCTAAATATTGATTCTAAGTCAGGAAATATAGGAATAGGAACAAATGCTTTATATTCAAAATTAGATGTTGCAGGTGGTTTGCCAGATGGGCAAACTTTTGTTGATGTAAATGACAGAAATAATAGGAGTAGAATCATAAATGCTGGTTACTCAGTAAGTACTTCTGGAGTAGATAGAACTCTTCAATTGTTTGATTTCCCGAAATCAAATATAAATCCAAACGAATCATCTTTTTGGTTTAGTTTAACTGATAGGTCTGATGCTAGTCGTTTTATAGTGGAAGCAAGACAAGGAGGGTATGGATATTTTAAATTTACTGATGCAACACAAAAAGATTGTTTTACTGTTTCTAATAATGGTGCTGATTTTGTGTTTTTAGAAATGCCTAAAAAAGATACTCACGTAGTACTAGGAGGTGCGCAAGCTTGGCCAATTGCGCATACTTTTTGGGTTAAAACAGGTTCCTCTAAATTTGATAGTGATGTCTTTGTAGATACACATATTGGTATCGGAACTGATAAATTTGTAGATCCAGTTGATAGTAATAAAGATTATAAACTTTCTGTAAAGGGACGTATAAGAGCAGAAGAAGTAAAAGTATACAATACTTGGGCTGATTATGTTTTTGCCAAAGATTATAAATTACGTAGTTTAGATGAAGTAGATACTTTTATAAAACAAAATAATCATTTACCTAATGTGCCATCTGCTAAAGATATTACAGAGAAAGGATTAGAATTGGGTGAAATAGCTAAAGTACAACAAGAAAAAATAGAAGAACTTACTTTGTATTTAATCCAACAAAATAAAGAAATTCAAGAACTTAAAAAACAACTAAAAGAAGTATTAAATAAAAAATAATTTTTATTTCAATAAAAAGAGTGGTTTAAAAAGAGGTAATCTTCTCATTTCGATTAAAGCACAAAATTACATAGTATTGATAATGTAACTTTGCCTTTCTTCGAGGTGATAAAATAGATCCCAAGTTGTTTCTTTTTAGATGCTTACTTTAGAGTTTGTTTCTGATAAAAAGATTTTGATCACATTTTTTCAAATACAATTCCTGTTTTTGCCCCGAAAATTCACTTAAATTTATGAAAAATAAGTTTTTATCCTTCAATAAGCACTTGATGGTCAAAGCATACTCTTTGACGGAAATACTCATTGTGCTTTGTATTATTGGTATATTATTATTAATGGTGTTACCTAATCAAACCTCGGTAATAAGTCAAGCAAAATCCATTGAAGCTCAAGCCATGTTAAATCAAGTATATGGTTTAGAAAAAAGTTATTTTTATAGATATTCTAAGTTTTCAGGAAATTTAGATGAACTAGGATTTGAACAAGAAAAAACGGTAGATGAAGGAGGACAAGCCATGTATAGAGTTGAAATAATAGAATCATCCAACGAAAGTTTTTTAGCAAGAGCTACTGCAGTATCAGATATGGATGGTGATGGAAGTTTTAATACGTGGGAAATTAATAATACTAAGTTATTAACCGAAGTTACTAAAGAATAAAGTGAATTTACTTTTATATTGGGGACTTATTTTAGCTTTGTTATTTCTTTTTTTTCAAGATTTAAAACATAGAGCAATACATATTACCTTGCCTTTGTTAATTATAATTATAGGATTCTCTATACCTCCATTTCCTTTTTACTTACGAATGAAAAGTACTCTCATTAATTGCGTGTTCTTTCTTCTTATTTTTGGAATGATGGTTTTTTATATGAGAATTAAAAATAAAAATTACTCAAATCCTTTAAATACTTATTTTGGTTTAGGAGATGTCTTATTTTTTATATCTATAGCACCTCTTTTTGAATTACAAAAATTTTTAGTATTTATTGTAAGTACGATGTTATTTTCAATTACTCTTTATTTTATATTTTTAAAAAAAAGACAAACAGAATCTATTCCCTTGGCGGGTTTTTCCGCTTTGCTACTAGTATTCGTATTATGTCTTAAATTATTTTTTAAGCCTTATTCACTATTGCTTTTCTAATTATGGAGGATACATTCGTTATTGATTCAGAAAACCTTTTGGCTATTTCAAGTGAATTAGCTAATCATTATCGTGTAATCCCGAAGCAAGTAAAAACTGATTGTATTGAATTATATGTTGACAATATAAATCATAATTCAAGTATTGAAGAGGAATTAGAACTTTTAACAGGTAAAAAAATTCTTCTTTTTAAGGTAGATACAGATGTAATAAATAAAGGCTTATCTATCTATTATCGGAAGGAACGTATTGATATCCAAAAAAAGAATTTTAATGTTGAAAAAAATGATTTTTTAGAATCTCTACTAGAAGAAGCAAAGGCATTAAAGAGTAGTGATATTCATTTTGAAGTGTATGAAGATAATGCCCGAATTCGGTTAAGAATTGATGGTCAACTTATAGAAAGATATAAGATAGAAAAAGAAAATTATCTGGAATTGGTCAATAAAATAAAAATCAAAGCTAAACTTAATATTACTGAAAAGAGGTTACCACAAGACGGACGTATTACAAATGAATCTTTTGATATTAGAGTATCAATTTTACCAACGCTTTTTGGTGAAAAAATAGTAATGCGTTTGCTAGGGCAAGATGCTTCAAATATTGACTTGAATGCTTTAGGTTTTAAAGAAGATGAATTACAAAAATACCTTCAAGCTGTAAAGAAACCTAATGGTATAATTTTGATAAGTGGTCCAACTGGGTCAGGAAAAACCACAACGTTGTACGCTACTTTAAAATTATTAAATGATTCAAAAAGAAACATTGTTACGGTTGAAGATCCGATAGAATATACCCTTAAAGGAATTAATCAAGTTCAACTGAAAGAAGATATTGGACTTACGTTTGCTTCGGCTCTCAAATCGTTTTTACGTCAAGATCCAGATGTGATTATGTTGGGAGAAATTCGAGATTCAGAAACAGCACTTATGGCCATTAGAGCTTCGCTTACAGGACACCTTGTTTTGTCAACTATTCATACAAACTCCGCAATCGGAACCATTTCGCGTTTAGTTGATATGGGAGTTCCAGCCTATTTAATTTCTGAAACCTTAAATCTATCGGTAGCACAACGATTGGTTAGAAAACTTTGTGAAAATTGCAAACAAGAAACAAAAGTAGACAAAGACGATTTTCCAGTAAGTTTTCATTTCCCATATCCATTGGAAAAACATTATAAAACACAAGGCTGCAATCAATGTTTTCATACAGGATATAAAGGTAGAACGGCTATTTATGAAGTAATTAATATAGATAATAAATTAGCTACAGCAATAAAACATAATCATATAACGGAGGTGTTTGAAAATAATAATAACCATCAAACATTGGCTTATAAAGCCTTTGCCCTTTTGGCAAAAGGAAAAACTTCGTTAGATGAAATTTACCCAATTTTAATTACCCAATAAAATGTTTAAAAAAATTATTTATTTCCTTTTAGGTATTGTTTTATCCCATTCAGTTTTCGCTCAACAAGACTTAAATCAATTAAGTTATAAATTGGATGAACTATCAAAACAAAAAAAAGGAATAAATGAAGTTTTGAAAATTAATGTTTCAGGACTTTCTTTACATGATTTCATAGCTTCCATTGCAGAAGAACATCAACTTAATATTGATGTAGATACTGATCTAAATCAAACGGTAGTTAATAATTTCTATGATGTAACAGTTAAAGATGTTTTTCTACATTTAATACAAAAATATGATTTAGAAGTAGGTTTTTTGAATAATATAATCGTTTTCAAAAAGAGAAAAGAAATTAAAATTATCGAGAAAAAACAACCTAAAAACATTGATGTTACTTATAATAAAGAAAATGATTTTCTTTCTTTGAAATTAGAAAACGATTCTCTTCCTGCTGTAGCAAAAGCAATCATAGATAAATCTGGAAAGAATGTGGTTTTAGCTCCAGATATAAAAGGACTAAGAGTATCTTCTTACATTCTAAACAGACCTTTTGAACAGGTTATGCAAATGATGTCTAAATCGAACGATCTAGTTGTTTCAAAAGATGAAAATGGCTTTTTCTTTCTAGAAAAAAATAAAGAGCCTAATAATAACGGAAATGCTTATGGAATAAATAATAATGTCAGAAATAAACAGGCAAAAGCCAGCCGAGGAATACCAGGATACTATGATGTTTTATTAGATAAAACAGGTTTTTTAAATATAAATGCAGATCTTGCAGATGTAAATGATCTTCTGACAGAAGCAGCTGAAAAATTACATATTAATTATTTTTTGTATAATAAACCTGAAAACGAAAAGACTAGTCTTTCTGTGGAGCATATAACATTTGATGATTTATTAGAACATGTATTTAAAGGCAGAAAATACACCTTTAAAAAACAAGATAATTTATATCTGATAGGAGAATATGCTACTGAAGGACTTAGAGCTACTGAAATTATTCAATTAGAAAATCGTTCGATCGAAAGTGTACAACAATCCTTACCAAGAGTTTTTGCTGAAAAACTTGAAATTAAAGAATTTGTAGAATTAAATAGTTTGATTGTTTCAGGGTCCAAAAAAGCAATTGACGAACTTCGTCTTTATTTAAAACAAATTGATAAAGTTGTACCTATGGTACAAATAGAGGTAATTATTGCTCAGTATAACAAAGGATATGATATTCAAAGCGGTTTTAAAGCAGGACTTTTAGCAAAAGGACAAGCTCCTATAGGAACTTCAGGAACTTTATATCCTACAGCCGATATGTCATTAAATAGTACTTCAATAAATAGTTTAATAAATGCTTTTAATGGTTTTGGCTTATTTAAAATAGGAAAAGTAACGGAAAGTTTTTACGCTAATTTAAAATTACTAGAAAATAATTTAATACTAAAAGTAGAATCAACACCTAAAATAGCAACAATCAGCGGTCATGAAGCCAAACTTGCAATTGGAGAAACTAGTTATTATTTTGAACAAAATAATCAGATTTTAAGTAATAATAATATAGGGAATAATATATTACAATCAGGAACTTGGAAACCAACAGATGCTAACTTAAGTGTATCAATAAAACCTTTTGTTTCTACAGATGAAAATGTAACTCTAAATATTGCAGTTGAAAAAAGTTCATTCTTAGGTAGAGCAGGAGAAAATGCCCCTCCTGGGAAAGCTACACAAAAATTTGAATCATTAGTAAGGGTTAAAAATGGAGAAATGATACTACTTGGAGGACTAGATGAATTAAAAAAAGAAAATTCAGGAACAGGTGTCCCTTTGATTTCAAGAATCCCTGTTTTGAAATGGTTTACAAGTAGCCGAAAAAAATCAAAAAATGATTCAAAACTTCATATATTCATTAAACCAACCGTTGTATATTAATGCTACAATACCTTACCCAAATAATAAAAATTAATAAAATAAATATCATTGGCATTGTTAAAAAAGAACATGCTGACGTATTTCATGTATTGACGGTCTTCAAAAAAAGAAATAAGCTTAATATATTAAATTCTAGAACTTTTGATAGTTTTGAAAAACTTTGTAAAGCAACTGATGTGAAAATTCCTGTTGTTCTATCAATTGATGGTAAAGGGATATTAAACAAAAAAGTAGATAACAATAATGAAATAGATATAAATTGGCTAAAAACAATTAATTTTGATAGTATCTACCACACTACTTTTCAAAATGAAGAAATTCGTTTTATGAGTTTTTCTAGAAGTATTTTGGTAGAAGAAAACATACAATTTTTTCAAGCAAATCATTTTCAGGTACTAGATGTATATATAGGAGCTTTTCCTGTAGCCTTTCTAAAAGATTATATACACATAAACACCATAAAAGCTGGTGAACTAGAATTGATTTTTGAAGAAAATAAACTTGAAAGTTTTCTTAAAAACAATAAAACTACTTCCATTCAAGTCGGAGAAGATACTCTTTTAAGCAGTCATTTACCTCTATACGCAAGCGCTATACATTTTTTCTTACAACCTGAAGAAATTACTAAAACCGAAAATAAAATTAATTTAGAAGAAGTAATTTATCAAAAAGCTTTTAATAAACTAGCTGTTATTATGCTAGTCTCTTTTTTTACCTTACTCCTCTTAAGTTATACCTCTATACAATATTTTAATAAAAAGATAAGCGAACTTAATTTAGAAGTCATCTATTCAAATCAATCCTATAAACAAATTAAAAAATTAGAAAAAAGGAGAGAACAACAAATGATGATTGTAAATGAATCAGGAATAACTTCAAATATTTTTATATCACATTACGTGTTTGACTTATTGAAAATAGTGCCAAATGATATGAAATTAAATGAGCTAAATTATGCTCCTGTAGATAAAGAAATTAAAATAAATAAAAAAATCTTAATGACTCCTAATACTTTTTTTATTAAAGGGCATACACAAGAAGAAAAGGTTTTTAATAATTGGCTAACTGATATAAAAAAACTTAGTTGGGTAAGAAAATTTGAGATTGTCAATTTTAAAAAAGATAAAAAAAATAGGTTACAGTTTGAAATAAAAATCATAACACATCATGTTTAATCAGTATTCTTTCAAACAAAAATTTAAAGCATTATTAGTAATACTTTGTTTGTTATCTATTACTGCTTATAAACGTTCTTTTAGCCAGTTAATAGGCTCATATAAAGAATATAAAGCACTTATAGAAAAGACGCAAGAAATAAATGCCAAAACATCAGGTTTAAATAAATTATATAATGACGTTGCCAAATTAGATCTATTAATTGGTAAAAGCGGAAAAGAAAAAGAAATTATACAACAAGAAATTATTGATTTTTTAGCAAAAAACCATTCAGAAATTGCGATACACTCGATTCAACCTATTCATTTTTTTAAAGATGAACACCTTTCAATCATAACAAATAGTATAGTTCTGTCAGGAAATACTAATCAATTACTAAACACAATTTATAACTTTGAAAATAATTTTCAAAGCTCAAAACTTGTAAGTTTACAGTTTTTTACAGAACAAAAAAATGATAAAGAAGAAAAATTATATTTAAAACTTATATTTCAAAATTATGAAGGTATTTAATAGCGTATTATTTTTGTTTTTTGCTATAAGTATTACAGCGTGTGATGATATTTTAGAAAAAGACATTACAACTGATGTCGTAAATGTTTTAACACCAAAAGAAGGGAGTGTTATAGAAAGTAATATAATCAGTTTTCAATGGGAACCACTTAAAGGAGCCAATAAATATCGGTTACAAATAGAAGATAAAAATGCACTTGTAATAAAAGATACAATAACCACTAAAAACTCTTTAAAACTCCCATTACTACCTGGTAAATACAAGTTTAAAATTAGAGGAGAAAATCAAGGATATGAATCGAAATATACAATCTCAAGTTCCTTCGATATAAAATTACCAACCAGTTTAGAAAACCAACTCGTAATTCTAAAAAGTCCGTCCAATGGTTTTTTTACTAATAGGAATAATTTAATATTAATCTGGGATCCTATAAAAATAGCAACTACTTATACTCTAGAATTATATGACGTGACCAATAGTAATTTATTATTGCTTTCTAAAGAAGGTCTAACAACACCAACTTATGTTTTAGATGCAACTGTTTTGAAATCAGATGCCCTTTATGAATGGAGAGTAAAAGCTATAAATACAACGTCATCTACTGATTTTAATAAATCTACGTTTTCATTAGATACAACTCCGCCAAACGCGCCACAAAATCTATTACCTAATAATGCTGAAACACGTAAAGTGAATTCTACCGTAGAACTTAGTTGGAAATTAGATACTGATTCTGGGACCATTAAATCACCTATTGATTATTATATAATTGAGTTTGCAACGGATGTTGATTTTACTAAAAATTTTGAAAGCCAAATTACAACTACGACAAATTACCAAAAAATATTTACTGCTACAGCTACTTATTTCTGGAGAGTAAAAGCCAAAGATAAAGCAGGAAATATAGGATCTTTATACAGTAAACCAAATAGTTTATTAATAAATTAATGATGAAAAAAAAAATAAACGTGATCCTTTTAATAGGTGTTTTAGCGTTATGGGGAACTGTAATTTATAAATATATAAGCCATTTCTTTCAAGACAAACAAATAGAAAACAATTTTGAAAATAATATTACTATAAAATTACCAGATAAAATTGAAAAGGATACTTTTCTTCTAGGTTCTCTTTCAATAGACCCTTTTTTAAAGACGGTTAAGGTTATTAAAATTGAAAATAATAAACCACAACAAACAAATATAACGACAAACCTATTAAAACTTAAGAAAAATGAGATAAAACCTATAAAACCAGTCAAAGTAATTGAAGAAAACCCTTTTCCAGATATAAAATTTTATGGTTACATAAAAACCCAAGGAAAAGCAGAGGAACTAATTTTAATAAAAGTTAATGATAACCTATTTAAAACTCGATTAAATACAGAGTGTAATGGTGTAGTAATAAGAAAAATATACCGAGATTCTTTAGAAGTAAAATTCGAAAAAAGAAAACGGATAGTAGTTAGACAATAATTTTTTTATTTATAAAAATGATATTTTAAACATTTTATTTTTTTGTATGATTAAATAGATTTAGAATAAGAAAGTATATTTAGTTAATTATTTGTATAGCGTCTCTTTTGAATTTAATTTCTTTTTAAAGCAAAATGTTCGAAAAAAACAATGTTGTTTAGGTATATTTTAAATTTAAAATTAATCTTATGAGGCTATAATACCATTTAAACTTTGAAATTTTCTCATAATACTATTTTTTTAACCTTGAGACTGTTCAAAAAGTTTGTAATTTTTCATTTCGACACTATCCTACAAAAGCAATAAAGAATAGTGTTGGTTCTCGATGCGCTTCACGCTCGAACTAACGATGATTTCAGTTATATGCTCAACCATTTGTTAGAGTTGTTTTAAAATAAAAAAAACAGATCGAGAATTTTACTTTTTAGTCCAGTATATTTTAATTTTAAACGCTATAAATTTAATACTTAAATAAGATGTGTTTTAATTTGAGATAAATGATTTTCTTGAAACAAATATTTTACTACCTAAATAATAAAAATAGGAATAATATATAGACGTTATTTCTAGATTTTAGAAAGTTTTATTAGGAGTTTTCTAAAAAGAATAATTTAAACCAATACCAATTATCTGCTTAAATTGAATTTTAGCTCCTGATGTAATTAATTGTCCATTTATCTCATTTTTAGTCTTAACATCATCATCATATAACAAATTGGAATTAATGTTTGCTGAAACGTATTTATTGATGATGAAATCAAATTGTAATTGCCAATTTACGTCTATGTTACCAAAATTATTTAGATAGTCTGTGTAAAGATTAATTTTGTTTTCTAAATAAATATTTTGATATATTTCGTCTTTGTGAAAAGCGGTTAGAAGAATTCCAATTTCGTTTCGATATTTTTTTCCTTTTTCTACGCCAAAAGCACCTTCGTTCGCTAAATCTGTATTAAAGACAAAAGTAGATTTTTGAGTTAAAGGAGATAAATAGATTTTAAAATTTTGATCTTTATCAATATATTCAGTACCAATACCTATGAATAGATAAGCTGGGGCAAAAAAACTAGAAATAGGCTTCTCAAAGTTAGGATGCTTATATCCATTTGCAAATTGAGTATTGAAATTTAATTTAGCGGAATAGTGCCAATTAGAAATACTATCCTTTTTAAAACCTAAAGTAGAATTTAAGAGAAAGACATCTTCTGTTTTTCTTATTTCTTGACCATCTTGTTTGTTTATACCATAGCGAAATAATAGCTCATTATGCCATTTGATGTTTTTATGCTGGAAAATTCTTTTGAAATCACCTTTAATCAGACCCGAAATAGAATTGTTACCACCCGCATTCCAATTAATAAAACTTATTTGATTAATGTCTAAAGAAATTTTATTTTGTTTCTTCCAATGTGTTACAGTATCAGGAAGAGTTGTTATGATTTCTTGAGAAGAAGCTTTTAAGAAACAAAATAAAAATAAAATAAATAAGGTCTTATTTTTCATTTTATTATGAGATAAAAAAAACGCCTCTAGGAGACGCTCTCGGTTTTTGGTTTTGGTTAGTTAATTTAGTGGAGAATATCGGAGTCGAACCGATGACCTCCTGCGTGCAAGGCAGGCGCTCTAGCCAGCTGAGCTAATCCCCCATGTTTTGTCAAATATATTATTTTTTTCTTTCTAGAAAAAATATTCTAAAAAAAATAAAAAGTGGAGAATACCGGGCTCGAACCGGTCACCTCTACGCTGCCAGCGTAGCGCTCTAGCCAAATGAGCTAATCCCCCAAAGTTTTGTCAAATTTAATATTTTTCTATAAATATCGTTACTTTTGTAAGAAAAAAATATGTCTTTAGATATTATCATAAAAATAACGGATAGAGAAGGAGTAACTCATGAAGTACAAGCACAAACAGATATGAATATGAATATTATGGAACTTGTTCGTGCGTATGAATTGGCCCCTGAAGGAACTATAGGTATTTGTGGAGGAATGGCTATGTGTGCTTCTTGTCAATGTTATGTTTTGAATAATGTAGAATTACCTGAAAAAAATCCTGATGAAGAGGCTATGCTTTGGGAAGCTTTAAATGTAAAAGAAAATAGTCGTTTAGGTTGTCAGATTTTAATAACTCCTGAAATTAACGGATTAGAAATAGAATTAGCCCCTGCTGAATAAGAAACTATTCTGCCCGAATAATAGGATAATTAAGAGAAATTAAATTTTTCGGGCAGTTTTATTTTTTAGATAGAGTCAATTGCTTTCTCAATTGCATTCCACAAAGCAATTCGTTTTTCCAAAGCTTCAATTGCAATGATTTCCATTTCATTCCATTTTTTTGGGTCGTTGTTTGCTAAGTATTCAATCATTTTCATAGCCATGGGACCGTGTTCGTCCGCATCAAGTTCTATATGTCGTTCGAAATAATAAATTAATTTTGAAAAATCTTTTTCAGGAAATGATTCTTTAAAATTTTTCAAAATAGCCGTAAACATGCTAGGTATTAGATCTTCTCTCCCAAAAGTAAACGCGCTTGCTATTTCATGAGCTTGTCCTTTTTCAATTACATTAAAAGTAAAATTTAAAAAGTCCTTTATAGCTTGTCCTAATTCACTTTCATTAATGCTTTTGAAAATATTTTGAGTTTCATCAGTATGTTTCAAAAATTTCTTGATTTCGCTCGTAGAAGCACCACAGTCATACATAGCTTCTAAATACATTTCATAATGACTTAGACGCCTACCATCTAGAGCTAAGTCAGACTCTTCTGCTAAAACTATTTCATTGATTAAATAACGAGTTTCTGGGTTAGGGGAGGCTTTCCATGGAGTGCTAGTGCACGTTAATTGATTTTGTAGTGCTTTTAATAAAGACATAAAATCCCAAACAGCGTAAATGTGATGTTCGAGAAATATATTAAGCGATTCTAATGTTTTGATTTTAGAATACAAAGGATGGTTTAATAGTATATCCTTTTGTGTTTGGATACTTTTATGGATAGATTCTATGCTCATTATTTTAATAAATTTCAACAAAAATAATAAATGCCTCCCTAATAGGGGAGGCATTTATATGATTTTTATTTATGTACTATTTGAAAGCAGGAAAACCTGTTATATCCATACCTGTAATTAATAAATGAATATCATGAGTTCCTTCGTATGTTACTACAGATTCTAAATTCATCATGTGACGCATAATAGAGTATTCTCCTGTAATTCCCATTCCACCCAGTATCTGGCGAGCATCACGAGCTATCGTTAGAGCCATGTCTACATTGTTTCTTTTTGCCATGGAGATTTGAGCTGATGTAGCTTTTCCTTCATTACGTAAGACACCTAATCTCCAAGTTAAAAGTTGAGCCTTTGTGATTTCGGTAATCATTTCAGCAAGTTTTTTTTGTTGTAATTGAGTTGCGCCAATTGGTTTTTCAAATTGAATGCGTTCTTTGGAATAACGTAGGGCTGTGTCATAACAATCCATAGCAGCCCCAATTGCACCCCATGCAATTCCATAACGAGCCGAGTCTAGACAACCAAGAGGAGCGCCTAATCCTGATTTGCCAGGTAGTAAGTTTTCTTTAGGGACTTTTACATTATCAAATATAAGTTCTCCTGTTGCAGAGGCACGTAGAGACCACTTGTTATGGGTTTCAGGTGTGCTAAAACCATCCATTCCTCGTTCAACAATTAATCCGTGAATACGACCTTCTTCATTTTTTGCCCAAACTACTGCAATTTGAGCAAAAGGAGCATTAGAAATCCACATTTTAGCACCATTTAATAGATAATGATCTCCCATATCTTTGAAATTAGTTACCATACCCCCGGGATTTGATCCGTAATCAGGTTCTGTTAATCCAAAACAACCCATCCATTCTCCTGTAGCTAATTTAGGTAAATATTTTTGACGTTGTGCTTCAGATCCATATTTCCAAATAGGATACATGACCAATGAAGATTGTACAGATGAAGTAGAACGTACACCAGAGTCTCCTCTTTCTATTTCTTGCATTATTAAACCATACGAAATCTGATCTAATCCCGCACCACCATATTCAACAGGTATATATGGCCCAAATCCGCCTATTTCACCTAATCCTTTAATAATTTGATGAGGAAATTCAGCGCGTTGTGCATATTCTTCAATTATAGGTGATATTTCTTTTTTTACCCATGTACGAGCAGCATCACGTACTAATTTATGCTCTTCTGTTAAAAGATCATCTAACTGGTAATAATCGGGTGATTGAAATAAATCCGGTTTCATATCGTTTGTTTTTTATTGTGAAAAATATACTAGTTAAAGGTGTTTCAAAACGACAAGATTGTTATTTAACTCGTTTCAGTTGTTTAGATCTAGTTACTCAACCGAAATGAATTGCATAACTTTGATAATGAGACAAGCTAAATAGAACGTTGTTACTTTTTGGACAGCCTTAACAAAAATATATAAAGATTTTTATCTAGCAACTGATAAATGTTATGAATAGTCTAAAAAAGAAAATAAATAGGTTCTTGATAAAAAACAAGTTAAAAAATGGCCCTCTATATGAGCCTTTTATTTTTATTATAACCTCAAATTACGCATTAGAGAATTTTAAAAAAACTTTATTGATTTCCTAATACTTTAATTTTTTAAAAACTAGAATTGATAAAAATTAAAACATTTTATTTCAATGAGTTATAAAAATTAGTTTTTCTAATGCGTAATCTGAGATAAAGGCGAACGCATAATTTGAGCCAGAATTTTTTTAGTTTTCACTGTTCAACTAGTATTATATATTATCGTTTAAACAGTATTTAATTTCATTGTTATTTATGTTAAGGAAGACTATTAATTTTTGATAATTTTACTTAAGTCAAACATAGGTGCATACATTGATACCATAATGATTCCTACTATAATACCTATAATGATAATAAGCATAGGTTCTAAAATTACGCCAATCATTTTGGTTTGATAATTGACTTCCTCGTTGTATTGTTCAGTTAGTTTTTCGAACATGGTGTCTAACTGATTAACTTGTTCTGATACCTCAATCATAGATACCATCTTGGCTTCAAAAACAGGATGTTTTTGTAAACTTTCGCTTAAAGAAGCACCTTTTGTAATGTCTTTTTTTATGGTTTCAATAGCGTTTTCTATTGGGTAAAAGCCTATCATTTTGGAAGTAAGTGATAAAGAATTAATCAAAGTAGTACGCGAAGTGATAAGCAAACTCATGGCTTGGCAAAAACGAGATAGATAAATTTTTTGAATTAGATTGCCAAAATAAGGTAATCGTAAAATGAGTCCTGTTATAAATGCACGATATTGAGTATTTTTTTTAAAAGAATAATGAGCTATTAATGAAATTATAATTACCAATAGAATGCCACTAAATATTTTGCCTGAATTATTAGATAAGTTGATAATAATTTGAGTGCTTTTAGGCAATTCATTTCCAAACTGTTTAAAAACAGAACTAAACATAGGAACGACCTTGTTCAGCATAAAATACAAAACTAAAAAGGTTACAATCAATACAATTACAGGGTAGGTTAATACCGAAACGATTTGACGCTGCATTTGTATTTTACGGTTGAAGTATTTTTGTAATTCATGTAAAATTTCTTCTAACTTTCTCGTTTCTTCACCTATTTGAATGCTATAATATTCATAAGGTGAAAATTGATTTGTTTCCTTTATAGATTCGTATATGCTTCTTCCCTGGCTTACCTTAGTTTTTACTGATATTATAATTTCTTTCTCGTTTTTATGAGTAGATTGATTACTCAAAATTTCTAATGCTTTCTTGAAATCTACTCCTGATTTTAGTAAAAGACCTAATTCTCTATAGAAATTTTCTTTTTGTTTATCAGAGATTTTTTTACGTAAACTAAAAGAGAATGCACCTGAAGCTTTTTTTGTATTTGAGGTGTTCTTTTTTTTAAGGGTTTTTAAATCAAAACTCATTTTTAAATTTTTTTGATATCAAATCGTAGGCAAAAATAGGTTTGTAAAAATTTAAATCCATAAGAATACTATCTGAACTGATTTTTATTTTTATCCTTTGAAAATGTGTTTTTTCAGAAACATCATGAAGCGAATCAATTTGAAAATGACGAACAGTAATTTTAAAAGTATCTACAAAAGTTTCATTGCTTCTAATTATATTTTCTTTTTCAAAATAATAATTAGTATACATTCCAGTATAATTTGAAAAATGCACTGTATTATCAATTATTTCCATCTTATCATTATCAAAAATATCTTTATTAATACTATATGTGAGTCTATTTAAGTCATGGGTAGCCTGATTTTGTTCTTTGTAATTTAACATCCTTTCAGTTATGATAGAAAATAAAGTAAAAGTAAGTCCTATAATAATTGCTGTAATAGCCATAGATAAAATAGCTTCCAAAATAGAAAAAGCTTTTAAATAATTATTCTTCATGATTAAGTATGTAAAACTTTTTTGTAAGCTCTGTTTCAGAGCTATCTTTGTATGAAACTTTTATTTCTTTTAAATTTATATCTATTAGTTTCGTCTCTATAGTAATATTTTCTGCTTCTTGTACAAGTGAATCGAGTTGTAATTGTGTAAGATAAAAAAGACCGTTAGTTTGATGTTGTGTTTGATAGTATTTAGGTGCTGACTTTGGAGTTAAAACGGCTGAAAAAATTAACATAGCTGTGTACAAGCATATTGATATGATACACAATGCTACCACAGATTCTAGAATTGAATTAGCTTTTACTTTATTTAAGTTTTTTAATGACACCATATTTTGTATTTGGATTTATAAATAAAGGAAAATCCATGAAATAATAAGGTTTTTTAGTAATATTAATTGTGAGATTATGTAGTACATTTTCATGTACAGAGGAGCTAGTTTGTCTAAAAACTTTATTAGTAAACACAGAACCATATACTGTTCCTTGTAAATCAAGTTTGCCAGTACAATAAATAGAACCAACTACTAAATTCTTATCTTCAATACTAATGCTATTTTTACTAATATTTTCTATTCCATTCCCAAATAAAACTACTGTGCCGAAAATTTTAGTTTCTTTTCCAATTTTAATTTTAGTTTCTTCGTTTTCTTGGCTTTTAAGAATAAGTGCGGAAGGATAATTTAGAATTACCTTAGTGCCAACATTGATTTTTTGGGTTGCTATAAATTGAGCATTTCCTTTGAAGCCTTCTTCTATCGTTATTCTTGGCGAAACGACGATAACATCTTCTAAGATTGCACTTTTAGTAATTTTAATAGAATCTTTGTTGCGTAATATAAAATTACCTTTTATTATAATATTACTCAAATTACTATCTATGTTTATTTCTTCAGTTGGTTTGGTAAATGAATTAAAAAATAAGGAATCCTTTACTTTATTGTTATTATTTAAAGTGTTTTTATTCGTTGTAAATCCCTCTAAAATTTTATTAAATTTAGGATTTATTTCAGGTAAACGAAGTTTTGAAATTTCTTTTCTTCCAATATGTGTGAAAGAGTTTATTTCATTGGTTAGATAAGTAGGGGATATGTAATTTGAAGGAAAATAAGTTGTTCCGTGTAACTTTATGATTCCATTATACCCAATATTTTGTGTGAAATTAGAAATATAGAGTGCTGTTTCTAGATGATTGTAACCACCAATTAAATGGGTAGCTGTAATCGTATCATTTTTAAAGACAGATTGCGTAGTAACTACGTTAAGTAAACCATACGGTTTTGTATTATAACTATTATGAATTGAATTGTTTTCATCAGTGAGAAAATCGGTGGTTTCATTCAAATTATTTCCCAATGCAAAATTCAAGGCAGATTGATTTTGTATATATAATTCCTCTTCTAAATTATAGTGTAGGTTTAATAAACTATATAAATTGAAAAAATAGAGTAAGGCTCCACAAATAATGGAAATCAATAAACAGATATAAATTGCATAAAGAAGACTATGCGCCTTGAGCATCATGATTTTTGTTTTTTTTACAAAATAGACGTTTGAAAAAACTAGCTTTACCAGATGTGTCAGGTTTTTTTTGAGTAGTCCTATTTGCTTTTTTGGGTGATATGATTTTGCCTTCCTTGTAAAATAAGGTGTCTTTTCGTTCAAAATGAATCCAAATTTTAGCTTTTAAATCATTTTTATAAAATCCACGCTCAATCATCTTTCCCTCTGTATCAAAAGAAAAATACTCACCATGTTTTAGTCCAGAAGACCAATGTTGTATGAATGCAATTTTGCCATTAGGATGCCAAGATTTCCATTCTTTTATTTTTAGACCTTTTTTAAAAGTTCCTTGTTCAGCCAATTGGTTGCTATGGTAAAATTTTGAAAATTTACCATCTAACAATTCACCAGCAATACCGTATTGAGAATTATGTATAAGTCCACCTTTAAACCAGAAATAGTCTTTGTTAATTTTAGGCGTTTTCTTTTTATTCGTTGTAAAAAACTCATAACGGAAGTCCTTATCTGAAATTCTCTTGATCAAAAAAGGGTCTTGAAAAGAGCATAATAAAGAATAGATAAAAAGTAGAGAAGTAAATTTAAAAGTGTTTTTTTTCAAGGTTTTTGTAGCATTGATTAAAAAAGCGCAATTTAAATTAAATTTTCTTTAAATAAATTTTTGTAAGAAAAAAAATAAAAAACAGTTGTTTGAATTTTTCTAAAGTCTTTAAAAGTCTTACTTTTGTAAGAAAAAATAAGAAAATGCGTTTTAGTTGGGAAAAATGCAATGACAAAATACTACCTATTGGGTTAATTCTTCTATCCTTTGTTGTAATATTATTAGTTGTTTTTCAGGTGTTTAAATCACCTGATGTAGTGTGTGTAAATAATGCAAAGCTTTTTGAAGGTTTTAATATGACCAAAGAAATGAAAAAGGCAGGAGATCGTGAATTTAGAACACAAAAAGCGGTTTTAGACTCCTTATATGCTAAAATTAATACACCTGGGAATGAAAACAACGAAAATTTAAACAAAGAATTTATCTTAAAGCGAAACGAATTCGAACAAGCAAGTCAAGCATTTGTTATGGAAGAATCAGCTAAAATTTGGAAACGACTTCAAGAGTATGTTCAAGAATATGCTACTCAGCAAAACTATCAAGTTGTGATAGGTTCAACACAAGAACAGCAAGTTATTTATGCTAATCCTAAAGTAGATATTACGCTTGATTTAATCCAATTTTCAAATCAAAAATATGAAGGAAATTAAATTGGTTCTACTCTATTTCGTAGTGCCCTTTTTCTCTTTAATTTCTTGTAAAAAAGATCCTAAAGATGATTCTGATATTCGTTATCAACTCTTCCAATTAGAGGGACGTGGATGGAAATCGCGTATGCGTACTCAAAAAGTAGACGATATAGGATTTACGGCTACAGAAGTTCCTATTCAGTACTATTTGTTAAAAAATCAAGGTAGCCAAGATTTATGGGCTATAGACTCTATTTATAAGGCTAATAAAACAGAGCGGGTGATGGAGTTTGTTTTTCAACAAGAAGAAGAAAAAGAACTACTTGATCCTTCTTTTACGGGAATTAGTTACGAGGAAGGCCTAAAGTATTTAGCTTTTGGGATAGATCAAGATTTTTATGTAGTAACATCCAAAAAAGATACGATTCCTTGTGCTGGCGTAAATTATGAAAGGACATACAAAATAACACCCTATCAAAAAATACTGCTGTATTTTTCAGGGATACAACCTGATGAGGAAGTACAGTTAATATACAAAGATAAATTATTTAAAAAAGGGACATTAAAATTTAAATTTAATAGTGCCGATACTCAAATAAAGCTATGAGGAAAATTAGAGAAAGTCGTTTTTCAAAGATTGTTGCGTATTACTTGTTGATAAATTTAATTGTAGAGTTGATGACTCCTACAGCAGCTTATGCTTTGACAACAGGTCCTACACAACCTGAATTTAACTCCTTTACACCTATTGCCACATCAGATATGGTGGATTTATCAAGTGGTGATTTTAATTATAATATTCCTATCATGGATGTGGGGGGGTATCCTATTAACTTAGCTTATAATTCAGGAGTTACGATGGATCAAGAAGCTTCTTGGGTGGGATTAGGCTGGGATTTGAGTGTAGGTCAAATCTCACGACAAGTACGTGGATTGCCCGATGACTTTAAGGGGGATGTTATGACTTATGAAAATAACATGAAACCTAATATTACCATTGGTAGTTCTGCCAATATTTTTATTTCACCATTCGGATTAAAAGAAAAAGCAGGGCTTAGAGTTGGCTTTGGTCTTGGAATAAAGTATAATAATTACGACGGTGTTGGTTTTTCAACTAATGGAGGAATAAGTTACGATATTAGTAAGAATTTATCTGTCGGATTAAATCTGAATTCTTCTTCTACAGAGGGAGTTAGTGTTTTACCTAGTGCTTCATTTAGTCTTAAGACTAAGACTGTTGAAGAAAAAAGTAAAAGTGTCGGATTAAGCCTAGGAGTTGGTTTAAACAGTAGAAAAGGAGTAGAAACTTTTACAGCGTCGGCATCTTATACTAAAACAGATAAAGAGGCTCAAAGGTCAGTAAAAAATCAGGACGGAAGTATAACAGAAGGAAATAAAGCTCAAGGGCAAACAGGTTCTGTTGGAGGAGGATCTTTATCGTTTACAAACACATCGTTTACGCCCACTAAAAGAATAGGTATGTCTTCTAAAAACTATACCTTTTCTATGAATATTGAAATTGCTACGTATGGCATAAACCCAGGAACAAAATTTTCTGGATATAAAAATGAACAAGGGATTAAAGAATCTGAAAAAAATAAAACAGAAAAAGGATTTGGTTATGAAAATACTACTCTGGCGGGATATTCAGATATCTTAGATTTTAATCGTGAAAAGGATCGAGAGTTAAACGAAAATACTATATCATTACCCATTACTAATTATTCGTATGATTTGTATAATATACAAGGTCAGGGAATTAGAGGTATGTTTAGACCTTATAGAGGGCAAGTAGGTCTTGTATATGATAATTATACTACTGATGAAAGTTTTGGATTAAATTTGGGAGGTGAAATTGGCGCAGGTTCAGGTGCGCATTTTGGCTTTGATATAGATGCCACAGAAAGCATTAGCTCTTCTGGTCTTTGGCAAACGTCTCCAATAAAAAGATTGTTAGAAAAAAAATCAGGAAACAACCCAAACTATGAAAAAGTTTTTTTCAAAAATATAGGAGGGTTTCATGTAGACAAAGACATGAAGCAACTTTTTTATAACTCAACACTATCAGATCCTAACAATCAAACCAAACTAGGAGGGTATAGTCCTGTAGCTTTTAAAATAGAAGGAGCTAAATACAATAGGAATGCTAGTTTGTTTTACTATGATAAATTTTTATATAAGACATTACCATTAGGAAAAGAATTACAGATTAAAAGAGGGGATCATCGTGTAAATAGAGGACAAAGCATCGAAAAAATTTCAGTTGAAGAAGCTCGTAAGTATGGTGAATTTTCAATAAATCCATTCGCAAGATCTAAAAAGCATCATACCGCAGCTATTAGAATAACGAAAGAGGGGGGAGAACGATATAATTATGATAAAACAGCTTATAACGTTGTTAAGAAGGAAGTCACTTTTGATATTTCAGGAAGAACACCTGAAACTAAAAATAAAAGAGGGTTTATTAATTATGTTCCAGGAATTGATAATTCAACAGGAAATAACAGAATAGGAGATCAATACTTTAATAGAATAACTACTCCTGGGTATGCACATACTTATCTTTTAACTTCTGTTTTGTCTTCAGATTATAGAGATATTGATGGGAAAAAAGGGCCTACAGATGGTGATTTAGGGAATTACACTAAATTTTCATACGAAAATAAAGGAAAGTTAGATGGAAAACTTTATACATATAAATGGAGAGTTCCTTACGAAAAAGCACTTGCAAATTATGATGAAGGGCTAAAATCTTTAGATAAAGATAATAAAGGAAATTATCTCTATGGAGAGAAAGAAATGGTTTATCTTCAAAAAATAGAAACCAAAACGCATGTAGCTATTTTTTCAATATCTGCAAGAAAAGACGGACATGGTGTAATGGATGAAAATGGAGGGCGCGATGATAATCCAAATCATCCTTGGTCTAAAATGTGGAAGCTAGACAAGATTGCCTTATATTCAAAACCAGAATATAGTGCCAAAGGAGAAAATGCTATTCCTATAAAAGTAGCTAATTTCGTATATGATTATTCATTGTGTCAAGACGTACCAAATAATAATAAAGTCTCAGCCAATGAACCTAATGAAATTGAAAACCAAGGAGGAAAATTAACCTTAAAAAAAATTTATTTTACCTATAGAAACTCAAATATGGGGAAACATACTCCCTATATATTTAATTACGGATATAATCCTAAATATGATCAAAGGGCAAATGATGTGTGGGGCAATTATAAACCAGAGGAGGCTTCTAGATATAGCCCATATGATCCTTTATCTAATGCTGAATATCCGTATGTAGAACAAAGGAGTCAACAAAATGCTGATTTATATACATCAGCTTGGTTGCTAAATTCAGTAGAACTCCCTTCGGGAGGCATATTAGACATAAAATATGAATCAGATGATTATAAATATGTGCAAGATAAAGAAGTCATGCAAATGTTTAAAGTGGTAGGTGTAGGAAGTAAATCAAATCCTTCCGCGTCTGAAATAAATAGTAGAGAGCTTTATACGCCTGACTTTGTAAATTTAAAAAATTATTTATACATCAGGTTAGATAAAGTATGTACACTTGAAGAATTTCAGGAGAAGTATATTAAAAAATTAATAGATAAAGATATTTATTTTAGATTTTTACTCAATATGAATAATGTTCGATTTGGACAAGATAAATATGATTATGTTACAGGATATATCAATATAGAATCATCTGGACATAATACAGTAAGAATTGGAGATGTAAGTTATGGAGTACTTAAAATCAAAACAGTTACTAAAGGAGATGGTTTAACTGCTGCTTTACCTGTAAATCCAATTGCTAAGGCAGGATGGTTTTTTGGTCGTCAACACTTGAATAAATTAATCTATAATAATACAGGAGAAGAAGATAGACAACTAGATGATGTTAAAGGGGTTGTAATGGATCTTATGATGTTAGTTCCTCAAATTGCAGATATTTTTAAAAGCCCCAACGCCCAACTTATAGAAAAAGGCATTTATAATCAAAAAATTCAAATGCCCATTTTTTCAAATTCAAATGCCCATTTTTTTACAAAATTACAAAAGGCATTGCTTATCACGCAATGCCTTTTTAAATTAACTTTAAACTCTATTTAAACCATTGTTTTTTTATCTCATTATCATTATGCTATTTTTTTATACAACATTATATCCGTATAATTCGCTTTGTTCACTTGTGTATTCATAGTTTCCATTTTCGAACCGTGAAACGGATTACTCATTGGCGTTTTTGTTTCAATCCACTCACAAAGCTCAACGATTTGACTCTTATTAGACGTGAAATAAAAATAATTTGAGCCTTCCAACACGTTTAAAACGTCTAAATAATCCCTAAGGTTCCAGTAGTCTTTATATGTACTGGCATCAGTTGATAAGTATGGCGGGTCTACCAAAAACACAACATTTTTTCTGTCCTTATACTTCTTGAACAATTCTTTATAATCCATTTGCACGACCTCAATTCCATCCAAATAACCGTCTGCGGTGTAGTTGGATTGTCGCACACAGTTGTACAGCGTAGATTTTTCAAATTCTTTATAACAAGTGGCGTAATTCATACTAAAAAGAATTGAGCTTGAAAGCGTAATATAGTCAACATAGCCTTTGGTTTCCTCTGACTTGACACGCTCTAATACTTGCTCACGTGCCTCTCCTTTAATGAGTTTATCTTTTGGATGATTTACCAAGATTAGCCTAATATCATCAAGCAAAACGTTGGTTTTGTCGATGTTTGCCAGTCGCTGGCTATACCCGTCGAAGTCGTTATAAACTACCGTGGCATTTGGATAATAAGCCTTAACTGTGTGGCTTAATAATCCCGAACCACCAAACATATCTACATAAATGGCATCGGCTGGAAATACATTTAAAGCAGGTTTGAATTGTTTTAAAAACTTTCGTTTTTGCCCCATAAATGGTAACGGAGCGGATGAAAATACTTTCTTCATTTTTTTGATTTTTTTTGATCGATGATTGTTTAATTAAATTTGATGATTGTCTTTGCAAACTCACCTTTTTAGCATAAAAAACCACACTACAGAAGACTTTAGTCCTCCGCTGTGTGGTTTTTGCACTAAAATTAAAAGGTGAGATGTTTAATTTTGCGGAGGACTTTTTTATTCCCTTCCTCCAAAGGAAATTTTACTTTACGGCATCCTGCGAAAATATTAATCCAATTCCCGCTAATACCGCTGTTAAAGCTTCAATAGTTTTTGTTTTGTCATTAACAAACAACAAAACTCCTGACACGATGGAAACAACGCCAGCGGACGTGGTTTTCCAGTTTTTAAAAATTGCTTTCATCATATAAATTATTTTGAGGGACAATATCCTAATCGAACAATACCCATTTTAAATAACCCTGAAGGGCTTGAACCCGTTTTGTTGTACGGAAACACAGAAAAACCACTTAGTTCTGAAACGTTTGTAGTTAGCTCGCTTTCAAAAAGAACTTCGCTTGTTTTTTTATCTGAAATTTTAACGTTATACCCCTGTGCGCTTCGTGTTATTTGTACGTTGTATATGACATCTTTAGCAAATAAAATTCCTGTGTCAATTCTTGTGATATCAGTATTCCGTTTGCTCGCTATTTCAAAGCTTGCGCTTAAAGAAAAGTCAAGACCTGTGAAATCAGTTTCTACTCCTGTCTGTCCAATAGCAATACGCCAGCACGTGTCGTTATAAAATTCAGGGACAGGATTAATCGTCGAATCATATAGAAAATCAACAGATAAACTGTCTCCTATAAAAAGATTAACACCTGATTCAAAAGCATTGATATTCAAATCTGTATTATAGGGAGAGTCACTCATTAATTGGAAGTAATTAACGCCTATATATTTTGAGTGAACAGGGTAAGAACCCGCAGATTTCACATTTGTGAAAAATATATTTGAGGGGTATGAGGTTAAAGGGATATGCCACATCCATTGTTTAGAAGAGTTCAAATCTTTCACGTCAATTTCTTTTATAATATTATCTTTACTTCTTACCAATAGACAACTGTCGGTAAGTCTTCCTTTTGCCACTTTATTAAGGCAAATCGGCTTATTAATAATTTGTTTACTCATTTTAGATTTTAGATTTAGTTTTCAATATTTTAAATAATTCCATAACTGGCAAGCCGTTGCGGGTCACCTTCTAAATAGGTAGCATTTATAAAATGCTCTTCGACAAATCCTACCACAAAATCGCCCGATTCTAAAACGTTATTATTAGCATTTGGTGCTACTTTAAATATCTGCAACTGCCCGACGGGTACAATTCGTGGGTTTTGCTGACTGATTTGGTTGATGCTTTCATAGACTTGGGTAATTCCTTCAATCTGATTGATTGGGATTTTTTCTGACTTGTGCCAAAACGAATCCCATGTAGCACTGAATTGTTCTTCGGTTGGTTTCGAACCTGTTTTAAACCATTTTTTTATGTTTTCTTTCGCTGTCATAGTTCTGTGATTTCGAAATGAATTCTAATAGACTGTACTGTTGATGCAGCTTCGTACAAGCCTACTTTAAACTTGTTGGTGTCGATGATTTTGAATACAGGATTTCCAGCGTCGTCGTCATTCGATATAGTACCTAAAGATTCGACCATTAAGTTTACTTTATAATTAACTGATGGCATTGGATTCAAAAAGCTTACATCTATATAATGATTACCTCCATCGACATAAGATGCTACAACAGCAGAAACACAATCCCCAAAGACAGGAAGGTTTGAGCCTACAGGCTGTCCACCTGTAATATCACCTAAAGTGAAGTACCCTTTGTTTTTAATAGGATTATTGAACGTTGGACGTTTTTCAAGCTCTATAATTCTATCAATTAAGCTTTGAATTATCGTTTTGTCAGCTTTTTTAGGCAACTCTTCATTAACTGTTTTTAAATCCGACGTGAGCTGTATGGTCGATTTTGGGCGTTTGAAATCAGCCCAATTAAAAGTAACTGACCCAATTCCAAACATTGCTTTTCGAACGAATAGAACATCTTTGTTTGTACCGTCTTTAAATTCCCTTTTATAAGCTGTTTCAGTAATTATAACAGTAGGTCCTTTCAGACCTCCAACAAAGTCAAGCACTTCACCGTTGATATACACAACGCCATCGCTCACAGTACCATTGCTTTCCTGACATCCTTTCAAGATGGCAAAATTCCCCGCTAGTTCGCCCAAGCTGTTTAAAAGTTGCCAGCTTGTTTGCATATCTTCTAAAGTTTGGGTTTTGATAGGAAAACCACCACTTTGGTTAATTTTTTGATAATTCATAGTTTTTCTATTCTGTAGCGTTTACCCGCCAGTTTGTAATATTTTATCAAATAGTTTAGTTTATGAATGTTTGCATCCACCAATTCCGACGGCACAAACACTACAAAGTCAACGCCTGTGTTTTCGTATTCATCTTCGGAAAAGACAAAAAGCGTATCATCTAAAAAAACTTCTTCGCCCTCTTCGTCTGTAAAAATGTACTCCTGTTGAAAAGAGTCTCCGTCGTCTATATAAATGCGCCTTAGTGTTTTGTCAAATTCGTCATTCAAAACGGCTTCAAGCTTGCACACTTGCCCATTATGCGCCAGCTTATACCAATCGTCGTCACGCTTCGATTTCCAGGACCTGTAAACGCTGTCAATTGGTTGTACCAAACAATGTAGAAAAGCAATTGTTTTGGGTTTACGCAGTGCTATTGGTAACAGTAATACTGCTAATTTCTTAAAGTCAACTTCATACCACATAATTCAAACTACTTTGGTTGTCTAACTCGAAATAACCTGCCTCGGGGATTGTTTTAATGTTAATACTTTTGAAACCTTCATAACTTCTTGTATCATTATTGTACTTCGAACTTTGAATGTTTGAAATGTTGACATTTTCCACGCCATCAACCTCCCGAAGCTTAGCAATTAAATCGTTTATGATTAACTCACCGTCAAATGGCAAACTTTTCAAATAATTCTTTAAAGCTAATTCTACCGACTTTGAACCAGTTCGAATGTTTACGCCATCATTACCTATAACCAAAGGATTCACGTAAATTTTCATCTGCAAAAGCAGTTTATCGGCGGGGTTGTTCACGATTAAAAACTTCACACCCGCATAGCGTATTTTTTTGATGTAATCCGTAAAACTAACTAGTTCGGAATCGCTTAATTTTCGCAAAATATCGCCTTGTTCGCCTGCAATTTTGATGATTAGTCTTGAACTTTCCACGCCTTCCTCGGGTATGGAACAATACTTCACAATCTTTGACGCTTCAATTTGTTCAGATGTAGCATTTGAGTTATTAAACTGGTCGTCGTCAGGCAATAAATCAAACCCCATTTGAAAGGCTAACGCCATATTTCTGTACCATCTTGCTGTGCCAGGTTTATATTCGTAAATTGCGGTGTCTATTTGGGTTTTATGCGTATCCATCAATTTTTCAAAAGTTTGAATAACGGCAGCATTAATTCTCGTGAAACGATAAAATAGATTAGCTGAACTCAAAGGAGCTTGTATATCTAAAACCGAACTGGTATATAATTCGTTTAAAATTTGATCGTGTATTTCTTTTTCAGTTCGTGCCATTATCGTACTATAAAACTTGAGTTTATAACCATTTCGCCAATGCCTAGTGGTTTATCGTATTGTGTTTGTTCTAATGTCAATCCCGTTGCGGGTTGAAGGTTTCTAGCCTCTAAATATTTTTTGTTTTTTTGGTTAATTGCTATAGTGTTAGGTATTTCTACCTCTTGACCGCTTTGTAAGTCATCGGTAATTGATGAATTGTTATAGAATGCCAATGGATAAGCATTAGAGGCATCACCTGTATAAATGCTGGCTACATCGAACCAGTTCTGTAGCACCTTAACTTTTACTATCATAATTAGCGTCTATTTCTAAATTTCCATCATTCCAACTCAAAGAGTTTACTATCATTCCATCGGCTATAAACTCCTGTCTGATCTCACGCATTAAGCTCTCTGGATTATGCATCTCAGCGTATCGTAAAGCTCCCACGCCTCGGGTAATATTTTCTTTGAATTCGCCTTTATCCACCATAATCAAAATTTTTTGATGCTGGTGCGTGCTTTCTCCAAGTACCAAATCGTTACCTTGAATAAGCAAATCCATATCGTCGTCTAGCATTATATCCTTAGGTATCATTTAAACTTATTTTAAAAGGGATTTAAGTCGTGTTTCAATAGTTTCAAAGTCGGCTGAATTATTTAGTATTTGCGTTGCGCCACTCTGTGCAGTTGCAGTTCCTGTAGTGCTTACTGTAAAACTCATCGCTTTTATATAGCTAACTAAATCGCTAAGAATTGCTTTTAAACTTTCGTTTTCTTTTTTTAAAAGAAACCCTTCTTTGTCAATCTCTAGTAGTGTTTCTTCTACGTAGATGCCTACTTTTTCAAGTTTATCACAAGCGATAACTAACCAATCTTCATCATCTTCAATACGAACCGCAAGCACATAAGAACCAATGGATGGGAGCAACAAAATACTTTTGTTACTACTTTGTACAGGTCGAAGTCTTACGGCTGGTATTTCCTGACCGTCCTCATCTTCAAGGGTACAAATCCAATTTTCCTTGTCAATTGCCTTAACCTTGGCGATATTGCTTACTGCAGGACCATACTGCGAGGCTAAATCTTGAAACCTTTTTCTAAACTCTTCGGGTGTCATGGACTTACGTATGTTAGTTTTATATTTTGTCTACCGCCACTTTTTGAAAATTCCCCCTCAATGCTTTCAATGAAAAAAGTACCTGACTTTTCAGGGTAGCGATACCCGTCAACTTCCACGAGCATTCCCTTTATCATATAAGGTTCTAAAAAACAATTAATACCGCCCTCATATCCCTTATAGTTACTCTTTGTTTGTAAACGATTGGCAATGTCTTTTAAAACATCTGCAGGGAAACCTTGCTTTATTTTTACGGCTTTTTCGTTACTGTATTTTTCAACGTCTGCAGGTGTTTTTTTTACTTCACCCGTGCCTGATTTCTCTTTAATAACTATTTTAGTTGTTTTATCGATTTTACGCTGTTTAAAATCATCATCTTTTATTGTGTTCCAGCCTAATTTTAACTTTACTTTATTTTGTAGCTTACCAAACTTTGTTCCTACATATAATTCATTAAAATTGAAATAAACCGCTAGTTTACATTCCTTTTGCAACCATTCTAAAACTTGTAAACCCCCAGCATTTTTAAAACGAACGTTGCTTAAAGGTATATGAGGTATCTTATCCGCTAGCTTTATTATCGTTCCTTGGCAAACATCAGTTAAAAGCTCTTTTACCGTGGTACTTGCATAGGTTTTACTAAACACTACATCATACAATTGGTAACTATAACCTTCGCATTCTACCTGTAAAGGAGTCCCTGTATTTACTCTTTTTACAAAACCTTCAAATCTTTTTTCATTTCTGCCGTCATAGCCTAGAGCAACTGAAACAAAGTCATTTTCTTGAATTAAATAATCATTTACTTTTTGCCCCTCGGTGTTAGTTTTATCATTTTTTAGATAACTAATTCTAGGTAGTTCTATAGTACAAGTGTCTATAAATCCATTTACATCTGTTTTCCAAACTACCTTGGCAGGTTTTACTTTTTTTAGTCCACCAATGGTGATGTCGCTGGTCATGTAAAACATATTATTCTAAAATTAAATCATCAATAAAATCACTTTCACACGTTAGGCTAAAAGGTCTAATCCAATGTGCTTTGCCTTGTACTTCGGGGAAGTCGAGCGTATTTATCACAATCTGGCAACTTTTATCCAGGAACAATTCAGGATAACCGCCGTGTAATGAAATAGGCTCTTGGCTTTCAAACAAATCCTTTAAAGCTAAAATTTCACTCTCAGGAAATTTTCTGTCTTTACCAATCAAAAAACCTTTAATGGTGAATTTGTAATCTTCAATTGAAAATTGTTCTTTCACTGTACCCTTGCGCTCACTTACTGCCGTTTTTACGATGTTTTTAGCCAATTGAACATTAATTGTACACGCATCTATTTCCAAAACCGCCTCTGTGGATTTCCAAAACGTGACAGGAAACCAAATAGACCGACCGTATAAACCAACCTTATTTAAGGCAATTTGATTTTTTGTATAATGAATAAAATCCTTTGCGTAATTATTTTGCTTGAGCCCCGTATAATTGACCTCTTCACTTTTTTCTTTTACACCGTCTTTATTTACGGAGAAAGGTGTTGCGTTGAAATAGGTTTTATAAAGTCCTACTAAGTTTATTACATTACTCATTTTAAATTACCTTACTTGTGTCTATTAATGTTCTGCCTAAAAATTCAGAAACAATTTTATATATTTGTTCCGCCGTTTCCTGTGCGTTCATTGTATAAAAGTTCAATCCATCGGCATATTTCTCTACATAAATATTTATCGTTTTAGGACCTCCACCTGA
This sequence comes from Flavobacterium sp. TN-1, assembly GCF_052828645.1. NCBI lineage: Bacteria > Pseudomonadati > Bacteroidota > Flavobacteriia > Flavobacteriales > Flavobacteriaceae > Flavobacterium > Flavobacterium sp. TN-1. The sequence continues at coordinate 1,173,190 of NZ_CM128253.1, forward strand.
TACGGTTACTCCTGCACTTTTTCCTGAGCTTGAATTTTCTTGAGCTAGTTTACCTCCAGTAATTAAAGGGCTGTCTTTTATTGGTTCATCCTTGGCTTTTGCAAGCAGTAGTTTTTTGGTTGCCGTTACCTTTATATGTTTTTCGTCGTCTGACCATAAATCTTTAATCATTTTATAAGCCCACTCAACTTTTTCAAAAAAGGGCAATATGAGTTTATCCCAAAGCCAAACCAACGCATCAGCCATTTTACCAATAATTCCGAATGTTTTTTCTAGTAACCAACCTAAAAAGCGAAATATATCTTTTAATAGTTCACTTTTCTTAATAAACTCAATTACACCTTGTACAATATGCCATATTTTAGCCAGCATATTTTGAGCATGGTCAACAACTACTTTGAAAATGTCACGAACAATCGTTACCCAGTCCGACCATTTACTGGTGCCGTTTACAAGGCTCATAATCCAGTCCACGGCTTTACCAACACCATTAGCCATCATATCAATATAGGGCTGAGCTTTTTGTATAGCTGGAGCTATACTATTACTAAATCGAACGGCTAAATCAAGGAGCTTGTTCATCACAGGCGAAAAGGCATCACCTATATCTGTAGCCGCATTACTAAGGTTATCCTTAAACGTACTCCATTTAACCGCTTTGGTTTGCCCTTGTGCTTCGAGTGCTCCAGCATAAATACCGCCTTTAGCTCTAGCCATTTCTAACGCTTTGGATAAATCAGTATAAGAGACGTCCATTTCACGAACTTGCGCAATGCTTTTACCTGTGGACTTGGATAACATTTCGTAAATGTTAATTCCCGCCATTCCAAACTGCTTAATATCCATAGCCGTAGCTTTACCCACGGTTTTTATTTGTTGCATATTAGCTGCCATTCTCGATAAAACATCGTTACCACCACCCACAGCCGCTACGGCATTGGCTAGGTTCATAGTGTCTTTTCTAGCATCTGTAGCATTTAGCTTTGCCGAAATAAGAGCTCTATTAACTTCTAATAAAGAGGCTGTGTCAAAAGGAGTTACGGCGGCATCTTTTCTAATATTAGCGTAAGCATCATTCGCTCCTTTTTCACCTAAAAAGGTTTTCAAACCCGTAATGGCTTGTTCTTTATCCATAGAGCCTTGAATCATAGCACCTACACCGCTACTAACTGCCCCCGCAATTGCGCCCATAGCCTGAGTGGCTACACCACCAACCATAGAACCTAAAGCAATACCGCCAATTCCTAACCCTTTTTTATCACCGCCCGAACCCATACCCGAACTATGATTGTTTGTCTGTCGTTGCAATAAGCTCAATTCTCTTCGAGCTTCACGAATTTGCGAAACTGATGTACTATTACGAATCGTAGTTTCCACTTCTTGAATTCGCCTTTGTATTTCGGAATAACTTTGGGCTAAAATTCGATTCCTGCCTGTGAATTGTTGCGCTTGTTGATTCATGCGAGAAAAGGCACTTTGTGAGGTGGTGGCTAATTGATTCAAGCCACCACTCATCATATCACGCATTCTTACAACAAACTCAACTGTACTACTCATCTTAAATTTTTGTTTTCATACCTTTTTCCCAAAGTTCCAAGGCTATTCCTGTTCTGTAAAAGAAGGTTTCACAACCCCATTCTTTTAAAGCATTAGCTCCAAATTGCATACTCCCAAATACAATAAGGAAATCTAAACCTGCTTTGTTTTTTTTGCAGTCTTCTTTTCCTTTTTGGCTAAGCGCGAAAAAACTCGCCTTTTTTCCCCTCCAAGAAATTATTTACTTGTAAGAACACAAACATAAAGTTGTCTTCATCCTGGATAAGTTCGTAGTCTCCATCAAGCCATAAGGTTTCTACAATCATTAAAACCGCTTTACTCATTCCTACAGTTCCCACACTCATTAGATACTCACCCAAATCCTCAGCTGTAGGCGGTCTAAGAACTGCTAAATAATTTTCAACTTTCAAGAAAATTAACAGGCGATTACCATACATTTGTTTCCATCCGTCCAATTGCGGTTGTCCGAAACGTTCAATAAACACCTCCATTTTATTCTCAACCACTTTCGGCTCTTCTTTTACTTTTTGTTCCCCTTTTGCTCTACGAGCTTGAAAAGGATTTGCATTTGATTTATTCATTTTTATGAGTTGTTAAATTTGTTTGTAATCAATATTCATAGCGATGAAAGGGAGTGTGACCTCTCTGTATTTTGCACCTTGTTCTAAATCCGCTCCCGTTTCGGTGAAGGCTACACCTGTAATGGTATAAATATTAGTAGGGTCAGCAATTCGCTTTTTAAACGAACAGATTAGAACAATAGCTTCGTGCGATACTTCGGTAATATCATCGTACCCTGCTAAAAAGGCGGCTTTGTTTAATGCATCAGCTTCAAAGCCTAGTACTTTTATACTTCCTTCGTACTTTTTGTTCCCGCTTTGTATGTCTATAGGCTCATCGCCAGCACCGTACAAATGTTCCTTTTCAATTGACTTTTTTAAACTAAAACCACGCAGTCCTTTGATGCTTCGGTTTAAGATTTTTATTTCAAATTGCGCCCAAGCGCATTCAGAAGATGTTAAATTGATATTCATACTTAAATGCTTTTAGTTAAACCCATAGTTATCGCAATCCAAGTCATATAACCTAAAGGTTGTATTTTGATTTGCATGCTTAACGTGCTGGTGTTTATTAAATCTTGATCGGTTGGGACTAGTACGTCAACATTGCTTATTTGCCCCTCCATTTTAGAACGGATTTGAGCTTTTACCAAATCCTCTAAATAAGTTGCATCGGCTTTGTTAATGCTACCATCTTTCTCCATTCGTACCGAAGTTTCAATAAGTGCGCTAGTGGTAGCCGTTGCTATTCGTTGGGCTTTGTCCATCAGTCTGCCATGTACTAATATTCGATAGTCGTCAGCACCAGCCATTGTATCTACCGAGTAATAATAACCAGCAGAACCTTCACGGCGATGCATAATGATATAACCAGCATCAGTTAGCGCATCCAATTCCTCATTATAGAATTGCTCAAGAGGTTTGTTGCCTATATAGGCATCTGTTAAGGTTAAAGCTCCGTTTTGTCCATTTCCTAACTTGATATGCGCTGGATATTTGACCGCTCGAGCTAGAGCAGTAGCTACATTAGCCGAACCATCGCCGTATGAATTTCCTAAAACCACTCCGACGTAACTGTTCTCCGCCCCTTTACTATTAAAAGGGGTTTTTGCAATATCATTGGTTCGTCCTTCAATTAATAATCGAATAGGTCGGTTAATAGATTGTTGATATTGACAAATGGATTTACTGCTTAGAATTGCGTCTTCTACGTCCTTATCTAAGAACTTCCCCGCCACCATTGTGTAACTTGGAGCTGGTTTACGACAAACTCCTAAAAGCGTGATTCTACCTTGCGCTACCGTCAACAGTTTTTTTACTCCATTGGCATTAGTGGCATTAACCATATTGTTTAAAGTCATGGTATCTTCTACCCCCATAACCCATAGTTCTTGGTTTCCGCCTAGTTCTTGATAAAAGTCCTTGATTTGACGGTGTAAAAAAGGTTCATCTGCTTCGGTGTACCCTTTTTTTAGAGCGTCTTCATAGCCGAAAACGGTTTTTATTACGCCTATGTTTACCGCTTTTTCAGCCGTTGCAACAATTCCAGCAATACTGTCTAAAACTACTATTTGACGCTGTAGATTACCACTAGTGACCGCTACGTTCACTTTAGGCGTTCCGTTTCCTTGTGCCATGATTATTGGTTTTTCTCGTTTAAGATTCTACTTTTTTCTTTCTCGATTGCCTCTACTAAATCCTGTTTTTTCTGCGTAGGTGCTTCCAAATTCAAAGAAGTAAACAAAGTTTTTATCTCAGGATATTCAGATTTTGTTGTATCGAAATTTAAAATATCTTCTTCACTGAATTGATTCTCTTGTTCTTCTTCCTCTTCTAAATCATCAAATACAGGAGTTTCTTCCCCTCTTGTGAATTTGTCAACTGCATCATCCTTTAGCGTATTGGCATAACCTGCCGCACTCCCTTGTGTGTGAAATACTCGGTTATCACTTGTGATAAAACATTCAGTATTGCCTGCGTGACGCTTAAAATAGTCTTGCGCCAATTCTTTTTTATCTTGATTCATTTCAATTTGTTTTAAATGATTTTTAAACAATTTTTAAAAGTCTTAAAAAGGTTATGATTAAGATGAGTAATACGAGTCCTATAAACACTCTACCCATATTAATTTGGGTAGTTTGCCACCACGTTAATTCCCTTGGAACATATTGCGTTTTAATTTTCAAAACGGTTTTAATTCGCTGGGTGTGGTTCTCCTTGAGTTGAACAGGCACTTCTTGCGATTCCATCTTACATTTTACAGTCAAATAGTTATCCTGTAATTCTACTCCTGGTATTTTCAATATTTCGCCCGGTGTAACGCTGATAGGTCTGTTAATTACAACTTTTCCGTTTTGACACTCTAGTAGTGCCTTATAAAAACTACTATCTTGTTTCGTTTTTATAATGGTGTCTCTAAGGGTTTGCACCTTAATGATAGTGTCGTTCGTTTGGCTTGTAACTGTTGGAGCTAGGGAACTTTTACAAGCTCCCAGCATTCCAACAAGCATTGCAAACAACACAACTCTAAACAAACTAATATTTTTCATACTATATATTTTTGACAATTGAAAATGCATTCCATCGGGTTTGCTCCATTTTCCACCCCATTCAAATCCAGCATCTGTAAAACATTTTACTAAAGCGGCACTCATTGTTGGTTTAGCTCCAAAAGCGTTTTCCTTTTCGTTTATATCTACGGCTAATCCCCAGCTGTGAATGGATAAAGTGCTTTGACCTCTTTTTCTACGGATGCAAAAACAACCATTCCACGAAATAACTTCGGATGTTAATTCTCTATCAATGATGTTTTTAAAAGCCTTTTCTAAAGGTGCTACCATTAATTTATGGCAGTATATTTTTTGTGGTAACACTGGTATTTTCACCCTGATAGCCTCAGGCACTTTCCATACTACCATATATTTTATTTCGAAATCTATATCAGGTTTTCCGAATGCCTTTGTACAGGCTGTTGATGTTATCATAGTTTACCGTCAAGTTGTTTATATTTTTGTAATTCTGATACTAGGCTTTGATTTATACGCATTAAATCATGGTGCTTTTCTTCCAACTTCATTAATGCCTCTGTTGCTTCAGCTAAACGTTTAGCCATGTCATCTAATAATTCACGGTAATATTTAACTGCTTTTACGGCATTATCCAATTCTTTCCCTCGATCTTCAGCTAAATTTTTTCGCCTTGAAAACACCCACATGATTAAAGAGGACAAAAAGGCGGTAATTGAATGTTGAAAAATTTGTTCCATGTTGTCTTTAAAAAAGGTTTCAAAAAGAAGCCTTTTTGCTTATGTTTCTATTCTATGTTCTATTAAGAGCTTTGCACGACTAAGGCAATTCCTTTCCAGTCTTCACGACGGCAACGACCTCCCATTTTTACTAGTCCTGAATGAATGTCGCCGTAGTATAATGGGTTGTCAAAATCTTGAAATAATTTTGTATCACCCACCGATTTTGTCACGCTGTTTTTATGCCAAAACAAACTGGCTAGATTATCCGTCGCCCCTAGTGCTTCTCCTGGTAGTCTAAAAGTACCATCTGCCTTTAAGGCTAAAACAGAACTACGCTCTAAGAAGGTAAAACCAGCAAATTTCCCAATCACTCCATTAGCTAAATCAGCTGTCGCTTGAAATGCCGCCATTTGATTACTCGATAAACTATCCACAAACTCTTGTTGCATATAACTTTCCAACATTGCGTAACGGTTATCTTTAGGCACGTTATCTTTGTCAAATTTTGCTTTAACGGCTTGAACTTCTTTATAAGTCATTGCCTTACGGCTTCCTGTTTGTCCATCTTCGGTATTAACCGCTGTTGATCCACCAGTTGTAGCAAATCTTCGTGAAGTTGGAATATACTCTACAGTTACTCCTCCGCCAACCGTAGGTTTTAATCCTCTAACCCATGAGAATAAAAGTTCGTCACCAATAGTTTCCGCTAACGTGTCCGTATGGTCAGCAAGTACACTGTCCTGTTTTTCGTAGCTGATTTCTAGTTTTTCAGAAGTTAATACTGCGGTTGGGTCAGTTGTAAATACATCAAGTACATAACTAATAGCGGTATCGCCTCGTTGAACTGCCGTAGCCGCTCCAAAACCTCTATTTTTAACCACATTGGGTTTTGCTCCAGCTTGCGGAATATACACAACCGCTCCACCTACTACATGTGCAGATTCATCAAAACATAAATTTAGATGCGGGTTAGTACGTCTTAATTTTTCCACGATATAGGAGTTCCAGAACTCCTGTGGAATTTTAGGGTTTGCCATATTTAATTGGTTTTAAATTTTTCTTTTCTTAAACTCTCGAACAAATCAGGGTACTTAGTTCTAACTATTTCAAGTTCATTACTCGCATATAAATCATCCCACGATTTACCCGCAAATTTTTCAGGTACTGCACCTGAATCTAAATTGTCCATAAGTGACATTTGTGCTGGTAAAGCATCGATTAATTTTTTTAAGCCACTTGGATTAGCCTCGTAGTCTGCTAACAAAGTATTAGCAAGCTCAACGGTTAGTTTTTTATCGGCTTTACCCTTTGCAATTAAATCCTCAACCTCTTTCTTTTGGGTTGCACTTTTCAAGCTGTTAAGCTCTGTAGTCTTATCGCTTAAATCTTTTTCTAACTGCGGTACTTTAGCCGCCGTGTCAATCAAATTGGTTACCGCATTTAGTACATCCGCTTCCGCAGCGGAATCACTTAAATTGAGTGCCGTCAAAATTTGTGCGGCGTTCAGTACTGTTTTACTCATAGGTTCTAAATTATTTGTGAAGTCTGCAAGGTTTAGCGCATTGTCATTCTCATCAAACAGGTTTGCTAATGCGTTGTAATTTCCAGGAATGTCCACTAAGGATATTTCACGAGGAAACCACTTAGTAACCGTTGGCTGTGTTTGTCCTTCCAGTTGTAGTTCTGGAGCGTTTGTGGCTTCTAGGACGACAATTCGCCCAACCGAAGCGGCGTTTAAAAACCCGTTTTCAATTTCTGAAACGGTTTGCTCTCCCTCAGGATGTGATAAGTTTATAACAGGCTTAGCCATTACCTTATCACCTTCTAAACGAAAGTCCTCCCAACGCACAACAATACCATTGTCACGATTATGCATTTTGAAACCTATAGGATTTCTTTTTACTTCATCCAGTAGTAAACCAGAGGTTAAACATCTATAACCGTACACGTTTACCGAGTCGTCAGTTAGACAAAATTCCTTATCGATTTTCTTTGCTTTCTCCACCTTGCGTTTTTTTGTTGATGCAAACTTGCGAATAGTTGCAAACCCTTGAAAATTAACAAGTAAGGATTGCATAGTTTTTTCTTTAAAGGTGAATTTGTGGGCATTTTTGCACTATAAAAGAGTAACAAAATGGGGATTCAGAAGAAAGAAGAGAGGGAGTACGCACGGATTCTATACGTCAACGAGAGAATTACTTATAAGGAAATTGCTAGTCGTGTAAAAGTCACCGAAAAAACGGTGAGCAAGTGGGCGGAAGAGGAAAACTGGGATAAACTCAGAAAAAGCCTTTTGACAACTAAACAAAACCAGCTTACGCATTGGTACAATCAGCTCGAGGCAATTAATGAAAAAGTAGCCTCACGGGATAATATCCCAACCAATACAGAAGCTGATACAATGAGTAAGATTACTTCTAACATTCAAAAATTAGAAGTTGAAACTAACCTGGGCGAATACATCGAGGTAGGCATGAAGGTTTTAACATTCATTCAAGAGATACACCTTGAAGATGCGAAAAAATTTAAGAATTATTACGACGAATTTATAACTGCCAAATTGAAGCATGGCTAAGAAAAAGATAAGCAATAAAGCGTATTTAGACTTATGGAAGCAGTTTTCCGCTAATATGGATAATGCTACGCCTATAGATTTATCCGAATCGCATTCGGATAAACTAAAACGCATCAAACACTTAGAGGCTAATCCCGAAGAGTGGTTTAAATATTACTTCCCGAATTTCTATACCAGTGAGCCTGCCGAATTTCATATAAAAGCCACCAAAAGGGTTTTAAAAAATGCTGAGTGGTACGAGGTGCGCTCTTGGGCACGTGAGTTGTCAAAGTCGGGGCGTACTATGATGGAGGTTGTGTATCTGGTAATGACTAAAAAGAAAAAGAACATCCTTTTAGTTTCTAATTCCTACGACAATGCCGAACGTCTATTATTGCCCTATAAGGTAATTTTTGAATCCAACAATCGAATTATAAACGATTACGGCGAACAAAAAAAGATAGGTTCTTGGGAGTCGGGCGAATTTAAAACGCGAATAGGGGCGTCCTTTCGTGCCTTGGGTGCTGGACAATCGCCAAGGGGTACAAGGAATGAAAACTTTAGACCCGATGTAATTCTTATTGACGACATCGATACAGATGAAGACTGCCGAAATTCTGAAATAATCCAAAACAAAATAAACTGGATAGAACAGGCTTTAATACCAACACGTTCAATATCAAACGGATTACTAATTATCGTTTGCGGTAACATTATTGCTAATTATTGTTGCGTTACCGAAATGGGTAAAAAAGCCGATAGATGGGACGTGATAAATATTAGAGACAATGAAGGTAAAAGTACCTGGCCTCAAAAGAACACCGAAGAAGCCATAGACCGAGTTTTAAATACTATTAGCCACGAATCTTCACAAAAGGAATATTTCAATAACCCTATGGATGGAGGTGATACGTTTAAGAATATTCTTTTTGAAAAATGTCCGCCTCTTCGCTCTTGTAATGGTGTGGTTATCTATGCTGACCCCGCTCCAAGTGATTCAGAGCTTAAACAATCATCCAGTAAGGCTGTGGTTATTTTAGCTAAAAAAGGATTGTTTTACTACATTTATAAAGTTTGGCTTGATCAAATGACAAACGCAAAATTTTGTGAGTATTTATTTGAAGCTCATTTGATTTGTAAAAATGCACAGGTTGACCCTGTGTATGTTTATATTGAAAATAACAAGCTTCAAAACCCTTTTTATGAACAAGTGCTTTTGCCTCTCATTTATAGAATTTCGCAAGAAAGACAAACGGTTTTGCCTATTCGACCAGATGAGCGAAAAAAGCCCAATAAGTACGTGCGTGTTGAGGGAACACTAGAGCCACTCGTGCGATTGGGATACTTGCTTTTTAATATTAAAGAATTGATGAACCCACACATGGAGAGACTCGTTTCACAGTTTAAAAACTTTAGCCCTAAAGCCAAAAAAATAGATGGTCCTGATGCCGTGGAAGGAGGTGTGAAAATTCTTGAAAATATTGAAATCACACAAGCAACGGGCAATATTGAAACAATTCCAAGAAAACCAAATAAACACAGAGCTTAATTATGTTAGTGACTATTGAAGATTTAAAAACGGAAATGTACACTGAGGTGCTCTCAGTAATTTCACGTGGCGACCGTGACGAACTAAAAAAACAACTTAAAGCAGCGGAGGACTTTGCTAAAGCCTACCTTTTTAAATTTGATTTAAAAGCCCTTTTTGGTGATGCGCAAACACCGCCAATAATTCATGATGAAATGCTCACAAAGGCTATTAAAGTTATAGCTAGCTATTTCATTGTCCGAAAGGCAAATCCTAGCGGAAGCATCGAACTCTTTCGGGAAGATTGGCTTTTGATGGTTGGAACGGAGAAAGAACCAGGATGGCTAACCGATATAAAAAAAGGTATAATAGTTCCCGACTGGCCACTAAAACCTGATAATCCCCAAACGGTAGAAGACGAAAGTCAAAAGGTAAACGGGTTTTTTTGGAACTCTGAAAAAAAACGAATTAACAGATTTTAAACGATGGAAAAAAAAGACCAACAATACATTATACACGATTTAACGCTTGTAGCTCCTGACCGTAATCGTAAAGATATTGCTAACTTGAAAACTGCCGTAATAACAGCAGAAGCCATACATTACCCAAGCCGTGTGCAATTGTATGACTTATACCATGACCTACTTTCTATGGATGGTTATTTAAAGGGAGTTGTTGAAAAAAGAATCAATTCGGTAGTAAACAAGAAAATTAAGTTTACTAATACGCAAGGGCAAGAAGATGAGAATTTAACCAAACTGATTACTTCTTTGCACGGTCGCAATTTAATTACCAAAATTATTGAAAGTGAACTATGGGGAATATCAGGCGTTGAGTTTAAAATTGGCGACGAATTTGCTTTAGAGGAAATTCCACGCAAACACATTAAACCCGAAAAAGGAATTATAGGTAAAAGCCAATACAGTATTAGTGAAGCAGATGGTTTCAAATACGACGACATGCCTATGGTGTGGGTTATTGGAAATAAAACAAATTTAGGCTTATTGCTAACTTGCTCCTTGTATGCCGTTTACAAACGTGGTAATTGGGGGGATTGGGCGCAATATGTTGAAATATTCGGACAACCTGTACGAATTGCTTATTATGATGCCTACGATAATTTAACCAAAGAGGAATTAAGAAAAGCACTTACTGAAAGTGGTACATCACTGGCTATTATGCTACCCAAGCAGGCGCAATTTGAAATGAAAGACGGTAAGGCTAGTAATGGCGACGGTAAACTTCAAGACACCTTTAAAAGGGCGTGTAATGAAGAAATGGCAATTGCTATTTTAGGGAACACCGAAACCACATCGTCAAGTAAAAGCTCTGGTTATGCTCAAAGTAAAGAACATGGGGAACAACAAGACGAAATAACCGCCTCCGACCTTATTATGGTAGAGAACTACCTTAATAGCAAAAAGTTTTTCGCTATTCTAAAATCCTATGGGTTTAATCCCGAAGGAGGTAAATTCGCCTTTGAGTTAGAACTTAATTTAGCCAAACTTAAACAACGTTTGGAAATTGATACAGTCGTTTGTGAAAAAGTACCCATTGACGACGACTATTGGTATAGCACTTATGGTATTCCCAAGCCAAAAAATTACCTGCAGTTAAAAAAACAAATGCAGGAAAAGCAAGCAAAAGAAATAATCCCCGAGAATAAGGACAGTGAGGAGGAAAAGCAAAGCAAGGAAAAACCTCAAAAAAAACCTAAAGAAAACGTCTTAGAGGATAAGAAAAAGAAACGTTTGATGGATGGGTTTCTTAATAGATTAGCCGATTTTTTCGACCAAGCCCAACACTAGTTGGGCAAATCAACACACTTTATAGTGACTCTTGTGATTGTTGTGGTGGGTCATTACCTAATTTGGTTGACCAATCAGGGTGGAATGCCATATATGACCGAATTGCAAAAAAAATACTAGATGGAAATATCGAGGATGTACCCTCAGATTTGTATTTCAAAACGGCGGGAATATTGATGGATGCGGTTTATCAAGGTTTGGGAGCTACGCAATTTGAATACGACGACCAAAGGGCGGTTTTAGGAGCGCACCTCCAGCACAATATTTATGCTTTTAGTGCGGCTAAGTCTTTTACTCAGTTATTGTACTTTCAGGACGCTATGCTGGACGAAGAGGGAAAAATACGTAGTTACGCTTCTTATCGAAAGAAAATAGCCGATGCGGGATTATTATTTAACGACCGCTTCCTTAACACAGAATTTAACACAGCACAACAAAGTGCTATTATGGCACATAAATGGGAGGTTTTAGATACTGAGTATTTAGAGTTTTCAACCGTGGGCGATGACCGAGTGCGTCCAGAACACGCTGTACTGGATAAGTTCACGGCTTTAAAATCGGATCCAGTATGGAAAAAAATTTACCCGCCTCTAGCATTCAACTGCAGGTGTACTGTTATACCAGGAAAGAAGGTTAATAATGAAAAGAAAATGACTGCTATTGAAGCCGCTAAAGCAATAAACCCGCATATTAAAAACACGCCTTTTGATAATAATGTAGGGTTGAGTAGATTGGTTTTCAATGACAATCACCCGTATTTTAAAAATGTAGATGGTGAGGTCAAAAACCTGAGCTGGCAACAATATGGTTTGCGTTCATTAGATCAAATTAAAACTAACAAACTCCCTGAGTACCCAAAAACAAGTTTACAAGAATATTATGATTGGTGGGAAAAACAAAAAAAGCACACAGGCGATGACTTTATTTTAAGAGATGTATTAGGGCAAGACATCCTTTTTCCTTCACATGAAGGTAAAAAAAGAAAATCGTACGATTTATTTAAAGAACATATCTTAAAAAAGCAAAAAGAAAATCGTTTTGAATATGGAACAGAAGCCACTAATATCATAAAAGATCCCGACGAAATATGGTTTAATACTCTAGATGATAATTCTAGGTTTTACATTAAGTACTATGAACAAGCTACATTAAAGTTGGTTGTAAATGAAAAAATGGAAGCAGTGACCCTATATGACATTAAAGAGCAAAATACAGGAGAATTGAACAGAACAAGGAAAGGAGTGTTACTTTTTAAGAAATAAAAAAGCACCTCGTTAGAAGGTGCTTTTTAGTCAAGGCGGCGATTATAGCCGAGATTGTTTAGACCTCCTATAACCATAGTCATTTCTGACCTCTTGACACTACAAATATACAAATTTTTTAAAACCGATAACATGACACCGCAAGAATTTGAACAAGCACTTAGAAACAATGCAAGAGAGGTCAGACAATACGCCTCCGTTGCCTTCCCTCGTGTAGCGGGTGAACTTACCTTACGTTTTATCAATGGTAATTTTAGAGCTCAGGGGTTTCAAGGCGCAACCTTTAAGAAGTGGAAAAAAAGTAAAGGCACTACACTTGTGAAAACGGGTGCTTTACGGTCAGCTAATTTTTTCACTACTCAAAATGGTCAAGCTACCATTAAAAACAATATACCTTATGCTAAAACGCATAACGAGGGATTTAAGGGCGTAGTAAGCGTAAAAGCACATACCCGCAATACGTATAAAACAGAGCGTGTAGGAACGGGTTTATTTACTCGTAATGGTACGGAACGCACCCGAAGCGTAACCGTTAAAACAGGAGAAAGAACCGTAAAGGCGCATACTCGTAATGTAGATATTGAACAACGCCAATTTATGCCTATAGACCAAAACGACAGTCCTACATTAAACAATGCTATAAAAAGGGAAGTTACACGAGATTTAAAAAACTTATTAAAATAACGTATGGATTCATTTTTCGAAAAAATCTTCTTAGCTATTCAAAACCGAATTACTCAAGAAGTTCCTGAAATATTATGGATAGACCAAGACTTAGGACAATTAGCCTCAGACGAATACAGGCGTATGATTTTCCCCACGATGCTTATTGATTTTCCCACCGCTCCAGTGGAGTATATGGGGCAAAATATTAAGCTGGTGAAACCTTCAATATCAATACTGTTATTATTTAACAACTATTCGCAAACCCATCATTTAGCACCTCAAGAGGTCAAAGAAAAAGGTTTAGAGTATTTACGAATAGAACAAAAAGTAGTAAACGCACTGCAGGGATGGAATGAGGACTATTTTACTCCATTAGCTCACACCAATACCCAAAGCCGTAATAACAACGAAATAGGAATGCGTGCTCGAGAGCTAACCTTTACAACTTCATACGAGGATTGGAGCTTGGAGGATGACCAATATAAGAATGTAACTTTTAATTTTAGCGGTGAGATTATGCTATAAAAAAAGCCACTTAATAGTGGCTTTTAAGATTTGAAAAATTCATTAACTTTTTTGTATATTCAACATTCTTACAAATTTTGTCGGAGCATTCAAAGTAAACTTAACATCTGAAACTATAATAGAAGCACCATTATTATCAAAGTTCTTTTCTAACCAATCTGAAATTTTACTTGGATTGCTTCCTTCATAAGGAATGCTGGATATATATTTAATAAATGGTTTAACAGCAATTATCTTTTTTTCAGAATCCATACCATTAAGACTAGCTGTAGCGCGCACTTCTAAAACTGGATTTTCGTTATCTCCATACACATCTACTATATAATCAATACCTGAATCAGAGTTTTTACAGTTAATTATATTACCATATTCAGCTGAATGATTTTTAGTTATTTGATACCCTTTTTTTTCTAAATTCATATAGATATCAACTGGCATAAGCCCTTTTATAGCTTTGTCATTAACATTGATTTCTGATTCTTCTTGAGTTTCTTCCCTTTTACTTTTTCCTTTTTGATATTCATTGTATTTGCCAAACGCAAATAACACTATGGCTACTAACACAATTACAGTCCATTTTTTAGATATATTCATAACTATTTGTTTTAATTAGAATGTAAAGTAATTAAAATATGAGCTTAAAAACAAAAAAACTAAAACAAACTAAGTTGATTGGCTGGATTTTCTTTAGGAACACTCATCCCTTTGATGTTCATCCATTGACGGTACGAAAGGTAAATATTATGTTTCGGGAAGATTTGATTTATAATTTTAGTGTCGGGTACATCTTCATGTTTATGCGCATTGTAAACCGCTATGATATAGCGGGCACGCTTGAAGTAATTGTTTTTATTGTACGCCATTTTACAAAAATAGACCTAAAAAGAATATCGGTCAAGGCGACTTTTAAGCACAAAAAAAGCTACTGAAAAATCAGTAGCTTTCTGTTAATATAATCAGTGCAAAAATTATCCCTACAGTAACTATAGTTCCCACCATCATCCCATTAAAAAAGGATTGATGTTTTTCTATTTTTAAAAGTTCTGGAGTCATTAGTATTTTTTTGTAGTCCAGTGAATAATTTTACCGTCGTAGTCTTTATTGAAATATTTGAAAAAATCTTCAATCGTATCAAAACCGTCGTTTTGAGCTAGTTCTAACATTTGGGGATGATTAATACCAGCCATATCAAAATAGAGCTTATCGTCTATCCAAACGACGGGGCGCAATTCCCCTTTTGGAATGGTTAAAATATGCTTGATCACTATTTTTTGTGTACTTATTACAGGAATTTCAGGCGCAAATTTGAAAAAATCACCTGCCCAAAATTCGATTGTTACACCTTTGTTCCATAGGTTTTCAATATCCCTTCTTATCGTGTGAATTTTTGGTGGTAAGATGTCTTTTGCTCTAAAGTTATATCCTACGAGATAATGTGTTTGGGGACACAAACCTGCAATCATGTACACTTCTTTTATTCTAAAACTTTTATGAATACGCTCTATGAAATAATTAGGCTTCCCGTTTATTGTAGTATTAAATTTTAGTTTCATCTTAAATCACATTTAAAACAGGATAAACATCTAGGTAAATAACGTCTTCAATATAGAAAGATATTGCCCCTTTTCCTGCTTTGTCAAATTCCTTTAGTTCTGGATGCTTGGCTCTTCCCATATAGCTATTTACGGCTTGTTCAAAATGTTTTTTTATAACTTTCTTTGCCGTTGCTAAATCTGACACCAGGGAGAAGTTTAATTCCTTCAACTCGTTCAGACAAATCTCTTGAATTTTGTTTTTTGTAGTATAGGTTCTTGAAACCTTTATGAAATATTGTGACATATATCGCCTTTTGTTATTTTGAATAATGTATAAAAAATCCTACCCTCGTTTCATCGTAACCTATCTCTTTCAGTTTTTTGATAAGTTCCCACATTGATTCTTGAACTAGTTTATGAGCTTCACTTTGTGTCTCCGAAGGGGGTAATTTATCAATAAAATTTACCGTTTCGTGGGTCATAAAAGACTCGTGACCTACGTAGTCTTTTCTTGGTTTTTTTGTTCTAAAAATTAGTTTTGCCATATCTTTTTTATTTTTAAATTACTTATCCCACCATCTTTGATTTATAAAAACCTCCGCATAAGGAAAGGCAGTACCTTCTTTAGCCTTTAGTTTTTTGTATTCGGGTAGGTTCATTAATAGCTTAATCTTTTCGCTTTCTTTGAGTTTTCCCCATTTGTCACGGGCTATTTTCTTTTTACTTAGAGCATTGTAAGGATAAAGCTTCCAAAACACCTCGAACTCAATATTCGGCTCTCCAACTTCTATTTGAACGTGTTTATATTCAGTTTTCCAATTTTTTATATGACTTTCTTTCCAAGGAAATTTGCCCTTTAAGTATAAAAACTCTTCTTGCTTTTCGCTTAATTCTCCATCGAGTGCTTTAAAAGCAATTAAAACACCTTTTAAATTGTATTTAAATTGCCATATTTCACCCGACGGCATTTTGACACTGTATATAGTTGTGAGTTGTTCCATTTAAGCTAATTTTTGATTTAAAAAGTCTTTAATATCGTTTAAATGCTTTTTTGCAAGAAAACAGTTGACCGTAAAAATTAAATTGATAATTAACTGTTCTAAAGCATAGGCTTGGTGATATTTTAACGTAATCGTATTTTTTTTTGAGTCTATAAAAACAGTTTGGTTTTCAATTGCTGTATTTTTTGCTTTTTGAAATTTAGGCAATGTTTCAAAAATTATACTTTGCACCAATTTTGCCTCTTTCGTCATAGGTTGGGCTTCAATCATTTGACACATTAGTTTTATAATAGCTACATTCGCATCGTAGTTTATTTTAAGTATTATTCTCATCAGTCAATTGTTTTATTTGAAATTCAATTTGCTCTCTTAATATCTCCGAATGTGTTTTTTTTCTTGCAGTAAAAGAAATAAAATAGGTTAAGCTCATTGGAAGGTCGTCTTTATAAACCATTGGTGTACTACAACTAACCAAGTTTTTTTCCTCTATATAAGAGGAAAATATTTTTTGTAATTCTATTAGATGTAATTCAAATTGTGAAGTATGTTTTATTATAAATTCCTGTATATCGCTCATCTGCAGTCTGTTTTAGGTTCGGTTAATAAAGCACCGCAATCAAGGCATTTTACGGCGGTGGTTTCGCAGGAGCAAAATGCTTTAAGTACTTTTATTATGGTGCGCTTGTGCTTGCAGTTTTTTAAATGCTCATTTTCCATACCGCTACTCCTTCAAGGGCAACAATGATTTTAGTCACTTCTTCCTTGGTCATTTTGTTGAGTGGTTTTTGAACAGGTGATCGTTTGGAATGCAGAAAATGGCAAAACCACCCTTTCATATCTGCTACTTCGCCCCAGCGATGGTGTTTTATCGTAATATTTGCGGTACGCAATACGGATAGTATTTTTACGTGCTGAGGGTTTTTAGGGTCAAAATTACCCCAGTTCGCCTCGTGTGAGGATTCTTGTGGTTGTGCTTGTTTGTGTCCATCAAATTTCCTCATTATTTTGGTAGCTTGCGCTTGAGTTAGTTTGTTAATTGAGCTGGTCGCTCCATTGGTCGCTTGAAGGATTAATTTGTCCTTAAACGCCATATCGTAATTACAAAGTTTAAGAATGCTCTTTTTTTGATGGTCAGTTATTTGACCATTCGGGTCATACACAGGTTTTACTTTTGTTGTCATCTTTTCAAAATATATTTTATGGGTTTTACTTCTTTTCTTTTTTTAGAAAGTTCCAAGGCTTTTTGTCTTGCGAGTTTCATTTCGTCAAATATGGTAGTTAGCAGAAATAATTTATCCCTGCCACCACACCGTTCTAATCGGCATTTTGCAATTCCCATTCTTTGATATACTCTTTCACTTTAGCAACTATCTTTTGCCAGTTGTCATCATCTTCAAGTAAGTCATTGAATGAATCGCTTAACTCCGATGAAATTTCAGTCATACCATAAGAAGGATAATCACCATCTAATTTATTGGTTGAAATGTAAGCGATTCCTTCTTCACCAAAGAATGTGAAATAGCAAACTACTGCTAATAATTTGTCGCCTTGAACATTGTTTTCGTCAATGCTTGTTAATTGTAAGTTTTTCGTTAATTGTAACATTGTTTTTATTTTTTATGTTGTGAGCATCCCACGCTCGAAAGGGATAAATTACATCTGCTAACATTGGTTTTACGCAAGTGGGGGTTAGCGTTTAAACCCAGCTTACGTGCTTTTAATAATCTTTTGTGCAAGTTGAAAGTTTATCATTCTAAAGCCCCACCTGCGTAAAGCCAAGGAACGTTCCGTCAGTTGGTTTGTTTTTTGGTTTACCTAGTCGCATTTTTTTTATTTCTTAGAATAAGGAGTAATTTGAATTAATAAAAAGGCGGGTATAAACCACCATACTGATTCGTTAAGAATAAATACCACATATCCAGTTAGTGAACAAATAACGACTACATAGATGTAGTAAATTAGTACTGTAAGATTATTCATGTTTACTTATTTTTAAAATTTAGTTCCCAAGGCAGGATTCGAACCTGCATCATTAAGTTTTTCCATTTAAACTACTTGGGGTCACCAATCAACCAAAAAACTCAAATCTTATAGGTTGCCCTAGTGTGTTTCTTAAAAGCTTTATTTTCTATCCGTACGTTTGTATAACTCGAAGGCTTTACGTTCCTGTGTGGTTAGTTCTACGGGCGAAAACCAATGGTTATAACTGTTTTTATACACTTCTTTGCCATTTACTAAATAGCTTTCGTGGTCGGTTTTGGGTTCAATTACAATGCTCATACTATAAACTTGAAAAATTTAAGATTACATTTTCCCACTTTCCACTTTCGTTTTTAAACTTGAACTCGTAGCCATAGCCTTTTAAGTGATTGCTAAAGCTTTCTTTTATCAATCGCAAGCCTTCTTTCCATCGTGGGTCGTTAAACTTGTCCTCGTGCTTGTATAAGTCCATTACACGCTTGTACTCGAGGTCGCCGTTTTCGTTACGCTCTAAAAAACTCATTAGAATTTCGTACATATCCAAGTCACGTTTTTTTATGGAATCACTTAAAAAGTCTTTTATTAATTCCACGGCTTTGTTAGAGCGTTCATCCCACACAGGCTCGGTATCTCTACGGCGGGTTACTTTAACGCTGTCGTTTGTGTCCGATATAGAAAAACCACCTTTACTATTTCCCCTGATTTTGCCATAATTAGCCAGCTTATTAGCTTGGTCTTCCATTTCTATATGACAATATTGTTTGAACTCGCTGAGTTCTTTAAAAAAAGCTTTTGCCGTTCTGACCATCGTTTGCGCTTTTTCGTCTCGCTCCCTTTCGTAGGTTTCTTTTTCTTTAGCTAATTGTTTAGCCTCTTTGTCTTTCTTTTTTTTCAAAAAGGCTTCCAGTTCTGCTACTGACATCTTACTGATGTCTATTGTTCCTTCTGTGTTCATGGTTAAATCTATTCGTCTATAAAATCAATAAAATTCAAAGGAATCCAGTCAATGCTATCTACTAAGTGTAGCACTTCTTTAATTTTTTTCTCAATACTTGCAGGTACAGGTCGAGGTTCTTGTTCTGTGTTTTGTAGCAGTTGCAAGAGTTGTCCTCGTTCCTGATTGATAACTATGCGTTCGCCTGTGGTGAACTTAGATTGGTATTGCGAGTGGAACTGTAATACCAAGTAAAGCACTTTTAATCGTTGTTTAATTTCGTTCGGATTCATTATTAGTTAAGTGTTAAAAAATCAGGTTCAAGTCGTACACATCCTATTTGGTACATACACCGCTCATTTACGGGAGGTCTTTTCTTAGCTAATTGGAGTAATGACTTTGGGAAAATGCTAAATAGTTTGACCACACTTTTGTCATAAGCTTGAATATAGTCTGTAGTACTTGCATTGCTATAGCCTTTTATATCTTCTAAAAAAGTTAGCTCGCATTTTTTCATTTCCATATTGTACCAATTTTTAATAAGCGAGTTGGCTATTACTTTTTGAAAGTCTCTAGTATTACTGGTTACACTTTCACACCAGCCTATATAGCGTTCAAAATCTTGTTCTTGGTATTTTTGTGGCGTTATGCCAAGTAGCTTGTGAATGTTGTTTGTTGTTTGCATTTTTATTCATTTTCTATTGTACCTCTTACTTTTTCGTAACCTTCTTTCCAACTTATAAAGTGTCCACCGTTAGGTCCTATGGTTCGCCCTTTGCAAGATGCTAAGTAACCGTTTACAAAAATTTTCATTTTAGCATCATACTGCACTCTCGTTTCTAGTTCGCTCCTCGGATTAGCTCCCTTAGCGTGAGCGGTGAAAATGAATATTTTACTAGGAAATTGTTTTTTTAATTTTATGTATTGATCAAATGTTTTAATGAAATAAGGTAGGCTATCAATTATAATTACTTCTGGATTATAACTTTTCTTTGCTTTTTTCAGAAAGTTTACCAAGTCTTCATAACCGTGACGTTGCATTTTGAATTTATCCTTAACATCATTCATCCCTACATTTTTTACTCGATTTATAAAATCAGTATCGGAGGTTTCTTCTTCAAGCACGTTGTAAAGTACTTTTTTTGTTTTTGCGAGCTCTTTTGCGAGCTGCATAACAAAGTAGCTCTTACCACCTCCCGAACTTCCCCAAACTAACCAAACCCCTTTGTCTTGTGGTTCTCCAAAAGCTTCATACCATTCGCCTTCAAGTTTAATTGTTTTAAAATTTTGAGCTAAAACATCTGAAAGCGGGATAATACTTTTTTGCTTTTTCGCTTTTTTTTCTTGTTTTATTTCCGATGCTTTTGCAATTACATCTGTAGGTTGCATTAGGGTATTTTCCATTATAAAAACATTGTTTTTGGTATATTTAAAACTTTACGAACAAAATCTTCCGTTAGAGGCTCACCTGTTCTATCAGCCTCACGCATGGCTGGAACTAAGGCATCATGTAATTCTCCATAATTTTCACAATTACGCTGTAAAAAGGTTTTTAAATCTTTATCTTCAATTTCATTTAAAAACAGTTTAAAAGAAGTATCGATACTCGGTAGTACTCTAACTCTAAATTTTAAACGACGGTAAAACTGGCGCATTCCTTCCTTTTTCCTTTTTCGCATTTTATCTAGCTTATCTAGTAGTTCATCTGTGCCAATGAGTATAATAGAGCACTCTTTCAACAAGTCATCGTAAAGTTCTTTCATCATACACAAAGTAGCTTGTTTCATATACTCACACTCATCAAAAATTAACATAGGCTTATAACCTTCGAACTTTAGCTTTTTAAAATATTTTACAATCGAACTAATGTTTTTTGATTTGGTTTTAGAAATAGGAATTTTTGTTACCTCTAAGATTTTATCAATCAGATCCGAAAGGTTATCGCTAGAGCCTACTTTGATAATAAACATATATTGAGGGTTCGCATCTGCAAACCATTGAGCTGTATAGCTTTTACCGCATCCTGTTTCGCCTATAATTACATTGGTCAAACCATAAAATTTAGCATCTTCCAAAACCGCTAGCATAGCTGTGGTTTGATTTGTAAACTGTCTTTTCCAGTAATTTTTTTCAAGTTCAAATCCTATATTTTTGGCAACTGCTATAAACCATTTTTCTTTAATTTCTGTCTTACCTACTTTAAAGCTTCGGTTGCGCATGTTAGTGATGTAGGATTCGTTAATTCCTGTTTTTTCAACAAATACATTTGCTGATATATCATATTTGCTTAAATATGCTTCTAGTGCGTTTACTATTGTGTTTTTTTGTTCTGTTGTCATTAGTATTGTGCGTATTTGGTTAGGTCAATTTTCTCTTTTATGTATTCGTTTTGCTCTTCAAGCCACGTTTTTTCTTCTTTTTTGGCTTTTTCTTTTTCTTGTTTTAGCATCACTTTTTCTGCTTTTACTTGTAGCATTCTTTCTTTATTTTGTGTGTCTTTGTGCTGTCCTCTACTATCTACTAGTAAATGTTTTGCTAGTGTGTCGTTTAATAAAGGATTTTCAAAAACCGACTTTAAGGTTTCAATATTTTCCTGACGTTTCTCAATAATGTATGTTGTGGTTTTTTCATTAAACTCTTTTATCCTTAATCTTTGAGCTGTATCGTTTTCAGACTGTTCTGCAAGTGCCATAGGTTGAATGTATTTTTGTTCCAATTCAAATCGGTAATCTCCCTCTGGGCTCAGTGCTATGGCTTCCTCTAAATTGTGAGGATTATAGAGAATCTTCCAGTCCAAATGCGCTTTTTTTCTCATACTCATATCGAAACAATCATAAAATACTGGACTGCCATTTATTTTTAATCGTATTCCTTCTCCAGTTAATCTGTTTGTCCCTCCTGTAGTGCTTCCTAATGCCATTAAGAAACTTTCCTTTTCAAACGGAAGCCTTAGTTCATCTTCGACAGCATTCCATTGTTGTAAATATTCTTTTTGTTTTTTGGATCGTTCTGCCGAAATGATAGACTCTAATTGCATACGGCAACCTGCTTCATCAGGAAAGGAGTGACGAATTTTGTTTAAATATTCATCGTTAGGTTGCTTTTTACTTCCACTTTCAACCCCAAATCCGCTCCAATTTTCAAACATTTGACAATATTTTTTATTTATGTGAGCGAAGTAGGGTTCAATGACTTTTGCTTTTGCATTACCCACTTTTGCTGGGGTAAAATATTTGGTACAGGCTTCATACATTGGTTTTAATTTCTTCATCTGATAGTTGTCTGACTGTAATTGTACAGGTTTGAAATACTGACCAAATAACTCCTTTGTATGCATTACCGCATTAAGCATTGCTTCCTTTATTAATTCAGAAGATTCTTGCTGACCTATGGCATAACCTACAGGATATTTGTTAAAAGGGTCAAGTACTACAACAATTGTCAATCGATTGTGATATGTAGTTGTTGAATATCCTTTATTATCTACCGTTGTTTTTTGATATAAAAGCTCAGCCATCCATCCATCGAGTGTCCAGTAAAGCATTGGTTTAGTAGGCTTACTTCGTTTGTTTTGCATTAGAATATTATTACTCAATGCTTTTGTTCCTTTTCGACCTGCATAAGTGGTTAGATTGCTTAATTTTCTTCTGTTACCTACTGTTTGAGCTGTTATTAACTTCCATTCTAAACGTTCTGCTAATGCGTTGTATATTTCTGATATAGTTTGATTTTCAAAATTGTTATGTTTTGAAATCAATTCATCTAGCAATGCCATTTGCTCTCTTGATTTTACCTTGATCGCATTTTTGGTTGTTAATTTGCCCGAAATAAGCGAAGCATATCCATTTTTTTGGTATTCTCTAATTTTACGTCTTAGTCCATGACTTGAAGTAGGTAAATTATGTGTAATTTCTCTAAACGCATTTACATCATTACTTAAGGTTTCCCAAATATCAACTCCTTGTACTTGCCTTGCTTTATTACCGTATTTTCTTTGTTCTTTTATTTTAATTACTGTGTTTAATACAGAAGCATTATTTGTGTACAAGTCTATATCTTTGCTTTTCAGTTTTTTGTTATCTTCACCGTAGGTGTGTTTTTCAAAAAACTGCCTAGCGTATGAATCAGGCATATAAGCACTTGCAAACCAATTTTTCTTAACCTCTTTTTCAGGTTCTCCAAAAGTTAGTATTAGAATATCTTTAGTGCGTCTGTCCAAACTTTCGAATACTACTAATGCATCTTTACCATAGCATCCACGACGTAGCTCTTCTTCTTGTGAACTAAATCTATCTAGTCTTTGTCTTAAAGCTCTATAGGTAAAAAGACAAAGACTATCCTCATGTTTATTTCTATCAGCAATTAAGTACTTGAGCTTTACGCCCAGTTTGTTATCGTGGTATTCGTATGGGGTTTCTTTTTCCATTTGAATTTTAGTTTTTGTTCCCGCCGTGGTGTCGAAACCACGCTAATGCCGTGGCGGGATTTTTACTATATTTGAGGTGTCTAATCAAAAAATATAGTAATATGATTGCTGTTCGTTCTTCTGTTATTAGTGCTATTGGCTATGATTCCGAAAATTCTGTTTTATATGTAAAATTTAAGTCTGGTATGCTCTATAAATATCATCGTGTACCCGAGTATGTTTTTAAAGACTTCTTAAATGCACGTTCGAAAGGTTCGTTTTTTAGCCTTAGGATAAGGGATGAGTACCGAGTTTCTTAATCTTAAAAGCATTTTTCCTAATCCATTTGTGATTTACTTTTGAGGGTTTTTGGTCAATAGCCCAAAGCCCTACCGTAGTAGCTTCGTGATAACGAAGCCTTTTTATTTCGTTAATCATTTCACTTAAATCGCTTACCTTTATTAATACTTCTATTTCTTTGTGTTCAGGTTGCTCATTAAGTGCTTGATGATTATCAGCTTGTGAGGGATGAGTAATAGAGATATTATCTATTAACTTATCAATATTTATAATAACTGTCTGTTCCATTGTCTGTATATAATAAGGTTTTAAAGCTCTTTTAATTCAGAGGCAAACAAGTCGTGTAGTTCCTGAATGAGCGTGGTTGCCTCTTTTAGTTGTTTGTTCTTGCGCTCAAGTTCCTTTTGTAAGGCTTCTATTTGCGCTCGGTACTGTGCGTTTAGGTCGTTCATTACTGGTATTTTAATTGATTAATCATTTCGGTGATTTCAATATTTTGATTTTGCTTGTTACTCATTGCCTTGTTAAATAAAGCCTCTACCATTTTAGAGTTAAAGTGTTTTCGCCTTACTACATTTCTAACCATTTCGTAACTCCAGTCATTACTTATTGCTACTTGCTTAATATCGCCTTGCAAAAGATTATTTCTGATAAGAAGTAATAGCTCATCACGCTTTTTGTTTCTTTCTTCAATTACTGAAACCGACGGCGTTGCTGATAGCTGTGGAGCGAGTGCCTTTTTTTCGACCGCTATAAAGTAGCGACGTGCCTCACGACCTTTGTCTGTCTTTTCCACCATACTCAACTCCTTAGCCATATCTAAAGTAATAGCGTATTCTTTTCTTTTTGTTCCTCCAATTTCTCGTTTGATAAATTCATCAAACGACGTATAATCTACATCTTCAACGAATCCATATTCTTGAATTCTATTTTTTATCCAGGTCGCAAATTCTTGTTTACTTTCTAAAAATTGGTGTAAATCTCTTGCTGAAACTACTGAGGTTCCGTTTTGGTTGGTAATGTTAATTAGTTGATTCATATTGATGGTTTTTAAAGTCATTTATAAGTTGTTCACGCTGACATACAATGATGTATAAGGCTCTGTAAGTTCTTTCGTCCTTGCGTGATATGCGCATACGAATTGCATCGGTGGTCATGTTGAACATCTTAGATAAGGTGTACACATCGCCTGTTTGTTTATTTTGTTCGCAAATCGTAACAATCTCCGATAATTCTACTACTTTTGTCATTGTTATAATGTTTTGATGTGGCAAATATAGTATAAATTTATACTAAAAAACAAATAAATGGACGAAAAATATACCTACATAAAAGAAAGATTGCTTTATTACGCTAAAAATCAAGGCTTTAAAATTGAATCTTTTTTAGATTCTATCGGAATGACATATGGAAGTTTCAAAGGAAAAGCTAAAGAAGGAAGCCTTAATTCATCAGCTATAGCTGAAATTTATACCAAATACACTGATTTAAATATAGGTTGGTTATTAACTGGTAATGGGGAAATGCTCATAACCAATAATACTACAGAAGCAGTTCAAGAAAATAGCGGTATTGACTACAAAGAGCTTGCTGAGGCTCGTAAAGAAACTATAGAGAGCCAAAAGGAAACGATAACGACACTTAAAGACAAAAACATTCTCTTAGAAAAAAACTCTGAAAAGAGTGAAAAGCAAATTGCATTTTTAGAATCCGAGTTAGACCGTTTAAAACAAGAGTTAGCTAACACAACAAGGCAAGGCGGTAACAGAGCGGCAGGTTAGTAGCGTGTATATGCGTGTGGTGCATAAAAACGAGGTGCTGGAGGAGGTGTAAGATGCATAAAACGCTAATAAAAGAAGGTGTAAAAAAAGGCTTAAAATCGTTATTTAATTGAAAATCAAAAACATAACACTTATAGCTATATGTATTTATTGCAATTATAGGGGGGTTAAGTGGCTATTTTTACGCCTTAACTATGGTTTTTAATACTAGGGTATAGGGTGTAAGTCGTGTTTTTAAATCTTATTTTTGTTCACCCAACTGTTCACCCAACTGTTCATCCATTGCAAAAAAACAGGTAAAATACAAAAAGTCGTATTTCTTGTAAAATCGCATTTAAATTGGTTTTAAAAAGGGTTTTTAGCGTGGTGGTGTGTTAGGGTATTTATAGCTTAAAAGCTTGTATTTACAGGGTTTTAAGGGCTTTTTTTGCTATATTTGTCTTGCTAATGGTAGTGTATCATTAAAATGGTACAATATCGCATCCTCAAACGGTAGCATAACTGTAGCAAATGGTATAATCTGGGCATTTGTATTTTTCAAAAAAAAACCTCCCAACATTCGTGAGAGGCTTATTTTACAAGGGTTTTCAGGGGTTTTTATGTTTTAGTGTATTTGGGTATCTGTATTTAGGGGGGATACATTGCTATGTATTTTATTCCAAACAAATCATGGATTCGTTTAATGCAGCCTGATGGACGAAAATTTGGGGGAGGAGCAAGAGTAAAAGAAATAAAGCTAAAAGACAGATGGGATGTAATGACTGAACATAAAAATGAGGAAGCTTATATGCAGGCCTATGGTCAAGAATATATTTACAAAGATCAAAAAGGAAATTCATCAGGAGTAGCTACTTATGAACCTATTGGGTGTAAAGAAAATCCGTTAGTCTTACCTTTCTATGATCACGCTCATAAAGAAACACTTTTAGGGGGCGATGTGAAAAACTATGTTGAAATGCCTTTGGGAGAATGTTTTTATCCATCTCCTAAAATTACCTATGCAAGAGTAGCCGTAAAAAATCTTACGAGAGAAAAAAAGATATCAGATTCAGAAAAAATAGTTGTTAAAAAACATGCTACAGGGCAGGTAGTCTCTGAGTTTTATACTTCAAGAGAGTATCCTACTATTGCTGATTTTACAAAAATTTCTCCTGAATGGGATCATTCAGATATTGGTACATTATTAAATCTAGATGTAAAAACACATTTATCTTTAAGTCAAGGATTTTTTGTTCATACTAATGATATGGATGGAAAACTTAAAAGCCAAAAAGTGTATGCAGAAGGGCAAGACACCCCAATTTCAGGTATGGATTATATTTACGACAACTTGACAGAAAAAGTTTCAGGTCAAGGAAATCTTAATAATGAAATTACTACTATAGATGAAAATGGAAAGGTAGAAAAAAACATTGTAGGAGTAGATTATGATGTAATCAATGATTTTAGAATTAATCAATCAGAAACACAAAATATAGGAATACATTTTAATACCGAAATGTTGCCTGTTATAGTTCCTATTTTTGTCCCCATTCCATTACCTATATATTCTCATCATGAAAATATTTTAAAAACTGTAGTTACAACAAAAGTAGTGCACTCTACAGGGATTTTAAGGGAAACCATTGCTTACGACTTAGGTTCTCAAGTAAGTACACGTAATCTTGCTTGGGATGCTAACACTGGTGAAGTTATATTAACAGAAACCATTAATGAGTTTAATGATAAGTATTATTCGCTTAATTTTCCTGCTTATTGGGCTTACAAACGTATGAACCAAGCTTCGCTAAATTTAGGCTTAGAATGGGACTTACAATTTGATCCATTTCGTAAGAAATATGAGTTAACAGGTGGTGAAATTGCCTCTAATTATCTAGTTGAAGGCGATGAAGTTTGGGTTACTCCTGCCTCTCCAAAAGAGGTTAAAAACAAAGAATTTAGAGCATGGGTGGTTAATATTAATACTATTAATAATAAAAGTACTTTTGATCTAATTGACGAAAAAGGTGTTAAAGTAAGTGATAAAATCAGCGATGATAATTCTAATTTAAAAGTAGTAGATCAAGGAAAATTTAAGGTTATTCGTTCAGGGTATGCTAATATGGCGAGTGCTTCTATGCAAAGCGTAACGCTAATGAAAAATCCATTAGAAAACTTAGTAAAAGATCCTGTAACCAATCAAACATCGTTAGGAACCAATCCTTTTTTATCTAAAAACTGGAATGATTACAAAATTGTTAATGTTTCGGCTATAGAGTATAATGATATTTGGCCAGCTCAATGCAATGGAAATATGCCTAGAATGATTTTTGATGCAAATAATCAACTTGTATTCCAGTACAATCAAGATAATTCTAATTTAGATTTTGATATTTTAGAAGAAAAATCATACAACCCATATTGTTATAATATACTGGGTATATACAGACCCATAAAGTCCTACGCTTACCTTACAGGTAGAAATAATAAAGATCATCATCCTAGGCATTCTGGATTCCTTAATGATTTTAAATCCTTTTATATATATGACCCAGGAACCAATACTTGGAAAATATCTACAGAAGGATATAAATCCTGGACTTTTGCTTCGGAAATTTCACAGTTTAATCCTTGGGGACAAGAAATTGAAAACAAAGATGCGTTGAATCGATATTCTACGGCTTTATATGGTTATAACAACCGTTTTCCTATAGCTGTAGGATCTAATACCCGATACAAAGAACTTGCTTTTGATGGTTTTGAAGATTATGACTTTAACGAGAGTACCAATCCAATAAAATCTCATTTTAATTGGCAAGAAGCCCTGAAAAAAGAGCGTATTACTATAACTGATAAACAAGCACATACAGGTAAAAAAAGTATTCGTGTGGAGGCTCAAACCAAGGCAACACTAACTAAAAAATTAATAAACTGTAACGGTCCAGCGGTTCCAAAAAGTACAAAATAATTCAGATACATATAATACAATATAGATATCGTTATTATAAATATAATCTAATAGTGATCTTCCTGTTGTACCACTGAAAAAAAATCGAATTTATGAAACTCATACAGAACATATATCTCTATCTTTTTATTCTACTAAATGGTTTTGGCGTTGTGGCTCAAAATTATAACGACGCTGAAATAGGATTTGATCTCGTTAGAAATAAACAAAACCTAGGAAAAACAAATAATAGAACTTCTATAAATGCGCAATCTGAAATTGACAAAGAAATTGATGCTATCTTAAAAGAGAAACAGTTAGTAAATGATATTATCAAGAAATATGGAAAAGAAAAGAAATTCTTAAATAGACAAATATATACTGACGTATCTACTGCTGAACGATCAGCTTTGCGTGCTATTTTTGATGCTACTAATGGTTCTTCATGGAATAGGAATTTGAAATATAAATGGGATTTCAACTCACCTGTAATTGATTCGTATGGAAATTCAAATTGGCAAGGAGTTTTTACTGCAAATGGAAAAGTTATTGGGCTGAAATTGGGTATGTTAGATTATTATACAAATTTAGATATTGAAGGTGAATTACCTGATGTCTTTAATAACTTAGAAAATTTAGAATTCCTTGATTTGTCACAATGTAATAAATTAAGAAAAGATTTACCTAATTCAATATATAATTTAAAAAAACTAAGAAGCTTAAGTGTGTTTCATTGTGAAAATCTTCCGTTTACTATTTCTCCAAATATTGGAAATTTGTCTAGTTTGGAAGAAATAATACTTGAGGGATCTAATTATAGAGGCGCTATTCCAGCATCTATAAATGCCCTATCAAAATTAAAGAGAATAATTATCAGATCTAATTTTTCAGGTGAATTACCTAGTTTTAGTAACTTATCTAATTTAGAAACTTTTATTTTGAGTTTAAATAATGAAGATCAATTGTATGGTACACTTGAGGGAAAATTTGGTGAATTGGAAAAGATTGATCTAATTCAAATTAGAGGAACTGCAATTATTGGAGGAATTCCTGAGCATTTTTTTGATTCACCTACATTAAGGTTTCTTGATCTTTCCTATAATAGCCTCAACGGACCATTACCAAATAAGTTATTTCAAGGGGTAAGCCTAAGAGGAATCGATTTAGCTAATAATAAAATTATAGGTAGTATACCTGAAAATATTCCATTAAACTCACCATTGAGAAGTTTATGTTTAGGATTAAATAATTTGTCGGGAAGATTACCAAAATCTTTGATTAATTGTAGAGAATTAACAACTTTAACTTTTCATAATAATGATCTTTATGGCGAAATTCCAGATGTGTCTAAAAAAAACTTGCATGCTTTATTAAGTGATAATAATAATTTAAGATTTATAGATTTCAAAAGAAATTTTTCTTCGTTTCAGAATTCTGTTGGTAATAATATATATGATTCTAATCGTAATGAAGGATTTTCTTATGCTCCTCAAAAAAGGACAGATTTTGTGGAGATTATAAATGCAAATATTGGAGTAAATATAACGCTTACAATGTGTAAAGATGGTAGATATTTACCTAATGAAGATACTTTTCAGTGGTTTAAAGATGGTATGCCTATTACAGACGATTCCGTTAATAATAGAGAATTGAAGCTTACAAATATTAAAGCATCAGACGCAGGAGTTTATATTTGTAGATCAAAAAATCCGATTATAACAATTTCAGATGTTGATCATAAGAATCTAGTATTAGAACGAAACCCCATCACGCTCAATGTGACCAATTGTAAGTCGTTAGCTGCACGTCTTTATATGGATGATGGAAGTGAGTGCAAACCATCCTGTACGTATACCTGTGGTGATAATCCTATTAGTTCAAGATTGATAGTAACAGACTTATTGCAATCAACGATAGATCAGCTCAATAGCGGGACTTATTTTTGGACCATAAAAGATCCAAATGGAAACATCGTTTATACCACTTCTGATAAGAATTTAAATTACACCTTAACCACAGTAGGAATCAATACAATTGAATTAAAATTTACCACCACCACAGGTTGTGTGTATGATTATAAAAGTACTACAGAGGTAAAGAAATGCCCTTGTAATATACCTGATGGTAAAATTGTTATTGGTCCGAGACCCGAAGGTAAGATTGTTGTTGCTTCGGGAATAACGGATTACAAATGTGGTAATAAAGTTATAGAGAACTTAAGATTTGAACCTGATGATAAGAATATTGATTTAAGTAAGGCTACTTATCAATGGGTATTCAAAGATGTTAAAGGTCAGATTATTAGTACTGTTAATACACCTAATGCAGGTGTTACTTTTAGTATGCCGGGTTCAAATAGCATTGAGTTAACGGTAACTTTAGATGGTTGCTCAAAAGTAATTAATCCTTTAGAAGTAAAGGTTGTAGAATGTTGTGATCTCCCATTTCCTGGCGTAATATTGAATTTTGAACCTAAAACTAATGATGAATTTTTTTCACAAGGAAGTTTCCAAAGTTTATGGAGTATTACTAATAAAGAGCATAATCCAGCAGTAAACTCATGGGTAGAGTATGTTGACCAATATGATAATTTAAAAAAATTCTATACGGGTGGTTCTGAAAATGGATGTCAATATTTAGAAGGAAAGATGATAGGACGCATTAATGAAGTTGAATGGTGTAGCATTATTCAAAAAGGACAAAATCCGACCAAAGATCTAGAATTGAATAAAACTAAAGAAAAAACACAAGCTCTTTTAAAAAAGATGAATGTAAACTGTGTTGGAAAGGTTTCTCATTTTACTTTTTCCGCTTCGGCAAAGGATGTAGAATATAGTTGGAGCATGGTTGATCCTTCGGGGGTAGTTGTTGATAAGGTTACAGAAATGAAAGGGTATTATCAATATACCCCTACTAAAGTGGGAAGTTATAGATTAAATCTTAAAATAACCACTGCCGAAGGTTGTATTTCTGAATTCTTTTATCCTTTTGAAGCACAAGATTGTTTTCAATCATGTATTACTGCCAATGGTAATTCTACTGTAGTAAAAAAACTTGTTCTGAATTTATTGAATCATTTACGTCAAAAAACACTTAATGGAGAAAGTATTCCTTCAGGATATATTTGCGACGAATTAATTGATCTTAAACCTTATATTACTTATTCATTACCTAGGATTTATGGGTTTTCAATGGATGATAAAAGTATGAAGTTCTGGTTTCGTCCTTTGAAATTTATAGATAAAGAACCTGATTTTATAGCTGCTGATTGGAATACAACCAATAAAGATCTCAGTTTTTCCGATCTTGATTTGTTGGGATATACATCATCTGATTATCTTAATTTAGATGGTAAACTCATTTTGTCAGATGGATCAAAACCTGGCAAAGTAGAAATACGTCATATTAATTTTTGTCCAGAACAATTACTCCTCGAAAAATGTAAAAATCATGTAGCTTTAGTTTTAGATGAGTCAGGTTCATTAGATGAAAGAGAAAGAGCACAGTTGAAAAGACAATTATCAGCCTATTTTACCCAACAAGCAGAAATAAACGAAAAACAGGGAGGAAATATGTATCTGTCCGTAATTGGAATGTCTAATACAGATGAAGGCGAAGTTACAGTAAATACACTTCCAAACACTTGGCGTAATGATTATATTGCACCTATTAAGATTGACACTAATAACTTGAAGTCACACTTTTTACCATGGCTCTCAAATTATTGTAAAAAATACAATAAAAAAGACAATGTTACAGGCTTAAGTGAAGGATCTGATTTTTGGAGAAGTGGTTTAGAAACAGTCTTATTTCTTGCTAAAGAATCATATTTAAAACTAAATATGGTTATAATGATTACAGATGGTTCACAAACCACTGATTTAGATAAATTGCAAGCTACAATGCTTAAATTTAACAACAAAAGTTTACACAAATTGTCGGGTGGTCAAGAAAAAAAACCACATCTATTTGTTATAGGAGTAGAGAATGGTTATTATGTATATAATAAAGAAACAACCCTCCCTCTTTTAAAGAGAAAAGACCCTAATTATACAACATCAAAACCTGTGGTCGTTCAAAATGATATTCAAGAGGAAACTAATAGCGTGAACGAAAATATAAGCGAAGTAAATCTATTAGAAGAAGATAATTCAGTAGAATCCCTTAATTTTTCAGAAAATAAATTGAAACAGTCGATTGCTGGTACCACACAAGAAGGAGCTCTTACATCATCTTTAGCTTTATCGTTAAAATATTTATTTGATCTTGAAAATGCACGAATTCCAAAAAACTCGAGTATATTTCCTTCTTACTTTAAACCAAATGAAAACCCTAATTTTCAATTAGACTACTTTCCATTACCTGATTTCAAGTTTTTAGGAGAAGAAGTTAATGATGATTTTTTATCTAAAGGTATTGTTTTGGCAGATCTTGGCTGTCCTTATGAAGGAGGAAAAACAAAATGTAGTGAATGTTATTCGTTTCAGCCCGAACCTAGTAGAATTGTAGAGTCAACAAAAATTCTTGATTCAAAAAATTATATTTTAGGAGCTTGGGTAAGAGAAGATACAAATACTCAAGTTAAAGAATTTACCAATGTAAAAATTCAAGTTTCATTTGAAAATGCAGATAGAAAAAAAATAATGACCTATGCTTTTAAACCAAAAGGAGAAGTCGTAGAAGGATGGCAACGTATAAATGAAAAATTTAATGTTCCTGTTGGATCTGAATTCATGATTATAGAATTAGTTAACGATAGTAAAGGAACCCCTGTTTTCTTTGATGATATCCGTATACATCCTACTAATGGTAGTATGAAATCTTTTGTATATGATCCAGAAAATTTCAAATTGATGTCCGAATTAGACGAAAATAATTATGCTACATTTTATGAGTACGATAACGAAGGAGGTTTGATTAGAGTAAAAAAAGAAACCTTAAAAGGAATTAAGACCATACAAGAAACCCGTTCAGGTAATTATATAAAAGTTAATTAATGAAAATAATACATAATATTCTAATTCACATTTGTTTTCTAATTTCATGGTCTATATGGTGTCAAACAAGTGATCAAGTAATGAAATCTATGATTACTAAATACACAGAACCTAAACCATTAAAGTTTGAAATAAAGTATAACCTTTATAAAAATCACCTTACAAATGTAATTCATGAGAGTTATTTAGGATCATTTATGAAGAACTCAAAAAACGAAGTTTTAATGAAAGTAGGTACTAATGATATTGTTACAACTACAAAGTATGTGATACAAGTTGATCATAAACATAAAACAATGTTGATAAATAATGCGCCAAAATCTTCATCTAATTTAACTAAAGATATAGAAAATCTTGTGCGTCTTTGTGAAGAAAATTCCTTTAAAGATTATAAAGATCATTGGGAAATAACCTATGTTCCGAAACAATTTTCAGGACTATTATATTCAAAAATTCTATTGAAAATTAATAAAGATTATACACTCAAAAAACAAGTTTTTTATTATAATACGAAATATAACTTTTCAAGAGATTATAAAAAAGATTCGTCTGAATTTCCAAGGTTAGAAATGATTTACAACCATTATAACCGTAATGTACAGTTAGATTTGATTAATTCAGATTTGTATGTAAAAATTAATAATAAAACAGCTATAGCCTTACCAAAATACAAGTCATATAAGATTTTTGATTCAAGGAAATAGCAAAACTATAAACTAAAAAACATAGAAACTAATTCGTATGTTAAGTCTATTAAAAGAATACGCGATGAGTACAATTCAAATAAAGAAAACTTCAGTAAAGATAGCCTCACATTCCAAAATGAATGTTTTAAAATTTTTACTACAGTTATTTTTAATTCTAAATATTACAGCGGGATGGTCACAATATATTGAGGAAAAATCCAATCGATTAATAGGAACTGCTTTAAACGGTCAGCCTACCTTAAGTATTACAGATTCAAAATTCTCAGAATTAAATAAATCCAATTCTAATGAATCTAAATTATCCGATTTTACATCTATTAATTCGGCAATAAATATACACATTGGGTTAGACGAATCCGCTTATGGTATTGGAGAGACCTCTTCTTCCACCAGTGTAAAATCTCAATTTAATGTAAGTTATAAAGCTATTGTAAAATTAGAAATAAAACGATATGCTAATAACGGAGTACTGTCAAACAACGTTCAAAATACTGAAATAAAAGAATTTGTTATAACCCATAATAAGACCACAGAAAATCTTAAACACAATGATTTTGTGGTATATAAACTTGCAGGGACTCATAAAGCAGAGATAAAAGTATTATCAGTAATGTATACCAATCTAGATGACAAACCTATTACATTAACTAGTCCAAGCAATGTCTTTATTGAATTAATTTTTAGTACAGAAAGATATTTTAACATAAAAGACACCGCTGTAAAACCCAATGCTAGTTTAGTTACCTACAAAGGATTTCAAGAAGAAATTACACTTTTAGATAAAGCAAAAGGAGAACATGAAATTCAAATTAGTTGGAACAAAGATCCTAATTTTCCAGCTGTTGAATATGAGCTAGAATGGACTTGGATTGATAATTATGGAGAAGGGAGTGAACCTAAATTGCCTAATAATATTCCTTTTACAGAAGAAGACTTTAAGCGTAATAGCTCCCGAATTCAAACGAAAGAACTGAGCTATAGAATTCCATTAATATTTTCAAAAGGATACCTCTTATATAGAGTTAGACCTGTTGGTCGTTTTTTAGATGACGTAT
The DNA here is from genome assembly GCF_052828645.1 of Flavobacterium sp. TN-1. Taxonomy (NCBI): domain Bacteria; kingdom Pseudomonadati; phylum Bacteroidota; class Flavobacteriia; order Flavobacteriales; family Flavobacteriaceae; genus Flavobacterium; species Flavobacterium sp. TN-1. Next base: position 1,208,518 of record NZ_CM128253.1, read on the forward strand.
CAAAAATTTATTTCGGAAAATGGTCTACAACAAATGCAGAAAAATTTCAAAACCTAAGTGATTGGCAAGATAAAATTGAAATTGTAGTTCCACACGAAAAAGACAGTAAAAATTGGCAGTACCAATCTTCATTTGCTGAAGATGGTAAGAAAAAAGAAGTCGTAAGTTATTTTGACGGTTCACTTAGAAATAGACAAACCGTAACAAAAGTTAATACCAATAACCAATCTATCGTAGGAGAAGTAATATATGATAATCAAGGACGTCCTGCCATAGAAGTACTACCCGTGCCTTTAGAAAATAGTGCTATAAAATATTTTGACTCACTAAATAAAAATCAAACTACGGTTTTTTCTCACTTAGATTTTGATTGGGATGATCCTAAAAAAACAGATTGTAGCGTATCTACATCTAATAAAATGAATACCAGTTCGGGGGCTAGTAACTATTATTCCGCAGCTGCTAAAGTATCTAATAATTTTCAGGATTACGTACCTGATGCTAAAGGATTTCCCTATTCTCAAATAGTGTACACACCCGATAATACAGGACGAATTTATAAAAAAGGAGGCGTAGGCTCAGATCATCAAATAGGACGAGGTCATGAAATGACCTATTTATATTCTACACCAAGTCAAGAAGAACTAAATCGTATTTTTGGGTATAAAGTAGGTTTTGCAAATAAATATAAAAAAAACACAGTTATAGATCCTAATGGTCAAGCGAGTGTTAGTTATATAGATCCTAAAGGAAAAACAATAGCAACAGCTTTAGTGGGACAATCACCAGAAAATTTAGATGCTTTACCCGAGTTAGCAACAGAAGGCAATTTAAAAACAGATTTATTAGTTAATAACAAAAAAAAATCAAGTGGCCGTTTTGGTATTTTAAAAGACGGAATAGATTTAACCTCTAAATTAGAAGTTGTTGGAAATTTACCCTCTACCATTAAATTTGATTACGGTCTTGAACATAGTAAAAATACCTTTCAACCAAATTGCTTAACAAACAAATCATATCCTTTTGTTTATGATTTAAAAATAAGTTTAAAAGACGATTGTGCTAATGAAAGACTCAATTTTGAAGGAAATCCAATCAAAACAATAGGTTCTGTCAATACACAAAATCCAAAAGGAAATTTACCCTTAATAGCTTATAATACTCAAAAATTAGAAGCTAAAAATTTGTCACAAGGAAGTTATTTGTTGTCAAAAGAACTAGTTGTTAACAAAGATGCTTTAGACGCTTATGCTGAAGATTATTTATACGAAATTTCAAAACAAGATAATATCTGTAATCCTAAAACAGAATTATTTAATGTTCAAATCGATGTAAACGGTTGTGAAATAACATGTGGTTTATGTGAAAAGACATTAGTAGAAAACTATTTAAAAGAAAATCAAAAAATAGAATTTAGCAATTGTTTTGATAAAAACAATAATAAAACATGTTCGGAACCTATTTTTGATCAATATGCAGCTATTGCTAAATACGGTTATGTCTTAGATAAATTAAATACCAGATATGCTCCTACCATCTTTACCTATGATACCTTAGGAAAATTAAATTATCAAGACCTTTCATTAAATCCTATAATAATAAATAATGATGAGAATTTATTTAAAAAAGAATTTGATTTCTCATTGCAAACTTGTCGTGATCTTTGTCCTAAAATGGTTACAAGTTGTCATATTATGGAAACAACTTTGCTGTCAGATCTAAGCCCAAATGGACAGTACGGTTCAATAAAAGGAATTATTTTTAAACCTGATATGGATGATAGTACTACTGATATTGTAATTAATGCTAGTAATCCCGATTCAAATACATCAACTAATACAAATACTAACACACCAGATCCTTCTAATAATACAATTCAAGTCGTTAATGATGATTTGAGTGTGTTTAATGAATATAATTACCTATTAAGAGGTGGTAGCTATCCTATAGGGAAAGATGCGTATGGAGATAATAAAACAGTAACTAAGGAACAATCACAATTTAGTTGGAAATACCCATCAGATGGAGTGTATAAAAATGCAGATGGATCTATTGCGTGGGTAACAGTTAAAAAAATAGCAGAAAACACTTATTTGCCTCCTATTGAACCTAATACTCCATTACTTCCTGAAAATATCACCGATACGGATATTTTATCAGTAACCTCTAACTATAGATTAGGAGGGATGAAAAAAGGCGATAATGAAGATGAATACCTAGTATCCCCTCAATATCTTGATAACATAGCCGATTTTATTAAAAATTGGAAACAAAATTGGGCAAAATCTTTACTCGCTTATCACCCAGAGTATTATTATTACGAATATAATAAAGCACTTTGCGAGAATACTTTAATCAAATACGGAAATAATACTGATAATTATGATTTAGCTCTAAATGAAATAGAAACCTATAAAATAGCTAGTCAAAACAAACAGTTAATCGAAAATCCAAGTTCCGCTACAGGTATAAAAATTTTAGAAGAAGATCCTTTTTATAATTTAAATTACAATAAAGTAGAGAGTACATCTCAGAGTTCATTAAGAAAAAACCTGATTATTGAGGCTCTAACTGAAAATTATGAAGGAATGACCTATAAATACCAAGGTCAAGATTATAAAATGAATATGTTTCAAGCCGCTGCATACACGGTTTTATTTGGAAACGGTTTAGCACCAATAAGTATTTTTCATAACGTTAAAAATAATAGCGCATTAATTAACTACATTAATAATAATGTTAATGAAAAACAAAAAGATAGAATCTGGCTTACTTACAAAAACTATTATACCAGTTTTAAAAATAAAATAAAAACTGTTTTTTCAAATATTTATAGCATAAAAAATAAAGGATACAATGGCTATATAGGAAATATTAATAACACAGAAAAATTTAGATATACTTTAAGAAAGTATGCGAAAACATATAATACTATTGCAAAAGAAATAGATGAAAGAAATCCTTTTACACCTTTCTCCGATGCAATAGACAATTTAAAAAAGGTTTATAAAACATCTTATGTAAGTGTTTATCCACAAAATATTTTAGCAATAGACAATTCAGACGTAAGAATTTTTTATAAAGACAAACAAAAACGTTTCATAGATTCAGACTATTTTTATGATTCAGGGGCCAGTGATGATCAAAATTTAGACAACAGCATTACAGCAGCTAATAATAGCCTATACCTAGAAACTAAAAAATGCCCATTACTTTTAGACATGCAGTCGTTTTTAAATGGATTAATTCAAAAAGATTATAATCCAATAGGGAAGTTGCCTACCTATAATACAGAAGAAATTCCTGCCAATACAATAGCTCAACTAACTAATAAATTATATGAAAGCCTAGGAGCAGGAACCCTTATAAAGGATTTAACGTCAATTCCTAAAATAAAAGGCTATATCGTGTCAAATACAGTCTTAGATTTAAAAATTGAAGACGAAAACGCTAGTAATAAAAAAATTAAACTAGAAATAATCAACCCAACCTCCTATATTACTTCTTGTCCAACGGTACGAGGTGCCAGTGCATCAGCCCCAGACTGGTCTATGTACGGCAACCAGTTTTATATAACTGAATTTAAGGACATATATGCAGTTCCTGGAGGAGAAAAGAAAAATTATAAATTTAAAATTATCGCAAAGGCTGATTTTGATCCTGATCCTTTAAAAACATGTTTTGAAGAAATTCTTATTGAAGGAACCACAGAAGCTCCTCTTGATACCTGTACTGAAGACGGAACCATTAATGTAAATGGTCAAGCAACTATTGATGCAACTGCTGGTTGTACCAATAAAATGTATTTTGAAAGAAACCTTTTACAAATAATTAATAAATTAATTTCTGAAAAAACAGTTAATAGTACAACAGGTATCCGTTTAAACACAGGCTATAATTCAACTCAATCGCCACCCGCTTCAGGCATCTATCCTTATGCAAATAATTTTATTCAACAATTTTTAAATGATACTCAATTTGCAGCACAATACAAAAAAACGATAGATGGTTTTCAATTTATATTACCAACTACAGGACAGGTTTTAATCAACGTTACGGATTTACAAGGTAATTTACCAACAGATAGAATCACAAGTATAAAAATTGATAATAGTTATAATATTCAATTTTTCTCTATCAATAATAATGGTATCATCAGTTCTGTTAAAGGAAAACTTGCAACAAAAGATTTTCAATGTATTTGTACAAAAAAGCTATCTATAAAAGAGATAGCAGAAGCTAATCTTTTAAAATTGATTAACCATTTATGGTCAACTCAAAAAAATAATAAAGGACAATTACCTAATAATAACGCATCATATAATCCAAAAGAATGGCAAGAAGTAGACCCTTATATCATTCCTAATGGTTCAACCATTGATAATTTTAAAACAGAATGGATTACTCCTAAAAACTCTCAATTCAGTAGTAAAGTTCAAGGGATGCAATATAATTTTGCTAATTGTGATTTTTCCTTAATACTAAGTTATTTAAATTCAGGAAATTATGAGACACATAGAAATTATTTTAATGCAATTACTCATTTTTCTAATTTTAAGTTAAATACTGATAATAAAACCTTTACAGTTTGGGCTCATAATAATCCTTATGAATCAGTGCCAACGCATTCTTATCAATACAAAGGGACATTAATGGAAATGGAACCGGCTGGTTATAAAATAATAACAGGATCTATTGATTGTTTAGAGTTTTGCAAAGAAAAAATTGATGTAGAAACTAATTTAACTAAATTGTTAAATATTGCTTTAGACGAAAAATATCTATATGAAGAGGGATATAAAAGTCCTGAAAATATAAGCCCTAACTCGTTATTGGCTCTACCTTTAACGCTACCTGTTGAAAATAGAGTCATATCAAATTGGGTATTAAATAGAAATGAATTATCGTTTGCATTTGGTAAAAATTCATCCTGCGGTGTTAATTTAGAAATTATTGATTTATACCTTGATAGTAATTATAGCAATAGATATCTTTATGATCTAATTTTTGATGATGATACCTATACTACTTTTAAAATAAAAATAGGATATATCTATAATTTTCAAAGAATAAAAAAAGAAGCATATTTAGAAAAAAGGTATCTTAGAGGTAAAATTTCTTGTTTAAAATTACCGCCTTCTTGTACAAAAGAAGAAGAAGTTCCTTGTATAAAATGTGTCCCTCAGGAAGTAGAGCCTTTAGCTTGTGGCTCAAAATGGAAAGAGTATGTTGAAGGAATGAAAGCAAAACTACCCAATTATACTTTGCCAGAATATTTAGCAGCCAATGATGAGTATTTTTGTAATGCTAAATTTGCCTATATAACAACTCCGTATTTATATTATTTAAAGAAATTCTTTATTTCGGATGTTACCAATTATAAATACATTAGTATAGCTGAATTTGGGGCTACCAAACTAAACTACGGATATAAAGATCTTATAAGCGCAATAGATAGTTATGCTCTTTACATATCATCAAACGATTATAGTATGTCATGGAATAACTACATTAATAATATATACGTAGTTGAAAACCAAGTGTGTCCACCAGCTCCAATGGTTCCAGATCTAAAATTTACAGTTAATGAAACAAAAACACCTTGCGAAATCTTTCATGAATCTATTACTAAAACCTATACAACAGTCTTAGCAAGTCAGGAAAAAGCCTTAAAAAAAGAAGAATTTGTAACGAACTATATCAAAGAAGCAATTGATCATCTAAAAGAAACTTTTACAAAAGAAGCAAAAGATCAAGAATATCAATACACCTTGTATTATTATGATCAAGCTGGTAATTTAACCCAAACTATACCTCCTAAAGGGGTAAGTAGGCTAGGAATCACTAAAGATAATGATCCATTAAATATCAATATCAACAACTTTAGAGAAAAAAATGATACACCAGAAAACGCATCACAAACAGCTATAGAAGCTAATCATAGTTTTAATACAGAATACAAATACAATTCCTTAAACCAATTAGTATGGCAAAAAACACCTGATGGAGGTGAAACACGTTTTGCTTACGATGCTTTAGGACGAATTATTGCTTCCCAAAATGCTAATCAAAAGAAAAGTATAACATGTTCAAATGGTATTTGTACCGCTTTTAGTTTTACAAAATATGATGGTCTAGGTAGAATTTACCAAGCAGGAGAAATTATTGCTCCTTCTAGTTTTACCATTGATGAAAATGGAAGATTATTAAAATCAGGCATTGCTATTAATAATTTCGAACAAGACAATGAATCATTATATTTAAAACAACAAGTTACCCATACCCTGTATGACGAACAACATCCAGATGCTCTAAAATATATAGGAAAAAGCCATGAAGATAATAACCAAAAAAGAGTTACAGCAGTTCTATATATTGATAAAGCTTCTACCTTAGTAGATATTAACAAATACGACAATGCTATTTTTTATGATTATGATATACACGGCAATGTAAGACAGTTTGTACAAAGAAATACATCAGCAAATCTTATTAATTTACAACAAGACGCTAAAAAAGTAGTTTATGACTATGATCTAATCAGTGGAAAAGTAAATAAAGTTATTTACCAACCAGGACAAAAAGATCAATTCATACACAAATATGCCTATGATGCAGATAATCGTATTGTGGAAGTACAAACCAGTACAGATGATATAATATGGGAAAAAGATGCTAAATATGAATACTACCAGCATGGTCCCCTTGCTCGTACCATAATAGGCGATAAAACAGTGCAAGGTCTAGATTATATCTATACACTTCAAGGTTGGCTCAAAGCTGTAAATTCTGAGCAAATAGGCCATGATATTGGTCATGATGGATCCTTAAATGGTACAAATGCAGTTGGTCAAGATGCCATAGCATTTGCATTAAACTATTATAGCGGTGATTATCTTTCAAGGCAAAACACAAAATCTGTTTTAGACACCAATACTTTTTCTTTATCACAAGGTATGAATCTTCAAACAAATAAGAATTTATACAACGGTAATATTAAAGAAATGGTAACTTCCTTACTTGATGAAAACCAAGTAAAATTAAATTCGCAGTTTAATAAATACACCTATGATCAGCTCAACCGAATTAAAACAATGAACTCCATAGGAATCAATTCCCTAAATCAAACACACGAATCTTTAAGTAGTCAATATCAATACGATTCTAATGGAAACCTATTTACATTAAAACGAACTGCTCCCGTTAAGAAAACAGATAATAATATCACTCAAAAAGATTATAATTTAATGGATGATTTTTCATACCATTATATTCCAGGTACTAATAAATTAGCATACATAGACGATACAGTACCAAACAAAACATTTACAAATGATCCTAATAATCCAAACGATACAACACTAGATCTAGACGATCAAAACCCCGATAATTATAAATACGACGCTATCGGGCAGTTAATCCGTGATGAAAAAGAAGGCATTACCATTGATTGGCGTGTAGATGGAAAAGTAAAAAAAGTATCCAAAGATAACGGTACCATCATTACTTTTGATTACGATGGTTTAGGCAACAGGATAGCAAAAACGATTAGTAGACCAAATGAAAAAAACAATACCACCTACTATCAAAGAGATGCACAAGGAAATGTAATGGCCGTATACGAAGCCAACGAAAAAAATACAATAGTTACAGAACCTGTGGTTCCTAATTTATACCTAAACGATTATATCGTATCCGGTACGGAAATAAAGAAAGCCAGCAAAGGGATTTATGTTTCAAGTAGTAGCAATAGTATATCAACCGTAAAAAGTACCGGAAACCTAACCCTACAAGCCTCAAATGAAATTGTATTGTCTAATGGATTTAGTACCGAAACAAATGCTAAATTTTTAGCAGAAATAAAACCCATAAACACACCAGTAGATACAAAGTCAGGAACTTTTCGTTTGGTAGAACACGATATCTACGGAAGTAGTCGCTTGGGAGTTCAAAACGCAGATCTAGACCTAAGCAGCACTAATCAAACAATAAAAAACAAATTAGCTAAAAAAGAATGGAGTAATTTAGAAAAAACAGCACCTTTCGGATTGGTAACCTCCAAAATAAAAGGAATTGAATTAAAAACAATAAAAGACAGTAAAACTTGGCAAAGTCCTTCTGAATATGGATTAAACTTCTTTCCAGATGCAGGGGTAATAAATGACTCAATTGTTTTAAAAACCAATATAAAAATCAGTCAAAATACACCAGAAAAAGGCCTTTTACTATCGTTACATAATCATCTATCAAAAAGAGATTGGATCGATGCAGGACCTTATTATAGAAGCTCCGCATTTATGTTTATAGAAAAAATACGTAAGTCAACCAACCCAGATGTATTTGTCTATAAACCAGTTGTGAAATTAGTATTACACAAAAGAGATTACGGTGTATATTCAACGCGCTCTGGAGGTAAAAGAAACAAGTTTGATGCTTATGTACAAACAATAGATTATACCATACCAACAGAAATACCAGAAAACCAATGGAATTTAAAAGTAAACATTAATAAAAATGGTAATAATCAATTTGATGTTAAAATAAATGTAAACGGAAACATATATAAAGCAAATAAAGTTGATTCAGGATTAAATTGGTCATTTGGATATGGTAACATAGAACCACATGAGCAACACCTAATTAATTTTCCAACACTACCTAATAATGCTTTAGGAGCTAATTACTTAGCCTTTTATGATCCTAATAATAACTACCAAGATTGGTCGTTAGGTTCTGCCCATGCTGAAATTTGCGATTTTACCTATTCAATAGATGAAATCAAACACCAGTTTAGTTTTGACGAAACCCCGACATCTGTTTCTACCGATATGTTAGATAAAGATAATATTGTAAAACCTTTAACAATAACCAATTTAACATCCAAAGATTATTCGGACACTTATTGTGGACCTCAAGCATTAGATACAGACCAAGATGGAGTACTTGATTTCAAAGAAGACGGAAAACAACGTTTAGACAACTGTCGTTTTACTTTTAATCCCGACCAGAAAGATAGCGATGGAGACGGATACGGTGATGTATGTGATAATTGTCAGAAAAATAATCCTACTCCTAATCCAATCAATCCAGATTATCAGTTAGATACCGATGGTGATGGTGTAGGAGACGACTGTGACAACTGTAAAAATAAATACAATCCTAGGATTGATTATGTAACTATAGATCCTAAAGATCAACAAGCACTTGCTATACGTGATGCTAATCCAACTTATCTATCGTTAACAAATCAATACCAATCAGATAGAGATGAAGACGGATTTGGAGATGGATGTGATAATTGTATCGATACTAAAAACGGTAAATCAGAAGGTCAAACAGACGCTAATGGAAATCAGTTAGATGCAGACCAAGACGGGATAGGCGATATTTGCGAAGGTATTGATCAAGGAAAATCTATATCAGAAATAGAAAGACCAGCAAATGAAGCATATCGTTTAGTAGGCGATAAAAATTATGAATTATCAAATCATTTAGGAAATGTACTTTCAGTTATTACAGATCGTAAATTATTTATTGGAAATTCAGGAAATAATTTTACCTTTATGCCAGACGTTCTTAGTTATAATGACTATTACCCTTTTGGCAGCTTGATTCCAAACCGCCACGGCTCAAGCCAGGCCTACCGTTATGGATTCCAAGGACAGGAGAAAGACGATGAACTTAAAGGAGGAGGGAACTCCTTAAACTATACTTTTAGAATGCATGACCCGAGGGTGGGAAGATTTTTTGCTGTTGACCCTTTGACTTCTAAATACCCATTTTATTCTCCTTATCAGTTTAGCGGTAACAGGCTTATCGATATGATTGAGTTAGAAGGATTGGAACCTACAAATCCAAAAGTTGATGCCAATTCACAGCCAAAAGGGGATTATTGGGAAAAAACAGATACTAACGGAATATATACAAGAGAAGCTTATCCTACAACGCCTTTGGATGAAATTGTTGTTCAAGGTACATATCAAAGGAAAGGGTTTTATGGAGGTCCTTTTGAAAATAAATTTGATGAGAATACGGCTCAATTTTCTGGTGCAAAAATTGGTTTTAGAGCTGGAAATGATGATGATGCTAACCATTTTAATACTGAGTTAAAGTCATTTAATATGGATTTATCAAATAATTCTTCAGAAGTGGCCTACGATGTAAAAGCAGAGATTTCTGGAATTGAAGGTAAGATAAATGGTTCTTTAGGCTATAAGAACTGGTTTGATGTTCAAGGGGGTTTAGATGGTAGTGCATTTAAGGCTTTTGCTAATGCAAAAAATGGTTTTACTTTTGGTGATGGAGGTATTTATGGATATAAACAAGGAATGGGTATTGGTGCACATGCATTAGAAGGAAATGGTAATGCAGGCTTAAGTTTTCTTGGTTTAAATCTTAATGCAGGTATAGGTGGGAGTGCAGGGAGTGCTCATGCAGGTTATAATGGTCACTTCCTTTTGAATACTAATAAGAAAATTATAGAAATGCATTTGGACGCAAATGCTGGATGGATTTTAGGACTTAAAGGAGGTGTTAATGTGAAATTTGATTATGGTATTTACACTGATTTATTTAAAAATTAATTGAATTAAGATATGAGATTAACATTATTAGTTTTTTTTATTTTATTAAAAAATATTATTTTACTTCACTTGTATACGAGAAACAAAAGATTTGATACGGTTTATTTTATAGTGTCTTTTTTTATTCTTTTATTTTTCTTTTACTTAAATAGTTTTTGGGTAAATAATGAGATAACAGAAGCAATTCCAGTAATTGTTTGTATTGATTTTTTCCTATTAATTTTTATAAAATTTCTAAAATTTTATAATAAAATAATTGACAATTTGTTAAAAAAAACTAATAATAAATTAATCAATCCGTTTGTATTTATTTCAAGTTTTAATTTAAATGTGAATATTTTCTATTTATTTATAACTTTTTTAGAAGTTTTATTTCTTTTTATTTGCCTCTAAATCCGACCGCTCGAATATGCGGTAAAAGTTAGCCCCAGATAACTATGGTTTTATTCCGATCGCTCGGATATAACACAAAGTGAGTCTCAACGCAAAGGTTAGCGCGATTTTGTAAATCGTGCCCACAACAGTGATAAAAACAACAAAAGCAACTTTAGAGGTTGCTTTTGTTGTTTATGGTGGTAAAATTTTTCTTTTATGAAAGTCTAAAAGTTTGTTTGGCTTTAGTGTCTCTAATGAAAGCGTCAATTATAGCGTTTATTTTTTCTTTTTCGGCTTCGGGTAATTTTTGTAATTCTTCCATTCTGTAAATTACATCACTATCAAAAACCGTGTCATCTTGAGGCTTGTCATTCATTAGAAAATCTAAAGTTATGCCTAGTATATCAGCAATCTTTTTAGGCTTACTCCGATCGCTCGGATATGCGGTAAACGTTAGCGCAGAAATGTTTTCTGTGCCCACAACAGAGAGTAAAAAACAAAATACGCTTTAGGGCGTGTTTTTTTGTGGGTTAAAGGTTAGAAAGGTTTTGCAGGTTGTCTTTTAGTTTTTTCTTGGCGACAGCCATATCAATAAGTTTTAGTAAAGCTTGTTTTTTTTCATCTTCTAATAAGTCTATAACGAAATGGTTAACTCTTTTCATCCAATAAAATAAAAGTGATAAAATGCTTTTTTTGGAATGAATTTTGTTATTACTTTGTAATTACAAATAAGTTTTAAATCAAATATAATGGAATTATCAGTAATCAACATCGGAAACTCTAAAGGAATTAGATTTTCGAAAACAATTTTGGAGCAGTATAACATTGGTGATAAAGTGGAGTTAATCTTAGAAAAATCACAAATCGTAATCCGTCCAAAAACTCAGACGAGAAAAAATTGGGATAAAGCATTTATGCAAATGAACCAGAACGGAGACGACAGCCTTTTGATTGACGATGTTTTTGAAGAAGAAACTTTTGAATAATGAATATAAAACAGTATGAAATTATCCTTGTAAATCTTGATCCAAGTATAGGAAGTGAAATAAAAAAAATAAGACCGTGTGTAGTGCTTTCACCTGATGAAATGAACAAGTATCTTCAAAATGTAATAATAGCACCAATTACAAACATATCAAAGCCTTATCCAACTCGTTTAGAATTAAATAATAAAGGAATAACGGGGTGGATTGTATTAGACCAAATAAGAACAATAGATAAGGCGAGAATTATTAAATCATTAAGCAAATTATCTACAAAAGAAATAACAATCACAAAACAGATTTTAAAAGAATTTTTGGTAGATTAAAGTTAGTAGTTAAAATTTTTACAATTTTACGGACAATGCAGAATTGTAATATGTAATAGAAAACACGCAAAGCCTGTTTTGTACCTGCCTTGTGTAACCGATTATAAAAACGATCTGAGTTATAGACTTAATATCTGTTTTATGTTTTTTTGATAAATTGGTTTTGTATTTAACATTCTTTCTATAATTTTATGAAAAATACTTGTTTTAAATTGAGAACGGTTTATTCTAAAACAAAACTCATCAAAATAAGCTTGAATATACCATTTGCTAATATGGGTTGGTATTGTTCTAATCCAAGATTTCAATTGCATTATTATAATATGTAATTCGTTGAAATTTCTTCCCTTATTACTTAATTGCTGTTCAACTATTGTAAAGTTTTTTAGAGGTTCATACCCTCTCCATTTATCCGTTACTATCTTTGCCGTTTGACTTATATGTTCTTCAAAAATTGGAGTTAGTGATTTTGAAGAATAGTCGTCAATAGATTTCACATAGACTCTTTTTATCTGATGTTTTTGGTTTAATTCTACTGCTATTACTGCTTTTTTCTTTTTAGAATCATAACTTCTTCCTTGTTTTGCTTCTTCTTTTCCACCCACAGTAAATTCGTCTACATGAACCAATTCTGACAAAGGATATTTCTGACTACTTTGCATTGCTTTGCGCACTTTTTGCATAAAATACCAAGCAGTACCTTGGCGAATACCAAAACGTTTGCCCATTTGAATACTTGATACACTTTTACTACTAGTTGTCATTTCAAACACAATACAAAAAGCTTTATGTAAACCAAATTTAACCTTGTGAAACAACGTATTGACGGTGGCACTTTCAACATGTTGACAATTATAACATTGGTAATTATATCCCGATTTTTCACATCCTTTTGTATGACCACACTTCATACAAATAAAACCATCTTTCCATTTTATTTGTGCTAAATATGCCTTACAAGATTCATCATTTGGCAATTTTTTATAAAGTTTAGTATACTTTATCCTTCAAATACTTCCATAATACATGATTTTAAAGACTTAAAGATACAGAAATTAAATGATTAACTCGAAAAAGTTTTATGTTGAGCTTGAGTGGTTTAGTAGGTTTTTAGACACTTTGCTACCTGCTATGAGAGATGCTGTAAAACCTAATATCATAATTGTTCCAAAAACAATTATGATATTAGTACTTTCTATTTTAACAGGGTAAGGAAGGGATTCAGTTATTGTTATTAAGCTAAATTGATCTTGAATAAAAATTAAAATAAGACCAATCCCAATACCCAATATTCCTCCTATGAAAGTAATTAAACATCCTTGTAGTAAAAAGATTAGTTGAATGTTTTTTATAGTAACCCCTAGGTTTAAAAGTGTTTTTAAATTGTTTTTCTTTTCAAGAATCATCATGATGATGGCGCCAGCCAAAGTGAAAAGAGTCATGATGATTACTAAGGTGAAAATTAGATAAATAGCTGTATTTTCAGTATTTAGCATCTTGTGTAGGCTGTCATTAAGTTGTGTTCTGTTTTTTATGACTACGGTGTTACTAAATATTTTAGTTAAGTTTTTAATTATGAGATCTTCGTTAGCTAGGCTATCTGTTTTTATTTCTATGGCAGATACTTCATTTGTCTTGTATTCTAGTAGATCTTGTGTTAATCGAAGATCAGTATAAACATACTTTGCGTCTAGATCGTCATTGATAGAGTAAATTCCTACTGGTATTAGATTAGATTTGTTGAAGGCTGTTTCTGGGTTTGTAATAGCTCCTTTGCCAGGTCTAGGAACGTAAATCTCAAGAATATTATTTAAATCAAAAAGTCCTAAAGATAATTTGTTAGCAATAACGTTTCCAATGACAACTTGTGGAGTTTCAGGGATCAGCCATTGTCCTTGATAAATAGCCTTTTGGATTCTGTTTACTTGATTAAATTGATTGTCTATACCTTTAATTTCAGCTACATGTTCCTTTCCTTTATAGATAAAAAGTACCTTTTCTTCAATTACATTACTATAGGATTTTATTCCTTTGGCTTTTTTTAATTCCTTAAGTTGAATGGGGTTGATTGTTATTGTTTTTCCTTTTTTTGGAAAAATCTTTAAATCGGGATCAAAATCGTTACTAAAAGATAAGCTGAATTCTTTTAATCCGCTGAAAACAGATAGCACAACAAATAAGGACATAGAGCCAATTACTATTCCAACTGAAGCGATACGGCTAATGATATTTATTGCATTATTCTTACTTGAAGTGCGTAGATATCGTTTTGCTATGTAAAAAGAGAAGTACAATATAGTTAAGATTTCTTTCTTTTATCTAATAAATTAGGATTCTCTATAGGGTTGTCTTTTCCAGATAATGCGTGATCTATCTTTTCGATGTAATCTAAACTGTCATCAATGTAAAAAAGAAGGTTAGGAACTCTGCGTAGCTGTAATTTTACGCGTTGAGCTAAATCATGTTTAATAAGGGGAGTGTTTGATCTTATAGCTTCTAGTATTTCTTTCGCCTTTTCTTGAGGGAAAATACTAAGAAATACTTTTGCAATTGATAAGTCAGTAGTCACACTCACTTTTGAAACAGATATAACAAGATTTGAAATGCCGTTTTTACGTACCTCACCTTGTAAAATATCTACCAAATCTTTTTGTAAAACGATTCCTATTTTTTTTTGTCTATTAGTCTCCATGTTGCAAACATACAATTTTTTGTAATTAGTGTTGCCATTTTGAGTTTATCAAATGATATATTTGTGAAAACAAAAAAATGATGAGAAAAATTGAACACATAGGAATTGCTGTGAAAAATTTAGAAGAATCTAATGAGATTTTTGGATTGCTTTTTGGAAAACCTGCCTATAAAGAAGAATTTGTAGAAAGCGAAGGCGTTAAAACTTCTTTTTTTATGAATGGGCCTAATAAAATAGAGTTACTTGAAGCTACAAATCCAGAAAGTCCTATTGCAAAATTCATCGAAAAGAGGGGAGAAGGTATTCATCATATAGCTTTTGATGTAGAAAATATAGAAGAAGAAATAAAAAGATTAAAAAAAAATGGCTTTGTCATATTGAACGAAATTCCAAAGAAAGGAGCTGATAATAAGTTAGTTGCTTTCTTGCATCCTAAGAGTACCAATGGAGTGTTAATTGAATTGTGTCAAGAAATTTTAAAATAATTTTGTAGAATTAAAAAAATGTCTTAATATTGCAACCGCAAACAGAGAGCAACTCTGAGCAAATAAAGATTTACTAAGTAAATTGGTCCTATAGCTCAGTTGGTTAGAGCACCTGACTCATAATCAGGTGGTCCCTGGTTCGAGCCCAGGTGGGACCACAACTAAAATCAAGCCTTACAGAAATGTAAGGCTTTTTTATTTAAAACACTTTTTATAAAGAATCGAAAAGTTATAGGTATTATAAATAAGCCTCCTTTTCTTAAATAATTTGATTTCTTCCTTTCTAAAATGTATTTTTGAAAATTCTCTTTTTAGATTAAAACCCTGAAATATTAGAAAATAAAGTTATTAAAATTTTGGAATTTTCACATCTATGTATTTAATTTTTGATACCGAAACTACTGGTTTACCACGTAGTTGGTCTGCTCCCATTACTGATACAGATAACTGGCCTCGTTGTATACAAATAGCTTGGCAGTTGCACGATGAAATGGGACAACTTATAGAACATCAGGATTACCTTGTGAAACCTGAAGGGTTCAATATACCTTATGATGCAGAAAGAATTCATGGTATTTCTACTGAATTGGCTATGGAACAAGGTGTTAGTTTACAAGAAGTGTTAGAAAAATTTAATATAGCTCTTTCAAAAGCCACCTATATTGTCGGTCAAAATGTTGGATTTGATGTAAATATTATGGGGTGTGAGTTTTATAGAGGAGGAATTGCTTCTACTTTATCACAAATGCCTATTCTAGATACCTGTACTGAAACAACAGCGGAACTACTTAAGTTGCCAGGAGGACGTGGAGGTAGATATAAATTGCCAACACTTACAGAATTACATCAATTTCTTTTTGGAGAACCCTTCGCAGAAGCTCATAATGCTACTGCTGACGTAGAAGCTACTACACGTTGTTTTCTTGAACTTGTTAAAAGAGAAATTTTTACACAAGAAGAATTAGATGTGCCTGAAGATTATTATATGCGTTTTCGCCAAAATAATCCTCAAGAAATTAAATTAATTGGTTTAAAACATATTAATTTAAAATCTGCTTCAGATGAAATTCGAAAAAGATTAAGTAAAATACAACAAGAAGGAAATACGGTCTCTGAAGAAGCAATTAAAAATCTAGAAGATGCTGTATATGCTCATCTGCATAATCATACCCAATTTTCAGTACTACAATCTACAATTTCTATTCCTGCCATTGTTAATGCAGCAGCTAAAAACAAAATGTCTGCAGTAGCTATGACAGATGTAGGAAATATGATGGGAGCATTTCAGTTTGTAAGTGCTGTTCTAAATCACAATAAGGCAGCTAAAGCAAAAAATGAAGCCAGTATTGAAAAAGGAGAAATGGTTTCAGAAGTTGAAATAAAACCAATTGTTGGAGGAGAATTTTTTGTATGCAATAACCATAAAGATAAATCAGTAAAAGATAATGGTTATCAAGTAGTTTTTTTAGCAAAAAATAAAAAAGGCTACCATAATTTAGCTAAAATGGCTTCTATTGCTTATACAGAAGGTTTTTATTACGTACCACGTATAGATCGAAACATAATAGAACAATATAAAGAAGATATTATAGTATTATCAGGTAATTTGTATGGAGAAATTCCGAGCAAAATACTAAATATTGGTGAAAACCAAGCAGAAGAATCACTCTTATGGTGGAAAGCACAATTTGGAGATGATTTTTATCTCGAAATAATGCGCCACAACCAAGAAGATGAAAATCGTGTAAATCAGACTCTAATACAGTTTGCCCATAAACATCAAGTAAAATTAATAGCAACTAACAATACCTATTATGTAGCTAAAGAAGATGCTAATGCTCACGATATTTTATTATGTGTAAAAGACGGAGAAAAACAAGCTACACCCATAGGACGAGGAAGAGGTTACCGATACGGACTCCCTAATCAAGAATACTATTTCAAAACGCAAGAAGAAATGAAACGTCTTTTTGCAGATCTGCCCGAAGCAATTATTAATATTCAGGAAGTTATAGATAAAATAGAAATCTATTCTCTATATCGCGACGTATTACTACCTAAGTTTGATATCCCAGAAGAATTCCTAGTAGCAGAAGATAATCAAGACGGAGGTAAAAGAGGAGAAAATAAATATTTACGCCATCTTACCTATGAAGGAGCTCGAAAACGATACCCTGAAATTGCTGACGAATCAATAAACCCAGTCAAAACGACCGAAATTAAAGAACGTTTGGACTTTGAGTTGTTAACAATTGAAAAAACAGGGTATCCAGGTTATTTTTTGATTGTTCAAGATTTTATTGCAGCTGCTAGAAATATGGGGGTTTCAGTAGGACCTGGTCGTGGCTCCGCTGCGGGTTCCGCTGTTGCTTACTGCTTAGGAATTACCAATATAGATCCTGTTAAATATGATTTGCTTTTTGAGCGCTTTCTGAATCCTGATCGTGTGTCAATGCCCGATATAGATATTGACTTTGATGATGAAGGACGAGGAGATGTAATGCAATACGTAATTGATAAATATGGAGCTAATCAAGTAGCCCAAATTATTACGTATGGTAAAATGGCAACTAAATCAGCCATACGAGATACCGCAAGAGTATTAGATTTACCCTTATTTGAAGCTGATAAAATAGCCAAACTAATTCCAGCTATGATGCCTTCCAAATGGAACCTCGCTCGATTTTTAAAAGAAGAAGAAGGAGATGTTAAAAAAGCTCTCAAATCTTCTGAGGAATTTGATCGAATAAAAGAACTTATTACCATAGCAAATGAAGGTGATTTGGCGGCCGAAACCATTCAGCAGGCAAAAGTACTTGAAGGATCTATGCGTAATACAGGTATACACGCCTGTGGTGTTATCATTACACCAGATGATATAACAAATTTCGTTCCTGTAACTACTGCTAAAGATTCTGATTTATATGTTACCCAATTTGATAACTCAGTAGCAGAAAGTGCGGGGTTGTTAAAAATGGACTTTTTGGGTCTGAAGACCCTAACTCTAATAAAAGACACCGTTAAACTAGTAAAATACCGTTTAGGAATAGATTTAGATCCAGATAATTTTCCGATAGACGATGTTAAAACTTACGAACTTTTTCAACGAGGAGAAACAGTAGGGGTATTTCAGTACGAATCCCCAGGTATGCAAAAATACATGAAGGATCTAAAACCAACTGTTTTTGCAGACTTAATTGCCATGAATGCCTTGTATCGTCCAGGACCATTAGAGTATATTCCTTCTTTTGTGAGACGAAAAAATGGAGACGAAGAAATAACCTACGATTTAGATGCTTGTGAAGAATATTTAGCAGAAACCTATGGGATTACCGTGTACCAAGAACAAGTAATGCTCCTTTCTCAAAAATTAGCAAACTTTTCTAAAGGTGATGCTGACGTTCTTCGTAAAGCAATGGGTAAAAAACAAAAAGACGTTCTAGATAAAATGAAATCTAAGTTCATAGATCAAGCTATGGCCAATGGTCATGATGCTCAGAAGTTAGATAAAATATGGACTGATTGGGAAGCCTTTGCAAGTTACGCATTTAATAAATCACACTCTACTTGTTATGCTTGGGTAGCTTATCAAACCGCTTACTTAAAAGCGCATTATCCAGCAGAGTATATGGCAGCTGTCCTTTCTAATAATATGAATGATATCAAACAAGTCTCTTTTTTTATGGAAGAATGTAGAAGAATGGGACTTGAAGTTTTAGGACCTGATGTGAATGAATCTTTTTATAAATTTACAGTAAACGAAAATTATGCTATCCGTTTTGGTATGGGAGCAGTTAAAGGAGTTGGAGAAGGAGCTGTAAATACCATTATAGAAAATAGAAAAGAAGGAAAATATAAATCAATATTTGATTTAGCCAAACGAATAGATTTAAGAGCAGCAAATAAAAAAGCATTTGAAAATCTTGCCCTTTCAGGAGGATTTGATTGTTTTGAAAATACACATAGAGCTCAATATTTTCACCATGAAGGAGATAATATTTGGTTTTTAGAAAAAGCCATGAAATATGGAGCTAAGATGCAAGAGAACGAAAATTCTTCTCAAGTAAGTTTATTTGGCGATACTACCGAAGTTCAAATACCAGAACCTACAGTTCCTCCTTGTGAAGAGTGGCACACAATGGAAAAATTAGCACGAGAAAAAGAAGTAGTAGGAATTTATATTTCAGGACATCCACTAGATGATTATAAATATGAAATGAAATACTTTTGTAATACACGTTTAGAACAGTTATCTTATCTAGAGCAATTAGTAGGTAAAAATATTTCCTTAGGTGGTATGGTTAGTAATGTTCAGCATAGAACCGCTAAAAATGGTAAAGGATGGGCTACGTTTAACCTAGAAGGGTATGATGAAACGTATGAATTTAGAATCTTTGATGAAGAGTATTTAAAATTTCGCCATTATTTAGTTCAAAACCAATTTGTCTATTTTAAGCTAAACGTTAAAGAAGGATGGACAAATCGGGAAACAGGTAAAAAATCAGATCCTAGAATCCAATTTATGGATGGGAAAATGCTTGCCGATGTTCTTCCTACCTATGCTAAAAAAATGACTATTCTGTTCTCTATATACGAAATGAAGGAAGAACTTATAAATAATCTATATAGCTTATTTGTTGAAAATAAAGGAGATCATCAGGTAACTTTTGAAGTAATGGAACTAGAAAAAATTAAAAAACAATTACAAATTGAAAGTGCTCCTGTTGAAGATACCCAAAGTGAGGATGTGGAAGATCCTGAAATAGAAGTAGAAATCCCAGAAGAAAAAGAAGAAATCATTATTAAAAACATGCTATCCATGCCAAGTCGTAAAATAAAAATAAAGATTTCTTCAGAATTATTGAAAGAAATGGAAAATATGCAAATAAATTTTAAAATTGCATAGTTAACATTTAATAAGTTCGTATTTTTATAAACACATTATTAGCCGAATATGAAAATAAACTACATCATAACTTCTCTTTTTGTTTCCCTTATATCATTTATATCTAAAGGACAAGATGTTAAAGAAGAAAAGGTAATCAGGTGTTCTGCTATAGAGTATGAAAAATATCTGCAAAAGAAATATCCTGAAAGAGCTAATTTGACTCAGTTTGAAAAATGGTTAAATCCATTGATACAAAAGCAAAGACAAAGTAGATCTGTTTCAAATGGTGTTATAACAATACCTGTGGTTGTACATGTTGTGCATTCAGGACAAGATGTAGGTCAAGCACCTAACATTAATGATGAACAAGTAATTTCGCAAATAGAAGTTTTAAATAACGATTTTAGAAAAAAGATAAATACATCAGGATATAATACACATCCTAATGGTGTTGATTTAGAAATTCAGTTTGCTTTAGCACAAGTTGATCCTCTGGGAAATCCAACAAATGGTATTGACCGCGTTTATTATAATCATTCTAAATGGATTGAAACAGTAGAGCATATAGAAGGAGATATAGACTTAGTTTTAAAACCAGAAACAATATGGGATTCATCTTTATATTTGAATATCTGGGTTGTCGATTTTAAAAAATCAGGATTATTAGGACAAGCCCAGTTTCCTAATAAAGCAAATGTTCCTGGTTTGGATGAAAAAGGAACAGAAGCCACAGATGGAATTGTTGTAAATTACTTAAATTTTGGTTCTAGAGAAATTTATCCAAATGGAATATATAATGGTTTTAACTATGATAAAGGAAGAACCGCTACACATGAAATTGGACATTGGTTAGGATTGCGACATATATGGGGAGACTCATATTGTGGAGATGATTTTTGTGAAGATACCCCACAAGCTCATAGCTCAAATTCAGGTTGTCCCGTACTTCTAAGTTGTGTAGGGACAGAAAATGAAATGGTTCAAAATTATATGGATTATACAGATGATAGCTGTATGAATATATTTACCCAAAATCAAAAAGATAGAGTTAAGGTTGTATTAGCTAATTCACCTAGAAGAAAAACAATTATAAATTCGGATAAAGAAAACCCAATATTACTATTGGTTAATGATGCAGAAATAAAAATTGAAAAGCAATATACTGGTTTTACAAATTTATGTACCAACGAACCTAGAAAAATATCTATAATAAATAGAGGTATTAATGATATTAATAATGTCTTAATAAAATATAAATTCACGAATCAAACTACAAAAGATATTAATTGGAAAGGATTATTAAAACCTAATCAATATGCCCTAATATCTATTCCAGAAATTGGTGTAGAAAATGATATACTAAATGTAGAAATTGTAGAAGTAAACGGAGTCAACGATACAAGAAGTTCAAATAATTTTGCAAAAGTAAAAATAATTAATACAGCTCAACCAGAAACATTCTTTTATGATGAAGTTAATTTTGATTTGCAACTAGACAACAAAGGAGTAGATATTACTTGGGAATTATTAGATAATACAGGTAAAATAATAGATTCTGGAGGTCCTTATAATGATTATGACCCTATTTTTATTCAAAAAAAATGGAAACTAGAGGATAAAGTATGCTATACTTTCAGTATAAAAGATAAAAAAGGAGATGGATTATGCTGCGATAATGGAGAAGGATATTATCAAATAGGATACAAAGATAATATTATCATTCGAGAAGGTAAATTTCCAGAATCAAGTACAAAAGGATTTAGTATAAAATATTTGAGTGATCAAATTATATTAGAGCAAAATCCAGTAGGAGATGAATTGTATTATTTGTTTGGTAGTAAAATAGGAGAAAGAGGGGTAGGTAAAATTTTTGATCTAACAGGTAAACTAGTAAAAGAATTTAAAGTAGAAAAAAATATTACAAAACCTGAAATAGTTAGTCATTTATCATCTGGATTTTATCTATTTCAAGTCATAACCGAAACTAATTCAGATGCCGTAATTTTTATAAAAAAATAGAGAGAGAATACTTCCTCTCTCTATTATTTCATTAAATTTGCTCACCAAAATTACAAAAGGTGAAAGTAATTAGCGATTTATCAAATGTTCAATTCTGTAAAAAGACAATTGTAACTATAGGAACTTTTGATGGAGTACACTTAGGACATCAAAAAATCATCAAAAAACTTCAATCTAGTGCTAATGAATCCAACGAAACCGTTGTAATTACCTTTTCTAATCACCCCAGAACTTTTCTAAGGACAGATTCCACCGTTCAATTATTGAGTACAAACGAAGAGAAAATAGAATTATTAGAAAAACTACAAGTAGATAATTTACTCTTTTTAGAATTTAATCAAACCTTATCAACTCTATCAGGAGAAGAATTCGTTAAAAATATTTTGGTTGATAAATTAAATATTCAAAAAATTATTATAGGGTATGATCATAAATTTGGGAAAAATCGCTCCTCAGATATTCATGATCTAATCCAATTTGGAGAAAAATATAAATTTGAAGTAGAACAAATATCAGCAGAAGAACTAAATGAAATTACTATCAGCTCTACCAAAATAAGACAATTTATAAAAGAAGGATCTATTTCATTAGCAAATCAATATCTTGGAAATCCATACACACTTAGAGGAGAAGTAATCAAAGGAAATCAAATAGGAAGAACCATAGGTTTTCCAACAGCTAATATTAAAATAGAATCTCCATTAAAATTAGTTCCTAAAAAAGGCGTTTATGCGGTAGACGTGTTTTTGAAAAATCAGACTTACAAAGGAATGATGAATATAGGAAATAGACCAACTATAGAGGGACAACATACTACTATAGAAACACATTTGTTTGATTGTAATTTTGAGTTTTATGGAGAATTTATAACTATTATTATACATCATTATCTTAGAGAAGAACAAAAATTTGATTCTTTAGACTCTCTTAAAAAACAACTAGAAGAAGATAAAAGACAGATTTTTCTTAAATAAAATTAAACAATTTTGCTTTTTCGTTAAAATAATCCTTTTAATTCCTTTAAAAATACAATTCTTCACTAGGCGTGATTTTTTACTTGAATTGTATCTTTTATTATGACTACTTTTGCGCCTGTTTTATTAAAGCTACAATATTTAATGTTACAAAAAATATCTTTTGTTAAAATTGGAGATCAGATACCAAAAAAAACGAGGCGTAACCGAAAAGCCAGATGAGTAGGAATTTATATAGTGTTATGAAAAAAAATATAGCAGAATTTATTGGTACATTTTGGCTTGTACTAGGAGGGTGTGGAACGGCAATGTTAGCCGCAAATTTTGGAAATGTAGGAGTTGGATTAACAGGCGTTTCTTTTGCTTTTGGTTTAACCGTTTTAACTATCGCATATTCTTTTGGTCATATTTCTGGAGCTCATTTAAATCCAGCCGTTACAATTGGTCTTTGGGCTGGAGGAAGAATTAGTTCAAAAGAAATTTTACCTTATGTTATTTCTCAAATTGCAGGAGCCATATTTGCTGCAGGTGTTCTTTATGTAATTGTAACAGGAAATGGAGGGGCAATCGGTGATTTTGCGGCTAATGGTTATGGAGAACATTCTCCAGGAAAATATAACATGGTTGCGGCTATAGTAACAGAGTTTGTTATGACTTTTATGTTCTTATTGATTATTCTAGGTGCTACAGATTCAAGAGCTAATACAAGCTTTGCAGGAATAGCAATTGGTTTAGCGTTAACACTTATCCATTTGATAAGCATACCTGTTACCAATACTTCTGTAAACCCAGCAAGAAGCATCAGTCAAGCTATATTTGTAGGTGATTGGGCTATTTCTCAACTTTGGCTTTTTGTTGTAATTCCTGTAATTGCTGCTCTTCTAGCAGGTTCTGTTTACAAATACTTTAAGGAGGATTAATATAAAAAACACGCTAAAAATTATAAGAAAATATAAAACTTAATTGTTGGGATATTTTTAATTTTTAGTGTTTTTTTATAAAATAAAAATAACGACTAAGTGTTTAATGCTGATTTTTTATTAGTAAAATTGATTTCTTAATTTTGAAATATATAGAGACTAATAAAAAATAATTTTCTAAATATTAATAATATATTTTGATTTATATATGATACAAAAAAATACTAGATCAAAACTAATAAAAATATATAGTTTTCTTTTCCTTTTTTCCCCAATATCAAAGGTTTTTTCTCAAAATGATACTGTAAAAAAAATGACAGTTAGTGCTTATGGAGAATTGTATTACAGTTACGATTTTTCAAAGCCTCAAAACCATGAAAAACATAATTTCGTATACAGTCATAAAAGACATAACGAACTTAATTTTAATCTACTTTTATTAAAACTAAATTATAAAGATCAAAACATAAGAGCTAATTTAGGATTAATGGGAGGTAATTATGCAACCTATAATTTAAGTGCAGAACCTACTTGGGCTCAATTTATTTACGAAGCAAATGTTGGTGCAAGACTATCTAAAAAACAAAATCTATGGCTAGATGTAGGAGTTTTGCCTTCACATATAGGTTTTGGAAGTGCTGTAGGAGGTGATTGTTGGACATTAACAAGAAGTTTAATAACAGAAGGCTCACCTTATTATGAAGCAGGAGTTAGATTGTCCTATCAATCTCCAAATGAAAAAATTTATTTAGCTGCTTTATACCTTAATGGTTGGCAAA
Organism: Flavobacterium sp. TN-1; assembly: GCF_052828645.1. Classification (NCBI taxonomy): domain Bacteria; kingdom Pseudomonadati; phylum Bacteroidota; class Flavobacteriia; order Flavobacteriales; family Flavobacteriaceae; genus Flavobacterium; species Flavobacterium sp. TN-1. Next base: position 1,233,542 of record NZ_CM128253.1, read on the forward strand.
GAATAAAAAAACCTGATTTTATTCAAAAACCATCTTTTGGAGGACAAGTCACTTTTAAACCTAATAAAAAAATGTTACTTAATTATAGTAATTTTATAGGAACTGATAAACCTGATAGTATAAATGCGGTTAGAACATTTCATAACGTATATATGTAATACGAACCATCTGACAAAATAGGTATAATAGCAGGTTTTGATATAGGGTCAGATAAATATGATAATACAAATTATGGAACTTGGTACGGTCCAATTTTAATGCTGAAAACACAACTTAATAAAAAAATGATTACGGCCTTTAGAGCCGAGTATTATAATGATAAAAATCAAATTATAGTCCCAACAGGAACGCCAAATGGTTTTCAAGTATTAGGATTTTCTTCTAATCTGGATTATGAACTTAGTGAGAAATTAAAATTCCGATTTGAAGCTAAAGCCTTTAATGCAAAAGATCGTATATTTAATAATGATAATAATAACTATTCTGTAACTACAAGTTTAATATTCAGGACGTAACTCTAAACAGCGCTAAATTAATTTATTCATAATCGAGTAAAAGTTAATTTATTGCCCCTTTATATTAAACGAATTGTGTATTTTTGACCCCTAAATAATCTATTTATGAGTATTACAAGACATAATTGGAGTAAAGAAGAAATTATTGAAATATACAATCAGCCATTGATGGACTTGCTTTATCAAGCAGCTACTATTCATAGAGAAAACCACGATCCTAATACGGTGCAAGTTTCAACACTTTTATCCATAAAAACGGGTGGATGTCCAGAGGATTGCGGATATTGTCCGCAGGCAGCACGTTATCATACAGATATTGAAGGAAATGACTTAATGACTGTTAATCAAGTGAAAGCACAAGCTTTAAGAGCAAAAGAATCAGGTTCTTCTAGAGTGTGTATGGGAGCTGCATGGAGAAATGTGAAAGATGGGCCAGAATTTGATCAAGTATTAGAAATGGTTCGTACAATCAATAAATTAGATATGGAAGTTTGCTGTACCCTAGGTATGCTTACCGAAAATCAAGCGCAACGATTAGCAGAAGCAGGCTTGTATGCTTATAATCATAATTTAGATACCTCTGAAGACTATTATAAAGAAGTGATTTCAACAAGAGGATTTGAAGATCGTATCAAAACAATTGAAAATGTACGCAAAACAAATGTAACCGTTTGTAGTGGTGGAATTATAGGAATGGGGGAAAGTATAGAAGATAGAGCAGGAATGCTAGTTGCTTTATCTACTCTTAATCCACAACCTGAATCAGTTCCAATTAATGCTTTGGTAGCGGTAGAAGGGACTCCTATGGAAAATGAAAAACCTGTTGAAATTTGGGAAATGATTAGAATGGTAGCTACAACCAGAATTGTTATGCCTGAAACACAAGTTCGTCTTTCAGCAGGTAGAACTCAAATGTCAAGAGAAGGTCAAGCAATGTGTTTTTTTGCAGGGGCAAACTCAATTTTTGCAGGAGATAAACTATTGACTACCCCTAATCCTGATGTAAATGAAGATATGAAAATGTTTGAATTACTAGGGTTAAACCCTCAAAAACCTTTTATTAAGCTAATGCAGCCTAAAACAGTAGAGGCATGTGATTCTGAATATCAATCTTTAGGAGAAAAACCAAAATGGTCTAGACCTGGACACCAAATAGAACGAAATTTAGCCGTTACAAATAAGAAATAAAAGAAAAGCTCCTAATTAAACTTTAGGAGCTTTTTTTATACTCTTTCTTAAAAAATAAAATGATAATAATATTGCTGAAAGAATTAAAATTAGTAAATGGTCATCTATTGGAAAAGTGCCAGGGGGAAGTGCTCTCTTTATTGGTGGAGGAGGAGCTGGCGCAATAGCAAAAATTGATTTTGTTGCTAATATTATAATCAATAGATAATTGTTGTATTGATTTTTTCTTCTCATATATCGTAAATATATGTAAAAAAAAAATAGTTGCAAATTTTTTTTTGCAACTAAGATAAATTAATTCTCTAAATTTTTAATTAGCTCCTTGATTTTGATTTCTAGCTCCTCTGCTAATTCAGGATTGTCTTTTATTAAAGATTTAACAGAATCTCGACCTTGACCCAGTTTTGTTTCCCCATAACTAAACCAAGATCCTGATTTTTTGATAACTTCAAATTCAACAGCTAAATCTAATATTTCGCCAGTTTTAGAGACACCTTCGCCATACATAATGTCAAATTCTGCCGTTTTAAAAGGAGGTGCTACTTTATTTTTAACTATTTTAACTTTGGTACGGTTACCCAATACGTTTTCTCCATCTTTGATCTGCGAAGAACGACGAATATCTAAGCGTACAGATGCGTAAAATTTTAGAGCATTTCCACCAGTCGTAGTTTCAGGATTTCCAAACATTACACCTATTTTATCGCGAAGCTGGTTGATGAAAAATACAGTACAATTCGTTTTGCTAATAGTTGCTGTTAATTTACGTAGGGCTTGTGACATCAAGCGGGCGTGTAATCCCATCTTAGAATCTCCCATGTCACCTTCAATTTCGCTTTTTGGAGTAAGTGCAGCAACAGAGTCTATTACTACAATATCTACAGCTCCAGATCGAATTAAGCTTTCCGCAATTTCCAAAGCTTGTTCACCATTGTCAGGTTGAGAAATAATAAGGTTGTCAATGTCAATGCCTAGTTTTTCTGCATAGAAGCGATCAAATGCGTGTTCAGCATCTATAAAAGCAGCAATTCCGCCTGCTTTTTGAGCTTCTGCAATTGCGTGTAATGTAAGGGTGGTTTTTCCCGATGATTCAGGTCCAAATATTTCTATAATACGCCCTTTAGGATAACCGCCAACACCTAATGCTAAATCTACTCCTAGAGATCCCGAAGAAATAACTTCTACTTCTTCTATTGCTTTGTCTCCCATTTTCATTACGGTACCTTTACCGTATGCCTTGTCTAATTTATCTAAAGTAAGTTGTAGAGCTTTTAGTTTTGCCTCTTTTTCTGAACTCATTTTTTTTGAATTTACAGGTGTTAAAATTATAATTGATTAACAATAGCTTCAGCAATTATTTTAAACTCTTCATCTGATAGTTTTACTTTATTTGTGAAGCGAGCATCGTCCATCATGTTTAATGGTATTAAATGTACGTGAGCATGTGGAACTTCTAATCCAATTACGGTCATTCCTACCCGTTTACATGGAATTGCTTTTTCAATTGCAATGGCCACTTTTTTCGAAAAGGACATTAAACCTAAATAAAGCTCATCATCCATTTCAAAAATTTTATTGATTTCTTTTTTAGGAATACAAAGGGTATGTCCTTTTGCATTTGGGTTTACATCTAAAAAAGCTAAATAATTTGCATCCTCTGCTATTTTGTAGCAAGGAATTTCACCGTTTATAATTTTTGTAAAAATTGAAGCCATACGAGTTTCTTTTAAATTAATCTCTACTGATTTCTAAAATCTCAAATTTTAAAACTCCATTAGGAACGTTAATTTCGGCAATTTCACCTACTGATTTTCCTAATAAACCTTTTCCTATAGGAGAAGTAACAGAAATTTTATTTTTCTTTAAATCAGCTTCGCTTTCGGCAACTAACTGGTACATTAATTCCATTCCGTTTGCTTGATTTTTAATTTTTACATTAGATAAAACCAGTACTTTAGATAGATCTAATTGTGACTCATCTATTAATCGCGCATTAGCATATAACTCTTCCATCTTAGCAATCTTCATTTCTAAAAGACCTTGTGCTTCCTTGGCTGCATCGTATTCGGCATTTTCTGATAAATCTCCCTTATCACGAGCTTCTGCAATAGCTTCAGACGCTTTTGGACGTTCTACAGATTTTAAATATTCTAATTCTTCTTTTAATTTTTTTAATCCTTCTGCTGTATAATAAGATACTTTACTCATAACATCATCATATTGTATAAATAGAAAAAATCCCATTGTAGCGGGATTTCTCGCAAAGATACTATTTTTTATTCAGTTAGTAATTTAATTGATTGATTCAACGTTATACAAATGTAAATAATTTAAATTTGTTGCGAAAAAAATCAAATAAAAAGCATGAAAAAATATTTTTTAATTATTATTTGCATTTTCGTTTTTGCTTGTGATAAAAATAATTCAGTTAATAATTCAAATCCTTATTTAACAAATAACAGCTTTTCAATTGATCTAAATCTTTTGCTTCCTTCCTATAATAAACTTAATTATCCAGGTGAACCTTTGATGATTACGATTCCTGGAGCTGGAATTCAAGGTGTTATTGTTATGAGAACTAGTGGGACAGGCGATTTTGTAGCTTGGGAAGCAAGTTGTCCTCTTCAGTATCCTACCAATTGTTCAAAACTAAATCTTAAAGGTATAATAGCACAGTGTGCCTGCGATAATAGCGAGTTTAGTTTGTATACAGGAGATGGAGGGAAACAATATCCTTTAAAAAGATATAATGTGGAAAATTTAAACGAAATAGTTAGAATTTATAATTAATTTTTTTTTACCACTTTTTTTTCGAAATTTGTATAATATGAACTCTATATTTGAAGATTTGTTAATTCATTTGAAATTTCTTATAAAAAGAAACCCTGAATGAGTTTGATGTGAGATTAGTTTTGATTATATAAAAGTCTTAATGTAATTTAAAAAAAGTTAAAAAAAATGGTCTAATTAATACATTTTATGCAATGCCTATATATCACAAATTAGGAAAAATTCCCCACAAACGTCATATTCAATTCCGTAAAGAAAATGGCGATTTATATTATGAACAACTTTTTGGGACTATTGGTTTTGATGGTATGTCAACCAATATGTATCATGAGTACAGACCAACAATGGTAAAAGAAATAAAAGAACCGTATTCTGTGGCACCTAAAATTGCAAAAGCCAACAATATACAGTCTTATCGTTTACGTGGTTTTCAAGTAGCCCCTCAAGATGATTTTTTAGAAAGTAGAAAAATTGTTTTAACAAATTCTGATTGTCATATTGTTCTAGCGGCTCCTAGAAAATCTACTACAGACTATTTTTATAAAAATACTGATTCTGATGAGGTTCTCTTTATACATAAAGGGACTGGTAAGTTAAGGACAATGTTAGGTAATCTAGATTTTAAATATGGAGATTATTTAGTCATTCCTAGAGGTACGATTTATAAAATAGATTTTGAAACAGAGGATAATAGATTATTTATTGTAGAATCCCGAAGACCTGTATATACTCCTAAGAGATATAGAAACTGGTTTGGACAACTTTTAGAGCATTCTCCTTTTTGTGAACGTGATATTCGTAAACCAGAAGAATTAGAAAGTTATAATGAAAAGGGAGACTTTTTGATTAAAATTAAAAAAAAGGACGAAATTTTTGATGTAGTTTATGCCTCACATCCATTCGATGTAGTAGGATATGATGGGTATAATTATCCGTATGCTTTTTCAATTCATGATTTTGAACCTATCACAGGACGTATACATTTACCGCCACCTATACATCAAACATTTGAAACAGATGCCTTTGTAATTTGTTCCTTCGTTCCGAGGTTGTATGATTACCATCCAGAATCAATTCCAGCACCCTATAATCATAGTAATATAGATTCTGATGAAGTATTATATTATGTTGATGGAGATTTTATGAGCCGTAATGATATAGAAGCAGGACATATATCGTTGCATCCAGCAGGTATTCCTCATGGTCCTCATCCAGGAGCGGCAGAAAGAAGTATTGGTAAAAAAGATACCTTAGAATTAGCTGTGATGGTTGATACTTTTAAACCTTTGAAAGTCACCGAAGAAGCTATGCAAATTGCAGATGATAAATATTATCAATCCTGGTTAGAATAAAAAAAAGTAAAAATATTCAATAGAAGCGTTATTATTTTATAAATTGTATGAAATTCAACCCTTCTTTTTTTAATAAAAAAATATGACACAAGAATTAAAATCCGTAGAATACGGTTTAGAAAAAATATTTGATGGAGCACAAGATTTTCTTCCTCTTTTAGGTACAGATTATGTAGAATTATATGTTGGAAACGCAAAACAAGCAGCTCATTTTTATAAAACAGCTTTTGGTTTTCAGTCATTAGCTTATGCAGGTTTAGAAACAGGAGTAAAAGACCGTGCATCTTACGTGTTAAAACAAGATAAAATTCGATTAGTATTAACAACAGCCCTTAATAGTGATTCGTCTATTGGAGAACATGTGAAAAAACATGGAGATGGAGTTAAAGTAATTGCTCTTTGGGTAGAAGATGCCCATTCTGCTTTCGAAGAAACTACAAAAAGAGGAGCAAAGGTTTATTTTGAACCAATTGTTGAAAAAGATGAAAATGGAGAAGTTGTAAGAGCAGGAATTTATGGCGCTTATGGGGAAACAGTTTTTGTTTTTGTAGAAAGAAAAAATTACAACGGAGTATTTATGCCAGGATATAATGAGTGGAAATCAGATTACAACCCAGAATCTGTAGGCTTAAAGTATATTGATCACATGGTTGGAAATACAGGTTGGAATCGCATGAATGAGGCAGTAAAATGGTTTGAGGATGTAATGGGATTTGTGAATTTCCTTTCTTTTGATGATAAACAAATTACGACTGAGTATTCCGCATTAATGTCTAAAGTTATGTCAAATGGAAATGGACGAATAAAATTTCCTATCAACGAGCCAGCTAATGGTAAAAAACGTTCCCAAATTGAGGAATATTTAGATTTTTATGAAGGTGAAGGAGTGCAACATATTGCGGTGGCAACGGATGATATAATTAAAACAGTGGCGGATATGCGTGCAAGAGGAGTAGAGTTTCTAACCACACCGCCACAAGCTTATTATGATGCAATACCAGAACGTTTAAAAGATCACATGACTAAGTTTAAAGAAGATATTAATGAGCTTCAAAAATTAGGAATTATGATTGATGCAGATGAAGAAGGGTATTTATTGCAAATATTTACTAGACCAGTTGAAGATCGTCCAACATTATTTTTTGAAATTATTCAAAGAATGGGGGCAAAAGGGTTTGGTGCAGGTAATTTTAAAGCCTTATTTGAATCTATTGAAAGAGAACAAATGCTGAGAGGAACTTTGTAAAAAAAAATAAAATATAATAGAGGCTGTCTAGTTTTTTTTGGCAGCCTCTATTATTATTAAAAATATTATAGAATACCTATCGGAGATGGTTTTTATATATTCGATTATTAGAAAGTGAGTTCAGATTTTAGGACACCTTCTCTATTTTTTAGATTGTTTAAAATGTTAAATTAATTACATCTTTAAATAAAAATCTTCAGTCAATCGAATATAATCCTCAGTGTAATTATGTCTTGAATTTTCGATTATTAATTCGTCTATTAAAGGATCTTGTTTAATACGTGTGAAAGCTATCAAGCTCCTTTTTACTTCAGATTTTGGAGTTCCCTTTACCCTTGTAATTCGTAAAGGATATAATGAGCGTTCTTGGCATAAACTTTTTATTTTATTTTCTTCTGAAAAAGGAACTATAAGAGCAAATATACCTTGGTCTGAAAGAAAAAAATCAGCAGCTTCAATTAATTCTTCAAATGGTAGAGAATCTTCAAAACGAGCTCGATCGCGTGCGTCTTTATTGCTTTTATAATCAGTAGTGTAAAAAGGAGGATTTGATACGATTAAATCGTATTCCTCATCTATTTCGTCTACAAATTCATCTAGCCCAGCATGGTAACAATATAGACGATCATACCAAGGTGATTGTTCAAAATTATCAACGCATTGTTCATAAGCGTTGTCATCAATTTCTATAGCATCTATCTGTTCCGCTTTTGATCTTTGTGCGAGCATAAGAGCTATTAGTCCTGTGCCAGTTCCTATGTCTAAAATAGAATAGGGATTGTTGAAAAGAGGTGTCCAAGCACCTAATAAAACGCCATCTGTGCCTACTTTCATAGCACAGCGATCCTGTTGAATGCTGAATTTTTTAAACTGAAACATAACTAAATATAGTGTAAAAGTGCTTGCTTGGAAAAATTGCAGTCTTGTTATTTCGATTAGAAACAGATTTTGTAATACAATAACTTAATTTTCTTATTACTAAAGTGTAAATTAAGGAGCAAGTTTTTTTTCTTTTAATAAGGTGTCTTTTGAGTAAAATTACTTTAAATAGAGATCAACCAAACCCTCTGGGGTGTTTAAAGTGATGCTTTTTTCATTTCGGTTTAGTGTTACTATGAATTCATCAATCATAGGTATCAAAATTTCAATCCCTTCTTTTTCTATTTCAAAAAGAGGCTGAGCAGCACTATCATTAATAGCTACTATATTGCCAATGTAGCCAAGACGTTGATCTAGAACTTGATATCCTATTACCTCATGATAGTAAAATTTATTACCTTCTAAAGGAGGGAGCATGGATAAAGGGAGATAAACTTCTTTTCCTATTATTTCGTCAGCTTCCTCTTCTGAATTTACATCTTCAAATTTTACCTTTAAAAAAGTACTTTTGTGGAGTTGTGTTTTTTCTATAAAAAAAGGAACCAAGTCTTTGTTGTTTGCAACAAAGACTGACTCCAATTCTTCATACATTTCGGGTTCATCCGTATCTAAATAGATCAAGACTTCTCCCTTGAAACTAAATTTTTTAGCGATTTTACCCAAATAGAAACAATCATCTTTACGCATATATCGCCAATTATAATTAAGCTTCTGTTTCTTCGTTGTTAGTTTCTTCTACAACTGGTGCTTCTTCAGCTGCCGCTGTTTCTTTAGCTGCCTCAGCTTGTGCTGCTATACGTTTTTCGTTAGCCTCTTTTTCAGCTTTTAAAGCATCAGCTTTAGCATCAGCTTTAGATTTAGCTAAGCCATCTTTTTTAGCATTTACTTTAGCTGCTTTTTCTTCTATCCAAGCTGTGAATTTAGCTTCCGCTTGTTCAGGAGTTAAAGCACCTTTACGAACACCACCTTCTAAATGGTGTTTTAATAAAGCACCTTTGTAAGAAAGAATTGCTCTAGCAGTGTCAGTAGGCTGAGCACCATTGAATAACCACGTTACTGCTTTTTCAACATTTAAGTCAATAGTTGCAGGGTTAGTGTTTGGATTGTAAGTTCCTATTTTATCTAAGAATTTACCATCTCTTTTTGAGCGTGAATCCGCCGCTACAATCCAGTAAAAAGGTTTTCCTTTTTTACCATGTCTTTGTAATCTAATTCTAACTGGCATAATTAATTGGATTAAATTGAGGTTCCCGACCTCGGTTATTTGAGGGTGCAAATATACAGATTATTTTGATTTTTAATGATCTAAATGATATTTTGTTTTCTTTTTCAAATAGGAATAATGTATATTGGGGCAATATCTGTTATTTTTGTGTTTTATAAAATTGAAAATGAGAAATATTACATGTCTTTTTTTGGTCTCATTGTTAGGCGTTTCTTGTCAAAATGATGTTACATTTAATAATGAAGCATTTCAGGTTGTTATTGGCAATAGTTTATGGAAAGCTAATAGTAAAAGTGCTAAAATAAATGCTTCAGGAGGGTTAATTCTAGAAGGGAGTTCATCTACTCATAGTTTAAAGATTCAACTTAATGATAGTCAAGTGGGGACTTACCCACTAGGAATAATTAACGGAAGCGGAGTTCTTACTTATAGAGGAATTAATCAAAATTCAGAAAGTTTTTCAACAGTAACGGCTAGAGGACCCGTTAGTGAAATGGAAATTATAAAACGAGGGACTGGCTATCTTAATGCTAAAATAGTAAGTGTTTCGGGTGGATCAGGTACAGGACTAAAGGTGAATGTTAATGTTGATCCACAAGGAATGATTTCTGAAGTTACTTTGGCTAATTCAGGTAAAGATTATAAGGGAGGTGATTTAGTTGTCGTAAATGGAGGTAATAATGATGCTCAACTTAAAATTACTCGCACGGCTAATACCGGAGGTCAAGTTGTTATTACTGAAAATACAGGTACAACTGTTTCTGGAACTTTTGTGTTTACAGCATTTAATTCTGATTCAGGAATCGTTATAGGTGGGAGAGAAGGTGTTTTTTATAAAATACCTATTTCAAAATAAAAAGCTAAATAAATAGATGGACTGTTGGTTTGATTTGTAATGTATTTGATAGTTAGTGTTTTAAAACAAAAATATATTTTTGTTTAGTGTTTTTTTAATGAATTGTTTTTATAAATCGTTTTTTAGAATATATTTGCTGATAAATAACATTTGTTAGTGATTTTTTTTGTAATATCACAACTGATTGTTTTGGGTTTTCCAAAATATATAATTAACCTAATTATTAAAGAAATGATTAAAAAATTTATGTTACTAGGAGCAGTAGCTCTTTCATTAGCAACTAATGCTCAGGATTCAAAAAGAGGGTTTTATTTAAAAGCGGGAGGTTCTTATTTTCTTCAAACTGTTGGAACTGAATTTCCTGTTGTAAGCGGTTTGGCTGCAACAAATGAAACAACGTTAATAACTGTTGGAGGTACTGGTGTTTCATCAAGTTTAGTTTCTAAAGAATCTATAACAGGTTCTTTTGGTGAGGGTTCAAGAACTAATCTTATTGGAGGATTTCGCTTTTCAGAACGTTTTGGAGTTGAAATGGGAGTACATTACTATATGAGTGCTTCTAAAACTATGGCTGAAAGACATGTGTCGATTAAAACACCTGTTTCATCTATTGGTGATTTTGATGCTGTTGTAAGTGGTAAAATTAGAGCGTTAGATTTATCACCTTCGGTTGTGTTGTACTTAGGAGAAGTAAATAAGTTTGAACCTTATACTAAAGTAGGGGTTATCATTCCTGTATTTGGTGATTTAACAATAAAATCTACTACAAAGTCTACTATATCGCCACTTTATGCTTCAAATCCAGCTTTCTCTAAATATAGAAATTCAGAAAGAACAGATGTGGTAAAGCCTAATCCTACGCTTGGTTTTATGGCTTCTCTTGGAACTTCATATAAAATAGCTCCAAAATTATCTGCTTATGCTGAAATTGAATACAGAAATTTTACTGTACATGGAAAAACAAAAGAAACTACAGAATATAGAGTAGAAGGGGTAAATCAATTGCCTAATTTACCTTATTCGGAATCTCATACAAATTACGTTAATCAGTTAAATACAACTTCTAATAGTTTAGAAACAAATCAAACTGGTTTTGATTCCTCAAAACCTAAAGATGAACTAAGTTCGTATGTAGGTATTAGTGGTATTGGTTTGTCATTAGGAATGCGTTATAATTTCTAGTAATCTTATATGTTAGATGCTTAAAGAGGGATAAAAGTTTGAGAACTTGTTTTGATCAAAAGGAAATTCGAGTGAATTATAACAGTTAAAGTAAAATAGCACATACAATATATCTATCCTTTTGATGAAAGGAAAAGTGCTAAATTAGATGTTAATAGATTGCTTTTTATATACCCACTTTATTCTCTATTTGTTTTAGTTATAGAGCTATTTTAATTATTAATATTGAAGTGTATTTGTAATTGAAATAAAGTAGTAAATTTGTCTAACAATTAAAAAGATATAACATGGCATTAGCAATTACAGATGCTACATTTGATGAGGTAGTATTACAATCAGACAAACCTGTTTTAGTGGATTTTTGGGCGGCTTGGTGTGGACCTTGTCGTATGGTAGGTCCCGTTATTGATGAAATTGCAACAGAATATGAAGGAAAAGCAGTAATAGGTAAGGTAGATGTCGATGCCAATCAAGAATTTGCTGCAAAGTACGGTGTTCGCAATATTCCTACTGTTTTGATTTTTCAAAATGGGGAAGTAGTGGGACGTCAGGTAGGTGTAGCTCCTAAAGATACTTATGCTAAAGCAATTGATGCCTTATTGTAATAAAATATAAGAAAAACTTAAAAGGTCTAACATTTGTTAGGCCTTTTTTTATGTCATATTCTGTATATTTGAGTTATGAATTTAGAATCTCAAATTAAAACTATTTCTAGCTTTCAACATCTAGAACTTTTGGCTAATCAAATTGTAGAAGGCTTTATTTCAGGGATGCATAAGTCACCCTTTCATGGTTTTTCAGCTGAATTTGCTGAACACAAAATATATAATTCGGGAGAAAGTACAAAACATATTGATTGGAAATTATATGCTAAAACAGATCGTTTATATACTAAGCGATATGAAGAAGAAACCAATTTGCGTTGTCATCTGATTGTTGATAATTCTTCTTCCATGTATTATCCATTGCTTAAAAAAGAACAAATGTTTTATGAAAATAAGATCGGTTTTTCTGTTTTGGCATCAGCTGTTTTAATGAATTTGTTAAAAAGACAACGAGATGCCGTGGGTTTAAGTATTTATTCAGATCATTACGAATATTATGCGCCAGAAAAAGGAAGTGAACGTCATCACAGGATGTTGTTGAATCAATTAGATAAGCTTTTGAAGGATAAACCTGCTTATAAAAAAACAGACACTATCACATACTTACATCAGATAGCCGAAAAGTTGCATAAGCGTTCTATGGTAATACTTTTTACAGATATGTTTCAGTTAGAAGATGAAGAGCGTTTGTTTAAAGCATTGCAACATTTAAAATATAATAAACATAAAGTAGTGGTTTTTCATGTAGTAGATTATAAAACAGAATTTAATTTACATTTTGATAATCAACCACGCAAATTTGTGGATTTAGAAACTAATGAAGAAGTAAATTTGTTTGGAGACGGATTAAGTAGTCGATATCAGGAAATGATGACTTCTTATTTTGAAAGGATAGCCAATACTTGTTCATTGTATAAAATTAAATATGTGCCCGTTTCAATTGAAGGAAAATTTGAAAAAATAATGACATCTTATCTCATTGAAAAACAAGGTTTTATTTGATTTTGTTTAAAAAAAATAAAAAAAAATATTTTTTTTCCTTGCAAAACAAAAAAACAGTCGTATATTTGCACCGCAATAACGCACAAGGTTTGGTAGTTCAGTTGGTTAGAATACATGCCTGTCACGCATGGGGTCGCGGGTTCGAGTCCCGTCCAGACCGCGAAAATTGGGAAAATTATTAGAAGCGCTCTTCGGAGCGCTTTTTTGCCCAAAAAAAGATTTTAAAATTAGTTGTGTTGTTTAGTTCCGAGTAAAATCGGAATGGTTTAGTAGTTAGACCAATGAAAAGCTTTCCGTTTAGGGGAGCTTTTTTTATTTTCAATGTCTTTGGTTAAGAAGTTAAGAAAACGTTGTGGCGTTTTGAAAACTTTTTAAATTTCTTCGCAACTTTTCGTCTCAATTCAAAATAATGTTAATTTGTAAGTAAAGTAAAAAACAAATTATCTTTTAAAATAGTATTTTTGTATTCAAATTTTATAGAAATGTTTAGAAGTCATACTTGCGGCGAATTAAATACGTCACATATCAATACAGAAGTTACCCTTGCAGGATGGGTTCAGAAATCACGTGATAAAGGTTTTATGATATGGGTTGATTTGCGTGATCGTTACGGAATTACTCAGTTGATTTTTGACGAAAGTCGTACTGATAAAAAAGTAATGGAATTAGCTAAAACTTTAGGTCGTGAATTTGTAGTTCAAGTAAAAGGAACTGTAATAGAACGCGAGTCAAAAAATTCAAATATAGCTACGGGTGATATAGAGATTTTAGTAAAAGAATTAATTGTTTTAAATCAAGCACAATTGCCGCCTTTTACTATTGAGGACGAGACAGACGGAGGAGAAGAATTACGTATGAAATATCGTTATCTAGATATTCGTCGTAATCCAGTAAAAAATAGTTTATTATTCCGTCATCGTGTGGCTATGGAAGTAAGAAATTATCTTTCCAATCAAGGCTTTTGTGAAGTAGAAACACCTTATCTAATAAAGTCAACTCCAGAAGGAGCTAGAGACTTTGTGGTGCCTTCACGTATGAATCCTGGGCAATTTTATGCGTTGCCACAATCACCACAAACATTCAAACAATTGTTGATGGTAGGAGGTATGGATAAATACTTTCAAATTGTAAAATGTTTCCGTGATGAGGATTTGCGTGCTGATCGTCAACCTGAGTTTACTCAAATTGATTGTGAAATGGCGTTTGTTGAACAAGAAGATATTTTAAATATGTTCGAGGGCTTAACACGTCATTTGTTAAAAGAAGTAAAAGGAATAGAAGTAGATAAATTCCCTAGAATTACTTATGATTATGCGATGAAAACCTATGGTAATGATAAACCAGATATTCGTTTTGGGATGAAGTTTGGAGAGTTAAATACGGTGGCGCAACATAAAGAATTTGGTGTTTTTAATTCAGCTGAGTTAGTAGTAGGTATTGCTGTACCAGGTGGTGCTTCCTTTACACGTAAGGAAATTGATGCTTGGATTGAGTGGATAAAACGCCCACAAGTAGGAGCTTCGGGAATGGTATACTGTAAATGCGAAACAGATGGTTCTTTCAAATCATCAGTAGATAAATTTTACGATCAAGAAGACTTAAATAAATGGGCAGAGATAACTAATGCTAATGCAGGAGATATTATCTTTGTTTTATCTGGACCAGCTAATAAAACACGTACACAATTAAGTGCTTTGCGTATGGAGTTAGCTAACCAAATGGGATTACGTAAACCCAATGAGTTTGCTCCGTTATGGGTAGTTGATTTTCCTTTGTTAGAATGGGATGAAGAAAGTGGTCGTTATCATGCAATGCACCATCCGTTTACATCACCAAAACCAGAGGATGTTCATTTAATAGGAATAGAACCAGGAAAAATTAGAGCGAATGCCTATGATATGGTATTAAACGGAAATGAAATCGGAGGAGGTTCAATACGTATTCATGATAAAGATTTGCAAGCAAAAATGTTTGAACTTCTTGGGTTTTCAAAAGAAGAAGCAGAAAATCAATTTGGATTCTTAATGAATGCCTTTCAATATGGCGCACCACCACACGGAGGGTTGGCTTTTGGATTGGATCGCTTAGTGGCTATTTTAGGAGGTCAAGAAATTATTCGTGACTTTATTGCTTTTCCTAAAAATAATTCAGGTAGAGATGTTATGATTGATGCCCCTTCAGTTTTAGATTTGAAACAATTAAACGAACTGTTTATTGCTTCGATAACTGAATAATCATATAATTTTTATAAATTTGATGCAAGAGGGTGTCTGAAAAGGTTGAGATGATATAATGACCTTTTTGGGCAGCCCTTTTTTAATTTTTAAAAGATGAAAATGAGAATAACCTCCCTAGTGGTAGTTTTATTATGTACTGCAAATTCTTTTGCTCAAGATAAAAAAACAATAACTAAAATCACTGAATTTCTAAAAAAACGAGAAATTGAATTAGTGAAAAAATATGGTTCAAGTTCCGAATATGAAAAAGAGCAAAGAGGAAAAAGAAAATTTATTTTGCGTGAAATTGATTTGAATAATGATAAGAAAAAGGATTATTTTGTATTCTTTAATAACTCCTGTGGAAATGGCGGTTGTGATGCCTTAATCTTAGATTCAAACTTAAAAATAAAAGGAGATTTCTCTTTGGTTGAAACGCCTGTAATAGCAAAAGCCAAAATTGTAAATGGATGGAAGGTACTTAATATAAGTTCAACAGGAATGCGTGAAGTAATTTTTAATAAACAAAAGAAAGCTTATCCTCAAGAAGGTATAGCCAATCTTAAATTTATTCGATACAAAAAAGAAAAAGGAGACGAGATAATTATTGAGCAACCTAAAAGTACTTGGAAAGAAATGAAATCTTATTTGTATTAAGATATGAAAAACCTCTTGTTTACACTTTTAAATCAGCACCAGTTGTTTGAAAAAACTTTACTGTTGAAAAGAAACGAATATTTGGTTGTAAATGGGAGTATTGATACTAATATTTATTTTGTGAAAGACGGAAGCCTGAAAATTTCCGTCTTCAATACAGAAGAACAGATTATTCGTTTTGGTTATAAGGGTGATTTTATTACTTGTTTAGATAGTTTTTTTTCTGATAAACCAACTGTTTTTTCGATTCAAGCTATAAAAAAAACTATAGTTCTAAAAGTAAATAAAAATAAATTCAAGGCATTAATGTATGCTAATATAGAAACTTTAAAGGTTTGGAATGAGGTGTTAGAAGACTTAATTTTACAACAGTTAGAACGAGAAATGGATTTACTTACGGTTTCTGCTAAAGAACGATTAGAGCGTATTCAACTACGTAATCCACTAGTGTTTCAGGAAATTCCTCATAAACTTATCGCAAATTATCTTCGTATGTCACCCGAAACATTATCAAGATTGAAAAGTCTTGATATGTATCAAGAAAATTTAAAATAATAAAAAGGAAATTTGTAGTAATTATCATTGCTATGAAAACAACTACACAAATTTTGCTAAGTGAATTAAAGAAACAAGTGCAAACTCATATTGATTATGTAACTACCCTAAAAGAAGAGAACTTAGGTTTTTTACAATACCGAAGTTCATCTACTTCTTGGAATATTTTAGAATGTATAGAACATTTGAATCTTTATGGTGATTATTATTTGCCAGAAATAGAAAAAGTCATTTCTAAAAGTAAATTTAGACCTAAAATTTATTATACATCAGGTTGGTTAGGAGATTATTTTGCAAAGAGCATGCTGTTGGGTGCTAAAACAAGTAAAATGAAAACATTTAAGGATAAAAATCCTCTAAAAATACCTTTGGACAAAACAACAATTGACAGATTTTTAAATCAACAAAAACAATTGCTAGATCTATTAAAGAAAGCGGAAAGTATAGATCTTGAGAAGGAAAAAATAAAGATAAGTATTGCTCGTTGTTTGAGTATACAATTAGGAGATAGCTTTCGTTTTATAATTAATCATGATGAACGCCATATTGTTCAGTGTCAAAAAATAATCCATAAACTTTTGAATATAAGACTTTGATATCTCGACAAAAAGTCTATCTTTGATAATTATTAATTTTTTATTTTTTTAGAATGCTAACAGGCAAAGTGAAATTTTTTGTAGAGTCTAAAGGTTTTGGATTCATTACAAACGACGAAACTGGATCAGACATCTTCGTTCACATTACTGCAACAGGTGGTAAAGAACTTAAAGAAGGACAAAAAGTTTCGTACAACGAAGAAGACGGACGTAAAGGTAAAGTAGCTACTAACGTAGTTGTTATCGAATAATATATATTATTTTAGATTACCGGAATGTTACACCGCTCCTTTTATGGGGCGGTTTTTTATTCCTTTTATGAATGGTTAAATATTTTATCGTTTTTTAGAATTACCTCTTTTTTTTAAAAAAATCTCTGATTAAACGTGTACACTCATCTTTCATGATTCCTGTAACCACTTCAGTTTTAGGGTGTAATTTAGTTCCCATAACTCTGTAACCTCTTTGTTCATCAGATGCACCATATACAATTTTTGAAATCTGACTCCAATATAATGCTCCTGCACACATTTGACAAGGTTCTAGAGTAACGTACAGAGTGCATCCTTTTAAGTATTTTCCGCCTAAAAAATTGGCAGAAGCAGTTATGGCTTGCATTTCAGCATGTGCAGTTACATCATTGAGCATTTCTGTCAAATTGTGGCTTCGAGCTATTACTCGATTATCTATTACAATTATAGCTCCTACAGGAATTTCGCCTTCTTGAAAAGCCATTTCGGCTTCTTGTAAGGCTTTTTTCATAAAATATTCGTCTGTAAAAATGTTTTCCATAAGAGCAAATTTACAATTTTGTAATGATCTCTGTCCGTAATAACCCTTAATTCTGGTTGTTATGTTTGAAATACTCATACCTATAACTACTTTATCTATTTATAATAAAAATTAAAATCTAATAATGCCCTTAAAAACAAGAATCTTTTATCTGTTCTGTATGAAATTAATAATTGATTTTAGGTATAAAAGATACCAGAGATTTAATGTTGCTTCCTTTTAATCATTATCATAAAATTTATGATTATTTTGTGTTAATTGCATGGTTTTAATGATTTTTTATGATTGTCTTAAAAATAAATTAGGTTAGAATTACTAAGAAAAAGTACTTAAGATATAAGAGATGATACTTTATAAAATCTAGAATAATAAATAGTTTTGATTAATTTTGCTTATTATGGAAAGTACAATTTTAGACTCGATAAATTCTCCAAGCGATTTAAGAAAAATAGAAATTCTGCAATTACCTTTATTAGCAAAAGAATTGCGTGATTTTATTATAACAATCATTTCTCAAAAAGAAGGTCATTTAGGGGCAAGTTTAGGCGTAATTGAGTTGACAATTGCTTTGCATTATGTTTTTAATACCCCTAAAGATTTGTTGGTTTGGGATGTAGGACACCAAGCCTATGGACATAAGATTTTAACAGGTAGAAGAGAGGTGTTTCATACAAATCGAGATTTAGGAGGTATTTCAGGATTTCCCAAACGTTCTGAAAGTGAATTCGATGCTTTTGGAGTAGGTCATTCCTCTACATCTATTTCTGCTGTTTTAGGTATGGCAATAGCTTCAAAGCTTATGGGTAATTTAGATAAACACCATATAGCCGTTATAGGAGATGCTTCTATAGCTTCAGGAATGGCTTTTGAAGCGCTTAATCATGCGGGTGATACAGATGCTAATATTTTAGTTATACTTAATGATAATGCCATAGGAATTGATCCAAGTGTAGGTGCTTTAAAAGACTATTTTACATCATTTAAAAACGGAAAACTACATACTGAAAATAATATTTTTAAAGCTTTAAATTTTGATTATTCAGGACCTATTGATGGCCATAATATAGATTTGTTAATTTCTGAATTTAAAAGATTAAAAGAAGTTAAAGGGCCTAAATTTCTTCATATAATTACAACTAAAGGAAAAGGGTTGAAACTAGCAGAAGAAAATCAAGTTAAATATCATGCTCCTGGTAAATTTGATCCAGAAACGGGCAAAATATACCCAAAAGAAGAAGAAAACTTACCATCAAAATTTCAAGATGTTTTCGGTGAAACTTTAGTAGAATTAGCACGAGATAATCATAAAATTGTAGGTGTAACACCCGCAATGCCATCAGGTAGTTCTATGAAATTTATGATGGAAACTTTTCCAGAACGTGCTTTTGATGTGGGAATTGCAGAGCAACATGCTGTAACCTTTTCTGCGGGTATGGCTACACAAGGAATGATTGTTTTTTGTAATATATATTCTACTTTTTTACAAAGAGCCTACGATCAAGTTATTCATGATGTAGCATTACAAAAATTGCCTGTTATTTTTTGTCTTGATAGAGCTGGTTTTGTTGGAGAAGATGGAGCTACTCATCATGGTTTATATGATATTGCTTATTTGAGTTGTATTCCAGAATTAATTGTTGCAGCACCGCTAAACGAAATTGAACTTCGTAATATGATGTATACTTTTCAAGTAGGTCTTAATACTCCTGTAAGTATTCGTTATCCTAGAGGTAGAGGGTTTATTAAAAAAGAAATATTTCCTTTTGAAAAGATAAAAATAGGAAAAGCAAAACGATTACGTAAAGGTAAAAATATAGCTATTTTATCTACAGGAACTATTGGTAATAATATGATGAAGGCTTTAGATGATTTAAAATCAGAACAATTTTCTCATTATCATTTTCCTTTTGTTAAACCTCTAGATGAGGTTGTTCTACATGAAATAGGTCAAAATTACAAACAAATTATTACTATTGAAGAAGGATGTATTAAAGGGGGTTTTGGTACTTTAATAAGTTCCTTTTTTACAGATCACGATTATTTAATTCCGATAAAAAGATTAGGAGTTCCCGATGAATTTATAGAGCAAGGGACTATTAATGAATTGCAAAAAATGTGTGGAATTGATGTGGTAGGATTAACAGTGTTGTTGAAACTATTTATGCTAGATAAAGAAGAAGTTTAAAAATAGGTAAAACTTCAACAAATAAAAAGAAACTGTCTAAGATTAAAGACAAAATCTTTTGTTTTAACCTTTTAGACAGTTCTTTTAGTTTAATAAAAGAAGAGGGATCTTATGATTTTAAATACATTTTTTATGGTTTTAGATTCAATTTATTCTAAAAGTATTTTTTTGCTAAAGTTTATATTTTGATTTTTTAAGGTTAGAATATAAAATCCTTTTTGTAAAGAGTTTAAATCTATTGTTTCTAACTGATTTATTTTATTCATTTCTTCATAATAAACAATTCGTCCGTTAATATCACTAACTTTTAATATTGAATTATTAATAGTTCTATCGAAAGAAATGTTTATTAATCCTTTTGATGGATTTGGATAAATATTAATTAGGTCATTTGAGATGAAATCTTCGTTATTTAGTAGAATGTCAGGAGGTAAGTCTGTGTGTAAAGAAGTTGGATTATCTTTTATACCTGCAACCCCTGTGTTGCTTACTCCTGAAGAAGCACTATTGCCTACACCTCTTCTAGCAAAAACTCTCCATATCAATTCGTAATTTTGACCACCAGTGGCCGCTTTATCTGCAGTTAAAATAGCATCTCTGCCTGTTATAAAACTAGGTGAACAGCCATCTATTTTGATGGCATCTAATACGATTTTCATTATTTTATTGTTTCCGCCTGTACCGTTGTAAATATTATTATCAAAACCATATTTATTAATATAAGCCCATGTTAGATCCCATAAAATTGAAGCCCAAACAGTTCCAATAGCATGAGAGTTAATTTTTTCTGTTTTATCAATTGGGTCTAAATACCACATTTTATTTAGATCTGCGTATGTATAAGGATTAATATTCATATCTGTTGTATAAGGGTATTTTCTGATGCTTTTGCCGTTAATTGGTTGATTACGAGTAAAAGTTCCGAGGCTTTTTTTGTCGCTACCTTTATCTCCTTCCTTTATTTGCATCATTAGCCAAAACCAGTCAGACCAGCCTTCTCCCATTTGTTCTGAGCTATTTAAACAATTGCCTGAAAGTCTTGAAGAAATTCCATGACCGTATTCATGTGCAATAATTCCGTTATCAAAATCGCCGTCAGCATAGATGTAGTTTTTGTTTTCAAGAATTGTGTGAATATTGCTTTCTGTTGTTAATACTCGAATTAATTCATCTCCATCTGCCTTTGATAAACCTATAACAGGAATTTTAACGGCTGTATCACCTCCCCCAAGATCTAGGGAATCCAGAGAGTTGTTTACTACTATTAATGCTTTTGCTCCAGCATTTTGGGCTGCAATTGCTTTTGAAGAAAAACTACAATTGCCTCGTCTGACCACAGCAATTTTATCAGTTATGGTATTGGTTGTGGCTGAGCATCCATCATTTATATCAGGATTTGTTCCATCAGGATTTGCAGTATCGCTAAATAAGACAAGTTCACCAGACATATCATTGGGATTTATAGGTAATTCAATATGTCCTGATGTAAAATCATTATCCATAGCACTGTATATTTTACCTAATAATGATCCGGTGGTTATTTGTACTTTGATAGGAACGGGATGTTGCCATAAATACATTTGCATTTTAGGGTTTTGTCCATCAGAGGGTGTAGAAAAGTTAGCATTGTTGTAATTAGGAGAACTGCTTTGAGAAGCATCTTGTGATTGTGCTAAAACATAATCTCCTTGTAGTCCTCCACGATTGTAATTTTTATCTTGAAAGTTTTTGTTTGTTTCATCAAAACCATATTGATACCATAAATCATGCATGATATTGTTCATGTAAAAAAGATTTGTATTAGCGGCATCTATTTCATTTATAGGAGAAGTTGATAATCCAGAATAAGGATACTCAAAAGTTAAATTTGGATAGGAACCCGAAGATGAATAGGTGTAACTTTTAATAGAGGTGATAGGAGGATCTAAGTTCTTTGTGTCGGAATAAGCAAATACATTATTACCTTTTGTATAGTTAAATGTAGTAGAGTCTGTTGTATTGCCAATAATAGAATTATTATTGTGCCATCCGTTGGGAGAAGCAGCAAGACTAAGTGGGGCTAATGCGGTAGTTGATTCAGGATTTGTAACAATTGTTCTACCTTCTATATTAGTAGGAAAAGCTTCTCTATAATGATTAGGGCTTTCGTAGTTCCAAGGTGTAACTTTGTAGTTTGTGGTATTAGGTGATAATAAGCCTGATTTTGATAAGTTTTCTTTTTTAAATAAAAAGGATTGATTGTTTGTTGTATAATCATGTTCTTTCTGAAAGGTACATTTTAAAGTTTTATTTCTTTTTTCAATAATGTTGCCTGTTTCGGCATCTATAAAAATATTCCATAAATCTTTTTCACCACTATCAGAGTAATATTCAAAGAAGTAAGTGAGTTTTAACTCATTTTTGTCGGTTAAAAAATAGACTAATTCTCCGTTTATATCCTTTTCTTTTTTAATTTTATTTTCTAACCTAAATTTGTTGTTTTCAAGTTTACTAAATATATGTTCTGATATAATATCATTAGTTGATACTAAAGCTTTTGTTAAGGCAGTGTTTACATCTATTTTTTGAACCCTTTTTTTTTCGTTGTCTGGAAATTCTGGAATAGTTTTTAATTTGCCTGAAACTTTTCCTGTGTTATCAATTATAAAATTAGAGTCAATATTATAAATAGGTATACCATTTTGTGTTTGTTTTACGTGACAAACCGTATTATTATTGGTTGTTATAAACTCATCTGATATGATTAAATTATCAATATCATGTTGATTCATTTTGATTTTAGAGGTGTTTCCTTTTAAGTGGTTTTTTATTAGATCAATGTTGTTTTGACTAAATGTAATTATTGTAAATAAGGATAATAAAAAGGAAATTTTTTTTATCATAATTTAATGTATTTGATTAAGCATGAAGTATTTTTTTTGTAACTAAGTTATTTAGTTTTTTGTAGAAATCATTTTATTGTATAGTAGAGCATTTCCATCAGTGAGCATAGAAATGAAATGACAAATATGTAATAGACGTTCATAGAGGCTTTCTTTTTCTATATTGTGTTTTTCGGGTAGAATTTTTAATAGAAGCTTATCAAAATTAGTTTCGTTGCCTTCAAATTTATTGTTATATGCCGTGATGAACTTGTCTAATAAATTATTGATGATTTGATAACCGTTTATTTCTTTTTCAATGACTTCTTTACTTTGGTAAATATTTTTTATGCTAAGATTAATGATGTCATTCATTTGTGCTTTGTATTTTGATTTTTCTGTCAGAGCATAAGGAAATTTGCCTTGAAGAATTAATTCTTCATTTTCAATAAAAACAGTAACAGCATCATTTATTAGACTGCCTATTGCTAGTGCTCTCAAATAGCTGATTCGGTCTTCTTTTGTGGTTAATGCGTTGTATTTTGAAGTGTCTATGGAATCTTTTACTAGTTTAATTAAATATTCTAGAGCATAGTCTTCAGAGACTAGACCTAGGTTGATCCCGTCTTCAAAATCTATGATGGTATAACAAATATCATCGGCAGCTTCAACAAGATATGCCAGAGGATGACGTTCATATTTTATATCACTTTCTAATTTGTTAGGAATTAATCCTAATTCTTCTGCTATTTCTTTAAAAAAGATTTTATCTTGTTGAAAGAAGCCGTACTTTTTATCCGATATATTGGAAGTTGGTCTTTTTGGAAGGCTTTCTTTAGGATATTTCATAAAGGAACCTAAAGTAGCGTAAGTTAGTCTTAACCCGCCTTCTACTCCTGGACGGGAACTCGTTAAGACAGAGAAACCATTTGCATTTCCTTCAAAATCTATTAGATCTTGCCATTCTTTTGAGGTTAGTTGATTTTTGAATTTTTGTCCATTACCAATAGAAAAATATTCGCCGATGGCTTTTTCCCCTGAATGTCCAAAAGGAGGATTTCCTATATCATGGGCTAAAGCTGCTGCTGCTACAATAGCTCCAAAATCATTAGCTTGATACCCATGTATTTCCTGTAGATAAGGGTATTTTTCAAGTATTTTTTTACCGACTAAACGACCCAAGGAACGTCCTACAACCGAAACTTCAAGACTATGAGTTAATCGTGTGTGTACAAAATCAGTTTTGGATAATGGAATAACTTGAGTTTTATCTTGTAAACTTCTAAAGGCTGCCGAAAATATTACGCGATCATAATCAACTTCAAAACCTAGTCTTGTTTCATCTTGTTCTTTGCGTAATCGTTTGCTAGTATCACCTTGTCGTTTTAAAGATAAAAGTTGTTCCCAGTTCATCATTGGAATTTAGATTTTAGAGTGGTCGAATATAGTAAAATTACTTTTTTTAGTATAGTGTTATTTGTTTTTTAATTTTGTTGAATACACCTAAGATTTTTTCATGCAAATACTGTTTTTTATACCTATGTATTGTCCAAAATTTGGTATTGTATAATAGCCTAATTTTTTATACAATGAAATGGCATTTTTAAGCTTAGGAGAGGTTTCTAAAATGAACTTTTGATAACCGTATTCATTTGCCCATTTTTCAATTTCATTTAAAAGAAGTGTGGCTATTCCTTTTTTACGTTGATCTGGATGAACAAACATTCTTTTTATTTCTGCTGTTTCTTGATTGTATTCTTTAAAACCACCACAACCTACTGCTTGTCCATTTTTGTAAATTACTAAAACATGTGCTAAATATTTATTGTTGTAATGAGCAAAAAAATCTTTCTGATCACCATCAATATC
Organism: Flavobacterium sp. TN-1; assembly: GCF_052828645.1. Classification (NCBI taxonomy): domain Bacteria; kingdom Pseudomonadati; phylum Bacteroidota; class Flavobacteriia; order Flavobacteriales; family Flavobacteriaceae; genus Flavobacterium; species Flavobacterium sp. TN-1. Next base: position 1,258,113 of record NZ_CM128253.1, read on the forward strand.
TGTTAAATATTCATCAAATAAATGTGTTAAGTATTTGAAATCAAGATTGTCAGATGTTGTACGGATTAGTTTCATTTATTTTAATTGTTTTGTTGAGTATTTAAAATAAATATAAGGATATTATTTGATATCTTTTCTATCTGTAATTTCTTCTTTTTAAAATATAACAGCCATCATTTGATGGCTGTTAAGAATGTGTGTTGTTTAGGTTGAAATTACTGGTTAAGATCCGCACATCTCGCAGTCTTCTGGTTCTGCATTACGAGAGCGTTCAATCATTGCTCTGAACTCTTCTGTTGTCATTTCGACTTCTGGTATTACTAATTCAGTTTCTTTTGGAGATTCTGAGGATTCTGCTTTTTTTTCATTGTTTAAAGTGAACTTAATAGCATCTACTGCTGCTTTAGTTCTTAAGTAGTACATACCTGTTTTTAAACCTGATTTCCATGCGTAAAAGTGCATAGAGGTTAATTTGGCAAAGGTTGCCCCTTCCATAAATAAATTTAATGATTGAGATTGGTCAATAAAATACCCGCGTTGACGAGACATATCAATAATATCTTTCATAGACATTTCCCAAACCGTTTTGTATAAATCTTTTAAATCTTGAGGAATGCGATCAATGTTTTGAACAGAACCGTTATGGCGCATTATTTCTTGTTTTAGTTCCTCATTCCATAGTCCGCATTTTACAAGATCTTCTAATAAATGTTTATTTACTACAATAAATTCACCAGAAAGAACACGACGCGTATAAATATTTGAAGTATAGGGTTCAAAGGCTTCGTTGTTTCCAAGGATCTGAGAGGTAGAGGCAGTAGGCATTGGTGCCATTAATAAAGAATTTCGAACGCCGTGTTTTACTACTTCTTTTCTTAATGTAGCCCAATCCCAACGACCTGATAATTCTTCGTCTTTTATTCCCCAAAGATTATATTGAAATTGTCCTTCAGATATTGGTGAGCCTTTGAAAGTCGAGTAAGATCCTTCTTCTTTTGCCATTTCCATAGAGGTTTCTACGGCAGCAAAATACATTGTTTCAAATATTTCTTGGTTCAATTTTTTAGCTTCATCGCTTGTAAAGGGCATACGTAATAAAATAAAAGCATCAGCTAGACCTTGTACTCCTAATCCTATTGGGCGATGACGCATGTTAGAGTTTTCAGCTTCTTTTACAGGATAATAATTTCTGTCAATTACTTTGTTTAGATTGCGAGTAACTCGTTTTGTTACTTTATATAGTAATTCATGATTGAATTTACCTTCTTCTATAAACATAGGTAATGATAAAGATGCCAAGTTGCATACTGCTATTTCATCCGCAGAAGTGTATTCCATAATTTCTGTACATAGATTTGAAGAACGAATAGTTCCTAAATTCTTTTGATTGGATTTGCGATTGGCAGCATCTTTGTATAACATATATGGGGTTCCAGTTTCAATTTGTGATTCTAGAATCTTTTCCCACAGTTCACGAGCTTTGATTATTTTACGGCCACGACCTTCATTTTCGTACTGAGTATATAAAGTTTCAAATTCTTCTCCATATACATCATATAAACCAGGACATTCGTTAGGGCACATCAATGTCCATTTATCATCATCTTCTACGCGTTTCATGAATAAATCAGAAGTCCACATGGCGTAAAATAGATCACGAGCGCGCATTTCTTCTTTTCCATGATTTTTCTTTAAATCTAAGAAATCCATAATATCGGCATGCCAAGTTTCGATATATATAGCAAAACTTCCTTTGCGTTTTCCTCCTCCTTGGTCTACATAACGAGCAGTGTCGTTAAAAACTCTTAACATGGGCACAATTCCGTTAGAGGTGCCGTTAGTTCCTCTAATGTAGGATCCTGTAGCTCGTACATTGTGGATTGATAGACCAATACCTCCAGCAGATTGTGAGATTTTAGCAGTTTGTTTTAGTGTGTCATAAATACCATCAATACTATCATCTTGCATAGCTAAAAGAAAACAAGAAGACATTTGAGGTTTTGGAGTTCCTGCGTTGAAAAGTGTTGGAGTAGCGTGTGTGAAAAACTTTTTAGACATCAATTCGTATGTTTCTATTACGGATTCTAAGTCGTTTAGATGAATTCCAATTGCTACACGCATTAACATGTGTTGTGGGCGTTCGGCTATTTTGCCATTTATTTTAAGGAGGTAGGAGCGTTCTAATGTTTTAAATCCGAAATAATCGTAGTTGAAATCACGATTGTAGATTACATGTGAATCAAGAAAAGCAGCGTTTTCCATAATTACTTTATGTACTTCATCTGAAATAAGAGGAGCTTCTTTTCTAGTACGTGGACTTACATAGTGAAACATGTCATTCATCGTTTCTGAAAACGATTTTTTGGTGTTTTTGTGTAAGTTAGAAATGGCAATTCTAGCAGCTAGTTGTGCATAATCAGGATGTGTAACAGTCATAGCTGCTGCTGTTTCGGCAGCTAAATTGTCTAATTCAGAAGTGGTTACGCCATCATATAGACCTTCAATTACTCGCATGGCAACTTTTACTGCATCTACCATGTCGTTTAGACCATAACATAGTTTTTTAATTCTATCTGTAATTTTGTCAAACATTACGGGTTCTTTATGCCCATCTCTTTTTACTACGTACATAGTTTTTTTTCTTTTTGAAAACAAAAAATCCCTTCTTTGTTTTCTTGTTAATAATAAAATTTTTTAAAACATCAGTCTCCCGACTTTTACTATGGATGTTTTTTAGATCTGATAGATTTTAGATTTATCAGATGTATTTTAGAAATCTGCGTCTAATGAAAATTTATTTGATTCTTCCTCATTGTTCATTACGCCTGCTTTTTGATATTCTGCAACTCTTTTTTCGAAAAAATTGGTTTTTCCTTGCAAAGAAATCATGTCCATAAAATCAAAAGGATTAGTAGCATTAAAAACTTTAGCGCAGCTGAGCTCAACTAAGAGTCTATCTGCTACAAATTCTAGGTATTGAGTCATTAAGACAGCATTCATTCCTATTAACGAAACAGGAAGTGACTCTGTTATAAATTCGCGTTCTATATTTAAGGCATCTACTATGATTTCGGTAATTCTTTCTTTGGATACTTTATTGATTAAGTGGTGATTATGTAAATGTACAGCAAAATCACAGTGTACACCTTCGTCTCGAGAGATTAATTCATTAGAAAAGGTTAATCCAGGCATTAATCCGCGTTTTTTTAACCAATAAATAGAGCAAAATGCTCCAGAAAAAAAGATACCTTCTACTGCTGCAAACGCTATTAATCTTTCAGCGAATGAATCAGATTCAATCCATCGTAAAGCCCATTGTGCTTTTTTCTTGATAGCAGGAAAAACTTCAATAGCATGAAACAACTGATCTTTTTCTACATCATCTTTTACATAAGTGTCTATTAATAATGAGTAAGTTTCACTATGAATATTCTCCATCATGATCTGAAATCCATAAAAGAATTTAGCTTCAGGATATTGAACTTCGTTTACAAAATTTTCAGCAAGATTTTCGTTTACAATCCCATCAGATGCAGCAAAAAAAGCTAGAATGTGTTTAATGAAGTATTTTTCATCTTCATTTAGTTTGGTATTCCAATCAGTTAAATCTTGATGCAAATCTATTTCTTCTGCTGTCCAGAAGCTTGCTTCCATTTTTTTGTACCACTCCCAAATGTCGTGATGTTTAATTGGGAAGATCACAAAACGGTCTTTATTTTCTTGTAAAATGGGTTCAATAGTAGCCATATCTATATCTGGAATTATAGTTTTAAAATGATTCGAATAATTACATGTAATTGGGGAGTGCAAAGATTTAAATTTAGACTCAAAAAAGAAAGAATAGTTATTCACATTTCAAGTGAGTTTTTAACAAATGATGTAAATGTAAGTTATTCTTTACTAAAAAGTTAAGTAATTGTAAATCAGTTTTTTGTGATTTTGTATATTCGCTAATCCTTGTAAAATAAGGGGTTTTAGGCTTTGAAAATAAGAGTGTTTTTTGAATGAATATTCAGTCGTATATTAGTTGGTAATTTAACAATAGTAATATGCGGATTTAACTACAAAATAAACGTAAAAAAGCTTATTTTGTAGTGTTTGTAGGTAGTGTTAATCTTGTAAACTTGATGTTTTCTGTTTTTTACTATTTATAATATTCTCTTGCTACCGTTTCTAGCTCTTCATACCATTCAGATCCGAATCTTCTTACCAAAGCGTCTTTTACAAATTTATAAATAGGAACCTTAAGTTCTTTTCCTAAAGAACAAGCGTCTGAGCAAATATCCCAACGATCATAATTTACTGCCTGAAAACTTGTGAATTCTTTTATTCTAATAGGGTAAAGATGACAAGAGATAGGTTTTTTCCAATCAACTAATCCTTGGTTATAAGCTTCTTCTATACCGCATAAAGCATTTCCTTCTTTAAAAATGACATAAGCACAATCTTTGTTATCTATTAGAGGTGTTCCAAGTTCTTGGTCTTTATCTTTAACCCATGTGCCTTGGTTATTGATAGCTTCAATGCCTTCTGGTCTTAGGAGGTGTTTTATTTTTGGATAAATGGTTTCTAAAACTGGTAATTCTTCTTCTAGTAAAGGAGCACCGGCATCTCCATCAATACAGCAAGCTCCTTTACAAGAAGTTAAATTGCATACGAATTCTTTTTCTAAAATGTCTTCTGAGACAATCGTTTTGCCAATTTGAAACATGGGATTTTATTTTTTGTGCTGCAAAATTACAAATAAGAAACAATAATTAGGTTTGTAGTTTTGTTAATTGTTTGAAATTAGTATATTTCCAAAATATTTTACAAAACGATACGTTATGAATTTTGATTGGAGAGAAGTGTTGACTGTGGGAATGGTCTTGTTTGCTGTTATTGATATTGTGGGCTCTATACCTATAATTGTAGATTTACGAAATAAGATAGGGCATATTCATGCTGAGCGAGCCAGTTTCGTTTCAGGATTGATTATGATTATGTTTCTTTTTGTGGGAGAAGGAATGTTGAAATTTATTGGAGTAGATGTTAAGTCTTTTGCCGTTGCAGGGGCTATTGTTTTGTTTTTTTTAGCACTTGAAATGATATTAGGTATTAGTATTTATAAAGATGAGGAGCCTAAAACCGCTAGTATTGTTCCTTTAGCATTTCCTTTGATTGCGGGAGCTGGAACCATGACTACTTTATTGTCTTTGCGTTCTGAATATCAGTCAATTAATATAGTGGTAGCTATTTTGTTTAATATAATTATAGTATATACAGTTCTGAAGCTATCAGGTAAAATTGAAAAACTATTAGGGCCAACAGGTTTAGGGGTGGTGCGAAAAGTTTTTGGTGTTGTATTATTAGCAATAGCTGTTAAATTATTTGCTGCTAATGTTAAAGGATTGTTTGTTTAGAGTGAAAAACTGTAGTTTTGTTTTTTAAAAAGAAAGGTGATGAAGATTTTTACGTATATAGTTTTAGTATTGGGAGTTGTGTTGATTAGTGTTAATGTTACAATGCTTAATCTTGAAGATTTGTTTAGCGGAGATAGTTTGGTAGCTTTGATAGGCATATTGTCTGTTTTGTGTGCCATAGTTATTTTATTGATTTTCAATCTTTCAAAATCAATTGAAAATAAATTAAAGAATCATTTGTAATGTTTGATGTGCTAATTGTTGGAGGAGGTGCTTCAGGTGTGTCTTGTGCCATGGTCTTGGGTTCTGCGAAAAATAAAGATTTTGTTAAGGATAAAAGAATAGGGATTTTTACTCATCAAAAAACATCATCATTGCAAGACGCTATTTTTTATAATGCTTATGGTGTGTCCTTTGGTAAGTTAGGGGCTGATTTGTTGATTGAATCATTAGATCAGTTGCAAAATACGTACAAGCATATTGTGCAGATTGCAGACGAAAAAGTGTTAAAAGTATTGCCCATTGAAAACGGTTTTGAGATAACTACTAATAAAAATGTATTTGTAACTCAAGTAGTGGTAGTGGGAGTTGGGGCTTCAAATATGTTTAATATTGAAGGGCTGAATGAATACGTTGAACCACACCAAAAGTCGTTGCCTGAGAAAAATCGTATTCAATTAAAAAATATTGATTACAAAGTAAAAGAAGGAGTGTATGTTTGCGGAACTCTTTCAGGACACAGAAGTCAGTTAGCAATAGCAGCTGGAAGTGGGGCGGCAGTGGCAACAGAAATATTAGTTTTATGGAATAAAGGTATAGAAACACATAGTCATGATACTGTGCGTCAAAAAATAAAATAATTCAATCGTATTTTTTATTTTATTCTGAATCTAAGTTTTCAATTTGTTGTACTACAACTCCTGCTTTTTCTAAAAAAATTAAGCCAGAGTCATCTTTGTATTTTTCATGATAGACTACTCTTTTTATACCTGCTTGATGAATTAGTTTAGAACATTCTCTGCATGGTGAAAGTGTTATGTAAAGAGTAGCTTGATTGCATGATTGTGTTGAATTAGCGACTTTTAATATGGCATTTGCTTCTGCGTGTAAAACATACCAGTGTGTTAGATTGTTTTCGTCTTCACAGCAATTGTCAAATCCAGAAGGAGTACCATTGTACCCGTCTGATATAATCATCCTATCTCTGACTATAATTGCTCCTACTTGTTTCCTTTTGCAGTAAGAAAGCTTGCTCCATTCTCTTGCCAAACGGAGGTAAGCAGTATCATATTTGTTGATTTTTTCTTTCATTTTATCTATGCCATATAGGGCTTTGTATGATTAGTGGAGTTACAACTCCTATTATAAAAGAAGACATAACCAAGGTCCAATCTCTTTTTGAAAAACGAAAAACAGATTGAATTATAAATGAAATTATTAGAACAACGAAAACAACTATTATTTGTGCGCTCTCAATGCCAAGTGCAAATTCTGCGAGAGGTAATACTTTGTCAGATTTGCTTCCTGGTAATAATGTTTTGAAGTAGTTCGAGAATCCTAAGCCATGTATTATTCCGAACAGTAATGTTACAATTGCGATTAAGGTTATGCTTTCTTTCTTTGAACTTTTTCCAGCAGTAAAAAGATTAAAAAGTGCTACAATTAAAATCGTAATTGGGATTAAAAATTCGACTAGATTTTCTTTTATGTAAATTATTCCAAATACAGAAAGAATGAGAGAAATAGAATGACCTAAAGTAAATAAACTTACTAGTGTTAACCATTTTTTCCAGTCATTAAATGAATAAGGAATTGTCATTCCAATTAGGAATAATATATGGTCATAGGCATTTATGTTCAATACGTGTTTTAGGCCGATTTCAAAGTATAACCAAAATTCTTGCATAAAATAAGATTAAAGAGTTTCAAACTTACAAATTTTTTGGTAATGATTTTACTTTGTTGTATGAGATTGTAATGATGTTGTTTTAGGGAGTTTGTTATGTGATTGATTTTTATAGAAATAAAAGTTGAGAATACAGGTGTAAGTGTTGTTTTATGTAGGGTTAAGAATAGATAAATAGTATTAATATTTAGGATACTATGTGTTTAGGTTGAGGGGTGTGTTTTTAGATGATATATGGGGGATATAGTTGTCTTTTTTGATTGGTGTAGATTATGTGTTGTATTTAAACGAAAATAAATTTTGTATTTGTGTTTTGTTTGTGGGAATTACTGATTTTTGAAATTCGAAACTTTATTTGGTTTGCTGTTGTATATTACGGAGATATTAACGTTGTAAAAAAGAGGGTATCCTAAAGTTTGCAATCATGTCATTTCTGTGACAGACGAAATGTTGAGCTACTGTTTTTAGATCCCTCTTTTTTTAGAATCTTATATTTTAAAAGTAATTACAGGTTTTTTAGCGTGATTTACTAGGCTTTCGCTTATGCTTCCATTGAAAAAATGCGCTAATCCTTTTCTCCCGTGTGTACACATTCCAATTAATTCTGCGTTTAGATCATTGGCTATGTTTAATATACCTGTTTCTACATTGACATCATTATATATGTGAGTTTCGTATTTGTTAATATTAAATTGACTGGCAAAATCGTTCATTAAATTTTGTGCATTTTGGGTAGAACGAAAATTGTTAGGTGTATTTATGTTAACAAGATGTAGTGTGGCTTCTAGTTCGTTCGCAAAAAGAGCTACGCTTTCGAATGGTTTTTTGATTTCGTCTGAAAAATCTGAAGCAAATACAAAATGATCCACTTTGAAATCGGTATTTTCTTCTTTGATGACTAGAACAGGAACATTTGAGTTTCGAGCTACTTTTTCAGTGTTTGAGCCTACAAACATTTCTTTAATCCCGCTGGCACCATGAGATCCCATTATAATAAGGTCGAATGAATTGTTTTGCATCGTTTTCATGATTCCTTCAAATGGATGATCTATTTGGATTATTTTAGAAATTTCTATTCCGTCTAAATATTCTTCTTCTAACAAATCATCCATTCTGTTCGTTATGGCATTTTTAAAAAAGATAATTTCAGGAATATCATGACCATGTGTAACGGTGTCATTGCCTTGACCAGGTAATTCTAATAAATGTAATAAATAGATTTCAGCATTGTGTTTTTTTGCAAATTGAGCAGCAACTTTAAGTGCGTATTCTGCATGTTGAGAGAAATCGGTTGGGACTAAAATTCGTTTCATAATGAGGTTATTGTTTAATGGTTTGTTTTTCTAATCTCATATATAAAGGTAAGAAAGTTTTTAATAAAAATCAATCAGTTAGTAAAATAAAAAAAAAAATGTATATTTGTGCCGTTATTTAGAAGTTAAACATTAAATAATGAGGCACGCATCGCGTGCCTCTTTTTATACCAATGACATTTAAAGAAAAAGTAATACAGTTGTTAAATCAAACTTTGGAAGATTTTCCAGATCTTTTTTTAATTGATTTAACTATAACTGATAGTAATAAAATTATCGTAACTTTAGATGGCGATAATGGAGTCCAATTACAAGATTGTGTAAATATAAGTAGAGCTATTGAGAACAATCTTGATAGAGAAGAGCAAGATTACGCATTAGAAGTTGCTTCTGCAGGTGTGTCTGCTCCCTTGAAAATGATTCGTCAGTTTAAGAAAAATGTAGGACGTACAGTTAAGCTGAAAACAGCAGAAAAAACATACGAAGCCCTTTTGTCGGAAGCAGATGATCAAGGAGTTACATTAGAGTGGACTGCACGTGAACCTAAAAAAGTAGGAAAAGGAAAAGAAACCGTTATCCACAATGTAAAAATACAATATGGCAATATTGTGGAGGCAGTAGTTACAATCATATTTTAAAAAAATCAAAGAGTTGTATGGAGAATTTAGCATTAATCGAATCGTTTTCAGAATTTAAAGATAATAAATCTATCGATCGTGTTACATTAATGGCTATTTTAGAAGATGTGTTTAGAAGTGCATTGAAGAAAAAATACGGATCCGATGAAAATTTTGATATTATTATCAATCCTGATAAGGGAGATATGGAAATTTGGAGACGTCGTGTTATTGTAGCAGATGAAGATTTAGATTTCGAAAATGAGGAAATTACGCTGACAGAGGCTCGTAAGATAGAACCAGACTTTGAAATTGGCGAAGAAGTGTCTGAAGAAGTGAAATTAATAGACCTAGGAAGAAGAGCCATTTTGGCTTTACGTCAGAATTTAATTTCTAAAATTCATGAACATGATAGTACTAATTTGTATAAACATTTCAAAGATTTAATTGGAGATATTTATACTGCAGAGGTACATCACGTACGTCCCAAAGCAGTAATATTAGTTGATGATGAAGGAAATGAAATTGTATTACCAAAAGAAAAACAAATACAATCAGACTTCTTTAGAAAAGGAGATAATGTTCGTGGAGTCATAGAAAATGTTGAATTAAAAGGAAACAAACCGCAAATCATCATGTCTAGAACCTCCGAGAAATTCCTAGAAAAATTATTTGAACAAGAAATCCCAGAAGTATTTGATGGTTTAATTACCATTAAGAAAGTGGTTCGCATACCAGGAGAAAAAGCAAAAGTAGCTGTAGACTCTTATGATGATAGAATTGATCCAGTGGGAGCTTGTGTAGGAATGAAGGGTTCTCGTATTCACGGAATAGTACGTGAATTAGGAAATGAAAACATTGATGTAATTAATTATACTAATAATACACAATTATTTATTACTAGAGCATTAAGTCCAGCCAAAATTTCTTCAATCAAAATAGATGAAGAAAAGAAAACAGCTGAGGTGTACCTAAAGTTAGAAGAAGTTTCGAAAGCAATTGGTAGAGGAGGCCATAATATTAAATTGGCAGGTATGTTAACAGGTTATGAATTAGATGTAATTCGAGAAGGTAGTGTACAAGAAAACGAAGATGATGTTGAATTGACGGAATTTGCAGATGAAATTGATGGATGGATCATAGATGAATTTGCAAAAGTAGGTTTAGATACTGCTCGTAGTATTTTAAGTCAAGATCTAGAAGATTTAGTACGTCGTACCGATTTAGAAGAAGAAACTGTTCTTGAGGTAATCAAGATTTTAAAAGAAGAATTTGAAGATTAATCCCTTTTTAATCCACAAAAAAATAAAAAAAACCATAAATAAAATTTATGTCTGAAGGAACAATAAGAATAAACAAAGTATTAAGAGAATTTAATATATCTCTTGAGCGAGCTGTTGATTTTTTAAAGGATAAAGGTTTTACAATAGAATCTAATCCAAATACCAAAATCACAGAGGAGATATATGGTATTCTGTCTAATCAATTTGCTGGAGATAAAGGTAACAAAGATGCTTCTAAGGAAGTAGGCGAAGAAAAACGTAAAGAAAAAGAAGCATTACGTTTAGAACGTGAACACGAATTAGAACAAAAACGCATTGAAGAAGAACGTGCGCGTCAGGAAGTTATCAAAGCAAAAGCAGCGGCTTTATCAGGCCCTAAAAAAGTAGGGAAAATAGATCTAAATCCTAAGCCTGTTTTAAAACCTGAAGCAGAAGCTCCAAAAGTAGAGATAGAACCTGTCAAAGAAGAGATCTCAAAGCCTATAGTAGAAGAAAAGGTGGAAGAAAAGATTGAACCTAAAAAAGAAAAACCAGTAGAGGTTAAGGTTAAACCTGTAGTGCTTCCTCCAGTTGAAAAAAAGGTTGAAAAAGTGGTGGAAAAAATAGTAGAAAAACCACAAGTAAAAGAGGTAAAATCCGTAGTTGAACCAAAAGTAGAAACTAAAGCTAACAAACCTGCAACAAGTCCTTCAGTTGAAGCGGGTCAAGTAGTGGAAGAACGATACGAAACTCAATACCAAAAACTATCAGGAGCCACTTTTACAGGTCAAAAAATTGATTTATCTCAGTTTGAAAAACCTAAAAAGAAAAAAGAAGAATCAAAACCTAACCAAGGTGGAAACAACAACCATCAAGGAGGTGGAGATGCTAACAAGAAAAAACGTAATAGAATTCCTTCTAAGCCTAATAATCAGTCTAATAAACAAGACGGAAATAATAATAATAATAATAATAATAATGGTCAAGGAAATAGAGGGAACCAGGGAGGTAATAACCACCATGGAAATAAAGGAGGAAATAAATTCAATAAAAAAGCTCCTGTTGTAAAGGTTGAACCTACAGAAGAAGAGGTAAAAAATCAAATCAAAGAAACCCTTGAAAGATTACAAGGAAAAGGAAATAAATCAAAAGCAGCTAAATATCGTCGTGATAAACGCGACTCTCATAGAGAACGTAACGAGGCTGAATTAGCAGCACAAGAAGAAGGAAGCAAAATACTTAAAGTTACAGAATTCGTAACAGTAGGTGAAATTGCGACGATGATGGACGTTCCTATTACTAAGGTTATTGGAACCTGTATGTCTTTAGGTATCATGGTAACAATGAATCAGCGTTTAGATGCTGAAACTCTTACAATTGTAGCAGACGAATTTGGTTATGAAATACAATTTACAACTGCAGATATTGAAGAAACCATTGAAATCGTTGAAGATAAACCAGAAGATCTTAAGCAACGCGCACCAATTGTTACCGTAATGGGACACGTAGACCATGGTAAGACATCTTTACTAGATCATATTCGCAAAACTAATGTAATAGCGGGTGAGTCAGGAGGTATTACTCAACATATAGGAGCTTACGGAGTTGAATTAGAAAATGGTCAAGAAATTACATTCCTAGATACACCTGGTCACGAAGCGTTTACAGCGATGCGTGCTCGTGGTGCTCAAGTAACGGATATTGCCATTATTGTAGTAGCAGCTGATGATGATATTATGCCACAAACTAAAGAAGCAATTAGTCACGCACAAGCAGCAGGTGTACCAATTATTTTTGCAATCAACAAAATAGATAAACCAACAGCTAATCCGGATAAAATTAAAGAAAAATTAGCTGCAATGAACTTCCTAGTAGAAGAATGGGGAGGTAAATATCAGTCACATGACATTTCTGCTAAAATGGGTATCGGTGTAAAAGAATTACTCGAAAAAGTATTGCTCGAAGCTGAAATCTTAGAATTAAAAGCAAATCCAGATAAACCAGCAGTAGGTACTGTGGTAGAAGCCTTCTTAGATAAAGGACGTGGTTATGTATCCACAATTTTAGTACAAGCTGGAACCTTGAAAATTGGTGATTACGTATTAGCAGGTAAACATCATGGTAAAATTCGTGCAATGCAAGATGAGCGTGGACATAGTGTAAAAGAAGCAGGACCTTCTACGCCCGTATCTATCTTAGGACTAGATGGAGCTCCTACAGCAGGAGATAAGTTTAATGTATTTGAAGACGAAAGAGAAGCAAAACAAATTGCAGCTAAGCGTACTCAGTTATTACGTGAACAATCTGTACGTACACAACGTCATATTACATTAGATGAAATTGGACGTCGTATTGCATTAGGTCAATTTAAAGAACTTAATATTATCTTAAAAGGAGATGTAGACGGTTCAGTAGAAGCCTTATCAGATTCATTCTCTAAATTATCAACAGAAGAAATTCAAATCAATATCATTCATAAAGGAGTGGGTGCTATTACCGAATCAGATGTAATGTTAGCTTCTGCTTCTGATGCAATTATTATAGGATTTAATGTGCGTCCTCAAGGAAATGCCAAATCATTAGCAGAAAAAGAAGAAATTGATATTCGTCATTACTCTATTATCTACGCTGCAATTGATGATTTACGTGATGCAATGGAAGGTATGTTATCTCCTGAGTTTAAAGAAGAAATTACAGGTACCGCCGAAATACGTGAATTGTTTAAAATTTCAAAAGTAGGTACCATTGCAGGATGTATGGTTACGGATGGTAAAATCATTAGATCTAATAAAATCCGTTTAATTCGTGAAGGCGTTGTAATTTATACAGGCGAATTATTAGCCTTAAAACGTTTTAAAGATGATGTAAAAGAAGTTTCTAAAGGATACGATTGTGGTATGCAAATCAAAGGTTATAACGATATTCAAGAATACGATGTAATTGAAGGATTTACTACCGTAGAAGTTAAAAAGAAATTAAAATAATATAAAATATATATACAACAAAAAACCTCGATTTATCGAGGTTTTTTGTTGTTGTATACCAATAGTTTAATTTCTTGTAGAGATCTTTGTTTTATAGCTAATAATATTATTTCCCTTCTCCTTTTGTTATATAATAAATAGGAATTCCTACTAACATAATTAATACTCCCCATCCACAAGTACTTGTTTTATCTATTAAAAGCATGGTACAAATAGCCAAAGAAACAGTAATATAAAGTGCAGGTAAAATAGGGTAACCAAAAGCTTTATAAGGTCTTTTTAATTCAGGCTTTTTCTTTCTTAAGATAAAAATTCCTAGAATCGTTAAGATATAAAAAATAATAACTATAATCATTACAAAATCTAATAAATCACCGTATTTACCTGTTAAACATAAGAGAGATGCCCAAATACATTGAATCCACAGTCCCCAGCCAGGAACAGCTGCGCTATTTAATTCAGCTGCCTTTTTTAAAAATAAACCATCTTTTGCCATAGTATAATACACTCTTGATCCTGCCATGATTAATCCGTTATTACAACCAAAAGTAGAAATCATGATCATAATTGCAATAATAAAAGTCCCTGTTGTGCCAAAAATATGCTCTGATGCAACCACAGCCACTCGATCTGAAGGAGCAAAAGCAATAGCGTTTAATGGTACAACAGCTAAATACATTACATTTGCCAATATGTAAATTATACTTACAATTAAAGTTCCTAAGAAAAGGCTTAATCCTACATTTCGTTCAGGATTTTTTATCTCACCAGAAATAAAAGTTACACCATTCCAAGCATCACTTGAAAATAAAGAACCTACCATAGAAGCCGCAATAGCAGATAGTAAAGTATATCCGCTCACAATTGTCCAGGTGTTAGTTTCTTTATTAAACGATTGAGCTGTCCAACTAGTATTCCAATTATTATTCCAAATATCACTTTTAGAAGCCAATATGAATCCAAATATGATGAGCCCAAATAACGATGCAATTTTTGTAATAGTAAATATTTTTTGAATTATTTTTCCATTTTTAACCCCTTTGCTATTGATATAAGTAAGAATTATAATGGTAATGATAGAAACAATTTGTGCAGCGCTTAGCGTGAAATTAGGGTGTTTAATAATAAAATTATTTTCGCTAAATGCTGGTACAAGATAAGCTGTGAATTTAGAAAAGGCAACACCTACAGCTGCTATAGTTCCTGTTTGTATAACCGCAAAAAAACTCCATCCATATAAAAAAGCAATCAACTTGTTGTAAGCCTCTTTTAAATAAATATATTGTCCTCCTGCTTGTGGAAACATGGCACTAAGTTCACCATAACTTACCGCAGCTGTCATAGTTATAAGAGCTGAAATAACCCATATAGTTATTAACCATCCAGCACTGCCAATATTACGAGTAATATCAGCACTAACAATAAATATGCCCGAACCAATCATAGAACCTACTACTAGTAGTGTTCCGTCTAGTAAGCCTAATTCTTTTTTAAATTCTTGTGTTTGTTTTTCCATAGTTTTTGGTTTGATTTGCTAATATATGTTTTTTTATTTATTGAGAAGCTAGTGCGTAATTCATGAAACAAACTTTTATCTTTGCAAGATGAATGAAAATTTGAATCCTAATAAAGAACGTTTTACATCACAAGAGATGGATGTTGAACGTGCCTTACGTCCGTTAAGTTTTGATGATTTTACTGGGCAGGATCAGGTATTAGAAAATTTAAAAATATTTGTTAAAGCAGCCAATCTAAGAGGAGATGCGCTAGATCATACTCTTTTTCATGGGCCACCTGGTTTAGGAAAAACAACTTTGGCGAATATACTAGCTAGTGAACTAGGTGTTGGAATTAAGATTACCTCTGGACCTGTTTTAGATAAACCAGGCGATCTGGCAGGCTTGTTGACTAATTTAGAAGAACGTGATATTCTATTTATAGATGAAATACATCGGTTAAGTCCCGTGGTAGAAGAATATTTATATTCTGCTATGGAAGATTATAAAATAGATATTATGATCGAAAGTGGTCCTAATGCACGATCTGTACAAATAGGATTAAATCCTTTTACCTTAGTGGGAGCTACCACTCGTTCAGGATTGCTAACGTCTCCTATGCGAGCCCGTTTTGGTATTCAATCAAGATTACAATATTATAATACAGAATTATTAACTACTATAGTCCAACGTAGTGCTTCCATTCTGGGAACTCCTATTTCTATGGAAGCAGCTATTGAAGTAGCTGGACGTAGTAGAGGAACACCTCGTATTGCAAATGCTTTATTAAGAAGGGTTCGCGATTTTGCTCAAATTAAAGGAAATGGTACCATAGATATAGAAATAGCTAAATATGCTCTGCAAGCTTTAAATGTAGATGCACATGGTTTAGATGAAATGGATAATAAAATTTTAACTACTATTATTGATAAGTTTAAAGGTGGACCAGTAGGAATAAGCACACTGGCAACTGCTGTGTCAGATAGTGGTGAAACAATAGAAGAAGTATATGAACCATTTTTAATTCAAGAGGGATTTATAGTTAGAACACCTAGAGGGCGTGAAGTAACGGAAAAGGCTTACAAACATCTTGGTCGTACTCGTACAGGATCTCAAGGAGAGTTGTTTTAAATAATTCCTTTAAAAATATTAATTTGATTAACAATAAAGAAAAATATACCCAATTGATAAAATCCGAGTCTTTACGACTCGGATTTCTTTCCTGTGGTATTTCTAAAGCTGATTTTCTAGAAACAGAAGCACCTCGTTTAGAAAATTGGTTAAAAAAAGAAATGAATGGTCAGATGGGATATATGAATAATCATTTTGATAAACGATTAGATCCTAGATTATTAGTAGAAGGAGCAAAAAGTGTCATTTCTTTAATACTTAATTATTATCCATCTCAAACTCAAAATCAAGATTCATATAAAATCTCTAAGTATGCTTATGGTCAAGATTATCATTTTATAATAAAAGATAAATTAAAAGATTTACTTCACTTTATTCAAACAGAAATAGGAGAGGTAGATGGACGCGTCTTTGTAGATTCAGCTCCTGTTTTAGACAAAGCATGGGCTGCTAAAAGTGGTTTAGGATGGATAGGGAAAAATAGTAACTTAATTACAAAACAAGTAGGCTCTTTTTATTTTATTGCCGAGATTATTCTGGATTTAGATTTAGAATACGACTTGCCTACAACAGATCATTGTGGGAAATGTACAGCTTGTATAGATGCCTGTCCTACACAAGCTATAATACAACCTTATGTAGTAGATGGTAGCAAATGTATCTCCTATTTTACAATTGAATTAAAAGATCAAATACCACAAGAAATGAAAGGTAAATTTAACGATTGGATGTTTGGTTGTGATGTGTGTCAGGACGTGTGTCCATGGAATCGTTTTGCAAAACCTAATACGATAGATTCTTTTAGCCCTCATCCTGATCTAATAAAATTTACAAAAGAAGATTGGAAAGAAATTACAGAAGATGTGTTTAAAAAAATCTTTAAAAATTCAGCTGTTAAACGAACTAAATTAGAAGGGTTAAAAAGGAATATTCTATTTTTAGAAGATTAATTTCCTTAAAAAATTTCATTCTTTTGCTTCAACACTTATCTTTGCCAGTTCATTAAAAGACAAAAGAATATGTCAGACGATAAAAAAAGAAGAGAAGCTCTATTGTATCATGCAAAACCACAGCCTGGTAAAATTAAAGTTGTTCCTACTAAAAAATATGCTACCCAACGCGATTTGTCTTTAGCGTACTCCCCAGGTGTAGCGGAACCTTGTATTGAAATTTCTAAAGATATAGATAAAGTATATAAATATACAGCAAAAGGCAATTTAGTAGCTGTAATTTCCAATGGTACTGCCGTTTTAGGACTTGGAGATATAGGACCAGAAGCGTCTAAACCAGTTATGGAAGGAAAAGCCTTGTTGTTTAAAATCTTTTCTGATATAGATGTTTTTGATATTGAAGTAGATGCTACTGATATTGATAAATTTGTAGATACAGTAAAAGCCATAGCCCCGACATTTGGAGGGATTAATCTAGAAGATATAAAAGCCCCTGAATCATTTGAAATAGAAAGACGTTTAGTAGAAGAACTCAATATTCCAGTAATGCACGATGATCAACACGGAACCGCCATCATCTCATCAGCAGCATTATTAAACGCCTTAGAACTAGCAGAAAAAGACATTGATAAAATTAAATTAGTAGTGTCAGGTGCTGGGTCAGCAGCATTAGCTTGTGCTAACTTATATGTAGCGTTAGGAGTAAAGGTTGAAAATATCTTTATGTTTGATGTAAATGGTTTGTTAGTATCAAGCAGAAAAGATATTTCTGATCTTCAAAGAAAATACGCTAAAGATATTCCTACTCAAACATTAGGAGAAATCATTGTAGGTGCAGATATGTTTTTAGGACTATCAGCAGGAAATGTGTTAAAACCCGAAATGTTATTAACCATGGCTAAAAATCCAATCGTTTTTGCTATGGCTAATCCAGTACCTGAAATAGATTATAATTTGGCTGTCAGTACACGCGAAGATATCATTATGGCAACAGGACGCTCGGATTATCCCAATCAAGTAAATAACGTTCTAGGATTTCCCTATATTTTTAGAGGAGCACTTGACGTTAGAGCGACCAAAATAAATGAAACTATGAAAATGGCTGCCGTAAAAGCATTGGCATGCTTAGCTAAACAACCTGTTCCTGAACAAGTAAATGTTGCTTACGGAGAAACGAAATTAGTTTTTGGTCGCGACTATATTATTCCAAAACCATTTGATCCTCGATTAATAGCAGAAGTAGCTCCAGCTGTAGCAAAAGCAGCAATAGAAAGTGGGGTAGCTCAACAACCCATAACGGATTGGGACAAATACCGTAATGAATTATTAGATAGACTAGGATCTGATAATAAAATGGTACGTATGTTGGCTAACCGTGCTAAAACAAACCCTAAAAAAGTAGTTTTTGCAGAAGCAGACCATCTAGATGTATTAAAGGCTGCACAAATTGTATTTGAAGAAGGAATAGGGATGCCTATTTTATTAGGAAACAAAGAAATTATCCTAGAGTTAAAAGAAGAATTAGGTTTTGATGCAGAAGTTGAAATTATTGATCCTAAAACCAAAGAAGAAGAAGAGCGTAAAAACAGATTTGCTCAAAAATATTGGGAAACCCGTCGAAGAAGAGGAATTACACTTTTAGATGCTCAAAAATGGATGCGTGAACGTAACTATTTTGCTGCTATGATGATTAACGAAGGAGAAGCAGATGCGCTAGTTACAGGATATTCAAGAAGTTACCCTTCTGTAGTAAAACCCATAATGGAGCTAATAGGAAAAGGAGTAGGGGTAAGTAGAATTGCTACTACGAATTTAATGATGACAGCTAGAGGCCCCATGTTTTTAGCGGACACTGCTATTAATCCCAACCCAACCGCTGAAGACTTAGCTAAAATTGCACTCATGACAGCTCGAACAATCAAATTATTCGGAATGGAACCTGTAATGGCTATGGTGTCATTCTCTAATTTTGGATCTTCAAAAGACGAAAGTGCTTCAAAAGTACGAGAAGCAGTAGCTTATTTACATACTCATCACCCTGATTTAATCGTAGATGGAGAAATTCAAACAGACTTTGCATTAAATCCTGAAATGTTAAAAAGTAAATTCCCTTTTTCTAAATTAGCAGGACAAAAAGTGAATACTCTTGTTTTTCCCAATCTAGAATCAGCTAATATTACCTATAAAATGTTGAAAGAATTATACAAAGTAGAGTCAATTGGGCCTATCATGTTAGGCTTAGACAAACCTGTACATATTTTTCAATTAGGAGCTAGTGTTGAAGAAATGGTAAATATGGCAACGATAGCTGTTATAGATGCTCAAGAAAAAGAAAAAAGACATAGAACTCAAAAATAACCTTTTAGATTTATTGATACACTTAATAGAAATGCTTTCACTCAATAAAATTAGTATATTTGAAAGAATAATAAAAAGAGCATGATTGCACACATACAAGGAAAATTAGTAGAAAAAAACCCTACCGACGTTGTAATTGATTGCAACGGGGTAGGGTACTTAGTTCATATATCTTTACATACATTCGGGTTGTTACCATCAAATGATTTCGTTAAATTATATACTTATTTACAAGTAAAAGAAGATAGTCATTCTCTGTATGGATTTATGGAAAAATCAGAAAGAGAAATTTTTAAATTACTCATTTCTGTATCTGGTATCGGAGCTAATACGGCACGTACTATGCTTTCTTCATTAGAACCCAAACAAATTATTAATGCTTTGGCCTCTGAAAATGTAGCTACTATCCAATCTATTAAAGGAATAGGTGTTAAAACTGCTCAAAGGGCAATAATCGAACTTAAAGATAAAGTGTTAAAAATCTATGAAATAGATGAAGTTTCATTAATTCCAAACAATACAAATAAAGATGAAGCGTTATCTGCTTTAGAAGTGCTTGGTTTTGTTAGAAAATCTGCTGAAAAAGTAGTAGAGAAAATAATTGCTATTACACCGGAAGCTACTGTAGAAAATATTATAAAACAAGCTTTAAAAAATTTATAAACATTGAAAAATAATTTTTTATCCCTATTCAATCTATTATTTAAAAACAGTTTTTATATACTGTTTTTCTTTGTTTTAAATACCGCCTATTCTCAGGAAGTAAAAGATACTTTAAAAGGATATCAAAAAGGAAAAATGGAATTGCCAGATCCTCAAACTATTTTAGAAGCTTATACATACGATCCTGTAACGGATCAGTATATTTATACTAAATCTTTTGAAGGATTTACAATAGATTATCCAATTGTATTAACTCCTGATGAATATCAAAAACTAATAAAAAAAGAAGCCATACGCAAGTACTTCAAAGAAAAAGGAGATGCAATAGCAGGACAAAAGAAAAATTCTGAAGAAAAGAAAAAAGACCTGTTGCCTCGATATTATATTCGCTCAGGACTTTTTGAATCTATTTTTGGAAGTAATACAATAGACATAAAACCAACAGGAAGTGTAGAGATTGACTTAGGGATGCGTTATTCTAAACAAGATAATCCAGCCTTTTCTCCTAGAAATAGAAGTAATTTTAATTTTGATTTTGATCAGCGTATTAGCATGAGTTTAATGGGGCAAGTAGGGACTCGTCTTCGTGTAAATGTCAATTATGATACAGAATCAACCTTTGCTTTTCAAAATTTAATAAAATTAGAATATACCCCTACAGAAGACGATATTCTTCAAAAAATAGAGGTAGGAAATGTTAGTATGCCATTAAGCAATAGCTTAATTAGAGGTGCTCAAAACCTATTTGGATTTAAGACAGAATTAAAGTTTGGAAGAACTACTTTTACAGGAGTGTTTTCCGAACAAAAATCACAAACACGAACGGTAACCGCTCAAGGAGGAGGGTTAATCCAAGATTTTGATATGTTTGCTCTAGACTATGATGCTGATCGACACTTTTTTTTATCACAATTTTTTAGAAATAATTACGATCGAGCACTAGAAACCTATCCAGTAATTAATTCAAGAATACAAATTACCCGTTTAGAAGTTTGGGTTACTAATAGGCAAAATAGAATTAATACTGGAACAGAAGGGAACAATCTTCGAAATATAGTAGCTCTTTCTGACTTAGGAGAAGCTGAAAGTACTAAACTCTTAGAAAATGAAATAGTAGGTTTAAATCCAATTCCTGCTAATTTTTTTAAAGTTTCAGCCGATACACCAGTAGATAATGCAAATAATGCCTTCAATCCAAAAACAATAGGAACTACAGGAAGCTTTTTAAATGAATCTATACGAGACGTTTCAAACGTATCAACAGGTTTTAATGGGGTAAATACCAGAGAAGGAGTAGATTATTCTAAATTAGAAAATGCACGCAAATTAAACTCAAGTGAATATACATACCATCCACAACTTGGATATATTTCATTAAATCAACGCTTAACAAATGATGAAGTGTTGGCCGTTGCCTATCAGTATACAGAAGGAGATAAAGTATATCAAGTTGGAGAATTTGGTAATGATGGCGTTACCTCTTCCACAATAAATACAAATGATATACCTGTTACGAAAGCTTTGATTTTAAAATTGTTAAAACCCAACTTAAATAATGTAGATAAACCTATTTGGAATTTAATGATGAAAAATATTTATCAAATTCCGGGGGCTTATCAACTAGAAAAAACAGACTTTAAATTCAATATACTATATACAGATCCTTCACCTATAAATTACATAACATTAGGAGCCCCTTTACCTTTAAGAGGAGATGTGTCTAATTTACCCCTGTTAAAAGTATTTGATCTAGATAAATTAGATTTTTATAATGATCCTAATGGAGGCGATGGATTTTTTGATTTTTTACCAGGTTTAACAATAGATACCCAAAATGCCCGTATTATATTTACAAAAATAGAACCTTTCGGAAAATCTTTATTTGAAAAACTTAGCTCAAATAGTACTGAAAAATACAACGATGAAAATTCTTACAACTTAAACCAAAAAAAATACGTCTACACAAGTTTATATAAAAAGACACAAGCAGCAGCTTTACAAAATAGTGAGAAAAACAAATTTCAATTAAAGGGTAAGTTTAAGTCTACAGGAGGCGATGGAATTTCATTAGGTGCTGTGAACGTATCAAGAGGATCCGTTGTAGTGAGAGCAGGAGGAAGAGTCTTACAAGAAGGAGTAGATTATACTGTTAATTATCAAGCAGGGCGTGTGCAAATCTTAGACCCCTCATTACAAGCATCGGGTACGCCTATTCAAGTTTCGGTTGAAAATAATTCTATGTTTGGTCAGCAAACTAGACGGTATATGGGTTTTAATATTGAACATAAAATTTCCGATAAATTTCAAATTAACGGAACTTTAATAAATATGTCTGAACGCCCTTTTACACAAAAAACGAATTACGGACAAGAATCTGTTAATAATACAATGTTTGGTCTAAATGGTAACTTTTCAACAGAAGTGCCTTTTTTTACAAGGCTAGTTAATAAATTACCTAATATTGATACAGATGCGCCTTCTAATCTTTCTTTTAGAGGAGAATTTGCATATCTAATGCCAGGAGCTTCTAAAATAGACCGTTTTAATGGAGAGTCTACAGTTTATGTAGATGATTTTGAAGGATCTCAATCAACGATTGATATGCGCTCACCTCAGTCATGGAGTTTAGCCAGTGTTCCAGATGAATTTCAAGATAAATTAAATCCTAGTAATTTGAGTTATGGATTTAATAGAGCTAAATTATCTTGGTACACTATTGATCCTATATTTTATACCAACCAAAGACCTTTAGGAATTAGTGATAACGATGTTTTAGCATACAATACAAGACGAGTTTATATTGATGAGCTATACCCCCAAACCAGTATTGCAGTGGGAGATTCTAGAGTTGTAAATACACTAGATTTAACATATTATCCTAAAGAAAGAGGACCTTATAACTTTAACCCAGCAGCACTAAATAATGAAATGCCTGATCCTGCAAAATCTTTTGCAGGCATTATGCGACCTATTACTACTACTAATTTCGAACAAGCTAATGTTGAATATATACAATTTTGGTTGTTAGATCCTTATTACAAAGATATAAATGGAGTATCTCCTAGTAATACAGGGAAAATTACAATCCATCTAGGAGAAGTATCTGAAGATGTTTTAAAAGATGGTAAAAAAATGTATGAAAATGGATTGCCAGGATTAGGCTCTGAGCAAAAAACATTGTCCTCACAATGGGGTAAAACACCTGCTAACCAGTCTCTTATATATACTTTTGATTCAAATAATAATAATAGGATTCTACAAGATGTTGGTCTTAACGGTTTAAGTGATGCAGAAGAACGAATAAAATTCCCAGATTTTGCTAATCAAGATGATCCCGCAGCAGATAACTATCAATATTATTTAAATACCTCAGGAGGAATTGTTAATAGATATAAAAAATATAATGGAACAGAAATGAATTCACCCGTTGATGTTACAGATAGTAATAGAGGTAATTCTACCATTCCAGATGTGGAGGATATCAATAGAGATAATACAATGAATACAGTAGAAGGGTATTATAAATTTGAAATAGATGTAAAGCCAAATGTAAAACCTGGAGATAGATATGTAGTGAGCGAACGCGTAGATAACGATCGTGATCTGGGTGGAGGACAAAAAACAAGTGTACGTTGGATACAATATAAAATACCAATTACAGAAGGGATAGCTATGGGAGGTATTTCAGATACTCGTTCAATCCGTTTTATGCGTATGTTAGTTAATGGATTCAATAATCAAATCACTTTACGTTTTGGAGCATTAGATCTTGTTAGAGGAGAATGGAGACGCTATGTAGGACAGTTAACCAATGCTACAGATCCTAATACTAATTTTGAAGTTCAAAGTGTCAATATAGAAGAAAATGCGCAAAGAAGTCCAATCCCTTATGTTTTGCCTCCTAATGTAAGAAGAGAGCAAGTTAATAACAATAATACGGTAGTGAATCAAAATGAGCAATCATTGGTTTTAAGAGTAGGTTCTGCAAATGATGATTCAAAAGGTTTAGTAGATGGTGAAGCAAAAGCTGTATTTAAAAATGTGAGTGTAGACATGCGACAATATAAACGTTTGAAAATGTTTTTACATTCAGAATCGTTACTCAAATCAGATGATTTAAAAGATAAAGAATTAAGCGCTTTTATACGTTTTGGAAATGATTTTACTAATAATTTTTATGAAATTGAAGTTCCATTAAAAGTAACTCCTTTTGGACAAGCAATATCAGAAAACGTTTGGCCTCTTGAAAATGAAATTAACCTAGGGCTTTCTGCATTAGGAAAATTAAAGTTAGAAAGTTTTAAAGCAGATCCTCAGTTTATAGATGCTGATGATAAATCTTATGTTAGAGAAGCTACAGTATATGATAGTGGTGCAACTGCTGGTATGAAAATTAGAGTAAAAGGAAATCCAAACATTGGTTATGTACGTACTCTAATGGTAGGACTTAAAAATCCTAAAGGAGGAATAACAACTTCAAAAGTCAGAGGGGAGGTTTGGTTTAATGAATTACGTTTAGCTGAAATGGATGAATCGGGAGGTATGGCTGCAGTTGCAAGCTTAGATACAAATATGGCCGATTTTTTAACACTTTCCGCTACTGGACGCATGGGAACCATTGGTTTTGGCTCTATTGAACAAAAACCCAATGAAAGAAGCCGTGAAGATATGTGGCAGTACGACTTAGTAACAAATGTTAGCCTAGGAAAATTATTACCTAAAAAATGGGGTGTTAATTTACCTTTTAATTATGCCATAGGAGAACAAACAATTACACCAGAATACGATCCTCTTTATCAAGATTTAAAATTAAAAGATGTATTAGCAGTAGCTCAAACTGAGGAAGAAAAAGATGCTATAAGAAAAAGATCTGAAAATTTTACCAAAAGAAGAAGTATTAACTTTATCGGAGTTAAAAAAGAACGATCACCAGAACAAAAACCACATATTTACGATGTTGAAAATCTCACACTTTCTTACTCATACAATGAAATGAAACATCGTGATTTTGAAGTTCAAAATGTTTTAGACCAACAAGTACGTACAACAGCTGATTACGCCTACGCATTTAAAGCTAAAACTGTTGAACCTTTCAAAAAAACTTCTTTTATGAAAAAAAGTACCTATTGGAAACTGTTGAGTGATTTGAATTTTAACTTATTACCATCTAATATTAATTTTAGTTCATCCATTCTTCGTCAATTCAATAGACAACAATTCCGTCAAGTAGATCAAAGTATAGTAGCTGGAGTTGAACCATTATATCGAAGAAATTATCTATTTAACTATAATTATGGTTTTAATTTCAATTTAACACGTTCATTTAAAGTTAACTATACAGCCACTACAGGTAACATTGTGAGAACTAATTTACTTAATAAAAATGACGATTCTCAAAAAACAGAATATACCGTTTGGGACGATTTTTGGAATGTAGGAGAACCCAATCAACACAATCAACAAATTACGGCTAACTATACTTTGCCTATAGAAAAAATCCCCGTTCTCTCTTTTATAAAATCAGACTATACCTATACAGGAAATTATTCTTGGAATAGAGGTTCTGATGCTATGAGGAATTTTTATCCAGACAAATTAGCTAACCCAAATTTAGTTTACGATTTAGGTAATACAATACAAAATGCTAATACACACAAATTGAATACTAGTTTTTCAATGACTAATTTTTATAAGTACATTGGATTAGTTAAATTCTCAGAAAGAAGTAAAAAAGCGGTTAAACCTGTTGCTCCCGTAATGGCTCCTAAACCTGGAGAAAAAATTGTTGCAAAACCAAAAGAAAAAGTAGAAAAACAAAATGTATTTCTAGATGGTCTAATAGGTGTTGCTACCGCACTGAAAAATATACAGGTAAATTATTCAGAAACTAATGGTACCCTATTGCCTGGATATTTGCCATCTATAGGGTTTTTAGGTTCATCAAGACCTTCGCTAGGTTTTGTTTTTGGGATGCAAGATGAGGTTCGTTTTGAAGCCGCTAAGAATGGCTGGCTGACAAATTATGATAAGTTTAATCAAAATTTTACGAAAGCAAATACTAAACAGTTACAAGCCAATGCAAAACTAGAACCATTTACTGATCTAACCATAGATTTAGTAGCAGATCGTACCATATCTAATAATTATAGTGAACAATTTACAGTAACTGACGGAAACTATAATTCGTTATCTCCTTATCAAACAGGTAATTTTTCGATAAGTACACTAATGATAGGGACAGCTTTTGCAACAAGTGATGAAAATGGCTCTAATGCTTTTGAGGCATTCAGAAATGGTAGAAAAGAAATTGCTCAACGTTTAGCCCAAGAGCGTGCCTCTTATGATCCTTTATATGATCCATCCCAAGTAGATTCAGATGGCTTTCCTAAAGGATATAGCAAAAATAGTCAACAAGTATTATTGCCTGCTTTCTTAGCAGCATATACCTCAGATTTTAGAAGTTCATCAAATGTCCCTTTAAAATTTAATAGATTACTACCTTTGCCCAATTGGAATGTAAAATATACAGGACTGATGCGTTATAAATTTTTTAAAGAACGTTTTAGAAGTTTTAGTATACAACATGCTTATAAATCAGCCTACACCTTAAATTCCTATCGTTCGAATTTTGAGTACGATAAAAATCCAAACGGAGTTGATGTATCAGGTAATTATTATAGTTCAACTCTTATTGGAAATGTAAACTTAACAGAACAATTTAGTCCTTTATTACGATTAGATATTCAAATGAAAAACTCACTGAAGTTTATAGCAGAAATGAAAAAAGATCGTACACTCTCTCTAAGCTTTGATAATAATTTACTTACAGAGTTAAAAGGACAAGAATATATATTAGGTATAGGATACCGTATTAAAGATGTAACAATTCGTTCACGATTAGCAGATAACAATACAGGCGTTGTTAAGAGTGATATTAATCTGCGAGGAGATATTTCTTTTAGAAATAATAAAACAATAGTCAGAAATATAGATTATAACAATAATCAATTAGGAGGAGGACAAAATATTGTAACAGCAAAGTTTTCTGGAGATTATAAATTTTCATCTAACTTAACCACATTGTTCTATTTTGATTATAACTTTAATAGAGCAGTTATTTCTACTTCATTTCCTATTACAAACATTAGGGCAGGTTTTACTTTGCGTTATACACTTGGGAATTAATTTTTAGAAATATGATTTTGATATTATTTTAATAATTATACTTTTGTATCATAAATAATAAAAAACAATGAACATACCAACTAATTTAAAGTACACTAAAGATCACGAATGGGTGAGTGTTGATGGTGATATTGCCACAGTAGGAATCACAGATTTTGCTCAAAAAGAGCTTGGTGATATTGTATATGTAGAGGTTGACACTTTAGATCAAACACTAACTAAAGACGAAGTTTTTGGAACAGTAGAAGCAGTAAAAACAGTTTCAGATTTATTTTTACCATTATCTGGTGAAATTATCGAATTCAATGAAGAATTAGAGTCTAATCCTGAATTAGTAAACTCGGATCCTTATGGAGCTGCTTGGATGATTAAAGTAAAAATTTCAGATACATCTGAAATAGAAGGATTATTATCAAGTGAAGATTATAAAAATCTTATTGGAGCCTAAAAAAAAATCTATTTGGTTGGCTTTATGTTGGACTTTCTTAATTCTTTTTTTAAGCTTTAAGGCACCAACACTAAATCCTAAATATACTTTTCCAAATGAAGACAAAGTAGTGCATTTTGTATTCTACTTTGTCTTTGTTTTTTTATGGATTAGATATATAATTGTAAGCGAAGACTTGAATTTAAAAAAGGTAATTGTTTTAACAATTATTGCCATATTAATTAGCATTTTGGTTGAAATAGGTCAAGCTTTTTTAACAATTAATCGTTCGGCTGAAATTCAAGATATCATTGCAAATAGTTTGGGTGCCATAAGCTCGGCTATTCTTTCTTATCGTTTTTTTAAAAAATAAAATGATTAAAAGCAGTTCGTGCTTAATTAAGATTTTTTATTTTTATCAAAAAAATAAAAAATATGAACGTTAGAGAATATCTAGATTCTACCTATTTAAAAAAGGCAGAACAAGCAGGACTTACTAATGAAGAAAACACAAAAAAAGTAATTGAAACTATTGAAGAAGCTATAAAAGAACGCTTTAAATTAGCAATGATTCGTCCTGAATATGTAAGTATAGCTAGAAAAATGATTGATCAACAAAATTCAGAAGTTCTTGTTGGTACCGTTATTGATTTTCCTTTTGGAACAGATTCAGTAGAATCAAAAATTAAAGAAGCCATACAAGCAATTCAAAACGGAGTAGACGAGTTAGATTATGTAATAAATTATGAAGCCTTTAAAAAAGGAGAAATAGAATTAATAAAAGAAGAAATTATCCAGTGTACCCAATTAGGACTTTCAAATAATAAAGTTGTGAAATTTATTATTGAAGTAGCTGCTTTAACAGATGATCATATTATTCAAATTTCTAGTCTAATTCGTAATACCATTGTTGCAAATTTTAATGAATCAGAATATTCTAAAGTTTTTGTAAAATCTTCAACTGGCTTTTATCCAACAACTGATGGAAAACCAAATGGAGCAACAATTCACACCATAAAACTGATGTTAGAAAATTCATCTCCACTTCCTGTAAAAGCCGCTGGAGGAGTTCGTAATATAGAAGAGGCAAATAACATGATCAAATTAGGTGTTAAAAGAATAGGTACTTCCGCCGCTAAAACAATAGTTGAAGGATTATCTACAACAGGTGTTTATTAATCATATTTACGAATGAGAATTTTATTTACTCTTTTGTTAGTAATAACTTCTAGTTTAGCTCAAGAAACTAAACATGAAAAGTTTCCCGTTTTTCCTCAATGTATTCAAAAATCTGAATCAGAATTAGAAAAATGTTTTCATTTTCAATTAGAAGATTTTATATACAATAATTTTAAAATGCCTTTACAATTAACATCTAATAATTCTTCAGGAAAAGTAATTACACTCTTTGAAGTAGATGAAGAAGGACATTTTAAAATAATTTATGTTGATGCTTTATATCCCGAATTAATTGCAGAAACCAAAAGAGTTTTTAATTCTTTGCCTGTTATAACTCCAGCCACCTATAATGGAATCCCAACTTATGCTAGATACACATTTACAATGGTTTACCCTTTTTTAAAAGGGAAACCATTTGAAAAAGCAGAAAACAAAAATATTATTTCTGATGTAGCTAAAGAAAATTTAACAGAACTTGATAATGTAGAAAAAGAATATCAAAAGTTTAATAATCCACAGTTTAAAAGTAATTTAAATATCCCATTTTCACATAGTTATTACGCTAATTTTGATAACTATATGAATCAAGTGGGAACGAATAGTCATACCGCATCCAAGCCGCTAACCTATAAAGAAGTTGATCGTTATTATGATTTTGAAAAAAAGAATCAAAGTATCCTAATCAATAAAAAAAACTGGTGGGGACGTAAAATTTTTAATGAAAATTTAGTAGCTATTCAAGGAAAAGGCTATTGGTTTACCTTAAATCCTATATGGGATTTGCGCATAGGCAAAACATCACCAGAGAAAGCTGGTTACACCTATAATAACACAAGAGCTATACAAATACAAGGAGCTTTAGGAGAAAATTTAACTTTTACTTCTTCTATTTTCGAAAGTCAAGGCTTCTTTGCAGACTATTATAATCGCTTAGCTATTTCCCAAAAACCATCAGGCGGTAATCCAGCCATAATTCCAGGTATAGGAATAGCTAAAGATTTTAGAGGAAATCAGTTTGACTTTCCATCTGCTGATGCTATTATATCCTACACCTCTTCCGATCATTTGAATATTCAATTAGGATACAGTCGTAATTTTATTGGAGATGGATATCGCTCCTTGTTAGAAGGCGATGCCGCTAGTCCGTATCCATTTGTTAAAATAAATACTAGTTTTTGGAAAATTAAGTATACCAATACTTATATGTGGTTAAAAGATGTGCGTCCAGAAGTAACAGCAGAAAAAACTTATGCCACTAAATATATGGCTAACCATTATTTAAGTTGGAATGCTTCTAAACGTTTGAATATTGGATTTTTTGAATCAGTTGTTTGGTCTAATACAAATAATAGAGGTTTTGATTTAAATTTTGTCAATCCAATTATTTTTTATCGTTCAGTAGAATTTACCTCTTCCTCTAAAAGTGGTAATGCAGCAATAGGCTTAACAGCCAAATATAAATGGACTAACCGTTTTAATACTTATGGACAATTATTCATTGATGAATTTGCCGTGAGCGATATTTTTGGAGGAAAAAACAGTTGGCGTAATAAAATAGCCTATCAATTGGGAGGAAAATATTATAATGCTTTTGGCGTTAAAAATTTATATTTACAAGCAGAACTAAATATTGTACGCCCTTATGTGTATTCTCATAGTGAAGTAATTACGAATTATGGACATAATAATCAAAGTATGGGACATAATTGGGGATCAAATCTAAACGAAATAGTAGCCATTGCTCGTTATACAAAAGGGCGATTATTTGCTGAAGCTAAATTTAATTTCGGTTTACGAGGTTTTGATCTTGATTTAGTAACAGATAAAAAAAATTATGGCTCCAATATATATAAGGATTATGATTTAGATCGCTCGGCAGATAATGGAGTAGTTATAGGACAAGGTAATAAAACTAAAATAATAATTGCGGATCTAAATGCTGGGTATTTATTAAATCCAAATACCAATTTAAAGTTGTTTGCTAATTTAGTGTACCGCTCGTTTAAACCAACACTAAATACGAATCAAGCTTTTAATGAAAACACAACTTGGTTTTCTTTAGGTCTACGCTCCGATATATTTAATTGGTATTTTGATTATTAATCTTATAATAAATTTTTAAAATAATAGAACGTCAAAGAAAAAAAGTGGTGTCCTAAAAATATAATTTATCACTTCAGGTAGGAGATAATCTAGGTGATTCTTCTAATTTTTTGTTTTAGACTCCTCTTGATTGAAAATATTTTTTTAAGACACCTTTTTTTATTACATTTTTACAATGATAAATTCGCTTCTTCTATTTTCTTGATGTTGTTCTTCTGTACAAGAAGATTGATTAGTTGGTTCACAACCGCAATTATTTATTAATTGTGATTCTCCATAACCACGACCTGTTAAACGATCTTTTGCAATACCTTTTTTAATGAGCCAAGCCACTGTTTCTTTTGCTCTACGATCTGAAAGTTTTGCATTATAAGCTGCGGTTTGACGACAGTCAGTATGTGATCGAACGTCTACTTTCATGGTGGGGTATTGTTTCATCACTTCTAAAATTTTAGCTAATTCTACTGCTGCATCAGGACGAATAAATGATTTATCTAGATCAAAATAAATAATTTTAATTTCAAATATTTTGGCTAAATCGGATCCTTCTTTTATTTCTTTTACTTTTTTGGCAGTATCTATAGGTAAATTTGTTTTTCCTGTTTTATTTGGAATTTCTACTGGTTTTTCTTTGGTTTCATAATCTTCTTTTTCTGCTCGTACATAATATTTTTTACCCGCAGGAATTTTCTTAAAATCATAAAATCCTTTGTTGTCTGCTAGAACTTTTTCTATTTCTTTAAATTTTTCATCATATAATGTTACGGTTGCTTCTGGAATTGCTTCTCCTGTTTCGGAGTTTGTAACAATGCCTGTTAGTTGGTGTTGGATTTCTAAATTTAATGGGGATTTTTCTATAAAACTATAGATGTCATCTAAACCTTTGCCTTCTGAACGGTTTGAGGAAAAGAAGCCTTTTCCTTTTTCGTCTATGATAAAAGCAAAATCGTCCATGGGACCATTTATTGGGGATCCAACATTGGTTACTAAATTAGTAACCATTCCTTTATCATCTAATTGTGTTGCGTAAATATCTAATCCTCCTAGTCCTTGTTGTCCATCGGTTGCATAATATAATACTCCTTTATCGCTTATAAAAGGAAAGGTTTCTCTGGCTTCTGTATTGATTGTATTTCCTAGGTTAATAGGGGTTCCATAACTGTTTTCTCCTAAAATAGCTACCTTGAATAAGTCGGATTGCCCGTATGTTCCGGGCATATTAGAGGCAAAATATAAGGTTTTTTCGTCAGGGGATAAGGCGGGATGTGCTACACTGTATTGATCACTATTAAATGGTAGTTCTGTTATATTAATCCATTCTCCTTTTGTATTTAAATTAGCTCGATAGATCTTTAAATTGATGACTTTTTTATCGTCTTTTCCTACTTTTCCTTCATTGAAATTATTACGGGTAAAGTAAACTGTTTTTAGATCTTTGGTGAAAACGGGAGAGTCTTCGTGATATTTGGAATTGATTTCTTTTGCAAAACGAGCTGTATTAATAAGATCGTCTCCTGTTTCATTTTTATCAGCAGCATACAGGTTGGTAAATGATTTTCCTGTCCATTTTGCTTTTGTTTTGAAAACTCCAATGGTATCTCTAGTGGATGCAAAAAGTACTTTGTTTCCATAGAATGCTGTACCATAATCGGAAGAACTGCCATTAATGCTTACTGGTTTTATTTCAAAACGTCCAGAATTTTTTGCGATAATATTTTTATAATCTTTTTGATTATTATAAATACTGGCTCTTGTATCTTTGGATGTTAATTGATAAAATTTATCCATATATTCATCGGCTTTTTTGTAATTTTCTACCGATTTGAGGGTTTGTGCATAACGATAGTAATATTCAGGTTCTACTGTTTCACCTAAAGCAAATAATTCAGTATACCATTTATGGGCTTCTGTAAATTTAGCATTGTAGTAATAGGAATCTCCTAAGCGTTGAAATAACTCTTTTGATTTATATCCTTTTTGAGCTACTTTTAAATAGGTGCCAATTGCATCGACGTATGCTAAACCATTATAGTGATTACTTGCTTTTATGATTTTTTTCTCTTGTGCATATATTCCATTCAAAGACAATCCTAATACAGTAAATAAAATTATTCTTTTCATAATAATAGTTTTAGAAGAAACGTGGGGCTACCACTTTTTCTACACGTTTAAACAATTCATAACGTAAAAATATTTCGTGTGAACCAGAGTTAAAATTTCCTAATCTGGTAACATCTCGATCGTAGGCATATCCTACTAACCAAGAATCGTTAATTTGAAATCCTGCCATAGCGCTCCATGCTGCACTCCAACGATAGGCGGCTCCCAATGAAAATTTTTCATTAAACCAAAAATTCCCTGATAAATCGACTTGTAATGGGGCTCCATTTACATATTTAATCATCGTTGTGGGTTTAAATTGTACTTCACTACTTAGGCGAAATACGTGTCCTGCTATTAAATGAGGGTGCATACGTTCACTGGCTACGTATTGAACATCGTTATCATAGTATTTTTGTTCTAATATAAAAGGGATGGATAGTCCTACATAGGTCTTATCTGAATACCAAAATGCTCCTGCTCCTATATTGGGGAAAAAACGATTGTCTACATTTTGTCTTATCAAACCATCTGATACATTATGAATCTTTGTCTTATTAAAATCAACACTAAAAAAATTAGCTGTTCCTTTTATTCCAAAAGACAATTTAGAGTTTTCTGTAGTGTTAATATTATAACTTAGGTCTACTGATATTGCATTTTCATCTGAAGGACCTATTTTATCGTTTATAACGCTTACTCCTAATCCCATCCTATTGTTAAGACCTAAGGGGGTACTCATTGCAACTGTATTTGTCTTTGGGGCTCCTTCTAATCCTACCCATTGGGAGCGGTGCATTACTAAAGCACTAAAACAACCGCGGGTACCTGTGTAACCGGGATTTACATTGGCAGTGTTATACATATATTGTGTATACTGTGCTTCTTGTTGAGCAAAACTAATTCCACTCATTAAAAGTAGTAAATATATAATTTTGTTTTTCATATCATATTCTTTTTTAAATATCCTCCGCCCTAAAGACGGAGGTATATTAATTCTTTATCTATTGATATATAAATAACCTGCTTTTTCTTGGGGCATACCTTTAGTATCTTCGTACTTAAACATATAATAGTATGTTCCTTCTGGCAATTCTTCTAATTGTTTGATCGTAACTCGTCCTGATGATATGCCTCGGAATGATCGATCATTATTATTATATCCTTTTGCCTCATATACTAATACTCCCCATCGGTTGTAAACTTCTACTGAGTTATTAGGAAATTTATCTATTCCGTCTATAAAGAATACATCGTTATTCCCATCTCCATTAGGAGTCATGTGGTTGTAAATAACAAATTCCTCTTTGTTTGATGGTTCTACTCTTACAGTTACTGTAGCGGTATCACAAATACCTGGTTTAATTAGTAAACATGCTTTGTAATCAAAAGTATAGGTTCCAGCTGGTGTACCTGCTGGTACAATTACTCTTCCTGTAGCAGCATCTAAATATGGCACTGGAGATTTTGATGGCACGGTAATTACTGGCTGTGCTAAAGTAATTTGACTTAGCACTACATTATTAATTGTTGCAGAACCTTGACTTAAGTTGTTTATGCTGTCATTAATTAAAACATTTCCTGCTACTAAACCTGATCCTCCATTAGTTGTTACAAATTCATCATTATTTGCGTCAACTTTAGCTGAAACATCTATAACAACTGTTTGTGTAACACAATTTGGAATTAAAGCACCATTTTCACAAACAGTATAAGTAAAGGTATATGTATTATTGTCAACCGTATTATCTACTGTAATTGTTCCATTAGAATTAAGTGTTATTCCTTGTGGTAATCCTGTTATTGTGACTGTTACTTGACCTACTCCTGTTCCTATGGTAGATGATAATGGTTTTCCATTAAATGTGTCATTATTATAAATTGAAATTGTTCCTGTAGTTCCTGACACTATTAATTCTTTATCTGGTCCTCCCAATACTATCGGGTTTTTAACTTCTACTATAGCATTTGCGATGTCACAGTTTGCTGGGTTAGCTCCGTTCTCACATATTTGATACTCTACTTGGTATATACCACTTGGTGTGGTAGCGCCTATTGTAATGGTACCATCGGCATTTAATGTTAAGCCTGCTGGAACGTTTACTCCTGTTAGGCTTACTTGACCTGCTGCTGTACCTATGGTAACGTTTGATCCGTTTAACTTATCGTTTAACGTTACATTGGGTGTATTACTTCCTGAGGTAACGGTTACTTTGGCATCGTCTATAGCGTCAATAGTATTTTTAACTTCTACTATAGCAATTGCTTTATCACAGTTTATTGGATTAGCTCCGTTTTCACAGATTTGATACTCTACTTGGTATGTGCCACTTGGTGTGGTAGCGCCTATTGTAATGGTACCATCGGCATTTAATGTTAAGCCTGCTGGAACGTTTACTCCTGTTAGGCTTACTTGACCTGCTGCTGTACCTATGGTAACGTTTGATCCGTTTAACTTATCGTTTAGCGTTATATTGGGTGTATTACTTCCTGAGGTAACGGTTACTTTGGCATCGTCTATAGCGTCAATAGTATTTTTAACTTCTACTATAGCAATTGCTTTATCACAGTTTACTGGAGTTGCTCCGTTTTCACAGATTTGATACTCTACTTGGTATGTGCCACTTGGTGTGGTAGCGCCTATTGTAATGGTACCATCGGCATTTAATGTTAAGCCTGCTGGAACGTTTACTCCTGTTAGGCTTACTTGACCTGCTGCTGTACCTATGGTAACGTTTGATCCGTTTAACTTATCGTTTAACGTTACATTGGGTGTATTACTTCCTGAGGTAACGGTTACTTTGGCATCGTCTATAGCGTCAATAGTATTTTTAACTTCTACTATAGCAATTGCTTTATCACAGTTTACTGGAGTTGCTCCGTTTTCACAGATTTGATACTCTACTTGGTATGTGCCACTTGGTGTGGTAGCGCCTATTGTAATGGTACCATCGGCATTTAATGTTAAGCCTGCTGGAACGTTTACTCCTGTTAGGCTTACTTGACCTGCTGCTGTACCTATGGTAACGTTTGATCCGTTTAACTTATCGTTTAGCGTTATATTGGGTGTATTACTTCCTGAGGTAACGGTTACTTTGGCATCGTCTATAGCGTCAATAGTATTTTTAACTTCTACTATAGCAATTGCTTTATCACAGTTTATTGGATTAGCTCCGTTTTCACAGATTTGATACTCTACTTGGTATGTGCCACTTGGTGTGGTAGCGCCTATTGTAATGGTACCATCGGCATTTAATGTTAAGCCTGCTGGAACGTTTACTCCTGTTAGGCTTACTTGACCTGCTGCTGTACCTATGGTAACGTTTGATCCGTTTAACTTATCGTTTAACGTTACATTGGGTGTATTACTTCCTGAGGTAACGGTTACTTTGGCATCGTCTATAGCGTCAATAGTATTTTTAACTTCTACTATAGCAATTGCTTTATCACAGTTTACTGGAGTTGCTCCGTTTTCACAGATTTGATACTCTACTTGGTATGTGCCACTTGGTGTGGTAGCGCCTATTGTAATGGTACCATCGGCATTTAATGTTAAGCCTGCTGGAACGTTTACTCCTGTTAGGCTTACTTGACCTGCTGCTGTACCTATGGTAACGTTTGATCCGTTTAACTTATCGTTTAGCGTTATATTGGGTGTATTACTTCCTGAGGTAACGGTTACTTTGGCATCGTCTATAGCGTCAATAGTATTTTTAACTTCTACTATAGCAATTGCTTTATCACAGTTTACTGGAGTTGCTCCGTTTTCACAGATTTGATACTCTACTTGGTATGTGCCACTTGGTGTGGTAGCGCCTATTGTAATGGTACCATCGGCATTTAATGTTAAGCCTGCTGGAACGTTTACTCCTGTTAGGCTTACTTGACCTGCTGCTGTACCTATGGTAACGTTTGATCCGTTTAACTTATCGTTTAGCGTTATATTGGGTGTATTACTTCCTGAGGTAACGGTTACTTTGGCATCGTCTATAGCGTCAATAGTATTTTTAACTTCTACTATAGCAATTGCTTTATCACAGTTTACTGGAGTTGCTCCGTTTTCACAGATTTGATACTCTACTTGGTATGTGCCACTTGGTGTGGTAGCGCCTATTGTAATGGTACCATCGGCATTTAATGTTAAGCCTGCTGGAACGTTTACTCCTGTTAGGCTTACTTGACCTGCTGCTGTACCTATGGTAACGTTTGATCCGTTTAACTTATCGTTTAACGTTACATTGGGTGTATTACTTCCTGAGGTAACGGTTACTTTGGCATCGTCTATAGCGTCAATAGTATTTTTAACTTCTACTATAGCAATTGCTTTATCACAGTTTACTGGAGTTGCTCCGTTTTCACAGATTTGATACTCTACTTGGTATGTGCCACTTGGTGTGGTAGCGCCTATTGTAATGGTACCATCGGCATTTAATGTTAAGCCTGCTGGAACGTTTACTCCTGTTAGGCTTACTTGACCTGCTGCTGTACCTATGGTAACGTTTGATCCGTTTAACTTATCGTTTAACGTTACATTGGGTGTATTACTTCCTGAGGTAACGGTTACTTTGGCATCGTCTATAGCGTCAATAGTATTTTTAACTTCTACAGTTATATTGGCTGTTTTACAGTTTACTGGAGTTGCTCCTGTTTCACAAATTGTATAAGGAATTGTGTATGTACCACTTGCTGTACCTGGCTGGATCGTTACATTACCATCTGCATCAATACGGATAGGACCTGTTGTAACAGGGGTTACATCTGTGTTGGCTGTGGTTACTGCAACGCCATTTAACGTATCGGCTCCGTTTCCATTATTGGCTAAAACGCTTCCTGCTACTGTAGTTGCTGTGGCAGAAGTGGCTACGGTTCCTAAATTATCATCCTTAGCTATTAATTCGTTTTTAACTTCTACAGTTATATTGGCTGTTTTACAGTTTACTGGGGTTGCTCCTGTTTCACAAATTGTATAAGGAATTGTGTATGTACCACTTGCTGTACCTGGCTGGATCGTTACATTACCATCTGCATCAATACGGATAGGACCTGTTGTAACAGGGGTTACATCTGTGTTGGCTGTGGTTACTGCAACGCCATTTAACGTATCGGCTCCGTTTCCATTATTGGCTAAAACGCTTCCTGCTACTGTAGTTGCTGTGGCAGAAGTGGCTACGGTTCCTAAATTATCATCCTTAGCTATTAATTCGTTTTTAACTTCTACAGTTATATTGGCTGTTTTACAGTTTACTGGGGTTGCTCCTGTTTCACAAATTGTATAAGGAATTGTGTATGTCCCACTTGCTGTACCTGGCTGGATCGTTACATTACCATCTGCATCAATACGGATAGGACCTGTTGTAACAGGGGTTACATCTGTGTTGGCTGTGGTTACTGCAACGCCATTTAACGTATCGGCTCCGTTTCCATTATTGGCTAAAACGCTTCCTGCTACTGTAGTTGCTGTGGCAGAAGTGGCTACGGTTCCTAAATTATCATCCTTAGCTATTAATTCGTTTTTAACTTCTACAGTTATATTGGCTGTTTTACAGTTTACTGGGGTTGCTCCTGTTTCACAAATTGTATAAGGAATTGTGTATGTACCACTTGCTGTACCTGGCTGGATCGTTACATTACCATCTGCATCAATACGGATAGGACCTGTTGTAACAGGGGTTACATCTGTGTTGGCTGTGGTTACTGCAACGCCATTTAATGTATCGGCTCCGTTTCCATTATTGGCTAAAACGCTTCCTGCTACTGTAGTTGCTGTGGCAGAAGTGGCTACGGTTCCTAAATTATCATCCTTAGCTATTAATTCGTTTTTAACTTCTACAGTTATATTGGCTGTTTTACAGTTTACTGGAGTTGCTCCTGTTTCACAAATTGTATAAGGAATTGTGTATGTACCACTTG
The DNA here is from genome assembly GCF_052828645.1 of Flavobacterium sp. TN-1. Lineage (NCBI taxonomy): Bacteria > Pseudomonadati > Bacteroidota > Flavobacteriia > Flavobacteriales > Flavobacteriaceae > Flavobacterium > Flavobacterium sp. TN-1. Next base: position 1,297,099 of record NZ_CM128253.1, read on the forward strand.
CTGTACCTGGCTGGATCGTTACATTACCATCTGCATCAATACGGATAGGACCTGTTGTAACAGGGGTTACATCTGTGTTGGCTGTGGTTACTGCAACGCCATTTAATGTATCGGCTCCGTTTCCATTATTGGCTAAAACGCTTCCTGCTACTGTAGTTGCTGTGGCAGAAGTGGCTACGGTTCCTAAATTATCATCCTTAGCTATTAATTCGTTTTTAACTTCTACAGTTATATTGGCTGTTTTACAGTTTACTGGGGTTGCTCCTGTTTCACAAATTGTATAAGGAATTGTGTATGTACCACTTGCTGTACCTGGCTGGATCGTTACATTACCATCTGCATCAATACGGATAGGACCTGTTGTAACAGGGGTTACATCTGTGTTGGCTGTGGTTACTGCAACGCCATTTAATGTATCGGCTCCGTTTCCATTATTGGCTAAAACGCTTCCTGCTACTGTAGTTGCTGTGGCAGAAGTGGCTACGGTTCCTAAATTATCATCCTTAGCTATTAATTCGTTTTTAACTTCTACAGTTATATTGGCTGTTTTACAGTTTACTGGGGTTGCTCCTGTTTCACAAATTGTATAAGGAATTGTGTATGTCCCACTTGCTGTACCTGGCTGGATCGTTACATTACCATCTGCATCAATACGGATAGGACCTGTTGTAACAGGGGTTACATCTGTGTTGGCTGTGGTTACTGCAACGCCATTTAATGTATCGGCTCCGTTTCCATTATTGGCTAAAACGCTTCCTGCTACTGTAGTTGCTGTGGCTGAGGTAGCAATCGTACCTAAATTATCATTCTTAGCTATTAAGTCGTTTTTAACTTCTACTATGGCAGTTGCAGTATCGCAGTTTGCTGGAGTTATATTTAAGCCCGTAACTAAATCTGCTTCACATAATTGATATGTAACATTATAAACTCCTGATGGAGTGTTTGCCGCTACTGTTATGTTTCCATTTGCATCTACACTTAATGAACCATTTGTAACAGGAGTTACATTGGTATTAACTGGGGTTACTGCTACTCCATTTATCTTATCATTAGCTGTTACGTTTACTGGAACAACAACCGGTGTATTTAGACTTACAACTGTAACCAATGGATCATTTACTGCATCTATTACATTTTTAGGAATAGGTATACTCGTTGAGGTGTTATCACCTAATGAAGGGTCTACTTCAGTTCCTGTCACAGTAGCTGTATTTGCATAACTCCCCGTAGCTTTAACCGTTGCTACAATATTTAATGTTTCTATAGCTCCATTTGCTAATGTACCAATAGTCCAAACTCCCGTACCTGAATTATACGTTCCTACAGAAGGTAAACTACCAACAAAAGTATATCCCGATGGAAGTAAATCATTTACGGTAACTCCCGTTGCAGTACTTGGTCCTGCATTAGTCACTGTTAGTGTAAAAGTTACATTACTACCTACATTTGGTGTAGCATTACTTACTGTTTTTGTTATCCCTAAATTTGAATTAGGGGTAAAATATCCAAAATCATGTGTTAAATTTGATTCTGATATGGATAATTCTTCTGATTGTGTACTACCCCCTGTAGTTGAAATAGCACTTCCTCCGATAATATTTCCTGTATCAGCTATCCTTATATTATAATCACCTGGTAATAAATTGTTTACAGTATAAAAACCTCCTACTCCAGTAGTAACAGTTGTTAGTAAAAGATCTGTTCCATCAACAACTCCATTCTTATTTATATCATCATAAATATCAATTGTTACTCCAGCTATTCCTAAGTCTACACCATCAAAAATACCATTATTATTATTATCTCTGTAAACCCTACCTCCTATAACAGCATCTGCAGCAACACATCCACCTGCATCAAATGGAGATTCTATATCAGAAATCCCATCAGATGTAGTATTTACTTCTGTTCCTGAGATAGTATGAGTAGCTGGATCATATTGTCTAACTCTATCTCCAACTAGCCATAAATTATTCAGATGATCCTGCGCTATTTGAGATATATAAGTATTACTTCCTGATACTGTAGTAGAAGCTGCTGTATTGGTACCAAAGTTGTAAGTTGCTGGTATTGTATACTCAAAAATTTGACCACCAGAAGTTCTAACTATTAGATTTCCTATAACAGCAAAATCTCCCATAGAATCCGCTTCGTCAATCTGGATTACAGGTATAGCATTAACTAATGTCAAACCATCAGCTGACATCGTACATCTATAAATTACTGTATCAGGATTAGTCGTCCCTGTAAGGGATTGTTCTATCGCCAAATATAAAAACCCTCCATCAAAAGCGGCTCCTCCAGAACCTACACCTGCTGTTCCTAATGTTATCCCTTGGGCTGTGACATTTGGAGATACTACAACATGCGTATTAGTAGCTATATTGTAAGCATACAAAGCAGCATTAGATACATTATTATTAGTATCGGTATAATACATTACTCTATTTGCCGCATCAGTAGCAAAAGAATTCAGACCTGCCAATCCTACTCCACTTACAAAAGGACTAGTAGTTATAAAAGTAGACTTACCTGTTCTAATATTAACAGAATAAATCTTATTGCTTACATTCATCAAAAAGCCTCCTTGCTGAAAACCAGTTCCACATTGCGAATATGACTTTTGAACAGGTAAAAAGAATAATGTGGTAAGACAAATTAGAAAAATTAAGCTTCTAAATTTATGTCTAAATGTTTTTGGTATTTTTTCGACCATATATTAAATTTTAAATTTTAGAATAAGGTTTTAAAAATATGTTTTTCACATATTATATTACTTAAAATATTATCTCTTTAATGTTCTAAAATAAACTTATTATTATTAAGACTAAAAAGATATAACCAAAAGCTATATTGATTTCAATAAGACTTTTACCTTCTTGATAAGGTTAAATACAACCTACAATACCCGTAATAAACTAAAAAATTAATGTAATCGAAACGTTCTATCTTTTAAAGATCGTAAGACTATAATCTCAAAATTATGACCCATTTTTTAGTAAAACAATTCACTTAGAAAAATAAATTGTGAAGTAATTATTTAAATTTTATTTTTTACGTCATATTATATTTTTTTGTTATTATACACTAATTTATTCTTTTTTAACCCACACAATGTATATTGCTATATTTCGTATCTGAAAATATTTAAATTATTACACACTATCTTGTTGATATTTTATCAGAACACTAAAAACCTAATTTAATAGGCACATAGAAGTGGCAAAGCGGTAAGATTAATTTATTTTTCAACATCTAAAATAGACTCATAAAGCAACATCTTATATACATTGTTTTATAGGATATGGTTTTTATTTTTTAGTATTTTTATTGCGTAAAATTAATAGTTTTTTCTGGTTATTTAGTGAAAATTTAATGACAATTTAATGACAATTGTGTTTTTGTAAAATCCGAAATTTAAAAACACCGTAAACTTATATAAAAATCACAGTCTGTTATCCACTTAATAGATTCTTCCAATTTTGTCTTTAAGTCGGCTAGAGTATCATAAATTTTCATTGAAATTTTATCTTTCATTCATTGTCAGATTCTTTCAGTAGGCTTGGGTTCTGGAGAATATGAAGGAATTGGTAACAGAAATATGTTCTCAGGAATTATTACATCTTTTGTGGAACGAAATGCTGCATTATCAATTATCATAATCTTTAATTCTGTTGCTTTATGATTACTAATACCATTTAAACTTAAAATATACTGGATTAAAAAGTAAAATTCTCGATCTGTTTTTTTATTTTTAAAACAACTAGAACAAAGGGTTAAGTATATAATTGAAATCATCGCTAGTTAGAGCGCGAAGCGCATTGAGAACCAACATTAATTTTATTGCTTTTATAGGATAGTAACTAAATCAACATCCAGTTTGTAACTCCTACGTAAGAAGGAGTCTCATAATAAATATTATGTGATTTCTCGCTTTGGTCGAAAAGATTGTGAACTTTTTGGACAATCTTAAGGTTAAAAAATAGTATTATGGGTAAATTTCAAAGTTTAAATGGTATTAGGTTCAACGAAGACTCTTTTCTTCTGGGCTATCTTTCATTAAATAGCTTATTTGTTGTTTACTATAATCTTTAGCATAAAGTTCTTCATAAATATCGCTAATCTGTTCTGTGGTCAACCCTACCTCTTAAGATACTTAATAGAGCTGGATAAAATGTACTACTTCTTGTTCTAGGTACTTTTAAAACAAGTTTTTTATCATTACCCTTTGCTTTTCTAAATGGATAGCCATTGACTAAATCATCTGGTTTTTCTTCTTTATGAAGACTTCTTTCTGACTTCATAAAGACTTCTAAAGTCATTTGTAATAAAATATTGGAACCGTTATGACTATTTGCTATTTCCAATAATAATTCTGAAATTTGGTTGTGTGTAAAGTTTATTTGTGTATTTTTTCTGTAATACTAAGATCACATTTTTTTCTTTACATACTTTTTTAGTACAATATCGTTGAATCTATTGATTATGAGGGAATTCATAATCAAGATTCTTTAAATATTGTAACAAATGAAAATGATGGTTCTCTTGATGCTATGAAAGTTTCATCTTGTAATCTGCCCAATGGAAATATAATAACAAAATACAATAAGAAATGATATTACAATAAGTCTCTGGAAAAATATAACATAAATATAATAATTTCACAAAAACTTTGCATCCTTTTTTACAAAACATATAGAATATATGGATTTTATAAGGAAAGATTGCTCGAATTATAGTGATGGTAAATTGTATGAAAAGCTATATAGCGAGAAAATTAGTTTAAGCAAACTTACAAATGCTCAGAGACCAGGAATTCATACGGAGGTGTTAGTTTTGAACGAATTAATAAAAGATAAACAAAACATTGCCAGTGTTGCAGATATTAGAGCACTTGATATTAAAATTGTTATAAGATGGAAGATTAATAAAAAAAGTAATGAGAGTGAGCAAATGGTTACTTGTCTGCATTGTTTTTATATAACGGAAGGGGGGGCTAATAGTAAATAAAATGATAAAATATTTTGAGCTGCAAAACTGGGAAAAATTAAAAGTGAATGGTTCTATAAAACATAATAGTAAATCATTTACAGGAATAAAAGAAAATATAAATTTAGACGATAATTCATGTCACAGGAAGTTATATGTTAGTTGTATGATTTACTAAATAAAATATGTATTAATGTGTTTTGTTTAGAGGCGTAAGAAATATAGAATTCTTTCTTTTTAGACTTGCAAATTTATATGCCTAATTTATTAAATCCACAGGTTTTGGACTTCATCCTTTTACAATACAAAAATCGTACAAGTTAAGAAACAAAAATCCTTAACTTTCTATTTCATAGATTGCTAAGGATTTTAAAAGTACCCGGAGTGGGAATCGAACCCACACTCCGAAGAACACGAGTTTGAGTCGTGCGCGTCTACCAATTCCGCCATCCGGGCATTGCTGAATTGTGAGTGCAAATGTAAACAAAAAAATGAATAATCATAAAAAAATATCAAAAAATATGTTTTCAAGTTAATTTTAATTTTTAAATTTGCAGCGCATTGAATGCAATACAACACATAACTAACTACAATCAACTAAATTAATTTTTAGATTTTATAAAACTCAGAAATTGGTTTGATTGATATAAAAAAACAACCTAATGCCACATTTAGAGCCAGAAGCAAAAATATTTGCTTGTTCGAAAAGTGTATACCTAGCCGAAAAAATTGCCGATAAATACGGTGTGAAGCTAGGAAAAGTAACGTTCTCACATTATAGTGATGGTGAATTTCAACCTTCTTTTGAGGAATCAATAAGAGGATTACGAGTGTTCATTGTGTGTTCAACATTTCCGAGTTCTGACAATTTAATGGAACTCCTACTTATGATTGACGCTGCGAAAAGAGCTTCAGCAAGACACATAACAGCCGTAATTCCTTACTTTGGTTGGGCTCGACAAGATAGAAAAGACAAACCAAGAGTTCCTATAGGCGCAAAATTAGTAGCAAAATTACTTGAAAGCGCAGGAGCTACTCGAATCATGACAATGGATTTACATGCTGATCAAATTCAAGGTTTCTTTGAAAAACCAGTAGATCATTTATTTGCTTCTACCATTTTTCTACCTTATGTCCAATCATTAGGATTGAAAAACTTAACAATAGCATCTCCTGACATGGGGGGGTCAAAAAGGGCTTATGCTTATTCTAAATTCCTAAGTTCGGATGTGGTAATATGCTATAAACAAAGGAAAGCAGCAAATGTCATTGAATCAATGGAATTAATTGGAGAAGTAAAAGGACGAAATGTTATTCTTGTTGATGATATGATAGACACAGGGGGCACATTAGCTAAAGCCGCTGATCTTATGCTAGAAAAAGGTGCTTTAAGTGTACGTGCAATTTGTACTCATGCTATTTTATCTGGAGATGCAACTGAGAGAATAGAAAATTCAAGTCTAACGGAGTTGATTGTTACCGATTCAATACCACTAAAAAGAACATCAGCTAAAATAAAAGTTGTAAGCTGTACCGAATTATTTGCAGATGTAATGCGTATGGTACATTCTAACAATTCTATAAGTAGCAAATTTATTATGTAAATTATATTATTAATTTTTATATATTTTTAAATGAAATCAATTACAATTAAAGGATCTGAAAGAGAAAGCGTGGGTAAAGTATCTACTAAAGCCTTACGTAATGCTGGAATGATTCCTTGCGTATTATACGGAGGAGATCAACCAGTACACTTCGCTGCTGAAGAAAAAGCGTTCAAAAACTTGGTTTACACTCCTAATGCACACACTGTTGTGATTGAATTAGAGAATGGTAAAACTTTCAACGCTGTATTACAAGACATACAGGTTCACCCAGTAACAGACAAAATTTTACATATTGACTTCTACCAATTATTTGAAAACAAAGAAGTTACTATGGAAATCCCTGTAAAAGTTGTTGGTAATTCTAAAGGAGTTATGGCTGGTGGTGTATTACGTCTTAACCAACGTAAACTAAAAGTTAAAGCTTTACCAGCTAACTTACCAGATTTTATCGAAACAGATATTTCTGAATTAGAAATGGGTAATAAATTATATATTACTAAATTACACACAGCTACTTACAAATTCTTACATCCAGATAACACTGTAGTATGTCAAGTAAGAATTTCACGTGCTGCAATGAAAGCTGCTCAAGAAGCTGCAAAAGCAGAAAAAGGAGCAAAAGGAAAGAAAAAATAATTTCCTCAAAATATTTTCAAAAGTGCTCACCATTGTGGGCACTTTTTTATTCTCAATACTCTTTTGTATATATTTAGTATTATCAAATGAAAAAGTTTTTAATAGTAGGTTTAGGCAATATAGGTGCTGAATATATTAATACACGCCACAATATAGGTTTTAAAGTAGTTGATTTCTTAGCTAAAAAGCATAATGTAGAATTTACTATCGCTAAACTAGGAACAGTAGCTGAAATAAAACTAAAAGGAAGAACTTTATTTCTGCTAAAACCTAACACATATATGAATTTAAGTGGCAAGGCCGTTCAATACTGGATGGATAAGGAGAAAATTGAAAAAGAAAATATTCTTGTCATTACCGATGACTTAAACTTACCTTTTGGAACTTTACGCATAAAACCTAAAGGAAGTGACGGAGGTCATAATGGATTAAAAAACATACAATTATTACTTAATTCAACTGAGTATGCTAGATTTCGATTTGGTATAAGTGATGATTTTAAAAAAGGCAAACAAGTAGATTATGTATTAGGCGAATGGGATGAAATAGAAAAAGAAAAATTAACTGAACGTTTAGAACAATCTTCCGCAGCAATTGAGTCTTTTGCTTTAGCTGGTTTAGGCAACACAATGACTGCTTTTAATGGAAAATAATTGAATATATATTATATTTTCTCAGTCTATTAGATAATGAGTTTTTTGAAATAACAAACTATCTCCACAATAAATTAACGAATCATTTAAACTAAAATTCAACATAAAAACAAAGAATTATTATTAGACTTTTTATACCCATTGATTTCTATAAGTCCAAAAAACATACATATACCAACCTAAATAAGCTATACAAACGGTTAATTTGATCAGAGTAGAGGCAATAAAACCAATAAAAGCTCCTAATGCCGCTTTAAATGCTCTTGAAAAATTTTGAGAATCAAAATATAACTCACCTAAACAAGCTCCAATAAAAGGACCAATTACAAAGCCAAAAGGAAGAATAAAAAGACCTACAATTAATCCAATATTAGCTCCCCACACACCATATTTAGATCCTCCTAAACGTTTTGTTCCTAATGAAGGAATCAGATAATCAAGAATTATGATAAAAAGAGTAATTAGAAAAGTACTCCCTAAAACCCAATAATTAGTAGGCACAGTCTTTGTAAAATACAAAAAAAGCAACCCAATCCAACTCAAACCAGGACCTGGTAAAGCAGGCAAAACACTACCTATAACTCCTATTAAAACACAAAGAAAACCAATAATTAGCAATACTAAATCCATCAAATATTTTGTTATTTTTGCCTGTAAATGTAAAACTAAAAAAAAATTGACACAATGAACCATATAAAAAATAATCTATTATTACTTATTACCTCATTATCTATAATAAGTTGTCAATATTTTGAAAAAAAAGAACTCAACAAAGAAGATCTTTTAAAGAAAGAATTGAGCAAAATAAATTGGAACACAGTAGATGAATACCCTTCTACAACAGAATGTGAATCCATAACCGATAAAGAATTGAAAAAAGAATGTTTTTTTCAAGTATTAACCAAGAATATTTATGAAAAAATAGCAACTGATACAGTTAAAAGATTACTACCTAGATTAGATTCTTTAAAGATAAAAGTTGTAATCCATCCCAATTCAACAGTAGATTTTTCAACAATACTCCCTTCTAGTGCAATAGATCCTGAATATACCGATAGTATTTTGCGTTCCAAATTAGTTCATTTTCCTGTAATTGAACCAGCTATTAAAAGAGGGATGAAAGTAAAAACTGAATTTTTTATTCCAATTAAATTAAAATAATTTTATTTCATAAACTTTCTTCCTTTCCAATGGTATTGCCCAAATAATGAATAAATAGCAACAAAAGAACTAAAAAAAGCATAAAGAAAAACAGAAAGGGTTAGATATTTTAATGGTTTCTCAAAATATTGCGCGGATATTCTAAATAAAATATAATCAATTAAAAATTTAATTGAGAATACCATAATCATGAGTTTTACGCTGAAATCTAGAAAAAAATAACCAAAAAGAAGTAATATCAAAGACAAATTCATCAAAAAAACAAAAAGCCCTAGTTGTTTACTATAAATAGATTCGTAATTTCCTGTCTTACTTGCCCATCTCACACGTTGGTTAAACACTTTCCTCAATGTAGGTTCAGGCTTTGTATAAACTGTTGCTAATTTATTTTTAAGAAAATAGATATTTTTAGAATCTCTCTTAACACCCTTTTGAAGTAGAAAAACATCGTCTCCACTTGCTATCTCCTCATTTCCATTAAACCCTTTTAGTTCATTAAAAAAAGATTTTTGATAACAAAAATTAGCACCATTACACATAAAAGCTTGATCATTACCAAAGCTACCTATAGTAACACCCTGTAAACTTAATAAATCTAAATATTGGAAATTTTGCAAAAAACTTTCAACAGGATTAAACAACACTCCAGAAACTACCATTTTAGGGCTGTTTTTTTGAATAAAGGCATCATAAGTAGTTAACCAATTTTTATTTACTGTACAATCTGCATCCGTTGTTATGATCCAATTATTTTTTGCTATTGTAATAGCCGCATTAATAGCATCTTTTTTAGGAGAATTAGATTTTCTAATTGTTTCAATCAAAGAAATTGAGTATCTACTCTTTATTAGCTCAAATTTAACATCTGATTGATCATCTACTAGAATAACTTCAAACAAATGACTCGGGTAATTCAATTTTTCAAAAGAAGCTAATAAATTAGGTAAATTTTTATTTTCATTACGAAACGGAACTATTATAGAAAATTTAGTTTTAGGAGGTATTTTTTTATATGAAAAAGTTTTAACTTTAGTAAAACCAATACATATCCAAAGAATATTGATATTATATCCGAGTAAAACTAAATAAACTATCAATATTAGAGTTTCCATTATTATACCTTTATTTATGATTCTCTCAATTTAAAATTTAACACAAAATAACTACCAATAACTACAGGTAAAACAGTATTTAAAATCCACATCAAAGTACTAATAAAAAGAACAACCCACTCATTAACCTTTAATAAACCAAAGAAAAAAACAGCCACACTCCCCTTTACTGCAAAATCTAAAAACTGGAAAGAAGGTAGAGAAGATGCTAAAAAATATACAGATGTAATTACACTCATCAAAAGTAAATAAGGTAGATCAACACCAAACATTAGAAACAAAAAATAATATTGATGAGAAAAAGTTAAATAACGCAATACGCCTAAAAATAGATTCTTTCGATGTATTTTTTTAGGTATTGCATTAATCTTATGAATAATTTTTTCTATTGAATACTTTCCTATTTTAGCTTTTCTAAAGAATATGATAATTAAAATCAAAAATACAGTAATCCCCAAAACAATAAAAACAACTTTGCTTCTTACAACTGAAAAATAAGTATTGAAATACATCAATCCTAGTATACCAAAAAATACGGTTAAAACAAGTTGAACTCCATTGCAAATCAAGTTTAAAAAAATAACTTTTGAAGTTTGGTTTTTTTCAAAAAACAATGCTTTTCCTGCATATTCTCCTATACCATTAGGTGTAAACAAAGCCAAAGTTAAAGCACCTAAAACTTGTTTAGTAGATTCAACCAGAGAAATAGTTTTTATCTCTTGTATCAAATTTTGCCATTTTAAAATTTCTATAAACCGATTAAGAACTGATAAAAACAAAATAAAAACAATAGTATACCAAGTTTGTTTGAATAAAATTTGATTTTTAAAACGATCAAAATCCATATTAGATTGATTTGATAATCTTTCATATATAAAATAAAAAGCACCTACTACTATAATTAGTTTAAGCAGAAGTGTAAAGAATTGTTTAGATTTGTTGGATATTTTTTGCATTGGAACAAAGTAACAAAACTTTGGACTTGAAACTCGAAACTTTAAATAAAAAATTTGGCAAACGAAAGAATAATTTTAGGTATTGACCCAGGAACTACCATTATGGGATTTGGTCTGATAAAAGTATTGAATAAAAAAATGGAATTTATCCAACTTAACGAATTGTTATTAAGTAAATACGATAATCATTATTTAAAACTTCAAAAAATATTTGAACGAACTATTGAATTAATTGACACTTATCATCCTGATGAAATTGCCATTGAAGCCCCATTTTTTGGCAAAAATGTACAATCAATGCTAAAATTAGGGAGAGCACAAGGAGTTGCTATGGCAGCTGGCTTATCACGTCAAATACCTATAACCGAATATGAACCTAAAAAAATAAAAATGGCCATTACAGGAAACGGTAATGCTAGTAAAGAACAAGTAGCTAAAATGCTCCAACAACTTTTAAAACTAAAAGAGCTTCCTAAAAATTTAGATTCTACTGATGGTTTAGCAGCAGCTGTATGCCATTTTTTTAATTCAGGAAAAGTTGAACTAGGCAAAAGCTATTCTGGTTGGGAAGCTTTTATAAAACAAAATGAAGAACGAATAAAAAAATAAAGTATTTTAAAGATACATCTTCCATTTTATAAATTACTACTAAACCTATGACGATAATTTAAAAATATGTCAGGAATCTATATCCATATCCCATTCTGCAAACAGGCTTGCCATTATTGTGATTTTTATTTTTCGACTTCATTGAAGAAAAAAAATGAAATGATCAAAGCATTAATAAAAGAAATAGCAATACGAAAAAACGAATTTGAAAATGAAGTAGTAGAAACTATTTACTTCGGTGGCGGAACACCTTCTATATTGCCAATTGAAGATATACAACTTTTAATTAATGAAGTTTACAATAATTACAAAGTTACCAATACCCCTGAAATCACTATTGAAGCAAATCCTGATGATTTAGAAACGAATAATTTATTTCAGGATTTTAAATCCATCGGAATTAATCGTATTTCTATTGGTGTACAGTCTTTTCATAAGGCGGATTTACAACTAATGAATCGTGCTCATAATACTCATCAGGCAAAAAAAAGTCTAAAAATAGCAACCCAATATTTTGACAATATTTCAGTAGATCTCATTTATGGAACTCCTGGTTTAACTAATAAAATGTGGCTAGAAAATATTCAAGTTTTATTAGATTTAGGCATCCCTCATATTTCTAGTTATGCCCTAACCGTAGAACCTAAAACTGCCTTGCAAAAATTTATTCAAACAGGTAAAGTTCCTACTCCAGATGAAGAAATTGCTCATGAACAATTTTTACTATTAGTTGATACACTAGAAAAAAACAATTTCATTCATTATGAATTATCTAATTTTGGAAAAGAAAACTATTTTTCTAAAAATAATTCAGCCTATTGGTTAGGAAAAAAATATATAGGGATAGGTCCATCAGCACATAGTTATAACGGAATAAATAGAAGCTGGAATGTGACTAATAACTCATTGTATATAAAATCTATAGAAGAAGAAAAGCTACCTATTGAAACAGAAATTCTTTCATTAACAGATCGTTACAATGAATATATAATGACTGGGTTAAGAACTATTTGGGGTATTTCTTTGGAAAAAATTAAAAAAGATTTTGGAAACAACTATCATGACTATTTAATAAAAAATGCGCAACCATATATAAATAACACACAATTAGAATTAGATAATCATATTCTAAAAACCACTCGTAAAGGGAAATTTTTTTGTGATGGAATTGCATCAGATTTATTTTTTCTAAATTTGAATAGCCCCAAGAAAATCTAAGGCATTTTTTTATTAATCCTCTCTTTTGTGTAATTTATTTTTATAGTCTTTATCATAAAATGATTTTAAAAACAGATAATATTACGTTCGATTTATCTAATCCTCTTGATATTTCCATTCCATTAAATAATACTGAGTCAAATCCAATTGCTTGGTATCTAGAAAAGCCAATAATAGAACCCGTTCGTTTTGACAATTGGGTCGGAAAAGTATCAAACGGAAGCTCTGTAAATTTTAACAATATTTTTTTTAACCCCCATGGGCATGGTACACATACTGAATGTTTAGGACATATTACAAAAGATTTCTACAGTATTAATGACTGTTTAAAAGAATTCTTTTTTCTTGCCAAAGTAATTACTATAGAGCCTCAAAAAAGCAACCAAGATTTGATCATTACAAAAAAAATGATAGAAGATAAACTCTTGTCTATGAGTAAAAATAAAGAAACACAAAATTCGTTCCAAGCATTAGTAATTCGTACTTTACCAAATAATAGCGAAAAAAAAACAAAAAAATACTCAAATACCAACCCACCCTATCTGACAGAAGAAACAGGATTTTATTTACGTGAAATAGGTGTTAAACACTTATTAATTGATTTGCCGAGTATTGATAGAGAAAGAGATGAAGGCAAACTCTTAGCTCACAAAGCTTTTTGGAATGTAACAGATGTAAATCATTTAAATTCAGATGCACGCTTAGATTGTACCATTACCGAAATGATTTTTGTTGATAATACAATTACAGATGACACTTACTTGTTAAATTTACAAATAGCCTCTTTTGAGAATGATGCTAGCCCTAGTAAGCCTATATTATATCCTAAAAAAAATTAAGTTGTAAATACGATAACAACAACCCACAAAAAAACACGCCCGTAAGCGTATTCATTTTTTATTTATCACTCCTCAAAGTCGGAAAACTTTGCGCAACTGGGCAAGACTTCTTTGTCTTTTTCTCTTGTGGATTTTAGACTTGTGGAGATTGGACATCGCTTTTTTTTGAGATTTTCATAAATAAAAAAAGTTTATTGAAACGAATTTCAATAAACTTTTGGGAACATCATATTTTATAATACTTTACAGCTGTTTTACCAACTATTTTTTACTATTAAACTTTTTTAAGACACCTTTTTTTATTACATTTTTACAATGATAAATTCGCTTCTTCTATTTTCTTGATGTTGTTCTTCTGTACAAGAAGATTGATTAGTTGGTTCACAACCGCAATTATTTATTAATTGTGATTCTCCATAACCACGACCTGTTAAACGATCTTTTGCAATACCTTTTTTAATGAGCCAAGCCACTGTTTCTTTTGCTCTACGATCTGAAAGTTTTGCATTATAAGCTGCGGTTTGACGACAGTCAGTATGTGATCGAACGTCTACTTTCATGGTGGGGTATTGTTTCATCACTTCTAAAATTTTAGCTAATTCTACTGCTGCATCAGGACGAATAAATGATTTATCTAGATCAAAATAAATAATTTTAATTTCAAATATTTTGGCTAAATCGGATCCTTCTTTTATTTCTTTTACTTTTTTGGCAGTATCTATAGGTAAATTTGTTTTTCCTGTTTTATTTGGAATTTCTACTGGTTTTTCTTTGGTTTCATAATCTTCTTTTTCTGCTCGTACATAATATTTTTTACCCGCAGGAATTTTCTTAAAATCATAAAATCCTTTGTTGTCTGCTAGAACTTTTTCTATTTCTTTAAATTTTTCATCATATAATGTTACGGTTGCTTCTGGAATTGCTTCTCCTGTTTCGGAGTTTGTAACAATGCCTGTTAGTTGGTGTTGGATTTCTAAATTTAATGGGGATTTTTCTATAAAACTATAGATGTCATCTAAACCTTTGCCTTCTGAACGGTTTGAGGAAAAGAAGCCTTTTCCTTTTTCGTCTATGATAAAAGCAAAATCGTCCATGGGACCATTTATTGGGGATCCAACATTGGTTACTAAATTAGTAACCATTCCTTTATCATCTAATTGTGTTGCGTAAATATCTAATCCTCCTAGTCCTTGTTGTCCATCGGTTGCATAATATAATACTCCTTTATCGCTTATAAAAGGAAAGGTTTCTCTGGCTTCTGTATTGATTGTATTTCCTAGGTTAATAGGGGTTCCATAACTGTTTTCTCCTAAAATAGCTACCTTGAATAAGTCGGATTGCCCGTATGTTCCGGGCATATTAGAGGCAAAATATAAGGTTTTTTCGTCAGGGGATAAGGCGGGATGTGCTACACTGTATTGATCACTATTAAATGGTAGTTCTGTTATATTAATCCATTCTCCTTTTGTATTTAAATTAGCTCGATAGATCTTTAAATTGATGACTTTTTTATCGTCTTTTCCTACTTTTCCTTCATTGAAATTATTACGGGTAAAGTAAACTGTTTTTAGATCTTTGGTGAAAACGGGAGAGTCTTCGTGATATTTGGAATTGATTTCTTTTGCAAAACGAGCTGTATTAATAAGATCGTCTCCTGTTTCATTTTTATCAGCAGCATACAGGTTGGTAAATGATTTTCCTGTCCATTTTGCTTTTGTTTTGAAAACTCCAATGGTATCTCTAGTGGATGCAAAAAGTACTTTGTTTCCATAGAATGCTGTACCATAATCGGAAGAACTGCCATTAATGCTTACTGGTTTTATTTCAAAACGTCCAGAATTTTTTGCGATAATATTTTTATAATCTTTTTGATTATTATAAATACTGGCTCTTGTATCTTTGGATGTTAATTGATAAAATTTATCCATATATTCATCGGCTTTTTTGTAATTTTCTACCGATTTGAGGGTTTGTGCATAACGATAGTAATATTCAGGTTCTACTGTTTCACCTAAAGCAAATAATTCAGTATACCATTTATGGGCTTCTGTAAATTTAGCATTGTAGTAATAGGAATCTCCTAAGCGTTGAAATAACTCTTTTGATTTATATCCTTTTTGAGCTACTTTTAAATAGGTGCCAATTGCATCGACGTATGCTAAACCATTATAGTGATTACTTGCTTTTATGATTTTTTTCTCTTGTGCATATATTCCATTCAAAGACAATCCTAATACAGTAAATAAAATTATTCTTTTCATAATAATAGTTTTAGAAGAAACGTGGGGCTACCACTTTTTCTACACGTTTAAACAATTCATAACGTAAAAATATTTCGTGTGAACCAGAGTTAAAATTTCCTAATCTGGTAACATCTCGATCGTAGGCATATCCTACTAACCAAGAATCGTTAATTTGAAATCCTGCCATAGCGCTCCATGCTGCACTCCAACGATAGGCGGCTCCCAATGAAAATTTTTCATTAAACCAAAAATTCCCTGATAAATCGACTTGTAATGGGGCTCCATTTACATATTTAATCATCGTTGTGGGTTTAAATTGTACTTCACTACTTAGGCGAAATACGTGTCCTGCTATTAAATGAGGGTGCATACGTTCACTGGCTACGTATTGAACATCGTTATCATAGTATTTTTGTTCTAATATAAAAGGGATGGATAGTCCTACATAGGTCTTATCTGAATACCAAAATGCTCCTGCTCCTATATTGGGGAAAAAACGATTGTCTACATTTTGTCTTATCAAACCATCTGATACATTATGAATCTTTGTCTTATTAAAATCAACACTAAAAAAATTAGCTGTTCCTTTTATTCCAAAAGACAATTTAGAGTTTTCTGTAGTGTTAATATTATAACTTAGGTCTACTGATATTGCATTTTCATCTGAAGGACCTATTTTATCGTTTATAACGCTTACTCCTAATCCCATCCTATTGTTAAGACCTAAGGGGGTACTCATTGCAACTGTATTTGTCTTTGGGGCTCCTTCTAATCCTACCCATTGGGAGCGGTGCATTACTAAAGCACTAAAACAACCGCGGGTACCTGTGTAACCGGGATTTACATTGGCAGTGTTATACATATATTGTGTATACTGTGCTTCTTGTTGAGCAAAACTAATTCCACTCATTAAAAGTAGTAAATATATAATTTTGTTTTTCATATCATATTCTTTTTTAAATATCCTCCGCCCTAAAGACGGAGGTATATTAATTCTTTATCTATTGATATATAAATAACCTGCTTTTTCTTGGGGCATACCTTTAGTATCTTCGTACTTAAACATATAATAGTATGTTCCTTCTGGCAATTCTTCTAATTGTTTGATCGTAACTCGTCCTGATGAT
The DNA here is from genome assembly GCF_052828645.1 of Flavobacterium sp. TN-1. Taxonomy (NCBI): domain Bacteria; kingdom Pseudomonadati; phylum Bacteroidota; class Flavobacteriia; order Flavobacteriales; family Flavobacteriaceae; genus Flavobacterium; species Flavobacterium sp. TN-1. The sequence continues at coordinate 1,314,249 of NZ_CM128253.1, forward strand.
ATGCCTCGGAATGATCGATCATTATTATTATATCCTTTTGCCTCATATACTAATACTCCCCATCGGTTGTAAACTTCTACTGAGTTATTAGGAAATTTATCTATTCCGTCTATAAAGAATACATCGTTATTCCCATCTCCATTAGGAGTCATGTGGTTGTAAATAACAAATTCCTCTTTGTTTGATGGTTCTACTCTTACAGTTACTGTAGCGGTATCACAAATAGTGTTAAATGGTGTTAGCAAGCAAATTTTGTAAGGTATAGTATAAGTTCCAGAAGGTGTTCCAGAAGGTACTATTACGTTACCATTTAAATCAATGTATGGATTTTTTTGACCTGTCCAAGCAGTTGTTGTTAATGTTATGTTATTTAAATTTGCTTGATTTCCGTCAGCTAAATCGAATCCATTTCCATTATCTGTAAATATATTTCCTAATGTCTCTCCTTGGCTACCGTTTTGAGAAGAAAAGATATCGTTCTGAGCATTAACACTAGGCTCACCCACTGTTATATTAGAACTAACATTGCTGCAGTTTTTAGGATTGTTGACTTCACAAATGGTGTAGTTAACGGTGTATGTTCCCGCAGGGGTGTTAGCTGGTATTGATACTGTTCCGTTTGGATTTAGTATTAGTCCAGACCCCATAGGAACTGTACTTGCTGTAATTTGAACATTACCAGGAGCCGTTCCTACTGTTACTAATGCTCCGTTAAGTGTATCATTGGCCGTAAGTGGAGCGGTTGTTCCTCCCGATAGACCGTTTATAGGCGTTGTTGTTTCTGTTATGGCTATAATCTGAGGAGTATCTACCACTACATTAGAACTAACATTGCTGCAGTTTTTAGGATTGTTGACTTCACAAATGGTGTAGTTAACGGTGTATGTTCCCGCAGGGGTGTTAGCTGGTATTGATACTGTTCCGTTTGGATTTAGTATTAGTCCAGACCCCATAGGAACTGTACTTGCTGTAATTTGAACATTACCAGGAGCCGTTCCTACTGTTACTAATGCTCCGTTAAGTGTATCATTGGCCGTAAGTGGAGCGGTTGTTCCTCCCGATAGACCGTTTATAGGCGTTGTTGTTTCTGTTATGGCTATAATCTGAGGAGTATCTACCACTACATTAGAACTAACATTGCTGCAGTTTTTAGGATTGTTGACTTCACAAATGGTGTAGTTAACGGTGTATGTTCCCGCAGGGGTGTTAGCTGGTATTGATACTGTTCCGTTTGGATTTAGTATTAGTCCAGACCCCATAGGAACTGTACTTGCTGTAATTTGAACATTACCAGGAGCCGTTCCTACTGTTACTAATGCTCCGTTAAGTGTATCATTGGCCGTAAGTGGAGCGGTTGTTCCTCCCGATAGACCGTTTATAGGCGTTGTTGTTTCTGTTATGGCTATAATCTGAGGAGTATCTACCACTACATTAGAACTAACATTGCTGCAGTTTTTAGGATTGTTGACTTCACAAATGGTGTAGTTAACGGTGTATGTTCCCGCAGGGGTGTTAGCTGGTATTGATACTGTTCCGTTTGGATTTAGTATTAGTCCAGACCCCATAGGAACTGTACTTGCTGTAATTTGAACATTACCAGGAGCCGTTCCTACTGTTACTAATGCTCCGTTAAGTGTATCATTGGCCGTAAGTGGAGCGGTTGTTCCTCCCGATAGACCGTTTATAGGCGTTGTTGTTTCTGTTATGGCTATAATCTGAGGAGTATCTACCACTACATTAGAACTAACATTGCTGCAGTTTTTAGGATTGTTGACTTCACAAATGGTGTAGTTAACGGTGTATGTTCCCGCAGGGGTGTTAGCTGGTATTGATACTGTTCCGTTTGGATTTAGTATTAGTCCAGACCCCATAGGAACTGTACTTGCTGTAATTTGAACATTACCAGGAGCCGTTCCTACTGTTACTAATGCTCCGTTAAGTGTATCATTGGCCGTAAGTGGAGCGGTTGTTCCTCCCGATAGACCGTTTATAGGCATTGTTGTTTCATCTACTGCACATATTTGATTATATACTGTTATAGCAGATGATGCAGGTGAAATACAACCATTAGAATTAGTAACTGTGAAGGTATATGTATTGCCTGGATTTAGTCCTGTAAAATTTACACTAGTTCCAGTGCCATTTAATGTAAGACCACTTGGCGATGTTATAATAGTCCATGGATCTGATGTTGGTAAACCATTTAAAGTAACACTTCCTGTTGAAGTGATACAGTTTGGTTGTGTAATAGCTCCTGTTATAGGGGCTGATGGTGTTACTGGTTGTGTATTAATAGTAATAGTTGTAGCAGCTTGTGCAGTACAGGTGTTATCAGCAGTACTTCGTACTCGTAAGGTATAGGTAGCAGGATTTAATCCGCTAAATACGTTGCTGGCTTGATAACTTGTTCCGTTATTAATACTGTATTCTACATCCGTTTGTGTAGTAAAGGTAATGGTACCTGTTGATAGTGTACAAGTAGGTTGTAATGTTGTAGCTGTAGGGGGTGTAGGCGTTGCAGGTTGCGCATTGATAAGAACCTGTGCACTTACAGAAGAGGTACATCCCGCCGCATTTGTTTCCGTAAAAGTATAAGTACCCGCATTAGCCGTAACAACCCCCGTTGCCGAGATATTCAAAACCGCAGGACTAAAATTATAGACACTATTAGAATTATAGCCCATAATTTGAAAACTACCCGTAGCAGTAGCACAAGTAGGTTGTGTAACAGCCCCCGCTAATGGCGCATTAGGCGTTGCAGGTTGTGCATTGATAAGAACCTGTGCACTTACAGCAGAGGTACATCCCGCCGCATTTGTTTCCGTAAAAGTATAAGTACCCGCATTAGCCGTAACAACCCCCGTTGCTGAGATATTCAAAACCGCAGGACTAAAATTATAGACACTATTAGAATTATAGCCCATAATTTGAAAACTACCCGTAGCAGTAGCACAAGTAGGTTGTGTAACAGCCCCCGCTAATGGCGCATTAGGCGTTGCAGGTTGTGCATTGATAAGAACCTGTGCACTTACAGCAGAGGTACATCCCGCCGCATTTGTTTCCGTAAAAGTATAAGTACCCGCATTAGCCGTAACAACCCCCGTTGCTGAGATATTCAAAACCGCAGGATTAAAATTATAGACACTATTAGAATTATAGCCCATAATTTGAAAACTACCCGTAGCAGTAGCACAAGTAGGTTGTGTAACAGCCCCCGCTAATGGCGCATTAGGCGTTGCAGGTTGTGCATTGATAAGAACCTGTGCACTTACAGCAGAGGTACATCCCGCCGCATTTGTTTCCGTAAAAGTATAAGTACCCGCATTAGCCGTAACAACCCCCGTTGCTGAGATATTCAAAACCGCAGGACTAAAATTATAGACACTATTAGAATTATAGCCCATAATTTGAAAACTACCCGTAGCAGTAGCACAAGTAGGTTGTGTAACAGCCCCCGCTAATGGCGCATTAGGCGTTGCAGGTTGTGCATTGATAAGAACCTGTGCACTTACAGCAGAGGTACATCCCGCCGCATTTGTTTCCGTAAAAGTATAAGTACCCGCATTAGCCGTAACAACCCCCGTTGCTGAGATATTCAAAACCGCAGGACTAAAATTATAGACACTATTAGAATTATAGCCCATAATTTGAAAACTACCCGTAGCAGTAGCACAAGTAGGTTGTGTAACAGCCCCCGCTAATGGCGCATTAGGCGTTGCAGGTTGCGCATTGATAAGAACCTGTGCACTTACAGCAGAGGTACATCCCGCCGCATTTGTTTCCGTAAAAGTATAAGTACCCGCATTAGCCGTAACAACCCCCGTTGCTGAGATATTCAAAACCGCAGGATTAAAATTATAGACACTATTAGAATTATAGCCCATAATTTGAAAACTACCCGTAGCAGTAGCACAAGTAGGTTGTGTAACAGCCCCCGCTAATGGCGCATTAGGCGTTGCAGGTTGTGCATTGATAAGAACCTGTGCACTTACAGCAGAGGTACATCCCGCCGCATTTGTTTCCGTAAAAGTATAAGTACCCGCATTAGCCGTAACAACCCCCGTTGCTGAGATATTCAAAACCGCAGGATTAAAATTATAGACACTATTAGAATTATAGCCCATAATTTGAAAACTACCCGTAGCAGTAGCACAAGTAGGTTGTGTAACAGCCCCCGCTAATGGCGCATTAGGCGTTGCAGGTTGTGCATTGATAAGAACCTGTGCACTTACAGCAGAGGTACATCCCGCCGCATTTGTTTCCGTAAAAGTATAAGTACCCGCATTAGCCGTAACAACCCCCGTTGCTGAGATATTCAAAACCGCAGGATTAAAATTATAGACACTATTAGAATTATAGCCCATAATTTGAAAACTACCCGTAGCATTAGCACAAGTAGGTTGTGTAACAGCCCCCGCTAATGGCGCATTAGGCGTTGCAGGTTGCGCATTGATAAGAACCTGTGCACTTACAGCAGAGGTACATCCCGCCGCATTTGTTTCTGTAAAAGTATAAGTACCCGCATTAGCCGTAACAACCCCCGTTGCTGAGATATTCAAAACCGCAGGATTAAAATTATAGACACTATTAGAATTATAGCCCATAATTTGAAAACTACCCGTAGCATTAGCACAAGTAGGTTGTGTAACAGCCCCCGCTAATGGCGCATTAGGCGTTGCAGGTTGCGCATTGATAAGAACCTGTGCACTTACAGCAGAGGTACATCCCGCCGCATTTGTTTCTGTAAAAGTATAAGTACCCGCATTAGCCGTAACAACCCCCGTTGCTGAGATATTCAAAACCGCAGGATTAAAATTATAGACACTATTAGAATTATAGCCCATAATTTGAAAACTACCCGTAGCAGTAGCACAAGTAGGTTGTGTAACAGCCCCCGCTAATGGCGCATTAGGCGTTGCAGGTTGCGCATTGATAAGAACCTGTGCACTTACAGCAGAGGTACATCCCGCCGCATTTGTTTCCGTAAAAGTATAAGTACCCGCATTAGCCGTAACAACCCCCGTTGCCGAGATATTCAAAACCGCAGGACTAAAATTATAGACACTATTAGAATTATAGCCCATAATTTGAAAACTACCCGTAGCAGTAGCACAAGTAGGTTGTGTAACAGCCCCCGCTAATGGCGCATTAGGCGTTGCAGGTTGTGCATTGATAAGAACCTGTGCACTTACAGCAGAGGTACATCCCGCCGCATTTGTTTCCGTAAAAGTATAAGTACCCGCATTAGCCGTAACAACCCCCGTTGCTGAGATATTCAAAACCGCAGGATTAAAATTATAGACACTATTAGAATTATAGCCCATAATTTGAAAACTACCCGTAGCATTAGCACAAGTAGGTTGTGTAACAGCCCCCGCTAATGGCGCATTAGGCGTTGCAGGTTGCGCATTGATAAGAACCTGTGCACTTACAGCAGAGGTACATCCCGCCGCATTTGTTTCTGTAAAAGTATAAGTACCCGCATTAGCCGTAACAACCCCCGTTGCTGAGATATTCAAAACCGCAGGATTAAAATTATAGACACTATTAGAATTATAGCCCATAATTTGAAAACTACCCGTAGCAGTAGCACAAGTAGGTTGTGTAACAGCCCCCGCTAATGGCGCATTAGGCGTTGCAGGTTGTGCATTGATAAGAACCTGTGCACTTACAGCAGAGGTACATCCCGCCGCATTTGTTTCCGTAAAAGTATAAGTACCTGCATTAGCCATAACAACCCCCGTTGCCGAGATATTCAAAACCGCAGGACTAAAATTATAGACACTATTAGAATTATAGCCCATAATTTGAAAACTACCCGTAGCAGTAGCACAAGTAGGTTGTGTAACAGCCCCCGCTAATGGCGCATTAGGCGTTGCAGGTTGTGCATTGATAAGAACCTGTGCACTTACAGCAGAGGTACATCCCGCCGCATTTGTTTCCGTAAAAGTATAAGTACCTGCATTAGCCATAACAACCCCCGTTGCCGAGATATTCAAAACCGCAGGACTAAAATTATAGACACTATTAGAATTATAGCCCATAATTTGAAAACTACCCGTAGCAGTAGCACAAGTAGGTTGTGTAACAGCCCCCGCTAATGGCGCATTAGGCGTTGCAGGTTGTGCATTGATAAGAACCTGTGCACTTACAGCAGAGGTACATCCCGCCGCATTTGTTTCCGTAAAAGTATAAGTACCTGCATTAGCCATAACAACCCCCGTTGCCGAGATATTCAAAACCGCAGGACTAAAATTATAGACACTATTAGAATTATAGCCCATAATTTGAAAACTACCCGTAGCAGTAGCACAAGTAGGTTGTGTAACAGCCCCCGCTAATGGCGCATTAGGCGTTGCAGGTTGCGCATTGATAAGAACCTGTGCACTTGCAGTAGAGGTACATCCCGCCGCATTGGTTTCCGTAAAAGTATAAGTACCCGCATTAGCCATAACAACCCCCGTTGCCGAGATATTCAAAACCGCAGGACTAAAATTATAGACACTATTAGAATTATAGCCCATAATTTGAAAACTACCCGTAGCAGTAGCACAAGTAGGTTGTGTAACAGCCCCCGCTAATGGCGCATTAGGCGTTGCAGGTTGTGCATTGATAAGAACCTGTGCACTTACAGCAGAGGTACATCCATTAGAATTAGTGACAGTAAAAGTATAGGTGTTATTTCTTGTTAGACCACTAAAAATTGCATTACTTCCAGAACCTGTTATGCTAGTGCCACCAGGTGAAGCTGTTACAGTCCATGTGCCAGATGCAGGTAAATTATTGAAACTAACACTTCCTGTAGAAACATTGCAGCTAGGTTGTGTTATACTTGATATAATAGGAGCTGCTGGCAATGGGTTGACTATTACATTCGTTGAATCTGATATAGTACAGCCTCCAGGTGTTGTAACGACAAGTGTATAGATACCATTATGGCTAGTATTACTATTTGCGATTATTGGGTTTTGTTGATTTGATGTAAAACCATTTGGTCCAGTCCAGTTATAACTAAGCATTCCTGAAATAGAAGAGAAGATTATAGGTGAACCAACGCAGGAAGTAAGAGGATTAGTGGTTAATGTTGTTTTTGTAATATTTACCCAATGATCTTCAGCTTCTCCATCAGCAGCAAAGCCAGAAGGAGAAAGATTTTGAGTAGTGGATAATCTTAATCGGGCATAGTAACTATTACCAGAAGTAAGTCCACTAATTGGATTTAAAGGGACATTTATATTTCCGTTTGTGCCTGAAGGAATTATAGCATTTGTGTTTTCGTTGTTATCAAAAATACCATTTGAATTAGCATCTATCCATAAATTTAAATAAGCTAAACTGGCAGTGGTGTTTTTTACAAATACGGTTCCTGTACATGTAGACCAGTTAATATCTTGTATACCATCTTCATCATCAATTCCAGTGATGTCATCTGTATTAGGTATAGTACCATTAGTTACGGGGTTATAGTTGCTTTCAACATCTATATTAGTACCAAGAATTAAATTTGGGCTTACAAAAGAACCTTTTTGTGCGTCTAATACGTTGGTTGTTGTGCTTAAGGTATTTAGACTAGGTGAGGTAAAAGTTCCTCCTTGGATAGAATTGTTTACTATATGAGTAGCTTTTCCGTACGAGTTAGGAGCATCTGAGTAATCCAGATCCTCTATAAATCCAATGCCAAAATGTTGCCCACCACCTCCTTTTACTTGAGCGTCTATATAGGGAACATCTTCAGCAATTAATAAAGCGTCACCTCTACTATCTCCAGTTCCAGGATTGGTAACTTTAATAGTTCGACCTGAATTTGAAACGTCTAGTCGGATGGATGAGTTAGTCCAATTGTCATTTTTTATATACTTATCTAAGTATCTTACGGTTCCTGAAGGGACTGTAATTTGATAGAATTCGCTAGTACTAGCTAGTGTTTCTGTTCCTCCTATGACAAATGCGGCCACATTACCCGATATGCCATTTGGATAATTGGCTGTTATGGTAATTCTGAAAGTAGAAGTACAAGCATTACACCCGTTGTTTATACCTACAATGTTACCAGCTCCAGTATTTCCTCCAATATTTCCATAACCACTAGGGAAGTTATTTCCTGAATAATCATAAGAATTGCTGGATTTTGGGGTGCCTGTAACGTTTGATATTGTGGCTTGATAAAGAACACCTGCGGGAGAAGTGAAAGTTCTTGAGGATCCGTTAGTAATCAAATCACCTCCAGCGCCGTCCTTATTAAGATCTCAATTTAACCAAAATATACGATCTTTATAAAGTCCACTACCTGTTGTAGCCTTGCCTGCATCTGGAACTTGTGCAGATGTTAGGTTAGGAAAAAAAGAACTTAAAAATAAGTATGTAAAAATGATTAATGTCTTAAGATTAGGGGCTTTCATTTTTTTTATATTTTTATTTTGTAAAATTAATAGTTTTTTTGTGGTTATTTTGTAGAAAACTTTCTAATAAGTGTATTTTTATTAAGAATGACGGGTTGTTTTTTGAAAATAAATAAAGATAAAGTTAATTAGATTTCTTTGTAATTAAACTTGATTAGATTTTTATACTTCTAAACTAAAATGTATCTTTGTCGCGATTTTTAAAATTTTTATTTTGAGTACTACTCATAAGATGTCTTTATCATTAAAAACTTTTTTACTTGATTTTAAAGAAATAACAAAAGCAGGTTTGGCTGTGAGTGTTGTTTTTTCTTCTTTAGCTGGTTTTATGCTTGGGGTAGAAGAAATTAATCAAAGTACAATGATTACTCTTGTTATGTTGGCAATAGGAGGCTACTGTATGGTGGGAGCTTCTAATGCTTACAATCAAATTATAGAGAAAGATTTAGATGTTTTGATGGATCGTACTAAAAATAGACCTATTCCTTCAGGAAGGATGTCTGTAAAAAAAGCTTTTTTTATAGCAACTATCTTGGCAGTTTTAGGAGTTGTTGTTTTGTATAATATTAATGAGAAATCAGCTATGTTTGGTGCTGTTTCTATTTTTTTATATACAAGCATGTACACGCCTATGAAAACAAAGACTCCTTTGTCTGTTTTTGTGGGAGCGTTTCCAGGAGCAATTCCTTTTATGTTAGGTTGGGTTGCAGCTACTAATGAGTTTGGTATCGAGGCAGGAACATTGTTTTTAATTCAGTTTTTTTGGCAATTTCCTCATTTTTGGTCTATAGGATGGTTTTTGTTTGATGATTATGAAAAAGGTGGTTTCTTTATGTTGCCAACAGGTAGTCGTGATAAGTCAACCGCCATGCAAATTATTTTGTATACAATTTGGTTGGTAGTTGCTTCTGTTTTGCCAAGTTTTGGTTATACAGGACAATTATACTTGTCTGATTTGTCAGCTTTGTTAGTATTGGCTATGGGGGGGTGGATGCTTTTATACGCAGTCAAATTGTATCAACAACAAACGCCAAAAGCTGCTAAGAGTTTAATGTTGGTGAGTGTAACCTATATCTCACTATTGCAAATAGTATATGTTTTAGATAAATTTTTAAGATAATGGAAATTACCATACAAGAAGAAAAACAAAAAAAAGTTCGCTCTTATAAATTAATCCTGTTGTTTGGGATGCTAAGTATGTTTATGATGTTTGCGGGTCTTACTAGTGCTTATTTAGTTAGTGCTTCTCGTAAGGATTGGGTACATGATATGGTATTGCCTCCTGCTTTTATGATTAGTACTGTTGTAATTATTTTAAGTAGTGTAACAATTCATTTGGCGAAATTAGCTATACGAAAAGATAATCGTGCTAAGGTGTCTTTATACTTGGGTTTAACTTTGGTTTTAGGACTAGTGTTTGTGTTTTTGCAGTTTACAGGGTTTAGCCAAATTGTAGCAATGGGATATTATTTTACAGGTAGCGAAAGTACGGTAACTACTTCTTTCCTTTATATGTTAACGTTGTTGCATTTAGTTCACCTTTTTGCAGGTGTAATTTCACTATTAATTATAATTTATAATCATTATAAACAAAAATATAATTCTACTCAAACCTCTGGAATAGAGCTTGGTGCGATGTTTTGGCACTTTTTAGATTTTCTTTGGGTATATTTGTTTCTGTTTTTATATTTCGTATAAAAAATAAAAAATGTAAATTTGACAACTTTTTAAAATGAATTCTATGGCAACGACAGTTACTACAAGTACTGAAGGTAAAGTTTGGGGCGGCGGAAACGAGCCTATGAAAGCAAGCTATGGTAAAATGATGATGTGGTTCTTCATCGTTTCGGATGCTTTAACTTTCTCTGGATTCCTTGCTTCTTACGGTTTTTCAAGATTTAAATTTATCGAAACTTGGCCTTTGGCCGATGAAGTGTTTACTCACTTCCCATTTATGCATGGAGTGCCTGCTCCAATGTATTATGTAGCATTGATGACTTTTATCTTAATTTTTTCATCTGTAACTATGGTATTAGCTGTTGATGCAGGTCACCAAATGAAAAAAGATAAAGTAGCAATCTATATGTTTCTTACCATTGTTGGAGGTTTTATATTCGTTGGCTCTCAAGCTTGGGAATGGAAAAATTTTATCAAAGGAGAATATGGTGCAATAGAAACTAAAGGCGGGTCTATTTTGCAATTTGTTGATAAAGATGGCAAACGTGTAGCTTTGCATGAGTTTGCATTGCAGTTACCAGAAGAAAGAACACAACACACAAGTAATAAAGGTTTGTGGTTTGTGAGCGAATCAGCTCTGACTTCTGTGTCGGTTGCAGAAGTAGTAGAAGGATTTAAAGCAAATCAAAATTTATTAATTCGTTCTGAAAAAGTAAATCCAGAAACTAAACAAAAAATTGTTTTAACTCGTGAAGAGTCTTTAAAAAGGTTAGAAGGGGCTAAGTCAGTAGTTGAAGGTGCTAATTTAAAGCAAAACGAGTACGGAAATAAATTGTTTGCTGATTTCTTCTTCTTCATTACTGGATTCCACGGTTTCCACGTATTTTCAGGTGTTATTATCAACATCATTATATTCTTTAATGTACTTTTAGGTACTTATGAAAGAAGAGGAAGTTATGAAATGGTTGAAAAAGTAGGTTTATACTGGCACTTCGTAGATTTAGTTTGGGTGTTTGTATTTACATTCTTCTACTTAGTATAATAAAAAAAGTAAGATTATGGGACACGCACACGAATCGAACGCGGGAAAAATTTGGAAAGTTTTTGGAATACTTTCTGTTATAACAATTATAGAAGTTGTTTTGGGTATTTATAAACCTCATTCACTTTATTTTACAAATGTTTTAGGTACGAATTTACTTAATTGGATTTTCATTATCTTAACAGTAGCTAAAGCATACGGAATTATGTGGTCATTCATGCACCTTGAAGGAGAAGTTTCTTCTTTACGTTGGTCTATAGTAGCACCATTAGTATTCTTAATCATATATTTAGTTTTTATCTTATTAGTTGAGGCTGATTATGTATTTGGGGTGTTCAAAAATTCGACCATAAAGTGGAATTTTTAACAACATATTAATTCATAAAGAATCCCGATTTGCGTCGGGATTTTTTTATTTTTGTATACTCACAAAATTCCTTTTATGAAGAAAAAAATAATACTTATAATATTATTGGTCTTACCAATTATTATTTACTTGATTTTTGCCTCGGCTACACATAATCAACTGTTTTTGCCTACTATTTCAAAAAATAATCTTGATTTACCTAATTGGAAAAGTTTAGAAAAAAAGAACGTAACATTAAAGGGCAAAATAACAGTTATAGGGTTTTTAGGAAGTGATATTAAGAGTGTGCAAGGGAATATTTTTAATTTTAATCAAAAAATTTATGATAAATATGTTGGGTTTAAAGATTTTCAAGTAGTCTTTTTAGCTGTTGATGGAAGTCAAAATCAAGTTAAAGAACTGTTTGATAAATTAAAAGGATTTACAGAAAATATGTCAGGTTATCATATTGTTTTTGCATCTAAATCGGAGATTCAAACTTACTATGATTCATTTAAACTTAGAGGTAAGCTAAATAATGATTGTGCAACTTCAGAAGTATTTATTTTAGATAAAGATATTAATCACAGAGGACGTATAGGGAAAAATAAAGAAGGAATAGAAGAATATCGTGAAAGTTATAATACTACTTCTGCTGCTGATTTACATAATGAAATGATGGACGATATTAAAATTCTTTTAAGAGAGTATCGTTTAGCTCTAAAAAGAAACAAGAATAAAGAAGATTTTCGTTTACACGAAAAAAAATAAGATTATAATAATTAGTTATGAAGAATAAATCATACATAGGGATTAGTTTTATTGTTTTAGTTTTTGGAATTATTTTTATTCCAAAGATTATAAAAAGAATTAAAGAAGGGGAAGTCGTAAAAGGAGATCGTTTGAGTACAATAGTCGATCAAGGAGTTGGTAAAAGTGATCTGTTTACAGTGGGTTCCGCACCTAAATTTTCTTTAGAGAATCAAGAGGGAAAGACAATTTCAAATGAAACCTATAAAGGAAAAGTTTTTGTTGTAGAGTTTTTCTTTACCACTTGTCCTACTATTTGTCCTATTATGAATCGTAATATGAAACTAATACAAGATAGTTTTGCTTCCAATGCTAATTTTGGAATTGCTTCTATTACTATTAATCCTGAAACAGATACTCAAAAAGTTTTGAAAGATCATGCGGAAAGATTGAATTTAAAAGGAATGAATTGGCATTTTTTGACAGGAGATCAAGACAAAATATACAATTTAGCTCAAAAAGGATTTAATTTATATGTAGGACAAAATAAAAAAGTAAGTGGAGGTTTTGAACATTCGGGGATGTTTGCTTTAATAGATAAAGAAGGGAAAATAAGATGTCGTAAAGACAACTATGGTAATCCTATAGTCTATTATGATGGGTTAAAACCAGAAGGAATTAAACAAATTAAACAAGATATATCAAAATTGTTAGCAGAATAAATATAGCATAATTTGAATAATAAATAATATGGAAAATAATATAGAAAAGAAATACAATGTATGGATTACCATTTTATCGGTTGCTATTCCTTTAGTGGTAGCTTTGTTGTTTAAAGTTAAATTAAAAGATTTTGGATTTGATGTAAAGCCTTTAACTTTTCTACCTCCAATTTATGCCACAATTAATGGTTTAACAGCTATACTTTTAGTTTGCTCAGTGGTGTCTATAAAAAAAGGAAACCAAACCTTACATGAAAAATTAATGAAGTTAGCCATAATTTGTTCTGTAGCCTTTTTAGGAATGTATGTAGCTTATCACATGACCGCGGAGTCAACACCCTATGGTGGCGTTGGGATCATGAGATCAATCTACTTTTTTATTTTAATTACACATATTGCACTTTCAATAGCAATCATTCCAATTGTTTTGATAACATACGTAAGGGCATTAGCTGGAAATTTTGATCGTCATAAAATAATTGCTAAATGGGCATTTCCCTTATGGCTTTATGTAGCAGTAACAGGTGTTATTGTATATCTAATGATTTCTCCATATTATGTTAGTTAGAATAAAAGATAAAAATATAAGAATAAAAAATATTTTGTTCTTTATAGCTCATGTTTTATTTCCTATAACATTTAAAGCGCAATGTGCAATGTGTCGCGCATCCTTAGAAAGTACAGGAGACGTAGCACAAGGAGAAGCAATAAATGACGGTATTGTTTACCTCATGGCAATTCCTTATATTTTGGTTGGTTTCGCAGGTTATTATGTTTATAAAATGTATAAAAAAAAGAAGAGTTAGTTACAGGCTAACTCTTCTTTTAAAACACTGTTTACTGTAAACCATTTACTTCCACTTTCAAATTACCTGTAATGGTTAAAAAACCTAAAATAGACTCATTAGTAAGCTGTACTTTATCAAAATCAATATGAGTTAATTTTCCATTAATATATATACCTTGCATAGGAGAGTAATTATTTAGGTATTGTATAATACTTTTTTTTCCTTCTTCTAGATTAGTAGCAATAGAATACCTACAATTAGCTTTTAGCTTTTGTATGATAGCACTCTGAAAAAGCCAATTAGCCGTTTTGATAAGTTTGTTTTTAGTTTCTAAAGCATAGTCTAAATCGTCAAAATAAAACTCTTTTCTTTCTGTATCATATTTTGGAAAACCAGCTAAATAAATACGTCCGTTTAGACTCCCTAGAAGATCAAGTGCAATGATCATTTTTCCTTGTTTATGCCAAATAGCAACATTTTGGATGCTTATTTTTCGATTTCCAGAACCGAATTCTTTTCCTTTAAAGTTATTGTTTATTAACCTTGATGCGTCATTATAGGTTGATAATGCTACTAATGAGGCTGTTATTTTATTAGGTAATTGTTGTGCAGATTTAAATATAAAGCTGTTTTTGTTAAATATGTTTTGTGGCTTTTGTCCAACTAAAGATTCTATTTGACATTTTAAACCAACATCCAAGCTGATTTTATTTTCTTTTAGAACAGCTTGAGTTGAATGAATCTCTTGTGGATTTATGCGTAACCAAGTTTCATAGTTCTTATTCATCTCTATTGGGGTACTTACTTTTTGCATCAGATCAGAAATCTGTTTTTTAAAATCTAATGATTTACTAATAGCGTCATCTAAGCTTTTTTCTATTTTGTTTTTAAAATAATTTAATGTAGGATTAATCAGATAAGTTATTTTTACATCTTTACCGGCTATACTTACTGTTGGACTTTCATTCCAGTTAATATTTTCTAATTGAGTTTGGGTGTTTACTTGCCAATTAATTAGATTAATATTACTTAATAAGCTTACTGTTGCATTTAAGTTAAATTCGCGTGTGTCATAAAGGTCTATCCCTAATACAGAAGTTCCGTATTTTATTTTTGCCCAAATTTTTAAAGGTACAATAGTTTGGAGTTTTTGATCTTTTTCGTTCATGATGATTGGAGCATTTTTCCAAATTTTAATCATTATTTTATCATCATCTAAATTGTTATCTTCATAGATCAGTCCTGTCAAAGCTTTATTAGTTTGATTTTCTATATCTTTTACTGTTAGCTGAATAGGAAAATTAATGTAAGAGGAATGTGTGGGGTAGTTTACAGGTAAAGCTTTGTCTGGTTCTGGTTGCATTAATTCTATTTTTTGAGTTGAGGAGCAATTACTTAATAAAAAATTGATGACTATGGCGAAAAATAAAGAGGAAAGTTTTTTCATGTTATAATGATTTTATTACAAAAGTAAAATTATTTTTAAAGAGATTGTAACAAAGAGATTGTTTGATAGTCTAATATTTCGTAACGAAAGAAAGGAAGAAACTAAAATATGAAAAAAACATCCTATATACTTATCTTTTTAATATTCATAGGGTTGACTGTTAAGGGGCAGGATAAAAAATGGACCTTGAAAGAATGTGTAAATTACGCATTGATAAATAATATTGCGATACAACAATCCTCTTTAGATGTGGATGTAGCAACAATAAATAAAAAAAATGCAATGGCTAGATTTTCACCTTCTGTTAATGGAAATTTATCACATTCTTGGAATATAGGATTAAATCAGAATATAACAACAGGATTGTTAGAAAATCAAACAAACCAATTTACTTCAGTAGGGATAACACTAGGTGTAGATATTTATAAAGGATTACAAAATCAAAACCAATTTAGAAAAGCAAACCTTTCAAAAATAGCGTCAGAATATCAGTTGGTTAAAATTAAGGAAGATATTTCTTTGAACGTGATAAACGCTTATTTACAAGTTTTGTTTAATAAAGAAAGTTTGAAAGTACAAAAAGAACAATTATCTTCTAGTATTGAACAAAAAAAGCGAATTACAGAATTAGTCAGTGTAGGTGTAGTTCCTAAAGGTGATTTACTAGATATAAATGCTACAATTGCTACAAATAATCAAAGAGTAGTTAGTGCAGAAAACGCGTTGTTAATTTCAAAATTAAGTTTAGCTCAATTATTACAAATCAAAGAATATGATACTTTTGATATTGCCGAAAGCCAAGTTGAAGCTACATTGAGTGCCGTTTTAGCAGAAACCCCAAATGTTATTTTCAATAAGGCTCTACTAACCCGTGTTGAATTAAAATTAGCACAAACAAATTTAGAAATTGCGAAAAAAGATATTGCTATTGCTAAAGGTGCGTATCAGCCCAGTTTGCAAGGGTTTTATAATTTAAATACCCGTGTTTCTTATGCAAAAACAATCAAAGGATTTGAAATAGATTCGCAAAATCCAACTAAAAAAATAGGCTTTGTACAATCAACAGGTGATTTAGTTTCCTCAATTAATACAGTTCCTGTGTTAGGAAATGCCAATCCTTTTTTTCAACAAATAAATGATAATAAAGGACATAGTTTTGGACTACAATTGAGTATTCCTATTTTTAACGGTTTTGCCGTAAAGAATAATCTAAATCGATCTAAAGTTCTCTTTCAAAAAACTAAATTAGCACTAGAACAACAAAAATTAGATCTTGAGCGTACCGTTTATACAGCTTATACAGATACAAGAGGAGCTCAAAAAGCTCACGAGGCATCTTTGATTGTTTTAGAAGCAAGACAAAAAGCAGTTGATTATGCAAAAGAACGTTATGAAGTAGGATTAATGAATGTGTTTGATTATAATCAATCACAAACACAATTAATAAATGCACAATCAGATGCTCTAAGAACCAAGTATGATTATATTTTTAGGACAAAAATTTTAGAGTTCTATTTTGGTATTCCTATTTTTTAAAAAAAAGAGTACTTCTGAAAAAACTAGTTAACCTTAAATAAAAAGCTATTTTCTTGAATATTAAATAACTAAACCAAATGAAAAGAAAAACAAAATATATACTTATTGGTGTAATTATAGTTTTAGTAATAGGACTAATAGGGTTGAGAAAAAAAGGTATATTAGGGAATGACAGCTCTATAGTTGAAGTTCAATGGCAAGAAGTTACAGAAAGAACCATTATAGAAACGGTATCAGCTACAGGTAAAATTAAGCCCGAAACAGAAGTTAAGATTTCATCCGAAATTTCAGGTGAAATAATAGAATTGCCTGTTAAAGAAGGACAAATGGTTCAAAAAGGAGATTTATTAGCAAAGGTAAATCCTCAATTATATTTACAAGGAGTTAATCGTACTCAAGCTGGACTTTCTAATACAAAAGCTAATTTATCGCAAATAGAAGCACAATATAAAGAAGCTAAAGCTAGTTATGAACGTAATAAAAAATTATATGAAAAAGGAATCATATCGGGAGCTGAATGGGATAAATCTTTGGCTGTTTTTGAAGGAGCGAAAGCAGCTAAACAAGCAGCTTATTTTAATGTAGAAAGTGCTACAGCCACAGTTAATGAATCAAGAGAAAGCTTGCGTAAATCTACTATTTACGCTCCTATGTCAGGTACCGTTTCTAAATTAGCCGTTGAACTAGGCGAACGTGTATTAGGAACACAACAAATGACAGGAACAGAGTTAATGCGTGTAGCCAATCTTCATAATATGGAGGTAGAAGTAGATGTTAATGAAAATGACATAGTAAAGATTGAAATAGGAGACCAAGCTAATGTTCAAGTAGATGCCTATCTTAAAAAGACTTTTAAAGGAATTGTAACCAGTATTTCTAATTCAGCTAATTTGACAACTTCAGCAGATCAAGTAACTAATTTTAAAGTAAAGGTGAAAATATTAAAAGAATCTTATGCTGAATTAATGAAAGGAAAATCAGATAACTACGCTCCTTTTCGTCCTGGTATGACCGCTACAGTTGATATTATTACGACTCAAAAAGAAAAAGTAGTGGCAATTCCTATAAGTGCTGTAGTCATGCGTACAGATACAACGTCCTCAAGAAAAGCATATCTAGAAAATGAAGAAGATGATTTTGAAATAAAGGAAGAAAAACCACTAAAAGAACAAAAACGCTATGAATGTGTATTTGTAAAAAAAGGAGATAAGGTACGCCTGAAAATTATAACTACAGGAATTCAAGATGATAACTATATAGAAGTGCTTTCTGGATTAAAAAAAGGAGAAGTTATTATTACAGGACCTTATACTACCGTTACAAAAGAATTAAACCCAGGGGACAAAATAAAAAAAAACTCAGGAGATAAAAAGATAAAGGAAAATCAATAAAGTAAATTTTATCAAATAAGGAGTAAAATTTTTTAAAAATAGTTTGCTGTTTGACGGGATTGAGCCATTTTTTTAGATGAATCAATCCTGTTTTTTTATGATTGTTGTACTTTTGTCCTATATATACTTACCTATGACTTATATTTTACATGTAGAAACGGCCACTCGTAATTGTTCTGTAGCCTTAGCTAAAGATGGAAAGTTAGTTGCAATTCGCGAAATTGCAGAACTAGGATATACACATGCAGAAAAATTACATGTGTTTATAGAAGAAATTTTAGACGAAGTTCAAATAACCATAAATCATTTAGATGCAGTAGCTGTTAGTCAAGGACCAGGGTCTTATACAGGTCTTAGAATTGGGGTTTCTGCAGCTAAAGGTATATGTTATACTTTAAATATCCCACTAATAGCAATAGATACGTTAGTAATATTGGCGAGACAAATAAAGAATTTAGAAGGCGTTATTATTCCTATGATAGATGCTAGGCGTATGGAATGTTATACCGCTGTTTTTTCTAGAAATCATGAATTACAACGAAAAGTAGAATCTCAAATTATAGAACCGCATATATTTTCTGAATATTCAGAAAAAATACATCTTTTAGGAGATGGTGCATCTAAATGCAAAGAAATACTCAATACAAGTCAATTTATTTATCACGATCAAATCGTTTTTCCATCCTCAAAAGAAATGATAGAAATTGCATATCAAAAATTTTTAATTAAAGAATTTGTAGATGTAGCATATTTTGAACCTTTTTATTTAAAAGAGTTTATGTTGAATACAAAATGATAAGTAAAGGACGATGAGGGTGTTTTAAAAGGATGGAATCTTGCTTTTAGACCAAGGGGAGAAGTCCTCGGAGTAAATAAGAGAAAGGGGCAGATAGTGCTGATATGTACTTCTCTCTATCGTAGAAATGCTTTTAAACATTAAGTTACGACTCCTTAAACACCCGCATTGCTATAATGAATCATAAAGTGAATTCAATAAGTCAGATTTAACAGCCACTCCATCGCTGTTTTGTGTCCAAACACGAGTTAAAAGGCTAAATGATTCAAGTTCTATATTCGCTATGAAAATTTCTGGTTTAGGATCTTTTAATATTAACGGGTGATTTTGGACTAATGTTTCTAATTTTGATCTTGATATTTTAATATTTTGATCTATTGGAAAAGTAAAAGTAAAGTCATTTCTTGAAGTGTTTTTTTGAGAATGGTTTTTTATTTTACCATTCGAAAGCATACCATTTGGTATATAAACAACCTGATTGTTTCCAGTTGTAAGCTTAGTAGAAAAAATATGAATATCCTCAACCTTACCAATTTCTCCTTGTACTTCTATTTTATCTCCGACTTTAAAAGGTTTAAATAAAATAATGAGGATGCCTCCAGAAAAATTAGAAAGAGATCCTTGTAAGGATAGACCTACAGCTAATCCAGCAGCTCCTAAAATAGCAACGAAAGAAGAAGTTTCTACTCCTAATTTAGATATAACGGCTATAAAAACTAACCCTCTTATAGTCCAATAAATTAAATCTTCTAAAAATTCAACAAGTGTAATTTCTATGTTACGACTAATCAGTATTTTTTTTGTTGTCTTTGTGATAAACTTAGAAAGCCATATTCCAACGATAAAAATTAAACCCGCAGTCAATATATTAATAGAGTAGGTAATGATATATTCTTTTGCGGTTTCTAGAGTGTCTATATTAATCATTTTTTAAGTGTTTAATTACAAATTTAGATATATAAAATAAAAACTAAAACCCCTTTAATATGTATTAAAAATGAGTTTCACTAAACGAGTTTTTTGTTGTCTTTAATGAAAACTTTGTTTTTAGATGATTTTTACAAAATCAAAAGGTTTTAATTTACTGTCATTATTTTTTGAAAAATAAAAATCAAGCAAGTCTCTAAAAAAGTAGTAACTTAACGGTTATGTTATTTTTTTGACGAAAGGGAGAAATCACATTATACTAGTACTATGTGATCTCTTCTTTCGTTTAAATAGTAAGATTACAAACTTTTAGAACATCCTCTTGATTCAGAATGAAATGCTAAAAGTTGAATTTATAGGAAATGATAAATCGTTTTTTATAGATTTTTTTGATTATTTAGAGTTTCTGAAATCTTTTATCTTTGATAATTAAAAATAAAATTATGCGTTAAGAGCCTCAACTGTTATTTCCTGATCATGAAGCATTTCTTTAAGCATATTTTCAATACCATTTTTTAGAGTAAAAGTAGAAGAAGGACAGCCACTACAAGCTCCTTGAAGAATTACTTTTACTTTTTTATCTTCTTCATTATAGGAGTCAAATAGTATATTTCCACCATCTGAAGCTACAGCAGGTTTTATATATTCTTCAATTATATTGATGATTTTTTGAGAAGTAACATCTAAATTGTCAAAATTTACTAATTGTTGCTTCTCCTGTTGTTGTGAAACAATAATTTTTGTTTCATCTACAGCTATATTTCCATTTTCTATAAACTCCTTAATAAAAGTTCGTAATTCATTTGTAACCTCTTGCCATTCACTTACCGCATATTTTGTGATAGAAACATAATTTTCGTCAATAAAAATTTCTTTTACATAAGGGAATTTGAATAACGCTTTTGCTAAAGGAGAAGCTGCTGTTTCATCTATGTTTTTACATTCTACAATTTGTTTTGTAAGCATTCTACTTGCTACAAACTTCATTACAGAAGGATTAGGAGTGCTTTCAGCATAAACCGTTACGGCAATTTTTTTAATTTCTTTTTCAATAATAACAGGACCTCCTGCATTAACATAATTTTCAAGTTGTTCAGAAACATCATGCTTTACATCATCCCATTCTACTATGCTAAATTTTTCTATTGCAATAAAATTTCCTGATATGTAAACAGTTTTTACAAAAGGTAAATAAAATAATTGCTTAGCTAAAGGAGAATCCGCACATTCATCTACGTTTTTGAATTCAAAACTCTGATTGGGACAAATAAAATAAGAAAATTCAAATTTTAAAATTGAAGGATTAGAAGTTTCTTTTATAGTAATTAGTTTCATGTGTATAAAGTATAATTTATTTTCCAATGAAGGAAAAATTTTGGATATGCAAATTTAAGAAAGAAGTTGAATAATAAGAATTATTACTGAAAGTTGTAATAAATTTAATGAATTAGAAGGAATTGTATCGGATTATTATTTTTCAATATTTTAAAATAGTTTAACTTTGAAAACTCATATCTAAAGTAAAAATGAACTACTTATCACTTGTATTGACATTCATAAGTTTGTCTTTGTATAGTCAGGTGGATATACCTGTATATTCCGATTATTTAACGGATAATTATTATCTGATACATCCTTCGATGGCTGGAGCTGCCAATTGTGTGAAAATTAGAGCTACAGGAAGACAACAATGGTTTGGAAACAACAAAGCACCTGCTTTGCAGACGTTAAGTGTTAATGGAAGCGTAGATCAAGATGGTAAATCAGGTGTGGGACTGATCTTGTTTAATGATCGTAATGGAAATCATTCAAATAGAGGTTTTAAAGCTACTTATGCACATCATATTTTATTTTCTAGAAATGATATAGATTTAAATCGTCTCTCATTTGGTGTAAATGTAGGGGTTAATCAATTGCAATTAGACGAAACAGAATTCGGAACTACTTTTGATCCCATTATTGGTGGGGGAGTGCAAAGCGCGGCTTATTATAATGTAGATTTTGGAGCATCTTATAATTTTCTTGATTTTTATATACATGCTACTGTAAAAAATGCAATTTTTAAAAGTAGAAATATTTATACAGATGTTGAATCAAGTAATTTAAGAAAATATGTTCTTAATTTGGGTTATATTTTAGGCAATCGTGACCGAATATTATACGAGCCTTCTATTCTGTTTCAATACACTGAGTTAACAAAAGAAAGAATCTTAGACTTAAATGGAAAGGTTTATAAAAATATGAATTTTGGAAAACTTTGGGCAGGTTTGTCTTATAGAAATAGTTTTGATGGTACACAATATATAAACAATGAAACAGTAGAAAAACAACGTTTACAGTACATTACACCTATTGTAGGAGCTCATTATAAGAATTTCATGTTAGCCTATAATTATAGCTATATTATAGGAGATGTAAAATTTGATAAAGGAGGTTTCCATCAGTTAACTTTAGGTTATAATTTTGGCTGTAAACGTGAGAAATATGATTGTAATTGTCCTTCTGTAAATTAATGAGGATGTTTTCGAAAGATCACAATCTTGTTATTTTTATGAAAAGGAAGCTAGAATGAAGTGAACAGACTAAGCAAATCAATCTGCTGATAATGTTGCTTCTCCTTTCATTCAATAGATGACTAGACGTTGAGTTTTGATTTTTCAGATACCCTCTTTTTATCTCTATAAAATATGTTAATAAAAACAGTTAATGGTAAAACCCCTTTAATTCCTGAAGATTGTTATGTTGCCGAAAATGCTACTATTGTAGGTGATGTAACTTTTGGGAAAGAATGTAGCGTATGGTTTAATGCTGTAGTCCGGGGAGACGTACACTCAATTAGAATGGGTGATAAAGTTAATGTTCAAGATGGAGCTATAATACACTGTACTTATTTGAAACATCCTACAGAAATTGGGAATAATGTTTCTATTGGTCACAAAGCTATTGTACACGGTTGTACTGTAAAAGATAATGTGTTAATAGGTATGGGAGCTATTGTTATGGATGGTTGTGTTATTGAAAGTAATTCAATTGTAGCAGCAGGCTCTGTAGTAACGCAAAATACAATCGTAGAATCAGGAACTATTTATGCAGGAATTCCAGCTAAAAAAGTAAAAGATATTGATCAGAGTAATTTTGCTGGTGAGATTGAACGTATTTCTAATAATTATGTTATGTATTCGAGCTGGTTTAAGGAGTAACGTCAAAAGTTTAATTCTAAAACATTTTTATCAAATCCTAGTATTGATTTTAGAACGCGTGCATCACTGTTTGAGTAAAAGATAGTGGTGCCTTTTTTTTCTTCAGTATTGACTATTTGGTGTTGTTCTAAGATAGATTGAGTTTGTCTAGCAACAGCTAATCCTGAATCAATAATTTTGATTGAATTAGGGATTATTTTTTTTATTTCAGGAATTAAATAAGGATAGTGGCTACAGCCTAATACCAAATAATCTATTCCTGCTTCAATCATTGGGGTTAAATAAGAAATTAGAAGTATTTTCATTTCTTCTGATTGAATTTTGCCTTCTTCTATAAGTTCAACTAAGCCATGGCCTACTTGTTCCATAATTTTGATATTCGTATAGTTTTCTAACTGACGAATAAAAAGTTCGCTATTTAAAGTGCCTTTTGTAGCTAAAATTCCAATGGTCTTGGTTTCGCTAAGAGTTGCCGCCGGTTTTATAGCAGGTTCAATACCTATAAAAGGAATATTGTATTTAGCTCGCATTTCTTTTATTGCATTAGTAGTGGCGGTATTACAAGCTACAACGATTAGTTTGCAATTCTTTTGGAGTAAAAAATCAACATTTTTGAAGCATAAATTTATAATTTCTTTTTTTGTTTTTTTTCCATAAGGAGCATTTTTACTATCTGCTAGATAAATAGTGTTTTCGTTAGGTAGTAAAGAATGTACTTCTTTCCATATTGAAGTACCACCGATTCCTGAATCAAAGAAGCCTATAGGTTGTGTATTTATCATAAAACAAAAATAAAAAAAAACTGCCTTGAGTAAAATAACAAGGCAGTTTTTAAAGGTTTATTTTTATAAAATTAGAATTTTAATTCTTTTTTTACATCTTCAAATAAATTAGGTCCGTCTGCTAATATCAAAGCTGAAGAATCCATTACATATTGGAAACCTTTAGCACGAGCTACTTTGATTACAGCAGCTTTAGCTTTTTCCATGATAGGTTTTACGATTTCTGTTTCTTTGTCAGAAATTTGCTTTTGAGCATTATCACGATATTGTTGGATTCTTTGTCCCATGTCTTGCATTTCTTTTGCTCTCTTTTCGTTTTCAGCATCACCAGCTGTTTGAGCTTCGCTTTCGTATTTTTTCATTTTAGTTTGGTATTCAGTTACCATTTTTGAATACTCTGCGTCTAAAGTTTTGCTTAACGTTTCTAACTGTGCTTTAGCAGTAGTCATTTCGGGCATTTTTGAAAGTAATTGCTGAACATCAATATGAGCTGTTTTTGATTGCGCATTCATTCCGCTGATTCCTAAAAACATCACAGTCGCAATTAATAAAGATTTCAATTGTTTCATCATCTAAGTATTTAGTATAGTTAAAAATTAATTAGTACTCTTTTTTTCTTCTTGTGTTTTACGTTGTGTTTCTTTTTCTTCAAGAATTTTTTTCCTTCTTTCTTCTAAAGCTTTTTTCCTTTCTTCAAGTGCTTTTTTATTTTTTTCTATTAATTCTTGTCTTGCTGTTTCTCGAGCAATTCGGATAGAATCTTGATTTATTTTTTTATCTTCTTTTTTGTTAAAATGAATGGATTGATCACTTGTATTGTTTTGCGATCCATTATTTTTTAAGGTTTCAATTGTTGTGCCAGTTTTCTTTATTTCTTGTTCTTCTAATTGTTTTTTTCTTTTTTCTTCGTAGTCTTTTCTTTTCTTTTCTGTTTCTAATCGTCTAGCTTCTAATATTTGTTCGCGACGAGATTTTTTTTCATCTAATATTTTTTTTCGTTCCGCTAAATTTGTGTTTTCGGCAAGTTCGTCTTCTTTTGATTCCTTTTCTTCTAAGGCTTTTTGTTGTTTTTTACTTAGTTCTTCTCTTTTTTCAGCTCTGGTTATAACTCGAACTACTAAGTCACTAATGTCAAATTTTTTAGCAGAAAAAAGCATTGTCATTTGTGCAGAAGATTTGTCAAAAATATAGTCATATTGTTTTTTTTCTGCTAAATCTTGAACTGCGTTAAAAACTTGATCTTGTACAGGTTTTAAAATAGCTTCTTTTTGTAATGCTAAATCGCCTCTTGATCCAAATCGTTTTTGTTGATAGTCTAATAACTGATTTTCTTGAAATTTAATTTCTTCTTCTCTTTCTTTAATTAACTCTTTAGTTAATAAGGCATTTTCATTTTTTAATGCTTCTTTGAGTTTATTGATTGCGTTTTTTTTACTTTCAATGTCTTGTTTCCACTTTTGAGCTTTTTCTTCCAGTTGAGAGGATGCTTCTTTATAATCAGGTGTGTTTTCAAGGATATATTCCATATCTATATAACCAATTTTAAGCCCTGTTTTTGTTTGTGCTATTATATTGGTTATGGTAAATAAACCTAATACTAAGAAGAGTCTTTTCATATATTTTAAATTTTGATAAGCTGTAAGAGCTTATTATTTGACGTTATATCAAATATAACGTCAAATATAATTAAAATTGTTGTCCTATGATAAAATGTGTTTGCCAACCTGATTTTGGTCCACCAGGGTTTATAGAATCAAATCCATGTGCAAAGTCAATTCCTAAAAGTCCAAATGCAGGCATAAAAACTCTTAGACCAACACCTGCGGAGCGTTTTATGGCAAAAGGATTATATGATTTAAATCCTTCAAAAGCGGCTCCTCCTTCTACAAAAGCCATCATATATATAGATGCTGTTTGTTTTAGTGTAATAGGATAACGTAATTCTAATGAAAATTTGTTAAATGCTGTACCGCCTATTTGTTGCCCCGCTCTTTCGCCTTGTGTAATGGTTGGTGTTAATGAATTATTAGGATAACCTCTTAATTGAATGGTCTCTCTACCATCCATTGCAAAATTAGCTAAGCCATCACCACCCAGATAAAAACGTTCAAAAGGTACTAGTCCTCGTTTATTGTTATAAGCTCCCATAAAACCAAACTCTCCTAAAGTACGAAGTGTTAGCTTTTCATATATTTTAGAAAACCATTCAGCTTTTACCTTGATTTTATAATATTCAAGCCAGTTAAATTTTTGTTGGTCTACTTTAGAAGGATCAGCTGAGGCTTCTTCAATAGAATTGGCTTTAGTTAATACGCCATTATTGTTAATCAAGGGGTCTCCTGCATTATATGTTTCAGATGAGTTTGTTGCATATAATTTGTTTTCAGGAAGATTTCCTAGGTTTTGATAATCTACTCTATTAAAATAAGAATAAGGAGGGGTAAGTTTAGCTGTTATGCTAAATTCAGAACCATACGTAGGGAAGATAGGGTTTACTCCCTTATTGTTTCGAGTTAATCCAATTGTATAGGAAAGGTTTCTTGATGTTCCATTACCAAATGTAAATAATCCGATGTTGTAATTATTTAAATCATAATGTTGGTAGCTAATACCTTGAGAAAGGACGAAGTAATCATCTGGAAACTGTAATCTTTTAGCTATACCTATAGATGCCGTGAAAATGTTAAAACTTCTTGATCTGTCTACGCTATTATTTGTGAAATTATTTGAAAATTGTTTACTATATGATAATGAACCTGAAAATTGAACAGGCTTTTTACCACCGAACCAAGGCTCTGCAAATGAAAAGCTATAAGTTTGAAAATAAGAGCTGGCTTGTAGACGTAAAGATAATTTTTGTCCATCTCCCATAGGAAGTGGTTTGTAAGCGTTTTTTTTGAAAATATTGCTTAAAGCAAAATTATTAAATGATAATCCTAAAGTACCTATGAATCCACCGCCGCCATAACCACCTTGTAATTCAATTTGACTTGCTCCTTTTTCGGCAACGTGGTATTTAATGTCTACGGTGCCACCTGCTGGGTCTACATTTTCAAAATCAGGTTTAATAGCTTCTGCATCAAAAAAACCTAATTGACCAATTTCACGAATAGTTCTTACTAAATTTTCTTTGCTGTAAACTTCTCCTGGTTTTGTTCTTAATTCACGGTAAATTACTTTGTCATTTGTTTTGTCATTACCTACGACTGATATTTTATTGAAATAGGCTAATGGTCCTTCTACAATTCTTATATCTAGGTCGATTTGATTGTTTTCTGTTTTAACTTCTATAGGGTTAATGTTTGAAAATAGATAGCCGTTGTTTTGATACAAGTTCGTTATATCTTCTCCATCAGGTTGTGTTTTGTCAGCAATTCTTTTATCTAATAAAACACTATTGTAGACATCTCCTTTTTCTATTCCTAGATATTTTGATAATAATTGGTCGTTATAAACAGTGTTTCCTGTGAAATTAATATTACCAAAATAATATTTCTTACCTTCTTCTAGGTTAATTTTAATTTTAACTTTATTTGATTTTGGATCATATACAACGGTATCTGATTTTATTCTTGCATCTCGATAACCATTTTCTTTGTATTTGTCAATTAATAAATTTAAATCGTCTTTATATTTATCTCTTTTGAATTTCATTGATTTTAGTTTTAGGAAATTCATAAGACTTAAATGACGTGTATCTTTCATTGAACGGAGTAATATGCCTTTTTTTACTTCATCATTGCCAACTAATTCAATATCTTTTATTCTTACTTTTTTCCCTCTATCTATGTTTACTACCATGTTTACGTGATTTATGGTAGTAGTATCTTCAAAAGTGCTTATGTTTACCTTTGTGTTGTAGTAACCTTCTTTTTTATATTTGTTTTCAATATAATATTTAGTTGTTGTTAGCAGGTTTTCATTTACAATTTTGTCATTAGTAAGACCATTGTCTTTGATTAAAGATTCTTTTGCGCTTTTTTTAACACCAACAATTTTAACATTGCTGAGTTTAGGTAATTCGTTTAGATTTAATTCTAAAGAAATACTATCGCCTTCAATCTTATCTACATAGAAGTTAACATTATTGTATAATCCTAGTTTCCATAGTTTTTTGATGGAATTACTAATTTCTTCTCCAGGAACTGTAATAGGTTGTCCTTTCGTAAGACCTGCAAACGTGACAATAGTTTGTTCGTTATAGGTAACTTTACCTGTTACATTTACTTTTTTGAGTACATAAGACTTGCCATTTTCAATAGTTAATCTTTCTTGTGCTTGCGCGTTTATAGCAATGCTTGTAAATGCAATCAGAAGCATAAATTTTATGCTTCTTTTAACTTGTGTAAAATTATTTGACTTGCTCACTTGTTTTTCCAAATCTACGTTCTCTTTTTTGATAGCTAATGAGGGCTTCATATAAATCTTTTTCACTAAAATCAGGCCATAAAACATCAGTAAAGTAAAATTCAGCATACGCTACTTGCCAAAGTAAAAAATTACTGATTCTATGTTCGCCACTTGTTCGTATGACTAAATCTACTTCTGGTAAATCATGTGTGTAAAGATGATTATTAAAAATTGATTCGTCAATATTCTCAATTGAAATTATATTATTTTTAACTTTATCGGATATTTTTTTAACAGCATTTAAGATTTCTTCTCTTGAACCATAACTTAATGCTAAAGTTAAGGTCATTTGGTTGTTATTTTTTGTTTTTTCAATTACTTCTAATAATTCTTTTCGTACGTTGTTAGGAAGCAATTCTAAATTACCTATACTGTTTAATTTGATGTTGTTTTTAGTGAAAGTATCTAATTCTTTTTTTAGGGAAGAAATTAGTATTTTCATGAGTGTTTCTACCTCTAATTTTGGGCGATTCCAATTTTCAGTAGAAAAGGTATAGAGTGTGAGGTTTTTGATTCCTAATTTAACACAAGTTTCTACGGTAGTGCGCACAGATTTTGTGCCGTTTTCATGTCCTAAAACACGTAGCATTCCCTTTTGTTTCGCCCAGCGTCCATTTCCGTCCATGATAATGGCAAGATGTTGGGGTAGAGTGTTTTTGTTTATTTTGTCTATCAAGTTCATTAATTCTTACAATAACAAGGATTTTGTCCGAAAGTATAGGTTAGAGTAGCTCCTGTAAAAGTATACCAATCATTGCTGTTGGTGTTTCCAAAAGAAAGATTTTTTAGTGTGTTATCTTTTGGTAAACTACCGTCTAAATCATCAATAAATGTATAGTTAAAACGAGTTTCTAAACCCAATATTATTTTGTTGGTTATTTTCATTTTTATACCTATCGTCATGGGTATTACAAATGCCCAAGAACTTTGTTTAGAGGTTGCTATGTTATCTTTAAAATATAGATTTTTATAATTAAAATAACTTAACCCAGAATGTATGTAAGGAGTAATGATAAAATTGTTTTCGTGAAGGTTGAAATCAAAAAAATTAAATTCTAAACCAGCAGATAATTCTGAAATTTTATTTTGAAAAGAATATCCTCTCTCTTTTCTTGCTGTATGATCTGATCTAGAATCCTCATCACTAATACTACTAGTCATAGCAGAAAATCGCCAAGCATGTCTTTTACTTTTGTTCCATTTATAAATAAGACCAAAGGCTGGGTCTTTTGGAGATATAAAATAAGTACTTCCAATATCACCCACATAGTTACTACCCCCTCCAAAAACACCGATTTCGTGTAATTGAGCGTGGTTCTGACTGATAGTCAAAATAAATAGGAGAATGTGTGTTAACTTTTTCATTTTATAATAGGTTGCAAATATAGTAATTATGAACACTCCACAAAGTGAATTGTTAATTAGTTGGTTTTAATTTGTAAACTTGTTTCTTCCTAAACGAAAAAGTTTGTTGGCTAGTATTCTATAATTTAATTTCTTCTGTCTTCACCAAATAATAATTTTTTTCGTAGAGTCTTTAAGAAGGTTTCTTCTGTTATTTCTACCATTTTTATTTTAAACGGCGTTTTTTTTATGGTTAAAATACTTTCATTTTTTACAGAACTAATTCTAGAATCTAACGAAACTAAATAGTTTTCTTCTCGACCTGTTACTTTTAATTTTAAAATTGTAGAATCAGGGATAACCATAGGACGAGCATTTAAATTATGTGGCGCAATGGGGGTAATAACAAAGCTCTCTGTTTCGGGGGTTAGAATAGGACCACCACAACTTAACGAATAACCAGTAGAACCAGTAGGAGTAGATATGATTAATCCATCGGCCCAATAAGAGGTTAAATATTCATCATTTAAATAAGTTTCTATGGTTATCATAGAGGTCGTGTCTTTACGATTTACGGTAATCTCGTTCATGGCAAAATTTATATTGTCTAATGAACTCAATTCAGGAGAACAAGTTACACTAAGAAGTGTTCGTTCTGATATGGTGTATTTTTTTTCTAATACAAGTGTTAGGAATTTTTCAATGTTTTCTTGTTGTACATTGGCTAAAAAACCGAGTCTGCCTGCATTTATTCCCAGTATAGGAATTTCAGAATCTCTTACAAATGTAGCAGCTCTAAGAAAAGTTCCATCTCCACCTACACTTAATACCATTTGATAAGAATTGTCTAAATCACTATGTGTACTAAAAGTTTCGACACAGTTCATGGTTATTTGATGATCTTGGAGGATTTTTAAAAAGTTAGCCTCAATGGTGAATGTTATGGCATTTGTTTTTAAAAAAAGGATTAACCTTTCTATAATAGGTGCGGTTGTATTTTGGTAATATTGACCGTAGATGGCTACTTTCATATTAGTATTGTTTCTATCAGGAGATAATCTATGTTAGTTATAATTGGGTTGAAAAAATTAGATGTTTAAATATTTGTCTAGATAATCGGAACGCTCCTTAAGCGTTTTTAGATGTTCATCTTCTTGATGTTCTGATATGATTTCATAATCATAACGTCTAAATGTTTGGATGATTTCATTAAGGCTTCCTTCTCCTAATTTTAATGTGATTTGAATTTTTTCTGTATCAGAATTAGAAATGAAAGCGCCAAGTAATTTACCGTTGTTGCCTTCTACTATTTGTGTAATTTGACTGAAAGAATAATCATTTATTCCCTTTTCAATAATTATAATACCTCCTAATTCGCGTAGGAAAGGTGTTTCGTTAAAAACACGTATTACATCTTCTAGTTCATAATATCCTATGTATTGATTGTTTAGATCTAAAACAGGTATAATGTTAGTTTCGTTTTTAGCAAAATCGTCCAGTACATCTAACAAAACGGAATTACTTCTAGTAAAAAAAGGTTCAAAAGTATATCGATATTCTGCTAAACTTTTGCTGAAATCAAACCCGTCTACATCTTCTGCAGCTACATTGCCAATGAAAATGCCATTTTCAGTTACAGGGAAATGTGAAAAAGAATAGTCAGAAAAAAAATCCTGAGCAGTTGCTACCTCCTCATTAATGTCTAATGGTGTAAAGTCTTGATTAATATAGTCGATAAGTGTATTCATGAGTCCAGCGTATTGTTTAAAAATATTTTGATTTGTTATCTAGTTGCAAAATAATTAAAAAATTATATAAGACCCATCTGTAAGTTTGTATTTTTGTTTCGTTTTATTAAAATATAGTTTCAAATGATTCAAAATAACTGTAAACTCAGTGTAAACATAAATAAGATGGCTACGTTGCGTAATTCTAGAGGAGGAAATACACCAAATGTACTAGAAGGAGCTAAGCGTATTCAAGAATTTGGTGCACAGGGAATTACAATACATCCCCGTCCGGATGAACGACATATTCGCTATCAAGATGCACGTGATTTAAAAGATGTAGTTTATACAGAATATAATATTGAAGGAAATCCGCAGCATAATTTTATTGATTTAGTTTTAGAATGTAAGCCTACTCAAGTAACTCTAGTTCCTGATGCAATTGGAGCATTAACATCTAATGCTGGTTGGGATACTATTTCAAATCAAACATATTTGAGAGAAGTAATTGCTGAGTTTAAGCGCAACGGTATTAGAACTTCTATTTTTGTAGATCCAATATTAAAAATGATAGAAGGAGCAAAAGAAACAGGAACTGATAGAATTGAATTATATACTGAAACTTTTGCTCATCAATATAGTTTAGGAAATGAAAAAGCAATTTTACCTTATATAGAGGCGGCTGAATTATCAAATGAATTAAATTTAGGAATTAATGCAGGTCATGATTTAAGTCTAGATAATATTGAATTTTTTAATCAAAATATCCCAGGTTTGCTAGAAGTATCTATTGGTCATGCGTTAATCTCTGAATCATTGTATTTAGGGTTAGAAAATGTAGTAAACATGTATTTGAGAAAATTAAAGTAAATTAATCATTAAATAATAATAATTTTCTGGTTTAATGGGAAAATAAAGTTTGTAATCCTAGTTTTTTTTCCGTTGAGTAGTGTGTATTATAGATGATTTAGTAGAGGAAATATCAAAAGATACTAAATATAAAACTCTAATTTAAATCCTAAATAAAATAGCTTTTGTAGAAGAAGATGAAAAATATTTAACATTCCTCATATAAAAGACTGCAAAATAAGATCAATAGATTTCTTTTTTTCTAACGCTTATTTAGAAAGTTAAATTAGGTATGGTTAAAAAATATAAAACTTTAGATTTATATTTTAGTTATTTTAAAAATGTGTTTGAGAAAACAAAGAAATAAATATGAAATTACATAGTAATATACAAGGAGAAGGAAAGGTTTTAGTTATTATTCATGGATTTCTGGGGATGTCAGATAACTGGAAAACCTTAGCCTCTCAATATGCAGAACAAGGTTTTGAAGTGCATGCTTTGGATATGCGTAATCACGGGAAAAGTTTCCATACGAATGATTGGAGTTATGATTTTATGATGCAAGACGTAGTATGTTATTGTAAAGAAAAAAAAATATCCAATATATCCGTAATAGGACATTCAATGGGAGGGAAAGTAGCCATGCTTTTAGCTACAAATTATCCAGATTTAGTAGATGAATTAATAGTGGCGGATATAGGGCCTAAATATTACGCACCACATCATCAAACCATCTTAGAAGCCTTAAACGCCGTTGATTTTTCAGTGAAGCCATCACGTTCAGATGTAGAAGAAGTCATTTCAAAACATATAAAAGATTTGGGAACTAGACAATTTTTATTAAAGAATTTATATTGGATTGAATCAGGACAATTGGGTTTTCGATTTAATTTAAAAGTATTTATAGAAAACACCTCTGTTATAGGCGAAGCTTTACCATTTGAAAACCATTTTACTAAAAAAACCCTATTTTTGCGAGGGGATAAATCAGATTATATTTTAGATAGCGATTTTGAAACAATTTATCATCATTTTCCCAAAGCAGAAATAGTAAGTGTATCCAATGCAGGTCATTGGTTGCATGCGGAAAATCCAAAAGATTTTTTAGAAAAAACGTTGTGTTTTTTGGAGCGTTTTTCTTCAAATACGTTTTAGAAATAAAAAAATAATATTTTAAACCATATATAAAAATGAAATTATTGCAAAAATTCTTAATATCAACGCTAATTGTAATAGTGCTTTCTTATTTTATGAAAGAAGTACATTTTAAAGATATTACAACAGCTTTTGTTGTAGCCTTTGTTTTAGGGGTTTTAAATACCTTTTTAAAGCCAATATTAGTTTTCTTTACTTTGCCTATTACGTTTTTTACATTGGGGATTTTTTTACTAGTTATTAATGCAGGAATGGTTCTTTTGTGTGCTAAATTGGTAGATGGATTTGTTGTAGAATCGTTTGTTACAGCCCTTATTTTTAGTGTCTTGATGTCTGTTTCACAATGGGTGTTGTATAAGTTTATAAAAGACTAAAAATTAGTAAGTTGATTTTGATAAAATAAAATTTGTTGGGTGGTATAAATTATGTAATTTTGCCACCCAAATTTAGTACGTAAAAAACATATATAATGAATATTACAAAAACCAATATTGATGCGTTAAACGCAGTGGTAACTGTAGAAGTTGCAAAGAATGATTATGCTGAAAAGGTAGAGAAAGTTTTGCAAAACTACCGTAAAAACGCGAATATACCAGGTTTCCGTAAAGGTCAAGTGCCAATGTCTTTAGTGCAAAAACAATACGGTAAAGCGGTTTTAGCTGAGGAGGTAAATAAGTTAATTCAAGAAAGTTTAAATAAGTTTTTAGTAGAAGAAAAATTAGATATCTTAGGAAATCCACTTCCTAAATTTACGGAAGATTTTAATTGGGATGCTGATGATTTTAAATTTGAATTTGAATTAGGTTTAGCTCCTGAATTTGACGTGAAGTTAGAAGGATCTGAAGATTTGACCTATTACAATATTGTAGCAGATGATAAATTATTAGATGAGCAAGTAATTAGAATTCAAAAACAATTTGGAAAAATGTCTTCTAAAGACGTAATCGCTAAAGAAGATGATATTCGCGGTGTTTTTGTAAATGAAGAAAAAGGAATTAATAAACCTGCTCAAATCACTCTAGACATTTTTGAAAATAAAGCAGTTGCAGAATCTTTTATCGGTAAAAAAGCAGGAGATATAGTGGCTATACCTACAAAAGGATTATTTAATGATGATCATAAATTAATGGACTATTTAGGTTTAGGTCATGATGATGTTCATGGTTTAGATATTACTGTAGACTTTAAAATTGAAGAAGTTACAACAACAGAACCAGCTGAATTAAATCAAGAATTATTTGATAAATTATTTGGCGAAGGAAATGTAACCTCAGTAGAAGACCTAAAAGCTAAAATTAAAGAAGATGCAGAGAAAACTTTCGCACAACAAGCAGATCAAAAGTTTTATAATGATGCAACAGAATATTTAATCAAAAATCATCAAGTTGAGTTGCCAACTGAATTCTTAAAGAGATGGATTCAAACAGTTGGAGAAACACCATTAACAGCTGAACAAGCAGAAGTTGAGTATGCCCGTTCTGAAAACGGTTTACGTTATCAATTAATCGAAAGCAAGATCATTACCTCTAATAATCTACAAGTAACTTTTGAAGATTTAAAAACATACGCTAGTGATATTATTAAAAAACAAATGGCACAATTTGGTCAGTTAGATCCTTCACAAGAAGATGTAGATAATATCGTGAACCGTGTAATGACAAATCAAGAAGAAGTTCGTCGTTTGTCAGAACAAGTAATGAGTGAAAGATTATTGAATGTATTTAAAGAAAAATTAAATACATCTACTAAAGAAGTTACTTATGATGAGTTCGTTAAAGCCATGTATGGTGAAATCTAATACACAGAATTATATACTTTAAAAATAATTAAAAGAAAGAATTTACTTCTGTAAACTTTTAGATTTTCTTAAAGAAAAATCATAAAAAAATACGTAAGTTTGAGCGTCAAATGTTTTATTTGACGCTTTTTTATTGACAAACTGTCATTAGGAATAAAAAGGTCTAAAAATTGTAATAAGTTTAAATCGTTTAATCCTATAAATTTAAACTTTAAACCTCTAAACTTTTAAACTAATTAGTAAATGAATTACGGTAAAGAATTTAAAAAATATGCTACCAAGCATCACGGAGTAAATAGTATGTACTATGATAAAATCGTAAGTAGCATGACTCCTTATGTAATTGAAGAACGTCAATTAAATATTTCCCAGTTAGATGTTTTTTCACGCTTGATGATGGATCGAATCATTTTTATGGGAACAGGAGTAGATGATTATATGGCTAATATCATTCAAGCACAGTTGTTGTTCTTAGAAAGTGTAGATGCTTCCAAAGATATTCAAATATATATTAACTCTCCAGGAGGAAGTGTATATGCAGGTTTAGGTATTTATGATACTATGCAGTTTGTAAAACCTGATGTAGCAACTATTTGTACAGGTATGGCAGCATCTATGGGAGCCGTACTTTTATGTGCAGGTGCGGAAGGAAAACGTTCTGCTTTACCACATTCAAGAGTAATGATTCATCAACCTTCTGGCGGAGCACAAGGTGTAGCAACCGATATGGAAATAAATTTGAAAGAAATGTTAAAATTGAAAGATGAATTATATCAAATTATTTCACATCATTCAAAGCAACCTTTCGAAAAAGTATATAAAGATTCTGAGCGAGATTATTGGATGAAAGCCGATGAAGCAAAAGAATACGGAATGATTGATGAAGTTTTAAGAAGATAAATTTTTCGTCTAAAGTTCAGAGTCTTTGATCTTAGATTCTGAACTTTATGACATTAAACTTAAATAATGGCAAAAGAAATTTTAGAATGTTCCTTCTGCGGAAGGAGAAAGCCTGAAACTAATTTATTAATTGCAGGTATTGATGCACATATATGCGACCATTGTATAGAGCAAGCACATGGAATTGTTTTAGAAGAATTAAAAGCAAGTGGTTTGTCTGCTAAAATAACCGATTTAGTTCTGCAAAAACCAAAAGATATTAGAGCTTTTTTAGATAAATATGTTATAGGACAAGAACAAACCAAAAAAGTTATTTCAGTTGCAGTATATAACCACTATAAACGTTTAATGCAATTAGATCACGGAGATGATGTTGAAATTGAAAAATCAAACATTATTATGGTAGGTCAAACAGGTACAGGAAAAACTTTGGTAGCCAAAACAATTGCCAAAATGTTAGATGTGCCACTAGCAATAGTAGATGCCACAGTACTAACTGAGGCAGGTTATGTAGGAGAAGATGTAGAAAGTATTTTAACTCGTTTATTACAGGCAGCGGATTATGATGTAACAAGAGCAGAACGAGGTATTGTCTTTATTGATGAGATTGATAAAATTGCACGTAAGAGCGATAATCCATCTATTACACGTGATGTTTCTGGTGAAGGAGTACAACAAGCCATGTTAAAGTTGTTAGAAGGAACTGTAGTTAATGTTCCTCCAAAAGGAGGACGTAAACATCCTGATCAAAAATTTGTAGAAGTTAATACTAAGGATATATTATTTATTGCAGGAGGAGCTTTTGATGGGGTAGAACGTATTATATCAAAACGTTTAAATCGTCAAGCAATGGGCTTCGGAGCATCTAAAGAAACAGATAAGATAGATGAATCCAATTTGTTGCAGTATATAATTCCAAAAGATATTAAAGATTTTGGATTAATTCCTGAAATAATAGGACGATTACCAGTATTAACACACATGGATCCTTTAGATAAGGCCACTTTGCGTGCTATTCTAACAGAGCCTAAAAATGCACTCATAAAACAATATAAAAAATTGTTTGCTATGGATGAAATCGAGTTTAATATTAGTGATGAAGCATTGGACTTTATTGTAGACAAAGCATTAGAATATAAACTAGGCGCGCGTGGTTTACGCTCGTTATGTGAGGCTGTTCTAACAGATGCAATGTATGAGATACCAAGTTCAGATGAAAAACTCTTAAATGTAGATAAAAAATACGTGGAAGTAGCTCTTAATAAGAATTTGCTTAAGCGTTTAGAAATTGCATCATAAACTTTTTTTATAATCATAAATAGACTGTCTGAAAATTTAAAATAACAACAATCATTTTTTAATAAGATGAGGAGTTAGTGAGTTTTTAGACAGTTTTTTAGTTATTCATTAGAGTTAACAAAATAAAAAAAATAAAGATTTTGAAATAAACTTTGCAGAAATTAAATTACTGAATTTTTAAGAGACTCTCTAAGTACTCACGAGAATTTGATAAGCGAGGTATTTTGTTTTGACCACCCAATTTTCCTTTTTCCTTTAACCAATCATAAAATAAATTTTCACGAGCTATATTAACTTTTAGAGGATTTAAAGTCATATTGTTATACCGTTTAGCTTCATAATCAGAATTTAATGATTGTATACTTTGATCTAAAATTTGACTAAATTGATCAATACATTTAGGTTGAGTCTTAAATTCAATAACCCATTCATGAGCCCCTTTTTCTTTTCCATTCATAAAAATAGGAGCAACAGTATAATCTTTTATTTCACAGTTCGTTAGTTGGCAGGTTTTTGCCAACGCTTTATCAGTGTTTTCAACCATTAATTCTTCTCCAAATACATTAATATGATGTTTGGTTCGTCCTGTAATCCGAATTCTATAAGGGGATAAAGAGGTAAATCGAACAGTATCGCCAATTAAATAACGCCATAAGCCTGCATTAGTAGTAATTACAACAGCATAGTTTTTATAAAGTTCTACCTCTGCTAGACGTACTATTTTTTGATCTACAGTACCGTATGTATCCATAGGTATAAATTCATAAAAAATACCATAATCTAACATTAGTAATAAGTCGCTCGAATTATTGAGGTCTTGTATGGCAAAAAAACCTTCAGAAGCATTATATATTTCATAGTATTTAAAGTCAGGATTAGGAAGTATCTTTTTATACTGTTCACGATATGGCTCAAAACTTACACCACCGTGAAAATATACCTCTAGATTAGGCCAAACTGCAAATAGATTTGTTTTGCCAGTTTCTTCCATAAGTTTGTTAAGTAATACCATCATCCAAGATGGAACCCCCGCAAAACTGGTCACATTTTCGGTTTTAGTTTCGTTAACAATTGCTAAAAGTTTCGTTTCCCATTCACTCATTAAAGAGGTTTTATTGGATGGGGTACTGCTGAACTCAGCCCAAAAAGGCATATTATCAATAAGAATAGCAGATAAATCGCCAAAGAAAGTATTATTGTCTTCATAAAGCTGTTTACTGCCTCCTAAACGAAGGCTTTTTCCTGTAAAAAGCTGAGAGTTTTCGTTATTATTAAGATACATGCAAAGTAAATCTTTACTGCCTTTATAATGACAGTTTTCAAGAGCTTCATTACTTACAGGAATATATTTACTTTTTGCATTAGTTGTTCCACTTGATTTAGCAAACCATTTAATGGGTTGATGCCAAAAAACATTTTGCTCTCCTTTGCGTGTACGTTCAATTAAAGGCTCTAAATCTTCATAGCATGAAATAGGGACTCTTTCTTGAAAAGTGTGATATGTTTTTATTGATTGGAAATCATATATTTTACCAACTATGGTGTTTTCTGATTGACGAATTAGGTTTGTCAGCAGTTCTTCTTGTACTTCATTTGGATATTTTAAAAAAAGTTCTATCTGATGAATACGTTGTTTTAAAACCCAAGAGGCAATAGAATTTATAATTGGTAAAGGCATTATAATCGTGAATTTTGAATTTTGAATTTTGAATTATAACTTTACGCTAAAATATAAAAAAAAAGGTTATCTAAAATCTAAAATCTAAAATCACTATGACATTTCAAGGTGTACTTACCAAAATGCAGACAGAATTTGTTAATCCTATTGAATATTATCTAGTTCTTGAAAACTCCTTTTTAAATATTAATCAGTTATTAGGTAAGCCAATAACATTTTTACATCTTGGTTATCAATGTCTAGAATGCGGGAAAGAAAAAAAAATTTTTAGACAAGGTTTTTGTTATGATTGTTTTATGGCAAGTGCATCGGCGGGTGATTGGATTATGAAACCAGAATTAAGTAAAGCTCATTTAGATGTTGAAGATCGTGATCTAGAATATGAAAAAAAAGTACAATTACAGCCTCATGTAGTGTATTTAGCTTTGTCTAGCGAAGTGAAGGTAGGAGTAACAAGAAAAACTCAAGTACCAACTAGATGGATAGATCAGGGAGCTGTACAGGCTATTCCTATTGTTGAAGTTCCAAATCGTTATTTGGCAGGTATAACAGAGGTAGCGTTGAAAAATAAATATGCGGATAAAACGAACTGGCAACGTATGCTGAAAAATGAAGTGCCTGATGTAGATTTGATACTAGAACGTAATAATTTACAGTCTATTTTACCCCAAGAGGTACAAGAGTATTATCACCCTGTTGCAGATGATTTATATGAAATTCAGTACCCCGTTTTAGAATATCCTAAAAAAGTAATGAGTTTGAATTTAGAAAAAACACCACATTATACAGGAATTTTAAAAGGAATTAAAGGACAATATTTAATATTTGAAGATAATACTGTTTTTAATATTAGAACCTACGAAGGTTATGTAGTAAAGATTGAGCTATAATACCATATAAAAAAATACAAAAACTGAGGGTGTTCAAAAGGGTACAATCTACTTATTTCAACCAAAAGGAGGCGTGAATAAAGTGAACAGGAAAAATCAAATTATATAACGTTGATAATCTGATTTTTCCTGTTGTGTAAGAGATAAACTAGATGCTAATTGATCCTTTTTTTAGACACCCATAGTTTTTTGCTTTTAATAATTAGTTATTTTCTTCTGCCAAAAAGACCTTCAAGGACTTGATTAGCAGTGTTTTTAATAGCTTCTTTTTTAGGGTCTTTTGTAGATGTAGAGTCTTTTCCTTTTTTATTTCCTCCTAGAATATTGCTAAGAGCGTCAACTCCCTGATTAAGATATTTGTCTTTTTGTGATTTAGCAATTTGTAAGGCTAAGTTAGAGCTTGCCTGTTTTAGGTCTGTGGTCACTTTTGGTGATTTAAAATTACCTGTCATCAACGCGTTAATAGGAACACTTTCAATTTTTGATGCTTCGTTAGGACTCAGTTTCGCTAATAATTTATTTACATCACCTCCTAAATATTTGGCTGGTACATCTAATTTGATATTGTAATTCATGTTTTGATCAAAACCATGTGTACCACCTACTTCAGCTACGATGTCTTGATATTTTATTTTAAATGGTTTAACAATTACACGTCCTTTATCAAATGCTAAATTGGCTTTAATATCATTTAAATTGATTTTTTTGATGTCTAAGAATTTTAGTTGAGATCCTAATGCACTAAGCATTTGCGAATTATTAGCATTTATTGAAGCAGAAAGTAATTGTCCTAATAAGTCACCTGTTAAAGTCTTAATGTCTGGAGTTAATTCAACAGCATCTAAATTACCATTTAACTTAATAGTAGAATTAAGTTTTCCAGTGATAGCTCCTGCTATAGGTGCGATATTTTTTAGTAGATTTAATTGAGTAAAAGATTGGGTAATATCCACCTTGTCGAGATTTAAATTCATATTAAACGTTGGAGTATTGCCTTTTGTAGATACAAGCCCATTAAAACCAATAGTGCCGTTAAAAATGTCTGTTTTTACGTTTTGTAAGGAAACAGTTTCATTTTTAATCATCATTTTACCTGATACATTTTTAAGTGCTAAATTATCATATACAACTGTGTTTGCTTTTGCGCTAATTGTACAATCAAGAAAAGCAGGTATTTTAACCGCTTCTTTTTTTCCTTTTTTAACGGAAGAAGTATTTTCTTCGCTGTTGGATGTGCTTGAATTAGGTTTGTTTGTTGAATTTACTGGAGCAGGAGCCATAAAATCGGCTACATATAATTGAGTTGACCCCATATTAAAATTACCTTTTAAGGTTTGTTTTCTGAAGAAAAAGCCATAGAAATTTTCTAATACACCATTTATTTTTAAGTCTGAACTCCCTGTTTTCATGTCTAATTGATTCAGTTTAATCTGACTATTATTAAAACTAACTTGAGCTAGTTTTATTTGAACAGGTTTAGCCATTTCAGGACCAGTATAGTTAAATCCAGTTAAATGTAAAGTGCCTGCATTTTTAATTTTTTCATACTCGTTCTTTTCAACAGCTTGCATATTAAATTCTGTTGTTATATCTGCTTTTAGAATTCCAGAAAGCGGTTTGTCTATTTTTATAGGGTACGCTTTTGTGAAATTACCTAGATTAATAGTTCCTTTTAGAGCTGCGTTAACATTTGGGTTTGTAGCTACATTTTTGATAGATGCTTTTGCGTTAAAAACATCTTGATCTATTTGAAAAGATAATTGGTCTAGATTTACATAGGTATCGCTTAAAGCACCGCTATCGTTAATTATTTTAGTGTCAATTACAATATTTCGGACTGATTTTGGAAGTTGGGGATACTGAAAAGAGGCATTGTTAGATGCTATTGCAATATTAAATGTAGGAATTATATTTTCTTTGAGTTTTCCTTTTACTTTTCCATTTATCGTAAAATCACCCGAAGTTTTCACTGTTTCTAGATTGCCTGCATATTGTGCAGGTACAAGACCCAAGAAGTTTTTAAAAGAAGAAGTAGGGGTTTTGAAGGTTAAATCATAAAGTTGTTCTCCTTGTAGCATTTGTATAAAACCATTGAACTCAAGAGGGAGTTCGTTAATTTTTGCCTTATTTTCTTTAAATGTATACTTATTAGCAGATAGATCTATTCCTAATACGGCATCTAATGTTATAACTACATTTTTCATATAGTTCATTTTATCCATATCAAGAGATACTTTAGCAACAGATTGAGTTTGTAAATCTAATTTTTGAGAGCCAAAGTCACCTTTTCCACTATGTTGTATACTATCTAAAACCATTTTAATTTTAGAACGCTCGTCATAGAATTTGAAACGAAAATTTTCAACAGCATAATTTTGTATGTTCATTGAAAAAGGTTCGCTCTTTTCATTAGAAGAAGTAGGTTCGTTCGTTTTTTTTGCAATATCAAAATTTCCTTTTCCTTCTTTATTGAAAAGGATGTTGGCTAAACCGTTTTTAATACTGATTGCCTCTAACGACATAGGTTCTTTTTTGTCTTTCCAAAGTTCAGTTACGGACATTTTTAGATTTAATTCATCAAAAGCAACAAGTGTATCGCCTTCAAAAGGAGCATGATTAATGATTGTGAATTTTTCTAAGGAAATGGTAGCTTTTGGGAAACTTTTGAACAAGCTTATATCAGCATCGGCAAATGCAACTTTAGCATTTAGATTTTCATTAATGGTTTCCTGAATTTTAGCTTTTATTGTATCCTTAAAAAATAAAGGAATGGAGGCTAAGACGCCAATTATAATAAAGAGAGAGGCTCCAATACCTATAAAAATTTTCTTTTTCATTTTGTAATCTTTTTGAAATTGTATGTTGTAAAACTTTTTAGTTTATTTACAAAAATAC
This sequence comes from Flavobacterium sp. TN-1, assembly GCF_052828645.1. Classification (NCBI taxonomy): domain Bacteria; kingdom Pseudomonadati; phylum Bacteroidota; class Flavobacteriia; order Flavobacteriales; family Flavobacteriaceae; genus Flavobacterium; species Flavobacterium sp. TN-1. The sequence continues at coordinate 1,356,997 of NZ_CM128253.1, forward strand.
ATAAAAAAAATCCGCTTTAATATGAAAACGGATTTTTGTGTTAGAGGCTAATTTATTTTTAATTCATAAGGAAGTATTAATTGTATTCCTCTTCGATTATTCATTCGTTTTATCTGATTAATCATTTCTAAACCTTCTTCACCAACTTGTTCCTTTAGCAGATTTTCACGTGTTTTAAAGAAACTCATAAAGCCACTTTTTTCTAATTCATCAAGGAAATTTTTTTCAAATTCAGGATATGAAATAGTGCTGTATTTTTTTGTTTTTGAAAGAGTAGCTGCGTAGGTTATAGCATCATCTAAGCCTCCAATTTTGTCTACTAATCCAATTTTGAGTGCGTCTGTGCCACTCCAAACGCGACCTTGTGCTATGGCATCTACTTGTTCAAAAGTCATTTTGCGACCTTTAGCTACCCGGTTTACAAATGTTTTATAGATGGTTTCTACGCCCTCTTGTGTAAAGTTTCTAAAATCAGTGTCTATTGGTTCAAAAACACTATATCCAGATGCGTTTTTATGAGTTTCTACTGTTTCTGTATTAATTCCATATCGTTTGCTGATTTCAGATAAATTAGGCAACATCCCAAAAACTCCAATAGAACCTGTTATTGTACTTGCTTCCGCAAAAATTTTATGAGCATTACAAGCAATATAATAACCACCAGATGCGCCTAGATTACCCATAGAAACAACGACTGGTTTTACCTTTTTAGTTAATTCTATTTCTCTCCATATTAGGTCAGATGTTAAAGCACTTCCTCCAGGGCTGTTAATTCGTAGAACAATAGCCTTTATATCTTGATCTTCACGAGCTTCTTTTAAAGATCTTTTCATAGAACCTTCTCCTACGGTATTTAGATCCCCTTCTCCTGAGCCTATTTCGCCCTGTGCATAAATAATCGCAATTTTTTCACCTAAACTAAATTCTTCATTGTTAGCTAGTTCTTTTGAGTAATCAAGAATATTTACAGTGTTATAATCTTCACTTTCAGCTACTTTTAATCTTTTTTTGATGTCCTGATGATATACGTCTTCATAGGCTATGATGTCTATCAACTTATTGTTTTTTGCCAACTCAGGAGTACGGGCCAATAAATCAGTAGCTATTAAATTTAAGTCCGTTACAGATATGTTTCTTGATTTCGAGATATCTTCGGTAATAGCATTCCAAATAGAATTTAAAAAACCACTAATTTGTTCTCGATTTTCAGGACTCATAGTATTCGTTAGAAAAGGTTCAACTGCACTTTTGTATTTTCCGTGTCGAATAATTTCCATTTTCATTCCTGTTTTATCCTGAAAATCTTTGAAGTACATTACTTCACTTGATAATCCTTTAAATTCTAATTCTCCAACAGGATTTAAATAAACTGTACTGGCAACAGAGTTTAGGTAATATTCTTTTTGTGAATAGCTATTTCCGTACGCTAAAACAAACTTTCCTGATTTTCTGAAATTTTCTATCTCGTCTCTAAGAGCTTTAGTTTGAGCAGTACCTAAATGAAGAGTGTTGTTTAAAATAGAAATACCTCTTATTCTACTATCGTTTTTAGCTTCTTTAATTGCTTTTAATATGTCTATAAGACCTTCTCCTTTTCCTTTTTCATTTAAAAAGGGCATATCTTCATAATTGAATTTTCCAGCGTAATCTTCTGTTATTTTTTCTAAGTTTAATACCAGTACAGAATTATCTTGAATTTCAACTTTTTCCTTTCCACTAGCAACTAATGTACTTAGTATAATAATGCCAAAAAAGCAGATAATGCAAAATATAAAAAGCCCAATTATGCTTGCTAATACATTCTTTAAAAAATTCATTGTTTTGTTTTTTACAGATTAGTGTTTAAAATATTAAAAAAGTTACACGAAAAAATAAGTTATTAACACAGATGCAAATATACTTCTATTCTCCAAAACTTTTTAGTTACTTTGCCAAGCATGGGAATACAAAAAAAAGTAATATTATCTTTAGGAAGCAATCAAGGAGATAAGCTTGGTCATATAACGGCTTGTATACAGTTGATTCATAGTAAAATTGGATTGGTTTTACAGGTGTCAAAGTTGTATGAAACACCTGCTTGGGGTTTTGAGAGTGATGCTTTTTATAATTGTGCAATACTTATTCATACTTCTTTTACTCCTGAACAAGTTTTAAGAAAAATAACAAGTATTGAAAAAGAAATGGGGCGTCAAAAGAAGAAAGAGGTAGGATACGAACCCCGTATTATTGATATTGATATTGTAGCATTTGATGACCAAATATTAAATACAGAAAATTTAATAATTCCGCATCCTCACATGCAAAACAGGCGTTTTGTATTATATCCCATGAAGGATCTTGGAGTAGAGTGGGTACATCCTATTTTGTCTAAAAATGTAGATCGTTTATTGTTGGACTGTCCTGATATGAGTTCCTGTGAAGTGGTTACGGAACTTACGGCTCCTATTAAACAGTTTGATGTAGATAAATTAAATTATATAGCCATAGAAGGGAATATTGGGGCGGGAAAAACTACTTTAGCTTCTAAAATAGCAGCTGATTTTAATGCAAAATTAGTTTTAGAACGTTTTGCAGATAATCCTTTTTTGCCAAAATTTTATAAAGATCAAGGACGTTATGCTTTTCCTTTAGAAATGTCTTTTTTGGCTGATCGCTATCAACAATTAGCTGACGATTTGTCACAATTTGATCTCTTTGCAGATTTCGTAGTAGCAGATTATCATATTTTTAAATCCTTGATTTTTGCAAAAGTTACTTTGCAAGGTGATGAGTTTCGTCTTTATAAAACCCTATTTGATATTATTTATAAAGAAATGCCTAAACCTGATTTATATGTATATCTATATCAGAATACGGATAGATTACTTAAAAATATAAAAAAGAGAGGGCGTAGTTATGAACAAGAAATACCAGCAGAATATCTAGATAAGATTAATAAAGGTTATTTAGATTATATTAAAACACAATTAGGCTTAAATATGCTAGTAATAGATGTTTCTGATTTAGATTTTGTAAAAAGACAAGAAGATTATGTAATCATCTTACAAAAAATACAAGAAAAATTAAATTGTTAAAAAAAATGAAGAGAGGGTGTCTGAAAAGTTTAAACTCAACGTCTGGTTTGTCACTTCGATCAAATAATAAATCTAAAGGTTTCGTTGTTCTTCGTTTGATTTCCTCTTTGGTTGAAATGATAAGATTGAGATCTTTTCGGACAGCCTCTGTTTTATTTTTCGTTCAATTTGCAAAATAAATCCCAAATAACAATACCAGTACTTACAGAAATATTTAAAGAATGTTTAGTTCCCAGTTGAGGTATTTCAATCGCTCCGTTGCAAAGTTTTATAGCTTCTTGGTTTACTCCAAAAACTTCATTTCCAAAAACTAAAGCATATTTTTTAGTAGGTTTCGGTCTAAATTGATCAAGGAATATAGCATTTTCAACTTGTTCAATAGCATACACTTCAACTTCTTCCTTTTTAAGATTTTCAATAAGCTCTAACACATCTTTGTGGTATTCCCAAAAAACCGTTTCGGTTGCTCCTAAAGCTGTTTTGTGAATTTCTTTGTTAGGAGGCGTGGCGGTAATTCCACATAAATAGATCTTTTCAATTAAAAAAGCATCACTTGTTCTGAACACAGAACCAATGTTATGAAGGCTTCGTATGTCGTCTAATATAATAATAAGAGGTGTTTTTTGAGCTTTTTTAAATTGCTCTACTGTTTTGCGTTCTAATTCGCTATTTTCAATTTTTCTCATTTGGCAAATTTACATTTCTTTCGATAATAATGATGATTCTGTTTTTGAATAGACAGGAAATAATCTTAGTATTATCTGTTTGATGTAGGTATCTTGTGAATTACTATTCTAGTAAAAATAGAACTGAAATGAAATCAAAAAGCCCTCCAATGAGAGCTTTTTGATGTCTTTTTAAAGTTTAACTACTGTGCAGTTGGACCTGTTGGTTTAGCATCTAAAGGACTAGTTGGTGTTGGTTTAGCTACAACATTACCTGTGATGTGTAATACTTTTGTAGGATTATCTTTCATGTTTGTAGTAACTGTTACAGATTTGTTAATAGCTCCTACTCGGTTTGTGTCATATTTAACGCCAATTACAGCTTTTGCTCCAGGAGCAATTGGTTCTTTAGGGAAAGAAGGAACAGTACAGCCACAAGAACCTTGAGCGTTTGAAATAACTAATGGTTCGTTACCGTTATTTACAATAACAAATTCTCTTTTTCCTTCAGCACCTTGTTCAATTGTACCATAGTCTATAGTTTCTTTTTCTACATACATCCCAGGACCTGATACTTTCGTAATTTCAAATTTTGTTTCTTCTACTTTTTTAGCTACCTCCATTTTCGCTTTTGAAGCTGCTTTTTTTGCTTTTTCTTGAGCAGTAGCTGATAAATTTCCTAAAAATACTATTGTTGCTACTGCTAGTATTGCCTTTTTCATAATTGACTTGTAATTAGTTATACACAAATGTAAAAATATTTGATCAAATATTACGCCAAAATAAGTAAATTCGTCGCGATTAATCAAAAAATTTAACGTTTTGTCAGTAAAAGCTAAAACACCTAAGGAAACTCCTCTAATGAAACAGTATAACGAGATCAAGACCAAGTATCCAGATGCTTGTTTGTTATTTAGAGTGGGCGATTTTTACGAAACCTTTGGAGATGATGCTGTTCGTACAGCTCGTATTTTAGGGATCACTTTAACAAAAAGAGGCAACGGAACAGAAAGTGAAACAGCCTTGGCGGGGTTTCCACATCACTCCTTAAATACGTATTTGCCAAAATTGGTAAAGGCAGGTTTACGTGTAGCTATTTGTGATCAGTTAGAAGATCCTAAAATGACCAAGACTATTGTAAAACGAGGAGTAACGGAGTTAGTAACCCCTGGTGTTTCTATGAATGACGAAGTATTGATGTCTAAATCCAATAACTTTTTGGCTTCTGTTTATTTTGGAAAGAAACAATTAGGTGTGGCTTTTTTAGATGTATCAACAGGGGAGTTTTTAACTTCTGAAGGCAATGCAGATTATGTAGATAAATTATTGCAAAATTTTAATCCAAGTGAAATTTTAGTTCCTAAACATAATAAAAAAGAGTTTGTGGAGATTTTTGGCGAAAATTTTCACACTTTTTATCTTGAAGATTGGGTGTACAAACAAGACTATGCAACTGAAAGTTTGATTAATCATTTTCAAACTAATTCACTAAAAGGCTTTGGAATAGAAGAGTTAGAGTATGGTGTTATTGCTTCAGGGGCTATTTTGTATTATTTATCCGAAACCCAACATAATAAAATTCAACATATAACCTCTATTCACCGCATTGCAGAAGATGCTTACGTTTGGATGGATCGTTTTACTATTCGTAATTTAGAGTTGTACCATAGTTATAATCCTAACGCTGTTACCTTGTTAGATGTAATAGATCGTACTCTTTCTCCTATGGGAGGACGTTTGTTAAAACGATGGTTAGCTCTTCCACTAAAAGATATAAATAAGATTAAAGGACGCCATGAAGTAGTTGGCTATTTTAAAGATAATCAAGAAATATTATATCAAGTTCAACAACAGATTAAGCAGATATCAGATCTAGAACGTTTGATATCTAAAGTGGCAGCTGGAAGAGTTTCACCAAGAGAATTAGTGTATTTGAAAAATTCTTTAGATGCTATCGAACCAGTTAAGACTCTTGCTTTAAAAAGTACTCAGGAAGCAGTAAAAGTAATAGGAGATAGTTTGCACGCTTGTGAATTGTTGAGGGAAAAAATTACTAATACATTAAATCCAGACGCACCAGTAGCAATTAATAAAGGAAATGCTATTGCGTCAGGAGTAAATGAGGAATTAGATGAATTACGAAATATTTCAAATTCAGGAAAAGAGTTTTTGGAGGCAATAGAAAAAAGAGAATCTGAAAAAACGGGTATCCCATCTTTAAAAATTTCTTTTAATAATGTTTTTGGGTATTATATAGAAGTTCGGAATACACATAAAGATAAAGTGCCTTCAGAGTGGATTCGTAAACAAACATTGGTAAATGCAGAACGCTATATAACAGAGGAATTAAAAGAATACGAATCAAAAATATTAGGAGCCGAAGAAAAAATTCATCAATTAGAAATGTCTCTGTTTGAACAGTTAGTAGCTTGGGTTGCAACCTATATTAAGCCTGTTCAACATAATGCTAACCTCATTGCTCAGTTAGATTGTTTGACTTCGTTTGCACAACAAGCAATTGATAATAATTATGTGTGCCCAGAAATTAACGATACGTATGTATTAGATATAAAAAACGGACGCCATCCAGTTATTGAAAAACAATTGCCTATAGGAGTGCCATATATAGCCAATGATGTGTATCTTGATCGAGATTTCCAACAAGTGGTCATGATTACAGGGCCTAATATGTCAGGTAAATCAGCTATACTAAGACAAACGGCACTTATTGTTTTATTGGCACAAATGGGAAGTTTTGTGCCTGCTGAAGCTGTAACGATGGGGGTGGTTGATAAGATATTTACGCGTGTGGGAGCTAGTGATAATATATCTATGGGAGAATCAACCTTTATGGTAGAAATGAATGAAACCGCATCAATCCTAAATAATATATCCAATAGAAGTTTAGTCTTGTTAGATGAAATAGGGAGGGGAACGAGTACGTATGACGGTGTATCTATTGCATGGGCTATTGCAGAGTTTTTGCATGAAAATCCAGCACAACCCAAAACACTTTTTGCTACTCATTATCATGAACTTAATGAGATGACAGAAACATTAACTCGAATTCAAAACTATAATGTGTCTGTAAAAGAATTAAAAGACAATGTGTTGTTTATCCGTAAATTAGAAAAAGGAGGAAGTGCGCATAGTTTTGGTATTCACGTGGCGAAAATGGCAGGAATGCCGCAAACAGTTATACAAAGAGCTGGTAAGATTCTAAAAAAATTAGAAAAAAATCATTCTTCGGAAGTTTTAAACGGCAAAACATCACAAGGAAACTTAGGTGATCAAGAAGAAGAAATGCAATTAAGTTTTTTTAATTTAGATGATCCTTTGTTGCAAGAAATAAAAGAAGAAATTCAGAATTTAGATATTAATACATTGACTCCAGTAGAAGCTTTAATGAAACTAAATGAAATCAAGCGTATGCTAACAAAAAAATAGTTTTAGAAATTTAAAGAATTGAATCTGAAATATTTAAAAAAAAATTTTGATTTTTTTTATTCAAGTGCTTGCAAATACTGATTCTTGTTGTATATTTGCACTCGCAATACGGAAGTAAGGCAATGTTCTTTAAGCTAAATGCGAAAATAGCTCAGTTGGTAGAGCGCAACCTTGCCAAGGTTGAGGTCGCGGGTTCGAACCCCGTTTTTCGCTCTGTTACTAGAATAACAATGCTCGAGTGGTGGAATTGGTAGACACGCTGGACTTAAAATCCAGTGAACATTAGTTCGTGCGGGTTCAAGTCCCGCCTTGAGTACAAAAAATCCTTTCAAAATAAGAAAAGGAAAGAAGTAATTTAATTACTTTATATACGTTCATAGTTACATAAGTTTTTTTAAAAAAAATATACGCTCGAGTGGTGGAATTGGTAGACACGCTGGACTTAAAATCCAGTGAACATTAGTTCGTGCGGGTTCAAGTCCCGCCTTGAGTACTAATTTTTTAGAAGTATTTTAAAAAAAACAATTTGTAACTTGTAATATTGATTAAATTTGCGAAAATAGCTCAGTTGGTAGAGCGCAACCTTGCCAAGGTTGAGGTCGCGGGTTCGAACCCCGTTTTTCGCTCTGTTACTAAAATAACAATGCTCGAGTGGTGGAATTGGTAGACACGCTGGACTTAAAATCCAGTGAACATTAGTTCGTGCGGGTTCAAGTCCCGCCTTGAGTACAAACAGGCTGTCCTAAATCTTTTGGACAGCCTTTTTTATTTACACAATATTTGGATACCTATTGGAGAAGAATCTTATATCATTTAAACTTTGAAATTTCCACATGATAATATTTTTTAACCCTGAGACTGTCCAAAAAATTCACAATCTTGTTCATTTCGACCAAAGGGAGAAATCACATAATGTTGATTTAGACACTATCTTAGAAAAGCAATAAGAATTAGTGTTGATTCTCGATGAGCTTCGCGCTCGAACTAATGATGATTCTAATTATATACTCAACGGTTTGTTCGAGTTATTTCTAAAATAAATAAAACAGATCAAGAATTTTTCTTTTAATCCAGTATGTTTTAAGTTTAAATGGTATAAAAAACGGAATGTTTTTTGTTGTCCCAACTGAATAAGGGATATAAGTATAATTCAGCTAGAATAATTCATGTTGTTTTATGATACTTATCTAGCTTTTTTACGGTTTAAGTAGTGAGAGATACTCTTCTGGATAGGAAGGAAATTAGATGCAGACAGCTACAGTCTAATTATACAACGTGGTTTTAAGTGAATTTTGAAAATAAGAGGCTGTTTAAAAAAATGTAATTGTGTGTTGTTTGACTTCGTTTTGTCGCTTTTATTTTTAGTAGACCCTCAAAGGAGAAACTATATAATGTTAATGTAGCTTCTCCTATCACTGAAAGTGAGTAACTAGAATGTTGAACACTTTTTCTAAATAGCCTCTTTCTTGTTATTGATTTGCTGTCATAAATTCTTCTGCCTTATTGACCATATTATAACTTCCACAAAAGAAAGGAACTCTTTGGTGTAATTCAGTAGGTTTTATCTCCATGATTCTTTTATAACCATCAGAAGCCTTTCCGCCTGCCTGTTCTGTTATAAATGCCATAGGGTTGCATTCGTATAGTAGTCTTAGTTTTCCTTTGGGAGCTTTAGAGCTAGGAGGGTACATATAAATACCTCCTTTTATCATGTTTCTATGAAAATCAGCAACTAAACTACCAATATAGCGAGAAGTATAAGGACGATCTCCCTCTTCTTTTTGACAGTATTTTAAATAGTCTTTTACACCTTGAGGAAAGTGGACATAATTCCCTTCGTTAATAGAATATATCTTTCCGTCTTTTGAGAATTGCATATTAGGATGCGAAAGATAAAAAGTACCTATTGCAGGGTTTAATGTAAAGCCATTTACACCATTTCCTGTAGTGTATACAAGCATAGTAGAGGTTCCGTAAATAACATATCCTGCAGCTACTTGGTTTGTGCCAGGTTGTAGGAAGTCTTCTAGCTGAACAGGACTGCCTACTGGTGTAATTCTTCTGTATACAGAAAAAATAGTTCCAACAGATACATTTACATCTATATTAGAAGAGCCATCAAGAGGATCCATTAATACAACATACTTGTTATTATGACTATTGTCAGCTCCTGAAATAGTAATGAAATCATCGTTTTCTTCACTGGCAATACCACAAACAATTTCTCTGTTGATTAAGGTTTGTATGAAAACTTCGTTAGCGTATACATCTAGTTTTTGTTGGTCTTCTCCTTGTATATTCGTTTCTCCTGCTGCTCCTACAATGTCTACAAGTCCAGCTTGTGTTACTTTATGATTAACAACTTTAGCCGCTAGGCGTATTGAGTTGATAATTCTTGATAGTTCGCCTGAAGAATATTGAAAATCATTTTGTTTTTCTATTATAAATTCGCCAAGGGTTCTGTTGCGTTCTTCCATAATTTTTATGCAGTTAGTAATGCAAAGATGAGATTTATTTTTTTAAAAATAAAGTAACAGGAAGTCTGTAAGTTGTAATGTTTGAATAAAATAGGTTTAAAATATACATTAGATGGTGCGTACAGAATAGCGATTAGATTCTTTTTTTAATGTTTGATCAAAAAATGTATATTTTAGATATGTGTTTTGTTTTAAAAATTGTAGAAAACTTTTATTCTGTGAAGTTGTTTAAAATAAATTATACTTCTCTTATCTTTGTTCATATCTGTATTTGCGGTAACTAAATAAAAACAAAATGAAAAAAATACAATTAGCAGTAGGTTTATTGGCTCTTATGCCTTTTACAATGAATGCACAAATTAATTTAGGTGAAAAAGCGTTAGGAGCTTTACAAAAAGGAGTGGCAAGTTTTACCTTTTCTGATGAGGATGCTGCTCAATTATCTAAGGCTTCTGTTGAGAAAATGGATAAAGAAAACCCTATTGCGGGTCCTAAAGATCCTTATACATTAAGATTAAATAAGCTTTTTGGTAAACATAAGACAGAAAGTGGTGTAACGCTTAATTTTAAAGTTTATAAAGTAAAAGAAGTAAATGCTTTTGCTTGTGCTGATGGGAGTGTTCGTGTTTTTCAAGGGTTATTAGATGTTATGGATGATAATGAAGTACTTGCGGTTATAGGCCATGAAATAGGGCACGTTGTAAATCATGATACAAGAGATGCTATCCGTGCAGCTTATCAGAAAGAAGCTTTGGTAGATGCTGTAGGATCACAAGTAAAGGGAGTTGCAGCGGTTAGCGAAAGTGCTTTAGGGAAAATAGGAAGTGCAATAGTAGACAGTCGCCATAGTCAAAAACAAGAATCAGAAGCAGATATGTTTTCGTATGATTTTATGAAAAAACACGGATATAATGTTAATGCTGTTGAATCTGCCTTTACAGTATTAGCGAGCTTAAGTCAAGGTGCTGATTCGGGTTTTATGTCAAGGATTTTAAGCTCACATCCAGATCCTAAAGATCGTGCAGCAAAAGCGAAACAAAGAGCAGAATCAGAAGGGATCTATAAACCGTATACTCGTCAGTTAAAAAAGACATCTACACCCGCTAAGAAGAAAAAATAATGAAAAATTTTACGATTCGTAGAGGTACCTCGTATGATATGGCACAAGTGCTATTACTTATAAAAGAATTAGCACTATTTGAAAAAGAACCAGAAGCAGTAGTAATAACTGAAGAAGATTTGATTCGAGATGGTTTTGGATCAAACCCCTTGTTTCATACTTTTTTAGCCGAAATAGATGGAGTAATAGTTGGAGTAGCACTTTATTATTATCGTTATTCTACTTGGAAAGGAAAAACAATTCATTTAGAAGATCTAATTGTTACACAAAATATGCGAGGAACAGGCATAGGCATAGCCTTGTATAAAGAAATTATGAAACAAGGAGCCTTAGATGGTGTTAGACGTATTGAATGGAATGTTTTAGATTGGAATACCAATGCTATTAAATTTTATGAAAAGTCAGGAGCAAAAGTATTAGATGACTGGCGTGTTGTTCAGATGGATGAAAAAGGATTAGAAGAATTTTTAAATAACAAATAATCAAAGTCAAGATTCAAAAAAATAATAGTTTGAGTTTTGAAAAAAAATGTGATATGAAAATATTCAAGTTTGGTGGTGCCTCTGTTAAAGATGCAGCGGGCATAAAAAATGTGTTTGATGTACTTCAAAAAGTGGGGTACGAAGAGGTTCTACTTGTAGTGTCAGCTATGGGAAAGACAACCAATGCCTTAGAAGAAGTTATAAAGAATTATTTTGAAAAATCACCTCAGCTAAATGCCTCAATTCAAGAAGTTAAAAAATATCATAATCAAATTATTTTAGATTTATTTGATGATGAAAATCATGAAGTTTTTTATGATATTAATGAACATTTTGCTGATTTTGAATATTTTTTAAGAAGTAATAAATCGCCAAATTATAGTTTCGTTTATGATCAAATTGTAAGTTTTGGTGAGATTATTTCCACTACAATTGTATCGCATTATATGAATTTTAGAAACATTCAATCACAGTGGATAGATGTGCGTAATTATATTAAAACAGACGCTAATTATCGAGATGCAAATGTTGACTGGGAAAAAACACAAAAAGCCATTTCTAAAATAGCTAAAAAGAAACAATTGTTTGTTACGCAAGGTTTTTTAGGATCTGATGAAAACGGATTTACAACTACTTTAGGTCGTGAAGGATCTGATTATACAGCCGCTATCTTTGCCTATTGTTTAAATGCAGAAAGTGTTACTATTTGGAAAGATGTTCCTGGAGTAATGAATGCCGATCCTCGTTATTTTGAAAACGCAAATTTATTAAATCAAATTTCTTACAGAGAAGCTATTGAATTAGCGTTTTATGGAGCAAGTGTCATTCATCCTAAAACTTTACAACCGCTACAACGAAAAGAAATTCCTTTGTATGTTAAATCGTTTGTTAATCCATTATTGGCAGGAACCAGTGTAGCAAAAGGACAAGATTTAGAGCCCAAAATGCCTTGTTTTATAGTAAAAAAAGATCAAATTTTACTTTCGTTATCTTCAATAGATTTTTCTTTTATAATGGAAGAAAATATTAGTGAAGTTTTTGCATTACTTCATAAATACAAACTCAAAGTAAGTCTAATTCAAAATTCTGCTATTAGTTTTTCAGTTTGTGTAGAAGATAAATACAATCATTTTCAGGAAATAGTAAAAGTCCTTTCTAAAAAATTTAAAGTGACATATAACGAAAATGTTTCCTTGTATACTGTAAGACATTTTGATCAAAATGCTATAAATACAGTAGAAAAGGATAAAATGGTTTTGGTTAGACAGATGAGTCGAGAAACGTTACAAGTGGTTACTAAAGAGTAATTAACTCTAATACAATATCCTTTTTTAAAACAAGGAAGGAATAAATATAATGAAAAAAAGACTTTTCAAAGAGAGAGCTCTAAAACTTAGCAATCTTATTACTGAAATTAAAGAGAGACTCGAATGAGATGAATAGGCAAAGCCAATTACATAGTACTAATAATCTGACTTCTTCTGTTATTGAAGTAAACAGGCAAAACGTTAAGTTATTACTTTATTAGCTGTACAGTTGTCACTATAACAATAAAGAAAATGAAATTCTAGCTACTATGTGATTGGCTCCATTATTAGAGATAATTACACATGGCTTTTTATGTAATAGTATTTCAATAATTGCAATATCTTTGACCTATTCGAGTTAATAGAATATGCTGCAAAATCAAATTCGCTTTCTTATCTGTATGTTATGCTTTCCTACCCTATTGAAAGCACAGGAAACGTTGTATCAGCATAAAAAAATACCCTTTACAAAAGATTTAATTCATATAGACAGTATCAGTATCAATCCTTCGCATTTTGCGTTATATGATAAAAACAAAATTAAAATTGATTCAACGTTGTATCAAGTTGATTTTGTGAAAGCAACAATAAAATTAGATTCTACCCTTAAAAAAAAAGATACTATTCATGTTTATTATTTGAAATACCCGAGTTTTCTTACAAAAAGTTATTCTTTCTATGATGTTAATAGATTAGTGTCTTCTACAAATTCTGGAAATATTTATAAAACAGAAAACCGTTTAGTAAACATATTCAAGCCTTTTGAAGGGCTAGAAACATCTGGGAGTATTACACGTGGGCTTAGTATAGGCAATAACCAAAATGCAGCAGTAAATTCTAATTTAGATTTGCAAGTAATAGGTAAGTTGTCAGATAAAGTAAGTATTAGGGCTTCCTTGCAAGACCATAATATTCCGTTGCAAAATGGAGGATATTCACAAAGATTAGACGAATTTGATCAAGTTTTTGTTGAATTATTTTCAGACCGATGGTCTGTCCGTGGAGGTGATTTGTTTTTAGAAAATCGAAAATCTCGTTTTTTAAATTTTAATAAAAAGGTACAAGGTGTTTTAGCGCGAGTTAATTTAGGAACATCTCCTGTTAGTACAGAAATAACGCTTTCTGGAGCAGTTGTACGAGGACAGTATGCAAAAAGTACTCTCATAGGACAGGAAGGAAATCAAGGACCTTATAAACTTCGTGGACCTAATGGAGAGTTATATGTCTTGGTTATTTCAGGATCTGAACGAGTATATGTAAACGGAAATTTATTGGAAAGAGGAGAAAATAACCAATATGTAATAGATTATAATGCGGGTGAATTGACTTTTACCTCTTTGTTTCCGGTTAATTCAGAGATGAGAATTGTGGTAGAATATCAGTTTTCTGAAAGAAGTTTTAACCGTTTTGTTACTTACGGTGGAACTATTCATCAAGAGGATAAATGGCATTTAGGTGGATTTGTTTATTCTGAAAATGATGTTAAAAATCAGCCTCTTCAACAAAGTTTATCTTCGGATCAAATTAAGATTTTATCAGAAGCAGGAGATAATACTGGATTATTGAACGCTCCTTCTGCCGTTATAGAGCCTTATACTGATAAGAAAATTTTGTATAAAAAGACAAGCATAGGAACTGCTGTTGTATATGTGTATTCTAATGATTCAAAAGAAGAGTTATATCAAGTTAAGTTTTCCTTAGTAGGTAAAAATAAAGGAGATTATATTGTAAAGTCAACAGTTGCTAATGGTCGAATTTATGAATATGTGCCAGCTCTTGCAGGTATAAAACAAGGCGAATATGAACCCATTATTAGATTAATAGCACCTTCTAAATTACAAATAGCAACCTTATTAGGAGGTTATAAACCCTCAGAAAAAACAATAGTAGATTTTGAATTAGCGATAAGTAATCATGATTTGAATTTGTTTTCTGATTTAGACGATGAAAATAATAAAGGGATGGCAGGAAAACTCAATATTCGTCAAAAAATAGCGTCTAAAAAAAATTGGGAACTCATTTCATTAAATGATTTACAATTTATTCAAAAAGAATATAAGCCTATAGAACGTTTATTTGCTGTTGAGTTTGATCGCGATTGGAATTTAAAAGAAACAATAGGTAACCAGCGACTCATATCATCAGCCTTACAGTTTGGTTGGTCAAAAAAAATAAGAGGAAAATATCAATTTGAAAATTTAACTTTTTCGGAGCGGTTTAAAGGAAATAAGCATCTTTTTTCAGTAATTCATGAGTCTACTAAATGGTTTGCTAAACAACAAGTAAGCCTGATGAATAGCGAAAGCAATGAGATGAAGTCTCAATTTTTTAGAAATCAGTTTCATTTGAAATATAAATTTTATAAAAATTGGGTGGGAGTTAACCAGCGATTGGAGGATAATCAAGAGAGGATAAAATCAACTTTTAAGCTAACTAATTTGAGTCAGCGTTTTACAGAATGGGGAATGTTTATAGGAAGAGGCGATTCAACGAAGGTTTATGGAGAAACAGGTCTATCTTATAGGTTAAATGACTCTTTGCAAGGAATTACCTTAAAACGAGTAAATAGATCTATTTCCTATTATCTAAATTCTAAACTAATTCAAAATAATCAAGCTGATTTATCGGTTTTTGTTAATTATCGCCAATTATTATTTGAAAGTAATAAGAAAAATGAATCATCTTTAAATTCTAGATTGCTTTATAATCAGCGTTTCTTCAAAGGTTTTTTTCAATACGGATTGAGTTATGAAACTCTTTCAGGAAGTATTCCACAACAAGAATTTAATTTTGTAGAAGTAGAAGCTACAAAGGGGATTTATGCTTGGAACGATTATAATAAAAATGGGATTCAAGAACTTCAAGAGTTTGAAATAGCACAATTTCCAGATCAAGCAAAATATATAAAGGTTTTTTTACCAAACCAAAATTTTGTAAAAACACATCAAAACAAGTTTTCACAATCAGTTACACTAAATCCTTTTCTTTGGATAGATAAAAAAGGGTATCGAAAAATTATATCTTATTTTTATAACCAAACGAGTTTTTTAATTGATAAAAAAATTAAAAAGGAAGGAGAACAATTTGATTTAAATCCTTTTATAAATTCAAAAGATCAGTTGTTGGGACTGACTTCCAGTATAAGAAATAGCTTGTTTTATAATAGAGGAAAGCAAAGCCATTCTGTTGTATACAATGTTATTATTAATGAATTAAAGAGTTTACTCGTAGCAGACGAATTAAAAAATACAAACACAAGTCATCAATTATCGTATACCCATTTATTAAATAAGTATTGGTTGATTACTCTTAACGGAAGTATATCTCAAAACAATGTATATTCGGTTAGCTATTTGAGTAAGAATTTTCAGCTTAGAGAAAATCAGTTAGAAGCAAGAGTAGGGTATTTATTTTCAAAAAATACCACTTTAGATCTGTTTTATGAATTTCAGAAAAAAAATAATAAAATAGGAGCATTCGAAAAGTTATCTCAAAATCGTTTAGGGATTTCCTTTAATGTAGTAACCTCAAAAGAATTTGTATTAAATGGAGAGTTTGCTTACATAAATAATCGTTTTGAAGGAAATGCTTTTTCACCAGTAAGTTTTCAGATGTTAGAAGGATTACAGGTTAATAATAACATGACTTGGCGTATGTTACTTCAAAAAAAACTTACAGAGTACTTGGATGTCAATTTTAATTATCAAGGAAGAAAAAGTGAAACTTCAGAAACTATACATACTGGTAATGTTCAATTGCGGGCTTTCTTTTAATATTTTTATATAGAGAATGAAAAAAAGGAGTGTTTTTTTAGAATCAAAGTTGTTGTAGTTTTCTGAAAAGTACACATACTAAAATCAATTTAAATAAGTGTTGTAATGTTTCTTTATCAAAAAAGAGGCTGTCCTAAAAGTAATAAATCAACATGCAGTTTGTCACTCCGACGTAGGGAGGAGTCTCATAATCAATATTATGTGATTTCTCCCTTTGGTCGAAATGAAAAGATTGCAAACTTTTAGGACAACCTTAGATTATAAATTATAATTTGCTTTCGGAACCTTATTGAAACTAATTAATGATTAATTTACTGTTATAAATTTTATCACTTGTTTCTATTCTATAAAAATAGATTCCTTTTTTAATAGAATCATTTAGATTGATTTTATTGTCATCAACTTGTTTTTTAAATACTAATTTTCCACTAGAGTCATACAGTGTAAATGTCAGTTCTGAATTAATTCCATCAATCACTAATTGTTCTCCTATAACTATTGGGTTAGGATAAACTGTTAGACTTCTCTGCAAATAAGTATTGTTAGTTTCTGTAGGTGCAGAATTTTGTATATACAATTGGTTGGATTGATTTATAGATGTTCCAGGGAAACTTATTGTTTTTCCATTTATGGCGGTGGCTATTCCGCTTTGTGTCCAACTTGATTGTAAGTGTTCATTGTTACTTCTTTTAAAAAGAGTGAAATTAGACAAATTAGCATTAGAAGCATCATAAGTAGGAATTAGATTTATAGATGAAAGTCCAGAAAATGATGTATTGGTTCCATAATTATCTAAAATCCAATATTCGTTTCCAACTGATCCCGTAGAAGGGGATTCATTGGGTAGAGTATTTAATTGAGATACAACAACTTTTCCATTAGGAACTGATCCTGTAAAGTTAAGAGCGGTGTTTACAGACTCAAAATTATAAAGACCAGTGGTGTTGATTGTTAATAATTGACTAGTACCAGTGGCTATTGGAGCAGTAGATGTAGGAAATGTTATAGAGGTAGAAATATTTAAATCGTTAGAATTAACTTTATTATAAACTAATCCATTATTTGTAATATTATTAAACTGATAATAAGCAATTAAGTTCGTATCTGTTATGTTTTGCTTAATTAAATGTCTACTTAAATAGATTTCATCATCAGTTAATGCTCTATTCCACAAGGTAAATTCTTCCATTTGTCCTTTAAAAGTTCTATCGTTTCTACCATAATCTTTTCCTAAGATTAATTTATTTAAAATGATAGCACTAAAATTACCTGCAAGGGACCAACTTTTATCGTTTAAAAATAATGTTATTTTAGTAGGTGTAATCCTAAAAGCTACAAAACTCCATTGATCAGCAGGAGCATACAATCCTGTAGCATAATTATAATATCCATCTTTAAAATGAAATCCTATTTCATTATTAGCACTTCTAAAGTTTAGTAATGTTTTTTGTTTGTCTCCAAAACAAGCAATTCCAGCCCAAGATACTTGCGTGCCATTTGGTTTTATCCAACCAGTAAAAGTTAAATCGGTTGTATTGCCGTAATTCATTTCATTAGAAGAAATAGATTCTGTGTTGGTAGTCATTTCTAAAACCTGTTTAGATGCACTTTCTATGTTACAAGAAGAAGGTAAAACTTCTATCATATTTTGTACTGTTTTCGTACTTGTACGTCCATCAGCATCAGTTATGGTAAGAGTAACATTATAAAGACCAGGTGTTGAATATGTTACTAGAGGGTTTCGGATAGAAGTGGAAGAAATACTACTTGCGCCTGGAAAGTTCCAATCCCATTTAGCAGCTGTATGATTTAAGACTGAATAATCATCAAATTGGATGGCTGTTCTACTGCAATCTACAGATTGTTTTGCTACCATAGGTTGTGCAACAGGTAAACTTTTTTCAAAAAGAGGTGATTTCCAAAAACCACGTCTAGAACTAATTCGTACTTCGCTATTTTTATAAAAAGGCTTGACACCTATTAGTCTTAAACCAAGTGGTAATCCTGTATTATATAATTCCCAATCAGACATGGTAGAATTTCTATAGTAGATTTTGTTTGTGCCTGCTACTGCGTAATATACGCCATCATTAGTGCCTAATTGAGGAGCTATGGTATAACAACCTAAATTTTGAATAGTAGAAGTGGTTAGGTTAATCCAAGTATTTCCTAAGTCTATTGATTTGAACGCTTTTCCAGTTCCACCACCAAATCCTATGAAAAGAGTGTTATTTTCATTGATGCCAAAATATAAACGAGCATCTGTATTAGGAAGATTTATTTGGATCCAATTTTTTCCACCGTCTAACGTTTTCCATAGTTTAGTTGTAGAACCTGATCTATTTACTACAAAAATAATGTTAGGGTCTAATCTAGATACTTCGACCATGTACACTTTATCAGTACTGCTTCCAAATTCTTTAAGTAGTGTAAAAGAGGCACCAGTATCTGTACTTTTCCATAATTTGTTATCTTTTGTTAGATATAAATGATTGTAATATCTAGGGTCATAGGTTATTTGACCTCTTACGTCAGGAAAAACAGATTCATTAGGAAACATACTCAATCCGTTCGTCCATTGTACAGGGGTTGAAAAATCTTTGGATATTTTATAAGCTGCAATGTCAGAATGATAAACTTTTAAATTATCTCCTAATGCAACATAACCTGTTGAAGATTCACCTCCTCCTAGCGAAATAAATTTCCCATCTCCATAATTAGCATGATATACGGCATTTCCGTTATGATAACGACCAGCAGTTACCACATCTTCATTCCATCCTTGTCCAAATCCCCAGTTATCTGAAGAAATGATTCCTTTGTTTAATCCTTTCAATATGTTTAGATTAGCGTCATATAAGTCTACTCCTCCATCTGTGGCTACAAACACATCATTTCCATTTATTAAAATATCTTGATGATCGGGATGACGATAGTAAGATGTACAGTTGTCGCAGGCATATCCTCCCCATCGAGTGTACGTTTTTCCTCCATTTTCACTTTTGAAAAGGTTAAGCATACCCATTAAAAACTTATTGGGGTCTGTATCAGATACATCTATTGCTAAATTATAGAAACCTTGATCATAAGAACCTCCATTGGTTCCAAAACTAGAAAAACACCAGTGGTCAGAGTTATAAGGACCTCCTGGGTTATTGTTAGGTACACCATCATTGTTTTGATCATAAGGTAAAGACCAGCTTTCTCCTGCGTTATCACTTCTGTATACACCTATAAAATTAACATCTGTTGCATAGTTTTCTACATTCCCTAACATAGCTACATATATTTTGTCTCCATCTGCGTTTGTAACTCCCATACGAGCCCCGCCGATACTACTTGTTGGTGTAGGAATAAACCAACCTTGGCTTTTGAGCGAAAAAGTGTTTCCTGCATCGGTAGATTTGTAGAATTCGGTTAATTTTAATGTATTGTTTGATTTTAATAAGAATAGGGTATTAGGGTCATTAGTCTTAAATTTTACATCCCAACAGGTTTCGGTAAAAACTTGTGACCAAGTTGTTCCTCCATTTGTTGATTTGTACAAACCTTTATTTCCCGCAGCAAAAATTAATTGGTTATTTTGTGGGTTAATAGCAAATTCGTAAATGTTTAAGCCATTAGTGTTTAGAACAGAAATCCAAGAATTACCTCCGTCAGTTGATCGGTATATTCTTGAGCTGGAAGCCACAAAGACATTGTTTTCATTAGTGGGATCAATTTCAACACACGATGTATCATCGTTAAAATAATCTCCACCTACTAAAAACCAATTCTCTCCTTTATCATTGCTTTTAAATGTGCCGCTTGTTTCTGTGACACAAAATAGAACATTAGGATTTGAAACAGATTGTGCAACAGAATATACATTTGCTTGATGTGATTCAGTTCTAGTTCCGCCATTATTATAGGTATTTATGGGACCTATAGGAGTCCAATTACTAGAATTTATGCTTTTTTTAGGAGTACTTATCCTTTCTTTACTATATTCACTTACATAGTCTTTCTTGATTATATCTCCTTTGTCATTTATCCAGTTGTTGGTATATACGTAGTTAATAAAAAATTTATAATTTTGAGTATGTATCGTCTTTATAAAGTCATGTTTTTGATAGTATAGATTGTACTCCTTTTCTATTTCGTATACGTTAGGAGTTTCTCCGTACATGAGATGTACCCATTTTGGATCATCTTTTTGTATAGGGATTAAGGATTTGAACAAATGTGGAAATTTAGGCTTGGGCTCATAAAAGTTGCCTTTTTGAGAATAGCTTAAATTCACCAAAATGAAAAATAAGATTAAATGTAATTTTTGTTTCATAGTTTTTGTGAATTTGGGTGTTTTTAAAATGTTTTTTTGTAAATAAAAAAATCTTAATGCAAAATTAAGAAAAAATTAAAGTTTTGTTAAAAAATAATTATTTATATTGCTTGTAAATATTAAATTAAGTGTTATGAAAAAAATAGTGATGTTATGCTTGATGTTTGTATTGTCAAACACATTCGCTCAGAAAACAGAGGTAAAAAGTAAAAAGTTGAACAAATCTAAAGTTATAACTGAAAAATTAGATAAAGTAAAAGCTGAAAAAGAAAGTAAAACCTCTGCAAAAGGAAATCTGAAATCTGTAGAAGGGAAAGCAAAGGTGGAAGCAAATAAGCTGGATACAAAAGTAAGAGATGAAGAGAATAAAACGAAGTCTAAGACCAAAAAGGTAAAAGATAAAATAGAAGAAACGATCTCAAAACCAGCTAAAAAAGAAAGAGAAATAACTGAAAAAGCAAATTCCAATGCAAAAGATAAAGTCATAGGAAAATACAAAGATCGTCAAGTATATCAAGGACCTAAAGGAGGTACCTATTATATTAATAAAAATGGGAATAAAACTTATATAGACAATGATCAAGTAAAATAAGAAATAAAAAGCGTCCTAAAAGAAGAAATCTTCTTGTTTTGATTTAGAGTATCCTTTTATAACGTTGAAAAGATCAACTAAAGAATGCTTTTTGCTTTTAGGATACTTTATTTGATAGATTATTTATAGAAATTTTTCGATAAATCAAATATATTTATTTTCTATGTTTAATTTTGCAATGTTTTAACTTGATGAATTCAGATTGTTGGGTATTGTGAGAATGAAAAAAATTGTGGTTTATTTAGGAATACTCTTTTTATTAATAGCTTGTAATCAAGAGGCTCAAAAGATAATTATACCTAAAAAAAGAATAACCTATTTAGATCCCAAAATTACTCAAGATGCAATTGTTTATCAAGTAAATATTAGAAACTACTCCGCAGAAGGAACCTTTGATGCCTTTACTAAAGATATTCCTAAGTTGAAAGCAATTGGGATTAAAATTATCTGGTTAATGCCTATACAAGAAATAGGTAGATTAAGAAGAAGAATTACTCATACCACTACTGTTGAGGAAATAAAAAATACTTTCACTAAAGAAATAACAAAAGGAAATCCCTATGCTATAAAAGAATATAAGAAAATACATCCCGATTATGGTTCAGATTTTGATTTAAAAAAACTAATTAAAACAGCCCATGCTAACGGAATGTATGTCGTTTTAGATTGGGTTGCTAATCATACAGCTTGGGATCACAGTTGGATTGTTACACATCCCGAATGGTATACGAAAAATAAAAAAGGAACTCCTATTGCTCCTTATAATTGGATAGATGTTGCCCAGCTAAATTATGCTTCTGTTGATTTGCATTTTGCTATGATAGATGAAATGAAATATTGGGTACAAAAATTTAATATAGATGGATTTCGTTGTCAAGTAGCATCCGAAGTACCGACTCTTTTTTGGGAACGAGCTGTAAAAGAATTGAAAAAAATAAAACCTATTTTAATGATTGCTGAGGCAGAAAAAGAAAGCTTGCTAGAAAACGCTTTCGATATAGAATATGGTTGGGAAGTACACCATATTTTAAATAGCATCGCACAGTCTAAAATGAATGTATTAGATCTTGATCGTTATCTAGAAAAAGAAGTAAAAAACTTCCCGAAAGATAAAATGCGATTACATTTTATCAGTAATTATGATGAAAATATATGGAACGATACTGAGTATCAAAGAATGGGACAAGCTGTAGAAGTAATGACAATAGTTACGTATATTCTTAATGGAGTTCCATTAATATATAACGGTCAAGAATACGATTCACATAAGCGTTTTCGTGCTTATCAAAAAGATACATTATTGCATCAAGAAGGAAAAATGATGCCCCTATACAAAAGACTAAAAGATTTAAAAAAAACAAACTCCTTTTTGCATACAGGAAAAAAACCAGCTTCTTACCATAGAATTACCACAAATGATGATCGTGTTTTTTGGATGTGTAAAAGAGAAAAAAATCGTCAAAAACTCTTTTTTATAGCTAATTTATCTAATAAAAAACAAAAATTAAAATGGCCCATTTCTGGACATTTTAAAGAATTTTTAAAAAAGAAATCAATAGATATTAAAAACAAATCAGAATGTGATTTTAAACCTTGGGAGTATAAAATCTTATTAAACCAATAAAATTCATGAATATTTAAATTATGTTTTTTCCTCAAAAACAATTATATAGAAACAAAGAAAATATAGGGGAAAAATAATTGATACCATCTAAACTTTGAAATTTCCTTATAATACTATTTTTTTAACCTTGAAACTGCTCAAAAAGTTTGCAATCTTGTCATTTCGATCAAAGGAAGAAATCACATAATGTTGATTATGATACTCCTCTTTACGTAGGAGTGGTAAACTGCATGTTGATTTAGACACTATCCTACAAAAGCAATAAAAATTAGTATTGATTCTTGATGCGCTTCGTGCTCGAACTGACGATGTTTTAATTATATACTCAACCGTTTTTTCGAGTAGTTTTAAAATGAAAAAACAGATCGAGAATTTTACTTTTTAATCCAGTATATCTTAAGTTTAAATGGAATGAGTTTTTATTGAAAATAAAAAGAATAGACTTGATATACTAAATCTCTCCATTTATTGTTTGTATACATTATAAATTAAGCAGTTTATATTTATTAAGAGTATGCACTAAGAAAAATGCTTTTAAGGTAATTCATCTTTTAAACAGAAGATAATTAATTTGTAAGAATTAATATATGATTATAAAATTCAGATTCATCCCTATACCATAAATTCTCTAGAAGATACTATTTTTGTAAAAAAAAAGCAAGAGTTGAGGTAGTTATTACCCACTACCCTGATAGATATGATAGTAAATTACGATATAATAGTAATAGGAGGTGGTGCCTCTGGTTTTTTTTCAGCAATCAACATAGCTGAAAACTTCCCCCAATTAAAAATAGCTATTTTAGAAAGAGGAAAAGAAGTATTGTCTAAAGTTCGTGTTTCAGGAGGAGGACGTTGTAATGTAACCCATGCTTGTTTTGTACCCAATGATCTAGTCAAGTATTATCCTCGTGGAGAAAAAGAGTTAAAAGGGCCCTTTAACCAGTTTTGTAGTGGTGATACTATTGAGTGGTTTGAAAAACATGGCGTGACGTTAAAGATAGAAGAAGATGGTAGAATGTTTCCCATAACAGATAGCTCACAAACTATAATAGATTGTTTTCTATCTGCTGCAAAAAAAAATAAAATAGATGTATTTACAGGACATAGCGTACAAGATATTTTTCAAGGAGAAGACTATTGGAAAATAACAACTAATCAACAAGTATTTAAAACAATCAAGATAATCATGACTACAGGAAGTAATCCCAAAATGTGGGATCTACTCCAAAATTTAGGACATACTATCATAAACCCAGTTCCTTCCTTGTTTACTTTTAATATAAAAGATGAACGTATTAAAGATTTAATGGGAGTTTCAGCTCGTGCTTCAGTACGAGTAAAAGAAACAAAACTTAAAGCATCAGGACCATTATTAATAACTCATTGGGGGTTAAGCGGTCCAGGAATACTGCGCCTATCAGCTTGGGGAGCAAGAGATTTATTTGATTTAAAATACCGTTTTATATTACAAGTCAATTGGTTAAATGATTTAGATTTTGATACAGTCATGGAAGACCTAAAAGAAATTAAAGAACAAAATTTAAAACGATTAATAAATAAATTCTGCCCTTTTGACTTTCCCAAAAGATTATGGGAAAGCTTGTTAAAGGCATCTCATATTCAACCTGATACTAAATGGGCTGATCTATCTAAAAAACAATTAATAGATTTAGTAAAACAACTTACCCAAGCAGAATTTTTGGTCAATGGTAAAAGCACTTTTAAAGAAGAATTTGTAACCGCAGGAGGAATTGATCTGAAAGAAGTTAATTTTAAAACTATGGAAAGCAAACGCTTTAAAAATCTTTATTTTGCTGGCGAAATTTTAAATATAGATGCCATAACAGGAGGATTTAATTTTCAAAATGCTTGGACAGGAGGATTTATTATTGCTAAAAATTTAGAATTTTAGTTTATAGATAAAACGTATCTTTGCTCCCAAAAAAAATAAAAATATGTTTTCTGAAAAGGATTTTCTTGTATCGGATTATACGATATCATTTACCGAAGGAGATTTTCAATGGAGTGCTCCAAGCAATATAGCATTAGTAAAGTATTGGGGTAAGCTAGGAAAGCAAATGCCAGCTAATCCATCTGTAAGTTTTACACTTAATAATTGTAAAACGATTACGAAACTTTCCTTTGTTAAAAAAGAAAATACCGAAAACGTTTCCTTCGATTTCTTTTTTGAAGGAAATTCTAAAGAAACATTTAAACCCAAGATTCAAAAGTTTTTTGAAAGAATTTTAGAATATTGCCCTTATTTAAAAGAATTTCATTTTACGATAGATACCACAAACACATTTCCTCATAGTTCAGGTATTGCCTCTTCTGCATCAGGAATGGCAGCATTAGCTATGAATATTATGAGCTTAGAAAAATTAATATATCCCTCTATAACAGATGAATACTTTTTTAAAAAAGCCTCTTTTTTAGCTAGATTAGGATCTGGAAGTGCTTGTAGAAGTATAAAAGGAAAAGTAGTTATTTGGGGTGAACACACAGATACAGAAAGAAGTTCAAATTTATACGGCATTGAATACAATACCTTACATAAAAACTTTAATAATTATCAAGATACCATACTGTTAGTTGATAAAGGAGAAAAACAAGTATCCAGTACAGTAGGACATGATTTAATGCACGGACATCCTTTTGCTGTCCAACGTTTTGCCCAAGCCCATCAAAATTTGACAGCAATTAAAGAAGCATTAGCTACTGGAAATATAGAAAAATTCATTGAAATTGTTGAAAGTGAAGCACTAACCCTACACGCTATGATGATGACTTCTATGCCTTATTTTATTTTAATGAAACCTAATACATTAGATATAATTAATAAAGTCTGGAGTTTTAGAGCTAATACCCATATTCCCGTTTGTTTCACACTCGACGCAGGAGCAAATGTGCATCTACTGTATCCTATACACGTAAAAGAACAAGTTTTAGAATTTATTAACAATGAATTGGTTAGATATTGTCAAAATGAACAATATATTTGCGATGAAATAGGTATAGGCAGTATATCAATTTAATTCGTACCTTTATAATCTATTTTACAAACAATAGTTTGAAAATATAATTTATAAAAAAATAAAAGATATTAATGTGTTGTTTTAAAGTAAGTTATATTTGTTGAAATGATATATAGAACTAATAAAAATATTTTCTCTAAGGAAGTTCGTAATAATTTTTAGTTCTATAATAGGTAAGTTGATTTTTTTACCAGGAAATCAAATACAAAGAATTAGATGCTAATAGAGAAAACGATATAGCACTACAATAGAAAACAAATACAATAAAAAATAAGATAGGCCAAATATGAAAGGACCCCTTTTTTACTCAAAAATTTTATTATTCGGTGAATACGGAATTATTAAAGATTCAAAAGGATTAGCCATTCCTTATAATTTTTATAATGGAGCACTTAAGATAGACGGTAATGTATCTTCAGAAGCGCTGCAATCCAATGAAAGTTTGAAAAAATTTGCAGTTTATCTAAAAGAGTTGGCAGAAGAACAACCTCATTTGGTTGCATTCAATAATGATGCCTTGAAACAAGATGTTATGAAAGGTATGTATTTTGATTCCAGTATTCCACAAGGATATGGAGTGGGTAGTAGTGGTGCTTTAGTGGCAGCTATTTATGACAAATACGCATACAATAAGATAACCGTTTTAGAAAATTTAACAAGAGAAAAATTATTAGAACTTAAAACTATTTTTTCTCAAATGGAATCCTTCTTTCACGGAAAAAGTTCGGGTTTAGATCCTTTAAATAGTTATTTGAGTCTGCCTATATTAATTAATTCAAAAGATCATATAGAAGCAACAGGCATTCCTACACAAAGTGTTACAGGTAAAGGTGCCGTATTTTTGTTAGATTCAGGAATAGTAGGAGAAACAGCACCTATGGTAAGTATTTTTATGGAAAAACTAAAAGAAGAAGGTTTTCGTAAAATGCTGAAATCACAGTTTATTAAATATACAGATGCCTGCGTTGAAAATTTCTTAAAAGGAGATGTGAAATCACTTTTTACCAACACAAAAGAGTTGTCTAAAATAGTGTTAAACAATTTTAAACCTATGATTCCAGAACAATTTCATACAGTTTGGCAAAAAGGAATAGAAACCAACGATTATTATCTAAAATTATGTGGATCTGGAGGAGGAGGTTACATACTAGGCTTTACCCAAGACCTTGAAAAAGCAAAATCAGCATTGAAAGATTATAAACTAGAAGTCGTTTATCAATTTTAGTTTGATATTTTGGTTAGAAGTAAATAAACCCCCAAGACTTTTAGCAACTCAATGCTCAAACAAAACACATGTTAACGCGTAAAACAAAACTTTTTCTATCAAAAATTATAAGTCTCATCTCAGTTGTTCGTGGCTATAATATAACCATCATTGTTTTGGCACAATATCTCGCGTCTATTTTTATCTTAGCACCTGAAAAAAGAGCTTTAGACGTTTTATTAGATTGGCGTTTGTTTGTGTTAGTTTTTGCATCCGCCTTAGTCATTGCTTCAGGTTATATCATTAATAATTTTTACGATTCAGAAAAAGACTTAATAAATAGACCTACCAAATCTATGTTAGATCGATTAGTAAGTCAAAAAACAAAACTATACGTTTATTTTGTGCTAAATTTCTTAGCAACAGGATTTGCTCTCATCATTTCTTGGCGCGCCTCTTTTTTTTATGCAGTTTATATTTTCTTAATCTGGTTTTATTCCCATAAACTCAAACGCTACTCTATTGTTGGCAACCTAACTGCATCTCTACTAACCGTACTTCCTTTTTTTGGAATCCTACTTTATTTTAAAAACTTTTATGCCGTTATATTTGCTCATGCCTCTTTCTTATCATTGTTAATTTTGATTAGAGAAATAATAAAAGATCTAGAAAATATAAAAGGTGATTTTGCTACTAATTATCAAACAATTCCAGTTCGATTTGGAGAAAAAACAGCAAAATATATAATTACGATATTAAGCTTTCTTACAATTATACCAATCTATGTTTTAATTGAAAAGTTTAATGTAGGTTACATGGAAATTTATTTCTACGTAAGCATGATTGTCTTGATAGCTTTCGTTCTAAAATTATGGAAATCTTTTAGCCATTCTGATTACCTTTATTTACATACTATTATGAAAATTTTAATTGTAACAGGTGTTTTTAGCATCACTTTAATAGATCCACTAGTTTTAGTTCATAGTAAAGAAATATTTAATCATTAAATATTTCTGTTTACAGAATTTAAAATTCTAATTTACTGACTATCTTTGCAAAAAAAATATAGTCGCGATGATAAAAGGAAGAGGAAATAACAAAAGATCGAATACGAAACCTACCTTTGGTAAACGAGAAGGCGGAAATGCTAAACCTAATTTTAATAAATCAAGTTTTACAAATGGCAAACCTAAATTTGAACGTAAACCAAAACCTGTTGTTTCATTAGAAGAGGAAGAGATTCGTTTAAATAAATATATTTCTAATTCAGGAATTTGTTCACGACGAGATGCTGATATTTATATAAAATCAGGAAATGTAAAGGTAAATGGAGAGGTAATAACAGAAATGGGATATAAGGTAAAAGTAAATGATATTGTAAATTTTGACGGAAATGTGGTGTCTCCAGAAAAAAAAGAATACATTTTGTTAAACAAACCAAAAGGATTTACTACCTCAAAAGAAGAAGATTTACACGCTAACAACGTTCTAGATCTAGTAAGAGGTGTTACTAAAGCCAAGTTACAAGCTGTTGGACGTATGGATAAAACGACTACAGGGTTATTATTGTTTACAAATGATACCGATATGGTTCGTAAATTCACACAACCCAATCAGCGTTCTCCTAAAATTTATCAAGTTACTTTAGATCGCAACCTAAAATACGAAGATTTAGAAAAAATCCAAAAAGGATTATATATAAATGAACATAAAATAATGGTAGATGAGGTGTCTTATGTAGAGAATGCCCCAAAATCAGAAGTTGGTTTGCAAATAAAAACAGCTAACGTGAAAATTGTCCGCTCTATATTTGAATCGTTAGAATATAATGTTTTAAAAGTAGATCGCGTAGTGTTTGCTGGATTAACAAAAAAGAATTTACCACGTGGAAATTGGAGATTTTTAACCAATCAAGAAATAATTAATTTAAAGAATATGTAAACCAAAGCCTCTTTTAGAGGCTTTTTGAATAAATATATGTTACACTATATTAAAAAGATAAAATGGGTAATTATAGGAGGATTATTCATTGTTTTAGGAATCATTAGTCTGCCTTTTTTATTTCCTAATTTTATCACCCAAAAAGTAAAAGATTATGCAAACGAGCATATAAAAGGAAATATCAATTTCTCTGATGCACATCTTTCTATTATTGAGCATTTTCCTGCATTAACTTTATCATTTGATGATTTTCAATTAACAGGCGCAACACCATTTGAAAAAAATAATTTAATCAAATCAGAAGAAATAGCTTTTGGTATTGATGTTCAAGAACTTTTTAAAGGAAAAATACATATCAATAAATTATTTTTAGACAATGCAGAAATAAATATTTTAGTTGATAAGAATGGTCATGCTAATTACAATGTGTACGAAAGTAAAAAAAATGATCCCGTAAAAAAAGAAGAAGATACGTCTATTGAATTAAAACAAATAGCCATCAAAAATGCCCATATAAAATATAATGATGCTTCAGCTAAAGTAATTGTTGATGCGTTAGGTTTTGATTATTTTGGAAATGGAAGCCTTAAAAATAAAATATTCGAAATAAAAACAAAGGCAAGCATTGAAGCTTTTGATTTTGTCTTTAAAGGAGAACAATATCTCAAAAACAAAAAAGTAGATGCAGATTTAATTACTAAAGTAAATACACAGTCATTAGCATTTGTTTTTCAACAAGATAATTTGATGATTAATAAATTACCCGTAGATTTTACAGGTAATTTTGATTTTTTACCGAACGGTTATAGAATGAATTTTTTGATTAAAACTCAAAATAGTAATTTAGAAGATATTTTTACCGCATTGCCACCTAAATTAATTACCTGGATGGAAAAAACAACTCTAAAAGGAATTACCAATGCAGTACTTTCTTTGAAAGGTGATTTTATAACAGATCAAAATAAAAAACCAGATATGAAGCTTGATTTGAATCTAAAAAAAGGATTCATTCAATATGACGGAGCTCCTTTTCCTTTAAAAGAATTTAATACCGATTTACATATTGAATTACCTCAATTAAATCCAGAACGATTGTCTGTTAAAATTCCCGTACTTCGTTTTGGAATAGGAAAAGGTTATTTAAAAGGAAAACTAGAAACAAAAGGACTTTCTAAGCCTAAGATAAATGCTCATTTAAATGCTGATTTAGATTTGAGATATTTAAATCAAGCAGTTGGTTTTTTGCCTAATTACGAATTAAAAGGAGATCTTAAGACACACCTAAATATACAAGGTGTATTAGATACAAAGCAAAATAAACTCCCCTTAACTAAAGTGTCTTGTAAGTTAAAAAAAGGCTATCTAAAAACACCATTCTATCCAAATCCTATTGAAAAAATAGACGCTATAATAGATTTAAATGTTAAGAAAAATCTACAAACAACACAAGTAATCATAAAACCTTTGCGTTTCTTCTTTGAAGGACAACCATTGACCTTAAAAGCCAATATCCTTGATCTGACTAATGCTAAATACCAAGTAAGTGCTAATGGAGGAATTAACTTTGGGAAAATATATCAAGTATTAGGTGTAAAAGGTCATGCAATTGAAGGGTTTGCTCAAGGAGCCATTTATTTAAAAGGAAAACAAAGCGATGCACAAGCAGGACGTTATAATAAGTTGATAAATAAAGGACAATTTTATTTAAGAAATGTAAAAACGACTTCAGAATACCTCCCATTGCCATTTTACATAACAAAAGGTCTTTTTGCTTTTAATAATGATCAGCTACGGTTTACAAACTTTAACGCTAAATACGGACATAGTCAGTTGAAATTTAACGGATATGTGCAAAATGTTGTGAATTTTCTAACACACAATAAAGGCATCTTAAAAGGACAGTTTCAGTTACAAACACCCTATCTAAACGTTAATGAATGGATGATGCCCATAGTAAGTGCTACACCTAATAAAACAAAAGATGCAAAAGGAGTTGTAATGCTTCCTAAAAATTTAGACCTAGATTTTGAAACCTCAGTAGATAGGATTTTATTTGATGATCTAAATATTAACTGTTTACAAGGAAAAACAAAGCTAAAAAATGGAGAAATTACAATTGCCAATGGTTCTTGTCAGATAATAGATAGCCCAATCCTATTTGCAGGTAATTATAAAGCAAAAACGTCTAAAAAAGCTGCGTTTGGAATGGACCTGTCAGTAGAGGAACTAGATGTTAAAAAAGCTTACAAAGAAATTAAGTTATTTAGAGAAATGGCAACAGCAGCGGCTAATGCTGAAGGAATTATTTCTTTAAAATATCAATTAAAAGGAATTTTAAATGATGATATGTTTCCCGTCTTTCCTTCTTTACAAGGAGGAGGTATTGTAGGGGTTAAAAAAGTAAAACTAAATGGATTCAAATTGCTTAAAGCTGTTAGTAACTCAACAGGACATAGTGGTATTGATTCAGGAGAAGTAAATGACTTTGAAATAAAAACATGTATCCAAAACAACTTAATGGAAATAGATCGTTTTAAATTTAAAATTGCAGGATTTCGTCCACGTATAGAAGGAACTACTAGTTTAGATGGTAGGCTTGCTATAAAAATGCGTCTTGGATTACCTCCAATGGGGATTATTGGAATTCCTTTAAAAATAGAAGGAACGAAAGATAAACCTAAGATAAGATTAGGATCTAAAGTAAATGGATTAGAAAATGAACAGTACAAAGAAGAGGGGGAATAATTCCTCTTTTTTATTATATTCACAATAACTTAAAAATCAATTTAATGAAAAAAAATATTCTTTTTTTAGGATGCTTGTTTTTCCTTTTTAGTTGTAAATCAAATGATGAAAAGAATTTTAATAAACTAGTAGAAACTTATTTTCAAGATAAAAATGAGTTAGAACCTTTGAATGCTACATTAAATGGACAAAAACAATATAATGATCAATTTGTTTTTGAAATGACAGATTCTTACCGTAAAAAACAAACTGATTTTGTAAATAAATATAAAAAAGAATTAAAATTAATTCGTTACGAATCATTAGAAGAAGAAGATCAACTTAGTTATGATATTATAAAATGGGAAATAGGCATTTTGAACGAGCTACTGAAAACCCCTGCAAACCTAATGCCTTTGCATCAGTTTTTTGGAACCCACCTAACAATGACTCAATTTGCAAGCGGAACAGCCGCCCAGCCTTTTAAAAATGAAAAAGATTATAGAAATTTCTTAAGACGGATAGATCATTATAGCATTTGGATTGACTCGGCCATTGTATATATGCGAAAAGGAATAAAAGAAAAAACGGTATTGCCTAAGGCATTAACACTTAAAGTTATTCCCCAATTTGAAGAACAAATTACTAATAAGGTACAAGATAATATCTTTTACTCCTCTGTGCAAAAAATGCCAGATGATTTGTCTATAAATGTAAAAAAACAATTACAGAAAGATTTTAGTTCATCGGTTCAAAATAAATTAATTCCACAGTATAGAAAAATGGTTCATTTTTTACGTAATGAATATCTGCCTGCGTCAAGAAATAGTAGTGGAATAGGAAGTTTGCCTAATGGCGATAAACTATACAGAGTATACACTAAAATGTGGACAACAACAAATAAATCACCAGAAATAATACATCAACTAGGTTTGTCAGAAGTAGCAAGGATAAAAAAAGAAATGGAAAAAATAAAAAAGCAAGTAGGTTTTAAAGGAAATATGCTCGCCTTTTTTGATCATGTACGAAACAAAAAAGAATTAATGCCGTTTGTAAGGCCAGAGCAAGTAATTATGAATTTTAAAGCAATTCATAAAAAAATAAAACCAAACATAAATAAATTATTTTCATTACAACCTAAAACACCTTTTGAAGTTAGAAGAGTAGAAGCCTTTAGAGAAAAAACAGCTAGTGCGGAATATGTACAAGGAGCCATAGATGGCTCGCGTCCAGGGGTTTTTTATGTACCCATTCCTGATGTAATGAAATATAATTATTATGGAGATGAAGATTTATTCTTGCACGAAGCAATACCAGGCCATCATTTTCAAGTAGCTTTACAACAAGAAAATACAAAACTTCCTGAATTTAGACGTTTTAATTGGTTTGGAGCTTATGGAGAAGGGTGGGCTTTATACGCTGAAAGTTTAGGTCGAGATTTAGGATTATATCAAGATCCGTATCAATATTTTGGCATGTTAGGAAATGAAATACATCGCGCTATTCGCTTAGTTGTAGATACAGGATTACATTATAAAGGATGGACTCGTGAACAAGCTATTCAATACTCATTAGAAAACGAAGCAGAAAGTAAAGCAAGTATTATTTCTGAAATAGAACGTTATATGGCAGTTCCTGGACAAGCACTATCTTATAAAGTGGGACAATTAAAAATTTTAGAATTAAGGAAAAAAGCAGAAGATAAATTAAAAAATAAATTTGAAATTAAAGTTTTTCATCAAAAAATTCTAGAATCAGGAGTTTTGCCGTTAGATCTATTAGAAGCTAAAATTCAAAAATGGATTGAACAATAAACAATAAAGCCAGCATTTGCTGGCTTTATTGTATAAAAAAACCACTAACATTAGTGGTTTTAAAGTGGTACCTCCAGTAAGTGAATTAAATTTCATAAAACACTGAAAATCAATTAATTAACACTATATTTTTGTTATGGGTAGAAAATTAGTAAAAAACACTAATTTATATTGATTACAAATAAAAAGACAAGAAATAAGGCGTTTTTTTGTGCCTATTGATATGAATTGATAAGTATTGATAAAAAAAGAAACTTTTTTGTTATTTTCGCACGAACGAAATACTTAAATAGTAAAGTTATGAGCAAAAAAAGTAAGATTACCGTAAAACATTTTTTAAATACTAACTTAAAACCTTATGTAATTAATGGTGCTAGTTATTATTCAGTGTACGCACTATTAACGGCACACAGACAAAATACACGTGTAAAATCCATTGCTTTAAATGAATTTTATAGCGAAAAAGATTTTGAGGATATTATAAACTCAAAGGATAATGACGATGTAAGTTTGATTAATGAAGAAATTAGCACACTAACAAAAATAACGGAATTAGTAATAAGTGAATTGAAAGATTTTGACACACATTTTATAACGGCTTACTTTAATTTTACCGAAAATATTAATATTTATGATATTGATATTGAGGTTTTTAATTTTCAAAAAACCGTTAGATTTTATAATAAAGAAAACAATAAAGCAGGGATTAATTTAAGTTCATATCTATTTAAAGGCTCGGATTTGTACCCAAATATCAAGTTATACGATTTTTTTGCTAATCAAAACCAAAATGAATTAAAGAAATTTTTAATAGAGAATAATTGCAAAACCAACATTAACGAAACTTTAGAGGATATAAATAGAATGTATTTTTATAGGTCTTTTGATAAATTCAAATGGTTTTTAGGCGGTTCAAAACGAAATAAGCTACTATTAGAAAAATACAAAGAACTTTTACAACACTTCGAGGATACAATAAGCCTTTCAATTACAGAGAAATACGCAATTTAACGGACACACATTTTTAAAGTATTATAATTATTTTAAAAATGTATGTCTAATTTTAGAATAATTTATTTATGTTTGCAAAAATATTTAAGCAAGACAAATTTTAAATACTAATGTTTGTCTATTTTTAAACACACAAATTTAATTATTATGGACATTAAAGAAATTAGAAAACAGTTACCAAACGGAGCGGGTAGAGAAATCGCAAAAATGAGCGGTGTAAACTACGACACTGTACAGCGGTTTTTACGTGGTGTAGAAACAAAAGAAAACTTAAAACTTATAGAGTTTACAGCGGATTATTTGAAGTCTTATAAAGAGAAAAAAGCCACTGCAATAGGAAAACTTCAAGCGGTTGCAAGTGCATAAAGCGAAAAGAAGAAATACTTAACGAATAAAGCGAGAAAATGGATTTACAGATTATTACAGCAGACCACGAGGGCAAACAGCCAATCGATGCAAGAAAATTGTATAACGCATTAGGTTATGCACAGGGTCAATTTAACAGATGGACAAAAAAGAACATAGAAGACAATCCCTATTTTTTTGAAAATACGGACTGGTGCAAAGTTGAAACGCTCGTCTTTGATGATGAAGCAAAATTTGAAAACTTTGACAATGATGATGATTTTTATGGGGATTATCAAAAAAACAATGACACGGATGTCAATGTTGAAATCGAAAACGACAAAAACAATCCCACAGATGAGCCACAAAAAAGAAGTTATCAAAAAAAGGAATTTGCACTAACTTTTGATATGGCTTATCATTTGACTTTGCAAAGCAGTACGCCAATAGCACACGAAGTAAGACAAGCACTTATAAACCAAAAAAAAGCCACTGCACTCAAAGAAAAGCAAATTATACTACTCACACAGGAGGATATAACCGATACCGAACGGTACGAAGCCGTTAAAAATATCACTCGTGAAAGTGCCAAAGAAATGAGGTTTTTAGAAGTCAAAGCCAAAAAGAGAAAAGAAACTTTGAATAATTTGATTTTAGGAAAAGCCGAAATTTCAGCAGGTCAAAAACTTCAAAACCAATATGAGCAACTAAATTTATTTGATAACAATAGAAAACGATTGGAGTAATGGAAAAATTAGTAAAAGTTCAAACCGAAAACGGTGTAATTATTACAATAGATGGCATACCTTTTTTAGAATTTCAAGCCAAAACAAAAAAAGAGTTTAGAGCCAAAGCATTACAGTTAATGCAATTATCAAACGAGGATTTTAATAATATAATCTTTGATTTTGGGTGTAAAATGGAAACCGAAAACACGCACCCAAACAGCAAGGGAATAACCCATAAAAAAGAGTTTTGGGATTGGCTAAACCACGAAATAGACTGTATATGTTATCAGGGTGTAGATGTGTTAAAAACCCCTCAAACGGTTGATAATTACAGAAAAATATTTTTAACTGGTATTGAAAACTTTATAGTAAACGATACCAAAACCAACGATTTAAGCGAATTAATCAAACAAAAATAGCTATAAGCGTGAAGCACTGGAGCGAGTTTTTAGCGGTCGATAAAAGGGAGGTGCAAAGCCTAACAAGTAAGATAATTATTTGCAATCGTAACTTAAAACTTCATTATGAAGATAGACAGCAAACCGAAATTATTTTAAATGAGATACAGGAACACGAAAGCAAAATAACAAAGGTTTTGCAATTTCATTTTAACAGTAAAAATGTAACTGCAATACTCGAAAATGCAAAATTGCAATCTATTAAACAACTGAAAAATAATGATTTATGACAAAGAATGTTTATGAAAAAACCTTTGAAAAATTGAAAGGTTTTGAAACCAACGTACAGGAACTAATACAGGAACTGGAAACGGAAAGAGCCAAAAAGAAAGATATTGACAAAGTGAGATTAATTTTAACAAAGTGCCAAAGTGCCAAAACGTCATTTAATGACAAATAACCAATTTTAACGAAATACTTACATTATGAAACACTGGAGCGAATTTTTACCCACACGCACCCACGCCACTAAAAGGCTCGGAAAAATGGCAAACGCCTTGACTTTTGAAGTCCAAAGCAAAGAACTGGAACTACAAAACGCAAAGGCAAATTTAGAGCGTTTCGAGTTGCAAATTTGCAATAAAATAGCAGGAAACTATCAAAGCGAACACGAATACGAAAACGCTATTTTGACGGCAAAAGACAAAGCGAATGACTGGAATAACGAACCCATAGAGAGCCACAAACCAACGCACAAAAACAAAAAATAACTTAACGAGATACTTACAAGATGAATACAAAACCTATTAGAGAATACAGCACAAACGCACTTATTGATATTGCAAAACATTTAGAGTTTAGCGACTGGGATAAACAACCAGTTGCAAAAATAGTTACTTATGAGAGTTTTGACGATATAGATACAACCTTAAGAATAATTTTTGATGCAATAGAGTTTATCGGTTTTAATGGTCAAGAAAGGGATTTAGCAACGTGTAGCGGTTTGGCACAAATTGGAAAAAAACTACTTCCAACTAACGAACTGGGGTTTTTAGATAGTTTGTTAATCAAAAAAGAGGGTAACAAAGAAGTATTTACTAAAATCGAAAACCTTTAAAAATGAGTACAGAAACGACAAATAACACTGAACTACCAAATTTTGTAAAGCAACAATGTAAAGTTATTGACAACTTACAGCAACGAGTAAACCAACTGAATAAAGATTTTGAAATAGAAAAAAATTGCAAAAATAAAGTTTATTTTTTCATTTTAGAAAAAGGCTATTTTGATGAATATGTAGAGTTTAACAAAAAAAATCCAATATAATGAAAGCAATATTAAGTATTCAGAAAGTATATAATTTGAGCGGTGCAATGGTTCAGATTAGAGTTAAAATGTTTAACAAAGTGGTTTTTAGATTTTCGTTTAAACCAACTTTAAACCCTATTTAAACAATGGATAATAATATAGCAGTTATTACAGTGCCACTAACGGAATGGACGGACTTAAAAAGTCAAATGCAAAGTATCGCTAAAAGTTTGCTTGAAATAAAGGGCAAAGATAAAAGCGAATTTTTAACGCCTAAAGAGGTTTGCGAGTTGTTGAAATGTAGCCGTAATACGTTCCAGAGTTACATAGAAAAGGGGTTTTTAGAGCCAGTGCGAATGAAGTCCGAAAAGTATAGCAAGGTACTTGTTAAGCGTGTTGATGTAGATTACTTTTTAGAAAGTCGATTGAAAACAGAAAGTAATTAAGTGGCAAAAAAACAGATAGGTAATGTTTTTACTTTGCCAAAAGATACCATTATAGAGGTGGTAAGTATCAAAGGCGATAAGGTTGTAAAAACTAAAATGACTTATGAAAACGCTTTAAAATTGCGAACCAACAAAGGTTGGAAAAACATATTTTATCAGGTTGGATATAGTTATTTTACAGATACAGCCACAGGGATAGCATAGGAATAACAGACGAATAGGGGCGGTTTTGCAAGTCGGAACACAAAGGGAACTTTAACGAAATACTTACTTAAAACAAAAAACCGCCTTACTTAAGGGCGGTTATGTAAGCCGTCTTACTTAAGGACGGCTTTAACGAAATACTTACAAATGAATAACGTGTTATTGCAGTTATAAGTACTGCAAATATAGTAAATAATACAAAAGGCAAAAGCAATATGAAAAATAAAAAACTGGATAAATGCAGACTGTTTTTAGAAATAGCGAACATTACCCAAAAAGAAACCGAATTAGTAACAAGCCAAACAACCAAAAATAAAACCGAAATTTTAGAAGCGAAAATAGAAACGGTAGCCTTTGACATAATTAAAGAAATTGTAGAGTTTGTCGAAGAAATAAAAGACTGTAAATATAATTACAAAGGCGGTTTTACTGCAATATTTGAGAATCACGCAAAGCATTATAATAATGAAATGGAATTTTTGATTGACGAACAAAAACACATTTTTGAAAACAAATTACAAAAGATACTGAACCATAGTATTAAGATATTTGAAATTGAGAAAAACAATAATTAATGATTGATTTTATAAGATTTTCAAAGAAGAATCTAAATGATGCGGAAATGAAAAACATAATAACAAAAAGCCGTCTAACCGTCCACGAAAAGGACGGTTTTAGGTTTTATGAGAATGGCAAGATTAAGGATTTAGAGGGCGGTTTTTATATAGGTATTGACAAAAATAACACTTTGAAAGTAGAGGGAAGTTTACATAAATATCACTCGTTTTTGAAAACTGGGAAAAGCTCGAATTTTGACAGTTTTACGATGCACCAAGCCAAAGAAACTATTTTTAAATTGATTGAAAATAAAGGATTTGAGCCGTTAAATATGGTTGTTAATCATTATGAGGTGGGTATGAATTTAAACTTTGATTTTGATGTTATAGAGATTTTAAACAATGTGCATAGTATTGGCGAGGGTATTACAGAAAAAAAATTATACATAAACCCTCAATACAGAAAAGAAAGAGTATTAACCACTGAAAGGGATAATAATAAAAAAGTTGTTTTTAAGACTTATGACAAACTTTTTGAAATAAAAAATAAACGTGGAATAATAAGAACCGATGTAAATATTTTAAGAATCGAATCAGAATTAAGAAAGGTAGAGAAAACGTATTTGTTAGATTTTTTTACAGATACTAATTTAACCAAAGTACGGAATGTTTTTTTTAACAAGTGGGATAAACTCAATTTTGATTTTAATATTGATGCTCCCAAAGGAACGCACAAAAGCAAGATAGAACTCTCTAAAGAATTGATGAGATAC
The DNA here is from genome assembly GCF_052828645.1 of Flavobacterium sp. TN-1. Classification (NCBI taxonomy): domain Bacteria; kingdom Pseudomonadati; phylum Bacteroidota; class Flavobacteriia; order Flavobacteriales; family Flavobacteriaceae; genus Flavobacterium; species Flavobacterium sp. TN-1. Next base: position 1,396,367 of record NZ_CM128253.1, read on the forward strand.
GGCATAGAACCAACACGAAAAAAATATAATAATTTACTTAAAGAAAATGCGATAACAATAAAAATACATAGGAGTATAGAAAGTTTTATAAGCAACTGGAATACAAACAAATACGATTACAAAATACAAAATACTTTGATTTATACTATTTGGGCGAAGTGTTATAGTGTTGAAAAACAGAGAAATACGCAAAACTACTGCAATGTATAGATATTTATTGATAAAATATTTTGAAAAAAAAGACTGTTATAAAGTCCTATTTTTTTTTCTCGGTAGCTTGTCATATACAGTCGATAGACTGCAAGTAACCGTAAAACCTTAACAAACACAATACAGTAAACCGACTAAAAAGGCATAAAAATAAAAAAGGTCGAAAAAATGGAACTTTTGCCCTAAAATGGTACATAAATATACGGTTTTTGCATAGGTATTTCAAAAAGTACGCTTATTATTGATTTTTCAGGTCTAAAGAATTGAAAACCAGCCAAAACAATATAAAAAAGGTCTAAAATCAGTATAAAAACCCCTTTTTTATCTATACAGAGGCTTCCGAAGTGAAATTTTTTGATAGGGGGGTGTATATTCCGAAATGATTTAAAAATGTTTCAAAAAATACCCTATTACAAAACCCTTACTAAAATTACCGTTTACCGTATAATAACGACTATTTAGTATCATTTTAATTACCCTAAAATTCAAAAATACCTTATAATGAAAAAAACGAAAAAAAAGCAAGTCGAACCAAAGCAAAGGAACACTTATACACTCGATGACAAAGCCAGTGCAAAGCGTTATTATTTGATAGGTTTAACACTGCAAGAAATCAGCAAATTGATTAACGCACCAGTTAGAACCATTGAAAAATGGCAAATTGCCGAAAACTGGAAACAATTAAGAGAAACGAACCAAATACATACTAAAGCACTGGATTTGTATGTAAGTGGCAAAACTTACAAAGAAATTGCAACGCTACTAAATAAAAGCACCGCCACAATATGGCGTTATCTAACCACTGCAAAACTGGAGCGAGAAAATGGAACTAAATAAAACCAACGTCAAAGGATTGTATTTAACAAACGAGGGCAAAGCGTGGCACAAAAGCGCAAAGCGTGAAATTACAGCCACCACAAACGGCAAAGTAAGGTTTAACGGCAAAATGTATGATTTACAAAAGTTAATGACTGAAACAAAGCCAAAAGCCACCAAAACCAAAGGAGCGAACCCAAAGCCACCAGTTAAAAAAGGCGTTTCAATTCGTGAACTTCAAAAGCAGGGTTTTAAGAAAACCAAAATAAGCGGTTTGTATCTTACCAATTGCGGTAAAGGGTATAATACCACTACAAAGCGAAATTTAACCCCTACAAAGGGTAAAATCACTATAAACGGCAAAGCCTATAACGTGGCAAAGATAATTTTAGAAACTTTTTGTAAAATTCCAATTCGTAGCGGTCAAATAACCTTTAAAAATGGTAACGACAAAGATTTTTACTTTAAAAATTTAGAGTACAAAAGCACCATAAAACAAACCGCACCAAATGAAACCGATTTGATAAAGTGCATAAGGTTTTATTTTGAAGTCGATAAAAAGCTAAATAAAAATAGTTTGATGACTAAATACTATTTGTACGAAATCATAAAAAAGCGAGGTTTTAACCTCAAATACAAAGGATTTGATTTTGATTTATTTTTAGAATACTCAAAAAATGATTTTTGGATTTTATCGAATAATCAAAAGGCGGTTTTTGACAAATTCAATTATACAACCACCAACGGCAAAAACGCAATAAACAAATATTTAAATTTATTGATTTGTGAATGTTTGCAGGATTTTGAAAACGGACTTTTGAAAGTCAAAGGATTAAAACCAAAGCCACCAACGAAAACGCAAAAATTAAGGGATTTGCAAATTAAAGCTAATGAGTGGGGTTTTAGCGTTAAAATTCCATTACGAAAACAAAGTAAAAGGGAACTATTAAGCAACTATAAAAAACACTTAAAAGAGATTGACAGCAAAATAAAAACACTTGAAAACGAACCGCCAAAATAAGGCGGTTTTTTTGTGCGTTTTTGTGTTGTATAGTCCTAAAGGAACTCGAATTTATATATTTATATCATTGATTTTTAGAGTTTTAAATGTATTGTTGTTTGAATGGGTAGAAAATAAGGACAAAAAAAGCCGTTTTTTAGGTCAAAAAGTGGGTTTTTAAAAGTTCAGCAGTCCACTGGTTCGCATTGGTTCGGTTCAGCAGTCGATTGGTTGCCAGTTCCCACGTTCAGCAGTCCATTGGTTCGCATCGGATTGGTTCAGCACTGGATTGGTTCGGTTCAGCAGTCGATTAGTTGCCAGTTCCACCGTTCAGCAGTCCATTGGTTCGCATCGGATTGGTTCAGCACTGGATTGGTTCGGTTCAGCACTGGATTGGTTGCCAGTTCCCACGTTCAGCAGTCCATTGGTTCGCACTGGATTGGTTCAGCACTGGATTGGGTCGGTTCAGCAGTCCACTGGTTCGCATCGCATTGGTTCAGCATCGCATTGGCTCGGTTCAGCAGTCGATTAGTTGCCAGTTCCCACGTTCAGCAGTCCACTGGTTCGCATCGGATTGGTTCAGCACTGGATTGGTTCGGTTCAGCACTGGATTGGTTGCCAGTTCCCACGTTCAGCAGTCCATTGGTTCGCACTGGATTGGTTCAGCACTGGATTAGGTCGGTTCAGCAGTCCACTGGTTCGCATCGCATTGGTTCAGCATCGCATTGGTTCGGTTCAGCAGTCGATTAGTTGCCAGTTCCCACGTTCAGCAGTCCACTGGTTCAGCACTGGATTGGTTCGGTTCAGCAGTCGATTGGTTGCCAGTTCCCACGTTCAGCAGTCCATTGGTTCTCACTGGATTGGTTCAGCACTGGATTGGGTCGGTTCAGCATCGCATTGGCTCGGTTCAGCACTGGATTGGTTGCCAGTTCCCACGTTCAGCAGTCCATTGGTTCGCACTGGATTGGTTCAGCACTGGATTAGGTCGGTTCAGCAGTCCACTGGTTCGCATTGGATTGGTTCAGCACTGGATTGGGTCGGTTCAGCAGTCCACTGGTTCGCATCGCATTGGTTCAGCATCGCATTGGCTCGGTTCAGCAGTCGATTGGTTGCCAGTTCCCACGTTCAGCAGTCCATTGGTTCGCATCGGATTGGTTCGGTTCAGCACTGGATTGGTTGCCAGTTCCCACGTTCAGCAGTCCATTGGTTCGCACTGGATTGGTTCAGCACTGGATTAGGTCGGTTCAGCAGTCCACTGGTTCGCATCGCATTGGTTCAGCATCGCATTGGTTCGGTTCAGCAGTCGATTAGTTGCCAGTTCCCACGTTCAGCAGTCCACTGGTTCAGCACTGGATTGGTTCGGTTCAGCAGTCGATTGGTTGCCAGTTCCCACGTTCAGCAGTCCATTGGTTCTCACTGGATTGGGTCGGTTCAGCAGTCCACTGGTTCGCATTGGATTGGTTCAGCATCGCATTGGCTCGGTTCAGCAGTCCACTGGTTCGCATCGCATTGGTTCAGCATCGCATTGGCTCGGTTCAGCAGTCCACTGGTTCGCATTGGATTGGTTCAGCACTGGATTGGGTCGGTTCAGCAGTCCACTGGTTCGCATCGCATTGGTTCAGCATCGCATTGGCTCGGTTCAGCAGTCGATTGGTTGCCAGTTCCCACGTTCAGCAGTCCATTGGTTCGCACTGGATTGGTTCAGCACTGGATTAGGTCGGTTCAGCAGTCCACTGGTTCGCATCGCATTGGTTCAGCATCGCATTGGTTCGGTTCAGCAGTCGATTAGTTGCCAGTTCCCACGTTCAGCAGTCCACTGGTTCAGCACTGGATTGGTTCGGTTCAGCAGTCGATTGGTTGCCAGTTCCCACGTTCAGCAGTCCACTGGTTCGCATTGGATTGGTTCAGCACTGGATTGGGTCGGTTCAGCAGTCCACTGGTTCGCATCGCATTGGTTCAGCATCGCATTGGCTCGGTTCAGCAGTCGATTAGTTGCCAGTTCCACCGTTCAGCAGTCCACTGGTTCGCATCGCATTGGTTCAGCATCGCATTGGTTCGGTTCAGCACTGGATTGGTTGCCAGTTCCCACGTTCAGCAGTCCATTGGTTCGCACTGGATTGGTTCAGCACTGGATTAGGTCGGTTCAGCAGTCCACTGGTTCGCATCGGATTGGTTCAGCATCGCATTGGCTCGGTTCAGCAGTCGATTAGTTGCCAGTTCCACCGTTCAGCAGTCCACTGGTTCGCATCGCATTGGTTCAGCATCGCATTGGCTCGGTTCAGCACTGGATTGGTTGCCAGTTCCCACGTTCAGCAGTCCACTGGTTCGCATTGGATTGGTTCAGCATCGCATTGGCTCGGTTCAGCACTGGATTGGTTGCCAGTTCCCACGTTCAGCAGTCCATTGGTTCGCATTGGATTGGTTCAGCATCGCATTGGCTCGGTTCAGCAGTCCACTGGTTCGCATCGGATTGGTTCAGCACTGGATTGGTTCGGTTCAGCAGTCGATTAGTTGCCAGTTCCACCGTTCAGCAGTCCATTGGTTCGCACTGGATTGGTTCAGCACTGGATTGGTTCGGTTCAGCAGTCGATTAGTTGCCAGTTCCACCGTTCAGCAGTCCATTGGTTCGCACTGGATTGGTTCAGCACTGGATTAGGTCGGTTCAGCAGTCCACTCGTTCGCATCGGATTGGTTCAGCACTGGATTGGGTCGGTTCAGCAGTCCACTGGTTCGCATTGGATTGGTTCAGCATCGCATTGGATTGGTTCAGCACTGGATTGGTTGCCAGTTCCCACGTTCAGCAGTCCATTGGTTCGCACTGGATTGGTTCAGCACTGGATTAGGTCGGTTCAGCAGTCCACTGGTTCGCATCGCATTGGTTCAGCATCGCATTGGCTCGGTTCAGCAGTCGATTGGTTGCCAGTTCCCACGTTCAGCAGTCCATTGGTTCGCATCGCATTGGTTCAGCATCGCATTGGCTCGGTTCAGCAGTCCACTGGTTCGCATTGGATTGGTTCAGCACTGGATTGGGTCGGTTCAGCAGTCCACTGGTTCGCATCGCATTGGTTCAGCATCGCATTGGCTCGGTTCAGCAGTCGATTGGTTGCCAGTTCCCACGTTCAGCAGTCCATTGGTTCGCATCGGATTGGTTCAGCACTGGATTGGTTCGGTTCAGCACTGGATTGGTTGCCAGTTCCCACGTTCAGCAGTCCATTGGTTCGCACTGGATTGGTTCAGCACTGGATTAGGTCGGTTCAGCAGTCCACTGGTTCGCATCGCATTGGTTCAGCATCGCATTGGTTCGGTTCAGCAGTCGATTAGTTGCCAGTTCCCACGTTCAGCAGTCCACTGGTTCAGCACTGGATTGGTTCGGTTCAGCAGTCGATTGGTTGCCAGTTCCCACGTTCAGCAGTCCATTGGTTCAGCACTGGATTGGTTCAGCACTGGATTGGGTCGGTTCAGCAGTCCACTGGTTCGCACTGGATTGGTTCAGCATCGCATTGGCTCGGTTCAGCAGTCCACTGGTTCGCATCGGATTGGTTCAGCACTGGATTGGCTCGGTTCAGCAGTCGATTAGTTGCCAGTTCCCACGTTCAGCAGTCCACTGGTTCGCACTGGATTGGTTCAGCACTGGATTAGGTCGGTTCAGCAGTCCACTGGTTCGCATCGCATTGGTTCAGCATCGCATTGGCTCGGTTCAGCACTGGATTGGTTGCCAGTTCCCACGTTCAGCAGTCCACTGGTTCGCATTGGATTGGTTCAGCATCGCATTGGCTCGGTTCAGCAGTCCACTGGTTCGCATCGGATTGGTTCAGCACTGGATTGGTTCGGTTCAGCACTGGATTGGTTGCCAGTTCCCACGTTCAGCAGTCCATTGGTTCGCACTGGATTGGTTCAGCACTGGATTGGGTCGGTTCAGCAGTCCACTGGTTCGCACTGGATTGGTTCAGCATCGCATTGGCTCGGTTCAGCAGTCCACTGGTTCGCATTGGATTGGTTCAGCATCGCATTGGCTCGGTTCAGCAGTCCACTGGTTCGCATCGGATTGGTTCAGCACTGGATTGGTTCGGTTCAGCAGTCGATTAGTTGCCAGTTCCACCGTTCAGCAGTCCATTGGTTCGCACTGGATTGGTTCAGCACTGGATTAGCTCGGTTCAGCAGTCCACTGGTTCGCATCGGATTGGTTCAGCATCGGATTGGTTCAGCATCGCATTGGCTCGGTTCAGCAGTCGATTAGTTGCCAGTTCCACCGTTCAGCAGTCCACTGGTTCGCATCGCATTGGTTCAGCATCGCATTGGCTCGGTTCAGCACTGGATTGGTTGCCAGTTCCCACGTTCAGCAGTCCACTGGTTCGCATTGGATTGGTTCAGCATCGCATTGGCTCGGTTCAGCAGTCCACTGGTTCGCATCGGATTGGTTCAGCACTGGATTGGTTCGGTTCAGCAGTCGATTAGTTGCCAGTTCCACCGTTCAGCAGTCCATTGGTTCGCACTGGATTGGTTCAGCACTGGATTAGGTCGGTTCAGCAGTCCACTGGTTCGCATCGCATTGGTTCAGCATCGGATTGGTTCAGCATCGCATTGGCTCGGTTCAGCAGTCCACTGGTTCGCATCGCATTGGTTCAGCATCGCATTGGCTCGGTTCAGCACTGGATTGGTTGCCAGTTCCCACGTTCAGCAGTCCATTGGTTCGCACTGGATTGGTTCAGCACTGGATTAGGTCGGTTCAGCAGTCCACTGGTTCGCATCGCATTGGTTCAGCATCGCATTGGTTCGGTTCAGCACTGGATTGGTTGCCAGTTCCCACGTTCAGCAGTCCATTGGTTCGCATCGCATTGGTTCAGCACCTATACAAATTATAATGCTAAAAAAAAACACCCTAAAAAAGCAATATACATTTTTAGGGTACTAAACTTTCCTTTATCTGTAAGGGATAAAGCCAGTTTTTAATAAAAATAATTATTTTAGTTTTGGGGTACTTTTTTTGTTTGTTGCATAAAAAAACCGCCCAATTTTGAGCGGTTGTATAGTTGAAAAATGAAAGTTTAAAAATTTACGGCTTTCAATTCGTTTTCTATTGTAGTATCCATAATATGCCCATAAATTTGAGTAGTAGCCAGTTTTTTATGTCCTAAAATCTTTTGAACGGTTGTAATAGAAACGCCTTTGTATAGCAAATATGTAGCGGTTGTATGCCTTGCAACGTGAAAGGTTAAGTTTTTATTTTCAATCTTTGCCAGTTTGCAAATTTCCTTTAATTGTCTGTTACAGTGTTGGTTTGTCAAGTGTTCAAAACAAAAGATACTACCAAAATTTGTATATTTATTTAGTATTTGAGTGGGTTTACCGTCAAAAATTGTATAAATCGGAATCCTTACGTTTTCGTCTGTTTTTTCCATTGTTTTAATAAGCCAGTCATTACCACCAATAGAAACAATATCTTTTTTTTGCAAACTGAAAACATCACTATAACGCAATCCAGTATAAACAGAAAACATAAATAAGTCTTTTACAATTTGATATTTTTTGTTTTCGTCTGTAAGTTCCACGTTTTCAAATAATTCAATTTCATTAGGGGTTAAAAAAACCTTTTTACTTTCTGTTTGTTTTATTTTAAACTTTCTGAAAGGGTAGTTTTGCACGTTCATTAAATCCTTATTGATAGCAAGGTTTACAAAGCGTTTTATATTCTTAAAGTACTTTGATATAGTGGATTGGGTTAATTTTTTAGGAGGTAATTTTTTATAAGTAATCGTTTGTTTTGTCAAATACAAATTAAAATCGTGCAAAAATTCAAAGGTTAAATCTTCAAAATAAATCACTTTTTTAAAGTCTTTTAACTTTTTCAAAGTGGTTAATTGACTGTTTTTAGTTCCCTTACTACTTTCAAGTAGTGGTATTTCAAGCTCCATAAACTCGGTAAAAGTTTTAACGGCTTCGCCTTTGAAAAAATCATCTAACATATTTAAGTTAAACGGCTTACCGTTATTGATTTTGTCAAGTTCAAAGTTTTCTAAATTTCGCAAAGTTTCAGTAATTTGCTTGTTTAGTTTAATTGCGTTCGGGTAATCCGTTTTAATGGTTCGGGTTTTGTTGTTCCAGTCTTTAGGTTCAATGTAAATATTTGTAGAAAAATATTTTTTGCGACCGTTCAAATAGCACTCAATTTGTAGTAGTGCCTTACCTTGTTTATTTAGCTGTTTTTTACGGTTGAATACAGCCGTATAGCGTGTTTTATTCATAAGTTTAAGTATTTCGTTACTGCAAACCTACAAACTAAATTTTAATATTTGGGTAGAAAATGGGTAGAAAATATATTGATATTCTTTGCTATTTGTATTTATCAAAAAAAGCATAAAACCCAATAAAATAAGGACTTTAAACAAAAAACCCACTCATATTTGAGTGGGTTTTGTGGTACCTCCAGGAATCGAACCAGGGACACACGGATTTTCAGTCCGTTGCTCTACCAACTGAGCTAAGGTACCAATAATCTTTTTGAACGTCAATCATCTTCTGATTTGTGGTACCTCCAGGAATCGAACCAGGGACACACGGATTTTCAGTCCGTTGCTCTACCAACTGAGCTAAGGTACCATTTCTTAAAGCGTTATTGCTTCTCGAATGCGGATGCAAATATAGTAGCTTTTTTCATTTCTGCAAAACATTTTTTAAAAAAATCTATTTATATCTTTGTGAATAATTAAAAAGATACCATGGTTTTAACAGTTGATGTTGGTAATACAAGAGTTAAAATAGCTGTTTTTGAGAAAGATATGTTTTTAGAGTCAGAATCTTTTTTACTCGAAAATTTCTTGTGTGAAATGGAAAAAAAAAATAAAAAATATCCGTTATGTCAGAATTTGATCCTCTCTTCGGTTGGAAAACTAAAAAAAGAACAGATTGAATGGCTTCAAAAAAGATGGAAAGTAATACAGATTTCAAGAGAAAGTAAGTTTCCTTTTATTAATCAATATGCAACACCTAGTACGTTAGGGATTGATCGTATGGTTTTGGCAGCAGGTGCTGTTTTGCAATTTCCATCTAAAAATAGGTTAATTATAGATGTAGGAACTTGTGTTACATACGATTTTGTAGATAAAGAAAATAAATATCATGGAGGAGCAATTTCTCCTGGTTTAAAACTTCGTTACACCTCCATGTATGATTACACCGCCAAGTTACCATTATTAGATTTAGAAGAACCTGAAAGACTAATAGGAAATTCAACCGCTCAATCTATGCACTCAGGAGTTGTTAATGGATTATGTTTTGAAATAGATGGCTATATTGATGAGATGATAAGAGATAAAGAAAAAATTATCATAATTTTAACGGGTGGAGATGCTAATTTTTTGGCTAAACGATTAAAAAATACCATATTTGCGAATCCAAATTTTTTATTAGAAAGTTTGAATCGTATATACCAATACCAAATACAATGTTTAGAAAAATAATTTTAGGAACTTTTGTCCTTTTTACTTTACAGAATACTGCTCAAACAGGTTCAGCCTCATTTTATTCATCTTATGGTCTTGGTGAGACTAAATTTGCTAACTCAGTCGAAAATCGCTCAATGGCAGGAATGGGAGTGATGATGGATAGTATTCATGTAAATTTTCAAAACCCTGCAAGTTTATCCAATATAAAACTAACCACTTTATCTATGGGGGGGGCTTTTTCATCAATGAAATTTAAAAATACTTTGCTCGAAGAAAAAGCACAGCGCGTTACTTTTGATTATCTTACAGCGGCTTTTCCTTTAACCAATAAATTAGGTGTTGGAGTAGGATTGTACGCTAATTCTTATGTAGGATATAAAATTAATTCTAAAGAAGGACTAAATACTCGTAATTCAGAAGGATTAGGCGGAATGAATAGAGCTTATCTTTCAATAGGATACAAAGTAACATCTAAACTTGGTTTAGGAGTGGAATTTGATTACGATTTTGGGATAATTCAAAAAAATATTATATCTATCTATGATACTGATGCTAACGCTACGTTTGAACGCTCAAAGTATGAAGTTAGAGGAGGAAATATTAGATTAGGAGGGTATTATAAAACAAAAATAGCAAAATATGATTTTGTTACTTCAGGAACTGTTGATTTGCCTTTAGGATTAAAAGTTGAAGATCTAAAAAATAAAGGATTGATCTACACAGTCACGGGAGCTGAAATTAATTTTGGTACAGAGCAAAAAAGTTCATTTAGAAATAATCGTAATCAGTTTACATTCGGATCAACTTTTGGGATAGACAAAAAATGGGCTATTGGCTTTGAATCCTCGTTTGCCACAAAAGGTGATATAGAATTAGATAATAATAAAGCACTTGAAGGAGAAGGAAAAGCTAAAATAGCATTAGGAGGATATTATATACCTAAATACAACGCTTTTTCTGGGTATTTAAATAGAGTAGTGTATAGAGGAGGACTCCGTTATGAAAATATAGGTATTTTAGCTCAAGGAGAATCTATAAAAGATAAAGCTATAACTTTAGGTGTAGGCTTGCCATTAGGAGGTACTTTCTCTAATGTTAATATAGGATTTGAATATGGGCAAAAAGGAACAACAACATCCAATCTTATTAAGGAAAATTATATAAATTTTTCTATAGGATTTTCGTTTAATGATAGATGGTTTGTAAAACGTAAATATGATTAATCTTTTGCCAAAAAAAAGAAAGCTTAAAGTGTCGCTATTTTTAATGGCTTCACTTTTTTTTATGTCTTGCGAGAATAGTATTAAAGAAGTTCGTAAAATAGGCGTTACATCAATTAATCCTATAGGAGAAATTGAAAAATTTAATTTAAAATATACTGATTCAGGCAAGATTAAAGCTGTTTTAATCTCACCAAAAATGGTAGACTATACTACAGCCGAATTTCCATTTAATGAATTTCCTGATGGATTGAATTTAGAAGTTTATGATGAGAAAGGAAACAAGAGTTTAGTGACCTCTAAATATGCTATAATCTATAGTAAAACAGATCTGATAGAATTAAATAAGAATGTAATTATTACAACTCATGATGGAAAACGTTTAGAAACAGAACAATTGTACTATGATCAAAAAAATGAATGGTTTTTTACCCAAAAACCATTTAAATTTACTAATAATGGAAGTGCAATTAATGGAGTAGGTATTGATTTTAGTAAAGATTTTAGTTTCTTAGATACACAAAATATACAAGGAACCTATAGCTTATAGTTCAAAAAAAAGTAAAAAATAGATAGTATAAAAAAATATACTGAAATAATAATAGTAAAGACAAAATCAATTTTTGTATCATAAAATAAATATAGAACTTATGAAATATATGAAATACACCCAATACGCCTATTTAGTAGCAGCAGCTTTCTTATTATATGATGCTTTTACAAAAATAAATTCAGGTAATGATATGTCTTATCTAACCCTTTTTTTAGGACTAGGTGCCATTGCAATGTTTTTCTTTAGAAGAAATTTTGCTAAGAAATTTGAGAATAGAGATAATAACTAGAAAAAAATAAACTTTAACCTAAAATAAAAGCGAACTTATTTTATTATTTCATAGATAGTTGTATTTTCGCCAACTGAATTAAAAAATTAAGATATAAAATGGCAGTTTTATCAAAAATTAGACAGCGTTCTCTATTGGTAGCCGGTATTGTAGGTTTGTCATTATTTGCATTCGTAATAGGTGCCTTAATTGAAAATGGGACTTCTATGTTCAATTCAAGAAATGCAGGTACTATTAATGGTGTAGATATTACTTTTGAGGATTTTAGAAATAAAGTTGATGCTTTACAAAAAAGTCAGCAAGGAGTTTCTTTTACACAAGCGGGTAATAGTATTTGGGAACAAGAAATTAGAAGAGTTTTATTAGAAGATCAGTTTGAAAAAACAGGTTTAAGAATTGGTGACGATCAATTAATTAATGTAATTAAAGAAGATCCTCAATTTTCACAAAACCCACAGTTTTTGAATGCAGCTGGTAAATTTGATAAAGCAAAATTTAATGAGTTCTTAAACTCCATGAAAAAACAACCTGAATCATGGAATCAGTGGTTGAATTATGAAAAATCAGTAGCTCAATTTGCAAAAGAGCAAATGTATAATTCAATGATCAAAGGAGCTTATTATACTACACAAGCAGAAGGTAAATTTAATTATGAATTAGAAAATAATAAAGTTACTTTTGATTTAGTTTCTGTTCCTTATTCAACAATAGAAGATAAGAAAGTTGAATTGACGGATGATGAAATTGTTTCTTATATGAAGAAAAACGAGAAAAAGTACCAAGCAGAACCTTCTCGTGAATTAGAATATGTTGTAATAGAAGATAAACCATCAGTAGCTGATGAAAAAGCAGTTAAAGACAAGGTAAACGCTTTAATGAACGCATCTGTTGTATATAACGCGAAGACTGGTAAAAATGACACACTAGCTGGATTCCGTAATACATCAAACGTAATTGAGTTTGTAAATGCCAATTCAGATATTAAATATGACTCTACTTACATTGCTAAAAAAGATTTACCAGTAGATCATGCAGAAGCCCTATTTAATATAGCTTCTGGTGCAACTTACGGACCTTATATTTTTGGTCAGTATTATTGTATTTCTAAGTCAATGGGTAAGAAAGCAGGAATTAATGCCAAGGCTAGTCATATATTATTATCATTTAAAGGATCAGCTGGTCCTCAAGCAAATAGAACAAAAGAAGAAGCAAAAGCAAAGGCAACAGCTTTATTAGCACAAGTACAAGCTAATCCAAGTTCTTTTCCTATGTTAGCAATGACTAATTCAGATGATAACTCTAAACAACAAGGAGGAGACTTAGGGTATTTCTCTAAGGGACAAATGACTAAAAACTTTGAAAATTTTGTGTTTGGAAATCCTGTAGGCAAAATAGGGTTAGTAGAAACTGAATTTGGATACCACATAATTCAAGTAACAGATAAACAAGATGGAATCCGTTTAGCAACCATAGCTCAAAAAATTCTGCCTTCTGAAGCTACAAGTGATGAAGCGTTTACAAAAGCATCTAAATTTGAAATATTAGCAAATGAAAAAGGATTTGATACAGCAGTAAAAGCAGAAAAATTAACAGTAGCACCAGCAGCAAGAGTATTTGCTTTGGATGAAAACATTCCAGGAGTAGGACCACAGAGAGAGATTGTACGTTGGGCATTTACAGCAGATAAAGATGATGTTAAACGTTTTCAAACACCAAATGCACATGTTATTGCAAAAATAAAATCAATTAATGACTCAGGGTTAATGTCTATTGAAGAAGCAAAAAATGCTTTTGGATATAAATTAAGAAATGAGAAAAAAGCCAAATTAATTGAAGAAAAAATGAAAGGTGCTACTTTAGAAGCTGTCGCTAAAGCAACAGGCTCGCCAGTAAAAGAAGCAAAAGACGTATCAGCAGCAGGATCTTTTATTGAATCAGTAGGACCTGAACCTAAAGTAGTAGGAGCAGCATTTTCATTAAAAACAGGTGTAGTATCGCCATTGATTACAGGTAATTCAGGTGTTTTTAAAATAAAAGTAAAAGCAGCTAAAAAGGCAGCACCATCTAAAGATTTTAAAGAAGTTATAGCACGTTTAGGAAGTCAATCTAAAGGGGCTTCAGCAAGTAGATTAATTTACTTGTTAAAACGTGATGCTAAAATTGAAGATAATAGAGCACAATTTAACTAATAGTCTTAAAACTATTACACATAAAAGAGGTTACCTTTAGGTAACCTCTTTTGTATTATTACAAATCATAAAATTATACTACTATACTGATTTTTATGCCCTCGATTTTAGAAATTGAAATAACAATTAGACTTTGTGATAAAAATGAATATAAAACGCTTGAAAATCGGATAGAAAATTACTTTAATACAGCTTAATACCCAGAAAATTAAGCTGTGCCATAATTATAGCTTATGAATTTTATACAAATGTTTTTTAAAGTGTTTTTAAAGTTTAAATAGTATAAGTTCTGATTTTAAGAAAATTTATTATAAGATATGCTAAAAAACATCTAAAACGATAAAAAAATAAACTCCATTGTCATAAAAGCTCATTGATTACTTTTTATTTTTATATAATTTTTTTAAATTATAAATTGTTATATATCGGCTGAATGAATTTATAAAAAACACATTTGTAAATAAAAAAATAATAATTAAATTGCATTTAATAAAAAAAACAATAATATGATAGTTTAGTGTAATTATTATAAATTTGTTAGTAAAATAAATAAGTAAATGTTATTACACTCTGTTTTTATATTTTTAAACTTATGAACATCAGTCGGTCTGTACACGTAGTACAAAAAGGAGATACGCTAAACTCCCTAGCTGAAAAATTTGCTACAAAAGACGAAGCCCATCTTCGAGCATTTCACAACCTATATTGCCCTTTAGAAGACTTATTAGAGACAGAAGTAGCAGCCGGAAAATGGAGTAAAACCTACGACAAAGTAAAAATTTTAGACAAAAAATGCGTTACCGAAATATCCGAATTAAAGTGCAGTACAGGAGGTAAAATAACGATTTTAAAACACGGACAACAAAGTCAAAGCAGTAAAAGCCAAGTAAAAAAAGCCAATCCACGAGAACAACATTTATACAACCCCATTATGAATTTTGAAGAATTTCAAGAAGAAATCAGCAGTAAAAACAACGAAGCTTGGTAATAAAAACACAGATTTATAATGAAAAAAGGCATATCCGCAATATCAGGAGTAACCTCGCCGACAGTAGGCGAAAAATACACCTATCACATATCCGAATGGTACCCTAATACCCCGATATCCGAAAGAGAACAAGCAAAGGTTACCTGGGAGCTATTCAAAAAAAGAAGCGATGGTAGATTTACCACCACCCATATTAAGAAAAAAGGAGACAGCAGTTTTACCTTTGGCGAATCCTCAGTAGGAGAGACCTACCGATTAGAAGGGTATTTATACCAACCCGAAGGAGGCGGATTAATCATAACCCCCAAAGCCAGCAAAATCCCGAAAATCTGCAAAGTAGACCTAAACTACGTAGACGATAGCAAAGGCAGCGTTTTTAGTTTTACAGAAAAACTACGAGCCAAAGCCCATTGCATAAATATGTTTAACAAAGAAGTCCTATTTACCTTATGGGAAGACGATGCAAAAGGCAGCGGACACAATACAACCAACCAACTCATTGATACCAAAAAAGCAAAAGTAGACCTATACGGAGATGCAGAAGTAGACTTTATGCTAACCAAAGCATTAATGAAAAAAGCCATGGAAGGCGAGACAGACATACGAGAACTAGAATTTTATGTAACAGTAGAATATTACAAAACCAAAAAACACACAACCTCAAACGTAGAAGTAAAAAATCCATCACCCACAGAAAATAAAAAACCATCACAACCCACGGCAATTAAAAAAGCCAAAGGTTCTCCGGCAGAGCACAAACCAAGGAGTAAAAAAGAAGAGAAAGGAGTATTTAGAAGCATTTCAGAAACCATAGACGAAATATGGGATTGGGCAGAAACCCAAGGAATCGCTCAAAGAGACAAACCCCACACCATTGAAATCCCCGAAGGAAAAAGCCCCGCTGTTATAGGAAAAACGAAGGTGGAGAAGGCTTCAGTAGAAACTATTATTGATGTTTACTTTGCCAAAGAAGAATTTACAAAAGAAACAACTGAAAAAACAGGAACCCATCAATATAAATTTCAAAACGAGAACAAAAATATTGATAAAGATAAAATTGCTACAATCATCAAGAAAAAAGTAGATGAAGCAATAAGAAAAGATAAAAAATATTCAAAACTAGACGATATAAAAGCTGCTTTAACTAAAACTACTTATGCTAAAAATGAAGTAATATCTTTTGACGTATATAAGCTAGGTTCTAATTTGGTTAAAATAAACAATGCTCCACTTGAAGAAGAAATATATATAGTAGCAAAAACCGTATTGCTAGAAGGAAAAGAAGTAAACATTAAAATAAAAGAAAAAGAAGAAATTTTAATAGCTAAAGCTGCGGATTTACCCATTCAAGAAGCTAAAAAAGATGGTGCCGAATTAACCACATTAAAAGCTACAGTAGAAAAAGGAGAAGCTAAAATAAAAATCAAACTCCGCCCAAAATCTGACGGAGATTTAAAAAAATGGAAAGAAAAACTGGCTGGAATAAAAGATGGACAACATACTTATACTTTTGGAGGTAAAAATGACACTAGTACCGATGCCAAGAAAAAAACGGTTGCAGGAATAATTATTAAAAAAATAAAAGACGAATTAGCTAAAAATAAAAAATTTGCAAAATCTGAGGATATTGTAAAAACAATGGCAAATGCCTCGTATGACAAAGGCGAAAAAATCACTTTCGACACCTACAAAGTACCTACCGAATACTTGTGGCTACAAGCAGAATGTCAAGGTGATGTAAAAAAACACGAAGGCGAATTTTTGAAGAAAGATGGGGAGTATTTTGAAATAGGTAAAAAATGTGAGTGTGAAGCTAGAATAAGAGCATTTATGAGAATGTTAAGGGTTGGTGAAGGGACAGGAGAGCTTATAAAGTCTTATGATAAGAAAACAAAGCAAACGGTATATGTTAAAAATGATTTTGAAAAAAGTTATACAACTGCTTATGGTGGAAATAAAATTAATGACTTATCTACTCATCCTCAATTGATTTATGAAGACGAATCAAGTGCTGCTGGTGCATACCAAGTGATGAGATATGTTTGGTGGGAATTGTCTGGATTTGAAGTAAAAAACAAAAGTAAAACTGGTGTATATAATTCTAAAAATGATTTATTGAAAAAATACAATATAAATGATTTTAGCGAAGAATCACAGGATAAAATCTGTCTTGTTTTAATGAATAAACAAAGACCAAATTTGATAAGAAAAATTATAAATAATGACATTAAGAATTCAATAAATAAAGAAGCTTGCTTTATTTGGGCAAGTTTACCTGAGGACGAAACAAACAGTCATTACAAATTAAATGGCAAATTGCAACCAGCAACCCCTCTTAAAGATTGTATTGAACATTATGAAGAATTTTTTAAAGAAGAAATTTCTCAAAAAAGCCCATTACATTTAAAAGAAGGATTTTTAAAAGAATTAGGAATTACATGCTGTAATAATGGAGAAAAATCAAAATGGACTAATCCTTTGAAAAATTCTCAACGTACTTATTATAATTCCTCAGGAGTTCATAAAGAACAAAATGGAGCTTTTGGTCCTGTTAGATTAAAACCAGATGGCACCAAGAAAAACCATCAAGGGTTGGATTTATTTGCTGAGGTAGGTACTTCTTGTTTTGCATGTTTAGATGGTGAAATTGTAAGCTATAAAAATGAGGGAGATGATGGCTATGGTAATGTATTAGTTTTAAAAGTTAAGGGAGAGGATTTAAGAAATTCTAAAAACAGCTATGAATTAGAGTTTGCTGATGAAGTAATAAGTGGTTCAGGATTTGATTTAGATTCAGAATATATTTATTTAAGATATGCTCATCTAGAGTCTGCATTAATTACCTCTGGAGAAGTGAAATCTGGAGAAGAAATTTGTAAAACTGGTGATACAGGAAATGCGAAAAATGCTGTTAATCCACACTTACATTTTGAAGTAGCAATGAAATCATCTGGGAATGGTAGTGGTTTATCTAATAGACACAATCCAGCTTTTTTTGTGAATTTAGAGAGTATTGATGAACCAAAACAAACCAAAACAAAAAACAAATAATTATGAAAAATCTGATTAGATTACTAACTTTTTTATTATTGCTTGGTTGCAAGGAAAATAGTAATAAAAATAATAACATATCAAATAAAGAAGACTTAGAATTATCCGAAATTAATGAAAGTAAAAAGTTAAAATCTGAAACTATTTTTAATGTTTTTAAAGAAAATAATAGTTCATATTATTACAATAACTATATTATTATTGAAGATAAATCAAGTACGAATACTTATATTTTAAAAAAAGATAATATATCATTAGGAAAAATAGAATTAAATAAAAGTTATGATGGCCCAGGATTTTCATTTTTTATAAATGAATTATCATCTACACTTAGCAACATTATAGTAGAAGCGACCGCTGACATTGGTACTTCATGGTATTTTAGTGTAATAATTAACAATAATAAAATAAGTAATACTTTTTATATTGAAGAACCTAGGGCTGATTCTGAGACGACAAGTATCAATGACTTTTTAAAAGTTAGTGTTGATAAAGACATGTTAGAGTACAAATTTGTCAAATCAAAAATTGCTCGTTATTCTAAAATACCTGAAAATTTTAATTCTGATAATAGTTATTTATATCTTTCAAGAAAAATCAATGAAGATAAAAATAAAATAAAAGATAATTTCAGTTTAAATGGAGTTTGGAAATCAGATTGTCTAAACGGTAATGCCAAAATTGAGTTTAACAAAGAATATGTTAATTTAGAATTAATCTACAACCAAATATATATTAACTTAGAGAAAATTGATGAATCTAATAATACAATATCATATAAATTGAAAGAAATTCCTAAAGATAAAGGTTCATTAGGTGCAAAATTAGATTGGGAAAATTTCATGAACGAATCAATGGTTCTTGAAATTAAAAAGAGAGATGATAGTAAGATTAATTTTAAATGGCTCGGTTTTTATAATAATAAAACTAAAAAAAGAGAGTTTTTAGAAAATGATTTTTTAAGTGAATTAAATAAAGAAATTGAAATTACACTTGAAAAATGTGAATAATTTAATTGATGATGAAACTGTAATTCCTAAAAAAAGTGGACAAATTACTTCTTTATTACAATTGCTGTAATACTCTTATTTGTATTTTCGATTTTTATTAACAAATATTATATTTTTAAATGATATCCTTCCTCTATTATTTAAAGGAACAAATAAAACAGAATACCTATGGCTACAAGCAGAATGCCAAGGTAGTATCAAAAAACACGAAGGCGAATTTTTGAAGAAAGATGGAGCTTATTTTGAGATAGGGAAAAAATGTGAGTGTGAAGCTAAGATTAGAGCTTTTTTAAGAATGTTAAGAGTTGGTGAAGGAACAGGTGAATTGGTTAAATCTTATGATAAAAAATTAAAACAAACAGTATACATTGATAATGACTTTCAAAAAGGTTACACAACCGCATTCGGTGGAAACCACATCGATGATTTAAGTGACCATCCAAGGATAAATTATGGAGGATCTACAGCATCAGGTGCCTATCAAGTAATGGGATATACTTGGGATGATACAAATTTTTCTAAAAAAAGGAAAGACTATGGTATAAATTCATTTAGTGAAGAAAATCAAGATAAGTTTGCAATTCTTTTATTAAAAGAACATCCAGGTTGTTCACAATTAATCGATTTGATAATAAGTGATCAAACAGAAAAAGCAATAAGAAATTGTGCAAGCAGAATCTGGGCAAGTTTACCCGAAAAAGGTGATAACAGTCGATATTTATTTAAAGGAAAGCCTCAACCTGTTACGCCAATGAAAACAATATTAGAACATTACGAAACATTTCTAAAAGACGAATTAAAGGATATAAGTAAATTACATCTTAAAAAAGGATTTTTAAAAGAGTTTGGATACAATTGTTGTCAAAATGGATCTACCATTGTTAAAGTTGGTTATGATATAGATAAAGCTGTCGATTATATCAATTCAAATGCTGAACCTAAATCTTTGAGCAAATGCGCATTATATGTAAGAAAAGCTATAAATGCTGGTGGTATCAAAAATCTCTCTGGACACGCATATGAATATTATGACACTGATAAACTTGTTGGATTAGGATTCAAAAAAATAGGTACAGATATAGATGCAATACAATTAAAAAAGGGAGATATAGTGGCATTTGGAGCTGTAGAAGGGCATTCTTATGGACATATTGCAATGTATAATGGAGCTGAATGGGTTTCAGATTTTAAGCAAAAAAGCTTTTGGGTTGCAAATCAATACTCAATAGAAAAAAAATACTCAATTTACAGATGGGAATGATTGTAAAATTTTAATATTATGTTAATTAATTATATATGAAAAAAATATTCCAAATAGTTATTTTAAGTCTTTTCTTTCTTTCATGTAAAGAAAATTCAAATTCGGAAAATTCAAATAATAAAATTCCTAAAGATTCTTTAGTTGTTGAAAATGATTCTGTTCAAGGTATATTAATGTTAAATGAATTTTATTCAAAATTTTATTTTGACGACAATATTAAGATTGATAATGAGAAATTGAACTCTTATCTTTCTGAAAGAATTAAGTTTAAAATTGATAGCCTAAGAAATGAAGAAAATTTTGTTTTAGATTATGATCCTTTTATAAAAGCACAAGACTATAATGGTGAATCAATCAAAAATACTTTAAAAATAATTTCTTTAAATAATGAAAATGAATTTAGAGTAAGTTTTATATTATTCGGGAATAAAAATGAACAAAGGGTAAACATCGATTATTTATTAGAAAAAGACAACAATGGAAAAATTTTAATCAACAGTATTTTAAATGATAAATATTTAAATTTAACTACTTCAAGTTCAGAAAAAACTCTCACAAATTCAGACAGCACTAGCGATTTAAAATTAATCAACTGGATTGGAAATTATAATGGGACATTTTTAAGACTAAAAGATGAATCATCTGACCCTAGAGGTTGGGCTAATTTCAATATAAAAATCAATAAAAAATTTCAAAATTTTCATCTATTTAGTTATGTAGAAGAAAAAGATTCAAAGCTAAAGTTAATAAGTGTAAACAATCACGAATTAATTTTCAGAATGGAAGATAATAGTTTCATTAAAATCAAGAAAGATGAAAAAAGCGAATATAATCTTGAAAGCTCGTACATTGATAGCTTAACAGGTAAAAAGAATATTCTTTTATTAGAAAAAAATAAAGAGTAACTAGCATAAAAAAAATGCCAAGGCAGATGACATGCTGAAAGCATTAGTAAATGCCTCGTATAACAAAGGCGAAAAAATTACTTTCGATACCTACAAAGTACCCACCGAATACCTGTGGCTACAAGCAGAATGCCAAGGTGATGTAAAAAAACACGAAGGCGAATTTTTGAAAAAAGATGGGGAGTATTTTGAAATAGGTAAAAAATGTGAGTGTGAAGCGAGAATAAGAGCATTTATGAGGATGCTGAGAGTTGGTGAAGGAACAGAGGGAGAAAAAGGTTATACAACGCAATACAGTGGAAGTCAATTCTCTGATATGAATGACCATCCACATGAGGTAATTAAATCGGGAAATTATTCTTCTTCCGCAGCAGGAGCTTATCAAATAATGGCTGACACTTATGATGGACTAGCCACTTATAGAACCAAATATAATATTCCAAATTTCAATCAAGAATCTCAAGATAAATTATGTTTGGTAATTTTAAAACATAGCTATACTGAAAAAAGACCTCATGAATTCTTTTATACTAAAAGTGGTGAAAAGAGACCAAATAGAGAAAAATTCAGTAATGCTTTTGGGGATATAATTCAAATGATTATTAATAATAATTTTGACAAAGCATTATTGACTTCAAGTATGTGTTGGGCAAGTTTACCAGACGCCCCATATGGTCAACCAACAAAAACAAAAGAAGATTGCAAAGGCTATTATGATAAATTCCTTAAAGAAGAATTAGAAGATAAAAGTGATTTGCACTTAAAAAAGGGTTTTTTAAAAGGATTTGGTTATAGTTGTGGCTGTAAAAAAAATGATGTTGAATGGCAAAATCCTTTAAAAAATTGTCAAATAACAATATATACTTTTGGTGGAAGTAAAAGACCTTGGCGTTCTGCTTTTGGCAGAGTCAGAACCGATATGACAGGTAATGATAATGGAGCCAGACCTCATCATGGATTAGATTTATTTGCAAAAATAGGAACTGATGTTTATGCCTGTTTACCAGGTAAAGTTGTATCACTGACTCCTGGAACTGGTTATGGGAATGGATTAGTTTTTAAAGTAGATTCTAATTATCTAAATAATTTTAAAGAACAAAGAAGAAATTATTCGCCTTATTATATTAAATCTCAGAGATCATATGATTCTCAAAAATATGACATTAATGGATATGGTGATTTTGACGAGTATGAAGGTATTTCTGAAAGTACAGACGTTTACCTAATGTATGCTCATTTAAGTGAAGTTCTAGTTGTGTTAAACGAAGAAATAACAGAGTCCAATTTGGATAAAGTAATAGGAAAAACAGGAACTAGTGGTGCAACAAATACGAAAGGACCTCATTTGCATTTTGAAATTAGAAGTAAGCAAAATCCAAGTGGGTATTCAGATAGATATAATCCAGCGTACTATATAAATTATAAAAATGAAGAAGAATTAAGTGATTCAGAAAGACAAATTCAAGATAACGCCGCAGGCAACTAAAAAAATATTAAGATGAAACAAATAATTAAATTAATAATAATCGCACTTATTTTAATTTCATGCAAAGAGAATAATGCTAATTCAAAACTTAGTAAATCCAAAAGTGAAGCTAATATCATTAATGATACTTTGACTAATGGAAGTTACATTCAACTCACTATAAATTGTGAAGGAAAGCAATTTTTTCCCACAAAATGTATTAATAAAGAAAAGAATTTAGAGTATAAATTTAATGCGATTGATAACAAAACATTAATTGAATTTAAATATGACAATAATAATTACGTTCACACAATTAATGAGAAAATCCTTGATTTAGGTGTGGATAGTTTTTTATTTGAAAATAATGAAAAAATGATTCTGATTTTTGATTCGTTTTTAGAATATGGTCATATTTTTAATATCTACAAATTAACTCCTAATAAAATAGAATATCTTTCGAGTCAATATTTTGACTTAAATATTGATTCTAATGAAAAGGAAATAAAATATATTTTTGATATCAATGAGAACAATAACGAATTAATAATAAAATTAGGTTCAAAATATAAAGATATAATAGTGAATACATCAAAATCTATTTTATTAGAAAAAAACAACAATAACAAATTAAAAGTTTTTTCAAATAGTAAATTTGAAGGTCTTTGGAAAATTGACTGTAGCAAACAAAATTCTGGAATTGAAATTTATGGAAGTGATGACAATCTTGGAGCTATAATTGATGTTGCCCCTCCAGCTATTTTTATATCAGCAAAATTGACTAAAAGCGATTCTGAAAATATATACTTTCTTAGATTTGATGAACAAGATATGGAGTCGCCTTTAGCAAAAGAAAATAAATTAGATTCAAATATTTCTAAAGATAAAAACATAGCAAAAATTGAATTAAAAAATAATAAGATATATTTTTGGTGGTTTGGATTTTATAATAATAAATCAAAAGAATGGATTATGAAAAAATCTCAATTTAATACTAAAGGAATAGATGAAGAATATATAGTTTTAAATAAATGCACATATTAATATTTACACATCTACTATTTAAACTAGGAGCTTTTAAATATTTTCTATTAAAGCTTACCCAAGGATATTGTAAAAGCATTGGCAAACACCTCGTATGACAAAGGCGAAAAAATATTGTTTCTTCAAGAGTTAATCCTGAAAATTATATGAAAACAAAATTTGACAGTAATGGAGATAAAATTTAGAATTATGAAACAAATAATACCATTTAAACTTTTGAAATTTCCTCATAATACTATTTTTTTAACCTTGAGACTGTCCAAAAAGTTCGCAATCTTTCGAGTAAAGAGAGAATCGCATGATGTTGATTTAGGCACTATCCTACAAAGCAATAAAAAATAGTATTGATTCTCGATGCGCTTCGCGCTCGAACTAACGATGATTTCAATTATATACTCAACCGTTTGTTAAAGTTGTTTTAAAATAAAAAAAAACAGATCGAGAATTTTACTTTTTAATCCACTATATTTTAAGTTTAAATGGTATAATTCCTGAGAACATATTTCTGTTACCAATTCCTCCATATTGTTCAGAACTCAATCCTGCTGAAAAATCTGGCAATGGATAAAAGATAAAATTTCAATGAAAATTTATAATACTCTAGCCGACTTAAAGCAAAAAATGGAAGAATTGATTAAAATAGCTGAGAATTAATTAAATCAATAATAGGCTAAAAGCTTTTTATAGTATTTTTAAAATTTAAATATTCTAATAGATAACTTAAAGAATATGTGAAAAACCTCTAAGAACTTTTTATTTTTTAAGAAGAAAAGTTCTTAGAGGTGCTTAAATTGAATTATAACTTATTGTTTTTTACCTTAAAATAGAATAAGATATATTAATTGTTAAAAATAATTAATTATAATTTTGTGAATGTAATTGAACCTTCTTCACCTTTCAATACAACAGAAGATAAATCTTTTGCTATATCTAATCTAGCAGCTCCATAACCACTTTGATTAGTTGCTGGTATCAATATATCGTTGAATTTTTTAATAAACGGAGTTTTTTCAGCAGTATTCATAAATTTTTCAGCTTTAGATAAAAAATAGATGTCAAATTTTGGATCAACTGGTACAAACATTGCTTCAGCATTTTTAAGAATGAAATAATCTTTACTATCTTCAGCAGAAGCTATGCTTATTTTTTTAGGGTTTCCAGGAAGTATCTGTATTCTTAATTTTAGATCTCCTTCTTGATTATAAAAGACCTTGCCAAATAGAGGATCATTCACTCTTTGTGAATTTACTTTTACCGATTGAACTGATTTCGGTTCGTTTACTTCATCTTTTGAACATGAAAATAATGAAGAAACTACTACTAAAGTTAAAAAAAATTTTTTCATTTTTTTGAAATTAAATTAATAATAAGTAATTTTAAAGGAAGCTTATTTCTATAAAGGGTGTTTCTAAAAAATATATTTATAAAAAAAGAAATAACCTATTGCTTTATTTTTTATAAAATTTAAAAAGATAATTTTGGAGGTCATCATCATGATTTTACTACATTTCCTAGTTCCTCCCGTTTTTAAGTTTTAAATAACTTCCTTGTTATCTGTTTTACAAATATATATAGTTATTGTTTTAATAAAATGTTAAAAAGAAAAAAATCATATAACTCTGTTTATTTGTAACTTCAAATGTTTATTTTTTAAAATTATATTAGTTTTTTAACATTATTGTTTTTTGTATTCTTTAAGCTTTATTAAAAATATAAATCCTTATAAAAAAGTAAGTTAAAAACTGAATTTTATTATTAGGGTCGGTTTTTTTTAAGTTGTTATATTTCAGTGTCTTATGTTTAATGGTGTAATTAACGCAATTTGTAATTTTAACTCTTTTTTATGAAATATGAAAATATCCTAGCTCGCGAAAAGAAAACAAAAAGAGTGGTTTGAGTAAAAAATAATGTCTTTTGTTCTCTAATAATTTTGTATTAGCTCTTATTTAGCACTTTTATTAATACTCTTCTTTATTTATATTTTAGGTTATTTATTAAAATATCTAGATATAGAAACGATATTATATAATACATTTTGAAATTATTATAAAATGATTTCTAATGGATTTACTTATATAACCTAAGTTTTTTTGTTATATAAGGATTTATATTTTTAAATATTGTAAAAGTGTTTAATGTCGAAGTTAACGGAAGAATTATGTAAAAAGATGGTTTTATGAATTGTGCTAAAAAGAATAAAAACAAAAAGATATGCCATTTAAACTTAAAATATAGTGGATTAAAAAGTAAAATTCTCGATCTGTTTTTTTATTTTAAAGCAATTCGAACGTAAGAAGGAGTCTCATAATCAATATTATGTGATTTCTCCCTTTGGTCGAAATGATAAGATTGCGAACTTTTTGGGCAATCTCTAGGTTAGAAAAATAGTATTATGAGAAAATTTCAAAGTTTTAATGGTATTATTATAGGATTGTGTTTTAAAAACGTTTTAAAGTATATTTTTGATTTTTTCACATAAAGAAAGAGGCCGCTTAAGCGACCTCTTTCTTTATGTGAAAAAATCTTGTTATGATTTTACAACTAATTTTGTTTTTTTTGTAGGAGATGTTTTGGTAAATGATGGACTTTTAATTTCGCTTAAAACGTTGACAGCCTCATCTATATAAGCATCTCTTGAAATGGCTTCAAACCAATCTTTTCGTTTCTGAGCAAAATTAGGATCTTTTTTCATTAATTCATTTTCATCACCTAAATGATTTATACTTAAGGTGTTTTTGTATTTTGTGATTTCTTTGAATTTTTTTGTTGCTTCTTCTATGTTTTTTTGTTCTGTAATAAATTTATCCATTTTAAGGCTAACTGTGCTTTCGTCTTTTCGTTCATTGATCCATTTTGCATTTTGATCTATTAGCTTAAATTGGGGGTTTTCTACTACTCTTTTTTGACTATTAGCTATTACAGAGCTAAAATTACTTATACTGTTTGTTACTTGGTAATTAGCTGGGTCAATTTTATCCCATTGTAATGCTTTTTTCTCATCTCTTTCTCCTATTTTAATGTAAGTATAGCGATCAGGAAATACAACATCACTTGTAACGCCTTCTAACTGGGTAGAACCGCCATTTACTCGATAGAATTTTTGAGTAGTAGTTTTGAGTGCTCCCATATTAAAATTGAAGTTAAACTTTGTTTTTAATTGATTTAGATCAAAAACATTTTGAACAGTTCCTTTACCAAAAGATTGTTTGCTACCTAGAATTACACCTCTTTTGTAATCTTGTATTGCTGCTGCAAATATTTCTGAAGCAGAAGCTGAAAAATTGTTTTGAAGAACTACTAATGGACCATTCCATTGAACTTTGTTGTTGTGATCAGATAAAACATCTTTTTTATGTCCAGATGATTTAACTTGTACTACAGGACCTTGATCAATAAATAATCCTGTTATATCTACAACTGTTTTTAGAGAACCTCCTCCATTATCTCGTAAATCCATAACAATACCTTCGACACCTGCTTTTTTGAGTTTTAAAACCTCTGTTTCCACATCTTTAGCAGCATCACGATTATCATCATTTTCAAAATCAATGTAGAATTTAGGTAAGTGAATTAAACCGAATTTTCTTCCGTTTTTTTCGATGATACTCGATTTAGCGTATGTTTCTTCTATTTCAACTACATCACGTATTAGACGTATTACTTTTATCGTGCCGTCTGTCTTTTTTACGGTCAAACGCACTTCTGTTCCTTTTGGACCTTTTATTTTTTTTACTACATCATCAAGACGCATTCCAACTACGTCTACGGGTTCACCGTTACCTTGTGCTACTTTTAACACGATGTCACCAGGTTCTAATTCTTTGTTTTTCCATGCAGGTCCTCCCGATATTAATTCTGAAATTTCAGTATTATCGTTCTTTTTTTGTAAACGAGCACCAATGCCTTCTAACTTACCGCTCATACTTATGTCAAATTTTTCTTTTTCATCTGGAGCAAAGTAAAAAGTATGGGGATCAAACTGTGTTACGATTGAATTTAAGTATACTTCAAACCAATCTTCTCGATCTAAGTCACTTATAAAATCAAAATAATCATCTAGGTTTTTTATAGCGGCTTCTCTTGATTCTTTTTCTAATTGTTCAAATGTTTTAACGGAATAATTAGGGTCTTTAGCCTTTTTTTCATCTTCTAATTTTTGTTTGTCAACTATAGAAGCTAGAGTAGAAAGCTTGATTTGTAATCGCCATCTATTTTTTAGCTCATTATAGTTTTTTGAAAATTCAATTTTATCCGAATCAATGTTTATAGATTCATCTATGTTAAAATTGAAGGGTTTATCATTTAATGCTCTGTAAATTACCTTAGCTTCATTCATTCTTTTTTGAAGTCTTTCATACGTAAGATTAAAAAAACTTAGATTTCGAGCGTGTATCATATCATCAATTTCATATTCGAAATTTTTAAACTCACGAATGTCTGATTCAATAAAAAAGCGTTTAGAGGGATCTAGTGCATCAATAAAATTTTCAAATACATTTTTTGAAAAATTGTCATTGATGGTGGCAGGAGTGTAATGGTAGACTTCTAATACGCTAACGATGGCATCTAGTAGAACGCGATCTTTTTCTGGGTCTTCAGTCTTGAATTTTGGTTTAAAACTCCATAATACAGCTGATACTGCTACAGCAAGCAGTAATAATTTGTAATTCTTTTTCATAAATGTCCAGATTGTATCCATATCTAATTACTAAAGTACATAAAAAATTATGCTAATATAAAATTGATCGTATAATTTTTTGTTAAAGCTACAAAATTAGTTGGAACAATTTAAATTCCTTATTTTAGCAAGACTTTTTTATGTTTGAATTAAATGAAAAAACCGCTTATATTAGTAACTAATGATGATGGGATTACAGCTCCTGGCATACGAAATTTAGTAGAAATAGTTAAAGAAATTGGAAATGTAGTCGTAGTAGCTCCTGATAGTCCTCAGAGTGGAATGGGGCACGCAATTACGGTTAATAGTACTTTGCATTTGAATAAGATTTCTGTAGAAGGTGCAGAAGTGTTAGAGTATACAACTTCTGGAACACCTTCAGATTGTGTTAAGATGGCGAAAAATGAAATAATTAATGATACGATTGATTTGTGTGTGTCTGGAATTAATCATGGATCTAATTCTTCTATCAATGTTATTTATTCTGGAACAATGAGTGCGGTAATAGAAGCAGGTATAGAAGGAATTCCCTCGATTGGTTTTTCTTTGTGCGATTTTTCTTGGGATGCTGATTTTAGTGCCGTTAGACCTTACGTACTGAAAATTATTCAACAAGTTTTATATAATGGATTGCCTAAAGGAGTTGTTTTAAATGTTAATTTTCCTAAACTATCAACTCCTGATATAAAAGGAATTAAGATAGGACGCCAAGCGAAAGCTAAATGGGTTGAAAAATTTGATAAAAGACAATCTCCTTTTGGAAAAGATTATTACTGGTTAGCAGGTGAATTTATTTGTGAAGATATAGGAAAGGATACAGATGAATGGGCACTGGCAAATGGATATGTATCTATTGTGCCAATTCAATTTGATTTAACAGCTTATCACGCTATTCAAGAACTCAATAATTGGAAGTGGGATGAGTAAATTTGAATTATTGAAAGGTACTCTAATAGGTTTTTTAGCTACCTTATTGGGAATTGTTTTATTTTTTAAACTTTTTACTAATTATAGTTTTACGGAAGGAATCGCTCAAATGAAATCATTAGGATACCTAGGTAAAATAATTACTCTAGGAGCTATGCTTAATATGGTGGTTTTTTTTGGATTATTAAAATTAAATAAAGAATTAATGGCTAGAGGCGTGGTGTTAGCTACCTTAATTTTAGCCATTATTACACTTTTTATATAGATGAAGTATTATATTATAGCAGGAGAAGCTTCTGGAGATTTACATGGAGCTAATTTGATTAAATCACTTTATAAGGAAGATTTAAACGCTGAAATCCGTTTTTGGGGAGGTGACTTAATGCAAAAGGCTGGAGGAATTTTAGTAAAACATTATCGTGATTTAGCCTTTATGGGCTTTATAGAAGTGGTAATGAATTTGAACACAATACTCAAAAATCTTAAGTTTTGTAAAACAGATATTTCTAATTTTAGACCCGATGTTATCATTTTTATTGATTATCCAGGGTTTAACATGAGAATTGCCAAATGGGCTAAGAATTTAGGTATAACTACTCATTACTATATCTCACCTCAAATTTGGGCTTGGAAAGAAAATAGAATTCATGCCATAAAAAGAGATGTAGATCAAATGTACGTAATATTGCCTTTTGAAAAAGATTTTTACGAAAAAAAGCACAATTATAAAGTCCATTTTGTAGGACATCCTCTTTTAGATGCAATTAAAAATAGATCAGAAACGAATGAACTTTTATTTCGAGAAGAGTTTAAACTATCATCTAAACCAATTATAGCATTATTACCAGGAAGTAGAAAACAAGAAATTGATAAGATGCTTTCCGAGATGTTAAAAGTAGTAAAATATTTTCCAGATTACCAATTCATAATTGCAGGAGCACCCAGTCAAGAGTTTTCATTTTATGAAAAATTTATAGACGGAGAATCTATTCAGTTTATTTCTAATAGAACCTATGATTTGTTAAGTGTTTCACACGCCGCTTTAGTAACCTCAGGAACGGCTACTTTAGAAACAGCTTTGTTTAAAGTGCCAGAAGTGGTTTTGTATAAGGGAAATGCTATTTCTTATCAAATTGCAAAACGTATCATTACGTTAAAATATATATCCTTGGTAAACCTGATTATGGATGCACCTATAGTAACAGAATTAATACAAGAAGAATGTAATTCGGATAGAATTAAGGAAGAATTAGAGAAAATCTTAGATGGTGACGGGCGAAAAAAAATGCTAACATCTTATAAACAATTAGAAACGATTTTAGGAGGTAGTGGAGCTAGTTTAAAAACAGCCCAGTTAATAATACAAAATATTTCAAAGAAATAAGTTTTGTAATTAAATTTTATAAAAAAACCTAAAAATACAATATTGTTGTATCTTAGATAAAAAAACATTGTTTGAAATGAAACTATATCAATTTCCATTAATTAAATCGGTATGTTGGTTTGTTATAGGAATTATATTGTTTCATTTTTTTTCGTTTCATTTTCCTATATTTTTTTGTCTTTGGAGCCTTCTTGTTTTTATCAGTTTTGTTTTTTCTCTTATATCATCTAGAAATTCAATAATACAGTTAGGAGAATCTGCTCTTATTTCGTTAGTTTTTACTATGAGTGGTGTTTTAATTGCAATGCTTCATCAGGATACTTTTAAATCAAATCATTTTACTCATCTTAAAAATTACGATAAAAAAAGTTATATAAAAGCAGAGGTTTATGAGCGTTTAAAAAGTACTCATAATAAAAACCGATACATAATTTCTATACAAACTATAAATCAGAAAAAACACTCAGGAAAAGTAATTTTGAATATAGGGAAAGAGAAACAAAATGACTCTGAATTAGTTATAGGTTCTATCTTATTGATAAAAGGAGTTATACATCCAATTCAGTCAGCAGGCAATTTAGGGCAATTTGATTATGCTTCTTATCTTAAAACAAAAAATATATACGGTCAACTATATATTAAAAATCAAGATTTTAAGAAATTAAAAGAAAATGTAAAATCTATTCGCTATTATACAGCTCGATTTAGAGATAGAATTATAAAAAACTTACGGGATAATGGTTTTCCTGAAAAAGAATTAGCTGTTCTAACTGCTTTAATTATAGGTCAACAACAAGAAGTAGATGACCACTTAATAAAAGTTTACCAATATGCCGGAGTTATACATATACTTTCAATATCAGGTTTGCATGTAGGGATTCTTTATCTCTTATTAGATTTGATCTGTACCTTTTTTCTAAAGGATAGGAAGTATAATTTATTAAAAATGTTTTGTATCTTGTTAGGATTGTGGACATTTGCCTGTATTGCCGGTTTAGTAGCACCTGTCTTACGATCAACAGTTATGTTTAGCATGATAGCAATTGGAGCAAGCTTTAAAAAACAAGTTAATATATATAATACTCTTGCAGCTTCTGTATTACTTATTTTAATTGTACAACCTGCTTTTCTTTTCGATATTGGATTTCAACTTAGTTATTTGGCAGTACTTTCTATTGTAAGCATGCAGCCTATTGTGTTAAGATTATGGAATCCTAAAAATAAGATTGTGTTGTTTTTTTGGAAACTGTTTGTGGTATCTTTTGTGGCACAAATAGGAACTTTGCCATTAAGTTTATATTACTTTCATCAAATACCAGGTTTGTTTTTTATTGCAAATCTTTTAGTAATCCCTTTTTTAGAATACATAATTATGCCTTTAGGGGTCTTGGTTGTGTTATTGGCTTATTTTAATTGCATGTTTGATGGAATTATTTGGAGTATGATTAAAATGATTCAATGGATGAATTTTATAATAAAATGGATTGCTTCTTTTGAAGGATTTGTGTGGAAAGAAATTCCTTTTACTTTGGATTTGATGTTTGTTAGTTATCTTATTATTATATTGTTCTTTATTTGGATACAAAAACCTAGATTTAAGATTATAATGATTTTGTGTGGTTTTTTATTATTGTTTCAAATAATTTTATTATTTAGAAATAGAGAAGCTTATAGTGAAGAAAAATTTGTTGTTTTTCATGTACCTAAGCAAAAAATAATTGGGACTACTAAAAAAGGAACAACAATGATATATACTGATAGTCTAATAAATGAAGGGAGTTATTTAGACCGTGTTTTAATAGATTATCAAGTTCATACATTTAGTAAAATAATAAAGACTAACAAGAAACAAAATGTTTTTTGGATTTCAGGTAAAAAAATATTACTTATTGATTCAGATAATTTTATTCTAGATAATGTAATAGTAGATTTTTTGGTATTATCCAATTCTCCTAAAATAAATTTAGAGCGTATAATAGCTAAATATAAACCTCAAATGGTAATTTCGGATGGGTCTAATTTTAAAACATATATAAAACGTTTTGAGAATACATGTTTGAAAAGAAAAATCCCTTTTCATAATACGTTTGAAAAGGGATTTTATGTGATTGAATAAAAAATTATTTTTTCTGTTTTTTATTAGATATGTAACTCGTTATAATTTTATTTGCACTCTCTATCCATACTACTGGGCCTCCAGCTACATAACCCGTACTACCTAATTGTTGAAAATTTATTTTACCTTCTTTTTCTTGTGCTTGTACAAACCATACAGTTGGGTATCCTTGAACTTGAAAGAGTTGTTGTAATTGTGTGTTTTGAGCTTTTAATTCAGGTGTTTGTTCTGTTCTTCTTGGGAAGTCTAATTCTACTAAAATGACATTTTCTTTTGCCCATTTTTCAAATTCAGGGGTTTTGAAAACTTCTTTTTGCAAACGAATACACCACCCACACCAATCGCTACCTGTAAAAAAGAAAAATAAGGGTTTGTCTTGTTTTTTTGCTAATGCTACTGCTTTTTTTACATCAGTATGCCATTCTAGATTTTTATCCTCTGTTGGTTTTAGGACAAAACTCATGATGAAAAATGATAAAAAGGTAGCAAATATTATTTTTGTAATTTTCATAGTGTTAATTTTTTAAAATTCGTAATAATTCAGTAGGGTCTTTAGGGCCTTCAATTACTTCTTTTACATTTCCTCGAGTATCTAGTATGTAAATAGTAGGATAGCTAGGAACTTTAAGATATTTAGTCAATTCGTGGGTGCTATTACGTCCTTTTCGCTCGGGATCATAATTTGGATTATCAAAAGAATTTCCCATATAGTTTACTCTTGAATTTCCTTCGGCATTAAATTTAACAGGATAATAAATTCGATTAATATGTTCCACTACATCAGCATCTTGAAAAGTACCTTTATCCATCATTTTACATGGGGCATGCCAATCCGTATAAACATTTAAAAGAATAGGTTTAGGCATTCTTTTTTGTTTTGATAAAGCATCGTCAAGAGATAACCAATTGATATCTTGAGCGTATAAACTAAAATTGCCTATGATGAATAATAATATGAGTAAAGTTCTCTTCATGTTTGTTTTTTAGATTCTCGACCACAAAAATAATGCCGAATACGTAAAATTATTTCACATTTTGCATTAATTTTTTAATTAATGGTGAAATGGCTATTAAAATTAAACCTGCTATTAAAGCATATAAAGCTAATGTATAATATCCATCTGTATAAGATTGTAATTTAGAAACTAATGTGCTTCCTGTATTCGATTGCGAAATTTCAGCACCTAGTTTTCCCGCTGCTAACTGCCCAAAAGCACTAGCTAAAAACCATAATCCCATCATCATACCAAATAATCTTTTAGGGGATAATTTTGTAATGATAGACATGCCTATTGGACCTAAACATAGTTCCCCTATAGTTGTAATAAAATAGGCAAAAGTAAATACATTTAATGAAGTAACACCATTAGAGTTTGCAAAAAACTTCGTTGAATAAAAAAGGTAGAAAGAAGCTGAAAGAAATAGAAAACCAATACCAAATTTGATGAGCGTGTTAGGTTCTAATTTTCTTTTGGCCAGTCCTAACCATAAGAGTCCAATAAGTGGACTCAAAAGAATAACAAAAAAAGTGTTTGAACTGTTATTTACCACATTAGGATCTATCGTAAAACCAAGTAGGTTGTTGTTTAAATTATCTTTGGCAAATAAAGATAATGATCCACCGCTTTGTTCATAGATTGCATTGAAAAGAAAATAGAAGAAAATAAATGAAAAAGCAGCTATTAATTTTTTTTGTGAACTGGAATCGCCCAGTTTTATTAATTCATATACAAAATATCCAACGGCAATAATTCCAATAGTGTACATAAAATAATCAGTATAGTCTGTATTAATAACCATACTGTATATAAAAGGGATACTAAGTAGTGAACCTAAATATACGGATATTTCGCGTATTTTCCTTTTGTTATTAGGTAATCCTATTAGTGGAGAATCACCAATAGGACCTAAATGTTTTTTTGTGAATAAAAAGGTAATTAAACCAGCTGTCATTACAATGGCTGCTGCTAAAAAACAAAGTGTCCAAGAATGATATTTACCTAAATAAATACAAAGAGCACCTCCTAGAAGACCGCCAATGTTAATTCCAGCATAGAACATACCATATCCAGCATCTCTTCTAGGATCTTTTTCATCATATAATTCTCCAACCATAGAAGAAATGTTGGGTTTAAAAAAACCAGTTCCTATAATAGAAAAAGTAATGCCATAATAAAACATTTGTTGAGGAGAAAAAGCAATGAGTAAATTTCCTAAAATCATTACAATACCTCCAAAGAAAAGAGATTTTTTGAAGCCCAAAATTTTATCTGCAAAAATTCCTCCAATAAAAGTAAAGGCATAAACAAAGGCTTGAATAGCACCATATTGTAAGTTGGCGGCATGATCTTTAAGTAATAGTTGGTCTACCATAAAAAAAGTAAGTACACCTCTCATACCATAAAAACAAAAACGTTCCCACATTTCTACTGTGAATAAATACCATAACTGTTTTGGGTATTTTCCTTCAAAATTCTGAATTTCTTCTATCGTTGTTGACATAATTATAAGATTGTAATTAGTTCATTCCTTTTTCTTTCATAACAGCATTTAATTTTTTTAGGATGGATAGCCCTAATATAGTTGCAAATAATAATAATAACATATTTACAATAAAGAAATTAGCTTTGTTTTCATAATCATACCACATACTAGCTAACACACCTGAAAGTTTGTTGCCAATAGAAATAGATAAGAAGAATCCTCCCATCATTAGGGCTGTAAGTCTTGGTGGAGCTAATTTAGAAACAATGGATAATCCCATAGGAGATAGACAAAGTTCACCGATGGTAATAACACCATAAGTGCCTACTAGCCATAAAGGAGATACTTTTATAGAACCATTACTTCCAGCATATACAGCAGCTGTCATAACAAGGCAAGAAAGAGCTGAAATAAATAATCCTAATACAATTTTAGAAGGAGTGCTTGGTTCTCTGTTTTTACGACGTAGCATAACAAAAAAACCAACTACTACTGGAGTAAGTAAGATAATCCATCCAGGATTTATGGATTGAAATAATTCAGTGTTAATAAGGGAGATTTTTTGATTAGGATTTTCTTCTAATTTAGCTAGCTTTTCTGGAGCTTCGTTTTGAAAATAAACATCTTTTCCTTCCGTTTTAATAGGTTCTCCATTTTCATCTTTTTCAGCTTGAAATTGATGATCGTATTTTTGAACTTCTTTTGTAGCAAAATCTTTTTGATCTACTAGATAAATAGAAGATAAGACTTTTTCAGTAGAACCTGTAACTTGTCTATCAGTATAATAATTTGCCCAACGTGTTAAGGCTGTTCCATTTTGTTTAAAGACAGCCCAAAATAGCATACCTACGGCAAAAATGGCAAGTAAGGCACCTAAAGGGCGCTTGTCTTCAGAGTTAGCTTTTAGATACAAACTAACATAAAAGATAATAACAGGTATACAAGCAAAAATAAAAGCATCTGTAGAATCTGATTTAAAAATATTACCCGGAATCATCCAGCCTATTGCTCCACATATAATAGCTGGTAAGAATACCTTACTTAAGATACTGCCTAATGATATATCATCTTCTTGAACAGGTTTAGTAATGTTAGCATGCTCTAGGTGTTTTCTCCCTAAAGTAAAAATAATCATACCTAAAAACATTCCTATACCAGCTGTTATAAAAGCAGCACTCCATCCATATTGATTACGCATGAAAGCAGCTATGATGTTACATAAAAAGGCACCTATATTTATTCCCATGTAAAAAATATTATATCCAGCATCTTTGTTAGCTATATATTTTTCATCAGTATATAAGTTTCCAACCAAAGTAGAAATACTTGGTTTAAAGAATCCGTTTCCAATAACAATTAATGCCATTGAAATATAAAAAGTAGTTAGGTTGTGAAAACCCAATCCTATGTATCCTAGTCCCATTAAGGTACCTCCTAGATAAACAGATTTAAAATAACCTAAATAACGATCGGCCATATAGCCTCCTAAAAAAGGAGTTAAATAAGTTAAAGCTATAAAACTACCAAATATGTCATCTGCTTGTTTGTCACTAAAAGCTAATCCTCCTGTAGTCGTTGGATCAATCATGTATAAGACAAAGATGCCAATAATCAGATAATAACCAAAACGTTCCCACATTTCAGTAAAAAACAAAAATAATAATCCTTTAGGGTGTTTATTTTTCATGTGAATTAGTATTTAAAAAGCCCGCAACAATTTTGTTACAGGCTTGAAAGATATAAAATATTTTAATAAATTATCTATTTTCTACAGATAAGTCAATCTCGTCTTTATGATCTTCTTGCATCATTTTTTGTAACCAAGAACTTAAAATAAATAAAATACCTGCTGCTACACCTGTCATAATAATAAATAACATGAAGAATTCATACAGGCTTGTAATTTGAAATCCTAAGAATGAAGGATAGACTAATGGTTCTGTTGATCCAGCTTCAGGAGACGGTGGAATTAACGAAGATAAAGTACCAGCAAACTTATTTGCAGCAGCATTTGCCAAAAACCAAGTTCCCATTAATAAAGAAGATAATCTTAAAGGAGCTAATTTAGATACCATAGATAAACCGATTGGAGAAAGACATAATTCACCAATTGAGTGAATGATGTATAAACCAATTAGCCACCACATAGAAACTTTTTCATCCATTCCAAGACCTTTAACAGCTATAGCAATTACACCATAACCTATAGCTACTAATGTTAAACCTAATGCCATTTTTTTTGGTGAAGAAGGTTCTGCATTGCGTTTGTATAAAAATCCCCATACGATTGACATTATTGGAGCTAATAAGATTACAGCTAGAGGATTTACAGATTGAAAATAAGATGCTGGCATCTCCCATCCTAACAAATTTCGGTTAGTTTGTCTATCAGCAAAAAGAGTTAAAGAAGCTCCTGCTTGTTCAAAAGCACCCCAAAAAAAGATTACAAAGAAGGCTAAGATAAAAATCACTAAGATTCTATTTCTCTCTACACTTGTTAAGCTTTTATCTGTTAAAATAATTAAAGGCATTACAATCATTGAACCATAAATAAAATATCCAATGACATCTGTATCTGTATTAAACAATTGCTTGAAGTTAAGCATGAAAAAAACAATACCAATCGATCCTATTATATATAAGATATTTTTTAAATCTAATGGCTTAACAGGTAGACCTATTTCTTTTCCTTCTTCAGAGACTAAATATTTTTTTTGAAATAATGCAAAAAATATTAAACTCATAAACATACCAATACAAGCAGCTAAGAATCCCCATTTGAAATCCATCGAACCACACACTAAAGGAGAAAAGAATGCTCCTAGGTTGATACCCATATAAAAAATGGTAAAAGCACTATCAATACGACGATCATTTGCGGGATATAACTGACCTACCATAGTTGAAATGTTAGGTTTAAAAAAACCGTTACCAATAATAATAGCAGTAAGTCCTAACCACATTAATGCAACGCCTCCATTAGCACCAGTTGTGGCACTTAAAAACATGAAGAACTGACCAATAGACATTAGTAATCCTCCAATCATGATACTTCTTCTGTTTCCTAAAAATTTATCACAAAGATATCCTCCTAAAAGAGGAGTTAGATATACAAGTCCTGTATAACTTCCATAAATTTCAGATGCTTCCGCGTCTTTCATTAATAAGATTTTGGTCATGAATAGAATGAAAATAGCTCTCATTCCGTAGTAACTGAATCGTTCCCACATTTCTGTAAAGAACAAGAAATACAGTCCTTTAGGATGTCCTTGTTTTGCTGTTTCGCTCATTTTATAGTTTTTGGTTAGTAAAATATGTAAATTATAGTTTTTCTTTTATGAAATGGGTCATCTTAGTATACAACTGTAAACGTGTTTTACCTCCATAAATACCATGGTTCTTATCTGGATAAATGGCCCATTCAAACTGCTTATTAGCCTGTACCAAAGCTTCTATCATTTTCATTGTGTTTTGTACGTGTACATTATCATCAGCTGTGCCATGAATTAATAAAAAGTTTCCTTTTAATTTATTTACGTGTGTAATGGGCGAATTATTATCATAGCCCTCTGCGTTTTCCTGAGGTGTTTGCATATAACGCTCTGTATAAATACTATCATAATACCTCCAAGAAGTTACAGGTGCAACTGCTATGGCCGTTTTAAATACATCGGCTCCTTGAAAAATGCAATTAGATGCCATAAATCCTCCAAACGACCAGCCAAATATACCAATTCTAGTTTTATCTACGTAAGAATAATTACCTATTACTTTTGCCGCGTCTATTTGGTCTATTACTTCATATTTTCCTAATTCTTTATAAGTGCATTTTTTAAATTCAGCTCCTTTAAAACCTGTTCCACGTCCGTCTACACAAACTACTATATAGCCATCTTGTGCTAACATTTTGAACCAGTAATCATCATTGTTATTCCATCTGTTGGCTACTTGTTGTGAACCAGGTCCTGAATATTGAAACATAAATACAGGGTATTTTTTTGTAGAGTCAAAATTATTTGGTTTAATCATCCAAGTATTTAACTTATGTCCTTTCTCTGTTATGAGTTCAAAGAATTCTTTTGAAGGTAAGTTGTAATCTGCTAATTTCTCTTCTAGTTTTTCGTTAGAAGAAATCACTTTTATTTCTTTTCCTGTTTTAGAATCGTTTAGGGTGTACTTTGGTGCGTTTTTAGCACTAGAATAGGAGTTTATAAAATATTGAAAGTTAGGACTAAAAGTGGCTGCATTGGTTCCTATTTGAGATGTTAAACGTTTTTTAGAACTACCATCAATTTTTATAGCATATACATCACGATTGATAGAACCATTTTCAACAGACTGATAATAAATCATGCTGTTTTTTTCATCAAATCCATAATAATGAGTTATTTCCCAAGAGCCTTTTGTTATTTGTGTTTTTAACTTACCTGTTTTGTCATAATGATAAATATGATTAAAACCATCTTTTTCGGAAGTCCAAATAAAACTATTATCTTTTAAAAATGTTAAATTATCAGTTACATCTATGTAAGCCTTATCTTTTTCGTTAAGAACAACTTTAGAGGTTCCCGAATTTCCATCTATAAATAATAGGTCTAAATTATTTTGATGGCGATTTAAAATTTGCGCACTTAACGTGTTAGGGTCATTAGTCCATTTTATACGAGCAATATAAAAATCATTATAATTATCTAAATTAATTTTTTTTGTTATTCCTGTTTTTATGTCATAGATATGTAAAGAAGCTATAGCGTTTTTTTCACCTGCTTTGGGGTACTTAAAAACAGATTGTAGTGGATATAGACCTTCATTATATAAATCCATTGAAAATTGGGGGACATTCGTTTCATCAAAACGGATAAAACCTATTTTATCAGAATTTAAATTCCAATCATAAGCTCTTACAAACGAAAATTCTTCTTCGTATACCCAATCAGTTACACCGTTAATAACGCTATTTTTCTTGCCATCGTTTGTAATTTGTACGTGCTTTTTTGACGCTATATCATAAACATATAAATTGTTTTGGTAAACATAGGTTATTTTTGAGCCATCAGGAGAAAAAGTAGGTTCTTGTACTTTATAATCAGCTAGTTTAGTTAATGTTTTGTTTGTAGTGTCATAAATAAAATAATCAGCTAGAAAGGAGTGACGAAAAATTTGTTCACTATTATTTGCAATTAAAACCTTTTTTTCATCTTTGCTAAAAGTATAGGTGTCAATTCCTTCTAATTGAGTAAAATCATTGCTGTTAATTAATGTGGCCACTTTACTCAAAGTAGCAAAGTCATATAAATTAATTTGCGAAGATCTAGTGGTTCGATCAAAATCCAAAACAGTATATTGATTCGTGTTTTTCATGGCTTCTAAAGCAGTCATGCTTTGCGCTCTAAAAGCGCCAGACCAAATCTCTTCTAAAGATATTTGTTTTTGAGCTATCGCTGAAAATGATACCCAAAACAATACTAAAACGGATGTAATTTTGTTTTTCATTTTTTAGTTGATGTAAAAAATTGCCCAATTTTAGTGAAAAAAAACTAAATAATAACGTATTTTTTTATTAAAAGCTAATTTTGATTGTATGAGGAGTATGATTACATGTAGCTTTATTGTGTAAAATGATTACTTTTGTTACCTCAAATAGTTCGCCAGTGATCAACAACAATGATTTCAAATCATGTCTATATGGCAACTCTAAAAAACTTCAATGAAGTTAAGAAATAGATTTTATGGTATTGATGAATTATATGTTTTTTTAAGAGAAATAATATAGAATGAAAAGAATATTAGAAGTCTGAAAATAAAAATTTTAGACTTAAATAGATTATTGTTTTTTGTAATCCTAAATGATATAAAAATAATCTCTGTAAAAGACTTTCTAAAAGGATATTTAGTTAAATACTAACGCAAAGTAATTGTTATAATTACAAAGGTAGAAAAAATAAGAAAAATTTTAAAAAATAAAATGGTTAAAGCAGTTAGCGGATTTTCAAAATTATCAAAAGAAGAAAAAATCAATTGGATAGTTGAAACCCATTTTTCAAATGTAGAAGAAGCAAAAGACATCATTAAACAATATTGGAATAATGATACAATTTTACAAAAATTGCATGATGAATTTATTGAAAATACAATTACCAATTTCTATTTACCATTAGGTGTAGCACCCAATTTTATAATTAATGGGAAGAATTATACTATTCCTTTTGCTGTAGAAGAGAGTAGTGTAGTGGCTGCTGCCAGTAAGTCTGCTAAATTTTGGTCAGATCGTGGTGGATTTAAAACAACTGTTATTAATACTGAAAAAATAGGACAAGTCCATTTTATTTACCAAGGAGATAAACAAAAATTAGAAACTTTTTTTGATGCAATTAAATCGAAATTTTTTCTCGAAACGGAAAGTATTACTAAGAATATGCAAAAACGCGGAGGAGGAATTTTAGATATTATACTTCGTGATAAAACAACGGATTTAGAAAACTATTATCAATTACACGCCACTTTTGAAACAAAAGATTCAATGGGAGCTAACTTTATTAATTCATGTTTAGAGCAATTTGCGAAAACATTAAAAAAGGAAGCACAAGTATTTGAAATATTTTCAGAAGAAGAAAAAAACATCACAATAGTGATGAGTATTTTATCTAATTATGTTCCAAATTGTTTAGTTCGTGCAGAAGTTTCTTGTAAAGTAGAAGAATTAGCTGAAAAACATATTGAAAATCCACAAGAGTTCGCCGAAAAATTTGTACAGGCAGTTCGTATAGCAGAGATAGAACCCTATCGTGCCGTTACACATAATAAAGGCATCATGAATGGAATAGATGCTGTAGTAATTGCTACAGGTAATGATTTTAGAGCAATAGAAGCAGGAGTTCATGCTTATGCTTCAAAAGAAGGCAGATATTCTAGTTTGTCTCATGCTAAAATAGAAAACGGAATCTTTACTTTCTGGATGGAAATTCCTTTAGCATTAGGTACAGTAGGAGGATTAACTACTTTGCATCCTTTAGTCAAAATAGCCCTAGAAATGTTAGAAAAACCATCCGCCCAAGAATTAATGCAAGTGATAGCAGTGGCTGGTTTAGCTCAAAATTTTGCTGCATTGCGTAGCTTAACTACCACAGGCATTCAGCAAGGACACATGAAAATGCACTTGATGAATATTTTAAACCAATTTCAAGCTACTGAAGAGGAACGAAAAAAAGTGGTGAAATACTTTGAGAAAAATACGGTTTCACATAGCGCCGTTGTAGATTATCTAGCTGAAATTAGAAAGTAAAAAACTTTTTTATAAATAACTATGAAACAAACTTTTTATAGCAACGGTAAGCTATTGATTACAGGAGAATATGTAGTTTTAGATGGTGCTCAAGCTTTAGCGTTGCCTACAAAGTTTGGACAAAATTTGATAATTGAAGAGGGATTGTCTAATACTTTTGAGTGGACTAGTTACGATAGTGATGGTAGTATCTGGTTTGAGAGTTCTTTTAGTTTGCAAGAGGTTCTAGCTAAAAAAGAATTTAAAGAGGATAAGATAAAAACAACATTAGTGGAAATACTATACCACGGATACTTGTTAAATAAAGATTTTTTTAAAAAACATTCAGGATACAAAATAAAAACAGAACTAACTTTTCCAAAAACTTGGGGTTTAGGGACTTCTTCAACACTAATAAATAATATTGCTCAATGGTTAGAGATTGATGCTTTTACATTGCTTAAAAATAGTTTTGGAGGTAGTGGATATGATATTGCATGTGCGAAATATTCTTCTCCAATAATTTATCAACTTATTGATGGAAAACCCCATACTATAGAAACTGATTTTTTTCCAGATTTTATAGATCAGATATATTTTGTTTATTTAAATCAAAAACAAAATAGTCGAACTGCAATTAAGAGATATAATGAAAAGAAAGCTGATATAAAAACCATAATTCCAAGGATTAATACACTTACTCAACAAGTTATAAATGCAACTGAAATAGAAAGTTTTTCTAAAGCATTAGAATTACACGAAATCGAAATGAGTACGATTTTGGAGAAGCAAACTGTAAAAGAGACACTTTTTACGGATTTTAATGGTGTGGTTAAAAGTTTAGGAGCTTGGGGAGGGGATTTTGTTATGGTTGTTTCAAAGGAAAACCCTTTATCCTATTTTTTAGATAAAGGGTATACCGTAATTTTATCTTACAAAGAT
Source organism: Flavobacterium sp. TN-1 (assembly GCF_052828645.1). Taxonomy (NCBI): domain Bacteria; kingdom Pseudomonadati; phylum Bacteroidota; class Flavobacteriia; order Flavobacteriales; family Flavobacteriaceae; genus Flavobacterium; species Flavobacterium sp. TN-1. The sequence continues at coordinate 1,439,602 of NZ_CM128253.1, forward strand.
ATTATTTTATAATTTTTCTAATTCACGTTCCGCTTTTTTTACTTTTTTGTCTTGGGTAGTAGCTTTTTCACGCATTTTTTCTATTTTTTTATTCCACTTTTCAATGTCTAGAGGAGATAGCTTTCCTTTTTGGTTGAGTTTGTCAAATTTTTTCTGTTCTTTCTCAATATCTTGATTGATCTCTTCTTGTTTGTTACGTGCTTTTGCTAAATCCTTTTTGGCTTCTTCTATTTTTTTGCGTTCTTTTTCAGCTTTTTCAAGCTGTTTTTCCATTCTTTTTTTGTCTTTCTCTAATTGTTCTATCCGGCGTTGTTCTTCTTTAATTCGGTCAGCTTCTGCTTCTTTAAGCGCTTTTTCTGTTTTTAGTGCTTTCTCCTTTTCTTTTGCTATTTTTTTAGCTTCTTTTTGAGCGCGTACTTCACTTAATTTTATTTTAGCAATAGAATCTTCTTTCTTAATGATTAATTGTTTTTCAGATTCAGAAAGTGTATTTTCTTGTGCTTGTATTCCTATAGAAATAAGCATAAATACTCCTGAGTAAATAAATTTTAAATTCATAATATTTTTTTTAAAATTAGCTCATACTTTTCTGTTTGAGGTTACTAAATTTACAAATATTATTTTTAATAAATTATGAAGAGATTATTTTTTATTCATTCTGTATTATTATCATGGTTTGTTTTAAGTTGTAAGAAGAATGAAGAAATAAAGAAACATGATTTTGTATCAGAAGAAATTAATTCTGATTTTTTATTGCCCACATCTAAAACGGGGCAAGTGGTGCGTCATTTGTATTATACGCTTTCTTATAGCGAAAAAGATGAACAAGCGGAATGGGTGGCATATCAACTAAATAGGAACGAAATTGTATATATACATCATAAAAGACCCTATTTTATAGATGATCCAATGGTTGAAAGTGGATCAGCTAGTTGGAAAAACTATATTCGTTCAGGATATGATCGTGGTCATTTATGCCCCGCAGCGGATAGGCGATTTTCTAAAAAAGCTTTTGATGAAACGTTTTATACCTCTAATATAACACCACAAAGAAATGATTTTAATGCAGGAATATGGAATCGTTTAGAACAAAAGACACGATATTGGGCAAAGAAATATAATGGATTATATGTAGTTACAGGAGGAATCTTATCTGGAAAATTAAAACATATAGGGAGAGAAAAAGTTACAGTACCTGAGTATTTTTATAAAATATTATTAAATAAAAAAGAGGGTAAATATAAAGGAATTGCTTTTTTAATACCTCATGAAGATTCAAATCGCCCGCTTTATGAATTTACTGTGTCAATAGATGAAATAGAGCAAATAACTGGAATTGATTTTTTTTCTAAACTTTCTGATGATATAGAAAATACCTTAGAAAGAAATAAAAATTATAAAGAGTGGAGTTTTTGAAGCACTACCACTCGTTTACTTTATTTGCGTCCATTTTTAAAAAGATAAAAAGTAAAATGGTAAAAGACCATAAGCTAGACCCACCATAAGAAAGAAAAGGCAATGGAACTCCAATAGTAGGAAAGATACCTATAACCATGGCAATGTTTACAAAATAATGAGTAAATAAAACAGAGGCAACGCCGTATCCGTAAATTCGACTAAATTTTGTACGTTGATTTTCGGCTAAATATAAAATACGAAGTAATAATCCTGCAAATAATAATACTACCACAGTCGATCCTAGAAAACCCCATTCTTCCCCAACAGTTGTAAAAATATAATCTGTATGTTGTTCGGGTACAAAATTTCCTTTAGTTTGAGTGCCTTCTAACCAGCCTTTTCCTAATAATCCGCCTGATCCAATAGCTATTTCAGATTGATTGGTGTTGTAACCTATTCCTGCTAAATCAACTTCTTTTCCTAAAAGGATATTAAAACGATCTCTATGATGTTGTTGAAATACATTTTCAAAAACATAATTTACAGAAATACTAAAACCTGACATTAGTAGAAAAACAATGGAACTGGCAACTATATTTCTTCTCACTGGTTTTGATTTGTAGAAATGTAGCGTTACACCTATTAACACAATGAGTACCACGTATTGTGGTTTTAATAATAAAGACATGATAAATAAAACAATAGCTCCTATGCCTGTCCATAGGTACCAAGAGGGTAGACCTTCTCTATTAAGGACAAAAATCATGGTAATGAATATAAGTGCACTACCCGCATCTGGTTGTAGCATAATGAGACCTATGGGTATAAAAAGGATAGCAAGTCCTAATACTTGATGATTAAAGTTTTTTAAATTAATCTGACTATCACTTAAAAATTTTGCAAGAGCCAAAGCTGTTGCTGACTTAGCAAATTCGGAGGGTTGTAATGTAAAAGACCCTATGGCATACCAACATCTTTGTCCAGCAATGGTTTTACCAGCTATAAATAACCCAATTAAGGAAAGTAATGAAATCCCATAAAGTACACTCGAAAAGCGTTCGTAAAATTTAGCTTCAATAGAAAGTACAACTATGATTACTAGTACGGTAAAGGAGATGAAAATTAATTGTTTTCCATAATTTTGTTTAATGTCAAAAATATAACTTGAATCAGGTGTTACATCAGCTGAATAGATGTTGGCCCAACCTATTAGTACTAATAGAATATAAATTAATACTGTAATCCAGTCAATATTTTTTCCAATACTTTGATTTCTCATTAATTTGTTTTTGTAACTGAGTTAGTATTTTTTTCTAATGAATCCAGCTTTTGTTTTGCTTTGACTCTATTTAAAGAATCTTTGCGTAACTTAATTCTGTACATGGAGTCTATGTATTTTCTAGTAAATTTATTATATTGATGTTGAAGACTTCTGTTTATAATGTTTTCTTCTCTAAATTTATTAGTAATCTTTCCTTTTAGATATTTTTCAATCATTAATGAGGTAATAGGGCCTGCAATGGTAGCTCCATAGCCTCCGTTTTCAACAAAAACAGCCATGGCTATTTTAGGGTTGTTTTTAGGAGCAAAAGCTACAAATATAGAATGGTCTTCTAATTGGACTTTTTTCCCGTTTATTCTTGCAAAATTTTCTGCGGTACCTGTTTTTCCGCATATTTCAATACCTTCTACGCCTAAAAAATAAGCAGTTCCTGTTTTAAAAACCTCTGCCAATCCCTCAATTACTGGAGGGAAATGTTTTTTGTTTATGGTAGTAGTATGTTTGGTTCTGAATTTAGCGTCAATTGGTCGGCCTTTAATTTTTTTAATAATATGAGGTGTATAATAATAGCCTTTATTGGCAACGGTTGCCATCATGTTTGCTAATTGAATTGGGGTCATAAGTATCTCGCCTTGCCCAATAGAATTAGAAACTATCATGGTTGATTTTAAGCTGCCATTAGGGTAATAACGTTCGTATGTTTTAGAGGTAGGGATATTACCTTTTCTTCCCGTAGGTAAATCATATCCCATAAATTGTCCTAATCCAAAACTCTTTAAATGATCACTCCACGAATCAACTCCTTTAGAGGCATTAGGGAACATACCAAGGGTTCTTAGATAAGTTGTTCCAAAGTAAGCATTACAGGATTTAGCAATACCCATGTGTAATTTTCGAACACCACCTCCACAGTGACACCGCATAAATCGTCGACCATAACTAAATCCATGATGACAGCCTACAGCTGTTTCAGTATTTATTGCGCCAGATTGAAGACCAACTAGAGCAGTTAGGATTTTAAAAGGAGATCCTGGAGGGTATTCAGCTAATAAACCTCTGTCGTACAAAGGTTTTGCTAAAGAATCATTGTATAATTTAGTGTAGTTTTTTGAACGCTGACGACCTACTAAAATAGCAGGGTCGTAAGTAGGAGCTGTTACTAAGCATAGTATTTCGCCTGTTTTAGGTTCAATAGCAATAATTCCTCCTCTTTTGTTTTTCATTAATAATTCACCATATTCCTGTAGTTTGGAATCAATGGTTAAGGTGATGTCTTTACCTTGAATGGCAATTGTATCGTATTTGCCTTCTTTATAAAGTCCAATTTCGCGATTAAAACGATCGCGTTGGATATGCTTTACTCCTTTTTGACCTCTTAGTATTTCCTCATACATTTCTTCTACTCCTTGTTTACCCAGTAAGTCACCGCTTTTATAATAAGGGTTTTTGGTAATTGTAGCTTCATTTGCTTGTGTTATAAATCCAAAAATATTAGCTCCATGATGAAATTGATAATCTCGTAAGGAACGTTTTTGAATATAAAAACCATCAAATTTGCGCTCTTTTTCTTGAAAAGCAGCATACTCCATCTTATTTAATTGTCCCATAAAAACAGAAGGTAGTAGAGGAGAATAAACGACCGCTTTTTCTAAACGTTTTAAAAAATCTTTTTTAGTGATATTTAATAGTTTGCAAAATTCAATCGTGTCCAGTTTTTTTACTTCTCTGGGTACGACCATAATGTCATAAGAGGGTTGGTTGGCTACTAGTAAGTTGCCATTACGATCATATATATATCCTCTTTCGGGATAGTCATATTTTATTTTAATAGAGATGTTTTCTGATTTTAGTTTTAGTTCATCATCTATTACTTGTAAATAAAAAAGCCTTGCTATGATTAGAATAGCAGAAACTATAATCATACCAGGTAAAAGAAGCTTTCTCATTTTTTAACGTTTACTAGGCTTAAATAAATAAATAAATATAATGCTTACTATTAATGTAAATAGGGAAGCAAAAAGGGTGCGAATCAGAGCATCTAACATAAATATGAATTTAAAAAATTCAAGTGTAAAAAGAATAATATGATGCGTTATGATTGAAATCAGTATAAAAGTAAATCGTTCGGGTGATAGGCGATCATTTATTCGTATTGTTTGGTATTCATAACTTAATCCAAAAGCAAATTTAAAAAAGCTAGGTCTCAAATAGGCGAGTATTAAACAAGCTGTAGCATGAACACCTCCTGAATTTTCAAAATAATCAATAGAAAGGCCTAATAAAAAACTACTTATTAATAATCCTGCTTGATTTGTATTGACAGGATATAAAAGTATAAAAAGAATATATGGAAAAGGGTTTACAAAACCAAATAGGTTTATTTTGTTGAAAATGATTACCTGAACCGCAACTAGCAGTACAAAACGAACTATATTTGATATAAGAGTATTATTCATCTTTTTTTACTGTTTCAGCTTCCAGTTTATTGATTTCAGTAGCATCTTTATTCTTAATTATATATACGTGGTTTAGGTTCGTCATATCTGTAAATAAACGAACGTCTAAGGTGTAATAATTAGTTTCTGTATCCATATAGATACGGTCAATAATACCTACAGGTATGTTTTCAGGAAAAATAGTTGAACGACCACCTGTTACTATTGTGTCACCTTTTTTAACACTTGCTAATCTAGGTATTTCAATAAGTTGTGCATAACCAGCATTTTTTGCTTTCCAAATTAAAGAACCGAAATGGTTCGTTCTTTTAACTTTGGCGTTTATTTTAGATTTTAAATTCAATACACTAATTACGGTTGAGTAATTGGGAGAAGTTTTTTCAATAACTCCTACTATGCCTTCATTGCTAATTACTCCCATGTCTGGTTTTATTCCTTTTGTTGAACCAGAACTTATGGTTAGATAATTTTCAGTTTTGTTGTATGAATTATTAATAACTCTAGAATTTATTACCTCTAGTTTGTCATATCCTTTAATAGAATCTTTTGGTAGGATTGAAACGCTATCTTTTTTATTGAAAAGGAGTTTTCTTAAATAAGCATTTTCCTTTGCTAATTTGTCATTTTGATTTTGTAGACTAAAGTAGGTTTCTACTTCATTTACTTTTTCGTATACACTTCCTGTAACGGCATTTGCTGAATTTACCATCTGACTTCTATGGTAAGAGTGGGACTGAATGGTAAGTGTTAACGAAATTACCAAAAGCAGCAAAAACAGCAATCGAGTGCTGTTTTTTATAATGAAATTTAGAATTTGCTGCATCGTAAAATAATAGTAAAGGTTGTTATACTATGTTGTGTTTTTAATAAAATAAGATTACGTAATCTTATTTTATTAAAATGCTACGGAATCTATTTAAGTTTTTAAGGGTCATTCCTGTCCCTCTAACGACAGCTCTTAAAGGATCTTCTGCAATAAAAACAGGGAGGTCTGTTTTTTGAGAGATACGTTTGTCTAAACCTCTTAACATTGATCCTCCACCTGCTAAATAAATACCTGTGTTGTATATATCTGCTGCTAATTCAGGAGGAGTTTGGGATAAAGTTTCCATGATGGCATCTTCAATACGTTGAATAGATTTATCTAGGGCTTTGGCTATTTCGCGATATGATACTTCTACTTGTTTAGGTTTACCTGTTAAAAGGTCACGACCTTGAACCGACATATCGTCTGGAGGAGAGTCTAGATTTTCGATTGCTGCTCCTATTTCGATTTTTATTTTTTCGGCTGTTGTTTCTCCTACAAACAAGTTGTGTTGTGTACGCATGTAATAAATGATGTCATTTGTAAACACATCACCAGCAATTTTTACTGATTTGTCACAAACAATTCCTCCTAATGCAATTACGGCAATTTCGGTAGTACCTCCACCTATGTCTACAATCATGTTCCCTTTTGGTTGCATAATGTCTAGACCAATACCTATAGCGGCTGCCATTGGTTCATGAATTAAGTACACTTCTTTGCCGTTTACACGTTCTGCGGATTCTTTTACTGCACGCATCTCTACTTCTGTTATTCCTGATGGAATGCAAATTACCATACGTAAAGCAGGAGTGAATAATTTTTTTTGCAATGCAGGAATACTTCTAATAAGCATTTTGATCATTTGTTCAGAAGCATCAAAATCTGCAATAACTCCATCTTTTAAAGGACGGATTGTTTTTATGTTTTCGTGGGTTTTCCCTTGCATCATATTAGCTTCTTTGCCTACGGCAATAATTTTGCCAGATATACGGTCACGCGCTACTATGGAAGGGCTATCGATAACAACTTTGTCGTTGTGTATAATTAGAGTGTTTGCGGTACCAAGGTCAATTGCAATGTCCTCGGTCATAAAATCAAAAAATCCCATATTTCCTTTTAAGGGTTACTTAGTTTTTATAAAATATACTAAGTTGCAAAAGTATGAAAATATTTTGGTTAATACGAAAATAAAAATTGCGTTAAAATTTTTTTTAACGCAATTTTTATTTTTAATTAGAGAATTGTTTGCTTAACAATCGGGATAGATACTTTGCCGTACTGATTCTGTCGTTTTTAAAAGTTTCTTTTCCTTTTTCCCAGTTAGCAGGACAAACTTCTCCTGTTTCTTGTATGCTTGTATAGCCTTCTATTAATCTCATGAATTCTAATACATTTCTTCCCAGAGACATGTTGTTTAAACTTTGGTGAAATACAATGCCTTTTTCGTTGATTAAATAAGTAGCTCTGTAACTTATATTGTCATTAATGATGATCTCATGGTTATTTTCCATGCTTTTATTTCCATCTAATATACCTAATATATTAGAAAGATTTCTATTTGAATCAGAGATTAAAGGATATGTAATTCCTTTGATTCCTCCTTCAGACGCATCGGTTTGTAGCCAAGCATCATGTGTTTCTACAGTGTCGCATGAAGCTCCAAATAATAGTACATTTCTTTCTTCAAGTTCTTTTGAGATTTCTTGAAAAGCAAATAACTCAGTAGGGCATACGTATGTGAAATCTTTTGGATAGAAAAATAATAATATTTTTTTGTTTTCTTTTTTTGCTAATTCAAAAAGGTTTACTTCTGAAACACCTTTGTTTTTTTGAATTGTTTTTACGGAAATACTAGGGAATTCTTTGTCAATTAATATCATATTGATCTAGTTTTAATGTTTAAAAATGTGAATATTGTTTTTTTTAAATCTTAAATTTGTGATATTTTTTATTAGTATATCTAATATTAATGATGATGTTTATTGTGGAGTTTATTTGTTTGTGCTGTTTATTCGTTTTTCTAAATCTATTATTCTTTTGTTTTGTTCTTCAATTTTCTTGTTTTGTTTTTCAATTTTCTTGTTTTGTTCAATAGAATAAAGAGTTAACTCTTCAATTTTTTGAAGAAGTTTTATTTGAAATTCGCCTATATTTACTCCTTCTTGTTGCATTTGCTTTGCAGAGGCTATTTCGGGTAGATGTTTTTTTGTTTTAATATGTTTTTCTACTTCTTCTAATTTAGGGAGATTATAATTTTCCTCAAATACAAAGTCCGCTGTAGGAGTAGTTGTTATTTTTATTTCTTTTACTTCAAGTCTACCTTGTAAGGCAGTGTCTCCGTTGTTTCGTATTATTGCGCTTTTACCTATTCTTGTTCCTCCTTCAAAATCGCTCATGTAATTAACCCATAATTCATCGTTATTCCCATGTACCAAAGCTCTTTGATCTAATATTTTACCTTGATCCTGACCGTCACTCATTCCTAATTTTAAATCAGCTCCTCCTATAGATGTGTTTCCATAAACTTCAAATTTATTATTTGATGATTTGCCACCAATTCCTACATTACCATTTTCACCTATTAGTAAAGCATCTATATATTTGTGTGGTATTGTTTCGTTGTGTACTCTAAATAAATACCCTCCACCATAGTGTTTTTCATTTGAATTGTCAGAAATGATATTGTCATTTGCATTATGACCAATTTTTATATGTGTATGATTGGATGACTGATTGTCAAAAATAATATTTCCATTAACCTCAAGTTTTTGAGAAGGAGTTAGTGTTCCAATTCCGGTATCTCCATTTGTAAGTATGGATATTCTGGGAGTGTAGCCTGTTATTAAATGGAGGTTGTGGTTACTTTCGGTTCCTAAGAAGCCTCCTCCTCCATGCCAGTTATTGTGTGAAAAGATTCCTGTTTTGTATGTAGCATTCGAGTTGGTAGCTAATATTTTAGAATGATCATTGCCTGCTACATCAAGTACTCTAGCCCAGCCTTGATCATTAGAAGGAGTTAGTGTTCCAATTCCAGTATCTCCATTTGTAAGTATGGATATTCTGGGCGTATAGCCTGTTATTAAATGAAGGTTGTGGTTACTTTCGGTTCCTAAGAAGCCTCCTCCTCCATGCCAGTTATTGTGTGAAAAGATTCCTGTTTTGTATGTAGCATTCGAGTTGGTAACTAATATTTTAGAATGATCATTGCCTGCTACATCAAGTACTCTAGCCCAGCCTTGATCATTGGAAGGGGTTGCTGTGCCTATTCCTATATTACCATTTTCACTTATTAGTAAAGCATCTATATATTTGTGTGGTATTGTTTCGTTGTGTACTCTAAAGAAATATCCTCCGCTATAGTGTTTTTCATTTGAATTGTCAGAAATGATATTGTCATTTGCATCATGACCAATTTTTATATGTGTATGATTGGATGACTGATTGTCAAAAATAGCATTTCCATTAACCTCAAGTTTTTGAGAAGGAGTTAGCGTTCCAATTCCGGTATTTCCTGAAGTAGGAAAAATGTTTTGAGAGTTTGTGTTATTAAAAATAAATAATGTAAAAAGAAGGAGTAATGAATTTCTCATTATAATGATTTGTTTTGTTTAAAAAGTATTATGTTTTTTGTTTGATCTAGATTTTGATAATTAGATTTTTAAAATGTTTAGTATTGTTCTTTAGCTACAATGGTTGGTTTTGTTTGGAATTTTTCCTCTTTTTTAAGGATTTTTTTGTGATTTTTAAGTTATACAAACGAGTATTGTGATATTGATGCTAGTGTATACACGTGTTTAGAAATTGTATTAGACAAATTTCAATGTAAAAATCATTTGAGGTATTTAAGGGCGTTGCAAAAATAAGTTATATAGAGGAAATAACGGTTATTTATGGATATATATATTGTTAGTAAAAAGTTAAAAATGTTATTTTTTTTTAAAACCCTTGTCAATTTAAATTGACAAGGGTAGGATGTTTGTTTTAAAAATTATTTTTAATGTTTAAAATGTCTCGTGCCTGTAAAGACCATGGACATTTTGTTTTCATTGCAGTATGCTATGCTTAATTCATCTTTTATTGATCCGCCTGGTTGGATTACGGATGTAATACCTGCTTTATGGGCAATTTCAACACAGTCAGGAAAAGGAAAGAACGCATCACTTGCCATAACAGCACCTTGTAAATTAAAATTAAATGATTTTGCTTTTTCTATTGCTTGGCATAAGGCATCTACACGTGAAGTTTGTCCTGTGCCTGAGGCATATAATTGTTTGTTTTTAGTTAAAACAATAGTGTTTGATTTGGTGTGTTTACAGATTTTCGAAGCAAATAATAAGTCTTCTATTTCTTTTTCTGTAGGAATAGATGTTGTTACTGTTTTTAAAAATTCTTTAGAATCTGTTATTAAATCTTTTTCTTGAACTAAGGTGCCATTTAAACAGCTTCTTACATTAGTTTTGGGTAAATCAACAGGATTTTGTATTAATATGATTCTGTTTTTCTTTTCTTTTAGTATTTCTATTGCCTCATTGTTGTAAGCAGGGGCTATGATTACTTCGCAGAATAGTTTATTGATTTCGTTTGCAGTTACTACGTCAATTGTGTTGTTGGCTATTAGAACGCCTCCAAAAGCAGAGGTAGGGTCGCCAGCCAAAGCATCTAAATAAGCTTCTTTTATAGTTGTGCGAGTAGCTATGCCGCAAGCATTGTTGTGTTTTAAGATGGCAAATGTAGGAGCGTCATTTTTAAATTCACTTATTAGATTTACTGCTGCATCAATATCTAATAAATTGTTATATGATAATTCTTTGCCATTTAATTTGTTAAACATTTTGTTTAAGTCGCCAAAGAAAAATCCTTTTTGATGAGGGTTTTCCCCATAACGAAGAACTTCTCCTTTGGTGTCACTAATTTTTAAAACAGGTTCTTCGAGATTTTGGTTAAAATAATTAAAAATAACCGAATCATAATGAGAAGAAATATTAAAGGCTTTAATAGCAAATTTTTTGCGTTGTTCTAAAGTGGTTGCTCCGTTTTGATTACTAATAAGTTCTAATAATAAATTGTATTCGCTAATAGAAGGAATGATAACTGTATCTTTGAAGTTTTTAGCAGCTGCTCTTATTAGAGAAATTCCACCAATATCTATTTTTTCAATTATCTCAGCTTCACTAGCTTTTGAAGCAACGGTTTTTTCAAAAGGATAGAGATCTACTATTACTAAGTCAATTTGAGGAATTGCATACTCTTGCATTTGTGCTACATCATTCTCGTTTTCTTGACGGTTTAAGATACCTCCAAAAACTTTAGGATGTAAAGTTTTAACACGACCTCCCAAGATAGAAGGGTACTGAGTTATTTCTTCTACAGGTACAACAGGTATTCCTAAATTTAAGATAAATTCTTCAGTTCCTCCTGTAGAGTAAATTGTAACATTTTGTTCGTGTAATTTTTTTACGATAGGTTCAAGACCCGTCTTGTCGAACACTGAAATCAATGCCGATTGAATTGTTTTAGTAGTATTCATTGTGTTGTTGTGATTAAAGGACAAAAATAGTTTTTTTTGAGAGCTATTCAAAATTAGATTTTAGAATTGTAACAAAAGAGAATAATTTAGTACCAATAAATAAAAACGTTATGATCATATACCTACGATTGCTTCAAGAGAGCTTTAGTTTTGCTGTGAATGCGTTGCGCAATAATAAGTTAAGAACATTACTTTCTTTATTAGGTGTTACCATTGGAATTTTTTCTATTATAACTATTTTATCAGCTGTAGATTCATTGGATCAGAAAATTAAAAAGGATGTGGGGAGTTTAGATAATAGTGCAGTGTATTTATTTAAGTATTCTTTTTCACCTACGGATGTTCCTGATTGGAAAATAGAGCAATTTCCTAAAGTTACCTATGATGAATATCGTTATTTGAAAGAGAATACCTCTAAAATAGAAGGGATTTGTTATCAGTATTTTACCAAACGTGAAACTGTGAAGTTTGAGGATAAAACAATGACTAACGTAGGAATTGTACCTTGTACTTATGAGTATATAGATATTAACAAATTAGATTTTTTAGAAGGACGGTTCTTTAATGAACAAGAGTCTAATTCGAGTACTGGTGGTGTGGTAATTGGAGCTGAAGTAGCACAAACTCTTTTTGATGGTATGTCAGCAATAGGGAAAGAAATTAGAATATACGGACAGCGTTTTAAAGTGTTTGGGGTTTTAAGAAAAGTAGGGAATCGTATGATTAATTTTGGGGAAAATCCAGATGGGAGTGTATATCTTAATTTAAATAAAGTACGAGCTCTTTATAGTGATAATAATGAAAAGTTTATGCCTGTTATTATTATTAAACCCCTTGAAGGAGTAAGTGAAGCGGAAGTGAAAGGTGAAATTGTTCAAAAAATGAGAACTTACAGAGGGTTAAGTCACGGGCAAATCAATAATTTCTTTTTGAATTTTATAAAAGGAGCAACTGATATGTTGGATGGGTTAATTTCGCAGATGAATTTGATAGGTTGGATAATAGCTGGTTTTTCTTTACTAGTTGGTGGTTTTGGTATTGCTAATATTATGTTTGTATCGGTAAAGGAACGTACAAATTTAATAGGAATACAGAAATCCTTGGGAGCTAAAAATCGTTTTATTTTACTGCAATTTTTGTTTGAAGCAATTGTTTTATGTTTAATTGGAGGTGTAATAGGGATTATATTTGTTTGGTTAGTTACTTTAGGGTTGACACAGGTATTAGATTTTGATTTTGTTCTGAGTTTCTCAAATATCTTATTTGGAACATTTTTAGCTATTATTATTGGTTTAATAGCTGGGATATTACCCGCTATTTCGGCCTCAAAATTAGATCCTGTAGAGGCAATTAGAAGTGGAATGTAGTTTTTCTTAGATTTGGTTGATTCTTAAATCTTGTTTTACATCAAGTTTATATTGAAATTAGTTATTTAAAAAAAATATATTGTCGAGGGTCAGCAGTATGTATTACCGTAGCTTTAATATATTTGAAGAAATAAAGGTGTTTTTATACCATTTAAACTTTGAAATACCCTTATAATATTATTTTTTTAACCTTGGGACTGTCTAAAAAGTTCGCAATCTTTCGCCCAAAAGGAGAAATTACATAATGTTGATTGTGGGACTCCTCCTTACGTAGGAGTAACAAACTGCATGTTGATTTAGGTACTATCCTACAAAAGCAATAAGAATTAGTGTTGATTCTCGATGCGCTTCGCACTCGAACTAATGATGATTTCAATTATATACTCAATCGTTTGTTAGGGTTGTTTTAAAATGAAAAAAACATATCGAGAATTTTATTTTTTAATCTAGTATATTTTAAGTTTAAATGGTATTAGAATTAGAGTAGGGAAACACAGATATCTTTAAAAGAAGAATTGTCGTTAAAAAAAATACTTCGTTTGATTCTTTTTATAGATAGAGATTCAAACGAAGTAATAAAGGTGAAGCAAAAAACAGAATGTTGATAATGAACCTTCTTTTGATTATTGAAGATGTAATTAAAAATGTTAAACTGCTTTTTGGATAACTTCTTTAATTATCGTATTTCTTGATTTAAAATCAAATCAATATATAGATTTATTTTGTTTTTAAGATCTTTTCTATGTGAAATAAAATCTAAAAATCCATGGTCTAGTACAAATTCAGATGTTTGAAATCCTTCAGGTAAATCTTTTCCTGTAGTGTCTCGTACTACACGAGGTCCAGCAAAACCTATTAACGCTCCAGGTTCAGCTATGTTAATATCTCCTAACATGGCGTATGATGCAGTGGTTCCACCTGTTGTAGGGTCTGTACATAATGAAATGTAAGGGATTTTTGCGTCTGCCAATTGAGCTAATTTAGCAGATGTTTTGGCTAATTGCATAAGTGAATAAGCAGCCTCCATCATGCGCGCTCCTCCTGATTTTGAAATCATGACAAAAGGGATTCTGTTTTTGATAGCATGGTCAATACCACGTGCAATTTTTTCGCCCACAACAGCTCCCATAGATCCACCAATAAAGGCAAAGTCCATACAACAAACCACAAGATCCTTTCCTTTTGATTTTCCTACTCCTGTGCGTACAGCATCTTTAAGTTGCGTTTTTTTAATGGTATCAACTAAACGATCAGAATATTTTTTAGAATCGACAAAGTTTAAAGGGTCTTTAGCTGTCATATTAGCATCTAACTCAGTAAATTGATTGTTGTCAAATAGTATCTGGAAATATTCAGCACTTCCTATACGTACGTGGAAATCATCTTCAGGACTTACCCATAAATTTCTGGCTAACTCATCAGCGTCTACAATTTTTCCTGTAGGCGATTTGTACCATAAACCTTTAGGCACATCCATTTTTGCCTCAGTAGGAGTCGTAATTCCTTTTTCTTTTCTTTTAAACCAAGCCATAATTAGTTATGAGTTTAAAGTTATAAGTTTGAATTGTTGGTTTAATTCATAACTATAACTGATAATTAAAGAGTATTTATGTTATTTAAGTCGGCAAAAGCCTGTTCTAATCTTTTATTGAAAGTTATTTCGCCTTCACGAACCCATTTACGAGGGTCATAGTGCTTTTTATTTGGAGCATCAGTACCTTCTGGATTACCAATTTGAGTTCGCAAATAGTCAATTTTAGAAATTACATAGTCGCGTATTCCTTCGGTGAATGCAAATTGTAAATCAGTATCGATATTCATTTTAATTACCCCATAAGAAATAGCTTCTCTTATTTCTTCAAGTGTAGAACCTGATCCTCCATGGAAAACAAAGTCTACAGGGTTATTTCCTGTATTGAATTTGTTTTGAACGTATTCTTGTGAATTTTTAAGTATTTTAGGAGTTAGCTTTACATTTCCAGGTTTATATACACCATGTACATTTCCAAAAGCAGCAGCAATTGTAAAGCGGGGCGATATTTTCATTAATTCTTCATACGCATAAGCTACCTCTTCTGGTTGTGTATAAAGTTTTGAGCTATCCACATGCGAATTGTCTACGCCATCTTCTTCACCACCTGTAATACCTAATTCTATTTCAAGAGTCATGCCCATTTTGCTCATTCTAGCTAAATATTCTTTGCATATTTCTATATTTTCTTCTATAGGTTCTTCTGATAGGTCAATCATGTGTGAAGAAAATAAAGGTTTACCTGTTTCTGCAAAATGTTTTTCAGAAGCGTCTAATAAACCATCAATCCAAGGAAGTAAATTTTTAGCGCAATGATCCGTATGTAATATAACGGTAGCTCCGTAAGCTTCTGCTAAAGTGTGAATGTGTTTTGCTCCAGCTACTGCGCCTAAAATGGCGGCTTGTTGTCCGTCATTAGAAAGACCTTTTCCTGCGTTATAAGCAGCACCTCCATTAGAGAATTGAATAATTACAGGGGCTTTTAATTTTGCGGCTGTTTCTATAGTTCCATTAATAGTACTAGAACCTACTACATTCACCGCGGGTAAAGCAAACCCTTTTTCTTTTGCATAGTTAAAAATTTCTTGTACTTGATCACCAGTTGCTACACCTGATTTTATGTTGTGTGTCATTTGTTTGTTTTTTTAAAAGATGGACAAAATTACAAATTTATTTAGAATGGATAATTAATGCCTATATTAAATTGAGATTTATTTATGTTGAATTCTGTTAACCAACGACTTCCTTGATTAAGATTGGGTGAATATGTTTTGAATCCCCAATCTAATCGTAGTATGAAAAAATTAAAATCATAGCGATAGCCTATTCCTGTTCCTAATGCAAGACCTTCTAAAGATTTAATATTTTTAAATACTTTTTCTTCGTCTATTTCGTATGCTTTTCCAATATTGGCATTCCAGATGTTGCCGCAGTCAGCAAATAAAGCGGCATGATGCTGACCTAAAATGTTAAAACGGATTTCAGTGTTAAATGCTAATTTCATATTTGCTTCGTTGAAATCATTTATTGTGTTTGATATTCCTGGGCCTAAACTATATGATTGCCAAGCGCGATTATCATTAGCACCTCCTGCAAAATAACTTCGAGTAAAAGGGATAGAGTTTGAATTTCCATAGGGTATTGCAAGTCCTCCAAAGGCTCTGAAAGCTATATATACATTATTTCTTAAATCCCAGTGTTTAATATATTCTAATTCTCCTTTTATATATTGTGAGTATTCAAGTCCTAATATATTTCGATGTCCATTAGCATTTTTAGGTCTTTTACTTATGTCAGCTATGAAGGACATAATATTTCCTGTTGATTCCAGTTTTGTCTTAATACTGTAAAACTCTTTATCAGAAATATCTGTTTGGGAGGTTTTGTTGTAACTGATGCTACTAGACAGAATGAGATTGTTTTCGGTTAATCTTTTTTTTCTTTCTAGAATACTTTGAATTGTTCGTAAGTCTTGAATATTTTCATTTAGTTCAGGATAAAGCCCTTCAAAAACATATTTCATGAATAAATCAGGTCCTCCATTTTCTATTGATAAATTATTTTGATCGTCGACTATTTCTGGATAATGATTGTATCGTTTAGCAAGCTGATTGAGTTGTTCATAACTTGATGTGTATACATTGAAGTAATTATTGATGTTAACGTTTTTTATATATTGTAAATTCGCTAAATCTAATTTAAAATTAGTTTTAGGAGAAGGAGTCCAACTGTAATTTATAGTTCCTGTAACACTTTCTTTATCCAAACCAATATTAAGTTGTTTTGAAAAACCAGCACTTATAAGAGTACTAGGAAACATAGATTTAGGGATAATGGATTTTGTGTTAAGAGGAAAAAATATTCTAGGAAATGATAATTTTAAATCTGCTCCATATTCTTGAATATTGAAAAATAATTTTTTTGGATTTGCAAAATCTTTAGATGATCCTAGATTTCCTTTTATTCCAATTTCTAAAATTTCAGCCCCTCTAAAAATATTATTTATAAGAACAGATGTGTTTCCTGTAATACCAAAATCTTGTATGTTAGAATGAGTAAAATCAGCACTTGCTCTAAAACTAAATCGTTCTTTAGGGATAAGTGTAATGTTAGTTGTAAGAGTTTTATCTTTAGAATTTTCTGTAAAGATGATATTAGGGAAATTAAATACACGTAGATTGCTTAAAGAACGTAATGTTTGTGTTCTATTAAAATCGCTAAAAACACTATCTTTTTGTATGAAAATAGCATCTGTTATAGCTTTGGCTCTATGTCTAATTTTTTCGTTACTATAAAAATTGTAACTTTTATAGGCTAGACTGTCTTTGATCTCCTTTATAAAAAAACCTTTTTTAGGTTTGTTAATTATATTGATTTTTATATTTCCTATTTTTTTTATTTCATAAGGTTTTGTAATTGTAGAATCTCCTTTTTTTACTTTTCGATCGGTTATTTTTATTGTTACAGGTACTTTGTAATCAGCTGTGTCAATTTCAAATTCAATATTTTGTTGTTGAAAATCATATATGCCATTGTTTTTGAAGTACTGAGTGAGCCTATTTATTTCATTGCTAAAATCACTTTCTTTATACTGTTTTTTTTGTTTAGTATAGGATTTTTGTGTTGTTTTTTTATATAAAGAGTCAATAGATTTATTGATTATGTTTGTATGGATTGTATCTAAAATATAAGGTCTGCCCTTTTTTACGGAATATTCAATAGTTGCTTTTTTGTTTTTTAGATAATTAATTTTATAGGAAGATTTGGCGCGCAGATAACCTTGGTTTTGATACCAAGCTTCTATGTTTTTTGCATTTCTAATTGTTTTAAGAGAATCTACCAAAAAAGGAGGCTCTCCTGTTTTTTTAAGAAAATTATGAATCCCAGAATAAAAAAAAGATTTTCCTAGTCTATGAACCTGCTTTTCGGATAGCCATTTGGATAATCTTTTGTATTTTTTTGGATTATCTAATGTATTTTTTTTAAAAAGAGAGTCTGTATGTTCCTTTGCTAAATTATATAGATGTAATCTTAAATTAAAACCTAAAATAAAGCTGTTAGGTTGTTGATTTATTTGTTCAATAATTCCATCTTCATTAGTTTTGAATTTGATACCATCAACTTCTAAAGTGTTCTTAATTAATAAATGTCTTTTAGCAGGAACTTTTTTTACCGTGCTACATGCGGTATAAAGTACTGCTAATACAATAATTATTGATATTTTTGTAGGGATTTTGTTCAAATCAAAAAAATTAATTCAAAAATACATTTATGCTTAGCAAAAACCAAATAAAACTTGTCTCTAGTTTACAACAAAAAAAATACAGGAAAGAATACGGCTTGTTTTTAGCGGAAGGAATCAAGGTTATTCGTGAACTTTTAGAATCTAAGTTTGAGCTAGAGTATTTGTATATGACAGAAAATTTATTTGAAGAATTGCCTGCTAAATTTAAAATGTTAGTGTCTGTTGCTGAATTAAATAAAATGAGTGCTTTAAGTACAGCAAATAATTGTTTAGCTTTATTTAGAATTCCAAAAGATCAATTGTTGAAAGAAACAGGACTTATAGTAGCACTGGATGATATTAGAGATCCAGGTAACTTGGGTACGATAATTAGACTTTGTGATTGGTTTGGTGTTGCTCAGATTGTATGTACTAAAGAAACGGTAGATTTATATAATCCAAAAGTGGTACAGGCCACCATGGGATCTATAGCTAGAGTTGATGTTCATTATATTGATTTAGAATCATTTTTGAGTACAACAAAACTTCCTATTTATGGGGCTTTTATGGAGGGTAATAATATATATAAAGAAGAGCTTTCTAAGCAAGGTATAATTGTTTTAGGTAATGAAGCAAACGGTATTTCCAAAAAAATAGAAAATAAAGTTTCGCATAAAATAGCAATACCTCAATTTGGCGATTTACAAAAAACGGAAAGTTTGAATGTAGCTACAGCTACTGCAATAGTTTTAAGTGAGTTTAAGAGGACTTTTTAATGAAAAGCAAAATTTATGAAAATACCCCTTGTATTCATACTATCAATATTTCCAGTCCATGGACTATTAGGATTGTTGTCAGGGATTATTTCATTATTAAACCCGAAAATGCCTCTTATAGAAGGTGAAAATTTAAAATATTCAAGATAAATGTCAATACCAGCTCCTAACTCATAGTTATTACTCTGTTTAATCATTCTAAAGCGGTTAGCAAAATTATCATCTAGAGATTCAGCGTTGCTAGATAAATTGATAGATCTAGAAATACCGCCTACTATATAAGGTTTGATATTTCCTGTACGTTTTGATGAAAATTTCAAAAGAAGGGGGAAATGAATGTAAGTTGATTTTGCTTCTCTGAGTTCATCTCGACTTTCTTTCATATTAGGAAAATGAAGATTTCTTTGTCCGTAATGTAATCCTGGTTCAAAACGTAAATCAATATGTTCGTGTAGCCTTAGGTTGGCTATTAGTCCTACATTAAAACCTGTTTGACTATCTACAATAACATCTTGTCCATTTTGCTTTTTGCTGATTTTAAAATCATAATTATTAAATCCTAAGAAAAAACCAAAATGAATTCGCTGTTTATCAAAATTAGCTAGATTGATTAATGGTTTTTTTGCAAACATGTGTTTGGTAAAAGGAGATTGACCTAAAACAGGAAATGCAAATAGTAATAATATTAAATATTGTTTCATTTTTTATTTTTTTGAAGCAGAATAAATTGTCGCAACTCCCATAGTTTGTGGAGCATGCTTTACATCTATAAACCCAATTTTTTGTAAAATATTGTTTAACGTTTCTCCATAAGGAAAAATAGATGCTGAATCTGCTAGATAACGATAAGCTACTTTGTCTTTAGAGAATATTTTTCCTATTAAAGGCATAATCGTTTGAGTGTAAAAATGATAACCTTGTTTAAAAGGGAATTTTTCAGGGACAGAAGTTTCTAGAATAACAAAAATACCTTCTGGTTTTAATACCCTGTAAATTTCGGAAAGACCTTTTTCTAAATTCTCAAAATTTCGAATGCCAAAACTTACTGTTATAGCATCAAAGCTGTTCTCCTCGAAAGGAATATTTTCAGAATCGCCTAATATGAGTTCAATTTGATTAGATAACCCCTTTTTGTTTATTTTTTCTCGACCAACTTCTAGCATTCCTGCAGAAATATCTAAACCTATAATTTTTTCAGCTTTTGTATCTTTCATTAAGATGGCTAAATCCCCTGTTCCTGTAGCTATATCTAGTATTTTTTTAGGACGAATAGTGCTTACTAATTTTACAATATTTTTTCGCCACTGCACATCTATCCCGAATGAGATCACGCGATTTAAGCTGTCGTATTCATGAGATATCGTATCAAACATTTTAGATACTTGTTCTTTTTTGCTTGAGTCAGAATTTTTATAAGGTTTTGTACTAATTGACATAAGAAAATATTTGAAGCAAATATAAAATTTAATTTTGAATGAGGAATAAGGTTGTTGATTGATAAATAAGAGGCGTGAAAATTGAGGCTTATTTATTGTTGTGTTCTTTTGGAGAAGAAAAGTTTTTTGAAATGTTAAACTCAATTAATGTTATTTTGAAATAATACATATTTAACCTAAATTATGAGTAAAGAAGGGGGGAAATAAAATGAAGGAAATTTTTCTTTTGTAGATGTGGTTTTATTATACTAAGGATAAAATAAGAGTGCTTTTTAGGTTCAAAAATTTTTTGTTTGTGATAAATTTTTATCACCTAATACCATCTAACTTTGAAATTTCCTCATAATACTTTTTTACCCCTGAGACTGCCCAAAAAGCTGACAATCTTGTCATTTCGACCAAAGGGAGAAATCACATAATATTGATTATCAAACTCCTCCTTACGCAGGAGTGACAAACCGCATGTTGATTTATACCATCTAACTTTGAAATTTCCTCATAATACTTTTTTACCCCTGAGACTGCCCAAAAAGCTGACAATCTTGTCATTTCGACCAAAGGGAGAAATCACATAATATTGATTATGAGACTCCTCCTCACGCAGGATTACGCAGGAGTGACAAACCGCATGTTGATTTATACTATTTAAACTTTGAAATTTCCTCATCATACTATTTTTTTAACCCTGAAACTGCCCAAAAAGCTGACAATCTTGTCATTTCGACCAAAGGGAGAAATCACACAATGTTGATTATAAGACTCCTCCTCACGTCGGAGTAACAAACCGCATGTTAATTTAGACACTATCCTACAAAAGCAATAAAAATTAGTCTTGATTCTCGATGCGCTTCACGCTCGAACGAACGATGATTTTAATTATATACTCAACCAGAATCCTCCGAAATTTAAGATCAACATCAAAGATTATTTTTTGTAAATTTGACAAAGAAAACAAGTTGAGAACATGAAGGCAAAATACATCAATCCCTTTACGGATTTTGGGTTTAAGAAGATATTTGGGGAAGAAGCCAGTAAAAACCTACTTATCGACTTCCTCAATGCCTTGTTGCCAGAATATGACCAGATCAAAGAACTTTCTTTTAAAAACACCGAGCAACTCGGGCAGAGTGACCTCGACAGAAAAGCCATCTACGACATCTATTGCGAAAACGAAAAAGGCGAAAAATTCATCGTAGAACTCCAAAAAGCCAAGCAAAACTACTTCAAAGAAAGAACCATCTATTACTCCACATTTCCCATTAGAGAACAAGCCGAAAAAGGCGAATGGAACTATAATTTGAAAGCGGTTTATTGCGTAGGTGTTTTAGATTTCACCTTCGACGATTACGAAACAGAACCCGAAAGAAGCGAAGTAGTGCATACCATCAAACTAAAAAACCAAAACGGAAAAGTATTTTACGATAAACTGACCTATATCTACTTAGAAATGCCCAATTTTGACAAACAGGAAAACCAATTAAATTCCCGTTTAGACAAATGGTTATATTTCATCAAAAACTTGGAAGATTTTCAAAATATTCCCACAATTTTCAAAGACGAAGTATTTACCCAAGCCTTTGAAAAAGCAGAATTGGCAAATTTCGGGCAATTAGATTTAGACAAATACGAGAGCAGCCTTAAAGTTTACCGAGATCTAAAAGGCGTTATCGACACTGCTTTCGACGAAGGAAAGATGGAAGGATTAATTGAAGGAAAGATGGAAGGATTAATTGAAGGAGAAATAAAAGGAGAAATAAAAGGAAAAATTGAAGGAAAAATTGAAGGAAAAATTGAAGGAAAAATTGAAGGAAAAATTGAAGGAAAAATTGAAGGAAAAATTGAAGGAAAAATTGAAGGAAAAATTGAAGGAAAAATTGAAGGAAAAATTGAAACGGCTAAATCCTTAAAAAGATTAGGTGTTTCAGTAGAAATCATTACGCAGGCAACAGGCTTAACCAAAGAAGAAATCAACAAATTATAATAAGGCACTACCGCCAACAGCTAAGGTTTCGTTGGGCTCGAAGAGCTAACAATCAAACTCGTGTTGAAAGCAACTGCTTACACTTTCGCTCACTATGGGGATTTATAGGTAAAAATTTAAGAATATACAAGAGGCATAAACGCCTCTTTTTTTGAAGTTATTTTATTTTGTTTTTTTACACCATCTAACTTTGAAATTTCCTCATAATACTATTTTTTTAACCCTGAGACTGCCCAAAAAGTTCGCAATCTTGTCATTTCGACCAAAGGGAGAAATCACATACTATTGATTATAAAACTCCTCCTTACGCAGGAGTACAAACCGCATGTTGATTTATACCATCTAACTTTGAAATTTCTTCATCATACTATTTTTTTAACCCTGAAACTGCCCAAAAAATTCACAATCTTGTCATTTCGACCAAAGGGAGAAATCACATAGTATTGATTATAAGACTCCTCCTCACGCAGGATTAAGCAGGAGAAACAAACCGCATGTTGATTTATACCATCTAACTTTGAAATTTCCTCATAATACTTTTTTACCCCTGAGACTGCCCAAAAAGTTCACAATCTTGTCATTTCGACCAAAGGGAGAAATCACATACTATTGATTATAAAACTCCTCCTTATGCAGGAGAAACAAACCGCATGTTGATTTATACCATCTAACTTTGAAATTTCCTCATAATACTTTTTTACCCCTGAGACTGCCCAAAAAGTTCACAATCTTGTCATTTCGACCAAAGGGAGAAATCACATACTATTGATTATAAAACTCCTCCTTACTGAGTAACAAACCGCATGTTGATTTATACCATCTAACTTTGAAATTTCCTCATCATACTATTTTTTTAACCCTGAAACTGCCCAAAAAGCTGACAATCTTGTCATTTCGACCAAAGGGAGAAATCACATACTATTGATTATAAAACTCCTCCTTGTGTAGGAGTGACAAACCGCATGTTGATTTATACTATTTAAACTTTGAAATTTCCTCATCATACTATTTTTTTAACCTTGAGACTGTCCAAAAAGTTCGCAATCTTGTCATTTCGACCAAAGGGAGAAATCACACAATGTTGATTATAAGACTCCTCCTCACGTCGGAGTAACAAACCGCATGTTAATTTAGACACTATCCTACAAAAGCAATAAAAATTAGTCTTGATTCTCGATGCGCTTCACGCTCGAACGAACGATGATTTTAATTATATACTCAACCAGAATCCTCCGAAATTTAAGATCAACATCAAAGATTATTTTTTGTAAATTTGACAAAGAAAACAAGTTGAGAACATGAAGGCAAAATACATCAATCCCTTTACGGATTTTGGGTTTAAGAAGATATTTGGGGAAGAAGCCAGTAAAAACCTGCTTATCGACTTCCTCAATGCCTTGTTGCCAGAATATGACCAGATCAAAGAACTTTCTTTTAAAAACACCGAGCAACTCGGGCAGAGCGACCTCGACAGAAAAGCCATTTACGACATCTATTGCGAAAACGAAAAAGGCGAAAAATTCATCGTAGAACTCCAAAAAGCCAAGCAAAACTACTTCAAAGAAAGAACCATCTATTACTCCACATTTCCCATTAGAGAACAAGCCGAAAAAGGAGAATGGAACTATAACTTGAAAGCGGTTTATTGCGTAGGTGTTTTAGATTTCACCTTCGACGATTACGAAACAGAACCCGAAAGAAGCGAAGTAGTGCATACCATCAAACTAAAAAACCAAAACGGAAAAGTATTTTACGATAAACTGACTTATATCTACTTAGAAATGCCCAATTTTAACAAACAGGAAAACCAATTAAATTCCCGTTTAGACAAATGGTTATATTTCATCAAAAACTTGGAAGATTTTCAAAATATTCCTACAATTTTCAAAGACGAAGTATTTACCCAAGCCTTTGAAAAAGCAGAATTGGCAAATTTCGGGCAATTAGATTTAGACAAATACGAGAGCAGCCTTAAAGTTTACCGAGATCTAAAAGGCGTTATCGACACTGCTTTCGACGAAGGAAAGATGGAAGGAAAGATGGAAGGAAAGATGGAAGGATTAATTGAAGGAGAAATAAAAGGAAAAATTGAAACGGCTAAATCCTTAAAAAGATTAGGTGTTTCAGTAGAAATCATTACGCAGGCAACAGGCTTAACCAAAGAAGAAATCAACAAATTATAATAAGGCACTACCGCTAACAGCTAAGGTTTCGTTGGGCTCGAAGAACCAATAATGAATTGTAATCACTGAACACAAAAAAACAAATAAAAACAAAGTGAAGTAAACCCGTGTTGAACGCAACTGCTTACACTTCCGCCCACTATGGGGATTTCAAACTAAAATATATTCACTACTGTTATCATCAAAATAAGTGGTTTTTTTATTATAAATATAATACTCATTAGATGCGCCTCTAAAAATCACCTCTTTTTTAGGTGTGATTTCTAGGGCGCAATAACTATGTAAATAGTTTATTCTAAAATCTGGATCATATTTGTATTTTTCATATACATAATACGTGCTTTTGCCACAAGCTATTAATGTCATAAAAGTAAGTAATACAACAATTTTTTTCATTGTGTTATAGTTTTTAAAACGGTAATTTCAACGCCTTTTTCTTGTATGATGCGCCATTGTTTTTGGGTATAGGATTTGCGTTCAAAATCGGGGTTAATATCCGATGAATTTGCTTTTTGGTAATAATCCATATAGTTGTCTAAGGTTTCTGATTGGGTTTTCCAGTTAGGATAAACGACTAAACCATCAGCCGTTTCTTTTTCTGTTTTTAAAACTTTAAGTTTATTTTTTAACTCCTCTTTGGTTTCTGTCTGTATTGCACTCAATTCTTGATTTGAATCTAAATAAAACTGATGGTTTTGTTCGGATATTAATGCGCCTTCATTTTTAGGTTTTTTTTAAGGTTAATACGGTTTATCAACGTGTAATACTTTGCCCGCAAATTTTCTAGGATCTTTAAAATGTGTGTATTTTAACCTACGACATTTCCTTTTAAATTTATTATAGTCTATCTTTTTTACTTTCACTAAATAAGGTGGAAACCAAGGGATATTAGCACTTCTAAAAGCAACTTCACTTTTAATAAAATCGATCACATTATTAGTTTTAGAAAGCACTAATGAATCTTTGTTCTTTTCATCAAATCCATATTTTATATATTGTTTATTCCAATTTTTAGCATTATAGTAATCATTGATTGAGATAGATTGAAATTTGTATTTTTCAGTTTCTATTTCATAAACATCAGGTGAGAAATAAAAACACTCGGAAGGTCTTTGACAAAAATAGATTCCATATTCATCTATCCAAGTAGCTTCTTTATCGCTATATATATATATATATGAACTACTATTATCATCAAAATAAGTGGTTTTTTTATTATAAATATAATACTCATTAGATGCGCCTCTAAAAATCATCTCTTTTTTAGGTGTGATTTCTAGGGCGCAATAACTATGTAAATAGTTTACTCTAAAATCTGGATCATATTTGTATTTTTCATATACATAATACGTGCTTTTGCCACAAGCTATTAATGTCATAAAAGTAAGTAATACAACAATTTTTCTCATTGTGTTATAGTTTTTAAAACGGTAATACGTTCTCCTTTTTCTTGCATGATGCGCCATTGTTTTTGGGTATAGGATTTGCGTTCAAAATCGGGGTTAATATCCGATGAATTTGCTTTTTGGTAATAATCCATATAGTTGTCTAAGGTTTCTGATTGGGTTTTCCAGTTGGGATAAACGACTAAACCATCAGCCGTTTCTTTTTCTGTTTTTAAGACTTTAAGTTTATTTTTTAACTCTTCTTTGGTTTGCGCTTGTGTTGCACTCAATTCTTGACTTGAGTCTAAATAAAACTGATGGTTTTCTTCGGATATTAATGCGCCTTCATTTTTAGGATTTTTTTAAGGTTAATACGGTTTATCAACGTGTAATACTTTGCCCCCAAATTTTCTAGGATCTTTAAAATGTGCGTATTTTAACCTACGACATTTCCTTTTAAATTTATTATAGTCTATCTTTTTTACTTTCACTAAATAAGGTGGAAACCAAGGGATATTCGCTTTTTTAAAACCTATATCTTCTTTAATAAAATTCTTCATCATATTATTATTTAATGCAAAAAGGGTATCCGTTTTAGCATCTCTATACATATAGGATATATATTCTTTATCCCAATTTTTACCATTGTATATATTGTTAATTATAGAGAATCTAAATTTAAATTTTCTAGTATTTATTTGATAATCATCAAGTGAGAAATAATAACAATCAGACTGTCTTCGACAAAAATCTACATCATATTCACTTATATAAGATGCTTCTTTATCGCTATATATATATATATATGAACTACTGTTATCATCAAAATAAGTGGTTTTTTTATCTTTAATTACATATCGTCTAGATGATCCTCTAAAAATCACCTCTTTTTTAGGTGTGATTTCTAGGGCGCAATAACTGTATAAATAATCTTTTCCTGAATCAGGGTCGTAATCATACTCTTCAAAGGCATAATACGTGCTTTTGCCACAGGATATTAACACTGTAAAAATGAGTAAAATAATAATTCTTTTCATTATTGTATAGTTTTTAAAACGGTAATTTCAACGCCTTTTTCTTGCATGATGCGCCATTGTTTTTGGGTATAGGATTTGCGTTCAAAATCGGGGTTAATATCCGATGAATTTGCTTTTTGGTAATAATCCATATAGTTGTCTAAGGTTTCTGATTGGGTTTTCCAGTTAGGATAAACGACTAAATCATCAGCCGTTTCTTTTTCTGTTTTTAAAACTTTAAGTTTATTTTTTAACTCCTCTTTGGTTTGCGCTTGTGTTGCACTCAATTCTTGATTTGAGTCTAAATAAAACTGATGGTTTTGTTCGGATATTAATGCGCCTTCATTTTTAGGGTTTTTTTAAGGTTAATACGGTTTATCAACGTGTAATACTTTGCCCCCAAATTTTCTAGGATCTTTAAAATGTGCGTATTTTAATCTTGAACATTGTTCTTTAAATTTATTATAGTCTATCTTTTTTACTTTCACTAAATAAGGTGGAAACCAAGGGATGTTAGCGTATTTAAGACCTGTATCATTTTTAATAAAATTACTTACACTATTTGCTTTAGAGAGTATAATAGAGTCTTTATTTTTTTCGTCATAGCTATACATTACATATTGCTTATTCCAATTTTTTATATTGTAGAAATCATTAATATCTACTGATTTAAATCTAAATTCATTTGTATTTATTTGAATATCGGTAGGTGAAAAATAAAAACATTCAGAAGATTTTCTACAAAATAATATACCATATTCACCTATATTAGTAGCTTCTTTATCGCTATATATATATATATATTCACTGCTATTATCATCAAAATAAGTGTTTTTTTTGTCTTTAATTATATACCTACTCGATGATCCTCTAAAAATCACCTCTTTTTTAGGTGTGATTTCCAGGGCGCAATAACTATCTAAGTAGTTTATTCTAAAATCTGGATCATATTTGTATTTTTCATATACATAATACGTGCTTTTGCCACAAGACAATAAGATACTAAACGTTAGTAATGCAATAATTTTTCTCATTGTGTTATAGTTTTTAAAACGGTAATTTCAACGCCTTTTTCTTGCATGATGCGCCATTGTTTTTGGGTATAGGATTTGCGTTCAAAATCGGGGTTAATATCCGATGAATTTGCTTTTTGGTAATAATCCATATAGTTGTCTAAGGTTTCTGATTGGGTTTTCCAGTTAGGATAAACGACTAAACCATCAGCCGTTTCTTTTTCTGTTTTTAAAACTTTAAGTTTATTTTTTAATTCCTCTTTGGTTTGCGCTTGTGTTGCACTCAATTCTTGATTTGAGTCTAAATAAAACTGATGGTTTTCTTCGGATATTAATGCGCCTTGTGTTTGCAAATTCCCTAAAATGGCACCTATAAAGTTGTTTTCAAAAGCTTCTCCCATTCGGTTCATCTTAATAGTGATTTTAATCGCATTGTATAAGTGTTGTGCATTAGTTCCTGTTTGCATGGGTTGTATTTCATTTATTGTTTGTAATTTCCCCTCTAACTCTTTAATTTCAGCTTCAATATCTTCTTTATACCGTTTATTCTTGATTCTTTTTTCATAGTTCCCAAGCAATTCTTCAAACGGATGTTCCAATCCTAAACTATGTCCTAGCTCGTGCAGTATCGTCGTAATATTATCAGCGGCTTTAAGCCCTGAATCAAATATATAACATACCCCTGTACCAAGCAAAGAATAGGCCTGTACTAGTCTAGGCAGTACTAAGGTTCCATTGTCATCTGTTTCTATAGTGCTACTATCGCCCCCGCCGTGTATATCTTTACTATAAAACAAATGAAGGGTATTCTGTTTGTTAAGGGGCATTGTACCGCCGCCCTCACTGCTTTGTTGTTTTAGTTTTAGATACTTACTATACTCAGCTTGTACCTTAGGATGGTTCCAAGCTTTAGTAACAATTTTTTCTTGGTGTTTTTTTTGTGCATACACTAAATCTTGGCCTAGTTTATAATCAAATTCTTTGTCAAAAGTTTCCAGTAGCTTAATTTCTTGTTTCTCTATTTGATTTTTTAGTTCTTCGGGATTGCCCGTGCTTATTTTGTTTAACGCACTGGTGTATTTTGACTCGATTAATGAGTTAAACTCTTTTCTTAATTTATCTTTATTGTCTTTTTCTACTTTCCTTCCGTATAACAACCCATTTAGCTCAAACAAATACTGTTGGTCTAAAAATTCCTTTTTGTTAACTATAATTTTTTGGGTTTGGGGGGCTAACTCGCCATAAATATAAGCTTGGTTAAAAGAGTTGTTGTTAAACTTTTTTTCCAGTTCTTTAAAAAGTGGGGCATTGGGTATGCTAACAACATTTAGATTTTCTTGGCTTGAAAAAACAATTTCTACAGGTTGTATAATGGTACTATACCGTTTAGCATTTGCCTTTATAATTAACTGTCCTAATACAAAAACATCGCCTTCTGCAATAGCCGTGATAACCACATCTTTATCAAAAGGTTGTAAACACTCAAGCGTTAAGGCTTGTGGGCTAACATCATTTATTGTAAGGGTCAGGGTGTCATTTCCTACTATTTTTATGGCAGTAGGGTTTGAACTGCTAAAGCGTACTTTGCTAGCATTTTTTAGTTTTGTTTTGGATTCTTTTGCTAGTACATATACAGTTATCGTACTTTTTTTGTTGTCTTGATTGCCTTCTACACCTGGCGGATACATACTGGCGTAGGCACTCAGGTGTATTTTTTCGTCTTTTACAAGTTCCTCTTTAGGAACAGTATGTAGTAAAGGCTGATAGTCTGAATAAGTACCCTCTGCACATACTTGGCTCTCAAATTTGTCAAAGCCAAATTCTCCTTTATAAAACAAGTCTTTGTTGCCATATTTTCCCTCTGAATGCAGTTTTGAACGGTAAAAATGTATACAAGCAGGAAATATACTGGATTCTATTTCTAATTTAGGAGGTTGTTGGGGTTCTCCATATATTGTCCCTTCTTTTGCGTTTTCTATAATTTTACCGTTAGAGTGAAACTCTATACCTTCTTTTGCAAATATCCTATACGTGCCGCCCGTAATCTTAATTAGATTACCGCCTACAATTCTTGTTCTTGACATAATTAATGGGTATTGGTTTTTTCAGCAGCATTCTTTCTTAACCCAGCGTCGCTGTGTAGTTCCGTGTTTTGTTCGCTTTTACTTATTGCTTTTCCTGCCGCTACTTCATTTCTTTCCTTTTTAGATTCGGTATGCACATCCCCTTGAATGACCTCTACTAATTTACCCGTTATATGAGTCATCATATCCATTCCTATATACGTGTTTTTTACACCTCCTATACTTTCTGTAGATGTACCACTTATGGTATCATTTTCGTTCAATGCTACCAGTTTATACAAATTCCCTCCTATGGTTATCGTAACATCATTACCTACCATTATATTAAAGTTTTTAGGGATATTAAGTGTAGCATTGCCTTGTCCATCAAATTGTAAGTAGTTACCATCTGGGGTGCTTTGTTTCCAGCTTCCCTCGGCATCGTTTGCAAGGGTTTCTATACCGCTACGGGTTTTTATGGCTTTTACATCATTGCCGCTAGTATGGTACCCACTGGTTTCGCTTCCGTTATAATGAGTGCCTAGTACGAAAGGTTTTTCCGCATTGCCGCTTTCAAAACCTACAAGGACTTCTTCGCCTATTTCGGGGATAAAATGAAATCCTTTGCCTGCTCCTGAATGGGGTTGTATTAGGCGAATCCATGGGGTTTTTTGGTTTTTTCTTTCTTGCCATGGAAATTGTACGCGTACACGCCCCATGCTCATAGGATCGTTGTTGTCTACTACCCGTGCGGTTTGTTCTTCGCAATTAGGATAGGTGTTGTCGTCAAAATAAGGAGGGGTCCATAAATCGGGAATGGCTACGAACTCGTTGTAATAGCTATTGCCATCATGAAAATGTTGAATTTCTATGATGCGATAGGTTTCCATAGGGCGGTCGTTTATATCAACTAGTTTGGTTAGATCGCCTTGTTTGAGTTGGGGGTCTTTGCTTTTGCCTTTTACGATCATCAGGTTTTCTCTGAGTTCTTTTTGTTTTCGTACGGCATCTTGTAACTCTCTATCGGTTCGGTTGTTGATACCCGTGGGGTTGTGGAGTTTGTTGGGTTTTTTATGGAATACGTTTTTTGAGGCTTTTAGGGCTACTTGTTGATAGGGGTTGACTTTATTTTGTAATTGAGCCGAGGCGCTATCTCGTTGTAGGCTGGTGCCTGATTCTACATCGTAGGTGGTGTAGGTAAATTGTTGTGGTTTTACTGATATTTCAAAGGATACGTGTACTAGGTCTACACTTTCGTCTAGGTTTATGATTTTAGGGCCTACTTTGTTGCCTAACACTAGGCTCTGTCCGTTGTAATACAGGTATTCGCCATAGCGTATGGCAAGTTGTTGTAAAAATTGATAATCTGTTTGGTTGTATTGTACGGTGTAAGGCAACACATTTTGGGTGTTGTTGTTTCGGACAATGGTATGAAGGGTGTCTTTGGGGTATTGGGCGGTTATGTCTTGAAAGATTTCTTCTAGGGTTTTGTTTTCAAAACTTTGGGATTCAAGTCCTTGTTCTAACATAATGGTAGGAGCGTGTCCTGTAATATATAGTCTGCCGTAACCGTCTTTTTTTAAAAGGTTTAAATGGGTTATAATGCCTGTAAAGGTTTGTTTTATTTCTCCAAATCGGTGTAGGTGGATGTGTATGGTTTTTCCTAGGTAGCTTTTAGAATGTTCCATGATGTAGGCTTCTTCGTTGTCTAGGGAATCGGCACGGGTATCTAGGGTAAAGGTGTCGTGTTCGTTGGTTTTTTGATGGAACTGTAGGTTAAAATGGGATTTTTCTAGGAAGGATTTGCCTTCTATGGTAAGGGTGCAGTAGACTAATGGACTGGATTTGTCGGCTAAAAAGTCTTTAAAGGAACGTAATGAGGCGTATTTTGCTATGTCGTCAGGATGGTTGAGTCTTCCATAATCGCTGTTGTAAGTATCCATATCGTTTAGTTATTTGTTACAATTTATTTGATTTGTTTTTTTTGTATTATTTATGTTATTTTTTCATTATTCAAATATAAAAAAAATATATAATATTTGATTTTTTGTTTTTATACTTTTAATCGGGTTCTTGTCATCCCGACACAAGGAGGGTTCTCATAAAGGGCGTGACATTCGGAGGAATAATCAAGAGGCATTTTACTTCGGGTTCTTGTCATCCCGATCTTAGGAAGGATCTCATAAAATGTGTGACATTCGGAGGAATAATCAAGAGGCATTTTACTTCGGGTTCTTGTCATCCCGATCTTAGGAAGGATCTCATAAAGTGTGTGACATTTGGAGGAATAATCAAGAGGCATTTTACTTCGGGTTCTTGTCATCCCGATCTTAGGAAGGATCTCATAAAGTGTGTGACATTTGGAGGAATAATCAAGAGGCATTTTACTTCGGGTTCTTGTCATCCCGACGTAAGGAGGGATCGCATAAAGAGCGTAACATAACGTTTTTTAATTCTGATGAGACTCCTTCTTACCAGAGAGACAAACTGCATGTTGATTTAGACACTATCCTACAAAATCAATAAAAATGGGTGTTGGTTCTCGATGCGCTCCACGCTCGAACTAACGATGATTTCAATTATATACTCAACCCTTTGTTCGAGTTGTTTTAAAATGAAAAAAACAGATCGAGAATTTTATTTTTTAATCCAGTATGTTTTAAGTTTAAATGGTATAATTTAGGATTTAAAGAGAATTGAATTTGAAAAAAACTACCCAAAAAAAGGAGGTAAACATTTTATTTGACTTCGTTGAACAGATTCAATTAAAAAAGTGATAGAACGCTGATAGCGTAATTTATCGTCTTATAGAAGTAAAACTGAATGTTAAAGTATTCCTTTTTTGGATAGTTTTTAAAATATTTAACTATTTGTAATGAAAAGTTTATAGTTTAATTAAGAGATAAAAACTATTTTATGCTAAATAATCCATCAGGTTTATTTTCTAAAGCATTAAAACGATCAATACATTCTTTTATAAGTTTTTGAGCATCATTGATATCACCCCATCCTTGCACATCTACTTCTTTGTTTTCTAGATCTTTGTAAACCTCAAAGAAATGTTCGATTTCTTTTAATAAATGTGGATTTATGTCAGACAAATCATTTAATTTGTTCCAAATAGGGTCAGAAATAGGTACACAAATAATTTTTTCGTCCGATCCTTTATCGTCCGCCATGTTGAAAACACCAATAGGCTTTACTTCTACGACACAACCTGGAAAAGTAGGTTTAGTAACTAAAACTAAAACATCTAGAGGATCACCATCTAAAGCTAGAGTTTCAGGAATAAAACCATAATCTGCTGGATACATCATAGAAGAGTACAGCATACGATCAAAACGCATTCTTTTTAAATCGAAATCATACTCATATTTATTACGGCTTCCTCTAGGAATTTCGACTAACACGTCAAATGTAGTGATTTTATCAGTAGTCATTATTTTATATATTTAATTTTGAGGGTACAAAGGTACGTTAAAATTTGGAATATAGAAATTGGAAATACTAGTTTTTCAATAAATAGTATCTTGTTTGTCTTGAAAACGAGTTAATTAGTGTTGATATGTGGTTTTTATTTTACGTTTTTGAAGATAATAAGACCATATAAAAAAGAGATATAACTTTTATAAGGAAATCATTTTGAGTATATACGATTATTTTTTCTTTTGTTTCTAAGTTCAATACTTTAAGGGTTTTTAGAATGACGATGTTTTCCAAAGGTAAAAGATTTAGATTGTTGAGGTAAAATATCAGGTAAATACAATAGTCCAATAATTAATTTCCTTTAACTGAATCAGTTCTTTTCTAATATCTTTTGTTGATTTGGATGCTAATGTTGTTGTATTATTTTTTATTTATAAAGACTCCTGCTAAATGTTTGATGTATTTTGATTTTTGTTTGCTGATATGGCAATTTCTGAAATTTTTGATAAATTTTCTGGAGTAATACCAATTAAACTTTGAAATTTCCTCATAATACTATTTTTTTAACCTTGAGACTGTTCAAAAAGTTCGCAATCTTTTCATTTCGACTAAAAGGAAAAATTATATAATGTTGATTTAGACACGATCTTACAAAAGCAATAAAAATTGGTGTTGGTTCTCGATGCGCTTCGTGCTGGAACTAACGACGATTTCGATTATATACCAACCGTTTGTTCGAGTTGTTTTAAAAATGGAAAAAAACAGATCGAGAATTTTACTTTTTAATCCAGTATATTTTAAGTTTAAATGGTATGATTTTTCTGAAAGTTTTTTTAATCGCAAAAAAAGTGGCTTTTGCAGCATCAATAGATATTTGTTGTTCTAATACTAAGATAACAAATGTTTTAAATTGGGGAGGTCGGGAAGGCGTTAATTTAGGCAAACCATATTGGTTTGTGATTTGCCTAAAAATAACGTCTTTTTTTGTAAATATTTAAAAGCGAAAGCTATTAAAATTCAGGAAAGAATCCAAAACGTACCCCAAAAGTAGGAGGAGTGTTACCATTAATATCTGTAAATGCTGAACGCCAAATAAAATCAATTCGGATAGGTTTAAAATTTCCTAAGCCAATATTTTCAATTCCAAAACCATATTCTGAATACCCGTTAGTTGGAGCATTGTAGTTTATAGATGATTGATTGATCGATTTGTTGCTTTGTGAAATACTTCCCCAAATCGTTTTGTAAAATAAAACTTCTCTTAATTTTAGTTTTTTAAGCAATGGAATTCGATTGAATAGATAACCGTTAAAATGATGTTCAAAACGTAAAGAAAAATACTGGTCTGTAACTAAATCATAATAATCTAATAAAGAAAATGAGTTAGGAGAAATGGAATATGCTTGATTAACAACAATGGGCGTTAGTAGATTAAGAGGTAGTTTTTGAAAAACTTTAGCTCCTTCTAATGTGGTTCTCAGTACTCCAAAATTACTTAATTGTAAGGGTTTTTCGTATAATAACTGAATTTTGTCATAATTATATTGTCCGTTAAATGCTCCTTTTAGACCATGAGTATATTTAAGAGCAAATGTGCTATATAGTTTTCCTGTATAAGTTTGGTCTACCCCAAAACCATAAACATCTCGTTTAGGTGTATAAAAAAGACCACAGGTGATAGCAAAATCAGTTAATGTGTTTTTGATTTCGCCATTGTAATCGTATGCTAATGAAAATCTATTAATATTGGCAGATTTCATGAAACGATGCACCAAACTTAAGTTGAATTTTAAGTTATTATGAGGTTGATAATCAGTACTTATTACGCTTTTTTCAATATTTGTTAGACTGTAATTTTCACCTCTTGCAATAATTACATTTGTGCTAGGACCTGTTGCAATAAGTTCGGACTCTTCTAAGCCAACACTGCTTAGTTGTAGGTTGTCTTTTAGGAAGCCTAATCCTAATGTAATACGAGGACTACTGTTAAGTAGATAACGTGTGCTAAGACCGAATTTTAAAGCGTGATCTAGTGTTCCATACGCCATATAGCCGTTTACTCTAAAGAGATCATTAGGGCTTGTAAATGTTCTAAAGCCAGCTTTCAATCTAAAACCTTCTATGTTGTTGTTTGAAAAAGTTTGGTATAGAGAGCCGTATTGTATATTTCTGAAAACAGTAAAGTAACCAGAGGTAAGTATTGTAATTAGATTGGTAACTCTTCTTATTCTTTTGTTATTTCCTAAATCTGTAATGATTTTTCTTGTATTGTTTATTCCAGCTTCACGAGTAGTAAGTTTTTTCCAATAGTCATCTTCTTTTTCAAATTGATTGGCTACTGTTTGAACTTCAACTTGATCGTAGAAACTAGTTGTTAATTCTTGATTAAATATATAGTCAGAGTAGAGTATATTTTTTTTCAAATACATACCTTTTTCTCCATCTTCTTTAGAGAAAAAAGTAAAATCACCTTCATAAGTTTCGCGTTCAGGAAGGTACACGTCATTATCTTGTATGGAATAAATTTTTTCGATAGAAAGGTTTCTCACGAAATTTAAATTTACTTTAGGATTATTACGTAGGTAGATTTCTGTGATTGCAAAATTCTTATCGCTTACTTTAAAAGATCCTTGAAAAAGCAAATCTTGATTGTTTTTAGGGAAATAAAAAATTTCATATATTTTTTTGTTTCCATCTTGGATGCTATCTTTTAAAACATATTCATATTGGCTGTATCCGCGTACTGATAAAGGACTCATAAATACCTTGTTTAGTATTACTACATCATCATCATATACGTCAAAGGGTTTTATAAAATTGCCTATTTTTTCCATCATAAAACCTTTGTCTGCTAATCCAGTAGTTCGTTCTCCTTCGATAACTTCTTTATACCTACTGTTAATATTGTCGCCATAAACCTTCTCATTTGTTTCCTTTAAATAAGTGGGGATTATGTAGTTTGTTTGATTTCTTTTTTGTTCAGCAATTTTTATGACACTGTCATAATGATTTCCCAAGACTCTTTTTAAAAAGACACTGTCTAAATTGCTTAAACCATTTGCTATTGAAGTATATTTAGTGTATTGATAAGATTTAGAAGATACTAAACCGTTTTTCTTTTTGTTTTTCCAGATTTGTTGTAAGATTTTATAGGCAGGATTTTCTTCTTTTTTTAAATGTTTTTTAGGTTTAGCAACTACAACAACTTCCTTTAATTGTTTAGTTGTAGACATGACCACCTTTAAGTTGGTTATAATGGCTGTGTTTAGTTCTACCTCTTTATCTTCAAAGCCTGCATATTTAATAATAATTGTTTTATAATCGTTTGGGGATTCAATATTGAAACTCCCATTTACGTCAGAAGAAATACCCGTTTTATTGCCTTTAAAATAAATGTTGGCAAACGGTAATTGTAAGTTTTGGTCATCATATACTATGCCGCTAACTTTGGTTTGAGCGTTTGTAAATAATGTAAAAAACAATATTATAAAAAAACTAACTTTTTTTTGCATATTTTTTAAAATTAATATATATGTAAAAATAAAGCTCCATCATTTTTTCAAAGATGGAGCTTTATAATGTGTAACATGTATATATAGTTATTATTTATATAATACTTTCTTAACTGCTTTGATCACGTCCTGAGCGTTTGGTAACCATTCTTTTAACAAAGTTGGTGAGTAAGGAGCAGGTGTGTCTGCTGTAGTAATTCTTTGAATAGGCGCGTCTAGATAATCAAAAGCTCTTTCTTGAACTATATAAGTAATTTCAGAAGCTACTGATGCAAAAGGCCAAGCTTCTTCTAGTACCACTAATCTGTTTGTTTTTTTGATAGAGCTTAAAATTGTATCATAATCCATAGGGCGAACTGTGCGTAAATCAATAATTTCAACAGAAATACCTTCTTTTGCTAGTTCGTCAGCAGCTGTATAAGCTTCTTTGATGATTTTTCCGAATGATACTATCGTAACATCCGTGCCCTCGCGTTTGATGTCAGCTACTCCAATAGGAATTGTATATTCTCCTTCGGGTACTTCGCCTTTATCTCCGTACATTTGTTCTGATTCCATGAAAATAACAGGATCATTATCACGAATAGCCGATTTTAAAAGACCTTTAGCGTCATAAGGGGTAGAGGGAACAATAACCTTTAAACCTGGGCAGTTGGCAAACCAGTTTTCAAAAGCTTGTGAGTGTGTGGCAGCTAACTGACCTGCCGAAGCAGATGGTCCTCTAAAAACCATTGGCATAGGAAATTGCCCTGCACTCATTTGTCTCATTTTTGCGGCATTGTTAATAACCTGATCTATACCTCCAACAAGACAAAAGTTAAATGTCATATATTCTACAATTGGTCGGCAACCGTTCATAGCACTACCAACCGCTATGCCTGAAAATCCCATTTCAGCAATTGGTGTGTCTATAACGCGTCTAGAACCAAACTCGTCTAACATTCCTTTTGATGCCTTATATGCACCATTATATTCAGCCACTTCTTCACCCATTAAATACACCGACTCATCACGACGCATTTCCTCGCTCATAGCTTCACAAATGGCTTCTCTAAACTGTATCGTTCTCATAAAATTTTATTAGATTCTACAAAATGAATCGCAAAAGTATGAAATTTTAGACCATCATCAATGAAATTAAAAGAGAAACTATCGAAAAAATCATAAAAAAATATTATGCACGCATAATATTTGTATCTATATTTTAGTTATATTTGTAATTCTATAAATTTTAAACCAATTTGATTAACAATGAAAATATTAGTTTGCATCAGTCACGTACCTGATACTACTTCAAAAATTAATTTTACCAATGGTGATTCAGAATTTGATACTAATGGGGTACAATATGTAATTAATCCAAATGATGAATTTGGATTAACTAGAGCGGTAATGTTTCAAGAACAACAAGGTGCTACAGTTACGGTGGTAAATGTAGGTGAAGCTGATACAGAGCCAACTTTAAGAAAAGCATTAGCCATTGGAGCAAATGATGCAATTCGTGTGAACGCAAATCCTACAGATGGTTTGTTTGTTGCAAAACAATTGGCAGAAGTAATTAAAAATGGTGGTTTTGACTTAATAATTGCAGGGAAAGAATCATTAGACTACAACGGAGGAATGGTTCCTGGTATGACAGCTGGCCTATTAGGATATAATTTTATTAATTCATGTATTGACCTAAAAATTGAAGGTAATGCAGTAACAGCCGCTCGCGAAATTGATGGAGGAAAAGAAGTAGTTACTACATCATTACCCCTTATTGTGGGAGGACAAAAAGGATTAGTAGAAGAAAAAGATTTACGTATTCCTAATATGCGTGGAATTATGACTGCCAGAACAAAACCTCTTAGCGTTGTAGAACCTGTAGGAGCAGATGTTGCAACAAAAGCAGTGAAGTTTGAAAAACCAGCACCAAAACAAGAAGTAAAACTAGTAAGTCCAGATAATTTAGATGAACTTATTAATCTATTACACAACGAAGCTAAAGTTATCTAATTTTAAATTTTGAATTTTAAATAGTACTTTATAATGGTGTATTTAAAATTTATAATTCAACGTTCAAATAAAATAGTAAAATATTATGTCAATTTTAATATATGCAGAATCAGCTGAAGGGAAATTCAAAAAAGTAGCATTTGAATTAGCTTCATACGCAAAGAAAATAGCAGAATCTACTGGGACAACAGTGACGGCCTTAACAATTAACGCAGGAGATGTTTCAGAATTAGGTAAATATGGTGTAGATAAAGTATTGAAAGTATCTAATGATAAATTAAATAATTTTAATGCTAAAGTTTATGCAGATGTAATTAAACAAGCAGCGGTAAAAGAGACTTCTAGTGTAGTAGTATTGTCTTCTACTACAGATTCTTTGTATTTAGCACCTCTTGTGGCAGTAAACCTAAGTGCTGGTTACGCTTCTAATGTAGTGGCTCTACCTGTAAGCACATCTCCATTTCAGGTAAAAAGAAATGCTTTTTCTAACAAAGCCTTTAATGTAACACAAATTGATACCGATGTAAAAGTATTAGCTATTGCAAAAAATAGCTTTGGATTAGTAGAGTTAGCGGGTTCTGCTACAGATGAAGATTTTGCTCCAGTTATTTCTGATGCAGATTTTGGAGTACAAACTCAATCAGTAGAAAAAGGATCGGGAAAAGTTACTATTGCAGATGCGGACGTAGTAGTTTCAGGAGGTCGTGGATTAAAAGGACCAGAAAATTGGGGAATGATTGAAGAATTAGCAACCATTTTAGGAGCTGCAACTGCATGTTCTAAACCTGTTTCTGATTTGGGTTGGAGACCTCATAGTGAACACGTTGGACAAACAGGTAAACCTGTAGCTACTAACCTATATATTGCCGTTGGTATTTCAGGAGCAATTCAACACATTGCAGGAGTTAACTCTTCTAAAGTAAAAGTAGCAATTAACTCAGATCCAGAAGCTCCTTTCTTTAAAGTTGCAGATTATGGAGTTGTTGGAGATGCTTTTCAAGTAGTTCCCGCTTTAATTGAAAAATTAAAAGCATTTAAAGCTCAAAATTCATAGTTAGGTCATTTAAAATAATCTTTAAAAGAGCCATATTATGGCTCTTTTTTTATTAACAGTACAAAGTTTTTTGTTACTTTGCAAGATATATTCACAGCCAAAAAAATGAGTTTAGTTAGACTATCTATTAAAGGAATTTCATATAGCCAAACACAAAATGGAGCTTATGCCTTGATTTTAAATGAAGTAGAAGGAGATCGAAAATTGCCTATCGTTATAGGAGCTTTTGAAGCACAGTCAATTGCTATAGCTTTAGAAAAAGAGATTCGGCCTCCAAGACCTCTTACCCATGATTTGTTTAAAAATTTCGCAGATCGGTTTGATATAATCGTCAAACAAGTAATTATACATAAATTAGTAGATGGGGTTTTTTACTCAAGTATGATTTGTGAACGTGATAAAATTGAAGAAATTATAGATGCCAGAACTTCTGATGCTATAGCATTAGCATTGCGATTTGATGCCCCAATTTTTACTTATAAAAATATTTTAGACAAAGCAGGGATTTATTTGAGTACTTCTTCGGAGGAAAATATGGCAACAGATGAAGATGTGCTTTCAACACCTGAAACTTTTGGAGCTTCACAAGAAGAGGATAGAACATCTGCTTATTCAAAGTTGAGTTTAGCGGAGCTAAATGATCTGATGGAAGAAGCTGTTCAAGATGAAGATTATGAAAAAGCAGCTAAAATTCGTGATGAAATAAATAAAAGAGAATCTTAAATAAAAAGAGATTCATTTATGTGAATTAGACTAATAAAAGTATAAATAAATCAAAAATGAAACAATATTTAGATTTAGTTAAACATGTTTTAGAAAACGGGAATCAAAAAGGAGATAGAACAGGAACAGGTACAAAAAGTGTTTTTGGTTATCAGATGCGTTTCGATTTAAATGAAGGATTTCCTATGGTAACAACAAAAAAACTACATCTAAAATCTATAATTTATGAACTCCTTTGGTTTTTAAAAGGGGATACAAATATTCAATACCTAAAAGAAAATGGGGTGCGTATTTGGGATGAATGGGCAGATGAAAAAGGTAATTTGGGTCCCATATACGGTCATCAATGGCGCAATTGGAATAATGAAGAAATAGATCAGATAACAGAGTTGATAGAAACTTTAAAGAAAAATCCTAATAGTAGGAGAATGTTAGTATCAGCTTGGAATCCTTCAGTTTTGCCTGATGATAAAAAAAACTTTGCTGAAAATGTTTCATGCGGAAAAGCGGCCTTGCCTCCTTGTCATGCTTTTTTTCAGTTTTATGTAGCTGATGGTAAGTTGTCTTGCCAGTTATATCAAAGAAGTGCAGATATCTTTTTAGGAGTACCTTTTAATATTGCATCCTATGCTTTGCTAACTATGATGATTGCGCAAGTATGTAACTTACAGGTTGGTGATTTTATTCATACCTTTGGAGATGCTCATATATATAATAATCATTTAGAACAGTTAGAGCTACAACTTTCCAGAGAACCACGTTCATTGCCTAAAATGATTTTGAATCCAGAAATTAATAGCATTTTTGATTTTAAATTAGAAGATTTTACTTTGGTAGATTATAATCCACACCCACATATTAAAGGACAGGTAGCAATTTAAGATAATAACAGATGGATGTTAATCAGTATGAACTATATGAATATGCTCGTTTGAGAATCAAACAAAAAAAACGCTTATATATTCATTTTGTAATATGGTTCACGGTTAGTTTGTTTTTATTGTTTATTAGTTACATATTAAATACATTTTCCAATCCTAATAAAGTCTTTTGGATTATAGTTATTTGGACTTTTTTCTTAGTCTTACATTTTATTCGTGTCTTTATAACAGAGCGTTTTATGAATAAAAAATGGGAACGAGAGCAAATTGAAAAATTAGTTTTTAAACAACAGCGAAAGTTAGAACAACTTCAAAAAGAGATTCAAAAGAATGCCTAAAAAAATTATATTAATTGCAGCAGCAGGAGAAAAAAACGAATTAGGAAAAAATAATAGTTTACTTTGGCATTTGCCAGATGATTTTAAGCATTTTAAAGGGTTAACAAGTGGTCATTATATTATTATGGGACGTAAAACTTTTGAAAGTTTTCCTAAGCCACTTCCTAATAGAACCCATATTATTATCACTCGAAATAAAGAATATATTGTTTCAGAAGAATGTATTGTTGTAAATCATGTTGAAGAAGCATTAAAAACTTGTCCTATAGATCAAGACGTATATGTAATAGGAGGAGGTGAGATTTATAAACAATTTATAGAATTGGCAGATGAAATAGAGTTAACAAGGGTGCATAGTCATTTTTTAGAGGCAGATACGTTTTTTCCAGAAATAGATCAAGATAAATGGGAACTTAAAGAGTCTGTTCTTCATCCTAAAGATGAAAAGCATTTGTATTCTTTTTCTTTTGAAAAGTATATTAGGATTTGAATTTACTTTGATTCTTTTTTTGAAAACGTTTTATATTTTGTTGTTGTGCAATTATCTATAAAAGGGTTGAATTAAACCGTTTTTATAAAAAATCAGAATAAAAAACATAATTCTATTCTGATTTTTAATTGCTTGTAAAAGATGTTAGTTTTTGATATGATGCGTTTTAGAACTAAAATAAGCCGTTAATTTTAGCATCAATTTTATTGATAATCATTCCTAAGTCTTCAGGATTATCAACGAAATTAATATTGTCAACGTCAATGATTAATAAATTTCCTTTATTGTAAGTTTGAATCCAAGCTTCATAACGTTCATTCAATCTACTTAAATAATCAATAGAAATTGAATTTTCGTAATCACGTCCGCGCTTGTGAATTTGTCCAACTAAATTAGGAATAGAGCTTCTTAAATAGATTAACAAATCTGGAGGACCTACTAAATTTTCCATTAATTCAAACAAAGAAGTGTAATTTTCGAAATCACGATTACTCATGAGTCCCATGGCATGTAAATTGGGAGCAAATATATGGGCATCCTCATAAATGGTTCTATCTTGAATGATTTTTTTACCACTTTCCCTGATCTTTAAAATTTGTCGAAAACGGCTATTTAAAAAATAAATTTGAAGATTAAAACTCCATCTGTCCATAGAGTGATAAAAGTCGTCTAGGTAAGGGTTTTCATCTACATCTTCAAAATGGGGTTCCCACTTAAAATGTTTAGATAGAAGTCTGGTTAATGTGGTTTTTCCAGCTCCTATATTTCCAGCAACTGCTATATGCATTAGGGTAAAATGATTTTATAATTGGTAATTCCTTGAGCTGTAAAAATAGCTAATTTTTGGTTTTTGTAATAAAAACTTATGAATGAATTTTGGATATTTTCAATCGGAATTGTTTTTTGTTGTTTAATGTCAAAAAGAAAAAGTTTTTTATTTATTTGATATAGAATTATTTTTTCATCACTGATTGAAATTTTATCATATTCAGGTAATTTGCTTAAAAATGTTTTCTTTCCAAAAATGTTGCATTGATAAAAATTATTTTCTGTGTCTATCCAGAAAAAGAGATTATAAGTAGAAAAATAATTTTTGATTGGTTTTTCAAAAATTACACCAATCGTTTGCGTTGTGTTTGTAGTATAGTTGTAGCGTAATAACTGTTGATTGTTTTGGTTAAAAAGCCAATAATTATTTAGACTGGAGATTCCAATGGCTTGTAAGGTAATTGTGTTATTAATATTGTTAAAGTCTGATTTTAGTACTTCATTAAATTGATTGTCTAAAGCAATAATGGTATTAAAGTTTTCAAAAAAAATAAGAATTTTTAAAGGATTTTGTAAGTCAACTTTAGATATTTTTCCTAATGTTATGTTTTTGTATTGGTATTTTTCTGAATCTTTTATCTTAAATAAGGTGTTGTCTTTAATAAAGTATAAAAAGCCTGTATTGTCTTCGCCGATATATTCTTCTGCTTCAATTAATTTAGAATTTATTAATGATACAGTGATTTTTGAAGATTGTGTAAAAGTGAAAATATTTGATAATAATAGTGTTATACATAGCAGTTTTTTCATACTAGAAAGATATATAAAAATAAACAGCCTTACAACTGTAATTTGCAAGGCTGTCTAATTTTGTATTTAGGTTATTATAAATTAAAAGCAGTTTTAATTTTATCAACGAAATCTAATTTTTCCCAAGTAAATAACTCAACTTCTACTTCTTTAATTTCGCCAGTTGGCGATGTGAAACGTTTAGTAATTATTTCGTTTTTACGTCCCATGTGTCCGTAAGCAGCTGTTTCGCTATAAATAGGAGTTCTTAATTTTAAACGTTGCTCAATCGCATACGGTCTTAAATCAAACAACTCATTAACTTTTTCAGAAATCTGAACATCAGTTAAACCATTTTTAGCTGTTCCGTAAGTATTAATGTACACATTACATGGTTTAGCTACTCCAATAGCGTAAGAAACTTGCACTAAAACTTCGTCAGCTACACCAGCAGCTACTAAGTTTTTAGCAATATGACGAGTGGCATAAGCAGCAGAACGGTCAACCTTTGAAGGGTCTTTACCAGAAAAAGCACCACCACCATGAGCACCTTTACCGCCATAAGTATCTACGATGATTTTTCTTCCAGTTAAACCAGTATCTCCGTGAGGACCTCCAATCACGAATTTTCCAGTAGGATTAATATGATACTCAATTTTATCATTGAATAAATGAGCATATTGCGGATATTTAGTAATAATTCTAGGAATTAAAATCTCAATAATATCTTTCTTGATTTTAGCTAACATTTCTGTTTCTTCAGCAAAATCATCATGTTGTGTAGAAATTACGATAGCATCAATTCGAACCGGTTTGTTGTTGTCATTATATTCTAAAGTTACTTGCGACTTAGCGTCTGGACGTAAGTAAGTAATCGCTGAATTTTCTCTACGTAATTCGGCTAATTCTTGTAATAATTTGTGTGAT
Source organism: Flavobacterium sp. TN-1 (assembly GCF_052828645.1). NCBI lineage: Bacteria > Pseudomonadati > Bacteroidota > Flavobacteriia > Flavobacteriales > Flavobacteriaceae > Flavobacterium > Flavobacterium sp. TN-1. The sequence goes on from NZ_CM128253.1 coordinate 1,484,454, forward strand.
AAGTCAAGTGCTAATGGCATGAAATCTTCTGTTTCATTCGTGGCATAACCAAACATGATACCTTGGTCGCCAGCCCCTTGTGCGTTCGCTTTAGTTTCAAAATCAGCTTCAGCAGTAATTCTATCTACCCCACGATTGATGTCGTCAGATTGTTCATGAATGGCTGATAAAACACCACAAGAATTAGCCTCAAACATATACTCGCTCTTCGTGTAACCAATTTTTTTAATTACTTCTCGAGCAATATTTTGAACATCTAAATATGTTTTTGATTTTACTTCTCCTGCTAAAATTACTTGACCAGTAGTTACTAAGGTTTCACAAGCTACTTTAGAGGTAGGGTCAAATGCTAAAAAGTTATCAATTAATGCGTCACTGATTTGATCAGCTACCTTATCAGGGTGTCCTTCACTCACTGATTCTGAGGTAAATAAATAGGCCATATACTAGTTTTTTTTTGTAATAATTCGTGAGGAAAATTTTGTAGCGATTGCCTAAAGAGTAGTAGTTACTGCTTTAGCATTTTTTTATGAGGTTGCAATCAGTTCAAATTTTTCCTCTTGTAAACTTGGTACAAATGTATAAAAGGAAATTGAATTCTAAATGATTATTAACTTTTTTTTGGATAAACTATGGTTTTGAGATTTTGTTGTTTTTCAGATTTTTAATTGGCTTATTTAATTTTAATTAGATTTTATTTTTATATAAATATTTTTTATTAATAAAAAACAGAAAAATAAATTATTTATTTTAATTTTATAGAATATTAATCTAATTTTGCTTTGTTTTTGATTTGAGATGAAAAGATATTTTAAGAAGATGATGAATATGATGAGAATAACTTTCTCCAAAGTTACTATTATATAGTGTTATCCACATTTATGAGAGTGCCTCTGCATTTGCAGAGGTTTTTTTTTGAATTAATTTTTTACAATATGATTATTATATATACGACATGAAAATAGAAACTCTTTTAGCTAATTTAACCCAGCACAGTGGTATCAAAGATGCTTATGGTGCTACCCATTTGCCCATATATAACACGGCTACCTTTGATTATAAGCGTCAGCAAGATTCTGATTTTTTATACGATTATTCACGAACAGATAATCCTACGCGCAATGCGTTGGAAGCTATTTTTGCTAAAGCGGAAAATGGTTTTGGGTGTATTTGTACAAATACAGGTATTGCAGCTATAGCTTTATTGTTTGAAACTGTTTTAAAGACAGGAGATAGGGTGTTGGTAGAAAAAGATTGTTATGGAGGTACTTATAGGGTGTTAAATATTTTATTTGAAAAAAATAATATCAGCGTTTTTTATGCGGATTTTACGAATCAAAATGAAGTAGAATTTATTCTAAAACACAATGATATAAAGTTAATATTATGTGAATCTCCCACGAACCCTGGATTAAAAATTGTAGATATAAATTCTATTGCTAATTTATCTAAAAAATATAAATGCGTTTTTGCAGTAGATAACAGTATGGCAACATTTGCTTGTCAAAAACCATTAGATTTAGGTGCTGATTTTTCAGTTTTTTCGGCCACTAAGTATGTATCAGGTCACGGAGCTTGTGTGGCTGGTGCAATTGTTGTAAAAGAAGAATTTTGGTATAAAAAAGTTCATTATTATTCTAATGCACAAGGTCGTGCGCAAAGCCCTTTTGATGTTTTTTTAGTTTCTTTAGGGTTACCTACACTAACCTATAGAATGAAAGCACAAGAACAAAGTGCTTTTCAGATAGTTGAAGAGTTATTAAAGTGCCCAGAGGTAAAATCGGTTAGATTTCCTGGGTTAAAAACACATCCGCAACATAATTTAGTTAAAAAACAAATGAAAATAATACCAGCTATTTTAACAGTTGATTTTGAAAATGAATTTATAACTCAATCAGTAATTGAAAATACAAAATTATTTGGCGAAAAAGTTTCATTTGGAACAACAGATTCAAGAGTAGAAATTCCTTCTAAAATGAGTCATGCAACTTTTTCAGAATCAGCTTTGCAAGCCATAGGTTTAACCAAAAATACGGTACGATTTTCGATTGGTTTAGAAAATACAAAAGATTTAATTCAAGATATAAAACAAGCAATTGCTTGCCCAACTTTAAAAAATATTGGTCATGTATAATTATTTAAAACCTATTTCTTGTGGGAAATCAATACCGTACGATAATCCACATGCTGTTTCAGTTAGTTTACCTACTATTGATGATGTTGTAGGGTATGAAGAAGGAGATGAAAATATTATTGAAAAGATGGAATCTGGGTACCCTCGTTTTTTTCGAAATAGATTAGTACAACGACTAGTTGATTATGTTCAAAAAAAAAATGAACTAACGGAAGAATATTTGATTTTGCCTCTCTCTTCTCAAAAAGCATACGAAATTCTTTGCAAGATGATCCATATAAGATTGGATTTTATACCATTATTAGATTGTGTTTTTTTGAAAATAAAATCAGATCATTATTTGTTAAAAACAATTCATGCTTATATCCGAAATACAGGACTTATTATGAGTTCTAGAAAAGCTGAAAAAATATTATTTGATTTAGGTTTGATTACACATATATATAAAGAAGAAAAAAAGGAATTATTTCAAGCAAATGAAAATATTTATGAAATCTTAAGTAAAGCATATAGAGTGAATTCAGATTGTATTGTTTTAACGAACTCTGGAGCTAATGCCCTTTTTGCAGTTTGTGAAGCTATTATTCAAAAAGGCATTTTAGAAGGGAAAAACGGAGTTGTACAATTAGGTTGGTTGTATCTAGATACAATGGAAGTAATTCAAAAAAGAAGTCCAAATAATTATTGGCAAGTAGATGTGTATGATTTAGAAAACTTAGAACTTTGGTTAAAAGAAAATCATCAAAATATTTCATTGTTAGTAACAGAGGTAGTGTCTAACCCTAAGTTAGATTGTGTAGATGTTAAAAAACTTTATTCTATATGTAAAAGATATAAGGTTAAATTATTACTAGATGTTACACTTATTACACCTTTTAATCTAAATGTTTTAGAATACTGTGATATAGCAGTCGAAAGTTTATCAAAGTTTGCTTGTGGAAATGGAGATCTATTGATGGGAGGAATTGTTTCTAGAGATTTAAAATTGTTGAAAGAAGTAAAAAAATACATAATAAAACCTTTTGTAGGAGAGATAGAGCGATTAGGATTTCAAATATTACAATATCAGGAAAGAATCGAAAAAATGTCTTCATCCACACAGGCTGTAATAGATTTTTTTTCTAATGAGCCTCAAATCAAACAAGTTTTAAGCGTTAATAGTGGAAAAGCATATGAGAATTATAAAAAGATAACTTGTTCCAATAACATTCCAGCATTGGTATCTGTAGTGTTTAACAGAAGATTATCAAATTATTATGATTGTCTAGAATTGGCTAAAGGACCTAGTTTAGGAACGGAATTTACTTTAGTAATGCCTTATGTTTATTTAGCGCATTACGATTTATTAAAAACAAAAGAAGGGCAAAAATATTTGGAAGTGAATGGTTTAGAGAGTGAAATGTTACGTATTTCAGTCGGACTAGAAGTAGTTCAGGATATACTTGTTAAATTTAAAAAAATATTCACATATAATTGTTAAAATAACGTTAAAATAACGTTATTAAAAAATATATCCCTTTAATAAGCGTTTTCTTGGCAGTCAAATTATAACACTTTGTGGTGTTATGGTTTTCTATAGGCTGTATTACAAATAAAGTAAAATACTTTGGTAAATGGGTAAAATTATTTTTGTTTTAAAAGATTTTTATTTTTCAATTTCAGAATTGCCTCCTGTGTTACAATTGGCAATAATTTTGAGTTTCATATTTATATGTGTATACTTTGTGACGTTTCTCAATTTAATTTATTTGAATTGGGAGAAAAAATCAGTTGCAATTCAAAAAAAAACGCTTAATCTAATTTATTTACAAAAAATAAAGGAAATAGTTTATTCGCCTAAAGATTACACATTGGAAGATATTAAGCTTGTTTTTGAAAATAAAAAAGATTTTAAAAAGACACACAAACTACTAATTACAGAAACTATTATTGAGTTAATAGACGAAGATGAGGTATATGATTTACATAATTTTAATGAAATTTTGTACTTTTTTGATTTAAAATCTTTTTGGGAAGAAAGATTATTAAAAGGAAATCTCAAGACAAAATTAGAAGGATTATCACAAATTATAAAATTACGATTAACAATATCGGAATCCGTTATAATATCATTAGTTTATGATAAAAATGAAGCATTGCGTAAAAAAGCAAGAAAAGCATATATTTATTTAAGTAAACATGATCCCTTTCGTTTTTTTAATGAAGATTTTGATAGTGAATTTACAGAATGGGATAAAATTCAAATTCATGAAATTCTTTTAAAAAGATCAAAAGAGTTTATTCCTAATTTTGCTCAATGGATTACGAGAACAGAAAATATAGACTTAAAATGTTTCTTTATATACGAAACATCTTTCTATAAACAACATGAAAATCTTCCCTTTTTATTAACGCTTCTAACGCAAACTACCCATTCTAAAGTTAGAAAAGCCCTTATAGAGGCAATAGGAATTCTTCAAAATAACAATATAGAAGACGCATTAATTGCAAACTATGACTTTGAACCTATATCAGTTCAACATAGTATTATAAAAACAGTAACAGAAACAAAACCTGAGAAAGGATTAGAGTTTTTAAAATCAGCTTTTTATAAAACATTTGATACTAGTTTGAAAATTAGAATAGGACGTGCTATTTACAATTATGATAACGAAGGAGTGAATTTAATTAATGAAATGGAGTCTAAAATTGAAGATGGTTTTGAAAATTTAATATTTAAGCACATCAAAAACCCACTAATAAAAGTTTAAAAAAATAAAATATCTTATAACAACTAACTGTATGTCAAAAAACTACGGAAACTACAACTACTAACATGGCAGATATCTTTCAAAATGTAATTTTTCTTTACGCCTCAATGCTCACCATTATTTATTTTATGCTCATTATTTATGGTTATAAAGAAATAAAAAAGTATAAAGAGAATCAGAGTAAAGAAATGGATGAAAACTTTTTAAAAACGCCCTTTGCTCCAGGAATTTCGATTGTAGCCCCAGCATATAATGAAGAAATGACTATAATTGACAATGTACACTCCATGCTTACTTTAAATTATCCAAAATTTGAAGTAGTTATTGTTAATGATGGGAGTAAGGATAGTACATTAGAATTATTAATAGAAAATTTCGAGCTAGTTGAAACACCATTTGCCTACGTAGAAAAAATAAAAACAAAACCCTTAAAAAGGATTTTAAAATCCACGAATCCAGCTTATTCTAAGTTGACGGTTGTAGATAAAGTAAATGGAGGTACCAAAGCAGATGCCTCTAATGCGGGAATAAATGCGTCTAGTTATCCTTATTTCCTATGTACTGATGTAGATTGTATATTATCTCGTGATGCACTTATAAAAATGATTAAACCCATCTTAATTAATAAAACACAAGTAATAGGAGTAGGAGCCACTTTGCGTATGGCTAACAGTTGTGTAATTCAAAATGGGGTAGTTACACAAGTTAAAGTCCCTAATAGAATTATTCCCCTTTTTCAAGAAGTAGAATATTTAAGAAGTTATCTAATCGGAAAAATGGGATGGTCAAGAATAAATGCCATAGGGAATATATCAGGAGGATTAGGTATGTTTGATAAATCCGTAGTTATTGCCGCTGGAGGATATGACCCTTCATCACATGCAGAAGATATGGACTTAACTACCCGTATCATAGGATATATGTGTAATTTTAATAAAGATTATAAAATTGTTCAAATACCCGATACTTGCTGTTGGACAGAAGGACCTCCTAATATTAAAATATTAAATAGACAAAGGACAAGATGGGCTCGTGGGTTATTGCAAATTTTTACAGTTCACAGAAAATACCTTTTCAATCCTAAATATAAACAATTAGGAATGATTACCTTACCATATACTCTATTTTTCGAATTTTCAGCACCACTTATAGAACTAATAGGATATTTATACACCATATATTTATTAATAACAAGAGGAATAAATTTTTATACAGCAAGTATAATGTTAACCTTTGTTTACTTGTTTGGAATTTGTCTTTCATTAATAACCATTTATTTAGATAAATTAGTACAAGAACAATACAGAACCTTTAATGAATATCTAAAACTATGTTTTTTTACTTTAGTAGAACCTTTTATATATCATCCACTTATCGTTTTTTATAGCTTAAAAGGATACGTAGATTTTTTATCACGTAAAAAATTCGAGTGGGGGCAAATGACCCGTCAAGGTTTTGCACAAAATAAAACAACACCTACTGCTCTAGAAAATCAAGAAGTTGAATAATTGTATTAATAAAAAATGATTTCAAAAAATTACCACTTATTACTAGTTCTTTTCCTATCAATATGCTCCTTAAATGCCCAAGATACAATGGAAGATTATGCCATTATGGCTAAAAAATATTTTAAAAAACAAGAATGGCAAAAAGCCAAAGACATTATAGATGAAGGCTTAAAACAAGACGAAACAGATTCTAATCTCAGAATGCTTTTAGGAAGGTATTACTATATTAAAAAAGACTTTCAAAATGCAAGATATCATTTAGTTAAATCCTTGCAATACGATAAAACAAATTTCGATGCAAAACAATTGCTTGTAAATGTAGAAATGAACTCTAAACACTATTCTAGTGCCATTTGTTACATAAATGAATTATTAGAAGTAAATCCCTATTGGAAACAATTATTGATAAAAAAAATAGAAATATACAGATTACAAGGCAATCTTACTGAAACAACTCGAATGCTGAAAAGATTAAATCAGATATATCCAGAAGATGCGACTGTTCAAAAAGATTATATATACAATACACAACAAGAAATAGCACGCCTTAAAAAAGAAGGAAAACTGAATGAAGCCGTTACTCTAGCAGAAGAATTAGCAAAAATAGATAACCAACAAGTTGATATTTATGTAGATATAATAAATAGCTTATTAACAGCTGGAGACAAAGAAAAGGCCCTTTTGTATGCTGAAAAAGGGAGCCAAAAATTTCCAGAAAATAAAATCTATATAACCAAAAAAGTTGCTATCTTATCTGAAATGAATAGAAATGCAGAAGCATTAGAGTTTTTAAAAAGAAAGATGTCAAAAAAAAATGATTCTCAACTTCAGAAAAGTTATGACGAATTAATAGTAGAATCAGCAAGAACCCAAAGTAATAATGATCCGTACACATTATATGGTAAAATTTTAGAAAAAAACCCAAAGGACGAAGAAGCACTAATATATCTCTTAAATAACGCAATAAGTAAAGGATATTATAATGATGCACTTGATTTTATATCTAAAGCAAAAAAAATAAAAGGAGATACAAAAGAAATTTTATCAAAAGAATATTTTGTTTACAAACAATTAGGAAACGAATCAAAATCAAATCAAATACTACAAAAATTGCATTCAAAATTCCCTAATGATTCCGATATTAGAGATGATTTTACAGCATTTCAGTATAAAACAGCCAAACAACTCATGCTAGAGGGAAGCTATTTAGAGGCTATTGACTTATTACGCACTGTTTCAAATCAAAGAAAACAAAATGATTATTATGAACCCGCAAAATTAGGTCTATTTCAATGTTACCTGAAAACAGGTTTACATGATCAAGCCCTTCTTATTATCAATGAATTTTTAAAAGAAAAACCAAATGATGATGCTAGAAATTTAAAAAAAATAAATGCTTTAGTAGCCTCTGAAGATTATACAAATGCGTTTGATATGTACCTACAACTAATAGAAAAATCTTCCGAACCTAAAAAAACGATATATGCAAATGGTTTCGAAGAGGAAGCATTAACATTCATAAAAAAAGCAATAGAAGAGCAAAATATAGAAGAAGCATACGAAGTAGTCAAAAAAATACTGCTAGTAAAGCCTACTAGTAAATTAGGATTACAATACGCAATCAGTCTTGCTTATCAAATGGAAGACCATTTAGCTATGTTAGATGCCGCAAAACAATCTACAACAATATATCCAGATAACTTGCCATTTAAAGTAAAATTAGCAGAATCCTATACAGCGCAAAAAGAATATGATAAAGCTATTGCCCTTACTTTACCCCTTTTAGAAAAATTTCCACGTAATAAATCACTGGTAAATGTATATACAGAAAATGCACGCATTAAAACCAAAGAACTAGTTAAGAAAAAACAACACAATGACGCGTTACAATTAATAAATTCCGCTCTGTATTTTGATAAAAATAATAAAGATTTAAAATTTGATAAAGGAGTATTGCTAGAAACAAAAAAAGTTTTTGATTCAGCTTATTATTATCAAAAACAATACGAGCCTTCTCTTATGGAATTCTCAGATTTCAAAAAACATTTAGAAGCATTAAAAAATAAAACCTTTAAAAATGAAATAGGAATATATCATTTGAGAAGCAGAATTCAAGGAAGCCAAGAATATTCATCTATTTCTACAATAGAATACGCTCATAAAGAAAATAAAAACACCTATACTTTTCAATTGAATTATTCCGGTCGAGAAGAAGGAACAGGGATCCAACCCATAGTTGAGTGGTACCATCCCTTTAGTGATAAATTTTATGTTAGATTAAATGCAGGATACGGAACAAAATATTTTTCTAAAATTCAAACACAAATATCACTATACAAAGCCTTTGGTAACGACTACGAGGTAGAATTAGGTATAGGTTTTAGACAATTACCAAGCCAGGTTAATATGATTCAAGGAATTTTAGGCTTATCAAAAAATGAGCAAACTATTGGGTGGAATATAAAAGCAGGAATCTTTTCTATAGATAATACAATGTTCTATAACGTCAGTACAGACACTAGGTTTTATGTCTTTAACGAAAAAAAAAGTTGTATACAAGTAGTAGGAGCCGTAGGGACAGTTTCAGACTTACAAACACTAAATTTTAATTTATACAATACTTGGAATGCTTTTAATACAATGGTAGGAGCAGGACCTAAATATATGATAAATTCACATTTTACAGTTGGGTTTCTCGGAAGCTGGAATACAATAAAAATAACGGAAAATAAATATACCAATATGTATAACTTATATTTTCAAACCCAAATTTCGTTTTAAATCACTATTTATATAATACTCTATTAATATGATGAGAGAAATATTTTCCTTTTATATTGCCCTATCTAAACTCTGTTTAGCAATAATTTTCTTTTTTGTATTATGTAGTTGTTCTTTAAAACCTTATACGGATTTAGAAGATGTAAAATTATATTCTGATAAATACAAAATAATCTTTGATTATAAAACTAAATTAGAAAATCTAGAAAAAGATTATTTCTACAATGAATTAAAGACAAGATCTTCAACCCCAGAAATAATATCTAAAGATGAAAACAAAGAAGGATTACTAATAAGAGTAATACTATCTTCACAACAAATATTTGATTATCAGATAAAAATAGAAGAAAAAAAAGAAATTCAATTAATTGCAAACTCAGAAAAAAATCTAAAATGGCTATTTAATCAGTTTTTAAAAAAACTAAGTATCCAAGATGATAGAATCAAAACACAAGATTTATTACCCGCTATTATAACCATAAAAGAAAGCACCGTTAGTTTTCCTTTTGAATACAGAGAACCTCATTTTAGTCCTGTTTTACAACCCAATGCAGATGTACTCTATAATTCTAATAACATTGAAAATGATTGGGGAATTTGGGGACATAATTTAGGGAAATTACTAGCCAATGAAGGAAATATTCAAACATTTGCCTTAGTAGAAAATAAAAGAAATACCACACAACTCTGTTTCTCTTCAGAAGCAACCTATAATTATATAAAAAATTATATAATAGATAATTATGGTATTAATACACATAAAAAATATTCATTTATGCTGGTTCCCAATGATAACAAGTTAGTTTGTTTGGATCCCAAATGCAAACGATTAGGGAATACCCTTTCAAATGCAACACCTTCTGTTGTATATCTAATGGAAAAATTAGCAAAAGAATTTCCACAGTATAATTTTTTTACTACTGCTTATCTTACAACAGAAACACCCCCAGAAAAAGAACTTCCCAAAAACACAGGAGTAATGATCAGTACCATTAATTTTCCAAAAAATGTATATTTTGAAAACAAAACGCAAGTAAACCCGTTTGAAGAAAAAATATTAAAATGGAAAAATAAAGTAAATAAAGTCTATTTATGGGACTATGCTTCTAATTTTGATGATTACCTAACACCATATCCACTTCTTTACAGATTACAAAAACAACTAGAGTATTTCAAAAAAATGGGTATAAAAGGTGTTTTTATAAATGGAAGCGGTTATGATTATACCAGTTTTCAAGGATTAAAAACATTTGTTATCTCTTCATTACTCATGAACTATGATCTAAAAGTAGAAGATTTAATAAAAAAATACTTTAAACAAGAATTTCCTCAAAATCACCAGTTACTATCAGAATATTATATAGATTTTGAAAAATCAGCAGAAAAAGAAAACCTCCCTTGCTCTCCTTATGAAAAAGGAAGTAAAAATATAAACGCATCAAAATTTTTTAATTTTTATAATCAATTAAACCAAGCAATAAACTCTAGTCAACCTAAAGAAAAATCAAAAATAAAAGAATTAATAACCGCCTTAAGTTTTACCTATCTAGAACTTTTATTAGAAAACGAAGAAAACGGTTACTACATAATAGAAGAGAATACAATTACTATAAAACCAGAAGTAATACAAGCATACAATCGTTTGAAAAAATACACAAACTATGAAGGCTTAAAAAACTTTAAAGAACAAGATGGAGCTATTCAAGATTTCTTAAAAGAATTTGAAGAAAAAATTATAAAAAACAAACAACCATTAAATAAATTATTAGGTAAAAAAATTGAAGTACTATCAACCTTAGATGAAGATTATACCAACATTAATATACTAACAGATAATACAATTGGCTTCATCTCTGATTATCATCATGGATGGTTTTTGACAAGTCAAGAAGATTTAGTAGTAAGACTTCCAAGTATAGAAGTTTCTAACGACACTTTAAAAATAAATTTTTTAAATAATCCAAGTCTTAAGATATTCCTCCCAATAAAAATTCAAATTTATAAAAATGGAAACTTATATACCGAATTAACAGACGATTCAGAATCTAAAAACGAAAAAAGAATTGGGGTTTTTAAAACAAAAATATCGATTCAGAAAAAAGATGATGTAATGATAAAAGTAATAACTAATGCTAAAAACAAAAAGACAGCTTGCGATGAAATACAATTATTTTAATCTCTTAAAAACGTGTTTATTTCAAAAAAAACTACTAATTTTTTTATTCCTATTAGTCTTTATTAGCTGTGAAGAAGAAGGGCAAATTACAACTATTGAAGTAAAAGACCCTCAACGACATTATTTCCCAGTCGCACAAGGAGAAAAACTCCATATTATATACCCTATCAAAAATATAGGAAAGAATTTGTTAGAAATAAAAGAAATCCAAACCTCATGTGGATGTATTATAGCAGATGATTCCAATATAAAAAACATAGTGCCACAATCTACAGGCTATTTGCATTTTGAATATGATACCAATAAAAATACAGGATATGTACAACATCAGATTTATGTATATGGTAATTTTCTCCCAAAGTATAAAATAGAACTAAATTTTGATACCCATGTAGTACCAAATAGTTTACATTCAAAAGACTACGAGGAAATTTATAAAGAAATTCAAGATTCTGAATTAGATATAGAAAAGACAAACTATGGGTTAGAGAAACAAAAGAATTATTATACAGGCGATAAACCCGAAGAATAATGTAATTTTTTCGGTAAACTAATTTATTTATAGATAATAAATAATGAAAATAGTTTAATACCTTTAAAGATTATGGAAATAAGATTTAATGTTTTAACTTAAAAAATAAGGTCTTATATTTGCCTACAATTATGAAAACAAATATTAAAAATATCAACTGTTGTATCTGCTGCTCAAAATCTTGAGGAGTAGAATTGTTGTATATTTAAAAAAGATAAAAGCAATAAATAAAACTCCTCACTTCGTGGGGAGTTTTTTTATATCCAAAATTTAGAAAATTTAAAATGAAAAAAAATAATAAAATAGTAGTAAAATTTAATGCAAACACTTCTTGCTGTTGTTGTTGCCAACTTCGGTGGGAGGTCGTGTGTACTATTTATTAATCTTTAGTTATATATATAATTGTACGGGCCTCTTGAATTTCAAGGGGCCTTTTTTATTCTAAAACACTATGACAGAGCAAATAAAAAACTTTTTGAACTACTCAAACGATTTAGGTGAAAGCCTGAAGTTTTTGAGCGAAAATTTTACAGGGAAAATAGTATTCTCAACGAGTTTTGGTATTGAAGACCAAGTAATAACTCATGAAATTTTTACTAACCAATTAAAAAATATAAGTGTTTTCACGCTCGATACAGGAAGGTTATTTGCAGAAACCTACGCCCTGTGGGATAAAACACTTTTGCAGTACAGTAATACTATACAAACATATTATCCAGAGGCACCTACGCTAGAGTTGTATGTAAATCAAAATGGGATTAATGGGTTTTATGGCAGTGTTGAAAATAGAAAAGCGTGTTGCCATATTCGAAAAGTTGTACCGTTACAAAGAGCCTTGGAAGGAGCTAACCTTTGGATAACAGGATTACGAGCAGAACAATCGCAAAACCGTCAACATGTACCGCTGTTAGAATGGGACCAGAATTTTAAATTATTTAAATATAATCCATTGGTGAACTGGTCGTTGGAAGAAGTGATGAGTTATCTCAAACAGCATACAGTTCCTTATAATGTTTTGCACGACAAAGGCTATGTGAGTATTGGTTGTGCTCCTTGTACCCGAGCCATCAAAGAGGGGGAAGATTTTAGAGCAGGAAGATGGTGGTGGGAAGACCAATCAAAAAAAGAATGTGGATTACATAAATAATATAATAACGCCTTAGGCATAAGAAATAAAAAAATGAGTCATACAAACGATTACTTAGAACAATTAGAAAACGAGGCAATTTATATTCTTCGTGAAACAGCTGCTCAGTTTGAAAAACCTGCTTTATTATTTTCAGGAGGTAAAGATTCAATTGTTTTAGTCCATTTAGCATTAAAAGCTTTTCGTCCTGGTAAATTTCCATTCCCTTTGGTACATATAGATACTGGGCATAATTTTCCTGAGGCTATTGAATTCAGAGATAAATTAGTAAACCAAATTGGAGAAAAACTAATCGTAGGTAATGTTGAAGAAAGCATCAAGAAATACAATTTAAAAGAAACTGCAGGTAGATTCCCATCTCGTAATGCTTTACAAACTTATACTTTATTAGATACTATTCAAGAAAATGAATTTGATGCTTGTATAGGAGGAGCTCGACGTGATGAAGAAAAAGCTAGAGCAAAGGAAAGGATATTTTCTGTTCGTGACGATTTCGGAGCCTGGGATCCTAAATTGCAAAGACCTGAATTGTGGAATATCTTAAACGGAAAAATTCAAAAAGGTCACAATGTAAGGGTATTTCCTATTAGTAATTGGACTGAGCTCGATGTGTGGAACTATATCAAGAAATATAATATTGAATTGCCGAGTTTGTATTTTGCTCACTATAGAGAATGCATTCTTCATCAGGATAAATTAGTAGCTACTTCTCAGTTTATCCAACCACAAGAAGGTGATACCGTAGTCGTTGAAAAAGTACGTTATAGAACCGTGGGAGATATGACGTGTACCGCAGCAGTACCATCGCAAGCAGCAACTATTGATGATATCATTAATGATATTATCCAAACCAGAATCAGCGAAAGAGGACAAACTAGATTGGACGACCAACTCTCAGAAGCGGCCATGGAAGACAGAAAAAAGCAAGGATACTTTTAAAGAAGAGAATAGAATATAGAGGATAATTGCAAGACTTTTGACTTTCGACTTTAAAACTTTAAGACATAAAACAATGAACACATTACGATTTATAACAGCAGGAAATGTAGATGATGGTAAAAGTACTTTAATAGGAAGACTTTTATATGATTCTGATAGTATACATACAGACCAATTAGGGGTTTTGCAAAAACAAACCAAACAAGAAGGTGTTGACATCGATTTGTCTTTAATCACTGATGGACTTCGTGCCGAAAGAGAGCAAGGAATTACTATTGATGTAGCGTATAAATATTTCTCCACTTCAAAAAGAAAATTCATTATAGCTGATGCACCTGGCCATGAGCAATATACTCGTAATATGATTACGGGAGCGTCTAACTCTGATTTGATTATAATTTTAGTTGATGCACGAAAAGGAATAACAGAGCAAACAAAACGTCACGCAAGTGTCGGGTCGCTAATGGGAATCAAAAAGGCAATTATTGCCATCAACAAAATTGACCTAGTGAATTATTCGGAATCTGTTTTTAATCAAATTCAATCGGATTTTGAGCAAATTAAATCAGAATTACATTATAACGAAATTATCTACATCCCCGTAAGCGCTTTGGTTGGAGATAATGTAGTAAATACATCTGAAAATACGCCTTGGTATAACGGAAAATCCATCTTGGAAACTTTGGAAAGTATTGAAGTTGAAACGGCAGAAAGTCTAGAGTCACGTTTTCAAGTACAATGGGTAATCCGACCTAAAGACGAGGCGAATCATGATTATCGTGGTTATGCAGGTCCTGTGCTAAGTGGAAGTTATAAAGTAGGCGATAATGTAACCATATTGCCAGCTCGAATAGAAACTACTATTGTTAAAATAGAAAGAAACCAAGAAGAAGTAAATCATGTTGTAGCAGGCGATAATGTAGTGTTGCATTTTGATAACAATATTGATATTAGCCGAGGAGACACTGTGGTACTTAGTCAGGAATTACCAACAGAGTCGAGCTTAATCAAAACATGGATTTCATGGTTGGATAATGCGTCTCTGCAAGTAGGTAAAACATATTTATTACAACACCGTTTTAAAAATGTTAGAGTAAAAGTGCAAGAGGTTAATAACAAATGGAATATTAATCAATGGCAGTTTACCGAAGGAGACTCGATTCAGTTAAATGATATCGCACAGGTTACCCTAAAAACCAATCAGCCCTTATTTTATGATGCTTTTGATAAAAATGCAAAATCAGGAAATGCGATTTTAATCGATGAAACAAGTTATAATACTGTTGGAGCTTTAATGTTTTTGTAATATGTCGTACTCAATTTATTTAAAAAATCAGGAAAGAACCAGAAATCCAATTAACAAGAAAAATGTGGAAGATTGGATAGATGAATTGATTAATTGGTTGTTTGATATCGATCAGGAGTACCATAATTATCGATTTTTTCAAAACAAAGAAAAGTTACTCCAAATAAAGTTGCAAGATATTCTAGCAAAAACTGTAGAGGAAACAAATCAAATAGTAGTGTATTCCAATTATTTTTTTGAACAGATCGAACAATTGCATTATGTTTTGGATAATGATTTAGAAACCATAGTGAATTTTGACCCTGCGGCTAAATCTAAAGAAGAAGTTTTAATTGCTTATCCTGGTTTTTTTGCCATCACGGCGTATAGGATTGCGAATGTGTTTTGGAAATTAAATGTGCCAGTAATTCCGAGAATAATTTCGGAATATGTACACGCAAAAACAGGAATCGATATTCATCCAGGAGCAGAAATTGGTGAAAAATTCTTTATCGATCATGGAACTGGAATTGTTATTGGGGAGACTTCTAAAATTGGTAACAACGTAAAAATTTATCAAGGAGTGACTTTAGGAGCTTTATCGGTTTCTAAAGAAAGTGCTTCGGAAAAACGTCATCCAACGATAGAAAACAATGTGACCATTTATGCGAATGCAACGATCTTAGGAGGAAACACAACTATTGGGGCAAATTCGATTATTGGTGGAAATGTTTGGTTAACTCATTCAGTGCCAGAAAATTCTTTGGTCTATCATAAAAGCGAAATCGAAATCAAGAAAAAAAGTGAATTCCCAGAACCACTTAATTACGTGATTTAACCCGAGACATTTTAATTACGAATTCATAACTCATAACTAAGAAAATGAAAACAAATAATATTTTAGAAACCATAGGAAATACTCCAGTAGTAAAAATCAATAAATTATACGAAAACAAAAACGTATATATCAAATTAGAAAGAACCAATCCAGGTAACAGTATTAAAGATCGTATTGCTTTAGCAATGATTGAAGATGCGGAAGCAAAAGGATTATTAAACCCAGATAGCGTAATCATTGAGCCTACTTCAGGAAATACAGGAATTGGTTTAGCATTAGTAGCAGCAGTAAAAGGCTACAAAGTGATTTTGGTAATGCCTGAATCCATGAGTGTAGAGCGTAGAAAATTAATGGAAATCTATGGTGCTACCTTCGATTTAACTCCTCGCGAAAAAGGAATGAAAGGCGCTATTGAGCGTGCTGCCGAACTAGTTGCTACTACTCCAAACGCTTGGTCGCCTTCACAATTTAACAACCAAGCGAATGTTGAAGTACACAAGCGTACTACAGCTCAAGAAATTTTAGCCGATTTCCCTGACGGATTAGATTATATCATCACAGGAGTAGGAACAGGCGGACATATTACAGGAGTGGCTGAGGTACTAAAAGAAAAATTTCCTAACCTAAAAGTAATTGCGGTTGAGCCTGAATTATCACCTGTATTAAGTGGTGGTAGTCCTTCTCCACACCCGCTACAAGGTATTGGAGCTGGTTTTGTTCCAGAAATTTACCAAGCAGGTTTAATTGATGAGGTAATTCAAGTAAGCAAAGACGAGGCTTTTGAATACGCTAGAAACATCGCTAAAAACGAAGGGATTTTGGTTGGAATTTCTACAGGCGCCTCTTTAGCCGCAGTAGCTAAAAAAGTAGCCACATTACCAGACGATGCAACCATATTAACTTTTAATTACGATACCGGAGAACGATACCTTTCAATTGAAGGATTGTTTTAATCAATAAAATTTTACAAAGTTGTCATTTCGACCAGCGGGAGAAATCACATAACCTAAATCAATTATGTGACTCCTCCTTTGTCGGAGTGACAAACAACAAAAAGTAACTCTCATCGAGGCAAATTTGCCTCGATAGGGATAACTCATACCTAAAACAATGGAAAGAAGTATAAAAAATATAGGAAAAGTAATCTTAGCGGGAGCAGGACCAGGGGATCCAGAGCTCATTAGTTTAAAGGCTTTGAAATACTTGCAAAAGGCGGATGTAGTCTTAACTGACCGACTCGTTTCGCCTGAACTTATTGAGGAATATGCGCGTAAAGACGCAGAAATTGTCTATGTAGGTAAACAATGTTCTAAAGGTGTTTGGACACCGCAACAGGATATTAACGAATTAATTGTGCTTTTTGCCCAACAAGGAAAATTAGTACTTCGTTTAAAAGGTGGCGATTCGACCTTGTTCTCTAATATTTTAGATGAGTTGCAAGTATTGGTTGCCAATAAAATTCCGTATGAAATTATTCCTGGGGTTTCTGCCGCTTTTGGTGCTGCTGCTTATACTGGAATGCCTTTAACAGCAAGAGGATATTCCCGCGGACTTCGTTTCTTGACTTTGTATGAGTTGGAAAATGTGGAAAGTCAACAATGGACCGACTGGGCAACGACGAGTGATACGTTGGTGTTTTATATGAGTGGTCAAAAACTAAAAGTGTTGGCACAAAAATTAATCGAACAAAATATCGATGCTGAAAAAGGTGTCGCAGTCATTCAACAAGCCACTACGCCTAATCAAAAAACAAAGGTATTTAGTTTTGAGGATATTGCCACAAAACCGTTACCTGAATTTGAATATGTGCCAACATTAATTGTGGTGGGTAAAGTGGTGGGACTTCACCAACAATATGCTTGGTTTGCCGAAAAATCTAATACTGAATCTTATTTCGATAATCATAAAACTATTTATCAAAATGCTATCTGAAACTAAAAATATCTTATTACAACAATTGGTGCAGAACGCCACTAATGAAGAGCTGATTTATGCCAATGGTTATTTGGCAGGATATTTAGCCAAGAATTTCGGAATTCAAGCAACAGGGGTAATTCCTCCTGCTCAAAGTGCAGCTGTAGCCGTAAAACCATTAATCGTATATGGTACCGAAACAGGTAATTCTAAAAAAGTAGCTTCACAAATTCAAGCCACTTTCAAAAAGAATAAAATTCAAGCTAAAAGTGTGGATGTTGCCCAATTTGATTTGGCGAAACTCCAAAAAGAAACCTTGGTGTTATTTGTGGTAAGTACACAAGGCGAAGGCGAATTCCCGCAAAATGCCGTTGGTTTTTACGAAGCCATCAAAGCATTCAATGGGAAATTAGATAAATTGTCGTTTGCAATTTTCGGTTTGGGTGATTCTTCGTATCCTTTATTCTGTAATGCAGGTGTTCTATTAGATGAAGTTTTAGCCGAAAAAGGGGCAACACGTTTATTGCCATTGGTGAAAGCCGATGTGGATTATGCCAGTTTAATTCCAACTTGGGAAACTGATTTACAAAATGCATTCGGAAATGCTTCAACGGCAACTCCAACTGTAGCAAAATCGACAGTAGCAACAACATCGCACAAGCAGAATTTTACCGGGCAAATTTCACATAAAGTTATCCTGAATGATAGAGGTTCGAATAAAGAAACCTATCATATCGAAATTACACCTAATGAAGAAGTAGCTTATGAACCTGGAGATGCTTTAGGTTTAATTCCAAAAAATAACGAAACGGAATTACAAAGTATTGCTGCTTATTTTAATGTAACCGATGTGGCTACACTTCAGGATAAAAATATTCGTGGTTTATCTAAAAAATCCTTAGAAAATGTAGCTAAAGTTTTAGATATCGAAATTACAGAAGAAAAAGCCGATTTGGTAGATATTATCCAAAAATACCAACCTAAAAAAGGCACTTTGGAAGAAGTGGTAGCTCTATTACATCCTATTGCGCCTCGTTTGTATTCTATTTCTTCTGCTGTCGAAGCACACGACGGGCAAGTGCATTTAACGGTAAACCTAAATAGTTTTAAAGTGGGTGATGCTATAAAAACAGGATTGACTTCTCAGTTTTTAGCTGATTATCCTTTGGATACCGATTATGATTTCTATATCCACAAAAACAACAATTTCCGTTTACCTGCTGACGATGCTGATATTATTTTAATTGGTCCAGGAACAGGAATTGCACCTTTTAGAAGCTTCTTAGCACAACGCGATGCAACAGGAGCTGAAGGTAAAAACTGGTTATTCTTTGGAGAACAACATTTTGCTTTCGATTTTTATTACCAAACCGAAATTCAGGAATGGTTATCTACAGGGGTGCTAACTAAGTTAAGTACGGCATTTTCCAGAGATCAAGAGCGTAAAATTTATGTACAAGATCGCATCAAAGAAAATGCAAGCCAGTTCAACGAATGGTTAGAAAACGGTGCTTCTATTTACATCTGCGGACAAAAAGATCCTATGAGTAAAGATGTCGAAAACACGATTATAGAAGTAATCGCTTCCCAAAGAAACATCTCAGTAGAAAAAGCAAAAGAAGTGTTAGACCAATTAGAAGAACAAGGAAAATATCAAAAAGACGTGTATTAATCGTACACCTGACAGGTTTTAAAAACCTGTCAGGTGTAAACAACAAGAAAAAGATGAGCGACAAATTATCACCAGTAGAATATATAAAAATCAATAGCGACGGATTAAGAGGGACGCTAAAAGAAAGCATCGATATCGATAACCATACCGGAAATGTACGACCAGACGATGAAACACTAGTAAAGTTTCACGGAATGTATGTACAAGATGATCGTGACCGTAGAGCCGAAAGAGCAGCGAAAAAATTAGACAAATTATATTCGTTTATGATTCGTTTGCGTATTCCAGGCGGTGTTATCAATGCCGAAAAATGGATCGCCTTACATAACATATCAGAACAGTACGGAACAGGAACCTTAAAAATTACCACTCGCCAAACGGTACAGTTACACGGATTATTAAAACACGAACTGCGCCCAACGATTCAAGGATTTAATCTAGCACAATTAGATTCTATTGCAGCGTGTGGCGACGTAAACCGAAATGTAATTGCTAGTTCGCATCCGCAATTGTCTCCGCTACACGCACAAATTCACGCGTATGCCGATAAAATTTCAACCCTTTTGTTGCCTAAAACACAAGCGTATTATGAAGTATTTATCGACGGAGAAAAAATTTACGAGCGTTCGGCAGAAGCTGATCCGTTATATGAAAACAGATACCTGCCTCGTAAATTCAAAATTGCCATTGCAATTCCGCCAAGTAATGATGTTGATTTGTTTACAAACGATTTGGGACTCATTGCCATTATCGAAAACAATGAATTAAAAGGTTTCAATATTGTTGTAGGTGGAGGTTTAGGAACAACCCACGGAAATACTTCGACGTATCCACGTTTAGGTGATGTGTTAGGGTTTACAGATACCGAAGAAAAAACCTTAAAAGCGGTGTATGAAGTATTAACGGTGCAACGTGATTTTGGAAATCGTGTAGAACGTAAATTATCTCGTTTAAAATATACCGTAGATAAAATGACAGTAGAAGGTTTCAAAGCGGAACTAGAAAAACGCATCGGATTTCAATTAGAACCAGCACGTCCTTACACGTTTACTGAGCGTAATGACCGTTACGGTTGGGAACAAAGCGCCGACGAGCAATGGTATTATACCCTTTTTGTAGAACACGGTGTAGTAAAACCTGAGCAAAAAGCCTTTTTGTATGAATTGGCACAATTGAATATAAATAATTTCATTTTTACAGGTAACCAAAACTTGTTATTAGGCGAAATTTCAACGGAAAACAAAGCAAAAGTCGAGGCTTTATTGAGCAAATACGACATAGAGAAAAACGTAAGTAACATTCGTAAAAGTTCCATGGCGTGTGTAGCAATGCCTACTTGTCCGTTAGCGCTTGCCGAAGCACAACGTTATTTACCTGTATTAGTTACTAAAATTGAACTGCTTTTGGCAAAACATGGCTTATCGGAAGATGCATTGACCATACGTATGACAGGCTGTCCTAATGGTTGTGGTCGCCCTTATGTAGCCGAACTAGGTTTCATAGGCACCGGTCCTGAACAATATAACTTTATGCTGGGTGGTGATAGATACGGTTTACGATTAAATAAACTATATAAAGAAAAACAAACTGAAGCGCAAATCTTAGCAGAAATAGATGTCTTGTTAGGACGTTATACCCAAGAAAAACAAGAAGGGGAAACCTTTGGGGATTACGCTAACCGAGTGATATTAAATTAAGAATGAAGCGGGTGTCCGAAAAGCCGCAATCTTGTCATTTCGACCAGCGGGAGAAATCACATAATGCTGATAATGCGACTTCTCCTGTCGTCGAAGTGACAAACTAGATGCTTATTTATTACTTTTCAGACAGCCTCAAAAGAAAAAAATGAAAAAGATTATAATACTACTATTTATACCCACTTTCACTTTTGCGCAAAAGAAAGTAGAAAGCCAACAGTTGTTGTGGTATGGGTATTATAACCAATTAAAATTTAATGCTAATTGGGCACTCCATTCGGAAATACAAGAAAGACAATTTTACAATCCAGCAGCACAACATCAGTTAGTATTTCGAACTAATTTAGATAGGAAATTAATTGATAATATCAATGCTTCGGTGGGAATGGTTCTGTTTTTACAAAGTCCGCATAACCCTGAATCAAATAGTAAATTGATTGTGCCTGAATTGCGTCCTGACATCGGATTTAATGCTAAGAAAAAATATAACTTCTTTTCGATTAGTCATAGGTATAAACTAGAAGCTAGGTTTTTTCATCAAACGAAAAATGAAGAACTAAGAGGCGGATTTGTATTTTCAAATTTTAGATTTAGATACCAATTAGGATTTGATTTTCCATTGGTTAAAAAAGAAAATGAAGAAAAGCTGACTTTTAAAATCAAAGATGAGGTCATGTTTAATTTGGGGAATAAAATTGTGAAAAATGTGTTTGACCAAAACAGAATTTATACCGCATTGAATTATAAATTAAATAAAAGTTTTGCTGTGGAGGTAGGATATATGAATTGGTTCCAACAAAAAACATCAGGTAACGAGTTTTATGATAGGAGTATTATTCGTTTTTCTATTTTTCATAACATCGATTTAAGCAACTAATAATTATGGATACTAACACACTTTTTCCTGTTTTTTTAAAAACTGAAAGCAAACGATTTCTCATCGTAGGCGGTGGTAATGTAGCGTTAGAAAAAATGGAAACATTATTAAAACAAAATCCAAATGTTTCTATCAAATTAGTGGGAAAAGAAATTTTTGATACTACGTTACTAAAACTTAGAAATGAACCTTCTGTTCAATTTGAAGAAAGAAGTTTTCAAGAGACTGATTTAGAAAATATCGATTTTGTGATTGCGGCTACTAATGATAAAGAGGTCAATGCAAGCATTAAAAAGTTGGCAAATGCTCGTCAAATATTAGTCAATGCAGCAGACCAACCCGATTTATGCGACTTTTATTTAGGGTCGATAGTCAATAAAGGGAATATGAAAATAGCGATTTCTACCAATGGGAAATCGCCTGTGTTAGCTCGTAGAATGCGAGAATTTTTTACCGATGTTATTCCAGATTCTATAGAAGAAAATTTAGACAGTTTAAATGCTTTACGAGATTCTTTAAAAGGCGATTTTCAAGAAAAATTAGAGGTGCTAAATCAAGCTACTCAAGCATTAAATCCTAAAAAAGAGAAAAAGGCCAATAAAAAATACCAACGATTAGCGTTCCAACTATCCATTGTGTTTTTTGCCGTTTTTGTAGGCTACGGATTTTCGGGGATTGTTTCTATTCACCAATTGCTTGATTTTACAAGTCAAATACCATTTGCTTTTTATATCATGTTGGCTGTAGGTTTCTTTGCACAATTGGTTGATGGAGCTGTAGGATTAGGCTATGGATTAACTTGTTCAACCAGTATGATGCTGTTTGGGGTGAACTTGACGGCTATAAGTGGAAGTATACATACCGCCGAAATGTTTTCTAGTGGCATCAGCGGATATTCGCACTATCGTTTCGGCAATGTGAATAAACGACTGTTGTTTTGGTTGGCAGTGCCAGGGGTTATAGGAGCTGTAGCTGGAGCTTTGCTATTGGTATATCTAGGGAAGACTTACGAAAAAGAGACCTATATGCTCTTGTCTGCCTATACAATGATAATGGGCTTAAATTTGTTACGACTAGCGTTACGCCGTAAACCTTTAGAACGTAAAAAAAGCGTCGCCACGGGAGTATTAGGGTTTTCTGGAGGATTTTTAGATGCTTTCTCAGGAGGTGGTTGGGGACCTATTGTTACTTCTACCTTGTTGTCATTAGGGAAAAAATCTAAATATGTAATTGGAACCGTAAGTTTAGCGGAGTTTTTTGTGACGCTAGCCGTTTCTGTAACATTCTTTTTAGCGATAGGAGTCAGTCACTGGTATATTATAGCAGGTTTAATTCTTGGAGGTTCTCTAGCTGCACCATTGGCGGCCAAGCTTGTAGGGAAAATTCCGCAACGAACAGCTTTGCTATTAGTGGCTTTATTGGTTATCGTGTGGAGTTTGAAAATTATGATTTCTAAAGTGCATATTTTGGAGGTTTTAGGGATAATTTGTTAATTTCTAGATTGTTTGCTTGTCTAGGGTGAAAACCAAATTCTATAACAATTCTATTTTCTAGTTTTTTAAATGCTCTTTATTTCTTTTTTAAGTAATTAAATCTATTTTAATGATTTTTTTTAACAAAATTTAGAAAAATAATCTGAAAATTTTATTTACACAGAAAAAGCGTCTAAGTTTGTCCTGTGTAAAAAAATAAAAAATAAAATGAGTACAACAATTTGCAATATGGATTTTATGATGTGGAAGTTTCCGCAGGGGTGAGTATTGCATAAGTATTTGTGATTTCTATAACCTCTGCCTCGCAGAGGTTTTTTTGTGCATAATTTAAAAGAATAAGAGATGTTAACAATAAAAAAAGCGATGTGTTGCTACTTTATGATGTGCTGTTGTGCGGCACCTAGCTATTACCAGTATATAAAGACTTAAATCTTGGTTGTTTGTGTTTATAAGTCCTTTTGGTAATACTTTCAAAAGGGCTTTTTTTTATCCGTAAGTAGTGTATTATTTAAACGTAAAACGATTAGTCAAATGTTAAATGAAATTGATGTCTTTAATTATAAATTAGGAATTGGGAAAACCATTCCGTTTCTAAAATTATCCTATCAGGTTTTTGGTCAGCCACTTGGTACAGCGCCCGTTGTGGTGGTCAATCACGCATTAACGGGGAATTCAAATGTTGCTGGTGAACAAGGATGGTGGAAGTCATTAGTGGGGCTAGATAAAGTAATCGATACTCAATTTTTTTCTGTTGTTGCTTTTAATATAATTGGTAATGGGTATCAGCAAGGGAGTTTGATTCAAAATTATAAAGATTTTACTACTCAAGATATTGCAAAATTATTTTGGGAGGGTTTAGAGTCAATAGGTGTTCATGAAGTTTATGCGCTTATAGGTGGGAGTTTAGGAGGTGGTATTGTATGGGAAATGGCTTTTTTGAGGCCTAAGGCCATAAAATATGTAATTCCTATTGCATCTAATTATAAAGCTAATGATTGGTTAATCGCTCAGGTGAAAATTCAAGATGATATATTAAACCATTCTGCTTTTCCTGTTGAAGATGCTCGTAAACTGGCTATGATGCTTTATCGTAGCCCGCTAGCTATCGATTTGAAATTTCAAAAAGAACAAATTAAAGGGATGTATGCTGTCGAAAAGTGGTTGGATTTTCATGGGCAAACATTAGGAATGCGTTTTTCCCTCTCGGCTTATAAATTAATGAATCATTTGTTGAAAACAATTGGGCAATTTGTTGACGATGTTGCTCTTGAATCTTTTTTTAAAGAAACCACTGCGGTGATTCATCAAATAACTATTGATTCTGATGGGCTTTTTATGGCTTATGAAAATATGAATTTGCATCAGCGCTTTAGTACAAAATATGAAAAACTTTTTATTCATACCCTTAATTCCGTTCATGGGCATGATGCTTTTTTGATAGAATATGAACAATTGGGGCAACTTTTATTGCCAATTTTTAATTTAAAAACAACTAAAAATGTCAGTTATCAGAGTTAATGTTATTTTGTTTGGAATAGGAAATGTAGGAAGTACATTCATCCAACAAGTATTAGAAAGTCAGCAGTTTTTTCTACAACAACGTAATATCGATTTACGGATTCCTATAATTACGAATGCTACAGTTGCTTTTTATGAAAAAGAAGGAGTTAGAAATCAATGGGAAGCCGACTTTTCTAAGAATGCAGTCCCTTTTCATTTGGATGCTATTTTTGATTATGTGATAAATAATGAATTGGAAAACTTAATTGTAGTAGACGCAACTGCAAGTTCAGATATTATAAAACGTTATATTCCTTTGGTTCAAAATGGATTTCACATAGTTTCTGCCAATAAAAAGGCAAATACAATTCATTTTGATTTTTATAAAGAATTACGTCGTCAATTAAAGAAATTTGATAGGCTTTTTCTTTATGAAACCAATGTAGGAGCTGGTTTACCAGTCGTTCAAACGATTCAAGATTTGCATTTAGCTGGAGAAAAAATTACTAAAATCAGAGGCGTTTTTTCGGGGACAATTAGCTATGTTTTTAATCGTTTTGGAGTGGAAGACCGTTCTTTTTCGAAAATTTTAATGGACGCTGAACAAGCTGGCTTGACAGAACCTGATTCTCGTGAGGATTTGAGTGGAAATGATGTCGCTCGTAAACTTCTCATTCTTGCTCGTGAGTTGGGCTATGATTTTGAATTTTCAGATATTAAAATTCAATCGCTTGTATCGGAGGAGATGGCAACTTTACCTGTAAAGCATTATAATAAATCAAAAGTGCTTTTGGATGCAGTATTTGAAAATAAAAAAATTGTAGAAAAAGAAGGGAATGTACTGCGTTATGTGGGTGATTTTGATGTTTTGAAAAAAGAATTGTCGGTCAAATTAGTTTCGGTTCCAGCCAGTTCAGCTTTGGGACAATTACGTGGAGCTGATAATTTAATCGAAATCTATTCGGATTCGTATGGAGCTATTCCTATGGTCATACAAGGTGCAGGTGCTGGTAAGCAAGTAACCGCTCGTGGTGTTTTAGCTGATGTACTTAAAGTAGCGGAACAACTCAAAGTAAGAGAGGGCGTTGAGGTTTAGTTTTATGGTTTCAATTTCAATGTGAAAGCGTATGAAGATTTAATGATTTAGGAATACTGATTCGTAAAAAAGAATGTCAATTTGTGTTTTAATTAACTTTTAAACATGAAACGCTTACGGTGTTTTTGCTGTAAATAATTCATGTTTGTTTTTTAATGCTAAAAATTATTTTCTTATAATGTGATTTATTAGAAAATATATAATTAAATTTAAGGATAATTAGTAAAATTCGGAATAATTTTCTTTTTAAAATTGTACGAGTTATCTTTGCCCTGTTCATAAGTTTATTGTTGTTATCAAGAAAGCGGGAGGGAATAGACCCAACGAACGCTTAGCAACCTCCCAATTTGGAAAGGTGCTACATTCTATCTGTATATAATTGATTTAATATATAGAAAAGATAACTTTTGTTTTTTTTCTCCCACTTCAGGATAACATCTTTCATGAGCAATTTTTTGTAGTCAAAATTTCAATGGTATACCATTCAACTAGAATGATAAGAAAGAATATGAGTAATTTTCAACTAGACGCTGTTCCCCCGTTGGGGGCTAGGGGGCTCCTTCAAGATATTTTAAAGCAACGCATCCTTGTGCTCGATGGCGCAATGGGAACCATGTTGCAACGCTATAAATTTGAGGAAGAAGATTTTCGAGGTGATCGTTTCAAGGATTTTCCACATCCGTTAAAAGGAAATAACGATTTACTTTCTTTAACACAGCCAGAAGCCGTTAAAGAGGTACATCGTTTGTATTTTCAGGCAGGAGCTGATATTGTAGAAACCAATACATTCTCTGGAACAACCATCGGAATGGCAGATTATCACATGGAAGATTTAGTGTATGAGCTAAACTACCAGTCGGCAAAGATTGCCCGTGAAGTAGCAGATGAATTTACAGATAAACCAAGGTTTGTTGCAGGTTCCATTGGTCCTACAAACCGTACAGCATCCATGTCGCCTGATGTTAATGATCCTGGTTATAGAGCAGTAACATTTGATGATTTGCGGATAGCTTATAAACAGCAGGTAGAAGCCCTTTTAGATGGAGGATGCGATTTGTTATTAGTAGAAACAATTTTTGATACACTAAACGCTAAAGCAGCTTTATTTGCTATTGAAGAAGTTAAAGAAGAACGTAATATTGAGGTGCCAATCATGGTTTCTGGAACAATCACAGATGCTTCAGGACGAACTTTGTCTGGGCAAACTGTCGAAGCATTTTTGATTTCTGTATCACATATACCGTTATTGAGCGTTGGTTTTAATTGTGCTTTAGGAGCTGACCTGCTAAAACCGTATTTAAAAACACTAGCACACAATACGTCATTCAACGTTTCGGCGCACCCTAATGCTGGATTGCCTAATGCTTTTGGAGAATATGATGAATCGCCAGAACAAACACAAGCATTTATAAAAGAGTATTTAGAAGAAAATTTAGTAAATATAATTGGAGGTTGTTGTGGGACAACTCCAGAACACATCAAGTTAATGGCAGAAATTGCTAAAAATTACAAGCCTAGAACCCCACAAGTAGTAGATTGATACAATGAGTCAGGAAAGAAGAAACTTACTATTGTCAGGATTAGAGCCTTTAATAATTACGCCTACTAGTGTTTTTGTAAACGTGGGGGAACGTACTAACGTAACAGGTTCAAGAAAATTCCTTCGATTAATAAAAGAAGAAAAATACGATGAAGCACTAGAAATTGCCAGACAACAAGTTGAGGGTGGTGCTCAAATCATAGATATTAACATGGATGAAGGAATGCTAGATGGCGTACAAGCCATGACTAGATTCTTGAATCTCATTGCCGCTGAGCCAGATATTTCAAGAGTTCCCATAATGATTGATAGTTCAAAATGGGAAATCATCGAAGCAGGACTTAAAGTGGTTCAAGGCAAGTGTGTGGTAAATTCAATCTCTTTGAAAGAAGGAAAAGATACCTTTGTAGCCCATGCTAAATTGATTAAACGATATGGAGCGGCAGTAATTGTAATGGCTTTTGACGAAATTGGCCAAGCTGATAATTATGAACGTCGTATCGAAATTTGTCAAAGATCGTACGATATATTAGTTAATGAAGTAAAATTTCCACCACAAGACATTATTTTTGATTTGAATATCTTCCCAGTAGCCACAGGAATGGAAGAACATCGATTAAATGCCTTAGATTTTTTTAGAGGCACTAAATGGGTGCGTGAAAATTTACCGCATGCACACATTAGCGGTGGGGTGAGTAATGTATCCTTTTCATTCCGTGGTAATGATGTAGTGCGTGAAGCCATGCATTCTGTTTTCTTGTATCATGCCATTCAACACGGAATGACCATGGGAATTGTAAATCCAGAAATGTTGACCATTTATGATGATATCCCAAAAGATTTACTTGAACACGTCGAAGATGTTATCTTAGATAGAAGAGACGATGCAACAGAGCGTCTCTTGGATTTTGCCGAAAGTGTAAAAGGAGAAGTTAAAACCGCAGAAAGATCAGGACAAGAATGGCGACAAGGTTCTGTTCAGGAACGTTTAACACACTCATTAGTCAAAGGTGTAGATGAATTTATAGAGATTGATGTTGAAGAAGCTCGTTTGACAGTAATTCGTCCTATTGAAGTGATTGAAAATCACTTGATGAACGGAATGAATGTAGTGGGTGATTTATTTGGAAGCGGAAAAATGTTTTTACCACAAGTAGTAAAATCAGCTCGTGTAATGAAAAAAGCCGTTGCCTATTTATTACCTTTTATTGAAGCATCAAAAGATGGAAGTTCTTCATCAGCTGGAAAAGTGTTGATGGCAACAGTAAAAGGCGATGTACATGATATAGGTAAAAATATTGTTTCGGTAGTATTAGCCTGTAATAATTTTGAAATTATCGATTTAGGGGTAATGGTGCCACCAGAAAAAATAATTGAAACTGCTGTTAAAGAGAATGTAGATATTATTGGTTTAAGTGGTTTGATTACCCCTTCGTTAGACGAAATGGTCTATCTAGCGAAAGAACTAGATAAACTAAATATCAAAATTCCAGTCATGATTGGTGGTGCAACAACTTCTCGAGCACATACAGCAGTGAAAATTGCACCAGAGTATAAAGAAACAGTCGTGCATGTAAATGATGCTTCTCGAGCGGTAACTGTGGCGACTAATTTGTTGCAAACGGAGACTAAAGTAAATTATGCTAAATCGTTGCGTGAAGAATACAATATCTTACGAGAAGGATATTTGAACAGAAGTCGGGAGAAGAATTTCTTATCAATTAAAGAGGCGCGCCAAAATAAATTGAAAATCGATTGGAAAGTGTATGAACCTGTTAAACCAAACTTTATAGGTAATAAAACCATTGAAGTGGATTTAGCAGAATTAGTTGATTTTATCGACTGGACACCGTTTTTTCAATCTTGGGAATTGTATGGTAAGTTTCCAGCAATATTAAAAGATGAAGTAGTGGGAGAACAAGCTACAGCATTGTTTGCTGATGCACAAGAAATGCTATCCCAAATTGTAAAGGAAAAATGGTTTGTTGCTAAAGGAATTTTGGGAATTTATCCCGCAAATCAAATCAATGATGACGATATTTTAGTGTCTGATGAAAAAGGGGTACCATTGGTTCAATTTTTAACCCTTCGCCAGCAATCACAAAAAACGGTTGGGGCTCCTAATATAGCCTTAGCTGATTTTATAGCGCCAATTGAAGAAATTCAAGATTATATAGGGTGTTTTTGTGTAACTACGGGTTTTGGTGTTGATGAAAAAGCAGCCGAATTTGAAAAGGAATTAGATGATTACAATGCCATTTTAGTTAAAGCGTTAGGTGATCGTTTTGCCGAGGCTTTTGCAGAATATCTTCATTTGAAAGTTCGTAAAGAAATTTGGGGCTATGATGCAAATGAAAATTTGACTAATGACGAATTAATCAAAGAAAATTATAAAGGAATTCGACCAGCACCAGGATATCCTGCCTGTCCAGATCATCTCGAAAAGCCTATCATTTGGGAGTTGCTAAAAGTAGAAGAAACCATAGGGGTTAAACTCACAGAAAGTATGGCAATGTGGCCTGCTGCATCCGTTTCAGGCTATTATTTTGCAAACCCACAAAGTAAGTATTTTGGGCTTGGTAAAATAAAAGAAGACCAAGTATGCGATTATGCTAAACGACGAGGGATTTCAGTCGAAGAAGCAACGAAATGGTTGGCACCTAATATAGCAGATTAAATTAGTCCAAAGTCAAATGTCTAAAATCATAACGTATAATGTGATTTTCGACTTTCGACTTTCGACTTTAAGACTTAAATTTATGAAAGTAACAGAACATATAGCAAAAGCGAGTGGGAAAACGCAATTTTCCTTTGAAATTTTACCGCCATTAAAAGGACAAAACATTCAATGTATCTTTGATGGGATTGATCCGTTAATGGAATTTAATCCACCTTTTATTGATGTTACCTATCATCGCGAAGAATATGAATATAAGGAGTTAGGCAATGGTTTGTTGCAAAAGAAAATTGTAAAAAAACGTCCAGGAACTGTAGGGATTTGTGCTGGCATACAAAACAAATATAATGTTGATGCTATACCGCATATTTTATGTGGTGGTTTCACAAAAGAAGATACAGAAAATTTATTGATTGACCTTGATTTTTTAGGAATTGATAATGTAGTAGCGTTACGTGGCGATGCCGTGAAAAGCGAAATTTATTTTAAACCAGAAAAGGACGGAAACGGATACGCATCAGAATTGGTAAAACAAATCAGTGATTTGAATAATGGAAAGTATCTCGATGCTGATTTACAAAATACAAATGCCACAGATTTTTGTATAGGAGTGGCGGGATATCCTGAAAAACACATGGAAGCTCCTAGTTTAGATAGTGATATTCATTTTTTAAAACAAAAAATTGCAAATGGGGCAGATTATATCATCACTCAGATGTTTTTTGATAATAAAAAGTTTTTTGATTTTGTGTCAAAATGTAGAAAAGCAGGAATCAATGTTCCTATTATTCCAGGGCTAAAACCTATTGCTACAAAAAAACAATTGAATCTTATCCCGCATCGTTTTAGTTTGGAATTGCCTGATGATTTAATCATGGCGGTCGTGAAAGCAAAAGACAATGAAGCGGTTAAACAAATTGGTATTGAGTGGTGTATTGCTCAAAGTAAAGAGCTCGTAAAAGCTGGAATTCCAGTATTACACTATTATTCTATGGGTAAAGCTGAAAATATTAAGGCAATTGCTAAGGAGGTTTTTTAATTTTTAGGATAAAAAGAAAAAGGATAGATTATAATTAATAATCTATCCTTTTATGGTACATGATTATTTTCTAAGAGTGATTTGATAATTTACACCATTGATTGTTAAGGAAGCTTTATTATCACACTCTCCGTTTCCAAAATCTAGAGTAGCAGCTATTTTGTCTAATTTTGAATAAGAAATAATTCCTTTTACAATATATTGACAATTTAATTTTACAATTAAAGGAGAAGTTATATTGGCTATTCTTACTGTTCCGCTAGGAAACACAGTTTCCCAGTTACCCGTAATTTGGTAAACATTATCGGATAATTCGGGTGTACCTTGTCCTTCAATAATTTCTCTTGTTTTAGTTCCTGTTATTTTTAAAGTTTTACCATTTTCTAAAGTAACTGTTAGGTTTAAGTCAATTTTAAAAATTAAGTGTTCGTTAGGATTGGCTGTTGAGGTACCTCTTGTTATTGTAATCGTTCTGGTACCTTCTACTTTTATACCATTATGATAAAAATTCTCAAAGGAATAGGTAAGTGTATGAGAAGTTGATTTAGGCTGATAGGTAAATTTAATGATGATTTTCCCTTTTAATACGTTGTTATTTGGCATAGTGCAACCTACTGTTCCAAAATCAACGGTTTTGGTAATTACTTGCCCAGGAGTGTAGGGAGCTTGAGGAGATACGCTTATTATAGCACAAGCAGGGGTTTGTCTTTCTGTTGATATTGTTCTTGCTGCTAGATTGAGTTCTCCCAATTGTTCAAGTACAACACTTGAAAGATCTTCAACAGCTGCATCTGTTTTTGCTGAAGCAGACATATCATCCTCAGTAACCTCTGGGGTGTATAAATTTTCATTTTCTTCTTTGTTGCAACTCATTAGTACAGTAAAAGCACTAAATAAGGCAATGATAAAATTTTTAGTTCTCATAATCAAAAGTTTTAGGTTTTATAGGTTAGACCAAATTACTAAAAAAAGGTTTAATTATAGTCTAATAAAAAATCTTTTTTATATACCGAAATTATTTTAATTTTGAAACCTTAAATGGATATTACTTCTCAAATAAAACAACCGATACTTAAGGAAATGGAGCTTTTTGAAAAAAAGTTTCATTCCTCTATGTCTTCTAAAGTAGCATTATTAAACAGAATTACTTACTATATTGTAAATAGGAAGGGAAAACAGATGCGTCCTATGTTTGTTTTTCTTACTGCTAAGATGATTTCAGAAGAAGGGGTTTTAGATCGAACTTATCGAGGAGCATTAGTAATAGAATTGATACATACCGCTACTTTAGTTCATGATGATGTGGTAGATGATAGTAATCGCCGTCGTGGTTTTTTCTCTATAAACGCACTTTGGAAAAATAAAATAGCAGTTTTAGTAGGAGATTACTTATTGTCAAAAGGGTTGTTACTTTCAATAGATAACGGAGATTTTGATTTGTTAAAAATCATTTCAGTTGCGGTTCGTGAAATGAGCGAAGGAGAATTACTTCAAATAGAAAAAGCTCGTCGCTTAGATATAACAGAGGAAATATATTATGAAATTATTAGGCAAAAAACAGCAACTCTAATTGCGGCCTGTTGTTCTTTAGCGGCGTGTTCCGTTAGACCTGATGACTCTGTATTAATAGAAAAAATGAGGAAATTTGGAGAGCTTATAGGGATGGCATTTCAAATAAAAGATGACCTTTTTGATTATTCAGAAGAAGCTATAGGCAAACCAACAGGAATTGATATAAAAGAACAAAAAATGACACTTCCGCTCATTTATGTTCTTAATACATGTAGTTCCAAAGAAAAAAAATGGTTAATTAATTCTATAAAAAACCATAACAAAAATAAAAAGCGTGTAAAAGAAGTTATAACATTCGTGAAAGAAAATAATGGACTTGCATACGCTGAAAAAAAAATGATTGAATTTCAAGAGGAAGCATTAATGTTGCTTGCTGACTTCCCTGAATCAGATTACAAAAAAGCCTTGATCTTAATGGTTAATTATGTAATTGAAAGAAAAAAATAATTTTTTAAAATACAATACAAACTTTTTCAATTTTTTGTCCTCATTATAAATAGACGATAATTGAATCATTACCGCTTTTATGAATCTTAAAAAAAATGAACATAAAGGGAGTTTTGGAGGTTAAATAAGAAAAATAATGGTTAATGAATGTGTTTCTTTTCTCAGAGTAAAAAAAGAGGTCGTATTTCTAGAAGATGAAGCTATAATAGAAGATACATACAATGATATTGAAAGCAAATTATCTGTAGGAGCTATTCAAGTTTTTGATAGACAAATTACCATTAGGATACAGATGGTTTTAATCTTTATGTGATAGACGGATATGAACATCAGGAAATAGCCCAAATGCTAGAGATTACATGAGATGCTCAAAATAAACACAGTTTATTTTGATCAAAGGGAGAAATCACATAATCTTGATTATGAGGCTCCTCCTTACGTAGTGATAAACTGCATGTTGATTTAGAGACTATCCTACAAAAGCAATAAAAATAAGTGTTGGTTCTTGATGCGCTTCGCGTTCGAGCTAACGATGAATCCAATTAATACTCAACCGTTTGTTAGAGTTGTTTTAAAATGAAAAAAAACAGATCGAGAACTTTACTTTTTAATCCAGTATATCTTAAGTTTAAATGGTATAATTTATTACATTTTAAATATGGTTTTTCAGTTCAGTACAATAATTTAAGACCAACAAATAATCGTTTTTTATAGAAGGAGAGCATCAAACGTTTCTGGATAACTTTTCTAAACCAGTAGATGACTCAAGATTTAAAGTCGTAAATTTAGTTTTTCCTCTATATTTAGAGTTAGATTTTTCAAAATCACCCATAATAAATGGAAAAAATATTTTTCACACATAAAAAAGTTTTCGTTTTGAAATAGGAGGATTTTTAAGATTTAATTTAAAAACAAAACATAGGATATAAAGAAAATAACCATAACTGTATTTTAGAAGAGAAAGGCAGTTTTAATGTAAATAAATTTGTTTATAGTTTAGGAACTTATATAGGTTACAAAGAAATTAGTTTATATCTAAAACATGATATAACGCCTTCATTTAAGAATAACATGATTAATCAGAATAATATTTCCTTAGTATTAAGATTTGATTTAAATTAAATTTAGCTTATTTGGTATAATTATTGATAATTTTTCATAGATAAAACA
Source organism: Flavobacterium sp. TN-1 (assembly GCF_052828645.1). Taxonomy (NCBI): domain Bacteria; kingdom Pseudomonadati; phylum Bacteroidota; class Flavobacteriia; order Flavobacteriales; family Flavobacteriaceae; genus Flavobacterium; species Flavobacterium sp. TN-1. The sequence goes on from NZ_CM128253.1 coordinate 1,519,238, forward strand.
TTTTTAAATTATTATTTAACAATTTTTTGTTAATAGAAGGGTTGTTTATTAATAAACTAAAAAGTAGTTTTGTCACTATTTTTTATAGATAAAACCCCAAAAAATGAAAAAAAAGTTATTAAGTGTACTATTATTAGTATTTGCTTCCAGTCAAGCACAAAATGTACAAGGAGTTTATGGTGATTTCAATTGGTTTAATAATTGGACAAATTTTAAGCCTAAGACACAAGATTATGCAGCACCTAGTAGAATATTAAATGGAGAGATAGGGGAAAATACAACTCTTAAAAAAGGAACTTATCTAATAATGGGGTCTGTATATGTAGTTAATGGAGCAACTCTAACCTTAGAGCCAGGTGTAGTGATGCGTGGTGATTTTGACTCTAATGGAACTTTAATTGTTACTAAAGGATCAAAAATAAAGGCAGAAGGAACTGAAACAGATCCTATTGTGTTTACATCAAGTAAAGGAACTTCAGATAGAAAATCAGGAGATTGGGGAGGTATTATTATTTATGGAGATGCACCCGTTAATCGTTATGGAGGTATAGTTTCTTCTATTTATGATCCAAACCCTAAATATAATCTTTTTGGAGGGAATAACGAAAATAGTGATTCAGGTGTTTTGAAATATGTACGTATAGAATTTGCAGGAAAAAAATTAAATGAAAAAACCATGTTAAATGGTTTGACTTTAGGAGCCGTAGGAAAAAAGACTAAAATAGAAAACATCCAAATTAGTATGGCTAAGGATGATGGATTAGAAGTTGTGGGCGGAACCTTTGATATGAATAATATTATCTCATTTCAAAATGCAGATGATGATTTTGACTTTTCTATGGGGGCTATTTGTACAATGAGTAATTCAATAGCCATACGAAATCCTTATATTTCAGATAATACTCGTTCAAGAGTTATGGAAATAGATACTTATGATAAACTAGAAAATTTTGATCCCACTCGTAAAAAAACAGTTATCAAACTCAATAATGTAACAATGGTTAGCAACGAGGATAACGCTATGGGATTAGTAAAAGAAGCTATTTCCGTAAAAACAGATTCATTTGTTGAAATGAATAAATGTGTCATTTCTGGTTTTGCAAGCGTTGTTGCTATGGACGATAAATATTTAGAAAAAGAAAATTATAAACAAATAAAAATAGTCAATTCAGTTATAAATAATTGTACTGAAGTTATTACGAATGAAAATTTGGTAAAAGCAGAAACACCATCAGATTGGTTTACGCAAAAGGACAAAGTAAATAGTATTACAAAAATTAGTAATATCAATATGTTTAAAAGTAATGATGTGCGAAAAAAACCAGATTTTAGATTAAAGTAACAAAAAAGGTGTCCGGAAAAAAAGGACACCTTTTTTTGTTAAAAATACTTAGGTATTATTAGAAACGGTTTTTTATATAAACGATATCCAAAAACAAGGTTTTCTTTTTTATATAGATTCGTTTTATTATATAATAAGACGATCTTTTTTAAAATTGTATATTTGAACCTTTTTTAAAACATTAATCGTGATTTCCAAAAATACAATAGAAACTGTTTTTGAAACCGCTAGAGTAGAAGAGGTTATAGGGGACTTTGTGCAACTAAAAAGAGCAGGTACCAATTTAAAAGGTTTAAGCCCTTTTTCAGATGAAAAATCACCGTCTTTTATGGTGTCTCCAGTAAAACAAATTTGGAAAGATTTTAGCTCAGGAAAAGGAGGAAATGCAGTCACTTTTTTAATGGAACATGAGCATTTTTCTTACCCAGAAGCCATTAGGTATCTAGCAAAAAAGTACAATATAGAAATTGAAGAAACGGAGCAATCTACAGAAGAAGTAGCGGTAGCAAATGAAAAAGAAAGTATGTATCTCGTGTCTGAATTTGCTCAAAAATTTTTTCAAGAAACAATGTTTAATACCAATGAAGGACAAGCAATAGGACTCTCTTATTTTAAAGAAAGAGGATTTACATTAGAAACAATTAAAAAATTTGGTTTAGGATTTTCACCAGAAGGCTGGGATGTTTTTACAAAAGAAGCTTTAGAAAAAGGGTATAAATTAGAATTTTTAGACAAAACGGGGTTGACAATAACAAAAGAAGATGGTAGACATTTTGATCGTTTTAAAGGACGTGTTATGTTTCCAATACAAAGTATGTCCGGTCGTGTTTTAGGTTTTGGTGGGCGTATTTTAACTAACGATAAAAAAGTAGCTAAATATGTCAATTCCCCAGAAAGTGAAATTTATCATAAGTCCAAAGTCTTATACGGAATCTATTATGCTAAGCAAGCTATAGCTAAGCAAGATAATTGTTATTTATGTGAAGGATATACGGATGTAATTCAAATGCATCAAGCAGGTATAGAAAATGTAGTAGCCTCATCTGGTACTGCTCTAACTCCAGATCAAATTCGTTTGATTAATCGTTTGACCAAAAACGTTACTGTTCTTTTTGATGGAGATGCAGCAGGGCTAAGAGCTTCGATCAGAGGAATTGATTTAATACTAGAGGAAGGAATGAACGTAAAAGTATGCACTTTCCCAGATGGAGATGATCCCGATAGTTTTGCAAGAAAAACACCTCATGATGATTTATTGCGCTATCTAGATGAAAATGCTATGGATTTTATACAGTTTAAAGCCTCTCTTCTTATGAAAGAAGCCAAAAATGATCCTATTAAAAAAGCAGACTTAATTCGTGATATGATTATTAGTATAGCCAAGATACCAGATCGAATTAAAAGAGAAGTATACATAAAAGAATGTTCGCGTATTATGGATATTTCAGAAGAAGTATTATTTAATACATTAGCACAATTGATTCAAAAAGATATTACAGAATCAAATAAAAAAATAAAACAAGAACAAAAAGCATTTACGGTTGTAAAAAATGAAGATCAGCAAACCAAAACAAAAGTAGATGTTCAATACCAGCTAGAACGCAAAATAATAGAAATTCTTTTGCTCTACGGAAACGCAGAAGAAGAATTTGCGGATTATCTCTATAAAGCCACTCCAGAAGGAGAGTTAAAAGAAATAAAAGAGTTTAGCAAATACAAAGTTTACCAGCGAATTTATTTAAGCCTTCAAGAAGACGAAGTAGAGTTAGCAAATCCTTTATTTAGAGCAATCTACAATGAAGTGATGAATTATTATCATCAAAATGAAAAATTTGAAATTGAGCATTTCTTGATGCAACTAACACCAGAATTAGCACAAGAGGTAACTTCTATTTTAATGGAAGATGAAAAAATGAGTTTGCATAATTGGGAAGTTAAATTGATTTATGTAAAATTAAAAGATCAAACAATTGGACAATATGTAACCGAAACAATTTTGAGTTTACGATGGTTTTTAGTAAATAAAATTATAGAAGAAGTAAAAGGACAATTATCGCCTGATCCACAGGCTGATAACTCTGAAATTTTATATACGGTAATGGATTATTCTAAATTAGTAGGTAACTTTTCTAGTAAATTAGGACGTGTTATGTCTCGTTATTCTTAATTTTTTAAGAAGGAAACGTCCGAAAAGTAAAAATATTATTTTGTTTATTTTTAATTTAAAGTAATAAATAGCAAGCTTAGTCTATTTAAACAAAAATGGCAAATTTTATTTTAATTAGTGAGATTAAAAGGATAAAATAAAATATGAAATTTTAGACTTTTCGAACATTTTCCTTTATCGGGGAATTTTAAATTTTAACAATATAAACAGCTCCTTCTCCCATTGCAGGTATAAATAAATAGTTGTTATAACTGCTAATATCCGCAGGGCCATTAAGGTATTTTTTTCCTATTTTATTAGTAAGATCTATTAATTCGCTCTTTTGTGTTGTTGGATTATATTTAAAGATAGATCCTACTTCATTTGATCCATTGTAATCTTTACCCCAATCAGATATATATAATTCATTATTGATAAGAGTTATGCCATCTAAACCTCCTGAAGCATTTGGGCTGTTAAGAGCATCAGTATTGTTTTTAGAATTTAGATCTAACTTTTTTAATGACAATCCGTTTGCAAAGGCACAATTCCATAGTGTATTATCCGTTAAAAATAAGCCATTTACAAAGTTGCTTTCACCTATTTTTTCTTTGCTTTTTTCTTTTAAATTAACTTTGTAAATACCGCCATTATTGGTAATACTTGCATATAAAGTATTATTGTCATTTCCTTTAACAAGATCATTTAATCCTGTGCCTCCTTTTATTGTTAAGTCAATTCCTAGATCATTAAAAGAAATTCGATCGGTAAGTTCTCCTGTATTAATATCTATTCCTTTTAGCTCATCTATGTCGTTTATCCATAATGTATTGCCTATAAGAACACTGCCTTTTGGAGCGTTTAAAGAAACTTTACTAATATTTTTAGAAATTAGTTTACCGTTGATATTTACTTTTGTAATCATTCCATCTCCGTCTTTTACGTGAGGAGCTAATTGTGTTCCGATATCTGAAATATAAAAATATTGTTTGCCATCAAAAAGAACGCTTTCAGGATGGCCTAACTCTACTGCTAATTTTCCTGTTGGAAATGTAATTTCGTTGCTACTAGGGCTTGGAGTATTGTTATCTTTTGAACAACCTATTAATAAAGTACTTCCTATAAGAGAAGAAAGTAAAAAACTCTTTTTCATAATTATCTATTTTTGTTAAGACAAATTTATGAATAAGAGTTTTTGTAAGTTTTTTGTGATCGTTCAAAAAGTTATTCTAAAAGTCCAATTTTTAGAATTAGACAATTTCTAAAGTTTTAGCTTTATTGACAAGGTCTACAAGATTGGTTACATTTAACTTGGCTAATAAACGGAGTTTATAAGTGCTAATCGTTTTTTCGTTTAAATTCAAAGCCTCTGCTACTTCTTTGTTTTTTTTACCATTGGATAGATAACGTAATACTTCGATTTCTCGACTTGATAATTTTCTGTAGGGTTGTTCTGGTTTAGATTGCTTTGATATTAAAGCAATATTGCGTTTTACGGCATCGCTAAAAACAACAGATCCTCTGTTAACCTTTATGATTGTTGAGGCAAGATTTTCTAGTTTTTCTGATTTTTCAACAAATGATGAAACTCCTGCTTTTATAGCATTGGGAGCATATATTTGTTCGTTTAAATTAGAAAATAAAACAACTTTAAGTTTTCGGTAATTTTGTAATAAGTTTTTAATATTATTAATACTGTTTAACCCATTTAGCTCCATATCCATGACTAAGATGTCTACCTCTTTTCGTTTTAACATCTCTTCAATCATGTCAAAGTTATCCACGATTCCTACTAATGTAATATCAGAATGTTCTTTGAAATATGATTTAATACCATAATGAACCACTGGATGATTATCCGCAAGACCTATCTTTATCATACATTATTCGTTTAAAATTGTGTAAGTACAAAATTACAAATAAAAATATAAAGGCTTGATTATCAGTTGTAGAAAATATTTTACACTTTTGTAGAAATTATTTGAATTGTTTAGGAATTACACATACAGGTATTGGATTTATTTTATGTTGATTAATGGTGTTTAAGCGTAAGTAAATATTAAAAACCTCTTTTTCTCTGCCTTCAAAATCATTACTCGTTTTTCCGTTCTCTAATTGTTCCATAGCCCATTCTAATTCGTCATAATTGGCTCCTAATTGATCTTCATCACTTCTGTCATCACCAAATAACCCATCAGTAGGTTTTGCATTTAAGATAGATGCCGGTATTTCTAGATAAGTTGCTAGAGCGCGAACATCACTTTTTAGTAAGTCTGCTATAGGACTGATGTCTACACCTCCATCTCCATACTTTGTAAAAAAACCTACCCCAAAATCTTCTACTTTATTTCCTGTTCCTGCGACTAACAAACTGTTTAAACCTGCTAAGTAATACAAAGACACCATTCGTAAACGTGAGCGAGTATTTGCTAAAGCCAAATAAAGCTTGTCTTCGATTTCCGATGTAGGAACCTCTTTTTGAAATGTCTCAAAAATAGGAGTCAAGTTTATTCGTGTATCGGATACGTTTGAAAATCTTGATTTTAATAAATGAATATGCTCGTATGCTCTACTTACATGGCTTTCAGTTTGATGTATAGGCATTTCTACACATAAGGTGGTAAGTCCTGTTTGAGCACATAATGTAGAAGTTAGAGCAGAATCTATTCCGCCTGATATACCTACAACAAAGCCTTTTACTCCTGCTTTTTCAGCATATTCTTTTAACCAATTTACGATATATGTGTTTACTTTTTCTACATTTAGAGTGCTTATTTTTTGCATAGTGAGGATAGTATTAAAAACGAATGTATATTTGCAAAAATAATAAAATTACGTCATAAACCGTTTTGAGGTGATCTTAATACAATTATAGTAAAATGAAGAAACATATAGCATTAACTTTTATAATCCTTTCCCTTTTTTCTTGTAAAAAAAACGAAAAAGTAAAAGATCAAGCAGAAGAAATGAATGTAAATGTTGTGGTAGATCGTTATGATAAAGCCTTTTTTGAATCAAAACCCTCTGATTTACCCAATTTAAAACAAAAATATCCTTTTTTCTTTCCTCCTCAAGTTGATGAACAATTTTTAGCCGAAAAGATGGTAAACCCACAATGGAGAGCACTATATAAGGAAGTGGAAAAGAGATACGATAATTTTGATCTTGAAAAGAAAAATATAGAAACTCTTTTTAAATATATAAAATACTATTTTCCAAAAACCAGAATACCTAAAGTATATACAGTTATTCAAGACATGGATCCTGATTATAAAGTTATTTATGCTCCCGATAAGAATATGTTAATTATTTCTTTAGAATTATATTTAGGTAAATCACATCGTTTTTATGAATACCCTGAATTCTTAAAAAGAAGATTTGAACCCTTACAAATGATGCCTGATATAGTAGACGCATTTGCTCTATATAAAGTTAAACCGCCTACTGATCGTGATTTTTTGTCACAAATGATTTATGAAGGAAAGAAACTTTATTTAAAAGATGTTTTGTTACCTACAACCTTAGATGAAGATAAAATTGCATATACTACAGAAGAGTTAAAATGGTGTGAGGAAAATGATGAAAATATTTGGCGATTTATGATAGAACAAAAAATGTTATATGATACAAACCCTATGTTAGTTCAGAAATTAATAACGCCAGGACCCTTTTCTAAATTTGGACTAGAAAGTGATAATCAAACCCCTGCCCGTATAGGAGCGTGGATTGGTTGGCAGATTGTTCGTACTTATATGGATCAGAATGACACTCCTCTGCAAAAGATGCTTGTTTTAGATGCAAAAGAACTTTTTAAAAAGTCGAAATATAAACCTGTAAAGAGTTAGTCGTTAACTCATTATTTAATGAAATGTTTAATAAGAATTTAGTTAATTAAATTCTAAAATTCTAAAATTTAAAATGCCAATAACAAAAACATCCGATATTAAGTTTGAAATCTCGTTAGATGAAAATCATATTCCTGAAAAATTGCATTGGACAGCAAAAGATGGAGGAGTGGAAAAGCAAGAAGCAAAAGCATTCATGCTGAATATTTGGGACAGCAATGTAAAAGAAACAATGCGTATTGATTTGTGGACAAAAGATATGCCTGTAGATGAAATGAAGATATTCTTTCATCAGACATTGGTAGCTATGGCAGATACTTTTGAACGTGCAACCGCTGATGAAAAAATGAGTGCAACGATGCGCGATTTTTGTGATTATTTTGCTGAAAAATTAGAATTAAATGAATAGGAAAATTATGAAAATCTTGAAAAGAAAGTTATCCTTATTTTACATCTGTTTGTTTTTAGTTTCTTGTAGTAAAGAAAATAATATAGGTGTAGCACCTGATAGTAGTAATGGAAATTGTGAGTCGTCAATACCTTTTTTGAAAACGGGAAAAGAACTTGTATTTGATTTTTTTCAATTTGGAATAAATTCAGGAACAATGAAAATGACTTTTGGTAATTGTAATGGAGAAGGGTTTTTGGTTACAAGAGGATTTTATGACACATTTGGTAAATTACATAGGTCTAGTGTAGATTTAATGAAACAAGAAGGTGATTTTCTTTTGATTGATTCTAATAATGATAAAGATTATTTTTCGAAAAACTATAAAAAAAATGCTAAGTTAAATGAAGAATGGAAATATACTAGATCGGATAAAGCGGTTGTAACACATAAAGTTATAGATATAGATTCTGTGATTACGGTGCCAGCAGGAACATTTCATTGTAAAGTATTTAAGTTTTCCACAACAACAGCTATTAATGATTCTTATGTTTTTTGGAACGATGATATTGGTAATGTTTATGAAGATACAGGATTCTTTAAGATGGAGCTTAAGTCATTTAAATAAAAAAACGATCTGAAAGATAAAAATACTGTTATGTCGGTAAAAGGGAGAAATCACATATCTATATTATGTGATTTCTCCTATTTTAGAAGAGATAGGCTAGATGTTGAGTTTCGATTTTTTGGATCTCTTTTCTATTAGATAAAATTATCATTGTTTTTAAAGATTTCCTGATTTACGTTGTCTATAAACTCTAGAACATCGTCCCGACCTATTGTATCTAATGATGATGTTATAAAATGTTGTGGCATTTCTTCCCAATTGTTAGCTAATAATGCCTTGCGATAAGCAGCAACATTTTGTTCGGTTTTACCTTTGCTTATTTTATCAGCTTTTGTAAAAATAATACAAAAAGGGATTCCAATTTCGCCAAGATATGTAATAAATTCTAAGTCTATTTTCTGAGCCTCATGACGTATATCTATTAATACAAAAGCGCAAACTAATTGCTCTCGTTTTTCAAAATAATCTGTAATGAATTTTTGAAAGACTTCTTTTGTTTTTTTAGAAACTTTTGCATAACCATATCCAGGTAAGTCAACTAAAAACCAATTGTTGTTAATTTTAAAATGATTAATTAGTTGGGTTTTGCCTGGTTTTGAAGATGTTTTTGCTAGATTTTTATGATTGGTTAACATGTTTATTAAAGAAGATTTTCCTACGTTAGATCTTCCTATAAAAGCATATTCAGGTAAACGTTCCTGTGGACATTTACTAACAATCGAGTTACTTATGATAAATTCAGCGGTATTAATTTTCATATATACAAAATAAATCCCCTTATACGAAGGGGAAAGTTATTATTTATGCTCTGCTTTTGTTTCTAGCCATTCTTCTAGAATTCTGTTAAATTCTTTAGGATGTTCCATCATTGCAGCATGTCCACATTGGTCTATCCAGTATAAAGTAGAATTAGGAAGTAGTCTGTGAAATTCTTCTGCTACTTCTGGAGGTGTTACTTTATCTTGTTTACCCCATATAATTCCTGTAGGAACGTGCATTTTAGGTAAATCTTTAGCCATGTTATGACGTATGGCACTTTTGGCAATTGTAAGTGTTTTTAAAAGTTTAATGCGATCGTTTACTGTTGCATATACCTCATCAACAATTTCTTTTGTAGCAACAGCAGGATCGTAAAAAACATCCTCTGATTTTTTTTTAATGTATTCATAATCGCCTCGCTTGGGATAGCTTTCTCCCATAGCACTTTCATATAAACCAGAACTTCCTGTAATGACTAGACCAGAAACTTTTTCAGGAAAAAGTTTTGTGAAATATAAGGCAATATGCCCTCCTAAAGAATTGCCAACAAGGACAACTCGGTCAAAACCTTTGTAATTTATAAAGTTCTTAAGATATACTGCAAATGCTTTTACATTTGTTTTTAATATATTTTGGGTATATAGAGGCAATTCAGGTATTACCACTTTATAACCTTTGTTAGGAAAGTATTCGGCAACTCCACCAAAATTACTAAGACCTCCCATTAATCCATGTAAGATTACAATTGGAGTCCCTTCCCCTGCTTCAAAATATTTATACTTGCCGTCTTCTATTAAGTGCTCCACTTTATTAACTTGTTTTTTATACGACAAATATAGTGGTTAAAAATGAAAAAATAATTTTTATTAATCTTTTGTAGAGGAACTAACTTGGTGGATTAATAGTGTATAGAGGAAAAAATAAAAAAATGTACCATTTAAACTTTGAAAGTTCCTCATAAATACTATTTTTTCAGCCTTGAGGCTGTCTAAAAAGTTCGCAATCTTTTCATTTCGACCAGAGGGAGAAATTACATAATGTTGATTATGAGATTCCTCCTTATCGGAGTGATAAGCCGCATGTTGATTTAGACACTATCCTACAAAAGCAATAAAAATTAGTGTTGGTTCTCGATATGCTTTGGGTTCGAACTAACGATGATTTTAATTATATACTCAACCGTTTGTTCGAGTTGTTTTAAAGTGAAAAAACAGATCGAGAATTTTACTTTTTAATCCAGTGTATTTTAAGTTTAAATGGTATCAGAATGATTTTTATGATGAAGCAAATAATGGTTTAAGCGAAAAGGAGAAGTCATATAATGTTGATAATATGGCTTCTCCTATGCTTGAAATGATAAACTAGATGTTGAATTTTATTTTTTAGATATCTATTCTTTTATTTTAAGATTTAATAATTGTTTGTTTTCTGTCAGGACCTACAGATATAATCATAATAGGCACTTCTAGTTCTTCTTCGATAAACTGAATATAGTTTTTTAATTCTATAGGGAGCTCCTCGAAAGTGCTCATATTTGTTAGGTCTGCCTTCCAACCTTTAAACTCAGTGTAAATAGGAGTAAGGTTTTCTTCTTCAATAGAAAAGGGTAGATGTTTTATTGTTTCTCCTTTGTAGTTGTAAGCGTTACAAACTTTTAGTGTTTCAAAACCAGAAAGGACATCTCCTTTCATCATCATTAACTGGGTTACTCCATTAATTTGAATAGCGTATTTTAAAGCTACTAAATCTAACCATCCACAACGTCTAGCGCGTCCTGTGACAGATCCAAACTCATTTCCTACTTTTGCCATTGTTTCTCCATCTGTACCGAAATCTTCTGTAGGGAATGGACCAGAGCCTACGCGAGTAGTGTAGGCTTTAAAAATCCCAAAAACATCTTTTATTTTATTGGGAGCAATTCCTAGACCTGTACAGGCTCCTGCAGCGGTGGTGTTAGAAGAAGTAACGAAAGGGTAAGTTCCAAAGTCAACATCTAATAAAGAACCTTGAGCTCCTTCACAAAGAATAGATTTGCCTTCTTTTTGAGCTTTAGCTAAAAAATCTTCACTGTCAATAAAAGTTAGTTTTTTTAACTCTTCTATAGCTTCAAAAAACTCTTTTTCCATTTCAGGAAGATTGTATTGAATGTTTACATCGTAGAATTTAATCATCTCCTCGTGCTTATTAGCTAGAGAACGATACTTTTCAATGAAATCAGACATTTCAATATCTCCAACTCTTAAGCCATTACGACCTGTTTTGTCCATATAAGTAGGGCCAATACCTTTTAGAGTGGAACCTATTTTGGCTTTACCTTTAGCTGTTTCAGAAGCTGCGTCTAGTAAACGATGGGTTGGTAAAATAAGATGAGCTTTTCTTGAAATTAATAATTTTGACTTGATATTCATATTGAATTTTTCAAGTCCTTCAATTTCTTTTTGAAAAACAACTGGGTCGATAACAACACCATTTCCTATGATATTTATCGAGTTTTTGTGAAAAATACCAGATGGGATTGTACGTAAAACGTGTTTTATTCCATCAAATTCAAGTGTGTGTCCAGCATTAGGACCTCCTTGAAAACGAGCTATAATGTCATATTTAGAGGTTAATACATCGACAATTTTTCCTTTGCCTTCATCTCCCCATTGTAATCCTAGTAGTAAGTCTACAGTCATTGTGTTGTTGTTTGTAATTTTAAGAATTATTCTTTTTAGTAGCGTAGAAATATAATGAATGATTTTGGATTTCAATTCCAAATAAATCCTCCATAGTTTGTTTGATCGTTTGTATTCTTGGGTCGCAAAACTCAATTACTTCCCCAGTATCAGTCATAATAATATGGTCATGTTGTTTGTCAAAATAAGATTTCTCATAGTGTGCTTGATTCTGACCAAACTGATGTTTACGAACTAAACCACAATCTAATAATAATTCAATAGTATTGTAGAGTGTGGCACGAGACACTCGGTAATTTTTATTTTTCATTTTGATGTAAAGATTTTCTATATCAAAATGTTCTGAATTATCATATATTTCCTGAAGGATTGCATATCGTTCTGGTGTCTTTCGATGTCCATTTTTTTCTAAATAACTAGTAAAAACATTTTTTACCGTTTCTTGATGGCTATTGTTGTCAGATGTAACTTGTGTCATAACGTCACAAAGATAAAATTTTTATTCATATTGTAGATAATAATGGTTTTTTACTTTTATAAGTATTGGTCTATAATAAAAATACACAGACGGTTTTGTCTACTCTTAAAATAAAAATGCTGTTTATGTAAAAACGAATAGAAGACTTACTTCCAGTTTTTTTGACTCTCTTTTGCTATGGTGATACTTATCCGTTTTTTTGAAAAATTTTTATTCATTCAAAATGTCTTAAGCTCTACCATGTCAAATGGCAATATACTAAAAAAACAAATAGATGAATGTTAATTAAGAAGGTTGTTTTTTGAGATGCTTGAGATTTTGCGATGAAAAATAAAAGTATAAATAATATAAAAGGTGTAAAAAAATCGCGTATATGAAGTTTTGCCAAATTGGAGATGAAAAATAGAGCACCTTTCAGATTCAAAGTTCTTTTTGTCTGTGATAAAAGTCTAATGGCAAATCTGAGATTATAAAAATTATAGTTTTCGAGTTTTGTCATGTATTTCTTATAAAATTAAAATTTATAAACAAAGTGGTATTTTGTGGTAAAATGTGGTAAAAATATTTCTATCTTTGTCTTTGTACAGTACAAAGCGTAACTCCTTGAATACCATTGTTGGAACATATGAATGTAAAGCGGATGCTAAGGGCAGGTTGATGTTACCAGTTGCCTTAAAGAGCCAATTGGCTACTTCTTTACAGGAAGGGTTTGTGTTAAAACGTTCTGTTTTTCAACCATGTTTAGAGTTGTATCCAATGAGTGAATGGAATGTTATGATGCAAAAAATCAACAAATTAAATCGTTTTGTAAAGAAGAATAATGATTTTATTCGTCGATTTACTGCGGGAGTAAAAGTGGTAGAGATTGATGCTACGGGACGTCTATTAATACCCAAAGATTTGGCTGTTTTTGCAAATATTACCAATAATGTAGTATTGTCTTCGGCGGTAACTATATTAGAAATTTGGGATAAAGAATTATATGAAAAAGCTATTGATGATTCAGTAATGGATTTTGCTGATTTAGCTGAAGAAGTAATGGGAGATTTAAATTTTGATGACAATGGAATATCATAATCCGGTTTTATTAAAAGAAACAGTGGATGGTTTGAATATCAAACCGGATGGCATATATGTAGATGTAACTTTTGGAGGCGGAGGTCATTCAAGAGAAATAATAGCTCGATTAGGACCTAATGGAAAGTTATTTGCTTTTGATCAAGATGAAGATGCTTGGGCAAATGTAATAGAAGACACACGATTTGTATTAATAAAAGAAAATTTTAGGTACATCAAAAACTTTTTGCGTTTTCATAACGTTCGAAAAGTTGATGGGATTTTGGCAGATTTAGGGGTTTCCTCTCATCAATTTGATGTGCCAGAACGAGGCTTTTCTACTCGTTTTGATGGGGCGCTTGATATGAGAATGAGTCAAAAAAATGAATTGAGTGCTTACACTGTAGTTAATGAGTATGATGATATAAATCTACGTCGTATTTTTTTAGAATATGGAGAACTGAAAAATGCAGCAGCTTTAGCTAGGACAATAATAGAAGCTAGAGAAACAGAACATATTGTTAATACAGAAGATTTAAAACAAGTTTTAAAAAAACATTTACCAGGTCATAAAGCCAATAAAATTTTAGCTCAAATTTATCAAGCTATACGTATTGAAGTAAATCAAGAGATGGAAGTCTTAAAAGAATTTCTAGAACAATCATTAGAAATCTTGAATATAGGAGGGAGGTTAAGCGTTATTTCGTACCATTCTTTAGAAGACCGTTTGGTAAAACGATTTATAAAAAATGGAATGTTTGAGGGAGAACCAGAACGAGATATATTTGGCAGGTTTGAAGTACCCATGAAAGCTATTGATAAACTTATTGTGCCAACAGATGAAGAAATAAAACTAAATAATAGAGCTCGAAGTGCAAAGCTTCGTATAGCTGAAAAAAAATAACAATAAATATTGTCTTTAGGATCTCTAAATAAAAAATGAAAAACAAAATCTTTAATATACTAAAAGCACGCTATCTTCTTAACGAAGATGCCGCAAAGAATTGGATTTTTATCCTTTTCTTATTAGTACTAGCTATCGTAATGATAGCAAATACACATAGTTATGAGAAAAAAGTTTTTCGTATAGCCGAATTAAACAATGAAGTAAAAGAATTACGATCAGAATTTGTAGACCGAAGATCAGAACTAATGAAAATAAAAATGGAGTCAAACGTAGCAGCTCAGATGGCAATATTAGACATTGTACCCTCTTCCGTTCCTCCTAAAAAAATTAAAGTAGCAAAAGAAAAGACAGCTTGGGAAAAGCTATGGCAATAATAAATAGAAACATATTAAATCGTATTTATGGAGTGGCATTACTTATACTTGTAATGTCATCTGCTGTTGCTGTAAAATTAAGTAATATTCAATGGGTTGAAGGAACTTATTATAGACAATTAGCCAAAGAACGTACAATTAAAAATTTTGTAATCCCTGCCAATAGAGGAAATGTTTATTCATCAGATGGAAGTCTTTTAGCAACTTCCATTCCTGAATATACAATCCGTTTCGACGCATTAGCACCTTCGCAAGAAAATTTTGATAAACATATAAAATCGCTTGCAGATTCATTAGCACCTATGCTAAAAAAAACAAGCAGTTTTTTACTAAACGATTTTAGAAAAGCAAGAGCAAATAAAAATCGTTATATGTTAGTTGCACGCAAGTTAAGTTATACAGAGCATGCTAGAATTAAAAAATTTCCTTTACTAAACCTAGGTGCTTATAAAGGAGGAATCATTATAGAACAGCAAACAGTAAGAGAACATCCAATAGGAAAAATAGCAGAAAGAACAATAGGTTATGAACGTTTTAATGATGAAGGAAGTTTGACCCGAGTAGGAATCGAAGGTGCTTTTGGAAAGTATTTGAAAGGAAAAAATGGACAAGTCTTAAAGCAAAAAATAGCAAAAGGACAATGGAAACCTATTCGAGATAATAATGAAGTAGAACCGATAGATGGCTATGATATAGTATCTACGATTGACGTTTATATACAAGATATTGCACATCACGCATTGCTTAAACAGTTAGAACTATATGAAGCAGAACACGGTTGCGCAGTAGTCATGGAAACCAAAACAGGCGATATTAAGGCCATTTCTAACTTGGGGAGAGCTAAGGATGGATCCTATTATGAAACTATTAATTACGCCGTTGCAGAATCACATGAACCAGGTTCCACCTTTAAATTAGTAGATGTTTTAGCACTATTAGAAGATAAAAAAATTGATACTAATAAAATTTACAATACACATGGAGGAGTAGTTGTATATAGAGGACGAAAAGTAAAAGACTCTCATGAGGGAGGATATGGTAAAATCTCATTTGCTAGAGGATTTGAACTTTCTTCTAATACAGTATTAGTTCAAGCAGTGTATGAAAATTATAAAGAAAACCCTCAAGAGTTTGTAGACCATATCAACTATTTAGGACTAAACGCACCTTTAGGACTACCTTTTAAAGGAGAAGGAAAACCTAGAATACCTCAACCAAGAAAAGGAAATTGGAGTCGTATCTCGCTCCCATGGATGGCCTTTGGTTATGGTGTTTCAGTTACGCCATTACAGACACTTACATTATACAATGCAATAGCTAATAATGGTGTAATGGTTAAACCTAAGTTTGTTCAAGAGGTAAAAGAATGGAATAAAGTCATAAAAAAATTTGATACAGAAGTAATTAACTCTAGAATTTGTTCTAATGCTACGCTCTTGAAAATAAAAGCCATGTTGAAAAATGTTGTTAAAAGAGGAACCGCATCTAAATTATATTCAAAAGATTTTTCTATGGCAGGAAAAACAGGAACCGCACAAATAGATTATCATAAAGGAGACACACAAATGTATTATGCCTCTTCCTTTGCAGGCTATTTTCCAGCAGAAGATCCGCAATATTCCTGTATAGTGGTCATTCATAAACCCAATACCTCCAGTAATAATTATTACGGTGCTGATGTAGCAGGTCCTGTTTTTAAAAGAATTGCACAAAAAGTTTTTACAGATGTTCCTTCTACAGATGAAATAAAATCATTAAAAAGAAGAGTTAACAAACAAGAAAAAAGTTATTTGACCTATAATGAAAAACTAAATAAAAAACCATTATATGTGCCAAATACAAAAGGAATGCCAGGAATGGATGCAGTAGCCTTGTTAGAAAATTTAGGTATGAAAGTACAAGTAAACGGATTTGGTAAAGTAAAAAAACAGTCTGTTCAAGCAGGAGAAATTATAAGAAAAAATACAACTATAGTTTTAGAACTATCATAAACAAAATAATACAAGTATTTTATCTTTCAATTAAAAGGAATAAAAAAGAATGAATTTAAAAGATTTATTATACAAAGTACCCATAGAAGAGGTTCAGGGATCTACTACAAAAACCGTGAATCAAATTCATTTCGATTCTCGTAAAATCGAAACAAATGATATTTTTGTAGCAATCCGAGGAACTCTGTCCGATGGGCATCAGTATATTGAAAAAGCAATAAGTTTAGGCGCTACAACTATAATTTGTGAACAACTTCCTAAGACTTGCTTAAAAAATATTACCTATATAAAAGTACAAGATACAAATACAGCTTTAGCACAATTAGCTAATAATTTTTATGAAAAACCATCTAATAAATTAATATTAGTTGGAGTCACAGGTACAAATGGTAAGACCACAATTGCATCTCTACTATATCAAATGTTTAAAAGAGCAGGCTATAAAGTTGGATTATTATCAACCGTGAAAATAATGGTAAACACAACAGAATACAAAGCCACTCATACAACACCCGATTCTTTAACTATCAATTATTTTTTAAATCAAATGGTTCAAGAAGGTTGTGAATATTGCTTTATGGAAGTAAGTTCTCATGGAGTACATCAAAAACGCACCGAAGGTTTATTTTTTGCAGGAGGAGTGTTTACCAACTTATCACACGATCATTTAGATTATCACCCAACATTTGCAGAATACCGTGATGTAAAAAAGATGTTTTTTGATCATTTACCCAAAACTGCTTTTGCATTAACCAATATTGATGATAAAAATGGTTCTGTCATGTTGCAGAACACACAAGCAAGAAAAAAAACCTATGCTCTAAAAACCTATGCTGATTACAAAGCCGTTATATTAGAAAATCAACTGTCTGGACTTCAGTTAAAAATTAATGAACAAGATGTTTGGACACGATTAATAGGTACTTTTAATGCTTACAATCTATTAGCTATTTACGCTGTAGCAGTTGAATTAGGAATAGATAAAATAGAAGCCCTTCGTTTGTTGTCAGAGTTAGAAAGTGTGTCGGGTAGATTTCAGTTTATAGTTTCCAAAGAAAAAATTACGACCATAGTAGATTATGCACACACCCCCGATGCCCTAGAAAATGTATTAAACACTATTAATGATATCCGTACTAAAAACGAACAATTAATCACGATTGTAGGATGTGGAGGAGATAGAGACAGAACAAAGCGACCTGTTATGGCGCGAATTGCAACAGAAATGAGTTCAAAAGTAATTTTGACTTCGGATAATCCCCGCACAGAAAATCCTCAAGCTATTATTGAAGAAATGGAAGCAGGAATTACGGCAGAAAATTTTAAAAAATACGTGTCCATTATAGATCGTAAGCAAGCTATAAAAACAGCTTGTCAAATAGCTGAAAACGGAGATATAATTTTGATCGCTGGCAAAGGACATGAAACCTATCAAGAAGTCAATGGAATACGTCACGATTTTGATGATATGAAAATAGTACAAGAATTATTAAAACAATTAAACAAATAATAATTGATTTAGAAGATAGATTTATGGTTTCAAACTAAAAAATCTAAAATAAAAATCCAAAATCTTATAAAGTATGTTATACTACCTATTTGAATATTTAGATAAAGTTCAGGACGTTCCTGGAACAGGCGTTTTTCAATACATCACCTTCCGATCTGCATTGGCCATCATTATGTCATTATTATTGTCTACTATTTACGGAAAAAAAGTAATAAGCTATCTAAGACGTTTGCAAATAGGTGAGACAGTTCGTGAATTAGGCTTAGAAGGACAAACTCAAAAAGCAGGAACGCCAACTATGGGAGGAATTATCATTATATTTTCTACTCTAATACCAGTTTTATTATTTGCAAGATTAGATAATATTTATGTAATATTATTAATAATATCTATGTTATGGATGGGATTAATAGGCTTTTTAGATGATTATATAAAGGTATTCAAAAAAGACAAAGAAGGACTAAAAGGAATCTTTAAAGTGATAGGTCAAGTAGGATTAGGGTTATTTGTTGGATCAGTTTTATATTTTCATCCACAAGTAACTGTACGTAAAGAGATGGCCCATACAAAAATTGAAATAGATGCTTCTCAAAATACAATTAAACCCATGATGATTGAAGAAAAATCAACAGCCACTACAATACCTTTTTTCAAAAATAATGAGTTTGATTATGCCGAAGTATTATCTTTCATGGGAGAAGGATATGAAAATTATGCTTGGTTAATTTTTATACCAGTAGTTATTTTTATTATTACAGCGGTTTCAAATGGAGCCAATCTTACTGATGGTATTGATGGGCTGGCGGCAGGAACCTCCGCTATATCAGTAATAGGGTTGGGAGTATTTACATTTGTTTCAGGAAATATTATTTTTTCTAAATATTTAAACATAATGTTCATTCCACACTCAGGAGAGATGACCGTTTTTATAGCAGCTTTCATAGGATCATTAGTCGGTTTTTTATGGTATAATAGTTTTCCCGCTGCTGTTTTTATGGGAGATACAGGAAGTTTAACCATAGGAGGTGTGATTGCCGTATTGGCAATTGCCGTTCGTAAAGAAATGCTAATTCCAGTTATTTGTGGAATATTTTTAGCCGAAAATCTCTCAGTAGTATTACAAGTAGCCTATTTTAAATATACAAAAAAGAAATACGGAGAAGGACGTCGTATTTTCTTAATGTCACCATTACACCATCACTATCAAAAGAAAGGATACCACGAAAGTAAAATAGTTACTCGTTTCTGGATTGTAGGAATTTTATTAACTATTGTTTCGGTTGTAACTCTAAAATTAAGATAATCTATGAAGTTAGTTGTTTTAGGAGGAGGAGAAAGCGGTGTAGGTACCGCTATCCTTGGAAAGAAAAAAGGATATGAAGTATTCGTGTCTGATTTTGGGAAAATAAAAGATACATATAAAGAGATATTATTGCTACACAAAATTAAATTTGAAGACGAAAAACACACGGAAGAATTTATCTTGAATGCAGATATGGTAATGAAAAGCCCAGGTATTCCAGATAAAGCACCTATTGTAAAAAAAATAATAGAAAAAAAAATACCAATACTCTCCGAAATTGAATTTACCAACAAGTTTACAGATGCGGTAACGGTAGGGATAACAGGTAGTAATGGAAAGACTACGACCACTATGCTAACCTACCACCTTTTAAAGCAAGGAGGATTAAATGTAGGACTTGCAGGAAATATAGGAAAGAGTTTTGCATGGCAAGTAGCAGATGATAAGTTTGATACTTATGTTTTAGAATTAAGTAGCTTTCAACTAGATGGAGTTGAAAAATATAAACCACATATTGCTATTATAACCAATATTAGTCCAGATCATTTAGATCGGTATGAATATAAATACGAAAATTATATTGCTTCAAAGTTTAGAATAACAATGAATCAAACAACAGAAGATTTTTTGATTTACGATGCAGATGATCAAGATATAAATAATTGGTTGAGTCAAAATACAACCAAAGCGAAATTAATACCCTTCTCCATTTCTAAAAAATTAGATTTTGGAGTTTATTTAGAAAAAGATACAATAAAATTCAATATAACAAACGAAGTATTTGATATGCCAACCAACGAAATATCTTTAGAAGGAAAACATAATGTAAAAAACGCTATGGCAGCAGCAACAGTTGCACAATTGTTAAAAATAAGAAAAGCAACCATTAGAGAAAGTTTGTCAGACTTTCAAGCGGTTGAACATCGTCTTGAAAAAGTATTAAAAATAAACAATGTTCAATATATAAATGATTCTAAAGCAACGAATGTAAATGCTGCATTTTTTGCCCTAGACAGTATGTCTACACCAACTGTATGGATTGTAGGAGGAGTTGATAAAGGGAATGATTATACAGAACTTTTACCGTTGGTAAACGAAAAAGTAAAAGCAATTATTTGTTTAGGAATAGATAATAAAAAGATAATGGAATCGTTTGGAGGTATTGTAGATGAAATGATAGAAGCTAGCTCAATGGCAGAAGCAGTAAAACAAGCTTATCGCCTAGCCGAAAAAGGAGATACCGTTTTATTGTCACCTGCTTGCGCAAGTTTTGATTTATTTCAAAATTACGAAGACAGAGGACGACAGTTTAAACTAGCAGTTCAAAATTTATAAAATCTAGGATTTAAAGTATAAAACCTAAATTCTTAAACTTTAATACAAAATATGAAAAAATTACTACATAATCTAAAAGGAGATAAAGTCATCTGGGCATTTGTTGCGCTACTGGCGTTATTTTCCTTTATGCCCGTATACAGCGCAAGTAGTAATTTAGCTTATCTAGGTAGAGGAACAGGGAATACATTAGGGTATTTACTCAAACATTTTATGCACTTAGGGCTGGGTTTTGCCATCATGTATGGTTCGCATAAAGTACCGTATCATTATTTTAGAAACCTATCAATGGTTTTGCTGCCTTTTGTATGGTTAATGTTACTTTATACCTTATTTAAAGGAACTGTAATAGACGGTGCTAATGCCAGTAGATGGATACAATTGCCAGGAGGTATATCATTTCAACCATCCGCTTTAGCAGCTATGGTCTTATATATGTATGTAGCACGCTATTTGTCTAAGACAGATACAGAAGAAATGACTTTTCAAAAATCATTTGTGTCTTTATGGATACCCGTTTTTGTTACCGTAGGACTAATATTTCCAGCCAATTTCTCTACGGCAGCACTTATTTTTTCAATGGTTTTAATGATCACTTTTGTAGGACAATATCCTATAAAAAATAGTGGTATAATTATTGGAATGGGAATAGGAGCAGCACTGTTTTTTATTTTGTTGGTTAAAGCTTTTCCAGATGCCTTCCCTAATCGTGTAGATACCTGGATGAGTCGTATTGAAAATTTTATATCAGACAAATCAGATCCAGATGAAGATTACCAAATTGAAAAAGCAAAAACGGCTATAGCAACAGGTGGGATTTACGGATTAGGACCAGGTAAAAGCGTACAACGAAATTTCCTTCCGCAATCTTCTTCCGATTTTATTTTTGCGATTATTATTGAAGAGTTTGGATTAATAGGAGGTTTTGCGATTATTTTTCTATACCTCATGTTATTTGTACGTTTTGTAATAGCATCCTATAAAGCACCCACATTATTTGGTAAACTTATAGTAGCAGGTTTAGGATTTCCAATCATCTTCCAAGCTTTTATTAATATGGGAGTAGCAGTAGAATTATTGCCCACTACAGGACAAACTTTACCATTGATAAGTAGCGGAGGTACTTCTATTTGGATGACCTGCGCAGCCATTGGTATCATCCTTAATGTAACAAAAAAAGAAGAGGAAATCGTAAAAGAAAAAGAAGAAAAAGAAGAAAGAGAAACTGCTTTACAGCGTATTATAGACAGAGAAATTGAAGAACAAAATAAAATAGATACGGAACTAGAACAAGATTATTCAATAGAAGATAAAGATAATCCTATGAATGCTGTTTTAAATAAATAAATGATGAAGCAAAATCCCAAAATAATAATTAGTGGAGGCGGTACAGGAGGTCATATTTATCCTGCTATTGCAATTGCAAACGAGATTAAATCACGTTATCCACAAGCTGATATTTTGTTTGTAGGAGCCCGTGATAAGATGGAAATGCAAAAAGTTCCTCAAGCAGGTTATCCTATAAAAGGATTATGGATTGCAGGAATTCAAAGAAAATTAACTTTACAAAACATTATGTTCCCCTTAAAGTTAATATCAAGTTTACTAAAGTCATTTCAAATTATCAAAAAATTTAATCCAGATGTAGTCGTGGGTACAGGAGGTTTCGCTAGTGGAGCAGTATTAAAAATAGCTTCTATATTAGGGATTCCAACAATAATTCAAGAACAAAATTCATATCCAGGAATTACAAATAAAATATTAAGTAAAAAAGCCCAAAAAATTTGTGTAGCGTATGAAAATTTAGAACAATTTTTTCCAAAAGAAAATATAATTCTTACAGGAAATCCAGTTCGTCAAGATATAATCTCTGTTGAAAATAAAAAAGAAGAAGCCTTAACTTATTTTAAGTTAGATCCTTCAAAAAAAAGACTACTAATACTTGGAGGTAGTTTAGGAGCAAGAAGAATTAATCAATTAATAGCAAAAGAAATCAATTGGTTATTAGAACAAGATATTCAGATAATATGGCAGTGTGGAAAATTATATTTTGAAGAATATAAACACTTTAGTGACAAAAAAGGAGTACAAGTCTTTTCTTTTATAGACAGAATGGATTTCGTATATGCAGCAGCCGATTTCATAATTTCCCGCTCAGGAGCTTCGTCTGTTTCCGAATTATGTTTAGTTGGCAAACCTGTTATTTTTATCCCATCACCTAATGTAGCGGAAGATCATCAAACCAAAAATGCACTAGCCATAGTAGAAAAACAAGGAGCTATACTTTTAAAAGAAACTGAATTAGATAATACATTTGAACCCGTTTTTGCAACACTTCTTAATGACAAAGAAAAACAAGAAAATCTAGGGAAAAATATAAAAGCATTAGCATTGCCTAATGCAACAAAACAAATTGTAGAAGAAATAATGAAGAGAGTCAAATAAAAGATGAGCAACAATAAAAAATAATTATTAGAAGACATAAAAAATATCAATAAACATGGTTGCTGAAATTACCATTGAATATTGAAATTACCATTGAACATTGAAAATAAAGATTAAAATGAATATAAATCAAATACATAATGTTTATTTTATAGGTATAGGAGGTATCGGAATGAGTGCTTTAGCACGCTACTTTAAAAATATAGGTAAGCAAGTAATAGGATACGATAAGACACCTACTATGCTAACTAACGATTTAATCACAAGTGGAATTGCTATTCATTTTGAGGACAATACTAATTATATTCCAGATTATTGTACGCCAGAAAATACCCTAGTAGTTTATACACCCGCTATAAAACAACTTTCAGAATGGGATTATTTTAAAGAAAAAGGATTTACTATAAAAAAAAGGGCTGAAGTTTTAGGAATAATAACAAAAGATACATTTTGCTTCGCAGTAGCAGGGACTCATGGTAAAACCACGACCTCTAGTATTTTAGGACACATTTTGCATGAAAGTGGATTAGACGTAACCGCCTTTTTAGGAGGTATAGTAGAAAATTATAATTCTAATTTAATTGGTTCAGGAAAGACAATAACTGTTGTAGAAGCAGATGAATTTGATAGATCTTTTTTACATTTGCACCCGAATATTGCCTGTATAACATCAATGGATGCAGATCATTTAGATATTTATGGAGATGATGAAGCAATAAAAGCTTCATTTAATGAATTTGCAACAAAAATTGGAGATAAGAATAAATTATTTGTAATCAATGGTTTATCTTTAGAAGGAGTAACAGTAGGAGTTAATGATAATTCTCAATTTGTAGCATATAATGTAAGAATTGTTGATGGATGGTATGTTTTTGACGTAAAAACACCAAAAGAAGAAATTAAAGACGTGAGATTTGGATTGCCAGGAAAACATAATTTAACAAATGCTCTATTAGCTTTAGCTATGGCACGTACTTATGGTACCCCTGTGAAGTCTATTGTAAATGCACTAGCTACGTTTAAAGGAGTAAAACGTCGTTTTTCATTTCAAATTCGTAAACCTAATTTTGTGTACATAGACGATTATGCACATCATCCTACTGAAATAAATGCCGTACATCAGGCAGTAAGAGAATTGTATCCAAATAAAAAAGTACTGGCTATATTTCAGCCACATTTGTTCAGTAGAACCAAAGATTTTGTAGAAGATTTTGCTGAAAGTTTAGCACAATTTGATGAAATCTACCTGATGGAAATTTATCCAGCACGTGAATTGCCTATGCAAGGAGTTACATCGCAATGGTTGTTGGATAAAATAAAAAATGAAAATAAAAAATTAGTACAAAAAGAAGAACTAATAAATCTATTAAAATTGTCAGATGCCCCAATAATTGTTACAATTGGAGCAGGTGATATAGGAGAGATGGTTCCGAAAATAAAAAAAGCATTAAATGCGTAAAAATAGGTTAGAAAACATTCAATTAATAATCATTTTTGGAATTGTAATTTTCTTGTATTCTTTTGCTTCAAAAAGAAATAAATCTAGGAAAATAGCAAAAACTCAAGTGGAAATTGTGGATAAAAATAACCCCTTTTTAACACCCGAAACGGTTAATAACTTGTTGATAGAAAATTTTGGAGGCTCTTTTTCCGTTACAAAAGAAGAGCTAGATTTGAACGCTATAGAGGCTTCTATAAACAAACATAAACTAGTTGAAAAATCAGAAGTTTATGTAAGCGTAGATGGAAAGCTTAAAGTTATAGTTACTCAAAAGACCCCAATTGCTCGAGTTTTTAATCATGACGACTCTTATTATATTGATTATAAGGGTGGTAGAATGCCTTTGTCTGATAATTTTAGTGCGCGTGTACCATTAGTTTATGGTGCTACGAAAAATTCCTATAGTAAGGATTTTGTAACACTATTAAAAATAATTCATGATGATGAATTTTTGAAAAAAAATATCATAGGAATGAAAATAAAACCAGATGGAAGTGTAATAATGAAAAATAGAAATTATGGTTATGATATAATTTTTGGAAGAACCATTTATATGGAACGAAAATTTAATAATTATAAAGCTTTTTTTCAAAAAGCAGTGCAGGATACAATTTTAGGTTCATACAAAACCATTAACCTAAAATTTATCAAACAAGTAGTATGCACAAAATAGAAGAGTATGGAAAGAGATAATATAGCAGTAGGGCTTGATATAGGTACGACTAAAATCGTAGCCATGTTAGGCAAGAAAAATGAATATGGTAAGCTTGAAATTTTAGGCGTAGGAAAGTCTAAAAGTCTCGGTGTGGCTCGTGGGGTAGTAAATAATATAACTCAAACCATCCAGTCTATACAAGAAGCTGTTTCCTTAGCAGAAAAAGATTCAGGCTATAAAATAAAAGATGTGGTGGTGGGTATTGCAGGACAACACATTCGAAGTATCCAACACAGCGATTATATATCAAGACCTAATGCCGAAGAAGTAATTAGTGAAAAAGACATTAATATGCTTATTGGACAGGTTCAAAAATTACCGATGTTACCAGGTGAAGAGATAATACATGTATTACCTCAAGAATTTAAAATTGATGGGCAAGAAGGAATAAAGGAACCTATAGGTATGTATGGAGGACGTTTAGAAGCGAGTTTTCATGTTGTACTAGGACAAGCATCTTCTATTCGTAATGTAGGACGTTGTATAAAAAGTGCAGGACTAGATCTGTCGGGATTAACATTAGAACCGTTAGCCTCGGCTGATGCTGTTTTAAGCCAAGAAGAAAAAGAAGCAGGAGTTGCTCTAATAGATATTGGAGGAGGTACAACAGATTTAGCTATTTTTAAAGACGGTATTATTCGTCATACAGCTGTCGTGCCATTTGGAGGTAATGTAATAACAGAAGATATAAAAGAAGGTTGCTCAATTATTGAAAAACAAGCCGAATTATTAAAAACAAAATTTGGTTCTGCTTGGCCAGGAGAAAATAAAGATAACGAAATAGTATCTATTCCAGGATTAAGAGGACGTGAGCCAAAAGAAATTTCATTAAAGAATCTTTCTAAAATTATTCATGCACGCGTAGTAGAAATTATAGAGCAAATTTATAGTGAAATCAGATCGTATGGACATGACGATCCAAGAAAAAAATTAATTGCAGGAATTGTATTGACAGGAGGAGGAGCTCAGTTAAAACATATCAAACAATTAGTAGAATATATAACAGGAATGGATACCCGTATAGGTTATCCAAACGAACATTTAGCAGGTAGTTCCGGCGAAGAAATTTCAAGCCCCTTATATGCTACAGCAGTAGGGCTCGTTATGAATAGTATTCGTAACAATACAATGAGTGCAATCCCTCAAGAAGATTACGTGCCAGAACCTATTTTAGTTCAAAAGCCTACTGAAGCAGAACAAAAAATGATAGAAGAGGAGTTGAAAAAAGAAATTGAGGAAGCCCAAATCCCTGAATCAAAATCAACTGAAAAAACGATTCGTCGTTCCTTTTTTGATAAGTATATAGATAGAATTAAAGATTTTTTAGATAACGCTGAGTAATCTTCGTTATCAATAATAAAAGAAGAAAATATAAATACCAAATAGTATGGAAAGCAACTCAGGATTTGGAAGTATATCATTTGATTTGCCTAAAACGCAAACCAATGTAATAAAAGTAATTGGTGTTGGAGGTGGTGGTAGCAACGCTATCAATCACATGTATAAACAAGGAATCAAAGGTGTTGATTTTATTGTGTGTAATACAGATTCTCAAGCTTTGCAAAATAGTAATGTTCCACATCGTATTCAATTAGGAGCTAATTTAACAGAAGGACTAGGTGCTGGAGCAAACCCAGAAGTAGGACATCAAGCAGCTTTAGAAAGTATAGAAGATATAGAAAAAATGTTAGATACAAACACTAAGATGGTTTTTATCACAGCAGGTATGGGCGGAGGTACAGGTACAGGTGCTGCACCAGTAATAGCCCAATTAGCTAAAGAAAAAGACATCTTAACCGTTGGTATTGTAACAATTCCTTTTCAATTTGAAGGGAAAGTTCGTTCAGAACAAGCTTTACTAGGAGTTGAAAAATTAAGAAAACAAGTAGATTCGTTGATTGTTATTAATAACAATAAACTCCGTGAAGTATACGGTAATTTAGGTTTTAAAGCAGGATTTTCTAAAGCTGATGAAGTCTTAGCTACAGCTTCAAGAGGTATTGCAGAAGTAATTACCCATCACTATACCCAAAATATAGACTTGAAAGATGCTAAAACAGTTCTATCTAATAGTGGTACCGCCATAATGGGATCGGCTACAGCAGAAGGTGAACACAGAGCTAAAGAAGCCATTGTAGCAGCTCTAGACTCCCCATTGTTAAATGATAATAAGATTACAGGTGCTAAAAACGTTTTGTTGCTTATCGTTTCAGGTGCTAATGAAATTACTATTGATGAAATAGGTGAAATTAATGATTATATCCAAGAAGAAGCAGGTTATAATGCTAATATTATCATGGGAGTAGGAGAAGATGAAGAACTTGGAGATAAAATTTCAGTAACAGTTATTGCAACTGGATTTTGTATAGAACAACAAGCGGGTTTTGTAAATACAGAACCTAAAAAAATAATTCATGCTTTAGAAGATGAGCAAAAATTAGTGCAAAATTTAACTCAAAAATTTGAAGCGCAAGGTTTTGATTTTAATACAATCATTACCCCTACTGAACCTGTTGTTTCAGTACCTCCAGTTACACCTATACCCCCTGTAGATTCAAGAATAGTGTATAATTTAGAAGATGAAACTCCTAATAATCCTATATCAACAGCTTCTCTAGAAGTAGATTTTCAAGAACCTGTAGTACATCAAACAGCTGTAAATAATGCTGTTATGTCAGGTTTAGATTTAGTTCCTACTTCTGAATTTATTAAAAATTTAAATGTTACTTTTGAAATTGTTCCACCTAAAGAAATCGTAGCAAATGAATTTTTTATAACAACACCTGAAGTTAAGGCAATGGAAGTAGTAGCACCTGAAGTGATTTCTGTTTCCAATCCCATGGCATTTACTTTTGATTTGCCAGTAGCCAGAAAAGAAGCAATAACGCCTGAGAAAAATGTTTTTGAACTAACAGATGAAATTAAAGATATAAAAGTTAATCAAGCAGTTCAACTCGTACCTATGACAGAAGTTTCACAAGATGGAATTATTCGTCATTCTCTAGAAGAATATATGGAAAATGAAAATCCATTTTTCCAGACCAAAAAAACGGAACCTGTAGTAGAAAAGATTCCAGAGGAATTAAATATTACAATCAAACAAACAGAAGAAACAGTAGTAGAGCAAAATTATGGCTTAAGTTCTAACGAAATTTCACCAGTAGAAATGTCTATTGAAGAATCGTTGCGTTTAAGAGCAGAAGAACGCCGTCGAAAAATGAAAGAATTTAATTATAAATTTCATAACAACGCATCCCGTGTAGAAGAATACGAAAAAGTACCTGCATATAAAAGAATGGGATTGGATGTAACTAATAACCCTATTCAAAATAATCAATCAAGAATGTCTTTAGGTTTAGACAATAATGATGAAATACAATTGCGTTCTAATAATTCTTTTTTACATGATAATGTGGATTAGCTAAAATAAAATTGCTTTTATCTTACCCGAAAAATATGATGATTTTTCGGGTTATTTTTTTAATTTCGCGTCTCGAAAGAAACCTTTTTATTTTTACATAAAAAAGTCAAACAAATCTAAAATTTCAATAATCTAATATAAAATCATTATGAGTTTATCAGCAAAAATTATGGATGAAATGAAAAATGCTATGAAAGCTAAAGATTCAGTAGCATTAGAGGCTTTAAGAGCTATTAAGTCAGCTATTTTATTAGCGCAGACAGAAAGTGGAGCTAAGGAAGAAATTTCAGCTGATGATGAAATAAAATTATTACAACGTCTAGTTAAACAACGCAAGGATTCTGCGGCTATTTATGTTGAGCAAAATCGAGCAGATTTAGCTGAACCTGAATTAGCACAAGTAACAGTAATCGAAAAGTTTTTACCTGCTCAATTATCAGAAGTAGAAGTAGAAGCAGAAGTAGCTAAAATTATTGCAGAAGGAGGTTTCTCAGGAATGGCTGCTATGGGACAAGTAATGGCACAAGCTTCTAAAGTTTTAGCAGGACAAGCAGATGGGAAAACTATTTCAAATATTGTGAAAAAACTTTTAGCTTAAAATAAGTGAAACATAATTAAGGATTTTATCCAGTTCTCTAGTTTGATCGCATAAATAAAATCCTTAATTTTTTTAATTATACTGGCTCTATAGTTCAATTGGATAGAATATCAGATTCCGGTTCTGACGATTTGGGTTCGAATCCCAATAGAGCCTCCATTTTTAACTTACATAGTACATATTGCTGATTTTATACCATTCAAACTTTTAAATTTCCTCATAATACTATTTTTTTAACCTTGAGATTGTCCAAAAAGTTTGCAACCTTGTTCATTTCGACCAAAGGGAGAAATTATATAATGTTGATTATGAGACTCCTCTTTCGGAGTGATAAACTGCATGTTGATTTAGGTACTATCCTACAAAAGCAATAAAAATTAGTGTTGGTTCTCGATGCGCTTCGCGCTCGAACTAACGGTGATTTCAATTATATACTCAACCTTCTATTCAAGTTGATTTAGGTTTAATAGTCAAATTTTTTTTATTTCATGAAAACTTCAAAAAAAAGCGTTGTCTAACCTGCAAAAGCCTCAATACGATAAAGTGTGGAATAAGAGAAAATAAGCAGATACTGTACAAAAAATTCTTTACACACTTTTTTTGTACAGTATCTTTTTCTAATGCGTAATCTGGGTTTAAACTTTAAATCGAAAGAATCAAGTCTAATAAAAAAAATGAGCCCGATAAAATATCGAACTCATTATTATAAAAATTAAGTTTGAATTTGTCTAAAATTTTGGACAGTCTCTTTAGTGCCTTATTTAAGTGCTTTGTTATCTTTAAAAAAGATCTTTAGATATTACATCATTCCTGGCATACCGCCACCCATTGGCATACCACCAGCAGGAACTTCTTCCTTAATGTCAATTAAAGCACACTCGGTCGTTAGAATCATTCCTGAAACCGAAGCAGCGTTTTCTAAAGCTACACGTGTTACTTTTTTAGGGTCAATGATTCCTGCTTCTAACATGTCTACGTATTCATCAGTTTTAGCGTTGTATCCAAAGTTTTCTTTGCCTTCCGCTACTTTAGCCACAATTACAGAGCCTTCTAAACCAGCATTTTCAACTATAGTACGTAATGGCGCTTCAATAGCACGAGAAACAATTTGAATTCCTGTAGCTTCGTCACCATTTTCAGCTTTGATGTCAGCTAAAACCGCTTTGGCTCTTAATAAGGCTACACCACCACCAGCTACAATACCTTCTTCAACCGCAGCACGAGTAGCGTGTAACGCATCATCCACACGGTCTTTCTTCTCTTTCATTTCTACTTCAGAAGCAGCACCCACATATAATACCGCTACACCACCAGCTAATTTAGCCAAACGTTCTTGTAATTTTTCACGGTCGTAGTCAGAAGTTGTTGACTCCATTTGTGCTTTGATTTGGTTTACACGATTTTTAATCATTTCGTTGTCACCTGCACCGTTTACAATGGTAGTGTTATCTTTATCAATAGAAACTTTTTCAGCAGTACCTAACATTTCTAAAGTAGCGTTTTCTAAAGTGTACCCGCTTTCTTCTGAAATTACGGTACCTCCAGTTAAGATAGCAATGTCTTCTAGCATAGCTTTTCTACGGTCACCAAAACCTGGTGCTTTTACCGCAGCAATTTTCAAAGCACCACGTAATTTGTTTACGACCAAAGTAGATAAAGCTTCCCCATCTACATCTTCCGCAATGATTAATAATGGTTTAGAAGATTGCGCAACAGGCTCTAAAATTGGTAATAATTCTTTTAAAGAAGATACTTTTTTGTCGTATAATAAAATGTAAGGTCTTTCTAATTCAACCTCCATTTTTTCTGTGTTTGTAACGAAGTAAGGTGATAAATACCCTCTGTCAAACTGCATACCTTCTACTACGTCTACGTAAGTATCCGTACCTTTTGCTTCCTCTACAGTGATAACTCCTTCTTTGCCTACTTTACCAAAAGCAGTTGCAATTAAATCACCAATAACTTCATCGTTATTAGCTGAAATAGAAGCTACTTGTTTGATTTTATCAGTAGATGAACCTACTTCTTTTGCTTGCTTGCCTAAATCAGTTACGATAGCCTCAACTGCTTTGTCGATACCACGTTTTAAATCCATAGGGTTAGCGCCCGCAGCTACGTTTTTCAAACCTTCCTTAACGATTGCTTGTGCTAATACGGTAGCAGTAGTAGTACCATCACCTGCTAAATCATTGGTTTTAGAAGCTACTTCTTTTACCATTTGCGCACCCATGTTTTCAAGAGTGTCTTTTAATTCTACTTCTTTTGCTACAGAAACACCGTCCTTAGTTACGTGAGGTGCTCCAAAAGATTTAGATATAATTACATTGCGACCTTTAGGTCCTAAAGTTACTTTTACTGCATTTGCTAATGCGTCTACACCACGCTTTAAACCGTCACGTGCTTCAATATCAAATTTTATATCTTTTGCCATTTTAATTTTTTTTTAGTGATTAGTGGTAAGTAATTAGTGAATAGATATTAAATTTTACTTTTCACTATTTACTTTTTACTTTTTACTCCATTTAGATAATCGCAAGAATATCATCCTCACGCATAATTAAATAATCTTTGTTTTCAAATTTTAAATCAGTTCCAGCATATTTTCCATATAAAACAGTATCGCCAACTTGAACAGTCATAGGTTGGTCTTTTTTTCCGTTTCCTACAGCTACCACAATTCCTTTTTGAGGTTTTTCTTTAGCTGTATCAGGGATGATGATGCCAGAAGCTGTTTGAGTTTCAGCAGCGGCTGGCTCCACGATAACGCGGTCTGAAAGTGGTTTAATGTTTAATGCCATAATTATTTTTGGATTTTTAATGTTATTAAATTCTGTAGTGTTTTTGCAGAAATTATGCCAATTTATAAAAGCTGTCAAAAAAGGAAGGTTTGGTAAAAATGAAAATGCCAGCTTGTCAGAGCTGGCATTTTAGAGTATTTTGTTTAAAATTATTTTTTTTCTTCCATACCTGGTTTGGTAGGAGTAGCTGGAGTAGTTGTTTTAGCATCAGTGTTTGAGGCCGCTGGAACCGTAGCTGGAGCACTTGATTCATTAATTAGTTTAGAGCCTGTATCACTATTAGTTCCATTGAAACTTAAGCTAGATAATAAGATAAGCACTAATAAAGCACCTGCTAAATACCAAGTTGATTTATCTAAGAAATCTGTTGTTTTTTGAACACCTCCCATCATTTGTGAACTACCAAAAGTTGAAGATAATCCTCCTCCCTTAGGGTTTTGCACCATAATTACTACCACTAATAAAAAACAAACTATAGTGATTAATACTAAGAAAATTGTAAATGTACTCATTGTTTATCTGTTGTTATTTTGTTGTAAATCTTTTATATCCAAAATTCTGTCTGCAAATAAACTACTTTTTTCTGGATATTTCAAAATTAAAATTTCATAAGCTTGTATTGCTTTTGTGTATTTTTTTTGCTCTAAATAAATTTTTGCCAGAGTTTCAGTCATTAAATAAGGGCTATCATTCTTTTTTGAAATATAGCTTGGAGCTGGAATATTGTCTTTTGGAGGTGAAATTTTAGGGTTGTTATGAATAAATTTATCAATTAGATCCATTTTAGAATTTACTTCAGTATCTTCTTTTTTATTTGTTGTATTTGAAATTTCATTTGTTGTAGAATTTTTAGAAATAGTGTCTGAGATAGAAATTTTGTTAGTTATGTTTTCTTCTGCTGGTTTTGTTATGGGCTCTTCTTTTTCTACAGTAATAATATTTTCGGGTCTTTCAATAGGGGTTGTTTTGGATAGAAGTAACCACTCTTGAAAGGAAAGCGTTTTGTTGTCGTTAAGGATAATAGGTTCGCTAAGATTGATTTCGATTTCATGTTTTTGATCTAAATCAATAATATCTTCTAGCCAAGATACTTTTTCTCTAATTGAGGGTGTATGAGAAGAAGGTATTTCGATTTTATTGTTTATGGATTGGTCTGATTCGGATATAGAAGACAAAATGGATTTTTCTAAAGGATTTTCTAATGAGATAGATTCTTCTGTGATTGTATTGTTGTTAGAATCTTCTATTGTCTCATTGGCAATAATAATTGAATTTAAAACAGATTGTTCTAGTTTTTCTTCATCTGTAACATTAGAATTTTGTATTTCTGTTTCTAAATTGATAGAATCGTTTGAAGATGTATTTTTTTTTGTTAATTCGAGTTCTTCTTTTGTATATGCCTCGTTTATTTGAGAGACAGATTCTATAGCTTCATTAATTTTATCAGATGAAGAAAATTTTGAATGAATTGTTGGCGTAATCACTTCAAAGTTTCGTTCTTGAGCAAAATTTTTATTGGTAATGAAATCAAAAAGAATAGTTCGATCGGTAGTGTGAGCAGCTGTCAGTTTTAAAGCGGCGTTGTATTTAAAACTGTCTTGTATATGTAGCCCTTTCAAATATAAGCTTCTTGCACTCTGAAAATAAGGGTATTCTTTGAGTACAGATTCTAACTCACTACATTGCGAATGAGTGATTATATTAGGGTTTTTTAGTAAAGAGGTAAGTTCTGTTGTATTCATAGACTACCATTTAGCTAAGGTCTCGTTAAACATATCTTGTGTAATTCGTTCAAATATTTCGTCTAAAGCTGTTTGTAATTTGCTTCCCGTTAATTGTTCTGCTGCTGGATAGTCATAGTAGAAAGAAAATTTCTTTTCAAAATTTTCTTCTGATTTGCTTTTATTTGAAAAACGAAGGTTAATAGTAATTGAAAGTCTATTTTGAGCAGCTGTTAGATTAGCAGTTGCCGTCATAGGACTAATGCGATAGTCTACTATTTCGCCTTCATATACGAGGTCTCCATTTGTATTTGTTAGATTTAAATTGGTCTGATTTTGAATTAAATCTTGTAATCGTAAGGTGAATTTTCTTTCAATCCCAGGTTCAATAAGTTCTGAAACATTTTGAAAGGTATTTACTTGAAATGTTTTTGCTTCTATTTTACCTGTACCTGTGAAGTTATAGACACCACAAGAAGATAGTATTAATGAAGAAAAGAGAAAGAATATATGTTTAAATTGTTTCATAATGTTGATAATGAATATCCTTTTTCAAAAATAAAGTTTTTGTATAAACGTTTTTGATAAAGTATAGAAAATTATAAATCGAATTGTTTTATTTTTCGGTATAATGTCCTTTCTGATATACCTAATTCATCAGCTGCGGCTTTTCTTTTTCCTTTGTTTCTTTCCAAAGCTTTTTTAATTAACTCAATTTCTTTTTGATCTAGGCGTAAAGAGTCCTCTTCTTCTTCAATAGTGTGAGCAAAAATGTAATCAGAGTCATCATCGTCATCGAATTCTTCTTGAATATGAGGTGTATTCGGGATGGTTTGTACTCTTGTTTCTTCTTGGAAATAAGGATTGTTTTCCTCTTTTTGTCCGTAAATTCTTTGAATTAATCCTTTATTTGCTTCTTGTACTTTCGTGCTACCATTTTGCATGAGTTCTAGAGTTAACTTTTTAAGGTCGTTTAAGTCTGCTTTCATGTCAAATAGGATTTTGTATAGAATTTCTCTTTCTGATGAAAAATCGTTTTCTGATTTTGGACTTACAATTTGAGGTAGGTTATTTCCTTCGTTTGGGATATAGGAAATAAGTGTATTGGTGGAAATATTACGATTAGTTTCTAAAACGGATATTTGTTCTGCTACGTTACGTAGTTGACGTATGTTACCACTCCATCTGTATTTTATTAAGTGTTGTACAGCACTATCTTCTAATTTTATAGGGGGCATTTTGTATTTTTGTGCAAAATCAGAGGCAAATTTTCTAAATAATAAATGAATATCATCTTTTCGTTCGCGCAAAGCGGGTAGTGCTATTTCAACGGTACTTAATCTATAATAAAGATCTTCTCTAAATTTACCTTTAGAAATAGCTTCTTGCATATTAACATTAGTAGCAGCTACAATACGTACATTAGTTTTTTGAACCTGAGAGGATCCTACTTTTATAAACTCACCGTTTTCTAAGACACGTAGTAGACGGACTTGGGTTGTAAGTGGAAGTTCTCCTACTTCGTCTAAGAAAATAGTTCCACCGTCAGCTACCTCAAAATAGCCTTCACGAGTATTGGTAGCCCCCGTAAAAGCCCCTTTCTCATGACCAAATAATTCAGAGTCTATCGTTCCTTCAGGAATTGCACCGCAGTTTACTGCGATGTATTTTCCATGTTTACGATGTGAAAGAGAATGAATGATTTTAGGAATACTTTCTTTTCCCACACCACTTTCACCAATAACCAAAACCGAAATGTCTGTAGGAGCTACTTGAATTGCTTTTTCAAGAGCTCTATTTAACTTCGGATCATTACCGATGATTTCAAATCGTTGTTTTATGCTTTGTACATTTTCCATAAATTAATCTAAAGAATCTAATAATAAACAACTTTTGTTGATGATGATGTTTTTAATTTTAATGATATGAATTGAAAAATTGCCTTTGTTTTCTTTTACTGTTGCTATTGTTTCTAATTGTATTTTCGATCCTTTTTTTATTATTTCTTTAAATCTTGAAAGTATTTCAGTACTTTGAACTCCTTTTTCATCAACAATTAACATTTCTTCACTGATGATAGAACATTTTTTTATATAAAATTGATTGTTTTTTTTTGTTAACATACCAAAAAAGACATCTGAATTTTCTTCTTGTGTGTTAAAAAATAGTTTCTCTTGGCTAAAGGAATTTATAGCAAATGAGAAAAAAAGAATATGTAGAAACAATCGAAACATAAAAGGATGTGTTTTTTAATCTTGCATAATATTAGAATACGAGATTGCTTCGCCTATTAAGGTGGCAGCAGTACAATCTGTTATTTTTACTAACACGAAATCACCTGGTTTATAATTTTCTTTAGGGAATACTACTACTGTGTTTTGAGAGTTTCTTCCACTCCAGTGCTGATTAGAACGTTTAGAGTCTTTTTCAACTAGAACTTCTACTGTTTGTCCAATAAAACGTTGTGTGCGTTGTAAGCCTAATTTTTGTTGTAAATCAATGATTTCGTTTAAGCGACGTTTTTTGATTTCTTCAGGAACATCATCTTCCATTTTTCGAGCGGCTAATGTTCCTGGTCTTTCAGAATATGCAAACATGAATCCAAAGTCATATTTACAATGTTCCATTAGGCTTAAGGTGTCTTTATGATCTTCTTCTGTTTCAGTTGGGAAACCCGCTATCATATCTTGAGAAAGTGAAATATCAGGAATGATTTCGTAAATTTTATCAACAAGTTTTAAGTATTCTTCACGTGTATGCTGACGATTCATTTCTTTTAATATGCGAGTGCTTCCTGATTGTACTGGTAAGTGAATGTATTTGCATATATTATGGTGTTTGGCCATTGTGTCAATTACTTCTATGTGCATATCTTGTGGATTAGAAGTAGAGAAGCGAAAACGCATTTTAGGAAACTTGGTTGCACATAGGTCTAATAATTGAGCAAAATCTACAGCGGTTGCTTTTTGCATTTCACTCGCTTTTACAAAATCTTTTTTGAGTCCTCCGCCATACCAAAGGTAACTATCTACATTTTGACCTAATAAAGTAACTTCTTTATAGCCTTTGTTCCATAAATCTTGAATTTCTTCTATGATACTTTGTGGTTCCCGACTACGTTCGCGACCACGGGTAAAAGGAACAACACAAAATGTACACATGTTATCACATCCTCTTGTAATAGATACAAAGGCATTTACACCATTACTGTTTAAACGAACAGGTTGAATATCGCCATAGGTTTCCTCCTTTGAAAGTATAACATTAATGGCATCACGACCTTCTTCTACTTCACTTAATAAATTAGGAATATCCTTATAAGCATCAGGTCCTACAACAAGATCTACGATTTTTTCTTCTTCTAAGAACTTTTCTTTTAAACGTTCAGCCATACAACCTAAGACACCTACTTTCATACTAGGGTTGATCTTTTTTATTGCATTATATTGTTCTAAACGTTTACGAACGGTTTGCTCCGCTTTATCTCTAATGGAGCAAGTATTTACTAAAACTAAATCTGCTTCTTCAAGATTTTGCGTAGTATTGTAACCTTGTTCAGTTAAGATAGATGCTACAATTTCACTATCTGAAAAGTTCATCTGACATCCATAACTCTCTATGAACATCTTTTTTGTATTTTTTTGATTTTGCTCTAAAATTAAGCTTGTTCCCTGTTTATTCTCGTCAATTACCTTTTCCATAAAAATGCCATTCGTATTTTTCAGTTAGCAAAGATAATACTAAATTTTTTATTCTGACAGGATGTCATATTTGTTTGTTTAAAAGTTTGTATAGTAATGTTTTTAAAAGTTTTTCATGTTAAAATAAAAGTTGAAGAATAGAAGTACTACTAATGCTTTTGAAAAAAGTTTACGTAATATATAATTCTATAAAAATTGGATTTCAAAAAAAACTTCTACTTTTGCCGAAGAAATAAACGTTACAAATGGCAAAGAATTTAGTAATCGTAGAGTCGCCTGCTAAGGCGAAAACTATAGAGAAGTTTTTAGGAAAAGATTTTCAGGTTGAGTCTAGTTTTGGACATATTGCTGATTTACCCTCAAAAGAAATGGGGGTGGATGTAGAAAATAAATTCAAACCTAAATATGAAGTTTCTTCTGATAAAAAAGCTTTAGTAAAAAAACTAAAAGATTTGTCTAAAACCGCTGAAATGGTTTGGTTAGCTTCCGATGAAGACCGCGAGGGAGAGGCTATAGCATGGCATTTAGCGGAAGAGTTAAAATTAGATAGTACAAAGACCAAACGAATTGTTTTTCATGAAATTACTAAAACAGCAATTCAGAAAGCTATTGAAAATCCACGAAGCATTAATTACGACTTAGTTAATGCGCAACAGGCACGTCGTGTTCTAGATCGTTTAGTAGGATATGAATTATCACCGGTACTTTGGAAAAAAGTTAAAAGCGGTTTATCAGCAGGTAGAGTTCAATCTGTTTCAGTACGTTTAATTGTAGAGCGTGAACGTGAGATTCAAAACTTTAAAACTGAAGTAACGTATAGTATTTCTGCTGAATTTTCTAATGAATCAGGAAGAACATTCAGAGCTAAATTAGGTAAACACTTTGTTACAAAAGAAGAGGCTGGAAAGTTTCTAGAACAAAATATAGGAGCTACGTTTAAGGTGGCAGATTTAGAAACGAAACCAACAAAGAAATCACCCGCGGCTCCCTTTACAACATCTACTTTACAGCAAGAAGCAGCTCGTAAATTGTATATGCCAGTAGGGATTACTATGCAAGTAGCGCAGCGTTTATATGAAGCAGGGTTAATTACTTACATGAGAACAGATAGTGTAAACTTGTCTCAAGAAGCAATGATAGCAGCTCAAGACGAAATTTCTAATTATTACGGAAAAGAATTTAGCCAACCACGAAATTATGCAACGAAATCTAAAGGAGCACAAGAAGCGCATGAGGCAATTCGTCCAACAGATATGTCACGCCATAGTGTTCAGCTAGATAGAGATCAATCTCGTTTGTATGATTTGATCTGGAAACGTACAATTGCTTCTCAAATGAGTGATGCGCAATTAGAGCGAACGAATGTAAAGGTAGAGGCAGATACCCATAAAGAAATTTTTGGAGCAACAGGAGAAGTTATTAAGTTTGAAGGCTTCCTAAAGGTGTATTTAGAAGGGAATGATGACGAAGATGAAAAAGAAGAAGGAATGTTGCCTGCTCTTAAAATAAAAGAAATTTTAAAGAATAATTATATTACCGCCACAGAGCGTTTTTCAAGACCATCAGCTCGTTATACAGAAGCATCCCTAGTGAAAAAATTAGAAGAATTGGGGATTGGTCGTCCCTCTACTTATGCTCCTACTATTTCTACCATCATAAATAGAAATTATGTAGAAAAAGGAAATTTTGAAGGAGCTGAACGTAAATATAACCAATTGATTTTAAAAAATAATCAAATAAAATCAGAAGTATTGTCTGAAAATGTAGGATCAGATAAAGGAAAACTAGTGCCGACCGATATAGGGACAATCGTAAATGATTTTTTAGTTAAAAACTTTGAAACTATTCTAGATTATAATTTTACAGCAAAAGTAGAGCAAGATTTTGATGAAATAGCAATAGGTAATAAAGAATGGGAAAACATGATGGATGATTTTTATAAACATTTTCATCCAAATGTTCAAAATGTAGAAAAAAATGCAGAGCGAGAAAGCGGTGAACGAATACTTGGAATTGATCTTAAAACAGGCAAACAAGTTTCAGTTCGTTTAGGGAAATTTGGTCCTATGGTTCAAATAGGAAATGCAGAAGATGATGCAAAGCAATTTGCTAGTTTACGAACAGAACAAAATATAGGAACTGTTACTCTAGAAGAAGCGTTGGATTTATTTCTATTGCCTAAAATGTTAGGAGAGTATAATGGGGAAGAGGTCGAGGTAAATAATGGTAGATTTGGACCTTATGTAAGATTTGGTAAAACTTTTATATCCTTGCCAAAAGGAGAAGACCCTTTGGATGTAACGCTAGAAAGAGCAAAACAATTAATAGATGATAAAAATAAAGCCGATGCACCCATAGGCCAATATCAAGGAATAGATGTTCAAAAAGGAGTAGGACGTTTTGGCCCCTTTATTAAATGGAATGGAATATTTATAAATGTTAATAAAAAATATAATTTTGATCAATTATCATCCTTGGATATTACAGAATTAATAGAAGATAAACTGAAAAAAGAAAGTGAAAAATTAATTCATAATTGGGAAACAGAAGGAATTCGAGTAGAAAAGGCTAGGTGGGGACGTTCCGTGATTCTCAAAGGAAAGATCAAAATAGAATTGAGCAAGGATATTGATGCTGCTCAGTTAACTTTAGAAAAAGTACAAGAAATGATTGAAGCAAAAGCTCCAGTAAAGAAAACAGCTACTAAAAAAGCAACGCCTAAAAAGACAACTATCAAAAAAAATAAGTAATAATGGTGTTTGATTTTTTAAAACCCTTAGATGTTGATTTTTTAATTGATGTTTATAATTTTCCAGAAGCCTCTTTAGGAAGAAAAATCCAATTTAATACACATGAGGAATTTCCCGATTTAAGAAATGTATCAATTGCTATCGTAGGAGTGTTAGAAGAAAGAGGAGGAGGGAAAAATAATACAAACCTTGATTTGTCTTTAATAAGAAAATCCCTATATTCTTTGTATCCAGGGAATTGGAATGTGAATATTGTAGATCTAGGAGATATAATAGGAGGAGCAGAATTAGAAGACACCTATTTTGTGCTAAAAGGAATAGTAGAACAATTGGTAAAGAATAATATTATCCCAATAGTCATAGGAGGATCTCAAGATTTAACGTATGCTATCTATAGAGGTTATGACCGTTTAGAACAAATGGTTAATGTTGTAACAATTGATAGTCAGTTTGATTTTGCTAGAGATAATGGTCTTTTAGCAGATTCTTACCTGACCAAAATGATTGTTGATGAGCCTAATAATCTATTCAATTACAGTAATATTGGTTATCAAACCTATTTTAATTCACAAGAAGAAATTGATTTGATAGAAAAATTATATTTTGATTCCTATCGACTAGGAGAAGTAGCTCATGATCCTACTATTACGGAACCTGTTTTAAGAGATGCAGATTTAGTTTCTATAGATATGAAATCTGTTATGTCCTCTAATTCGGGAAACTTTGTAGATTTTATGCCTAATGGATTTTCAGGAAAGGAAATTTGCGCTTTTTCAAGATATGCAGGGCTTAGTGATAAGGTAACTACTTTTGGGATTTTTAATCATAAATACACTGCTTCTGAATCCGTTTTAATAGCCCAAGTAATTTGGTATTTCATAGAAGGATATCATTATCGCTCTAACGAGTATCCTTTTGGAACCAAAAGCAATTTTATAAAATATATAGTTCCTTTAGAAGAAGAACTTATTTTCTATAAGAGCGATAAAACAGGACGTTGGTGGATAGAAATACCTTTTTTGTCAAATTCTTATAATAAACTAAAAAAAAATACGTTACTACCTTGTACCTATGATGATTATTTAGATGCCTGTGAAGGTATAGTGCCCGAAAGATGGTGGAAAGCACAACGTAAAAATTTGTTGTAGAATTTTTTTTTGTAAGTTTTTTTAACGTTTTTTTGGTAATTAGGAAATAAATAAATAGGTTTACATTCTTAAAGTAAAAGTGAATACATACATAACCCAAATTTATATGAAGAAGTTCATTTTATCAGCAGTACTTGTTATGTTTTTATACAGCTGCGGTTCAAAAGACAATGGCCAGCTTGTTGGTGTTAAGGGAAAAGCTTGGCATCCTGAAAAGCCCTATGGAATGACATTGGTTCCTGGAGGTTCTTTTATCATGGGTAAATCAGATGATGATTTAGCTAATGTTCAAGATGCACCAACTAAAACAGTGACAGTACGTTCATTTTATATGGATGAGACTGAAATATCAAACAGTGAGTATCGTCAGTTCGTGCATTGGGTGAGAGATTCTATTGTTAGAACAAAGTTAGCAATAGCGGCTGATGAGTTAGGTCAAAAAAATGACGCAAAAAAATCCTCAAAAGGTGGTAGCATAGCAGATTATGCTTTCTTAGATGCCGATACAACTAAAATGTCAGTTTATGACAAGTATATGTATGATAATTATTACAGTATTGGTACAGGAGATGATCCATATTCAGGGAGAAAATTAAACAAAAAAGTTCCAATTAAATGGAAAACAAGTGAGTATCCTGATGCTTATTATACAGAAGTAATGGACTCTATGTATATCCCTGCGGCAGAAGCGTACAACGGATTGAGAACTTTGCGCTCTGAAAAATTAAAGTTTAAATACACTTGGATGGATATTCAAGCAGCTGCTAAAGCTAAAGTAGGGAAACGTAAGGAATTTATCAAACAAGAAGAAGTTACTGTTTATCCAGATACAACAGTTTGGATTAAGGATTTTGCTTATTCTTACAACGAACCAATGCACAATGATTATTTCTGGCATCAAGCTTACGGAGATTATCCTGTAGTAGGTGTTTCTTGGAAACAAGCAAAAGCTTTCTGTGCGTGGAGAACATTGTATCATAATGGAGCTAGAAAAAGATCTCATAAAGATAACGTAAACGCTTATCGTTTACCAACAGAAGCTGAGTGGGAATATGCAGCAAGAGGAGGTCTAGAATCAGGAACATATCCTTGG
Organism: Flavobacterium sp. TN-1; assembly: GCF_052828645.1. Lineage (NCBI taxonomy): Bacteria > Pseudomonadati > Bacteroidota > Flavobacteriia > Flavobacteriales > Flavobacteriaceae > Flavobacterium > Flavobacterium sp. TN-1. Next base: position 1,561,869 of record NZ_CM128253.1, read on the forward strand.
GGAGGACCTTATGCAAAAAATGATAGAGGTTGCTATTTAGCTAATTTTAAACCTTCTCGCGGAGATTATGCAGCAGATCAAGCACTATACACAGTAGAAGTAGACGCTTATGAACCAAATGATTATGGTCTGTATAATATGGCAGGTAATGTAGCAGAGTGGACAGATTCTTCTTATGATCCAACAGCTTATGAATTCTTGTCAACAATGAATCCAAATGTTTCAGACCAAAAAAATATGCGTAAAGTAACACGTGGTGGTTCTTGGAAAGACGTAGCATATTTCTTGCAAGTTAGTACTCGTGATTTTGAATATGCAGATTCTGCTAGAAGTTATATTGGGTTCCGTACTATTCAAGATTATATGGGGACAGAAACAACGGGTAATGTATCAAAATAAGATTTTTTAAATATATATTTTAAACAAATCATAATTATTAACTTAACTAAAAATTTATTATTATGGCAATTTTATCACCTAGAGTAATGAACTTCGCATACGGGTTTGGTGCGGCAGTAGTAATCGTTGGAGCTTTATTTAAATTAATGCACTGGCCAGGAGCAAGTGCTATGCTTATCGCTGGTTTAGGTACAGAAGCTTTAATTTTCGGTTTATCTGCTTTCGAAACTCCAGCTCAGGAGTTAGATTGGACTCTAGTTTATCCTGAATTAGCAGGAGGACAACCAACTGCTAAAAAAGCTAGAAAAGAAGAACCAGTTGAAGCGCAAGGAATACTATCTCAGAAATTAGATGCTATGTTAAAAGAAGCAAAAATTGATGGTGAATTAATGGCTAGCTTAGGGAATAGTATTAAAAATTTTGAAGGAGCAGCTAAAAATATGGCACCGACTGTAGATGCTATTGCAGGACAAAAGAAATATGCAGATGAAATGTTAGCTGCAGCTAATAATATGGCATCTTTAAATAATTTATACAAGTCGCAGTTAGAAAGTGCTTCACGTAATGCAGAAGCAAATCAAGAAATTGCAGAAAATGCAGCTAAATTAAAAGAACAAATGCAATCTATGACGACTAATATTGCAACATTAAACAGTGTTTATGGAGGTATGTTGTCAGCTATGAGTAATAGAGGATAATCTTCTTGTCTTTTTAAATAAATTTAATAACTAAAAAAATTCTAAAAGAATGGCAGGAGGTAATTTAAGTCCTAGACAGAAGATGGTGAACCTTATGTATTTGGTTTTCGTCGCTATGTTGGCAATGAATATGTCAAAAGAGGTCCTTTCAGCATTTGGTTTAATGAATGAAAGATTTGAAGGATCTAATCAATCAGCAAAGTCTACTAATGAGCAAATGTTAGCTTCTCTTGATCAGAAAGCAGCTGAAGCTAAAGGAGAATTTGCTATGGCAGCAGCAACAGCTCATAAAGTAGAAGCTGCCTCAAATAAGTTTTATTCTTTCGTAGATGGAATAAAAGCAGATCTAACAAAAGATATTGAGTTAGAAAATGGGAAGCTGCCTTATGAATCTATGGATAAAGGTGATAAATTAGATGAAACATGGTTTCAAGGAGAAAATTATACAGCTAAAGGAAAAGCCGTATTAGATGCCATAGAAACATATAAATCAGAATTAAAAAGCGCATTAGGATCTGAAAAGAAATACGCGCATATCTTAAATGAAGTTTTAAACAAATTTGATACTAAAGATGTTGTAAAAACAGATGGATCAAAAGATAAATTTTTAAACTATCATTTCAAAGGATTCCCTTCAATTGCATCCTTAGCTAAGTTGTCAGCTTGGCAAAACGATGCTAAAAAAGCTGAATCTGATGTAATTAGTGCAGCACTAGGTAAAGCAGCCGTACAAGCAGCATCTTATAGCAACTATCAAGCAATCGTAGTATTAGAAAAAAATGCTTATTTTCAAGGAGAACAAGTAAAAGGGAAAGTAGTATTAGGTCGTTATGACGAAAATACAAAACCAACATCATTCCAAGGTCCTGGACGTTTAGAAAATGGACAAGCTGTTATTTCAACCACTGCAGGTGGAGTAGGAGAACAAAACATTAATGGACAATTTACATTCTTAGAAGACGGTAAAACAATTCCATTAAAATTTGCAGGCTCTTATGTAGTAGTACCTCGCCCAAATTCCGCTACAATATCTGCAGACAAAATGAATGTAGTGTACCGTGGTGTACCTAATCCAATTTCAATCTCTTTTGCAGGTGTAGCTGATAATAGTGTAAACGCATCAGCTCCAGGTATGACTAAAACAGGAAATGGTAAATATATATTAAAACCAGGTCCAGGTGCATCATTAATGATTAATGTAAGTGCAAAATTACCTGATGGCAAAGTTGTTTCTGATAAAAAAGAATTCCGTATAAAAGGGTTACCTGCGCCTACAGGAAAAGTTCGTGGAGAAGTTTCTGCAAAAGGATCTAAGTCTAACTTAGAAGTGTGTACAGTAACTGCAGAAATGGAAGATTTTGACTTTCCAGTAGATGTACGTGTTACACAGTTTAATGTAAAAGTTCCAGGCCAACCAACCATAGTAGTTACTGGTAATAAAATGGATGCTAGAGCAAAAGGAGCTATTCAAAAAGCACAAAGAGGTGACGTGGTAGTAATTTCTGAGATTAAAGCATCTTTCTCAGGTATAGATCAAGTTGCTAAACGAGTATCATCTTGTACCTACGAAGTACAATAATAATTGCATAAATTTCGTTTAATTTTTAAACGCCTCAAATAGAAAAGTATGAATTGGAGAAATTTAGTATTAGCATTTTTTGTTAGTGGAAGTATATCAACTTTCGCTCAGTCAAATTTGTTGAATGCAAAAAAACCTCAACAAATAGGTTTGAAATCTGCAGCTCAACAAACTAAGGATAATGACAAGGCCTTAGACTATGGTTATGTAGATGATAGAGATATCTTGATGTCTAAGAAAGTATGGGAGATAATTGACTTAGATGAGCGTATTAATTTTTCTTTATACTATCCAATTGATACAATCAGTATAGGTTCTGATCGTCGATCTCTTTACGATGTATTAGTAAAGGGTATAAAATCAGGTAAGATTACTGAAGTGTACGGTGATAGTTATTTTAGAGAAAAGAAAACATTAAAAGACATTAGTGCATCGCTCACTAAGATTGATACTACTGATGCAGGTAGAGAAGAAATGAATTCAGATATCAATGCCTATAGAAGTAGAACTGTAGAAGTACCTGTATATGAAGGAACAGGAAAAAAACGTAAAAAAGTTGGTGTTGAAACAAAAGTAATCCCAGCTTCAAAGTTCATTTCTCCTGAATATATCAATAAAACAGATCTAGCTTCTATTGATGTTTCTGATTATAGAATAGTTGGATTGTGGTATTTTGATAAAAGACAATCCGATTTGCGTTATCGTATTTTAGGAATTTGTCCTGTTATTCCAGATGTTTACACCATTGGTAAATCAGAAGAAGAAAAAGATTATATTGATTTATTCTGGGTATTCTATCCAGATGCAAGGGAAATCCTACATGATGCGAAAGCTTTTAATGAAAAGAATACCTCTATGCCAATATCATTTGATCACTTATTAAATTCAAGAAGATTTAATTCAGTTATTTATAAAGAAGAAAATATTTATAATGATCGTGATATATCTAAGTATATGAAAGATAATTCTTTAATGCAATTAATAGAAGCTCAAAGAGTAAGAGATAAAATCCGTGACTTCGAACAAGATATGTGGACTTATTAATTATAAATTTCTCCAATTACATAAAAAAACTCCTGCCTTAAATAAGAAGGTAGGAGTTTTTTTATATTTTAAACTAAATTACGAATTGAAAATTCAATACAGATAAAAATGATTTTAAATTTAAAGAATACTTCATTTTTTGTATTCGATAAAGTAAAACTATAACTACTAAAAAGAATCCTTGTGTTTTACTTCTCTGTCTTTCTCATCTTCATCATAAAATCTGAGTTTAGATAATTATTTTCATTCCTGCATAAGAGCGCTTTCTTTAGTTTTTTGTTTAAAAATATGTTAAATTTGTTTTTTTATTAAAAAATAATAATCTATACTGTTATAACATATATAAATGAATAAAACTTATTTTTAGAAAAAGAGTTTTTTTATCTTTGTGCCATGATTGATTATTTAATTGTTGGTTCTGGTATAGCGGGTATTAGTTTTGCTGAAATAGTAAGAAATAATGGAAAGTCAGTGCGAGTTTTAGATGATTTTTCTACCAATTCTTCTAGAATTGCAGGAGGACTTTATAATCCTGTTATACTAAAAAGATTTAGCGAAGTTTGGAAAGCAAAAGAACAAATAGATTTTAGTTTACCTTTTTTAAAAACTCTTGAAATTAAACTAAAGACAAATTTTGTTTTTCCAATCCCAATTTTTAGAAAATTTGCTTCAATAGAGGAGCAAAATAACTGGTTTCAAGCTTGTGATAAACCTAATTTATCTTATTTTCTTTCTCCAAAAATTATTCATAAAGAATATGAAGAAATTACTTCTGACTTTGGTTTTGGAGAAGTGCTGTATACAGGTTATGTAGAAATTTCTCTTTTAATAGACACTTACATAAATTATTTGAAAAAAGAAAATGCTTTTATTAATGAGCGATTTGAGTATGATACTCTTGAAATTTTAGAAGAATATGTTATTTATAAAGGAATTTCTTATAAAAATATAATTTTTGCTGAGGGATATGGTTTAATTAATAATCCTTATTTTAATAATCTCCCTTTAGATGGGACTAAAGGAGAATTACTAATAATTAAAGCTCCAAATCTAAAGTTAGATGTAGTTTTAAAATCAAGCATTTTTATTTTACCTATAGGGAATGAATTGTTTAAGGTAGGAGCTACTTATAATTGGAAAGATAAAACAGATACTCCTACAGAAGACGCAAAACAAGAACTAGTTGAAAATTTGAAAGAATTAATTGATTGTGATTTTGAAATAGTTGAACATTTTGCGGGTGTTCGACCTACAGTGAAGGATAGAAGACCTTTGTTAGGAACCCATTGTATTTATAAAAAATTACATATATTAAACGGATTAGGTACTAGAGGTGTTATGTTAGGGCCTTGGTTAGCACATAATTTATTTAATTTTCTTGAAAAAGGAATAGAGTTAGATAGAAATATTTCTACAGAAAGATTTCATAAAAAAAAATTACTTTCATAGCCTGAAAACAAACTAAACTTTTTTATGTCCAAATCAAGTATCCTTATGGCTTTAGAGGGAACTTATCCCTTTCATGGTGGAGGTGTGTCAACTTGGGCGCATATATTATGTAATAAAATCAATAAATTTAATTTTAAGATTTATTCTGTAAATGCCTTCTACGAAACTAAACCTAAATATGTGCTTAATGAATCAGTTTTAGGCGTTGTTCAAGTGCCTATTTGGTACGCATTAGAACCTAAAGAAGTTATTAGGTTTGATGATACATATTATGATTTTATTATAAAAAAAGAGTTTCTTTTTATAGAAGACCTTGAAACAAAGTTTATTCCCCTTTTTAAAAGACTTTTAAAATGTATTTATTCAGAACATATTGATGCAGATGAATTAATAGAAGTTTTTATCGGAATGTGGTATTTTTTTCAAGAAAATGATTACAAACTTGTATTTAAAGATGAAAGTATATGGAATGTATTTAAAAAAGAGATTATCACTTATACAGAATATTATGGTATAAAAGAAATTTCTCTTTTAGATTTAACCTATGCAATGCGTTGGATATATCATTTTTTATTACCTATTTCTATTGATTTTCCAAAAACAGATATTATTCATTTAACGATATCTAGCTTTATAGTTTTACCTGCTATCATACAAAAATATCTCTATGGAACTCCTATTTTACTAACAGAACATGGTGTTTACATAAGAGAAAGAATTTTAGCTATTAGCCAATCTGATAGTTCTTACTTTTTAAAAGATTTTCTAATCCGTTTGTCTGAATGTTCCGCTAGAGCTTCTTATCATCAGTCGGATATTATTATGTCTGTTAATAAATTTAATTTCAAATGGGAATTGATGTATGGTGCAGAAGAAAGTAAATTAAGAGTAGTTTATAATGGAATCGATCATTTGCGTTTTAAACCTCTTGAAAAACCAAAAGAATTTGAAGGGATTCCAACTGTGGTTGCTATGGCTAGAATTTTCGAGTTAAAAGATATTTTAACAATGATTAGATCCTGTAGAGTTGTAGCTGATGTATTACCCAATGTGCAATACCGTATACATGGCGAAAATGATGCAGTACCTGAATATACTTCAAAATGTTTAAAACTAATAGAAGAATTAGGACTTCAAGAGAATTTTTTCTTTTTAGGACCTAATCCTAAACCTGAGGTTGTATTTTGTGAAGGAGATATTTCTATTTTAACTTCTATTTCAGAAGGGTTTCCTTATACAATCATTGAATCAATGAGTTGCGGTATACCTGTTGTATCCACTGACGTAGGTGGGGTCGCAGAAGCCTTAAATGAAGAATGTGGTATATTATGCAAACCTAAAGATCCTGAAGATATAGGGAGAGCCGTTATTAAATTATTACAAGACCATACTTTAAGAGGAAAAATGAAGATAGCTTGTAGAAAAAGAGTAGAAGAGTTTTTTACAATTGACAAATTTATTGATCAATACGAAGAAATATATGAAGAACTATTAGAAATGAGGAAATAATGGAAGAAGGAGTTAAAAGTGATAAAGTAGAACAACTGGTTTTTTTAGTTCAAAAACGAGTAGGGAAACCTATGAGTGTAAATGTTACACAAGCAATAATAGAATCTTTTGGAATTCGAGAAATAGATGTTCAAAATGATTATGGATTTCCTTCAATAGCTAATCTTTCAAAAGTAGTGTATAGCAAAATTTTAGAAAGATATAGTGATAAAGTACAAGTTGAAAAAAATGATATATTGTCAATTAAATTAACTAAAGAAGATATTAAAGATTTTTTTAAAGACTATTTAATAGGAATATTTTATGTATTTCCCATTTTTTTTCAAGTCTTTTGTGTTATAGTTTTTGGATATTCTTTGTGGGTATATTCAGATTTTAATATTTTACAATCTACTTCAGTGGTTATTGGAGTTATAACTAGTTTGGTGCTTACAGGAGGAGTTGTAACAGTTATTAGTAAACAAATTTCTTTTTACTGGAATCATAAAAACAATAAAATGGTTTTTCAAACCACTGTCCATTTAATTAAAATGGGGTTCAAACTTCTATTTTTTGTGAATGCTATATTTGTTTTATTGTCCTATTTATTAGAATTTTTTGCATTTCAGATGGCCATATTGAGTGGTATATATTCCATCTTTATCGGTTCTATGTTATTAATGATAGCACCTTTATATGTATTTAAAGAAAGAATTATAATTCCAGTTGTTATAATACTAGGTTCTGCTTTTTCTCTAGCGTTAAAAGTTTTTACACCTTTCTATATTTATTTTACCCATTGGATAGGATTAGGTTTTGTAGTTTTAATTTTATGGTTATACTTAGTTAGGTTTTTTAAGAAACATAATGCCTTTGATCCAAGTTACACAACAAAAGATATAAAAAGAGAGTTTATTATTTATAATAATTACATATATTTTTTTTATGGAATGTTGTTTTTTCTATACGTTTTTTTAGATCGAATTATAGCTTGGTCAGTACATGAAAAAGAACGTTTTTTATACTTTATATTCTTCGAAAAAGATTATGAAATAGGCATGGATATAGCGTTACTTACCTACCTTTTAGTAGCTGGTGTTTTTGAATTTGGGATTGTTAGGTTTGCAAAATTACTGGATAGATTACAGACTGAGATAACTCTTAATAGAATAGAAAACTATGGAAAAGGATTTATAGATAACTATTTGGGGAATTTTTTGCTATTATTAATTACAAGTTTTGTGGCTTTTGTGATAGAATTATTTATACTCTATTCCCCTCACGGATATGATGCTTTTTTTGAAATTAAATTAAATAACATTAATAAACAAGTTTGTATTATAGGTTCTTTAGGATATTTTTTCTTTTCATGTTCTGTGCTAAATGTTTTACATTTTTTTACATTAGGACAACCACAAATACCACTTAAAAGTATTTTGTATTCTTTTGTAATTAATTTAATTTTTGGATTATTTTTTAGCAGATTTTTCTCTTATGATCTTAGTGTTGTAGGATTTTTGGTAGGAAACATATTTTTTATGTTATTTACATCATACCATTTGTACAAGTTTTTTAAAAAAATGGATTATTATTATTATGCGTCATTTTAAACTCATTATGTTGTTTCTTTGTTTTTCTTTGAACTCTCATTCAAAGACTAAATTTTTAGTTTGTTATGGGAAATTTGATGTAACAAAAGTTTCTGGTTATGATTTACTCATTGTTGAATCCGCTCATTTTACATACAATGAGGTATCTTATTTAAAGAAAAATAATAAAAAAGTAATTGCTTATATAAGCCTTGGAGAAATAAATGAAGGAGCAAGGGACTATAAATTACTTAAAAGTGCTGTAAGTGAAAAAAATACAGATTGGAATAGTTACTATTTAGATATTGGATCATCAAAAATTCAAAAAATTCTTAAAAGCCGTATACAAAACATTTTTTATATGGGATATGATGGTCTTTTTTTAGATAATATAGATAATTATACAGAATATGGAGTACAACGTAATTTACAAGATAATTTAATAGCCTTCGTAAAAGATATTAAAAGAGAATATCCCAATAAAGTATTAGTCCAAAATGCAGGATTGGATTTAATAAAAAACTTATACCGAGAAGTAGATTATGTCTTAGTAGAGTCAGTCTATACAGATTATGATTTTAGAGAAAAAAAATATTTAATACGAAATAATGAAAGTTTTTCAGAACGTTTAGGTAGTATAAAAAAAGCTATGGATAAATACAAAATAAAGCCTTTGTTACTTGAATATGCAGTTGATGAAAATCAAATAAAAAAAATAAGAAAAAGAATTAAAAACCAAAATATAACTTACAGTATATCAGAAATATCCTTGCAAAAAATAAAAGATTAGTATGAATGTTTACACAGCTATAGGGGTAGGAATACTAAAAATTTTAATCATTGTTTTAATAATTTTATTTGCAACACGCAAGTACTTATTGTTGCGTCGTGATTTTAATTACTTACTAGATTGTATTATTAGAAAATATTTTGAGTACTTTAGTTTACTCATAGTAATCCTATTTATAACAATTAATTTAAGAATATACGATGGTTTGGTTGTTACAGGTTTACTTGTAGCTGTTGGATTATGTGATTATTTACGGGTTGTAAATCCTTTAAAATTACCAAGTATAATTGTTAATAAATTTAAAAGACGTTTACTCTTAGTATTAAAAAAAGTAGAAAATAACGAGTTTAATTGGAAGTTTGTTCTATCTAACGCCCATTTAAAATTAGAAAGAAGAAACGTTTATATTATATCGTCTCTTTTATTCTTATTGTTTTCAATTTGTCTTATTTCCTTTTACTTTATAAAGTTTGATCATTATCTTTTTTCAAGTAATTGGTTTGATACACTCGAAAAAGTAAAGGCAAAAGACATGAATAAATGGTTTACCGAAGAAATAAACCCAGAAGGAGTTTATGCTTTTGTAAGCTTTCTTTCTCATATAACAAATTCTTCTCTAGAAATAAGTATTTATGTATACTCTATTTTTCAGTTGTTATCAATGACCATTGTAGTCTTTTGGTTTATTCAAAAGATAACAAAATCTATGATCATTATTCCAATATTTGTAACAGTTTACTATATTTTAGGATTTACATTCCTTCCTTCAGATATTACAAATTTTTATCAAAGTTGCTCTCTTTTATTGTCATTCACACTAATTCTACCATTAGTGATTTATATGACAAAACTAAAGATGTTACCTTACACAAGAAGCGAACAATATTTTAAGTTCTTAATAGCTTTCATCGCTATAGGTTTGTTAGACTTATATGCGTTTCTTTTCTTATTACCTTTTTTAGTGCTTTTTTTAGTAATCGTGTATTTTAAAAAAAACAAATCATCGGTAGTACTTCAGATGTATATCCTTTCATCAATTATAGTTGTTTTTATTTATAAAACATTCTTGATTATGCACCAAGAAAAGTTATCAAATATTGTTAGAAGAACTCTAATTGATGTAGAACTATCCTTTTCAAATCCTTTTATAAGAATAGAAATAGACAGATTAATATTTTATTATCAAATTATATTTATAGTAGGTTTTATACTCAATTTATTATCAGCTATCTTTTTTAAAAAAGGTTGGAGAAAAAAAATTCTAGTTTTTTTGTTTGTAACAGCTATCTATTTGTTGACTCAAATAGATAACGAATGGATAGATAAAGATTTATTATTTAAAGTCTTGTCTATTTTTATCCCTATTTTAATGGGGATAAATATTGCAATTGTTTTAGATTTTCTCAAAATTTTTTCAGAAAATAGATACCATATATACGAAGGAGCATCTGTTGTCGTTTTTTCTATTTTTATTTTTGCTTATTTACAAAAAGCAGTATTGTTTCTACCAATGAATGAAACTAAAAAACTACATCAAGATATTTTGGCAGTCAATGAAATGATTCTTAGAAATTATCTAGATAGAACGTATGCAGTAGTCAATAAAGATGAATATTTTAATCTAAGTAGTGGAAGGCGTTATTTTGTTCCTTATAAAGATTTTCTTGCCGACCATTATATGAAAGTAGATTATATTTACGCTAAAAATATAAAAAGAAATAAATTTTTATTTAAACATCCAGAATTTATTTTACCCTCAAGTATTTTCGTCTTCAAATACAATGCTGACGAATATAAAGAATTAAATGTTGAAATATTAGATAGAATTGAACGTTTGAAATTGAGGAATAGAAAAATAAAAAAAATATTTGATAGTAATCAATTAGAAGTGTATGAAATTATTAATAAACCGTTTTCAAGTCAAATTTCCAATATGGTTTTTTAAAATTCTAATGTTTTGTTTGTCTTTTTCAATATTCTTTAGTTGTAACAGTCTTGACTCGCTTTACAGATTAAAAAATGATTATTTAAGAAACAAACAGCAGCATGATCTTTTATCTCCATACGAATCATCAAGCCTGAGTAAAAAACCTGTCGTAGAATATATATTAGATTCTAAAGACGATTTATCTGTGACCTATTATGAACATTTTCGAAAGATATGTGATTATACTAAGATACCTTTTAATTTTAAAATTGTAGATAGATTTAATGAACAATTAAAAATAGAAAGTTCAGCCAGAATATTAATTATCAATGATACAAAAAGATTAAATAACCAAACCATACCTGTTTTACTAAAATTTGTTAGTACAGGAGGAACTTTAATTTTTCCAAACATAGGAGAAGATCAACGTTTTCTGTTTTTCTGGGGAATGCGTTATGATTCAGATCTAAGTTATGATATTACATCTAAAGGAATCTGTCTGAATACCATTTCTTTAGGAGGTAAGAGACAAGTTAATTTGTATACTGATACCAAACATTTTGCTTTTGCTAAAGTAAACTTTAGAAAAGATTTGAATATAGGAATATGGTCAGATAATCAAATGACTATGCCCATATTAATAGAAAATAATATAGGTATGGGAAAAGTAATTTGCTGTAATTCCTCTAAAATGTTTGAAAAAAGAGATAGAGGGTTACTTTTTACATTTCTTTTAAGAGGGCTCTCAGGTATACCATATCCTTTAGCTAATACAAGTACTGTATTTTTAGACGATTTTCCGTCTCCGCTATACGATTCAAAACAAGAACCTATCAGGTCAGAATACAATTTGACAATGAATGAATTTGTATACAAAAAATGGTGGCCCGATATGAAAAAAATAGCTCAAAAGTATAACATTAAATATACGGCACTACTTGCTTTTGATTATGATGATATTAGACATGCTCCTTTTTCTTTTAAACAATGGGATTTTGCTAAAATGGAAGGAAAAGACAATACTAAAAGAGGAACTTCTAATTTTTTAACCCATGATTTACTTAAAGAAAATCATGAACTAGGATTTCATGGCTATAACCACGTATCTTTGTTAAAAGAAGAATGGAAAGATCCTGAAGATATATTCTTCTCATTAAAAGCAACTAAAAAAAAATGGTTAGTAAATGACTTTGGAGATTTTCCAGTTACCTATGTACCCCCTTCTAATTATATAGACCCTTATGGAATAAGTGAACTCAAAAGAGGAATGCCATCTTTGAAATATTTTTCAAGTTTGTACCTAGGAGACAAAAAGGAAGGAGGAGATAGAGAATTTGATTTTGATCCATATCATAAGGATTTATTTGATTATCCCAGAGTGTCCAGTGGATTTTATTTTAATGATGAAAAATATTATAATATATATTCAACTTATTTGTACACAGGAGTTTGGACGCATTTTGTTCACCCAGATGATGTTTTTCAAATTGGTAATAAAAAAGAAAAGAAAAAGAAAAAATACCATTATGAATTAAGAAATGATCTTGGTCTAAACTGGAAAAGAGGAAAAAAAACACTGTACAGCTGCTTTGATGATTTTTTGAACGAGTTCAAAGAAATTAATCCGCAAAGCGAATTTTATGCAGTAAAAGACGCTGCACCTATAGTTATGAAATGGAGAGAATCTAAATACGAACATTTAATAATAGGTGAAAAATATATAGTTAGAGAAGAAACCGATTTATTTACAGAAAAAGGAAATACTTGGGGGGTATACTTTGATGAATTAACCCCAAAAAACAAAGAAGAATTAGCAACTCAATCTAAAAACTATAGCATAACAGATTTTATGGGAGGCAAATTAGTATCTCTTAAATCAGCTAATAAATTGTCATTTACCCTTGAGAAAAAAATAATGGATGAAACTCAAATTTTTAACAAAGTATTAGAAGAATACAACCAATTTGGGAAAAATAGAGAACTCTTTTTATCTGGGAAATTAGGAGCTGAAGACTATTTTAAAAAATTAGAAGAAGAAAAACGAAGATTATTAGCTTTAATGCTAAGTCAACCAAAAATTAATTATGCTGTATGGAATAAGTATGCCACTTATATGTCTTGGGACGGTAAAGGAGATGAAGTTTGGAAGTTGTTAGAAAAACACTGCGATAAATATCCTTCAAAACATAATATCAATTATTCATTTGAATTATCTAATATATTAGGTTATTCTTCGGAAGAATTACATACAAAATGGATATGCAATCAATACCAGTGGAATAACGAAAAACTATCAGTACTAAAAGAATATCTATCAATTATTACAGCATCAGAAGATTATGATGAAATAAAAAAAGTACTATTCAAAATATTTCAATTAGAACCTAATTGTGAAAATCAAGAAGCCTATCTTTATCATGCCCTCGTATATGCAAAGGACGAAGCTTTTAAATATTTAGAAACATTAGACCCAGCAACCTCTTATTTTAATGAAAATCTAGTTTCAGATATTAGTTGGAGTTATGTAAACGAAAATGAAGATTATCAAAATGCTATTAATTGGTCAGAGTATACATCCCTAATAAGTGCAGATACTCGTCTTTCATGGATGTTTGAATTAAGACAATATGTAGAACTAGAACAATATTATCGCAAATACATAAGTCAAAATCCAAATGATGAATCTATGAAACAAAAAATGTTTCAGATATATGAAATATTAGGAAAATACGATGATGCGTGTGGAGTATTGTTACAAATAAAAGATCAAAAAATATTTGAAGAAATAAAAGAACATTTGAATGAACAAATTCTTTATTTTGATATAGAAACACAAGAAGAATTAATCCGTAAATATCCCACCATTTTTACACCTATCAATAAAGAAAAAATTGTAATGAAATTAAAAGATTTATACGGAGATTATCTTGATGCAAATTCAACCTTGAGTTATTTTGTAAATAAGAAAACTAATTTTCAAAACCATATAAAATACGCTCATTTTGACAAACAAAGAAATTCTCACGATTTCTATGTTAAACATAAAGAATTGTATAGTGTAGATCAAACATCTAATAATTTAGCGACTATCCTAGAACTGGCTTATGAGTTTAAAAGAAAGCAAACAGATCAGATTAATAAATTTTTCTATACTTACGGATTAGGATTAGAAAAAGATTGGAATGGCAAACTCTATTATAATGCAAAAGGAGGCATTAATCTAATAACAAGCAAATACAATCTAAGTACAAACTTAGAATACATCCCAGCTAATTTTTTGGAAGCTTACAAAGAAAACATATATCAGTTTCAATGGAATGGAACTTATAATAGATATTTAAAATTTTTAGAAGTAGATTCTTATTTTATAACTGATTACTATCCAAGTCTTTCAAATTTAAATTTTACATTAAGTTCGAAAATAAAAACAGCCTCAAATAGAGAAAAGAATTTTAAAATAAACCCCTATTTAGAAGTTTTATGTCAGTTTTCAAATATAGATGAGAAAGTGAAAGTATCACCAGTCTATTTGATAAAAAGTAGATACTTTGGAGGTGCCGGTGTAGAAGCAAATCTAGGAGATGATTATTCTAAATTTAAATTGCATACTTCGGGAGCTTACTATTTTGATTCTTTTGAAAATAACTTTATAAATTTCAGAGTAAATTCTCATTATAAAGTAATGAAAAAAAGTTATTTAAAAGTTTCAGCTGATATTAATTTTCAGTCTAAATATAACTTTAATACCTTTGGATTGGGATATAAGTATATCTTTTAAAAAAGGAAACGGTCCTAAAAAAATAATTTAGCTTTTAATTTGTTACTCAAATGCTAGATTGTAATTTTTTAGGACCGTTCATAAATGATTATTTTTTTGAATTTAATTGCCAATTTTTATCATAAGAAACAAAGAAACTAATCCAAATATTTCTAGAAAGTCTCATGATAACAGGCATAAAAATAACAAGAGTTAAACTAATGCCTATAAAAGCTGTTTTTAGGCTAGTTTTTAAAAATACATAACAAATGATAAATGCAGCCACACCAAACGCAACACCTAAGGCGTAACTAACATACATAGAACCATAAAAAAATGAAGGTTCCATTGAATACTGTAATCCACAATGTGAGCAATGTTCATTCATTTTGATTGTATACTTTGGGTTAAACAGGTTGCTTGATTTATACATGCTTTCTTGTTGACATTTAGGACAACTTCCTGTTAAAATGCTATTGATTTTCAATCCTTTTTTTAACATTTGCAAAAATTTTTTATCAAAGGTAGTTTTTTTATGCTTTTGAATATATAATTTAATTAACATTTTATGCTAAATATTCACAATTTATCAATTTCTTTTGGAGGAACTTTTTTATTTGAAGAAGTAACCTTTAGATTAGGCGCAGGTGATCGCGTTGGACTAGTAGGAAAAAATGGAGCAGGAAAGTCCACCCTGTTAAAAATTCTTTCGGGAGATTTTAAACCTGATTCTGGAGATATTGCAACGGAAAAAGACGTACAAATTGGTTTTTTGCGTCAAGATATTGATTTTGTGAAAGGCAGAACAGTATTAGAAGAAGCTTATATGGCTTTTGAAGATATTAAACGAGCAGAATTTGAAATTGATAGAATTAATCAAGAACTAGCCACTCGTACTGATTACGAAACAGAATCCTATACTGAATTAATAGAAAGATTAAGTGATTTTCAACATCGCTATGAAATTTTAGGAGGATATAGTTATGTAGGACAAGCAGAAAAAGTTTTATTAGGACTCGGTTTTAAACGAGAGGATTTTAATAGTCAAACGGATACTTTTTCTGGAGGGTGGCGTATGCGTATTGAATTAGCTAAATTATTGTTACAAACCAATGATATTTTGTTATTAGACGAACCTACAAACCATTTGGATATAGAAAGTATCATCTGGTTAGAAAGTTTCCTGAAAACTTTTCCAGGTGTAGTCGTTATCGTGTCACATGATAAAATGTTTTTAGATAATGTAACCAATAGAACCATAGAAATTTCACTAGGAAAAATATATGATTATAATAAGCCATATACACAGTATTTAGAACTTAGAGAAGAAATTCGTGAAAAACAACTACAAACCCAAAAAAATCAACTCAAAAAAGTTGAAGAAACAGAAAAATTAATTGAAAAATTCCGTGCCAAAGCCACTAAAGCATCAATGGCTCAATCTCTTATAAAAAAGTTAGATAAAATGGAAGTGATTGAGGTAGATGAAGATGATAACTCTGTTATGAATATTTCATTTCCTATTTCAGTAATTCCTGGTCGTGTGGTTATAGAAGCAGATAAAGTTACAAAAGCATACGGCGAAAAAACAATTCTAAAAGATATTTCCTTAAATATAGAAAGAGGAAGTAAGATTGCATTTGTTGGACAAAATGGACAAGGAAAATCCACTTTTATAAAAGCAATTGTCAATGAATTTCCTTATGAAGGAATAATTAAATTAGGACACAATGTACAATTAGGTTATTTCGCCCAAAACCAAGCAGACTATTTAGATGGCGAAAAAACACTTTTAGACACTATGATTGATGCTGCTACAGACTCAAACCGCTCTAAAGTACGCGATATGCTAGGAGCCTTTTTATTTCGAGGTGATGATGTAGAAAAAAAAGTAAAAGTGCTTTCAGGAGGAGAAAGGAATAGATTAGCATTATGTAAACTATTGTTACAGCCTTTGAATGTGTTAGTAATGGATGAACCTACAAATCATTTAGATATTAAGTCTAAAAATGTACTAAAAGCAGCTTTACAAAAGTTTGAAGGAACATTATTATTAGTCTCCCACGATCGTGATTTTTTACAAGGAATGGCAAATACGGTGTACGAGTTCAAAGATCAAAAAATTAAAGAATATTTAGGCGATATTAATTTCTTTTTAGAACAACGCAACGTAGATAATTTTCGTGAAGTTGAGAAAAAAGATGAGATTAAACCCGATTCAGGTCTTAACACTCAAACTAAAAATTTGAGCTATGAAGAACAAAAACTAAAAAAAATACTACAAAATAAGCTGTCAAAAATAGAAAGCCAAATACAAGAATTAGAAAAAAAAATACAAAAAGATGATCTTACACTAGCCGAAAATTATGAAAAATTATCACAAGACGCTTCCTTTTTTACGGCTTATGAAAACAAGAAAAAAGAACTAGATATGCTAATGGAAAATTGGGAAAATATACAAATAGAACTAGAAAGATAGTGCCTTAAATTTTTAGTAAGCAATATGCTGTTTTTATAACAAAAATATTGCTTACTCTTGTAGACTATTTAAAAGGATGACGTTCTTGCCATGAAATTTGAGGTTCTAAACGAGCAAATATTTTATTGATAAAGCGATTGATAATCGCGTTTCTATGATAAATAAAGCCAGACATAACAACGGGTTTTGCTCCTATAGAACTTTTGATCTCTAAAGCTGTTCGACCAAAAATGATCTTCTTAAACTGATTTTTAATGCCAAATTCAGTCATGTTGTACAACATATTTAAATACAACATCTTTTCTTTTTGTACATATTCATCATATCCCAAAAAATAGGTTTCTAATAATTCACCATTTAAAAGTAAGGTATGAAAACCAATTAAATCATCGTTCAAAAAATATCCCGTTAGTTTAAAACCATTACCGCATTGTTTTTTAAAAGTATAAAAATGATGTTTCGATAAGAAAAAGGTATTAAAAGGAGCATTTTTAGCTACATGATGATAAAGTTCATATATTCTTTCTTCATATATTTTAATTTCTTCTAAAGATAATTCGCGGGTAGTAATACCACTAAATTTTTTATGAGAACGTTTGTATTGATCTCGATATTTTTTTGACAAAGCAGCCATGTAATCCTCCTCCGTTTTCCATTCTGGATTTAACTCAAAAATCATGTTAGGTTGAATATTAAATTCAAAAAAATCCTTAAAAAAATATTTTTTCAATTCATTACTGCTACCCTCATAGAAATCTTTAAAAACAATAATATGTATATTGATATTTTGTTTTTTTAAATGTAAGATTACATGATTCTTACATTCTTGTAAAATTTGACTAATACAAGAAAAATTCATCTCTTTGTTAAACGCATATCCATTTTGTCCCGTAATCATATTGTTACCAATAAATAGAACATTAGAAGCAAAATGACGAAGTAAAAAATTTCTTGTGTAAATTCTAAAACATTTATCTCGATCGCCAAATGAAGATAATTGCTGTGATTGGATATATTGAGCTAGGACAACACCTATATGTTTATTGTTTTCATATATAGCAATATAAAAACATTGCATATTAACAGGAGAAGACTCTCCTAAAACAGATAAATAAGACGTTTGTAAAAAAGCATTGTCCTTCGCAATCGTATTCCATGTAACAGGAAGATCTTGGATTGCCTCGTGTATAGTAAACGTAATTGATTCCAAAATAAAAAAATAATCGCCTAAATATAAGGCGATTGTTTTATAAATAAATGTTAATGTTTTATTGTTGCATATAAATAATGATATACTTGATAAATTCTACACAAACTAATAAAAAATATAAATATATTACGGAAAAACGCTTAGAAAAATATCCATGATTAATAGTTTTTAGAACTCTAGAAAGAACCAACTACTCAAATTTTATATTTAATTGAGTTTTAAAAGGAACCCTTAAAATGTAAAAATAAATATTAATTGTTTAAAGAAGTTGATAATAAATTAAAACAAGGAGAAGTAATATCCGTTTTAGTAAAGTTTGGATTAGCAAATTTAGAATTTAAATTAGACGAAGTCCCTATAACAAATGAAAAATAGCCAGTATAACTTGATCCGTTCCAATTAGCATATAGATTATCAATCCCGTCTGGACAATAAAATATATTATCATTAAAATTTAAATTTGGTTGACTTAATTCAGCATAAACTAAATTACTGTTTGAATTTGTGTGAAAAATGTTATTTTTTATGATAGAGTTTTCACTATAAGATAAATATAATTCTCCGTTGCCAGAACTGGTAAAATCGTTTGAAAAACAAGTGTTATTTATAATGATTGAATTAGTAACCTTACCAGATCCATTTGGATAATCAAAACCTCCTAATGCAATTGCACAAACTTGATTGTTATGGAATATATTATTACGAATTATAATCCCATCAGTAGTTTTGCCAATATTTTCACAACCAATTTCAATACCATACCCATTATGATGTGATTCATTATTTTCAACGATGATTTTTTTGCCGCCATCTATATAAATTCCACCAGATCTAGCAGAGGGTGAAATACAATTATAAATGGTATTGTTTTTTACCAAACCATTTCTTGCTTGATCATTCCTAGAAAAAGAACACGTACCTTCATACCCAATTACGTCAATTCCAATATTTGTTAAATCATGAACAGTATTATTTATAACTTTAAAATTATCAACATTACCATTAATAGCAATTCCCTCACTATAACCAAGCCTACAATTGAATAATTGATTGTTTTCTATAACTAAATTACGTATTGCTTTAGTAGGATTGGTACCATAAACAATAATTCCTTGCGCATTAGTCGACGCATTTACAGGAGCATTTGGATTTGAAGAAAAATGAATATCATGAATTATACAATTTTTGATAGTTATTTCATTGCACAAACCCTCTATTAAAATACCTTGGGCATCATTTTGAATATTATTTCTTAATTCTAAACCATCTATTGTAATGTGTTTTTTGTTTAAAATAGAAATGATAGAATTTTTATTGGTAATACCCGTTGCATCAATAATAGGAAGAGTAGAAGTTTGATTTTTAATCGTAATATTATTAACTGGAATTTGAATTTTTTCATTGTAAACACCACTACCAACATTTAGTGTGCTATTAGCAGGCATATTATTTAAACTATGTTGAATCGTTTTCCAAGGGAAATCCTTCGTTCCAGGATTGGCATCATTGCCACTTGGCGATACATAGTAGTTAGTTGGAGATGCACAATAATTAACTTGATAAAAATAATTAATAATAAAAATGATTACTATTAGAGCAAACAATGTTATTGATATTCTTTTCATTTTTTTTTGTTTAAGGTGAAAAAATATTGTTAGATCTTTATTCATGTTCTGTCATTTTATTGATGGTGACAGAACCAATTAGCTTTTGTTTTTATTAAAGATAGTAGTTTGTAAGTAAAAAATCAATTTTAAATTAAGCTGAAATTTAATCCAGTAGACATTTGTTAACCAAAACTTTAGAAGGGGAATCAAACGTTATTTTGTAAAAATATTAAAATGATTAGTATGGTCACAAAAAATATTTAAAAATAAGATAAACAAAATAAAAAAAAGTTTTAATACCATTTAAACTTAAAATATACTGGATTAAAAAGTGAAATTCTCGATCTTTTTTATTTTAAAACAACTCTAACAAACGGTTGAGTATATAATTGAAATGATCGTTAGCTCGAGCGCGAAGCACATCGAGAATCAATACTAATTTCTATTGCTTTTGTAGGATAGTCTCTAAATCAAACATTATGTGATTTCTCCCTTTGGTCGAAATGAAAGATTGCGAACTTTTTGGACAGTTTCAAGGTTAAAAAAATAGTATTATGAGGAAATTTCAAAGTTTAAATGGTATAAAAACAATTATATATTGAAAATTTTACAGATAAAATAATTTTAAATTTTATAATATTAAGAAGAGTAATGTCTCCTGTAATAAAAATGTGTGCCAGAGATTGCACTGTCTCGAAATAGTTAGATACTATTTGGGTACACTTTTATAACTCGTTGATTTCTTTTTCGGATAGTCCTGTTAGCTTTATTATATCAGGAATTGAAAGCCCCATTGTTTTTGCTTGCTTAGCAATTTCAATTTTTCCTTCAATCTTTCCTTCAATCTTTCCTTCTTCTTTACCGTCATCAAAAGCTGTATCAATAATACTTTTTAGGTCTCTGTACACTTTTAAACTACTTTCGTATTTATCTAATTCCCATTGTCCAAAATTAGCTAATTCAGCTTTTTCAAAAGCTTGAGTAAAAACCTCATCTTTGAAAATGGTAGGTATATTTTGGAAGTCTTCTAGGTTTTTAATAAAATACAACCACTTGTCTAAACGGGAGTTTAAGTCGGTTTCCTGTTTTTTAAAGTTGGGCATTTCTAAATAAATATAGGTTAGTTTATCGTAAAAAACTTTTCCATTTTGGTTTTTTAGTTTAATGGTATGTACGACTTCGCTTTTTTCGGGTTCAGATTCGTAATCGTCAAAAGTAAAATCTAAAATACCTATACAGTAAACGGATTTGAGGTTATAGTTCCATTCTCCTTTTTCGGCTTGTTCTCTGATAGGAAAAGTGGCGTAATAAATGGTTCGTTCTTTAAAGAAATTTTGTTTTGCTTTTTGTAGTTCTACGATGAATTTTTCGCCTTTTTCATTTTGGCAATAGATGTCGTATATGGCTTTTCTGTCGAGGTCGGTAATTCCGAGTTGCTCGGTGTTTTTAAAAGAAAGTTCTTTAATTTGGTCGTGTTGAGGCAATAGTGTGTTAAGGAAGTCTATAAGCAAATTTTTGCTGGCTTCTTCCCCAAATATTTTTTTAAATCCAAAGTCGGTAAACGGATTGATGTATTTAGCCTTCATGATTCCAAATGGTTTGATGATTCAAATTTACAAAAAATATTTGACAGAGTGTTTTTAGCTGTCATATAGACAAACGACTAATAGAACTAGATTTTCAGTAGTTTTATGAAAGACTATTTTTAATAGAAATACTAAAAATAAATATTATGATCACAAAAACGTCGAAAAAAATAAGGAGAAATAAAAACTTTATTTACTCAAACAAGAGGTCTATTTTATATTTATTAAATTTTAGAATGGAGTATTTCATTATTGAGTCAGTAAGTATTTTTTAATAATTATACGCGTTATATAGTGAATATGATGCTCTTTTTACTTATTAAAGTAGGTTTGAGTAATTTCAGGATTTTAGTAAAATAACAGCAATAGATAAAAGGAGTTTGCCTATTCATTTTTAAAATTGGGTACCATAGAATATATACAAAAACAAAAATGATAAGCTTAAAGTATAGGGATCTCTTTTTCAAATGCAGAGCCAAAAGAGATGAATGAATCAGTACTTCCAACACCTTCAATGATATGAATTTTTTCGTATAAAATTTTCCTAAACTCTTCATTGTTAGTAGCTACAATTTTTAAAAATAAAGCATATTTGCCAGACACAAAATGACATTCTACAACTTCTGGAATCTCTTTTAGTCTTTCAGCAATAGAATAAGAATAACGAGCTTCTTTAGTAGCAATTCCTGTATAGGTAATAGTTTCGTAGCCCATAGCTTTTGCATCAAGCTTAATAGAAAAACCTTTGATAATACCTGCTTCTTGCATTTTCTTGATTCGTTGGTGAACTAATGAATTAGAAATGTTTAATTCCTTAGCCAATTCAGAATAGGCAAAACGACCATCTAAACTTAGCTTTTGAATTATTTTTTTGTTGATATAATCTATTATTTTATTTAACCCTTGTGACATTTTTATCCTTTTTTAACTTTGGTATTAATGAGAAAATAAGTAAAAAAATAATATTGATCTTTTTGCCTATTTTATATTGTTTTTAAAATGTTAAATTAACATAATTAGGAATCTATAAAAGTCAAATTTTAATAAATTTACTTAGATGTTGTAAATATACTTATAAATACACTAATTTTGTGTCACATTAAAAGAAAACAACACCATGGATAAAGATCAATTATTGTCAAAATTATGGGAGCAATACATCGCTATTACTCCATCTGCTCAAAAAATTCACGCATTATTAGCTGCTGAAGGAGAAATAATAGGAAATGATCATATAGCTATTCGTACATACGATGATAAACGTGTCGATATTTCGGTTTTAGAAAAACCTTTTATAAAAGCAGGTTATGAGCCAAAAGGCGAATATGTTTTTGAATCTAAAAAATTATTTGCAAAGCATTATGAACACGCTACAGATAAAAGCGCGCCACGCGTTTTTATTTCACAATTAGAATTAGCTAAATGTTCGGAATCATTACAAAAAACAGTAAAAGAAACTTTAGATGCTTGTGACCAATCAGTATTTGAAAAAGAAGATTTAATTTTAAGCGGTGCTGTATGGAATAATTCTTCTAACGCAATCTATTCCAATTTATTGGAAGAGTCAGAGTATGCAGCGTGGATGTATATTTATGGTTTCCGAGCTAATCACTTTACAATTAATGTGAATGCCTTAACCCAATTTCCAACATTACAGTCTTTAAACCAATTTTTAAAAGATAATGGTTGGAAATTAAATACTTCTGGTGGTGAAATTAAGGGAACTCCTGCTGAGCTACTAGAACAATCAAGTACATTAGCTGATTTATATACAGTAAACTTTGATGAAGGAGCTAAAGAGATACCTTCTTGCTATTATGAATTTGCGTTGCGTTATCCAATGGCTAATGGAGAGCTTTATTCAGGATTTATAGCTGCTTCAGCAGATAAAATTTTTGAAAGTACAGACGTGAAACTTCAAAATGAAGCAAAATAAGTTTTTATATAAAAAATAATACAGAGTTCTCTTGTGAAAATAAGAGAACTCTTTTTGTTTTAAAACAAAAAATTAAAAGAAACTAGCATGATTAAAAAAATTTTCCTATTGCTCATTTCTCTAACAGCAGGCGCGCAAACTATTCAAATAAAAAACGAAAAAGTAACTATAGATGGCGTTCCAGTTCTTCAGCTAAAAGTAATATCCAATCGCTTCAAATATGATCTATATGATCTGAATAATAATTTGATGCTTCATGCGAAAATGATACCTTGTAGAGGTTGTAAAGAAATAAATGAAATTCAATTTGAATTGATTAGCCCTAACTACTCAGATGTAAAAAGATTAAAAGTTTTAGAAGAATCCTTTAGTCGTTCCAGAGAATTTATCAAGATGCTATGTCAGTACCATGTATTGAATCAAAAAGGACTTGATTTAGAACGTCTTTTTACAATAGATGAAGAAAGATTAAAGTTAGAACCCATTGAAACGAAACCAATTGAAGAAAACATAAGTACTAAAGAATTTAAAATCGTAGCAAATGACTTACTCGTTCACGGAGAAAAAGTTGGTTTTTTTGAACAGAAACAAGAAAGTCTAAAATGTAAAAATTATCAACTAAATTATATTAAATACATCCTATTTGATTTAGATCGTAATTTAATTGCTTCTTATTGCACAATAGAAGATACCCTCCCTATGGACATCCTGATTTCTTCAGGATTTCAGAAGCTTTGCAAATCGATCGATTAGTCGTTCGAAACGGTGTGAATTATGTATATGACACACTGCCAAAAGAAGTAATAATGCAATTTTTAGCGACAAAGGCTTTTCAACAGAATTATCATTTGGGACATTTTATCAATAGGAACTATTCCCCTGTTTTGACCGATTCAGAACAAAATGAAGAAGTGAAATATATTGACAAAAGTTCTGAATATTTCTTGTGTAGACATGAAGATATTGTGGGAATAGGGACTTTTGATCTAGTAAAAGGATTTAATGATGACCCTAGTTTTAAGACTGGTAAACAACACATTTACTTTAAACCATTAGATACAGATTTGAAACCCTATGTTATTCATGGAAAATATGATGAAAAAGTAATTATAGAAAATCATTACGAATCCAATGCCTACATTGCTTTTGATGTAGTTAATAAAGATGTTTTTGAAATTTTTGAAACGATACAAAGTGCACAAGAATTAAGACCCGATTGGTCTGTATTTAGAAAAATAGTATATGAAAATCAAAAATTTTATATTGCATTAGATTTTAAACAATTCATCATAAAAGACAAAAGAAAAAATAAAGGCGTTCGGTTATCCAATAAAAAGGATAAAGCAAATAAACAAATCTTAAAATACTTAGATATAGACCCTCAAATCTTGAAAAAGTACGAATTAAAACATTTAGATGAATTAATTCAGATCGTTTCTGTAGCCAAGTAAATTCTTTTATTAATTTAGTTTTCAAATTATTAAAATACACTAAATCTGTTATGGCACAACGCAAAATCTTTATTTTCGATTTCGATAGTACTTTTATACAAGTAGAAGCACTCGATGAATTGTGTACTATTATTCATGGAGAAACACCTATAGCCGAAACAGTTCTAAAAACCATTCAAGAAATAACCAATCAAGGAATGGAAGGAAGTATTACCTTAAAAGAATCGTTATCAAAACGAATTCATTTATTACAAGCACATCGAGATCATCTAGAAGAATTAATAAAAAAATTAAAAGATAAAATTTCCACATCTGTTATTCAAAATAAAAACTTCTTTAAACTGCACAGCGAAGAAGTGTACGTTATATCAAACGGATTCAAAGAAATTATAGTACCTATTGTCCAAGAGTTTGGAATAAAACCCGAAAATGTATTAGCAAATACCTTCGTTTTTGACCATCATGGAAATATAGTAGGATTTGATGAAAAAGAAGAACTATGTGAAAACAAAGGAAAAGCATTAAAAATACAATCCTTAAAGTTAGAAGGTGAAGTAATCATGATAGGTGATGGCTATACCGATTATGAAACAAAACAATACGGAGTAGTATCTAAATTCTATGCTTTTACCGAAAATATAAAACGTCAAGTAGTATTAGATTTAGCAGAAAAAGTAGCTCCCTCTTTAGATGAGATCTTATACGATTTGTCCGTAAAAGCGTCCGTTTCTTATCCTAAGAATAGAATACAAGTCTTACTATTAGAAAACATTCACCCAGACGCAGTTGCTCAATTCGAACGCGAAGGGTATCAAGTTACAAGTTTAAAAGGATCACTATCAGAAGAGGAGTTGTGTGAACAGATTAAGGAGGTATCCATACTCGGAATTCGTTCTAAGACAACCGTATCAGCACGTGTTTTAGAAAACGCCCATAAACTGCATACAATTGGAACTTTTTGTATAGGAACCAATCAAGTAGATCTACAAGTTTGTAGCCAAAAAGGAATAGCTGTTTTTAATGCCCCTTATAGTAATACACGTTCAGTCGTAGAACTAGCAATAGGAGAAATGATCATGCTAATGCGTGCTACTTTTGAAAAAAGTCAAAAAATGCACCAAGGAATTTGGGATAAGTCGGCTAATGGTAGTGTAGAAATTAGAGGGAAAAAATTAGGAATTGTTGGATATGGTAGTATTGGATCTCAACTTTCTATTTTAGCTGAAGCCCTAGGAATGCAAGTCTACTTTTATGATGTGGTAGATAAACTAGCTTTGGGAAATGCTAAAAAATGCGCATCGTTACAAGAACTATTAGCAGTAGCAGATGTAGTGTCTTTGCATGTTGATGGAAGAGAAAGTAATGAACAACTGATGGATGCAAACGCATTTAGTGCGATGAAAAATGGAGTAGTATTCTTAAATTTGTCCCGCGGACATATAGTAGATATGGATGCACTAATCGTTAATTTAGACAGTGGTAAGATAAGAGGGGCAGCTATAGATGTTTTTCCTTATGAACCTAAAAATAATGATGAGGTATTCCTCTCCGCTCTGCGTGGAAGAGATAATGTCATACTAACACCACATATAGGAGGTAGTACAGAAGAAGCCCAACACGATATAGGAAATTATGTGTCAAGAAAAATAATACAGTATATCAATACAGGAACTACTTTTGGAAGCGTTAATTTGCCCGAAATTCAATTACCTGAATTTGATAATGCACATCGAGTAATGCACATACACGAAAACGTCAAAGGAATATTGGCACAAATTAATACAATATTTTCCAATGCAAATTGCAACATTTTAGGACAATATTTAAAAACAAATGAACAAATAGGGTACGTAATTACAGATGTAGATAGTTTTTATGATCCAGATTTAGAAAAACAATTAAAAATGATACCCAATACAATACGATATAGAATTTTGTATTAATCATTAAAAACATAACGTATCAAAAGAAATTAAAAATTTCTGTTTAAAAAGAATTAAAAAGTGAGCATGAAATTAGATGTTTTAGAACAATCATTACAAGGAAAGTTATACCATGATACAACCATGCGTACACTGTATGCCACAGATGCTAGTGCATACCGTGAAATGCCTATGGCTGTTGCGGTGCCAGAATCAAAAGAAGATATAAAGAAAATAATAGATTTTGCTCGTACAAATAAACTAAGTGTTATACCACGCGCTGCAGGAACTTCCTTAGCAGGTCAAGTCGTTGGGCAAGGTATTGTTGTAGATATATCCCAAAAATTTACATCTATTTTAAGTGTCAATAAAGAAGAAAAATCAGCCTGGGTACAACCAGGAGTCATTCGAGATGAACTTAATTTAGATCTAAAAAAATACGGTTTATTTTTTGGACCCGAGACATCCACCAGTAATCGTTGTATGATTGGAGGAATGGTAGGGAATAACGCTTGTGGTGCTCGTTCAGTTGTCTATGGTTCTACTCGTGAACATTTATTAGAAATCAAAGGATATTTAGCAGATGGAAATGAGGTTACTTTTGGAGAATTAACCAATGAAGAGTTTGAAGCTAAGTGTCAAGGAATAAATGTTGTAAGTGAATTAGAACAAAAAATTTATTTGCAAGCCAAAGAAATACTATCTAACCCCGTAAACCAAGAATTGTTTAATGCCAATTATCCCAAAAAAACAATTCCAAGGCGTAATACAGGATATGCTTTAGATTTATTAGCTGATACAGCACCTTTTGGAAACTTTCAAGAAAAATTTAATTTCTGTAAGCTTATTGCAGGTTCGGAAGGAACTCTATTTTTTGCTACAGAAATCAAGTTAAACTTAGTGAATGCCTTAAAACCTAAAGCGGGTTTAGTGTGTGTGCACTGCGATAGTGTCAATGCTTCTTTAAAGGCTAATTTAATCGCATTAGAATACAATCCAGATAGCGTAGAATTAATAGATCATTACATTCTAGACTGTACTAAAGAAAATATAGAACAAAGTAAAAATCGTTTCTTTGTTCAAGGCGATCCTAAAGCTATTTTAGTGATAGAATTTCTTCGTGATACAGTAGAAGAAATTCAGGAAACAGCTCAAAAAATGGAAGAGCAAATGCGAGCAGCAGGGTTAGGTTATCATTTTCCAATTGTTTACGGAGAAGATACAAATAAAGTATGGAATCTTCGTAAAGCAGGTTTAGGACTTTTGTCTAATATTCCAGGAGACGCTAAAGCAGTAGCCGTAATAGAAGATACAGCAGTAGCTGTAGAAGATCTACCTGATTTTATTGAAGATTTCAATCAGATTTTAGAAAGTAGAAATCTATTTTGTGTACATTATGCACATGCCGCTACGGGAGAATTACACTTGCGTCCTATAATTGATTTAAAAACAAAAGAAGGTACGGCTATGTTCCGTACGATTGCTACAGATATTGCACATTTAGTGAAGAAATACAAAGGTTCATTAAGTGGAGAACACGGAGACGGACGCTTACGAGGCGAATTTATACCATTCATGTTAGGCGAAGAAATTTATCAAATGTTTATCCAAGTAAAAAATACGTGGGACCCATGGGGAATTTTTAATCCAGGTAAAATTGTCAATACTCCTCCTATGGATACTTCCTTACGTTATCAAGCAGGACAAGTAACACCAATGCCAGAAACATATTTTGACTTTTCAGAGTTAAACGGATTTGTACGTTCTGCAGAAATGTGTAACGGTTCTGGAGATTGTCGTAAAACCGAGAAAAGCGGAGGGACCATGTGTCCTAGTTATATGGCTACTCGTAACGAAAAACATACCACAAGAGCAAGAGCCAATATTTTACGAGAAACCATCACACACTCTAAAAAAATGAACCCATTTGATCATGAAGAAATAATAGATGTTTTAGACTTGTGTTTGAGTTGTAAAGGATGTAAATCAGAATGTCCTTCAAATGTAGATATGGCTAAGTTAAAAGCAGAAGCCCTGCAACAGTATCATGATAAAAATGGAATAAAATTTCGTTCTAAATTAATAGGTCATACACCACGAGTAAACAAAATGTTTGCTCAAGTACCCTTTTTGTATAATTTGTCAACCAAAGGATTTTTAGGAACCCTAGTAAAGAAAACAACAGGATTTGCTACAGAACGCTCTCTTCCTGAAATGTATAAAATAACCTTTGAAAAATGGATTGCTAAATTTAATCAAGAAGGAACTTTTGAAAACGGAGAAGTTTATCTGTATAGCGATGAATTTTTAAATTATTTTGATGTAACTATTGGGCAAACAGCTGTTAAATTATTAAATAAATTAGGTTATAAAGTTAACGTTCCATCAATAGGAATCAGCGGTAGAACCTATTTATCGAAAGGAATGGTAAAAATTGCCCGAGAAATAGCCGAAAAAAATGTAGAAAAAGTATACGATTTGCTGCCTAAAGAGGCTGTTTTAATAGGAATAGAACCATCTGCTATCTTAACCTTTAGAGATGAATATCCCGATTTGTGTCGAAATGATTTAAAAAATAAAGCAAAGAAAATTGCTGAAAAAACTTTTTTAATAGAAGAATTTTTAGCACAAGAAATAGAAAAAGGAAAAATAACTTCTGATCATTTTACAGATAAAGAAGAACGTGTACGTATGCACGGACACTGTTTTCAAAAAGCCTTATCTTCCTTAGTGCCCTTGAAACAAATATTGTCATTACCTAAAAATTATACGGTTTTAAATATACCAAGTGGTTGCTGTGGTATGGCAGGTTCATTTGGGTATGAAAAGGAACATTATGAAATTTCAATGAATATAGGAGAATTAGTTTTGTTTCCAACTATTCGTCAAGAATCAAAAGAAACAATTATTTCGGCATCAGGAACAAGTTGTCGTCATCAAATTGCAGATGGAACTGGTAGAGAAGCACAACATCCAGTAGAAATTTTATATAAAGCATTGAAGTAAAAATAAACCGATTATAAAATGAAGAGGAGGGAGCCAAAAATCAACGTTTGGTTTGTTATTTTGGTTTTTTCGGACAGTCTCTTTTTTTGAAAAAAAGAAAACAATATCATTTTAACGATATATAAAACAAGTTGAAACCCAAATTAATCTAAATAATAAAATTAATTTGGGTTTCTTATTTTTGAGAGTCGAAATTTATTAGGATTTACCCTGTTGAATTATTTGTTATTTAGAGATTATTTTTGTATAATAATGTTTCGGTAGATTTAATTTCTAAATATAGGTTTTTTTATAATATAATATTCTGATAATATTATTTTTGTTAAAAAATAAACACAATGAGTAATCCCCATTTAGAAATCTCTCAGCAGTTACAACAATTATTATCACAAGTAGAAGATCGTACAAAATATTTTTTAGGATATCCAGTCTCTAAAGATTTTGATTATTCTGAACTACTTCCTTTTTTGCAATTTCCAATGAACAATTTAGGCGATCCATTTGTGAAATCAACCTACCAAGTAGATTCGCGAGAGATGGAACGAGAAGTCGTTCATTTTTTTGCAGAACTTTTTAGAGCCAATCCTGAAAATGTTTGGGGTTATGTGACAAATGGAGGTTCAGAAGGTAATTTATACGGTTTGTATGTTGCTAGGGAATTGTATCCTAATGCTATGGTTTATTTTTCTGAAGATACTCATTATAGTATTCAAAAAAATGTAACGCTTCTTAATATGGAATATGTTATTGTACGTTCTCAAGAAAATGGAGAGATAGATTATAATGATTTAAAAGAAGCTATCCGTTATAATAGACACCGTCCTGTAGTAGTAGTAGCAAATATAGGTACTACTATGACAGAAGCTAAGGATCATATTCCAACAATCAAGAAAATTGTTACAGATATGGCAATTGAAAAACATTATGTTCATGCTGATGCTGCTCTAGCGGGTGGATTTGCTCCTTTCGTAGAGCCTCGTCCTGCTTTTGATTTTGTAGATGGATGTGATAGTATATCCGTAAGTGGGCATAAATTTATTGGTTCGCCTATGCCTTCAGGAGTAGTAGTAGTAAAAAAAGAGAATCGTGATAGAATAGCTAAAAAAATTGCCTATATAGGTTCTTCAGATGCTACGATTACAGGATCTAGGAATGGGCATAGTCCTTTGTTTTTATGGTATGCCATTAAAAAATTAGGTCTTGAAGGTTTTGCTTTACGTACACAACATAGTTTGCAAGTGGCAGCTTATACAGAGAAAAGATTAAATGAAATAGGCGTAAAGGCTTGGCGTAATCCTAATGCTATTACAGTGGTTTTTTCGTCTCCTTCTATTGAGGTTCGAGCAAAATGGCAACTAGCAACGGAAAAAGGGCAATCTCATATTATTTGTATGCCTAATGTTACTTTTGAGCAAATAGACGAGTTTATTTCAGATGTGTTAAGTTTAAATGATTGATTTATAGTTTTTTAAAAATAAAATAAATTAAAAAAGATAAAAGTGCTTGTAGATGTCAATAAACGTTGTATATTTGCACTCGAAACAGCGCGGGATAGAGCAGTAGGCAGCTCGTCGGGCTCATAACCCGAAGGTCACAGGTTCGAGTCCTGTTCCCGCTACTAAGTTGAAAAACTGAAAATACAAATAGCACAGCGCGGGATAGAGCAGTAGGCAGCTCGTCGGGCTCATAACCCGAAGGTCACAGGTTCGAGTCCTGTTCCCGCTACTAAGTTTATAAAAACTAAAAATACAAATCGCACAGCGCGGGATAGAGCAGTAGGCAGCTCGTCGGGCTCATAACCCGAAGGTCACAGGTTCGAGTCCTGTTCCCGCTACTAAATTTAAGCCATTCAGCAATGAATGGCTTTTTTGTATTGATATGGATGAATTTGTTGTGTACATATTATATTCTGAGAAACATAATAAGACCTATGTTGGTTTTACGTCTAATTTGATTGAGCGATTTAAATCTCATAATTATTTGGGTAATAAAGGCTATACAGTCAGATTTAGACCATGGAAAGTAGTTTGTGTAGAGTTTTTTACAGACAAATCTGAGGCTTTAAAAAGAGAGAAATTTCTAAAAGCTGGAAATGGAAGGGAATTTGTGAAGGAGCTAGTTGCTAAGTTGTAAATTCTGGGTTCATATCCGCCTCGGCGGACACAGGTTCGAGTCCTGTTCCCGCTACTAAGAAGAGAATCAAAATAATTGGTTCTCTTTTTTTATGCTTTATACTTATCTATTCTACAAGGATTTTTTGGGATCAAGTCCAAAACCTGTGGATTTGATAAATTAGGTATATAAATTTGCAAGTCTAAAAAGAAAGAATTCTATATTTCTTATGCCTCTAAATTTACTTCTAAAAGCCTTTATTTTTGCATTAAAAGATTCGGCTGAAGCATTGGTGCTTCTGTTGTCAAAGTAATTTAGTATTGTTTTATAATGATTTGTTATTGTTCTTGATGTTTGTATTAAATGATTTAAAATTTGATTGACTTATGTTTCAATTATATACTCAACCCTTTGTTCGAGTTGTTTTAAAATGAAAAAAACGGATCGAGAACTTTCTTTTTAATCCAGTATATTTTAAGTTTAAAAGGTATGAATTGGTTAGTCTAAAAAGAGGAGCAAGTTTGAAAATTCAATCAACCCAAAAAAGAAAGTATTTGTAATTAAGTCTGAATTATTGATTTTTATTAGTCTGTCCCTCTTTAGGATAAATGAAAATATAAAAAACAAATAATAATAAAATACCTAATCCAAAAGGAAAAGCAGCAAGAGAGCGTCCTTTAAAACCTAATATTAGTACATTTTCGTCAAACTTGAAAAACTCAGACGACATCCACCAAGTATTAGCAACAATCCAAAGAAACACCGCTATATTGTGGCACAACTCAGAAATATTAGCTTTATTTTTAAAAATAAAATAAACACTAATAAAAATAGTAGGAATAGCCATTGTTATGCCTAAAGTTTTAAATTCTAAACACCAACACATATCTTTTATCAACCAAAAAACGATGTGAAGATTTTCTATAAAACGTAGTTTTTTAGAAATCAAAAAATCCCTAGGAGGTTGATGAGTCATTGGTTTTGGTTTTTAAATTCAGGTAATAAAAATAATTTAAATTGATTTAATAAAATCAAACTCTAAGGAAAAAACACCCTAGAAAGTTTATTTTATGGTATCGCTATTTTTTAATAAATTTCTATGATGTGCCTTTTGTATTTGAATAAAAGCGTTAAATATTTTCAATGTTAATACTCGTTAAAGTTTTTCTCTATCTTTGCCTTTTTTAGATTTAAAGTTTCTAATTGTGTTCTATTTGAAAACTTATTGACTTTTTTGAGAAAGAAAAAAGAAGGTTTTAATCTTAATAGAAAAGTAAAAAATCGTTTTATTAGAGTCTTTGTATGTTTTTTTTGAGTTTAAAAACATTTTGGATAAAAAAGGGAATAAAGAAGTCTGTGAAAAAAATCAGTTTTGATTTTATAAAGTCTAGGTTTATATCTGTTTCGGCGGATACAGGTTCGAATCCTGTTCTTTTTACTAAGTAAGGCATTTAGAAATGAATGGCTTTTTATTATAAAAATATGAAAAGAGTAGTAGAGTATCGCAAATTGTTGGAAGTAGATAAAAATGTAACCCTAAAAGAGTTGAAAACAATTTATCGAAATGCGATGAAAGAAGTCCATCCCGATAAATTTGCAAATGATGAAGCAGGGCGTATTTTGGCGGAAGAAAAGAGTAAAGACATTATCAACGCGTATCATTTTTTAGTGAGTATTGCTAATGAAACGAGAGATAAAAATCTTCCAGAGTATCAAGAAATGATTGTCAATTCTCCTATAGTTGATTTTTATCTTGAAAAACAAGTGTTATTTGTAACGTATCATAATGGAATGACCTACGAATATATTGGAGTGCCTAAAAATGTTTATATTAAAATGATTAATGCAGATTCTCCTAATAGATTTGCCAAAAGACATATTTATGGAGAATATATTTATCGTAAATCAGGAGAAGTAGTAGTAGATTAAAAAATAAAAAAGAAGGTGTTCTAAGAAGTAGTGATTTAGCGTCTAGTTTATCACTTCTCTTTTCATAAAAGAGAGAGGGTAACTACTGTATGATTGGGTCTTAACTGTCTACTTCGTTCCAGTGTTCCTTTGTAAATATGATGTGACAAAATTACATCCTCTTAGAACACCTTCTTTAGGTTTTTATATCTTGAAAAATATTTATTCTGATAATATTTTGTTCTAGATAGCCTATTTTATTTGAAATTATTCTTTTCCCTCTACATAATTTTGAAGATATTCAAATTTAGGTGTAAGTTTTCCGTCTTGGCATACAGTGGCTCTTTCCAGTATTTTATCAGCATCATTGTTGTAAAATGAAGGGATTACGTGTTCTAAGAATGTTTTTCCAAATCCTTCGCTTGCATCTTTAGGAAGTTCACAAGGGAGATTGTCAACAGCCATTACAACTATGGCTCTTGGATCTTCATAATGAATTTCACGATGTTCACCTGGTAGATAACCATAAATAGGCTCTGCAATTGTTGATGCTCTAAGTGTACATGCCACAGGGCCTTCTACATCACAAGATATATCTGCAACTACCTTTATTTTGTTATCAGATGCGGCTAGCATTTCTTTTGTAAGGATATAAGGAGCGTTATTCCCGTAAAAATGCCCCGCCATAAAAACATCCGCTACTTTAGTAAAACGCTCAAAGTTAGAAGTGTACTCCTCTGGATGTGTATAAAAGTCTTTTTTATCAAACGGTTTTCCGTCTTTTCGAATATTGTAGTCCTCTAAATCTATATGAGTATACACAGGACGATCGTATGATTTGCTTAAAAAATCTTCGATACTAACTTTTTTCATTTTCATAGCATCTAACATTTCTTTAGCTCCCAGACCTACTTTTCCATGTCCTGTTAGTACTATTTTAATTGGAGGGAGTGTGATTCTTTTTAGTCTATCTATTAGATCCTGTTGGTCTTTTAGTATTTCTGCTTTTGCAATATTATACAAATCATATTTTAATCCAAATGCTCTAATACCGTTATAAGCTCCCACTATACCAGCATAGCGTCCAAAGCCTATCAATCGTTTGTTATTTGTGTCTACTATAGTCTCATGGTCTATTAATCGAATGTTTTTTTCTAAACAAGCTGCTAATAATTTACGGTTATAAGGTTGTTTCTTTATAGTGTGCGAAAAAAAGAAGTAAGTCTTGTTAGGAATTAGGGCATCAACAGGTACTTCTTTTACTCCTATTAGAATATCACAATCAGTTAAGTCTGTATCTACTGAAATGCCTAAATTACTATACTCCTCATCTTTGAAGATTCGAATATTAGAAGTTTCAACTTCAAAATTAGCTTCTGGAAAAATTTCTTTTACTTTCAGTAATTCTTCTGGTGAAAAAACAACGCGTCTATCAGGTGGGTTTTTTCTCTCTTTAATAATACCAAATTTCATCTGTTTTAGTAGTTTAAAAGTATGGATTTATAACTTAAGAGTTTAAGTTTGTTGCAAATATAACATTTAAAAGATATTATACAATTTTAAAAAAGAGTTGTTTGTATGAAAAGTATAGAGGTTTCGTTATATTTGCCGCCCACTTTGAAGAAGATTAATAGAAGAGAATTAAGATGAGCGATGAATTTTAAAAAGGGAGTTGTTTTTAAAAAAAAGTTATGAGATTAGTTAGAGTTTTGATATGTGGTATAGTGATTTCGTTTTTTTTCTTTGCTTGTACTGATAAAAAAAAGAAAACAAAAATCAAAGATGAATATAAAATAGGAAAAATTTATACTATGAAGCCTTATCAAGGGGTTTTTTCTATTGTTGGTTCAAAAGAAATTAAAATGGTACAAGATAGTATGGACTATCTGTACAATAAAGAATTTTTTAGTAATGATTTTTCAGGAGGTATATTAGTAGCTAAAAACGGAAAAATTTTATATGAAAAATATAGTGGTATGAGTAATTTTGAAAAAAAACTTCCCATAACCGTTGATACCCCTCTTCATATAGCATCAGTAAGTAAAGTTTTAACAGCTACAGCAGTATTATTATTGATTGATTCTAATATGTTAAAACTCGATGAAAAAGTAAATACTATTTTAGATGGTTTTCCATACGAAGATATAACAGTTCGAATGCTGTTAAACCACAGAAGTGGTTTGAGAAATTATAGTTACTTCATAGAAGATAAAGGGGTCTGGGAAAGAGGAAAAACATTGCATAACAGTGATTTAATATCCGTTATTAAGAACGGAAATATAGGTTTGGAGTTTAAACCAAATGCTCGGTTTAGTTACTGTAACACCAATTACGCATTACTTGCATTGATTATAGAAAAGGTATCTAAAATGGATTATCGCACAGCTATGAATAAAATGATTTTTGAGCCATTAGGAATGAAAAATACCTATGTTTTTGATTTAAATAAAGATGCTGACACAGCTAGTTGTTCCTATAAAGGGAATTATATAAAATACCCTTTAAACCATTTAGATGATATTTATGGTGATAAAAATATATACTCAACACCTCGTGATTTATTAAAGTTTGATATAGCAACATATAACTCTGATTTTTTAAACAAAAAACTACTGGCAGAGGTCTATAAAGGATATAGTTATGAAGCCAGAGGAATTAGAAATTATGGACTAGGAATTAGACTCTTAGAATGGAAAGATGGTAAACAAATGTTTTATCATAATGGATGGTGGCATGGAAACACTTCTGCTTATATCACATTAAAAAAAGAAAAAGTAACCTTGATTGCTTTGTCTAATAAGTATACACGTAAGGCTTATTATATGAAGTTGGCAACGGGACTATTTGGTGATTATCCTTTCCATATACACAAAAAAGGAGATGAGTTAATAGAATAATTTATTTTAAAATCAACTTTGTATTTTCTAAAATGTTTTTACCTTTGCAGGACTAATTGGGGTCGACTGGTTTTGACAGCGAGTGGAATTGATTAGTAAGCATGTCGAGCCAAGTATGGTAGGCTCGTAAATATCTGCTATACGAACATTACACGGCGAAAATAATTACGCTTTAGCTGCTTAATCCGAATTATAGTACGATTTGCCTAGTTCCTACAAGGTAGGAAAGCTAGATTCTTCTCAAAAGCCTTGGTTTGTGGCGGTTGGAAAAGAAGAACCGTAAAAATAAACCTAGAAAAGGTAAAGCTTTAAACCCTTTTTGACACGAATAAAGCTAAGCTAAGAGTGGTCGTTTTCAACCTTGCTTTTAGTCGAAAATTTAAGTGAAAACTAAACATGTAGAAAGCTCTTTGATTGCTTGTTTGGACCCGAGTTCGATTCTCGGCGACTCCACGAAAAGCCTTGTTTTTCAAGGCTTTTTTTTTGAACTTATGCTGATAATTTAATTTTATGTATTTTAAAAAAAAACAAAAGTGTTTTTAAAAATAATAGATAAAATATATAATTAGTATTTAAAAATTACATCTTATTTGCAGCTTCTCTACAGTACTCTTTTACTTTTTGAACATGATCAGTGTTTATATAATGTTTTTCCTGTTTGTCGTTTAGTATTTGGGATACTGCGTTATAGCTTAATCTTAAAATTTTGACCGTTTTAACTTTTAACATACCTAGGTCAAAAAATAAAATTCGTCTTAAAGATTCATTTTTTGAGAGGCTTTTTTATTTGCTTTATAAAAGTGGTTCGTCTATTTTTTAAATGATTTGTTCTTCTCTTAAATTTAGATTTAAAATTTCAACTGATTCTTTTGAAATAGTAATATTTGCAATAGTGTGTTGTTTTTATTAAAAAACGAGTATTTTATAATTAGAAATGAGGGACTCTTTTTAAATATGTCTAATACCTATATATAAAGGCATTAATGTTCATTCCAGCACCTACCGATGCAAAAATGATTACGTCTCCTTTATTAATTTGTTGATTTTTGATTTTTCCTTTAATAATTAAGTCGAATAATGTAGGAACAGTTGCTACACTAGAATTGCCTAATTTGTGAATGCTCATAGGCATAATGTCTGCTGGGGGAGTTTGTTTGTATAATTTATAAAAGCGATGAATGATAGCTTCATCCATTTTTTCATTAGCTTGATGAATTAACACTTTTTTTACTTCGTTAATATTTATACCGCTTTTGTCTAAACATTCCTTCATGGCTTTTGGAACATTGTTTAAGGCAAATTCATAAATTTTTCGCCCGTACATTTTAATGTAACGAACATTAGGATCGTGGTCTTTATTAAAAGAATTTCCAAAAAATAAATAATATGCTTGATCGTAAGTAAAGCTTGCTGATTCATGTGCTAGAATGCCGCCTTTATCTTTTGATGATTCAATAATGGTAGCGCCAGCACCATCAGAATAAATCATGCTGTCACGATCATGTAAATCAACAACTCGTGATAAGGTTTCGGCTCCAATTACCAAACATTTTTTTGCCATTCCAGCCTGAATAAAAGCTTTTGCTTGAATGACACCTTCTATCCAGCCAGGACAGCCAAAAAGCATATCGTAAGCCACACATTTAGGATTTTTAATGCGTAAATTATGTTTTACACGAGTTGCTAAACTTGGTAAAATGTCCGTTTGTATAGCTGCATGTTTTACGTTTCCAAAATTATGCGCAAAAATAATATAATCTAGTGTTTCTGGATCTATAGCTGCATCTTCTATTGCTTGTCTAGCCGCTATGGTGCCAATGTCGGAAGTTAATAAATCATTTGTAACGTATCTACGTTCTTCAATTCCAGTAATATCGTGAAATTTTTCTGTAATAGTCTCATTGGGTAGAGGAAAAGGTGTACCATCGTCATTTAAAAAAACATGCTTGGCAAAATCTAAATTGCTTATAATTTCAGTAGGGATATAGCTTCCTGAACCAGTTATCTTAATACTCATTTTGTATTGGGTTTTGAAAACTACTAATTTAGTTAAACAAATCTTTGGATTAGCTATAAATTGAATTTAAAGTTTTTTTTGTGGAATATCTAAAAAAAACTAATTTAAAACTAATATAATTTTTTTTACTGAGCTGATTTGTGATAATGATTAGAGAATGTTTAGTAAAATAAAAAGAAAATTAAGAAATAGATAAAAGTAATAATGCTAATTTGTTGTAAAAGTAGGTATAGAATGAGGAGAATATTGTTTTAAAAAGTTGTTTTTTATATCATTGTTGATTTTTGACTTATACCATTTAAACTTTGAAATTTCCTCATAATGCTATTTTTTTAACCTTGAGACTGTCCAAAAAGTTCGCAATCTTGTTATTTCTACCAAAGGGAGAAATTACATAATGTAGATTATGATACTCCTCCTTACGTCAGAGTGATAAACTACATGTTGATTTAGGCACTATCCTACAAAAGCAATAAAAATTAGTATTGGTTCTCAATGCGCTTAGCGATCGAACTAACGATGGTTTTCAATTAGATACTCAATCGTTTGTTCGAGTTGTTTTAAAATGGAAAAAACATATCGAGAATTTTACTTTTTAATCCAGTATATTTTAAGTTTAAATGGTATTATTTCTTGTACCTTTTAAAACGATAGATTCTTTTGTTGTAGTATTTTATTTATAATAGAATAACTCTTCTTTTTTTATTGAATTTTAGAAGATTTAATAGTAAAATAGTCTTGTTAAAAATGATAAAGTTGAACTTTGCATAATCGTAAATTATGTGTTAAACTTTGTGATAAAGATAAAAAAGGTAAGCAGGCAAAAATACACAGTAATTTTTCAACCTGGTTATAGATTTGTTATGATTGAGTAAAAAAGAGAGTGTTTATTAAGTTTAAAGTTGTTTTTATTTGTAATAAATTTCTAATGTGTAATCTGGGTTTAATTATGAGTATTTACGGATGGTGAGGTTATTTAAAGAGTCTTTGTTAGTTTGATAATAAAAAGAGAGGCTGTCCGAAAAGGTTGTAATCTTGCCATTTCGATCAAAGGGAGGTTTCGAACGGACTGAACTGAACGATCAAAAAATCATATAACCTTGATAATTTGGTTTCTCCTATTGTCAAAGTGAGAAACTAGACGTTGAGTTTTGACTTTTCGGACACCCTCTTTAAAATTATAATGCGAAATAATAAAAAGGTTTTTATATTAGCTTTCTATATACGCTTCAATAGGTGCACATGAACAAACTAAATTTCTGTCTCCATAAGCATCATCTACACGACGCACTGTAGGCCAGAATTTGTTTTCGGTAATATACTCTAATGGGAATGCTGCTTTTTCTCTTGAATAAGGTAAATCCCAAGTATCAGCTGTTAACATACTTAAAGTATGCGGTGCATTTTTTAAAGGATTGTTAGGATTGTCAATAGTTGCCTCAGCAATTTCTTTTCTGATGGAAATCATAGCATCACAAAAACGATCTAATTCAGCTAAATCTTCTGATTCAGTAGGTTCTACCATTAAGGTTCCGGCTACTGGGAAAGATACTGTAGGAGCATGGAAGCCATAATCCATCAAGCGTTTGGCTATATCACCTACTTCAATCCCGTTTTGTTTGAATTCACGACAATCTAGAATCATTTCGTGAGCTGCACGTCCCATTTCGCCTGAATATAAAACTGGGTAGTGTTCTTCTAAACGTGCTTTCATATAGTTTGCATTTAGAATAGCGTGTTCTGTAGAAGCTTTTAAACCTTCAGCTCCTAACATAGAAATATAGCCATAAGATATTAAGCATACTAAAGCGGATCCAAAAGGAGCTGCAGAAATAGCAGAAATAGCATCTTTACCACCAGTTGCTATCACAGGATTGGTAGGTAAGAAGTTAACTAGCTTTTCGTTTACACAAATTGGTCCAACACCTGGTCCACCGCCACCATGTGGGATAGCAAATGTTTTGTGTAGGTTTAAGTGACAAACATCAGCGCCAATGGTAGCTGGATTCGTTAAGCCTACTTGTGCATTCATGTTAGCACCGTCCATATAAACTAAACCACCATTTTCGTGAATTAGGTTTGTAATTTCAATAATGGTAGATTCATAAACTCCATGTGTGGAAGGGTAAGTTACCATTAAACAAGATAAATTGTCTTTGTGTTCAATAGCTCTTGCTTTTAAATCGTCAACATCTATATTTCCTTCAGGAGTTGTTTTAGTAACGATGATTTTCATCCCTGCCATAGCTGCTGAAGCTGGATTTGTTCCATGAGCAGAAGAAGGGATAAGACATACATTACGATGTCCTTCATTACGTGAAATATGATAAGCACGAATAGCCATTAAACCTGCGTATTCACCTTGAGCACCTGAGTTTGGTTGTAATGAAGTACCTTTAAAGCCAGTTACTGTATTTAATTGTTCTTCTAGTTTTTTCAACATCGTTAGATAACCTTGCACTTGATCAGCTGGAGCAAAAGGGTGAATGTTATTCCAATTTGGTAATGAAAGAGGAAGCATTTCAGCGGCAGCATTTAATTTCATAGTACAAGAACCTAATGAAATCATAGAATGATTTAATGATAAATCTTTGCGCTCTAGTTTTTTAATATAACGCATCAGTTGACTTTCAGAATGATGATTGTTAAATACATCATGTTGTAAGAAAGTAGAGGTTCTAATTAAGTTAGAAGGAATATGATTTTCTGTTGCTAGTTCTGAAACATGAATTGCTGATTTTCCAGTTGCTTCGGCAAAGATGGAAAGAATGGTATTAATATCTGCAATTGAAGTGGTTTCATTAAAAGAAATAGCAACACAGTTATTATTTGGATAAAAGAAGTTAAATTCATTCTTTTCGGCAATTTCTTTTATTTTAAGACTATCTGCTTTTACTAAAAGTGTATCAAAGAAAGAAGAATTTACTTGATTAATTCCTAAAGATGCTAATGCTTTTGAAGTAGTTACTGCGGAAGCATGTACTTTATTGGCAATATACTGTAATCCTTTTGGACCATGATAAACAGCATACATACCAGCCATAACGGCTAATAATACTTGTGCTGTACAAATATTAGAAGTGGCTTTTTCACGTTTAATATGTTGTTCACGAGTACCTAATGCCATACGTAAGGCACGGTTTCCGTTTGCGTCTATAGAAACGCCAATAATTCGACCTGGCATCGAGCGTTTATATTCTTCTCTAGTGGCAAAGTAGCCAGCATGAGGACCTCCAAATCCCAATGGGATTCCA
Source organism: Flavobacterium sp. TN-1 (assembly GCF_052828645.1). Lineage (NCBI taxonomy): Bacteria > Pseudomonadati > Bacteroidota > Flavobacteriia > Flavobacteriales > Flavobacteriaceae > Flavobacterium > Flavobacterium sp. TN-1. The sequence continues at coordinate 1,603,974 of NZ_CM128253.1, forward strand.
AAACGTTGCGTCGTTCCTACTACAACTGCTGCTCCTAATTCGCCAGGAGGAGTTAATTTTGCTAAAGATAAAATATCAGCAGCTACCGCTACTTTAATATCATTTTTAGCAGCATTTGTTATAAATTGACTATAGTCATATACTTGACCATATTTTCCTGGGTATTGTAATATAGCTCCAAAAATATCAGTCGAAAAATCAAACGTTTCATGGTTGCCAATTACCAACTCAATGTTTAATGGAGTTGCACGGGTTTCTAAAATAGATAGCGTTTGTGGTAATATTTCTTCTGAAACGAAAAATTTGTTTACATTGTTTTTCTTTTGATCTCGTGTTCTAACATCAAAAAGAAGTGTCATTGCTTCAGCCGCAGCAGTTCCTTCGTCTAATAAAGAGGCATTTGCAATTTCCATACCAGTTAACTCTATGATAGTAGTTTGGAAATTTAATAAGGCCTCTAAACGACCTTGAGCAATTTCAGCTTGATAAGGAGTATAAGCTGTATACCATCCTGGGTTTTCAAAAATATTTCTTTGGATAACAGGAGGAACAATTGCAGGATGATATCCCATTCCAAGATATGATTTAAAAACTTTGTTTTTGCCGCCTAACTGTGTGATATGAGCTAAGTACTCATATTCAGTCATAGGATCGTCTAATGTAATGTTCTCCTTTAAACGAATTCCATCTGGAAACGTTTCGTATAGTAATTGGTCAATGTTTTCTACACCAATTGTTTTAAACATGTGTTGAAGGTCTTCTTCTCTTGGACCAATGTGTCTTAAAGCAAATGAATCTGTTCTCATTCAATCAAAAAATAATGTGTTGTTTTGAGTGCATCAAAATTACTACTATTTAACTGATATTTGTAGCTGTTTAACGAAATTAATTTTTATGTGATATTTCTATGTATTAAAAACTGTACATTTACGTTAATTATTCAAGTAAACAAAATTTTAAAAACATGAAATTATCTAGGCTTTTTGCGTTGTTTTGTGCAATTTTATTCCAATTTTCTTGCTCCAAAAAAACATCTGATTTTGATTCTAATTTTGGATTGTTTAAAGGGTATATCTCGGCTTTTACTTCTGGATTTGTTTCAGTTAAATCGGATATTCGGGTTCAATTAGATTTTAATAATCCCACTTGGAAAGTAAATCAAGAGTTAGATTCTGATTTATTTGATATAACCCCTAGTGTAAGTGGAAAAGTTGTGGCACTTTCTTCTAATACAGTAGCCTTTGTTCCGAAAGATAAATTAGATCAAAACACGTTATATCAAGTGACTTTAAACCTTGGGAAAATAAAATCAGTTCCAAAAGAATTAGAAGAGTTTAAATTTTCTTTAAAAACAATCAAACAAGATTTTGTTGTCAAAACAGATGAATTGCAATCATCAGATAAAGAAACCTACTATTTAGTAGGTACAGTAAAAACTGCTGATGTGGCTGATTTTGACGACGTAGAAGATTTGTTAGAATGCTCACAAGAGGGAGATGATTTAGCTATTACTTTTGATAAAGAGGAAAGTACCAATACTGAATTTAAGTATCGCGTAGAAGGAATTAAACGTTTTGATGAAGCCAGTGAAATAGTACTTGAATGGGATGGTGATGAAATTGATGCAGAAAACGAAGGGAAATCTAAATTAGCAATACCTGCAAAAAATGATTTTAAAGTAATGAGTGTTGAGGTAGGAGATGAAAACAATCAGTCATTACTAATTAATTTTTCAGATCCCTTAAAAAAAGACCAAGATTTTAATGGTTTAGTAAATATTCAAAATACAAATGGAGTCAAATATGCTACTACGGGCAATGTTTTGAAAGTATTTTTTAATAACTATAAACCCGAAAAAGAAGAAGTTATCATAGCAGAACCTGTTCAGGTAACAACAGTTGCAGATGTGGATACCACAGCTACTGCTGTAGACTCAGCAGCAACAGTTGTTGAAGAAGAAGTCCTAGATTCAGTAGAAACCGCTTCTGTATCAGATGAAAGTCAAGAATCTTATGTTGAAGAAGAAACGGAGCAAGAAACGGAAGAAATTCAAACAACGGAACTAAATGGATCTAAATTAGTAGAGATTTTTCAAGGGATTAAAAATATTTATGGTGATGAACTAAAAGAAAATTACTCAAAAACAATTGATTTTGAATCTATAAAACCAGCTGTTAGACTAATTAAAAACGGAACTATTTTACCAAGTTCTAACCATTTACAAATAAATTTTGAAGCGGCTAATTTGAAAAAAGTAAATGTGAAAATATATAAAATATATGAAAATAATATTTTACAATTTTTACAAGATAATGAGTTGAACGGTAATAGAAACCTTAAAAAAGTAAGTCAACCAGTTGCCAAAACAACCCTTGAATTAAAACAAAATGAGCTTTTAGATTATAGCAAATGGAATACTTATGCTCTTGATTTATCAAAAATTATAGAATCAGATCCCGGTTCTATTTATAGAGTAGAGTTTTCATTTAAAAAAAGTGACGCATTATATAAATGTTCAGGCGATAATGAAGAAATCGTAGAGGAAGAGGAAATAGAAGAAGATGATGTAAACTATAGTGGGGAAGATTATGATTACTATTATGAGGAAGACTACGAATGGTTACAAAGTCAAGATCCGTGTACGGATTATTATTATAACAACACAAAGGTATCAACAAATGTTCTAGCTACTGATTTAGGAATTATAGCTAAGAGGGGGAATAATAAAAGTATAACGATTGCAGTAAGTGATATTGTATCAACAGACCCCGTAAGTGGTGCAACAGTAGATTTATACACTTATCAACAACAAAAATTAGCCACTTCAACTACTGATGGTGATGGAATCGCTAAATTTGACTTAAAGAAATTTGCTTATTTTGCTATAGTAAAACAAGGTAAAAACACAACTTATGTTAAATTAGATGATGAACTGTCTTTATCATTGAGTAATTTTGATGTAGCAGGAGAATCTCTACAAAAAGGATTAAAAGGATATATTTATGGAGAAAGAGGTGTTTGGCGTCCTGGTGATTCGATTCATTTATCATTTATTCTAAATGATAATGCTAATAAAATTCCTGTAAATCATCCTATCAAATTTAGATTGAATGATCCAATGGGGAAAACCATTTACCAGTATATTCATAAAACAAATGAAGCAAATCATTATCGTTTTGATTTAGTAACGAATACTTCAGCTCCAACAGGTAATTGGGAAGCAATGATAAGTGTAGGAGGAGCTAATTTTTATAAGAGTATAAAAATTGAAACGATCAAGCCTAATAGACTAAAAATTAAAAACAGTTTTAACAAAGATATACTTTCTGCTTCAAAAAATAACAACAATACCGTTAAAGTTACTTGGATGCACGGAGCTGTTGCTAAAGATCTAAAAACAGAAGTACAAGCAAAGTTTACACAACAAGTTACCTCTTTTAAAGGATATGATAAATTTGTATTTGATGATCCTACAAGATCTTTTTCAACAGAAGAAATAAATGTATACTCAGGAAAAATTAACCAACAAGGTTTAACCCGTTTTTCTATAGATCCAACTTTACATGGACAAGCACCTGGAATGTTGAATGCTGCGTTTATTACCAAAGTGTATGAAAATGGAGGCGATGTAAGCACTGATGTAAGTATGGTAAAATATTCGCCATACCCAACTTATGTAGGAATTAAAACACCAGAGCCTAACAAATACGGATTGTTAGAAACAGGAAAAAATAATCGTTATGAGTTTGTAACACTTAACGAAAATGGACAACCCAAACCTGTTAAAGGATTACAAGTAAGGATTTATAAAATAGATTCTAGATGGTGGTGGGACGAGTCTTCCGATAATTTATCAAATTACAGTACCAGTACCTCAACAACCGCTTACAAAACGTATGTAATTAATACCAATTCATCAGGACGTGGAGAAATAGCATTCTCTGTTCCCGAAAATGATTGGGGACGTTATTTGATCAGAGCTATTGATCCAAATGATGGTCATGCAACAGGAAATACCGTATTTTTAGATTACCCTTATTGGTCTGAACGTTCTAAAAATACAGATGGAAAAGAGGCTGCTATGTTGCGTTTTTCTACGGACAAAAAAGAATACCACGTAGGCGAAATAGCCAAAATATTTTTCCCATCAAGTGAAGGGGGACGTGCTTTGATTTCTGTTGAAAATGGATCAAGAGTAATAAAAACTTTTTGGGAAAAAACATCAGACGGAGAAACGCAAGTAGATTTAGATATTACGCCAGATATGGCTCCTAATGTATATATTAATATTACTATGTTACGTCCGCACGCATCTACCAAAAATGATGCCCCTATTCGTATGTATGGTCTTGTTCCGATTAGTGTAATAGATAAAGAAACCATTCTAAAACCTAAAATAGAAATGCCCGATGTAGTGCGACCTGAAAAAACAGTAGATGTAAAAGTAAGTGAAGAAAACGGTAAGCCAATGACCTATACAATTGCAGTTGTTGATGAAGGACTATTAGATTTAACCCGATTTAAAACCCCGAACGCTTGGGATAGTTTTTATGCTCGTGAGGCATTAGGTGTTCGTACTTGGGATATTTATGATAATGTAATTGGGGCGTATGGAGGACGAGTAAATCAAATTTTTAGTATAGGAGGTGATGCCGAAAGAGGAGGGGCTAATGCTAAAAAAGCAAATCGTTTTAAACCTGTAGTCATGTACTTTGGTCCATTTAAATTAGATGGAGGCACTAAAACGCATACAATTAAATTACCAAAATATATTGGTTCAGTCAAAACAATGGTAGTAGCGGCTAACGCTGAAAAAGGAGCGTATGGTATGGCAGAAAAAAGTACCGCGGTAAAAAGCCCATTAATGGTATTAGCTTCCTTGCCTAGAAAAATTTCACCTTCTGAAAAAGTAACCTTGCCAGTTACGCTCTTTGCTACTGAAAACCATATAAAAAATGTAACAGTTCAAGTAAAAACAAACAATGCAGTTAAGTTAATCAGCCCAGCTATACAAAAAATATATTTTGCAAATCCAGATGAAAAAATGGCTTATTTTGACGTAAGTGTAGGCAATACAACTGGTATAGGAAAACTTCAAGTAATAGCAACCTCAGGGAACGAAAAATCAATATATGAAGTAGAAATAGATGTAATAAATCCTAATCCAGTTACAACTCTTACAACGGATGCTTTATTAGCCGGAAATGCTAAAAAAACAATGACATGGAAAGCCTTTGGTGTTACAGGCAGCAATCATGCAATGGTAGAAATAGCATCAATTCCTACTATTGATTTTGGAAGGCGTTTAGATTATCTTATTCAATATCCTCATGGTTGTGTAGAACAAACCACTTCTTCTGTATTTCCACAATTATATTTAACCGATGTAATAGATGTAGATTCCGATAAAAAGAGTCAAATACAACGTAATGTTACAGCAGGGATCGAACGATTAACTAGTTTTCAATTATCAACAGGAGGAATGGCTTATTGGCAAGGAAATACCACTCCAGATGATTGGGGAACGAGTTATGCGGGTCATTTTATGTTAGAAGCTGAGAAAAAAGGATACCATTTACCATTAAATTTTAAATCTAAATGGATTGGCTATCAACAAAAAATAGCTAAAAATTGGCGAATGGAATTAGATTATAACACGGATTTAAATCAAGCATACCGTTTGTATACTTTAGCTTTAGCAGGAGTTCCAGATTTAGCATCAATGAACCGTTTAAGAGAAACAAAAGGAATTACAAATGAAACAAAACTTCGTTTGGCAGCAACTTACGCTCTAGTAGAACAAAGCAGTGCCGCAAATGCCTTATTGTTAAAATCAAATATTAATGATACTGCAAGTCAATATTATTATAGCTATGGTTCAGAGGACAGAAATAGGGCGATGACTTTAGAAAGTTTAGTATTGTTAGGACAAAAGCAAAAAGCTTTTACAATGGCAGTCAAATTAGCTAAAAATTTATCATCAGATCAATGGATGAGTACACAAACTACAGCTTACTCATTGTATGCAATGGCAAAATTTGCTAAGTATAACGGTGGAAAAGGAATTAGCATTGAGTTGACAAATGGAGGTAAATCAGTATCTATAAATACTTCAAAAGCCATTATACAAAGGACTCTTGTTCGTGGAATGCTAGATATTAAAAACAATAAAAACAATACTTTGTTTGTTAGAATTATTAATAGCGGAATTTTACCAGTAGGAAAAGAACAACCTACTTCTAACAATGTTTCTGCTTCAGTAGTGTTTAAAGATAAAAAAGGAAAAATAGTTACGATTTCTAAAATAGCTCAAGGAACAGAATTAATAGCTGAAATAATATTAAAAAATCAAAAGAATGAAATGGTTCCTAATATAGCATTAACACAAATAGTACCTTCAGGGTTTGAAATTGTGAATACTCGTTATACTGATTTCGGTAATGCAACAGAAAATACGGCAGATTATATTGATATGCGAGACGATAGAGCCAATTATTATTTTAGTCTAAAATCAGGAGAAACCAGAGTATTTAAAATGCTTATTAATGCGTCTTATTTAGGAAACTATTATCTGCCAGGAGCACAGTGTGAAGCCATGTACGACCACAGTTTTATGGCTCGTACCAAAGGACAATGGGTTCAAATTGTTAAGTAAAAATTGAATTTAGCACAGTAACACAAAGTCTCACAGAGTTACACAAAGCTTCGTGAAACTTTGTGTAACTCTGTGAAACAAAAAAATCCGAAAATATTTAATCATAAATGGATTTAAAAAATAAATTTCATAATCTAAATTTCTTTAAACGAATAAAAAACTGGATTATTTCCAATAAAAAGAAATCGGTTATTGGTTTTATAATCTTAATTATTTATTATTTCTCATTACCACGTACACTTTTTGCAGAACCTTATTCAACGGTCATAGAAAGCAGTACTGGAGAATTATTAGGAGCAAAAATTGCAAGCGATGGTCAATGGCGTTTTCCAGAGCAAGACTCTATTCCTGATAAATTCAAACAATGTGTGGTCTATTTTGAGGACGAACACTTTTATCATCATTTTGGATTTAATCCTGTAGCTATGGTTAAAGCAGTAAAACAAAATAAAACTGCGGGAAAAGTGGTTCGAGGAGGAAGTACAGTAACACAACAGGTCATTCGCTTGGCTAGAAAAAATAAAAAACGAACCTACTTCGAAAAAATTATTGAAATTATTCTAGCCACTCGATTAGAATTTAGATACTCAAAACAAAGAATCTTAGAATTATATGCTGCACATGCCCCTTTTGGAGGAAATGTAGTAGGATTAGAAATGGCTGCTTGGCGTTATTTTGGAGTGCAACCACACCAATTATCATGGGCTGAAAGTGCTACTTTAGCAGTGCTGCCTAATGCTCCACGACTTATATATCCAGGTAAAAATCAGCAATTATTACTAAGAAAACGAAATCGGTTACTTAAAAAATTATTAGATAATAAAGTAATTGATCAAATGACCTATGATTTAGCACTAACAGAATCTTTGCCTCAAAAGCCTTACGATTTACCTCAAATAGCACCGCATTTATTACAAAAAGTAGCGAAAGAAAATTCACAACAAAAAATTGTAACAACAATTGATGTTTCCCTGCAAAATAGAGTAAACCAAATAGTACGACAATATTATAGTCAGTATAGCCAAAATGAGGTTCATAATATGGCTGTTATTATATTAGATGTAAGAAATAGAAACATACTCAGCTATGTAGGAAATACCCCTACAGATGCTAATCATGATAAAGATGTTGATATCATTACAGCTCCTCGAAGCACAGGAAGCATTTTAAAACCTTTGCTTTTTGCTTCTATGTTAGATGATGGCGAGTTGTTGTCTAATACTTTAGTACCTGATATTCCTATTCAAATATCAGGGTATATACCTCAAAATTATAATTTAACTTTTGACGGAGCTGTGCCTGCGCAACGAGCACTTTCAAGATCATTAAACATTCCAGCCGTATTAATGTTACAAGAACACGGAGTTCATAAATTTTACGAAACATTAAAACAATACAAGTTAAAAAATATTAATAAACATCCTGATCATTATGGATTATCGTTAATATTAGGAGGTGCTGAAAGTAATTTGTGGGATTTGAGTAGAACCTATGCTAATTTAACTTCAACCTTAAATTATTATAATGAATTTAAACAATATCGCAAATATGAATTTAGCGAACTCAATTATAAAAAAGATTTTCAACCAAATTTTGGAACGGAACAAGACCAAAAAGAAGTAGTAGGAGCAGGAGCAATATACCTTACTTATGAAGCTATGAAAGAAGTCAATAGACCAGCAGAAGATGAGGCTTGGCGTTTTTATGATTCCTCTATCCAATTAGCTTGGAAAACAGGTACTAGTTTTGGAAATAGAGATGCTTGGGCTATAGGCACAAATAGTGATTATGTGGTAGGTGTATGGGTAGGAAATGCGTCAGGAGAAGGACGACCACAATTAACAGGTATTGATAGTGCAGCACCTGTTCTATTTGACGTATTTAATTTATTGCCTAGAAAAAAATGGTTTAAACCACCTATTTCTGATTTAGTTGAAAAAGAATGTTGTGCTCAAAGTGGTTATTTAGCCAAGACAGGATGTCCTAAAGTAAAGCAAATGATTCCCAAAAACGGAACAAAAACAATAATATGCCCTTTTCATAAAACCATTCATTTAGACATTACAAAACAGTTTCAAGTAAATAACACTTGTGAAGATGTCGATAAAATAGTAACCCAATCGTGGTTTATACTGCCCCCCGTTATGGAATGGTATTATAAAGGATTACATATAGATTATAAACCATTACCCCCATACCGTCAAGATTGTCAGGGAGCCTCTCAAGGCACTATGGGATTTATTTATCCTAAAGCTAATAGTAAAATTTATCTAACAAAAAATTTTCAAGGAAAAATACAACCTGTAATTTTTAAAATAGCCCACTCTAATCGAGAATCAAAGCTATATTGGTATATTGATAAAGAATTTGAAGGTACCACACAAACTTTTCACGAAATGCCAATTATAACATCTACAGGAAGACATCTTATAACGGTAGTAGATGAAAAAGGAATGGAACTTAAGCAATATGTAACCATTGAAAATGAGTAGATTTTTAAAAAACATTTTTGATTTTTATATAAACAGTAGCATTCATGTTGCTTTAGCTGTTTTTGCCTTTGTGCAAATTAGCTGTATTGAATTTCATATTTCAAATACTAATAATGTTAGAGAGTTTGCATTCTATGGTACGATTGTAGGTTACAATTTTATTAAATACTATGAATTAACCAGAGTTAGAAAACAGGTTTGGCATAAGCAATTAAAATGGATCGTTTCGTTAAGTTTTGTTTCGGTATTATGCTGTGGTTATTATTTCTTTCAGCTCAACAGCATAACTCAAATTACAGCAATAGGAGTACTTTTACTTACGGGATTTTATACCTTGCCCATAGTACCTAAAAAAACTAATTTTAGAAACTGGAGCGGAGTAAAAATATATTTAGTGGCTTTGAGTTGGGCTATTGTAACCGTTTGGTTACCCATTTTTAATACTGAATTAGTTATAAAATATGATGTTGTTTTTTATTTCATTCAAAGATTTTTTGTTGTGTTTGTTTTGATGCTTATTTTTGAAATCGTTGATTTGTCAAAAGACAAATTAAGTTTACAAACTATTCCGCAGCAAATAGGAGTGAGACAAACAAAATGGTTAGGGTATGTTTTGTCGGTTATTTGTGTATTATTGGAAGTTTTTAAATTCAACAGCAATGGCAATTTCAATAATCAATTAGTAGCATTGCAATTGATATTGCCATTTTTTATTGCTATTGCATTATTTTTTGCTACCCCTAATCGTTCTAAATACTATACGTCTTTTTGGGTGGAGGCAATACCTATTGTTTGTTGGGTTTTATGTCTGATTCAACTTAAAAATTATTAAAGGAAAATGAAAAAAATATACATTTTACTGCTTTTTATGATTACTTTAAGTTGCAAGCAAAAAAATGATTCCAAACAAGAAGTTTGTAAATGTAACTCTAATTTATTTTCTAGATATTCTTTGTTTATAACCAATGTAGTTGTAATTGATACTTTAGATAATTATGAATTAACTTATAATTGTGCATCGGTTAATTTTAACATTAAATCAATTTTTAATTCAAAAGAAAATAATGAATCATTTAATACTGATTGTATTTCAGAAGAGGTAAATAAACTAAGATTGACTAAAGATTTTAGTTACAGTACTGAAGAAATGAAATATATGGAAATAACAGTTGAAGGAGCAAGATTAGATTTTTTTGAAGAGGTGAAAAATAATAAAAAAGCAATGTTTATGGTTAGATTGAATGAAAAGAAAGAGATAGATTTAATTGAAAAGATTTAAGTTTTAATTTTCAAGAATGTTTGATTAATTGCTTTCCTGTTTGTGATTTTAAAAAACTCGTTCATTTAACAACCTTTTCTCAACCAAGAGATTGGAAAATTTCTTTTTGATTCTGTAAACACTTGATTGTTAGGTGCTGTTAATTGTTTGGAATCAATTCACAAACAAAATACTCTTGTGTATCATTTATAGTTACTTTATACCAAAAAATACCTCTCTTATTCCCAAATAAAATTTCTCTCTCTTTAAATGGAGTAAATTATACCATTTAAACTTAAAATATACTGGATTAAAAAGTGAAATTCTCGATCTGTTTTTTTTATTTTAAAACAACTCTAACAAACGGTTGAGTATATAATTGAAATCATCATTAGTTCGAGCGCGAAGCGCATCGAGAATCAACACTAATTTTTATTGTTTTTGTAGGATAGTGTCTAAATCAACATACAGTTTGTTACTCCTACGTAAGGAGGAGTCTCATAATCAATAGTATGTGATTTCTCCCTTTGGTCGAAATACAAGATTGCGAACTTTTTGGACAGTCTCAAGGTTAAAAAAATAGTATTATGAGGAAATTTCAAAGTTTAAATGGTATTAGACTTAGAAATAAAAACAAATACTTTAGTTATTTGTTACACAGTGTAGTGTCACACAAAGTTTTTTTAGCGAATGTTTCGACTACTTTGAGTTCCTTGTGGTGAAGTTCAATTATTGCTTTATACGAATTTTTCTTTGTGAAACTTCGTGCCTACTTAGTGGGACTTTGTGTAATTATTTTTATTCAATAATTCTTTAAACGCCATTTCCAAATTCTCATATTCAAAACTAAATCCTTCTTGGATTAATCGTTTCGGAATTACATTTCTACTTTTTAAAACCAATTCGGTCTCAGTACCAATGATTTTTGCGCCAAATGCTAACATTCGTTTGCCAAGTGGGGTTCCAAAAGGTACTTTCATTTCTTTACGAAGTGTTTTCATGAAGGTTTTGTTTTGGATTGGTTCGGGAGATGCTAGGTTTACTTTTCCTGTAATTTCTTTCTCAATGATGAAAACTATCGCTCGAGTAAAATCTTTTTCGTGTATCCAACTTATAAATTGGTTGCCATTTCCTTGTTTACCTCCAAAACCCATTTGCACAAGATTTTTAATAGGAGGAAAGGCACCCCCTTTTTTGCCTAAAACAATAGAGGTTCTCAAAGCTGTTTTCTTTGTTTGTGGGGTTTCGGTTTTAAAAAAGGCTTTTTCCCAACTTTGAGCGACATTCATCGAAAAATCATTGCCTATCTCTCCAGTGTTTTCGTCCATTTGCTTGTCTTCAGAATGACGATATATGGTCGCAGTTGAAGAATTCAGCCAGTGTTTAGGCGGATTTTGACATTGTAAAACGGCTTCGTTTAGGATTCTTGTAGTTCTAATTCTAGAAAGTAAAATTTCTTTTTTATTTTTCTCATTATATCTGCAATCAACAGATTTGCCTGCCATATTAATCAATACATCAGCATTCTCTAATGCAGTTTCCCATCCGCCTAAACTTTTAGCATTCCAATGTACATAACGTATGTTATTTTCTTGTCTTGATTTTCCTCTAGTTAAGACGATGATTTCAGTGCATTTTTGTTGGAAATAATCTATAATGACATTTCCTAAAAATCCTGTGCCAGCGGCAATGACTAATTTTTTCATAATTATATTGTTTTGCCTGTCAAACAAAATAGCTGACAGGCGCTTTTTTATCAGGGCATTTGCTTTTAAAAATATTTAAAAAATTTTAGAGGAATAACCACAGATGCACAGATTTTATAATCATTTTTCTAGTAAATTAATTTTTAAATTGTCCGCTTTGCGGAAATAAATATCAAAAAATTTATATTCTATAGGTTATTTTAATCTGTGCATCTGTGGTTATTTTTATATGTGAATGTCGTGTTTTTTATGCTGTTGTTGGATTATTCAAACTCGTTTCTTTAGATTTTCTTTTTCCTCTAAAAAATAGATACAAATTGAAGAACATCATCACACCCAAATAAATTGAAAATCCTCCTATTTGATAACTCAATTCTTCGATTAGTTCTTGGTAGGTGTTTTCATAAAGATTGATTTCTAGAATCATTAATGCGTAACCTAAGTTGAGGAGGTAGAATCCTGTTTCAAATAGCTTGTTGGTCGCAGTGGCAATTTCTTCTCTACCTCTAAAAATATCGTGCATAAAGGTTTTACCATTTTTGAATAATGTTTTTGATACATAAAAAGTTAAGACAATTACAATAGGTAAATAGATTGCATAACCGATTAAAATTTTTGAAGTTTCCATAATGATTTTATTTAATTAATTTTTGAACGTAATTTGTTAGTATATAAAGATTTGAGTAATGTAAGAAGGATAGTATAAAGGCAATAGTTGCAATTTTTAGGGCAAGGGTTTCGATGAGTTGTTGGATGGTGATAATCTCATTCCACCAAATAAGCGTCATAGCACTGTACCCTATGTTTACAAGATAGTAACCAACTAAAAGTGTTTTATTTATTTGAACACATAAATCGGCGTGGTTTGGAATTAATTCGTTGACATACACATTCCCGTTTTTGTAACATATTTTGCCTACGACAGCTATGATAAAAATGATTATGATTAAAAAAAAGGTATAACCAATCAGATTATAATTAAAAGGGATCATAAATATTCATTTTTCTTTTGTTTTTTACGGTAATTACAGAACCTTTGGCTAGATAGACAGAACTTGGTTTCATTGTATTTAAAAAGCGAAACTCCTTTCCGTAATTTTTTTCAAAATCTACTCCAATGATGTAGTTCTTGATGGTATATTGTTCCCATTTAGGATGCTGTACTTCGTATTCGTAAGTAGTGTTTATAGCATATTTGGTGTAACCATAATAATGCTCCATAATAAATTCAGCTTCGCTGTTTGGATCTAATGGAGATAAGAAATCATAAGCATTTACTTCGATTTTGTTAGTGCTGCTTTTTTGATTCCAGTTATAGCATACATGTAAAATCTCAGCTTCTAATTTTATAATATGATTCATTGTTTGGGTTTCATAATGCTCTTTATATAAAGTGTTTGCTACCAAAGTAATGGCGCTTTTAGGAACAATTTCTTTAATGAAAACCACACCACGTCTCCACTCGCCGTTTTCAAAACGTTTTACATAAAATCGAAGATTTACTTCTTCGAAATGGGTGTGATTGGGGATTTTTACGCCTAAAACTTTAGTATCTTCAAACATAAATCCAATCAGACTCACATAACAGTTACCATTAAAATAATCCAATTCGGTGCCAGCTGGAAGGTATTTTTGTAAGACATCTGGTTGGACAATATAATTTGCCATTACCAAGTTTTTCCATTGTGCGGTTAAGAAGTTCATAGTGTTAATAATTATTTATAAATTTTAAACTTTCAGAAAAAAATGAAAGTTTTAATTAAATTTTTTTTGAAAATGAATGATATAAGTCAAATAGAATATCAGTAAAATAGGTAGCGTGAAAAACCAATTAAAAGTTCTATCCCAAAACGCAAAGAAAATAATGACAAGAGCAAAATAACTATATATTAATTTGTTTTTTGGAAATGCAATCAAGTATAAAGTTGCTGCTAATACTTATAAAAATCCTGTTATTGCTAAACCATATCCGCCTAGGACTAGGAAAAGTAAAGCGATGATGTTTATTATTTTGCTTGCTGTAAATATTGTTTTCACAATATTTGTATTTATTAAACTTTCAGAAAAAAATGAAAGTTTTGATTAAAATTTTTTATTTCATAAATTTAACTAACAATTGAGCCAACCAATTGTCTTTGTATTCTGTGATTTTGTCCAAAACATTATCAGCTTTGAGTACAAAATCATATAGTTTTGTGGTTTGTTCTACAAAATGTTTTTCTTCAGCAGAGGTGTTAGCGTCAATAGAAGACACTTCTTTTAGTACTTTTAAAGCTGGTTTTATTTCTCGCTTACTTCTTTCTCTAGAAATTTTAACGGCTAGTTCGTCTAAGTCCTTTTCGGCAGTAAAAAACTCACGTCTTTCACCTGCTTTGTATTCTTTGTATACAATGCCCCAATCCATTAAAGCACGTAAATTCATACTAGCATTTCCACGAGAAATTTGTAGCTCTTCCATAATGTCTTCCATAGAAACAGCTTCGTTAGATACCATCAACAAGGCGTGAATTTGTGCCATTGTTTTGTTGATACCCCACTGAGAACCTAACGCCCCCCAGGTTTGTACAAACTTATTTTTTGCTTCTTTGAATTCCATACCCCAAAGGTATAAAAATGTTTTTAAACTTTCAAAAAAAAATGAAAGTTTATTTTAAGAGGCAATTTTAAAAGTTACCTCTTATCTTCTTTGCTATAATTTGAAACGCCATCTATAGGTATTTGAGTTCCTGAAAATTTAGGTTTTCTATTTCGTAACACGTCTATAAATGCTTTGAATCTTGAAAAATATTCTCTAAAGCAAACATATTTGTATCCTTTGTACAGACCTTTATTGGCAGAGTAACCTATGGAATTAATTCCAATTTGGTTACCAATATAAATAGCTCTGTTTAGATGGTATTCCTGAGATATTAGCACAGCATTTCTAATTGAAAATATTTTTTTCGCTCTATACAAAGTCGAATAACTATCAAAACCCGCATAATCAATGTAAATTTTAGTGGTATCCACCCCGTGCTGATAGCAATAATTTTTCATCACAGTTAGTTCATCATATTCTTCTCGACCGTTATCTCCAGAGAGTAGAATTTTTTGTATTTTGTTTGCATTGTAAAGTTGTATGCCTGCATCTAATCTGTCTTTTAAATATTTACTTGGATTATTACCATTTATTCCAGCACCGAAAATAATCCCCACTTTAGTGGTGGGGATGTCTCTTTTAGATTTGTAAATATTTTTTTCTGTAATTGAATTGATATAGAGGTTTACTGTTACTACAGCTACCATAAATAGCGTAAAACTGTAGAGCGCTATTTTTTTATATTTTTTGAAGATCATGAGTGTTAAATTATAAAAGTCCCGCTCTCTTCAACAAAGCTTCGGGTTTAGGTTCTTGTCCTCTAAATTTTTTGTATAACGTCATAGGATGATCTGTACCTCCTTGTGATAAAACATAGTTTTTAAATTTATCCGCTACTTCTTTGTTGAAAATACCATTTTCTTGGAAATAAGCAAAAGCATCAGCGTCTAGGACTTCTGCCCATTTATAACTGTAATATCCTGATGAATAGCCACCTTGAAAAATATGAGAGAAAGAAACACTCATACAGTTTTCTGCTACATCAGGATAAAGCATTGTATTTGCCATAGATTGTTTTTCAAATTCTTTTACCGACTTGATTTCAGATGGATTTTGCCCGTGGAAATCCATATCTAGAAGACCGAAACTCAATTGTCGTAATGTTGCCATTCCTTCCAAAAAGCTTGCACTTTCTTTAATTTTATTTACATATTCCTGTGGGATCACTTCTCCAGTTTCATAATGTTTAGCAAAGAGAGCCAAGGCTTCTGGTTCATAACACCAATTTTCCATTACCTGACTTGGTAGCTCTACAAAGTCCCAATAAACAGAGGTTCCTGACAGACTTGGGTAAGTTGTGTTTGCTAACATGCCATGTAAAGCATGTCCAAATTCGTGAAATAGGGTCGTAACTTCTTGAAAAGTGAGCAATGAAGGCTTGGTAGGGGTAGGTTTAGTGAAATTGCACACAATGGAAACATGAGGGCGTTCATTTACTCCGTTTTGAATATATTGGTGTTTAAAAGAGGTCATCCATGCCCCATTTCGTTTTCCTTCTCTAGGGAAATAATCAGAATAGAAAACAGCGACTAAGTCCCCTTTTTCATCCGTAACTTCAAAAGTATGAACTTCATCATGGTATTTGTCAATATCGAAGACTTCGGTAAAAGTTAAGCCAAATAATCGATTCGCAATTTCAAAAGCACCAGCTTGTACTTTTTCCAATTCAAAATAAGGTTTTAGTTTTTCATCATCCAGATTAAATAATTCTTGTTTTAATTTTTCTGAATAATAGGCACCATCCCATTTTTCTAATTGATCAATGCCGTCCATTTTTTTTGCAAAGGCCATCAATTGTGCAAACTCTCTTTCTGCGGCAGGTTTTGCTTTGGTTAATAAGTCATTCAAGAACGATTTTACTTTTTCAGGATTTTGCGCCATGCGTTCTTCAAGGACAAAATCAGCATGCGTTTTATAACCTAATAAATTAGCTCGCTCATGTCTTAGATTTGCGATTTTAATTGCAATAGCTTCATTATTGTTTTCATTTTTCTGAAAGCATTTTTTTCCATAAGCTATGGTTAATTCTTTTCGTAATTCTCTATTCTCAGCATAAGTAACAAAAGGTAAGTAGCTTGGTATATTTAGAGTAAAAAGCCAACCTTCTTTGTTTTTACTTTTAGCTAATGCCTGAGCTGTTTCGATAGTATCTTCTGGTAGTCCTTTTAAGTTTTCTGGATTAGTGATGTGGAGTTCATAATTGTTGGTTTCAGCCAAAGCGTTTTCTCCAAAAATTAGTTTTAATTTAGCTAATTCAGTATCTATTTCTCGTAAACGTGTTTTTTTATCTTCAGCTAGTAAAGCACCATTTCTTGTGAAAGATTTATATTTTTTATCCAGTAAAGTATTTTGTTCTACAGATAAATTTAAGTTGTCTTTTTGATCGTAAACTTTTTTAATACGTTCGAAAAGTTCAGCATTTAATGTGATGTCATTGCTTAATTCTGTTAATAAAGGGGAAACTTCTTGTGCTATTTTTTGCATTTCTTCAGAAGTTTCGGCAGAATTCAAATTAAAAAAGATGCTGGTAATTCTGTCGAGTGTTTGTCCAGAGAATTCTAAAGCTTCTATTGTGTTTTTAAAAGTAGGCGTTTCCTGGTTTTTAATAATCGTGTCAATTTCTTTTTTAGTTAGCGCAATACCTTCAATAATGGCAGGTTTGTAATCTTTCAATTCAATTGAATTAAAAGGAGCTGTATTGTGTTTTGTTTCAAATTTATTAATGAGAATTTTCATAAAATTATGTGTTTTGTCTAATTTTTGTGTTATATAGTAAAAGGTTATATGTTTGGTGTCTTGATTTTAGAGATAAGTGTTGAAAATCTAATGATGTTTAAAATTTGAATATTGATTTAACACAATCGGTATTCATGTTACTTTAAATTTCTAAATACTACTGGATCTTTTTCTTTTTGCTAAAATAGAAAATATCCTAAATAAAAAATCCCGATTTACTCGGGATTCTATTATTTTTTTAAATTTTCTGAGGCATTCAAAACCGCTTGTTTTAAACCTTTTTTATAATCAATTATTCTTTTTAAAATGTCTTGATTTTGTGCACCAATAATTTGTGCTGCTAAAATACCTGCATTTTTAGCTCCATTTAAGGCTACTGTGGCAACAGGAACCCCGCCAGGCATTTGTAAGATAGATAAAACAGAATCCCATCCATCAATTGAATTGCTTGATTTTACGGGTACACCTATCACAGGTAGTGGACTCATCGAAGCGACCATGCCTGGTAAATGTGCCGCTCCACCGGCACCAGCAATAATTACATTGATTCCTCTTTTGTGTGCATTGCTACTAAAATCAACCAACTTTTCAGGGGTGCGGTGAGCCGAAACGATGTCAACTTCTGTCTCGATTCCAAATTCTGCTAATATGTTTATGGCATCCTGCATCACTGGCATGTCAGAAATGCTTCCCATTACGATGGCTACTTTCATAGTGTGTTGTCTAAATTATGTATTATTTTATGGTTGTGGAATCATTTTCCAAATGTCTATGTTGAATTCAATCTCTAAACTTCGTATAAATTGAAGGTGGTTTATGTTTTTTTGAATTATTTTTTGGAAATAAACTGTTGGATTTTCATAATGTTGTATTAATTCAAAACATAATTCAATATATTTTTTTCTTTCAATAGATAAGTCGTAATCGTCTAGTTTTAAAAGTTTTACTAAATTTACAGCTTCTCTGTCTTCTCTGTCAGTTGCTTCAAAAAGTTTTAAATCTTGATTGTAAGAAATTCTCTTTTCAAAATTTTCTTCAAGCGGATATAAAATAGGTTGATATTTATCCCACTTGTTTGATTTTTCTCTATTCCATTGAGCTTTACAAAGAAAAAGATTTTGGTACTTATTTCTATCTGTAAAACTTTTAGACGGATTAAAATGGTCAATATCTTTTTGATCAGTTCTGCCTAAATAAGTTTCAGTATAAGCACAAAATCCTTTTTGTTCATTGAATAGAATTTGGCAAAGTTTCGAATTATCCCCATCTATTATATAACTCAAATCTTTGGCTAAAGAATCTGTAAATTTAACTTGCTTTCTCATTAAAATTTATATGCTTTAGCAAGAATTAGAATTTCGTCTAATAATTTATCTTTTTCCTCTTCATTCTCTACCGTAGCAATTTCCCTCTTTAATTCTCTAAATCTCTCAAAAGCTCTTCTGCCTTTTTCGTTCATTAAAAATTCTAATTCAAAATCATTTTTTAAAATATCATTCGGGTCATCACCTATAGGAGACGTTCCTTGTCTTACAGCCACTTTTCCTTCTTCATCGAAATATAAAATAAATCGTTCACAAGGTTCAAAAGAGGCTGCAATAAATGGAGAGTGGGTTGCTATTATAAACTGAGCATTTTGTGCTAGCCTTTGATAATGATCCATCAGTTCCATTTGCATATCAGGATATAAAGAACGTTCTGGTTCGTCTATTAAGACGATTGATTCATTGGTTTCGAGTTTGTAAAGAGGTAAGGAGTTGAGTAAAAGTTGTTTGGTTCCCGTACTGATGTTTTTTATATCAACATTCTCTCCTGTGTTTTTATTTTTTAAAGGGATAATGTTTTTTGCATTTGTTAAATCAACTTCTAATTGAATTTTCTCTAAGATGATATTGAATTTTTCTGAAAAATCTATTAGAGGATTTATATTTTCTGATTTCCAAGCATCTATTTTGTTTTGAGAGGAATTGTCTAGTACATTTCCGCTATTAATTAATTCTGTTGCAAATTGTAAAAAGTTTTGTAAATAATTTATACTTGAATTTAGTAATCTGATCCAAATTTCTTCTTCAATATTGTCATTGAAAATTATGTTTTGATTTTCATTTACAGCAAATTGATCAATAAAAGAAAAAGTTCTAGATTTTTCTATTAACAAAATAGGTTCTTTTTCGAAAAATTCTAAATTTTTAGTTGATAGTAGTTCAGCTGTAAAATAAAATAGACTTTTTGCTTCTTTTATAAGTGTGCTAGTAAAAGTTGATTTATTCGAACTTCTTTGTATAATGTTTCCATTTAGGTAGTAATTGCCTTCTTTAAAACTAAAGTTATTTTCGTTTATCTGTAATCCAATAGTACTATCATATTTATTGAAATTTATCCAGATTTTGCTATCTTCATCTAATTCAGTACTCAGTAGATTGCTAATATCTTTGTGTATTAGTTCTAATAACTTCGTTTTTCCTGTTCCACTTTGCCCAATAAAACATATTTTGTTTAAAGGTTTTCCACGCATTGTTTCATCGTGAAAATCCATAGGATAGGTAAAGTCAAAATCTAAATTTTCTAAATGTCTGTATTGGTCTATATGTAACTTTGAAAGTTTCATTTATTTTTAATTACAAATTTATAACTTTTTATGAATTTTTAAATTCCCCCTTTGGGGGTTAGGAGGCTTTTCTATTGACTAATCACTCTAATATTATTTTTTACTTCTTCAGCAATTCTTCTTGCTTCACTCATGTTTTCATTTACTATCGTTACATGTCCCATTTTACGGAAAGGTCTTGTTTCGCGTTTTCCATAAATATGAGGAGTCACACCTTCTATTGCCATTATTTGTCCGATATTTTTATAGACTACTTGTCCAGAATAGCCTTCTTCTCCGACTAAATTTACCATAATACCAGCTACTTTACTATTTGTATTGCCTAGAGGTAAATCTAAAATAGCCCGCAGGTGCTGTTCAAATTGTGAGGTATAACTTGCTTCAATACTATAATGACCTGAATTGTGTGGGCGAGGCGCAACTTCATTTACAAGAATATCATCATCTTCTGTTTGAAACATCTCTACCGCAAGCAAGCCCACGTGGTTCATCGCTTCAGAAACCTTTAAAGCCACCTCGCGTGCTTTTTGTGCTACAGTATCGTCAATCCTAGCAGGACAAATGGTGTATTCTACCTGATTGGCTTCTGGGTGAAATTCCATTTCAACTACGGGATATGTTTTTATTTCTCCTTTAGGATTGCGAGCAACTATTACCGCTAACTCATTTTTAAAAGAAACTAAGTCTTCCGCTAAACATTCTACTTCAGGTAAATCAAGTAAATCCATGCTAGAACGAACAATTTTTACGCCATTCCCATCATAACCACCTTGAGCTGATTTCCAGACAAAAGGAAATTCTAATTCATTTTTTTTAATAGCTTCTTTTAGATCAGTAATGTCAAAAAAACGTTGGTGTACTGAAGTAGGAATATTGTTTTTTGAATAGAAATCCTTTTGTTGTCCTTTGTTTTGAATTAATCGTAAGGTTTTGGGCGATGGATAAATAGCTAAGCCTTCTTCTTCTAGTTTTTCTAAAGCTTCTAGGTTTACATGTTCTATTTCAAGAGTTAATAAGTTAACTTTTTTTCCAAATTGATAAACGGTGTCAAAATCTAGTAAATTACCTTGGTAAAATTCATCGCATCCTGTTCTTGCTGGAGCTTCTTCGTTAGGATCTAGAACAAATGTTTGGATGTCAAATTTTTGTGTTTCCCATAGAAGCATTTTTCCTAATTGACCACCTCCTAATATTCCCAATTTAAAATCGGAAGAAAAATAATAATTCATTGTAGTTGTTGTGTTGTGTGTAGAGCAAATATACTATTTTTTCAAAAAAACGAATGAAGATGAGGTATTAATAAAAAAAAATACCCCGTTTGGGAAGGGTATTTTAATGAAAGACGACTTTGGGTTAAAAGTACGCTTTGAAATAAGTAGGGTGTTTATTTATAGTTTTTTAGTTTGTTTTGCTTGATTCAAAATTAGAGAAAATTCTGTTAAAAAATATACGGTTTTTCCGTATATTTTGTTAAAGTCTGTTTTTTTTATTTTTTATTGGTTAACTATTTGTTGTTGAGCTTGTTGTGTTTTGTTTATTGTCTTGTGTTTTAGTTGTTTTATCTCTATGTTGTAGTCTTTGTCTTATATGATGCGAATTTTAGAGTAAAAAGTTAAACTTTGAAAGTTAAATTTTGATAGGTTAGAGGGGGATTTTTTTTATTTCATAAACTAACTAGAGTTTTAACGCTGTTTTGTGAGCAATATTTTATTTTATAGCGAACTACATAATGATAAAGAGAATGAAATAAATAATGAGAAATATTATTTATTTGATCATCAGAGTTTTTAAATTGGTTTTATAATTTAAGGAAACGAAAATCTGATGAAATAATTATTTTTTACTGAATTTGAATGAAAAAATAATTTTCTACAAGATTATTTTTTTAAAATAGAGTTCCAAAAAGTAAATAAAAACTTAAGAACTTAAAACTAATATCTAAAATCTTTATGTTATCTTTGCTGTTTATTTTTTTAAACAACACAAAATGGAGATTAAGTTACACGATAAGTATTTTAAACCGTTTATAGGGTCTGAAGAGCTTGATTTCGCTATAGGTAATTTAGCCCAGCAAATCAAAAATGATTTTGAAGATGAAATACCCGTTTTTATAGGAGTACTCAATGGATCGTTTATGTTTTTGTCAGATTTGATGAAGCATTATGATTCTTCTTGCGAAGTTTCGTTTATAAAATTAGCTTCTTATGAAGGGATCAGTACGACTCATGAAGTGAAACAGTTAATTGGTTTAAATCAAGATTTACAAGGGAGAAGTGTGGTAATCGTAGAAGATATTGTAGATACAGGAAATACAGTAGAAGAACTAAAAAATATTTTTAAGAACCAAGGGGTTAAAAGACTTAAAATAGCTACTTTGTTTTTTAAACCAGAGGCTTATACTAAAGAGATAAAGCTAGACTATGTAGGAATTAGAATTCCAAATAAGTTTATTGTAGGGTATGGCTTAGATTATGATGGTTTAGGACGAAACCTGAGGGAAGTATATCAGTTAGCAGAATAATAAAAATAAGATTAACAAAATAAAAATTTTAGAATAAAATGATTAATATCGTTCTTTTCGGAAAACCTGGAGCGGGAAAAGGGACTCAAGCTGAATTTTTAACAAAAAAATATAATTTAACTCATTTGTCAACTGGAGATATCTTTCGTTTTAATATTAAAAATAAAACGGAATTAGGAATGTTAGCTAAGACATATATTGACAAAGGTGATTTAGTGCCAGATGATGTTACCATTAAGATGTTGGAATCTGAAGTTGAAAAGAATTCTAATTCATTTGGTTTTTTATTTGATGGATTTCCTAGAACTATTGCCCAAGCAGAAGCTCTTGATCTTTTTCTGACCAGTAAAGAACAGATAGTTACAGCAACGATTGCTCTAGAAGCAGATGATGAAATTTTAGTACAACGATTACTAGAACGTGGTAAAACATCAGGACGTACAGATGATCAAGATGAAGAAAAAATAAGAAACCGTTACGAAGAATATAATGAAAAAACAGCCCCTTTAATTGGGTATTATCAAAATAAAGGAAAATTTCATGCTATAGATGGTATTGGTACAATTGAAGAAGTTACACAACGATTAAGTTCAGTTATAGAAAAATTATAAGATTTGTTTGTAGGGTTTAAATTAAAAAGGCGAAATGTTATATTTTTGTGTAAATTAAATCAAATAAAACAAATGATTTATAGTTTAAAACTTACCCAAATCAAACGAAGATAATTAATGGAAATAGTCATAATATTCTTGTTGATACTGTTAAATGGAGTTTTTTCTATGTCAGAGATTGCACTCATATCAGCAAGAAAAAATAGGTTAGAAACCGCAGCCAAAAAAGGCAATACGAGTGCAAAAACAGCATTAGATTTAGCCAATTCTCCCAATAAATTTTTGTCAACGGTACAAATAGGGATTACCTTAATAGGAATCTTAACAGGTATTTACTCTGGAGATAAAATAACGCATGATGTACAAGCGTTTTTTGCAAGTTATCCTGTAACAGTTCCATATTCTAAAAGCTTAGGGACAGGAGTTGTAGTGGTAATGTTAACTTTTTTTTCTTTAGTGTTAGGAGAGTTATTACCTAAAAGAATTGGTTTAAATTACCCTGAAACAATTGCTAAAGCGGTAGCTGTACCTATGAAAATGATTTCCGTAGCTACAGCTCCTTTTATTTGGTTATTAACCAGTTCTACTGAGTTTATATTGAAAGTTCTTAATATAAAACCAACAGCAGACGGAAAGGTTACTGAAGAGGAAATAAAGGCTATTATTAAAGAAGGAACTGAAGGAGGAGAAGTACAAGAAATTGAACAAGACATAGTAGAACGTGTTTTTCATATTGGTGATCGTAAAGTTAATTCCTTAATGACACATAGAAAATCAGTAGTTTATCTTTCATTAGAAGATCATGTGAATGATTTAAAATCACAAGTATTAGAAGAATTACACTCTGTATATCCTGTTTGTGAAGATAATTTAGATAATGTTGTAGGAGTGGTCTTTTTGAAAGATTTATTTGCAAGTTTTGAAAATAGAGGAAATTTTGATTTGCGTTCAATAACGAAAGAACCTGTTTATTTTATCGAACACACTTCGGCCTATAAGGCTTTAGAAATTTTTAAGAAAACAAAGGTACATTATGCTTTTGTAACAGATGAACATGGCGTATTACAAGGTATTATAACTCTTAATGATATTTTAGAAGCATTAGTAGGTGATGCTTCTGAGTTTTATGAAGAAGAATTTCAGTTAATATCAAGAGAAGATGGAAGTTGGCTTGTAGATGGACATTATTCTTTGCATGATTTCCTAACTTATTTTGATATGGATGATCTGATTAATGATTACGAAGTTACAACAGTAAGTGGATTAATTATGACAGAATTAGGTTCCATTCCCAAAGTAGGAGAAAAACTTATTTGGAATAGAATGGAACTAGAAGTAATAGATATGGATGGAGTAAAGATAGATAAAGTGATTGTTCGTTCATTAAGAGAAATAAATTAAAATTAAAAAAAATAGCTGAAGATCAAGCTAATGGTTGGGGAGAGAGAAGTAAAAGAAGGTTGTGAGTAAAGAAGAAAGCAATAACCTGTTCTTGAATACTTTTGATTTATATATAAAGCAATAAAAAAGAAAAGATGACAGAGGGTAACTTTGTAGATTACGTAAAAATATATGCAGCTTCAGGTAAAGGAGGGAAAGGTTCTTCTCATTTACACCGAGAAAAATTTATTGAAAAAGGAGGTCCTGATGGAGGAGATGGAGGTCGCGGAGGTCATGTTATAGTAGTAGGAAATAAGAATCTATGGACATTATTTCATTTGAAATTTTTAAGACATATTAAAGCAGGTCATGGAGGAGATGGAGGTTCATCTCGTTCTACAGGTCATGATGGAGAAGATAAGTTCCTAGAAGTGCCTTTGGGAACTGTAGTAAAAGACAAAGATACAGATGAAGTATTATTTGAAATTACAGAACATGGACAAAAAGAAATATTGGTAAAAGGAGGTAAAGGAGGATTAGGAAATTGGCATTTTAGAAGCGCAACTAATCAAACACCAAGATATGCTCAACCAGGCATGCCGAGTAACGAAATGGATATTATTCTAGAATTAAAGGTACTAGCAGATGTGGGTTTAGTTGGTTTTCCTAATGCAGGTAAATCTACATTATTATCTGTACTAACCTCTGCTAAGCCTAAAATAGCTGACTATCCTTTTACAACATTAAAACCTAATTTAGGAATTGTAGCATACCGTGATTTTCAATCTTTTGTAATAGCCGATATTCCAGGAATTATAGAAGGAGCAGCGGAAGGTCGTGGGTTAGGACATTATTTTTTACGTCATATTGAGCGTAATTCTACCTTGCTTTTTTTGATTCCTGCTGATGCGGATAATATTAGAAAGCAATACGATATTTTAATTGATGAATTACGTAGATATAATCCAGAACTTTTAGATAAAGAACGATTAGTTGTAATTTCTAAATGTGATATGTTAGATGATGAGTTAAAGACTGAAATGAAAGTACAATTAGATCAGGATTTTAAAGGTATTGAATATTTATTTATTTCTTCTGTAGCGCAACAAGGAATGCTAGAGTTAAAAGATAAGTTGTGGAAAATGCTTAACACGGTAAATTAAAATTTTAAAAAACTAATATATTATCTAAGTGATGAAAATAATTTTTAAGTTGTTTTTAGTAATTTCTGTCTTAGGGTTTGCTCAAGATAGAAAATGTGGTACGGAATCCTATATGCAGGAATATTTAAAAGATCCAAAAAACAAAATAGATCATTATAAATTACAAACTAAATTTAAGGAAAGACTTTTAAAAAATACTAGAGAAGGAAAAACAGAAGATAAACTAGCTGAACCTATAAAAATACCCGTAGCAGTTCACTTTCCAATGTTTACATCTCCTACTGAAAACGATAAAAAATGTATAGCAGGATTAGTACAAAGCCAAATAGATATATTAAACGCGGATTATAATGCGGAGAATAAAGACCTTTCAAAGTGGAGCGTTGATGCGCGTATGTATCCTAATACTTTGAACGGAAAAATGAATGTTCAATTTGTTTTAGCTACGAAAAATCATCCCAAAGAATCAGGATTAGTAGATGGCGTTCCAGCGATTACATTTGGTACAGATTTTTTAAATAATTCTGATTCAGATCCTACATGGAAGGGATATATGAATTTAGTAGTTCGTCAAATCCCTGAAAAAGATAATTCGCAAATATTAGGCTATTCTGTTTTGGGAGGAAGACCATCACAAGGTCATACTGTAGTCATAAATACTTTTTGTTTTGGTAGTGGTTTAGGATGTCCAGGGTATGTACCTGTGAAAAATAATGATTTAGGAAGAACATTGACGCATGAATTAGGACACTTTTTTAACTTAAGACATACTTTCGGTGATGGTAAAGGTTGTGCAACTAGTGATGATGGTATAGCAGATACACCAAAAGTGGGTTACGCAAGTTTTGGTTGTCTTAAACCAGGATCAGTTCCTGGTTGTGAGCCAAATGAAAAAGCTTTAACCATGAACTATATGGATTATCTAGATGATCCTTGTATGTATATGTTTACACAACAACAAGCCGCTGCTATGAAAACCTATTATGATTTGATATCATCTCAATTTGTTAAAGATGTATTTGATAAGGGGCCTGTAGTTGTAACGGATCCTAAGCCTAAAAAAGATTTTAATATTTACCCAGTTCCATTTAATGATATATTAAATATAACCTTTGAAAAGGCACCCTCTTTATATACCCTTCAAGTAGTAGACCGTATAGGTAGAATTGTTTATGAAATAAATGATACCCAAGTAGAAATAGAAGAAAAGCACGATTTGTCTTTCTTAGATTCTGGAGTTTATTTTATAATTATGAGATTTGATAATGAAGAAATAATAAAGAAAGTAAACAAACGATAAGATACATTAAAAAAAAGAGGCTGTCCAAAAAGTAATAAATCAAAATGCAGTTTGTCACTCCGGTAAGGAGGAGTTTCATAATCAATATTATGTGATTTCTCCCTTTGGTCGAAATGAACAAGATTGCGAACTTTTTGGACAGTCTCGTTGTATAAAACTATCGTTCAAGTTTAAAGTTATCAAGAAGTTTTGGACGTTTAGGTTCGTTAGCAACTTTCCATGAAGTTCTGTACATCCACTCCGTCATTTTATATAATTTTTTAAAATTGATATTTTCTGATTCATCTTGCGGTGTGTGATATTGATGATGTAAAACAGAAGTAAAAAAAATAGCAGGTATCCCCATTCGAGCATAAGGAGCATGATCACTTCTAAAATAAAAATATTCAGGATGCTCAGGTAAATCCCAATCTTTTAAAAATTTAAAACGGGTACTTTCGTTGTTAGCATCAATAGCCATTTTAACTAAATCATCAGAGTTTTTATGAGGACTTTCTCCTCCTAATAAAGCCGCCTCATCTAAATTATTACGCCCAATCATATCGCCGTTTAATACAGCCACTATTTTGTCTTTAGGAACCATTAAGTGTTGAGTATGATATCGAGAACCTAATAATCCTCGTTCTTCTGCACCATGAAATACAAATAAGAGGCTGCGTTTTGAAGGTTGCTTTTGATACGCTCTAGCTATTGCAAGCATAGCAACACAAGTGCTTGCATTATCATCCGCTCCATTATATATACTGTCATTCATTACTACGTGTCGGATACCATCGTGATCTTGATGACCGCTAATTAATACATATTCGTTTTTTAGCAGAGGATCTGTTCCGTCTATTTTTCCGATTAGGTTAACGGATGGATATTGATACGTTTCCGTTTCTAGACGAATTTCTATTTCTGGATTTTGAGTTAACCATTCTTTGTTGGATCTTTTAATCCAAAATAAAGG
Organism: Flavobacterium sp. TN-1; assembly: GCF_052828645.1. Lineage (NCBI taxonomy): Bacteria > Pseudomonadati > Bacteroidota > Flavobacteriia > Flavobacteriales > Flavobacteriaceae > Flavobacterium > Flavobacterium sp. TN-1. The sequence goes on from NZ_CM128253.1 coordinate 1,631,994, forward strand.
AAGAGTGTTTTCAACTTTATCTCGTAATCCCTCTATACCATATATACCTCGTGTCATTTGAGGGAGTACTTCTGTCCAACTTTTTTCGGAAATGGCGTCTGTTATAAATATAATTCCTTTAGCACCTAATTTTTTTACTTGATTGTAATATTTTGTTTTAATAAAACCAGGGTAACGGCGTTCAAACAAAGTCATCTCTTTGTCTATATTGGTGTCAGAAATTTCAATTGCAACGATTTTGTCTTGAATGTTCTTCGTAGCTAATTCATCGGGTTCCGCCTTGCCTACATATACAATAGCCGTTTTAAAATCAGCATTTACCACATCCGCTACTAATATGTCTTTCCATATATTAAGACTTTTATTACCTATCTTTATATAACTATTCGGACTTATTTGATGACGATACATGTCAAAAAATTGATAATAAGTGCCAAATTCTCCAGCTGGTTGCATACCTGTTTCTCTCATTTTATTAACAAACCAAGTAGATACTTTTAGTTCATCTAAAGTACCAGCCTCTCGCCCCAAAAATTGATCCCCTGCTAATTGGTACATATCAGTTCGAAGATCTTTTTCTTTAAGGGCTTCTACTAAGGGCTTCTTATAATCTTGTGCCTGTGCCGTTAAAGCGGCTAAATAAATCAATAAGATTTTTTTCATCTCTATTTGTAATTGAATTTAAAGTATATGTTTTTTAAATAATTCTGTTAAACCGTTAAATATTAGATCAAGAAAAGATCGTTTTTAATGTCTAAATGTAATTAGAAATAAAACACAAAAGAATTATTTTTTAATACAAGCCTGTAATTAAGTCTTTTCAGTTGCCGATCGTTAAATCTAAATGGTTTTTATTAAACTGCGTTTTGCTTTTTTAAAGATTATTTACTGAAAACACATATTTGTTGTTATAAAAGAAAGTTCTAGTTGTGTTTTTTGGTAAAAAATAAATATTTGGTTTTATTTATTTAAACAATAAGTATTTTTTGTTTATATTGCTTTTGAATTAAATATTAAATATATGTTAAAAGAATTATTATTTTCTTGTTTATCTCTTGTTTTTTTAGGGATCAACGAAAAAAAGTAAATTGTCAAAAAAAGATTTATCAATTGGATAAATCTTATCTGAAAAAAAGTAGAGTTCTAGGAGTTTTTGACCTAAATCTAGAACATACTGTTTATAATTCTAATATTCAAAATATTAGAGATGCTTTTAGAGGAAATGCAAATGTTCCGAATGTTTTACAAGTTAAAGTAAAGATTAATGAAGCCAGTTGCCTTCTGTACCTTAATGCAGCTTTTGAAAGTAGGGCTTGCATACCCGCCCCAAACGCTTCATTGTATGTCATAGGATTTAAGGGAGGAGATGGAAGAGATTATTTATTCAATATAGAACCTTTCCCAAATCCTGAATTGAAAGGGATCAATAGTATCATTCTTTCGATAGATGGTTCTTATAGAAGTTTAGGTCATGCTTCCTCATTGCCAATGATTAATAAAGCTGAGTTAGAGACTTTAGTTAGAACAATAAGTAATTTTAAAGGTACAATAATATCTTCTGCATTATCTTCTGCATTAACTAAAATCATCATCATGACTTGTGAAACTTCCCGTTTTAAGTCTGTTGAAACAGATGTATATAATATGTTAAGAACTTCTACTCCATTTGATGCGTCAACTCGTTATGATATGATAAAAAGATGGAATACAACTTTGTTAGGAGATAATAATTTTTAATTTTTTAAATCTATGAAATTTTATATACTGTTTTTGTTTTTTATAAAAGGATTTTCACAAGATCCTTGTAGTCGTTTTGCTATTGTATCTTCCAATTTGCAAACGGAACAGCAAAAGGAAGAGTTAAGGCAATATCTAGACAGAGCAAAAGATGCAATAAAAGAATTTATATCCACTAATGGAGGGGCATGTGTTGATGTTATACGTGTTAAAATGCTATTATCTTCAAAAGGTTTTTCAGTTGGTGAGGGGGCTACTTTTGCTTATTGGAAATGGCGTTATCCTCAATACGAATCATTTAATCACACTGCTGTAACAATAATTTTTAAAGGAAAAGAATTGGTATTAGATCCAACTCATAAACAATTTAGAGGAGTAGATCCACTAGATGAAGATATTATTTGTCTTCCAGCCAAAGATTGGATGAATGAGTTAGTAACTAGAACTAAAGGTCAAAATCCTGTTTTGGATCACCAACTTCGGAGTGGTGAGTCATTGTATACTTTTGTGTGTCCTGACTGTACAAAACCCAAATTAAGTGAACAGCAAAAAAAAGCTATTGAGGAATTTGATAAACTAGATGATATACGATTAAAAGTAGATATTAGAAGAGAGGTAAGTGATAGAAGGAGAGAACGCTGTATTATTTTTTAATTTTTACTATGTATAATTTTATGAAAAAGTTTATTACTACTTTGTTTTTCTTGTTCTTTTCTTTTTTGGGGTTAGGACAAAAAGGTTTTTATCCTGTTATGGATCCCATAAAGTCAACCAATAGTTATTGTTTAAATGAAAATTGTTATTACTGTTCTACTGCAGCATTGCTAAACACAACAGTTACAGATTTAGTTGCATCAACAGGTATAATGCAACAAGATACTGCACAGATAGATGAAATTATAGATTTATTTAGAAATGCAGGAGTTAGTGTTCGGTGTATTACAGGTTTAGATGAAGCTACTGCTTATTGTCTTCTTTCTACTTTACCCAATGGACAAAGTGTAGGATTAGCTTATACACGTCAAGGAGGTAGTGGTCACATGGTGGTAGTTACCCGTGATAGTGGATATTATAATAACGGTATCAATCCAAGTTTAAAATGTGTAGATTATCAATCAAATCCCCCCAGAATTACCGGTTTTCCGTATGAAGGGGGAAATTTAATATACAATATATTTATTAAAAATTGAACTATATTATAAAGAATTTTGATTTTTTAGATAATATAGAAATAATTATGAGATTTTATTTGTAGATATTTAAAATCAATTATAACTTTATAATATTATGTTAAAAAAAATATAAAATGAATCAAATTTTACCTAAATCTACAATTCCCTTGTTTTTAGGGAGTGTTTTTTCTCTTTTTGCATTTAAAAATGTGTGCAAAAAAGAAGTTATAGATCCAGAAGTTCAACGTGATATACGCGTTTTGAAAAGCCATAGTTTTGCGGTTTCAAATCCGTATTTAGCTATTGCTATCAAGGATGCTTTACGAAATATTGAATTAGTTACTTCTTTAAACAGAGAAGATACAAGACAAGGAGGATCTACAATTTGTAAATACGATACCGAAATAGGATTACCTAAAAGTTATGCCATTGGTTATTCAAAAAACAGTGCGGGTACTCTTTTACATGAGTTAATACATGTTTCAGTTAATCAAAACTTACTTCAAGATTTTGTTAACTACAAATCACCTATAAAAGATAATCCAGTTGCTCCTCAGTACGTTGCTGATGGAGTAAGATTAAATGAAAATTTAAGACAAGCCAAATGGATGGATCTAGCAGAAAATACTAAACGAACAGAACAGATGCAAAAAATTGTTAGTTTAACTGATGTTTGCACTAAGTTGAAACCTGAGGTAAAAGCCTATATAAAGGATAAATGCAGTTATGCTTCTATAAATCCCCATATTGAATATTCAACTACTGTTGTTCAACTAGCCTACTATATGTTTTTACAAGGCTTTCCTGTAAAAAACGCTCCTGTAAATACTCCAGAAAACAATTTGTATGTAGAAATTGATAAAGCATTGATAGAAGATTTAAAAGCGCGTAATGTAATATCAAACACATGCTCCTTAAACTAACCCCAATAAACTAAATTTAACCTAATTTATATGCAATTATTTTTTCATTTATTTTTTATTCTTACAGGGTTTATATTGCAAGCCCAGTCAAGAATTCCAGTGGTGTACGCAACCGCTACCATTGAAGAAGAGTCCGTTCAAGCTCCAAATAATTTAGATTATGCTTATGATGAAGATGTAAATTCTGCCTATCATTCTAAATGGTCCATTAGTGGAGTGCCTAATACCTTACAATTTTATTTGAGTAACACCTGCTCTAGTGTTAGTAAAGTAATTTATAAGCCTAGGCGTTTAGGATTAAATGGAATTTTTACCAAAGTAAATATATCCTATAGCCTTGCAAATGCTCCTACCGTTTTTATCCCTTTACCAGGCGGAAATAACGGAGAATTTATTTGGATTGCAGATAATACGGATAAAGTTATTAATTTATCACAACCTATTAATAATCCCGCAATTTTTAAATTTGAAGTAACTCAAGCATACGGTAATTTTACTAGTTGTGCTGAAATGGGGTTTGAAGGAGTAGTGATCGGTTCAGGAATTAAAACATGTAATTAAATATGAGACATAAAATTCTATTTTTCTTACTGTTTAATGTGTCTCTTTTTTCTCAAATACAGACTAATACATTAGAAACAGGTTTTTTCGGACCTTTTATACCACAGCAAAATATCTTGTGGAATTCAATTCAAACTAAAAAAGAAGCCTTTGATAAAAAAATACAAAAAGAGTACGATTTAATAAAAGATTGTCCAAATAAAACTAATTTGGATACACTTAATGGAAAATTGATCTATGAAGAACTTATTAATAATACAATAAAAGCTAATAAGGCTTCACGATTTGACGCACTAGGACACGATTATATAAACGAACAAATAGCTAAATACATTAATGGTGTTAAATCATTTGGTTCGATCATTATTTCTGAAATAGGTGGTTTTGCTAATATGACCCGAGATTATTTTAAAAATTTTAAAGATAATTTTCGGGAAATAGGAGGTGTGCATGCAATAGATGAACACGCTGAAGATGTTACAGCTGTAATGATCGGGGGAGACCCCACAAAATTTCAGCGTGGTGTTTTTGTAGGTAAAAACCTAAATAATAATGTAATAGGTCAGTATTCAGTTAGTGGAGGAATCGGTTCATTAAGAGACTATAAAGAGGAATTGAAAAAAGATCCGTCTAAATTTTTTGCCATTAATTGTTCATGGGGAGCTCCTTTTCAATGGACAGTAACCGAAGGAATACCTTATTGGCGAGGAGGTTTTAATGGAGATGATTATCTAGATAGACTAAAAGATATTTCTTATAAAGAAAAAGAGTATAATCAATTTTCTTATTTAAATAATAACCAAGCGGTTCTGTTATTTGCAGCTGGAAATCACGGTCATAGAGGATCGGAAGAAATTGACTCAAAAATACAGTTGGGCTCCGATATTTATGTAGATGACCAAAATGGAAAGAAAATTAAAATCCCCTACGGAAGCAATGGCGTTTTATACCCAAAACCTTCCCAAATAAATGGTTCTATTAATTCTTATGCTGGGGGGAAAAACCTAATAACTGTAGGTGCTACAAGTATGCTGAATGATGCTGGAAATTATTCTGTAACAGAATATACCTCTATTGGACCTACTACAGATGGACGTATAAAACCTGATATTTGTGCAGAGGGTCAGACTATTGATTTTAATTTTAAAAAAGAAGAAGGGACATCCTTTGCAACCCCATTAGTAAGTTCTATTGTCTCGGCATTTTCTGAAGAATATAAAATAAATAATGGTCAATATCCTACAGCTACAACAATTAAAGCCTCTTTAATAAATAGTGCATTGGATATAGGCGATCCAGGTCCTGATTATATGTCAGGTTGGGGGCAATGTAATGGAGAAGAATTATTTAGATACGCTGCTAAAAACGCCTTAGTTATCCAAGATGTAAAAACACTAAGAGCTAGTTCTGAAATAATATATAAAATTCCGTTGTATTATCCAGGAGGAGATGTGCCTAAAATAACAGCAGCATGGATGGATGAAGATTTTGGGTTTGGGTTGAATGCAAATATAGATTTAAGTTTACAATCACAGCAAGGAGATATTTATCAGCCCTATATATTAGATGCTAAAAATCCTAAGAAACCAGCTATTAATGGTATAGATAAGATTAATACAGTAGAACAAATTTCTCCAGAATACTTATCAAAAGGATATTACACCCTTATTGTTAAAGGAGAATCTCTAAAAGGGAATCAATTAGCCTGCCCCTTGAGTATTGTTATGTCTGGTTTTCTGCCTTATGTTACTATTGATATGGATGTAGCTAATGCACAAGGTAATGTAGGAGACCTATTTAAAATAGGTTTTGTACAAGAAGCAAACCCGCTAGACAATAAAGTACAAACGGTAGAATTTGTAAAAGCTATTCTGACAAATAAAAAATCAGGTAATAATTATGAATTAAGTAAAGATTCTGGTTTATGCCTTTTAGGGGATGTTTGTTTTTTTAAAGGGTTAAATGAAATAGGACAATATGATGTAGAGGTTTTTGTGAAAATTATCAATACAGATGGTTTGGTTGTTGAATCTTCTCAAAAATTTAGAAGAGTATATGAAGTGATTGGTAATTTTACCATGCCTACTGTAGATTTTGACGTTCCTGACTTAGAGTTAGTACCAGGGCAATTTGAACCCGCTTATATAAACATTCAAGCGGAAGATACAGACTCAAATAATTACCCACAAAAGTTTGATTTAGTTTTAAACTATAATGGAAAAGAAATTACATTAGGAGGGCAAGAACTAAAATGCAAAGGAGATTTTATAAGTAAAAAAATAGAAATAAATTTTCCAGGAACTTTTTATTTTACAATAAAAGATAAATTAAACAATAGAAAGCTAGATTCAAATAAGGAAACGTTATCTTATGCTTTTACAGTTGCAGATAAAAAAATAACACTAGATTTTACAAAGCCTGACTGTGAGGATAATTTTAAAGTTCTAGTTAAAAATCCTTCGCCTGATGTTGTTGATTATGAATGGACTAAATTTACTAGCTCAGGAGGGACAGTCGCCGAAAAAACAATTACTACAGAATTACCTCTTAAAAACAGTGAATATATAGCTGTAAAAGTTAAAGAAAATTCAAAAAATAATTATTTCGTTATATCAGATCAGACTTTTAAAAAGTTTTTACGTTATAATGATACTAATGGAACAAACTTTAAGCCAACGGTAGAAGAATACAAACAAGATCCAACCGTTTTGTTACCAGGAGATTTTGTTTTTTATTATGATACAACCAGCAGAAAAATTATTTCTAAGTCTAATAAAAACTATGGCTTAAAATTTGTTGGGGGGCTGTTGTTTGTTCTACAATGGATCAAGCCGATCTTTTTGATCTGAGTAGAGACAGTAATAAAAATGTATTATATACAGTAAAAAACGTTACCACAAATAGCTATTTAAATATTACTAAAGAAGGAACAATAGAAATTTCATCTACTGAAAAAAAACTAATGTTATCCATGGGATTAAAATCTACACCTAGTAATTCAGATAAAGTAGATTTACCAAATTCAGAAATACCTGCGATTAGCTTAACAGAAAGTACTGCTGAATTTTGTCCAGCTAAAGGAACCAGTTCTTTTACGCTAACGGCTCAAGCTACCGATCCTAGTAAACAAAACGTGTTACAAAATTTATTATCATCAAATCCTAATGCAACTGTCCAGTTTATAAAAGATGGAGTTGTTCAACAAAATAGCAAATCTTTAACAACTACAGGAACCAGTTCAGGTATTTATCAAGCAGTTGTAACCACAGGATCTTGTTATAAACGTTCGGAAGCGGACTTTGTAAAATCATGTAATCAGGAAGAAAACGAATCTTATGATAATACGCCTAAACCAGGTCCAGGGGGAGGGGCATTAGTTGCAATAGCAGGAGCCGCAGGAGCCACTATAGCAGGTTCAGGTCAGTTTGTAGTAGGGGTGTTAGGAGGCTTATTTGCTATACCAAGTGGTTTTGTTTCTTACACACCAAGTGGAAATTCTCTAAAAACACGCTTCAGTACTGTGAAAATTGAAGATAACACCAATGTCTTATTTACTAATTCATACACTGAATATAAAGATTATGATTTAGGTACTACTTCACAAGTGAGCTTGACATCAGGTGTAGATTATTATTTTTCAGCTGCTCAAAGTAATAACGATGGGACAACAAGTTTTAACAAACCTAAATTTTTTATAGACTTAAATAATGATGGTATTTTAGAAGCTAGTGAAGATGTTTTGTTCAAATCCGTACTAGTATCAGGACGATACAAATTTACATTACCAACTAATTTTAGAGTTAATGCTTCAACTAAAGCTCTTCTTTATGCTTCATCTAATAGTGCAAAACAAGAAATAATATTAAAAATACAATTAGAAGTTAAGACTAGATTTACAAAGGTAGAAGTAAAGGAAACTGCAGGTACAGTTCTATTTACATATAATTTTCCAAGTCCATATAATGGATATGCAAATTATGACATTAGTTCAGCAGCCCCAGTGGCTATTTATACAGCGGGTCAAAATTATCAGTTTGTTCCTACTCAAAACAATAGCGATGGTAGCACATCTTATGGGAAACCTAATTTCTTTGTTGACTTAAATGGTGATGGAATTTTACAAAATTCAGAAGATCTGTTATTAAGTAGTAATTTGGTAGCAGGACGTTATGATTTTCAAATTCCTTCCTGTTGTGTAGGTACAGGTTCTGTTTTAGCTAAGTACGTAGCTATTGCTGGTAGTGCAAAACAAGAAATCCTATTCAGAGTAGGTTTATTAAAAACACGTTTTAATCAAATTACCATTACTGATTCTTCTGGTTCAAAAATTTATGACAAACGTTTTGTAGGTTTTTATGGATCATATTCAGATTATGACATGATGTCTAAATCTAGTTATACTATATTTAAATCAGGAGAAACCTATACATTCAGTTCAACTCAAACGAATAGTAATGGATCATCTGTTTTTGGGAAACCTAAATTTTATCTAGATTTTAATAAAGATGAAAATTTTACAGAAGATGAAAATGTGTTGAAAGATGCAATACTCAGAAATGGTAATTATGATTTTGTTATAAATTCAAAAAATACTACAGGAAGTTATAACGCTATGTACGTAGCCATAAGTGGAAAAGCACAACAAAAAATTAAATTTAATACCAATTATAAGTTTGTTCCCAACTTTTCTACTACAATATCAGGCAATCCTAAGTTATGTGCTAATGATACTCAAAGATATTTAGTAAATATCACAGGAGATACAACGATTGGATATAAATATATATGGTATCTTAATAATATTCGTCAATCCACAAATAGTTCCGATATTACTTTTACAGGAGCTGTTTTAAATACAGGAGACACATTAAAATCAGTTGTATTTACGGATTTAGATCCTACTACTACAAAAGAAGTTTCTCTTGTAATAGAAAAACAAACCTCTCCTTCGAATATAGTTATTAACGGAGTACGCCCTTTTTGTTCAAATGATGATAATTTAACTTTAAGTTTGAATGTTACAGGAGGTAGTGGAACATTTATATACAAGTGGTATAAGAATGGGATTAAGTTAGTAGAAGGTACTGATATGTCGGCTTTCGCTCTAATTCCTATGGAATGGTCAAATAACGACCGTATAAAAGCATCAGTATCTTATCAATGCACATCAGGTAGCTGGATTGAAACATTTTCAGAAGAACATACAGTTGTTAAAAATACTTCACCAAGTGCTGTTGCAGTAACTGGATTACGAGCATTTTGCAATTCAGATTTGATTTCTTTATCTGCTAATATAACAGGAGGCTCAGGAAGATTCTTTTATTACTGGACAAAAAACGGGACACGCGTATCAGAAGGCTATGATAAATCCACTTATATTTTAGAAGGAAATCAATGGAGTAATGGTGATAAACTAAAATTAGTGGTTAGCTATCAATGTATTTCAGGAAGTTGGGTAGAAACACCTTCACAAGAATATACTGTAGAGAAATACACGTCCCCAACTTCATTAGCTGTAAACGGTTTAGCTCCTTTTTTAGCAAGTGATAGCTTAAACTTAAGTTTAACACAAACTGGCGGTACAGGAAGTTACTATTACTATTGGACAAAAAATGGGACACGAGTATATGAAGGATATGGTCTATCAACCTACACTTTACAAGGGTCTCAGTGGTCAAATGGCGACAAATTACGAGTAGGAATAGCTTATCAATGCGTAGCAGGTAATTGGATAGACATCCTATCGCCAGAATATACAATAGATGAACGAACAGCACCTACTTCCGTTTCGTTTTCAGGATTAGGAACTTTAAGCGGTTGTGAAACTTCCTACCGTGTATCCGCAAATACAGTAGGAGGAGTAGGATGTGATAGACTATATTATATATGGTATAAAAATGGACAACGTGTTACAGAAGGATTCGATAAAGCAAATTATACAGTAGATAATGCAAATTGGTCTAACGGAGATAAATTGAAATTACAAGTCGATTATTTAACTCGTATAGGAGGATCATGGTCTAATTTGTACTCACAAGAATCAACAATAGTAAAAAACAGTTCGCCAAGTTCACTTGCAATTTCAGGATTAAAACCTTTCTGTGATTCAGATGGTATCTCTTTATCTGCTAACATAACAGGAGGCTCAGGAAGATTTTTTTACTATTGGACAAAAAATGGAACACGCGTATCAGAAGGCTATGATAAATCAACCTATACCTTACAAGGAAATCAATGGAGCAATGGCGATAAATTAAAAATGGTTGTGAGTTATCAATGCGCATCAGGTAGTTGGATAGAAACAGCTTCACAAGAGTATAGCGTCAATAAAAATATTCGCCCATTGAATGTTTATGTAAATGGATTAAGAACTTTAGGAACTTGTGAATCAGGACTTGATTTGAATATTGTTACAGAAGGAGGAAATGGATCATTTTATTACGTATGGTTAAAAAATGATATGCGTATTGCGGAAGGATATGACAAGAGAAATTATAGATTGAATAGAAATGATTGGACGAATGGTGATAAACTAAAAGTATTAGTTCAAGTTCAATGTGCAACAGGTTTTTTTGATGGTACAATTACTTACGATTTGCCAATAACCATATCTAATATACCTAATATACCTATTGTAAACAAAGAAATTATACAACTTTGTTCTAATGAAGAAACCTCAGTTACCGTTTCTGGTTTTGATTCAGGAGATCAAATAAGATGGTATAAAAACAACGTACTTACACAAGAAACAAGCAAAGATTTTTACTTGCAATCTAACAGTTGGAATAATGGTGATGTGATAAGTGCCGAATTTGTTCGTAATAATTGTGTTAGTCCAAGAAAAAATATAACGGTTTACAAAAATACTTCACCAAGTGCTATTGCAGTAACTGGATTACGAGCATTTTGCAATTCAGATTTGATTTCTTTATCTGCTAATATAACAGGAGGCTCAGGAAGATTCTTTTATTACTGGACAAAAAACGGGACACGCGTATCAGAAGGCTATGATAAATCCACTTATATTTTAGAAGGAAATCAATGGAGTAATGGTGATAAACTAAAATTAGTGGTTAGCTATCAATGTATTTCAGGAAGTTGGGTAGAAACACCTTCACAAGAATATACTGTAGAGAAATACACGTCCCCAACTTCATTAGCTGTAAACGGTTTAGCTCCTTTTTTAGCAAGTGATAGCTTAAACTTAAGTTTAACACAAACTGGCGGTACAGGAAGTTACTATTACTATTGGACAAAAAATGGGACACGAGTATATGAAGGATATGGTCTATCAACCTACACTTTACAAGGGTCTCAGTGGTCAAATGGCGACAAATTACGAGTAGGAATAGCTTATCAATGCGTAGCAGGTAATTGGATAGACATCCTATCGCCAGAATATACAATAGATGAACGAACAGCACCTACTTCCGTTTCGTTTTCAGGATTAGGAACTTTAAGCGGTTGTGAAACTTCCTACCGTGTATCCGCAAATACAGTAGGAGGAGTAGGATGTGATAGACTATATTATATATGGTATAAAAATGGACAACGTGTTACAGAAGGATTCGATAAAGCAAATTATACAGTAGATAATGCAAATTGGTCTAACGGAGATAAATTGAAATTACAAGTCGATTATTTAACTCGTATAGGAGGATCATGGTCTAATTTGTACTCACAAGAATCAACAATAGTAAAAAACAGTTCGCCAAGTTCACTTGCAATTTCAGGATTAAAACCTTTCTGTGATTCAGATGGTATCTCTTTATCTGCTAACATAACAGGAGGCTCAGGAAGATTTTTTTACTATTGGACAAAAAATGGAACACGCGTATCAGAAGGCTATGATAAATCAACCTATACCTTACAAGGAAATCAATGGAGCAATGGCGATAAATTAAAAATGGTTGTGAGTTATCAATGCGCATCAGGTAGTTGGATAGAAACACCTTCGCAAGAATACACAATTGTTAAAAATACTTCACCAAATGCTGTTGCCGTAACTGGATTACGAGCATTTTGTGATTCGGATGGTATTTCTTTATCTGCTAATGTAACAGGAGGCTCAGGAAGATTCTTTTATTACTGGACAAAAAACGGGACACGCGTGTCAGAAGGCTATGATAAATCTAATTATACATTGCAAGGAAATCAATGGAATAATGGAGATAGATTGAAATTGATTGTGAGTTATCAATGTGTTTCAGGTAGTTGGATAGAAACAGCTTCACAAGAGTATAACCTAGATAAATATACCTCTCCAAGTACTGTTGCAATAGCAGGATTACGCTCATTTTGTAATTCAGAAGAATTGTCTTTAACAGCTAATCTTACAGGAGGAACAGCTAATTTTTATTATTACTGGACTAAAAATGATGTGAGAGTACATGAAGGATACGGAAGATCTACTTACACATTAAAGGGATCAGAGTGGTCAAATGGAGACAAAATAAGATTAGTAGCTAGTTACCAATGTATATCAGGAACTTGGATTGAAACCTCTTCGCAAAGTTATATAGTAGAAAAAAATACTTCACCAAGTTCCGTTGCAATATCAGGATTACGGATATTGTATGGTTCAGGAGATGCCTCATCATTAAGCGCTAGTCTTACAGGAGGGTCAGGAAATTATTATTACTACTGGACTAAAAACGGAGTACGAGTTTATGAAGGATATGGTAGATCTAGTTATACACTAAAAGGATCTGAATGGGCAAATGGTGATAAAATAAAATTAGTCGCCAGTTACCAATGTTTATCAGGGGTTTGGATAGAAACCCATTCTCAAGAATACACGGTTCAAAAAAGAGAAATACCTAATTTAGTGTATGATTATAATTATAATTGGCCAGGTTTTCATGTGTTTATATGGAAATATAATAATGGAGAAGTAGTGAAAGGAAAAGATGTGGCAGAAGTAACGTGGAGTTGGGATCAGATGGGATTCCCAGATCAAAATTTTTCTAGAACGTATTATCCAGGTGAAACGGATGGAATAACGGAAAGTAGAAGTACTTTTTTGATGAATTGTCTTTTTGGTAAAAGAGGGAATGTGACTTCTAAATTAAAAATGAGAGACGGTAGAGTATATGTTATACAAATTTACATACCATGTTATGGAGGTGACAATCCTGTTGTAGTTGCTTCTTCTAGATTAGATCAAACTCAAGTAGTTTCTACTAATAATAATAAATGTAAAGTGTATCCAAACTATATTTCACAAAATGAAGAAGTAATTAATTTAGATTGTGAAAGTTACGAAGATATTAAAGAAGTTGTTTTAGTTAATACCATAGGACAACGTTTTGAATTGAAATTTGATAAAACAGCTAAGAAAATTTATTTACCAATCAATATGAAAAATGGTATGTATTATATAAACTTAGAGAGATATCAGGCAGAAAATTCAGTTTACAAAATATTAGTTAAATAAATTGTATAAACTTTTCTTATAAAAATCAGGCTTGAAAATTTTCAAGCCTGATTAATTTTAAATGTTAAAGATATTAATTTCAAGATGGTATTGAATTATTCTTAAAATATCCTTTATATTCGCAACAAAAAAGATTATAATTAATATTATGAAAAAATTAGTTCTATCTCTAATTACGGCTATTATACTTATACCCACAAGTGTAAAAGCAGATGAGGGGATGTGGTTTTTAATGTTTATAGAACGTTTAAACCACCGCGATATGCAAAAAATGGGACTTCAGCTGACTTCTGAAGAAATTTATAGTATCAATAATAATAGTTTAAAAAATGCTATTGTTCAGTTTAATGGAGGCTGTACAGCTGAAATGATATCTAAAGAAGGTTTAGTTTTAACTAACCACCACTGTGGTTATGATGCTATAGCTGAATTGTCTAGTGCTGAAAAAAATCATTTAAAAAACGGATTTTGGGCTAGTTCTAAAAAAGAAGAATTAAAACCATCTAGTTTGTTTGTTCGTTTTTTTGTTCGTATGGACGATTGTACAAAAAGAATTTTAGCCGTTGTGAATGATTCAATGACCGAAGCTGAACGTGAAAAAGCAATCAACGCTGAAATTGCAAAAATTGAAAAAGAAAATAACGATGGCGGTAAATATGTAGTTTCTGTACGTCCTTTTTTTCAAGGAAATGAGTACTACTACTTTGTTTACCAAGATTATAAAGATGTACGTTTAGTAGGAACACCGCCAGAAAGTTTAGGTAAATTTGGTGGTGATACGGACAACTGGGAGTGGCCACGTCATACAGCGGATTTTTCTATGTTCCGTGTATACGCTGATGCTAATGGTAATCCTGCAGAATACTCTGAAAACAATGTGCCTTTAAAACCGAAACACCATTTACCAGTTAATTTAGGTGGTGTTAAAGAAGGTGATTTTGCAATGATTATGGGATATCCAGGTCGTACAAATCGTTGGATGCCAGCAGGAGGAATTGAGCAAAACGTAAAATATGCTTATCCAGCTTGGGTTGAAGGAGCTAAAACAGGTATGGATAATATGAAAAAATATATGAATCAAAGTGATGCTTTGAATCTAATATATGCTTCTAAATTTGCTTCTACAGCCAACTATTGGAAAAATCGTCAAGGAATGATCGATGCTTTGACTAAGTTTGGTACAGCTAAAACAAAAGCAGCTCAAGAAGCTAAATTCAATATTTGGGCAAATAAAGCAGAAAACAAAGCACAGTATGGAAATGTGGTTGAAACTATCAACAATTTCTATAAAATGACAAATGAAAAAGCACGTCATGATAACTATATGATGCAAATGTTCCGTACCTCTAACTTTGCTTCTATTGGTAGAACTATTGGTAAGCAATTAGAAATGTATGCTAAAGCAGATGCTGCCAAACGTGCACAATTAGCTCCAGTTATTTTAAAAATGACAGATGAGTTGTATAAAGAAGTACATATTCCTGCTGAAAAAGATATTTTAGCTGCGCAATTAAAATTATATGCTACTAAATCTACAGGTTATTCTATTGCTCCTAAAGTGGCTGAATTAGCTAAAACAAATAATAATGACTTTACAGCCTATGTAAATAAAGCTTTCGATTTGAGTTTATTTACATCTAAAGAAAAAATTACAGAATTCCTTGCTAACCCAAATGAGACAGCTCTTCTTACTGATCCTTTGTATGTATTATCTAATGATATGTTAACGCATTTTTCATCTAAATCAGATGCGATTGCAAAAGCACAAAACGATTTTGGTGTGGCATTTCGTAAATTAGTACAAGGATTACGTGATTCTAAAATTGGAGATATAAAATATCCAGATGCTAACTCTACTTTACGTTTAACCTATGGTAAGGTGCGTGCATTGCCAGCAGATAAGCGTAATGAAGCAACTATCAATAACTACACTACTTTAGCAGGTCAAGTTAAAAAATACAAAAAAGAAGATGCAGAGTTTGATTTGCCAACTCGTGTGTTAGAAATGAATAAAAACAAAGATTTTGGTCGTTATGCCGATAAAGATGGAACTTTACACGTGAATTTCTTATCTGATAATGATATAACAGGTGGTAACTCAGGTTCTCCTGTCTTAAATGGTAAAGGAGAATTAATAGGTCTAGCTTTTGATGGAAACATTGAAGCAATGGCAGGAGATGTAATCTTTGATAAAAAATTACAAAGAACAATTAACTGTGATATTCGTTATGTATTATGGGTAATAGAGAATTTCTCAGGTGCCAAACATATTGTAGATGAAATGACATTAGTAAAATAATACGTTTATATAATGACATGTAGTGTAAAAGCTGGACTCAATTGAGTTCAGCTTTTTTATTTACAATATTATTATATTTTTGATGTATGAAACTACTATTAGAAGTTAGACACTAATACGATCAACTAATAAAAGTAATTTCAAGAGAAATTAATGACCTATAAAATTTAAATAAATGAAAATATTTCAAATACTAATACTGTTTTTTTGTTATTTATTGAATGCTCAACAACCGTTAGAACAAGCATTAGAATTATATAAACAAAAGAAATACCTTCAGGCTAAACCCATTTTAGAAACAATACTCAAAACAAATCCTAAAAATATAGAAATAGTCTCAAAATTAGGAGAAATAGCCTTTTACCAAAAAGATTGGAATTATATGGTACATTATGGACAAGAATTAGTACGATTAGAACCTCAAAAAGCCGATAGTTGGTTTAAATACGGAAGTGCTTTAGCCATGAAAGCGAAAAATTCTAATAAATTGAAAGCATTAACAATGATAGGAAGTATAGAAGAAACGTTTCTAAAAACCTTAGCTTTAGATCCCAAACACATAGGAGCTCGCTGGGCATTGATTATGCTATATTGTGAGTTGCCCAAATTTCTTGGAGGAGGACAAGAAAAAGCAGATCAATATGCTAAAGAATTGATAACCTTTTCACCTATAGATGGTTATTTAGCACAAGGGTATATAGCAGTTCAATTTGATGCTTATAAAACTGCAGAGTTTTGGTTTAAAAAAGCCTATCAAATAGGTCACTCTAAAATAACCTTTGAAAAGCTATATGATTTATATACAAATAAAATAAAAGACAAAGAAAAAGCAGAACAATTAAAAAATGATTTCAAAAAGTAATTATTCTTTTGTCTCCATATTTTTATAAATGAATTAACACGTTTTTAAATAACTATAAAAAAAACAAGGTTTAAAAGGACTAATATAAAGAAATTGATAATGAATAATTTAGAGCTTATTTTAAGTTGTTATATTTATTTTATATAAGAGAAAATATTTAGATGACCTTTTTATAAAAAAGAAAAGACTAGATTTTTCAAAGATAATTTAACCAAGGCTATTTCCCATAAAAAACGGATAGCTTATATTTGAACAAAATAAAATCAGGTTACGATTTATTGGGTAAGCTATTAAATACCTATACTTCTAAACCTTTAAATTTCTAGACTTGCAAATGAGAACACACTTTATAGCCATAGGCGGTGCAGCTATGCACAATTTAGCATTAGCATTGCATAATAAAGGATACCAAGTAACAGGTAGCGATGATGCTATTTTTGAACCCTCTAAATCACGATTAGAAGCTAAAGGATTATTACCATTTGATCTAGGTTGGTTTCCTGAAAAAATTACAACAGATATACAAGCTATCATTTTAGGGATGCACGCCAAAGCGGATAATCCAGAATTATTAAGAGCACAAGAATTAGGATTAAAAATTTATTCCTACCCAGAGTTTTTATACGAACAATCCAAAAACAAAACCCGAGTAGTTATAGGAGGAAGTCATGGAAAAACTACCATTACCTCTATGATTTTACATATAATGAATTATCATAATATAAAGGTAGATTATATGGTAGGAGCTTTGTTAGAAGGTTTTGATACGATGGTACATTTAACAGAAGAAAATGAATTCATTGTTTTAGAAGGTGATGAATATTTAACCTCTCCTATTGATTTACGCCCAAAATTTCATTTATATAATCCTAATATAGCATTGATTTCAGGAATAGCTTGGGATCATATTAATGTGTTTCCAACGTATGAAAATTATGTAGAGCAATTTGATGTTTTTATTCAAAAAATTACAAATGGAGGAATCCTAATTTATAACGAAAATGATTCAGAGGTAAAACAAATAGCAGAAAAAGCAGAAAATCCTATTCGTAAGATTGCTTATTCTACTCCTGAATATACTGTAGAAAAAGGAATCACCCTATTACATACGCCCGAAGGAGAAATGCCTATAGAAATTTTTGGCGAACATAATTTAAATAATTTAGCAGGAGCTAAATGGGTATGTCAATGTATGGGAGTAGATGAAGCAGAATTTTATGAAGCAATAGCCTCCTTTAAAGGAGCTTCTAAACGCTTAGAAAAAATAGCAGAATCAGATAATAAAATAGCTTATAAAGATTTTGCTCATTCACCAAGTAAAGTATCTGCTACTACAAAAGCTGTAAAAAAGCAATACCCTGATCGTAAATTGATAGCTTGTTTAGAATTACATACATACAGTAGTCTAAATGTTGAATTTTTAAAACAATACGAAGGTGCTTTAGATGCAGCTGATATAGCGGTTGTGTTTTATTCACCCGATGCTGTGAAAATTAAAAAATTAGAGGAAGTTACTTATAACCAAATAGCACAATCCTTTAAACGTGACGATTTGATTATTTATACCAATCCAACGGATTTTAAAAATTATTTGTTTAACCAAGAATTAAATAATTCCGCTTTGCTTTTGATGAGTTCAGGAAACTATGGCGGATTAAACTTTGATGAGGTTAAAGGATTGATTCAGTAATAAATCACAAAATCAATCTTTTTAAGACATTATTTCAAAAATCAAAAAATAACATTTAGTTTATTCATTCCGACAAAAGGAGGAATTTCATAATTTGTATTGTGTGATTTCTCCTTCTGATCGAAATGAGAGGTTAGTTAACTTTTCAGATGGCCTCTTTAATAAATAATAACGCAAGTTTCTTTTACAAATCAATCCTGTGTTGTTATGCTATTGGCTAAATTTTTCCATAAGGCACCATAAAGCAAACAAAGTATTGTTTCGGTAATAGGAATCAATCCAATAGCATAAAAATAATTACTTTTTTGTATATCAATTAGATAATAAGCAAGTGGTATCTGGAAAATCCAAAAACCAAGAAAATTAACTAATGTAGGAATTTTAGTATTACCAGCTCCATTAAATAGATTATTTAAAATCATTGAAATTCCATAGGAGATATAACCTAAACTGATAATTTTCATAGACTCCTTTGCTTGTGCTATAGTTTGTATGTCATTAGTGAAAAATAAGCTAATACCCTCTGCAAAAAAAATATTTATTAGTGTAATCCCTAAGCAAAGTATAATAGTGTATTTAAGTACAATTTTAGTTAATACTTTTACTCTTATACTATGTTGTGCGCCTAAATATTGACCTGTAAGAGTGGCAACAGCATTACTTAAACCCCAAATAGGGAGTATAAAAAACATCATAACTCTAACAGCTATCTGAAATCCTGCTGATCCATATTCGCCACCACTTTTAGCAATTAATTGAGCTAAATAAATCCAACTTAAAGAGGCTAATACATATTGTAATATACCAGGTATAGCAATAGAAGTAATAGATTTTATGATAGGATAATGAAACTGTATACCGTTCTTTTGAAAACCTATAGATTTTCGGATTTTGAAAATAGAATATAATTGATAAAAAACGCCTATTGCTCTACCACTGACTGTTGCCCAAGCTGCTCCCTCAATCCCCATAGCAGGAAAAATTCCCCAGCCATTTATGAGTAAAGGACATAATATGAGATTAAAACCATTTGCTATCCAAAGACTTTTCATAGCGAGTAAAGGATTACCTATACCTCGAAATATTCCATTAATTAAAAACAATAATAGAATAAAAATACTATTGCTGAAGATAATTTTAGGATAACTTATACCATAAACAATAGCCTTTTGAGAAACATTTAAAGAAGCAAAAATATCAGTAGCATAAAAATAACCTAGTATACTAATTATTAAAGAAAGTAAGCAAGAGATGATTAATGCTTGAATGATAATTTTTCCTGTTCTTTCTATTTTTTTTTCACCAATAGAAATAGAAATTAGAGCAGTAACAGCTACGCTAAAACCTACCGCTATTGAATATATTATGGTGTTGATAGATTCTGTAAAACCTATAATTTGAATGGCTAAATGACTATCTGGCAAATGCCCTACGAAGTACAAATCTACCAAAGAAAAGACTGATTCAAGGATTAACTCTAAAATCATAGGGATAGCTAATAACCAGATTCCTTCTTTAAGTCCAATAGAATTAAAATCAACAACATCATGATGTTGAAGAAATTTTAATTTTGCTTTAATAGTTTTTACCATACGGGTTTATATTGATGAATAGGATTTTCTAATGTTCCTACAAATTGTAAACTAGAAGCAGGATCAGCAAGATTCAGCATTTGTTTGTTGTTTTTAAGCTGTAAACGATTTAGACAACAAGAATCAAACGTTTTACTAAATAAATCGTATTGTATAAATAAATCTTTGAGTTGAGGATTTTGTAATTGATATTGGGCAATAGAGCTTCCTACGCTTTCCCAAAAATCAGACTCACTTAAAATACCATATTGATCTAAAATAGCAGATAGAAAACGGAAGAAATGTTGGAAAATATCATTTTGAATACTTAATATCTTTAATTTTTCGGGTAGATTCATTCGTATTCTTTCAGCCTTTTCTGGCAAAGGAGTTGTGTGGTTAAAGAGCATAATTTCTTCTGTGATGTCTTTTATTAAAACACGTTCAACGATATGGTCTTTTACTACTAGAATAAGATTTTCTCCATGTGGCATAAATACTAATTCATGGGTATAAAAGCAATGAATTAAAGGTATTAAATAAGCTTGTAAATAATGATCTATCCACAGTTTAGCATTAATCCCAGATGCTTCAATGAGATGTTTGATAAAAGGTTGACCTTCATAGTCTAAATGAAGTAATGCAGCCATGGTAAAACAATCTTCATCTTTTTGAAGTTTTGTAGCGGGGCTTTCTCTCCAAAGTGTTGCTAACATTTTGTTATGAGGAATGGTTTTTCCAAGACTTTCCCATAAAATATTACGATATCCTAAAGTGGCTACTTCTCCTAAAACAGTAAATCTTTTTGATTGTAAGAAAGCATCAGCTTGTACAAGGTTTTCTAACCAAGTAGTAATAATAGGGGTACTTTCCATATAATATGGAGAAAGACCCCGCATAAATCCCATATTGATTACAGAGAGAGCTGTTTTTGTAAAATGCTTGTTTGTATTAGAAAGATTATAGAAGGTACGTATAGATTGTTGAGCGGAGTGTTTATCAGGAGCAAACCCTAAAGGGATTAATTTTTTTTGGGCAATATCATGAGTAAAAATCAAGGTCAGTTTATTATCCCATTGCCATGGATGTACAGGGAACCAGAAGTATTCATTAGGATTTATTTTTTCAGTTTCTAGTACTTTTTGAAATATAATTTGGGTGTCGGGATCTAACTCTGTTTTGATTAGTAAGTCATAACTGAGAGAATCAATACAAGAAAATTGAGCATTACTTTTATGACCTGCTACCCATAATAATTGAATAGGGTTATTAGCTTCAGGCGAAAAAAAATTAAAATCAATGCTGCTAAAACCATTTTTACCACTATTTGCTAAAAAACAAGGATGCCCCTCGGTAACAGAATGCTCTATAGTTTGATAATCTGCATTAGGAAGTTGATTAGCACTGATTTTTTCATTTGAAATTTTATAAGCAGTGCTATAAAGAGTTGCATTAATTTCTTCTAAGTAAGTAGGCAGTAAATCAGTTGGAATTTCAAGTACGTCTTTAAATTCAAGAATAAAACTAATCAGACATAAAGGAATATTATTGCCGTTAATATCTTCTTTTACAATGCTTTCATAAGGAATATGCCAATGGTTGAGTGTTTTTAAATGAGCAGAAAATGTATAATTGTATTGATTATCTATCGTGTTTAGTCGATATTTATTTATGTTTTCATCATAAATGGGATGAATAAGTGTTTCATGCGAAAATTCTGAAATAGCTTTTCGGGTAAGAAGTCTATTTGCTTTTTCCCAATGGGTTAATTTTAGGTGTTTTATATTTTCTGCAAGAGTAGGAGCAGTAGATGTTTTTGTATTCATAATGTTATTTTATAAAGAGGCTGCCTTAGATAGTTAAAGATAAAAATTTAGTTTAGGAACTCTTACTTCAAGTAAGAGTCTAATTTTACTTCGTTTGTTATAGAGTAGACTCTATTTTTATTTTAGGTTGACTAAAAGAAAACCTTTATACGAAGCTAAGAAACAGGTTAGATAACTCTTCAGGCAGCCTCATTTTTAGAAAAGTTCAATACTAATTTTTATCTATGAGAGCATTGTAGTATTGTTGTCTTGCACAAAATTCTAATCGTGCTTTTTTATGTGGTAAATCAATGAATTTTTGAAAAACAAACCCTGCTTTTTCATTCAAAATGTGTATTTTTTCATTTTTTGCATCGGGTTCTACAACTACACGATTAATTGATGAATCACTAAAGATAAAGTCTAAGATAAACTTGAAAATGTGCCAAGTAAAACCGTTTATTTTTTTGTCAGGAGGGGCTACTAAAATATGCATACCCATATCTCCTTTTTTTACTTCATAATGTTCCTTAATAATATCTTCTTGAGGATCATAACATTCTAATAAAAAAGCTACTTTCCCTTGAAATAAACCAATGTATATATGAGTGTTTTCTACTAGTTTTTGATAAATGGTTTTCACTTCATCGTAGTTTAAACCCATCATACCCCAATAAATAGCATATTCTTTTTGAACCCACTGATAAATTATAGGTAGGTCTTGGGTTAGGTTAAATTTTCTTAGTTCAAAAAAACCTATAGACTCTATTTTTTTACTAAAACAGATCGGGTTTTCTATATTTTGATTGGATTGCTGTGTACTGTTCATACTTTCTTGATTTAAGCTATTACTTTTTTGTACGGAGCAATAGGGTTAGAAATTTTACCTTGAAATTGTAATAAGGCAACAGGATCGTCTAGATCTATCATAGTCTTATTATTATTCAGTTGTAATCTGTTTAAACAAGACAATTCAAAATCAGTAGTAAATAGATCATATTTTTCAAATTTTGCTTCTAAATGAGGTTGTGTTTGTTGGTATTCTTGAATACTTTCGGCTACTAATTCCCAAAAACGATTTTCGTCGTACTGTATTTGAGATACTAAAATGCCAGACATAAAGCGGAAGAACCCATCAAAAACGTCTATAAATATTGAAAGTAATTTTACATCCTCAGGGACTTCAGCATACATTCTTTCTAGATTTATAGGAAGTTTAATTTCTGGATTTAGAATAACGGCTTCTTCTGTAATGTCTTTCATAAATGAACGTACAGGAACATGTTCTTTTAATCCTAAAATTAAGTTTTCTCCATGTGGCATAAACACTAAATCATATTCATAAAAACAATGAAGGAGTGGTGTAAGATAAATTGAGAAATAAGATTTTAACCATTTGTCAGTAGTAAGTTTTGACGCTTTTATTATTTCGGTTAAAAAAGAGTTTCCTTCTTTATCTATATGTAATAATGCAGCCATTGTCATTAATTGTTCTCCTTTTTGAAGGTATTTTACAGGACTTTCACGCCATAGTGAGGCAATCATTTTATTGTATGGATTATGTTTCCCATAGCTCTCAAAATAAGGATTAATGTAGCTAATAGATGCTACTTCACCAAGCATACCAAATCGAACTTGTTGTAAATAACGGTCATTTTTTAATAAATCTTCTAACCATTTTGCCATTTCAGGCGCGCTACCTAAATAATAAACTGGAAGTCCTCTCATGAATCCCATATTTAAAATAGATAAAGAAGTTTTTGTATATAATTTTTGTGGATGACTTACGTTGAAAAGTGTTCGGATAGATTGTTGCGCTTGATGATAATCGGTTCCGTAACCTAAACAAATTAGATTTCCTTGAGCTATTTCAGGAGAAAAAATAATGGCGAGTTTGTTAAACCATTGCCAAGGATGTGTTGGCATAAAGAAATAATCCGATGGATTTTTTCCTTGTTCTTTGATCATGATATTGAATATTTCAATGGTTTCGTCTCCCAATTCTTGACGAATTAGAGTTTCATAATCTAGTTCTTGTGTGCCAGCATAAACTGTTCGGTCTTTTTTACCTGCTAACCATACTAATTGAAAATGATTACCTGTTTCAGGGGTATAGGCTTGATAATCAGTGCTGTTAAAGCCTATTCTTCCATTATTAGCAACAAAACCAGGATGCCCTTCGTTCATAGATTGCTCAATGGTTTGGAAATCAGCATGTACTAATTGGTGAGCGTTTAAACTATCTTTATTTAATTTAAAGATGCTGCTTTGTAAGGTACTGATTATTTCTTCTATATAAGAAGGGAATAAATCATCTGAAATTCCGATGGTGTTTTTATACTCGTTGAAAAATAAAACAGCATCTATTTTTTCTTCGGGATTGTGATTTTTAATAATAGAACTTTCATTAATCAACCAGTGATTAAGAGCTAATTTTTTTGCTTTAAAGGAGTATGAAATTTCACTATTATCGCTGATAATTTGATAAATATCTTCTCCGTTTTCTCTAGAAATAAAAGTAGGAGTAAAAATGCTTTCATGAGAAAATTCACTAATTGCTTTTTTAACCAATAATTTATTAGCGAGTGCCCAAGAGTTTTCTGTTATATGATTCGTAGCTGTTTCAGGATTTTCAATTTGGCTAAATAATTGGGATATATTTAGTGTGACAGAATTTTCAGAATCCATTTTCTTAATGAATTGTCTTCTTGTACAAAAAGAAAGGCGCGCTGTTTTATGAGGTAATTCTACGATTTTGTCATCTTTGAAACCAATTCGATGGCATATTTTAAACATTTTTTCATTTCGAATATCGGGTTCTACTACAACTCTTTCAATAGTAAGATCAGAGAAAATGAATTTCATTATAGAGGAGAAAATATTCCAAGTAAATTTGTGGATAGGACGATTTGTAGGAGCTACAATTACGTGAATACCACAATCATGATCTTTTACTTTATAGTAATCAGAGATAGGGTCATTTTTAGGATTGTATTTTTCTAGAAGAAAGGAAATTTCGCCATTTACTTGTCCTAGAAAAACCTCTGAATGTTGTATGATTTTTTCATATTCGTTTTTAATTTCTTCACTATTTTTACCTATCATACCCCAATATTGAGCATATTCTCTATTTACCCAATCGTGGATAATAGGAATATGAGTTTGGATATTGAGAGGTATAAAATCGATGGTTCCTAATCCTTTTATTAAGGTAGAAAAGACAATTTCTGATGCTATATCGGTTATATTTTTTTCCATTGTTTAAGTACTTATTGATTGTTTTCAAATTGTATGATTCTTCGTGACTTTAATTTTCTGTATAAAATATTGACACAAAGCGTTAATGCTGTAAATAAGATTATTAGTGCTAAAACATTCCATTGATTGAGGCTCCAAAATCCAAAAACATACATTCCCCAATTAATTAAAGTCCATTGAATAAAATAGATACTAGTTGTATTTTTACTTAAATAGATTATGTAACTAAAAAATTGTGTGCTAGGATTTAAAAAAATAATTAATTGATTTGATATCCAAAAAGAGAGCATCATAATTCCTAGTAAAATAATACTTCCTCCAGGACCTAGATGATAATAATCTCCAAAATGGTATTTATAATTTGTAAGGACAAGTGAAAGACCTAGTACAATTAGTCCCAAACTCTGGATTGCTAAGTTTCTAAAGAAGATTTGAGTATCATTATTGATTTCTTTTAATTGTTTACCCAAAAAGACCCCCATAAAAATAAAAGCACTCCAAGGGAATACAGGAAAATAAACATTGTATTGATTACTAAAAAATAAGTCGCATATATATTGAAGACCTAAAATATTTATTTTTAATCCGCTTAATTCTTTGGATACTATTATTATCAATAATCCTAAAAAGAAGTATATCCATTTATTATTTGTTATTTGATTAATAAAGGCTATTAACAATAAGGTTATTCCTGCTAATTGTAATATATCTCCAAGACCTAAGAAAAATAACGTTGTTTCAAGTGTTTGTGTTTTTAAATGATAAGCATTTAAAAAACGATAAGGTAATCCACCGAATATAAATTCGGGGATTATAAATTTCACAAAATTTAAAGAATAGCCTATATATAATATATATAAAGCTCTTTTTGTGATAGCATAAAAGGATTGTCTTCTGGAAAATGTAAATGATATTCCCATAGCAATAAGATACATAGCAGCTCCACGTCCTAGCCAAATAATAATTTGTCCTATCGTTGTTTCTGTTTGAGTTTCGAGTGTTCCGTATATGAGCATTGTATGCACAATAATTAAAAAGAAAACACTTATACCTCTAGTAAAATCTATTGCAGCAATTCTATTGTTTGTCAATCCCATTATGCTTTTAGGTTTGATTTTTGTTTTTCCATTTCGGTAACGCCAAATTGTTGGAAAGCAATTTGTTTTTCAATTGGATAAATTTCTTTACCTACCATTTCTTTAATGATATAAGAGTTTCTATAACAAGCCATTCCTAAGTCAGGAGTTACAAAACCATGTGTGTGTAGCTCTGCATTTTGAACAAAAATTTCAGAACTTTCTATATCAATTGTATAGTTACGATTCGTTGCATAACGACCTTTGTTATCCCAGTTAATTCTGTGGTTAATATCATTAATAAAAGAAGGGATAGTACTTGAATATCCAGTAGCTAGTACTAAGGCCTCAGTAGTATGTTCGAAGTTTTCGTCTTGTTCGACGTGATGTAATTCTAATTCAAATTTTTGAGTAATTTCATTATATTTTGAATTAATGCAAGCAGCATTTGTTCTTAAATTTACATCAATAGGATGAAGGACTTTTTTGTAATATATTGTATCAAAAATACTACCTATTAAATCTTTGTTGATTCCTTTGTATAATTCTTTTTGATTATGAATTAAATGATCTCGTTTGGCTTCTGGTAAATTATAAAAATAGTCAACATACTCAGGAGAGGTCATTTCAAGAGTTAATTTACTGTAATCCATCGGGAAAAAACGAGGAGAACGTGTAATCCAGTTAAGTTGATAGCCATGAATGTCTATTTCCTGTAAAAGGTCATTAAAAACTTCTGCTGCGCTCTGACCACTTCCTAAAACAGTTATTGATTTTTTGGATTGAAGTTGTTCTTTATTAGTTAAGTATTCTGAAGAATGAATGGCTCTGTTTTTAAGTGAATTACATGATTTAGGAATATAAGGAGTAGTCCCTGTACCTAAAACAAGTTTACGACAAGCGTAAATATTTACTTTTTTACTTTTTGTATCTTGTACGGTAACTAAATAAATTTTTTCTTGTTCATTGTAATCTATTGTTGTAACCTCTTTACCAAAATGAACATTAGCTAGTTTGTTTATAGCCCATTGGCAATATTGATTGTATTCATTACGTAGTAGTAAGAAATTTTCACGAATGTAAAAAGAATAAATTTTTCCTTTTTCTTTAATATAGTTTAAAAAACTAAAAGGACTGGTAGGATCAGCTAGTGTAACTAAATCAGCTAGAAAAGGAATTTGTAAAGTAGTGTCCTGTAATAACATACCAGGATGCCAGTCAAATGTTTCATTCTTATCAAAAAACAAACCATTTAATTCTTTAATAGGGTTTGTTAAGCAAGCTAATCCAAGATTAAATGGACCTACGCCAATTGCAATGAAGTCGTATGTTTTATTTTCCATAAAGTTTTAATTTTTAATTGAATATTGTTGACCGTGATGGATGATTAAATCAATTATTTCATCAATGTCATTTGTGGTTGTTAAAGGATTTAAAAGGGTGAATTTTAAGAATACTTTTTCGTTTACCTTTGTACTTGTTATGATCGCTTTTCCTTCGTTAAAAAGAGCTTTTCTTATGTATGAGTTGAGGTTACAATATGAATTATATTGATCTTGAAAAGGAGTATATCTAAAAACGATTGCGCTAATTTCAGGTTGATGGATAATTTCAAAATCATTTCTGTTTTTTAATAAGCTGGCTGTATAAAGAGCATTTTCTATAGAAGTTTCTAAATAAGAACTCAAGCCTTTTACGCCTATACAACGAAGAGTAAACCATAATTTAAGAGCATCAAATCGTCTGGTTGTTTGAATAGATTTTTTAACCATATTAGGAATACCTTCATCTTCTTGTTCCTTAGAGTTTAGATAATCAGCATGGTATTTAATATAATCAACAAATGATTTGTCACGCATAAAAAAGCCACTTGAACTTACAGGTTGATAAAAAGTCTTATGGTAATCTATTGTGACAGAGTCTGAAAGTTCAATTCCTTTTAATTTGTTTTTGTGTATATCACTTATTAGTAAACCTCCACCATAAGCAGCATCAACATGAAACCAGATATGGTTTTCTTTTGCTATAGAAGCTATTTCTTCGAGTGGATCTATAGAACCGAAATCAGTAGTACCTGCTGTTCCTATGATGGCTATAGGGATATCACCATTAGCTTTTAATTCCTCTATTTTATTTTTGAGTTCCTTGATATTCATTTTAAAATTTTTATCAACAGGAATTTGTACTATAGCATTTTGTCCTAATCCTAATAAGCTAAGATTCTTTTTTAAACTAAAATGGCTGACTTCGGAACAAAGTACTTTAAATTTTGATGCCTCTGCTGGTAAACCTTCCATTACAGGGTTTATATTGTATCTTGTTTTGATATAATGATCTCTTGCTAATAAAAGGCCCATTAAATTAGATTGTGTACCACCACTTGTAAAAATACCTTCACCATTTTTAGGATAATTTAATAATTGAAGAGTCCATTCAATTAATTTTAATTCTATGTAGGTTCCTCCTGTACTTTGATCCCAGGTATCCATAGAAGAATTTAAAGAAGATATAAAGGCTTCTGCTACAAGAGTAGGGGTAAGAATTGGACAGTTTAGATGCGCAACGTATTTTGGGTGATGAAATAGTATGCAGTCATCAAGATATATTTTTTGAATTTCGTTTAAAACCTTTTTTAGAGGCAAACCATTTTCATTGTCATATAAATCTATTTTATCAATTAAATTTTGTAAAGAAGAAATGCTCTTACCAGTATAAGGAGTGGTTCTCTTTTCGTTATTTTTAATGATTTGTCTTATGGCTTTTTTCATACTTTTCTTATAGAGATTCAAGTTTTCTCTCTCGTCAGAAAAGATATATATGTTATTGTTTAGCAGCTTTTTGTAACCCTTTTTAGGTTTAGTTTTGATAGTTGAAACTAATTCGCTCATGATTTATTTAGATTAAATAAAAATTATGAAACAAAGTAATACTTACAAATTGGATTAATCAATACCTTAAATATTGTCTTTTTTTTAATATTATAATAGTATTTAAGTACCTAATATGAGGTATATTTAGATCTGATGGTTTGATTAAGTTTAAATTATGAGAGGGGTATTTATGGTATAAAAAATGAGTTTAAAACTAAAAAATATCTATTTTATTTGTTTT
Source organism: Flavobacterium sp. TN-1 (assembly GCF_052828645.1). NCBI lineage: Bacteria > Pseudomonadati > Bacteroidota > Flavobacteriia > Flavobacteriales > Flavobacteriaceae > Flavobacterium > Flavobacterium sp. TN-1. The sequence goes on from NZ_CM128253.1 coordinate 1,661,495, forward strand.
TTGATTTTCATAGTAAGAATTAATACCATTTAAACTTTGAAATTTTTTAATAATACTATTTTTTAGCCTTGAGACTACCCAAAAAGTTCGTAATCTTGTTATTTTGACTAAAGGAAGAAATCGCATAATGTTAATTTAGACACTATCCTACAAAAGCAATAAAAATTAGTGTTGGTTCTCGATGCGCTTCGCGCTCGAACTAACGATGATTTCAATTATATACTGAACCGCTTGTTTGAGTTGTTTTAAAATGAAAAAAACAGATCGAGAATTTTACTTTTTAATCCAGTATATGTTAAGTTTAAATGGTATAACATGTAATTTGGATTAAAGAAAAGACTATATGATTTATAAAAAAAGCCTTCTTGCCTATCTCAAGAAGGCTTTATAAAGGAATATTTATATGTTAATGATTAGCAATGTCGTTCTTTAGGCTGTATAAAATTAGATCAGTAGTAGTATTGACACCTACTTTTTTCATAATATTTTTTCTGTGTGTGCGAAAGGTATGAATACTGATACAAAGGTTATTGGAAATTTCTTCGTTACTCTTACCTTCCGTAAGCATTTTTAAAATACAACGTTCTTGTTTTGTTAAATTAAAATCAATTTGTTTGTGAATACTTTTTGACGGGAAAAAATATTCATCTTTGTCTATATAATGAAATAATTCTATGATTTGGGATTCAGAACAATCTTTACTAATAATAGAATCAACAAAGTTTAAAATGTTTGATTTTAATGCTAAATGATTTTTGAGATAGGTTTCATTAGAAGTTATAATAATTAGTTTTATTATTCTTTTTTCTTTTTTTAGATTAAGAATTTGATCCAGTAAGTCTTCGTTAAAATTAGTGGGATCAAAAAAAAGATAATCTATTACCGCTTTATTAATTAAGTTTTCTAATTGATAAAAAGTATCTAGCTCATAATTTTTAGACTTAATTAATAATTTGAGCATAAAGGAGCTCAAAGCCTTTCTGAACAAAGTTGGAGAATCTAGTATGGCTGTTGTTTTCAAGCATTAAGTAAGTTTATAGTTTGTTTAAAAAAAGTTAATTCCAGTTGATAGATAAAATTTGGTTTTCAACTAATTTAAAAAATTCAGTTTTATTTGGTTTGGTCAAAACAAGAAGTTCAAATAATTCTATTCTATTTATCATAATAATGAAATTATCCTGAAGAGTAGGAATAGGAATCTTTTTTTCATACACTGATTGTTCATATTCTTTTTCCCAATAGGTAGGATTCATTCTTCTTAAATACTTGTAAAAAGCATCCAATTCTTCAGCAGACATACTAAAGTTTAAATTATTAAAAGTTAGTTGATATTTCTGGCAGCCTTTTAAAAAAATAAGCATACCATTATTGGTTTGATTAATGATTGAAAAATTACAACACATAAGCTATTTGTTTTTGCGCCCCCACCAAATTAAAAAACCTGTTATTGGTAATGATGCGATTAGAAGACTTATTAAAAAAGCGAAAGTTTTTCCTGCTAACCCAGCAATAGCACCCGTATGTATATCATAATTCATACGTAGGATTTTATCTGAATTATCAGCATTTTTAAATTGTCCCCATAAATGTTCAACTTTTTTTTCTTCTAGAGTATATTGATCAAAATAGCGATAATCTGTTTTCCAAAGAGTATGACTTTCTGGATTTGAATTGCACGCTATAGAAGTACTGTCATTTGTTGGAGGATGAATTTCAATTGATTTAGATTTTGGATATTCTGATTTCATAATAAACCAAGCTTTGTCTATAGAAAAAGAATTATCCTTAGTATTGATACTTTTACGTGAAGATGTGGGTTCTTGATAAATCATTGATTTTTCTCCGCCTACTGCTTTGTAGTATAAATATCCAAACCAAGGAAATCCCCAAACTAATCCTGTAATAATGAAAATTAAAGCAAATAGGGAAGTATATAAACCTATTATATTGTGTAAATCAAAATTTTTTCTTTTCCACTTTATTCCTTCTTTCCATTGAAACCATACTCTTTTTTTTATTTCTTTACTTTTTTTAGGGAGCCAAAGTATAAGACCTGTAATAACTAGGAATAGGAATAAGAATGTACCTGTTGCGACTATAATTTGTCCAATAGCGTGAGGTAGCCATAGATACATGTGACCTTCAAATATAAAATGGAAAAAGCCTGTATTTAGATCGCTTATTTTAATGATTTTACCATTATAAGGATTTAAATATAGGATAATATGATAATTAGGAGTATTTTTATAGAATATGATTTCAACTGCGTTATCATTTCCATTGTATTTTATAGCATGTATTTCTTTGTTGGGAATTTTTTTTGATGCTATACTTCGTAATACACTAGGGATTAATAAGGGTTTGTTTTGTATTTCAATTTTTGGGTGTTCTTGATTCCAAGCTTGAATTTCTTCTTTAAAAGTATATAAAGCACCTGTAATTGCTACTATGAAAACAATAATACCTGAGGTTAACCCAAGCCAAAGATGTATTTTTCGTGTTTTTTGTTTAATACTTTTTATTTCCATTTTATTTAATAGAGCATTAAGAAACTCTCAAATTAAAGTTTCTTAATGCTTTTGAATTTTTAAAATTTATAGGTTAGCATAGCTCTCCAGTTTCTACCAGGTTCACTTTGCCAATAAGCAACGGTTCCTGCTATTCCTCCAGAATAAAGGTATTTGTTTAATAGATTATTAACATTTAGAGCTAGATTTAATCCTTTATATTTCCAATTAATACCTGCGTCTAATCGTAAATAATCAGGTAATATAGTTTTGTTATCGGCTCCCCAATTAGATGTAGAACGGTCTACTAAATATTGGTATCCTAACATAGTTCCAAAACCTTTTAAAAAAGTGTCTTCTTTAAAATTGTAGTTAATCCAACCATTTGTGGTATGTTTAGAATGACCTTCAATTCTTTTACCAATATTTAATGGATTTATGTCTTCAATTGTTTTTACTTCTGTAAAGGCATAGTTTAAAACAATATTTAATTCAGGGGATAATTGACCTTGTATATCAAATTCTACTCCTTCTGATTGTACTTTACCTACTTGTAATCTGTTAATAATGTCGTTAGGATCAGTTACTAATACATTCTTTTTTGTGATTTGATAAACAGATAATGTTGTTTTTAATTTGTCTCTTAAAAAAGATTTTTTTAATCCTATTTCAATATTACGAGCATATTCTGGATCAAAAGATTTACCTTCTTTATCTGTGCCATAATTAGGCATAATTGAGTTGTCATACTGAGAGTATAAGGTAAAGTTTTTGGTAATATCAAAGCTCACACCTACTCTTGGTGTTATTTTTTTTATAGTAACTTTATTTTTGTAATCATCGTTGGTTTTTCCATTAAAATAACGTCCCGCAAGAGTTACTCTAAATCTATCATTTAAAAGCCATATTTCATCTTGTGCATAGATAGAAGCATATTCAGTTCCACTACCAATATTTGTTAATCCCGATTCCCTGTTAAATGTAGGATAAACAGCTTTGTCATAAGTAGGATCGAAAAGATTGAAAGGAATTATATCATAAGTAGCTGTATGTGACCAATCATACTTACTGCTAAGTTTTTTATAGTCAATACCAGTTAATAATTTATGCGTCATGCCTAAAAAATTTATTTCCCCGTTAACATATATTTGTGCTAGTTCATTTAATGATTTTGTGTCAAAATTATTAAGCATTCTATGAGTATATCCAAGAGGATGTATTTGATAGACCCAATTCGTATAGCCCAGTTGTTTATATTGCATAATCATATATTGGGAGTTGATAGACCATTTATTATTAAAATTATGGTTAAAATCTATAAATAGGTTAACTTCCTCTATATCAGAGCTAGGATAATTTTTGTCTATATGAGAAATATCTCTATCTAAACTTCCTAGTCCTTTTTCTACAGGAGCAAATACGTATGAAGCACTCAACATTTGTTTTGCTTTTTGGTAAGTGAATTCAGTTGTTATTGATGTATTATCATTAAATTCATATTTAAAAGATGGAACGATACTATATCTCGAATTTTTTTCAAATAGTCTATTGGTTTCTGAAAATTGATACATAGCATTAAAACGATATTGTAACTTGCCATCATCAGTTAATGCACCACCAGAATCTAAAGTTCCTCTGTAAAAATTAAAACTCCCACCTGAAAAACCTATTTCATTAATTGATTTTTTAGTTGGTTTTTTAGTTACCACATTATAAATACCACTTGGGGCTCCTGCTGAAGTCATAAATCCAGAAGGACCTTTTACAAATTCAATATTTTCAACCATTGAAAGATCCGTTGCTAATGGCCCATATCCAATGTCTATGTTCATACCATTTCTAAATGAAGGGAGTTTAAAACCTCTCATGTTGATATTTGCATAATTACCAAAATGCTCATTCATTTGAGCACCACTTATATTACGCGTTACATTTTCCATCATCGTGGTAATGTTTTGACTTTTTAGGAGCTCATTTGTTACGATTTGAATATTTTGAGGAATTTTTGTAATTTCTGTTTTCAATCTTAAACTGCTGGAAACTTTATTAGAGGCAAATTTATTTGCAGTTCCAGATATAGAAATTTCTTTTAGACTATTTATAGAATCTTTTTTGATTCTCTTTTTTTGACCATGTAGATGTATTGACATCGTTGCTAATAGAATAATTAAAATAGACTTATTCATATTTATTTAGATTTATTAAAAATAATAGCAAAGTAATTTATAAAAAGAATAAAAAACAAATTTATTTAGAATAAATAAAAATAAAAAACATTTGATAATTTTTCGAAAAAAAGGTATTAAATTGTAATTCGTTAAAAGCCAGGTAAATATGTATACACCAATTAATAAGTGGGCCAAAGATGATCGTCCACGTGAAAAGTTCTTGAACAAAGGAAAAATAGCCTTATCTGATTCTGAATTACTTGCTATTCTTATTGGTTCAGGATCTCGTAATGAAAGTGCTGTACAGCTTTGTCAGCGTATTTTGGCCTCTACTAATAATAATCTTAATCAATTAGGAAAACTTTCTATTCAACAACTTCGAGAATTTAAAGGAGTAGGAGAAGCAAAAGCGTTGTCTATAGCAGCTGCATTAGAATTAGGTCGCAGGAGGAAGGAAGAAAATATAAAAGAATTTTTTAAAATTACATCAAGTTCACAAGTTTATTCATTAATGCAGCCTCTAATAGGAGAATTACCTCATGAAGAATTTTGGGTATTATTTTTAAATAATTCAAATAAACTAATTCATAAAACACAGATTAGCAAAGGAGGCATCACGGGAACTATTGTAGATGCTCGATTAGTTTATAAATTAGCATTTGAGTATTTCGCTACTGGGATAATCCTGTTACATAATCATCCATCAGGCAAACTTAAGCCCAGTGATGCTGATATACAACTAACAAAAAAAATAATAGAAGCAGGGAAATATTTAGATATTTTGGTATTAGATCATTTGATAATAACAGAAAAGGCGTACTTTAGCTTTGCTGATGAAAATTTGTTATAAATAATGATACAAATCAAACAATTACAGTATAGTTATGCTAATGATAAAATACTTTTATTTCCTGATTTTACCTGTCTAGAATCTCAAGTATTATTGCTTACGGGAAGCTCAGGAATAGGTAAGACGACTTTATTACACTTATTAGGAGGGATGTTATTACCTCAATCAGGAGAAATTATAATTAATGGATGTGCGTTACAATCCTTAAATGAAAGAGAAAGAGATCACTTTAGAGGGAAATATATAGGAGTTGTTTTACAACAAAATTATTTTATTGAGTCCTTAAATGTATTAGAAAATGTGTTAATGGCTTCCTACTTAGGAAAAGGAAAAACAAGAATTATTAAAGCAAAAGAAATTTTAACGCATTTAGGTTTAGAAGATTATCTTTATAAAAAAACCTATCAATTGAGTGTGGGACAACAACAGCGTTTGTCCATTGCAAGAGCTCTAATAAATGAACCAAAAGTCATTTTAGCGGATGAGCCCACTTCTAGTTTAGACGATGGAAATGTAGTTATAGTAGCCAAATTGTTAGAAAATATTGCAAAAGAATACAAAACAGCGATGGTAGTGGTTACACATGATTCTCGGTTAAAAGAACGCTTTGTAAATCAAATTCAATTAGTATGATTATAAAATTAGCTTGGCGAAATATTGTGTTTAAGCCTTTAAATACTTTTTTAAGTATCTTGCTTTTAACTAGCAGTATAACAATTATGACACTTTTAATATTGTTAGAAAAGCAGTTTGAAGAACAATTTTCATCCAATGCAGATGATATAGATTTAGTTCTAGGAGCACAAGGAAGTCCGTTGCAATTAGTCTTATCTTCAGTTTATCAGATAGATACGCCTACAGGTAATATAAATTATGATTCAGCAAAAGTATGGATGAAACATCCTTTCGTACAAAAAGCAATTCCATTGGCTTTTGGAGATAATTATGATAGTTATAAAATTGTAGGAACAACAGGAGATTATCTGAAAAAATTTGATGCTCAATTCATTGAAGGAAAAGAATTTTTAGCCGATTTTGAAGTAGTTGTAGGTTCTACCGTTGCTCAGAAAAAGAATTTAAAAATAGGAAGTACTTTTTATAGTATACATGGTGACGCAAAAGAAGGCGAAAAACACGAAACAAAACCATTTAAAGTTGTAGGAGTACTACAACCTACAGGTAAAATGATTGATAATCTAATAATGTGTTCCATAAAAAGTGTTTGGAATGTACATGAAGAAATTAGTGATGAAGAACATCATTATAATCATTCTAGAGAAATAACTTCAGTACTATTAAAATTTAGAAATAAGATGGCTATTATGATGTGGCCAAGAATCATTGCATCTAATACAAAAATGCAAGCCGTTTCCCCTGCAATTGAAATCAATAGATTATTTACACTTTTTGGAGTTGGAATAAAAGCATTATCTTATTTAGGATATGGTATTATGTTAATTTCAGGACTAAGTATTTTTATAATGCTCTATAACCGTTTGAAAGAACGTAAATATGAGTTTGCCTTATTGCGTTTACAAGGAGCAACAAAAAATCAATTAATCCTATTGGTTCTGTTAGAAAGCATATTTTTGTGTATAGTAGGTTTTTGTTTTGGAACGATAATTGGTAGATTTGCCCTTCAAATAATTTCCAAACTCTCAGAAGAAGATTTAAAAATGATCTTTGATCCCTTTGAAGTTATTTGGGAAAAGGAAGGAGCTTTGTTATCAGTAACTTTATTATTAGGAGTTATTTCAGCCTTAATTCCTGCTTTTAAAGCATATAAAATGAATTTATCAAAAACCTTAGCAAATGCGTAAATGGATTATATTGATTACTTTGGTAAGTTTAACCTTAGTAAGTTTTAACAAAATAGAAAAACGAATAATTTCAGAACATTTTCATCAAAAAATAATACTTAATGATACCTTAAATTGGAAAAAATTAGGGTATATAAAATTTGTTAAAAAACAACATAAAGACTATGGTATGATTGATTACCCCGTAATCAGTCCTGAAATTAAGATGCGAAATAATAAAAGAGTTATTATTTCAGGTTTTATTGTACCTATTGATAATGTAAATTATGCCATTAGCAAAAATGTATTTGCTTCCTGCTTTTTTTGTGGAAAAGCAGGACCAGAAACAATAGCAGGTTTAAAATTTAAAGAAGGAAAGAAAAAACTTCGTACAGATCAATATGTAACTATATCAGGTACATTAAAATTAAATGAGACAGATGTAGATAATTGGATGTATAATTTGATAGATGTAGTAATTTTAAAAGGGGAATAAATACAACTCTTTGTTACAAGCAATTTTTACAAAAAGAAACTCGTGATAAAACTCGAAAAATAAAACCTAATTAATAAGTCAAAAGTATTTATAAAAAATAGTTATCATATTGAAATATAATCATGTACAACATATATTTTTTGATTTAGATCATACTCTTTGGGATTTTGATCGAAATTCAGAAAAGACATTTGAAGTTATTTTACAACCTTTATTTCCAGAACTATCTATTCACGATTTTGTGAAAATTTACAATCCAATCAATCAACGATATTGGAAATTATATCAGTTAGATAAGATAACGCATGAAGAATTGCGTTATAAAAGATTAAAAGAAACCTTTGATATATTAGATATTTTGATTTCAGATCAACTAATTTGTGAAATTTCAGAAGATTATGTGAATTGTTTAACAAACAATAATTATTTGATTGAAGGATGCGTAGAGGTACTTCAATATCTTTATCCAAAATATAAATTACATATTATAACAAATGGGTTTAAAGAAGTACAATTAAAAAAAATGCGTAATTCAAATCTTTATCGTTTTTTTGATACAATTACTAATTCAGAATTAGCAGGCGTTAAAAAACCAGATAAAATGATTTATCAGTACGCATTAGATAAAGCAAAAGCTAGGAAAGAAGAAAGTATTATGATAGGAGATTGCGTACAAGCAGATGTTGAAGGAGCTTTAAATTTTGGTATTGAAGCTATTTTTTTTAATCCAAATTATCAACAAGTGGAAGGAAAAATTAATCAAATCAATACTTTAATCGAATTAAAAAATATATTTTAAACATGAATAAAAAGTTAATTATGGGATTAATGAGTTTATTTTCATTAACGAGTTTAGGCCAGTCTTTAAATGATTATAAAATAGCATTTATTCCATCAAAATTTTCATTTCAAAATGAAGATAATCAATACCGGATTAATACTACTATAAAGATGTATTTAAGACAAAAAGGAATTGAAGCGTATGTTTCTAACGAAAAATTACCAGAAGACTTTTTAGATTATAATTGCAATAAACTCTTTGTAAATGGAGTGGAAGAAAATACAATTTTTTCAACAAAAATTAAATTTGAATTTAAAGATTGTAAGGGGAATATTTTGTTTACAACAGATTTAGGAGAAAGTAGGGAAAAAGATGTAGCAAAAGGTTATAATTTAGCTACTATTGATGCCTTAAATTCATTTAGTAAAGCAAATTATAAATTTTCAGGTAAGGATTTTGATGAGGAAATTATTCAGTCAAAATTAAAAGAAATGAACAAAGAAGAAATTACAGAAACGAAAATAGTAACCGTAAAAACAGAGCTTTTTTATGAAGTAAATGATAAAATTACCGGAGAAAATTTAATTTTATTTAAAACTTCATCTCCTTCCGTTTTTTTAACCTCTTTTAAAAAACGTAACGGAATTGTAATAAAAAAAGAAAATACTTGGTTTTTTGAATTTTTAGAAGAAGAAAGAGTTAATAGAGAAAAAATAGATATTAGTTTTTAAAAACTATTTTAATAAGAAGCTAAAAGGCAATTAATTATTTATAAGGAGAAGTCTCGTAATCAGAAAAAGAGATTTCTCCTTTTTGGTTAATAAAAGAGAGTTCTTTTAGGTTAGTACTATTATGATAAGGTTATAATTTAGAACGTTCTTTTATGTTCTCAATAATTTTATCACTATAAGGATTGAAATTATCCCATATTTTCCAAGTATTGTTTATTTTTTTTATAAAATAAACTTGTTCATTCGAAAAATTTACTATTTGTGTATTTGTTCCGTTACGATTAGTAAGAGTTAAATTCCAGTATTCATTGGTTGAAATGATGGCTGTTTTTTCTTCTATATCAATGGTTTTAAAGTTAAAAATTTCATAATTAGAATGATTGTTTTCCTTATGATAAACATATCCTTGTTTTGATAATTCATTTAAATTTCTTGTGATTCTTTTTAAAATAGGACTTTGAATATCCAAAACGTTATAAAATTCTTCCATTTTAAAATTAGGAATTCTTTTTATAGAATCTAACTCAATATGACAAAAATCTTTGATAATATTGTAGAGTGTGCTTTCAGAAATAGAATTTTTAGCGTCTATTTTTATTATATTCTTATTGGTATTCTCAGAATTAATAAAATTAGGATTTGTTCTTTTTTTTATAAAATCATCAAGACTTTGAAAACCTAAAAAAAGAGCTAATTTATCTAAGGTTTTGATGAAACGAATATCATCTGTATAGACTTTGTTTTTGTCAATTTCGAAAATTCTTTTTAAAGTTGTAGCGGATATAGTGGTTCCGATTTCTATTTTTTTCTTTTCGTTAATTAAGTTGGTTTTTTTTAATTCAAATTCAATTATTTCTGAAAGATAGATATAATGAGCTCTCTTCCAAGATTTAGTGTTGTTTAAAAAACTATTAGTAATCTTAGGGTCTTTTAAAATCGAAAAGATTAATATTTCTACTACCTCTTTCATATTCTTAAGTTTTTTGGTTGGATTATAGGGTTGTTTTGTAAAAATAATACATTTATGTGTACCTAGTCTTACGTTCGGTATTTTTTTGATTTGTAGGTAATTTATGGTGAGTTTATGTTCAGTTTCTGTTTTTTTTTATAATAGGCTTCTTCTTTTATTTGTATCGTTATTAACCATAAAAATTAAAAAATGAACAAGAAAAAAAATCTAAAAAATTTCAGAAACCCTATTTATTTATTCGTTTCTATTTTTTTGTTTGGAGCTTGTCAAACAGAGAAATTGGATGTAAATGAAAAAAGAGAAGAATTATCTAGATTAGGAGTGCCAGAGTTTTCAGAATCCTATCTGAAATCAATAGATCCGTTAACTCCTCAAGAGTATGAGAATGATTTAATGAAGTATCGTCCAGATTTGCCACCTTCTAATGCTAGATCACTTCTAGCAATGCCAACCACTTTTGAGTTGCCTGCAATGCCTATAGGAAATCAAGGAAGAGAAGGATCATGTGTTGGATGGGGAGTAGGTTATGCAGCGCACAGTATTACAAGATATATTAATAATCCTGTTCATAATAAAAACTGGAGAAGTGCCTCAAGGAGTGCAGCGTTTATATACAATCAAATTAAAATTTCAGATTGTGCTAAAGGATCTTATCCTGATAACGCTATGAATCTTTTACAACAAAAAGGAGAATGTGGGGAAGATCAAATGCCTTATGTTGAAGGAGGTTGTTTTATAATGCCATCAGCTAAACAATTGGAGTATGCTACAGAACGCAAGATAAGTTCTTGGAAAAATATTTCAGCAACTAGTGTAGATGATATTAAATATTATTTAAGTAAAAATTATCCAGTGCCAGCTTGTTTTGATTATAATCAATCTTTTGAAGCAATTTCCAGAAATAATTACGTTTGGAATTCTGTATATGGGAAAAGAAATGGAGGACATTGTGTATGTATAGTAGGATATAATGATGTTACGAAACAGTTTAAAGTTCAGAACTCATGGGGTAGATCATGGGGACGTCAAGGTTATTTTTATGTGACTTATGATGCAATAAAACAAGGTGCTTTTAAATGGGCTGCAATTATGTTTCCTGAAGTTAAAACAGAAAAATTACAGCCTTTAGAATAATTATTATATGTTCAAGTAATTGAGCGGTTTAACTGCTTTAGAATAAAACGATATTAATAGTTTAAGTTCTAAAGCAGTTTTTTAATAATCATATTTATTTTTCCATCTGTTTTTTAAAAATTGACGTAATTCCTTTTCTCTAGCATTATCTGCGGGATCGTAAAATTTAGTCGTAGAAATAGTTTCAGGAAGATATTCTTGTTCGGTAAAATTATTTGCGTAATCGTGGGAATATTTGTATTCTTCTCCATATCCTAATTCTCTCATGAGCTTAGTGGGAGCATTCCTCAAATGTAAAGGAACTGGTAAGTCTCCTGTTTGTTTTACTATTTGTTGTGCTTTTCCTATAGCTATATAGCTAGCATTGCTTTTTGCTGAGGTTGCTAAATAAATAGCACATTGACTTAATATAATTCGGCTTTCAGGATATCCTATTGTAGTAACTGCTTGAAAAGTGTTATTGGCCATTATTAGTGCAGTAGGATTTGCATTTCCGATGTCTTCACTAGCTAATATTAACATACGCCTTGCAATGAATTTTACATCTTCACCACCTTCAATCATTCTTGCCAACCAATACACAGCGCCATTAGGATCACTTCCTCTTATAGATTTTATAAAAGCAGAGACGATATCATAATGTTGCTCTCCTGTCTTGTCATACAAAACAGTATTTTTTTGAACCAGTTGCATCACTTTCTCGTTGGTAATTGTAATGAGAGATTCGTTAGTGGCATTAATAATAAGCTCAAAAGTATTTAACAGTTTTCTTCCATCTCCACCTGATAAACGTAACAAGGCTTCGGTTTCTAGTAACTCAATGTTTTTTTCTTTTAAAAAGATATCATTAGTTATAGCACGATAGAGTAGGGCTTCTAAATCGTCTTTTGTAAACGGATTTAAGGTATACACCTGACAGCGTGACAGCAAAGCTGGGATTACTTCAAAACTTGGATTTTCGGTGGTCGCCCCTACAAGGGTTACCCACCCTTTTTCGACTGCTCCTAGTAAAGAGTCTTGTTGTGATTTGCTAAAACGATGAATTTCATCAATGAATAAAATAGGATTTTTAGCAGTGAATAATCCACCACTTTGTTTGGCTTTATCAATAACTTCACGCACTTCTTTTACCCCCGAATTAATAGCACTCAACTCATAAAAAGGGCGATTACTGTTTTGGGCAATAATTTGAGCTAAAGTGGTTTTTCCTGTTCCAGGAGGTCCCCAAAAAATTAGAGAAGGAATAATGCCGTTCTTAATTTGATGGGTCAAAGAGCCTTGATTTCCAACTAAATGAGATTGACTTATATATTCTTCTAAAGATTTAGGACGTATTCTTTCTGCTAGTGGTGCTTTCATAAGGGGTAAAATTAATTATTTCTGACAAAAAATCATTAAAACAGTTTTGGATCTTTTTTTGATAAAGATTTTAGTAATAGAAATATATAAAAAAGAGCTAATTAATAAAAAAATAACTTGTGTGTTTTATAATTGTTTGATTTAGAGATATGAAAGAGAGTGAATTTAAATTTACGCCATCTGTGGTGTTATTACCTTTATATTTTGTTTTGTGTCTTTGGATTGTTTTTTGGGTAGAAAAGGAATTTAAAATAAATCTAACGGAATATGGAATCTATCCTATAATCGGCAAAACCAAAGATAAAGTTTTTTTAAGCTATGAATAAAAGAGAAAAAGTAAAAAAAATAAATAAAATTAGAGTATGAAAGCATCTAAAACACCTCCAAAGTACGACCCAAACGGAGAGATAACTCCATTTCAAGTCAAACGAATAATGCAAAACTGCTCTTACCAAGTCGAAAAGTTAATAGTTGCTTTGAGAGGCATCGTAAAAAGTAGGTTTAAATAATGCTAAAGTGCAAACATACCGAAGATGGTTATTGCTTACGACCAGAAAACGACTATTGCCGCTCCGATGAATGCAAAGGAGTAATTATTGTTGATGATGTTAATACCAACCCGACACCAATAATAAAACCTTGTAAACACAACCCACAATTAAAATGTGAGTGGCCTATTTACTGCGAAAATTATAAGTGTGATTTTGCCGATATAACACCCGAAAACTGCGACCATAAAGATACAAGTATCGTTGTTATTGATGTTGTTATAAACTGCGAAAAAACCGCCTTACAATGCGATTATTATGGAAAGATTATAACAGAACCTAAAACCGACTGCAGATGAATGAATTTGACGAATATAATATCAGATACCAATCACCAGGTTTGTTATTCAATAGCGAAATTGAGAGAATAATTATTGATTTTGTTGATAAAAATAATTTGAGTTTACCTGATGACTTTAAAAGAAGTAATTATAGATTTTTTCAACAAATACATCCGACTGGAATTGAATATTCATTTTTATTCCTAGCTAGAAAAAAAACAGATTCCGAAATATTAAGGGAACAAATAGAATTTCAAATCAAACAATTAGAAAGATGAAAATAGACCTAAAAATAACATTTTCACAACTGGAGGTTTTAGTTTCTGCCTTTTCAGTAATCACAGAACCTCCTATTCAACATCGGGACACTCGAGTTGCCAGAAGCGTATTAGACAAAGTGATGGTTAAGATTGAAAAAAAGCATATTGATGAGAGTATGAAATCATCGCTTTTTAGCCAAAAGAAGAAATTTAAACTTTCATTTGAATATTACGAGGCTCACTTTTTAGAGAAGTTTTTAGAAATAATAATCACTTTTTGCGATAAAGACTACGAGCGTACAGTTTTGACTCGAATAACGGCAGAAATCAATCAGAAACTAGCATAATGGAACAATTCACTACCTACAGAGCCAAAGGCAAAGAAATAGGTTTGGTTTTCCTTTTTAAATACGATTTAAAAGGTAATTTAAAGCTATTTGAAATTGCAGAGGGCGAACTCAACCAAAATCAAATAAAGTGGCTTTTTACGGGCTATTTGCCACAGGATGCCACATACCAAGATGTTAAAGAGTTACTCTCAAAATTGCAAACCAATTTCCCTGCAGATGAAAGTATAATGCGCTCCATCTGGATGAAAGATAAAAAGTATTTGAAAGTATTTGAAATTGAAAAATCGGTTGCCAATTTATCCTTTGAGGCCCTTTGGAACTTGTACGATAACAAAGTAAAAAAATTCGAGTCCGAGAAGTCATTCAAGAAGCTAAAGGAAGCCGATATAATTAAGTGCTTTTTATCGGTGCCAGGATACAACAAATACCTCCAAAGAAAAGACTGGAGTAAAGCATAAAGAAAAAACACTTTTCAATTTTATTACTTGTACTCATTGTAATGAAGTTATTAGAACAAGCATTTTTACTAATAAAACAATATTTTAACGGACAATATCCACTTGTAAATAACAGAGACGAATATTTTTTTAACAAATTAGTCGAAATTCGAAATCGTTTTTACAACCCATTATTATAAAAAAAAACCGCTACTCTTTACAGAATAGCGGTTTTTTTTTTAAATGTTGGAGGACTTTTTTTTACATCTCCCTCCAAAGAGATTATTTTACGCCATCTTGCGAAAATACAAGCCCGATACCTGCCAATATAGCCGTCAAGGCTTCAATTGCTTTTGTTTTATCATTGATGAATAATAATACGCCCGACACTATAGAAACAACGCCTGCTGACGTTGTTTTCCAATTCTTAAAAAATAATTTCATTTTCGTTGTATATTTTTATTTTTACAATTTCACTACCTATACCCAAACATAAATAGCGTATGCCGTTTATGGTTGTAATGGCTAAATGGCCGATGATATTTGACGGGGCACCTGAAGACAACACAACGCCTGTACCGGTTGAAGCAGGTAACATAAATGTATTGTTTGTTTTGCCATAGGATGGGGCTATTCCTGTAAATACATTAAGTGTTTTATTTAAGAAATAGATGCTGTTGTTGGTCAGTTCTAAAGAAGAAAATGAATCGCTAAACTCGAGACCATTTTCTTTAAACGTTGTTTTATTATTCATGGCAGTACCATATTCACATGCTGGAGTGCTAAGAAGTATTCCTTGTAGTGTAGGCGGTATTGATTCGCCAATGAGGGTTCTTTTATCTACTTGCTTAACCATGCCGGCGGTGTCACGCACGAGTACTTTATCGGTACCTGTGCCTGGGGGTACGTTTGCCAGTCGTAAGGGTTTCAAAATGGCTTGGGTGGTCTGCGCACCTGCTATCATCCCGATAGCTAAGGTGCAAATTAAAAATAATTGCTTCATTTATTGTATATTAAATAGCTCCTTGGGAATTCCCCTCTCTAGGTACTTTAGAAAAATATATTTGGTTTACCACATCGTAAGAGGTTATGCTGTGTGTATCGCCACCTAAATAAACGCCCTCTATATATATGTCGCCTTGGGGGACGTTGATTATTGTTTTAACAAAGTCGCCAGCCTCAATGGCTGGGGCTATGTTACTGAATCGCTTGTACACAAGGGTGTCGCCTTTTGGAATTACTCGTATGCGTTGCATTTGTCTCGTTTCGTTAATAGCGTTATACACCTGTATAATACCCTCTATTTGGTTGATTGGTATTTTTTCGCTTTTATGAAAATACGAGTCCATCCATTGCCAAAATTGCTCCTGCGTGGGTGTTTCTCCAGTTTTAAACCATTGTTTTATTTGTTCTTTATCGGTCATATTCCTTTGTATTGAATGAATTTAACTACTCTATACGGTGACATGTTATTATGAGGTCTGTCTTTACCTTGGCTGGCAATTCCTGAAAATCCTAATCCTCCTCCAGTGCCTACGCCATCATATCCGTGTGCTAAAAATGATGAATCGCCTCCCGGACTATGATTATGCGCTGGTATTTCGTCAAGTATTAATTTATGCTCACGAACACCACCAGCATAACCTAGTTGATTTAAATTATAATTCTTTAAATCGCCGTTAGTGTTACTATCATAGGCATCGTCGTGACCAATAGGCATGCGCCCTTTTAAGGGTACGTATTCAATCCAGCCTGCTGGTATTTCGTTTGCAGGGCGATCCCATAAGGCAATCATATCTTTTGGAACATTACTAACAGGACGTGCCTCCAATTGCCTCACTCTTTCTATCAATTTTTCAAGTTCTGTTTTTTCTGCCTTCTCTTCGGTTAATTTTACGGTTGTCTTAGCACGCTTAAAATCTGACCAATTATAAACCGTTGAACCTATTCCAAACATGGCTTTTCTAACAAAAAGCACCTCTTTATTAGTACCATCTTTAAACTCTCGTTTGTAGGCGGTTTCTTTTATGATGATGGTTGGTGATTTCACCCCTCCCACAAATTCAAGTACTTCACCATTCAAATAGATAACTCCTTTGTTTATTATCCCGTTAGTTTCCTCGCATCCTGAAAGAATCGCATAATTTCCAGCTATTTCGCCCAAGTTGTTCAAGATAGACCAGCTTGTTTGCATATCGTTAAGCGTTTGTGTCTTGATAGGGAAACCACCGCTTTGGTTAAAATTTTGATAATTCATATTGTTTCAATTCTGTATCGCTTTCCCGCTAGTTTGTAATATTTTATAAGATAATTCAGCTTGTGATGGTTGATTTTACCGACTAATTCCGCAGGAACATAAACCACAAAATCAACGCCTGTATTTTCGTATTCTTCGTCTGAATAGACAAATAAGGTATCGCCTAAAAAAACCTTTTCACTTTCGTCTTGAGTAAAAATATATTCCTGAGCAAATGAATCACCGTCATCAATATAAATGCGCCTTTTTTCTTTGTCAAATTCATCATTTAACACCTTTTCCAACTTGCAAACCTGTCCGTTATGCGCCAGCCTATACCAATCCTTTTCACGTGATTTCACCCAATCTTTATAAATCAAATCAATAGGCTTTGTAAGGCATTGCAAAAAAGCTATCATTTTGGATTTTCTTAAGAAAGTTGGCAAGAGCAACACCACCAGCTTACGGTAATTGATGTTATACCACATACGCAATTGAGCTTTGGTTGTCTAATTCAAAATAACCCGCCTCAGGGATGTTTTTTATATTTATGCTCTTGTAGTCTTCATACCTACGGGTGTCATTGTTATACGTTGAACTTTGAATGTTTGAAATATTGACGTTTTCAACCCCCTCAACCGCTCGTAACTGTGCGATTAAATCATTTACCACGAGTTCACCATCAAAGGGCAAATTTTTAAGATAGCTCTTCAAAGCTAATTCTACCGCCTTTTTAGCCGTTCTTATATTTGTTCCATCGGTTGCTAGCACTAACGGATTTATAAACACTTCCATTTTTACAAGAAGTTTATCCGCTGGGTTGTTGACGATTAAAAATTTCACGCCTGCATAGCGTATTTTTTTAATATAATCCGTGAATCGCATAAGTTCTTTATCAGTCAGTTTTCTAAGTTCGCTACCTTCTTCACCTGCAATCTTGATAATTAAACGACTGCTTTCTATTCCTTCTTCAGGGATCGAACAATATTTGATAATTTTTGAGCTTTCAATTTCCGTATCACTAGCCCCCGCGTTATCAAACTGGTCATCATCTTGTTTTAAATCGAATCCCATTTGAAACGCTAACGCCATATTGCGATACCAGCGAGCTGTTCCGGGTTTGTATTCATAAATTACGGTGTCAATTTCTTTTTTGTGTGTATCGAATAACTTTTCTAGTGTCCAAATACAAACCGCAACGATATAAGTCATCAGCCTATAAATAGCCGTTTTTGAAGTGCTGTTTAATTCCGCTAATTCGGGTGTACTTCGAATTTCGGTGAGCATTATGTTTTGTATTTCGGATATTTCTCTTGCCATTTTAGCCTACTTTAAAATTTTGTTGAATTATCATATACCCAATACCAGTGGGGTTGTTCACTGGTTTTTCTAGGTCAGCGGTTAGAGCGGTGGCGGGTTGTTGATTGTATTTTTTTAAATAGTCAACCACTTCTCTAAACTCTTTTCCTGATTGTTCTTTGATTATTTCGGATGCTGGTTTTAGATTATCCGTAATAGATAGATTATTGAGAATAGCCAACTCTATTGCACTTTCGACATTACCCATATACTGAACGGATATATCAAAAATTGACTGGGCGTTAAGTACTTTTAGTTTCATCTATTTCAAATTTTTCATAAAACTGTTTGTTTATAATTCGAATTAATACCGAAGCGTATTTATAACCAAGGTTATTTAGATTTTCTAACAGGGAAATAAACAATTGCCAAATTATACCTAACAAAACCGCCCAATACAACCAAATAAAAGGGTCTACTTCATAGCCCATAATTATGGGGAATTCTGAATTTTTAGAAAATTGATTTAGAATGTAAATTGGTACTAAATAAGTAGCGATTTTAAGCAACATTCTCCCAAACTTTCGACTACTATGACTTTCGCCTTTTTTAAACGATGCTTTTACACCTGTAAACCATTCGAAAACCAGTAACACAACATAGGCTGTAAAAAATGCGACGTTGAAACCAAAAAGCGTATTAACAGAGCAAAAAGCAAAAGCCAGTAAACTATCTAAAAGGATTATTTTTCTATCCATTGTATGCCCAAACGTACTCTTTAAAAAGTCTTTAAAATTTAAAAAACCAAACCCATTTAGGATATAATCTATTGTTTTCATACATCAATTTTTAACTGACCATTTATTAAGTCAATTTTGCAATTTTTATAATTATCCTGTTCTAACTGAACTTTTAAATCTCTTATAAATTCAGCTTCTGAAACATTTGTCTTTAAATAATTAACAATTCCGAAGCCAAGAGTTGGATGCTGTTTAAACTCACCCTTAACTGATTCAAGTATATGTTCAACATGACGTTGGTCTGACGGAGCTAATGAAAAATCACCGTTTATGAAAAATAAGTCACCATCTTGATCTAATTCAAAATCTTTATTCATTTGAGTAAATTTTTAAATTTTCCTTTTAAATTTTTCAAAAGTAGTTTTGAATCAGGCGACACAGTTCCTGTCCCGTTAGGTGTTATGATATTTAAATCACTTATATTTTTTATCAAATCTTCCAATAAGTCACCAAGACTATTTGTTCCGTCTGAAATTTCAACTTTATCATTTTCTATACCCACTAAAATAGAACCTACTTTTAGCTCAATCCGTTCAATTTCGCTATATCCAACTATCAACGTTTCGCTTGGCTGGTTCTCAATTTCAAGCACAATTACCTGACTATTTATTTTAGGAACTACTTGTATAAAGCTTTTAGCTTTTTCTTCCAAAGCGCTCAAACGAACATCTAATAACTCAGCTCTTCCTTCTCGTTTAACGGTACAGGTGTTTTCTTGTACTGTTTCAACCTTGCCTAATGATGTTACTGCTCTTAAATGTTTTCCTACTTCTAAGGCAACGGCACGGCTAAACGCTTCCATAACTGTACTGCTTTAAAAATCATCCATAAGAAGAAAACTCCTGAAAAAAATTTCCCTAAACTGCACCATAATACTTCCCACCAAGTAAGGGGCTTTTTCACAAGCTTAGGAGGCATAATAATTGTTTTGTTATTCAGCTCTCTTATATGCTTTTCTTTCCATTGAAGAAAAAGCCTTTTCGCTTCCTGTTTACAATTAACAGTTAGAATACCGTTACTAAGTGCTGTATTTATTTTTAAAGATTCTTTAAACTTGGTTTTAGTGTCTTTTAAATTCTTTTCAATCAAAATAGGCTTGCCGTTTTTACACTCAATAAGTGCTCTATAAAATGTACTATCAGCCTGCAACTCAACAACGGTGTCTCTAATAATGGTTTCAATTATTTTTTGGTGTTGTTCTTGTTCAATTGGCTTTGCCGTTTTACAAGAAAAAAATAAGCTTGTTAAGGCTAATATTGATACTTTAATTTTTGTTTTCATTTATTTAGTTTGTAGGATAATTTACTTTGCCTTTTAAAGCCATCTGTTTCGTTTAATAATATTTTTACGCTATCCACCAAATACCTACCGTCTCTATGCTGGTCAGGATAGTTAGGGTCTCTTAAATCAACACAATCCCCATGTTCTACAGTAGGTACTGCCCAGCCATCAATTGTTCCAGTGTAACCACTTCGTTTGCGGTTTTTGTACTCGTTTTCTGCCAGTTGCTCAATAGCTTTTTTCGCCATGTTTAACGGAGCATTGATATTTATTTCATCTCCCCCTTTTTCTCCATATTCATAAAAAACTTTTTCTTTTCCTTTTTGGGGCGAGGTAACTTTTACTAACACTTTTCTAGCCTCACTAGTTTCAAATTTTAAATCCGTTGATTTTCTTATATTTTTTCCAAAAATATAGTTATGAGTTTGGTGCGGTTTTAAATCTATAAGTAAGCCAACTATTAGCTTTTTTTCTTTAAAATAGAACCATAACCGACAATCTTTTTTTAATTTTTCAAACACTTCAAAAGCTGAAGCGTTGTCAATCATAAACTTTCCTAAATCCATATCTACAACTTCGGTTTCATAAGTAGGAAGTAAAAAGCTTACTATATCTTTAAGACTGCAACTACTAAAAGTTTTACTTACTTTAGGTAGTTTCTTTAATTTGTACATTTCGTCTTCGCACTCTAAAACTAAAGGAATATCTGCACCAATATTAGCTATATAACCTTCAAACTCTTTGTTCAATTTTCCGTTATAACCTGCTTCTATTAGTATTGTGTCGCCTTTGTTTATGAGTTCGAAAATACTTTTGTTAGCAATAGATTCTTTCGAACCATTTTTCTTTAGATTATTAAACTCCCTTGGAAGCTCTATTTTAGCAGTGTCCGAAAATTTATCGATGCTTTTATCTATCTCTATGCTTTTAATCTGAGTTATCACCAATTTACCACCTATGGTAATTCTTATTTGAATATTATAATAATGACTATTCATTTGGATTAGATAGTGAATATGCTACTTCTTTTATGCTTCGAGCGGATAAATTAAAACGAACAGTGTCTGTATAACCTTCCAGTGGTTCGATATGAACCGCTTGAAAATAAATACTATCAATACCTTTGTCTAAAAACTGATTTCCTGAAACTTTCACAATGTTATTGTAATCAAACAGCTCTACTAAATCTTCTATTTTTTCTTTAGGATAGGCTCTATTTTCTACATCTATCAAAATTCCTGTTATATTGATAACCCAGTTAGACGTTCCCCAGCGTTCAATTACTACATTATCCGATCCGCTAACTTCCGTTTCTATAAGCTTTTTCTCTTTTGAGAAATTAAGCATCAGTGGCGGTGCAAAAATTCCAGTGTCGTCAAGTAGCATTGCCCCGAAAACCATTTTGTTACCGTCAAACTTAAAGGTAACTTCTTCTTGTGTTTCTGATTGATTTTGATAATATTCAACCTTGTACTTATTATCTTCTTTAACTACTACAGCTTTACTTTGAAATGCTACACCAAATGCAGTAGCGTAACGCATTGCAAGATTTATAAGTATTGAAGCCCCATCATCCATTACCCGACATTTTAGAGATTCCTAATATTCCTTTTTCTGATAACCAGCGTACTTGCGCCCATTTGCTAGCCCATGTTTCATCGTCTAACTCCTCAGGGAAGGGGATGTGTAGAAAGTGACTAATCATTGCGTCTACTTTATAATACAAATCCCCATCATCTTTGTAATTTAGACTTAATTCTTCTAGGCTCTTTCCGACTTTCCCTGTCTAATAGGCATAAGTTCTGTTAGTGCGGTAAAAGCGCTGTAAAATAGTCCGTCATCCGCTAAAACTTTTTCTTTATCAGTTAAAACACAGTTCTTAACCACGATTTCCTGAGCTTTTAAAGGGTCTATTCTTTCGAATTTTTGATACTGCCCAATCACTTTACGTTTTGGTACTACTGCCATCACTTCTAAGAATACGGTTTCCTCATCATTAGCAGGTAAAGTCAATTTTCGTAAATCACTACCATGTTCTGCTTTTAATGTTGCTATTGTTTCCTCCGATACTTTTCTTGTAACTTCTTGAGTGTTTTCTTTATTTGACATTTTTTAAAATTTTTAATAATTACTATTTTATGATGCAATATTCAACGCTACATCCAAAGCAAACAGTTCATACTGTTTCTCTAACCCCATATCACCAGTTACTTCCCTTCCTTCATTTTTGAATTTTGCAACTACTTTGTCCACTACTATTAAATTGTATTCATTGATGAACTCAATAGTTATCGTGAAGGGCTTTATATTTAGTAGGCTATTGCCTTGTGATGCAACCTCTAAAGGAACTGCATCGTGCATCGCTAAGGTGAATGAAGCCGAAGGGGTTATTTTTCCCATACTCCATGATGTTGCTTTTGCTCCTAACGAATGGTTTAACTGATGCTCCTGCTCATTGCCGTATGAGATACTTTTGACCTCAATTGGCACACCATTGATTTGAACTTTCACATCGGCACTATCATAAGCCTTAGAATTTCTAATTAAATCAGCCATTACACTTGTGTTTTAAGATTAATAGTTCCTTGAATTTCTCCAATAGTACCCTTTGGTACGATGACAAAAGAGACAATCAAAGTTTTTTGAACCAGTAAGTCGGAGCTTTTATCGACAATTGTCTTGCCGTAGGAAATATTTCCTTCTTTAATCATTTGGGCAAAAACTCTATTCCCGATATCTTCTAAGGCAACAATTGTAGCTGGAGACAAATTACCTGTAGCCTTATCCACAAACCAATCAGTTTTAACTTTAGGTAAATAGGCAGTCCTTAGCTTTCTTACCGCCTTTGTCATAACACTACCATAAGCAATAGTGTGTTCATTGATCACTTTATCAGAATCCATTTTAATAGGCGCACAAACGTGGTCATTATTGATTCTAACTCCAGCAAGTCCTGTGTAATTAATTCCAAAAACAAACCCTTTATTTTCTAAAGTTTGTAAGTCCGAATAACAATCAATGTTCAATACATGAGAAGATAAGGCAGGTTCTATCCATGCGTCTTTCGTTGCATCCGTAATATTAAAAAGCTCATTATTACCAATGTTTTGATGCACCAAAGCCTTTGAGGCTACACCTAAAACAGTTCCTATGTCAGCATACTTTCTAGCCAAGCCTGTTTTAGATTCAGCGTACTGATAATCTTGACCGATAAAAACAGTAACCTTATCTGCCTCTAAATTTGTTAAATCACGCAAATTTGCAACCGATGACGCTGAGCCGTTATAATGATACCCTTCTAAGAAAATTTGGCAAGGCATATTATTATCATAGCTCCAATTATAAAGAGCTTGTGCTTTAGAAATTCCGTCGATTACATTTTTAGGCAAGCCATTTAACATAATAGGCGTATCATTTGCGGGCAAATTAACAGCGATACCCAAGAGAGAAACATAGCCACCAGCATACACTAGAAGTTTTTTTGCTGATTCTGTCATATCAGAAATAGTTTTGTTTTGCTCAACTAGCATAATATATAACGGATTCCCCTCTTTGGCTAGACGATAGTATTCGTCAATGTGTCTAAAAACATTTACATTGTTAGCAGTGTCAAACTCAAGAGTAATCCCCTTTGATTTTGCATCATTTCGATTGTAGATAACAAATGGTTTTTGAAATTCAAGCCCTTGCGGTACTGGTGAAGAGACAATAAGCGCAGTAACTCCCTCAGAGTTATCCAAAACACTAGCCCCCTGTTTCCCTTTTTGTAAATTGAATCCTTTTAAATCTGCCATTTTATTTATCCTCTTTAGTAGCTTTATCGCTAGTTTTCTTTGCTGGCTTTATCTCCTCAACTTTATCCTTTTCCTTAGTAGCATTGAGTGCCATGTCTTTATCTGTAAAGTATTCTCCTTCAATGGTGAAGTACACAGTTTTAATATTAGGTTGCTCTTCTAAAATTTGCAGAGCAATTTCTTTTTCTTCAGCTGTCATAACTTTGATTTTTAAGCGTTATCTGAAATTATCGCACCGAACCCATGTTCTTGAATCTTATCGCACAATCCGTAAGCGTGTAAACGCAATTCGCTTTTAGGGTCTGCACTTCTTGTATCTCCAGACATTGGTTTATACTGAACCTTCACATCTTCGATATGGTAAACAGTATTAGGCTGATAAAAGAAAATTGACGCTTTTTGATCCCCTTGTACGGTTGTTGCCCCTAATGATTTTAGTTTACCATTACTAGTATATAAAGGTGTGGTCACATTTTCAAAAAGATTCAAATTGTAAAACCTTTTAATTTTCCCAGTTAAAGGATCAAATACCAAGTTATTTCTATGATTAGCAGTTCCTGCTTCATCATACATTAAATCCATACGATGCACCGTATTAAGTACGAGTTGCAAAGCATTTTGGTCTTTTAGATTTAAAGTCGCAACTTCCTCTAAGAAGTTTAGCATATCGGTATAGGTTAAACGCTTTCTTCCGTTAACAGTTGCCCCAGTAGTTCTAATAACAGGCATTTTACCTGACTTATGTTCTGATGGCGCAAGCTTATTTAGAGCATAATCTCGAACTCCAATTTTAAAACTATTAAAATGCTCTTCCTTAATAGCACTTTCCTTGTTAAACGCTAAAGCCCTTGCTTCACTATCACTACACTCAGTTGGTGTAGTATCTAATTTATCCCATTCAACAAGTGTTTTTTCACCATCCATTTTACTTGCTGTAAAATCATTAGTTTTATTAACATAGAATCCTACATTATTAACTAACTTATTAAATCGAATACCGTCAGCAGTTACGGCATTAGGATTTGGTGCTTTTAAAACACCAATAAAATCATCATTATAGTTTCTGAAATCTTCCAGTAACTGAGGTTCAACGTACTGCTGTAACCATAAACCTGTATTAGTTGTAGGCATTATTTTTTATATTTTTGATTAAACAATTTTTGAAATTTATCGGGATTAGCCGATGCCATAGCTTCAAGACCTTTCGGGTCTTCTTTTTGCCATTGATCAAACGTCCACTGGTCAGTTCCTTGTTGAGCATCAGCATTTGTAATCAGTGCAGAGATGTTTGGAGCTGTCGGTTTAACTCCTTCTAATACTTTTGCAAGGGCATCGAAACCAGCCTTTTCTCCAATATTTTCGTACAATTGGCGGTCTTCTTTTTTCAAAATCCCTTTTGCTTCAACTCGGTCTAAATAAGCTGTTATTTGACTTTTCTTATATTGTTTAAGCTCATTCAAAGCGTCGTTTTTTTCATCACGCTCTGTTTGTATTTGGCTCTGTAAGGCTTCTAAAACCGCAGTATCAGAACTTTGGGCTGTCACGTTAGGCAATTTTAAAGCCTGAATAATTAACTGTTTCATATTATCGTCTAATTTTTGACTATTCAAGTTTGGCATTGTGAGCAAAGAAGCATAAGCAGAAAAAACATCACTTGGTTGCATTTGCTCGGTTTGTATTTCTATAGCTGGTTGAACTACCCAAGGGACAATCTCACTCACTAATCCCATATCTAAACATTCTTGAGCATTGAACCAATGATCACCAATCATTAAATCATCAATTTGCCCTGCTGTCAAGTTTGTTTTTGTACTTAGACGCTCTTTAAAAGTGCTTTCCATTTTTCGAAGTAAAGAGGCTTGACTCTCTAATTCGGAAGCTGTTCCACTGCCGTATACGCTGGGAGCATGAATCATTACAAAACCATTATCTACTATCTTTACCTTATTGGATGCTAGAATGATTATGGCTCCCATCGATGCAGCTATACCGTCTATAATTATTTCAATATCACTTGTACTTTTATTGATGGCGTTAAACATTAAATTCCCTTCAAAAACACTTCCTCCATCTGTATGTAGCCTAATTGTGATTTGTGAATAAGATGACTCTAGGCGGTTCAGTGTTTCACAAAACCAAGTGCCGTCTCCCTGCCAAATACTACCGTATGCGTATAGTGTGTTTTCTATGGTTTTAATTAACATTTGTTTTTGATTTATCGTTTTGTATGATGCAAACATAAGGGAGGTTTTTGGGTTAGCTTTTTTCTAAAGAAAGGTTTGCACTTTTATTTAACTTACTCTTAATGAGGGGGTAGTTTTGAAAAAATATTATAAAAATGACAAAACTTACCCGTGTAAATAACCACCCGATGTATGCTATTTGCGAGCGTATGTATGTAGAGGAAGGTTTGACCAAGAAAGCTATTTCCAGTGCTACAGGAGTTTCAGAACAAACCATAGGCAAGTGGAGCAAGGGCGTTGGTGAAAGCAACATTTCTTGGGACGAAAAGAAAAACCAATACAAGGCTACGCCTCACAATATAAAAAAGATTCTTATTGATGAATTATCACATCTTGCCTCGGGTGGCGAAGCTACCCTTGATGTAAAAAGTATAGCCGAAGTTAGAAAGACCATTGAGCAACTTTCCGACAAAACATCGGTACAAGTTGTTTTCACGGTATTTAAAGAATTTGATAGTTGGGTGGCTACGCAAGACCCTGAAATTGCAATACTTTTTTTAGAGTGGCATAAAATGTTTTTACAGTTCAAAGCTTTGCAGGAGAATTAATTATGTCGCAAAAATTAAGCAAAAACATAGAAAAACTTTTAGCTAGTTATGACGAGCATTGTCGTTCCATAAAGCAGACCACGCACGTAAATGTTAATGACACACCACAAGAAAAAAGGAAAAAAAGATTAGAATTAGAAAAAAACTATGTGAAGTGGTTTGAGGAGATATTCCCCCAGTACGCCAATGTTCCATGCGCTCCTTTTCATAAGAAATTAGCTAAAATCATAATTGAAAATGAGGTGGTTGATTTACTTGCTGAAATATATCGGAGTGGTGCAAAATCAGTTCACTTGTCTTTAGGGATTCCGATGTTCTTATACGTGACGGGAAAGTTACGTTTTATGCTTTTGGCATCTCAAAGTGAAGATAAAGCCAAAAAATTAATTTCAGATATACAAGCTAATTTCTCACATAATCAACGCTTTTTACATTATTACGGTAAACGCTATAAGTTTGGCGATTGGTCAAATGGTGATTTTACAACTACAGACGGTGTTAAGTTTATGGCGCTAAGTGCCAACCAGTCACCAAGAGGATTACGAGAAGGTAATTCACGACCAGATTATATCGTAATTGATGATGTTGATACAAGACAAAGGTGCAATAATGATGAACTATCTAAGAAATTATTTGATTGGGCTTGGGAAGACTTAAAAGGAACATTTGACGAAGGAAGCCCACGTAGACGGTTTGTGGTTGCAAATAATAATTTTCACAAGAACACTTTAATTAATCAGTTAAAAAAGGAGTTTCAAGGCTACATTATTAAGGCAAAAGAAAGCGGATTCCCTGTGCGTCATTTTATAGTATCAGTACCAGCTGTGAAAAACCTAACCACTTTTGAGCCTAGTTGGGAGGCTAAAACATCAGCCGATTATTGGAAAGAAAAATTTAATACAACACCCTACCGCTCCTTCATGCGCGAATATCAACACGTACATATTGTTGAAGGTTCAATTTTTAAAAATGAGTGGATAGATTTTGTTACCCCATTGAAGTTAAATCAATACGAAGCCTTGGTTTTTTATGGGGATTTATCATATAAGGACGCAGGCGATTTTAAGGCAATGGTTTTTGTTGGTAAAACAGGTTTAGAATTTCACGTACTAGATTGTTTTGTTAGACAAACTTCAAGAAACAACACGGCTCTTTGGCTTTACGAAAAAGTAGCACAGGACAAACTTCTTGAATTAAATGTTAATTATTGGATTGAAGGATTATTTGCAATGGATGAGTTTGTAAATGATTTTGACAATGTAGGTGCACAGTTAGGCTGGTATATTCCAGTTAGAGCTGACAAAAAGAGTAAATCTGATAAGTATGATCGAATTGAATCGATGGCAGGATATTTTGAAAGGCGAAAAGTAAAGTTTAATAAAGCACTTGAAAATAATAATGATTTTAAAGAATTATTAAATCAGCTTTTAGCATTTCAAAAAGGAAGTGGGGCGCATGACGACGCTCCCGATTCATTGCAAAGTGCTATAGTAAAGCTAAACACAGCTTCAATTATTAACAGCATACCGCCTAAAATGGTGAGTAGAAAAGAAGTTATACAAAATCAAAAAAACAGGTTCTAATGAGTTTTATTTTAGAAGAAGATTATTCAGCATTAATTAGAAGTGAAATAAAAGATATTTTACTTGAAAATTACTCACCACAAAAATTGAGTATTGCACAGGATATGGCAATTAGCCAAATTAAAAACTATTTAAGCGGTAAATATGATGTGTCTACAATTTTCAATGCACAAGGTAAAGAGAGAAATCCGCATCTTGTGATGGTTGTTATTGACTGTACCCTGTACCATTTATACACATCCGCAGGAGCTCGTAAAATAAGTGAAATTAGATCGCAACGTTATCAAGATGCCATTGACTGGCTTAAAGAAGTTGCCAAAGGGGAAATTACCCCCGATTTACCTAAAATGACCGATTCAAACAACCAAGTAATGACGGGATTCAAGATTAGTAGCAAAAACAAACCATCAAACCATAGATGGTAATTCTTTAAACCATCTTTAAACTTCGATTTAAGCCATTTTAAAATAAAACACAATGAAAGTATTAGGTTTTGAATTTTCAATTAAAAAAAGCCCCGTTTCTGCAATTCAAGAAAAGACACGCACAAATACAAACCCTGCTATTTTAAACATAGTAAGTTCGTTTAAGGATAATTCAAGAAAAGACATACAGAAATGGAGGGATGCCCTAGCAATGGCAAACCATCCAAAAGAACCTAAATTAAACTTATACTATGACCTAGTTGATGACCTTCTTACAGACGGGCATTTGCAAAGCCAAATACAAATGCGGAAAATGGCTACTTTGAATACAGAATTTGAAGTATACAATCGCAAAACAGGTAAGACGAATGAAGAACTCACAAGTCTAATCAATAATCAATGGTTTTATGAGTTTTTAGAAATCACACTAGATAAGATAATTTTTGGTCACACCCTTGTTGAATTCAAAGAGTTTTCAGGCGACAAAGTGAATTTATCTGTTATCCCAAGACGTAACGTAGTACCAGCATTCAAACGTATTTATCCCGATTTGTCTAAAAGAGAGTTTTTACAATATGATAATGAAAATTTCAAGCCTTGGCTACTGCCATTAGGTAATGGAAACGATTTGGGCATAATAAACAATATCATCCCTAACCTTATTTGGCTAAGAAATGTATTTCAATCATGGGCTGAGTTTTGCGAAAAGTTTGGTTTACCTTTAATTACAGCCACCAGTTCCGCTAGTGACAATACCACTATAGAAAGAGTACATCAAATGCTTTTAGAATTAGCTGAAGCCTCTGTGGGTACATTTCCTCACGGTACAGAAATAAAATTCAATGAAGCTAACAGAACCGATGCCTTTAGAGTCTACAAAGAATTTATTCAATCTAACGCTGAAGTTGTAAGTAAACTACTTGTGGGAAGTTCTACACTTTCTGACCAAGCTGGTAATAGGTCGCAAACAGAAGTACATGAACGAACCTTGGACGGTAAAATTGCTATGGCTGACAAACGAATGATTGCCTTTGCTATTAACGACCAATTATTTGACTTGTTAATACTACAAGGCTACAAGATTACTCCTGACGATGTGTTTAGATTTAAAACAGCACAACAAGAGGTAGACATTAGTCAACTATGGACAATTACAAGCGGAATGATAAATAATGGCTTTACAATAGACACAAATTGGTTATCACAAACTTTCAATATTCCATTGACTTTAGAAAAGCAAAAAACGCCAAAACTTGATGCTACAGCACAAGTAAAAAAAAAATCTCAACCCGTAGCCTATAGCGTTGCAAATAAATGCGGTTGCGAGCCATTAGCTCTAGGAAAAAGCATAAGCTCCTTGTTAGATTCTCTTTGCAAAGAACTGGCACTAGCGGTATGGAATAACCAAGAAACAAAGGGAATTTTAGGACGTATGATACAAGCTGAAGGCTTGGAGCTATTACAAGGCTTGCGAAGCAATTTTAAAACTATCAATCCTTATACAGGTGCTGACGTACTTGCTTTACAAATGATGGAATACAATATTTTTATGTTTGCTACATCAAAGGCTGAAAAAAGAATGGCATCCATGAGCCAGTTATTAATTGATAAAAACAAAAAAGAACTGAGAAGCTACCAACAATTTGAATTATTATGTTTACAAGAATCGGAAAATTTAAACCGTAATCATTTACGAACAGAATATAATTTATCCGTTGCAGTTGGTCAAAATTCAGCTTCCTATTATCGTTTTATGAACGAAAAAGATACCGTTACCTCTTATGTGCAATATCAAACTATTGGTGATGATAAGGTGCGCTCAGCACATGAAGTATTAAACGGTAAGATTTTTAACTTATCAGATAAAGAAGCTATGGATTTGTTTCCCCCTAATGGTTTTGGTTGTCGTTGTGAAATGCTACAATACATAGGTGAAACAGAAGGAGTAGTAACTAAGGGAGCTGAGGCGAAACGATTATTAGAACTTACTGATTCTAAATTTAAAGGTTCTGCTTTTGATATTAATCGAGGCGACTTAAAACAAGTGTTCACGAAAAAAGAATTTTATGTAGATGCAAAAGGATTGCCTGAAAAAATTAACGACATGACTTTTGACAAATATCAATTAAAACTATATGAGGAATTTAAAGACTCTTTAAATAGTGTTCAATTGGATCAAACCATCACCCCGAAAAACGTAAAAGAACTGTTCAGAAAAGATAAAGAATCCGATTACATGGGTTTTTCTGATTACTTGGATAGGAAATTGATTTTGTCAGAAAAAGACTTTGATAGACACGTGCAAGGCTATTATACAGGTAAAGACGAATTAAGGCATCAACTGTTTCCACATATTCAAGAGGTACTATCTAACCCTGATGAACACTGGTATTTTGATTATAAAAACAATGGTCAAAAATTCCAAAGTCGATATATTAAATTTTACAAAGATAGAGCTATCGTTGTGGATTGCGACATAGACCCGAAAACCAAGTCGTTAAAAATAAACACATGGTATAATATGAAACAAGCAGACCACTTCGTTAGAAAAGGTCTGCTTGTAGAGAGGAAGAATCTTTAAGGCTTACCCCTTTTTCTCTAAACGAGTGGGTTTTATATGCATCCTATCCTCAGCTTTTCGGTAGCTTTAATTTAGAGCCTTAACTATTCAAAGACAAAAGTAATAAAATAATCAATACAAATATAAAAATGGCATCAGCTAAATTAACTATGCTCTTGGATTTGAGTGATAAAGTCAGTTCCAAGTTTGCTAAAATTCAAAACAAATTCGAGCGTGGGGCTTCACGAATGCGGGAATCATTCAGTGAAATAACGGGTGAAATTCCATTTTTAGATAAAGCATTAGATATAGCAACTAATAAATGGATTTTGCTAGGTGCTGGTATTATGGGGGTAGCCACCTTATTAACCAGTGCTACTAAACAAGCCAGTGACTGGCACACACAGCTAGCGGAGGTCAATGTCACAGCGGGAATGTCACAAAAAGAATTGCAAGGGCTCTCTAATAAATTACTAGATATAGGTTCAAGAAATGTAGCACCATTAGAAGAAGTTCCAAAGGCTTTTAATCGTATTATTTCTGCTGGTTTAGATGTAAACCAATCCATGGAAGCTCTTGAACCCACCCTAAGAGCTGCTAAAGCAGGATTCGTCGATATTGAAACGGTAGCTTCAGCTGGTATTGGAACTATGATGTCATCAGGAAAGGACATAAATCAAGTGTATGACGTACTTTTTCAAACTGTTAAGGCGGGTAATGCTAGCTTTAAAGATATAGCTAATTACTTACCTAAAGTTGTGCCTTTAGCTAGAAAGTTAGGATATGAGCTTGAAGATACCGCAGGAGCATTCGCCTCATTAACTACTAAATTAAGTGCTGAGCAATCAACTACAGCGCTTGAGGGAATAATGAGGTCGCTGGCAAATCCTGATGTAGCCATAGGAAAAACAGATAAAACTGGGAAAATGGTTAGTGGTTTTAAATCATTAGGTATAGAAGTTTTTAATACTTCAGGAAAAATACGCCCAATGGTTGAAATTATAGAGCAATTAAATCAGAAAATGGCGGGTTTAACTGACAAACAAAGAGCTGAGCAGTTTAGCAAATTAGGATTGGACGAATCAGCTTCTCTAGGTTTTAGCGTATTAATGCAAGATATAGAGGGATTGCAAAAGGCAACAGAGGGCGCTTTTAATTCTGCGGGTGCATTAAATAAAGCCTATTTTGATTCACTTACACCTTTAGAACAATGGTCTATTATTCAAAATCAGGTAAAAGCCATAATGATAAAACTAGGCGAAAAAATACTACCACTTGTAGCCAGTGCCATAGATGCACTAAGACCTTTTATAGATGCTTTATACAATAATTTTGACGATATTGTTAGTGTTCTAAAAGTACTCATTCCTGTAGCGGGCGGGTTATTTTTGTTTTTCAAAATTGCAACTGCTTTTCAACTTGCGTCAAAGGCAGTACAGGGATTAACAGTTGCTCAATGGATTTTAAATACAGCCATGAGTGCTAACCCTATTGGTCTAATTGTAGTAGCTATCGGGGCTTTAATTGCTTATATCACGATTGCCATTGTGAAATTTGAAAAATTTGGAGCTTTAATGTTATGGCTAATGGGGCCTATTGGGCGTGTTATTTCGGCTTTTATGCTTATACGTACACATTGGGACAGTATTACTGAAGCATTTCAAAACGGAGGGATAATAGGAGGCTTAAAGCGAATAGGAATTGTTCTTTTGGATGTATTTCTAAAACCTTTACAGCAATTATTAGAGAAATTATCTAGTATTCCATACATAGGTAAATTTGCTAAAGGTGCATCTAAGGAGCTATTAGGTATTCGCACAAAAATGGAGCTGGTAACACCCGAGGAAAAGGAATCAAAAAAAGAGACGAAACCTAAACCTAAGGTAGATCCTTTAAAAGGGCTGTACGATTCCATGCCCACTACTAAAGACAATAAAGAAGGTAAAACCAAATTGGCTAGTGATGTAAATAAAGTTACAGGGGAAAGTCAACAAATCAGGAATATTACTTTTAACATTGGCTCAATCATTAAAGGGGATATAAAAATGAATGATCCAAAAGTACAAGGAATGACTCAAAACGAGTTTGAGAGTTATTTAGAAGAAATGTTTATGCGAATGGTTAGAAATGCGGAAAATGCTTAAAAAATGGACTTAGAATTTAGAGACGAATATTTTGAAAAATTAAGCCGTATCAGTAGACACGGCTTTTTGAAACGACTAACGGAACATGCTGGGGTAACGGCGGTTAATTTTTCTAAACAACGCTTTGTTGATAAAAACTGGAAAGACAAAGGTACTGAGCCTTGGGTGGCAAGAAAACGTAAAGGAAGGGGAAACTCTTTAATGGTTGATTCTGCAAGATTAAAAGAATCAATAAGAAAAATAGCTAGCGGAAATTACTTTGTTTATGTAGGAACAGATGTGCCTTATGCAAAAGTACATAACGAAGGGGGGGATACCACTAAAACAGTAAATATTAGAAGCCATCAACGCAAACGTAATGGTCGATCGCATAATGTGAAGCTTCATACAAGAACGAGTCATTTCAAAGTGCCTAAAAGACAATTTTTAGGTGATTCAGAGTATTTAGCCAAAGGACTTGAAATGATGCTTAAAAGAGCTATTGAAGAAGAATTAAACCAATCTTAAACCTACTTTAAAGAAATGAAAGAGTTTTACCAAAAGATGGTGAGTGTGTTCAATGATGAACAAACCAAGGAAATTTATAGAAGTCAAGGCGTTTTACCTGTACGATTTGTAGACTTATACGCTGGTCAAGATTACGACCCGCAAAATTTTGATGCCCATTTATTTCCTGCTTTATTCGTTCATTGGAATGTTGACCATACTAGTCAAACTGCTACGATGACAATTAGGCTTGCCTATGAACAGTTAAGAGATTACTCCTCTGTGAGTTCTAAC
Source organism: Flavobacterium sp. TN-1 (assembly GCF_052828645.1). Classification (NCBI taxonomy): domain Bacteria; kingdom Pseudomonadati; phylum Bacteroidota; class Flavobacteriia; order Flavobacteriales; family Flavobacteriaceae; genus Flavobacterium; species Flavobacterium sp. TN-1. The sequence continues at coordinate 1,695,859 of NZ_CM128253.1, forward strand.
GCTAAAGAAGCTTTGAAATTTTTAGATTTCGTAAGAATAACAAACAAAATACTAGTCTCTTTCCACACAAAAAATACTGGGCGACTAGTGCTTGTAGGGGAAGAACTGGCGGTAGCCGATACTGTGGTGGATGTTTATGTTTTAACCTATAACTGCCGTTACCAAGGGATGTTAACCCCTAAAGAATATACAAAGGTAGGAATTGAAAATATACAAATAGAAGCTGATTTATACCAAAAAATGCTAGACTAAAAAAGCAGGCATTTAGCCTGCTTCTTTAGATGTTAAATGGAATCAAGTGCTTTTAGTGATTCATCTAATGTATCGAGTACTTTAGTTGTTTCTTTAGTAAAGTTGATCATTTGTTTTCCAAATTCCTCCTTCGTTAAGCATCCTTCAACTTTATTATCTACCATAGCAACAATATGCGTGTCATATATCCAATAAGAAGCTCCTAAAAGCGCTATTTCCTGTTTCTCTTTTGGCTCACCAACTAAATGAACTACTTCTTTAGTTGCCATTCCAACTTTAATTTTCGAGAAATCAGCCTTATTACATGATACTGCTAAAATAAAAGATAAAGTCAAGATTATTTTTTTCATATTTTTAATTTGTTTTTATGTTTTGTAAAATTATAAATTATAACTAGCTTATTTGTTTTTTTTACTTAAAATATCAATCCATGAATCTACTTTTTGTAGTTGTTTTTCGTAAAACTCACATATTGAGTTATCTTCATGATCCATAAAATCGAAATGCATTAAATAGACTTGATTCAATTCATGACCACTATAAATCCCTTTGTAACTACTTAATAATGCAGATTTGGCAAATGAATTTATTTCAAAAACAACTTTCTCACCTTGTAGTAATTTTTGAATACAAAGGCGTTGTACTTTTGTCAGTTTTGAAAAAAGCTCTTTCTTAAGCCTATTTACTCTTTCCTCTCTAAAAAGGATAAGCTCATCATGAGCGTTAATTTTCAATTGTTTTTTTCTCATTTTTATCGTTTAAAATAGTTAATTGTTCTATCTTTTTTTGTTTATAATCGATTATTCTTTTTAGCCGTTCTATTTCCTTTGTCTGCTCAATATGCTGGTCTAAAGCGTAAAAAAGGATTTCAGGAACGGTTTTAAAACCTTTTTTCGTCTGTACTTCTTCCATTTGCTTGCGTTGTTCAGTGGTGAAGCTTCGAATGTAGGTGCTTTGTTTAATCATACTAAAATGTCAGTTTCAATGAGGTTTTATCAACAGGTTGTGTTGATAGACCTTGAATCAAATTGATTTCTTTTCCTTTTTTTATCCCTTCCTCCATCGCTTCTAATTCGCCCGTTATAGGTCTGGATTTCTGCGTAAGTATTTTTAAATCTAACTTTTGAAAATCTTGTTTAACACGTTTATTTTTTTCTAAAACTATCAAACCGTAACCTTCAGGAATGTTAGATTTTCTATTTTCATACATTTCTCTCATTTTCTCCTGAACTTCTATAAGAAACCCTTTTATAAAGCTTGATGATAGTGTCCTGCCGTGATAGTTTTTTCTTAACTTCATGTATTTATCAGACTTAACAAATCTATCCTTTTCATTTAGACACGTTTTTGTTATAACATAATAAAAATATCCGCATAAATCTACATCTTGCTCATGTCCAAAAAACACTATTCGTTTACTATTATAGTAATATTCACAATCAAAAAGTCTAGCTAGACTGTTGTAAAATATAGTCAAATCAAATCCTGATTTTGTTAGTTCGAATTGTTTTGAAAGACATTTTTCAATAACCTGTTCATCCTTTAAATCATACTCTGAAATAAAAAACTCGGTCATCAATTGATTAGCTTTGTTTAATGCTGACTCCATTTCTTCTTTTGTAGCCCCATTGTCCACGGTTTTTGATAGTAGCGCTTTAATTTTGCCTTTTATTCTTTCTTTGTTTTCCATATTTCAACTATTTATTACTATTAAACCCTTTTGCTCCCTTCCAAATACGCTCAATATTTTGCGAGTAATTAAATGTTTCCTCGCTGGCTTGATCCTTATGCGCTCGTAGGCTGTTATTTTCTGCTAATTCAAAACGTTCCTCAGCATACTCTGAAAAAAAACGTAGCATTTTTGCAGAATTTAGTGCTTCAAAAAACTCTCCATATTTGCCCGAAATAATACGTTTGGTAAGTAGTGTGAGGTCTGTAATTTTTAAATACGCAAAGTCATTTATAATTTGTGTAGCGCACCATTCTATTTGATCCTCAGTAAGCGGTTTGTTCAAGTTTAATATATCATTAATGTAAATAAGCCACACCATAACCAAGCCTTTTGAAAAATTATCGCCTTTATCCCTACGAATTGCGCCTAAGCTTGGCGCATTTATATTCATGGCATCCTCTATTTTTATTACTTTATAGGCGTGTGACATGCAGTTTTTAGGACTGTAACGATTCAATAATTTTTCGTTGGAAACTGTCGCTATATTTGATTTTTGAACCACTATTACTTTGTTTGACATCTTGTAAAAGTTTATTAAGTTGGCTATTTATATACTTTAAGTCGGTGTTTTTATGGTGAAACTTATCTAGCTTATTCCAGTTATTCAAAAGGTTTTGCCAGACTTGTAAAGTTTCTTCTTGTGTAGTACATACACTTTGCAGGTAACTAATAATTTGTTTTAAACATTTACCATCTATTCCTGTAAACTTGGGAGGGAATCCTGTATAATTTTCATAAAAAGAGAACCAAGAAGTATTAAATTCTTGAAACAAATTCTTTTCTTTTACTACTTCCGTATAGCTTACAGTGTCTTTTAAAGTAGCTTTAAAACTTGTTAAATCACCTAACGTAGGCGGGAGTATTTTTCCTATTTTGTCCCATAAATTCGGGAGCATTTTACCTTTTTTTAGTTTTACAGATTCTAGTTTTCCTGACTTTGAATAAGTAAGTACAAAATGGCAGTCTGTTTTTATTGTGTGTGCGACTATTTGCATTATTCAAATTTTGGTTTGCCGATTACTTCTTTACACTTACAGCATACTTGTACTGTTTTTTCAACCGTTGTCCAAACCTCCAGTACTTTGGTGTAAGTACTGGAGTGGAAACATACGGTTTTTATACTTTCATTATTTTGTTTCATATTTTACATATCCGCTGGTGTCTTTAGCTAGTTTTGCTAATTGCCTCCATGTTAGATTTTTTTTCTCAAAGTGTGGCATATCTTTAAATCTTATCCAGCTACCACCCCAAACCCAACCATGCAGAGCAAAAATCTTAACACATTCCATCCAATCGGCTATTTGGTCATTATCCCAGTCCTTAGCCGTATCCCAACTAGCCGTTTTACCGTCTATAATTAGGCAGATGTCGACCGCAAATCCATAATTATGAATAGACTCACCGCCTTTAGCATTGGTCACTTTTTTTCCTTTCTTACTCCTGCCTATGGCGTACAAATCATTTTGTTCTTCGATAGTTCGTAAGCCTTGAGTGATTCGTACTTGCGCTTTACCTTGTAAAGCTTGATTACAACTATCGATAATCTTTGCCATTTCTACCCTTACGGAAGGGTGTAACTTACTGATGCGTTCCTGAGTAACTTTGTCCATGTTTTAAATATTAAAAAGTGTTAATTGATTATGCGTGTGTTCCACTTGGGTAATCTTTCTTAATTCTTGTTTAGCTGGAGTACCTAGGTAACTTGAAAATGTACGCTCGCAAATCTTATACTTGGGATAAATTATTTTCCAGTATATTTCCTTTTGCGTTAACCCTTTTTTGTATTTCTCATGAATTGTTATGTCTTGAATTTCAATAATACGTTTGTAAAGATTTTTTTTATTGTACGCCATGCCTAAAAAAGAATTTAATTTTTACCTTTACTTTGCTAAGAGGAAAGGCTTGTCAGGTATGGCAGGTCTTTTTTTAATTTTGGCTTAAATCATTTAAACCTAACTCATTATACCAAGCTGTTGTGTGAGGTATCATTTTAGCTCTTGAAACTTTAACACTCATCGCTTTGAATTGTTGAATTAGCTGTGGAAATTCGGATATTTTATATTCATTTAAAGATTTTTTAAAGATGCTTTTATGTATCATAAAACGATTAAATGTTACCCATGAATCAGGCGTGTATATCCCAATGAATTGCGCTTCTTTAATAATAATTGAGCGAAGTCTTTTTAACTCTCTTTCTTGCTCCATTTCAATTAAAAAATCAATAGCTGATTTCTTAGGAAAAAAACGATTGTAAAGCGCTTCAATTTCTTGACTTGAAAGCTCATTAATATCAGTAGTCCGCTTAGTTTCCATGTACACAGCCTGACCTAATGCCGAGGCACTAAATTTGCTACATAAAGCCTTAATTTTGTCTTGTATATTCATAATATCTTTTTTTATGCCCCTGTATAAACAGGGGACATTTAAAACTTTGCTCCCGCCCAGTACTCGAAACTGGGAGTGTGCCTCTCGGGATTATTCTTGATTTTCGTCTTTTATCAAGAAACTCAAATCAAAACCTTTTGGAAAATTCATCGAGGATATTGAAAGGGGTAAATGCTGGTCAATTCCTACGTTATTTTGAAACGAAGCTTGAATAAACCAAGCTGAACGTCGTGGCGAATAAGCATTTTCAATAATTTCAACTCCCTCCAGTAATTCAAAATTTTTATATTCTTTTGTAATCTGCTTTAGTTCCATTACTCGTTTTGGGTCTAAGTCCCCTTTTTTATCAGGTTTAAGCAGGTTGTTTATCTGTTTTACCAGCTTAGCAGTATCTTCATCTTTTATTAGCGAATTAATGAAGTTCTTTACTTTAGCAACCCCCATAAAAACGGTATCATCATAACTAGCAGTAACATGATAACCTATGGTGATTGTTTGTCCATTACTAGCACTAAAGGTGTGTGATTTCTGATTGGTTTTTGTGCTGTAGGTTTCAAACTTTAATTCTATAAGCTGTTTTAGACCTTGGTAGATTTCAGCTTTTATAACTTCGCCATCTTCTGACCACTGTTTTAATCTGTTGAACAATTGCGGAATGTGTTCCTCTTTTAAATCGTTAAAAGCCTTTTTATTTGCTTCTTTTTTCTCATTTCTACGAGCTAATTCGTTTAAAATTTCATCATCTGATAATTGTGCTAACACTTCCATCTTATTGTATTTCTGTTTGTATGTTATAATTGTGTTTTAAAAGTTCTTTTACTTTATCGTTTTCTATTAATTCAGGGCTTATGTAGATTGTTTTTCTGCGGGCTTTTACTCTTGCACCTAGTTTTTTTAAACACTTGTATAAGTAATACCGCTTTTGATTAATATCTGCCATGATGTATTGAGCTTAATAGTTCTGCCGTTATTGGTTCATTTGTTTCGGTTACTTCCTTTATTGCCTTTGTTAGGATGTTTTTCAACGTGTCAAAATCCTTTATTCTCATAACAAGCCAGTTAATCAGTCTTTTAGAAGTAATCCCCATTTCAAAGCATATATTTTCAATATCCTGCGCTATATCTTCAACACATCTACCACGATCTGAAAAACGGCGGGCTGTTTGTCTGAAATTTTGTTTGTTACGTTCAAATCCTTTGCTTAGGATTTCATTAATTCCCATCCCCACTAAACCAAATGCTACACGTCCTTCCAGTAAATCGGCTAGTGTTTTAATTACATTGATGTAGCCCGTTTTCCCTTTGATGTGTTCAGCTTCATCTATATACAGGATCACATCTTCTAATGACAGTAATTTTTTTACTACTCGTTTTATAATAGCTCCAGCTGTACCATGTGTTTCAACTCCTACTGTTTCAGCTATGTTTACGGCAAATTCTTTGCTGTTTTCTATTGCTGAAGCTGTTACTAGGAAAGTATTCGTGGGGAATTGTCGTTTATATTCTTTACAAGCGTATGTTTTACCCGATCCTGTGTCACCATCAAAAGTAAAACGCTTTTTTTCAGTACGAGCTTCATGTATAGTGGTCATAAAAAGCATGAAATTTGTTGTATCAAAATGCCTCCATAATTCCGCTTTTATTTCATAACCAATTACTTTACAAATAGCCTCATAATATTTGTCCTTTATTTCCGACTTTGCGATGCTTGTTTTTCCCTGTAAAATGTTTGATACATAAGCTTCGCCAATTCCTGCAACACGAGCCAAATTGGCTTGATTCGTATTTTTTTCAATTAAATACGTTTTTATAGCCTCGGGAATCTCTTTTGTTTTTTGAAAATTGTTTAATTTTGTCATAACTTTTTTTATTCGTTAGTTTCCATATATTAAGCACTAGCTTGATTGTTTAAGTTCTCCTGTAGTTGGGAGAACTTTCTTTTTGCCCTCTCTAGTCGTATTTCTTCGGCAGTTTTAGGCTTTTCCTTTTGGCTTTCCATTGCCTCGTTATATTGTTCTTTTCTTACCCCTAATTTTGCTTGATGCATATACGGTAATTCGCTTATTTCTTGAGTTTCTTCCTCATCATCATCATCATAAAATAAAGCATCAAAAATTTCTTTAACTTGTGTTGAAAAATCATCAGCTCGATTTATTTGGCGTTGCTTTCTTGCTAAATGATAATTTAAAGCCTGATCTGTTAATTCGTCTGATTCAGCCTGTGACTGACTAGCTTTAATTGCAGGTAAACAAGTCATTAAATATTTACCGTCCAAGCTGTACAAATCTGCCATTTCTTCATCCCAAACCACTCGTACTTCAGCTGTTTTGTAATGATTAGCTTTTTCTATCACCTCCATACTGTCAATGGGGTCAGGTAGCTCAAAAAGGAAGTCTTTTGTATTGTTATACCCGCCTAATGATTTACTCACTTTTATAAAACCACGCATATAAGCTGGGTTTACTTTTGTGTGATTTGCGTTTAGATAACGAAGTACTCGTTTATCCATGGCTTCACATTTTGGGTTTTTGTTTTCAAATCGCTCATTAGGCGATAATCCGTCAGCCCTTTTGGTTTCATTCCATCGCTGTACGATGTCATAAAACTGTATTATAGCCTCTTCATACGTAGGTAAATCATCAATTTCAAAATAATCAGGGTTTGATTGCCCCTCTATTCCAACATTCCATGAGGTAGAACCAAAGTTACTTAGCCCTCTAAGACTGTTTTTGAATAATCTGAATTGCATCTCGGCAGGATTTGCTTGTGAGTTACCCACTTGAATATTTCTAACCTTATTAAAAACCATATTTAAAAGGTCTTTACTTTCGCTAGAAGTATAAGCTGAGTGGTTATCACTCACAAACTCAAACATAGTTTGGTAATTACAGCTTTCCATTGCCATTTTTATTGCTTTATCTAGCATAGGGAAGGTTTCGGTACTTTCACCTTTATTTGCTACGCTCCATCCTACAATTTTACCTGAAGCAACATCTGATATAAGCATCACATACAACTTGCGGGATTTTTTATCCCCTTTTCTATTGTTGTAACGGTAGTTGATTGTTCCTGAGCCATCAGCACAAAACAACGAATGCGCAAATTGTAATTTAGCAGAAGGAACATAGGTCAAAGAGCTTTTTTTGTACCAATCTTCACCATGACGTTCTTTTAGCGTTAATAGTTTCAGACTATTTATTCTAAATGCCCTCGTGTATGTCTCATAAGAAATAGGCGTAATATCAAAGTACTGTATTGTGGGTATGTAAAAACTTACATATTGCTGACGCTTATTTAGTTTTTGTCCGCCTCCAACATTCATAAAGCCGTAAAACATAATCGCTTGGTGTATATTGATAATTTTTTCTTCACCAGTTTCTTCGTCATATATTTTTAGTTTACCAGCTTTTAAAGCGTTGATATTTTTGTATTTTTTAGAAATTAAAGCATTACGCTGGTTTAGAGTATTTTCCGATGGGAATGAATCAATTTTATTTCGTAAATACTCTCCGCTGGATACGTTTAAACCTTCTAAATTAAGAGGTTGTACTAATTCTGCACAAATAGTATAGAAGTCAGACTTAGTTTGTATACCAAGCTCTTTATAAAATTCGTTATTTGAGGTTTGCTTAATAAATACACACCACGCTCTAGCCATCATTAACTGAGTAGCTTTTTCCTGACTAAATCCAATTTCAGCATTAAAACGATAATAATTAACATCTGAACTATCATATAGTTCCTCTACGTGTTTTACGATGCTTTCTTTTGCATAGTTTTTTAACTCGCCTTTGCTTAATGATTCAAGTTCAGCGTAAGCCTCTTTTATATCGTTAAGCGTACCTAATTTGCTACGATAAAAACAAGGTTTGCGATCAGGAATATTATCGTAACAATAATAAAAAGTACCGTTTACTCTTGCCCAGCGCCAACCTTTACCGCTATCGGGTAAGTATGTTTTACTCTTGGCTAAATCACACGCACGTACTGTTTTTTTATACCGTACTCTTAGGACAGTAAATTGCTTCTCATTAATCTCAAATAATGCCGTCACAAGGCGTTGTGACAACCAAAACGTTTCCGTTTTGTCTGCTTTACGCAATAGTATGTCGCTTTGTTTGTACATGGGTTAATGAATTGAATTAAATTTGTTTGTTCCCGCCCAGTACTCGAAACTGGGTGTGTGCCTCTCGGGATTTTGCTTTTTTTAAAAAAAGGTAATTACCTTTGTTTGAATATCTTTATTACCTTTTAATAATAAATTAAACAACTTTGTAAGAGATGAGTCTTGAAAATTATCTTCTAAAATCGAATGCACCCGCTCAAGAGATACGCTATGCTTTTTCTGAGCAAGAGGTTGAACAACTTTATAATCTCGTATCAACGATGAAATTTCCTGAGTATTTACGCTTTGTTGGGGAGAATCTTGAAGACATTCAAAAATATACTGCAATAACAGATTCTCAACGCAAGCAGAAGAAGTGGGTGAATCACAGTAAAAATTTACTGATTCGCATGGCAGCTTTACAACTTGCTGATGCAACTGTCGAATTTTTGAATGATATATGTGATATTGCGCTGGTGGTAGATTCAGGATCTTACCGTAAATTTCATTCAATAATTTCGACAGGTCTTTTTGATAAGATTCTTTGTAATCCTTTCTTTTATTTCCCATTTCAAGAAGATGAGTATAGTCCAAATCCTTGGAAAACCTTTTAAATTCGTTTTTTGCCATTTTTTTAATTTTTAAATTTGTTCCCGCCGTGGTGTCGAAACCACGCAATGCCGTGGCGGGATAAATCACTATATTTACCCTCTCAATTATAAAATTTTAGTGATATGGAAAATGAAATTTTAAAAGAAGCTTTTTTTAAGGCTGTATCTAATCATTGTGCTATTCAGACTTTAAATGAAATCGTACTTACTAATGAACAAAAGGTTCTTTACAAAGAGATTTACTTAAAAAATATGGCTAAATATGCTAAAGAACTAGAGGCAAAATATTCTATAAATCTTGATCTTGAATCAATCTTAAAAAAAGCTCTTTAAAAAAATCCTCTTTAAATTTTGTTTCTTCTTCTTTTATAACTTCTCGTATTAATGGTGCGAAAAGTTGTTTTAATACTTTCTTTATCATTTGTACATTTTTATATTACTTCAAGTAGTGTTTTCTGTTGATTGAAAGCCTCTTTAAAAGAATTGGTGTGTAATTCGAATACTTTCCCCGTAGTATCTGAAACAACCTCTTTGAAATGTTCTTCGGCTAACCTTCTGAATTCTATTACTTCATGATGCCCTAGTGTTAGACTTACCACTCCATCGGGGTTTTTAAACTTAACAGATACACAATTACCATTTTGAAGTGCAAATGATTCGTTTTTATGCTTTTTCGAAATACTACTTAATGCGTTGTAATCCTTCTCAAATCCTAGCACGTCATAACTCCAGTTTACATGCTTTAAATATTTTTCTTTATATCGGATAATAGCTATTGTTAATCCTGAATTAATTAAATCGGTGACAAGTCCTCTTTTAAATTCAATTGTTTCACTGTATTCTAGTTCTTTCATATTAACGGTAAATGGTTTTTATATAAATCCCAAACAACAACATATAGTTTGCGGTTACACTTTTTTTTAATTGACAATCGTACACCATACGACTTTCAAACTTTATTGCTTTACTGAGCAGTTTTCTAACAATTTTCTTTAGTGTTTTCATTTTGTATAAGTTTTTCTAGTTCTTGTTTAATATTTAATCCCTTACCTCGCTTTGGAATGCGTTCACCTCTAGCAATTTGACCTACATACATTTCACATGTATTATACTTTCGAGCTATTACCTGATAAGGGGTAGGTACTCGATGGTTAATTTTTTGTGCTATCGTTTCCATATTTTCTTATTTTTGCTTAATTATTACACCGCAAATATAGAGTATTTACTCTATAAAACAAATAAAAATAGCAAATAATCTAAATAAACAACTTGTGATTACAGATCGTATACTGCAAATAATTGATTATAAAGGAATAAGTAAGTCTAAGTTTTACAAAGATACTGGGTTGTCAAACGGGTTTTTAGACAAAGTTAAGGATATTGGGGTTTCCAAAATTGAGTATATACTCAAAGCTTATCCCGAAATAAATATAAATTGGTTGTTATTAGGAACAGGAGAAATGTTGGTGACGAAAGATGAAAATTTTACTAACAAAATAAACGATAGTTTAATTGTTAGTAAAAATGATTCAAAACCAAATATGTATAAAAACCTAACAAATGAAGAATTAACAGGTTTTGTAACTGAATCAAAACAGGGTATTCCTTTATTGCCTTTTGATGCTTTTGCAGGGATAGGTGATAGTAGTGTGGCAGGGGTCGATTTTGACACTATAGAGGATCGTTATGTAGTACCTCTGTTTGATGGTATCAAAATAGACTTTATGATACCTGTAAGAGGCTCTAGTATGTATCCTAAGTATAATAGTGGTGATGTGGTGGCGTGTAGATTAGTAAATGAATTACTTTTTGTTCAATGGAATAAGGTATATGTTATTGATACCGTGAGTCAAGGGGTAATAATGAAGAGATTACTAAAAAGTAGTGAAGCTAACACAGTGGTTTGCAAAAGTGACAATAAGGATTACGGTGAGTTTACAGTACCTATGTCTGATATTCGAAGTATTGCACTAGTAGTTGGCGTAATTCGTCTGGAATAGTCTTTGAAAAATCTACAATTTTAAAATTTACAAACACACAACATTGAAAAGTCTACATTTTAAAAACAAGCACTCATGTAATTGTAAAAAATCTACTTTTTAAGCATAGGTTTACAAAGCAGTTATTTGCTGTATATTTAAGAGATGGCTTTTCTTAATTTGTATAGGTTCAAAGCATTTATTATTAAATTACACTTTAAGACAATTAAAGTGCGCCTTTTTTGGTGTTTATTAAACCTTGGTTTCATTTTTTATTCAATTTATTAAATCAAAATGAAACCAAATTAATGTTTTTTAGGGATTAAGCCTTTATATTTGGTTTTAATAATTATAATCCCCGAAGTTTGGCGGGGTTGAGAGGTGTCTTGTTTAGTCCTTTTTTGCATGGTGATATAGGGCATTTGTTCAATAATTCTTTGCCTTTGCTTTTTTTATTAGCCTGTTTGCGTTATTTTTATAGGGAACACTCTTCTTTGGTTTTATGGTTGGGATTGCTTTTATCAGGTTTAGGTACTTGGTTAATAGGTAGAGAAAATTATCATATAGGAGCAAGTGGATTGGTGTATGTTTTGGCTTCTTTTATTTTTTTTAAAGGGATTCAAACGGGATATTATAGATTAGTAGCTTTGTCTTTTACAGTAATTTTGTTATATGGGGGAATGATTTGGTATATCTTTCCAAGTGTAGAGGAACATATTTCTTGGGAAGCTCATTTATCGGGTTTTTTGGTAGGTTTGGTTTTTAGTTGGTTATATGATGCGCCAGTATATCAAAAACCACTGATATATGACTGGCAAGAGCCAAATTATGATTCTAAAAAAGATCCTTTTATGAAACATTTTGATGAGGATGGTAACTTTGTTTCGAGTTCTAAAATGCGTCAAATAGAATTAGAAAAATGGATTTATTTTGTTTCAAATCTTCCTGTCATGTATGAAGTAAAAAAGCCTGATGAAACATCAGGCAATAACTATAATTAATTGCAAACTCAAGGTAATACAATATTGCTTTAAATGTATAATATATTAAATTTCTTGTCTTTGTCTTACTGTTTCGTATAGGAAAGCACCACATGCTACCGAAACATTTAAGGATGAAATAGTGCCAAACATAGGAAGTTTAGCTTTCTCGTCAACAATTTTTAGAACAGATGGATTTACTCCTTTATCTTCGCTTCCCATAATAATAGCAAGAGGTTCTTTTAAGTCAATGTCGTAAATATTATTGTTGGTTTTTTCAGTAGCAGCTATTGTTTTGATACCCGAGCCTTGAAGGTAGAAGACAGCATCTTTAATATGATCAACTTTACAAATAGGGATATTGAAAACAGCACCAGCAGATGTTTTTACGGTGTCACCATTTACGGGAGCAGAACCTTGCTTTTGAACAATGATACCATCTACACCAGTACATTCTGCAGTTCGGATAATAGCACCAAAGTTACGAGCATCACTTAATTGGTCTAAAATTAGGAAAAGAGGAGTTTTTTTATTTTCTGTTACTCTTTCTACCAAATTTTCTAAGCTAACAAAAGAAATAGGGGCAATGGTAGCAACAGCTCCTTGATGATTATTTGAGGTTAAACGATTTAACTTTTCAATAGGGACGTAACTAAAGTTAATATTGTTTTTCTTTAAAGTTTTGAGTAATTCTTGCATTAAGTCTCCTTGTGCATCTTTTTGAACAAAAACTTTATCTATTTCTTTTTTTGCATGTATAGCCTCAAGGATGGCTCTGATTCCGAAAATTTGGTTGTCTTTTTCCATGGAGGCAAAGATAAAAAAAAAGTGTCAAATTTTTAATTTGACACTTTTATTATAAAAAGGTTTAATTTTTATCCCAGAAAATTTTGGTGTATAATTTATCGCCACCAATAGCTTGTGAGGCTTGTGTGTAATTTAAACCGTTTATTGTTGATTCAGATATAGGATAAGTATATCTAACTGGAACTTTTTTGTCCGCTGCAGCTACGGCTTTTGTAGGAGCTTTTAATATAGGATAATCTAGTCTTCTGTAGAAAGTCCAAGATTCAAAACCTCTATTATACATAGCTACCCAAGCTTGCATACCTATTTTTTCTTTCCAACTACCAGTGGCTGTTGTGTAGTTAATTGTAGGTTGAGACAAGTAAGTGTTAATGTCAGCTGGAGGAATATTCCAATAATTCATTGATGCTGTAATAGCACTATTATAATAATGTTCAGCATTATTTCCAACTGTATAACCTCTTTCAGCTGCTTCAGCTAATAAGAAATTGATCTCAGCTGCGTCAATAAGAACTCCAAAAGCATCTGATTTTTTGATTAAGTCTCCAATATGAGAATAGGAGGTTGCGTATGGATTAGCATTCTGAGCTCCATAAATACCACCTACATAATTATTTTCCAATTTAGTGAAAAATACACTCCTTCTAGGATCCGTAAGAGAATTCATGTAGTCGACAATTGTTTTTGCAGGGACAAAATCATTTCTATTGCTAGCTACTAAATTGTCATAAATGGGATTATATGTAGGAGCAGATGGTGAATACTTAAACAAGGCGTTATCGTTGTTAGATACTATTAAGCCTCCAGCTACTGCTGTTTCTACTGTTTGCTTAGATAAAGCTGGATTGAAATCGCTTAAGTTTATACCCAATTTTACTTTTAAAGAATTTGCGAATTTAAACCATTTTTCAACATTTCCATTGTATACTAAATCACCACTTTTAAAGCTCTCAGAGTGTAAATCTAGATTATTAATTGCATTATTTAATCTGTTTATCAAATCTGAGTATATTGTTGCTGCATCATCGTATTTCGGTAAGATGTTAGCTTGGTTTTTTAATGATTCAGTATATGGCACGTTCCCAAAAGTGTCAACCAAATTTTGATAAGTATAAACTCTTAAAATTTCAATTATTGCTTTCTTATTTGTTTGTATCTTTACCCAGTCAGTAGCTGATGTTTTATCAGGTTTTATTTCGTTTTGAATAACCTCTTCTGCGGACTTTAAATTTCCTAATACATCTCTGTATAAATTATTCCAATGAAAACCAGGGATATTTCGGTTTATTAGGTTATATCTGGATTCTGCAGTATATAATGTGGCTGCCCAATATTGTGAAAAATACCTAAAAACATTTTCGTTAACGCTAGGAGATGCTAACTGATCAGATATGCCTTTTTGAGAATTGCTTAATAATGATTCAGCGGAAACATCATAAGCTTTTTTACTATCATCATTAAAATTTAAATCTTCGCTTATACAGCTTGTTATTAATAATGATGAAATTGCTGTTAATTTTATTATCGTTTTTTTCATTTCTTAGAAGTTGATTTTCATGTTAAATGAATATGTTTTAATTGCTGGCATTACACCTGATTGAAATCCTTGAATATTTCCAGCTGAAGAACCTGCTTCAGGATCACTATATGGTGTATTTTTATGTATTATCCATAAATTACTTCCTAATAAACTAAAGCTAACGTTAGAAAGATCTAGTTTTTCGATGTATTTATTAGGTAAGTTATATGTTAATCCAACTTCTCTTAATTTAATGTATGAAGCATCGTAAATATAAGCTTTATTTGGATTAGTGTCAGTGCTAAAGGCCGTTCCTCCCGACGAAGAGGCATCTGCTATAATATTGTTAGGTTGTCCGTTTTCTAAGACTCCAGGTAGTATGATACCCCCATTGTTTGCGTTTCTTACGGGTACTCCTAGATGGTTTAATCCCGTTGTTTCAGGATATATACCTGTTTCTTGTCCATACGCCTGGTCTAAAGAATAAACATTACCTCCTTTTTTAACATCAATCAAAAAGTTTAAGGAAAAATCATTATATCTAATTTTGTTACTTAGACCTCCTATCCAATCAGCTTGTATAGTTCCAAGTACTTTATTGTTTTGTGTTAAATAAAATCCATTTGAACCTACTACCTTGTTGCCATTAGCGTCATATACATAGTCAGTTCCTCTTAATGTACCATAAGCTTCGCCTACGGTTGCGTTCAAAGATACACCTCCTTGAAAGTTTGCTAAAAGTAAATTGTCTCTTCCTTGGTTTAAGGATTTAACAATATTGATGTTTTTCGACCAATTAAGACCAACTTCCCAAGAGAATTTTTGCGTTTTTATAGGGCTTCCAGATAAGGCAATTTCAATACCTTTATTTTCCATTTCTCCAGCATTAATACGCGCAGATGTATAACCAGTTGCTCCAGTCTGTGGGACGTTAAAAATTTGATTAGTGATATTGGTTTTATAAAGTGATAAATCTAGATTTACTCTATCATATAGTCCTAGTTCTAAACCAGCTTCTATTGATTTTTGAACTTCGGGTTTTAATTTTCCTTGTTCGTAATAAGTTGTAGAATTACCAAATAAAGGATTTCCATCTATGATTCCGTTAAAAGCACGTGAGCCTAATCTTCCAAAAGCTAAATCATTACCTACTTCAGCATAATTTACTCTTAATTTAGCTAGATTTAACCAGTCTTTTTTGATTATTTCGGATAATATCAAACTTGTACCTAGAGAAAAGTAATTGTATTTGTTTTCTGCTCCTAATAAGGCCGTACTTTCATCATGGCGTATTGTTCCTTCTAGATAAATTATTTTTTTATAATCTAACGTTCCTTGGGTGTAGATTCCGCTTTTTTCATATTTTAGTTCTGATTGAAGTGGGGCAAGAAATACATTAGAATTTTGTAATGAATACAAGTAAGGTTTTGCAAGACCTCCTGTAGTTGATCCAAATAAACTTCTTGAGTTCGCTTTTTTAAATGTATATCCTCCTAAAATTCTTGCGCCAAAATCTTTACTTATATTAAATTTGTAAGTAGCTATTAAATCATAAGTTTGTTGTAAGAAATCTCTTGTAAAAATACTGTAACCAGAAGAAGCATTACCTCCCGTTATACCAAAGTTTTCAGCATGACTTCCTATTGCTTTTCTTAGTTCTTGGTTGTCGTATGAATATTCTAGTGTAGCTCTTCCTAAAATATTTAAATTTTTTGAAATATCATAACTAAGGCTACTACCTGTTAGAACCCTAGTTCTTGTGTCTGTTTCGTAATTTTCATATCTATCCCAGTATGGGTTATTCCAGAAGTTCGCTCTTAAATCACCATTTGTAGGGTCTATTTGATTCCATGTTATATTTTGTTTTGTTCTGAAATATTCTTTCTCTAATTCTTTAACATCTACGTTCACTGGCCACCATTGTCTAAAACCAGTTATTATATTGTCTCCGTAACCTGTTGCATTTCTACCTTTTGTACTTTGGTCAGTAAATGTAATAAAGGTATTTGATTTTAATTTATTTGTAAAATCTCTTGAGAAGTTACCATTAATTGAGTTTTTATTCAAACTACTGTTTGGTAAAATTCCAGTTTCATTGTTATTTGTATACGATAAATTATAAGCAGATTTTTCATCTCCTCCATTGAAATTGATATTATTTACAGTGGAAAAAGCAGTTGTAAAGAAACTGTTAGGGTCATTTGAAGCTGCTACCCAAGGAGTAGCTTTTCCATAGTTGGGGTTTCCTATTACAAATGAATTCCATTGGTATACCAATTGGTTAGGATTGAAAGCATTTCCGTAAGAAGCATCATCTCCTGTTGAATTTACTACAGCATTAGGATTGCCAAAAATATCAGCATTATAGTTACTGCCTTCACCAGCATAACCCCCTCCATATTCTTTCTGATATGTTGGTAAGGTTTGCTTATTTGCATTTGATATAGATAATGTTGAACTTATACTGATTCCTAAGGCAGTTCTTTTTTTACCTTTTTTAGTTGTAATAATAATAGCTCCATTTGCAGCTTCACTACCGTATAGGGCGGTTGCAGAAGTGCCTTTAAGAACATTTATAGATTCAATATTATTTGGATCTATATCAGAGGCAGAGTTACCAAAATCAAAGCCTTGTCTTCCACTTGCTGTGTCGGAATCATTTAGGTTAGAATTGTTGATAGGTACTCCGTCAATTACGATAAGAGCTTGGTTATTACCAGTTAAGCTTTTTGTACCCCTTAGGACGATATTACTAGAACCTCCGAAATTAGAATTATTTCTTATTTCTAGACCTGCAACTTTACCAGATAGGTTATTAATGAAATTACTAGTCGGAACTTGGTTAATTGTGGCCGCATCAAGTTTTTGTGTTGAATATCCTAATGATTTTTTTTCTCTTGATATACCTTGAGCTGTAACTACTACTTCTCCCAAAACTTTAGAATCGTTTTGCATTACGGTGTTCATTATGTTAGAAGCTCCAACAACTTTTGAAGTTTCTTTCATTCCCATAAAAGAGAAGATTAAAGTTTCTCCTTCTTTCGCCTTAATGCTGTATTTACCATCAAATCCCGTTGAAGTTCCACGTTGTGTACCTTTAACTAATACATTTACTCCAGGTAATGGTCCAGAAGCATCTGTTACCACTCCAGTAATAGTTTTCTCTTGTGCAAAAGAAAACTGAACTGTCAACACTATCAGTAGTGTGTAAATCCATTTAAATTTTGATCTCATAAAATAATTAATTGATTAGTTCATGCAAATATGTGAAATAAATTTTAAAGTTTATTTTTTTTATTTTATTTTTTAGTGATTATTATAAATTAAAAGATAAATTTATATGAAAAATAGAATTTTTAATCTTTAAGTCAGTATTATTGCTTCTTCCATTGCTATATTGTATGTGAATAAGACTTTTTTTGTTGATTAAATAAAAACCTAATCCAAAACTTTTTAAGTCGTTCTTTGTTTTTAAAGTTGCATCTTCGGTATGCGCGTAGTCAATAATACTGTGTATGTATAAGTTGTGGTTGATTTTATATCGATATTCTGATATGATTGAAGTTAAGAAATGAGCTTGAAGGCTATTGTCGTTAAAACCTCTGATGGAGTTAATTCCGCCGAATCGGAATAATTCATTGGTTAAATAAAAATTGCTGTTTAGGTAATAATTTTGACTTTTAATGAATAAGCTGTTTTGGTTGTTGAATAAGAATAGATGAGATAATTCTGCGGATATGAAATATTGTGTTGTATGGTTTGTTGTGTTTCTTTTTCCAGCTCCTGTTTTAAAGATCAGATTCGTTTTTTCGCTAAACGGTGTTTCGTTTGAAATTTGATTTGTCAATTGAAAGCTAATAGTATAAAAATAATTTTTATAATCTGTTAGTGTTCTTAGTTTTGAGTTTTGTATGTCGCTTGATTCAGTTTCTTGGTAACCTATATAACAACGAGTGTTGTAATTTATTAAATATCCTAATTCTATTTCGGATTTTGTTTTCTGAAAAGTGCTGTCTTGTTTGAAAAAGTTTAAATCGCCTTTTAAAGATAATGAAGTTCTGAATATGTAAGGTATTTCAGAACTTAAATTAAAAAGAGATTGCTGATCTCCATTATTGTTCCAGTATAGATTAAGTTTTTCTCCTGAATTTAATGTGTTTAGTAATTTTAAATCTAAATGACCATTTAGTTTTAGTTTGTTTTTTAAAGAAGTGAATCCGATATAGCCGTCAAAGGTGTTCTTTTTTTGTTTTTCTAAATAAGCGTAAATTATAGTTGAGTCCTTTGAGAAAAGAACTTCTTCTTCTTTTATTGTTTTGCAAAAAGGAAATTTTTTAAAACTATTTTTAATTTCTATAGAAATATTTTCATTAAAAGTTTTTCTTTGATAGTGTTTTTGTATGTGATGTAAATGATTTTTTGGAAAGTTGGAATAGCCATTTATTCGTATTTCGCTAATACTTCTTTTTGTGTCTTTAGGAATTGTGATTTCTGTATATAAAATTTGTTTTTCTTTCTTTATGTTGGAGAGTTTTATTTCAGTTAAAGGAAATCCTTTTTTTTCTAATATCTTAGTGAAATTTAAGAGTTGTGTGTCTAGGTTTTTAAAATTTATTTTTAAAGTGTCCTGTTTTTCCTCTAATAAGATTTTATGATTTCCTAGGTAAATGTGGATTTTTTGTATACGACTCCCGAGTTCATATTTTATGATGCGTGTGCTGTCGTTAAATTTAGTGTTGGATATTATTTTTTGTTCTATGTAGCCTTGTTGAGTTAAGGTTTTAGTGATTTTATTGATTTCTTTAAAAAGAGAAATAGAATCAAGATGTTTTTTTGAAAAGGGTATAGAATCTATTATTTTGCTTTGATAGGTAGAGTTTCCTTTGATTTCTAGGTAAGTGTATTGTCCCCAGTTTTTGTGAGGAAAAATAAAAAAAAATATGATATAATAAAAAGGTTTCAAGGCTTGTCTTTTGGGGTAAAAATAATGTAAAAAAATCATTTTGATTGTGTAGAAAAGAATAGTGCTGAAAATTAATGTTTTAGAGTTTGTTTTTTTGGAAATTATATATACCTTTGCAGCCCGCGTAAATAGCGGGATTTTATAAACTAGTAAATAATTTAGTATTAATTATGCCAACAATTCAACAATTAGTAAGAACTGGAAGAGCCAAATTAACTAAGAAGAGTAAATCGGCTGCTTTGGATTCTTGTCCTCAAAGAAGAGGGGTTTGTACGCGTGTATATACTACAACGCCTAAAAAGCCAAACTCTGCAATGCGTAAAGTTGCGCGTGTACGTTTGACTAACGGTAATGAAGTAAATGCTTACATCCCAGGAGAAGGACACAATCTACAAGAGCACTCGATAGTATTAGTTAGAGGTGGAAGGGTAAAAGATTTACCAGGAGTTAGATACCACATCGTACGTGGTGCTTTGGATACTGCCGGAGTTAACGGTCGTTTACAAAGAAGATCTAAATATGGTGCTAAACGCCCTAAAGACAAAAAGTAATTTTTAATTAAGTAAAGAGTGAAAAGTGAAAAGTAATTAGTGAAAAGCGAAGAGCTGTAAACTTGAAACTTCAAACTTGAAACTTGAAACTTTAAAAAAGTAACAAAAAGAAATGAGAAAAAGACAGGCCAAAAAAAGACCTCTTTTACCAGATCCAAAATTTAACGATCAATTAGTTACACGTTTTGTGAACAACTTAATGTGGGATGGTAAAAAATCGACTGCTTTTGCAGTATTCTACGATGCTTTAGAGATCGTTGAAACTAAAAAGCAAGATGCTGAAAAGACATCATTAGAAATTTGGAAAGATGCTTTAACTAATGTTATGCCTCACGTAGAAGTTCGTTCTCGTCGTGTGGGAGGTGCTACTTTTCAAATACCAATGCCAATTCGTCCAGATAGAAAAATTTCTATGTCGATGAAATGGTTAATTCTTTATGCTAGAAGAAGAAATGAGAAATCTATGGCAGCTCGTTTAGCGTCTGAAATTTTAGCTGCGGCTAAAGAAGAAGGTGCTGCTGTTAAGAAAAGAATGGATACTCATAAAATGGCGGAAGCTAATAAAGCATTCTCTCACTTTAGATTTTAATTCGTAAAGAAATGGCAAGAGATTTAAAATATACTAGAAATATTGGTATTGCTGCTCACATCGATGCAGGTAAAACTACCACTACAGAGCGTATCTTGTTCTATACAGGTAAGTCTCACAAAATTGGTGAGGTGCACGATGGTGCTGCTACTATGGACTGGATGGCTCAGGAGCAAGAAAGAGGTATTACTATTACTTCTGCAGCTACAACTTGTACTTGGAATTTTCCAACTGATCAAGGTAAAAACATTGCAGAATCTAAGCCTTACCACTTTAATATTATCGATACTCCAGGTCACGTTGACTTTACAGTAGAGGTAAACCGTTCATTACGTGTATTAGATGGTTTAGTATTCTTGTTTTCTGCAGTTGATGGTGTTGAGCCTCAATCTGAGACAAACTGGAGATTAGCTGACCAATATAGAGTTCCTCGTATGGGATTCGTAAATAAAATGGACCGTCAAGGTTCTAACTTCCTTAATGTGTGTCAACAAGTTAAGGATATGTTACGTTCTAATGCAGTAGCTATTACATTGCCAATCGGTGAGGAAAACGATTTTAAAGGAGTAGTTGACTTGGTGAAAAATCAAGCTATTGTATGGCATGATGAAACACAAGGTGCTACTTTTGATATTATTGATATCCCTGCGGATATGGTTGATGAAGTAAAGGAATATCGTTCTAAATTAATTGAAGAGATCGCTTCTTATGATGAAAACTTATTAGATAAGTACATGGAAGATGAAAATTCAATTACTGAAGACGAAATTAATAACGCGTTACGTGCTGCGACTATTGATATGGCTATTATTCCAATGTTATGTGGATCTTCATTCAAAAACAAAGGAGTTCAGTTCATGTTAGATGCAGTTTGTAAATATTTACCATCTCCTTTAGATAAAGAAGGTATCGAAGGTATTCACCCTGATGATGCAGATTTATTAGAAGAAGATCAAACTAAAATCTTACGTCGTCCAGATGTAAAAGAGCCGTTTGCTGCTTTAGCATTTAAAATTGCTACTGACCCTTACGTTGGTCGTTTAGCGTTCTTCCGTGCTTATTCTGGTCGTTTAGATGCAGGTTCTTATATCTTGAACACGCGTTCAGGAAATAAAGAACGTATCTCTCGTATCTACCAAATGCACGCTAACAAGCAAAATCCAATCGAATATATCGAGGCAGGTGATATTGGAGCGGCAGTAGGTTTTAAAGATATCAAGACAGGTGATACAATGTGTGATGAGAAAAATCCTATCATCCTTGAATCAATGAAATTCCCTGATCCAGTAATTGGTATCGCTATTGAGCCTAAAACAAAAGCTGACGTAGATAAAATGGGTATGGCTTTGGCTAAATTAGCTGAAGAAGATCCAACATTTACAGTTAGAACTGATGAGGCTTCAGGTCAAACGATTATCTCTGGTATGGGTGAGCTTCACTTAGATATCTTAGTAGACCGTATGAAACGTGAGTTCAAGGTTGAAGTAGATCAAGGAGAGCCTCAGGTAGAGTACAAAGAAGCCTTTACAAAATCTGCGCAACACCGTGAAGTTTATAAAAAACAATCGGGTGGACGTGGTAAATTCGGTGATATCGTTTTCCGTTTAGAGCCAGCTGAAGCAGGAACTGTTGGATTAACGTTTGTTAATGAAGTTAAAGGTGGTAACGTTCCTAAGGAATATATTCCAGCTGTTGAAAAAGGTTTTAGAGAAGCTATGAAACAAGGTCCTTTAGCAGGATATGTTGTGGATAGTTTAAAAGTAACTTTATTAGACGGTTCTTACCACGCGGTGGATTCAGATGCTTTATCTTTTGAATTAGCTGCTAAATTAGGTTACAAAGAAGTGGCAAAAGCTGCTGGAGCTGTAATCCTTGAGCCAATCATGAAAATTGAAGTTATCACTCCAGAAGAAAACATGGGTGATATCGTAGGTGACTTAAACCGTCGTCGTGGTCAAGTAAATGATATGGGTGATAGAAACGGTGCTAAGACTATTAAAGCAAACGTTCCATTATCAGAAATGTTTGGTTATGTAACTACTTTAAGAACATTATCTTCAGGTCGTGCTACATCAACAATGGAATTTTCTCACTACGAAGAAACTCCATCTAACATTTCAGAGGCAGTAATTAAGAAAGCTAAAGGTAACGCTTAATTTTTAAGAAAATGAGTCAAAAAATCAGAATAAAATTAAAATCTTACGATCATATGTTGGTTGATAAATCAGCAGAAAAAATCGTAAAAACTGTAAAAAGTACAGGTGCAGTAGTTACTGGTCCAATTCCATTACCTACTAACAAAAAGATTTTCACTGTGTTACGTTCTCCGCACGTAAACAAAAAATCAAGAGAACAATTCGAAGTGAGTTCATATAAAAGATTGTTAGATATTTATTCTTCATCTTCAAAAACGATCGACGCTTTAATGAAATTAGAGCTTCCAAGTGGAGTAGAAGTTGAAATTAAAGTGTGATAAATCACTTAAATTAAAATATTTAAGCATTATGTTTTGATATTCAAAACATAATGCTTACTTTTGCGCACTCAAAATTAGAGTTTTATATATTATTAATAATTAATTATTTAAGTATGTCTGGGTTAATCGGAAAGAAAATCGGAATGACTAGCATCTTCGACGAGAACGGGAAAAATATCCCTTGTACTGTTATTGAAGTTGGTCCTTGCGTTGTTACCCAAGTCAGAACCAATGAGGTTGACGGGTATGAGGCTCTTCAACTTGGTTTCGATGACAAATCTGCAAAGCACACTACAAAAGCTGCTGAAGGTCACTTCAAAAAGGCTGGGACAGTTGCGAAAAAGAAAGTTGTTGAATTCCAAGGGTTTGAAAATGAGCACAAATTAGGTGATGTGATCACTGTAGACTTATTCGCTGAAGGTGAATTCGTAGATGTTCAAGGTGTTTCTAAAGGTAAAGGTTTTCAAGGGGTTGTAAAACGTCACGGATTTGGTGGTGTTGGACAAGTTACTCACGGTCAGCACAACCGTTTAAGAGCACCAGGTTCAGTAGGTGCTTCATCTTATCCTTCTAGAGTATTCAAAGGAATGCGTATGGCTGGAAGAATGGGTGGAGACAATGTTAAAGTTCAAAATCTTAGAGTTTTAAGAGTAGTTGCTGAAAAGAACCTACTTGTTGTTAAAGGATGTGTTCCTGGGCATAAAGACTCTTATGTAATCATTCAGAAGTAATGGAAGTAAAAGTATTAGATATCAACGGAAAAGATACTGGAAGAAAAGTACAGCTTTCTGATTCAGTTTTCGCAATTGAGCCTAATAACCATGCTCTTTACTTAGATGTGAAACAATATTTGGCTAATCAACGTCAAGGGACACACAAAGCTAAAGAAAGAGCTGAAGTTGCTGGTAGTACTCGTAAAATTAAAAAACAAAAAGGAACTGGTACTGCTCGTGCAGGATCTAAAAAGAGTCCTTTGTTTAAAGGAGGAGGAACTGTTTTCGGTCCAAGACCAAGAAACTATTCTTTTAAATTAAATAAAGCATTAAAGCGTTTAGCTCGTAAATCTGCTTTAGCTTTAAAGGCGAAAGAATCTAACTTAATCGTATTAGAAGACTTCGGTTTCGAAGCTCCAAGTACTAAAAATTTCATTAACGTGTTAAAAGCGTTAGGGTTAGAAAACAAAAAATCATTGTTCGTTTTAGGTGGTGAAAACAAAAATGTTTATTTATCATCTCGTAACTTACAAAAATCTTCTGTAATCACTAACTCAGAATTAAGTACTTATGCGATATTAAACGCAAATAATTTAGTTCTTTTAGAGGGATCTTTAGAAGGAATCGAACAAAATTTAAGCAAATAATAGGCCATGAGTATCATTATAAAACCTATCGTTACAGAAAAAGTAACTAAAGACGGAGAAATATTCAACCGTTTTGGTTTCGTTGTAGATAAAAAAGCTAACAAAGTTCAAATTAAGAAAGCTGTTGAGGCTGCTTATGGTGTAACTGTTGTAGAGGTAAATACAATGAATGTACGTCCAGATCGTACTACTAAATATACAAAAAGTGGTATGATATCAGGGAAAACTAATGCTTATAAAAAAGCAATCGTACAAGTTAAAGAAGGAGAAACAATTGATTTTTACAACAACTAAGTAAAGTAAGATGTCAGTAAGAAAATTAAAACCTATTACCCCAGGTCAGCGTTTTAGAGTTGTTAATGGTTTTGACGCCATTACTACTGATAAGCCGGAGCGTTCATTAATCGCGCCGAAAAAATCATCTGGAGGTAGAAATAGTCAAGGAAAGATGACTATGCGCTATACAGGCGGTGGTCACAAACAAAGATATCGTATCATTGATTTCAAAAGAACTAAAGATGGTATTCCAGCTACAGTGAAATCAATTGAGTATGATCCAAACAGAACTGCTTTTATCGCGTTATTAGCTTATGCTGATGGTGAAAAAAGATATATCATTGCTCAAAATGGTTTAAAAGTAGGACAAACTGTTATTTCAGGTGCTGATGTAGCTCCAGAAATCGGTAACACTATGCCATTAAGCAAAATTCCTCTAGGAACAGTAATTTCTTGTATTGAGTTACGTCCAGGTCAAGGTGCAACAATCGCTCGTTCGGCAGGTACATTTGCTCAGTTAATGGCTCGTGATGGTAAATATGCTACTATCAAAATGCCTTCTGGAGAAACAAGATTAATCTTATTAACTTGTACTGCAACAATCGGAGCAGTTTCTAACTCTGACCACCAGTTAATTGTTTCTGGTAAGGCAGGTAGATCTAGATGGTTAGGTAGAAGACCAAGAACTAGACCGGTAGCAATGAACCCAGTTGATCACCCAATGGGTGGTGGTGAAGGACGTTCATCTGGAGGTCACCCACGTTCAAGAAAAGGTTTACCAGCTAAAGGTTATAGAACCCGTGCTAAACAAAACCCGAGCAACAAGTATATTGTAGAACGTAGAAAGAAATAATAAGATATGGCACGTTCATTAAAAAAAGGACCTTTCGTACACTATAAATTAGAGAAGAAAGTATTGGAGAATGCTGAAGCAGGAAACAAGAATGTTGTTAAAACTTGGTCTAGAGCTTCAATGATTACTCCTGATTTCGTAGGACAAACAATCGCAGTTCACAACGGTCGTCAATTTGTTCCAGTATATGTTACTGAAAACATGGTAGGACATAAGTTAGGTGAGTTTTCACCAACTAGATCTTTTAGAGGTCACGCTGGAGCTAAAAATAAAGGTAAAAAATAAAAGAAGACATGGGAGTTCGTAAAAGAGAAACAGCAGAGGCAAGAAAAGAGGCTAATAAGTCTATCGCATTTGCTAAGTTAAATAACTGCCCTACTTCACCTAGAAAAATGCGCTTAGTAGCAGACTTGGTAAGAGGTCAGAAAGTTGAGAATGCACTAAACATATTACGTTTTAGTCAAAAAGAAGCTTCAAGAAAATTAGAAAAACTTTTATTATCTGCAATCAATAACTGGGAGCAAAAAAATAGTGAAGGTGATGTAGCTGAAGCAGGCTTATTTGTAAAAGAGATCAAAGTGGATGGTGGTATGATGTTAAAAAGATTACGTCCAGCACCACAAGGTCGTGCACACAGAATTAGAAAACGTTCTAATCACGTAACAATCGTATTAGGATCAATTAATAACACACAAAGCAATTAATAAAGATGGGACAAAAGACTAATCCAATCGGAAATCGCCTTGGTATCATCAGAGGATGGGATTCTAACTGGTATGGTGGTAATGACTACGGTGATAAAATCGCTGAAGATTACAAAATCAGAAAGTATATCCACGCTCGTTTATCAAAAGCTAGTGTGTCAAAAGTAATCATCGAGAGAACTTTAAAACTTGTAACCGTTACTATCACTACTGCTAGACCTGGTATCATTATCGGGAAAGGTGGTCAAGAGGTAGACAAGTTAAAAGAAGAACTTAAGAAAATTACTGACAAAGAGGTTCAAATCAACATCTTTGAAATCAAAAGACCTGAGTTAGACGCTTATTTAGTTGCTAATAGCATCTGTCGTCAAATTGAAGGTCGTATTTCTTACAGAAGAGCAATCAAAATGGCTATTGCAGCTTCTATGAGAATGAACGCTGAAGGTATCAAAGTAATGATTTCTGGTCGTTTAAATGGTGCTGAAATGGCACGTTCAGAAAGTTTCAAAGAAGGACGTATTCCTCTATCAACTTTCAGAGCTGACATTGATTATGCTTTAGCTGAAGCGCATACTACTTATGGTAGAATGGGGGTTAAAGTATGGATCATGAAAGGTGAAGTTTACGGTAAAAGAGACCTTTCTCCACTTGTAGGTATGGATAAAAAAGCTGCACAAGGTGGTAAGGGTGGTGATGCTCCACGTGGTGGAAAATCAAACGGTAAACAAGGAGCTCGTAAAAGAAAGTAATTTTTAAATTAAAGAAAAATGTTACAGCCTAAAAGAACAAAATACCGTAAGGTACAGAAAGGTAGAATGAAAGGGAACTCTAATAGAGGTCACGAACTTTCAAATGGAATGTTTGGAATTAAATCGGTTCACGAAACAGGTGCTTTCTTAACTTCACGCCAAATCGAAGCGGCTCGTATTGCAGCAACTCGTTATATGAAACGTGAAGGGCAATTATGGATCAAAATTTTCCCAGACAAACCTATCACTAAGAAGCCTCTTGAAGTACGTATGGGTAAAGGTAAAGGTGCAGTTGAATACTGGGCTGCTGTTGTTAAACCAGGAAGAATTATGTTTGAGGTAGGTGGCGTACCACTAGCAGTTGCAAAAGAGGCTTTACGTCTTGCAGCTCAAAAATTACCAGTAAAAACTAAATTCGTCGTTGCTAGAGATTTCGAAGCATAATATAAGAAGATTATGAAACAATCAGAAATTAAAAATCTATCTGCAGCTGAGTTACAAGAAAAGCTAGTTCAATTAAAAAAGACTTATGCCGACCTGAAAATTGCTCATGCTATTTCTCCAATCGAGAATCCACTTCAAATTAGAAGTATCAGACGTTCAGTAGCGAGAATCGCAACTGAATTAACTAAAAGAGAGCTTCAATAAATAGTATTCAGCTGAAAAGATGGAAAAAAGAAATTTAAGAAAAGAGAGAGTTGGTGTTGTTACTTCTAACAAAATGGATAAGTCTATTGTTGTTTCTCAAGTAACTAAAGTAAAACACCCATTATATGGTAAGTTCGTGTTAAAAACTAAGAAATATGTTGCACACGACGAAAAGAATGACTGTAACATTGGTGATACAGTGAAAATCATGGAAACTCGTCCATTAAGTAAAACTAAGTGTTGGAGATTAGTTGAAATCATTGAAAGAGCGAAATAATTATGGTACAACAAGAATCAAGACTAAAAGTAGCAGATAATACGGGAGCTAAAGAAGTTTTAACTATCCGTGTTTTAGGTGGAACAAAAAGACGTTACGCCTCAGTTGGTGACAAAATTGTAGTAGCTATCAAAGATGCAACTCCTAACGGAAACGTTAAGAAAGGTGCGGTTTCAACTGCAGTTGTTGTTAGAACTAAAAAAGAAGTAAGAAGAGCAGATGGATCTTATATCCGTTTCGATGATAACGCTTGTGTGTTGTTAAATGCAGCAGGTGAAATGAGAGGAACTCGTGTATTCGGTCCAGTAGCTAGAGAACTTCGTGAAAAACAATTCATGAAAATTGTATCATTAGCACCAGAAGTGCTTTAATTATTATTACGATGATGAAGCTAAAAATAAAATCAGGTGACACTGTAAAGGTTATCGCAGGTGACCACAAAGGTGCTGAAGGTAAGGTTTTACGTGTAATTCGTGAAAAAAACAAAGCGGTAGTTGAGGGGGTAAATATAGTGTCTAAACACACTAAGCCAAGTGCTCAAAATCCTCAAGGTGGAATCGTTAAAAAAGAAGCTCCTATACACGTTTCAAACTTAATGTTAGTAGATGCTAAAGGTAATGCTACTAAAGTTGGTTTTAAAGTAGAAGGAGATAAGAAAGTAAGATTTTCAAAAAAATCTAATCAAGTATTATAGTGATGGCTTATATACCTAGACTAAAAGAAGAATATAAGAGCAGAGTAATTGCTGCTCTTACAGCTGAATTCGGTTACAAAAACGTAATGCAAGTTCCTAAATTGGAAAAAATCGTTTTAAGTAAAGGAGTTGGTGCAGCGGTTTCAGATAAGAAACTTATCGAATATGCTGTAGAAGAATTGACAAAGATTACTGGTCAAAAAGCAGTAGCTACTATTTCTAAAAAAGACGTTGCGTCTTTTAAATTAAGAAAAGGGATGCCAATTGGTGCAAAAGTAACTTTACGTGGAGAAAGAATGTATGAGTTTTTAGATCGTTTGATCACCGCTTCATTGCCACGTGTGAGAGACTTTAACGGTATTAAATCTACAGGTTTTGACGGTAGAGGAAATTACAACCTTGGAGTTCTTGAGCAAATTATCTTCCCTGAAATTGATATCGATAAAGTAAATAAAATTACGGGTATGGATATTACTTTCGTAACATCTGCACAAACAGATAAGGAAGCAAAATCATTATTAGCTGAATTAGGTTTACCTTTTAAAAAGAATTAAGACATGGCTAAAGAATCAATGAAAGCCCGCGAGGTGAAAAGACAAAAAACGGTAGAAAAATATGCAGAGAAAAGAAAAGCTTTGTTAGAAGCTGGAGATTATGTATCTTTGCAAAAATTACCAAAGAATGCTTCGCCAGTTCGTTTGCACAATCGTTGTAAATTAACAGGTAGACCAAGAGGGTATATGCGTCAATTCGGTATTTCACGTGTAACTTTCCGTGAAATGGCAAACCAAGGATTGATACCAGGAGTTAGAAAAGCTAGCTGGTAAGATTATAAAAGAGATTATTAACAGGTTATAGGTTCAACCCACGAGTGTGGGTTGAAAACCATAACCGCAATTTTGTTTATATGTATACAGATCCAATTGCGGATTTCTTAACAAGAATTAGAAATGCTTCGAAGGCAAGCCACAAAGTGGTAGAGATTCCTGCATCTAATCTTAAAAAAGAAATCACAAAAATCTTATTCGATCAAGGTTATATCCTTAGCTACAAATTCGAAAATGAGACTGTTCAAGGAACAATCAAAATCGCTTTAAAGTATGATAAAGATACTAAGGAAGCGGTAATCAAGAACATTCAAAGAATTAGTAAACCAGGTTTACGTAAGTATGCAGGTGCCACTAAATTACCTAGAATTTTAAATGGTTTAGGCGTTGCTATTGTCTCTACTTCTAAAGGAGTAATGACTGACAAGCAAGCTAGACAGTTAAATGTAGGTGGTGAGGTAATTTGTTACGTATACTAAAAAAGAGTTAAGAGATGTCAAGAATAGGTAAAAGTCCAATCGCCATTCCTGCTGGAGTAACTGTAGAATTAAAAGATTCAGTTATTACTGTAAAAGGGAAATTAGGAGAGCTTTCTCAAGAGATTACTGACAACGTAACAGTAACTATTGAAGAAAATCAGGTTCTTGTTTCAAGAGCTGCAGATAGCAAAGAAGAAAGAGCTCAACATGGTTTATTTAGAGCTTTAATTAATAACATGATTACTGGTGTATCTACTGGTTTTACAAAAGAATTAGAATTAGTAGGTGTTGGATACCGTGCTTCTAATCAAGGGAATAAACTTGATTTAGCTTTAGGGTATTCTCATAATATCGTTTTAGAAGTAGCTTCAGAGGTAACTGTGGAAACTGTTTCTGAAAAAGGTAAAAATCCTATTGTAAAGCTAACTTCTTATGATAAACAATTATTAGGGCAAGTAGCGGCTAAAATCCGTTCTTTCCGTAAGCCTGAACCATATAAAGGAAAAGGTATTAAGTTTGTAGGTGAAGTATTAAGAAGAAAAGCAGGTAAATCAGCTTAAAAATTAAGATTATGTCATTAACAAAATCTGAAAGAAGACAAAGAATACAGTACAGAATTAGAAAAATTGTAAGCGGTACAGCTGCAAGACCTCGTTTATCTGTATTCAGAAGTAACAAAGAAATCTATGCTCAGCTTATAGATGATGTAAATGGTGTTACATTATTAGCAGCTTCTTCTCGTGAAAAAGAGGTGGATGCTAAAGGTACTAAAATTGAAGTAGCAGCAGTAGTTGGAAAATTACTTGCTGAAAAAGCTTTAAAAGCAGGTATCGATACAGTAACATTTGATAGAGGTGGTTATTTATACCATGGTCGTGTTCAATCATTAGCAGAAGGCGCTAGAGCGGCTGGATTAAAATTCTAAGAAATTATGTATCATAATTATAAAAACGTAGAACTAGTAAAACCAGGAGGTCTTGAATTGAAAGATCGTTTGGTTAGTGTTAATCGTGTTACTAAAGTTACTAAAGGTGGTAGAGCATTTGGTTTTTCAGCTATCGTAGTAGTAGGTGACGAGAACGGTGTAGTGGGTCACGGATTAGGAAAATCTAAAGACGTTTCTGAAGCTATTGCAAAAGCAGTAGAAGATGCTAAGAAAAACTTAGTAAGAATTCCTTTGAGTGGACAATCTGTGCCACACGAACAAAAAGGTAAGTTTGGTGGAGCTAGAGTATTATTAATGCCAGCTTCTCATGGTACTGGAGTAATTGCAGGTGGTGCTGTACGTGCGGTTCTTGAATCAGTAGGAGTTCACGATGTATTATCTAAATCTCAAGGTTCTTCTAACCCTCATAATGTGGTAAAAGCAACTTTTGATGCTTTACTGCAAATGAGAAGTGCAGTTACTGTGGCTAAACAAAGAGGAGTATCTTTAGAGAAAGTATTCAAAGGTTAATTCAAGGAAATTATGGCTAAGATATTAGTAAAACAAGTAAGAAGCATTATTAATTGTCCTCAGGATCAAAAGAGAACAATGCAAGCTTTAGGACTTCGTAAAATGGGTCAAGTAGTTGAGCATGAAGGAACTCCTGCTATCCTTGGAATGGTAAATAAAGTTAAACACTTAGTTTCTACAGAAGAAACTAAATAACAAATGACTGTTATGAATTTAAGTAATTTACAGCCAGCTGAAGGTTCAACACATAACCAAAATAAAAGAGTAGGTAGAGGAGAAGGTTCTGGTAAAGGTGGTACTGCTGCACGTGGTCACAAAGGAGCTAAATCTCGTTCAGGTTACTCTAAAAAAATTGGTTTTGAAGGAGGGCAAATGCCTCTTCAAAGACGTGTTCCTAAGTTTGGTTTCAAAAATATCAATAGAGTTGAATATCAAGGTGTAAACTTAGATACTTTACAAGCTCTAGTTGATAATGGTGTTGTAACTGATACAGTAGATTTTGCTACTTTAGTTGCAAATCGTTTAGCTACTAAAACTGAAGTTGTTAAGATTTTAGGTAGAGGTGAGCTTAAAACTAAATTAAAAGTTAGTGCACACAAATTCACAGCATCTGCTAAAGCAGCTATTGAAGCAGCTGGAGGAGAAGCTATAGAATTAT
The DNA here is from genome assembly GCF_052828645.1 of Flavobacterium sp. TN-1. Classification (NCBI taxonomy): domain Bacteria; kingdom Pseudomonadati; phylum Bacteroidota; class Flavobacteriia; order Flavobacteriales; family Flavobacteriaceae; genus Flavobacterium; species Flavobacterium sp. TN-1. The sequence continues at coordinate 1,727,789 of NZ_CM128253.1, forward strand.
AAATTTTCTAGACACGATGAAAAAATTTATTGAATCGTTACAAAACGTTTGGAAAATTGAGGAACTAAGAAACAGAGTCCTATTTACATTAGGACTTCTGTTAGTTTATCGTTTCGGAGCTCACGTAACATTGCCGGGAATTGATGCGACTAAGTTGCAAGGGTTAACCAATCAGACTGATAAAGGTATTGGTTGGTTAATTAATGTATTTACGGGAGGTGCTTTTTCACAAGCATCTGTTTTTGCGTTGGGTATAATGCCTTATATTTCTGCTTCAATTGTAGTTCAGTTAATGGGAATCGCTATCCCTTATTTGCAAAAATTACAAAAAGAAGGAGAAAGTGGAAGAAAAAAGATGAACCAAATTACAAGATGGTTAACTATTGGTATTACGTTAATTCAAGGTCCTGGTTATATTTATAACTTATACCGTACTTTACCAGGTGAAGCATTTTTATTAGGATTTAATTCATTTGCTTTCTTGTTCTCATCTGTATTAATTTTAACTACTGGTACTTTATTTGCGATGTGGTTAGGTGAAAAAATTACAGATAAAGGTATCGGAAACGGTATTTCGTTGTTAATCTTAGTAGGTATTGTTGCTCGTTTACCACAAGCATTTGCTCAGGAGTTTTCATCTGCTGTTTCTCAAAACAACGGAGGTTTAATGAAGATTGTTGTAGAAATCATCGTGTGGTTACTTGTCATTATTGCCTGCGTTTTAATGACTATGGCAGTTAGAAAAGTGGCAGTGCAATATGCACGCCGTACCGTTTCTGGAGATCTAGAGCAAGACTTGATGGGGGGTAATCGTCAATTTATTCCTTTGAAGTTGAATGCTTCAGGTGTTATGCCAATCATTTTTGCGCAAGCTATTATGTTTATACCTGCTGCCGTGGCTGGTTTATCATCTTCTGAAACAGCTCAATCGATCAGTACAAGATTCCAAAATATATTTGGTTGGGAGTATAATTTAGTGTTTGCTACGTTAATTGTAATTTTTACGTACTTTTACACTGCTATTACTATGCCAACAACAAGAATGGCTGATGATTTAAAGAGAAGTGGTGGTTTTATCCCAGGAGTTAAGCCTGGAATGGAAACAGCTGACTTTTTAGATCATGTGATGTCTTTAATTACATTCCCAGGAGCTATCTTCTTAGCATTGTTAGCTGTGTTCCCAGCTATTGTTATGAATGTGTTAGGAGTACAGCAACAATGGGCATTGTTCTTTGGTGGTACATCACTCTTGATTTTGGTTGGAGTTGCAATAGATACAATTCAGCAAATCAATTCATACTTGTTGAATCAGCATTATGATGGTTTGATGAAAACAGGTAAAAACAGAAAAGCAGTAGCTTAATATGGCAAAACAATCAGCAATTGAACAAGATGGAACAATTATAGAGGCATTGTCCAATGCCATGTTCCGTGTAGAATTAGAAAACGGGCATGTTGTAATTGCTCACATTTCTGGAAAAATGCGTATGCACTACATCAAATTGTTACCTGGTGACAAAGTGAAACTAGAAATGAGCCCTTACGATTTGTCTAAAGCAAGAATTACTTATAGATACTAAAATGAAAGTAAGAGCATCAATTAAGAAGAGAAGTGCGGAATGCATTATCGTTCGTAGAAAAGGAAGATTATACGTTATTAACAAAAAGAATCCTAGATTTAAACAAAGACAAGGATAATTATGGCAAGAATAGCAGGGGTAGATATACCTAAAAACAAAAGAGGTGTCATCGCTTTGACATATATCTTCGGAATTGGAAAAAGTAGAGCTATCAAAATCTTAGAGAAAGCTCAGGTAAGCCAAGATAAAAAAGTGTCTGAATGGAATGACGATGAAATCGGTGCAATCCGTGAAGCGGTTTCTTATTACAAAATTGAAGGAGAATTACGTTCTGAAACATCATTAAACATCAAACGTTTAATGGATATCGGATGTTACAGAGGAATCCGTCACAGATCTGGTCTTCCTTTAAGAGGTCAAAGAACTAAGAACAATTCTAGAACAAGAAAAGGTAAAAGAAAAACTGTTGCTAACAAGAAGAAAGCAACTAAATAATAATTAGTAATATGGCGAAAGCAAATACAAAAAAACGTAAAGTTGTTGTTGAGTCTACTGGTGAGGCGCACGTAAGTTCAACTTTTAACAACATCATCATTTCTTTAACAAACAAGAAAGGTGAAGTTGTAGCTTGGTCATCTGCTGGTAAAATGGGTTTCAGAGGTTCTAAAAAGAATACTCCGTATGCAGCTCAAATGGCAGCAGAAGATTGCTCAAAAGTTGCTTTAGAAGCTGGTCTTAAAAAAGTGAAAGTGTTTGTAAAAGGACCTGGAAACGGAAGAGAATCAGCAATCCGCTCAATCCATAACTCAGGTATCGAAGTGACAGAAATTATTGACGTTACTCCATTACCACACAACGGATGTCGTCCTCCAAAAAGACGTAGAGTTTAAGGATGTTTGAATTTTTAACATCTTTATAGTTTGATTTAATTAAGTATAACTAGGTTGAATATAGATTATCGGAGGATAAATAAGACCTGAATTCATAATCTCAACCTTAAAAATGTATTAGAAATGGCAAGATATACTGGTCCAAAAACTAAAATTGCTCGTAAATTTGGCGAAGCAATCTTCGGAGATGACAGAGCCTTCGAAAAAAGAAACTACCCTCCAGGGCAACATGGTTTAGCTAAAAAAAGAGGTAAAAAATCTGAATATGCTGTTCAGTTAATGGAAAAGCAAAAAGCTAAATATACTTATGGTATTTTAGAAAAACAATTCAGAAATTTATTCGAAAAAGCTTCTGCTGCTTCTGGTGTAACAGGTGAAATCCTTTTACAATTATGTGAAGCTCGTTTAGATAACGTAGTTTACAGAATGGGTGTGGCACCTTCAAGAAGAGCTGCTAGACAAATTGTAACTCATAGACATATTACAGTAAATGGTGAAGTGGTTAACGTTCCTTCTTACCATTTAAAACCAGGTGACAAAGTTGCTGTTCGTGAAAAATCTAAATCTTTAGAATCAATCGAACGTTCTTTAGCTGCTGCTTCTCAAGTATATGAGTGGATCGTGTGGAATAATGATACAAAAGAAGGTACTTTTGTTTCTGTTCCTCAAAGATTACAAATCCCTGAGAACATTAAAGAACAACTAATTGTCGAATTGTACAACAAATAATAATAATTGACATCAGTCGAAATTTATGGCAATATTTAATTTTCAGAAGCCCGATAAAGTTATCATGATCGATTCTACTGATTTCGAAGGCAAATTCGAATTCAGACCTCTTGAACCAGGTTACGGATTGACTGTTGGTAACGCTTTAAGAAGAGTTTTACTTTCTGCTCTTGAGGGTTATGCTATCACTTCTATTCGTATTGAAGGAGTGGATCATGAGTTCTCTACTATACCTGGTGTTGTAGAAGACGTAACTGAAATTATCCTTAACTTAAAACAAGTACGTTTTAAACGTCAAATTGAAGATATCGATAACGAATCAGTTTCTATTTCTTTATCAGGTAAAGATCAAATTACTGCTGGTGATTTTCAAAAATTTATTTCAGGTTTCCAAGTGTTAAATCCTGAATTAGTAATTTGTAATTTAGACAGCAATGTAAATTTGAACATGGAAATGACGATCGAGAAAGGTCGTGGTTATGTTCCAGCAGAGGAAAACAAAAAACAAAATGCTGCAATCGGTACTATATTTACTGATTCTATCTTTACACCTGTAAAGAATGTGAAGTACGCTATCGAAAACTTCCGTGTTGAGCAAAAAACGGATTATGAAAAATTAGTTTTTGAAATCAAAACAGATGGTTCTATCCATCCTAAAGATGCTCTAACTGAAGCGGCTAAGGTATTAATTCACCATTTTATGTTATTCTCTGATGAGAGAATCACTCTTGAGGCTGATGAAATTGCTCAAACAGAATCATATGACGAAGAATCGTTACACATGAGACAGTTATTGAAAACTAAGTTAGTTGATATGGACTTATCTGTAAGAGCATTAAACTGCTTAAAGGCTGCTGAAGTTGATACATTAGGAGACTTAGTATCGTTCAACAAACATGACTTAATGAAATTCCGCAATTTTGGTAAAAAATCATTAACTGAACTTGATGAGTTAGTTGCCAATAAGAACTTAACGTTCGGAATGGATTTGTCAAAATATAAGTTAGATAAAGAATAATAGCCTTCATATTTTGCTCTCCAAGGTGGATTGATGCAAGATGAAGTTTAAAAAGCAACGTCATGAGACACGGAAAAAAAGTAAACCATTTAAGCAGACAGACTGGACATAGAAAAGCTATGTTAGCTAATATGGCATGTTCGTTAATCGAGCATAAGCGTATTAATACAACTGTAGCTAAAGCTAAAGCACTTAAACAATTTGTTGAGCCTTTAGTAACAAAATCAAAAGAAGATACTACTCATAATCGTCGTACAGTTTTCGCTTACTTAAGAAATAAATATGCGGTTACTGAATTATTCAGAGATGTAGCTGCTAAAGTAGGTGACCGTCCAGGAGGATATACTCGTATCATCAAGTTAGGTAACCGTTTAGGAGATAACGCTGATATGGCAATGATTGAGTTCGTAGACTTCAACGAAATCTATAACGGTGGTAAAAAAGAAGTTAAAAAAGCTAAAAGCCGTCGTGGTGGAGCTAAAGCTAAAAAAGCTGAAGGTGCTGCTGAAACTCCTGCAACTGAAGAATCTTCTGAATCTGCAGAATAATATGATGCTCAATTCATAAATATAAAAAAGGATAAACTTATTGGTTTATCCTTTTTTTTTTGAATAAATTTGTCAAACTTTTTTTAACAATGCAACACACAACAAAACAGTCTGCGACTTTACTTCTGGCAGACGGAACAATTTTTCACGGTAAATCTGTAGGAATATCAGGCAAAACTTTTGGAGAAGTTTGTTTTAACACAGGTACTACGGGTTATCAAGAAATTTTTACCGACCCTTCTTATTTTGGTCAAATCATGGTTACTACTAATGCACACATTGGTAACTATGGGGTAAATGCAGCGGAAGTAGAATCTGAAAAAATTATGATTTCAGGGTTAGTTTGTAAAAATTTTTCAAGTTCTCATTCACGCCCAAATTCTGAAAGTAATCTTTTTGATTATTTTAAAAAAGAAAATTTGATTTGTATATCAGATGTTGACACTCGTGCTTTAGTGAGTTATATTCGAGATCATGGTGCGCAAAACGCGGTAATCTGTACTGATGATACATCAATAGAAGAGTTAAAAAAAGAATTAGCAGCTATTCCAGATATGAAAGGTCTAGAATTAGCTTCTAAAGTTTCTACTACTGAGCCTTATTTCTTTGGTGATGAAAATGCAACGTATAAAATTTCAGCTTTAGATTTAGGGATCAAAAAGAATATCTTACGTAATCTTGCTAAACGAGATTGTTATATTAAAGTTTTTCCTTATAATGCTTCTTTTGAAGATTTAAAAGGTTTTGATCCTGATGGTTTTTTCTTGTCTAATGGTCCTGGTGATCCAGATCCTCTTTATAGTGCACAGGAAGTAGCTCGTCAAATATTAAATGAAAATAAACCCTTATTCGGTATTTGTTTAGGTCACCAAGTAATTGCATTAGCTAATGGTGTATCTACTTATAAAATGTTTAATGGTCACCGTGGAATTAACCACCCCGTAAAAAATTTAATTACTGGTAAAGGAGAAATTACTTCACAAAATCATGGTTTCGCTGTAAACAGAGATGAATTGGAAAAACATACAGATTTAGAAATTACACACGAACATTTAAATGATGGTACGGTTGCGGGTATGAGAATGATAAATAAAAATTGTTTTTCAGTTCAATATCACCCGGAAGCCAGTCCTGGACCTCACGATTCATCGTATTTGTTTGATCAATTTGTTGAAAATATAAAAAAATATAAAATTAAATAATAACTGTTTTAGAAAATCTATTTTTGATTTCTAAGATCTAAAAACTTAAACAAAATGAGTATTATAATAAAAATCCATGCAAGACAAATTTTAGACTCGAGAGGAAACCCTACGGTTGAAGTAGATGTAGTAACAGAAAACGGTATTTTAGGTCGTGCGGCAGTTCCTTCTGGGGCCTCTACAGGCGAGCATGAAGCCGTTGAATTACGTGATGGCGGTACTGCATTCATGGGGAAAGGTGTTATGAAAGCCGTTGAAAATGTAAATACAACTATTGCAGAAGCTTTAGTAGGTACTTCTGTTTTCGAACAAAACCTTATCGATAAAATTATGATCGATTTAGATGGAACAGCTAATAAATCTAAATTAGGAGCTAATGCTATTTTAGGAGTATCATTAGCAGTAGCTAAAGCGGCGGCTAACGAGTTAGGCTTGCCTTTATATCGTTACGTAGGAGGAGTGTCTGGAAATACGCTACCTGTACCTATGATGAATATCATCAATGGCGGTTCGCATTCAGATGCGCCTATTGCTTTTCAAGAGTTTATGATTATGCCCGTAAAAGCAACTTCTTTTACGCATGCTATGCAAATGGGAACTGAAATTTTTCATAATTTAAAGAAAGTTTTACACGATAGAAACCTTTCTACGGCAGTAGGAGATGAAGGTGGTTTTGCTCCTAATTTAGCGGGTGGTACTGAAGATGCTTTAGATTCAATCAAATTAGCAGTAGAAAAAGCAGGTTATACTTTTGGTGATGATATTATGATTGCTTTAGATTGTGCCGCTTCTGAGTTTTATGTAAACGGAAATTATGATTATACAAAGTTTGAAGGCGAAAAAGGGAAAATAAGAACTTCTGCAGAACAAGTAGAATATTTGGCAGATTTATGTGCTAAATATCCAATCATTTCAATTGAGGATGGAATGTATGAAGATGATTGGTCTGGTTGGAAATTATTAACAGAAAAACTTGGTAATAAAGTACAATTAGTAGGTGATGATTTATTTGTTACTAATGTTGAGCGCTTATCTCGTGGTATTTCGGAAGGTATAGCAAATTCAATATTGATTAAAGTAAACCAAATTGGTACGTTAACAGAAACAATTGCAGCCGTAAATATGGCACATAACGCAGGATATACCTCTGTAATGTCTCATCGCTCTGGAGAAACAGAAGATAATACTATTGCAGATTTGGCAGTAGCTTTAAACTGTGGTCAAATCAAAACAGGTTCAGCTTCACGTTCAGATCGTATGTCAAAATATAACCAGTTATTACGTATCGAAGAAGAATTAGGAGATGTAGCCTATTTTCCAAAAGAAAATGCTTTTAAAATAAATAAATAAAAACTTTGATATTTTAAAATCCTGATTGACTAGTCAGGATTTTTTATTTGAACATTGTGATGAAGTCCAAAGATATACGATTCTAGCTAGAAATGTTTATGCGTATGCTATTTAAAATTTGAATTTTATTTTATGATAATTATACTTACTTCTTTTTAGAGCATAGATCCCCAAAGAAATAATCATAATAATATGATTTAAGTGAAAATAAAAACTTTTTTAATATAAAGATCACATTTCGATGAATTCAAATTAGAAAAGTATAATATTTATAAATCAAAAAGGATGCTTGTTTTTGATGTTCAAGATAAGGAACAAAATAGAGTTTATAAAAAATAGATATAAGCTAGGATTCATAGTTTTTTACAAAAAAGATAAAGAAACTTATTGTTGTGCAATTCGTAGTGTCTAATCTAGAAGATTTTAGGACCCAAAGAAAATCTAGATTTAAACAATTCCTACAACAAAACAGTAATAAGTTTAAAAAACCAATATTACCAACAATTCAAAAAGGCAAAAGAACCGCTAGGAATCGTTGAAGCATTAGTAGTTAAAGGAATAGACACTTATGTAAAAAACTACAAAGAAAAATTTAAAAATAAGTCATAAAGACAGGAGTCATTTTTCACTCCATATAACTGATAAAAAATAAACAAACAAAATTCAATAAAAAATTGAATATGAATAGATTAAAATATTTTTTCTACCTTCTGTTACTACTGTTAAATAGCGTAGGATGGTCACAACTTTACCCAGTACAAGTAAACAGCAGCGTATTTCCTCCTTATTTATCCAGTTTGTCGAGCTATGCTACAACAGTTGATCAAAAATATCTAGTCAATATCTACACAGCGGATCTAAATGTTGTTCATCGTCAAGTACGATTACAGCTATACATAGAAGGAAATGGTATTCAAGCCCAATCCCTTCCAATGGTACAAGGTGCGCCCATTATGTACCTAAACGGAGGCGAAACCCTACAACTATCCAATCTAGATCTAGCCCCTTATTTTCAATTAGAAAACCTATCCGGAATTAATCAAAACCAATACAGCGGTACCTTACCACAAGGCAATTACAAATACTGTATAGAAGTATATGATTTTATAACCAACCAGCGAATTTCACAAAAATCCTGTACCTTCTATTATTTTGTATACAATGAACCCCCGTTACTGAATAGCCCTAGTAATCATGAACTGGTTGGTTTTCAAGACCCCCAAAACCTTATTTTTACCTGGACCCCGCGACACCTCAATGCCGTAAATATAGAATACGAATTTGAACTAGTAGAACTCCTAGACCAGCAAGTACCCTCTAACCATGCCTTTCTAACCAGCATACCCTTATACAAAACCACCACCTCCACGACCGTTTTACATTACGGTCCCGTAGAGTCCCAACTAATTGCAGGACGTAAATACGCTTGGCGCGTAAAAGCACTAAGTCAACCTGGATTTGGCGATAAAGCCATATTTAATAACAATGGTTATAGCGAAATTTTTGATTTTATCTACCCAGGTAATTGCCCCCCTCCAAAATTCGTAGTAGCTATTTCCCTTAATGCCACCCAATCCAAAATTACGTGGCAAACCAATCCCGACTTTGTAGATTATAAAATAGAATACCGTAAAAAAGGAACCAATAGTTGGTACCCAACAGCCTACTACAATAACGAAGCCAAACTATACGATCTAGAAGCAGGAGCAACCTACGAATATCGAGTAGGAGGAGAGTGCATAGGAGGACTTATAAATTATACCCCCGTAGAAGAATTTACCCAACCCCGTAAAGAAGAAATAGCCATCAAATGTGGCATAAAACCCAATATAGATTTAAGTAATACAACCCTTTTTGAAGGAGAATTACCCAATGATCAAATCATTCTTGCAGGCGATTTTTCCATCAAACTCACCGAAGTAAGAGGCAAAAGAAGCTATAGCGGCAAAGGCTACGTGAACGTCCCTTATTTATCCTTTGTAAAAATAGGCGTAGAATTTAAAGACATTACCCTTAATACAGACTTTAGGCTAGTAAAAGGCGAAATCAAAGCCCTATATGATCCAAGTTGGAAAAATATAACAGATCTCAGTAGCCTATACGATCAAATAGAAGACGGTTTTGATCTTCTTTCCCCCGATACCGAAGAACATCAATTTCAAACCAATTTTGATATTCCCGATCTGTCACATATTACAGTAAACAGTAATGAAGTAGTAGTCACCGGTACTAATGGACAAACCCAAAGTTTTGATCTAGACCCCAAAGAACTCATAATCATCCGCGACCCCAAAGGAAACGTATATGCAGTGCCCCCAGGAAGCGATAAGCCCGTGGTTTTAAATGAAGGACAAGCCGCAGGATTTATTCCTGATGCTTCTAATACACAAGGAATTACCAGCGCAGGCATGGTAACAAAGCTAGCTCCTATAGCCGCTCGTGTTACTTTTGAGCGATCGGCAGAAAGTAAGTATGCTGACGATGTAATGCCTGCAAAAGCACATCCTGACATTCAAAAACTATACAAAACCATTGCTGACGGAGCGACACCTTATACTTTATATCATAAAGGAATCCAAAATGATGGAAAAGGAAGTCGTAGTTTTGATTTTATAGATGCAGTAATAGCCGTTAATGGTACAACAATAAAGCCTGAGAGTATCCTATTTAATATCAAAGGCAGCGTGGCTAAAAAAATAGGGGGGCTGGTTATGAAAAATGGCAAGGCCTATCAACGACTAGAAGTACCCGTATATCATAGCTCAACCCCTGAGGAACTATTGGCACTAATACCAGGAAAAGACGGAGCCAAGCACCAAGTATTAGGCGCGGCAAAAATTATTCCAATCAAAACACAAACGGATGTAAATATAACCTTAGTACCCGTAAATAATGCGACCATACCTGATGGGATCGCTACGCAACTTAATGCCATTTATGCAGATGCTGGAGTACAATTTAAAGTGACAATTGCGCCCAACCATGAAGTAGCAAAAAACACCTTAGAATGTGGTAAAGATGCCCTATTAGAAAAATTATCCGAAGACCAATCGCAATTTGTAGAGCAATAGAAAGCGGGTAAAGACATCCAAAAAGACCAATACTATGTGTTTGTTACCAAGGGGATTACCCCAAGTAGAGCCATTTCAGGTTTCATGCCACGCCATTCACAATTTGGTTTTGTGTTTACCAATCAAAGTGGAGAAGAGGTAAAAGCAGGCAATGACCTAGCAACAATAATTGGGCACGAATTAGGACACGGCGTATTCGAGTTGCAGCACCCATGGGAACAATTTTCGACAGGTGATAAAAACAGTAATACCCCTTGGTTAATGGATTATGCTTTGGGCACAAAACTAGCTTATCCACATTGGCAACGCATTAGCCACCCTAAATTTGGGGTGTATGTGTTGGATGGAAGTGAGAAGGGGGAGAATGCAGTTAATGATAAATTAAGCGATACTTTCTTAAATAAAGATGGTAAATCCGTAACATTTGTTACACCTGATGCTCAATTGGTGAGTTTTAATAAAAATGAAATTGTTGAGTATAATCTAGTTAGTGGGGGTGTTTCTGGTTCACAAGATAATTTGAGCTATAATCCAGATTTGCCATATGGTAGTTTAAGAAAGATAAAGCTAAAAAAAGGCAATACAAATATTGAGTACAATTATAAAGCAAACATCGGTTATGTGAATGTTTCCAATGAAAAAGATGTTTATGAAGATAAAACTAATTTCGATACTATTGATGGATTTTTGTTTTTAATGACTGGTGAAAGTAATAAATGGTGGTTGTATAAACTTCCTTTAACAAGGTCTAATCAACTTCAAAAAATAAGCAAAAGCCCTGATTCAGTTGTTCTTTTAGAATATTTGAATAAAGTTTCACCATACACTGTTGGTTTATCTGATAAGAAAGTTTTACTAAGTGACAAAATTTACAGTGAGTGTCTTTATTGTAGAAGTGAATTAACTTTAAAATTATTAAATGGTAATATTGGAAAAATTCAACAGATATATATAGATAAAGTAGCTGAAATAGCTAATGTTTACCCTCAATTTTTTGATGAATTTAGAAAGGATAGTGTGTGGGAAAGCTGGTTTGAAAATTTTTTAATATCACCAGATTTTTCTCAAAGTTGGAGAAGCTATGAAACTACTAATTATAGTTCAGCAGAATATGTGAAATACTCAGAGTTAAAACAATTATTAGAAAATGATAAGAGAAAATACTTTGAAAAATATTTAATAAATCTAAAAGCATTTATTCAAAAAAGAAAAAATACTTTAAATAAATGTTTAGAAAATGTTTTGAATAATATAGATTCAGATAAGGCTTTAACAGATAGTCAATTAGAATGCCTCAAATATGCTACCGAAATTGAATATCAGAAAATAGACGTAAATAAGGCTAAAAATTTATTCAAATCATTAGTTAGAACGACGTTGAATACTAACGATAAAGAAAAAATCGCTATTAACTTATTCAAGTATGTTAAATTTAAATCAAATGAAATCATAGAATTTGTTGAAAACGAGAAAGTCTATTTTCGTTTGTACAATTACGAAGTGCCTATTTGGGTTTTACTTTATGATAAAATTAATGACAGTAGTATGTTCTTTTCTGGTGATAATAGAAAGGAACTAATGAAAATATTATATAAAAATTTTATCAATTCTGAAAGGTATAAAAACGAATTGACTAAAATTATCGAAAAATATGGAGCAAAAACACCTGAGGATCTAACTAAAATTTTAAATGATTCTAAAAATGGTATAAAAAATTATACTTATGATTATCAAAATATTTTCAAACGAGGATGGGCTGATTTAAAAAAACTAACAATGACTCCATCTATTGGTTATTGTTATAATTATATTAATTCCAGTAGTGCTTTTTTAAGTTTAGATTCAAAAGTAGTTAAAACTGGTGATTTATATGAGATTGAAGTAAATCAGGTTATAAAAGATGGACTTGTAGCAGAAATGCCGCTTGGAAAAGAAAAATTAAAGCCATTTGATTTTGCTTTGTTCAAAAATATTTCTGAACAGCATTTATTATCTGATTTTAAAACTTCTTTCGATGCAAATGGGAATCCATTGGCAATACCGGTTCCTGCAATTTTGATGTTGTATAGTAGCGATGTAGGTAGCTTGCAAACACAAACGGATATTATTCAAACAAGTCTTGATGTTTTATCCCTTGCTATTCCAGCTGCCCAATTTACAAAACTAGGTAGGGTTTTATTTTATGCAGATAAAATCAGTTCAGTAAGTAGTATGGCTGGAACCGCGTTTAGAGAGGAAAATCCTGCTTTGGCAGAGTTTTTCAATAAAACAAGTTTGATTACTGGAGGTATTTCAGCTACAGATTTAGTTATTAATTCAAAAAATCTTATTAAATCTCCAATTAATGATATTATAAAAAGTGAATATCTTACTGATGCAGGGAAAGTTGAAAAAGCTACCGAAGAATATGCTGATTTTGTATTGAAAAATTTGAGTGAAGAGCAGCTTAATTTGTTTTCAAAAGATACTCGTGCTGCTATTGTAGGATTATTAGAAAAAGATTTATCTGTTTTCTCTAAAATGGATAATGTTGTTTTGGCTAATAAAATTGAAAAGGCAATTGATAAGATTAATGGTGGAGCTTTTGAGCTTTCTAAAGAAGTTTTATCTAAATTGAAGGCAAAAGGAATTTCTGATGATGAAATTAAATTGTTTGTAAAAGACGTTAAAGGAAATCCCGAAATGCTTAAATTAATTAAAACAGATGCAGACGATGTTGTAGACTCTTGGTTACTATTAACTGAAAGAAAATTACCAATTTGTACAAAATAGATTTTTAGATGAAAACAAAAATAAGAATCCTTAAAAAACTTGAAACAAATATCAAATTGTTTGAAAATCACGATCAAAAACCAGCTGTTTTTAATTATTATTGTTCCAATTGTAATGCGTTGAATACAGTAAGTATTGATTTTTTTCAAATTTCAATTGATACCGATGAACTTGTAAAAAATCAGATACTAACGGAAGAGGAGATTTTGAATCATAAAATGTTAATTAAGAATTCTACAGGTGAATTAGTTGTGGATAGAACGTTATATTCCTCTCGTTATATCACTAAAGAATGTGAATTTTGTTCACAAAAAAGCCTAATTATTTTTGGTTTAGGCGAACATAATCCGAATCGTTTTGTATGCAAAATAGCTGGAGTTTGGAGTTATGAAGAAAAATAAAATAGATATGAAAAAAATATATTTTTATGTTATAGCCTTATGGAGTTTGTTTTTTGTAACATCAGGATTTACACAATGTACATTTTCTGAATTAGCAAAAGATTTTTCTCGCAATAGAACTTTAAAAGATTTTGTAAAAAGCGATCCTAAAGCATTTGATGCTTGGTATTTGTTAAATAAAGAAAAGCCTTCTTTAAGAAATAGCCTTTCTGAAGTTAAAATAGTAGCCGAAAATTTTCAAGAAGTAAAAAATGCTGGCGGGTATCAAAAATGGATTGACAAGCTTACAAGTGAAGAAAGAAATGTTCCTATCCCGTTTTTAGATAGTCAGCAAAAATTTGAACAAACAGTTGATGTTTCGAATCTTCCTAAACATTTAAGATCTTTAGCCTATCAATATTATAAAAAGGCAAATAATGAGAATAAATTACATTTATGGCAGCGGTTAGAAGAGATTTTTAAGGAGTATAAAATCAATGGAAATTGGCCTCCATACAATGGCGGATACAATATTGAAAGTGGTGTTTCACTCCAAAAGTATAAAAAATATGATCGTTTTGCTAACCCTATAGGAAACTGGGATGGAGTAGGGGAACCGCTATTGGGAGGCAATTTTACGAGTCCTATTATAAATGATCAGCCCTTTGATTTTTCTTCCAGAGCTTTAAATATACCTGAATCCAATTATACTTTTTATTATGAAATTGAAATACTTGAAGATTTAGGTTTTGATGGTGAACTTGCTGATGTTATTCCTTGGTTTGGATATAAAGGACAAGGGAAACAAATGAAATGGAACATCCCCAAAGACCCTGCGACAGGCAGACCTAAAACGTGGAATAAGCTAGCTGAAGAAGGTAAAGTAAAAATTACAATAAAGGACATTCCTAATGGTAATGCAGAGTTGATTAGAAAATGGAAAGGGTATGTTATTGGGAAAGATGTTGTAGATGGTATTGTTATTACATCAAAAGAAACTCAGTATCTGCAACGATTTAAGAGTAAATTTACGTCACTATCTGATATGGATTTTATAAGAGCATATAGAAGAATTGAGAATGCAGGATTTGATGTAAGAGGACTTCTTCAAAAAACTCAGATTAATGACGACATTGTTAGGCTTGAGAAAATGATTTCTTATGCTAAAAATGACGTTCAGAAAATAAATAATTTATTTGACAAAAATTTGCTATCAGGAGGATACAATCAATTTATAGAATTAGTAGATATATACTTACTAGCTTTTAAAAAAATACCTGTTTCTAATGTAAAGCCAAATTATTTTACTCAAGCTAACAGAATCTTTGATGATATTAATATGAAACACATTATGGATAAACATAGTGCAGAATGCTTCGATTTTAACGTAAATGGAATTTCAAATGATATTGATATGTTTCCTATTGGAACTACACAGCAACAAGTTTCTGCATACATTGATGAAGCATTGACTATATTGAAAAATACTAAAGGAGCTAACTATCCTTTGAATGGCAATGCTGAACTTGTAAAGTTATCTAATGGAATGGAAGTATTTATAGGCTCTAATCTAGGAGTTAAATTACTTAATGCTCCTGGAGTTTTTCCTAATAATGCGAATATAATAGGTCAATTTTATCCTAAAGCAGGAACAGGCGGAATAACAATAAAATCATCTATATTAAAAATAATAAATGAACTACAATGACAAAGATTTTTTTTGAGGTAGAGCTTGCAGAAAACTCTTATATAGGTTTTGAAGACTTAATGGAAAAGGTGGATTACGATGCAGAACTAAAAGCTAAATTATCTAAACCAAAATATAAAAATTCAAGATCTGAAATAGGTAGAGTGACGGTTCAGTTCTTTAAGCATACATTTGTTATTAATGAAGAATACATTGCTGCTGTATTGCTCAATTGTTATGTAAGTGCAGCAAGCAGTATTTTGGATGAAAGTATTTATAAACATAACTTAGAAGTGCTGTATAAAGATTATTTAGAGTTTGATTTTATTGATTGTAGAGATATTGGTGTTCGAATAAGACATTTTGGTTGTAAAACTTATGAAAATGATAAAGAAGAAGGGATTTTTTGGTCATATACAAATTATATGATTCAAGAAATAATGGTTCCCAAAAAGGACTTTATTGAACAAACAATTATCTGTTCAGAACAGTATTTTGCTTATTTAGAGAAAGTGAATTTTCCTGATCCACATTTAGATTCTTGGAAAAATACTGTAAGTGATTTGAAAGTTAAGTTTATTAATTCTGCGATTTTTCAAAGCTAACTTTTTTAGGATGAGACCCTTCGCACCCTATCGCTCGGATTTACACAATCCAAATCTAAGCGTCTAGTTTTCAACGTGGCAGTTAGCGCAGAATTGTACCCTATCGCTCGGATTTACACAATCCAAATCTAAGCGTCTAGTTTTCAACGCGGCAGTTAGCGCAGAATTGTATTCTGTGCCCACAATGACGAGAAAATAAACTAAAAAAACACAATTATAAATTGTGTTTTTTTAGTTTTGTAGTAAATAGTATATAAGCCATGTCAACAAAATATAAAGCCACTGCAACAGAAGATTGCCATTTCATTACCATTACAACTGTAGATTGGATAGATGTTTTTACAAGATTAAATCAAAAGCAAAATATCATAAGCGCATTACAATACTGCCAATCAAACAAAGGTTTAGAGATTTATGCCTATTGCATTATGTCAAATCACATACATATACTCTGTAAAGCTACAGTAGGTTTTATACTAAGTGATGTTATTCGTGATTTCAAAAAATTTACTTCCAAGAAAATTATTCAAACTATCATAGACCAACCCGAGAGCAGACGCGAATGGATATTGGATTATTTTAAAAAATCGTGTGAGCATTTAAAAAGGGATCAGACGTATAAAGTTTGGCAAAATGGATATCATGCAGAGCATATTTTTAGCAACAAATTTATAAAACAAAAATTGGAATAGATTCATCATAATCCTGTAAAAGATAAGATTGTCGATTTACCTGAGGATTATTATTTTAGTTCTGCTAGAAATTATGCTGGTTTAGAAAATGATCTAGAAGTGATACTTTTATATTTGTTTTGAAAGCCAATAGGAGTGGGCACAGAATGCAATTCTGCGCTAACTGTTGCGTTGAGAAATATGTTGAGTAGATCTGAGCGATCGGGTTATGCAAAAGCTAAAATAACTTTTAAGCAATTTAGAGAAGGAAGATTATATGAATTAAAAAGGCAATTCTCGGGACAACAACTTTTAGAGCAAATTCAACAGTTTGATAAAAGAAATTTAGCTTATTTTGAAGGTAAGATTGATAATGTGGATTTAGATTCAAATGATATTAAAATAAGTGGATCTAAGTATGAAGGAGAATCTATTTTTGATGCATATAAAGTAGATAAAGATGGTGGAATAGGAACAGACGGAGCTTGGAGTAGAGAGTTTGATACAGAATATGTAGGTTTGAGTGAAATTGCTCGCAAGTTAGGAGGTAAAAAAGGACAAAAGTTTCCTAATGTTAAAGGACAGATTATAATTTCTTCTGAGCTCCCATATTGTATTTCTTGTCAAGGAGTAATTCAAGATTTTGCAACCATGTTTCCAAATGTAAAAGTTTATCTTGTTGATGGAATAAAAGCCATAAAATGATATGACATATATAGATAATGATACAGCGCCAAACTGTAAGATAGAAGGGAAAAAGTTTGAATGGGGAGAACCTTATAATATTTACACACCTATTTTTAACTTAATAGATTTATCAAGTTCTAGATTAGAAAACTCCATAAAATTATTTGGAGAAAATAATTTTAAACATCAGCTTTTACTAATGTATAATACAATTAATAATTATGATGAATTTGAGAAGATTGTAAACTATGGAGGAGAACAGTTTAATAGAAATGCTATATTAGAATTAATTAATTCATATTTAAAAAAAAATGAAAATCTGGTATCTCCTTGGGATAAATATAACATAGGTTTAGATGAGAATGACTATTTGAGATATATTGAAGGGGAAATACAAGACAAGTTATATTATATAGCTGATAAAATTAATAGATAAAATCCAATCGCGCGGTTTGTAACCCGATCGCTCGGATTTACACAATCCAAATCTAAGCGTCTAGTTTTCAACGTGGCAGTTAGCGCAGAATTGTATTTTGTGCCCACAAAGACGAGAAAATAAACTAAAAAAACACAATTATAAATTGTGTTTTTTTAGTTTTGTAGTAAAAAGTATATAAGCCATGTCAACAAAATACAAAGCCACTACAACAGAAGATTGCTATTTCATTACCATTACAACTGTAGGTTGATTTAACTGTGGATTATTATTTTAGTTCTGCTAGAAATTATGCTGGTTTAGAAAATGATCTAGAAGTGATACTTTTATATATATATGTTTTGAAAGCCAATAGGAGTGGGCACAGAATGCAATTCTGTGCTAACTGTTGCGTTGAGAAATATGTTGAGTAGATCTGAGCGATCGGGGAAATTTTTTATGAGATAATATTGAATTAAGCCCAGAGGAATTAGCAGAAATTTTAGCTAAAAAACTGGATCCAAATAAAAAAGAGATTGTACTTTTATCATGTAATGATTTAGCCAGTGCCCAAGCACTTGCCCAAGCTACTGGTAAAAAAGTTTATACCACTGATGGTGCTATAACGATCTTTGAAAATGGTATAAAACGCGCTGATAATACCAAATGGTATGAGGTATCCTCAGACGGTACAGCAAAAGAACTATCTTCTCCGCCTGTTAAAGAATGTTCGACTTGTACAGGTGAAGGGGTTGAGATGGGGAAACCAAAAGAGTTCATACTAAATACTCCTGAGGATCTATACAAGAAAATAGAATACTATAGACATACTGTTCGTGATGTTTTAGAGACAGAAGAAGCAGTTATTTATGCAAGAAAATACTTTGACAAATATGTTAAAAACCAAAGTTTTGAAGAGTGGTGGGTTTATGCAAAAAAATACAATGTTGCCGATGATCTAAATTTTGAAGTACATCATGTTATTCCTATTAAAGTATTAGAAAAAAATCAAAAACTAAAAGATTTACTTTTCTGGGCTGAAAACAATGGAAAAAGTTTTGAGTTTAATGGATTAGATAATGCAATGCCTTTGCAAAAGAAAAAAGCTGCTATTGATTTGAACGGGCATACAAACCATCCTAAATATGATCAAGCTATGACTGTAAAATTAAATGAGATTCTAGGTAACGATTCTTATTCAGAAATAAGAAAGTTTAACGAAATAAAGAAATTAATAAATAACACTAAAATGAAGCTAGAAAATGATGTTTTATTAGGAAGTAAAGATGTAAATGAAATAATTAATTTATAAAATGAAATATTACAAAATTGCAATTAGAAGTTTTTATGGAGACAGGATAGTTTCAAGCGCAAATTTTATTAATAATCTAAATGAAAATTATTTTAAAAAAATTGGTGATGGAGAAATAATTATTGATGCACCAATTTTTGATTACTTTTTTTTAGAAAGCTTTGATAAAAAAAAATATTGGGATTGGAAATTATTTGATGTTCATCCATTTATTGGTGAATCGAGTAGTATGTTGGGTTCTTTACTTATATCTAAAAAGGCTAAAACAATATTTGACAAATTTAATATCTCAAATCCACATTATTTTTATAGTAGTAACCTAATTTTTGAAAATGATAAATATGATTATTTTATTTTTCAATTTACAGGAAAATTATTATTTAAAGAATTGGCAAAATATATTAGTTTTTCAAAATCAGAGTTTTTAAATCCTGCTTTAAAAACCTTAGTTTCATTTAAAAATATTGATGATTATATTGAAAAAAGTGAAGAGTTATATTTTGAAAAAGATATAGATTTTGTAAAAAAAAAAATAGTATTGAATGAGAAGCTAGATTATTTTCCTATGCAAAGTTTTTTTATAGACAATATAGTTTCGGAAAATCTAAAAGAAGCCATTGAAGAAAATAATATTACAGGCTTTGAATTTTCAGAATTAGATTACGAGATAATTATAGATCCATCACCCGATAGTCCGAGCATTAAGTAATCTTAGGCTATTGCGAGCTTCAAGCTAGTACTCATAAAATTGCGCAACCAAGTAAAGAACCACAATCAGTAGGAGCTTGTGGTTTTTGTTTGTATTTGCCTAAAATCTAATGAGTCGGAAATATAAATTCAATAAAAAAAAGATGCTTATTTTGTAAGTTTGGTTATTGTTAATTGGAGTGATGTATTTTCAAGAGATTTGTATTTTACTATAATAAAACCCGATGGCGCAAACTTGCATTCCGTAACCCGATTGCTCGGATTTACACATCTAAATTCTAAGCATTTTTTTTCACCCGCTGCGCAAAGTCTCCCGACTTTGAGCAACGATATATAAAATGAAAGAATGTTACATTTTAAGAAATCAAGAAAAAGCACATTTCATTACAGCTACAGTTGTAGATTGGATAGATGTATTTACACGACAAGTGTATAGAGATTGTGTGATAGAATGTTTAAATTATTGTGTAGCAAATAAGGGAATGATTGTTTAAATAAGAATATTGACTGTGTATAAAAAAGTCATCTTTTGATAAGTATGTTAGTTAGTAGCTCAAAGTCGGGAGACTTTGCGCAGCGGGGAATGGTTTTCGTTTTTGCAGGTAGCTCAAAACGACCTATAAGTATGCGTGTAAGATTATCAGAAAATGGAGCTGTTAAGAAAAACTATTTAATTTCAAATTAATTATGGAAGAAGTATTAGTTATTATAAATAAATTTTTCAAAGAAAAAGTTTGGGATAAAATTTTAATTGAAATAAATTTTACTGAAGCAGGTGGTTATGAACCAAAACTTACAGTAATTAAATGCGGTGAAAAATATTTATGGGGAGAGTTTGAATTGTTTGACATAGCTGATATAATACATAAAAAGCAAAAAGAAATATTAGATACATCAGAAAAATTTAACAAGGCAAAAATTGAGATTTATCCCGATGGAAAATTTTTAGAACATTACTGGTGGGATTCTGGTCTACAAAAGCAAAACCTTTTAAGTTATGCACAAGTATTTTATCAATGGGCAAATGACAGAATGATGTCTATGATATTTGAGTATGAGAAAGATAATAATTTGTTACCAACACAATATGATAATGATGGAGATTTAGAATACTTGAGTTCTTGGGATGGTGGAGTGTTTACTTTTTACATTAATAAAAATAATGAATTGGAGTATAAAATAGTCCTTATCAAAGATGAAGTTGAAAGAGTCTTGGAAATGCCATTGAAGGATTATTTTATCGAAGGTGTTTTAGAGCATCATAAAATAACAAATACTGAACTTTTAGATGTTTGGAAGCCTTGGAATACATTAATAATTAGGTCTCCCCACACCGGAATACCGTACGATAAAGTGGATGAATATGTAGAGTATAAAACTGTTGTGTCCTAAAAAAGTATCTTATCCCCCGCTCCCGCACGAACCCGATTGCTCGGATTTACACATCTAAATTCTAAGCATTTTTTTTTCCGATCGCTTGGATATGCGCAAACAAAATCTAAGCGCGACAGTTAGCGCAGAATTGTATTCTGTGCACACAAAGACGAGAAAATAAACTAAAAAAAACACAATTATAAATTGTGTTTTTTTTAGTTTTGTAATAAATATTTAGATAAGTCATGTCGACAAAATACAAAGCCACAACAACAGAAGATTGCTATTTCATTACCATTATAACTGTAGGTTGATTTACCTGAGGATTATTATTTTAGTTCTGCTAGAAATTATGCTGGTCTAGAAAATGATCTAGAAGTGATACTTTTATATATATATGTTTTGAAAGCCAATAGGAGTGGGCACAGAATGCAATTCTGCGCTAACTGTTGTGTTGAGAAATATGTTGAGTAGATCTGAGCGATCGGGTATTTGATTACAACTGGGAATATATATTTTTCCCTTTTCTAAAGAACACAATTCCACTCGAAAGGATTTGCTCAGGAGACGAGTCAAGAGTTTTAGAAGAAGTAGCTTTAATCATGAAAAATCCTACTAATCAAGTAGGTGGAAATATTAGAAAGTTTCAAGGGATAGCAACTGACGAGGTTACTAAGATCGAAGTAAGATTAACTGGACCAAACGGCAATTTAAATTTTGACACAGTTTTTCCTTATTAATTAAAACCTAAAATTGATTATGAACTATATGCAAAATTGTAAGGTAGAGAAATTGGACTTTATAGAAACTAATAGAATAATTAAAAACTTCAATCTTAAAAAATATTTTATTTTCATTGACAAACAAGAATTAATAGAAAATTCTTGTTTGTCAAAATTATATACACAGCAGGAATTAGATTCTCTAATCCAAGATGCAATTTATGATGAGTTAATAATCTTGAAATCTGATATTGCCAATTTCAGTTCTATAGAAGAATTTTTGATTTGCAGTATTGTGAAATCTAACTATATTGATTTTCAAAAGATGTTAATTGTAGAGTCTAAAATTTTGAGTTTCAAACAAGAGCTTTTAGAACAAGATTTTCAAGAGATTTTAGAATGGGGTTTTTTTGACTTATTTAACTATGAATTAGAGCAAAAATTAGAATTAAAGTATACACAATTTAAGGGTGCTTTCACATTTTTTGAACACCCATTAAAACCTCTTTTTGCATCCATATTGGATAATAATTATTATTTGTTTATTAATAATTCATATACTTAAATTACTTTAAGTTTACACCAGATGTTGCGGAAAATTTAATAGGTGGAGGGGTTAATAAAGAACATTATAATTTTGGAGAGTTTTCATTAGATATTTTTGATGAATTAAAATTTGAAGATTTGAAACTACATGAGCATGTAATATGGATAAATTAAGATATAACATAATTTCACAAAAATTCATTACGGAATGCAGTCAAGTGCCGTTAATAGAAACTTTACATTCAGGGTGTGGAAAATATAATATTTCACTAGATGTAATTAATACAGATTATATTACTTCGTTTTTTAGAAGTTATGATGTCTCTCAATTGTATTCAATTTATATTGTAGAAAAAGATAATTTTTGTTCTACAGATTATAATGTTATTTCCCTATTCAATAAATTTAATAAAAATATTTTTGTAGTAAAAGTCGAACCACGTTTTTTTATGAATATAGAATATAATAACCTAAATGATTTATCCTTGCCAATATTTTTTATGTCTAATGATATTGAAAATTTGAATATAGAAGATGTTTTAGGTAGTTGTTTGTATGAAAAAAAAATTATTTTAGGTAGTTTTGAAAAAAAAATTGTAAAAGCTGATGTTTTAAAGCTTCTTGAAGGAGTTGGAGTGGTTAATATTGTTAGATTTTATACTCGTATAACTGAAGAATTTATTGAAAATATTTTAAAACTACAGAGCAATGTACTTGATTCTAATGACGATTATGTTATAAAATTAGAGATAGGTTTAGTGTAACTTTTTCCCCAAGCTACTGGTAAAAAAGTTTATACCACTGATGGTGCTATAACGATCTTTGAAAATGGTATAAAACGCGCTGATAATACTAAATGGTATGAAGTATCCTCAGACGGTACAGCAATAGAACTATCTTCTCCGCCTGTTAAAGAATGTTCGACTTGTACAGGTGAAGGGGTTGAGATGGGGGTTACAGGGGCAGGGAAGATTACTACAAGTGCTGAACTTAAAGCATTTTTGAATACAATTGATGAAACAACTACAATAGCTCAGCTGGAACAAAAAGGTATAAAATCATTTTTCAGAGGCACAACTAGAAGTAAAGCCGACAATGCATTATTTCCTGGCAATCCAAATTCACAAGCATTTGGTATTTCAACTTCGACAGATCCAATAAAGGCAACTATCTTTTCAATAGAAAGTGCAACAAGTAATGGGGCTTATAAAGGAGTTTTACAAATTGGATTACCCAATGACTTAAGAAACATTGCTCTTTCTGCTCCCAATTATAGAGTAGCAAAAGAATTAGAAGTTGTCTTAAATACTCCAGCGAATAATTTTGCCAATTTGTCTAAAGTGGAAATTTCAGTTGAAAATGCACGAAAACTTGTTAAAGAGGTTTATGAAGTAGATTTACCATCTAATTTGTCTAGAAATTATGCTGATGAGTTATTGGAAACCATACCAGAATCATCTTTGGATAAAGCATTTGAATTTTATCAGAAAGCTCTACAGTATAATATTAAGTAAAATGGAAAGACAGTTTGAGAAAATATATTTAAAAGTTGAATCCGAAGGGTTGTTTGATGAAAATAAAACTCTCTACCTATTGGATTTACCTAATGCGGATATGCTTAAAAATATTCCAGTAAAGCCAATAAAAAATGAATTGTTTGTATTTGCAAGGGGGTACAACGAGGATTTGAAAATAGGAAGCCTATTTAATGTGATTTTCCCAAGTAAAAATCCTAACGAATATATTGAAAATCTTATTGAATTGAAATACGTATCAGTCAATCCTAAATACGAAATAGATTATTTGCCTAAGGGATACTCCGGTATTTGTCTTTTGAAATTTCAAAATGAGATACCTAATGAGATATTAAAGAAGTTAGCAGGTTATGATGAAAAAAAAGATAATCAAAAACACGATACATTGATTTTGACCCAAAAAGCAGGATTAAAGAAATTGTTGAAAGAAATAGAAACCCTCGCTCCCGCGCGAATCCTTTCGCGTGGTAAAAAAATGTAACATAATTATAAAACAATGAATCCAGTGCATTTTAATCACTGGATTTTTATATAACAAAATAGTATATTTGATTACAACTGGGAATATATATTTTTCCCTTTTCTAAAGAACACAATTCCACTCGAAAGGATTTGCTCAGGAGCTGGGGTTCTTCAGATCAAGTAGCTTTAAGTTTACATGCTTTAGATAATGGCAACTTTTTATGGGATAATATTGAAGTAAGCCCAGAGGAATTAGCAGAGATTTTAGCTAAAAAACTGGATCCAAATAAAAAAGAGATTGTACTTTTATCTTGTAATGATTTAACCAGTGCCGAAGCATTTGTCCCTATCGCTCGGATTTACACAATCCAAATCTAAGCGTCTAGTTTTCAACGCGGCAGTTAGCGCAGAATTGTATTCTGTGCCCACAATGACGAGAAAATAAACTAAAAAAAACACAATTATAAATTGTGTTTTTTTAGTTTTGTAATAAATATTTAGATAAGTCATGTCGACAAAATACAAAGCCACAACAACAGAAGATTGCTATTTCATTACCATTATAACTGTAGGTTGATTTACCTGAGGATTATTATTTTAGTTCTGCTAGAAATTGTGCTGGTTTAGAAAATGATCTAGAAGTGATACTTTTATATTTGTTTTGAAAGCCAATAGGAGTGGGCACAGAATGCAATTCTGCGCTAACTGTTGCGTTGAGAAATATGTTGAGTAGATCTGAGCGATCGGGTTTTCTAAACAAACATCCTCAGTTTGCACGTGGTTTTGTTGGTCACAAACAAGATCCTCTTTATAAAGCAGAAGATTATGAGTTGCTTACTCCAGAATCTATAGAGGAAATACCATTAGATAATAATCTAATAACAACTATTAATGAATGGTTAAAGTATTCGAAAGAAGATGCCAATAGGAGAAATTACTTTAAGATGGGTAAAGACTTTGAAAACTATATTATAAGTAAACTATCTTCTCCAGAATCTTTGGAATATAAAGCATTAGAACAAAAAATTCCAGATTTATCAGAACGATCTATCTATACACAAGTATATTTTTGTATTAATGGAGATCAAACAGGTAACTGTACCAATGAGGGCGATTATTTTATAGCAGACTTTGTATTTGTGAAAGAAATTCAAGTTGGTAATACAAGTATATTAGATGCTAGAATTGAAGACACTAAACTATCTGTTAATACGGATTTTACTAAAAATCAAAAAGCAGCAATGAATTTATCAAAATATTATATTAGGTCAATCCCAACTGAATCAAGAAGTAATCCTATAAAAGGAAATCCTTTGCCTAATTTTCAAAAAGGGGCTTCAGTGTCTAAATCTGGCAGTTTTATTAAAATATACAGCGGTGGTTCTGCTACAAGTTTTGGAGGAGTAAAATAGAATTTATGAACAATAAAATCGAAGAAATACAACATAAAATATCTTATCTGATGGGCATAACTTCTTTAGGGTTTGAGCTAAACTCTTTTGAAGATTATTTTGCAATTTTTTTAAAGCCAAAAAATGATATATCTTATAAAATCGTTTTTTCTCTTTTTCCTGTAAATGATAGAGTTTTTTTTAGCCAATTAAACTATAGTGTTATTTCGTTAAATGTTAACTCTTTGATGTCTTTTTTAGACAAAGGGTTTAATCTTTTGGAAGATACATTGATAGATAGAAAAGGATTTCATAACTCTCAAAAGATTAGGGAGGATATAAATATTCTGGTTTTACATAATACAGAAATTATAGAAAATAATATTTTAGTAGTAGGTGATATTTTTAAAAAATATTATTCAAACTATTCACTCCCTTTCTTTTCTGAATTCCAATCCTTACAAGATATAAATGATAAAATACTTGAGAAAGAAAAATGGCAGGATTGGAGTAACTATATATTCGGCAAAACTTATTTTAAAGCAATGATTATCTTAAAATTGGCAGGCAATGAAAAAGGTTATCAAGAATTTACTGCTATGTACATTTCAAGAATAGAAGAAGGCATAAAAAATGGGAGAGATGATTTGCAACAATATTTAGATGATGTTATTAGATTACATCATTATCTTGAAAGTGGAGCCTATAAAAATTTGCTAAAAAGAGTAAGATAATAATCGAGCTACTAAAATAAACTGTACCAATGAGGGCGATTATTTTATAGCAGATTTTGTTTTTGTTAGAGAAATAAAAGATGATATTACAGGAGAGGTAAAATTAGATATTCGTGTAGCAGATACTAAATTGAGTAAAAATACAGGTTTTACCGATAACCAGAAAAAAGCCAATGGAATGACTGATTTTTATGTAAAATCTATAAATAATGAATCCTTGATAAAAGGAGCTGTGATGAAAGACTTTGTTAAAGATAAAAATGTTAAAAAAACAGGAAAGATAACAAAGATATATAGTAACGGCAGTGGCGGATATACAAAAGGCAATATAACAGAGTAAAAGACATGGAAATATTAAATAGTTTAGATAAAGAAATCGTTTATGGACTATCCATTAGCAGATTGGGATTTTCTCATTTATCTTATGATAAAGATTACAATTTAGGTTTGTTATTTAAAGATACGAAAAACAAGATAGATATTATAACTTATGGTTTTGGTTATGATTATAGAAAGTATAATCCTATAACTGTATGTAAAGAATCATTTAGAGCAGGTATACATTTCAGAGAATTAGATAGTATCTTATATACAGTTTTAGAAGGTAGAATAATTTCAAAGGATACACCTACTCATAGTTATTATATTAATCATCCAATTACTATTAATGAGATTTTAGCCCCAAACATAACCACAGATACTCAGCATACTATAGTTTTTGAAGATAGTATAATAAAGGAAAAAGAATTAGAAAGAGTTGTTGCTGAAACAGATAGTTTTATTAATAAATATTATATTCCTTTCTTTTCTGAATTCCAATCCTTACAAGATATAAATGATAAAATACTAGAGAAAGAAAAATGGCAGGATTGGAGTAACTATATATTCGGCAAAACTTATTTTAAAGCAATGATTATCTTAAAATTGACGGGTAACGAAAAGGGATATCAAGAATTTACTGCCATGTATATTTCAAGAATAGAAGAAGGCATAAAAAATGGGAGAGATGATTTACAACCATACTTAGATGATGTAATTAGATTGCATCAATATCTTGAAAGTGGAGCCTATAAAAATTTGCTAAAAGAGTAAGGTAATGATCTAGCTATTAAAATAAACTGTACCAATGAGGGCGATTATTTTTATTTGTTAAGGAAATAAAAGATGATATTACAGGAGAGGTAAAATTAGATGCAAGAATAGCCGATACTAAGCTATCTGTGAATACAGATTTTACTAAGAATCAGAAAGGAGCATTCTTAAAGCCTTTATATTTACGGTCCACAGATAGGACTCCTATAAATGGTAAGAAAATAGAATGTTTTAATAAGCCTGCTCTTATTCAGAACAAACAGCCTTTTATCAAAATCTACAGTGGAGGTTCTGCTACAAGTTTTGGAGGCGTAAAAATTAATGGAGAATAATGAAAAAACAAATAAAAGAACTCAATCATAATCTTACGCAAAATGTTAATTTTTCTTCCTACGGATTTTCCTTATATGAGGAAGATGAAGTAGACTTTGCCTATAAATATCAACGGAAGGAAAACGATAAGATAGACAAGATAACATATTCGTTTGAAAAAGATAAATGGAGAGAAAAATCTTCCTTATCATCTATTGGTTTTGGAATT
This sequence comes from Flavobacterium sp. TN-1, assembly GCF_052828645.1. Classification (NCBI taxonomy): domain Bacteria; kingdom Pseudomonadati; phylum Bacteroidota; class Flavobacteriia; order Flavobacteriales; family Flavobacteriaceae; genus Flavobacterium; species Flavobacterium sp. TN-1. The sequence continues at coordinate 1,755,811 of NZ_CM128253.1, forward strand.
GTTTTTCCTATAATCAATACAATAATAGAAAATATAGAATTTGAAGAAAAATTTTATTCTCCAAAGGATGAGTATACGGTAATTCAAATCCCTAACTATGATAAAAAAGTTGACTACTATAGCAATTTAATTGGCAGTACAAATATTATAGAAAACAAGGAAATAAATTTCCAGCACTATGAATATGTAAAATCGGAATTTATAAATCAACTAAAGGAAAATGTTTTGCCTTTTTTCTCTAAATTCCAATCCTTACAAGATATAAACGATAAAATACTGGAGAAAGAAGAATTTTCTAATTACTACAAGTATATTTTTGGTGAAACTGGTGCAAAGGTTTTAATAATTATGAAATTATGCAATAGTAACAAATACCAAGAATATAAGAAATGGTCAGACAATATTATTGCAAAACAGATTGCAGATCCAATGTATGAAGATTATAAAGATATTTTAATAAACCAACAGGGAACAATGGATAAACTTTATAATTACCTTGAAAGTGGAGCCTATAAAAATTTGTTAAAAGAGTAAGGTAATGATTGAGCTACTAAAATAAACTATACCAATGAAGGTGATTATTTTATGGCAGACTTTGTTTTTGTTAAGGAAATAAAAGATGATATTACAGGAGAGGTAAAATTAGATACAAGAATAGCCAATACTAAACTATCAGTTAATACGGATTTTACTAAAAATCAAAAAGCAGCAATGAATTTATCAAAATATTATATTAGGTCTATCCCAACTGAATCAAGAAGTAATTCTATAAAAGGAAATCCTTTGCCTAATTTTCAAAAAGGGGCTTCAGTGTCTAAATCTGGCAGTTTTATTAAAATATACAGCGGTGGTTCTGCTACAAGTTTTGGAGGAGTAAAATAGAATTTATGAACAATAAAATCGAAGAAATACAACATAAAATATCTTATCTGATGGGCATAACTTCTTTAGGGTTTGAGCTAAACTCTTTTGAAGATTATTTTGCAATTTTCTTAAAACCAAAAAATGATATATCTTATAAAATCGTTTTTTCTCTTTTTCCTGTAAATGATAGAGTTTTTTTTACCCGATCGCTCGGATTTACACAATCCAAATCTAAGCGTCTAGTTTTTAACGCAACAGTTAGCTCCCAGCTGCCCGAAGTCTGAGCCATAATTTAAAGATGTAAATGCTTCGCATATGTACTCGGCTGCCCAGAGTCTGAGCCATAATTTAAAGATATGCATGCTACGCAAATGTCTCCTGACTTTGCGTTAAGATAATAATGTAACAATATTTTAAATTTTGCTTTTTCATTAAAAATCAAAATAAGTGATTTATTGAAAAAATAGTTTAATTTGTGGTAGCTCAAAGTCGGGAGACTTTGAACAGCTTGTGGGCACAGAATGAAATTCTGCGAAAACTGTTGCGTTGAAAAATACGTTGAGTAAATCTGAGCGATCGGATATTAAAATTGTTATAAGATGGAAAGTAAAAGGTCAAATTTTTAAACACATGGTTACTTGCCCGCATTGTTTTTATATAACGGAAGGGGTTTTCTTTCCTAATAGTAAATAAAATGATAAAATATTTTGAGCTACAAAACTGGGAAAAATTAAAAGTGAATGGTTCTATAAAACATAATGGTAAATCATTTACAGGAATAAAAGAAAATATAAATTTAGAAAATAACTCATGTAGTAAAGAAACTTATGTAAATGGAATAGATCACGGTTGTTCTTTGCAATGTGGTTTTAAAGATTGTGAATTATATTTGGCTATATATATATATGGGGTAAAAAGGTTCATTTTTAGGTTTCTTATGTCTAAAGAAATTTATAGCACTGAATATGAGTTGTGTTATGATTTTGTTTTATTAAATAATTTTGCTATTAATAATCGTGATAGAAAACAAAGAGAAGTGGGTTCAACTGAAATGTTGATTAGTCGTAATGATTTGGATTATGAAAAGTTAATTGCAAATAATCAAGATATAATAGATAAGTATCATTCTTATGATGAAAAAGGGTATATTGAAATAGATCTAGATACATTTGTTTATGTACATGGAGATGTTGAAAGATATTCAAAAGTTATTGTCGCTTATGCCATTCATAATCAAATGAAAGAATACCTAGGAAAAACAATTCCTGATACATTTATGGAAAAGTTTGTGTGGCAAGAAGAACAAATTGGTAAAACAATAAACGAGGATCAACTGCCAACTGATGTGCAATTTATTGGAGGAGTAACAGTAGCTTATCACGATATTACCCAAGTAATTGTAGCCGTTATCACAGTTATGAATGTAAATAGTCAAGAAATCGTTGACCAAGCAATTTATACTGAGGACAAGATCACTATGCATATTCCAGATGTTTTTGGTTTTAATGAAACGATATGGGCAATCAAAGCTTTTGAAAAATTAACCATAAAACCCCAACTTATTTTTTGTGATGGACACGGTATAGAACACCCTAAAAATATGGGCTTGGCTACTTTTTTGGGCATTCAACTGGATATGCCCACTATAGGTTGCGCTAAAAAACGTTTAGTGGGATATTGCAAAAAAGAAGATTTAGGAGGTAAAAGAGTAGATCATATAGAACTTATATTTGACCAAAAAGTAGTTGGAAAAGCCCTCCGAACAAAAGAAAATACAAACCCAATATATGTTTCTATAGGACATAAGATTTCTTTAGAGACAAGTGTAAATTGGGTGTTAGAAACAACGCAATCAACAAGACTTCCTTTTGTACTTGAAAAGGCAATTGAGATTGCTCGCCAACAGATGCCTGAGCAATTCAGAATCGATTTTATGAATGATGAACCTAATGAATACGGAATTATAAAATGATGAGCTAGGTTGTTTGGTGTGTTTTTTCATTAAAAATCAAAATAAGTGAGGGTGGGCTGATTTAAAAAAATTTGCAATGACAATAATCTATGTTGGAAAAACTGTAGATGATGGAAATAATCCGTCCGTTTATCGTTTTGAAACGGAGTTGTTTTATTGTGGAGATGAGTATGTCCCAGATTCAAGCAAATGGGGTTATCCAAAAGGTGTAAGCAAAGTGGCTTATAGTTTTAGTGAGATGATAAATATTATAGTTGCAGATAAAATTAAACAGCAGAACACTTTATGAAGTTGTTAATTCAAATATTATTCTTTCTAGTAACATGGTTTAGTTCTAATGTAAATGCAACTCCCGCGCGTACAATGCTATTAAGTTAAGGTCTTAATTAGTTTAAATTCAGTTTTTAAATTTTGTTTTATTTATCTGATTTTCCTTACGTCCTTTAGAGGAATGACCTTCTAGAAAAAAAATCTATATATGGTGTTTTTTTCTTTTCTAAAATTGTAAACTTATTGTAAAACATTTATTAAATTTGGAGAAAAGCATTGGGTAAGTTTTGAATTTAATATCAAATCCCTATTTTTGTTAAACCAATTTAAAAAGATAAATACCATAAACTTAATTATGTCAAAAACTGCGATATTAGAATTTGATGGCAATAAATACGAGTTCCCTGTAATGGTGGGTTCTGAGAATGAAACGGCTATCGATATTGAAAAATTACGCACCCTAACAGGAGCGATCACGATAGATCCAGGGTATAAAAACTCAGGTTCTTGTACAAGTGAAATTACTTTCTTAGATGGTGAAGAAGGAATCTTAAGATATAGAGGATATGCTATTGAAGATTTAGCTGAAAACGCTACGTTCTTAGAAGTGTCTTATTTGATTATTTTCGGAGAACTACCAACAAAAACTCAATTAGAAAAATTTGAAAATGATATTCGTAAATATACTTTGGTAAACGAAGAAATGAAGAATATTATTGATGGATTTCCTAAAACAGCTCACCCAATGGGAGTATTATCATCATTAACTTCTGCTTTAACTGCTTTTAATCCTAAAGTAGTAAATGTAGAAAATGAAACCGAGATGTACGAGGCAATCTGTAAAACTATGGGGAAATTCTTAGTAATTGCTACTTGGACATATCGTAAAATGATGGGATTTCCATTAAACTACTATGATAACACGAAAGGATATGTGGAAAATTTCATGCGTTTAATGTTTGAATTGCCTACAGCCCCCTATACCACTAATAAAACAGTTATAGATGCTTTAGATAAATTATTTACACTACATGCTGATCATGAACAAAACTGTTCGACTTCTACAGTTAGAATTGTAGGATCTTCACATGCAGGTTTATTTGCTTCTATTTCTGCTGGGGTTTCTGCACTATGGGGACCTTTACATGGGGGAGCAAATCAAGCAGTGCTTGAAATGTTAGAACAAATTCAAAAAGATGGAGGAGATGCGCAAAAAGCATTAGAAAGAGCTAAGGATAAAGAAGATCCTTTCCGTTTAATGGGCTTTGGACATAGAGTATATAAAAACTTTGATCCTCGTGCAAAAATTATTAAAAAAGCAGCAGACGAAGTGTTAGCAGAATTAGGAGTAAACGATCCAATTCTAAATATTGCTAAACAATTGGAAGAGGCAGCTTTAGTAGATCCTTATTTCGTAGATAGAAAATTATATCCAAACGTGGATTTCTATTCTGGTATAATTTATAGAGCATTAGGGATTCCAACCGATATGTTTACTGTGTTATTTGCCATTGGTCGTCTTCCAGGATGGATTGCACAATGGAAAGAAATGCGTTTAAATAAAGAACCTATCGGACGCCCACGCCAAGTTTATACAGGTTATCCATTACGACCATTTGTATCCATGGATAAAAGATAATTTAAAAATAAATAAAACATAAAAAAGCTTCTTCTCTCAAGGGGCTTTTTTTATATTTGCTATCGAAACAGATGAAATAGATGTTATCAATCATCATCATCCAATCTAAAACTTTATGGGTAAGTCAATTACTTTTCTAATAAACAAATCAGAAATTACAGCAGGTACACGTGGAGCTTCTTTAGGCCCAGAAGCCATTATAACCACAGCAAGGAAAAAAGAAAATTATATTTTTGGTGAGAATGATCTTCAAGAAATTAAAGATGTAAACACTTACCTAGATAAGTCAACAAAATTTCCTTTTGCAAAACGTATAGATGGATTACTTTCTATTTATGAGGAGCTAAATATAAAGGTTTCTTCTCTATTACAAAAAAAACAATTTCCTATTATTTTAGCCGCAGACCATGGTTCTGCTGGTGGAACTATAGCAGGTATTAAATCTGCTTATCCAGATAAAAGAATTGGGGTAATTTGGATTGATGCTCATGCAGATATTCATACGCCTTATACCACACCTTCGGGAAATATGCACGGAATGCCTTTAGCCTCTGTAATGGATATCGATAACTTAGAATGTCAAATAAATAAAGTAGATGAAAAAACAATTGATTATTGGAACCGTCTAAAAAATGTTGGAGGTATAACAAAAAAAATTAACCCAGAAGATCTAGTTTATATAGCTGTACGTGATACAGAGTCTCAAGAAGAAGCTGTTATTGAAAAGTTAGGTCTTAAATGGTATACAGTACAAGATGTCAGAAATTTAGGAATATGGACCTTAGTAAACAATATTAATACACAATTGCATCAATGTGATATCATTTATATTTCGTTTGATGTTGATTCTATGGATCCCCTCTTGACTTCACACGGTACAGGAACTCCAGTGCCTAACGGAATAACACCACAAGAAGCAAAAGATTTATTGGTACATTTAACCTCTAATCCTAAAACGGCTTGTGTAGAAGTAGTGGAAGTAAATCCTTGTTTAGATGAAAAAATAAATACAATGGCGGAAATAGCTCTAGATATAGTAGATTCTATTGTAAATGTAGTAAAAAACAGATGATTAATTTTATAAATAAAAAGTTCTCTCAATCACTAAAATATAATAAGTATCAGTAGTGTTTGAGAGAATTTTTTTTACTAAATAAATATGCAACAAATAACAAATTCTATATTAATGGTGCGACCTGCTTCATTTAGAATGAATGAACAAACGGCAGTAAACAATTATTATCAAAAACAAAAAGACACAATATTACCAGCAACTATTACGACTAAAGCACAACAAGAATTTGATGCTTTAGTTTATAAACTTCGTGAAGCAGGAGTTCATGTAATAGTAGTAGAAGATACGATAGATAGTGATACACCTGATGCGGTTTTTCCTAATAATTGGATTTCATTTCATGAAAATGGAGATATAGTACTATATCCTATGTTTGCCGAAAATCGTCGTTTAGAACGGAGAGAAGATATTCTAGATATATTAGAAGAAAAAGGTTTTGTTATTCAGGAAATAATGGATTACACACTTGCAGAAGAAGATGGCGTTTTTTTAGAAGGAACAGGTAGTATGGTTTTAGATCGCGTACATCAAAAAGCATATTGTGCTTTATCTCCTCGTGCCGATGAAGAATTATTTATTGAATTTTGTGAAGATTTTGAGTTTACTCCTGTTTTATTTAATGCCTTTCAAACAGTTGATGAAGAAAGAGAATTGATTTATCATACAAATGTAATGATGGCTATAGGTGAAACTTTTGCAGTTCTTTGTTCAGAATGTATAGATGATAAAACGGAAAAGAAAAATTTAGTAGAAAATCTAAAAAATGATGGAAAAGAAATTATTTATATTTCCGAAAGTCAAGTAAATGCCTTTGCTGGTAATATGTTACAAGTAAAAGGGAATGATGATAAAACATATTTAGTTATGAGTGAATCAGCTTATAATTCACTGAATAAAGGACAAATTGAACAAATTGAAAAACATACGGCTATTCTATATTCAAATTTAGAGATTATAGAAACCTATGGAGGGGGTAGTGCTCGTTGTATGATGGCAGAGATCTTTTTGCCTAAACAATAAAATATAAAAAATCCCAAGCAAAAAAGTTTGGGATTTTTTTATATGCCTTTTTTGAATCAAAAATTAGGTTAAATATTATAACAAAGAAAATATAAAAGGATTAATTAGATTGTTATTATTTATTGATATTCTGTCTAATTTAGACTAATAAAATTTGATTACGTACTTTGAATGCAAAGAAAAGTAAATAAAAAAAAGACGAATTTAATCAACTCAACTTATTCAAATCTGTGGGATTTGCTTTTAAATTTGATGTATTCATTACTTAATTAGATGACTGTTTTCTATGATTTTTAGAATAGCATTTACAATATACTGAACACCTATTGCAATTACAAAAAAACCAACAATTCTTGAGATAGCCACAATGCCTGCTTCTCCAAGAAAACGAACTAGATAATGAGCACTGTTTAAAACTAAGAAAATAGAAACAGCTACTGCTAAAATAGCGCTTATAGCTAAACTTATAGCTATCCAGTTATTATGTTCTTGATAAAAAGCTATTAATAAAGATATAGAACCAGGTCCCGCTAACAAAGGCATGGCTAATGGAGTAAGAGCGATAGCGTGTTTTTGTTGTGCCTCATCTTCTACCTTTTTGTTTATTCCTTTGCGCTTTTTAACCTTTCCTGACAATAAACCAAAACCAGAATTGGCTATAATCATACCTCCTGCAATTCGTAAGGCTTCTAAACTAATACCAAAAAAGTGCAAGACATATTCGCCTAAAAAATATGACACAATCATAATTATGAATACGTTGATTGCGGTCCATTTAGATGTTTTGGTAAGTTCTTGACGCGTATATCCATTCGTGAGTCCAACAAAAACAGGAATAGCACCAATAGGATTAAGTACCGAAAATAAGGCAGCAAAAATGTAAAAAAATAGATCCATAGTTTTTTTGTAAAATTAAAATTCTAAACGGCTTTATTAGTAAAGAAAATGTTAAGTTCTAGTTTGCTAAGTTTAAAAATAGTAAATTTATTGTTTTAAAAATAGTAAAAATGAAAACTTTAGTTTTAGGAGCTTCTAGTAACCCAGAGCGATACTCGTTTATAGCGATGAGTAGATTGTTGCAATATGAACATGAAGTAATTGCTTTAGGAGTAAAAAACGAACGTGTTTTTGGGATAGAAATTCAGAAAGGATTTCCTCTTTTAGAAGATATACATACAGTTACTTTGTATCTAAATCCGCAACGTCAAAAAGACTATTATGATTATGTAATAGGATTAAAACCTAAGCGAGTTATTTTTAATCCAGGTACTGAAAATTCTGAGTTTTATGATTTGTTAAAAAAAAATAATATCATAATAGAAGTAGCTTGTACACTGGTACTTTTAGGTACTAAACAATATTAAAAAAGATACTTAGAAAGAATTTTTGATATTCAGAACTTTACAAATAAAAGAGAAATCACATCGCGTATTTTGTGTGATTTCTCTTAGTGATAAAAAGTGTCAATTACTCTCTAGAACTTTTCTAAGCACCTCTTTGATGTGTGAAATATATTTTTCTAGAAACGTGTACTATTTGTTGCTGGTTTACTAATAAATAATAAGCCAATGAAAGTAATTAATCCGTTAAAGATTATTAACTCTTCCGCGATGGTATAGCCGTCAAACCATTCAGCAGAGTGAGTTGATAAAAAATAACAAATGATAGGAGAAATTAGACAAATAAAAGGAACTAGTTTATCTCGAACAGTTTTGGTTTTCATGAATAAACCAAAACCATATAAGCCTAATAAAGGGCCGTAAGTGTATGAAGCAATTTTAAAAATCATTTTTACAACGGAAGCATCGTTTACAGTATTAAAAAAAACAATTACTAAAAATATTAATCCAGAAAAAAACAAATGAACGATATGACGTGTTTTTTTAAGTTTTACATCATTATTTAAATTTTTGTCGCCATTTTCGGATTGTTTTTTCTCCATTCCTAAAAAATCAATACAGAATGATGTGGTTAAAGCAGTAAGAGCAGAATCAGTAGTGGCAAAGGTGGCAGCTGTAAGACCTAATAAAAAAACAATAGCCGGAACTAATCCTAATGATTTTAAGGCTATTTCAGGGAACAAGAAGTCTGTCCGAACTACGTTGTTAACCATAGGAATGGCAATGCTGTTTTTTTCTGCATACATATACAGTAATGCTCCTACACCTAAGAAAAAAATATTAATGATCACAAAAATTCCTGTAAATGTAAACATGTTTTTTTGGGCTTCTTTTATGTTAGGACAGCTCAGGTTTTTTTGCATCAAGTCTTGATCAAGACCTACCATGGCAATAGTTACAAAAACCCCTCCTAAAAGCTGTTTCCAAAAATAATTGCCTTTAGAATAATCTTGAAAGAAAAATATTTGAGAATAAGAGCTATTTTTAACTTTTTCAAAAGCTTGTAATGTAGATAAATCTAAACTTTGACAAATAAAAAAGATAGTAAGAAAAACAGAAGATACCAAGAAAAACGTTTGTAAGGTATCCGTAATGATAATAGTTTTAAGACCTCCTTTGTAAGTGTATGCAAAAATTAAAAATAAAGATAGGAATACAGTAACTGTAAAAGGAATTGCATAATAATCAAAAACATATCGTTGCAAAACTATAACCACAAGATAAAGACGAAAGGCAGACCCAATTGTTCGACTAATCAAAAAGATAGAAGCAGCTGTCAAATAACTAATTTTACCTAAACGTTGTTCTATATAACCATAAATAGAAGTCAAGTTCATTCTGTAGTATAGAGGTAATAATACTGTAGCCACAAGGATAAAACCTAAAGCATTGCCTATTACGAATTGAAAATATTTAAATTGTAATTCAGGATTGCCTACTTCTCCAGGTACAGAGATGAATGTAACACCTGATAATGCGGTTCCTATCATCCCAAATGCAACTAAATACCATTTAGAATTTTTATTAGCTTTGAAAAAGGCATCATTACCACTATTGTTTTTGCTCATGAAGTGGGAAATGAAAAATAAAATCCCAAAATAGATAATGATTAAAGAAAGAATTGCAAATGGTGACATAAGTTAAATGGATAATTTTAGTTTTGTATTGCAAGATAGAAAAAACTTGAATTATCTTAAAAAAACAGCTTCTTTTTTTGAGGAATTTGAATACATAAGTGAAAGATTTGTTGTTTTGAAGAATCCCTTATAAACTAGAAGTTCTAGTCAATACATAAGCATAAAAAGAAGAATTTGAATATAATTTTTTATAGATGAAAATTCAATGTGTAGAACTTTTTTATTTCGTTTTTTTTGTGAAAATTTCTGTGTATATTTGTAGTACAAATAATGATTTTTAACATGAAAAAATTTTATAAAATACTAATCATAGCGTTATTCCTGTGTAGTGGAATTGCGTATTCAAACGGTGAGATACATTATACATATTTAATGAAGTTTTTCTTTAATGGAGCTACTTATACTACTGTTCAAGGAAGTTCAATTACTTTTATGAAGAAAGGAACTGATAAGTACGAAGTATCGGGGTTGTCAGGATGTCAATTTAAAGTAAAAGATCTAGTTTTAGAGTTAGTTGAAGAAGTAGGAAATAAAAAAAAGTATAGCTTTTCAAAATGTAAAATAGATTTTTTAGGAGGAACGATAAATAATGAATTTGCTGAATTAAGTTACTTGTTTAAAAAAGGAGGCGAAATTTATATGGATGAAGTAGGTGATTTAGAAATTATTTATGAAGGTGTAGAAGGAGAAAGAAAGATAAAATTTAAAAAGAAATGATTTTAATTTCATCTAATTGATTTTTTAAATCCAAATATGAAAGTGTTTGGATTTTTCTTTTTTTTAAGCGTAATTTTGCCTTATGGATTTTTCTTCAAAAATATTAGAAAATGCAGTGCAAGAGATTGCGCAATTGCCAGGAATTGGAAAACGAACAGCATTGCGTTTAGTCTTGCATTTGTTAAAACAACCTATAGAACAAACAACCTTTTTGACAGGCGCATTATTAAAAATGCGAAATGAAATAAAATTTTGCAAATCATGTCATAATATTTCAGATCTAGACTTTTGTGAAATATGTTCAAACGATAATAGAAATCAAACATTAGTTTGTGTAGTAGAGGATGTAAGGGATGTAATGGCTATTGAAAATACGGGGCAATACAGAGGAATATATCATGTATTAGGCGGTAAAATTTCGCCCATAGAAGGAATAGGGCCAAGTCAGTTAAAAATTAATTCTTTAGTAGAAAAAATAAAATCAGGTAATGTTAAAGAAGTTATATTTGCTTTGAGTTCTACTATGGAGGGAGATACCACTAATTTTTATATTTATAGACAAATAAAAGATTATCCTTTAGTGATCTCTTCATTAGCAAGAGGGATTTCTGTAGGAGATGAATTAGAATATGCAGATGAAATTACTTTAGGACGTAGTATTTTAAATCGAATTCCTTTTGAAAACTCGCTAAGAACTTCTTGAAAATTTAATTTTTAAAGTTTTTCTATTTACAAAATGAAAAACTATATTTGTTTTTTTGAAGTGAATATTTTTTAAAATTTAATCAAAAATAAAAACCTGTTTCTATTGTAAGTGAAATATAAACTGATGTTATAATATTAAAATGAATAAACTATCCTTATATTTATTAACTTTTATTTTATTTACAATTTCTTCTTGTATATCAAACAAAGACGTGATTTACTTACAAGGAAATAGAAAATCTGTTACCTTAGAGCAAGTTGCACTTAAGCCTTATAGACTTCAGATTTCAGATGTACTTTCCATAAAAATTAAAGCTATTGATCCTAAATTAGTAGAAATGTTTAATGTCTCTAGTGTATCGCAAGGAGGGACTTCAGCAGATGAATTGTATTTTGATGGATATCTAGTAAACGATCATGGATATATCAGAATTCCTGTTTTAGGTGATTTACAAGTAGTTGGTTTAACGCTAGAAGAATTGAGAATTAAGATAGAAAAACAACTGCTCTCAGAATATTTTCATAAAGAAGCAGATATCTTTGTTATGGTGAAATTAGGAGGTCTTCGTTATACGATAAATGGGGAGATAAAATCACCAGGAACTAAAGTGTTAATGCAAGAAAAAGTGACAATTTTAGAAGCAATAGCAAATAATGGAGATATTCTTCTTACAGGAGATAGAAAAGAGGTTATGTTGATTCGTCAACAATCTCAAGGTACAGAAATACATACACTTGATCTTACAAATGTTGATCTGCTGAAGTCACCCTATTATTACATTCAGCCAAATGATTATATTTATATAAAGCCTATTAAACAAAAAAATTGGGGATTAGGAACAAATGCTTTACAATCGTTTACTACCATTGTCAGTGCATTATCATTATTGTTTACAACCTTTTTATTAGTAAAAAACGTTAAGTAATGTTAGATATTAAAGATTTTAATTTTTTGGAATCTCAAACTAATTTTGATGTTAAATCTTTTTTAAATAGAGTTTTAGGTTATTGGTATTGGTTTGTGATAACATTATTAATTACCTTTTTTGTAGCTTATCAGATAAATATTAGAAAAGAAAAAATATACAGTATGACTACTACTGTAGCTTATAAAGAAGAAAGTAATCCTTTTTTTACTTCTAATACAAGTTTGATTTTTAACTGGGGAGGAACCTCAGATCAAGTACAAACATTAATGAGTACTCTAAAATCAAGATCTCATAATGAAAAAGTGGTTAAAGAATTACGTTTTTACATTCAATATTTACAAGAAGGAAAATATAACTTAGAAGATGTATACGGAACAACTCCCTTTGTTGTAGATGCTAATATAAATTATCCTCAATTATTAGGAAAACATTTAATAATAGAGTTTGTAACTAAACAAGAATTTATTCTCTCAACTCAATTTGATGAAACCAGTGCAACTCTATATAATTACTCAATTGACGAGTTTACCACAATACCAGTAAATAAAGGAATGTTTTCAAAAAAATTTAAAATAGGAGAACCTGTTGTTTTACCTTTTTTAAATCTTAAATTAAAACTAGTTAAGAATCCAGGTTTTTATGAAAAAAATAAATACATAATCACTTTTGCTGATTTTAATAGCACAGTAGCCACTTATCAAGGAATAGAAGTAGAAAATGATTCAAAAACATCCGCTATTGTTAGATTAAGTTTGCAAGGAACCAATAAGCCAAGGTTAGTAGACTATCTTAATGGAACAGTTAAGTATTTAATCAAAAGTCAATTATTGTCAAAAAATCAATTCGCTCAAAATACAATAGACTTTATAGATAGTACTTTAGTGTCTATGGAAAGAGATTTAAAAAATACTGAAAACGAATTAAGAACTTTTTCAAAAGGAAAAAATATTTTTGAGTTAGAAGAAGGAGGTACCAAATACTCAGATAAATTAACAGAATATGATGTAGAAAAAGAACTATTAAATAGAAAATATAGTTATTACAATTCATTAAAGAGTTACTTAATCAGAAATTCTGATTTTTCTAAATTACCAGCACCCTCCGTTGCGGGTATTGATGACCCTAATATATTAACTAATGTTGCTAAATTAACACAATTATCAGCGGAACGAGCAGAATTATCGTATATTTTAAAAAACGATAAAAAATTTAAAGATTTTGATGCACAAATGGAGGCTTTGAAAAGAGTTCTGTTGGAAAATATAGAATCAGCCAAGCGTTCAGTAAACTCTGATTTAGTTGCTATAAATAGAAAAATAGAAACAGCAGAAAACCTGATTAATAAACTACCAGAACAACAACAAGAATTAGTAAAGATAAATCGTAAATATGATTTAAATAAAAATATATACAATTCTTTTTTAGAAAAACGCAGTGAAGCGAACATAGTAAAAGCGGCAAATCTTTCAGATATTCAGTTTATAGATCCAGCTAAAGATGTAGGAGGAGGATTAATAGGACCTAAAACAAGCACAAATTATGTTTTAGCTTTTCTAATAGGTGTTTTATTTCCTTTGAGTATAATTTTTGTATTGACAATTTTAGATAATTCAATTAACAAAGTAGAAGATATTGAAAGATTAACTCAAATTCCAGTTTTAGGAGTTATTGGACTTAAATACAAGCAATCTAATTTAGCTGTTTTTGAAAAACCAAAATCACCATTAGCTGAAAGTTTTAGAGGAATCCGTTCGTCTTTGCAATTTTTATACAAAAAACAGGTTCAAACAGGAGCTAAAGTTTTGATGATTACTTCTTCGGTAGGAGGTGAAGGTAAAACATTTTGTTCCCTTAATATAGCCTCCGTATTCGCACTAAGTGAAAAGAAAACAGTAGTAGTGGGACTTGATTTAAGAAAACCTAAGTTATTCCAAGATTTTAACCTTACAAATAATGAAGGTGTTGTAAATTATTTAATTGGACAAAAAAGTTTAAATGAAGTAATAAAACATACACATATACCTTATTTAGATCTGATAAGTTCAGGACCTGTACCCCCAAATCCATCAGAATTAATCCTTAGCGAAGGTATGGAGAGTTTAATTAATGAGTTAAAACAATACTACGATTATATAATATTAGATACACCTCCGATTGGATTAGTAGCAGACGCATTAGAATTAACTCCTTTTTGTGATGCTTCTATTTATGTTGTAAGACAAGGAGTAACTAAAAAAGAAATGTTACGTATTGTAAACGAAAAACATAAGACAGGTGTCTTAAAAAGTATAAGTATAGTATTTAATGGGTATCACAATAAATCAAAATATGGTTATGGTTATGGAGATGGCTATGGCTATGGTTATAGCTACGGAGCCTATGGGAATGGATATTTAGAGATAGATAAAAAAGAAACGTTTGTAAAAACGATCATAAATAAAATTGTAAATATTTATAAAAAATCTTAACATGAAGATTGTAATTACTGGTTGTGCAGGTTTTATTGGTTCTAATTTAACGGAATATTTTTTAAGTAAAGGCTACGAGATAGTTGGGTTAGATAATTTTGCAACAGGACATTTGAAGAATATAGAAGACCTGATGTTAAATGAAAATTTTAAATTCTTTGAAGGAGATATTAGAGATCTCGAAATGTGTAAGAAAGTATGTGATGGAGCTGATTATGTGTTGCATCAGGCGGCATTAGGATCTGTCCCTCGTTCTATAAAAGATCCTTTAACATCTAATGATGTAAACGTAAATGGTTTTTTAAATATGTTATGGGCTGCTAAAGAAGCGGGAGTTAAAAGATTTATATACGCAGCAAGTTCATCTACTTACGGAGATTCGGAAAGTTTACCAAAAATCGAAGAAGTTATAGGGAAACCATTATCACCGTATGCCATTACAAAATATGTAAATGAACTTTATGCCGATATTTTTGGGAAAATCTACGGAATAGAAACGATAGGATTACGTTATTTTAATGTATTTGGGAGAAAACAAGACCCAAATGGAGCTTATGCCGCTGTGATACCTAAATTTGTAATGCAATTTATGAAGTATGAAAGTCCTGTGGTAAATGGAAATGGTAATTATTCTAGAGATTTCACTTATATAGACAACGTGATTCAAATGAATGAATTAGCTATGTTAACTCAGGATTCTAGGGCCATAAATACAGTTTTCAATACAGCATTTGGAGAAAGAACAACATTGAATGACATGATTCATATTTTAAAGGAAGAATTGACAAAAAAAGATCCTAAAATTACAGATGTAAAGATTGTTTATGGACCTACTAGAGCAGGTGATATACCACACTCTTTAGCATCTATAGATAGGGCAAAAGATATTTTAGGATATTATCCGTTGTATTCTTTAAGAGAAGGACTGGCAGAAGCAGTGAATTGGTATTATAATAATTTAAAATAAATAGCATAAAAAATGAAGATTGGAGTAATAGGATTAGGTTATGTGGGATTACCATTAGCTAGATTGTTAGCTACTAAATATAATGTAGTGGGTTTTGATATAAATGAAATGCGTGTAAACGATTTAAATAAGGGAAAAGATTCTACTTTAGAAGTAAGCTCTGAACTTTTAAAATCGGTGCTAAAAACTGAGAATAATGATAGCTTGGGGCTTTTTTGTGCATCAGAAATAGAAGAGATAGCTAATTGTAATTACTATATCGTGACGGTGCCAACACCAGTAGATAAACATAATAAACCAGATTTGACACCTTTGTACAAAGCCAGTGAAACGGTTGGGAAAGTGCTCAAAAAAGAAGATATTGTAATATATGAATCTACAGTATATCCTGGAGTAACAGAAGAAGAGTGCGTGCCTGTTTTAGAAAAACTAAGTGGATTGAAATTTAATGAAGATTTCTTTGCAGGTTATTCCCCAGAGCGAATCAATCCTGGAGATAAAGAACATACAGTAGAAAAAATATTGAAAGTAACATCAGGTTCAACACCTGAAGTAGGACAAAAGATAAATGCACTTTATAGTTCAGTTATTACAGCAGGGACACATTTAGCTCCTACCATCAAAGTTGCTGAAGCAGCTAAAGTAATTGAGAACTCACAACGTGATATTAATATAGCTTTTGTAAATGAATTGGCTAAGATTTTTAATCTACTAGATATAAATACACAAGATGTGTTAGCTGCTGCGGGTACCAAATGGAATTTTTTGCCCTTCAAACCAGGTTTGGTTGGAGGACATTGTATAGGTGTGGACCCTTATTATCTAGCGCAAAAAGCACAAGAAAAAGGATATCATCCAGAAATAATTTTAGCAGGACGTCGTTTAAACGATAGCATGGGAGAATATGTAGCATCACAAGTGGTTAAAGTGATGATAAAAAAAGGAATTTCAGTTAATGGATCTAAAGTATTAATGCTTGGAATTACATTTAAAGAAAATTGTCCTGATGTTCGTAATACAAAGATTATAGATGTAATTACAGCCTTAAAAGACTATGGGGTCGAAGTAGTTGTTTATGATCCTTGGATTAGTATTGAAGAAGTTAAATACGAGTATAATTTAGAAGCATTAACAGAATTGCCTTCCGATAAATTTGATGGAATCGTTTTAGGAGTAGCTCATCAACAATTTTTAAGTCTTGATTTTGCTACTTTGCAAAAAGAAAAATCAATTATTTATGATGTAAAAGGAATATTACATTGTAAAGTAGACGGAAAATTGTAACTTTGCCGCTTCATAAAAGAAAATGATGAAAGTTAAGAATATTTGCTGTATAGGTGCAGGATATGTTGGTGGACCTACTATGGCTGTAATTGCACAAAAATGTCCTAATATAAGAGTAACAGTTGTTGATTTAAATGAAGAAAGAATTGCAGCATGGAATAATTCTGAACTTTCAAAACTTCCCGTATATGAGCCAGGATTAGATAAAGTAGTAATGGAAGCTAGAGGTAGAAATTTATTTTTTTCTACTGAAGTAGATAAAGCTATTGACGAGGCTGATATGATTTTTATATCTGTAAATACCCCAACCAAAACCTATGGTGCAGGTAAAGGTATGGCAGCTGATTTAAAATATATAGAACTTTGTGCACGTCAAATTGCACGTGTAGCAAAGACAGATAAAATTATAGTTGAAAAGTCAACACTTCCAGTAAGAACAGCGGAAGCTTTGAAGAGTATACTAGATCATACAGGAAATGGAGTAACGTTTCATATACTATCTAACCCTGAATTCTTGGCAGAAGGAACCGCAGTTCAAGATCTCCACACTCCTGATCGCGTGTTAATAGGAGGTGAAAACCAAGAGGCAATTCAAGCTTTAGTAGAGATATATGCACATTGGGTACCCATAGAAAAAATTTTAACCACAAATGTATGGTCTTCGGAACTCTCTAAACTAACAGCTAATGCTTTTTTAGCCCAACGTGTATCTTCTATTAATGCTATTTCAGAAGTTTGTGAAAAAACAGGGGCTGATGTTAATGAAGTAGCTAGAGCCATTGGAATGGATACTCGTATTGGAGCTAAGTTTCTAAAAGCATCTGTGGGTTTTGGAGGATCGTGTTTTCAAAAAGATATTCTAAATTTGGTTTATATCGCAAAAACATACGGTTTAAATGAAGTAGCCGATTATTGGGAGCAAGTGATTATACTGAATGATCATCAAAAACATCGTTTTGCAAAAAATATAGTAAAAACACTTTATAATACCGTTTCAGGAAAAAAAATAGCCATGCTAGGTTGGGCTTTCAAAAAAGACACCAATGATACGCGTGAATCTGCTGCCATTGATGTAGCTAAGGACTTAGTAATGGAACAAGCAAATGTGGTGGTTTATGATCCTAAGGTTTCAGAAAAGCAGATTTTTATCGATATGATGGGGCAAAGAACAGAAGAATTAGAGGTTGTAACAAATCCCTATTCTGCATGTGAAAATGCACATGCTATTGCTATTCTTACAGAATGGGATGAATTTAAAGAATACGATTGGAAGAAAATATATAACAGTATGTTAAAACCAGCCTTTGTTTTTGATGGTAGAAACATATTAGATCGAAAAAAAATGCAAGAAATTGGGTTTGTTTATAATGCTGTAGGTTCTTCAAACGAATAATTTAAAAAAGATGAAAAAAAATATTTTAATTACTGGAGGAGCGGGATTTATTGGATCTCATGTTGTAAGACAATTCACAAATAAATATCCCAACTATCATATTTATAATCTAGATGCTTTGACTTATGCAGGTAATCTAGAAAATATTAAAGACATTGAAGATAAAGAAAACTACACTTTTTTAAAAGGCGATATAGTAGATGCTGATTTTATTAATGAAATTTTTAAAAAGTATCAATTCGAAGGCGTTTTACATTTAGCAGCTGAATCACATGTAGATCGTTCTATTAAAGATCCCTTAGCTTTTGTTAAGACCAATATCATTGGTACAGTTAATTTATTAAATGCAGCCAAAATGATTTGGGAAGGCAATTACGATGGAAAACGTTTTTATCATATTTCTACAGATGAGGTGTATGGAACCCTAGGGCAAACGGGATTATTCACAGAAAGTACAGCTTATGATCCTAATTCACCGTATTCGGCATCGAAAGCAAGCTCCGATCATTTTGTTCGTGCGTATGGTGAAACCTATGGTTTGCCTTACGTGTTAACAAATTGTTCTAATAACTATGGGCCATATCATTTTCCAGAAAAATTAATTCCTCTTTTCATCAACAATATTATAAATAAAAAACCATTGCCTGTTTATGGCGATGGAAATTATACGCGTGATTGGTTGTTTGTGAAAGATCATGCAGTAGCTATTGATTTAGTATTCCACGAAGGTAAAAATCATGAAACTTATAACATCGGTGGGTTTAACGAATGGAAAAATATCGATTTAGTTAAGCTATTGTGTGCAAGAATGGATGAAAAGTTAGGTAGAAATGAAGGTGAGTCAGCTCAATTGATTACCTATGTAAAAGATCGTCCAGGTCACGATTTGCGTTATGCTATTGATGCAACTAAAATTAATAAAGAGTTAGGATGGAAACCTTCTGTAACTTTTGAAGAAGGTTTAGAAGAAACCATTAATTGGTATTTAGAAAATACGGAATGGTTGAATAACGTAACCTCAGGAGAATACGCTAACTATTACGAAAAACAATATCAATAAACAAATACGTTTTTAGACTTATCAGAATTGAAAAATTCTAATTTCTAAATTCTAATTTCTAAATTTCTATGAAAGGAATTATATTAGCAGGAGGTTCAGGAACCCGATTGCATCCACTAACGCAGGTGGTTTCAAAGCAATTGTTACCGATATATGATAAACCCATGATTTACTATCCACTATCAGTATTGATGTTGGCAGGTATTAAAGAGGTATTAATCATTTCTACACCTCACGATTTACCTAATTTCCAACGCTTATTTGGTGATGGAAGTCCGTTAGGAATGCAATTGTCTTATGTGGAACAGCCTTCTCCTGATGGATTAGCGCAAGCTTTTATATTGGGTGAAGAGTTCATTGGCGATGATGATGTGTGTTTGATTTTAGGGGATAATATTTTCTACGGAGCAGGATTACAAAATTTATTGAATAATGCGGTTAATACCGTAATAGAAAAGAATGAAGCAACTGTTTTTGGCTATTATGTAGATGACCCAGAGCGTTATGGTGTTGCCGAATTTGATGCAAATGGAAAAGTACTTTCTATTGAAGAAAAACCAGAAAATCCAAAATCAAGTTTCGCAGTAGTAGGTTTGTATTTTTATCCAAATTCAGTAGTTGAGATTGCTAAAAATGTTAAGCCATCTCATCGCGGTGAATTGGAAATCACAACCGTTAATCAAACGTATTTAGAACAAGGCGCATTGAACTTGCAGTTAATGGGACGTGGTTTCGCTTGGTTAGATACGGGTACTCATGAATCATTGACCGAAGCGACTGAATTTGTTAAAGCAGTTGAAAAACGTACGGGATTAAAGATTGCGTGTATTGAAGAAGTGGCCTATCGTAAAGGGTTTATTTCTAAAGAAGAGTTTAATAAATGTGCAGATGGCTTAGGTAAAAGTTCGTATGCGGAGTATTTGAGAAAACTAACCCTGTGATTTATAAAGAAAAATTAAATTTTGTAAAAGATTTTTTAAGTCATTCATTGAAGTTATTGAGTTCTGGTTTACTAACGTCTATAGGATTTATAGTTTTGGCTTCTGGTGGATTGAGCTTTATAAAATCGGATATGGCTTTACAACTTATACTTTTTGCCCAATATCAAATGATTGGTTTGACCGTTTGTAAGTTTGGTGTTGATAATCAGTTGTATGCTAGTTTTTTAGTTGATGCTTCAAAGAAATATGATCCCTTATGTTATATGAAAAATAATGGGGTATATTTAGCTTTGTTTTTTTCATTGATAATTTATTTTTTAGAAAAAGATTTATTAAATTCCTTTTTAGTTTTTTTATTGCTAGTATTAGATGTGATTTCAATACTTATAATTGTTCAATTGGGAGCTAGAAGATTATTCGGACAAGTTTTTTTATCTAATTTTTTATCATATCCATTATTTTTTATTGTATTTCTTATATTTGAATTTTTTATGAATCTTAATAAAAGTGAATTTATATTGATTTTCTTATTATGTTCCTTTATTAGATTTTTGATTACTCTCAAATTTTATAATCAAATTGTTGCTATTGAATTAAATCCTAAACTTGAATTTAAGTTGGGGATTCAGCAATTACTGAATTATATATTATTTAAATATGATCAAATAATATTTTCATTAGGAACTGTTTCTATGATATGGTTCGGGTATAATAGTGATGAACTACAAAAATATCTTTTTTTGACAAGATTTCCAGAATTAATATCAGGTGTACTAGTTTCTTTAGTTTTTTTATATGGTTCAGAAATGGTTGTTACTAAAAAGGAAGATTTTTTGAATCATATAAATAAAAATAGATTAGGTATAATTTTTTATTTTTTTTTGCTGGCTTTATTTTTTTTTGTGTATTTATTTTTTTGGAAAGGTAATTCAATAATAACTTATTATGATGTATTACCTTATTTTTTAATTTCGGTAATGATTATTTTTGTTAATATGATTACTCTGGGAATGTTGAAAGTTAAAAAAGTTAACAATCTGAATTTTAATCTGTTTTTGAGTATTTTTTTGAGTATTATATTTCAAATTTTATTAATGTTCTTAGAAATAAAATCTATTGTTTTATGGAGTGTTCCTTTACAGATGTTATTTTTTATTGTTTTAATTTTATTTAAAAAAAAATGATGAGAAGAGATTTGAAATTTTTAATATATGTGCCCTCTTTCTATGGATTTATAACATTTACTTTTTTTTATGTTTCTTATATATTGGGTATAATAGAATATAATGAGTGTAATAATTATTCTCACTTTATATTTATTATAAGTGCTTTGTTTTTTTTTGTATCAAGTTTTCTTTACTTAAAATTGTACAAAAATAGAATTGTTAATGATTTTAATTTTTATTCTTCTTTACAATACTTAGATATAAATAAAATTAAGAGATTTGTTTTTGTTTTTTATAGCTTAGGAAATATTGGATTCATTATGTATTTGGTCAAATTAATTTCTTATTTTGGAGGAGTTAGTTTTTTTCTTGGAATGATTTTTTCAGATGATTCTAAACAAATTAGAATTGAAGGGGATAATTTTTCGGATTCAATAGGAATTCAGCTTAGTTATTTTTCATGGTTAGCGGTTTCTGTTTCTTTATGTGTTATAAAAGAAATGAAAAGTAAGAAAATATATTATCTTTTTATTTTGATTACATTTTTTGAAAATTTACTCTTTATTGATAGGACGAGACCTATATGGATTATTTTTACCTCATTGATTGCTATACTTCCATTTGTTTATCATAAGATTAATAATTTTAAAATTATATTTTACTCTTTATTTTTTATGATAATGGTGTATGGTCTCTTTTCAGCAATAGCAATTTTGGCAGGTAAAGATACTGATGAAAAAATGTATAAAGGATGGGATATTTCTCCATCAGCTCAGAGTTTTGTATACTATGGGACTTCATCTTTTGCTTATTTTAATCACATCATAGAGAACGAAAATATAGATGAGCTAAATATAGATAGAACAATGTATCCTTTATTGAAAATTACAAATTCATTAGGATTAACAGAAGAGCCAAGTTCTTTAATTAACGAGTTTTATTTTATTCCCTCACCTACTAATGTAGGAACTTTTTTAGAACCTTTTTATAGAGATGGAGGTTTTCTATATGTAATGTTTGCCATTTTTTTACACTCCTTTTTATTGAATAGCTTAGGACTCTTTTTTTTGAGAGGGGCAAATCCTTTTGGTTTATATGCTTATTCAAATGTTTGTTATGTTAATTTAATGGCTTTTTTTACCCCTAAAATAAATAATTTTCCAATCTGGCTATTTTTAATGATTGGTGTATATTTTATGATAAGTACAAAGAAAAAATATAAGTTTAAATAATATTCATGGAGTTTATTTTTTTTACAAAATATGATGAGTCGGGACCTAGTAGTCGGTATAGGATATATCAATATATAAAACATTATGAGGCTGAAGGAATAATTTGTAAAGTCTATCCTTTATTTGATAAGAAATATTTCACTGTAAGGGGAGGAGGAAAAGTTGTTTATGTTCTGAGAAGATATTTTCTTAGATTAGTTCAATTATTCAAGATTATACAAATTAAAAATGTATATATTGAATATGAATTATTTCCATATTTCTTTCCTTTTTTTGAGGTTTTATTACATCTTTTTGGAATTAAATATATTGTTGATTTTGATGATGCGATTTTTCATAATTATGATTCACATTCTAATATAATAATAAGATTCTTATTTGGAGATAAAATAAAGAAAGTTATTAAAAACGCTAAAAAGGTAATTACAGGTAGTCCATATTTGACATATTATGCAAAGAAAAATAATATATATGTAGAAGAAATTCCAACTTCTGTTAGTTGTATTAAATATCCTAAACCAAATTTAAAAATTAAAAAGAATAATTTTATTGTGGGCTGGATTGGATCAAAATCTACTAGTGTTAATTTAATAGACCTAGTTCAGGTTTTTAAAAATATTGATGATATTGATTATTGTTTATATTTAGTTGGGTTTGATGTTGATTTGGAATATAAGTTGAAAGGAATTAATTATAAAATTATACCTTGGTCTGCTGATACAGAAGTATACTGGATAAATAAATTTGATGTTGGTATAATGCCTCTTGTTGATAATTCTTTCAATAAAGGAAAATGTGGGTTTAAATTAATTCAGTATATGGCTTGTGCTAAGCCAACAATTTCTACGCCTCTAGAAGCTAATGTTAAAATTAATAGAAATAGAAAAAATCTTCATGCTAATTCTAGCTTTGATTGGGAGATTGAAATTAGAAAAGTTTTTGAAAACAGAGAAGTTTTTAATCGAGTAGGAATGGATAATTATAATTGTTTTCTTGATTTTTATTGTGTTGAAAACAATAAAAATGAATATATATCTATTTTGAAAAAACTATAAAGATATCAGTTATGTGCGGAATAAATGGTTTTGTAATACAATCTATAAATGAACAAGCAGCTATGAATAAGTTAGGGAATATGAATGCTCTTATACATCATAGAGGACCTGATCAAAATGGTTTTTTTGTTAAGTCTTTAGAAAATTGTACCCTTGGTTTTGCCATGCAACGATTATCAATTATCGACTTGTCATCAGGTAAACAGCCTATATCTAGTACAGATGGTAATTATACCATTGTGTTTAATGGCGAAATTTATAATTATCGTGTACTAAAACAACAACTCTTAGATTTAGGGTATCAGTTTCAAACCAAATCAGATACCGAAGTTATTTTGAATCTCTATATTCACTACGGTGTAGATGCTTTCAGTATGCTAGATGGTATGTTTGCTTTTAGTATTTACGATAAAATCAGAAATAAAGTATTTATAGCTAGAGATTATTTTGGCGAGAAACCATTATATTATTCACAAACAGATGAAGGTGTGTATTGGGGAAGTGAATTGAAATCAATAGTCAATCAGTTATCTCGTAAACCTGAAATTTCAAAACATGGATTAAATCTTTATTTTCAACTGACTTATATACCTGCCCCTTTTACTATTTATGATGGGATTTCTAAATTAGAAGCCAATAATTATTTGGAAATTAATTTGAGTAATACAAGTTTTTCTATTCATACTATCAAAGAGTCAGTATATGAAAATTACAGCCAGCTATCAAAGTCTGATGCAGTTAAGGTAAATCACGATTTGGTTCAAGAGTCCGTTTTAAGTCGTTCTGAGTCAGAAGTTCCTTTGGGGACATTTTTGTCTGGAGGGGTTGATTCTTCAATTGTTTCTTTATGTTTAGCGCAACAATCAAATATAAAAATTGATACATTTTCGATAGGTTTTGACAAAAAAGAATTTGATGAGTCGGAAAAAGCAACTACTGTTGCCAATTTAATAGGTAGTAACCATCATAAATTTGTTATTTCTGAGAAAGACTTGATGCAAGATGTAAATCGAATTCTTTTGAATTTTGATGAGCCTTTTGCTGATTCTTCTGCTTTGCCTACTTTTTTAGTAGCACATAAAACACGTCAAAAAGTAACCGTTGCCTTAACAGGTGATGGCGGTGACGAAGTATATGGGGGATATAATAAATATTATATGGGGAAATTAAACCAAAAGTATACTTCAATAGTACCTAAGAGTGTAAATAACTGGATTAAAACAGGAGTGTCAAAATTTGTAGTTAATAAAGATGATCAACGTGGTTTTGCATTTAAGTTAAATAGGCTTATGAATGCAATGAATTATGAAGGAGATTACTATTATAATATTATTTCTTTAGCATTTCAAAAAAATGAATTAGAGAATTTATTGTATTCCAAATTTCAATATGCAGATGCTTTAAGTTATTACAAAGCTAAAATTACTAAAGAAAATTTAGGACTTACAGAATTTAGAAGTATTGATAGAATGTTGAGTTTGGAAGGGGATATGCTAGTAAAAGTTGATCGAACAACTATGTTATCGTCTTTAGAATCTCGTGCTCCATTTTTGAATAAAAAACTCTGGAATTTTACCTCACAGTTACCCGAACATTACCTTTTGAAAGGATTTGACAAAAAACACCTTTTGAAAGAATCATTTAAACAATATTTTCCTGAAAAATTTCTAGATAAATCTAAAAAAGGCTTCGGAGTACCAGTAGGAGATTGGTTAAGAGGGGTTTTAAAGCCAGAGCTTTTGCGTTATGTTGAAACTAAATTTCTTTTAAAGCAAGATCTTTTTAATGCCGCATATATTCAGGAGTTAGTATCGAATCATCTAAGTGGGAAAAAAGATAATACTTTTAGAGTATGGACTTTTTATTGTTTCCAAAAATGGTATTTTGAGACTTATGATAGCTGATTTTTCTATTGATTTAGTTGTATTGATAGAAGTTCTATTGATTAGTTTATTTCTCAAAAAACTTTATTTCAATATAACTAATAAAAAACAGATTTTTTTTCTTTTTTTTCTAATGTTAGAGCATTTTGTTATAGGTTATTTAGGGTATGAAATTATAATTCAAAATCCTATATCGGATATACAAGGTTATCTGATAGAAGTAACAAATACATCTTCTAAAGATCGATTTAATTTTGTTGGACATAACTTTTTTATACATTTATATCGTTTGCTTTTTAAAATAGGATTTAACTTTGAGTTATTGTATTTGCTCTCTGTTTTTTTGAGTTTTATTCCATTTCTCTTATTGTTTAAACGATATTTTGAATTAGATTCAGGAAAAATACATTGGTTACAGTATACTCTGTTAGTGCCCTCTTTTCATTTTTGGAGCGTCTTGCCAGGTAAAGATTGTGTGGTATTTGTAACGTTAGTATTTATATTTTACAAATTAAAAAAGATGAAATTAAGTTGGAGTATTTTAGTGGCATTATTTTTCTTGTTTTTAGTGCGCCCTTACGTAGGAGTAATAGTATTGTTGTCTTTAGTGTTTGTCTTATTTGAAAAATATAAGAATATAATTGATAAAAAGTTTTGGATTCCAATTGTACTACTTTCTTTTTTTGGAGTAGTCTTTTTTATGACCCAATTTGTAAAATTGGAGTCTCTTAGTATTGAATCGATACTGTTGAAATTCGAAGGATATCAAAATTATGTAGAAAAACACACCGCCTCAAACTATTTAGCAGATCTGGGTTATATAGGGAGGGTGTTGATGTTGTTGTGTTTGCCATTATTTTATAAAGTGAATAATGATTTGCAATATGTAACATCAATTGAAAATGCTTTAATCTTGATTTTTATTATGTATTTCTTTTTTAAAAAAATCTACAACCGGACTAGCAATTGGTTAGAATTAGATGTTAAATTTGCACTTTATACATCAATTTTGATATTTCTGTTTCTAAGTACTTATATTTATAATTTGGGGTTAGCTTCCAGAATGCGATTAATGTTTTATCCTCTGTTCTTTTATGTCATGGCGCAGAGTCTAAAAAATGATAAACTAAACTGAATGGTAAAGAAAAAAATAGTTAGGATAACTACAGTTCCTATCTCTCTAGAAAAACTTTTAACGGGGCAGTTGACCTATATGAGTCAATATTATGATGTAGTAGCTATTTCGTCTGAGAATGAGAATTTAGAAAAATTAGGTAAGGAAAATCAAGTGGCTATTTTTTGTTTAAATCTTACTCGTAAAATTACACCAATACAAGACACAATAGCAATTTTTAGATTGATTGTTTTTCTATTGAAAAATAAACCAGAAATTGTACATACCCATACACCTAAAGCGGGTATGGTGGGTATGATAGCGTCAAAAATTGCTGGAGTGCCTCATAGGTTGCATACAGTTGCTGGACTTCCGTTGATGGAAGCAGTAGGAGTAAAAAGAAAAATTTTAAATCTAGTAGAAAAATTAACTTACGTTTGTGCTACTAAAGTCTATCCAAACTCGAAAGGACTTGAAAAATTTATTTTGGAAAATAATTTTGCGCCAAAAGAAAAGATTAAAATTATAGGAAATGGGAGTTCAAATGGAATCAATACAGCATTTTTTGCACCTGAACAAATTTCTGAAGAAGAAACCTTAAAGTTAAAAGCACAGTTAGATATTGCAAAAGATGATTTTGTTTTTATTTTTGTGGGGAGGTTAGTAAAAGATAAAGGAATTAATGAGTTGATTACTGCCTTTACCAATTTGAATTTAAGTAAAACAAAGTTATTGTTAGTAGGGGCGTTGGAATCTGATTTAGATCCTCTATTGCCTGAAACGTTAACTGAAATTGAAGAAAATATAAATATTATAAATGTAGGCTACCAATCCGATGTTAGACCCTACTTTAAGGTTGCTAATGTATTGGTTTTCCCTAGTTATCGTGAAGGTTTTCCGAATGTAGTGATGCAAGCTGGTGCTATGGAATTACCCGCTATTGTTTCTAATATTAATGGCTGTAACGAAATCATTGAAGAAGGAAAAAATGGTTTGATTATTCCAGTGAAGAATAGTAAAGCAATTGAAGAAGCAATGAGAAAAGTATACCAAGAAAAAAGTTTGTTTGATCAACTTAAATCAAATGCTCGTCAGATGATAGTTTCAAGATATGAGCAAAAAATAATTTGGGAAGCGATCCGAAATGAATATGAAAATTTAGAACATGTATAATTTTTTTTTAAAGAGATTGTTAGATTTCTTAGCAACACTCATAGGAATTGTAATTCTAAGTCCTTTTTTTGTCCTTGTTTTTGTTGGCTTGTTTATTGCAAATAAAGGGAATGTGTTTTTCGTGCAACCAAGACCAGGGAAAAATGGAAAAGTCTTTAAAATATATAAATTTAAAACAATGACGGATGAACGCGATGAGAATGGTATACTTTTGCCAGATGCGGATCGATTAACTATTATAGGTAATCTAGTAAGAAAAACATCATTAGATGAAATACCTCAATTGTTTAATGTTTTAAAAGGAGATATGAGTCTAATTGGTCCAAGACCATTATTAACTCAATACCTACATTTGTATAATGATTTTCAGAACAGAAGACATGAGGTTAAACCAGGAATTACTGGTTGGGCTCAAGTAAATGGACGTAATGCTATATCATGGGATCAGAAATTTCAATATGATGTTTGGTATGTTGATAATATTTCGTTTTTAGTTGATATGAAAATTTTATTTTTGACATTTTTGAAAGTAATTAAAAAAGAAGGGATAAATGCCGTTGACTCGGCTACAATAGAACCATTTAATGGACAATAAGATAATATTATACGGAGCTAGTGGGCATTGTAAAGTAATAATAGATATTTTATTTGAAAACAAAATTCAAATAAAAACTATTATTGATGATGTGGAAAAATTAAAAACTATTTTTGATTTTCCAATTATTAATTCTAAAAAATTTAAATTTCATCCTTTTGATAACTGCATAATAGCTATTGGTAATAATTTAACGAGAAAAAAAATTGTCAATACTCTAAATGTTAACTTTGTTATCGCTATTCATCCAAAAGCTATAATATCTAAATTTTCTAGTGTAGATGAAGGGACGGTTATAATGGCTGGTGTAGTTTTAAATGCTCATGTAAAGGTTGGTAAACATTGTATTATAAATACTTCTGCATCTGTTGATCATGATTGTTGGATTGAAAATTATGCGCATATCTCACCAAATGCTTCACTGGCAGGAAATGTTTTTGTAGGAGAAGGAAGTCATATTGGTATTGGCGCTACCATTATACAAGGGATAAAAATAGGGAAATGGTCAACTATTGGTGCTGGAGCAGTTATCATAGAGGATGTGCCAGATTATGCTGTTGTTGTAGGAAATCCCGGAAAAGTAATAAAATATAATTCAAATGAATAATACAAAAATATGGCTTTCTTCTCCTCATATGGGAGGGAATGAGCAAAAGTATGTTAATGAAGCTTTTGAAACCAATTGGGTAGCACCACTAGGGCCTAATGTGAATGGTTTTGAGCAAGACTTAGAAAGATACTTAGGTGAAAATTTAAGCGTTGCTGCCTTAAGTTCAGGAACAGCCGCTTTACATTTAGCTTTAATTCTTTTAGATATTAAAGCAGGTGATGAAGTAATTTGTCAGAGTATGACATTTTCGGCTTCAGCAAACCCTATTGTGTACCAAGGGGCAATTCCTATTTTTGTGGATAGTGAATCAGAAACGTGGAATATGTGTCCAATTGCTTTAGAAGAAGCTATAAAAGATAGAATTTCTAAAGGGAAAAAACCAAAAGCAATAATAGCGGTTCATCTATATGGGATGCCATACAAGCACGATCAAATAAAAGCAATTTCTCAAAAATATCAAATTCCTGTTGTAGAAGATAGTGCAGAAGCATTAGGAAGTTCCTATAAAAAACAAAAATGTGGAACATTAGGAGATATTAGTATACTTTCTTTTAATGGTAATAAAATTATTACAACCTCTGGTGGGGGAGCACTGGTAACAAATGATGTGAATATTAAACAAAAAGCAGTGTTTCTTTCAACTCAAGCTCGTGATGATGCACCTCATTATCAGCATAGTCATATAGGTTATAATTATAGAATGAGCAATATATGTGCAGGTATAGGACGTGGACAAATGGAGGTTTTAAACAAACATGTTGAGTTAAGGAGAGATATGAATCAGTTGTATAAAACATTTTTTGTAAATATTCCGAATATAATTGTTTTAACTGAGCCAACGGATTATTTTTATTCAAATCACTGGTTAAGTGCAGTTGTATTAGAGTCTTATGAACAAAGAGAAGCACTCCGTTTAGCATTTGAAAAAGCAAATATTGAAACAAGACCACTCTGGAAGCCTATGCACCTTCAGCCAGTATTTAAAACATACCCTTATTACGGAGCGAGAATATCAGAGGATTTATTTGAAAGAGGTTTATGTTTGCCTTCAGGTTCTAATTTGACAGAAAGTGAAAAAGAGAGAATTCTCTCGGAACTTCAATTATTTTTTCAGTAATTTGTAGCCCGAAAAAACTAAATTAAAATAATGTTCTTAAAGAAGTGAGAGAGTACTTAAATAAAAAAATTAATAATAAAATTCTGTCTAAAATTGACTTAAATAATGTAGGTTATTTACCTAGATGGTCTGTTCTTTTTCTAGATATTCTAGTAATTAGTTTTGCTACGGCATTAACCTATTATTTATTTAAAGGAATTAATCTTAAATTTATAACAACGCAATACGAAGGAATTAAAATTCCCTTATATTTTTTCGTTAATATTTTCTTCTTTTGGATATTCAAAACGTATTCAGGTATAATTAGGCATTCTTCTATAGTAGATGCTGTTAAAATTTTTTTTGCACAATTTTTTGCTTTTTCATCATTAGTAATAATAGATGCTTTTAGTAAAACTTTTTTTTCCGTAGATTTATATTTTACGACTGCCTTGTTAGTAAACTCTTTTATAGTTTTTTGTTTACTTTTTTTTTATAGAGTTTTTGTAAAAAAAGTATTTGAAATATATTTTTCTAATATTTTAGTAGGGAAACAAGAAATATTACTCATTTATGGTTCAGATGCAAACGCCATAGCTGTTGCAAATGCTTTATTGTCAGAAATACCTAAAAGATTTCATATTAAAGGTTTTATAGATAGATATGAATCTAATGATTCTAAAAGAGCTTTGGGATTACCTGTATTCTCTATAAGAGAAAATATAGTAGATTTATTGAAAGAAAATAATGTTTCAGGTTTAGTTATTGCTGATAAGAGTTTAACAAGAGAAGAAGAGATTCAAATAGTAGAAGAATGCCTAGAAGTAGGTGTTAAAGTTTTTACGGTACCTCTTGTTACAGATTGGGAGAATCAAAAAGAAATTTCAAAGAAAATTAAGAATTTTGAGATAGAAGATTTATTAGATAGGAAGCCAATAGTTTTAAATAATAAAGCGATTTCTAGTACACATACCAATAAAACAGTTTTAATAACAGGAGCCGCTGGTTCTATAGGAAGTGAAATTGTTAGACAAGTAATAGCCTTTAGACCTACTATATTGTTATTGATAGATCAAGCTGAAAGTCCTTTACATAATTTATTAATAGAATTAGATAAGTATGATACCTCCTCCATAGAAATTATAACAAAAGTTGCAGATATCAGAGATAAACAGCGTTTAGATATTCTTTTTAAAAAATATTTGCCTGATATTATTTATCATGCCGCGGCTTATAAGCATGTTCCCTTGATGGAAGAAAATCCGTCACAAGCAATCTTTGTTAATGTAATGGGAACTAGTAATCTGGCTGATTTAGCCGTTCAATACAAAGTAGAACGATTTGTAATGGTTTCAACAGATAAGGCCGTAAACCCAAGTAATGTGATGGGGGCAAGTAAACGAATTGCAGAAAAATACGTTCAGTCACTACACTTTGAATTATTAAAAAATAATATCAAAAGTACAAAATTCATTACAACTCGTTTTGGTAATGTTTTAGGATCTAATGGTTCTGTAGTACCATTGTTTACAAAGCAAATTTCTGAAGGAGGACCAGTAACCATTACTCATAAAGATATAATTCGATATTTTATGACTATTCCTGAAGCCTGTCAACTTGTATTGGAAGCTGGAACTATGGGAAATGGAGGGGAAATCTATATATTTGACATGGGAAAACCTGTTAAAATTTACAGTCTAGCAGAAAAAATGATACGTTTAGCAGGTTTAATTCCAAATGTAGATATTCAGATAAAAGAAATAGGGCTAAGGCCAGGTGAAAAATTGTACGAAGAATTACTAAAAGATGACTCAAAAACCTTGCCTACTCACCACGAAAAAATATTAGTGGCTCAAGATATGATAGAAGACTATAAATGTGTAAAAGAAAATATTAAATTATTGATTGATACTACATTTAATTATTCTAATAATGATATAGTAGGATATATGAAAATGATCGTGCCAGAATTTAAAAGTTTAAATTCAGATTATGAAATTTTAGATAAAAATTGATATATGAGAGGTAAAATTTATTTAATTATTTTTGGAATAATTTCTTTTTTTGTATTAGGATGCTCGCAGCAAAAGAAGATAGCATATTATTCGGATTTGTCTAGTAATTCGAATTTTGAAAATGTAGTTTTTTTTGAACCTAAAATACAACCTGATGACTTATTATTAATTACGGTTTCTGCACCAGATCCTGAGGCAGCAGCTCCATTTAGTTTAGAAAGTACAATGGCACCAAATGTTGGTAATCAAAGTGCGCCTGGTCAGAGACAGCAGCAATTATATTTGGTGGATCAAAAAAATCAAATAGAATTTCCAATTATAGGAACTTTAACTTTTGGAGGATTAAAAAAAGAAGAGGCAATTAATTTGTTGAAAAATAAATTAAAAGCATATATAAAGAATCCTATTGTAAATGTTCGTATAATGAATTTTAAAGTAAGCGTTATAGGAGAGGTCGCAAAGCCAGGAACTTTTAACGTAGTTAGTGAGCGTATTACCTTGCCTGAAGCATTAAGTTTAGCGGGTGATTTGACTATATATGGGAAAAGAGAAAATGTTTTATTAATAAGAGAAAATGAAGGGAAGAAAACATATCATAGAATTGATTTGACGAAGTCTGATTTTATGAATTCGCCCTATTATTATTTAAAACAGAATGATTTAATTTATATAGAACCTAATAAAGCAAGAGCTAACGCGTCTACATTTAATCAAAATATACCCGTTTGGATTTCATTGAGTTCTGTTCTTATATCACTAGTACTATTGTTTAAAAAATAATGATAAAATGCAAAATAAATTCATGTCCCAAGAAGAAAATATTAGTGAAATAAATATAAAGGAGATACTAAATAAATTTTTGAGAAATTGGTATTGGTTTGTTGTACTGGTTATACTGTCACTATCCCTAGCAAAAGTTTATTTACGTTATGCAACATCCATATACAAGGCATCTACTACGGTATTAATAAAAGATAAAGAATCAGGAGGTTTGGCATCTGAGCTTTCTGTTTTGGAGGACATCAGTAGTTTTGGAGGAGCTAAAAATAAGATTGATGATGAAATTGAAATTTTAAAATCTAGAAATATTGTAAAAAAGACCTTGCTCTCTGGCGGTTTTAATATAAATTATTATGCTGTTGGAAGGATTAAAACTACTGATATTTATGGAAAAAGTCCTATAAAGATTTTCTTTGAAAATAAAGAAAAGTCGGATTTAGATACAACTCTTGTAGTATCGTTGAAAGGAACTCATAAATTTTTATTATACAATCAAAATAAAGATTTAATAGGAGAGTATCGTTATAATCAGATTGTAAAATCTGTAGAATTAGGTAATTTTATTATAGAAAAATTACCTGTTTACACCAATGACGGAAAATTAAGAAATTATGATCAAGGGGTATATCAGATAAGTATTAAAAATATAGATAGAGAAACTAGTATAGTTCAAAAGAAATTATTGGTTGAACCACTCAATAAAAAAACAAATGTAGTGGAAATAACATTTACAGATCCAGTGCCTCAAAGAGCCATTGATTTCTTAGATAAGCTAGTAGTAAACTATAATCAGGACGCTATCATTGATAAGAATTTAATATCAGAAAAAACGGCAAAATTTATTAATGATCGTTTAGCTATCGTTACAGAAGAACTACAAGGAGTTGAAAAAAATATAGAAAAATATAAAAAAAATAACGATCTGACTGATATTTCTGCTGAAGTAGAATTAGATTTGAAAACAGAATCTGCATTTAATGCAGAGCAAGTTTCTGTTGGGACTCAGCTTACTGTAATAAATATGATGATCGCTCAATTGAAGAGCGATAAGATAGATGTCCTACCTATAAATTTAATTCCTTCTGATAATGCGTCAGCGGCTGGTTTAATCAATGAGTTTAATTTGTTAGTAATTGAACGCAATAGATTATTAAAAAGTGCAACATCTGATAATCCGAATATAGAAAAATTAAATGATCGTATTTTAACTCTAAAAGGTTCTATAGCTCAAAGTTTATCAAAACAAAAATCAGCTCTAGAATTTAAAAATAGCGATTTACTAGGAGAACGCAATTCATTAAATTCAAAACTAAATAAAATTCCAAAGTTAGAAAGAGAATATAGAGGTATATTTCGTCAACAACAAATAAAAGAAGAGTTATATTTATATTTGTTTAAAAAGAGAGAAGAAACAGCAATTACTTTAGCAGCTACAGCACCTAATTCTAAAATAATAGATAAAGCTTATGCTTTAGAGAATCCTATTTCACCAAAACCCTTAATTATTTATTTTGTTGCAATTTTAGTTGGTTTATTAATTCCGTTTATAATCATTTATTTAAAAGATTTATTAAACACAAAGGTTCAAACAAAAGCAGATTTAGATAAATTAGGGATACCGTTTCTTGGGGATGTGCCTCATTCCGATTCGCACGAAGAAATTATTCAATTAGAAAGTCGTTCAAGTGCAGCTGAAGCTATGCGTATTGTACGAACCAATCTTGAATTTATTTTAAATTCAAAATTAGAAACCAATGCTAAAACTATTTTCTTAACTTCTACTTTACCTGCTGAAGGGAAAACTTTTATAACAGTAAATCTTGCAGGGACTATAGCACTAACAGGAAAGAAGGTTTTGTTAGTAGGATTAGATATTAGAAATCCCCGTTTAGACGATTATTTACAATTACCTAATAGAGGAGTTACTAATTATCTTACAACTATTGATCAAAAAATAGAAGATTATATAGTTAAACTACCTAATTATGATTCTTTTGATGTTCTCCCAGCAGGTGTCATTCCTCCTAATCCTGCAGAACTATTAATGAGTCAAAAGTTAGAAAAGATGTTTGACTATCTAAAAGAAAAATATGATTATGTAGTAGTTGACACAGCTCCAGTAAGTCTAGTAACAGATACTTTACTTATTGCTAAAAATGCAGATGTTTTTATATATGTAGTAAGAGCTAAATATTTAGAGAAAGAATTACTAAAAATTCCAAGTTCTATTTATAAAGAAGGTAAATTACCAAATATGTCTATGGTGCTAAATGATACTGATGTTATAAACGGATACGGATACGGATACGGATACGGCCAGGAAGTAAAAGAAAAAACTTTTTGGGAAAAATTTAGAGATTTCTTTATTATAAGATAAAGAACTAAATTCTGAAAATTTAAAAATAAAGAAATGAATTAAAAATTTATCTGATATATTATTTTAAGAGGCTATCCTAAAAAGTTTAGGATAGCCTTTTTTTGTGAAAATTTAATATCGTTTATATTTTAAATTGAATGAAAATTATAAAGAAAGCTAAAATTAGACTTATGTGTTATGCTTAATGATGAAGATGAAAAGAATAAAAAATATGAGAATTTTTCAAAAAATCTAATTTTACATTGAGGATAAAAAACATTCTTTTTTAGATTTAAAATTATTTTATCTGAAACAAATTTCTATTTCATAGTTTGGATTTACCACTCTTTAAATGTTTCATATTTTTTTAGTCTTACTTTAAAATATTTAGAATAATTATAGAAAATCTGATAATATTAAATTTTAGAAGTACCAAATACTTGATTACTTGATAACATAGTTAAGTTGTTTAAGTTTTATTTAGAATAATTAAAAATAATTTTCTTTTTTAAAATTCTAATCATATATTTGCAATCCAAAAACAATTTAAAATTAGTCTAAATAAAATGAAGTTATATTGGTTAGGATGTTTATTATTCTTGTCAGGGCAAAGTTTTGGTCAAGATAAGTTTCAAGGAGAAATAGAAAATACCGTTGAAAATGATACGGTTAGAAAAAAAAGATATTCGTTAAAAGAAATAGAAATAAGACAACATAAACAAAAAAAGTTTGTTTCTACCGTTCGTACTGGGTTAAAACCTTTTGATAACCCTCAGAGCTTACAATCTATTGCAGGAGAAGTGATTTCTCAACAACAATCAGTTCGTTTGAGCGATGTAGTAAAAAATGCAAATGGTGTTTATGTAGGCTCAGCACGTGGTGGAGCACAAGAATCCTTTTGGTCAAGAGGTTATGATATGGGTACGAATAATATTTTTAAAAATGGTTTTCGTCAAAATGGAGGGTCAATGCCTGAGGTGATTTCATTAGAAAAAGTAGAATTTTTAAAAGGAAATAGTGCCTTGTTATATGGAAATGTAGCACCAGGAGGAATTTTAAATTTAGTAACCAAAACCCCTTTGTTTGAAAGAGGAGGAGAGCTATCTTTTCAAACAGGAAGTTATGATTTTTACAAACCTGTAATTGATTTTTATGGGCCTCTTAGTAAATCAATTGCTTACCGAGTAGTGAGTAGTTTTGAAAAATCAAAAAGTTTTAGAGATGTAGTAAATAGAGAACGTTATTATATTAATCCTTCTTTTCTATTTAAGGCAACTCAAAAAACAGATATACTTCTTCAAATGGATTATTTACACGATAATTGGACACCTGATTTTGGAACGGGTGCTTTTGGGAAAACTATTCTTGATGTTCCTATTAGTCGCTATTTAGGTGCTAATTGGTCTAACGGACAAACACGCCAAGGATCATTATCCGCTCTTTTAAAACATCAGATTAATGATTCTTGGAAGTTTATTGCAAATATGTCATTTCAAAACTATTCAAGACAATTTGAAGGAACAGACAGAATTCAACCTTCTAACATAACGGGTGATTTAACTAGAAAATTAGGTAAGAACAAAAATGTTGAAACACTATTAGGACAACAATTAGGATTACAAGGAAGTTTTAAAACTTTTGGTTTCAAGCATGAACTATTTACAGGAATAGATGGAGAAACTAGTTATACGGATAGTTATTCCTATTTGTTTTATACAAAACAAAAAGATGGTAAATTTATTGCTATAACAGATTATGATAAGATCAATATTTTTGATCCTATTACATTTTCAAACGAAAAAGGATCACAAGAAAATTATAATTCAGTACTAACAAAGAATCAAGGAAAACGTTTTGGCTTTTTTGCTCAAGATTTAATATCTATTCATGAAAAATTAAAAGTACTTGCTGGTTTACGTTGGTCATGGCAAGAAGTTCAAAGTACTGTATATAATGCCAAAATTGATGGTGGAAATAATACAAGTCCTAAAGGACAAACTCCTTTTGTGCTTAATCATGAAGCAGATAAAGATAATACACCAATTGAAGGCGCTATACAAGTAGATAAAGCATTTTCTCCTAAATTTGGTTTGGTCTTTCAACCAATGCAATCAATAGCAATTTTTGGAAGTTATTCAAATTCATTCACTACCAACACAGGTGTTGATATTTATAACAATCCTATAAAACCTTCTATTATAAATCAATATGAAGCAGGGGTAAAAACAGAATTTTTTAAAGGTAATTTAACAACAGGAGTAACTGTTTATAGCATTGAAAATAATAATTTAGTCCAAATGGCAGCTACAACCTTAGATGGTAAAGCCAATTCTAATTCGAATATCAAAGAATTATCAGGTAAAACAAGAAGCAAAGGAATTGAATTAGATGTTACCATAACACCTATTGAAGGATTTAAAATTAATGCAGGTTATAGTTATAACGATATGCGTTTTGTGAAAACATCTGGATTAGTAGGTAGTTCAGTAGAAGGGGATCGTTTGGCTCGTACACCTGATCAAACAGCTAATTTAAGTTTCTTTTATACAGTACAAAACGGATTTTTCAAAAATCTTTCAATAGGAGCCATAAGTAACTATATAGGAAATCGTATAGGTGGTTGGAATAACCGTTATGCAAAAGATAAAAATGGAACAGTATTTATAGAAGAACGTGAGATTCCAGTTAGTGGTTATGCAGTTGCGGATGCAACCCTAGGATATACTTATAAAAATATAAGTTTATTATGTAAATTGTCTAATGTGGCTAATACTTTAAATTATACAGTACATGAAAATTACAGTATTAATCCAATACCGCCAAGACAATTTATGGCAACACTAAAATATCAATTTTAAAAGGTTTTGTTTTTGTGAAAGGCAAATAGTATAGTTTTAAAACTATACTTTTGCCTTTATATTTTTTTATTACTTATACATAAAAGTTAGAAATGAAAAGAATACATGTAATAATAGCAATACTATTTAATATAGTGTCAATTGCCCAACAAAAAAATACATTATTAGATGGAAATTTTTGGAAAAAAAATCCAAATCTAACCACCGTTCAAGCTGAAATAGCCAAAGGTAATAATGCTTCAGAGCTAAACTCTTTCGCTTTTGATCCCGTTACATTAGCTATTAATAATGATGTATCAAATGAAATAATTTACTATTTATTGGAACAAAAAGGAAATGAAATAAATAAACTCACACATGATGAAAGAACTTATTTGCATTGGGCTGCTGCTAAAGGAAATATAGAATTAGTACAAAATCTTATAAATAAAGGAGCTAATATCAATCACGAAGATTCTCATAATACGACACCTTTGGCTTATGCTTTGGCTAGTGGTAATGCTAAAAAAGAATTAATAGAAATCTTTTTTAAAGCAGGTTTAGACCCTAAAAAGTTATATAAAGATAAAGCAACCCTATTAATGTTAGCTGTGCCTTATGATAAAGATTTGTCCGTTACACAATTTTTAGAAACAAAAGGATTAAGTGTAAAAGATCAAGATGCCTTAGGAAAAACAGTTTTTGATTATGCTGCCAGAACCGGTAATATAACTAATTTAAAAAAACTTATTGAAAAAGGAAGTAAATGGACTCCTAATGCCTTATTAATGGCCGCTGAAGCTACTCGACGATCTGCTAATTCCTTAGAAATATTTCAATATCTTATTGACGATTTAAAATTAAAACCAACTGTTACGACTGCAAATGGAGAAACCATTCTTCACCTGATAGCTAAGAAGCAAAATCAAGTCCCAATTGCTCAATATTTTTTACAAAAAGGTGTTTTAATAAACGCAATAGATAACGAAGGAAATACCGCTTTACATAAAGTAGCAGGAACGCGTGATTTAGCATTTGTGAATTTTTTATTAGAAAAAGGAGTTGACGTAAGTAGAACCAATAATAAGGGGGAATCTGCCTTAATGCAAGCCGTTAAATCAGGCTTAGTAGAAACAATGAATACACTAGTAAATAAAGGAGCTACTATTGATTTGTTGGATAAAGACGGACAAGGTTTAGCCTACCATTTAGTGCAAAATTATAGAGCACCTAAAAACGGGAACGATGATTTTCTAGATAAACTAAAATGGTTAAAAGAAAAAGGAATAGATCTAAAAAAACCTTTAAGAAAAGGAGATACGCTCTACCATCTTGCCGTAATAAAAAATGATTTAGAATATTTAAAAAAGTTAGAAGGTTTTGAAATAAATATAAATGTTAAAAATGAAGCAGGATTAACCGCTTTACATAAAGCAGCCATGGTAGCTAAAGATGAAAATATAATAAACTATTTACTTACTCTAGGAGCTGATAAAAAGGCAAAAACAGATTTAGATGAAACAGCCTATTCATTAGCCCAAGAAAATGAAGTATTAGCTAAAAAACAAATAAATTTAGATTTTTTAAAATAAGAGATGAATAAGTACACAAAATATTTAGGACTGATTGTTTTTTCATTGTTTTTTAATAGCATAACAGCTCAAACCTCTAAATACAAATG
This sequence comes from Flavobacterium sp. TN-1, assembly GCF_052828645.1. Taxonomy (NCBI): domain Bacteria; kingdom Pseudomonadati; phylum Bacteroidota; class Flavobacteriia; order Flavobacteriales; family Flavobacteriaceae; genus Flavobacterium; species Flavobacterium sp. TN-1. The sequence goes on from NZ_CM128253.1 coordinate 1,795,745, forward strand.
TATGTTGCAAATGACAAACTATGTAGGAGAAGGAGCTTATATTGTAGTATCATTAATCAATCCAAAAGGGCAATATGAGAAAACATTATATGTAATGGGAGATGACAAAAAATGGTATAAAGACATCAAAGAATGGTATAAATTTTATAGCAAAAAAAATAAAGTAGATGCAAAAACAGGAGCTTCCGTAGCAGGAGGCGATAGAAGTGTAACCGTTTTAGAAATAGAAGACTCTAAAATAAATACAGGGTATAAAATTCGTTTCGAATCAGCTGTAGAAAATCAAAAATATCATATTACAGATGCAGAATTTCCATTAACCACAGAAACTTTATTAAATAAAGTAGAAGGAAAAGGATATATTCGTTTTGTTAAATTAAATAAATTATAAATAGGCAATGACCTTATCTATTTGGCGATTGGCTCATTTTGCCTTGGCTCTTATAGCTTCTCTATTTTTAGTACTAGCTTCTGTAACGGGAGGAATTTTAGCAATAGATACCATAAATCAAGAAATTCCATCCTATAAAGTTGATAATTTTAAGGAAATCAAACTTGCAAAAGTTATAACCCCTCTGAAAAAAGAGTTCATCGAAGTAGCAGAACTAACCGTTTCTCCTAGCCAGTATGTAATAATAAAAGGATTAGATACAGATGCTAATGAAGTAGAAGCTATTATTAACCCTAATACGGGTAAAATAATAGGAACTCCTAAAAAACACACACAATGGATCAAATGGGTAACTTCTTTACACCGATCGCTTTTTTTGCATAAAACAGGGCGAATTATTCTAGGAATCAATGCCTTTCTTCTGGCTGTTATAACCAGTACGGGAATTGCTTTATTGCTAAAACGCCAAAATGGCTTCGTAGGTCTTATAAAAAAAATTAAAAAAGATCATTGGTCTTCCTATCTTCATGTATTACTAAGTAGATGGATGGCTATCCCTATTTTGATTATGGCCCTAACAGGAGCTTTTTTAACACTATATAATTTTAAAATTTTAGAGAAAGATTCTTTACTAAATCATAAGGAAATTGTTTCTCAAAAACCGCTTTCTCAAAAAAAAATAGAAGATTTTCCCATTTTTAAAAAGGTTTTATTATCAGATGTTCAAAAGTTAGAATTTCCGTTTGCAGACGAAGTAGAAGAACACTTTACACTAAATTTAAAAGATCGAGTAATCTTAATCAATCAATGGAATGGAGAGATATTGAGTGAAGTTCCAATATCAAAATGGGTGAGGTTAGAAAACCTCAGTTTAGATCTACATACAGGAAGAGGATCTATTCTTTGGTCGTCCGTATTATTACTTAGCGTATTCAGTATTTTGGTTTTTATTGTTTCAGGATTTGTGATTTCATATAAACGGTTACGTCATAGACAGACCAATAGTTATACTTTAGAGGAGGGTGAATTAATCCTATTAGTTGGATCAGAAAACGGGAGTACGATGAAGTTTGCCAATGCCATTCATAATCAGTTTTTACAACAAGGAATCAAATCCTTTGTTGGATCTATGAATCAGTATCAAACAGCACCCAATGCACATACCATTTTATTTTTAACCTCCACTTACGGTGATGGTAATGCACCTGCTAATGCCAGTCGTTTTGAAGGATTAATTCAAAAATACAAACAATTACATACCATACAAACAGCCGTAGTAGGATTTGGTTCCTCCCAATATCCTGATTTTTGTGGATATGCTAAACAAGTAGAAACACTATTAAAAAAACAATCTTGGAATCAAAAAATAATTGATTTACACACAATAGATGATCAATCTATGAACGATTGGCTACACTGGATATCAAATTGGAATAAGACTACTACCATTCAATTAAGTAATTTAGAAACGACGTATTTAGATAAGAACAAAAAGAAAACCCTGTTTAAAGTGATTTCTAAAAGCCAAGTGGAAGGAAATTGCTCTAATTTTATACTGGTATTAGAACCTCAAAAAACAATAAAAGTAAGTTCAGGTGATTTGCTAGCTATAGAGCTAGGACATTCTCAAAAAGAGCGTTTATATTCTATCGGTAAGCTTGGAGATACAATACAACTCATGATAAAACTACATCCCAGAGGATTAGGATCTAATTATCTCTATCAATTAGAAGAAGGACAAACGCTAAAAGGAACTATTGTAAAAAATGTTAAATTTAATCGACCTAAAAATAAGAAAGTAGTGATGATTGCTAATGGTACTGGTATTGCTCCCTTTTTAGGAATGATAGCAGAAGCTACATCAAAGCAATCCCTATATTTATATGCAGGGTTTAGAGCAAAAAGTTCTTTTGTACAAAAAATAGAAGCTCAGATAAAAGTGTTTAAAAAAGAAGGTAGATTACAAGATTTTAAATTAGCCTTGTCTAGAGAAGGAAATCAATCTTATGTTACAGATTTAGTAAATCGCGATTTAGATTTTATTTTTCAGATATTAGAGGAAGAAGGAGTGTTGATGATTTGTGGATCTTTAGCCATGCAAAAAGACATAGAAACCTTGTTAGAGAATTATGCTTTAAGAAATGATACTAAAAAAATAGATTTTTACAAATCAAAAGAACAAATTTTAATAGATTGTTATTAATGAAAATACTAGTCTTGATTCTACTTTTTCCCTTTTTGCAGTATGCACAGGTACAACGTTATAGAACTGTTACACTTATGGGAAGCCGATTTGATATTACCATAGTAGAAAAAGATAGCATTTTGGCTGAAAAAAGAATTGATGAAGCCATAACTGAAATAGATCGCATAGAAAATCTGATTTCAGAATGGAAACCTACTACACAAATTTCACAAGTTAATCAATATGCAGGTGTACAACCTGTAAAAGTAGATAATGAAATAATACAACTCACAAAGTCAGGATTGTATTTTTCTAAAATAACAGAAGGAGCTTTTGACATTAGTATAGTAGCAATGGATAAAATATGGAAATTTGATGGTTCTATGACTGCTATGCCTACAGAAATTGCTATAAAAAAATCTATAGAAAAAGTAAATTATAAAAACATCGTAATAGATACAGTAAAATCTACTATTTTTTTAAAAGAAAAAGGGATGAAGATTGGTTTTGGTTCTATAGGAAAAGGCTATGCGGCTGATCGGGTACGTACCCTCTTAGAGACAAAAGGAGTTTTGGGAGGAATTATTAACGCATCAGGTGATTTGACTACTTGGGGAAAACAAGCTAACGGAAAACGATGGAGCATAGGAATTACCAATCCTTTTGGAAAAGAAGAATTTGTAGATATCGTGAAATTAGGACGATATGCTGTAACCACTTCAGGAAGCTATGAAAAATATGTAGAAATAAATGGAAAAAAATATTCCCATATTATTAATCCTAAAACAGGTTATCCAAGCCAAGGTATTTGTAGTGCGACTGTTTTTGGTCCTAGTGCAGAAATTGCCAATGGTTTTAGTACTTCTATAATGGTTTTGGGACTAAAAGAAGGAGCCAAGTTATTAGCTAATTATCCAGCTTATTCTTATGTTTTAGTTACAGATAAAGGGAGGATCATAAAATCTAAGAATTTTAAGAAAAGCAAAAAAAATATTTAGAATGTATAAGTCTAAATGTTTGGATTATACTTATGATTAACCAAAAAATAACTTTGTAATAAATATTAACCTAGTTTTATGTTAATATTCTACCTACATTAATATTTTCATATTGGTTTTATTTTGAGACTGAAAAGAACCCAGAAGAAAAATAGATCAAGAACTTAAAAAAAATATTTTTTTAAGTTCTTGATCGTAGTATTTGTATTAAAATTCTAATTTTTTTCTTCTCAATTCAAAATTTTGTCCTAGATATACACGACGTACCATTTCATCTTCTACTAATTCTTCAGGAACTCCAGCTTTTAGAATACCTCCTTCGAACATTAGATATGTTTTGTCTGTAATAGCAAGAGTTTCTTGTACGTTATGATCTGTAATTAAAATACCGATGTTTTTATTTTTAAGTTTCGCTACAATACGTTGAATGTCTTCTACAGCCACAGGGTCAACACCCGCAAAAGGTTCATCTAATAAAATGAATTTAGGATCAGTAGCTAAACATCGTGCTATTTCTGTACGACGACGCTCACCACCCGATAGTAAGTCCCCTCGGTTTGTACGGATATGATTTAATGAGAACTCCTCAATAAGAGCTTCCATCTTTTCTTCTTGTTGATCCTTAGTAAGATTAGTCAATTGTAAGACGCTCATTATATTATCTTCAATACTCATCTTTCTAAAAACAGAAGCTTCTTGAGCAAGATAGCCAATACCGTTTTGAGCTCTTTTGTACATAGGGAAATCCGTAATGTCCATGTCATCTAGGTAAATATTTCCCGAATTAGGTTTTACTAAGCCTACAATCATATAAAAGGAAGTTGTTTTTCCAGCCCCATTAGGACCTAAAAGTCCAACTATTTCACCTTGATTAACTTCAACAGATATCCCTTTTACAACGGATCTCTTTTTGTATGTTTTGACTAAATTATCTGCTCTTAATACCATGTTTTAAATTTGAAAATTTGAAAAATTTGAAAATGAATAAGATATTCAAAATCATTTTTTAAATCCAATCTGACAAATAAACTTAAAATTAATCAAAGAAAAAGAGAAATGAGTATAAAAATATAATTTCAATTTTTCAAAATGACTAATTTTAAAATAAATTAATTATTTTCAAGGGCTTCCCAAAACTCGTAAGCTCTTCTTAAGTGAGGAATTACAATAGTACCTCCAACTAATGTAGCAACGCTCATAGCTTCCATCATTTCAGCTTTTTTGATGCCTAATTTGTAACAAGTTTCTAGATGATATTTGATACAATCATCACAACGTAATACAGCTGATGCAACTAGTCCCATTAACTCTTTTGTTTTGGTATCTAAAGCACCTTCCGTATAAGTATTTGTGTCCAGATTAAAAATTCTTTTGATAACCTTGTTGTCATCACCTAAAATCTTTTCGTTCATTTTAGAACGATAATCATTAAAATCTTTTACTAAATCAGCCATTTTGCTCTTTTAATTGGTTTTTGTATACAATTCTGGAAATAATAATACTCATTTCGTAAATTAAAAGCATAGGAACTGCAACAGTTACCTGACTTACCACATCAGGAGGGGTAACAATGGCGGCTATGATTAATACGATTACGATAGCGTATTTTCGAGTATTTTGTAAAAAACTTGGTTTAATCAGTCCTAGTTTAGTTAATAAATAAATAATGATGGGCATTTCAAAAAAAATACCACCTGCTAATACAGATGTTTTAACCATTCCTATATATGAATTTAAATCAATATCATTTTTGACAACACTACTGATAGAAAAAGAGGCTAAAAAGTTTACAGACATAGGAACTATGACATAATAACCAAATAGAACACCAATAAAAAAAAGAATTGATGCTGAAATGATAAAAACTTTGGCATATTTTTTTTCGTTATCATAAAGGGCGGGGCTAATAAAACGCCATAATTCCCATAATATATAAGGAAATCCTAAAATAAACCCAGCTGTAATACACATCCATACAAACACATTTACTTGCCCTTCCATACTAGTGTTTTGAATGGTAAAAGGGAGTTCTTCAATACAAATTGTATCAGCAAAACCAAGATAGTGAGAGGCATCGCAAAAAAAACGATATGTAACAAACTCTACTCGTGTAGGACCAAAAATTATTTGGTCAAATATAAAATCAGCAAAAAAGAATACTACGATTGCTAATATAACAATCGTTATAGTGCTTCTTATAAGTAGCCATCTAAGTTCTTCTAGATGGTCTAAAAAAGACATTTCTGATAAATTTTTCTTAGCCATTTATATAATTCCTTCTTTTAAAATGTCATGTATATGTAATATTCCTACATAGTTTCCATCAGTTTCTACTACTAATTGTGTAATCGAAAAATCTTCCATTGTATGAAACGCATCCATTACCATGGCATCTAACGCAATTGTTTTTGGCGTTTTCGTCATAATATCTTTTGCTTTTAATCCAGATATAGTTTCGGTAGTATTCAGCATTCTTCTAATATCTCCATCTGTAATAATACCGATTAGTTGTTTCTCTTCTATGACTGCTGTCACACCAAGTCTTTTTTCAGATATTTCTACAATTACATCTTTTATAGGAGAATCAGGTGTAACTTGTGGTTTATGGGTTTTGTCTAATAAGTCACTAACTTTTAATAAAAGTTTTTTTCCTAATGCTCCACCAGGATGATATTTAGCGAAGTCTTCACTTTTGAAATCTCTTTTTTTCATTAAACAAATGGCTAATGCGTCACCTAATACCAGTTGTGCAGTAGTACTATTAGTAGGCGCTAAATTATTAGGGCAAGATTCTTTACTTACATAAGCATGTAAGACTAAATCAGATTCTTTGCCTAAAAAAGAGTGAAGATTAGCAGTCATTCCTATTAATTGGTTGCCAAAGCGTTTTAATAAAGGAACTAATACTTTTATTTCGGGACTATTCCCGCTTTTTGATATGCAAATAATGACATCGCCACTTTGTACCATACCTAAATCACCATGTATTGCTTCGGAGGCATGTAAAAACATAGATGGGGTTCCTGTAGAATTAAAAGTAGCAACCATTTTTTGAGCAATAATGGCACTTTTTCCTATTCCTGTAACGATGAGTCTACCTTTTGTATTGTATATGATTTCAACTGCTTGTGCAAAATCATCTGTCAAATAATTTACTAAGTTAGCTATTGCTTCACTTTGTTCTAATAAGGAGGCTTTAGCAGTGGCAAGAAGGGTGTCTTTGGTTATCAAAACAAGAGTCTCTTTTTAAAATTTGTATAATGATAAAGAAATTTGTAACTTTATTAAGTGCAAATTTATAAAAATACCTAGTTGAAAGGATTTTTTATTTGATTGAAATTTTATTAATTTTGTTTAAAATTTCTCAAAAATACCAAACACATTTTTTTTTACTAGTTGGGGATAGTATAAAAACTGTTTGATTTTCATCATTTCGTTAATTTATCAATAGAAAATAATTGAAGAATGAGTTCTGACCCAATTGATTTACACAAAGAATTAAAAAAGTATTTTGGATTTAGCCAATTTAAAGGATTACAAGAACAAGTAGTAAGAAGTATTGTATCTAAAGAAAATACTTTTGTTATTATGCCCACAGGTGGTGGAAAGTCGTTATGTTATCAGTTACCTGCGCTAATTCAAGATGGCGTAGCTATCGTGGTTTCGCCTCTGATTGCGTTAATGAAAAATCAAGTAGATGCCCTCAGAAGCTTAGGCTCAGGGGATGCGATTGCACATGTTCTTAATTCTTCATTAAATAAGACAGAAATTAATCAAGTTAAAAAAGATATAGCATCTGGTTTAACAAAGTTATTATATGTAGCACCTGAATCCTTAACAAAAGAAGAATATATTGATTTCTTAAAAGAACATAAAATTTCTTTCGTAGCAATTGATGAAGCACATTGTATTTCGGAATGGGGGCATGATTTTAGACCTGAGTATAGAAATTTAAGAAATATAATTAGAGCTCTGGGTGAAATTCCTATTATTGGACTTACAGCAACAGCTACACCCAAAGTACAAGAAGATATTCTTAAAAATCTAGAAATGTCAGATGCTAACGTCTTTAAAGCGTCGTTTAATCGCCCTAATTTATTTTACGAAGTACGAACAAAAACTAAAAATGTAGAAGCAGATATTATTCGTTTTATAAAACAACATAAAGGGAAGTCAGGCGTTATCTATTGCCTCTCGCGTAAAAAAGTAGAAGATATAGCAGAAGTATTAAAAGTAAATGGTATTTCAGCTGTACCTTATCACGCAGGTCTTGATGCTAAAACAAGAGCAAAACATCAGGATATGTTCCTGATGGAAGAGGTAGATGTGGTAGTAGCAACTATTGCCTTTGGTATGGGAATTGATAAACCTGATGTACGATTTGTAATTCATCATGATATACCCAAATCTTTAGAAAGTTATTATCAGGAAACAGGTAGAGCAGGTAGAGATGGAGGAGAAGGGCATTGTTTAGCCTATTATTCGTATAAAGATGTTGAAAAACTAGAAAAATTTATGGCAGGAAAACCTATAGCAGAGCAAGAGGTAGGTTTTGCTTTACTACAAGAGGTTGTTTCGTATGCTGAAACTTCTATGTCGCGCCGTAAATTTTTATTGCATTATTTTGGGGAAATGTTTGATAACGAAACGGGAGAAGGTGGAGATATGGATGATAATATGCGTAATCCCAAAAAGAAAACAGAAGCCCAAGACAATGTAGTCAAGTTATTAGAAACAATTCGGGATACTAAGGAAATATATAAAGCAAAAGAAATCATCCTAGCTTTAATAGGAAAAGTAAACGCTGTTATCAAAGCACATAAAACAGATACCTTGTCCTTTTTTGGAACAGGTAAAGATCAGGATGAAAAATACTGGATGGCATTAATCCGTCAGGTAATGGTTGATGGCTATATTCGTAAAGATATTGAAAGTTATGGCGTTTTAAAAATGACAGATAAAGGATATATGTTTTTAAATACGCCAGTATCCTTTATGATGACAGAAGATCATGAATTTGATGATAACGAAGACGATACAATCGTGACATCCTCTAAATCTTCAGGAACTTCAGATGAGGTTTTGATGACTATGTTGGTTGATTTGCGTAAAAAAGTAGGAAAGAAAGAAGGAGTGCCACCTTATGTAGTTTTTCAAGAATTTTCATTAGAAGATATGGCTTTAAAATATCCTATTACCGTTGCAGAGTTAAGCAATATTCAAGGTGTAGGAGAAGGAAAAGCTAAAAAATATGGAAAAGCATTCGTAGATCTCATTGCTAAATATGTAGAAGAAAATGAAATTATACGACCTGATGACTTGGTTGTTAAGTCCACCGGAGCTAATTCAGGCTTAAAACTTTATATTATTCAAAATATTGATCGAAAACTACCTTTGGATGATATTGCAAAAGCCAAAGGTTTAGATATGGATGCTTTGTTAAAAGAAATGGAACAAATCGTATATTCAGGAACTAAACTAAATATTAATTACTGGGTTGATGAAATTTTAGATGAAGATCAACAACAAGAAATTCATGATTATTTTATGGATTCTGAATCAGATAAAATTCAAGATGCTTTAGATGAATTTGATGGGGATTATGATACAGAAGAATTACGACTTATGAGGATTAAATTTATTAGCGAAGTAGCAAATTAATCTATATAAAAAACGGAATATGATAAAAGTCTTATTCCGTTTTTTTATATTTTCCTGAAAAACAAACTTTATTACTTAATGATTTTTATGAAATAATAAAGTTATATCATTTAAACTTTGAAATTTTTACATAATACTATTTTTTTAACCTTGAGACTGTCTAAAAAGTTTGTAATCTTATCGACCAAAGGGAGAAATTACATAATACGGATTATGAGACTCCTCCTTACGTTGGAGTGACAAAACGCATGTTGATTTAGGTACTATCTTACAAAAGCAATAAAATCATCGTTGGTTCTCTATTCGCCTCGCACTTGAACTAACGATGATTTCAATTATATACTCAACCGTTTGTTTGAGTTATTTTTAAAATAAAAAAAACAGATCGAGAATTTTCTTTTTAATCAGTATATTTTAAGTTTAAATGGTATTATTCATTACCAATTTGTCTTTATAATTACGCTTTTCTTTTGTAAAATTCTGTTATGCTATGCTTTATTTTATCATAATTAATTTTTTTTGAATAATCCATGAACGGTTTTTCAATGTTTCTATAAGATAAAAAGCTAGTTAAGATGATAATAGGGGTAATGAGAAATATTATAGAACAAAATGTTGAAGGAGGCATTTTTTCTACTACCTCTAGACTAAAACCAAAATAAAGCGTTATGAATATAATTATTCCGTGAATTAAATAAGTACTATATGAGATTTCTCCTAAGAATTTTAATGTAGTGTTTTTTAAAACTCCGAACATCTCATTGCCTAAAGCAATTAAGTTAAATACTATTATTATTAAAAGCTTACAGATATAGTTGTCTGAAGTATGAAAAAGTAAAATTAATCCCAAACATAATAAAATTATTATACTGTAAAAATTTGAATTAAAATTAATTTTTTTTGTATTATACTTAATGATAAAAGGAGGGATCACACCTCCTAAAAAAGAAAGTAGATGAGGAATACTTGATCCATAAATTTTAAAAAAACAAAGAATGAAAAAAAGGCTAATTACAGTATAAAAAAAGGATGTTTTCTTTTTGAAAATTAAAATAGAGATAATAGGCAAGCTGAAATAAAAGAGCCATTCATAAGGAAGTGACCATACAACACCTGCATTTATTATATGAGTAAATGATAAATCATTTATGGTTGGACTACTTAAAATGGTAAAAGTACCCCATTGCAGCACTTCTTTTAAAAGTTTAAAAGGAGGAACATTGAGTTGCCAATCACTAATTATAAATACAATTGATATTAGTAAAAATATTGAAACAAGGTACATAGGTACTAACCTAAAAAATCTTGATATAAATATAATAGGCCAATTAATTTTTTGATTTTCTGAGTTCAATAACTTGGTTATAAACAAAAAAGAAGTAATCATAAAAAAAAGAGAAACACTTGTTTGTCCTAATTGATTATATAAGTTTGATTTGGGAGCTACCCAAGATTTGATTTGTAAATATTGGAACCATATAGAGGCATGGTGAATAAAAACACCTATGGCAAGAAAACCTCTTATTCCATCTATTGTTTCGTATCTTGTGTCGTTATTTGTTATTTTAAATTTTAAATTTATAATATAGGCCGTTGTAAAAGCAATAAAGAAAATTATAATTGCAAAAAAAGGATTTAAAGGATTCATTTTAGCAGTAGGTGGATTTAAGAAATATGATTTGTTTAGATTTAAGTAGGTTTATGTTTAGGAATAAATAATTAAAAATGTTTATCAAAGCATAGTCTCAAGTATCATCTGATTTCTATTAAAACTGCCAGTATTCTATAGTTTTTTGACTAATACATAAAGATAAAAAAGGAATAATTTTAAAAATAAATCTGATTATAGTCAGGATAGCATAAACAATAAGGTTATAAAAAATAAAACATTATATTTTGAAATAATCATTATTTCGAATAGCATTTTTCAATGCGTCTGTATTTTTAATTTCTATTTTTGATAAAAAAGCTTTTAAATGTTTTTCGTGATGAACATCACTTCCTGTGAAATCAATTAGATCTTCTTTTAATAACTGGTCCGCAATATTTTTCACCTCTTTTCCATAATAACCAACAGTAGACAACAAGTTTAATTGAAACTTACATCCAGCATTTTTTAACTTTTTATAAGAATCAAATTGCTGATGGTAGAACAAGTAACGCTCAGGATGTGCTAATATAGGGGTATATCCTGCTACTTGTAAATCAAATAAAATATCAAATAAATTAATGGGAGCATTTAGGTAAGACATTTCCACCAAAACATATTGATCTTTTAAGGTGTGAATTTCCTTTTTTTTGAAGAGAGATACAAAATAATCATCCATTAAATATTCTGATGCGAAATTCATAGTGAAAGAAAGCCCTTTTTGATTCAATTCATTAACGGTATTGTGATAATTTGTAGCTATAGATTCATAAGTGTTGTCATAATACCCTGAAAAAGTGTGCGGTGTTGCCATGAATTGAGTGAAACCATAATCTGATAAAGTTGTTATTAAACGTACAGTATCCTCTATATTTTTAGCACCATCATCAATTCCAGGCAATATATGAGAATGCAGATCAATAAATTGGTTTTCAGTAAATTCTCTTAATAGAGGTTTTGATTTAGTAAAAAATAGCATAAAATTTCTTTATATTCTAGCAAAGGTATGGATTTAGACAATCTTTACATAATGATAATTTTTCTTTTTATTGTATTTAATAGTATATTTTATTAAGTTGCGCTCCTAACAAAGAAAAAATGAATATTTCTCAAGAAGATAAATGGGATCAGATTATTACAGCTAAATCTTCACTTTTTGATCTAAATTTAAAAGAAGCTTGGAGATACAGAGATTTGCTGCGAATGTTTGTAAAAAGAGATATTATTACGGTTTACAAACAAACCATTTTAGGACCACTATGGTATTTTATACAACCATTATTTACTGCAATAACTTTTACCATTATTTTTAATAGAGTAGCAGGGATTGAAACAGGAAAAGTACCTTCTTTTCTTTTTAATTTGGCAGGAATAATAGTTTGGAATTATTTTACATCCTGTTTAAATGAAACGGCTGATACATTTAAGAAAAATGCAAATATTTTTGGTAAAGTATATTTTCCCAGAATAATAATGCCATTATCAACTGTAATAACAAATTTACTGAAATTAGGAATTCAAATAATTATTTATATTGGATTTTATTTGTTTTATTTGTTTTTAGGAATGAAAAATATAATAAATTTTAATGTAATTTTTTTTCCTTTTCTTATAATTCTTATGGGACTTTTAGGGTTAGGCTTGGGAATGATAATATCTTCATTAGTAACTAAATACAGAGATTTGTCATTTTTGATCTCTTTTGGTGTGCAATTATTAATGTATATATCGGCTGTGGTATACCCTATAGAATTAATAAGTCAAAAATTGCCTAAATATGGTTGGCTTGTAGAATATAATCCGCTAGCATATATTGTTGAAACCTCTAGAATTATTCTTCTTAATCAAGGGGAAATATCCATTTTTGGTTTAGTATATACAATTTTTGTAACAATCATGATTTTTGTGTTAGGATTAGTAATTTTTAATAAAACAGAAAAAAGTTTTATTGATACAGTTTAAAAATGGAAAAAAGAGATATAATATTACGTGTCGAAAATATTTCTAAGCAATATCGTCTGGGGGTTATCGGAACGGGTACCTTAAGTCATGATATTAATCGTTGGTGGTATAAAATAAGAGGAAAAGAAGACCCCTATTTAAAAATAGGAGGATCAAATGATAGAACAACTAAAGGGGAGAGTGATTATGTTTGGGCATTAAAAGATATTAATTTTGAGGTAGAAAGAGGTGAAGTATTAGGTATCATTGGTAAGAATGGAGCAGGAAAATCTACTCTTTTAAAGATCTTATCTAAAGTTACCACCCCTTCAACAGGAGTTATAAAAGCAAGAGGAAGAATAGCTTCTTTATTAGAGGTTGGAACAGGATTTAATCCAGAACTTACAGGGCGTGAAAATATCTATTTGAATGGAACCATTTTAGGGATGACAAAAACAGAAATAACCTCTAAGCTTGATGAAATTATTGATTTTAGTGGATGTGAGCGTTATATAGATACTCCTACTAAGCGCTATAGTAGTGGGATGACTGTTCGGTTAGCCTTTGCTGTAGCTGCTTTTTTAGAACCTGAAATTCTAATTATAGATGAGGTGTTAGCTGTAGGAGATGCAGAATTTCAAAAGAAAGCCATTGGAAAAATGCAAGATATAGCTAAAGGAGAAGGAAGAACAGTTCTTTTTGTTAGTCATGATATGTCTACAATTAAAAAACTTTGTAAAAAAGTTATTTTACTAGAGCATGGAACTATTAAAATGATCGGAGAGACTGATTTCATTATATCCGAATATTTAAAAGTAACATATAATTCTCAGATAAATTTTCCTTTGGCAACATTTGATGAAAATTTAGTTGTGATAGATTCTTACGTTGCTAATGAATCTTTTGAAAATGTTGATTTAGTAGGTTTTAATAAAGATGTTAAAGTTGTAATGTGTCTAGAGTCAAAAGGATTTAAAGGGACTTTAATTATAGAATATAAAATTTACAATTATGAAGATAAGATTTTGACTACAGGCTCAACTTACCTTATGGCAGAAGAAGTAAAGATTGAAGAAGATGGATGTTTTCAAATTGCTTGTGATTTCTTAAATATTAATTATGTACCAAGTAAGTATTTTATTTCTGTTATTGTTATGGATGCAATTGTTGAATCTAAATACACGATATTTGACAAACTATTGTATTTCGAAGTAATAAAAAGTGAAAAATATCAGATAAAAAGAGAATTTAAGTCTAGACTTCATGGAGTACATCTTCTACCCCAGTATTGGTCTATTCAAAAAGTTTAATTCAAATAGAATGAAAACTAAAATATTACTTTTTTCTCCTGTTAGAAAACCAAATGAAATCGTTAAACTTCATCTTCACTCATTGTTAGATTTAGAGATTGCTGATTTTGAATTTACTTTTTCTTTCTTTGATGACAACCTTGATCCTCAAAGTACTGTTATATTAAATGAATTTGTATCTAAACAAAATAAAGCTTTGTTGTTGAATGCAATTTTTGATATAGAACCAGATACTAAAAAAAGAAAAGAGCGTTGGGAAGAAGATTTATACGATCGAATTACTTTGATAAAAGATAGCGCGATTCGATATTTTTTAAATCAAGATTATGATTATTTATTTTTTGTGGATGCTGATTTAGTCCTGCATCCAAAAACAATTATTAATTTATTTCAAGCTAAAAAAGATTTTGTTGCAGAGATATTTTGGACACATTTTTCGTACGCAGCTTCTTATATGCCTAATTGTTGGGATAAAGAGGGGAATTCGTTAGAACGTATGATGACGTATATAATACCAGGAACTTATGAAGTAGGTTTTACAGGGGCTTGTACTTTATTGACTCGAAAAATATTAGAATCAGGTGTTCGATTCCAACCTATAAAAAATATGACTTGGTTAGGAGAAGACAAACATTTTTGTACACGTGCAGCAGTAATGGATTTTGATATTTTTGTAAATACAGAATCTCCTGCATTTCATATTTACAGTACTACATTGGTTTCTCAAGCAAAGGAATTTATTGATTCAGGATATTCTTTGGCTTATTTACAAGTTTGGTTGGATGATGTTTGGGTTGAAAAAATTAAAATGTGGCAAAAGTTAACAACCTATAAGAAGCCATTAAGTGAAAAGATTAAAAAATATATTAAAAGATGGATAAAATACAATAATTAATCTTTTCTATATCTCTAGCTTAGTTTGTAATACTTATTTGATTGCTTCTTAATAAAATAAATTTGTATAAAGAGATATGTTATTGACTGTTTTTGAAAGTGAGAAAGTAGAAATCTCTTCGTATTTTATCATATTTTTATATTTAAATTGATGATAAGTTAAGCTATTCCTTTTTAATCAAATTTTTAGCTTTTGAATGAGATTATTTTAATAACATATTTTTTAAATTTCAATAGAGTCACTGTTTTTCAAGATATAGAATTTTGAAGTATTTGCATTTGTTTAAAAATATGAATGAAGATTTGAAATTTTCAATAGGCTATTAATTATTTGTTTTAAAATAATTGTAAAATAAAAAAGAAGGAAATATTTAGGTAGAAAACTTAGATTTGTTCGGAAAAATTGATAAAATATAAGTATTCTTGTAACGAATAAAAAAAAGTGATGAAAATTTTAATTTGTTTTGGGACTAGGCCAGAAGCTATTAAAATGGCACCTTTATATCATGTGTTAAAAGAAGAAGCATTTGATGTAAAAGTATGTGTAACGGCACAACATAGACAAATGTTAGATCAAGTGTTAGATTTTTTTGAAATTATACCTGACTATGATTTAAATTTGATGTCACCTAACCAAAGTTTGAATCAATTATGTGCCAAAATATTATTACATATTGATCCTGTTTTAGATGAAGTGAAACCTGATTTAGTGTTAGTACATGGAGATACAACAACTTCCTCAATAGTGGCATTAGCGGCTTTTCATAAACAAATTAAAATAGGACATGTGGAAGCTGGGTTAAGAACTTTTCATAAATATTTTCCATTTCCAGAGGAATTGAATAGACAATTAACGGCTAAGCTTGCGGATTATCATTTTGCTCCTACTTCTCAATCGGTTTCAAATTTACAACGAGAACTTATTAACCCAGAAGCTGTTTTTGAAGTAGGTAATACTGTAATTGATGCTTTGAAGTGGGCGGTAAATAAAATCAAAATAGGATATGAAAATGAGGCTATATCTAAACTAAAAGAGCAATTAGATCCTACTAAGAAAATGATATTAGTTACTGGGCATAGAAGGGAAAATTTTGGTAAAGGATTAGTTCAGATTTGCGAAGCATTACTCACCTTAGCAAAAAGGGCAGATGTTCAAATCGTATATCCAGTTCATCTAAATCCAAAAGTTCTAGTTCCTGTAACATCTTTATTAGAAAAAAAAGAAAATATTCTACTAATTGAACCTGCTGAATACCCATTGTTTATTTGGTTAATGGAACAATCTTTTATGATAATTTCAGACTCAGGAGGTATACAAGAAGAAGCTCCTACTTTGGGAAAGCCTGTTCTAGTTACTCGAACTTTTACAGAACGAACAGAAGGTGTTAAGGCGGGAATTTCATTTTTAGTAGGAACAAACAAAAAATTAATTGTTGAAAAAGCAATTGAATTATTGGATAAATTTCAAGGAGAGGTTTTACCTGTGAATCCTTATGGAGATGGAACTACATCAAGTAAAATACTAAAAGAATTACAAAAAATAGAAAATAAAAATAAATCTTCTTTTTTAAATGAATAAAAATCTTATGAGTAATTCATTTTTATTTCTATTTTTAGAGTTTTAAAGTAAATAATAAGTCAAAATAAAACAATAAATGACACATATTTTAATTACCGGAGGAGCAGGAAATGTAGGGAGTGCTTTAGCAAGTAAACTAGCAGAAGACAACTCAAATTATATAGTTATTATAGATAACTTATCTACGGGTTCACTGCATAAGATTCCACAAAAAGAAAATGTGAAGTTTATTAAAGCCAATTGTAATGTATATAACGATATCGTACCCATTTTTGGACGATATGATTTTAATTATGTTTTTCATTATGCAGCTGTAGTAGGAGTAAAACGCACATTAGCTAATCCAATTTCTGTTCTAGAAGATATTGAAGGTATTAAAAATATTTTGAGTTTATCTAAAAATTCAGGTGTTGAGCGTGTATTCTTTTCAAGCTCTTCAGAGGTATATGGAGAACCTTTTGAAATTCCTCAAAATGAAAAAACAACACCATTAAACTCAAGATTGCCTTATGCAATTGTAAAAAATGTAGGGGAAGCCTTTTTTAAGTCCTATCAACAAGAATACGGGTTAAATTATACTATTTTTAGATTTTTTAACACCTATGGACCTAATCAGAGCGAGGATTTTGTAATTACCCGATTTGTTAAAGCCGCATTGAAGAATGAACCCATTTATATCTATGGAGACGGAATGCAAACCCGTTCTTTTTGTTATGTAGATGATAATATTACAACTTGCGTAAAAATATTAAATGAAGGACTTTGTATGAACGATGTCATTAATATTGGAAGTCATAAAGAACAAACAATTTTGTCTTTAGCAGAAGAAATTATTAAGCATACACAATCGTTAAGTAAAATAGTATTCTTACCCGCTCTGCCAGAAGGAGACATGGCCAGAAGATGTCCCGATAATTCAAAAATGCTTTCCATATTAAATAAAGATTTGATAACTTTAGAGGAAGGGATAGCTAAATTGACAGCCTTTTATAAAAAACCTAATTAATATGCGTTTAGGAGACAATCCCACAAAAATAGGGAAACTGGTGGAACGAACTGCTTGTGATCATCGTGTCATAATTCCTTTACATATTCCACATGAAGAAGACTATTACAAAGATGCTTTTCGAATATTTGAAATTTGTTTACATTCCGTTCGTAAAACAGCTTATTCACCTTTAAAGATTTCAGTGATAAGCAATGGCAGTTCAGTACTAATTAATCAGCGTTTAAGCATTTTATATTCCAAAGGATCTATAGATGAATTAATAATAGAAAGAGAAGGAATAGGTAAAATAAACAGTATTTTGAAAGCTTTACGAACAGCAGAAGAACGATTGATTACCATTACAGATGCTGATGTATTGTTTCAAAACGAATGGGAAGAACAAGTAATAAAAATATTTGAATCTTTTCCAAAAGCAGGGGCAGTTAGTCCAGTTCCTGTTTTTAGAAAGCATTTTGAACTTACCCATAACATTTGGTTTGATTATTTTTTTAGCTCAAAATTACAATTTGAATCCGTGACTAATGAAGAGGAATTGGAAATGTTTGCCAAAAGTTTAGGATGGTTATGGCTAGAACCCACATGGAAAGATACCATTCTAAAATTACATGCTACCAATGGAGTAAAAGCAGTAGTAGGATGTCCTCATTTTTGCGCTACCTACAAACGCGAAGTATTTCAAAATTTACCAAAAGAAAACAGTATTTACAAAATTTTGGGAGATAGTGAGTATAAATATACAGACTTACCCGTTTTAAAAAATGACGGGTATCGTTTATCAACTGATGACAATTTTGCTTTTCACTTAGGAAATATATATGAGCCATGGATGCAAAAACGTTTTGACTCATTATATCAAGAAGTTATCAGGTATCGTTCTTATACCCACTTACCAATGCTTAAAAGAACTAGAATAGCTTTTTATTTGAAACAAATTCTGTTTAAACGAATTTTAAAAAAGACAAGAGTTACCCGATATATACTACAAAAAAAAGGATTAACCCGAGAACAAATATTTAATTTTATTGGGAAATGATTATGATTAACGAATTAAAAAAACTATACAAAAAAATCTTTGTTAAAGAATTACCCATGTACCAAAGAATTGATGGTTTTTGGGTACAATATGTGGATAAAAAGAGTGTAGAAAACCGATTTGAATTTTTCAAGCAAATATGTGCTGGAAAAGATATAATTCATTTCGGATGTAATGATTGGCCCATTTTTAAACCAGAATATAATTTACATATTTTTTTGTCAAAAGTAACTCGATCTATTCATGGTTTTGATGTAGATGTAGAAGGACTTGAGCATTTAAAAGCTCACGTAAATCAACCTTATTTTTCTAATTTTAACGATTTAAAAGAGAATCGTTACGATATATGTATAGTTCCAGAAACTATTGAACATGTAGATAATGTTAGAACTTTTTTAGAAGGAATAGAAAGTATAAATGCTCAAACGTTTTACATTACCGCACCAAATTGTTTTTCTAAACGTCATATAAATCGTAATCATTATGAAGATGATTCGTTTATAGAAATAGTTCACCCAGATCATAATTATTGGTTCAGCCCATTTACTTTAAAAAATGTTATTCATAAATACACTTCATTACAAGTAGAAGAAGTAATATTACTAGAAAGAGATACTATGGTTTGTTGTAAGGCAATAAAAAAGAATGTATAAGTTAAAAAAAATAATAAAACTTTTTATAGGTTATTATCATTTATTTTGTTTGAACCTCAAATTGATTCGGGTTTTACCTGATGTTGAAGTTATTTTCTTTTTTCCTTATTACCACACAGGAGGTGCCGAAAAAGTACATGCGGCTATATTAGAAGCAATACACCCCAAGAAATGTGTTGTTTTTTTTACCAAAGCTTCCGCAACTTCTAATATGCTTCCTTTTTTTACCCAATTTGCTTGTTGTTTAGAGCTTAATGATATTCTAAATAAAAAAAATACTAGGTTAATACGGATGTTAACTTCATGTATTGCAAATAAAATAAATGCAAGTAAAAATATTACAAAAGTTTTCGGCTCCAATTCTGATTATTACTATGAAATCTTACCATTTATAAGTGTTGATATCAAAAAAATTGATTTATTTCATGCTTTTAGTATAGATGATTGCCGAGAAAAAATAATTATTGATAGTGCTCGTTTTATTACCACAAGAGTTGTAATTAACGAAGTTGCTAAATCTGTTATTACAAATTATTATTTGAGAGCCGGAATATCATCTTTTACTTCCCATATTCAGGTTATTTCTAATGGCGTTGCTATACCATCTAAAGTTCCAGCAAAGTCTGCAAATAAAATACGAGTTGGTTTTATAGGTAGATGGTCTGAGGAAAAACGACCCGAACTTTTTTTGAAAGCCTCTCAACTCGTTAAACAAAAATATCCTGAAACTATATTTTATATGGCAGGTAGTGGAGTTAGTCTAAGAAAAGATTTGGTTTTATCTTATGGCGTTGAACCTTTAGGGGATATTCGTGATATTGAAGTATTAAAAACATTATATCGGTCTACCTCAATTTTAGTATTAACTTCTGTTTATGAAGGTTTTCCGATGGTTTTTATGGAAGGGATGAGTTTTGGTTGTATTCCTGTCACCACAAATGTTGGGGGTGTTGATTCTCATATTAAAAATGGTATTACGGGATATTTAATAGATGAATTAGAAGAAGATAAAATTATAGCAAATTTAGTTACACATTTATGTCATTTAATTAAGCAGCCTTCATTAATACAAGAATTAAGTGATAATTGTAGAAAATATGCGCGGGCTCATTTTTCAATTCAGCAATTTAATGAAGCTTATCAAAAACTTTTAAATTAGTCGGATGAAAATACTTTTAGTCGCCATACCCAATCATCATTTTTTTCAATGGACTAATCAATTGAAAGAAACAGGCTATGAAGTACATTGGTTTGATATTACAGATGGTGCAGGGTTTTCGGATAAAATTAGTTGGGTAAAACAATATCCAGGTTGGAAAATGAAATGGAACTATCCATTTCGACAAAAAATTAAAAAATATTTGCCAAGTTTTTATTCCACCATTCAAAAAAAAAATGAACGATCTGTAACTACTGTTTTTTCGCAGCTAATCAATAAAATACAACCTGATATTATTCATGTATTTGAAATGCAATTAGCAGGGCATCCTGTCTTTTCCGTATTAAAAAAAAACAAGACCATTCCTTTAGTCTATTCCTCATGGGGGAGTGATTTATTTCAATACGAACGTCTAGGACTTGACACTTCTTTTGTACAACAATTTTTAAATAGAGTAGATTATTTAATAACAGATTGTGATAGAGACTATGGAAAAGCGTTACAACTAGGTTTTAAATCCAATTTTTTAGGTATTTATCCAGGTAATGGAGGAATTGACTATCCTAAAGAATCAATCTTGGCTGTTGAAAATAGAACAACTATAATGGTAAAAGGATATGAAGATGGAGTAGGGAAAGCCCTAGTTATATTGAAATCTATAGAAAAATACATTCCAACTCTATTCAAAAAATATGATTTGTTAGTATACAGTGCAGATGCTGTTGTTGTAAATTATTTGCAGTCAAAACCGTTATTTAATCAAGAAAAAGTGCAAATTTTCGCCAGAAAAAAATATATACCCAATGCCATTTTGTTAGATTATATGGGTAAAAGTGCACTACATTTAGCCAATAGTTTGTCTGATGGTATGCCCAATGCTCTTCTAGAAGCAATGGGAATGGGAGCTTTTCCCATACAGTCAAACCCAGGAGGTGTAACAGAAGAAGTGATTCAAAATGGACAAAATGGATTTTTAATTCAAGATGCAAAAAATGAGCAAGAAATAGCTAATTTAATTTTACAAGCATTACAAGATCTTCAGTTGCGTAAAAAAGCCCAAGAAATAAATATAGTCAATGCTAATTACCATTATGATAGAGTCTTTCTTAAGTCAAAAATAGTAGATTTGTACCTTCAAATATCAAATGAATGGAGTTCTCGTACCTCATAGTAACACATAATCGTACTGATGATCTAAGCAAAACGTTATCAATTCTAAAACAAGCTATTGATCTAAAAAATGACGAAGTTTTAGTTTATATTGATGCTTGTCCTGAAACAGAAACGTTAAAAGAAGAATTTTCATGGGTAAAGTGGTACTCTGGTAAAACACGAATATCAGCTTCACCTGCCAGAGCTTTTTTATACCCTCATGCCATGGGTAAATATTTAATTGGATTAGATGATGACGCTCATTTAATTTCAACGAATTACAAGGAACAAATACGAACTTTGTTTACAACTTCAGTTATTGGAATATTAGCGTTTAAGGAAGTAAAAGGGATCTTTAAAACAGATCAAGCTGCCTTAGATTCCTATCAAGAACCTGTTCAATGGTACGAAACAAACGAATTTATAGGATGCGGATTTGCCATAAAAAAATCAGTTTATGAAAAAACGAAAGGATTTCCTGTATGGATTGATATTTATGGAGAAGAAACCTGTCTCTCCTTAGAAGTATTAAATTTAGGTTATGAAATATGGTATACTAATCAGATCATAGTAAATCATCGGGTAGATCTTATTAAGAGAAAAAAACAAGGAAAGAATTATTACCGTTTTCAAAAGCAATTACAAAACACCTTTTTTATTTTTTTAAACTATTATCCACAACCTGCCGTATCTATCTTAAAGTTACTATTACATAATCTTAAAAAATATGCACTACAAGATGTAATGTTTTTTAAACTATATTGTAAAGCATTACACTATATTTTTATAAACTATAAAAAAAAGAAAAAATTTAGAAAACCAATAGCTATTACTACAATAGATAAAATAAGAAAAGTAAAATCCTTAACCTATTAAATATACTTTTATACCCTTAATTTTATTTAGTTTATTAATATTATCCCTATTGGCTTCTAACAAAAAAAGATTTTAAAAAGTAAATATTACCATAAATTGAAATAAATATCATCCCAAAATAATGAACTTTATGTTATTTCATATTTAAACGAAAAATATTTACCCTTTTGCAAATAAGTTAAGTATCTGTTTAAAAAAAGCGTTGCGTTTAACTTGTATCAAAGATAAAAAAAACTTACATTTCGTAAATTCTTGCCAGAAATAATTTCATACCTAAAAGAAAATAATAGTTGAAACTATTAGAAGAGAGAATTGTTTCTAAAGGAATTTACATAAAATAAATAAAACTATGATAAGTATTGTTATTAGAAATAAAAACGAAGCCAAATTACTTGAACGAACTTTGAAAATTCTAACAAAGTTTTACAATGATGATATTGATGAAATTATTTTAGTCGATAATTATTCTAATGATAATAGTGTTGAAATAGCAAAAAAATATAATTGTAAAATTATTTTTATAGATAAGTTTACTTATGGAAAAGCAATCAATATGGGAATTAAATCTGCTAAGAATAATATAATTTTATTATTAAGCGCTCATGTAATACCTATGGGAAATAGTTTTTTTAAAAATTCTCTTTCATTTATTCAAAATAAAAAAAATTGGGCAGGTGTTCGTTTTATTAATTCTGCAAAAAATTTTGAACGTGCATTAGAATTTAATTTTGAAGTGAGACAACCATTAGATTTTGGCTTGATGGCAGCATGTTGTTTAGTTTCAAAGGAAGTTTGGGAAAAAGTAAAATTTGATGAATCATTAGTATTTAGTGAAGATAAAGAATGGTCAAATCGTGTTACCAAATTAGGTTATAGTATTTACGATATCAATGAAACTTTTTTTTATGATATAAAAAGAAATGAAAAATCCCAATTAGAAAGACTGAAAAATGAGACTTTAGCACATTTTCAATTACATACAGAACTAAAATTTCCCAATAAGTTAAAAATACTTCTCTCTTTTGTTAAAAAAATTGTTATATCAAATACAGTCTCATATTTTAAAACTTTAAAACGAGATTTTATGATTCTTAAAATTAAATTTAAGATTGTTAATCAATTAAATAAAAAAAATGATTAAACTAAGAAGTTTATATAGAATTAATTTTAAAAATAGAATAGTCTTATTTTTTTATTACGTACTAAAAATTTTTGGATTCAAGCCCACTCAAAAACAAATACTAATACATGAGCTTTATCATCATTTAATTGTTTCAAATGGGATTTTAGTTTTTGAAGATCCAGAAAAATATAAAGTAAGGTTATTTGACTCTAAAATTGAATTATATATAAGAAAATTTCCATCTAGCGATGTAAAGGTTTTTGGACAAATTTTTAGAGGAAATGAATATAAAAAAGTTGTAGAATTATATTGTACTTTTTTTGGAACAAATCCCGAATATATAATTGATGCAGGAGGGAATGTTGGGTACACTTCTGTGTATTTTAAAAGCATTTTTCCAAAAGTTAATTTAGCTATTATAGAGCCTAGCAGCACTAATTTTTGTATGATTCAAAATAATTTTCTTCAGAATAACATTGATGCTCATTTGTTTAAAGGAGGATTATGGAATAAGAATACGAGTTTAAAAATTGTGCATGATTTTAGAGATCAGTCTGATTGGGCTATCCGAGTTGAAGAGTCTGAAATTCAGTCAGATTTAAAGGCTTTTACGGTTGATTTTATTCTGGAAGATACCAATTTTAAAAATATTGATATTTTAAAAATTGATATTGAGGGTTCAGAAAAGCAGATTTTTAGTAAAAATGGATCCATAGATTTTCTGAAAAAGACCAAATGTATTGCAATTGAAATTCATGATGAGTTTGATTGTCGCGAAGATATTATGACATTATTAGCAAATTATGGTTTTGAATTAACAAATTATGGAGAGTTAACAATAGGAATAAATCAAAATTTAATTCTCGATTAGTTATGAACAGATTAAGAGAACTAGATTTTCTTAGAGGAATTGCAATTTTATTGGTTTTGTTTCGCCATCAATTTTTATTTTATTGGACAAAAAATATGGGATGGATTGGAGTTGATTTATTTTTTGTTTTAAGTGGTTTTCTTGTTTCGGGATTACTTTTTAAAGAATATAAAATTTATAATAAGATTGATGGGAAACGTTTTTTAATAAGAAGAGGTTTTAAAATTTATCCGATTTTTTATTTGTTTTACTTATTATATATGGTGCCATTTTTTATGAATGATACGACGTTAGATTTTAGGAAAATAATAACAGACTTATTGTTTTTACAGAATTATGCAACAGGTTGGGGCTATGCTTATGCTGCAAGTTGGTCATTGGCAGTCGAAGAACATTTTTATTTTGGGTTGGTTTTTATATTTTATTTCAAATAATAGATTAAAAGATATAAAAAAAATTAGAAAGCCCGTAACCGACACTCTTTTACAAAAAGTTAGAACACTCCAATCTTTATCTTACTAATTTATGCTGTTTAATTCTATAGATTTTGCTTTATTTTTTTTACTTATATTTATTTTCTATTGGTTCTTTACTTCAAAAAGTTTGAAGAGGCAAAATCTATTGTTATTAGTGGGCAGTTATTATTTTTATTCGCGTTGGGATTGGCGTTTTCTTTTTTTACTTGTATTTTCTACTCTTTTGGATTATTATTCTGCAATCCAAATTGAAAGAAGTAATTCGAAAAGGAGGAGAAAGTTTTGGTTTTGGTTGAGTATTGGCATTAATCTTGGTTTTCTAGGTGTATTTAAGTATTTTAATTTTTTTTCAAGTTCTTTTTCTGACTTGTTTAGAGTCTTTGGAATTCAGATAAACACTTGGTCTTTAAATATAATTTTACCTGTTGGTATTTCTTTTTACACTTTTCACGGACTTTCGTATGTAATTGATGTGTATAAAAGAAGAATTTCTGCGGAGAAAAATTTTGTTGCCTATTCCGTTTTTGTATCTTATTTTCCACTTTTGGTTGCTGGACCAATAGAGCGAGCTACCCATCTATTACCTCAAATAAAAAAAGAACGTAAGTTTGTTTATGGACAGGCTGTGGATGGTTTGCGGCAAATTTTATGGGGTTTGTTTAAAAAGATTGTAATCGCAGATAATTGTGCTGAGTATGCTAATTTAATCTTTAATAATTCTGAGATCTATTCGGGGAGTACACTAGTTATGGGCGCATTATTTTTTACGTTTCAAATTTATGGTGATTTTTCAGGCTATTCGGATATTGCTCTAGGAACTTCAAGATTATTTGGTATTGAATTGTTAAAGAATTTTTCATTTCCTTATTTTTCAAGAGATATAGCCGAGTTTTGGCGTCGTTGGCATATCTCCTTGTCGTCTTGGTTTAAAGATTATTTGTACATCCCATTAGGGGGAAGTAAAGGAGGAAAATGGATGCAAATTCGCAATACTTTTGCAATATTTTTAGTTAGTGGATTTTGGCATGGTGCTAATTGGACCTTTATTATTTGGGGATTGTTAAATGCCATTTACTTTTTACCTTTGTTGTTGTCTAATAAAAATAGAAATAATATTAACATAGTAGCAGAAGAGGGTACTCTCCCTTCCATTAGAGAGTTTTTAGCTATGGTAGTTACTTTTATGTTAACCGTTTTTGCTTGGATATTTTTTAGAGCTAATAATTTAACACACGCTCTTCAATACATAAGATCTATATTTACCAAACAATTATTGAGCCTTCTAGAGGTAAGACCAACGAATATGATAATACTTATTTTTGTTTTTATGACTATTGAGTGGATTGGAAGGAAAAATGATTATGCTCTAGCTACTTTTGGATTTAATTGGACCAAAGCTTTTCGTTGGTCATTTTATATGGTTTTGTTAATCGCTATTTTTATTTTAGGAACCAAAGAACAAAAATTTATTTATTTTCAATTTTAGTATGAAAAAGTTTCTATGTAAGTCGTTCCTATTTGCAGCTGTTTTTTTTATAATTGACAAGCTTTTTTATGTATTTATCCATCTGTCGCCTAACTATCAAGTAGATAACCGAATTGAATTACTCCTACAAGGGAAAATTAATAAAGATATTATTGTTTTAGGATCTTCACGTGGTGCAATGAATATCATTGCAAGTCAAATAGAACAAGAAACAGGACAATCGGCATATAATATTGCTTTTCCAGGTTCAGACGTAGAGTTCCATAATTTTATTTTAAAAACATTATTAAAGTATAATAAGAAGCCTAAAACTATCATTTTTTCAGTCGATGAACCATTTGAGTTAATTCCAACAACTTCTATAACGTATCGTTTGGATAGATTGTATCCATTGGTGAAATATAACTACATAAATCAAGAATTAATTAACAGAGGTGATCGTAATTTTACATCTTGGTTCATGTGCTTGTCGCGACTGAATAAAACTAATTTTACTTTAGAACGTAAGCCTACAAGATTTGATTCCATACTTCCTTGCGGTTCTATGCCAGTTAATTTTAAAAATCCTAAGCTCATAATGAAATATAAATATGAAATTCGACCCTATTCCATTGCTAGAGAATCATTAATTAAAAATACAGCTTATCAATCTATCCTAAAACAATGTGTGGTTAATAATATTCAAGTAGTTTTTGCCTTTTCACCCAATTTTGCAGCACATAGTAGTGCTTTTGAAAATAGAATACGTGATTTGGCTCTTAATAATTCTAAGTTTTTTGTTTACGATACAACAAATTCTGTTTATCAAAATAAATTGTATTTTTACGATGAATCGCATTTGAATAAGATGGGAGCCACTATTTTTACAAGGGAATTAAGTGGTTTTTTAAATCAGATGTGTAAAAAATAAATTTTAAATATGAAAAAAATAGGCATTATACCTTTACGAAAAGGATCAAAAGGAATCAAAGGAAAAAACAAAAAAAAAATGCTTGGACGGCCTCTCTTTTGTTGGGTGTTAACAGAAGCAATTTTTTCCGAATTAGATAAGATTTTTGTTTTTACGGATGATGAAGAAATACTAGCATTCATCGAAAAAGAATACACTTGGACAAATAAAGTATATCCCCTTTTAAGAAGTGCCGAAAATGCAAACGATACCGCATCAACAGAAAGTGCCATAAAAGAATTAGCAGAAAAAATTAATTACGATTTTGATATATTGTGCTTATTACAAGCAACATCACCATTTACAACATCCAATGATATTAATAAGGTTTTAAATAAACTCAATGAAAATTATGATGCTGCTTTAAGCGTTGTCAAAACACACCGATTCATTTGGTCTAATGAAGGTGAAGCCCAGAATTACGATATATTTAAAAGACCTAGAAGACAAGATTTTGAAGGACTCTTAATAGAAAATGGCGCAATATATGCCACTACAAAAAAAGAATTTCTGCAATCTAATAATAGAATAAGCGGTAAGATAGCAGTAGTTGAAATGCCAGAAGAATCATTAACAGAAATCGACAGCTTAACAGATTGGGAAATAGTAGAAATGCTTTTAGCTAAAAGACAAAAACAACTAAAAGAACAAAAAAGAATAGATTATTTAGTGCTAGATGTTGACGGAGTCTTTACTGATGGATGTGTATATTACAGCAAAGAAGGCGAATTAATGAAAAAATTTGATATGCGTGATGGAATGGGTTTAGAAATTCTTAGGCAAAATAACGTAGAGGTTGTTGTAATAACCTCTGAAAATTCCAAACTAGTAGAAGAGAGAATGAAGAAATTACAAATTAAAAACCTTTTTTTAGGAGTAAAAGATAAATTTTCATTATTAAAAGATTTTGTTTTAAATAAAAATACTAGTTTTGGAAATATAGCTTATGTAGGAGATGATGTAAATGATTTAACCTGTATTTGTTCCGTTGGTTGGTCTTTTACACCACAAAACGCCACGGTAACGCTGAAAAACAACGCAGACATTATTTTAAATAAAAATTCTTCTGAAGGAGCTATAAGAGAAACCTGTGAATGGATAATGAAATACAATAAAAGATATGATATTTAAAAAACCCTATGTAATTGCTGAAATAGGATGTAATCATAAAGGAAAAATAGAAATTGCCAAAGAACTTATAAAAATGGCAAAAGTATATTGTAATGTAGATGCCGTAAAATTTCAAAAACGAAACAACAAAGAACTCCTAACCGAAGAACAATACAATTCACCACATCCCAATCCTATAAATTCTTATGGCGATACTTATGGAGCCCATAGAGAATTTTTAGAATTTGATGTATATCAACATGCCCAATTAAAAAAATATTGCGAAGAATTAGGAATCGTATATTCTACCTCTGTATGGGATACTACATCCGCTAAAGAAATAGCTTCTCTACAACCAGAGTTTATAAAAATACCATCCGCATGCAATAATAATTTTGAAATGCTACAATGGTTGTGTGATAACTACAAAGGAGAAATACATATTTCAACAGGAATGACCACAAAGGATGAGGTAGATTCTTTAGTTAACTATTTTGTAGAAAAAAATAGAAATAAAGATCTTGTATTATATAATTGTACATCAGGATACCCTGTCCCATTTGAAGATGTTTGTCTTTTAGATATTAATTTCTTAATACAAAAATACGGTGATAAAGTAAAACATATTGGTTTTTCAGGACATCATTTAGGAATTGCTGTAGATATAGCTGCTTTTACTCTAGGAGCAAATGTGATTGAGCGTCATTATACATTAGATAGAACATGGAAAGGAACTGACCATGCAGCATCTTTAGAGCCAGAAGGAATGCGAAAATTAGCAAGAGATCTAAAAGCCGTTCATAAAGCATTGTCTTATAAAGAACAAGACATTTTACCAATAGAACAAATCCAAAGAGATAAATTAAAATTTAAAAAAGCTTAAAAAAGACATTTATGTCACAAAAAAAAATATTTATTTTTCTACCAGATGGGGTTGGTCTGCGAAATTTTGCACTTACAAATTTTAATCAAATAGGAAAAGATTTAGGATTTGAAATTGTATATTGGAACAACACCCCTTTTGATATCAAAAAAGAAATAGGATATGAAGAAATAAAAATTACCAATAATAAATTACATCCATTCACTACTGTTTTTACAAGAGCCAGAAAAAGAACAGAGTTAAATTTATTTGATAAAAAGTATAAAGAAACAGTATACAACACCTATAATTTTCCACAATCCTATAAAGGATTCAAAAACGCCTTTAAAAGTTTATACGTCGATTTTTTAGTAGTCACTAAATCCAATGAACAAGGCATAAAAACAATTCGAGAAAAAATAAAAAAATTAGAACGAACAACTGAAAAATACCAATATTCCAAAAAACAACTACAAGAACAAAAACCCGATTTTATTTTTTGTACCAATCCTAGGTCTACGCAAGCCATAGCACCTATTTTAGCAGCACAGGATTTAGGAATACCTACAGCTAGTTTTATATTTTCTTGGGATAATTTGCCTAAAGCAACAACCTTAATAGAACCAGACTATTATTTTGTTTGGAGCGATTACATGAAAAACGAATTGATTCAATACTGTCCTTATGTAAAACCAGAACAAGTTTTGGTCACCGGAACACCACAATTTGAAAGCCATTTTGATACGAGTTTGTTGCAATCAAAAGAAGATTTTTATAAGACACATCATTTAGATTTAGAAAAAAAATACATTTGCTTCTCTGGAGATGATATCGTAACATCACCATTGGATCAATATTATTTAGAAGACTTAGCAATATCAGTTAAAGAATTGAACCAACAAGGATATAATCTGGGGATTATATATCGTAAATGCCCTGTAGATTTTACAGATAGATATCAAAAAATATTAGATAAATATAAAGACGTTATCGTTTCCATAGATCCTTTATGGCGTCCCATAGGAAAAACATGGAACGAAATTATGCCAACAAAAGAAGATTTTGCCCTACAATCAAATATTTGTGAGCACACGGAATTTGTAGGCAACATAGCTTCTTCAATGGTTTTTGATTTTGTTGCACATAATAATTCATGCTTGTTCTTTGATTACGAGCAGCCACAGCTAAAAAAAGGAATTCGCGATATTGGTCAAAATTATAAATACATTCATTTTCGTTCCATGCCTTCCAAAGAAGCAGCTTTATTTGTACATGACAAAAAAGATTTAACAGCTATTGTAAAAAATATTTTAGATGAGAAGCTATCAAATGTTTCAGAAGGAAAAAAATGGTTTGATATTGTAGTTGGAAAAGAACCAACTTTAGCTTCGGAAAAAATTTGGAATAAAATAAAAACCCTTTTAACAAAGTAGTAAAAAATATTTTATTAGTAAGTACTTGGAAAAAAAGAGTTTTAAAAAGTAAATACTGTTGGTGATAACTTATTTGTTTTTAAATGAATGAAGAAATTTTTAATTTTTGTATTTAAAATAGTTGTACTTATTTTTTTAAGTGCTTTTCTTTTAGATGTTTTATATACTTCTGTTTATTTAAATTCAATAAATAGAGATAAAATCTTTAATGTCGTTAATTCTAAAAAAAAAGAATATGATCTTGTTATAGTAGGCTCATCTAGAGCTAATAATCATTTCATTACTAAAATATTTGTAGATAAGGGGATAAAAACATACAATTACGGTATGAGCGGTTCTACGTTACAAGAAACGCTATTGCTGTTAAAGATAATGATAGAAAATCAATTTAAAATTAAAAATGTACTAATTGAAGTAGATCTGAATCTTAGCACGGAAGGATTTTCAGAGGGGACAAGAGCAAAGTTTATGCCTTTTATAAAAAAAACAAAAGTTATTTCAGAATTTTATGAAAATAAAATAGATAGTTACAATTGGTTATGTTACCTACCTTTTTATAGATATATTAAATACGAAGCGAAAATAGGATTAAGAGAATTTTTTTTAAACCTAATAGAAAAAAAATCAGCTTATTTGTTAAATGGAGGTTTTACTCCTTTGATAGGAAAAGGAACTGAATTAGCTTATGATCTAAGATTAAGAAAGGCTAAAACGAATGTATACTATGAAGAAATAAAAAAAATTTGTATACAAAACAAAATTAATTGTATTGCTATAACAACACCTATATGTGCAAATACAAAAGGAATGAATTATTTTAAAAAAATAAAAGAAATTTATCCAGAGATAATACGTTATGATAAATTTATTGATGAAGATGTTTTTTTTTCTAGTTGTGGTCACATGAATGAAGAAGGCGCAAGAGTCTTAACAGAAAGAGTAATTCAAGATTTTTTTAAAAAATAATATGCATATAGCTTTTTTAACTCCAGAATACCCGCATGTCAAAATGAAACAGACAGGAGGTTTGGGAACCAGTATTAAAAACTTAGCAAACGCTCTAGTTATTAATGGAGTGAAAGTTACGGTATTTGTTTATAGACAAAAAAAAAATGAAATATTTAATGAAGACGGAATTGATTTTCATCTTATTCAAGATAAAAAATATTTATTTGTTAAATGGTATCTTTATAGAAAATATATTCAAAAATACGTAAATAAAGTAATTGATTTAGAAGAAATTAATTTAATAGAAGCCCCCGATTGGACAGGAATTACAGCTTTTATGAATTTTAAAGTTCCTTTAATTATTCGTTTTCATGGAAGTGATACTTACTTTTGCCATTTAGAAAAAAGAAAGCAAAAAATTAAAAATAAACTTTTTGAAACACTTGCCGTTAAAAAGGCGCAAGCTTATATAGCCCCCACTAAATTTGCAGGAGAACTTTCCGCCAGACTTTTTGGTTTGTCAAAGGAAAAAGTTACGACAATATATTATGGTTTAGATTTGGAGCAATTTCAAAATCCAAACTCAATAGAATTTGATAAAGGACTTATTTTATATATAGGAACATTAATTAGAAAAAAAGGAGTTTTTGAACTTCCCTATATTTTAAAAAAAGTATTTAAAGAAAACCCTTATGCAAAATTAGTACTGATAGGAAATGATTCCTACGACATAAAAACCAATTCAGTTTCTACATGGGAGTTATTGCAAAACGAATTCAAAAAATTAGAAATCTTTGATAAAATAGAATATTTAGGAAAAATTCCCTATAATGAAGTAAAAGATTATATTCAAAAATCAAACGTATGTGTTTTTCCAACGTATGCAGAAACATTAGGGATGGTTACTATAGAAGCAATGGCTATGCAAAAAGCCATAGTAAATAGTAATATTGGTTGGGCGCAAGAATTAATGGAAGATGGAAAAAGTGGATTTCTAGTTTACCCTGCCAATCATAAAAAATATGCTCAAAGAATAAATAGGATATTAAAAGAGGAAGACTTTGCAAAAAACATGGGAATAGAAGCCTCTAAATTTGTAACCTCTAAATTTGATGTTAAAATAATAGTACAAAAAAATATGCAATTTTACAAGAGTTTACTATGATTATAATTGTACATAATTTTTCATTTGTTACAAAAATAATTAATGATGATGCTGTATTTATTGATCCTTTCAAAAAAAAGAGGATAGGAGAGGTTATTTATAAAGTAGCAAAAAAAAATCCTGAGGAAATTATAGTATGGAGTCATGAAGACGCTCAAGAATTTATAAATAAAGAATATATTTTGAAAATTATGTCTTTTGATCGATTAATGATTTCATATACTCCCAATACGAATTATTTATCAGAAGATATAGGCTATATTGAAGATTCACCATTTATTAATATTAATAAAAAAATAAAATATCCCACTTGGCAAATGAGTAGTTTAGTGGGAGCTATCAATAGTAGTATTATATTACAAATGCCTATTGCTTTATGGTATTCTAAGAATTCAATTGATTTTATTCTTAATTCAGTAGCTAAGTTGTATCAACCATTAGGCTTGTTTTGTTATTCAGAACCTAGGTTGCTACTAAATTCTATTAATTCCTTTTCAAAAAAACAAGGAACACAAGGAGAAATTTTTAAGTTTGTAAGTCAACACTATAAAATAGTATGGTGTTATTTACTTTTTACAAATTATCTTGTTTATGAAAAAAGAATAACTCTTTTCAATCTTGTAAAAACTCTCTTTTATTCAAAGACTAAAAATAAAGGAAATGAATTAATTTTTAAAAGAATTTCACAAAGTATTGATTATAAAGAAGAAACGATTGATGTGATTATTCCCACTATAGGGAGGAAGAAATATTTATATGATATATTAAAAGATTTAAGTTTACAGACACATTTACCCAAAACAGTTATTATTGTAGAGCAAAATTCAGTACAAGGAAGTGTTTCGGAACTTGAGTATATTAATAGTGAATCTTGGCCTTTTTTTATAAAACATATTTTTACTCATCAAGTAGGAGCTTGTAATGCGCGTAACTTAGCATTAGAAGAAGTGAAAAGTAAATGGTGTTTTTTAGCAGATGATGATATTAGAATAGAACCAAAATTTTTAGAAAAAGGATTTGAATTTATTGTCAATTTAAAAATAGACTCGGTAGTTTTTAATTGTTTACAGAAAAATCAAAAAAATGAATGTACGGAAATATCACAAACCACTATTTTCGGTTCAGGATGTAGTATTTTTAATAGAAGATTCTACAATTTTATATATTTTGATAAAAAAATAGAATTTGGTTTTGGAGAAGATTTAGAGTTTGGAATGCAGTTACGAAATAAAGGATGTGATATAATCTATTTACCAGAACCATCAATATTACATTTAAAGGCACCGGTTGGAGGATTTAGAACTAAGTTTGTACATTCATGGGAGAATGATGTATATAAACCTAAACCATCGCCCACTATAATGTATGTAAAAAGGAAATATAGTTCTCTAAAGCAATTGCAGGGATATAAAACAGTATTGTTTTTAAAATTTTATAAAGTTCAAAATATAAAAAATCCCCTTGCATACTTTTTAAATTTTAAAAAACAATGGAAAATAAGTGAAAAATGGGCTGAAAAATTAAAAGAAAATGAAATTTAGTGTTATTATCTGCACCTATAAAAGGAAAAGCTCTTTAACTAATTTATTAGAGTCTATAAAAGCGCAAAAAACATATCCTCATCAAATAATTATTGTAGATGGTTCGCCCGATTCCGAAACAAAGGATACACTTTTTACACATCAGTATAAAAATCTGACATATTATCAAGTTTCTGAAGAAGAACGAGGTCTGACACGTCAAAGAAATTTTGGTATTACAAAAGTAAATAAAGAAACAGAAATTGTTTGTTTTTTAGATGATGATGTTATTTTGGAAGCAAATTATTTTGAAGAAATACTAAAAACATACCTAACCTTTCCAGACGCATTAGGAGTAGGAGGTTATATAACCAATGAGGTGAAGTGGGAAAAAAGCCAAAAAGAAAACATCGGATTAAAGTACTTTTATTGGGATGGATTTATAAGAAAAGAACCCAGTCGATTCAAATTTCGTAAAAGAATGAAGTTAGATACTAACTGTCCTCCAGGATATTTGCCTTTATTTGCTCATGGAAGAAGTATAAGTTTTTTGCCTCCAAGTGGAAAAACATATCCTGTAGAACAACTAATGGGAGGAGTTTCTTCTTTTAGAAAGAAACTATTTGAAAAGATTCAGTTTTCAACTTATTTTGAAGGGTATGGTTTATATGAAGATGCTGATTTTACTATTAGAACTTCTCAATTAGGGGAATTGTATTGTAATACTGCTGCAAGATTAGCCCATTATCATGCACCTTCGGGAAGACCTAATAAGTTTAAATATGGCAAAATGGTAGTAAGAAACGGATGGTATGTTTGGAGAGTGAAAAATCCTAATCCTAAATTTATAGACAGATGTAAATGGCACGTAATAACAGGTATATTACTTATGATTAGAATTGCCAATATATTTAAAGGAAGTAAAAAGAAAGAAGCCTTTCAGGAATCTTTAGGAAGAATTTGGGGATGGATTAGTATATTTGTCAAAATACCTCAATAAACGAATAGTTAATGAGATTTGTAATAATTACTCACGTACAACATATAGAAAAAAAGGGCGAAATATATGGTTATGCTCCCTATGTACGCGAAATGAATTTATGGATAAAAAATACAGATGAATTAATTTTAATAGCTCCAAAATCGAAAGGGGATATTGACCCTATTTGGTTATCCTATGAGTATAAAAAAAAAAAATGGCTAGAAGTACCTAGTTTTAATCTTACTAGTTTCAAGGCTATCGTTCACTTTATAATCAGTTTACCTATTCTGATTTATCAGATCAATAAAGGTTTTCGAAAAGCAGATCATATACATTTACGTTGTCCAGGAAACATGGGGTTATTGGGAGCTATTATACAAATTTTTTTTCCAAGAAAGAAAAAAACAGCAAAATATGCAGGAAATTGGGATCCAAATGCAAAACAGCCTTGGTCTTATAAATTTCAAAAATGGATTTTATCGAATACTTTTCTTACGAGAAATATGCAAGTGTTGGTATATGGAGAATGGCCTAATCAAACGAGTAATATAAAACCTTTTTTTACTGCAACTTATGAGGAAAAAGAAAAAGTAAAAAGTTATTTTAGTGAAAAGTTCAATAATGTACTAAAGAAAGAAATCAAAATCTTATTCGTAGGAACTTTAACATTAGGTAAAAATCCTCTATACTCAATACAAATAGTTCAAGAATTACTTAGACAAGGATATAATATTTCTTTAGAATTATATGGAGAAGGTATATTAAAAGAAGAATTATTATTATATGTAAAACAAAACCATTTACAAAAATCTATCTTTTTTAGAGGAAATCAAACGAAAGAAAAATTAAAAGAAGCCTATATAAAAAGTCATTTTTTAATTTTACCATCTAAAAGTGAAGGATGGCCTAAAGCAGTAGCAGAAGCCATGTTTTGGGGTACTATTCCTTTAGTAACTAGAGTTTCATGTGTTTCTAATATGCTTAATAATGATGAACGAGGAATCTTATTAAAGGAAGATATTGATGATGATGTAAGAAGAATTATTGATTTTTTACAAAAGGAAAAGTTTTTAAAAAGGAAAAGTGAAAAAGCACAAATATGGTCACAATATTATACCATTGAACAATTTGAATTGGCAATTAGTAAATTATTAATCCCATGAGAATAGTACAACTAATAGACACTTTAGAAATAGGTGGAGCAGAGCGTATGGCAGTAAATTATGCTAATGCTTTATCTAAAACGGTTGAATTTTCAGGTCTAATAGCTACAAGAAGTGAAGGACTATTAAAGGAACAAATTATTAAGAATGTAAACTATTTGTTTATCGATAGAAAGAAGGTATTAGATTTTAAACCGTATTTATCTTCACGGAATTATTTAATAAAAAATAGGATAACCCATATTCAGGCTCATAGTTCGTCCTTTTTTTGGGCAGTTTTACTAAAATTAACGGTTCCAAAGATTAAAATTATTTGGCATGATCATTATGGGTTTAGCGAAAATATAGAAGAAAGATCATTTCTCCTCTTGAAATATTTTTCTTGTTTTTTTACCAGTATAATTTCAGTAAATAAAAAATTAGAATCTTGGGCAAAGTATAAATTACTTTGTAAAAAAAATATATACATACCCAATTTTTTTGATTGGAAGTTTACAAATGAGGTAGTTAATTTAAGAGGAAAAAAAGGGAAAAGGATTTTGCATCTGGCTAATTTAAGACCTCAAAAAAATCATGAATTTTTATTAAAAATTGCAAAAGAGATTGTTTTATTACATCCAGATTGGAGTTTTCATTTAGTGGGACAAGATACAAATGATGCGTATTCTAAATCTATAAAAGAAAAAATAGTAGATTATAATTTAAACAATAATATTTTTATATACGGAGGATTATCTAATGTAGCTGAGGTTATTTCTGGCTGTGATATAGGAATTTTAACCTCAATTTCAGAAGGATTACCCGTTGCGTTGTTAGAATATGGTGCAGGAGGACTTCCCACAGTAACAACAGATGTAGGGGAAATCCCGAATTTTTTTAACGAAAAATTCGGTGCAATTATAAAAGTAACAGAAACAGCTGAATTTATAAAAGAATTAAATGATTTAATTCAAGATGGAGACAAACGTTTAGAGAAAGGTTTGGCCTTTCAAAAATTTGTAAACGAATTTTTTAATGAATCTGAAGTAATAAAAAAATTTATTGAATTTTGTAAATGACAATATCAAAGAAGAAACAAACAGATATATTAACTCTTTTAAAATCAAATAAGTTATTAAAGATTGCTATCTATTTAATGATATTTTCTTTTTTTTATAATCTTCCCATAATTGGATATAGTTTAAAGGGAGATAATGAATTAAGAATTTATGATTTTGTAGGCATCTATATACTTGGATTGTATTTTAAAAACAAAACAGAGCTTGATAAATATATATATAAGATTTTTTATTATAGGTATTTCCATCAGTTCATACTTTGGTGTACACTAACGATATTATTTACGTTACTCTTTTCTGTTTTTATGGATAGGGTTTTATGGTTTGTTCAATCAGTACTTTATTTATATCATTTTTGGGTTTTTTATCTAACTACTGTATTTCTTTCCATTCTTATAACAGATCTTAAGTTTTTAAAAAATATAGTGTCATTTATTTTATTTGTATCAATTATTTCATTTGTAATAGTTATATTACAAAATATGAATGTAGTTCCTTTTTTGTGGTCAGATAAATATTTAATAAGTTACCACGGATTTTTGTCAGGAACTTTTGGTCCCAATAAAATAGTAGTTGGAATTTCGGCTCTTTTTATTTTTGTATTTTCTTTAGGATTAATAAATGATGAAAGAGTTTCAATAAACACCATACTGTTAATAGGGGCAATTGCAACCTCATTACTTACAATTGGATTAAGTGGATCTCGAACTACTTATGTAGGAGTGCTTGTTTTTATGGTCTATTATGCACTAAGAAATACATCTAAGTTCTTTATTTCTATGGTTTTACTAGTCATAATTTTAGTTAGCGTTTCTTTTTATAATTCTAGTATTATAGATAGAATTAGCGAAACTTTTGAAAAAAGGATAGAAAATAAAATTAGGAACCCTAAGGTCTTAAGGGAAGGAAATGTAAATGAACTATATGAAGATTTGGGATCTGGAAGAAAAGGTTTGTCATTGGAATATATTAATTACCTTTTAGAAAAACCATATATAATACCTTTTGGGATAGGTTTTAATAATAGATTGATTATAGGTTTTTCAGCCCATAACATTTATTTAAGTTTAATAAACGAAGTGGGACTTGTAGGTTTTTTCTTTTATTTTAGATGGCTTTTTTCTATTTTGTTACTAAAATTAAAGCCTTTTACTCAATTAGAACACGCTTTAAGAGGAATAGTTCTTGCTATGATAGTAACACTTTTTTTTGGAGAACATTTGTACGTATATAGACCTTTATTTGGATTATTCGGATTATTTTTTTCAATTATAACTTTGTTAAGCTCTCCTGTTTTTTGTTATATTGCGGAAAAAAAATATGAGAAATGACAAAACAGCAATTATAATTCCTTACTATAATGCAAGAGAGCATATTATAGATGTTGTTTCTCAAATTCCTGATTTTATTGATGCTCTAATTATTGTTGATGATAAAAGTCCTGATGTTTTTCCTGAAAAATTAGTTTTAGAAAACCTTAATAATCAAGTGAAATTCGTTTATTTAAAAAATGATAGAAATTTAGGAGTAGGGGGGGCTACTATACAAGGTTTCTTGTATGCAATAAAAAATGATTTTCAAATTGTTATAAAAGTAGATGCTGATAATCAAATGGATTTGAAATATTTGCCTGATCTGATAGAACCATTGAAAAAAGGTAAAATTCAAATGACAAAAGGAAATCGTTTTAGAGATATTAAAGCCTTATCAAAAATGCCTTTTGCTAGAAGAATAGGAAACTTAATGTTATCTTTTATTACAAAAATGGCTACAGGTTATTGGAATAATTTTGATCCGACCAATGGTTATTTTGCAATTCAAATTAATACCTTGAAAAAAATAAATTTTAATAATTTATCAAATAGATATTTTTTTGAAACCTCATTGCTTTCCGAGATGTATTTTACAGGTGCTAAAATAAAAGATATTTCTATGCCTGCAATTTATGCAAATGAAAAATCACAAATGCAACTTTGGAAAATTCCTTTTGAATTCAGTTTTAAACTAATGAAACTATTTATTAAGAGAATAGTAAAACAATATTTTTTATATGATTTTAATATAGGCTCAGTATATTTGTTTTTTGGAGTGCCTCTTTTTTTCTTCGGTATTACATACGGAGTTTACAATTGGATATACTATTATTTCAAAAAAGTGTTGGCTCCTACAGGTACAATTATGATAATCACACTTTCCATTATACTAGGGTTTCAAATGCTGTTACAAGCAATCCAATTTGATATATCTCAAGCTCCTAAAGCAAATGAAGAAAATTAAAGATGTTCCCTTTTGGTTCGTTGTATTTTTTAACCTGATGATTGCATCGGGTTTTTATTGGCAACAAAAAGAAGCAACCGTTTTAGACTTGTCAAGTGATTTGGCTAACATAATTCCTATTTGTAAAAAAATAGATGATCCATCTTTGTTTTCTAAAGACTTATTTTTAGCAGATATAAAAGATGTAGAATATTATACACCATTTTATGTAGAAACACTTCGTTTTATAGCTAAGTTTGTAGATCACAATTATATAAAAGCATTAAATATATTAGGCTTAATAACCCATTTCATGTTTGGTATATTATGGTATTTAGCTTTTTTAAAAATGTATAGATTTTCTTGGATTGCTTTTTTAATGTCTATATTGGTTCGTGGAATAGTTTGGCCTCCAGGAGGAGAACTATTAGGAATATCAGAACTATGGACTATAATGCCTCGTACATTATTCCAAGCATTTTTACCATTACCATTTTTGATTTATACGTATCAAAAAAAAGAGAAAATATTAACTCCTTCTTTATCTTTGGGGATTATTTCCAATTTTCATCCTATTTCGGGAATTGGTGGATTTATAATGTACTTGAGTTTGTATATAAGCTATCGTTTTTTAGAAGAAAGACGATGTGAAAAAAAAATAATTGGTCAAAGTATCTCAATAGCTCTTTTTTTTACGATAGGCGTTTTCCCCTTTATTACTAATTATTTTAGTCATATAGATAATATAGTAAAAGTGGATAAACAACTTTTTAATGATGCTTTTTTGACCCGAATCCCAGAAGTTTTCATTAATCCTTTACAATTTATTGTTCAATGGAATAGAAAGGTATTTTGGTTTTTTTTATTTAGTTTTTTCCTATTTATATTTTTAGATCAATCTCATAAAAAGAAAATAAGTAAAATTTTATTTTTTACTATTATAGTTATATTCATAATGTCCAATTCAATTTATTATATAGAAAATTTTATAAATCAAATAGCAGGAACAAGTTTAAGGATGGCTTTTCAATTTATACGATTTCAAAAAATTATTTTAATTCTTTTGGAGATTAGTTTTGGTTTTCTATTGATAGAATTTATAGAGAGATTTAAGCTTAAAAAACGTTATCAAATGTTTGGAATATTTAGTTTTGTATTTCTGTTAGTATTTTCACATACAAGAGTTATAGGTAAATTACCACTTATTGGAGATGATTTAGGAAAATCAATTTTACCTGAAATTTTTAGGATAAA
This sequence comes from Flavobacterium sp. TN-1, assembly GCF_052828645.1. Taxonomy (NCBI): domain Bacteria; kingdom Pseudomonadati; phylum Bacteroidota; class Flavobacteriia; order Flavobacteriales; family Flavobacteriaceae; genus Flavobacterium; species Flavobacterium sp. TN-1. Next base: position 1,836,890 of record NZ_CM128253.1, read on the forward strand.
TACGCAAAAAACAAATCATAAAAAATCAGACTTAATTACAATTATTGAATATATTAAGAAAAATACATCTAAAGATGAATTATTTTACGGACATTTTTTAGTACGTGCTGGAGCAGATAGAAGCGTATATTTAGATGGCAAAGGAGCAGGAATGTTAATAGAAGGGAATCCAATAAAATTTATGAATTGGTACAATGATTATAATCAGTTTACTAAATTAAATGGTCAAAAACAATTAGAATTTTTAAAACAAAAAAAGGTTAATTATATAATAAGTAAAGAAAAATATTTTCTTGAAAAACTGATTGAAACAAAAACATATAAACTTTATAAATTATAGATGAAATTAGAAAGAAAAATTTTTAAAACAGCCATTCAAGAAATTTTGGTTAAAGAAGGGACTGACGAAGTACTCTCTGAAGCTGCTTTTCCTGCTTATGCTCATAAAAATCCATTAATAGACTATATTTTTTGGAAAAGATTAAAAATTGTTGTTAATTATATTATTAAAAAGAAACAAGAAAAAACAGAAATATTGGATTTTGGATGTGGTTCAGGAGTTTTTTCTTATACTTTAGCGTCTAAAGGATCTCATGTTACAGCGATAGATCTAAATCTAAAGCCAGTAAGGATTCTTTCTGAAAAAATAAAGTTTCCTCAAAATATACATTTTATAGAAAATGATATTTTTAAGATAGACTTCAAAGAAAATAAGTTTGATTATATTGTAGCTTTAGATGTTTTAGAACACATTCCTATAGCAGAATTAGATAATTATTTAGAGCTCTTTATTAATCTTTTAAAAGAAAATGGAGAGATAATAATATCAGGTCCTACAGAAAATGTTATCTATAAAATAGGAAGAAAATTAGCAGGAAATGATTTTACAGGACACTATCACGAAACAGATATAGTTAAAATAAAGCAGGTTTTTTTACGTAAATCTAAAATCCATATATTATCTAAAATATTTTGGCCAATTACACTATTTGAAGTTTTTGTAACAAAAAAAGGATAAATTGAAAGAACTTATTTACATAGGTAATAAACTATCAAAGAAAGGGTATAATGTTACGACAATTGATACATTAAGTTCTCTGTTAGAGTTAGAAGGGTATAGGTTGGTAACAGCATCTTCTCTTAAAAATCCATTATTAAGATTAATGGATATGTTGTTTGTAGTTCTTAAAAACAGAAAAGCAGATTATTTATTAATAGATACTTACAGTACTTCGGCATTTTGGTTTGCTTTTTTAGCAAGTCAATTAGCCAGAATTTTAAATATAGAATATATTCCTATTTTACATGGAGGTAACTTGCCTAATCGTTTAAGGAAAAATCCTAAATTATGTCAATTGATTTTTGGAAATGCCTATAAAAATGTTGCTCCGTCTAATTATTTGCTAAAATATTTTACAGAAGCAGGTTTTGAAAATATTTTTTTTATTCCTAATTCAATTGAAATAGAAAAATATCAATTTAAATTAAGGACTGATTTAAAACCCAAGTTGCTTTGGGTAAGAGCTTTTGCTTCTATTTATAATCCAAAAATGGCGGTAGATGTTCTGATTGAACTGAAGAAAAAATATCCCTTAGCAGAATTATGTATGATAGGACCTGATAAAGACGGTAGTTTAGAACAAACAAAAAAATATGCCCATCAGCAGGGAGTAGATATTGTTTTTGCAGGAAAATTATCAAAAGAGCAATGGATTACAATTTCCCAAAACTATGCTATTTTTATAAATACAACCCATTTTGATAATACACCCGTTAGTGTTATTGAAGCAATGGCTTTAGGATTGCCTGTAGTGAGTACAAGAGTTGGAGGAATACCTTTATTGCTCTCAAATAAAGAAAATGCTTTGTTAGTAGCTGATAACAATCCTAAACAAATGGTATCAGCTATTCATTTTTTACTGATGAACCCAGATAAAGCTTTAGATATAGTTAATCAGGCTAGAAAAAAAGTCGAAGCTTTTGATTGGAAACAAGTAAAAAATCTTTGGAAAGAGATATTATCTTAAAAATAATAAGCTAGACAATATATTTGACTCTATTTTTTTCTCTCCTTGAATTTGTTTAATTTGCGAGGAACTTTAAAAATGAATATGATAAATAAAAAACATTGGCATTTTGAGATTTCAGAAAGAAAAATTTTACTTCGATTTTTTGATGTTTTTGTTGTTGTTTTTGTTCTATACTTTATAGGAAATCATTTTGATTTCAGTTATTTAAAAATTTCAGATCAAAATTTCTATTGGACGTTAGTTTTATCAGTATATCTGCTTTTTTTTGGAACTGTTTTTGAAATGTACGATTTGCCTACAGCAAGTAATCAAACCAGTATTTTAAAAAGTATAGTACTCACAAGTTCTATTACCGTTCTAGTTTATCTTTTAACCCCTTTTCTTACGCCTTCTCTACCCGAAAATAGATTGCAAATACTGTTGTTTTATCTTGCCATCACGACTTCTTTAATGGGATGGCGATTAATGTATGCCAATTATTTAGCATCGCATCGTTTTGTAAAAAAAGCATTACTAATTTGTGAAGAAAAAGAAATAGATGAGTTGATAAATGGACTTCGAAAAAATGATCCACATTACATTATATTAGGGTATGTAAATTTATCCAAAATTTACGCGAAAGATACGAATCACACGGTGGCTAATATTTTAGTAAACGATTTAATTAATTATATTAAAAAAAATCAAATTTCAGAAATAGTAGTAGCTTCCTCAAGATCAGTAGGAATGCCTGTAGAATTATATGAAAAATTATTATATCTTGTAGAACATGGTTTTTCTGTACGAGAGTATTCGCAGGTATACGAAGCTATTACCCAACGAATACCCGTTCAGTTAGCAGAAAGAGATTTTTATCGTTATTTTCCATTTTCTCGTAATAATCAAAATCAGCTATATCTGATTTATGTTCGAATTATGGAAGTTTTAATCTCTTCTATAGGATTACTAATAGGGATATTTATTCTTCCTTTTATACTTTTGGGGAACCTACTAGGCAATCAAGGACCGTTATTATATAAACAAGAGCGTGTAGGGAAGAATGGAAAAGTATTTAATATTTATAAGCTGAGGTCTATGTTAGTAAATGCTGAGAAGAATGGGGCTGTTTTTGCTACTCCAAACGATGTTCGAATTACTTCTTTTGGTAAATTTTTACGTAAATCACGCTTAGACGAAGTTCCTCAATTCATTAATGTATTAAAAAATGAAATGGGAATTATAGGTCCTAGACCTGAGCGTCCTATTTTTGTTGATAAAATTAACAATATGATGCCTTTTTATCAAACAAGACATGTTATTAAACCAGGATTAACAGGTTGGGCTCAAGTTAACTACTCCTATGGAGAATCATTAAAAGATAGTTTAGTAAAATTACAATATGATTTATATTATATAAAGCATAGAGGTGTTTTCATAGATCTTAATATTATGATAAAAACAATCAGTACAGTTTTGTTTTACCGTGGACAGTAAAATATATTAAAAATGACAACCTACTTTTGTGCTTCTAACAAAAAAACGTTTTATTATCATAACTTTATTTTTTTTGCTAAGTTCTTCTTATAAAACCTTAGCAGAATAACTAAATTTGTGATAAATAAAGGACTTATAAGAAATAAATGTGGTTTATTCAACATATAAACTAAATAGATCCCCATACTGATAAAACAAAGGAAAGCTACTTTTGAAGCTATTTGAATTTGTTTTTTAAAGAAAAAATAAACCAATACCAAGTAAAAAGGATTAAATAAAAGAATATTATAATTCCAGGTTACTTCTCGGTGAAGAGAATATACATTTACAATCATAAAAAATATTCCAAAACATCCTATTAGAGTAAAGAAAATTATATTTAATCCTTTTTTATTCAATAGAACAAAAATAAGTAATACAATAATTAGCGGAATACAGCTATTCAATAAAGAAAAAGGTTTGTCTTTTGCAGTCGTTTTGTATAATGTTTGAGGTTTTTCAGCCAAAGGTTTTCCGTTATGTTGCGTTACTTCTAGTACTTTCATTAAATCAAGTGGTAAAAATAAAAGTTCTGCTTGTTCATCTGGGCGATGACCAAATATGATATTAATCCCTAAATTTAGCCAATACTGTTTTGTTTGATAATTATACAACACTTCTCGGTAGGTTTCTTCTTTATGTAGTGTATTTATAATAGGCTTATCCTCTAACGTAGAATTGAGGATGTCAATTACTTTAGTAGTACAGTTTCGATCAATAAACTTATAAGTGTAATATTTACTTTTAGAAAAAACAGAATGGTTTAATTTTTCAAATAATTTATTTTTTTCAAGAGAAGAAAGATTTAATCTTTGCTCATAAATACTCCGATTTTCGTCTCTATAGGCGTATTCAAAATCAGCATAAGGATAAACAGCCGCATAATATTGTAAATCACCCTTAATGAATTTTAATATAAAGTTAGGCGTTCTAAAATCAAACATTCCATAATTATAAACCACATCAAACCCAGCCATAGGATCCTGAATACGTAAAGCAGTATGTCCATATAATGTATGAGATTCTTGAGCAACATCTACTGTTAAGATGCTGAATACCGCTTTTTCAGATAGACTAGGAATTTGTGAATAAGAAAAAAAAGAGAGTTGTACTAAAACTAATAAAAAGATAAGTTGTTTTTTCATTGTTTAATCTATTAGTTAAACCTTATTCTTTGTAAATGTAATATAACTGATTTTATGATTATCTAAAAATAGATAAATCTACTTTTAAAGAAAAAACATTAGAGTATAAAGCCACGCTTTGATTACCTATGTCAGTTAAAGCATAATCAATAGAAATACCTTTATAATGAAAGCCAAGACCAAAATTCGGTTGAAAACCAATGCTTTTTTTACCATCTATTCCTAGTGTGTTTTGAAAATTGCCAACTCCAGTTCTTAAAAAAGCAAGATTGTTGTAGCCTAATTCAAAACCTATAGCAGGTGTAATACTTACTAAATCAGAAGAAATAATATCTTTAGTACGTTGAAACTCCATATTTAAGTTGGTAGCAACTAAAAGACTCATATCATTATGAAAATTATATTTTTTAGCTAACCCCAATTGTGCCTTCGGTAATGTAATTTCAGATGTTGTAGGTAACTCTTGATTTTGTAATGGAATTTGAGTTTGTGCTTCCCGAATCTTTTGGAATTCCTTGTCATTAATAATCCAAATATTATAAGTAGTCGTAATATCACGCACTAGAAAACCTAATTTCCAATTGTTTTTTTCGAATTGCATGCCTGCATCAAAACCAAAGCCCCAAGAACTCGCGAAATCTCCGATAATTCTTCTGATAACCTTCGCATTTACGCCATATTTTAAGCCTTGAATAGGCAAATTACGAGCATACGAAAATGTTGCCCCATAATCTGCAGCAGAAAATAAGCTAATTCTATTATAATCTATAGTACCATTAGCATCAATTAGTTGAGTAGTGTTTAAAATATTATCAACCCCAAATCGTATGATAGATGCTCCCCAAGCACTTTGAGAATCTATTTTTTTTGCATAGGCTAAGTAATCATATTGAGCAATGTTAGCAAAATAACTAGCGTGCATAAAGGCCGCTTCACTATCTTCAATTTTTAATAAACCAGTTGGATTCCAATAGCCAGAATTTACATCACTCGTATGAGCCACCATGGTATTAGCCATTCCAAAAGCTCTAGCATCAACACCAATATTCATAAATTCGTTAGAATATTTACGAGCCGTTTGAGCCTGAAAGGATTTGAAGACAATTAAAAAACTAAAGGTTAATATCTTTTTCAAAGGAACAGTTTTGGCAAATATCAAATAAAAATCTGATATATTAAACTCTAGAACTTATAAAGTTATTATATTACCTTTGTGAGTTTAAAATTAAAAATTACAAAATCATCTTTATGTCAATAAAATCGCAAATTCCAAATTTAATTACATTATTAAACTTGTTTTCAGGTTGTATAGCTATTGTTTTTGTTTCAGAATTACAGTTCGAGTGGGCCTTTTTCTTTGTGTGTTTAGGAATATTTTTTGATTTTTTTGATGGCTTTTTTGCGCGTCTTTTTAAAGTTCAAAGCCCATTAGGATTACAGTTAGATTCATTGGCAGATATGGTTACAAGTGGAGTTGCTCCAGGATATGTTATGTTTCAAATGATATTAAAAACAATAGGCGGAGGGCAGGAGTTAAATCATATTACTTTAGAGAATTCGGTTGTTTTGCTTCCCTTTCTAGGTTTTGTTATCTCGTTAGGAGCTTGTTTTAGATTAGCTAATTTTAATATAGATACTCGCCAAACAGATTCATTTATAGGCGTTCCAACTCCAGCTAATTCATTGTTTATAATGAGTTTGCCTTTAGTTATTAAATTTACGGATATTTCTATTATTGTAGATGTCTTGCAGAATCCTTACATTCTTTTATTAATTACTGTTTTAAGTGCTTATGTTATGAATGCGGAAATACCATTGTTTTCTCTGAAAATAAAACAATTTACTTGGTCTAAAAACACATTACAAATTCTCTTTCTGATATTGAGCGTTATTTTATTACTAGTTTTTAAATATCTAGGAATCCCTCTAATAATTATTGCCTATGTGCTACTTTCAGTTGCTAATAACTTATTTTTGAAGAAGAGGTAAATGACTCAAAAAAAATATTCTAGAGAAGTTAGAAAGCGAACTAATACACGATCTCAAAAAAAAACAAAAAATCAAGTATCTTTTTTTTCGAGCTCTTTATTCTTTAAATTAGTCATGATACTAAGTGTCGCAGTGCTTTTTTATAGTCAAAAAAGAAGTATTGCTCGTTATTTAGGATTTACTACAGATAAGATTGTTTATAGTGAAGCTCGATCTATGCCTATTGATAAAGTATTAGATACGCATATTGAAAAATCTTTCGGAATTGATCTTTCAGAATATCAAGATGATATAAATTGGGCGAAAGTAAAAGAAATAGAAGGAGGGTATCCTATAGAATTTGTTTTTATTAGAGCAACTGCAGGAAGTAATAAAGTAGACAAAAAATTTAAAAAATATTGGCTAAAAGCAAAAGAAAAAGGATTTTTAGTAGGAGCGTATCATTATTATAGACCTAACGAAAATTCAATAGAACAAGCCGAAAATTTTATAAAACAAGTTACCTTGGTAGAAGGTGATTTCCCGCCCGTATTAGATATAGAAAAATTACCTAAAGCCCAATCAATAAAACGTTTAAAAGTAGGATTGAAACGATGGTTAGAAAAAGTGGAATCACATTACGGAATTAAGCCTATTATTTATAGTAGTGAAAGTTATTACGAAGACTTTTTGAAGGAAGATTTTGAAGACTACCCTTTTTGGATTGCCAATTATACCGCCTTCTATAAAGAAATAGATCCAGAATGGTCTATATGGCAGTTAACGGAAAATGGTAAAATACTAGGAATTAAAGGTTCTGTAGATGTTAATATTTATAATGGAACTTCTGTAACAATGAAAGATTTGTTGATTAAATAAAAAAAGATCCTTAATTAAGTAAAAAGAGGATGTCCTAAAAGTTTGTAATCTTGTCATAGACTATATTGCTTCTTCTATTGTTGAAGTAATAAACTAACTTAAGTTACTATTTTTTTAGTACATCCACTTTTTTACATGAACCTCTTTGGAATAATATTTATAGAAATAAAATTTTAATATTTATTTCTTTGATCCCAGTTTTTGATGAGGCTTTCCATCTTGAAAAGTAAAAAACATTTTATTTGCCTGTCCTTTTGTAAACATTGTTCTTTGTTCATCAGCAGCATAATCCATATAGTTTACAAACATTTGAGTATACTCTTTGCCATGACAAATCTCTTTTAAAGGATGCTTTTGAAATCCATAATGCTCTTTTGGAGCTAGAGGAGTGTCAGATACTAAATCATCGCCACAATTGCCAGTAGGTCCAGAAAGGTGATATAATCCAAAATAATGTCCTACTTCATGAACAAGTATTTTTCCCTTAGTATATCCAAATTTTATGATACTTGGATTTTGAGGAGCAGAATCGTAAAGATATAATGAATTTAATGCAATTCCCCAATAATTTCTATCGCCTGATAGTGGAGAAGCATATCCTGCAAAATCATCACCATCTTCATCATATAAACTGTCTAAAATCCATATTGTTAATGTTTTTTCAGTATTTTCAGCAAGAAAACCATGCTCTTTTGTTTTAAACCATTCTTGCTGACCTAATACAGCATCAAATTCAGTTTCTTTTCTATTAATCCCTTTCAATACAAAAGAAATGTTAGTATTTCCAGAAGCAAGTTTAGAAAATTCCTGAGGAGTATTAGCAAAATTGTCGTCTTTTCCTTCGAAAGATTTATTTAAAATTTCGATTTGTTTTCTTATATCTTGATCGGTTATTTTACTTCCTCTTTTTCCTTTTTTGTATAAAATATTAAATTGAACTGGGATTTCTCTTTTTTCTGTAAGGGTATAAGTCTTTTTAGAGTCGTAAGAGTCATCATACCTGTTTTTTAGGTTGTTAAAAGTTGTGTTTTTTGCATAATTTACAGTTTTATCTTCTGTAATGTTTTCTTTTTGGCAAGAAAGTACACCTAAAGATGCAAATAGCATCGTAATAAATAACTTTTTCATAAGATATTATTTAATTTAGTTTAATTCTATGTTGATTGTTTATCGTTTATTTATTATAAAAAAACAATTAAGGAGAAAACGATAAGCATTAAAAAAATAAAGCTTTTGTTATTTGGTGTCATTAGATTTTCCAAATTTGGAGTTTCTTTGTTATGAAGAACAAAAAGAATAATGAACCATTTGGGTTGCACAAAGATATAATACTTTATGTTTTTTTATGTGTTAAAAAAAGAATTAGTCTTGTTTGTGAAATGTAATTTGCTTTATTTTAGGGTTTTATGCTTTTTGTCTTTTGTTTTTTTATGTTTTATTTAACTTATTTTTTGTAAAAAATTATTAGTCTATTAAGGTTTATGACTTGATCAGAGATTAGATTTGATTAACTTGTGGTAATAAAAAAGGTCATTCTATATAGAATGACCTTTTTTAGTGACCCCGCTGGGGCTCGAACCCAGGACCCCATCATTAAAAGTGATGTGCTCTACCAACTGAGCTACGGAGTCAATATTTTAATTTTAATTTTCAATAAATATGTGGTGACCATGATGGGATTCGAACCCATACGTCTTTCAACACCACCCCCTCAAGATGGCGAGTCTACCAATTTCTCCACATGGCCATTGAGAATAAAAAAGCCAAACTTTTGTTTGGCTTCAGTGACCCCGCTGGGGCTCGAACCCAGGACCCCATCATTAAAAGTGATGTGCTCTACCAACTGAGCTACGGAGTCAAAAAAATATCAATATGTAGTGACCCCGCTGGGGCTCGAACCCAGGACCCCATCATTAAAAGTGATGTGCTCTACCAACTGAGCTACGGAGTCAAAAAATTTAGCAATATGTTGTGACCCCGCTGGGGCTCGAACCCAGGACCCCATCATTAAAAGTGATGTGCTCTACCAACTGAGCTACGGAGTCAAAAAACTTAGCAATATGTTGTGACCCCGCTGGGGCTCGAACCCAGGACCCCATCATTAAAAGTGATGTGCTCTACCAACTGAGCTACGGAGTCGTAAACATTACTTGTTTGCGGGTGCAAATATATTACCTTATTTTTGATTTTTCAAAGAAAAGAAGCTTTTATTTCTTTTTTTTTTGTAGTTTTTTGTAAGTTGTTGATTTTTAAATTGTTTTATATGTGTAAAATTGTATTAGTTGGTTATATGGGGGCTGGTAAATCAAGTATAGGAAAGACTTTGGCCCAAAAGTTAAAACTTGATTTTTTAGATTTAGATGATCTAATCGTAGAACAAACAGGAAAAACGATCAGAGAAATCTTTGAAAAGGAAGGAGAAATCTATTTTCGAAAGTTAGAACATACTATTTTGAAAGCTCAATTACTAAAAAAAGAATCTTTTGTTTTAAGTCTAGGAGGAGGCACTCCCTGTTATGCGGGAAATCATTTATTGTTGCAAGAAGATAATGTGCTTTCAATTTATTTAAAGGCTTCAATTCAATTGTTGGTTGACCGTTTGATAGTAGAATCACATAAAAGACCTTTGATAGCTAATTTAAAAAAAGAGGAGATGATTGAATTTATAGCAAAACATCTATTTGACAGAAACTATTATTATAATAGTTGTAAAAAAATAGTCTCTGTCGATAATAAGACGATTGATGAAATTTGTGAAGAGTTGGCAACTCTTTATTCTAAATAGGCATATTGATTATTGTTCTCAAAAACAACATGTACATGCTCTAATATAGAAGTAGATAAAGAAATACCTTTGAAATCAGCTTTTATGGGGTATTTTTTGTGATTACGGTCTACAAGAACAGCTGTTTTGAATTTTTGAAGAGGAGTTTCTAAAAAGTGTTTTACGCCATATATAAGTGTTGTTCCTGTGTTGAGTACATCATCTACTAAAACAAGTCCTTTATTGCTGTAATCTTCCTTTTGTAGGCTTGTTTGTATAGGTGAGTTGGGATTTTTTTTGTCAATTATAACTTCGCAAAATCGAATAGATAGAGGAGAAATATCTTTTAGAATTATAATGAGTTTTTGAGCTAATATGCTTCCATTTCCTTGTATTCCTGCGATAATTATTTCTTTTTCATCTATAAACGTTTCATATATTTGGTAGGCAATACGTTTAATTTTAAATTCTATTTCGATGTTATTAAGTATAATATTTGTATTCATTGTGTGTTATTATTTTTTTGTGAATATAAAAAAGAGTTCTTTGTTTTGTCTGGGCTTGATAGAATTGTAGGCGGGTTCTAGTGTTTTTATATAGAAATCATTTGAAAACAAAATTTGATATTCTTTACTAGAACCGCCAAAAGGAGGCCCCTGTTTTGTTAAAGGGAAATCAAATAAAAGACCTGCTATTTTTCCCTGTGGATTTAATAGCGAAACCATTTTTGATACATATTCTTTTCTTAAAGAAGGAGGAAGCGCACATAAGAAAGTTTGTTCAATAATTAAATCATAATAATTATGATGTAAAAAAAAATCTTCGCATATAATCTGATTAGAAGATACTAAGGGTAATCTTTTTTTAATGTTTTCAATAGGAGTTTTTGCGTAATCAAGAACATACGTATTATAGAAACCTTTATGTATTAAATATTCAAATTCATACGAGTTGCCTCCTCCAGGAATTAATATTTTTAGGTCTTTATTTGTTAACTGGTCAATATATTCTTTCAAAGGCTGCGTAATATAGCCTACATCCCAACCTATTTCGTTGTTTTGGTAGCGATTTTCCCAATAGTTATTATTCAGATCCATCTTCTAACTCATTTTCAAAATCTAATTCAAATTCATCTAGGTCACGACGATCTTTTTTGGTGGGTCTGCCTTCTCCGTATTTTCTATAATGTGCTTTCGAGAGCTTAAGCATTTCTAAATGAGCAAATGCTTCTTCAGGAGTTTCATCCCTGCGATATATGTCAACCAATTTAGCACCTATTCGGTTTGGAGGAATGTCTAAAACTTGAATGCTGTAAGTAATCTGATCTTTTCTAAAAGTAACCTTATCTCCAGGGAAAATCTCTTTAGATGGTTTTGCTGTAATTCCGTTTACAGTTATTTGGTTTTTTTTGCAGGCTTCAGTTACCATGTTGCGAGTTTTGTAATATCGTACACACCATAAGTATTTGTCAATACGCATAAAATCAAAATTCTTAGTTAAATTAGTATACAAAAATAATTCAAAATTGTATCTTGCAGACAAATTTTTAAAAAGAATGAATAAAATAAAAAAAATAATAGGAGGCTTTTTTTTTATGGCTGCTTTAGTTTCTTGTAGTAAAAATAATGAGTCAGGAGAAATAGTACCTCCTAAAGCATATTCAGAGCAAATACCTGGAGAAATTTTAGAAATAGAGAAGTTTTTTGAAGATTACCACATGGATGTTGATGGGGATAAAAATGTTGAATTTGTAAAAAGAATTGGCTCTAAAGCAGGTCTGATTTCTATAAAAGATCAATATGCCCCAAAGTTTAAAATTATACGCCATAATGATTATGATTTTAAAGTATATTATATTAACCATAACGGAGGGGGAGAGTTAAAGCCTGAAATATCTAAAAGTCCTTGTCCTATAGATTCTGTTTTGGTTGCCTATCACGGTATGTTATTAAAAGAAAAAACAGGTTTTGATCAAGAGAAAACAACATTTAATAAAAACCAATTGTTTGACCGAGCAGAGTATCCAGTTCGATTTGATTTAGACAAGGTAATAGTTGGTTGGTCTAAAATGTTATCTTTTATGACTACAGGAACCGCAGAGGTAGATGCTGTTACAAATGTTCCGAATTTTAAAGATTTTGGTGCAGCAGTATTGTTTTTGCCTTCAGGATTAGCTTATTATTCTACTACTCAGGTTAATATTCCAGCATATTCGCCTTTAATTTTTAATGTAAAATTAATGTCAATGAAGAGAAAGGATCATGATTTTGATGGTCATACAACTTTTGAAGAAGAATATAGTTTTGATGCTTCAAACTTAAATGCTCCTTGGACTAATTTAAAGCGTGATACAGATGGTGATGGGTATCTTAATTATGTTGATCGTGACGATGATAATGATGGAATACTTACTAAATATGAAGCAGAAGGGGATGATAATCGTAATGGGATTCCCAACTATTTAGATAAAGAAGATAGAAGAAGAAAATAAAAAAATAATAATAAAAAAGGGTGTCTTTTGTACACCCTTTTTTATTATTATTCAGTTTCTAGAAGCCAATTTTTGAAATCATAAAAATTTTGAGGAGCTACCCCGTGACCTACAGGATATTCTTTATAAATGTTTTGGATTCCTAAATTATTTAATATAGGTTGTGCTTTGCGAGCCCATTCTATAGGAACAACTTGGTCTACACTCCCATGTGAGGCAAATATTTGCAAATTACTGAAATCATTTTGATTGTAATTTTCTAATGCAATTTCTTGATTAAAGTAACCACTCATACCTACTATTCGTTGAATTTTATTAGGATATGATAAAGCGGTGGCATAACTTAAAATACATCCTTGGCTAAAACCAATTAACGTTATTTTATTGGGATCTATAGGGTAATTTTTTATTAATTCATCAATGAAGCTAATGATTAATTCTCTTGAATTGCGCGCTTGATCTAAATCTGAAAATTTGTTTTCATCTGCATCAAAGTTGATGGCATACCAAGCGTAGGCATTAGGCATAAGATTATAAGGTGCACGAGCGGAAATAACGTAATAATGTTCAGGGAGTTCAGAGGCAAACGAAAATAAATCCTCTTCATTACTTCCGTAACCGTGTAGTAATAAAAGTAAGGGATTTTTGTCTTTTTTAACTTTAGGTTCTTTGACTAAATGGTATAGAGATAAATTCATTAGATGGTTTTTAAAAATTTTTGAAATAAATTACCTAATAAAGGCAATGGACGTGATTCTCCTTTACCGGCAGTGTACAAGCCGTAAAAACTCAATAAAGTTATAAAAAACCACATACTGATTGTTGCCATTGGTATGTTGAAATTGGATAACATAAGTCCTAGTGCTACAAATGTAAGGGTTAATCCTAAGCCTTGTCGTACATGAAAAGAGCCAAATTGAGTTTTGTCTTCTCCACTATTCATTGATAAGGCAATAAGAGGTCCTATTATAAGTATGTAGCTTATTATGGCGGTACTTTTTCCTTTCTTAATATCGTTTAAGTCAGTCTTCATTATTGGTTTTTGATAAATTGATAGTTGTTAATAATTCCAAATACTTTTCCTTTTGTAGGAAGGTTTATAAAAGCAGAATTTTTAGACTTAGATAGAATATTTTCTTTTAGGAAAAATGAGTTTTCAGTAGGACTAAAAAGAGTCAGATTGGCTATTTCTCCTTCTTTTATACTTGGTTCTTCTATGTTGAAAATTTTTCGACCAGCAGTTAATTTTTCGATAATGACTTCTATAGGTAAAATGTTTTGTAAGATTCCATAACCACTTTCTAATCCAATAGTTCCGTTTTTAGCTAAATCAAATTCTAGATTTTTGTGTTCAATGTCTATAGGATTATGATCCGTTGTAATGCAGTCAATTGTATTATCAAGGATTCCGTTAATAAGGGCCTTACGGTCTTCTTCTGTTCGAATAGGAGGTGTTACTCGATAATTAGAATCAAAGCTGGTTAGAACTTCATCATTTAGGGTTAAATTATGAACAGCTACACTACAACTTATTTGTAAACCTTTGGCTTTTGCCTGTCGGATTAATTCTACAGAATGAGCTGTGGAAAGAGTTGGAATATGGAGTTTTCCTCCAGTATATTCTAATATATATAAATTACGAGCTATAATTAATTCCTCTGCTAAAGAAGGAATTCCTTTTAATCCTAATTGGGTAGAGATTATTCCTTCATTTACAATACCTTTACCTTTTATATTGTGATCCATTGAATAGGCAATAACCTTTCCATTAAAATCTTGTGTATATTGTAATGCTATTTTTAGAATATTAGCATTATCTAAACTTTTATTGTAATCCCCAAATGCTATTGCCCCAGCATTTTTCATGTCTAAAAGTTCAGCTAATTCATTTCCATTACTGTTTTTTGTAAGTGCTCCAATCGGATATAAATCAGTAGCATTTTGATTTGCTTTTTGTTTTACAAAAAATATCTGAGATTGATTGTCTAAAATAGGAAAAGAGTTAGGTTGTAGAAGAACTGCTGTAAAACCTGACTTACTTGCTACTTGTAATCCGTTACTAATGGTTTCACAGTCTTCAAAGCCAGGTTCTCCTAAAGATACACTGGTGTCTATCCACCCCTTTGAAATGTGTAAATCAGGGAATGTAATGACCTCATAATCGTTTAGAATAGGTAGGTTTTTACCAATTTTTTCTATTTTTCCATGGCTGATTTGAATATCAGTGATTTCTTGATTTAGAGGATGGTTTTTTTCAATAATTCGAGCATTACGGATAATTAAATTCATTTTACAAATTTTTGAATGAGCAATTCGATGATCAAAAAGAATAAAGCTAAAATAAGAAACCACTTCCATATTTGCTGGTCAGTACGTTCTAATTGAAGGGTTTCAAAGAAGTTATTTAAGCTGTTTATAGTATTGATTTTATTATGGTTAGTAGCGATTAATTGACTTTCTTTACGATCATAATTAAAGCTAATAGGGTAAAGATTTTTTTTGTTTTGGTAGATGTGATAATTACCAGCTTTTTTAGGATTATCTCCACAGCTAAATTTAAGTTTGTTTTCCAAAACTTGCTGGATAGGAATAAAGTTTTCTTCTTTATTGGTAATAGAAACTATTTCATCTTTGTTGAGATCAACATTAATTATAGAAGTTTTATTTTGACCAATTATTTGATATTGTATTCCATTTTCATTAGTTGAAGTACCCATTTTATAAAAGGTAGGAACAATTAATGGTGCGTTTTGAAAATTAGAGTTTTCTTTGTTTAAAGGGGCTGAGAAAATAAAAACAGTTCCTGTGTTTTTATATAATGTACTTAAGAATGCTGATTGATCTTCATAAGAAAGAGCATGAGGAAGATTACTTCTTATTTCAAAAGATTGTTTTGTAATAGGATATTGAAAATTATGAATTTTTTTTTCAAAAACATTATTATATAAAGGATTTGAAAAGTTAATTTTAGTTATTTTCTTCTCTTCATTTTGTGAATTAAGAAATAGGATGTTTGCAAAATTTTTTAAAAAAGAATTTAGATTGGAAGGAGGGATTTTTTCAGAAGGTATGATTATTAAACTGCCTCCTTTTTCTACAAACTTTTTTATGTTAGTGTGCATGGCTAAAGGAATATTTTCTAATTCGTTTAATATAATACAAT
This sequence comes from Flavobacterium sp. TN-1, assembly GCF_052828645.1. NCBI lineage: Bacteria > Pseudomonadati > Bacteroidota > Flavobacteriia > Flavobacteriales > Flavobacteriaceae > Flavobacterium > Flavobacterium sp. TN-1. The sequence goes on from NZ_CM128253.1 coordinate 1,852,842, forward strand.
CTTGGTTTTCGATATTTCTATAATCTAAGCTATTAAGAGGAGTATTAGAAAAATTAAATTCAGGTTGTGTGTAAATTCGAGAAAGGAAATTAGATTTAAAAGGGTCTCCAATGCTCAGGATTTTTAGAATTTTAGGTTTCAAAAAATTAAAATAAAAAGTATTATCAAAAGCTAAACTGTTATCTTGTAATGAAACATACCCACTAAAGGTTTCTTTAGGAATTGTAAAAAGTAAGGTTTGTTTACTTTTGTTTAGAGGCATGATTGCTTTGGCTATCAAATTGTTTTGATTATATAAGGAAACAGGTATTGATCTAGCTTCTTCAAAATTAGAAGAAACTAATACGCCAATTTCATAAAAATGATCAAGAGTTTGATTTATAAAAACGCTATCAATAGCTGCATTACTTGTTTTTTCAGCTTCGGGAATTAAGAAAAAAGTTTTATTAGTTGTGGGAGACTTTGTTAGAGATTCTGTTTGTAATCCAATTGCATCTGTGATTACAAGAATGTCTTTTCCTTGGTTATTATTGTGTGATTTTGTTTTAATCAAAGAATTTTCAAGAGAAAAAGGAATTGGACTATAATTTAGATTTTGAAGTTCTTTGGAAATAGTTTTTATATTAGTGTTCCAAAAATCAGTATCATTTGTTAGAATTGAGAAAGTTGTTTCTTCGGGTACGTTTTCTAATAAATCTTGTATGGCACGTTTAAGTAGCTCTCCCTTTTTTCCTTTCGCCTGCATACTAAAAGAGTTATCTAATAGTATGATCAGTTCATTGTTCTTACCCGTTTGATCCACGGCCTTAAAGAAGGGTTGAGAAAAAGCAATGATAAGAGTTGTTAATAATAACAGCCTAGTTGCTAATAGTAAGTATTTTTTTATTTTAGAGCTTTTGCGTGTTTGAACAATCAGTTCTTTTAGAAAGCGAACATTTGTAAAATATTCTTTTTTAAACTTACGTAATTGGAATAAATGCACAATTACTGGGATAATCAGTAAAAAAAGAAAATAAAGAATTTCAGGATGTTTAAATTGCATTTATATTTTGAGTTTGTCAAAGATACATTTTTTAGATTGAATCTTATGAATAGATTAATATGTTAGTAATTTTTGTTGGGAAAATAAGAAAAAAACAAGTCGAAATTCAAGAAGACAGTTCTCTTTTCTTTAATTTTTCCTTATAAAATTCTTTCTCTGCTATGTAAATAGTTTTTGTTACTTCACAAAATGTAATATCTCCTGTTTTATTGGTGATATATGTTGTTTTAGTATGTTCTATTTCTTTATTTATACGTACTTTTTCAATGATTTCGTTTATTTCCTCATCACTAAAATGAAAAGTTGCATATACGTTTTCTCGTGCAGGTTTTTTAAAACGAATTAAGGCTGCTTTATCCCATACAATATAATCTTCTTTAAGAAGGTACATTAATTGCGTCATAGGAATAGGATCTACCGCAGAAAAAAGACTACCACCAAAAATAGACCCAACATAATTTTTATTTTTATAATTATGAGGGATCTTAATGTATATATTTTTTAGGTTTTCTGATATATACATAACCCGAGCTGTACTTCGCCTGTACATAGGAGATAAGTTAAACCCATATTTTAAAAAAATAGAAGGTTTGATGAATTTTTGAGCAAATTTAGAAAGACGTTGATACATTGGTGTTTCATTCATTAAAATTAATGTAAAACAGTTTTAATTGTCAAAAATAAACTATTTTTGACTAAATTCCTTTCTTTAAAAAATCAAATAGTGAGAAGATGCGTCCTTTTTTTATAATTATATTGAGTCTTATTATTAGAACTAATGATGTTTTTTCACAAGAAGTAGATGCCGTAAAAAAAACTGAATTAAAAATAGAAAGAGCAAAAAAAGCATTGAGAGAGTTAGATCCCAAAAAATCAATGATGTTAGCTCAAGAAATACTATCAGAATCCTTTCAGTTAAACAACAATGCTTTGAAATCTAAAGCCTATCTGATTTTAGGGTCTAATTTTACTGAATTTGCAAATACTAAAAAAGCAAAAGATTATTTTTTAAAATCATTATATTATGCTAATCTAGAGGATAATGATACTCTTAAGAATTTAATATATAATAATCTTGGAGCTCTTTGTTCTTATTATGAAAATAATTTTGAAGAAGGTATTAAATATTATAAAAAAGGATTATTTTATACAGAAAAAATAAATAAACCTATTCAAACCGTTTATAACTCTTTGAATATTGCAGGAGCTTACGTTGATGAAAATCGTTATGAAGAAGCAATACCTTTTTTAAAAAAGGCGAGTTTGTATATAACGGGGCAAAAGGAATCAGAGGCACAATTGAATTACAATGCTTTATGGGCGCGTTATCATAGCTATAAAAATGAAAAAGCTAAAGCAGAATACTTTTTTGAAAAAGCAATTCATTATGGATTAAAAGAAAAAGAAAATTTGCTTGATAGTTATTTGTCAGAAGTTTATCTTGATTATGCTTTGCATTTTGAAAAATTTAAAGAGTATCAAAAAGCTTTAAAATACCAAAAATTAAGTTCTCAATATAAAGACAAAGTTTATAACGAATCTCGTTCAGAATCAGTAAAAAGTGAAGAGGATGCTATCAAGATAAAAGAGTATGAGGAACAAATAAATTATATTGAAAAACAAAAAGAAGAACAAGAGCTTAGTTTTAAAAAAACCTATCTAATCATTTTTTTGTTTATGATTATTGTAGGGTTTTTAATTATTTTGGTCTATATACTATATCAGAACAATCAGCATAGACGTAAAAGTTTTGTGCGTTTGAAAAGAATTAATAACGAGTTAGAAGAAGCCAAAGATAGAGCAGAAGAATCTACACGACTTAAATCACAATTTGTTTCAACTATTATACATGAATTGCGAACTCCTTTGTACGGAGTTATAGGGATTTCTGATTTATTAGCAGATGAATATCCCGAAATTAAAAATAGTAAATATTTAGAGTCTTTAAAGTTTTCAGCCCAATATTTGTTGTCTTTAGTAAACGATGTTTTACAAATTTATAAAATAACAGAAAAAAAAATTGTCCTAGAAAAGAGTAATTTTAATCTTTGGGATAAAATGGAAGCTATTAAAAATAGTTTCTATATGCAATCAGTTAAAACAAAAAACACAATTAATATAAAAATTGATCCTAGAATACCAGAAAAAATTATAGGAGATGGTCTTAGATTATCTCAGATTTTAATGAATTTGGTTAGCAACGCCCTCAAATTTACAGAAAAAGGGAAAGTAGATGTAAGTGTTCAATTGCTTACCAGAATAGATAATCAAATATGTTTAGAATTTGTTGTAGAAGATACAGGAATAGGAATTGCCAAAGAAAACCAAAAACGTATTTTTGAAGAATTTGTTCAAATAGAACGAAGAGAAGAAGACTATCAAGGAACAGGTTTAGGATTGCCAATTGTAAAAAAACTAATAGCTCTGTTTGGAGGTGCCATTTTTTTAGAAAGTGAAGAAGGTAAGGGGACAAAGGTAATATTTCAGTTGAGTTTTGAAATAGATGATCAGATTTCTTTACCTCACTTATTAGTAGAAGAAAAACAAGAAAGAAAACTTAAAGTACTCTTAGCAGAAGATAATAAGATTAATCAAATAGTAACAGAAAAGATATTACAATCTTTTGGCTACCACGTTATAATTGTTGAAAATGGTTTACAAACAATAGAAATTTGTAAAAAAGAACAATTTAATATCATCTTTTTAGATATTAATATGCCTATTTATGACGGATACGAAACCGCTATTCATATAAGAAACTTAAAAATTAAAACCCCTATTATTGCATTGACTGCTTTTGATAGATTTGAGGTGTTCAATAAATGTAAAAAAGCAGGAATGAATGATGTATTGATAAAACCTTTTGAAAAAGAACAATTATTGAATGTTTTAAATGAGTATGTTGAATTTTAGAAAACGTTCTAAGTAATACCATTTAAACTTAAAATGTACTGAATTAAAAAGTAAAATTCTTGATCTGTTTTTTTATTTTAAAACAACCCGAACAAACGGTTGAGTATATAATTGAAATCATCGTTGGTTCGAGCGCGAAGCGTATCGAGAACCAATACTAATTTATTGCTTTTGTAGAATAGTATCTAAATTAATATGCAGTTTGTCACTCCGATGTAAGGAGGAGTCTGATAATCGTATTATGTGATTTCTTTCTTTGATTGAAATGAACAAGATTGCGAACTTTTTGGACAGTCTCAAGGTTAAAAAAAATAGTATTATGAGGGAATTTTAAAGTTTAAATGGTATAAATTATTGTAGTAAAGTTAACTTTTTTCAATGGTTAACATTGTAATACTATTGCTCCCCAAGGAAAGTTTTAGAAGAAGAAATAAAGATTAGATTATTTGTGTGAAAAAATATTAAGCGATTAAAATAGAAGTAAATAATAACTTGTTTCTTCAGTTTGCTTTCTGTGTTTATATTGTGTGGATCATACTTAATTTGATGAATAAAAGTATCCTAAAAGTAAATAATTAGACTTATCTAGTTTCTTGAGTCCGTTGACTTTGTTTAGAATTAAGGTTTTAGACTTTTAGGATACTTTTTTTAGTAGTTTTATTTTTTCTTACGTTTTTCTGCGCGTTTGCGTTCAACGGCACGATTTCTAGGGGCTGTTTTACGCGGTTTTCTTTTGCCAGGGCCTCCTAAATTTATTTTTTTATTTTTTTCTGATTTTTCTTGAAAAGCGCTATTCTCTGATATTTTTGTTTTTTTAAGTAAATGTTTTATTTTTTGCTTTTCTTTTTCAGGACCTATTAGTTGTGTAGAAATTTCTATGCTGTCAGGAAGCTCTAAAATAGGAATTTCTAAATCCATTAGCATTTCAGCTTCTATTTTTATATCTTCTTCTTTAGGTGTAATAAAACTGATAGCAACGCCTTCTGAATCTGCGCGTCCAGTTCTACCAATGCGGTGGATGTATTGTTCTGGAATTTCAGGCATTTCAAAATTTATGACATGTGTAATGTTAGAAATGTCTAATCCTCTTGCCATTACATCAGTAGTAATGATTCCTTTTATTTCCCCTTTTTGAAAAGAAGACATAGTAAGTAAACGATAATTTTGCGATTTATTTGAATGAATTATACCAAATTCATCAGGGAATTCTGCCTCTATTTTATCATGAAGCATATCCGCAATTTTTTTATTATTAACAAATATTAGAATTCGTTCTAATGATTCACTTGTTTGTAATAAGTGTTTTAATAAATTGACCTTTGTATTGAAGTTAGGGACATGATATGATAATTGTTCTATCTTCTCTAAGGGAGTACCTGATTTGGCAAGAGTAACTTCCTCAGGGAAATCAAAATAATCATTCAGCATTTCGTCTACTTCATCTGTCATTGTAGCTGAAAAAAGAATGTTTTGACGTTTCGGTTTTAACATACTTAAGATAGATGTAATTTGAGGACGGAAGCCTAAATTTAACATTTCATCAAATTCATCAACTACTAGTTTAGTGACTTCTTGTAGTGATAAGACACCATCTAAAGATAAGTCCATTATACGTCCAGGTGTTCCTACTAGAATATCTATGCCTTGATATACTTGGTTTTTCTGAGTATTTATGTTCACACCTCCATAAATTCCCAAGGTTCTAACGGACATATATTGTGTGAGTTTTTCTACTTCATCTACTACTTGTACTACGAGTTCTCTGGTAGGAACTAAAATCATTATACGAGGATTGTATGTTTGAGCAAATTTATATTGCTTTAGTAAAGGAAGTAAATAGGCAAATGTTTTACCTGTTCCTGTTTGAGCAATTCCCATTACATCTCTACCCGACATGATTACATTAAATGATTTTTCTTGTATGGGAGTAGGACTGACAAATTTTAATTCGTCTAATGATTTTTGTAAAGATTTTGGTAGATTAAATTGCTCAAATGAAGACATATTTCTAATTATATTTTTTGCAAAGGTATTGTTTATAGTCGATATTTTTAAAATAAAGAACTATAACTTCAATTGAAATTTATATTTAGAAGTATTTTTCTTGTGAAAAAGAGAAATTAGCTGCTTAGGAAGTCTAGAAAGGTTGTCCGAAAAGTAATGACTTAATGTTTTGATTGTTTCTTTTTATAAAGAGGACAATTTTTATAATAAAGTTTATTATTTTCTTTTGTTATAGCAATGATAAGATTATGATCTTCTCGGACAGCCATTAGTATTTTTAACTATTTAGCATTACAGGCATTACAAGCATAGTAACGGTTTCTCCTTCGTCTAATCCATCAGCGGGAGTTAATATACCAGCACGATTAGGCATAGACATTTCTAACTGAATCATGTCGCTTTGTAAATTTGTCAACATTTCCATTAAAAAACGAGAGTTGAATCCAATTTGCATATCATCGCCTTGGTAATCACAAGTAAGACGTTCTTCTGCCTTATTTGAATAATCAATATCTTCTGCTGAAATGTTTAATTCAGCACCTGCAATCTTAAGACGGATTTGGTGTGTAGTCTTGTTTGAAAAAATAGCCACACGACGTACTGAACTTAAAAATTGTGCACGATCTATTAATAATTTGTTGGGATTTTCTTTAGGAATAACAGCTTCGTAATTAGGGTATTTTCCATCAATTAATCGACAAGTTAAGACGTAGTTGTCAAAAGAAAACGTGGCATTAGCATCGTTATATTCTATAGTAACTTCTGAGTCAGAGGCTGCTAATATACCTTTTAGAATGTTTAAAGGTTTTCTTGGCATGATAAAGTCGGCAACTTGAGAAGCTTTTACATCAGCTCTAGCATATTTAACTAATTTATGAGCATCTGTAGCTACAAAAATTAATCCTTCTGGTGAAAACTGAAAAAACACACCACTCATTACAGGGCGAAGATCGTCATTACCTGCTGCAAAAATAGTTTTACTTACAGCTGTTGATAATACTTCTGCTGGTACTAATGTTTTAGAAGGGTCTTCTAAAACGACAGCTTTAGGGAACTCAGCACCTGGTGAGTATGCTAAGGCATATTTACCAGATTGAGAACTAATTTCAATAGTGTTATTCTCTTCTACTGTAAAGGTAAGAGGTTGTTCTGGAAATGTTTTTAAAATTTCTAATAGCAATTTAGCGGGTACAGCCACGCTTCCCTCACTGGTAGAATCTATGTTTAAAGAAGCCGACATAGTAGTTTCTAAATCTGAGGCAGAAACGACTAATTGGTCTTGTTTTAATTCAAATAAAAAATTGTCTAGAATAGGCAAAGTATTGCTACTGTTTATTACACTACCCAAGACCTGTAGTTGTTTTTGTAAATAAGAACTCGATACAATAAATTTCATCGCAAATTATTTAAGTAAGTAACCTTATGGTGTATAGATTTTAGTTTTTACAAATATATCGTAAACTAATTAGTTTTTGAAATTATTTTTTTAAATAATTATTGAGCAAATTTTCGCTTTCTTAAATAGTTTAAAATAATGCCAAAAAGAATTAAAATAAGTAATGGTGCACCAACGGTAATGAATTGAATATAAGCATATTCTTCGTATACTTTTTCTTTGTCTAATAATGGTAGATTTACCTCTTTACTACGTATGTAAATCAGTCCTGTATCGTCTAATAAGAAGTTTACACAATTCATCAAGAACTCTTTATTAGCATATATTTGATTGGTCCACTTGTCAAAACCTAGCTCCATTGGTTGTCCATTTTGATCAAGTTGGTTTTTAATAATGTCACCATCAGATACTATTATCATTTTAGAATCCTTACCTATATTTTTAAATTCAGATGATTTAAAGGCCAATATACGATTTTCAAAAACAGAATGAAATTTGCCTTCTAATAATAATGCTATAGGAAAATTTCCAGGAGTATAATCTTTTGCAAGAGGTTTTTCATTTACCATTTCAAGACTAACTTCCACAGGTGTACCTACTGTTTTTGAATAAGGAGAGGATTTTAGTAAAATAGTTTTTTTGATATTATTTTTTAAAGTGTCAATAGGACTCGAAAACTCAAACTTGACACCATCAATATTATTTACAATGGGGTGTTTGCTTTCTGTATATGCAAAAGGAGAATAGAACCAAGGATAGTTTTGATATTGTGTTTCACTTCCTCTTTTGCCTGTAGCTAATGCTATAGGAACAGCTTGCATATCTTTAATTAAAACAGGATTTATACGAAAACCATATTTGAAGAACAAATCATTTAAACCTAAATCGTTTGTGAATGCTAATGTATTTCCTGTTTGATTAAGATCTTCCATAGAAACATTTACAGCGTCTATTAACCAAAGTGTTTTTCCTCCATTTACTATAAATTGATCTAATACTTGTTTTTCAGCATCAGTAAAGCTGGATTTTGGTTTTGCAATAATAGCTAAATCAAATGTTTTGAGTGCTTTTTGTATTAATTCAGGTTTTGTTTTTACAGAATCAATAGGGAAAGGGGCAATAAAATAATTATCACGAACCGTTTGTAAAAAATCAGCTTTTAAAATATCTGGGAGCTCATTTTTGCCCTTTATGATTGCAATTTTTTTCTTTTTTGGGGTAGTTATTTTATGAAAGGCATCTGTAAAAGCATATTCTAGATGTTGTACTGAATGAATAACTTTTTGTTCTGTGCTAGCTCCCATACGATTTTTAAGTAGAGGAACTTTTGTGCTTTTACCCTTATATGTAGCAATAGCCCAAGGATAGACAACTTCTTGTGATTGTTTTCCTTTGTCATCAACCGTTATTTTGACAGGAGTTAGTCCACGTTCATAAAATTGTTGCATTACAGCTTCTGCTTCTTCGGGGTTTTCAAGTGGATTAACGAATTGAAAGATAATATTAGAATTATAAGCTTTTAATTCTTCTAATATTTGTTTTGTTTCTCGTTGTAGGCGTTTGAACTCTATAGGGAAATTGCCCTCTAAAAAAACATCCACATAAAGTGGTTCTTGTGCGTTTTTTAGAATATTTAAAGAGGTTTCTGATAATGTATATCTTTTATCTTGTGTTAAGTCAAAACGTTTGAAAATATAATGACTAATACTATTTAGTAGAACTAATGCAAGGATAAGACCAATTATTTTTTTTGTGGAATCTTTCATCTTATTTCTTGTATTTTTTAAGGTTAGTAACAGTTAGTGTATAAAAGAAAAAAATGACACTCATAAAATAGATTAGATCACGTGTGTCAATGACTCCTCGGCTGATACTTTTGTAGTGATAGTCCATTCCTAATGATGCTACAAAGTCATTAAAATTTCCAAAAAAGGTGAGTGTAGAAATACCTTGAAATCCAAAATAAAATAAAAAGCAGACTAATACAGCCGTTAAGAAAGCCACAATTTGATTATCTGATAAAGTAGAAGTATAAACACCTATTGAAGTATATGATCCTATTAGAAATAATAATCCAAAATAAGATCCTAATGTACTGCCAAAATCTAAATTTCCTTCGGGCAATCCTAAATCATAAATCATTTTTATGTAAACTAAGGTAGGGATTATAGCAATAAGAATTAATAAAAAAGCACCTAGGGATTTACCAATAACAATTTGACCTAAACGTATAGGTTTGGTTAATAGGAGTTCGATAGTTCCTTGTTTTTTTTCATCGGCAAAACTACGCATTGTTACAGAAGGAATTAAAAACAATAAAATCCAAGGAGCAATTGTGAAAAAAGGAGCTAAATCGGCAAAACCAGAATTAAGTATATTATAGTCACCTTCAAAAACCCATAAAAATAATCCCGTTATGAGCAAAAATAAAGCAATAACTAAATAACCAATAGGAGATCCAAAAAATAATCGAAATTCTTTAAAAAGTATGGCTTTCATAAAATATGGTATAGGTTCAAAAGTCCTAAAAATATAATAAAAAATTAATAGATAGATATAGAAGCAAAGCTTTACGCTAAAGAAACCAGTTTGTTTACACTCCAAGCCTCTGGTTTATCATTAAATAGTTTTTTTGTAAAGGTCCAAACTTCATCAAATAATGCAGAATTTCTATAATTTTCTAGATCTTCTGCGCTTTCCCAATAGCTGTAAGTAAAAAATATACACGGATTATCTTGATCTTGATAAAGTTCTAATAATTGATTTCCAGGTGAATTTCGAATTTCATTTTTTATTTGCTCAAAATTTTTTAAAAAAGTGGGTATGTTTTGCTCGTGAAAACTAAGTTTTACTATTCGGACTAGCATATAGATGGTTGTTATGGATTTAAATTTATTCAAAAATAACGCTAATAGTATCTCTATATTTTAAACCCAATAAAGATTTAGCTGTGCCAGTGGTGTTTGGGTTGCTTTTAAATATAGCAATTTCTAAGTAGCCTGCTTCATTAAAGAGTGCTAATTTTTCGCCCTCATAGTCTTTAAGCGTATAACCTTCTCTGATATTAAAATCAGAATAAGAACGATGTATTTTCTTTATGGTCTTGTTACCAAATTTTATTTCAAACTTTTTATCAATATTTAATTTTTCAAAAGAATTACGAGTAATATTGGTCACGCAGTTTCCGTAATGATCAATGTATATAACATTTCCTTTTATTTTGTTTGATTCTACTATTTCTTGTAGTTGATTTTGTGGCTTCAAATCCTCAATCTTTTTGCCAATGATATCTAATTGTCCTCCTTTTGCAATATGACAAGCTACAGCTAACAAAATGTCCGTATCAGTAGCCGTTTGAGGGAGGTGATTTGTAACATTAATTTCGATTATGTTTTCTGGTTTTTGGTTTTGACAGACCAAGCTCATGATGCCGTTATCAGCACACACAAAATAATGTTCGTTCCAATACACTACCAGATGCCTTGTGTTTATGGTTTGTTCACTATCTACACCTATTAGATGAACAGTACCTTTGGGAAAGTTGTAATATGCAGCACTAATTACGTAACTTGCTTCTATTATGTTGAATAGGTCTATTTGATGAGAAATATCAACAATTTGAGCATTAGGAATTTGTGTGAAAATTTTTCCCTTTAGTGCACCTACAAAGTGGTCTTTGACTCCAAAATCGGTAGTAAGTGTAATTATTGACATTCGATTGTTTATAACTATTGCTGTATTATTGAGGCAAAATTAGTAGATTTGGGATAAACAAAACGAATTTATTTTTAACTAAATTAATCTGACTTTGAACGAAAGGGTTATAGAATTAGAAAATATAGCTCCTAAAGAATTTTGGGGAGCTCATGACAAACATTTAGAAACAATAAAAAAATACTATCCAAAGCTAAAAATTATAGCAAGAGGAACTACGTTAAAAGCCTTTGGAGAGGAAGAAGTGTTAGATGAATTTGAAGTGCGATTTCGTAGATTGATGCTTCATTTTACACGTTTCAATAGTATAGATGATAATGTTATTATGCGGATTATAGAAGGAGATGTACAATCAAATTCTAAAATATCTGATCATGATAAAATATTAGTTCATGGTGTAGGAGGGAAGCTAATAAAAGCCATGACCCCCAACCAACAATTGTTAGTAGATACTTTACAAAAAAATGATATGGTTTTTGCTGTAGGACCTGCAGGAACAGGAAAAACCTATACAGGAGTTGCTTTGGCTGTTAGAGCTTTAAAAGAAAAACAAGTAAAGCGAATTATATTAACTCGACCTGCTGTAGAAGCTGGCGAAAATCTGGGCTTTTTACCAGGAGATATGAAGGAAAAGTTAGATCCGTATATGCAACCACTTTACGATGCTCTGCGTGATATGATTCCTCCTCAAACTTTAGAAGATTATATTATGAAAGGGGTTATTCAAATTGCACCTCTAGCTTTTATGCGTGGTCGTACATTAGATAATGCGTTTGTTATATTAGACGAAGCTCAAAATACAACACATAGTCAGATGAAAATGTTTCTGACTCGTATGGGACGAAATGCTAAATTTATTATTACAGGAGATCCAGGTCAGGTAGATTTACCTCGTAGAACAATATCAGGATTAAAAGAAGCTCTTTTAGTATTAAAAAATGTAGACGGAATAGGAATAATTTATTTAGATGATAAAGATATTGTACGTCATAAATTAGTTAAAAAAATTATTGATGCTTATAAAAGCATAGAAAATCAAGATTAATCAATAAACGTTGCTAAAATAACCTTGTGAGAATGGTTGTTGAATACGAGTAAATACACAAATAAGGATGTTCTGCGTCAGCAACGAGAACCTTTAACCAAAGAAGGAAAATGCGAGAAACGACAAAAATATTTACTGGAGGAAGCAAGACAATCATAGTTGACGGAAAAATAACCGAGACAGTTGGTGGAGATTATCATATTTGGGCAGAAAGTATTGAATATAATGCTGGTGAACAAATTATAATGAGCGGAAAAGAAAAAGGAGTTACATTTGGCGAATATGTTCCACCTGAAAAATATTACACTACGCATCCTTATGTTGAAAAAGTAGAATTTTTTGACCAAAACAATAAACTACTCAATCAAAACACCAAAGATTTTTATTATGGTCAAAAACTCAAAATAAAAGTTACCACCAAAAATGCCAAAGACAGCAAAATGATTTATCTTACCTTGCAAGGAAAATCAAAAAGCAAGAACCAAAATTTTGATATGATGAACGGTAGCGGTTACCGTTGGGGCTTTGTTCCTGTTTTTAACAATCAATACGAAACGCCACTTTTTGAACTCAATCCAAATTGGTACAGCGATGATTTAGAAGAATACGATTATGACCAACACATAACCAAAATAAAAGAAGAAGATTTAAACGAATTTTATGTCAAAATTAGCTTTGAAGCCAAACCCGTTTATTTCCCACTCGAAGGCGAACGCCTAAAACCAGTAACCTACAAACGAAATTATGAAGAGTTAATAGGTTTATTCAAAACAGATGATTCAGGTTCAAAAGATTTATTAACCAACTACGAAAATAAATTTATAGACGCGCACAAAGAAAAAAACGATGCCATAAAAAACATTGTAGATGGATTCTCTGAATATCTATGCGAGGATAACAGAGATTTAACCACAGACCAAATCGAGGCAAAAGTAATAAAAAGTGCTAAAGAATTGTGGGATTATGCCGTTTGGCAACACAAAGACCATACTTCTACCATTGTTACCAATATCAAAAAAACAGGCGAAAAGAAAAAGGAAATAAAAGAAATAGAAGCCATTCTTGATGACCGACCATTGTATTGGGCAAGAATTGCAATGCAAGTAATCCTAAAACGCCAATATGTTTACATAGAAGATATTAAAACATTACCCCAAAAAGACCAAGACGATTTCTTTATCAAATCAATAGTTCCGAAAAATAGTAAACTTTACAAAGCAATACAGCTTTTTGAAGAAAACAGCCGTAATTATACTGGAATAGATTTCTCAAAAGCGAGTGGCAAGAAAAAAGTTTTGATTACGGGGTTTGATCCGTTTGTTTTAAATCCTTTCCACAAAAAAATAAAAGGAGATATTAAAACTTCAAATCCTTCAGGAATATCAGCTTTATACCTTAATGGATTAACAGTTGGAAATGCTTATATTCAATGCGTTGTTGTACCTGTTCGTTATGAAGATTTTGACAATGGTATCATAGAAAATTTGGTGGAAAAATATATTTCTCAATTTGATATAATGATAACAACAAGTAGAAATGATTCTAACTTTGATTTAGAAAGATTTGCTAGTAAATTTCGTGGTGGATTTTTGGATAATGCGAATATAGGTTCTACGTATTTAGAATATAATCAAGAAAGATTTAAACAAATTTTAACAGGTAATGAGTTTTATGAAACAACCTTGCCTATTAATAAAATAATGACAGGAGATTTGTCTCCTTCAACTGGAAAAATTTACTTTGATCAAACCTATATTGATGATCTTAACAATTCTGAAGATCATCCCTCTAAAAATAACAATTCACCAACATTTAAAAAAATAAATATAAAAGGAAAATCAACAAATGATTCGGGATCTGGTGGGGATTATTTATCTAATGAAATTATGTACAGAGCCGCCAAAAAAAGAGATGATTTGGCTATGAATAATTTTAAAGCAGTTGGACATATACACATTGCTGACAATTTGAATACCGATGATTTTTTAGATATAATGACTAAAATAATTAAAAATGCGACTAAATAAATTATTACTTTTCTTAGCTTTTTTGTTTTTTATCAATATTTACGCACAACCAAGTACGAAAAAATATTATTTTGATGGAAATATTTATGTTTTAGATAACAATAAAAAGCTTCAATTTATTACTAAAGACTCAACTCACTTATTTTCAAAAACTGCTCAAATGGAACTATCAATAGTACAAACTGAAATTGATACTCCTAAAAACAACAAACCTCTAATGTTTGAAAATAGGGTTCATAAATTTATAAAAATTAGAAGTATAAAATCAGAATATTGGAATGAACAAAAAATAGGTGTATTTAAACTAATTTTTAAAATTGAAAAAAATAGTAAGATTATGTTAATACATTTTAATTTTTTAAATTCTAAAAAAGACACTAAATTAGAAAAATTTGTCATCAATTTTAAAGAAGGAGAATATGAAGTTACTGATTCTCAAAAACCAGAGTTGATTTTTGTAAAATAAATGAACAGTAAACGAACTATAATTGCACCAATTTTGCCGACCGCACAACAAGAGTTTTGAAATAGTGTGGCTTCAGACTCAATTTAATGTTGGTTTTGTATTTGTAAAGTTCAGTATCTCTCAAACTGAAAGTCTAGGCTTCTTTACTCACACCATCGCAAAGCTCTAAGACGACAAATACTAATTTATAAAAAAAAATAAAACAATTACAATATAAGAGGTAATAAAAATTATTACGATTGGTTAAGTATTTCATTCCAGTTTTTAAAACGAAGGTCTTCTAAAGTATACTCATTTAAAGTTAGGATAAATGAATTATAGCCTTTCTGTAATAAATGTTTTAATTGGCATTCACTACTCGAAAAAATACAAGGTTTAGCTTTGCAATCAATAATAGGATTTTCATCCTGTTCTAATAAATGAATTAAATTGCCAAGAGGGGTTTCTAAGGTTTTTTCAGCAATACGTATTCCGCCTCCTTTGCCTCTTTTGGTTTCTATTAAATTATGATTAGAAAGAAACTGAATCACCTTTATGAGATGATTCCTAGATAAATTAAAAGTACTAGCTAGCTCATCTAAAGAAGTAGCTTTTTCTTTATTTAGATGAATTAAAAAAATTAGTACTCGCATAGAAAAATCAGTAAAATGATTCAGTTTCATAAACTTTTTTAATTAAGATTCAAAAGCTGTGGACCAAATTCTTCAAAATGAATAGCGTCTTTATCCACACCTAAATTAATGAGCGATTGATAATGTGATTTTATAAATAATTCAGGTCCACAAATATAATATTTAGCATCTTCTATTAAAATTTCTTCTTGATGATTTACTAAATTAATCCGTCCTCTCCTTACACTGTCCGTTTCAGAGTCTATTTGTTCATAATATGTATACGATTTTAAATTTTTGTCTTTTTGAGCTATTTCTTCTACTTCATCTCTAAATGCTTGTACTTTTTCATTACGACAACTATGTATCCATATAGTCTGATTGTCATAATCTTTTTGGCTTTGAAGCATACTTAATAGTGGAGTAATTCCTATTCCTCCGCTTATTAGAACCATTGGATAATCTATTTTCTTTTCAATATTAAAAATGCCTGCTGGTGCTGATACAAATACTTCACTTCCTTCTTTTTTATGATGTAGAGTATTAGAAACTAATCCGTCAGGATTATTGTTAGTGCCTTTTTCTGATTTTACAGATATTCTATAATATTTTTCGTTAAATGAGGATGAAAGACTGTATTGTCTTGGTTGTTCATGCCCTAATTCTTCTATATGAGTTTTTATTGTAATGTATTGTCCAGGTAAGTAATCAGCAATCGCTTCGTTGTCTTTGGGAGCTAAATAAAAAGATTTAATCTCTTCACTTTCTTCAATTATTCTCGTAATGATAAAACTTCTCCATCCTTTCCATCCTCCTTTTTTGCTAAGATTATTTTGATACATTTCTTCTTCTATTTGTATCATTAGTTGAGCTAATTGCCAGTAAGCTTTAGTCCAAGCATTTAATAAATCCGCTGTTGCTGATTCTTGTAAAACTTCTTGTATGGAAGCAATTAAATGATTTCCTACAATTTCATATTGCTCTTTAGTAATATTAAGACTAACATGTTTATTGCCAATTGTTTTAAGTACATTTATTAATACACTTGGGTTTTCTATATGTTCTGCATAAGCTAATACAGCCATAGCTAAAGCAGTTTGTTGTTTACCACTTGCTTGATTTCCTAAATTAAAAATATTTTTCAATTCAGGATTATAAGTAAACATTCTATTGTAAAAATGTTTTGTCAATAATACACCATTTTCTCTTAATACAGGGATAGTTGCTTTAATTAATTCTTTTTCGGTTGTTGTCATTATAAATTGTGTTTTATCAAGCAAATATATTAAAAAATAATAATAAGTTGTATTTTAAATACAACAAATAAAAAAATGATTTATCTTGTAAGTAAATAGGAAACCTTTACTTTTGTAGTACTGTTTACAACAATGTAAATTATAACAACAACACAATGAACACTATTACTTCTACCCAGTTTAATTTTCCTGGGCAAAAATCAGTTTATCACGGAAAAGTACGTGAAGTTTATAATATCAATAATGATCTATTAGTAATGATTGCTACCGATAGGTTATCCGCTTTTGATGTTATCATGCCAAAAGGAATTCCGTATAAAGGACAAATACTAAATCAAATTGCTACAAAATTCATGGAAATGACAAAAGATATTGTTCCTAATTGGTTAGTGGCAACACCAGATCCTAATGTAGCAATTGGTCATTTATGCGAACCTTTTAAAGTAGAAATGGTTATTAGAGGATATTTATCTGGTCATGCAGCTCGTGAATATAACGCAGGAAAACGCACATTATGTGGTGTTACAATGCCAGAAGGAATGAAACCTAATGATAAATTTCCAGAGCCTATAATTACACCCACAACTAAAGCAGAAGTAGGAGTACATGATGAAGATATTTCAAGAGAGACAATTTTAACAAAAGGAATCGTTTCAGAAGAAGATTATCTAATTTTAGAAAAATATACACGTGCTTTATTTCAAAGAGGAACAGAGATAGCGGCCTCACGGGGATTAATCCTAGTTGATACAAAATACGAATTTGGTAAAACAAAAGAAGGAAAAATAGTCTTAATTGATGAAATTCATACACCCGATTCCTCTCGTTATTTTTATGCTGACGGTTATCAAGAAAGACAGAATAAAGGAGAAAATCAAAAACAATTATCAAAAGAATTTGTTCGTCAGTGGTTAATATCCAATGGGTTTCAAGGAAAAGAAGGACAACAAATACCGGAAATGACTAACGAATACGTAGAAACAGTTTCTGATAGATATATAGAATTGTATGAAAATATTATAGGAGAAAAGTTTCAAAAATCTGATATTTCAAATATTCATGATCGAATTGAAAAGAATGTTCTAATTTTTTTGAATGAAATAAAATATATTTAATTTTTTGTTATATTTGCACTCTTAATCTGATTTACAAAAATAAGTTTATAAATATAATGATATGAAAAAAATAATTTTAGTTTTATTTATTTATTTATTTATTACTATCCTGTAGTAATGATAAAGATTTGGTTAATCTAAATACAAACCAACCTACTGATGTAGCTGCTCAAGACCCAACAGAAAATGATATAAAAGAATATTTTGATTTTCCAGTAACATCTATTAAAAAGCCAGATGAAATCGTTAATACTATCACTAACACCAGAGGACTTAAAAAAGTAGGGTATAAACAGGTAGATTTATTAGTTGAGAATACCATAATAGAAAAAAAAGATGCTGTTAAAGGGGAGGTAATTGCAAAAAATTCTGGAAAATTTGCTAATAAACCCTTTTCTAAATCATATACGTTTTTTTGCTCGCCAGATGGACCTAATGATAATTCTGAAGATTCATATATTGCCGAAAATATAAAAATGGAATGGAAACCTGAATTTAAAGACAGTCCAGAAGAGTTAACAGATCTAGATTTTGATGCTCTTTATAGGTTAAAAAAGACTGATTTATTTACTATAGAATACCTAAGTAAATGGATTGATTTCTATTCTAAAAAACCAAACTCTGATAAGAAATATAAATTTACTTCTGAGGATTTAAAAAATATTAAAATTACAGAAATAAAAAGTTCCGAAATAAGATTTGAATCTGTAGACATAATTTTAGAATATAAAAATAAATATTCATTTTATTTATCTTTTGAATTTAATAAACAAAAATATTATAAAAAAAAGATTGTTTTAAACAAAGATGAAATAAGAAAATATTATGCGTCTGGTGTGTATGAAAATTTAGAAGAATTCAAAGAAACGTTGTTTAAAACCTCAAATGATTTTGTTTTAAAGATTTCTAATAAGTACTTTGTAGATTATAAAAATAATGTTATTATATGTTCTGTTTTTTTATTAGGAAAAGGAAGAGGAAATGAAAAGTTAGCTGATATCGTTAGATATGAAATTACAGGTTTCAAGCCTTTATCCGACTTTTCTAAAGAATTTATAGTTCAAAGAACCGATAGCTTAGATCGTTATATGCAAGATATTTTGAAAGATACACCTGATGGAGATGTAAAAGCAATAGTTTCTCCTTTAAGTAATAAAATTGAAAAGGAGCTTCAATACGGTATGATTAGAGAAGATAATATTATTAATACCTTAGGAGATAATCTTGTTATTCGTTTATCAAATGGACAATTAGCACTAAAGTTAAAAGAAGAATCTGGTAATAATCCTAATTTAAAACCTTTGATACCTCTGAGTCAAGATATTGCACATAAAGATATACACTTTATCCCTCTTTTTACTATAGAGTCAGCAGTTAAAAAACAAGGTAAGTTAATACTTGAATTAAACTTTCTTATTTATAGATACTCTTCTACTATAGGTATATTTAAAAGAGTAATAGTAGTCAATCTATAAAAACGGTAATGTGGTGAAAAAATACCAACTGTTTTTTTACCTTTTAATCCTTTTATTGTCCTATTAAATTAGAGAGGACCTTTGATCTGCTGAGGGGAAACCAAACAGTAATAAGTTTGATGATTATACGATAATTGAAGAAGGTGTCCTAAAAGTCGAACTCACTTTCTGAGAATCGCTTATATGAAAATTCTCTCAAATAGGTGTCCGAATATTTTAGTTATAAAAAAGGCTGTGCATTTTGGACAGCCTCTTTTCATCTAATTAATTCAAGTTGGTAGTTTAAAAGAGGTAAGAAAGAAAAGCAAAGGTTAAGTAAATTTGTTTTGCGAACCAATAAAAAAACCCCGATGCTTAATAAAGACAAAATTATATCAACTTATTGTTTAATCGATGATATTTTACAAGGAATTGATCATAAAGAAGACATTAGAAGACGTGTTAGTGATAGTGAAATTATTTTAACAATAATTTTGTCATCAACAAGCTTTTATGGTAATCATTGTTCGGCTATTAAGTTTGTCAAATAATATGGATTTATCCCAGAAATGGTGGATACAAGTAGGTTTAACAGACGATTACACAAAATAGCAAATCTACTTTATGAGTTATTTGAAATTGTAAGTTCCTATTTTAAAGAATTTTCTTTTGAAATGCAGTATATCATTAATTCATTTCCTGTTCCTGTATGCAATAATATAAGAATTATGAACTGTAAAATTCTAAAAGAAGAAAAATACAGAAGCTATACAGCAAGTATGCGAAACTATTTTTATGGCATTAAAGTGCAATTGCTTACGACAAAAGATGGAGTTCCAATAGCTTTCCTTTTTACACCAGGAAAAACTGGAGATGCCAAAGCTATAGGAAAAATGATTGGCAAATTACCTGTAAAAGCTTCATTATACGGCTATAGCGCTTATACCGATTATGGATTAGAAGATATTGCCTTAGAAAGAAAAGGTATTTCATTGAAAATTCAACGTAAATCAAATGCTAAAAGAATAGATACTTTAGAGCAGAAAAATGAAAAACTAAAAATGAGAAAAAGAATAGAAACAACAATAAATGATATTAAAAAAATATTCCCTAGAACCATACATGCTATGACATTGGAAGGATTTTTAATAAAACTAACATTGTTCATTTTTGGACTTCAATTAAACAAAACAATCAACTAGCAACTTGAATTAAATAACAAAATTTTATTGAAATTTGTTTCAATAAACTCTTCGAAGCTTCATGTTTTACAATACTTAACAGCTATTTCACGAACTATTTTTGACTATAAAAACCTTTTATCTATAATAATGATATAAAAATAGTACTGGAAAGATCTTATATTTCTATTTGTTAAATAAAATTAAACAAAAAAGTTTATTATTTGATTTTTGGTATTATATTTGTAGTCTTCTTTTTAGATTTAGTTTATAATGAATCTAAATAAAATTAAAAATAAAATGCTATGAAAAAAATGATTTTACTCCTTTCGGTTAACCTGTTATTGTCTTGTAGTAAGGACAAAGAACTTACAGACTTAAAAACAGATAATACTGTAAATACTACTGATGTAGTTGCTCTAGTAGATCCAACCGAAAATGAATTAAGACAATATTTTGATATAGAATCTACACAAGATATTGATAAAGCAACTAACCATATAACAACAATAAAAGAACCAAAGAGTATTAAAAACAAAGAATTATCAATAAAAGAAGCAATAATAGAAAAAAAAGATATTGATAGAGGTATAATCGAAGCGAAAGTCTCTGGAACATTTGGAAAAAAAAACTTTTCAAAACTATATACATTCTTTAATTTTGTTCAAAAGCCCAATGACTGGCACATGATAAATCGTGCCTACATGAATTGGAAACCTGAAATTAAAGATAATCCAGAAAAATTAACAAACATAGATTTTGATTCCTTTTATAGATTAGGAAAAAAAGATATAATTACGATGGAGAACTTGAGTAAATGGGTGGATATATATTCTAGTAGTCCAAATAATGTTGTCTATAAATTTACTCCAGAAGATTTAAAAGACACAGAAATCGTAGAAATTAAATATACAGATAGAAGATTAAATTTTAAATTAAAATACAAAAATATAGAAGGAAAAGAAATCAACCTACACTTTGATAAAAATAAGTATTATAAAACAAAAGTAGTATTAAATAAAGATGAAATAAAAAAATACTACCTTCAAGGGACTTTTGAATATTTTGAAGATTTTTATGCTGATTTAACAAATGTATCAAACGATTTTAATTTAGAATTAGTAAATAATAGTAAGAATTTACATAAAGGTGACAATGCTATATCATGTCATTTGTCTTTATTAACAAAAAATGATGTTGAATTAGCCAATTTTGAATATTATTTTGAAGGATTTAAACCATTATCTGACTTATCTAAAGAATTAGTTGTTCAAACAACAAGTGAATTAAACCAATATATGATACGTTATCTAATAAAAACTCCTGATGGTGATGTTCTAGAAAAAGTAAAAAGAACATCACAAATTTGGATAAAAATGGCTCAATTTGGAGTTATCAGAAAAGATAATATTATTAATACACTGGAAGGAAGTTCCGTTATTCGTTTACCAGATAATCAAATAGCATTAAAACTACAAAATGGAAAGGCAACTCAATATAATATTTCAGTAGATGCCTTATTCCCTACAAGTAGAAGAGTATTTCATCAAGATATACTATTAATTAATCCTTATTTTAAAATAAATTCAGCAGTCAAAAAACAAGGAAGATTAATAGTAGAATTAGAATTATATGATGTTAACGAGCAATGGTTAAATAATGTTAAAAGAGAAATGATAATAGAACTATAAAACTTATCATATAAACATATAATTTTATTCAATGAGGGTACTCTAAAAGGTCGTAATCTTTCATTTTAACAAAAAGAAGGCTAGAGACAAATGAATAGACAAAGTAAATTCACAGTACTGGCAATATAACTTTTCCTATCATTTAAGTGATAAATTAAATATTAAGTTACTACTTTTTAGACACCCACATACAATAAAAGAAACAAACCAAAATATCTTAGATATAATCTAAATATCGTTTTCTATCAAATTAGACCTTCCTCGTTATTCTATAAAAGAAATACTAAACAAATAGATTTTTTATCATATATTATATTGTATTTGATTTAAAATCACGATCATTTCATTTTATAATGATTCCCATCTTAGTTAATAAAAAAATAAATATGAAAATAATTGATCTATCCAAAACAATTTATCAAAATCCTAAGGATCCTTTCTTTATGAAAGTGAAAATCAAACATAAAACACATAAAAAATCTAAATGGATTATAAGATTATTTGGATTGCCTTTTAATTTATTTCCAAAACATTTTACAGGATGGGCTGATGATATGATAAAGCAATTGGGAGTACATGCAACCACACATTTAGATGCTCCATATCATTATGGGCCAACCAGTGAAGGCAAACCAGCCAAAACAATAGAACAAATACCTCTAGAATGGTGTTACGGAGAAGGAATTGTTATAGATATGAAACACAAAAAAGATTTTGAAATCATAACAAAAACAGATATCGAAAATTTTTTAAATCAAAAAAATATAGATATTAAACCAGGAAATATTATACTAATAAAAACAGGTCGAGATAAATATATATACGATAAAGATTATTACAAAAAAGGAACAGGAATGTCCGCAGAAGCAACGTTATTTTTAATTCAAAAAGGAGTAAAAGTAATGGGAATAGATCAATGGGGTTGGGATTTGCCATTACCTTATCAAATAGAACAAGCAAAAAAACAAAACCGAAACGACATATTTTGGGAAGGTCACTTAGTAGGCATAGATCATGAATATTGCCACATGGAACAACTTGTTAATTTAGAACAACTTCCTTATACAGGCTTTAAAATTGCTTGCTTTCCCCTAAAATTAAAAGGAGCTTCTGCAGGTCCATCTAGAGTAGTTGCTATATTAGAATAAAAAAACTAATCTACCTACCCCATATAATCACCTCTTAAATACCAAGAATACTTTAATAGACTATTTTTTCCACAAAATTTATTGTAAATAACAATACATTTTGTGGAAAATATCCACTTTATCTAGAAGAAAAAACGCTAGATAAATCAATTTTCTATTTTTCTTCATGTGCAAATCACATATCAAGCAAAACCTATTTGTAGTAATTTCAAAAAAACTTAACTAAAAACTAATTCTAACCTAGGAATTTAAAACATAAAAAAGAAAGTAAAAAAACATACTTTCCGCTCAATTGTATTTTCTAAACAGTAAGTAAAGCTGTTTACATTATATGATTTTGTAGACTTTTAGACGTTATTAATCAAAATATTTGATAAGAAAAAATAACTAAAAAGACTTTATTAAAAACATAACAACCATGTTCTTAAAAAACCTAGTCTAAATTATTGAAAAATTAACAAAAATTAATATGAAAATGATCAATAAAGTTAAAACACTTCTATTTTTAGCGTTAAGTTATCCCGTTTTTGCCCAAAATATAAAATGCAAAACAACAGAAACCAATAAAAACCAAGTAAATAAAATAAGAGTTCAAGCAAATAAAAAATGGGATGAAGAAGTAAACATACCAGAGATAACAGATAAAGATTTAGAAAAAGAGTTTATCATCCCTGTCGTTTTTCATATTTTCGATGAAGGATATGTTTATTACCCAGAAACTAAAAAAGCAAAACCCAATGGCTATTATCTGGCAGATGAGAAAAATATTACAATAGAAAAAATAAAAAAAGCACTCGAAAAAGTAAATGAAGATTTTAACGGACTCAATCATGATTACAATACAGTTGATCCAGATTTTCAAGCTATAAAATCCAAATTAAAGATAAAGTTTGAATTAGCAAAAATTGGAAAAAATGGAAAATATAGACCAGAAGGATGTGTTATATTTTATAAAAAAGATGAAAAAGGCTTTGGAAATAATGATCAAAAAATCAAAAATTTAATACAAAACAAATATGCCTGGGACAACAATAAATACATCAATGTATATATTCAAAATGATATTTTTGATGATCAAGAAAATAACTCCGGTGTAGCCACATATCCAGATCAAGAAAAAACAAATCATAATTTTTCAAGAATAGTATATAGCGGTACATCCATTTATGGTAATACAAATGATGAATTTGCCTCCACACTTACTCATGAATTTGGGCACTTTTTAGGACTCATACACACCTTCGAAAACGGATGCAAAGGAACAGATGAAGTAGATGACACCCCACAAGAAGATACCATAGTAGCAAATACCCAATGTATTTCAGCCTTTAACTGTAATAAAGAAAAAATTAACAGCGAAAATTATATGGGATATAATGGAGCTTACGGATGTTATAAAATGTTCACAAAAGGACAAGTACAACGCATGTACAAAGCATTACATCACTCCAGTAGAAAAAAACTATGGCAAAAAGAAAACCTCGTAGTTACAGGATTACTACAAGAAGAACTTTTATCTAATAATCAATATGATGCAAAAAAAACAATAAACATATATCCAAACCCATTCAACTCCAAAATAGAAATTTCAGTAGAAGAAGATATAAAAGAAATAAAAATATTTGACATCCTAGGAAAAGAAATATTAACCAATCTTCAAACAACTAATCAAAAGATAATAAATATAAATCAACTAGAAAATTTAAAAACAGGACTATATATAGTTAAAATAATCACCGTTTCAGGAAAAATCATTTCTAAGAAAATAACAAAAAAATAAATACTAATAAAAAGAGACTGTCCAAAAAAGTTCGCAATCTTGTTCATTTCGACCAAAGGGAGAAATCACATAATGTTGATTTATTACTTTTAGGACAGCCTCTTCTTTAAAAATAAAACTATTTTCTATTTAAAATAAGAAAAAGTCTCATTATTCTCGATTCTTAAAAGACTTTCATAAATTAACTTTATAACATTTTCTACATCCTCTCTGTGTACCATTTCAACAGTTGTATGCATATATCTTAAAGGTAAAGAAATTAATGCAGATGACACCCCACCATTACTATAAGCAAAAGCATCCGTATCAGTTCCAGTAACCCTAGAACTAGCATGCCTTTGAAAAGGAATTCCTTTCTCTGTAGCAGTATCAACAATTAATTCTCTCAAATTATTTTGTACAGCAGGAGCATAAGCAATGACAGGACCACGTCCTATTTTTAAATCACCTTCAATTTTCTTATCAATCATAGGAGTTGTAGTGTCATGACATACATCTGTTACAATTGCAACATTAGGTTTAATAGTTTGTGTAATCATTTCAGCACCACGTAACCCAATTTCCTCTTGCACAGAATTTACTATATACAATCCAAAAGGTAATTTCTTATTATTTTCCTTAAGCAAACGAGCCACTTCAGCTATCATAAAACCACCCATTCGATTATCTATAGCACGGCATACAAACTTATCCTTATTTAAAATCATAAATTCATCAGGATACGTAACAACACATCCGACATGTATACCAAGAGCCTCTACCTCCTCCTTACTACCACAACCACAATCTATAAAAATATTATGCAAAGACGCACATTCTTCCTTACCTCTTCCGCGCGTATGAATTGCAGGCCAACCAAAAACACCCTTCACAATACCATTTTTAGTATGAATATTAACTCTTTTCGAAGGAGCAATTTGATGATCAGAACCACCATTTCGGATCACATATATTAATCCCTCTTCCGTAATATAATTTACATACCAAGAGATCTCATCACTATGACCCTCTATCACCACTTTATAAGGGGCATCAGGATTTATAATACCAACAGCCGTTCCGTATGTATCCGTAACAAAAGTATCTACATAAGATTTAAGATAATCCATCCAAATTTTTTGCCCTTCACTCTCATATCCCGTAGGAGAAGCATTGTTTAAATAACGTTCTAGAAAACTTATAGAAAGATCATTTAATATTGTTTCAGTACTCATAAAATTTTTTTTGCTAAAATAAAAAAATGGTACAACACTTGTAGAATAAATGTATAATTTTGAAGCAAAAATAAAACCCAATGTACAAATATAACATAACCCTAGTATTTCTCTTCTTATCCATGTTTACTATTACCGCCCAAGAAGTAAAAATTGATTCTACCGAAATCGAGAAAAAACTAGATATAAAAGATACAATAGCACAAGTATCCTATCAGTTAGAAGAAGTATTAGTAACCAATAGAGCCTACAATTTTAAAACAGAAGAAGAAAAAAAACGCTTCATGGTATTAAAACGTCGTGTTATGAGAACCTACCCTTACGCTAAAATAGCAGCCGATAGATTAGTAGCACTCAATAATGGAATGAAACTTTTAAAAACAGAACGAGACAAAAAAAAATATTTTAAACTAGTCGAAAAATTTTTAACAGAAGAATTTGAAGAACAACTAAAAAAATTAAGCAGAAAAGATGGACAGATTTTAGTAAAACTAATACATCGTCAAACAGGAATTACTACCTACGACCTAATCTCAGAGTTAAAAAGCGGATGGAAAGCTTTTTGGGCCAACAATACAGCAAGTTTATTTGATATAAACTTAAAGACCAAATACGAACCTGATTTAGTTGCAGAAGATTATTTAATAGAAAGTGTATTGTATCGTTCATTTATAGATGGTAGGTTAGTAGCACAAGAATCTAAATTAGGGCACAATTACAACGAACTTCAGAAAAATTGGCGTCAAAAAGTAAAAGAATATAAAGAAAGACATTCTGAACAACAAAAATAAATTATACCAACAAAGGCTATTTTCTTTTATCGAGAAAATAGCCTTTGTTAAATTACCCCTCTTCCTTTGAATAATAAAATTTTTAAAAATAAAAAAAAACTAAAATCTCAATTACAATATTTATGAGCGTGCCCCTTCGGGTCGGGCTGTCCGTTCTATCTTTTGCTGAAAGAACCATACCTATAAAAAAGAGCCATACAAATCAGCAAAAGGATGACACTTCCATCCCTCACGCATCCTTAGCCTCAAATAAAAAAAAAGAAACAAAAAATATCCTAGAAACAAACAAGAAAAAACAAAACAGCCAAATAGCTACAATTAAACCAAATACCAAACATATAATAACAAAGGAAAACAAACCGAGTTTTTTAGAACCAAACACGACCCAAAATAACAAATAAAAACCCCAAAACAAATAAAAAACAAAGTTAAATATTTGAAAAACAGCAACTAAAAAACAAAAAACAAAAAAAGCAAAAAAAGACTAGGAAAAAACAAAAAAAAGAACGTACCTTTGCAGCCGCAACAGCGAAGTTCTTTAACAAAACCTTAAGATAAATTTTAGAAGCTTACTTCAAAAAAAGTTTTCAAAAAAAATCTTGCGAATTTAAAAAGAAGTTTTACCTTTGCAGCCGCTAAGACAATAAGTCAAAAGCGAAAAACAAAAGAAACAAGTTCATAGACATATTGGATTGACAGCACGTTTTAATAGCAATATTAAAACAAAAAAAATAAGAGAGTAAGAAAACTAGCATTCTTTGTCAAAAATATTTAGCTCAAAAGCTATAAAAAACATACGATGAAGAGTTTGATCCTGGCTCAGGATGAACGCTAGCGGCAGGCTTAACACATGCAAGTCGAGGGGTAGAAGGAGCTTGCTCCTTTGAGACCGGCGCACGGGTGCGTAACGCGTATGCAATCTACCTTGTACAGGGGGATAGCCCAGAGAAATTTGGATTAATACCCCATAGTATTATTAAATGGCATCATTTAATTATTAAAGTTCCAACGGTACAAGATGAGCATGCGTCCCATTAGCTAGTTGGTGTGGTAACGGCACACCAAGGCGACGATGGGTAGGGGTCCTGAGAGGGAGATCCCCCACACTGGTACTGAGACACGGACCAGACTCCTACGGGAGGCAGCAGTGAGGAATATTGGTCAATGGACGCAAGTCTGAACCAGCCATGCCGCGTGCAGGATGACGGTCCTATGGATTGTAAACTGCTTTTGTACAGGAAGAAACACTCCCTTGCGAGGGAGCTTGACGGTACTGTAAGAATAAGGATCGGCTAACTCCGTGCCAGCAGCCGCGGTAATACGGAGGATCCAAGCGTTATCCGGAATCATTGGGTTTAAAGGGTCCGTAGGCGGTTTTATAAGTCAGTGGTGAAATCTGGTCGCTCAACGATCAAACGGCCATTGATACTGTAAGACTTGAATTACTTGGAAGTAACTAGAATATGTAGTGTAGCGGTGAAATGCTTAGAGATTACATGGAATACCAATTGCGAAGGCAGGTTACTACGAGTACATTGACGCTGATGGACGAAAGCGTGGGGAGCGAACAGGATTAGATACCCTGGTAGTCCACGCCGTAAACGATGGATACTAGCTGTTTGGAGCAATCTGAGTGGCTAAGCGAAAGTGATAAGTATCCCACCTGGGGAGTACGCTCGCAAGAGTGAAACTCAAAGGAATTGACGGGGGCCCGCACAAGCGGAGGAGCATGTGGTTTAATTCGATGATACGCGAGGAACCTTACCAAGGCTTAAATGGGAAACGACAGATTTGGAAACAGATCTTTCTTCGGACGTTTTTCAAGGTGCTGCATGGTTGTCGTCAGCTCGTGCCGTGAGGTGTCAGGTTAAGTCCTATAACGAGCGCAACCCCTGTTGCTAGTTGCCAGCGAGTCAAGTCGGGAACTCTAGCAAGACTGCCGGTGCAAACCGTGAGGAAGGTGGGGATGACGTCAAATCATCACGGCCCTTACGCCTTGGGCTACACACGTGCTACAATGGACGGTACAGAGAGCAGCCACTACGCAAGTAGGCGCGAATCTACAAAACCGTTCTCAGTTCGGATCGGAGTCTGCAACTCGACTCCGTGAAGCTGGATTCGCTAGTAATCGCAGATCAGCCATGCTGCGGTGAATACGTTCCCGGGCCTTGTACACACCGCCCGTCAAGCCATGGAAGCTGGGGGTACCTGAAGTCGGTGACCGCAAGGAGCTGCCTAGGGTAAAACTGGTAACTAGGGCTAAGTCGTAACAAGGTAGCCGTACCGGAAGGTGCGGCTGGAACACCTCCTTTCTAGAGACAAAAAAAAGAAAATAGACCCTTACTCTCGCTGTTAATTCAAAAAAAAAAAGACTTAAAATACAGAGTCTCGTAGCTCAGCTGGTTAGAGTACTACACTGATAATGTAGGGGTCGGCAGTTCGAGTCTGCCCGGGACTACAAGTAAATTTGAAAATTGATTAATTTGAAAATTTAAAAAAATTAAGTTTAAAAGGAAATTCTAGAAGCGAATTTTGAATTATAAATTTTAAATCATGAATTTGAAAAATAATTCAAAATATATAAATCAACATTCAAAATAGAAAAAGAATGGGGGATTAGCTCAGCTGGCTAGAGCGCCTGCCTTGCACGCAGGAGGTCATCGGTTCGACTCCGATATTCTCCACCAAATTGATTTGAAAATGAATTGATTTGAAAATTTGAAAATGAATAACATCTTCAAATTAACGAATCATCAAATCTTCAAATTGAATAAAGTTCATTGACATATTGAGATAAACATACAAACAAGTAGAAAGAACACTTTAGTAATTAGTACAGAGTGAATAGTAATTAGTCTTAGGGCTAGTCACTAATTACTAAGAACTAATCACTAAAAAAAAGAAAACAATAAGCAAAATAAGGGCGTATGGGGGATGCCTAGGCTCTCAGAGGCGAAGAAGGACGTGATAAGCTGCGAAAAGCTACGGGGATTGGCACACACGAATAGATCCGTAGATATCCCAATGGGGCAACCCAATGCATTGAAGATGCATTATCCAATAGGAGGCAAACCCGCTGAACTGAAACATCTAAGTAGGCGGAGGAGAAGAAAACAAAAGTGATTCCGTAAGTAGTGGCGAGCGAACGCGGAATAGCCCAAACCGTTGTTGTTACGGCAATAACGGGGTTGTAGGACCACAATATTTCTTATAAACAGAATTAGAATAACCTGGAAAGGTTAACCAAAGAAGGTGAAAGTCCCGTATAAGCAAAGAATATAAAGAATAGTGGTATCCTGAGTAGGGCGGGGCACGAGAAACCCTGTCTGAATCTGGCGGGACCATCCGCTAAGGCTAAATACTCCTGAGAGACCGATAGTGAACCAGTACCGTGAGGGAAAGGTGAAAAGAACCGTGAATAACGGAGTGAAAAAGAACCTGAAACCATACGCCTACAAGCGGTCGGAGCAGCATAAGCTGTGACGGCGTGCCTTTTGCATAATGAGCCTACGAGTTACCGTTACTGGCAAGGTTAAGTGATTAAGTCACGGATCCGTAGCGAAAGCGAGTCTGAATAGGGCGCTATAGTCAGTAGTGGTAGACGCGAAACCGTGTGATCTACCCATGGGCAGGATGAAGCTGTGGTAACACACAGTGGAGGTCCGAACCGGTTGACGTTGAAAAGTCTTCGGATGACCTGTGGGTAGGGGTGAAAGGCCAATCAAACTCGGAAATAGCTCGTACTCCCCGAAATGCATTTAGGTGCAGCGCTGTGGTTGAGTTATATAGAGGTAGAGCTACTGATTGGATGCGGGGGCTTCACCGCCTACCAATTCCTGACAAACTCCGAATGCTATATAATATACACAGCAGTGAGGGCTTGGGTGCTAAGGTCCAAGTCCGAGAGGGAAAGAACCCAGACCATCAGCTAAGGTCCCCAAATGTATGCTAAGTTGAACAAACGCGGTTTGATTGCATCGACAGCTAGGATGTTGGCTTGGAAGCAGCCATTCATTTAAAGAGTGCGTAACAGCTCACTAGTCGAGCGATCGAGCATGGATAATAATCGGGCATAAGCATACTACCGAAGCTATGGATTTGTACACTGTACAAGTGGTAGGGGAGCATTCTAACATCGCCGAAGGTGTCTTGTGAGAGATGCTGGAGAAGTTAGAAAAGAAAATGTAGGCATAAGTAACGATAAGGGGTGCGAGAAACACCCCCGCCGCAAAACTAAGGTTTCCGCAGCTATGCTAATCAGCTGCGGGTTAGTCGGGTCCTAAGGCGAATCCGAAAGGAACAGTCGATGGCCAACGGGTTAATATTCCCGTACTACTTATAATTGTGATGGAGCGACGCAGTGGTGAAAGTACCGCGAACTGACGGAATAGTTCGTTAAAGCACCTAACTATAGGCCCAGTAGGCAAATCCGCTGGGACTGGTGAAATGCGATAGTACTCGGAGTCTTCGGACAAAGGGATAGAGTACCTAAAGGCTGCCAAGAAAACCTTCTAAACATAGATTATAAGTACCCGTACCGTAAACCGACACAGGTAGTTGAGGAGAGTATCCTAAGGCGCTCGAGAGATTCATGGCTAAGGAATTAGGCAAAATAGACCTGTAACTTCGGGAGAAAGGTCGCCAGCGCAAGCTGGCCGCAGTGAAAAGGTCCAGGCGACTGTTTATCAAAAACACAGGGCTCTGCAAAATCGTAAGATGACGTATAGGGCCTGACACCTGCCCGGTGCTGGAAGGTTAAGAGGAGATGTTATGAGCAATCAGAAGCATTGAATTGAAGCCCCAGTAAACGGCGGCCGTAACTATAACGGTCCTAAGGTAGCGAAATTCCTTGTCGGGTAAGTTCCGACCTGCACGAATGGTGTAACGATCTGGACACTGTCTCAGCCATGAGCTCGGTGAAATTGTAGTATCGGTGAAGATGCCGATTACCCGCAGTGGGACGAAAAGACCCTGTGCACCTTTACTATAGCTTAGTATTGGTCTTGGATAAGTGATGTGTAGGATAGGTGGGAGACTATGAAATGGCGTCGCCAGGCGTTGTGGAGTCATTGTTGAAATACCACCCTTTGCTTATCTGAGATCTAACCCGCCCTTGGCGGGGACATTGCTTGGTGGGTAGTTTGACTGGGGTGGTCGCCTCCAAAAGAGTAACGGAGGCTTCTAAAGGTTCCCTCAGCACGCTTGGTAACCGTGCGTAGAGTGCAATGGCAAAAGGGAGCTTGACTGAGAGACATACAGGTCGATCAGGTACGAAAGTAGAGCATAGTGATCCGGTGGTTCCGCATGGAAGGGCCATCGCTCAAAGGATAAAAGGTACGCCGGGGATAACAGGCTGATCTCCCCCAAGAGCTCATATCGACGGGGGGGTTTGGCACCTCGATGTCGGCTCGTCACATCCTGGGGCTGGAGAAGGTCCCAAGGGTTGGGCTGTTCGCCCATTAAAGTGGCACGCGAGCTGGGTTCAGAACGTCGTGAGACAGTTCGGTCTCTATCTACTGTGGGCGTTAGAAATTTGAGTGGATCTGACTCTAGTACGAGAGGACCGAGTTGGACCAACCGCTGGTGTATCTGTTGTTCCGCCAGGAGCACCGCAGAGTAGCTACGTTGGGAAGGGATAAGCGCTGAAAGCATATAAGCGCGAAACCCACCACAAGATGAGATTTCTTTTAAGGGTCGTGGAAGATCACCACGTTGATAGGCTATAGATGTAAAGGCAGTAATGTCACAGTCAAGTAGTACTAATAACCCGTAAGCTTATTGGTGCCCCACCCAACCTCCCCAAAGGGGAGGAGCAAGGGTGGGGCGTAAAATTCTTTCCAAATTGAATATTTATCTCAATATGTTAAAATATTGGCAAGCAAAGCTTGCAGTGAAAAGTAATAAGTAACCAGTGACTAGATTTAAGCTAATCACTTCTCACTAATCACTCATCACTAAAAACCTTAAGGTGGTTATTGCGGCGGGGCTCACCTCTTCCCATTTCGAACAGAGAAGTTAAGCCCGCCTGCGTCGATGGTACTGCATACTGTGGGAGAGTAGATCGCCGCCTTTCTTTATTCTGAAAAAACAGAATTAAACATAAAAATCCCCTGCAAAACAGGGGATTTTTTATCCCAGCAAAGCAACTACGTTCCTATTATTAAAGAAAACCAAGAAAATAAAAAACTTTCAAAAAAAAGTAAAAAAACACTTGGAAATACTAAAAGAAACACTACCTTTGCAGCCGCTAAGACAATAAGTCAAAAGCGAAAAACAAAAGAAACAAGTTCATAGACATATTGGATTGACAGCACGTTTTAATAGCAATATTAAAACAAAAAAATAAGAGAGTAAGAAAACTAGCATTCTTTGTCAAAAATATTTAGCTCAAAAGCTATAAAAAACATACGATGAAGAGTTTGATCCTGGCTCAGGATGAACGCTAGCGGCAGGCTTAACACATGCAAGTCGAGGGGTAGAAGGAGCTTGCTCCTTTGAGACCGGCGCACGGGTGCGTAACGCGTATGCAATCTACCTTGTACAGGGGGATAGCCCAGAGAAATTTGGATTAATACCCCATAGTATTATTAAATGGCATCATTTAATTATTAAAGTTCCAACGGTACAAGATGAGCATGCGTCCCATTAGCTAGTTGGTGTGGTAACGGCACACCAAGGCGACGATGGGTAGGGGTCCTGAGAGGGAGATCCCCCACACTGGTACTGAGACACGGACCAGACTCCTACGGGAGGCAGCAGTGAGGAATATTGGTCAATGGACGCAAGTCTGAACCAGCCATGCCGCGTGCAGGATGACGGTCCTATGGATTGTAAACTGCTTTTGTACAGGAAGAAACACTCCCTTGCGAGGGAGCTTGACGGTACTGTAAGAATAAGGATCGGCTAACTCCGTGCCAGCAGCCGCGGTAATACGGAGGATCCAAGCGTTATCCGGAATCATTGGGTTTAAAGGGTCCGTAGGCGGTTTTATAAGTCAGTGGTGAAATCTGGTCGCTCAACGATCAAACGGCCATTGATACTGTAAGACTTGAATTACTTGGAAGTAACTAGAATATGTAGTGTAGCGGTGAAATGCTTAGAGATTACATGGAATACCAATTGCGAAGGCAGGTTACTACGAGTACATTGACGCTGATGGACGAAAGCGTGGGGAGCGAACAGGATTAGATACCCTGGTAGTCCACGCCGTAAACGATGGATACTAGCTGTTTGGAGCAATCTGAGTGGCTAAGCGAAAGTGATAAGTATCCCACCTGGGGAGTACGCTCGCAAGAGTGAAACTCAAAGGAATTGACGGGGGCCCGCACAAGCGGAGGAGCATGTGGTTTAATTCGATGATACGCGAGGAACCTTACCAAGGCTTAAATGGGAAACGACAGATTTGGAAACAGATCTTTCTTCGGACGTTTTTCAAGGTGCTGCATGGTTGTCGTCAGCTCGTGCCGTGAGGTGTCAGGTTAAGTCCTATAACGAGCGCAACCCCTGTTGCTAGTTGCCAGCGAGTCAAGTCGGGAACTCTAGCAAGACTGCCGGTGCAAACCGTGAGGAAGGTGGGGATGACGTCAAATCATCACGGCCCTTACGCCTTGGGCTACACACGTGCTACAATGGACGGTACAGAGAGCAGCCACTACGCAAGTAGGCGCGAATCTACAAAACCGTTCTCAGTTCGGATCGGAGTCTGCAACTCGACTCCGTGAAGCTGGATTCGCTAGTAATCGCAGATCAGCCATGCTGCGGTGAATACGTTCCCGGGCCTTGTACACACCGCCCGTCAAGCCATGGAAGCTGGGGGTACCTGAAGTCGGTGACCGCAAGGAGCTGCCTAGGGTAAAACTGGTAACTAGGGCTAAGTCGTAACAAGGTAGCCGTACCGGAAGGTGCGGCTGGAACACCTCCTTTCTAGAGACAAAAAAAAGAAAATAGACCCTTACTCTCGCTGTTAATTCAAAAAAAAAAAGACTTAAAATACAGAGTCTCGTAGCTCAGCTGGTTAGAGTACTACACTGATAATGTAGGGGTCGGCAGTTCGAGTCTGCCCGGGACTACAAGTAAATTTGAAAATTGATTAATTTGAAAATTTAAAAAAATTAAGTTTAAAAGGAAATTCTAGAAGCGAATTTTGAATTATAAATTTTAAATCATGAATTTGAAAAATAATTCAAAATATATAAATCAACATTCAAAATAGAAAAAGAATGGGGGATTAGCTCAGCTGGCTAGAGCGCCTGCCTTGCACGCAGGAGGTCATCGGTTCGACTCCGATATTCTCCACCAAATTGATTTGAAAATGAATTGATTTGAAAATTTGAAAATGAATAACATCTTCAAATTAACGAATCATCAAATCTTCAAATTGAATAAAGTTCATTGACATATTGAGATAAACATACAAACAAGTAGAAAGAACACTTTAGTAATTAGTACAGAGTGAATAGTAATTAGTCTTAGGGCTAGTCACTAATTACTAAGAACTAATCACTAAAAAAAAGAAAACAATAAGCAAAATAAGGGCGTATGGGGGATGCCTAGGCTCTCAGAGGCGAAGAAGGACGTGATAAGCTGCGAAAAGCTACGGGGATTGGCACACACGAATAGATCCGTAGATATCCCAATGGGGCAACCCAATGCATTGAAGATGCATTATCCAATAGGAGGCAAACCCGCTGAACTGAAACATCTAAGTAGGCGGAGGAGAAGAAAACAAAAGTGATTCCGTAAGTAGTGGCGAGCGAACGCGGAATAGCCCAAACCGTTGTTGTTACGGCAATAACGGGGTTGTAGGACCACAATATTTCTTATAAACAGAATTAGAATAACCTGGAAAGGTTAACCAAAGAAGGTGAAAGTCCCGTATAAGCAAAGAATATAAAGAATAGTGGTATCCTGAGTAGGGCGGGGCACGAGAAACCCTGTCTGAATCTGGCGGGACCATCCGCTAAGGCTAAATACTCCTGAGAGACCGATAGTGAACCAGTACCGTGAGGGAAAGGTGAAAAGAACCGTGAATAACGGAGTGAAAAAGAACCTGAAACCATACGCCTACAAGCGGTCGGAGCAGCATAAGCTGTGACGGCGTGCCTTTTGCATAATGAGCCTACGAGTTACCGTTACTGGCAAGGTTAAGTGATTAAGTCACGGATCCGTAGCGAAAGCGAGTCTGAATAGGGCGCTATAGTCAGTAGTGGTAGACGCGAAACCGTGTGATCTACCCATGGGCAGGATGAAGCTGTGGTAACACACAGTGGAGGTCCGAACCGGTTGACGTTGAAAAGTCTTCGGATGACCTGTGGGTAGGGGTGAAAGGCCAATCAAACTCGGAAATAGCTCGTACTCCCCGAAATGCATTTAGGTGCAGCGCTGTGGTTGAGTTATATAGAGGTAGAGCTACTGATTGGATGCGGGGGCTTCACCGCCTACCAATTCCTGACAAACTCCGAATGCTATATAATATACACAGCAGTGAGGGCTTGGGTGCTAAGGTCCAAGTCCGAGAGGGAAAGAACCCAGACCATCAGCTAAGGTCCCCAAATGTATGCTAAGTTGAACAAACGCGGTTTGATTGCATCGACAGCTAGGATGTTGGCTTGGAAGCAGCCATTCATTTAAAGAGTGCGTAACAGCTCACTAGTCGAGCGATCGAGCATGGATAATAATCGGGCATAAGCATACTACCGAAGCTATGGATTTGTACACTGTACAAGTGGTAGGGGAGCATTCTAACATCGCCGAAGGTGTCTTGTGAGAGATGCTGGAGAAGTTAGAAAAGAAAATGTAGGCATAAGTAACGATAAGGGGTGCGAGAAACACCCCCGCCGCAAAACTAAGGTTTCCGCAGCTATGCTAATCAGCTGCGGGTTAGTCGGGTCCTAAGGCGAATCCGAAAGGAACAGTCGATGGCCAACGGGTTAATATTCCCGTACTACTTATAATTGTGATGGAGCGACGCAGTGGTGAAAGTACCGCGAACTGACGGAATAGTTCGTTAAAGCACCTAACTATAGGCCCAGTAGGCAAATCCGCTGGGACTGGTGAAATGCGATAGTACTCGGAGTCTTCGGACAAAGGGATAGAGTACCTAAAGGCTGCCAAGAAAACCTTCTAAACATAGATTATAAGTACCCGTACCGTAAACCGACACAGGTAGTTGAGGAGAGTATCCTAAGGCGCTCGAGAGATTCATGGCTAAGGAATTAGGCAAAATAGACCTGTAACTTCGGGAGAAAGGTCGCCAGCGCAAGCTGGCCGCAGTGAAAAGGTCCAGGCGACTGTTTATCAAAAACACAGGGCTCTGCAAAATCGTAAGATGACGTATAGGGCCTGACACCTGCCCGGTGCTGGAAGGTTAAGAGGAGATGTTATGAGCAATCAGAAGCATTGAATTGAAGCCCCAGTAAACGGCGGCCGTAACTATAACGGTCCTAAGGTAGCGAAATTCCTTGTCGGGTAAGTTCCGACCTGCACGAATGGTGTAACGATCTGGACACTGTCTCAGCCATGAGCTCGGTGAAATTGTAGTATCGGTGAAGATGCCGATTACCCGCAGTGGGACGAAAAGACCCTGTGCACCTTTACTATAGCTTAGTATTGGTCTTGGATAAGTGATGTGTAGGATAGGTGGGAGACTATGAAATGGCGTCGCCAGGCGTTGTGGAGTCATTGTTGAAATACCACCCTTTGCTTATCTGAGATCTAACCCGCCCTTGGCGGGGACATTGCTTGGTGGGTAGTTTGACTGGGGTGGTCGCCTCCAAAAGAGTAACGGAGGCTTCTAAAGGTTCCCTCAGCACGCTTGGTAACCGTGCGTAGAGTGCAATGGCAAAAGGGAGCTTGACTGAGAGACATACAGGTCGATCAGGTACGAAAGTAGAGCATAGTGATCCGGTGGTTCCGCATGGAAGGGCCATCGCTCAAAGGATAAAAGGTACGCCGGGGATAACAGGCTGATCTCCCCCAAGAGCTCATATCGACGGGGGGGTTTGGCACCTCGATGTCGGCTCGTCACATCCTGGGGCTGGAGAAGGTCCCAAGGGTTGGGCTGTTCGCCCATTAAAGTGGCACGCGAGCTGGGTTCAGAACGTCGTGAGACAGTTCGGTCTCTATCTACTGTGGGCGTTAGAAATTTGAGTGGATCTGACTCTAGTACGAGAGGACCGAGTTGGACCAACCGCTGGTGTATCTGTTGTTCCGCCAGGAGCACCGCAGAGTAGCTACGTTGGGAAGGGATAAGCGCTGAAAGCATATAAGCGCGAAACCCACCACAAGATGAGATTTCTTTTAAGGGTCGTGGAAGATCACCACGTTGATAGGCTATAGATGTAAAGGCAGTAATGTCACAGTCAAGTAGTACTAATAACCCGTAAGCTTATTGGTGCCCCACCCAACCTCCCCAAAGGGGAGGAGCAAGGGTGGGGCGTAAAATTCTTTCCAAATTGAATATTTATCTCAATATGTTAAAATATTGGCAAGCAAAGCTTGCAGTGAAAAGTAATAAGTAACCAGTGACTAGATTTAAGCTAATCACTTCTCACTAATCACTCATCACTAAAAACCTTAAGGTGGTTATTGCGGCGGGGCTCACCTCTTCCCATTTCGAACAGAGAAGTTAAGCCCGCCTGCGTCGATGGTACTGCATACTGTGGGAGAGTAGATCGCCGCCTTTCTTTATTCTGAAAAAACAGAATTAAACATAAAAATCCCCTGCAAAACAGGGGATTTTTTATCCCAGCAAAGCAACTACGTTCCTATTATTAAAGAAAACCAAGAAAATAAAAAACTTTCAAAAAAAAGTAAAAAAACACTTGGAAATACTAAAAGAAACACTACCTTTGCAGCCGCTAAGACAATAAGTCAAAAGCGAAAAACAAAAGAAACAAGTTCATAGACATATTGGATTGACAGCACGTTTTAATAGCAATATTAAAACAAAAAAATAAGAGAGTAAGAAAACTAGCATTCTTTGTCAAAAATATTTAGCTCAAAAGCTATAAAAAACATACGATGAAGAGTTTGATCCTGGCTCAGGATGAACGCTAGCGGCAGGCTTAACACATGCAAGTCGAGGGGTAGAAGGAGCTTGCTCCTTTGAGACCGGCGCACGGGTGCGTAACGCGTATGCAATCTACCTTGTACAGGGGGATAGCCCAGAGAAATTTGGATTAATACCCCATAGTATTATTAAATGGCATCATTTAATTATTAAAGTTCCAACGGTACAAGATGAGCATGCGTCCCATTAGCTAGTTGGTGTGGTAACGGCACACCAAGGCGACGATGGGTAGGGGTCCTGAGAGGGAGATCCCCCACACTGGTACTGAGACACGGACCAGACTCCTACGGGAGGCAGCAGTGAGGAATATTGGTCAATGGACGCAAGTCTGAACCAGCCATGCCGCGTGCAGGATGACGGTCCTATGGATTGTAAACTGCTTTTGTACAGGAAGAAACACTCCCTTGCGAGGGAGCTTGACGGTACTGTAAGAATAAGGATCGGCTAACTCCGTGCCAGCAGCCGCGGTAATACGGAGGATCCAAGCGTTATCCGGAATCATTGGGTTTAAAGGGTCCGTAGGCGGTTTTATAAGTCAGTGGTGAAATCTGGTCGCTCAACGATCAAACGGCCATTGATACTGTAAGACTTGAATTACTTGGAAGTAACTAGAATATGTAGTGTAGCGGTGAAATGCTTAGAGATTACATGGAATACCAATTGCGAAGGCAGGTTACTACGAGTACATTGACGCTGATGGACGAAAGCGTGGGGAGCGAACAGGATTAGATACCCTGGTAGTCCACGCCGTAAACGATGGATACTAGCTGTTTGGAGCAATCTGAGTGGCTAAGCGAAAGTGATAAGTATCCCACCTGGGGAGTACGCTCGCAAGAGTGAAACTCAAAGGAATTGACGGGGGCCCGCACAAGCGGAGGAGCATGTGGTTTAATTCGATGATACGCGAGGAACCTTACCAAGGCTTAAATGGGAAACGACAGATTTGGAAACAGATCTTTCTTCGGACGTTTTTCAAGGTGCTGCATGGTTGTCGTCAGCTCGTGCCGTGAGGTGTCAGGTTAAGTCCTATAACGAGCGCAACCCCTGTTGCTAGTTGCCAGCGAGTCAAGTCGGGAACTCTAGCAAGACTGCCGGTGCAAACCGTGAGGAAGGTGGGGATGACGTCAAATCATCACGGCCCTTACGCCTTGGGCTACACACGTGCTACAATGGACGGTACAGAGAGCAGCCACTACGCAAGTAGGCGCGAATCTACAAAACCGTTCTCAGTTCGGATCGGAGTCTGCAACTCGACTCCGTGAAGCTGGATTCGCTAGTAATCGCAGATCAGCCATGCTGCGGTGAATACGTTCCCGGGCCTTGTACACACCGCCCGTCAAGCCATGGAAGCTGGGGGTACCTGAAGTCGGTGACCGCAAGGAGCTGCCTAGGGTAAAACTGGTAACTAGGGCTAAGTCGTAACAAGGTAGCCGTACCGGAAGGTGCGGCTGGAACACCTCCTTTCTAGAGACAAAAAAAAGAAAATAGACCCTTACTCTCGCTGTTAATTCAAAAAAAAAAAGACTTAAAATACAGAGTCTCGTAGCTCAGCTGGTTAGAGTACTACACTGATAATGTAGGGGTCGGCAGTTCGAGTCTGCCCGGGACTACAAGTAAATTTGAAAATTGATTAATTTGAAAATTTAAAAAAATTAAGTTTAAAAGGAAATTCTAGAAGCGAATTTTGAATTATAAATTTTAAATCATGAATTTGAAAAATAATTCAAAATATATAAATCAACATTCAAAATAGAAAAAGAATGGGGGATTAGCTCAGCTGGCTAGAGCGCCTGCCTTGCACGCAGGAGGTCATCGGTTCGACTCCGATATTCTCCACCAAATTGATTTGAAAATGAATTGATTTGAAAATTTGAAAATGAATAACATCTTCAAATTAACGAATCATCAAATCTTCAAATTGAATAAAGTTCATTGACATATTGAGATAAACATACAAACAAGTAGAAAGAACACTTTAGTAATTAGTACAGAGTGAATAGTAATTAGTCTTAGGGCTAGTCACTAATTACTAAGAACTAATCACTAAAAAAAAGAAAACAATAAGCAAAATAAGGGCGTATGGGGGATGCCTAGGCTCTCAGAGGCGAAGAAGGACGTGATAAGCTGCGAAAAGCTACGGGGATTGGCACACACGAATAGATCCGTAGATATCCCAATGGGGCAACCCAATGCATTGAAGATGCATTATCCAATAGGAGGCAAACCCGCTGAACTGAAACATCTAAGTAGGCGGAGGAGAAGAAAACAAAAGTGATTCCGTAAGTAGTGGCGAGCGAACGCGGAATAGCCCAAACCGTTGTTGTTACGGCAATAACGGGGTTGTAGGACCACAATATTTCTTATAAACAGAATTAGAATAACCTGGAAAGGTTAACCAAAGAAGGTGAAAGTCCCGTATAAGCAAAGAATATAAAGAATAGTGGTATCCTGAGTAGGGCGGGGCACGAGAAACCCTGTCTGAATCTGGCGGGACCATCCGCTAAGGCTAAATACTCCTGAGAGACCGATAGTGAACCAGTACCGTGAGGGAAAGGTGAAAAGAACCGTGAATAACGGAGTGAAAAAGAACCTGAAACCATACGCCTACAAGCGGTCGGAGCAGCATAAGCTGTGACGGCGTGCCTTTTGCATAATGAGCCTACGAGTTACCGTTACTGGCAAGGTTAAGTGATTAAGTCACGGATCCGTAGCGAAAGCGAGTCTGAATAGGGCGCTATAGTCAGTAGTGGTAGACGCGAAACCGTGTGATCTACCCATGGGCAGGATGAAGCTGTGGTAACACACAGTGGAGGTCCGAACCGGTTGACGTTGAAAAGTCTTCGGATGACCTGTGGGTAGGGGTGAAAGGCCAATCAAACTCGGAAATAGCTCGTACTCCCCGAAATGCATTTAGGTGCAGCGCTGTGGTTGAGTTATATAGAGGTAGAGCTACTGATTGGATGCGGGGGCTTCACCGCCTACCAATTCCTGACAAACTCCGAATGCTATATAATATACACAGCAGTGAGGGCTTGGGTGCTAAGGTCCAAGTCCGAGAGGGAAAGAACCCAGACCATCAGCTAAGGTCCCCAAATGTATGCTAAGTTGAACAAACGCGGTTTGATTGCATCGACAGCTAGGATGTTGGCTTGGAAGCAGCCATTCATTTAAAGAGTGCGTAACAGCTCACTAGTCGAGCGATCGAGCATGGATAATAATCGGGCATAAGCATACTACCGAAGCTATGGATTTGTACACTGTACAAGTGGTAGGGGAGCATTCTAACATCGCCGAAGGTGTCTTGTGAGAGATGCTGGAGAAGTTAGAAAAGAAAATGTAGGCATAAGTAACGATAAGGGGTGCGAGAAACACCCCCGCCGCAAAACTAAGGTTTCCGCAGCTATGCTAATCAGCTGCGGGTTAGTCGGGTCCTAAGGCGAATCCGAAAGGAACAGTCGATGGCCAACGGGTTAATATTCCCGTACTACTTATAATTGTGATGGAGCGACGCAGTGGTGAAAGTACCGCGAACTGACGGAATAGTTCGTTAAAGCACCTAACTATAGGCCCAGTAGGCAAATCCGCTGGGACTGGTGAAATGCGATAGTACTCGGAGTCTTCGGACAAAGGGATAGAGTACCTAAAGGCTGCCAAGAAAACCTTCTAAACATAGATTATAAGTACCCGTACCGTAAACCGACACAGGTAGTTGAGGAGAGTATCCTAAGGCGCTCGAGAGATTCATGGCTAAGGAATTAGGCAAAATAGACCTGTAACTTCGGGAGAAAGGTCGCCAGCGCAAGCTGGCCGCAGTGAAAAGGTCCAGGCGACTGTTTATCAAAAACACAGGGCTCTGCAAAATCGTAAGATGACGTATAGGGCCTGACACCTGCCCGGTGCTGGAAGGTTAAGAGGAGATGTTATGAGCAATCAGAAGCATTGAATTGAAGCCCCAGTAAACGGCGGCCGTAACTATAACGGTCCTAAGGTAGCGAAATTCCTTGTCGGGTAAGTTCCGACCTGCACGAATGGTGTAACGATCTGGACACTGTCTCAGCCATGAGCTCGGTGAAATTGTAGTATCGGTGAAGATGCCGATTACCCGCAGTGGGACGAAAAGACCCTGTGCACCTTTACTATAGCTTAGTATTGGTCTTGGATAAGTGATGTGTAGGATAGGTGGGAGACTATGAAATGGCGTCGCCAGGCGTTGTGGAGTCATTGTTGAAATACCACCCTTTGCTTATCTGAGATCTAACCCGCCCTTGGCGGGGACATTGCTTGGTGGGTAGTTTGACTGGGGTGGTCGCCTCCAAAAGAGTAACGGAGGCTTCTAAAGGTTCCCTCAGCACGCTTGGTAACCGTGCGTAGAGTGCAATGGCAAAAGGGAGCTTGACTGAGAGACATACAGGTCGATCAGGTACGAAAGTAGAGCATAGTGATCCGGTGGTTCCGCATGGAAGGGCCATCGCTCAAAGGATAAAAGGTACGCCGGGGATAACAGGCTGATCTCCCCCAAGAGCTCATATCGACGGGGGGGTTTGGCACCTCGATGTCGGCTCGTCACATCCTGGGGCTGGAGAAGGTCCCAAGGGTTGGGCTGTTCGCCCATTAAAGTGGCACGCGAGCTGGGTTCAGAACGTCGTGAGACAGTTCGGTCTCTATCTACTGTGGGCGTTAGAAATTTGAGTGGATCTGACTCTAGTACGAGAGGACCGAGTTGGACCAACCGCTGGT
This sequence comes from Flavobacterium sp. TN-1, assembly GCF_052828645.1. Classification (NCBI taxonomy): domain Bacteria; kingdom Pseudomonadati; phylum Bacteroidota; class Flavobacteriia; order Flavobacteriales; family Flavobacteriaceae; genus Flavobacterium; species Flavobacterium sp. TN-1. Next base: position 1,896,497 of record NZ_CM128253.1, read on the forward strand.
GTATCTGTTGTTCCGCCAGGAGCACCGCAGAGTAGCTACGTTGGGAAGGGATAAGCGCTGAAAGCATATAAGCGCGAAACCCACCACAAGATGAGATTTCTTTTAAGGGTCGTGGAAGATCACCACGTTGATAGGCTATAGATGTAAAGGCAGTAATGTCACAGTCAAGTAGTACTAATAACCCGTAAGCTTATTGGTGCCCCACCCAACCTCCCCAAAGGGGAGGAGCAAGGGTGGGGCGTAAAATTCTTTCCAAATTGAATATTTATCTCAATATGTTAAAATATTGGCAAGCAAAGCTTGCAGTGAAAAGTAATAAGTAACCAGTGACTAGATTTAAGCTAATCACTTCTCACTAATCACTCATCACTAAAAACCTTAAGGTGGTTATTGCGGCGGGGCTCACCTCTTCCCATTTCGAACAGAGAAGTTAAGCCCGCCTGCGTCGATGGTACTGCATACTGTGGGAGAGTAGATCGCCGCCTTTCTTTATTCTGAAAAAACAGAATTAAACATAAAAATCCCCTGCAAAACAGGGGATTTTTTATCCCAGCAAAGCAACTACGTTCCTATTATTAAAGAAAACCAAGAAAATAAAAAACTTTCAAAAAAAAGTAAAAAAACACTTGGAAATACTAAAAGAAACACTACCTTTGCAGCCGCTAAGACAATAAGTCAAAAGCGAAAAACAAAAGAAACAAGTTCATAGACATATTGGATTGACAGCACGTTTTAATAGCAATATTAAAACAAAAAAATAAGAGAGTAAGAAAACTAGCATTCTTTGTCAAAAATATTTAGCTCAAAAGCTATAAAAAACATACGATGAAGAGTTTGATCCTGGCTCAGGATGAACGCTAGCGGCAGGCTTAACACATGCAAGTCGAGGGGTAGAAGGAGCTTGCTCCTTTGAGACCGGCGCACGGGTGCGTAACGCGTATGCAATCTACCTTGTACAGGGGGATAGCCCAGAGAAATTTGGATTAATACCCCATAGTATTATTAAATGGCATCATTTAATTATTAAAGTTCCAACGGTACAAGATGAGCATGCGTCCCATTAGCTAGTTGGTGTGGTAACGGCACACCAAGGCGACGATGGGTAGGGGTCCTGAGAGGGAGATCCCCCACACTGGTACTGAGACACGGACCAGACTCCTACGGGAGGCAGCAGTGAGGAATATTGGTCAATGGACGCAAGTCTGAACCAGCCATGCCGCGTGCAGGATGACGGTCCTATGGATTGTAAACTGCTTTTGTACAGGAAGAAACACTCCCTTGCGAGGGAGCTTGACGGTACTGTAAGAATAAGGATCGGCTAACTCCGTGCCAGCAGCCGCGGTAATACGGAGGATCCAAGCGTTATCCGGAATCATTGGGTTTAAAGGGTCCGTAGGCGGTTTTATAAGTCAGTGGTGAAATCTGGTCGCTCAACGATCAAACGGCCATTGATACTGTAAGACTTGAATTACTTGGAAGTAACTAGAATATGTAGTGTAGCGGTGAAATGCTTAGAGATTACATGGAATACCAATTGCGAAGGCAGGTTACTACGAGTACATTGACGCTGATGGACGAAAGCGTGGGGAGCGAACAGGATTAGATACCCTGGTAGTCCACGCCGTAAACGATGGATACTAGCTGTTTGGAGCAATCTGAGTGGCTAAGCGAAAGTGATAAGTATCCCACCTGGGGAGTACGCTCGCAAGAGTGAAACTCAAAGGAATTGACGGGGGCCCGCACAAGCGGAGGAGCATGTGGTTTAATTCGATGATACGCGAGGAACCTTACCAAGGCTTAAATGGGAAACGACAGATTTGGAAACAGATCTTTCTTCGGACGTTTTTCAAGGTGCTGCATGGTTGTCGTCAGCTCGTGCCGTGAGGTGTCAGGTTAAGTCCTATAACGAGCGCAACCCCTGTTGCTAGTTGCCAGCGAGTCAAGTCGGGAACTCTAGCAAGACTGCCGGTGCAAACCGTGAGGAAGGTGGGGATGACGTCAAATCATCACGGCCCTTACGCCTTGGGCTACACACGTGCTACAATGGACGGTACAGAGAGCAGCCACTACGCAAGTAGGCGCGAATCTACAAAACCGTTCTCAGTTCGGATCGGAGTCTGCAACTCGACTCCGTGAAGCTGGATTCGCTAGTAATCGCAGATCAGCCATGCTGCGGTGAATACGTTCCCGGGCCTTGTACACACCGCCCGTCAAGCCATGGAAGCTGGGGGTACCTGAAGTCGGTGACCGCAAGGAGCTGCCTAGGGTAAAACTGGTAACTAGGGCTAAGTCGTAACAAGGTAGCCGTACCGGAAGGTGCGGCTGGAACACCTCCTTTCTAGAGACAAAAAAAAGAAAATAGACCCTTACTCTCGCTGTTAATTCAAAAAAAAAAAGACTTAAAATACAGAGTCTCGTAGCTCAGCTGGTTAGAGTACTACACTGATAATGTAGGGGTCGGCAGTTCGAGTCTGCCCGGGACTACAAGTAAATTTGAAAATTGATTAATTTGAAAATTTAAAAAAATTAAGTTTAAAAGGAAATTCTAGAAGCGAATTTTGAATTATAAATTTTAAATCATGAATTTGAAAAATAATTCAAAATATATAAATCAACATTCAAAATAGAAAAAGAATGGGGGATTAGCTCAGCTGGCTAGAGCGCCTGCCTTGCACGCAGGAGGTCATCGGTTCGACTCCGATATTCTCCACCAAATTGATTTGAAAATGAATTGATTTGAAAATTTGAAAATGAATAACATCTTCAAATTAACGAATCATCAAATCTTCAAATTGAATAAAGTTCATTGACATATTGAGATAAACATACAAACAAGTAGAAAGAACACTTTAGTAATTAGTACAGAGTGAATAGTAATTAGTCTTAGGGCTAGTCACTAATTACTAAGAACTAATCACTAAAAAAAAGAAAACAATAAGCAAAATAAGGGCGTATGGGGGATGCCTAGGCTCTCAGAGGCGAAGAAGGACGTGATAAGCTGCGAAAAGCTACGGGGATTGGCACACACGAATAGATCCGTAGATATCCCAATGGGGCAACCCAATGCATTGAAGATGCATTATCCAATAGGAGGCAAACCCGCTGAACTGAAACATCTAAGTAGGCGGAGGAGAAGAAAACAAAAGTGATTCCGTAAGTAGTGGCGAGCGAACGCGGAATAGCCCAAACCGTTGTTGTTACGGCAATAACGGGGTTGTAGGACCACAATATTTCTTATAAACAGAATTAGAATAACCTGGAAAGGTTAACCAAAGAAGGTGAAAGTCCCGTATAAGCAAAGAATATAAAGAATAGTGGTATCCTGAGTAGGGCGGGGCACGAGAAACCCTGTCTGAATCTGGCGGGACCATCCGCTAAGGCTAAATACTCCTGAGAGACCGATAGTGAACCAGTACCGTGAGGGAAAGGTGAAAAGAACCGTGAATAACGGAGTGAAAAAGAACCTGAAACCATACGCCTACAAGCGGTCGGAGCAGCATAAGCTGTGACGGCGTGCCTTTTGCATAATGAGCCTACGAGTTACCGTTACTGGCAAGGTTAAGTGATTAAGTCACGGATCCGTAGCGAAAGCGAGTCTGAATAGGGCGCTATAGTCAGTAGTGGTAGACGCGAAACCGTGTGATCTACCCATGGGCAGGATGAAGCTGTGGTAACACACAGTGGAGGTCCGAACCGGTTGACGTTGAAAAGTCTTCGGATGACCTGTGGGTAGGGGTGAAAGGCCAATCAAACTCGGAAATAGCTCGTACTCCCCGAAATGCATTTAGGTGCAGCGCTGTGGTTGAGTTATATAGAGGTAGAGCTACTGATTGGATGCGGGGGCTTCACCGCCTACCAATTCCTGACAAACTCCGAATGCTATATAATATACACAGCAGTGAGGGCTTGGGTGCTAAGGTCCAAGTCCGAGAGGGAAAGAACCCAGACCATCAGCTAAGGTCCCCAAATGTATGCTAAGTTGAACAAACGCGGTTTGATTGCATCGACAGCTAGGATGTTGGCTTGGAAGCAGCCATTCATTTAAAGAGTGCGTAACAGCTCACTAGTCGAGCGATCGAGCATGGATAATAATCGGGCATAAGCATACTACCGAAGCTATGGATTTGTACACTGTACAAGTGGTAGGGGAGCATTCTAACATCGCCGAAGGTGTCTTGTGAGAGATGCTGGAGAAGTTAGAAAAGAAAATGTAGGCATAAGTAACGATAAGGGGTGCGAGAAACACCCCCGCCGCAAAACTAAGGTTTCCGCAGCTATGCTAATCAGCTGCGGGTTAGTCGGGTCCTAAGGCGAATCCGAAAGGAACAGTCGATGGCCAACGGGTTAATATTCCCGTACTACTTATAATTGTGATGGAGCGACGCAGTGGTGAAAGTACCGCGAACTGACGGAATAGTTCGTTAAAGCACCTAACTATAGGCCCAGTAGGCAAATCCGCTGGGACTGGTGAAATGCGATAGTACTCGGAGTCTTCGGACAAAGGGATAGAGTACCTAAAGGCTGCCAAGAAAACCTTCTAAACATAGATTATAAGTACCCGTACCGTAAACCGACACAGGTAGTTGAGGAGAGTATCCTAAGGCGCTCGAGAGATTCATGGCTAAGGAATTAGGCAAAATAGACCTGTAACTTCGGGAGAAAGGTCGCCAGCGCAAGCTGGCCGCAGTGAAAAGGTCCAGGCGACTGTTTATCAAAAACACAGGGCTCTGCAAAATCGTAAGATGACGTATAGGGCCTGACACCTGCCCGGTGCTGGAAGGTTAAGAGGAGATGTTATGAGCAATCAGAAGCATTGAATTGAAGCCCCAGTAAACGGCGGCCGTAACTATAACGGTCCTAAGGTAGCGAAATTCCTTGTCGGGTAAGTTCCGACCTGCACGAATGGTGTAACGATCTGGACACTGTCTCAGCCATGAGCTCGGTGAAATTGTAGTATCGGTGAAGATGCCGATTACCCGCAGTGGGACGAAAAGACCCTGTGCACCTTTACTATAGCTTAGTATTGGTCTTGGATAAGTGATGTGTAGGATAGGTGGGAGACTATGAAATGGCGTCGCCAGGCGTTGTGGAGTCATTGTTGAAATACCACCCTTTGCTTATCTGAGATCTAACCCGCCCTTGGCGGGGACATTGCTTGGTGGGTAGTTTGACTGGGGTGGTCGCCTCCAAAAGAGTAACGGAGGCTTCTAAAGGTTCCCTCAGCACGCTTGGTAACCGTGCGTAGAGTGCAATGGCAAAAGGGAGCTTGACTGAGAGACATACAGGTCGATCAGGTACGAAAGTAGAGCATAGTGATCCGGTGGTTCCGCATGGAAGGGCCATCGCTCAAAGGATAAAAGGTACGCCGGGGATAACAGGCTGATCTCCCCCAAGAGCTCATATCGACGGGGGGGTTTGGCACCTCGATGTCGGCTCGTCACATCCTGGGGCTGGAGAAGGTCCCAAGGGTTGGGCTGTTCGCCCATTAAAGTGGCACGCGAGCTGGGTTCAGAACGTCGTGAGACAGTTCGGTCTCTATCTACTGTGGGCGTTAGAAATTTGAGTGGATCTGACTCTAGTACGAGAGGACCGAGTTGGACCAACCGCTGGTGTATCTGTTGTTCCGCCAGGAGCACCGCAGAGTAGCTACGTTGGGAAGGGATAAGCGCTGAAAGCATATAAGCGCGAAACCCACCACAAGATGAGATTTCTTTTAAGGGTCGTGGAAGATCACCACGTTGATAGGCTATAGATGTAAAGGCAGTAATGTCACAGTCAAGTAGTACTAATAACCCGTAAGCTTATTGGTGCCCCACCCAACCTCCCCAAAGGGGAGGAGCAAGGGTGGGGCGTAAAATTCTTTCCAAATTGAATATTTATCTCAATATGTTAAAATATTGGCAAGCAAAGCTTGCAGTGAAAAGTAATAAGTAACCAGTGACTAGATTTAAGCTAATCACTTCTCACTAATCACTCATCACTAAAAACCTTAAGGTGGTTATTGCGGCGGGGCTCACCTCTTCCCATTTCGAACAGAGAAGTTAAGCCCGCCTGCGTCGATGGTACTGCATACTGTGGGAGAGTAGATCGCCGCCTTTCTTTATTCTGAAAAAACAGAATTAAACATAAAAATCCCCTGCAAAACAGGGGATTTTTTATCCCAGCAAAGCAACTACGTTCCTATTATTAAAGAAAACCAAGAAAATAAAAAACTTTCAAAAAAAAGTAAAAAAACACTTGGAAATACTAAAAGAAACACTACCTTTGCAGCCGCTAAGACAATAAGTCAAAAGCGAAAAACAAAAGAAACAAGTTCATAGACATATTGGATTGACAGCACGTTTTAATAGCAATATTAAAACAAAAAAATAAGAGAGTAAGAAAACTAGCATTCTTTGTCAAAAATATTTAGCTCAAAAGCTATAAAAAACATACGATGAAGAGTTTGATCCTGGCTCAGGATGAACGCTAGCGGCAGGCTTAACACATGCAAGTCGAGGGGTAGAAGGAGCTTGCTCCTTTGAGACCGGCGCACGGGTGCGTAACGCGTATGCAATCTACCTTGTACAGGGGGATAGCCCAGAGAAATTTGGATTAATACCCCATAGTATTATTAAATGGCATCATTTAATTATTAAAGTTCCAACGGTACAAGATGAGCATGCGTCCCATTAGCTAGTTGGTGTGGTAACGGCACACCAAGGCGACGATGGGTAGGGGTCCTGAGAGGGAGATCCCCCACACTGGTACTGAGACACGGACCAGACTCCTACGGGAGGCAGCAGTGAGGAATATTGGTCAATGGACGCAAGTCTGAACCAGCCATGCCGCGTGCAGGATGACGGTCCTATGGATTGTAAACTGCTTTTGTACAGGAAGAAACACTCCCTTGCGAGGGAGCTTGACGGTACTGTAAGAATAAGGATCGGCTAACTCCGTGCCAGCAGCCGCGGTAATACGGAGGATCCAAGCGTTATCCGGAATCATTGGGTTTAAAGGGTCCGTAGGCGGTTTTATAAGTCAGTGGTGAAATCTGGTCGCTCAACGATCAAACGGCCATTGATACTGTAAGACTTGAATTACTTGGAAGTAACTAGAATATGTAGTGTAGCGGTGAAATGCTTAGAGATTACATGGAATACCAATTGCGAAGGCAGGTTACTACGAGTACATTGACGCTGATGGACGAAAGCGTGGGGAGCGAACAGGATTAGATACCCTGGTAGTCCACGCCGTAAACGATGGATACTAGCTGTTTGGAGCAATCTGAGTGGCTAAGCGAAAGTGATAAGTATCCCACCTGGGGAGTACGCTCGCAAGAGTGAAACTCAAAGGAATTGACGGGGGCCCGCACAAGCGGAGGAGCATGTGGTTTAATTCGATGATACGCGAGGAACCTTACCAAGGCTTAAATGGGAAACGACAGATTTGGAAACAGATCTTTCTTCGGACGTTTTTCAAGGTGCTGCATGGTTGTCGTCAGCTCGTGCCGTGAGGTGTCAGGTTAAGTCCTATAACGAGCGCAACCCCTGTTGCTAGTTGCCAGCGAGTCAAGTCGGGAACTCTAGCAAGACTGCCGGTGCAAACCGTGAGGAAGGTGGGGATGACGTCAAATCATCACGGCCCTTACGCCTTGGGCTACACACGTGCTACAATGGACGGTACAGAGAGCAGCCACTACGCAAGTAGGCGCGAATCTACAAAACCGTTCTCAGTTCGGATCGGAGTCTGCAACTCGACTCCGTGAAGCTGGATTCGCTAGTAATCGCAGATCAGCCATGCTGCGGTGAATACGTTCCCGGGCCTTGTACACACCGCCCGTCAAGCCATGGAAGCTGGGGGTACCTGAAGTCGGTGACCGCAAGGAGCTGCCTAGGGTAAAACTGGTAACTAGGGCTAAGTCGTAACAAGGTAGCCGTACCGGAAGGTGCGGCTGGAACACCTCCTTTCTAGAGACAAAAAAAAGAAAATAGACCCTTACTCTCGCTGTTAATTCAAAAAAAAAAAGACTTAAAATACAGAGTCTCGTAGCTCAGCTGGTTAGAGTACTACACTGATAATGTAGGGGTCGGCAGTTCGAGTCTGCCCGGGACTACAAGTAAATTTGAAAATTGATTAATTTGAAAATTTAAAAAAATTAAGTTTAAAAGGAAATTCTAGAAGCGAATTTTGAATTATAAATTTTAAATCATGAATTTGAAAAATAATTCAAAATATATAAATCAACATTCAAAATAGAAAAAGAATGGGGGATTAGCTCAGCTGGCTAGAGCGCCTGCCTTGCACGCAGGAGGTCATCGGTTCGACTCCGATATTCTCCACCAAATTGATTTGAAAATGAATTGATTTGAAAATTTGAAAATGAATAACATCTTCAAATTAACGAATCATCAAATCTTCAAATTGAATAAAGTTCATTGACATATTGAGATAAACATACAAACAAGTAGAAAGAACACTTTAGTAATTAGTACAGAGTGAATAGTAATTAGTCTTAGGGCTAGTCACTAATTACTAAGAACTAATCACTAAAAAAAAGAAAACAATAAGCAAAATAAGGGCGTATGGGGGATGCCTAGGCTCTCAGAGGCGAAGAAGGACGTGATAAGCTGCGAAAAGCTACGGGGATTGGCACACACGAATAGATCCGTAGATATCCCAATGGGGCAACCCAATGCATTGAAGATGCATTATCCAATAGGAGGCAAACCCGCTGAACTGAAACATCTAAGTAGGCGGAGGAGAAGAAAACAAAAGTGATTCCGTAAGTAGTGGCGAGCGAACGCGGAATAGCCCAAACCGTTGTTGTTACGGCAATAACGGGGTTGTAGGACCACAATATTTCTTATAAACAGAATTAGAATAACCTGGAAAGGTTAACCAAAGAAGGTGAAAGTCCCGTATAAGCAAAGAATATAAAGAATAGTGGTATCCTGAGTAGGGCGGGGCACGAGAAACCCTGTCTGAATCTGGCGGGACCATCCGCTAAGGCTAAATACTCCTGAGAGACCGATAGTGAACCAGTACCGTGAGGGAAAGGTGAAAAGAACCGTGAATAACGGAGTGAAAAAGAACCTGAAACCATACGCCTACAAGCGGTCGGAGCAGCATAAGCTGTGACGGCGTGCCTTTTGCATAATGAGCCTACGAGTTACCGTTACTGGCAAGGTTAAGTGATTAAGTCACGGATCCGTAGCGAAAGCGAGTCTGAATAGGGCGCTATAGTCAGTAGTGGTAGACGCGAAACCGTGTGATCTACCCATGGGCAGGATGAAGCTGTGGTAACACACAGTGGAGGTCCGAACCGGTTGACGTTGAAAAGTCTTCGGATGACCTGTGGGTAGGGGTGAAAGGCCAATCAAACTCGGAAATAGCTCGTACTCCCCGAAATGCATTTAGGTGCAGCGCTGTGGTTGAGTTATATAGAGGTAGAGCTACTGATTGGATGCGGGGGCTTCACCGCCTACCAATTCCTGACAAACTCCGAATGCTATATAATATACACAGCAGTGAGGGCTTGGGTGCTAAGGTCCAAGTCCGAGAGGGAAAGAACCCAGACCATCAGCTAAGGTCCCCAAATGTATGCTAAGTTGAACAAACGCGGTTTGATTGCATCGACAGCTAGGATGTTGGCTTGGAAGCAGCCATTCATTTAAAGAGTGCGTAACAGCTCACTAGTCGAGCGATCGAGCATGGATAATAATCGGGCATAAGCATACTACCGAAGCTATGGATTTGTACACTGTACAAGTGGTAGGGGAGCATTCTAACATCGCCGAAGGTGTCTTGTGAGAGATGCTGGAGAAGTTAGAAAAGAAAATGTAGGCATAAGTAACGATAAGGGGTGCGAGAAACACCCCCGCCGCAAAACTAAGGTTTCCGCAGCTATGCTAATCAGCTGCGGGTTAGTCGGGTCCTAAGGCGAATCCGAAAGGAACAGTCGATGGCCAACGGGTTAATATTCCCGTACTACTTATAATTGTGATGGAGCGACGCAGTGGTGAAAGTACCGCGAACTGACGGAATAGTTCGTTAAAGCACCTAACTATAGGCCCAGTAGGCAAATCCGCTGGGACTGGTGAAATGCGATAGTACTCGGAGTCTTCGGACAAAGGGATAGAGTACCTAAAGGCTGCCAAGAAAACCTTCTAAACATAGATTATAAGTACCCGTACCGTAAACCGACACAGGTAGTTGAGGAGAGTATCCTAAGGCGCTCGAGAGATTCATGGCTAAGGAATTAGGCAAAATAGACCTGTAACTTCGGGAGAAAGGTCGCCAGCGCAAGCTGGCCGCAGTGAAAAGGTCCAGGCGACTGTTTATCAAAAACACAGGGCTCTGCAAAATCGTAAGATGACGTATAGGGCCTGACACCTGCCCGGTGCTGGAAGGTTAAGAGGAGATGTTATGAGCAATCAGAAGCATTGAATTGAAGCCCCAGTAAACGGCGGCCGTAACTATAACGGTCCTAAGGTAGCGAAATTCCTTGTCGGGTAAGTTCCGACCTGCACGAATGGTGTAACGATCTGGACACTGTCTCAGCCATGAGCTCGGTGAAATTGTAGTATCGGTGAAGATGCCGATTACCCGCAGTGGGACGAAAAGACCCTGTGCACCTTTACTATAGCTTAGTATTGGTCTTGGATAAGTGATGTGTAGGATAGGTGGGAGACTATGAAATGGCGTCGCCAGGCGTTGTGGAGTCATTGTTGAAATACCACCCTTTGCTTATCTGAGATCTAACCCGCCCTTGGCGGGGACATTGCTTGGTGGGTAGTTTGACTGGGGTGGTCGCCTCCAAAAGAGTAACGGAGGCTTCTAAAGGTTCCCTCAGCACGCTTGGTAACCGTGCGTAGAGTGCAATGGCAAAAGGGAGCTTGACTGAGAGACATACAGGTCGATCAGGTACGAAAGTAGAGCATAGTGATCCGGTGGTTCCGCATGGAAGGGCCATCGCTCAAAGGATAAAAGGTACGCCGGGGATAACAGGCTGATCTCCCCCAAGAGCTCATATCGACGGGGGGGTTTGGCACCTCGATGTCGGCTCGTCACATCCTGGGGCTGGAGAAGGTCCCAAGGGTTGGGCTGTTCGCCCATTAAAGTGGCACGCGAGCTGGGTTCAGAACGTCGTGAGACAGTTCGGTCTCTATCTACTGTGGGCGTTAGAAATTTGAGTGGATCTGACTCTAGTACGAGAGGACCGAGTTGGACCAACCGCTGGTGTATCTGTTGTTCCGCCAGGAGCACCGCAGAGTAGCTACGTTGGGAAGGGATAAGCGCTGAAAGCATATAAGCGCGAAACCCACCACAAGATGAGATTTCTTTTAAGGGTCGTGGAAGATCACCACGTTGATAGGCTATAGATGTAAAGGCAGTAATGTCACAGTCAAGTAGTACTAATAACCCGTAAGCTTATTGGTGCCCCACCCAACCTCCCCAAAGGGGAGGAGCAAGGGTGGGGCGTAAAATTCTTTCCAAATTGAATATTTATCTCAATATGTTAAAATATTGGCAAGCAAAGCTTGCAGTGAAAAGTAATAAGTAACCAGTGACTAGATTTAAGCTAATCACTTCTCACTAATCACTCATCACTAAAAACCTTAAGGTGGTTATTGCGGCGGGGCTCACCTCTTCCCATTTCGAACAGAGAAGTTAAGCCCGCCTGCGTCGATGGTACTGCATACTGTGGGAGAGTAGATCGCCGCCTTTCTTTATTCTGAAAAAACAGAATTAAACATAAAAATCCCCTGCAAAACAGGGGATTTTTTATCCCAGCAAAGCAACTACGTTCCTATTATTAAAGAAAACCAAGAAAATAAAAAACTTTCAAAAAAAAGTAAAAAAACACTTGGAAATACTAAAAGAAACACTACCTTTGCAGCCGCTAAGACAATAAGTCAAAAGCGAAAAACAAAAGAAACAAGTTCATAGACATATTGGATTGACAGCACGTTTTAATAGCAATATTAAAACAAAAAAATAAGAGAGTAAGAAAACTAGCATTCTTTGTCAAAAATATTTAGCTCAAAAGCTATAAAAAACATACGATGAAGAGTTTGATCCTGGCTCAGGATGAACGCTAGCGGCAGGCTTAACACATGCAAGTCGAGGGGTAGAAGGAGCTTGCTCCTTTGAGACCGGCGCACGGGTGCGTAACGCGTATGCAATCTACCTTGTACAGGGGGATAGCCCAGAGAAATTTGGATTAATACCCCATAGTATTATTAAATGGCATCATTTAATTATTAAAGTTCCAACGGTACAAGATGAGCATGCGTCCCATTAGCTAGTTGGTGTGGTAACGGCACACCAAGGCGACGATGGGTAGGGGTCCTGAGAGGGAGATCCCCCACACTGGTACTGAGACACGGACCAGACTCCTACGGGAGGCAGCAGTGAGGAATATTGGTCAATGGACGCAAGTCTGAACCAGCCATGCCGCGTGCAGGATGACGGTCCTATGGATTGTAAACTGCTTTTGTACAGGAAGAAACACTCCCTTGCGAGGGAGCTTGACGGTACTGTAAGAATAAGGATCGGCTAACTCCGTGCCAGCAGCCGCGGTAATACGGAGGATCCAAGCGTTATCCGGAATCATTGGGTTTAAAGGGTCCGTAGGCGGTTTTATAAGTCAGTGGTGAAATCTGGTCGCTCAACGATCAAACGGCCATTGATACTGTAAGACTTGAATTACTTGGAAGTAACTAGAATATGTAGTGTAGCGGTGAAATGCTTAGAGATTACATGGAATACCAATTGCGAAGGCAGGTTACTACGAGTACATTGACGCTGATGGACGAAAGCGTGGGGAGCGAACAGGATTAGATACCCTGGTAGTCCACGCCGTAAACGATGGATACTAGCTGTTTGGAGCAATCTGAGTGGCTAAGCGAAAGTGATAAGTATCCCACCTGGGGAGTACGCTCGCAAGAGTGAAACTCAAAGGAATTGACGGGGGCCCGCACAAGCGGAGGAGCATGTGGTTTAATTCGATGATACGCGAGGAACCTTACCAAGGCTTAAATGGGAAACGACAGATTTGGAAACAGATCTTTCTTCGGACGTTTTTCAAGGTGCTGCATGGTTGTCGTCAGCTCGTGCCGTGAGGTGTCAGGTTAAGTCCTATAACGAGCGCAACCCCTGTTGCTAGTTGCCAGCGAGTCAAGTCGGGAACTCTAGCAAGACTGCCGGTGCAAACCGTGAGGAAGGTGGGGATGACGTCAAATCATCACGGCCCTTACGCCTTGGGCTACACACGTGCTACAATGGACGGTACAGAGAGCAGCCACTACGCAAGTAGGCGCGAATCTACAAAACCGTTCTCAGTTCGGATCGGAGTCTGCAACTCGACTCCGTGAAGCTGGATTCGCTAGTAATCGCAGATCAGCCATGCTGCGGTGAATACGTTCCCGGGCCTTGTACACACCGCCCGTCAAGCCATGGAAGCTGGGGGTACCTGAAGTCGGTGACCGCAAGGAGCTGCCTAGGGTAAAACTGGTAACTAGGGCTAAGTCGTAACAAGGTAGCCGTACCGGAAGGTGCGGCTGGAACACCTCCTTTCTAGAGACAAAAAAAAGAAAATAGACCCTTACTCTCGCTGTTAATTCAAAAAAAAAAAGACTTAAAATACAGAGTCTCGTAGCTCAGCTGGTTAGAGTACTACACTGATAATGTAGGGGTCGGCAGTTCGAGTCTGCCCGGGACTACAAGTAAATTTGAAAATTGATTAATTTGAAAATTTAAAAAAATTAAGTTTAAAAGGAAATTCTAGAAGCGAATTTTGAATTATAAATTTTAAATCATGAATTTGAAAAATAATTCAAAATATATAAATCAACATTCAAAATAGAAAAAGAATGGGGGATTAGCTCAGCTGGCTAGAGCGCCTGCCTTGCACGCAGGAGGTCATCGGTTCGACTCCGATATTCTCCACCAAATTGATTTGAAAATGAATTGATTTGAAAATTTGAAAATGAATAACATCTTCAAATTAACGAATCATCAAATCTTCAAATTGAATAAAGTTCATTGACATATTGAGATAAACATACAAACAAGTAGAAAGAACACTTTAGTAATTAGTACAGAGTGAATAGTAATTAGTCTTAGGGCTAGTCACTAATTACTAAGAACTAATCACTAAAAAAAAGAAAACAATAAGCAAAATAAGGGCGTATGGGGGATGCCTAGGCTCTCAGAGGCGAAGAAGGACGTGATAAGCTGCGAAAAGCTACGGGGATTGGCACACACGAATAGATCCGTAGATATCCCAATGGGGCAACCCAATGCATTGAAGATGCATTATCCAATAGGAGGCAAACCCGCTGAACTGAAACATCTAAGTAGGCGGAGGAGAAGAAAACAAAAGTGATTCCGTAAGTAGTGGCGAGCGAACGCGGAATAGCCCAAACCGTTGTTGTTACGGCAATAACGGGGTTGTAGGACCACAATATTTCTTATAAACAGAATTAGAATAACCTGGAAAGGTTAACCAAAGAAGGTGAAAGTCCCGTATAAGCAAAGAATATAAAGAATAGTGGTATCCTGAGTAGGGCGGGGCACGAGAAACCCTGTCTGAATCTGGCGGGACCATCCGCTAAGGCTAAATACTCCTGAGAGACCGATAGTGAACCAGTACCGTGAGGGAAAGGTGAAAAGAACCGTGAATAACGGAGTGAAAAAGAACCTGAAACCATACGCCTACAAGCGGTCGGAGCAGCATAAGCTGTGACGGCGTGCCTTTTGCATAATGAGCCTACGAGTTACCGTTACTGGCAAGGTTAAGTGATTAAGTCACGGATCCGTAGCGAAAGCGAGTCTGAATAGGGCGCTATAGTCAGTAGTGGTAGACGCGAAACCGTGTGATCTACCCATGGGCAGGATGAAGCTGTGGTAACACACAGTGGAGGTCCGAACCGGTTGACGTTGAAAAGTCTTCGGATGACCTGTGGGTAGGGGTGAAAGGCCAATCAAACTCGGAAATAGCTCGTACTCCCCGAAATGCATTTAGGTGCAGCGCTGTGGTTGAGTTATATAGAGGTAGAGCTACTGATTGGATGCGGGGGCTTCACCGCCTACCAATTCCTGACAAACTCCGAATGCTATATAATATACACAGCAGTGAGGGCTTGGGTGCTAAGGTCCAAGTCCGAGAGGGAAAGAACCCAGACCATCAGCTAAGGTCCCCAAATGTATGCTAAGTTGAACAAACGCGGTTTGATTGCATCGACAGCTAGGATGTTGGCTTGGAAGCAGCCATTCATTTAAAGAGTGCGTAACAGCTCACTAGTCGAGCGATCGAGCATGGATAATAATCGGGCATAAGCATACTACCGAAGCTATGGATTTGTACACTGTACAAGTGGTAGGGGAGCATTCTAACATCGCCGAAGGTGTCTTGTGAGAGATGCTGGAGAAGTTAGAAAAGAAAATGTAGGCATAAGTAACGATAAGGGGTGCGAGAAACACCCCCGCCGCAAAACTAAGGTTTCCGCAGCTATGCTAATCAGCTGCGGGTTAGTCGGGTCCTAAGGCGAATCCGAAAGGAACAGTCGATGGCCAACGGGTTAATATTCCCGTACTACTTATAATTGTGATGGAGCGACGCAGTGGTGAAAGTACCGCGAACTGACGGAATAGTTCGTTAAAGCACCTAACTATAGGCCCAGTAGGCAAATCCGCTGGGACTGGTGAAATGCGATAGTACTCGGAGTCTTCGGACAAAGGGATAGAGTACCTAAAGGCTGCCAAGAAAACCTTCTAAACATAGATTATAAGTACCCGTACCGTAAACCGACACAGGTAGTTGAGGAGAGTATCCTAAGGCGCTCGAGAGATTCATGGCTAAGGAATTAGGCAAAATAGACCTGTAACTTCGGGAGAAAGGTCGCCAGCGCAAGCTGGCCGCAGTGAAAAGGTCCAGGCGACTGTTTATCAAAAACACAGGGCTCTGCAAAATCGTAAGATGACGTATAGGGCCTGACACCTGCCCGGTGCTGGAAGGTTAAGAGGAGATGTTATGAGCAATCAGAAGCATTGAATTGAAGCCCCAGTAAACGGCGGCCGTAACTATAACGGTCCTAAGGTAGCGAAATTCCTTGTCGGGTAAGTTCCGACCTGCACGAATGGTGTAACGATCTGGACACTGTCTCAGCCATGAGCTCGGTGAAATTGTAGTATCGGTGAAGATGCCGATTACCCGCAGTGGGACGAAAAGACCCTGTGCACCTTTACTATAGCTTAGTATTGGTCTTGGATAAGTGATGTGTAGGATAGGTGGGAGACTATGAAATGGCGTCGCCAGGCGTTGTGGAGTCATTGTTGAAATACCACCCTTTGCTTATCTGAGATCTAACCCGCCCTTGGCGGGGACATTGCTTGGTGGGTAGTTTGACTGGGGTGGTCGCCTCCAAAAGAGTAACGGAGGCTTCTAAAGGTTCCCTCAGCACGCTTGGTAACCGTGCGTAGAGTGCAATGGCAAAAGGGAGCTTGACTGAGAGACATACAGGTCGATCAGGTACGAAAGTAGAGCATAGTGATCCGGTGGTTCCGCATGGAAGGGCCATCGCTCAAAGGATAAAAGGTACGCCGGGGATAACAGGCTGATCTCCCCCAAGAGCTCATATCGACGGGGGGGTTTGGCACCTCGATGTCGGCTCGTCACATCCTGGGGCTGGAGAAGGTCCCAAGGGTTGGGCTGTTCGCCCATTAAAGTGGCACGCGAGCTGGGTTCAGAACGTCGTGAGACAGTTCGGTCTCTATCTACTGTGGGCGTTAGAAATTTGAGTGGATCTGACTCTAGTACGAGAGGACCGAGTTGGACCAACCGCTGGTGTATCTGTTGTTCCGCCAGGAGCACCGCAGAGTAGCTACGTTGGGAAGGGATAAGCGCTGAAAGCATATAAGCGCGAAACCCACCACAAGATGAGATTTCTTTTAAGGGTCGTGGAAGATCACCACGTTGATAGGCTATAGATGTAAAGGCAGTAATGTCACAGTCAAGTAGTACTAATAACCCGTAAGCTTATTGGTGCCCCACCCAACCTCCCCAAAGGGGAGGAGCAAGGGTGGGGCGTAAAATTCTTTCCAAATTGAATATTTATCTCAATATGTTAAAATATTGGCAAGCAAAGCTTGCAGTGAAAAGTAATAAGTAACCAGTGACTAGATTTAAGCTAATCACTTCTCACTAATCACTCATCACTAAAAACCTTAAGGTGGTTATTGCGGCGGGGCTCACCTCTTCCCATTTCGAACAGAGAAGTTAAGCCCGCCTGCGTCGATGGTACTGCATACTGTGGGAGAGTAGATCGCCGCCTTTCTTTGGAAACCCTTCATCCGAAACGATGAAGGGTTTTTTGTTTTATACGAGTTTGTACTATCAAACCGAAATCACCGCGTGAGCGGGCGTAGCAAGCTACTGTGTAGCGCGAAGCACGCGACCCGACGAAAGGAGGAACTCGCGCCAAAGGCTGACGAAAGTTTTGTTTGAGGCGGGGCACGCCCAAAAAATTAGTATTTGAAGGATAAAAAGGCTATATTTGCAGACTTTTTAAAAATAATTAACCATGAAAGCAGGTATTGTAGGCTTACCGAATGTAGGAAAATCAACTTTATTCAATTGTTTGTCGAATGCGAAGGCACAGAGTGCTAATTTTCCGTTTTGTACGATTGAACCGAATATTGGGGTGGTGAATGTACCAGACCCGCGTTTGGAAAAATTAGAAGAATTGGTTAACCCAGAGCGTGTGTTGCCTGCGACTGTTGAGATTGTGGATATTGCCGGATTGGTAAAAGGTGCGAGTAAAGGGGAAGGATTAGGAAATCAATTTTTGGGGAATATTCGCGAATGTAACGCAATTATTCATGTGTTGCGTTGTTTTGATAATGATAATATTGTGCACGTGGATGGGAATGTGAACCCGATTCGTGACAAAGAGACGATTGATATTGAATTGCAATTGAAAGACCTTGAAACGGTTGAAAAACGTTTAGATAAGGCTAAGAAAACGGCTAAGTCTGGAAATAAAGAAGCGATTGTTGAAGCGGATTTATTAGAGCGTATTAAGGCGGTTTTGTTAGAGGGGAAATCGGCTCGTGTCATTGAGCCTAAAAATCAGGATGAGGCGGATTGTTTAGATATGATTCAGTTGATTACTTCAAAGCCTGTGTTGTATGTGTGCAATGTGGATGAAGCATCGGCAGCTAACGGGAATGCGTATGTTGAGCAAGTGAAAGAGTTGGTGAAGGATGAGAATGCGCAGGTGATTGTGTTAGCGGTTGCTACTGAAGCGGATATTACGGAGTTAGAAACTTATGAAGAGCGTCAAATGTTTTTAGGGGACATGGGGTTAGAAGAGCCTGGTGTGTCGAAGTTGATTCGTTCTGCATATAAATTATTGAATTTACAGACGTATTTTACGGCTGGGGTGAAGGAGGTTCGTGCTTGGACAATTCAAGTTGGAGATACGGCTCCGAAAGCTGCGGGTGTGATTCACTCAGATTTTGAGAAAGGGTTTATTCGTGCAGAGGTGATCGCTTATGATGATTATGTGACTTTTGGTTCTGAAAGTAAGGTGAAGGAAGCTGGTAAATTGCGTGTGGAAGGTAAGGAGTATATAGTGAAGGATGGTGATGTAATGCACTTTAGGTTTAATGTATAGCTTGGTTATTGGTATTTTTAATATTGGTTTATAAGAAGGTGTACTAGTAATGTAGAGCTTACTTTCTAAGAATCGATTATATGAAAATTATTTCCGAGGTATCCGGATAATTTAGTAATAAAGAAGGCTGTCATTTTGACAGCCTTCTTTGTTTTAAAATTTATAGTTTAAAGATAGATTGAACATAGTTCCTAATTGGCTGAAATGGTATCCGTCATAGGTCATCTGCGAATAACGTTGGTTGAAAGTAATTAAATTTGATTGTGTTTTTACAAAATTAGGGTCTGTTAAACTAGCTTCTCCCGTACTATTTTCAGCTTTAAATTCCCATTTAGGTAAAATATTAAATAAGTTATTGATGTTTAAGGCGAAAGTTAATTTGTTTGTGGGATTAAAATTTATTCCTAAGTCAGTTACGACTTTTGGTTTGAATTCAGTTCTTAAATTAGAATCTAATCCAGCTTGTTTGAATACTGTTTTTCCAAATAAGGTATTGTTTAATGAGAAACCAAATTTTCCAATGTCATAATTAGTTCCTAAAATCCATTTAGTTTTAGGACGAGAAGTAAATAATAAATGCTGTTGTGTGGCATCTATAAGATCTTTTCCGAACTTTACAGGGATTTTATTGGTATTCCAGTTTTCAAATGTGTAATTTCCAGATAAATTAAATCCTAAATCTCCACTTCCTAATTTAATGTTTCGTATGCCTGCAACAACATCAATACCTCTTGTTCTTGTATCCAAAGCGTTAGTAAAGAAAGATAATGTTCCGAGATTTTTTCCGTTAATAGTTACATCTTTAATTTCATCACTTAAAACGATTCTGTCGTAAACATTGATGTGGTAGTAGTCAAGTGTTAATGTTATGTTTTTCATTGGTTTAAAACCTAGTCCAATTGTGTAATTTTCAGATTTTTCAGCTTTTAGTTTTTCAATTCCCATTTGACGTGCTTGAGGTGATACATTGTTTACTAATCCGCTTGCTAAAACACCTTGTCCTGGGAAAAAGCTATATTGAGATTTTTGGGTGTAAATTTGATGTAATGAAGGAGCTCTGAATCCAGATGATATAGATGCTCTTAATGTTATTTTGTCATCTAAAAATTTATATCTGCCACTTAATTTACCGATGTAAGTTGTACCAAAGTCACTGTAATTTTCACCACGTAAAGTAGCATCTAGTAGAAAATCTTTTGTAAAATCTATTGTGGTTGCTATATATCCTCCAATGTTATAGCGATTGAATTTTCCTGAGTTTTCGGGTCTGTTGCCAGCAAATGAATCGGCACCCATTCCATCCCAAGAAGCTTTGTCTCCTTCAATAATGGTAAAGTTTTCAGTTCTGAACTCTGTGCCTATAGCAAAACTGATTTTATCAGTTAAATTTTTATTTATGTCTATATTTCCTACTATGTGATCAAATTTTGTTCCTCCTGGTTTAAATGAAATAGGACTGTTTTGAAGATAAAGATTGGCACCGTTACTATCTAGAATATTAGAACGGTTAAATGAATTGTTTACTGTGTATTCTTGCATATTACCTCCAAAAGTGATGCTTAAATCAGTATTCCATCCGTTTTTGGTTGATTTTAAGCCTAAGGTAGCATTGTAATCGTTAAGATCTCCTTCAAATGTAGGGGCATATCCATCATATCCATTTTTTCCATTTCCTGGGAATAATTGATTTAAAAAAGGATAGTCTGTTAAGGTTCTCCAGTAGGGAGTTCTGTAGTTTGCAAATGAATTTACTTTTTTGTAAACATAAGCACCATTGAAATATAATTTTGAATTTTCAGATGTATCTACGCCTCCATTGATTTCAAATTTAGCAGTTGCGGTTGCAGGCGCTCCATTTATGTTGCCTGCATCTGGATGTCTGTTTAGAAAATCTTGTACATCTGTTATGTTGGCACCAAAATCTTTAGCTTCACCTTGTGCATCAACAGTGCCTGGTCTATTAGCTAAAGTTACTTTGGAAAAATCTAAGGTGTAATTAATAAACCCTTTTTCGTTAAAAGCAGTGGTGCCATTATTAAGGCTTGCGCCAATCATTTTTCCATCTCCTTTTCCTGTAATTCCTGTTCGTAGAGTGGTAGAACCTGAATTAGGATTGTTTTTTAGTATGATGTTCATAACCCCAGCAATAGCATCGGATCCGTATTGAGCTGAGGCACCATCACGTAATATTTCAACTCTTTCAATAGCGTCTTGCGGAATAGCAGAAATATCAGATCCTGTTTCGCCACGTCCAGGAGAGGTTTGTGTATATACTAAGGCACTCATGTTTTTACGTTTGCCGTTTATTAATATTAATGTACGGCTAGGTCCCATATTTCGTATCTCATAGGGATCTAATAAAGATGTAGCGTCATTTACAGGAGTTTGAACGGTATTAAATGAGGGAATTCTATATTGTAATGCTTTATCAAATGTTGCTTGCCCTGTTGAAGCTAGTTCTTTAGAAGATAATAAGTCTACAGGTAGGGGAGTGGTAGTATTACTTCGGGGAGCTGTTCTAGTGCCTACTACAACTACTTCGTCTAGACTTTTATTTTCTTCTTGAAGTATTATGTTTAGTTCAATATTTTGGTCCTTCATTTCAATTTCTCTAACTTCTGTTTTGTACCCCATATAATTGAATTTTAAGGTATGCTTTCCTGGATTTAGTTTTAAAGAAAAACCACCATCAAAATCAGATGTAGTAGAACCTGCATTGTTAGCAATAATGTTAACTCCTGGAATTCCTAGGCCTCCAGTGTCTTTAATAGATCCTTTTATGAAGTTTTGAGTAAAACCTGTCCAAGTCATTATTAGTAATAATAAGCAATGAATTTTTTTCATATTTATTTTTTTTAGGTTATTGTTTTATCAAATATCTAAAAAAAATGTTAATAAAATAATAATGTATGTATTTTTTTTCTTTATTTATTTTTGTTAATAGGTTGTTTTATTTTCTTTTTACATACTTTTCAAGTATCTTAGCACCAAATCGATTTTTTATTTATGTTCGAACAAAATCAATACACCGAAGACAATATTCGTTCTCTCGACTGGAGGGAACATATCCGTATGCGTCCTGGGATGTACATTGGTAAATTGGGAGATGGGTCATCTCCTGATGATGGTATTTATATTTTAGTAAAAGAGGTTCTAGATAACTGTATCGACGAGTTTGTGATGGGGGCAGGAAGAACCATAGAAGTTACTCTTAAAGATCGTACCGTAACGGTGCGTGACTACGGACGTGGTATTCCTTTAGGGAAAGTAGTAGATGTAGTTTCTAAAATGAATACGGGAGGAAAATACGATTCAAAAGCTTTCAAAAAATCAGTTGGTTTAAATGGAGTCGGTACTAAAGCAGTAAATGCACTCTCTACTTTCTTTAGAGTAGAATCAGTACGTGATAATCAACAAAAAGCAGCCGAATTTTCTGCTGGAACACTTACCTTAGAAGAAGATGTTATAGAGACTACTAAGCGTAAAGGTACCAAAGTTAGTTTTATAGCAGATGATACGATTTTTAAAAATTATAAGTATCGTAACGAATACATTGTTAGGATGTTAAAAAACTATTGTTATCTTAATAAAGGATTGACAATAGTTTATAATGGTGAAAAATTCTTCTCTGAAAATGGATTGAAAGATTTGTTAGAGGAGACCATTACTGAAGAAGATATGCAATATCCTATCATTCACCTGACTGGTGAAGATATCGAAATTGCCATGACCCATAGTAAAACACAGTATTCGGAAGAATATTACTCGTTTGTTAATGGTCAAAATACAACTCAAGGAGGTACACACTTGGGAGCATTTCGTGAGGCTATAGTTCGTACGATAAAAGAGTTTTACAATAAAAGTTTTGAGGCATCTGATATTCGTAAATCGATAGTTTCTGCTATTTCGGTTAAAGTAGAAGAACCTGTCTTTGAATCGCAAACGAAAACCAAATTAGGTTCTACCGATATGGGACCTAATTCGCCATCTGTTCGTACTTATGTTAATGATTTCATCAAAACGAATTTAGATAACTTTTTACATAAAAATCCTGAAATTGCCGATTTATTACTTCGTAAAATTCTGCAAGCTGAACGTGAACGTAAAGAATTGTCAGGTATTCGTAAGTTGGCTAAAGAACGTGCTAAGAAAGCGAGTTTACACAATAAGAAATTGCGTGACTGTCGTGTACATCTTACCGATGCTAAAAATTCACGTAGTTTAGAGAGTACTTTGTTCATTACCGAGGGAGATTCAGCTTCGGGTTCCATAACGAAATCACGTGATGTGAATACTCAAGCGGTATTTAGTTTACGTGGAAAGCCTTTGAATACCTATGGAATGACCAAAAAGATAGTGTATGAAAATGAGGAATTCAATTTGCTTCAAGCCGCATTGAATATTGAAGAAAGCATGGAAGATTTGCGTTACAACAACATTGTAATTGCAACTGATGCCGATGTCGACGGGATGCACATCCGTTTGTTGTTAATTACCTTTTTCTTGCAGTTTTTTCCAGAAATCATCAAAGAAGGACATTTGTATATTTTGCAAACGCCTTTGTTCCGTGTGCGTAACAAGAAAGAGACGATTTATTGTTATAGCGATGAAGAACGTAGAGATGCCATTGAAAAACTAAAACCAAAACCAGAAATCACCCGATTCAAGGGATTAGGGGAGATTTCACCTGATGAGTTCAAGCATTTTATAGGGGAAGATATTCGTTTAGACCCTGTAATGTTGGACAAAGCGACTTCTATCGAAAAATTATTAGAATTCTATATGGGTAAAAATACTCCTGACCGTCAGGAGTTTATTATCAAGAATCTGAAAGTGGAGTTGGATACGGTGGAGGAGTTGACGTCGTAGCACAAAGTCACACAAAGTTTGGCACGAAGTCAAAGAAGTTTTTTAGGTTTAACTTTGAGAAATTTAGTGTTATTACTATTTATTGAGAAAAGGTCACACTGAGTCACACTAAGTTAAGCACAAAGTCAATGAAATTAAAAAACTTTGTGAAACATTGTGAAGTACTTTGAAAAACATTGTGAAACAAAAAAAATGAATATGCAAGAAGAAAACGATATCAGTAAAATAATTTTAGACTGTGCTTATAAAGTTCATACAAAATTAGGCTCAGGATTATTGGAAAAAGTATATAGAGAGTGTTTAGCTTATGAATTAGAAAAATGTGGATTAAATGTTAAACAAGAAAAAGGATTTCCAGTAGTTTATGAAGATATCAAATTTGATTGCGGATATAGAGTAGATATAATAGTAAATGATAAAGTTATTATCGAGTTAAAAGTAGTTGAAGAATTTACAATCGAACATACTGCACAATGTTTGACTTATATGCGACTAGCAGATTGTAGATTGGGATTACTTTTAAACTTTTATAAAAGATCATTAAAAGACGGAATAAAAAGATTAGTTATTTAATAACATAGTGAAGCTTTGTGCTAAACTTTGTGAGACTTAGTGAAACTCATTAATGTACAAACAATTAAACAATAAAACATCCCTCAACCCTGAAAACAATTTCTTTCAGGAGGTGATTACTATTGTTAAAAGTTCACAACAGCAGTTACTTCGTACCGTTAATCAAACTTTGGTTATGACTAATTATGAAATTGGTCGTAAAATAGTTGAAGAAGAACAAAAAGGAGAAAATAGGGCTGAATATGGAAAACAGCTACTCAAATTATTATCAGATAGGTTAACTACAGAGTTTGGAAAAGGTTTTTCAGTTGATAATTTAGAACGATTTAGGAAGTTTTATATTGTATATTCAAATTCCGCGTCACTGACTCGGATTTCTAATATTGAAATTTCCGCATCACTGATGCGGAAATCTGAAAGTTCAAAATATGAGGCTCTATCTCAGATTTTTGGTATTGATAAAAAGACGCAATCACTGACTACGGAATTTAGATTGACTTGGACACATTATGTTTTTTTAATTAGCATAGAAGATAAACTAGAACGCAATTTCTATGAAATAGAATCTATCAAACACAATTGGAGTGTTCGTGAATTAAAACGTCAATACAATTCGGCATTATTTGGAAGATTATCATTAAGCAGAGATAAAGAAGAAGTTTTAAAACTTGCCTTGGAAGGTCAAATTATCGAAAAACCAAAAGATTTAATAAAAGATCCGTATATATTAGAGTTTTTAGGATTAGCTGAAAAAGCACAGTATTCGGAAGAAGAACTAGAAACTGAAATCATAGACAAATTAGAAGCCTTTTTGATGGAATTAGGGCATGGATTTACCTTTGTGGCGCGTCAAAAAAGAATTTCATTTGATGAAAAACATTTTTATATTGACTTGTTTTTTTATAACCGAGTTTTAAAATGTTTTGTGTTAATTGATTTGAAAATTGGCGAACTCAAACATCAAGATTTAGGCCAAATGCAAATGTATGTCAATTATTACGATAGAGAAATGCGTTTGGAAGACGAAAACAAAACCATTGGAATAATTTTATGTCAAAATAAAAGCGATTTGTTAGTAGAATATTCATTGCCAGAAGAAAATGACCAAATATTCGCTAGCAAATACAAAACAGTGTTGCCAACAGTAGAAGAATTTAAAAAGATAATTTCGTAAGAATGGTTACACAAAGTCACCCTAAGTTTAGCACAAAGTCAAAGAAGTTTAAAAAACTTTGTGAAACATTGTGAAGTACTTTGAGAAACTTCGTGTAACAAAAATATGATTATGCAAGAAGAAAACGAAAATATAGAAGATTTAACCCCACAAAACGAAAACCAAGCCGAAGAAAATCCTACAGCGGAAGGACATTTTGAAGGGGAACATTTTTACGAACAAGACGAAAATCCAGAAGCTACGATTACCAAGGTTACTGGAATGTACAAGGATTGGTTCCTAGATTATGCTTCTTATGTAATCTTGGAGCGTGCAGTACCTGCCATTGAGGATGGATTCAAACCCGTGCAGCGTCGTATCATGCACTCCATGAAAGAGTTGGACGACGGGCGTTATAATAAAGTGGCCAATGTAGTAGGACATACCATGCAATACCACCCACACGGTGATGCCAGTATTGGTGATGCCATGGTGCAAATTGGTCAAAAAGACTTATTGATAGATACCCAAGGAAACTGGGGGAATATACTAACGGGAGATGGTGCTGCGGCATCCCGTTATATCGAGGCACGCTTGAGTAAATTTGCTCTAGAGGTTTTATATTCTCCTAAAATAACCGAATGGGGATTGTCGTATGATGGTCGTCGTGCAGAACCCATTAACTTGCCCGTGAAATTCCCATTGCTATTAGCACAGGGTGGGGAAGGGATTGCTGTAGGTTTATCTACTAAGATTTTACCCCATAATTTCAACGAGTTAATTGACGCTTCAATTAAAATATTAAAGGGAAAAGCATTCACACTTTATCCTGATTTTCCAACGGCTGGTATTGCTGATGTGTCCAACTATAACGATGGATTGCGAGGCGGTCGCGTACGCGTGCGTGCAAAGGTTTCGCAATTGGATAAGCAAACGTTGGTAATTACACAAATTCCTTTTTCTACTAATACAACTTCCTTGATTGATAGTATCTTGAAAGCGAATGATAAAGGGAAGATTAAAATCAAGAAAATTGAAGACAATACGGCAGCGGAAGTTGAAATATTGATTCATTTGCCACCAGGTGTTTCTCCAGATAAAACAATCGATGCGTTGTATGCTTTTACGGCATGTGAAACTTCTATTTCTCCATTGGGCTGTATTATTGAGGACAACAAACCTTTGTTTATTGGGGTTTCTGATATGCTTAGAATGTCCACGCATCGTACTGTCGATTTGTTACGTCAAGAGCTAGAAGTGCAATTAGCAGAGTTGGAAACCAAATGGCATTTTTCAACCTTAGAAAAAATATTCATACGTGAAGAAATGTACATTGACTTTAAGTTGTATAGTGATAAAGATTCGTTATATACCTATATGTACGAGCGTTTTGAACCTTTCAAAAATCTATTATTGCGTGATATAGTCGATGAGGATTTACAAAAGTTAACCCAAATTCCGATGATTCGTATCACTCGTTTCGACTCGGCTAAAGCAGATGAATTGATTGCGAAATTAGAAGATGAAATTGCACAAGTCAAGCATCATTTAGAGCATTTGACTCAGTTTGCGATAGATTTCTTTGCCCGATTGAAAGAGAAATATGGTAAAGGACGTGAGCGTAAAACTGAAATCAGAAATTTTGAGAATATTGAGGCTACAAAAGTAGTTTTACGTAATACAAAACTCTATGTAAACCGAGAAGAAGGCTTTATAGGTACTGGTTTAAAGAAAGACGAATACGTAGCGGATTGTTCCGATATTGACGATGTAATTTGTTTCTTGCGAAATGGTAAAATGATTATTACCAAAGTAGACGAGAAAAAATTCATTGGTAAAGATATTATTCATATTGCTGTTTTTGATAAAAATGATAAGCGTACCATCTATAACATGATTTACCGCGATGGGAAATCAGGACCATCGTTTATCAAGCGTTTTAATGTTTCGGGGGTAACTCGTGACAAGGAATATGATTTAACCCAAGAAAAAACAGGTTCACAAGTTTTATATTTTTCAGCCAATCCTAATGGAGAAGCAGAAACGGTTACGATTTTGTTGCGCCAAGTGGGTAGCGTGAAGAAACTGAAATGGGACGTTGATTTTGCTGAAATTATGATTAAAGGACGTGCTTCAAAAGGAAACACGGTGGCTAAATATCCGATTAAGAAAATTGAGTTAAAAGAAAGAGGTATTTCTACGTTGCGCCCGCGTAAGGTATGGTTTGACGACACAGTGCAACGTTTGAATGTAGATGGAAGAGGAGAGTTGCTAGGAGAGTTCAAACCTAGTGACCGTTTGCTAATTATCCATCAATCGGGTAAAATAAAAACGGTAGTTCCTGAGTTGACTACCCATTTTGAGGATGATATGATAGCATTAGAAAAATGGCATCCTAAAAAGCCTATTTCAGCTATTTATTATGACGGTGAAAAGGAACGTTATTTTGTAAAACGTTTCTTAATGGAAAACGAGAACAAAGAAGAATTGTTTATTTCTGAACATGAAAAATCACAGTTAGAAATTGTTTCAACCGATTGGCGTCCAGTGGCAGAAATTGTTTTTGCTAAAAAAGGAGGCGTTCAAAAAGAAAATATGACAGTTGATTTGGAACAATTTATTGCTGTAAAAGGAATAAAAGCTCTCGGAAATCAATTAACAGCTGACAAAATCAAACAGATTAGTATGCTTGAACCATTGCCGTATGAAGAGCCT
This sequence comes from Flavobacterium sp. TN-1, assembly GCF_052828645.1. NCBI lineage: Bacteria > Pseudomonadati > Bacteroidota > Flavobacteriia > Flavobacteriales > Flavobacteriaceae > Flavobacterium > Flavobacterium sp. TN-1. The sequence continues at coordinate 1,924,469 of NZ_CM128253.1, forward strand.
ATTGAAGTGCATCCCACAGAAATAGTGCGTCAAGATAACGAAAATGGTGAAGGAACCGATTTAACAGATTACAACATCACTTTAGAAGATGATGGTCAGATTACTTTGAGTTTGGACTAAAAGAAATGGGAAGTTTTAGCTTCCCATTTTTGTTTCAATACTTTTAATAACTTCAACTAATGCGGTTTTAAAATCAAACCATAGCGCATTTTCAGTACGTTTGAACCAAGTCATTTGGCGTTTGGCAAAACGACGCGTATTCATTTTAATTTGGTCAATGGCGTCTTCTAAAGAAACTTTTCCTTCAAAATAATCAAATAATTCGCGATAGCCTACAGTTTGTAAGGCGTTAAGTTCTTTGTGTGCTAAAAGAGTTTTAACTTCTTCCAACAAGCCTTGTTGCATCATCAAGTCAACTCTAAGGTTAATGCGTTCATACATCAACGTACGGTCTGCTTCTAAATCTATAATTATAGGCGTGAAGTTGCGTGGATTTTTGCGTTTGCCTAAAAAACTGGAGTAAGGTTGCCCTGACCCTATACAAACTTCTACAAAACGTTTCATACGTTGTGGGTTTTGAAGCGTTTGTGGATTTTCGCTCGCTATTTTTTGATAATAATCAGGGTCTAATTTTTTTAAATTATCTTGAAGATAGGAGATGCCTAATTCATCATATTTGCTGTTAATGGTTTCACGTACCGAAGCATCAATGTCAGGAAATTCATCAAACCCTTTTAACACGGCATCTACATACAGACCACTACCCCCCACAAGCACTTGAATGTTATTTTTTTGGAATAACTCCTCCAGCCTTGCTAAGGCTTCAACTTCATAATCACCAACTGAGTAACTTTCAAAAATGGATTTGTTTTGAATAAAATGATGTGGTGCTTGTGCTAATTCTTCCTGTGAAGGCACAGCCGTTCCGATACACATTTCCTTAAAAAACTGACGGCTATCACAAGAAATAATCTCGCAACCAAAATGATTAGCTAGTTGAATAGCCAAAGCTGTTTTGCCAATAGCTGTGGGACCTATAATGGTAATCAAATAATTTTGTGCCATTAGATTGTTTTTAATTTATCAAAATCGTTACTCGTAAGAAGTTGTACATTTTGGGTGATTTTTTCAATATCCCAATGCCACCATTGCTTTTCTAATAAAAGCTCAATAACCTCATCAGAGAAGCGTTTGCGGATTACTTGCGCGGGATTACCACCTACAATAGTGTAGGGCGCTACGTCTTTAGTAACCGTGGCGTTGGTCGCAATAATGGCGCCATCGCCTATAGTTACGCCAGCCATAATCGTGGCATTATGACCTATCCAAACATCGTTACCTATTAGGGTGTCGCCTTTTGTAGGATACGATTTACCTTCCATAGCGTCTTGCCAATCCTGTCCAAAAATAGCAAACGGATAAGCCGAAATGGCTTCCGTGAGATGATTTGCTCCATTCATAATGAATTTAACTCCTGATGCAATCATGCAAAATTTACCAATGATTAATTTATCCCCTGTAAAATCAAAATGATATTTGACGTTCTTTTTAAAATTTTCAACATCTTCAAAATCATCATAATAAGTATAATCGCCCACTATGATATTTGGATTTTGAATGATATTTTTTAAAAAACAAAGTTTGTTATATCCGTTTAATGGAAAGGGATTGTTTTTATCTGGAATATTGAACATGTTTTGAATTTAGTTTTTAGTTTACAGTAAACCGAACTTAATGTTAATATTTTACAAGCTTCAACATCTTATTTTTATTGATATAATGCTGAATAATATTACGACTGTCACGAGTGTTTTGCATCGGAACAAGGATGTTTTTTAATATTTGTAAGGTATTGATTTGATGGTTTAAATCGTAAAAACAATAGCCTTTGTAAATTCCGTTTTCAATGACCACCGCACTTCTTTCTTCTAACGTTCGACCTTTATCAACAATCACCATAGTATTATTATGGAATTGATGGTTGCTGATGAATTCATTCACACGCAAGTTGTAAGCATCAGGTGCTTCTTTTTGGATACAAGCACCAAAACATTGTTTAATGTCATACTGAAAACAGCTTTTTTTTGTATCGTATAAGCCGTTAATTTTCTGACACAATTGGTATTTTTCTGTAATTTGGAACAAGGCATTTTTGCCTTCCAGTTGACTGCTGAAAGAAGTGATTTCCTTTTTGCGACCATCAGCTTTCAACACTTTCAAGGCTAGATAGCCTTGAGTGTCCTTTTCTGCATACAGCGCCCAAGGGAAAATGGTTTTGCGTTGCGCTCTGTTATAAATGGGTTTATTTATCTTAATTTCCTCGCTTTCTTTTAAAAGTGCAATCAATTCACTGCCTGTTTCTTCAAAAGTAACAGCATAGACTTCTTTTTGTATTTTCTTGCTTTTTTTAGAAGTGCCGGTAAAATGTTGGTTGACCCTTTTTTTGATATTTTTACTTTTACCTATATAAATCAAGTCGCCTTTTTCATTATGAATATAGTAAATACCCGTTTTAGAGGGTAAAGCCTCTACAATATCCAATAATTTAGGCGCCATCCCCGATTTGATTTCGGTTTTTACAAAACTTCTGACAATATCTTTTTCAATATCTTTAGCTAAAAGAAGTTTGAATAAGCGTACAGTAGCCATAGCATCACCACTCGCACGATGCCTGTCGGCTACAGGAATGCCTAAACTACGAACCAACTTACCTAAACTATACGAGGGCAAATCAGGAAGTAATTTTTTAGATAATTCTACGGTGCAAAGCGTTTGTTTTTGAAAATCAAATCCCAATCTTCGGAATTCTGTTTTTATCACTCGATAATCAAAGGATGCATTGTGAGCCACAATAATACAACCCTCGGTGATTTCTATAATACGTTTGGCGATTTCGTAAAATTTAGGAGCACTGCGCAACATGGCGTTGTTGATGCCCGTAAGTTTAACCACAAAGGGTTGAATCGGAATTTCGGGATTAACCAAGCTGATAAATTGGTCTACGACCTCATGCCCATCAAATTTATAGATGGCAATTTCGGTAATACCCTCTTCGTTGTATTGACCGCCCGTGGTTTCTATGTCGAGTATGCAGTACAAGCCCCTAACCCCCAAAGGGGGAATATTTATAAGTTAATAATTCGTGACAAATATACATAATCTATTTCGTTCCCCCTTTTGGGGCTAGGGGGCTTTTTTTATCTAACCCCAAAAATACTACTTCCAATGCGAACCATAGTACTCCCGCAATCGATAGCCAGCTGATAATCACCACTCATTCCCATAGAAAGAGTTTGCAGATGACAATTTTTAGTTTTTACAGTTTTGTGTTTATCAAACAAAGATTTTAACTCTAAAAATTCTTTTTTTATTTGGTTTTGGTCCTCAGAAAAGGATGCCATTCCCATCAAACCAATAATTCTAATGTTTTGTAACGAATGTTCATTTTGCACTAAGTGAAGAATTTCTTCTAGTTCCGTTTCATTTAAACCAAATTTTGTTTCTTCCTCAGCGATATAAATTTGTAACAAACAATCAATTACACGGTTGTTTTTTTGTGCTTGTTTGTTGATTTCTTGCAATAATTTTAAGCTATCTACACCATGAATCAAACTCACGAAAGGCGCCATATATTTTACCTTGTTAGTCTGTACATGACCTATCATGTGCCATTGGATATCTTTTGGCATTTGCTCCCATTTTTCTGTCATTTCTTGGATTTTGTTTTCACCAAAAATGCGATGCCCAGCTTGGTAAGCTTCCATTAAGTCACTTACTGGTTTGGTCTTTGAAACTGCAACCAAGGTAACTTGTGATGGTAAAGAGGATTTTATGTTGTTGAGATTTTGTTGGATTGACATTTTAATAAGTCTTGAGTTTTAAAAATTTCTTTTCAAAAAAGTGAAATGATAAATATGAAATAAGTATCGTTAAGATAAAAACAGAAGTATAAAAAATTAATATGGAAACTGCTTCTGGTGCATAATGTGATATTTGAGTTTTTATAAAAATAAAACCAATAAGTTGAAAAACAATTGGATGATACATATAGATACCATACGAAATTTCACCAAGTTTTTTTAATATGTTAATTTCTAGTAATTTGATGGGTCTTATAGATAAAAAATAAATTGTGATTGAAAAATTAAACATGCAAATTAAATTGTAGAGGTTTTCATTCAAATTATTTTTAAAAATATCTGTAAAAAAAATGAGTATAGTTATGAAAAATGAAATTAAAGAAGTGGTGCGTCCTATATTGTTTTTTTTCTTAATTGACAAATAGGCTATTATGCCACTGAATGAAAAGAAATAAAAATACATTCCATATTTTAATAATATTGTGTTAATCATACTGAAGTGTGCCAAATAAAAATAAAATATGGTAAACAATATTAGAAAAATGAAGATGTTTTTTGCCTTTAAATAGTAGACAATTGGTGCGATAAATAAATAAAACTGTTCTTCTATTCCTATAGACCAAAGTATTTCAATGATTCCTCCTGGTTTATAAGTTGCTAAAATATTAGGGAAGAGTGTTAAGCCTAATGATAATCCAATGCCTAAGCTATAACCAGAATTTGGAATATAACCGAATTTAGGTGCAATTAAATGATAAAATAAAAGACCTATAAAAAAAACAATGTAATAAAGTGGAAAAATTCTTAAAACTCTTCTTAAATAAAATTTTTTTAGATTGATTTTGTTAATACTTTTTTCTAAGAATAAATTTCTAATTATTAAAAAACCACTTAATGAGAAAAATGCATAAACAGCTTCTGTTCCTCTAAAAAACAATGGGAGATTATTGAAATGAGGAAAGTTTCTGTTGATGCAGTATTCCGGAAGATGGAATAAAACTACAAATGATGCTAAAAAAAAGCGAAGAGATGTTAAATTTGGTAAACGATTCATTTTTTATGCATAGTTACAATTCATACACCAACAACCCACTTCTAAACTTCGGTTCAATATAGGTTGATTTAGGAGGCATAATCAGGTTATTATCAGCTAGTAACTTAATTTCATGAATGTCCGATGGGTACAACATAAAACCTACTTCAAAAGTGCCTTCGTCTATCAATTCCTTCATGTGCAATATAGCTTGTTTGCCAGGAATATAATCAATGCGTTCGTCGTTGCGAAGGTCGCCAATGCCTAAAATAGGTTGGAGCACATAGTCGTACAAAATTTGCGCATCTAGGTTTTTTAAAATTTGATTATTCGTACTATTGTTGTCATTTTTCTTGTATTCTAAAGCATAAAAACGACCGTCTAAATACATCCCAAATTCATATTTGCGTTTGGGTTGGTAGAGTTCACTTTTTTTGTCTTTAATGATGAAATTTTCTGCCAAAAGCTTGATGAATTCTTCCTTAGTATGTCCATTGAGGTCATGAATTACACGGTTAAATTCATAAATTTTGACATTGCTTTCCGCAATTAAAAAACTCATAAAATAATTCAAATTCGGATTGCCAGTTGTTTTGTCTTGCTCGTATAGCATTTCCGCCGATGCTGAGCGATGGTGTCCGTCTGCAATGTATAAATTAGGAATCGATTCGAAATGTTCTATCAAAAGATTGATTTCTGTTTCCGTATCGATTTTCCAAAGCGTGTGTTTTTCCTTGTTAGGCGTAGCAAATTCATAAATAGGTCTGTTCTTTTTATGAATCGCAATAAAAGTGTTGATTTCAGTACTGTCTGGATAAGTAATCAACACGGGTTCAGTATTAAATCCCGTTTGATGTAAATAATCTTTGAACAATTCCACGCGGTATTGTAGGGTGTCTTCGTGTTTTTTGATGTGATTATTTTGATAATCCTCAATGGAAGTTCCAGCTACGATACCAGTAAAAGTATTTGTTTTGGTTTGGATTTCGTATAAGTAAAACATTGGTTTTTCTTCCTGAAATAGGATGTTTTCTTTTTTGAAATCGTTGTATTTATGAGTAACTCCTCTAAAACGTTTGTCCGCCGTAATTTTTTGCGAATGCGTGTAAGCAGGATGAATAACATGCAAAAACGAATAAGGATTAAAATCCAACCAAGCAGCTAATTCTGCTGCGGAATATTCATCATAGGTTCTACACGTCACTAACGCTACTTTATCATGCGTGGGGCGAACTGCTTTAAAAGGGATAATTTTGCTCATTTTTTTGAGTGATTCGTGAAAAGTGAATAGTAATTAGCTCGTTTTGCTACTACTATTCACTAATTACTTTTTGCTATTTACTAAATTGAGATGAAACTTTCTCTGCTTTTTTACTTTCTGAGTAATCGTAGAAACCTTCCCCAGATTTCACACCTAATTTACCTGCCATAACCATATTAACTAATAAAGGACATGGAGCATATTTCGGGTTTTTGAAACCATCGTACATTACGTTTAAGATGGACAAACATACATCAAGACCAATAAAATCGGCTAATTGTAAGGGGCCCATTGGGTGTGCCATACCTAATTTCATAACCGTGTCAATTTCATACACACCACCTACACCATTGTATAAAGTTTCGATAGCTTCGTTAATCATTGGCATTAAGATACGATTTGCCACAAATCCAGGGTAATCGTTTACTTCGGTAGGTGTTTTACCTAATTTAACCGATAAATCCATGATGATTTTAGTTACTTCGTCAGAAGTGTTGTAACCACGAATAATTTCAACTAATTTCATGATAGGCACAGGATTCATAAAGTGCATACCTATCACACGTTCTGGATGTACTACGTTGGCAGCAATTTGTGTAATAGAAATAGAAGAAGTATTTGTTGCTAAAATGGTGTTATGGTCGCAAACTTCGCTTAATTGTTTGAAAATGTTGAATTTTAATTGCACATTTTCGGTAGCAGCTTCTACAACTAAATCGCAACCTACCACACCGTCTTTAATGTCTGTGTACGTGATAATGTTGCATATTGTTTTATGTTTATCTTCTTCTGTAATAGAACCTTTAGCCACCATACGGTCTAGGTTGTTAGCAATAGTTGCCATCCCTTTTTCTAACGATTTTTCAGAAATGTCAATCAATTTTACGGTAAATCCGCTTTGTGCAAAAGTATGAGCAATTCCGTTGCCCATAGTACCCGCACCTATAACTGCAATGTGTTTCATAGTTAGCCCCTAATCCCGCCATGGCGGATTCCTACTAGGGGTGAGTAGGGATTAATGGTTTGGTTTATTATTGAATTCTTTTTTTATTTCATTTAACAACTGCTCTTCCGAAGGTAAAATCAACTCATATTGACTAGCAAGTATTGTTTTGTTTTCTTCGGGCAAAGAAAATTTTACGACGGCATTGTTTTTATCGGCACACAAAAGTACACCAATTGTTGGTTTTTCATGAGGTAATTTTTCTACTCGGTCAAAATAGTTGACATACATTTGCAGTTGTCCTAAGTCTTCGTGAGTGAGCTTGTGTGTTTTGATTTCGAAGATAACAAAACTCTGTAATATGCGATTGTAGAAGACTAAATCCACAAAGAAATCATCGCCTTCTAAATGAATTCTCTTTTGTCGCGCCACAAATGAAAAACCGTTGCCTAATTCCAATAAAAAATCTTGAAGATGTGTAATAATAGCTTGTTCTAAATCTTTCTCATAATAAGCACTTTCTCTTTTTAATCCTAAAAACTCTAGTACCATAGGGTCTTTGATAATTTCATTAGGATGGGTAGGAAGCACTTCATTGCGAGCTACGGCCAATACACTTTCTTTGTCATTACTTAGAAGTAGTCGTTCGTACAATTGGCTATTGATTTGACGTTCCATTTGTCGTACGGACCAATTGTTTTTAGCAGTTTCGGCTATGTAATATTCTCTTTTGTCTTCATTGTCAATGCGAATTAGCGTTCGATAATGCGTCCAACTCAATTGTGTACGCAGTGAGTTCACAATTGGAAAAGTTCTATAAAATTGTCTATACCAATAGAGGTTTCGATATGAAAACCCACTTCCAAACTCAGGTTGTAATTGTTCCGAAAGATATTTTATCAAATACTCTCCGTAATCAGCTCTATCTTTTCCTTGTTGTTCTTCGTTGAAAATCCGCTCGCCTATATGCCAATATAATAAGGTGCGCTGATAATCTACAGCCTTTATGGCTGAGGTTCGCGCATTTGATATTAAAGATTTAATATCGCTTATTATCGTTGGATTGGAGAGCATTTTTATTTTTTAAAAAAGTATAAAGTAATTACTTTTCAATACACTCAATAATCTGATACGCCACACGTAAGGCTTCCGTGCCATCTTCCAGTGTAACCACAGGTGTCGCATCTTGATTAATCGCATCGGCAAAAGACTCTAATTCGTCTAGGATAGCGTTGTTCAAATGTACATCAGGGTTGTCAAAATAAATTTGTTTTTTAACTCCTTCAGCATTTTGAAGTATCATGTCAAAATCACCAGGTGTTTCAGGCGCATCTTTCATACGAACTACTTCGCACACTTTGTCTAAATAATCCACCGAGATATAGGCATCTTTTTGGAAAAAACGCGATTTGCGCATGTTTTTCATCGAAATACGACTTGAAGTAATATTGGCCACACAACCATTTTCAAATTCGATACGAGCATTCGTAATATCAGGAGAGTCAGAAATAACCGCCACACTACTAGCATTAATCGACTTTACTTTTGATTTTACAACGCTTAAAATCGCATCTATATCGTGAATCATCAAGTCTAAAACCACAGGAACATCTGTACCACGGGGGTTAAATTCAGCCAAGCGATGGGTTTCTATAAACATCGGGTTGCTGATTTTGTCTTTAACCGCCATAAAAGCTGGATTAAAACGCTCTACGTGTCCTACTTGTCCTTTTACGTTGTGTTTTTTAGCCAAAGCAATGATGGCTTCCGCTTCTTCAACCGTGGTCGCTATAGGTTTTTCTATAAAAATATGTTTACCCGCTTCGATTGCTTGTTGAGCACATTCAAAATGTTGTAGCGTAGGGGTTACGATGTCCACCACGTCAACAGCATTAATTAATTCGGTAATAGAATCAAATTTTTTATAACCAAATTCTTGCGCTACTTTGGTCGCATTATCTTCAAAAGGGTCGAAGAAACCTATTAATTCGTATTTTTCAGATTGATTAAGTAATCGCAAATGTATTTTTCCAAGGTGACCAGCACCTAAAACGCCTACTTTAAGCATAATTAAGAATTTGAACAAATGTAAATCATTTATTCGATTTATTCAAAAATCAATGTAAATCTAAGTTGTAAAAAGCACCTTTATTTTTACGACTTTCTAGCGAATGTTTTACAATTAAATAAGCGGTGGCATTAATGTTTCGTAGTTCACATATCTGAGGCGAAAGGGTTACTTTTTTAAATAATTTTTCAGTGTCTTCGTATAAGTAATGCAAGTGATCTAATGCTCTTTCTAAACGCTGATTTGAACGTACAATACCTACTAGATCGTTCATAATATTTTGAACTGACTTTTTGTTATGTGAAATAAGTATTAGTTCTTTTGGAGCTACTGTTCCCTCAGAGTTCCATTGAGGTATTTCGGGTAAATGCGTTTTTAAATGGTTGTGATTTGTTATTATATCTTTTGCTATAATATGGCCAAAAACTAAGGCCTCTAAAAGTGAGTTAGAGGCGAGTCTATTTGCCCCATGAAGCCCTGTGTTTGCTACTTCGCCATTAGCATATAGATTATGGATAGAGGTGTGTCCTAGCTTATTTACCTTTACGCCACCACACATATAGTGCATAGCGGGTAGTACTGGTATATAATTTTTAGAAACATCTATGCCTATATTTTGGCATTTTTTAACAATATTAGGGAAATGATTATAGAAGTTTTGCTGATCTAAATGAGTACAGTCTAGGTATACACATTCGTTTCCAGAGATGTTGATTTCCATGTTAATAGCACGTGATACAATATCTCGAGAAGCTAGTTCGGCTCTTTGATCATACCGAAGCATAAAGCGTTCGTTAGATTGATTGCGCAAATAAGCCCCAAAGCCTCTTACGGCTTCAGATATTAAGAAAGCAGGGCTTTTGCCTGGTTCATACAATGCTGTAGGGTGAAATTGTATGTATTGCATGTCCTCAATAACGGCTTTGGCCCTAAAGGCCATACCTATTCCGTCGCCTGTTGCAATGATGGGATTTGTAGTCGTGGCATAAGTTTGTCCTGATCCTCCTGTTGCTAAAATGGTTTTATAAGCTAAATAGGTGTTAATACTACTTGTTTTTTCGTTTAAAATATAGGCACCATAGCAGTGAATGTTTTCTTGTCCTACTTCAATTTTTATATTTGTAAAATGATGTTCGGTAATTAATTCGATGGCAAAATGATGGGAAAGAAATTCAATATTTGGTAAGTTATCTATTTGTTTTAATAATGTTGTTTGAATTTCATATCCTGTTATGTCCTTATGATGTAAAATTCTATTTACAGAATGGCCTCCTTCTTTACCTAAATCATATTGATTATTTCTATTCAAATCAAATTCGGCTCCCCACTGTATTAGTTCCTGTAAGCGATTAGGGGCGTTTTCTATTACAAGTTTTACAGTATTTAAATCGTTTTCGTAATCGCCTGCTTTTAAAGTATCTTCTATATGACTTTCAAAAGTATCTTCTTGGTCCCAAACAGCTGCTATGCCGCCTTGTGCATATTTAGTGTTTGATTCTTCTTTAGTATCTTTGGTAGCTATAGTTATTTTTTTATTAGGTAAAGCTTTTGCTAGCTTAATAGCTGTTGAGAGACCAGCTACTCCTGAGCCTAAAATTAAAAAGTCGGTTTTAAAGATACTCATTATTTAGAAATTTCTAACATGGCATTAATTGATTTTATGGCTTTTTTTTGTAAGTTTTCTTCTATTTCTATGTTTGGTAATTCATGTTTCATACATAAGTAGAGTTTTTCTAGGGTGTTTAGTTTCATAAAAGCACATTCGCTACAATTACAATTAGCTTCATTAACAGGAGCGGCAATAAAATTTTTGTTAGGAACTTCTTGTTTCATTTTATGAAGAATACCTACTTCGGTAGCCACGATAAATGTATTGGCATTAGATGTTTTTACATAATTTAATAAACCAGCAGTAGAACCAATATATTTTGCTACTTTTAAAATATGAGCTTGAGATTCAGGATGTGCAATAATTTCGGCATTGGGATTTTCTTTATATAATTCTAGGATTTTGTCAATAGAAAAAGCTTCGTGTACTAAGCAAGCTCCATCCCAAAGGAGCATATCACGTCCTGTTTTTTTTATTAAATAAGCTCCTAAATTTTTATCGGGGGCAAATAGTATAGGTTTGTCAAGCGGAATGGCGTTAATTATTTTTTCGGCATTTGATGAGGTACATACAATATCTGTTAAAGCTTTAATACTTGCCGAAGTGTTTACATAGGAAACTACAACATGATTAGGGTGTTGTTTTACAAACGATTCAAAATCAGGAGTAGGACAAGAATCGGCTAGGGAACAACCAGCTTTTAAATCGGGTAAAACCACTTTTTTTGTAGGATTTAAAATTTTAGCTGTTTCTGCCATGAAGTGAACCCCTGCAAAAACAATTAGATCGGCTGTTGTTTGCGCAGCTTGCTGAGCTAATGAGAGGCTGTCACCTACAAAATCGGCAATATCTTGAATTTCAGGACGTTGGTAGTAGTGAGCTAAGATGATAGCATTTTTTTCTTTACGTAATGTATTAATTTCTTCAATGTAATTAATATTTTGTTTCTCTAGCTTTAAATAACCATTTTTAATTAAATTTTTTCTGGCAATTTCTAAATCGTTCATACCTAAAAAGTTTGGACAAAACTAGGGAGTAGATCAAAATTAAAATATGATAATTGTTAGTTTAATTAGAAAAAGAGGTTTTGTTAAATGTGATTTTTGTCTTAATTTTACCCGAGAATTATGAGAGATTTACCCAAACATCAAGGACTTAGAAATCAGTTAGTAAGCCTTTTAGAGCAAAAAGGAATTACGGATCGAAATGTATTAGAGGCTATTAGGAAAATTCCAAGGCACCTGTTTTTAAACTCTGGTTTTGAAGATTTTGCTTATCAAGATAAGGCTTTTCCTATTGGAGCAGGTCAAACGATTTCGCAACCATACACGGTGGCTTTTCAATCCGAGCTTTTGCAGGTTAAAAAACATGATAAAATATTAGAAATAGGTACAGGAAGTGGTTATCAAACTGCTGTTTTGTGTGCCATGGGAGCTAAAGTCTATTCCGTAGAAAGACAAAATGAATTGTATAGAACTACTTCCTTGTTATTGCCTAAGCTAGGTATACTACCCAAGCATCTGACCTTTGGAGATGGTTATAAGGGTTTGCCTAATTTTGCACCATTTGATGGGATTATTGTTACGGCAGGTGCTCCTTTTATTCCACAACCCTTGATGGCACAGTTAAAAATAGGAGGGCGACTAATTATACCAGTAGGAGAAAATGTTCAGATCATGACCATGTTAATTCGTAAAAATGAAACCCAGTTTGAAAAACATGAGTTTGGCGATTTTCGATTTGTACCACTGCTAGAAGATAAAAACTAAGCCTATAAATTACTTATAGGCTTTTTTAATTCTATCTAAATCACGCTTGTTGTCACGATCTTTTATAGTTTCTCGTTTGTCATAATTTTTCTTACCTCTACATAAAGCAATGTCTAATTTTGCAAGTCCTTTTTCGTTTGTAAACAAGCGCAAAGGGATAATGGTTAAACCTTTGTTTTGAACGTCCTTTAAAAGTCCTTTTAATTCTTTTTTGTTTAAAAGAAGTTTTCGTTCACTTTTAGCTCTATGGTTATAATGTGTTCCAAAAGCATATTCTTCTATAGTAGAGTTAATGACAAATAATTCACTTTCATTAAACTCACAAAAGCTTTCAGCAATTGAAGCTTTTCCTAATCGAATAGATTTTATTTCAGTGCCAGTTAATACGATTCCAGCCGTGTATTTATCAATTATTTCGTAATCAAACTTAGCTCTTTTATTTAGTATGTTGATTGTTTTTTGCATAGGACTGCAAATTTATAAAAATTATTATGTATTAAAATGAATTTATAAGTATGAGTAATTATTTTTTTTAATTTTTAAATTATTATATTCGTAATTCAAACCAAAAAAAAATACTGAAAATGAAAAAAAAGTTAATTAAAATTTATTTTTTATCTGTAATATCTTTTACTTCTTGTGTTAATGATGATTCTTCTTCTAAAGAAGAGAGTGTTGTAATCGCTCAAAATCAAAAAGAACCTTTGTCAAATAAAGAAATAAATGATAAGGTTCTTTTTCGTGTAAAAACAGGCGAACAGTTTAACTGGAATATGGCTACAGCACATGAAGTTTGGAGTGCAATTCAAAATGGAAATAAAATCTGTACCATAGGTTTTGGGAACAATAAAAATGAATTTGATAGAAAAAAAACAGTAAACCAAGCAGAATTACAAAATCAATTACTCAAAATTATAGCCAAGTATGAAGAAAAAGAAATAGGGAAAATATTACTAAAAGAAGATCCTTATCTTAATCTTGTAGATGTTTATATTGAAAAGCAAGAAACCATCATAGCTCTAAAAAGATTGGGATATGTACGTTATGTTGAACCAGGAGATTTTAAAATAGAACCAGGATCAGATCCTACAAGTAAAGATTCTTCATCTTCGTCTGGATGTGGACTAGAGAGCGAAACAATTAGTTCAGGAGATTTTACAACAATTACACCTAATGCCAAAGTTCCTTGGGCATTTTATAATCACAATATACCTTCTGCATGGGGATACTCTACAGGTAGAGGAATTACGTTAGCTATTGTAGATACAGGAGCTTCTACTGTTAATTCATTACTTAATGCAAATTTCAATAATGGAGATTCTTCAGGAAGAACAATTCAAAAATATGGCGTTTATGTAGATTCTATTTGGCCTTGGTCCACAGGATATGATGGAGCAAACGATAAATGTGGTCATGGTACAAGTATGTCCTCTGTGGCAGCCTCTCCTAGAAACGATAAAGGACAACCCGTTGGAGTGGCATATAACTGTAACTTAATTACCTATAGAGCTGCTTCAAATGTTGTGCTAGATGGTTATCAAGAATTAGAAGGTGTTAAAAAAGCCTTTACGGATCTAGGAAATAATCCATCTGTTCGTGTTATATCTATGTCAATGGGGAATATTATTTCTTCTAGTAAAATTGAAGACGGTATTAAATATGCTTATAGTAAAGGAAAATTAATTTTTTGTGCAGCTGGAACCTCTACTAATTTTACCTCATCAGTTGGAGTTATTTTTCCAGCATGGATGCCTGAAACCGTTGCTGTTACTGGTTTAAGAGAGGCAAATGGTTATGAAGCATGTGATATTTGTCATACAGGAAATAAAGTTGAATTTGCTATTATGATGCAAAGAAACAATACAGGAAATAAAATACCCGTAAATAGTTATTATGAAGGACAAAGTGATTATGTAGGAGGCTCCTCTGTAGCTACAGCAACAACGGCTGGTATAGCAACCTTAATATGGGCTAAAAATCCTACTTGGACGAGGGATCAGGTTTTAAATAAGTTACGCCAATCTTCCGAATTTTATGGAAAGAAACATCCTGAATTTGGTTACGGTATGCCAGATGCTTTAAAAGCAGTTCAATAATAAATAGTACTTATCAAAGAGGTTGTCCGAAAAGGGAGCAATCTTTCGTTTCGACCAAAGGGAGGCTCGAATGAAGTGAGCAGGTGGAGCAAATCACATAACGCTGATAACGTCACTTCGGCGATAGAAAAAGTGACAGACTAGACGTTGTGTTTTGACTTTTCAGACACCCTCTTTGTTTGTATAAGTTTTAATAAAATTGGTTCTCCTAAAAGTAAAAACAGTAACTTCGCAAGTTCTATTTTTATTGTAAGAAAATGGCAAAAATTATTATACTCACTCCTATGGAGATTGAAAAGGAGAAAGTAGAAACGGCATTATCGCAATTCTCTAACTTAACACATTCTTATCACATTGTTGTTTCTGGAATAGGAAGAGAGAGTACCGCAAAGACCCTAATGAATTTACCAGCCCATGATCTTTGTGTATTAATGGGCTTTGCAGCAGTTGTAGGAAAAGAAAGCGAACTACCTGCTTATCTTGCTATGGGGAAACCTATCGAGATTACTAATGCCTCTTTGTATGGATACGAAGGAGGATTGTTTGAAAATGGAAAACCCATAGCGGTCAATCCTCAAACAAATTTACCGTGTTTGCATTCACTAACTTCAGATAAATTTGTTAGAACGACTAATCTAGCCGTTCAAACAGTGGTAAATATGGAGGATTACACTTTTATGTATTTAAAAAAGCCGCAGGATTTTATCATTCGAATTATCTCAGATTTTTTACCTCACGAAACCGAAATCGATTTTTTTGAAGAAGTAAAAGGAATACAATTTCTAGAAGCTGTAATGGAATTAGAAAAAATATGATAGTTACCTAAGGTCAAAATCATCAGGTAAAATCAAATATATATTTTCTCATTAAAATTGAAAAGGCTCGTTTTTTATCCTAATAAAGGAGTATAAAAAACGAACCTTTTGTTATGTTTTAGAAAGCAGAAAATTAATTGCTTGATGTTTTATCGTTTCGTAGCTTACTGTTTTTCTTGCCGTAAAAGAAATAAATTAATATGCCTATTGCCAGCCATGCAAAGAGCCTAATCCAAGTACCTAGAGGTAAAGAAAACATCATTAACAAACAAGTAGCTATACCTAAAATAGGCACAAGAGGAACTAACGGCGTCTTAAATGGTCTAGGTAAATTAGGTTCTTTTTTTCGTAAGATTAAAATACCTACACATACCATTACAAAAGCCAATAAAGTACCTATACTAGTCATTTCACCCACCACATGAATGGGAACTAATCCAGCAAACAAACTAATGAATACACATAACAAGATGTTTGATTTATAAGGAGTATGAAACTTAGGGTGCAATTGCGAAAACACCTTAGGCAACAAACCATCATTACTCATGGCATAAAATACGCGTGATTGTCCTAATAAGTCGACTAAAATAACAGAAGTATACCCAATTAGAATAGCCATAATTACGGCAGTAGCTAACCATATATAAGGCGTTTTTGCAATGGCAATAGCCACAGGTGCAGCACTATTTTTAAATTCTGTATAGTGGGCTAATCCAGTCATTACATAACCAAAAGCAATGAATAAAAGCGTACATACAATTAATGACCCTAAAATCCCAATTGGCATATTTTTTTGTGGGTTTTTAGTTTCTTGTGCCATCGTAGCCACGATATCAAAGCCTATAAAAACAAAGAAAACAACTCCTGCACCACGAAGTATTCCAGAAACACCAAATTCTCCAAAAGTTCCTGTGTTAGCAGGGATAAAAGGACTGTAGTTTGCTGGATTTATATATTGCCAACCTAAGCCTATAAATAACAATACGACACCTACTTTAAGGGTTACAACAATAGCGTTAAATATCGCAGATCCTTTTGTTCCTCTGATAATAACAGCTGTAATTAATGCAATGATTAATACGGCTGGAAGGTTAATAAAACCGCGAACAATTTCTCCATTTTGTCCTGTAGCAGTTTCAAATGGTGACATAATTAATTGGGGCGGGAGGTATATCCCAAATTTCTCTAAAAATTTGACCAAATATTGAGACCAACTAATACCTACTGTAGCTGCGCCTACAGAATATTCTAAGATCAAATCCCAACCAATTATCCAAGCAAATAACTCTCCTATGGTAGCATAAGCGTAAGTATAAGCACTACCAGAAACAGGTACCATCGAAGCAAATTCTGCATAACATAAAGCACTAAAAGCACAACCTACCGCGGCAACAATAAAGGATAGGATAACTGCCGGACCTGTATTGTTAGCTGCGGCAATTCCAGTTAAAGAAAATAGACCAGCACCAATAATAACACCTATTCCAATCATGATTAAATTGAAACCACCCAAGCTTCTTTTCAAACTATGGGTTCCCGTTGTGGCAGCCTCTCTCTGTAAGGCTTCTATAGATTTTTTTAGCATAAAAGTATATTTATAACAGTCCTTTGGACTGGCTTTTTTAAAAACGGGGCAAAGGTAAGCCAACTAATTTTTAGTGCTTTAGAAATCAACTGAAGAATATTCTGGGGTAAAGTGCTATAGGTTAGTGTTTTTCATACGTCTCGCTCATTAGTTGATAATAAGTTTGTAAATACACCGCAACGTAATTTTTTTTACTAAAATGATGGTATGAACAAGATCAAAAAAATCAATACAATGGTATAGACTTCTTTAGACTGAATAAAAATTTTAAAAATCATTTGGAAATTAAAAAAAATAATTACAAAATTTGCGTCAGAAAATTAGTAACAATTAAAAACGAAGAAAAAATGTTTGTATTCAATTTAGCAAATTACCGTTACGGATCAGCAGGAGCTGGTGTAACGCTTCTTCGTGGTTTTACTTTAAGTTAGAAAAATAACTTCACTATATGAGAAAACCCGAAGACAATTAGTTTCGGGTTTTTTTGTACATTCTAGATACCTCACAAAATTTTCCCGACAGCGACGCGCAAAAGTCTGTAATGACTTAGTTCACATTGTATTTAAGAAAATTTTAAAATTAATCACTTAACAGTTACAACAATGTAATGGATTGTAGTGCCAACGATTATGCGTTGGGAGCTCGTTTAAAATCGAAACGAAGAAGAAAGCGTTTGTCTAAAAAGGCAAAAGAAAAACAATTGATTGCTTTACACCATTTGGAAATGGATTTGTGGCATCAAAAAAGAAACTTGCCTTTAGTACCACTCGAGAAACCATATCAAAAAGGTTGGGTGCGTTTTTTTGTAGTGCGTGACGACGTACAACGAGTAGATACATTGGGATTTTTTACCGAATTGCTTGAGAAAATTAATAACCAATTATGGTCTGAAAATAAGCGATTCACCAAAAGAAAACGAAAATTCCGACGCAGAATTGATGTTCCTATCGAACAAAAATTAAAAAGATTTAGTGAAACAGAATGGACACATCCAAATTTTAAACTAACACCAAAAGAGAAAGAATATTTTGAAGCTGTAGAAGAATGGGATATACACAAAAAGTGCTACTGTACTTATTATGAGTTTAAGGAAAAATGGCGCTTTGTACTGCGAGTACGACCGTATATGATTACCCATACCAAAGCACTAGATGTAGAATTAGAAAGAGATATTAGTAGAATAAGAAATTACATCGAAAGAAATCAACTCAGATACCTTCAAAATAAATTAGTTTATGGTAGGAGTTTTAAGTGGGATTTAGAGGTAAAGGATATACAAAACCCTCTAAAAGCAAAGTCCATCGTCCAGATATATCAAGAATATCTTGACGAAAGTAAAGAAAACAATTATGGGAAATAAATTATCAGGAAAAGACCTTATTAAAATAGGTTTTCCAAAAAATAATGCCATCAATATTGCTTTAGGGCAAATTAATAGATATCGCAAAAGAGAAAAAAAAGAAAGTATTCTTAACGAAGCCAAAGAGGTTTTACTATACCCTGAAAAGTTCAAAAATCACGGAACTTGGGGCAAAGTAGCCGAAGGATTAGTGAATCCAGTACAAGTAAAGTTCAATGAATTACGAAACACACGAGCGCCATTTTCGATTTTTGGTGAAAACGAAATCGAAGAGCAAGCCAAGTTTCAATTGTATGATGCTTTGAAATTACCTGTTGCTGTACAAGGAGCCTTAATGCCAGATGCACATTCTGGTTACGGATTGCCTATAGGCGGTGTGTTAGCCACAGATAATGCAGTGATACCGTATGGGGTGGGAGTAGATATAGGTTGCCGAATGAGCTTGTCTATATTCGATTTACCCGCTTCGTATCTCAAAGGAAAAGAACATCAATGGCGAAAAATACTGTTGGATAACACCAAGTTTGGAATGTACGAAACACACAAAATCAAATCCGATCACGAAGTGTTTTCTCATCCTGCTTTTTCAAATATTCCTTTGGTAAAACAATTGTTAGATAAAGCATACAAGCAATTGGGTACTTCGGGTGGAGGAAACCATTTTGTCGAAATAGGAATCGTAAAAATCGATACCCCTATGAACGAATGGAAACTAGACGTAGGTGAATATGTAGCGGTTTTATCGCACAGTGGTTCCAGAGGTTTGGGGGCCAATATTGCAAAACATTATACTTATTTGGCTACTAAACAATGTCCGTTACCTAAAAATGTACAGCATTTGGCTTGGTTAGATATGAACACACACGACGGACAAGAATACTGGATGGCAATGAATTTAGCGGGCGAATATGCTAAGGCGTGTCACGAAGATATTCACAGACGAATTGCGAAAGCCATCGGGAAACGAGTGTTAGTAACCATCGAAAACCATCACAATTTTGCTTGGAAAGAAATGGTAAACGGACAAGAATGTATTGTACATCGCAAAGGCGCAACACCTGCTGCCAAGGGCGAACTAGGAATTATTCCGGGTTCGATGACAGCACCTGGTTTTATTGTACGAGGCAAAGGAAATGAAAGTAGCCTGAATTCTGCTTCGCACGGTGCAGGACGATTGCATTCTAGAGCCAAGTGTAAAGCCAAGTTCACGCAAAGCGATATCAAAAAAGTTTTAAAAGACAAGGAAGTCGATTTGATTGGTGGTAGTATCGATGAAGCACCTATGGCGTATAAAGACATTCATAAAGTAATGGCGCTTCAAGAAGAATTAGTAGAAGTATTGGGAACATTCACCCCAAAATTTGTGCGAATGGATAAATAAGATGTACAATGGGAGCACCACATAATATAAATAGATACGGCGAATTGTGGAATCAATCACGTATTGACGAAGGATTGAAAATTCTTTCGATTTTAAAAGAATACATAATTATTTCTGGAGGTTGGGCTTGGCACTTTATGAGTGCCCCTAACCATACAGAATACAAACACGCTCACGATCATAAGGATATAGATGTTTTTGTACATCCTAAAAATGTTTCAGAAGTAATGGTGCTTTTACAGGCTAATGGCTTTCAAAAAGTATGGACACGTTATGATCATTTGCCTAGTCAAGAGAATTTTCGACGCTATGAAAAGGTAATTGAATTGGAAAAGGAAAAACCTTTTAGAGTCACTATCGATTTTTTTGAAAGAGAGGATATTGAAACAGTAGAAAGCAATGGCTTTAGTGTTGTAAAACCTAGTCAATTGCTAACCTTTTACAGAAATATTCATTCTAGTGATAAATGTTGGGCGGTAATGAGAGCGAAAGCGTTTTTAGAAAAAGGGATTAACCCTATGGGACGAAAAGAACTTTCTGAAATTCCTAAAGAGTTTCAAAAAGGGAAGCCAGCAAAAGAAAAATAGTAATGGAAACAAAAATAATTCAAATCACCTCAGGAAGAGGTCCAGCCGAATGCGATTGGGTAGTGGCGCAAGTGCTCAAAAGAGTATTAGTCGAAGCCGAAGAAATGAAGCTGAAAGTGGAAGTAATTAAAAGAGAGCCTGGACCCGAAAACGGAACCGTAGTTTCGGCATTAGTAGCGATAAATGGTGCCAATACCAACGACTTTGTCCGTAGTTGGGTGGGTACCATTCAGTGGATTGGGAAAAGTACGTTTCGGAAATTTCACAAACGTAAAAATTGGTTTATTGGAATTTTTGAAGTGCCTCCAACCCTCTTGCCTACTTTTTCAGAAAAGGATTTTCAATATCAAGCGATGCGTAGTTCAGGAGCAGGCGGACAACACGTAAACAAAGTGAGTTCTGCCATTCGTGCCACACATCTTCCTACTGGAATAAGTGTAGTGAGTATGGATTCTCGTTCGCAACACCAAAATAAAAAATTGGCAACCGAACGATTACTAGCTAAACTGAAAGAGACGCAGTACGACCAACTCCAACAGCAAGTGCAAAACCAGTGGACCAATCAAATGGCAGTGCAAAGAGGAAACCCAATTCGCACTTTTGAAGGTTCCGATTTTAAAAAAGAAAAGAAAAGTAAAAACAACAAAAAAGAACGACAAGAGGGAAAGAAGATGATAAACAATAGTTTATATGATGAGTAGTATCATCCATCATCCAAAACTTGTCACCCAACAAATTCAAAAAAATGAAAACAATAGATAAATATTTAGTTCAAGCCTTGGATAATTACCCATATTGGTTAGAAGGTTCCTTAGAATCTTTAGGGTATGCGTTAGCGTATGATGACAAAAATGCCATGGCATTATGGTTGTACGGACGATTCTTTGCAGAGCAAATGCAGGATTATGAATCGGCGAAGCAGTATTTTGCCGAAGCTCTTGCTACCGATATTCACACCTTAGTCGTATATCCATACTATGCTGAGGTATTATTGCAAAACGAAGATTATGACGAAGCAGCCAAATTGATTGATTTCGCACTAACCGTAAAAGGAATAGATAAACCCCAAATGCTTTTGCGTAAAATCCAACTTTTAGAAAGACAGCAAAAGTGGAAAGAAGCGTTACAATTAATCAAAGAAGCCAAATTAAATGATTATTCAAATTCGTTACACACTATCGAAGAAGTGGAAAAACGAATCAAAGACAAAAAGGCACTTCTAAAAGAAAAGAAGCCTAAAAAGAGGAAATTGGAAAAGAAGAAATCCGAGAAAAAGAAAAGTAATAAGTGATCAGTGTTTAGTGTTCAGTCACAGTTTTCAGTTTTCAGTCGCAGTAATCAGTTTTCAGAGTTCAGGAATCATTCCTTATAAGTTATTCGGTTTGTTTGTCACTCCGACCTTAGGAGGAGTCACATAATCAAATTTTAAAACTAGCTTGTAAATTATAATCTGTGCATCTGTGGTTGCTAAAAGTATTTGTAAGAAAGAAAAGTAATCAGTGTTCAGAACTTAGTGTTCCGATATTTTAAACGAAAAACGTAGTGTGACTTTGTGCTAAACTTCGTGATACATTGTGAAACACTAAAACAAAAAAATAAAAAATTATGGCAAAAATATTAGATAAAATACTCGTAGTCGATATAGAAGCTACGTGTTGGGAAGGCAAACTTCCCGAAGGTATGATTAGTGATATTATAGAAATTGGTATATGTTTACTCGATGTACAAACAGGCGAAATAAGCGATAATCGGGGTATTTTAGTACATCCGGAACGTTCCACTATTAGTCCATTTTGCACTGAGTTGACTACCATTACACCCGAGTTAATCGAAAAGGAAGGGATTTCGTTTTCAGAAGCATTACGCATCTTAAAGAATGAGTATAAGAGTCAAAGTTGCGCTTGGGCAAGTTTTGGTGCTTACGATTTGAAGCAGTTTCAAAAACAATGTCAAGCCTTAGAAAAAGGCTATCCGTTTAGTCCGTCGCATATCAATGTCAAAACCCTGTTTGCATTAAAAAACAAACTCGGTCACGAATTAGGAATGGATGGAGCGCTTAAATTCTTAGGTATTCCTCTGGAAGGGACACACCACAGAGGGGTGGATGATGCCAAAAATATCGCGAAGATTTTAAGGGAGATTTTGAAATGATTTCTATAAAAATCAATTTTAAAACTAACTTAGTAGTTATTATAATACAAAACCTAACAGGTTTTCCAACCTGTTAGGTTTATAAAAAAGAAAAAAATGTTTACAGCCGAAATAAAAAGTAGAATAGGAGAGGACATCTCCATTTTAATAAAACCCGAAAATTATTCGTATAACTTTATTTGCGAATGTGGCGACGCGAGTGATTTGACCGTAAAAGTTTGTCAAAACACCGAAGCGATCTTCATCAGTCACACCCATATTGATCATTTTATCAATTTTGATACGATACTCCGACACCAAATAGGTATACAACGCCGAGTGGTCATTTGTGGACCAACAGGGATTACCCAACAAGTGCAATCGAAGTTAAAAGGCTATCAGTGGAACTTGATTGCAGAGGATGCCATTGTGTATGAAGTACGAGAGATTCAAAACGAGGGTAAAATTACCTGCTCCGAAATTAAACCACCATTTTGGAAAATTGAACCCATAGATAAGGAATTGGATTGTCTATATCAAAATGAAAAATGCACCGTCGAATTTGTATTGTTGGATCATAAAACCCCTTCTGTAGCCTATCTTTTTAAAGAACACGATACATTAAAAATTGATTTAGGCAAAGCCCAATTTAAAGGTGGGGCTTGGGTGAATGCATTGAAAAATGCTTATACCAACCATGAGGACGATGCGCAAATCACGATTGCAGCGGTTACTTATTTAGCCAAAGAGTTATATTACTTGCTTGATCTTAAAAAAGGCCACCAACTAGGAGTTATTATGGATCACGCGGCTAATACAGCAAACCACGATTTGATTTATAGCATGTTTAAAGATTGCGATACCGTTTATATCGAGAGTTTTTACAAAGCCGAAGATCAAGAGCAAGCTCAACAAAATTACCATAGCTATTCTATTGAATCCGCCCGAATTATGAAAAAATGTCAAGTAAAAAATGCTATCCCTGTACATTTCTCCCGCAAGTACAATGATGAGGATATCAAAATGATTTTGCAGGAGTTTAGGGAGGTGTTTTAGGGATAAAATCAACTGAATGATGTTGATTTTTTGTTTTAAAAGCTGTTTCTGTTAAAAAATACGCAAAAACCTTTTTTAAGTTTAAAAAAATATTACATTTGATTAAAATTTGAGAAATGTTGGTTCAGTTTTCTGTTAGGAATTTTAAAACTTTTAAAGATAAAGTTACCTTAAGTATGGTAGCTTCAAATTATGATAAATCTGATTCAGAGGAATCAAATGTTTTTGAAATTAAAAATTATCCTCATAGGCTATTAAAAAGTGCTGTAGTTTATGGTGCGAATGCTAGTGGTAAAACAAATTTAGTGGACGCTTTAGCATTTATGAGATGGTTTGTTGTTAATTCATCGACCAAGACTCAGAAAGGTGATCCAATTAATGTGGAAAATTTTAAATTCAATACAGCATCAGAAAACGATTCTTCCGAATTTGAAATTATTTTTTTATTTGACAAAATGCAATTTAGATATGGTTTTGAAGTAAATAAAAAAGGTGTTGTAGCGGAATGGTTATTTCAAAAAAAGCTTAATCAAAAACCTAAAGAAGTAGAGTTGTTTTATAGGGATGAAGTTAGTATAGATTTTCATACTTCATTTAAGAAATTTGAAATTTTGCAAAAACAACTTGATATTATTAGAGATAATGTTTTGATTTTATCTTTGGCAAATCAATTTAATGTAGGAGAAGCAAGTGTTATTGTCGATTATTTTAGGAAAATACATTTTTTCTTAGGAAATGAACCAGAAATTTATGAAGAGTTTTCTTTTAAAGAAATTTCGAAAAGATCAAATTTAGGGTTAAAGATTATTGAGACGCTAAGAAGATTTGATATTGGCATATCTGATATTTATGTTAATGAAATTAAGCTAGAAAACTTACCTAAAGAACACAATACTCAATTATTAGAATTGTTTAAATTTAAAAAAGGAATGGTTTTCTTCGAAGCAAGATCAGTTCATAAAAAATATGATACTGATTATAATTTTGTAGCCTATGAACAAGCTGATTTTAAGAAAATTGAGTCGGCTGGTACTCAAAAATTATTAGCAGTATTAGGATTTGTTTTGTTTTCTTTAGAAACAGGTTGTCCTATGTTTATTGACGAATTAGATTCAAGATTGCATCCTAATATTGTATCATTTTTGATTGAATTGTTTAACTCAAAATCGACAAACCCGAATAATGCACAATTAATTTTTAATACACATAATACTAACTTATTGCACAAATCATTATTTAGAAGGGATCAAGTTTGGTTTATGCAAAAAAATAGATATGGTGAAGCTAAAATATTTTCACTAGCTGATTTCAAAGTCAGGAAAGAGGAAAATTTTGAAGAAAAGTATTTAGAAGGTAAATATGGAGGAATCCCATTTCTTGAAGATATTTCAGATTTGTTTAATAAATAGATTTTTTTGACAATGAAAATGCAAGATAAAAGGTCTAAAGATCAATTAAACAAACTTACACATAAGGAATCACTTCAAAATGTTAAAAGAAAAAAAAGAGGGGAACCAATTCTTGAGAGATCCTTTGATATTAAGAGAGGTAACCCTGAAATTTTAATAGTTTGTGAAGGGAAAAATACTGAAAAAGATTATTTTGAAAAATTTAAAATACCTACATTAGAATTGGAGGTTATTGGTATTGGAGATAATACTTTGTCATTAGTAAAAAAAACAATTGAAAAAAGAGATGATAAACCTGTAGGTTATTATCAAGAAGTTTGGTGTGTTTTTGACGCTGATCCTAAGGCTGATAATCCCAAACAATTAATAAATTTTAATAATGCTATTTTTTTAGCAAAGCAAAATGATATTAAAGTTGCTTATTCTCACCAAGCTTTCGAATACTGGTTGTTACTTCATTTTAATGATTATCAAGGTGAACCTATGGATAGGAAGTTATATAAAGATCGATTAAATAAATTTTTATCACCTTATGATTTAAAATATGATGACAGTAATGATGAACGAGGAAAATCTATATCGAATGAATTTTTTGAAGTGCTGTTAGCTTATGATAAAGGAAAAAGAAGAATTTGCCAAGCAATTAAGAGGGCAGAAAGAATTTATGAAAATTTAGAAAATAAAGAAAATCCATCAAAATGCGAATCTTCTACTACAGTCTTTTATCTTGTGAAACGAATTTTAGGGATTGAAGACGAAGAGGAATTATCTTGTGAAGAATTAGAGTTCTAAAAAAAAACACCAGTGTGAGCTGGTGTTTCTTGCAAGAAAAAATCTTGCTATAGAAAGAATCAGTTATACGATTAATCGATGGTGATTTCGGCTAGGTTTTGGTTTTCTTTTACTTTGCCTAGTTGGATGGTTTGTAGTTTGCGAACTATTTTACCGTTTTTGTCTTTTATATAAATTTCTACTAAAACGGTGGCTGGGCCTGTTTCGGTGAGTTTGGTCTCTCCATAATAATTGGTTTTGATTTGGTATTTTCCTTTAATCGCATTGCGTAATAAATACTGCTCGGGACCATAGCCTTGTGTGAAATCTTTGGAAAAACGAGCGCCTATTTCGGTGTCTTTATGAGCGTAGTAGCATTCTTCATTAGTGGGTTCAATGATATGTAAATCAATATCCGTATCCATTTGATTCCAATTCAAAATAATACGTAAATCCAAGGGTTTAGCATCGACATATTTTTTGTCGAGTTTACCCGTATTGATGTTGTGGGTTGCTGCTAAACGGTTAATATCCATCAGGATAATATCTTCAATACCTTCGTAAACACCACTCATTTCGCCATAGTAATTGGTTTCAAGGGCTTTGAGTAAGGTATCATAAGCCTCTTGGTATTGTTTATTATCTTCAAGCGTCAAGGCTAAATCTCGGTAGGATTGTGGTTCGTGCGCTCTCCACATAGCAATTTTCTTAGCCACGTGCAAGGCGAGTTCGTTGGCACCCCACTGGCGTAATACGAACAATAACGATTTGTACAATTGGTGATTTTCTAAATCCAACTCGGCGATATTGCTTAGTACCAACAACGCTTTTTCAGTTTCGCCAGTGTTGTAAAAATGAGTCGCTACATCAAAATAATAACTCGGATTGGCTTGATTGACTTCCCGTAATTTAAGATATAAAGCATATTTTTCGGCTGGGGCTACTTTTTCTAGAGCTTTTAAATAAACACGATCTGGATTCCAAGAGTTGGTTTTGATCGAATTAGCATTCGACCAAGTATTTGTATTTGAACTATCTATTGTATCTGTACGGGTTAAGTACCCTTGTTGGAAAAAACCTTGTTGTGGAGTAGCAGATCTAGATTCATTTTCTGAAATTGCTTTGTCTTTAATTTCTTCTGTTACTCTTAAATCTTCTTTTGCTTCTCTAACAGTACTCGGACTTGGAGAATTAGAACTGTAACCAGAAACAACAACTTCACTTAATTGTTGACCATTATCTTCTAAAGTTACATTATACGATGAATTGTTGTTGATTCTCACTTCTCTACTTGTCATTCCTATAAATTCAATAACTAAAACATCTCCATTTCTTGCTTTTATTGAATAACTACCATCGAAACCAGTTTGAGCGTTCCTGTTGGTCCCTTTAATTTTAACTACAGCACCAGGAAGTGGTCCATGTTGGTCGCTAACGCTACCTGTAACGGTTTTTTCTAATCCTGTTGGGTTGGGTTGTAAATTGGTTGTGTGACGAATGTTTTTTTTGTTTTTAATAGGTTTAGGTTCTTTTTTCTTTACAAACTTGATATTCTTTTTCCACCAGTTATCCAGTTCGCTATGATAACGATCAATATTCTCCCAATTGCTTTTGGTTTTAGCTTCGGTACTCGCTAATTGTGTTTTTTTAATTTTATCAAACTCCTCACGTAATTCGGCTGGAGGGACAATGTCATATAAAATGTAATCGTTTACCGTTTCGAGTACAATTAAAGAGGTATTAGGGGTGATAATGCCAAATTTTTTACCTAGGGTTTCAATTTCTTCAGCGTTTTTATTGTACTGAATTTCTAAATTGGCAATCTTTTTTTGTGCCCATAATTTCTCGATATTGAGGTCGGTATTTGTTTCTTTATTTGTCGCAATAGTTAAGGTTTGTTCTGTAAGATGTTCGGCATCATAACCAAATAATAAAGTAACCTGATTTGTAGGTAACAACGAAATACCTGCCACACTAAAATTAGGCGTTACAGGCGTGCCTTCCATAGGATAGGTTTCTACGACAGTATTGTTATTTTTAATACCGTAGAAAAGGAAATTTCTATGGGTTAATAAAGTCAGCGCATCTTCGGTTTTTAAGGTGTTGAGGTTCAAAAAAGCACCACCCGTTTTTATGGCTTGGTAATTTAAAAAGGCATAATTAGCCGTTACCGATGAGGTGATGGTATAAAGCGGTTGTTTGGTTTCGGGAAGTGTGGCATCGCTCAAAGTCGATAAACCATCTGTAAAGAAAAGGATTTCATCTTTTTTAGGGAGTTCGATTTTGGTATAATTCGTTCCGCAGTCATAGGTAATGGTTTCTAAAGTCTTACGTAACTCCGACCAATTACCATTGGAAATTACATAATCAGCTTTCTTTTCAAAATGAAATCCAGCCAAGTACAAACTTACCGCTACCGAAGGCATTTTTTTGAAATACAAATCCAATAGTTCCAGTTCTTTTTTACTATCGCGTTTGTGACTACTTAGTGAAACATCCCAAATAAGTCCGATAGATTTAGGTAAGGTTTTCGCTTTTTTAGCTCCGTCGAGATGCATTGTAGCATAAAAATAATATTGGTTGTCCTTTTCCTGCGTCACCACCGATGGGATGGAAGAGGTAACAGGAATTTTAACCAATAGTTTGTCTTTTGGGATATAATTTTTTTGTTGGATAGACGCTTGGTACGTAGTGCCTAACTTTTCGATGGTAATTTCTTTGCCGTCATTTGAGATTTTGGGTTGGGCATCGCTGCCTATCACACTAATATTGAGCTCAAAAGTATCAATGGCTTTGGTGTACGAACTCATCATTTGGTAGCCCAAATAGGTTTTGTCTAGCATACTCAATTCTTGTTCGTAGCCTATAATGACGATGCGTTCGCTATTAGGTAACAAAGGGAAAATTCGGGTTTTAAAGTTATTACCTTCTACTTTTTCAAGCAATCCAGGATCGACTCTACGATGTTCGACGGCTTCAAAAACTTGTTTTCCTTTGTTTTTATTCACAGGTACTGCTTCGCGTATTTTTCCGTTAATATCAATGGCATAGCGCGACACCGAAATTCCTTCAGGAAGCGGGAAAAGTAAATCGGCCTCCATTGGTCGGGTAGAAGCATTAAAAAAATGCATTTCGGTAGTGGTGTAAGCAATGTTGCCCACAATTTTTACCTGCACTTTGAGTTGGCTAAGTTTTACTAAGGAAGAGTCTTTGTCTTTTACTGTCAGCTGCGGATTTTGCGCCCAACTGTAAAGGCTGATGAATAATAGGATGAAGAGGAATGATTTTTTAAACATAACTAATTCTATAAAATGGCTTATAAGTATAGAGGTTTTTTTTGAATAAAAGGTTGGGAAGGGGGAAAGATTTTTAGACCTGACAGGTATTAAAAACCTGTCAGGTCTAAATTACATTTTTCCTGATGGGATTGTTTGAAATTTTCGATATCGTTAAATAGTTCCATTACTTCTTTTCTTTTGAGTTTTGTTGATCTGTCAGAAGTACAACTTACATACGAACTCCACGGATATTGTATAGGATGATCACAAATGTTATGATGTACAGGATTATGATGGACGTATATGATTACATTTTGAAAATAGGTTCTGTTGTTGATTTGTTTTCGGCAAAAAAGGTCTTTCAAATAAAGCACCATGCCGTTTTGTACTTTTATTGTAAGCTTTTGTGTAAGCATTGAATAAGTTAGAAAAAGACTGAGAGGGTAAAATAATTTTATCCGTTGAAATTTCTGAAATTTCTTTTATCCTCACCACAAAGTGAAAATGATTTTTCATTAAACACCAAGCAAAAGTCTCAGCAATAGGATCAATGTGAAGGGAATAGAGAGTAAGGAAATACTCGTAATTTTCTTTATTATCAAAAAGTGTAACACTATTAATTCCACGATTGTAGATGTGGTAGTAATTTCCACGTTCTAAGGCTTGTATCATAACTATTTTGGCTTATATATAGAAACAAATATAAGTAAAATAGTATAATTACACCTGACAGGTTTTTAAAACCTGTCAGGTGTGAAAAAAGTTATTCGGCTATTAAAACCTCTAATATCGTAATCGCAGCCTCACTAATTTTAGTTCCAGGACCAAAAACGGCAACTGCTCCAGCATCAAATAAGTATTGATAATCCTGTGCAGGAATTACGCCGCCAACAATTACCATAATATCCTCACGACCATATTTTTTTAATTCTTCAATTACTTGAGGGACTAATGTTTTGTGTCCCGCTGCTAAAGAAGATACGCCTAAAATATGTACGTCGTTTTCTACGGCTTGTTTAGCTGCTTCTTGTGGCGTTTGAAATAAAGGTCCAATGTCTACGTCAAAACCTACATCGGCGTAGCCTGTGGCTACTACTTTAGCACCACGATCGTGTCCGTCTTGCCCCATTTTGGCGATCATGATACGAGGACGACGACCTTCTTTTTTTGCAAATTCATCGGCTAACTGACGTGCTTTTTCAAAGCTTTCGTCATTTTTTATTGCTGCACTGTACACGCCACTAAAACTTCTAATTTGTGCTTTATATCTTCCAAAAACGCTTTCTAAGGCGTCACTTATTTCTCCTAAAGTCGCTCGGTTACGTGCTGCATTTACGGCTAAATCTAATAAGTTGCCGTTACCTGTTTTAGCACATTCGGTTAGTTTGGCTAAGCAATCTGCTACTTTTGCTGTATCGCGCGTGGCTTTTATTTGTTCCAAACGTTCAATTTGTTGCTTACGAACGGTTTGGTTATCGACTTCAAGAATATGTAACGGATCTTCTTTTTCTAAACGGTATTTGTTTACCCCAACAATAATATCTTGTCCGCTATCAATACGAGCTTGTTTACGAGCTGCGGCTTCTTCAATGCGAAGTTTAGGAATTCCCGCTTCAATCGCTTTGGTCATTCCGCCCAGTTCTTCTACTTCTTGGATTAATGCCCATGCTTTTTCGGCTATTTCAGCGGTTAAACTTTCTACATAATAACTTCCCGCCCAAGGATCGACCGTTTTACAAATTTTGGTTTCCTCTTGTAAATAAATTTGGGTATTACGAGCAATACGCGCTGAGAAATCGGTGGGTAATGCAATCGCTTCGTCTAAGGCGTTGGTGTGTAACGATTGTGTTCCACCAAAGGCTGCCGCAGCAGCTTCAATAGCAGTACGCGCCACATTGTTAAAAGGGTCTTGCTCGGTTAAACTCCAACCCGATGTTTGACAGTGTGTACGTAAAGCAAGCGATTTTTCATCTTTTGGATCAAACTGTTTTAAGAGTTTTGCCCAAAGCATACGACCTGCACGCATTTTAGCAATTTCCATAAAGTGGTTCATTCCAATCGCCCAGAAAAACGAAAGGCGTGGAGCGAACTCATCAATATTCATTCCCGCGGCTAAACCTGTACGTATGTATTCTAGACCATCGGCTAAAGTATAAGCTAATTCAATATCTGCGGTAGCTCCAGCTTCTTGCATGTGGTAGCCTGAAATAGAAATCGAATTGAACTTTGGCATATTTTTACTGGTATAGTCAAAAATATCGGCAATGATTTTCATTGATGGGGTAGGTGGGTAAATATAGGTATTACGCACCATAAATTCTTTTAGGATATCATTTTGAATCGTTCCTGAAAGTAGGTTAGACGCTACGCCTTGTTCTTCGGCTGCTACTATATAAAACGCCATGATAGGTAATACGGCGCCATTCATGGTCATAGAAACCGACATTTCGCCCAATGGAATTTGGTCGAAAAGGACTTTCATGTCTTCTACAGAGTCAATGGCTACTCCAGCTTTTCCTACGTCTCCCACTACGCGCTCATGGTCTGAATCGTAGCCACGATGCGTCGCCAAGTCAAATGCCACAGATAAACCTTTTTGCCCAGCGGCTAAGTTTCTTCTGTAAAAAGCATTACTTTCTTCGGCAGTGGAAAATCCTGCGTATTGACGAATGGTCCATGGACGACGAACGTACATGGTTGCATAAGGTCCACGTAAGTTGGGGGCAAAACCCGCTCCAAAACCCAGGTGTTCTAATCCTTCTATATCCGATGGGGCATAGGAAGGTTTTACCGCTATGCCTTCGGCAGTGGTAAAGTCTTGGGCTGCGTTTAACGTTTCTTGTTTAACGTCTTTGGATTGCTCCAAAGTTAAATGTTGTATGTTTTTTCTCATGAATTTTTCTTTAGTAATTCTTCAAATTCATTTACTGTTGGGATATTTTTTTCTAATTGTTTTGGTAATATTTCTGTAAATGTATATTCACTCACGCCTATTGGTTTGTTGATGTCTTTTAAAGCGTATTCAACTTCAATCCCATTTTTGCCATTGCATAGCAAAATACCAATGCTAGGATTGTCATTTTCTGATTTTAATAAATCATCAACCGCTGACAGATAAAAGTTTAGTTTTCCTGTAAATTCAGGTTCGAAAGAAACGGCTTTTAATTCTATAATGATATAACACTTTAAGGTTATATGATAGAAAAGTAAATCTAATGTATAGGATTTGTTTCCAATTTCAATTGGATATTGTCTTCCTATATATGCAAAACCTTTACCTAATTCTAATAAAAATTTTGTGATATGATTAGTTAATGATTTTTCAATTTCTAATTCATGAACTTGCGGTTCTAAAGTGAGGAAGTCAAAATTATAAGGGTCTTTTAAAAGCTGGTTGGCTAAAAATGCTTGTTTTACTTCAAGTGTTTTATCGAAATTAGTTATCGCTTTACCTTGTCTTTCAAAAAGATTTTGTTTTAGTTGTAATGATAAAATTGCTCGGCTCCAGTTATTTGAACGGGTTTCCTTTATGTAAAAGGCTGCTTCTTCAATCGTTTTTGTTTTTTCTAAAATTAACACATGATGCCCCCAAGGGATGGTACATAATTCGTTTAATCCAACGACTTGTTGGATTGGTGCATTTGATGAATTTAGTCCAACAGCTTGTTGGATTGAAGCGTTAGCGTAAAAAAGATAAAATTTTCTAATGTTGAATAAATTGCTTCTAGAAAAACCAGATAGGTCAGGAAAAATACTTTTTATATCTTTTGAAAGTTGCTCTATATAATTATTTCTTGTTTCAAATAAATTTTGGTTTTCAATAATCATTTTTCCGATATTCCAGTATAAAAGAATGAGTTCTTTATTTACAGATATCATGGCTTTTTGTTGAGAATTAAGAATTTGATTCTTGATTTCAACAATTAAATCTTGATATTTTAAGAGATTCGGTGACAATTATTAAGTTTATAAATAATTTAAAAGAGATTTTAAGGACAATTATTCTACAATTTTAAAAATATAATTGCGATAGATTAAGGTTTTATGCTTGTTGTTGACTAATGCACCCATTAGTACCTCCAGTAAACAAGGCTAAAGCACTTCCGTTTTTAGATTTGCGACCACCATGAGGGTAGTTCTTAATGCTACTGATGTTTTTTAAAGCAACTTCTTGTCCCTCAATAGTAAGTGTTTCGGCATTTTTAATTAGCATTTTACTCCTGTCCTGTGTGGTTAGTTTTACTCGAGAGCCTTCCAAAATCGTGGTTGCTTGTCCACTTTTTTTGTCTGTCGCTTCAAATTGTTTTTGTCCAAATAAATTGAAGCAAGCAATTAAGAATACTATTGAAAATACTTTTTTCATCTGGTTAAGGGTTTAGAAATACAGATTATCGTTTTTTATTTATTCTTCTGTGGCTAAACGTTCTTGTTCTAACTTTTCTGCTAAACGACGTTCTATAACAGGAGTGATTAATGTTTTACGTGGGTTCTGTTTGATGAAAGGATACAATTCCAAATCATCTTTCATTCGGTCGTTTTTATTAGGGTATTTGTTTGTTCCTAACAATACTTCTTTGCCCGTATCAAATAATTCTTGTTCTTTATCAGCACTTTCTTTGATTTTACGTTGGATAGTACCTTCTATCAATTGAGTGATAAGACCACCATTGTTTTCAATGTCTTTGAATAAGGTTAACGCTTTGTCCGCTAATTGCTGCGTTAATTCTTCAATATAATAGGCGCCGTCAGAAGGGTTGTTTACTTTATCAAAATAACTTTCGTGTTTTAATACTAACAATTGGTTTCTCGCAATTCTATCCCCAAATTCGTTGTCTTTATGATAAATGGCATCATACGCAAGATTAGCCACTGCATCTGCACCACCTAAAATAGCACTCATACATTCTGTAGTGGTGCGCAACATATTGACATTGTAATCATAAAGTGTTTTGTTGCGTTTGGTAGGTGTAGCTAAAATATGGCAATCGAAAGTATGGTTGTATTCTTTAGCTAAAGTGTTAAAAAGTAAACGTAAAGCACGGAGTTTAGCTATTTCAAAGAAATAATTACTGCCTATAGCAACATGAATGGTTATAGGTTTAGTAATAGTTGTGATTCTGTTGAAATATTCATTAATATGGGCTAGGGTATAGGCCAATTGCTGTACGATGTTAGCTCCAGCATTTTGGTAAATTTCTGCATTAATGGCTAAAGTCGGTTTGATTTCATTGAGCAATTTGAAGTCAGCTTCTAAATTGAGGTACCAATTCCCGTCTTTGGTCAACTGACCTATAGGGTCAATTTCAATAATGGCATTAGGTCGAATTGTGTTTATCTTTTTAATGAAAGCTTCATTCAAAAAGGTAGTTTTGATGTAAACAGGAATGGGCTCGGGTATGGACTGTAAAAGTGTTTCAATAGCCGTATCTTCGTTTTCTATGGTAAAGCGTAAACTTTCAGCACCACGGTTTAAAGTTTCTAAAGCTCTTTTGATAGATTTGTCTAAATCGTAGACAAAAATATTTTGAACTATGGTAAAGGCATCTGTTTTGGTCGTAGGTTCGTAGGGAACAATCGTTTCATCTTGGTGATAAAAAGGCTTTATTTTAATTCCTTCAGGACTTTCCCAAACAAGAGTATCATTATAATCGGCACCTTTTAGTTCGTATTGAATTTGTTGCTTCCATTGTTTGGTAGCAACATTATCGAAGGCATGGAATAGTTTTTCTTTCATGTTGTAATAAACAAACTATTTTTAGATGAAATAGTTGATTGATTTTTCACAAATTTAAAAAAATAACATTTAAGAAAAGAATCTTGCTTTAAAATGATTATAATTTATTGTAAAAAAGACAAGGAGGTAGTCTAAAAACTACCTCCTTGTTGTTTTATAGAACTCAATTTAATTACCAAACGATTTTTTTAGTTTCGTAATCGCCATTTGTATAAGTTACTTTTGTAATGATTACGCTGTTTGTTTTAGGTAAGTTTTTAGTAAAAATTTTAGTATTGTTTACTGTTTCTTGTGAAAGAATTTTACCTTGTACATCAGTTATTAAAATAGTACTAAATTCTTTGTTAGATTTTAGTGTGATTTCTTCGTTTTCGGTTAATATGATCAATTGATCTTTTAGCTCCATTGCTTTACGGAATACTTCGGTATTTAAAGAAATAGTAGGAGTTACTAGTTCTAAAGTATACTGGTCTGTGTTAAGATCTGAATAATCAATTGTTATATCTTCGTTTTTATTGAAACTTTCAGTTTGAACTAAATTGTTTTTTTGGTCAAAAACATAAATTGTTATGTCTTCATTATCAAGTCCTTTTCTGTTAATAGTCCAATTGCCTTCTTTGTGTTCAGTTATTAATTGTTCAGTTGCTACTTTTATAGAGTTTTCTTTTGCATAGGCGATCTTATAAATTTGGTTGTCATGTTTCATTTCTAGAATATATGCACCTTCTTTTAGGTCTTCTAGTTTTTTGCTAACCATTCTGTTACTAGCTGAATTTTGGTCAAAACCATAGATGTTTGTGATTTCAAAATCAGGATTTTTACTTTTTGCTGTAATGAGTGGATGTAACTGTGATTTGTTGAGTTCTAATGTAGGATTTTTAGAAATTCTATCTGAACTGATTGCGTTCCAGTTTAATAGTCCGCCTGTTCTATGCCAGTTGAATTTTGCAATAGAAGCAATTAACCAAGGGAAAACGCCTCCTGCATGACCTAAAGGACCTAGATTGGTAGCGTTAATTTTGTATTTAGATAAATCAAAAAGAGAATAGTAGTTTCTTTGTACTTTTTCAGTTTTAAGGGCATTTAGAAAAGGGATTTCAGCATCTGCTGTAGTGTATGACATGGTTGTAGGTGTTGTATTATGGAAGTCATATACATCGCTTTTCTTTAAGAAATCTCTTAGAGGGTTACTAGGGCTAGATGCTGTTTCAATATATTCTTTAGTAAATAGGGTTTTCCATTTTAGAGGTCCCCAATCAAGTCCTCCTTCTTCTTGAAGAACGTGTTTTTTGTAAATTTCTTGAAATTCTGGAGAAATCATTTCTGTAAAGTTTTTCTGATATTGTTTATATCCTAAACTATGTGCTCCATTTACAATATATGCAATAAAAGCAGATGAAGGGTAGTCTTCATTGCCTAAGACGCGATCTTCATAGGTTGTTTTAGATAAATCGTATGGACCTGCTCCAGCATATACTTGTTTGAAGTTAAAACGTTTGTATTTTTCTGTATTGTATTTTAGTACAGCCATAGTGGAGTGTCCGCCTTGAGAATAGCCAGAAAGGAAATATTCGTTGTATCTTTTTACTCCTTTTTGGTTTAAGAATGTGTCAGCAGCTGTAAGCATATCTATACTAGCAGATGCTTCTGTTTTTGCATCAGCATAAGGGTGTACGCCTTCTGAATCACCTAATCCCAAGTAATCAGGAGAGACTACATAGTAGCCGTTAAGAGCGTATAACATATCAAGAATGAATCCGCCTTCTCGTGTGCTTTTTAAATTGGAAGGTACATTAACTCTTTTGTCTGCTGTAGGATGTTCTAATAGAACGGTTGAAAGAGGGTAGTCTACTTTTGGAAACATAACTAAACCATGTGCTTTTACAAGTTTGTCATGATGGTCTGTAGTCCAATAGGTTACTTTGTATCCTTCTAATCCTTTAACAAGAAATTGAAAAAGTTTAGCTACAGCAGTAGGTAATTTAATATTGCCAAAACCAGCCATTCTTTGAAGTACTTGGGGGGCTGAATCGTCCATTTTTTTTTCTACACTAATCAAATCGCCTGGTTGCTGGGCAAGGGTTGATAGAGAGAAGATTAATGATAATACGAGTAAAGTTTTTCTCATAAAAAAAGGGTTAAATTGTTATTAGTAATAAATGCAAATTTAACCCTTTTTTAAAATAATAGCAATAATGTTTATTTTAATGTGTCATTTTCGAATTCTATGATGTAAATATCTTCGTTTTCGCGTTTCATATAATATTTTTCACGAGCGTATTTTTCAATTTCATTTGAACTTTTTAATTTTTTAATTTGTTCAAGGTCTTTTTGAATTTCTTCTTTGTAATATTTTTTGTTATCTTCTAGTTCTTCAATTTCTTTGTTTAGGACTTGATGATCTAAATAGGAGTAGTTGTCTAGAAAAAGCATCCATATTAAAAAGAAGGCACTTACTAAAAAGTATTTATTACTGATTATTTTAAACCAATATTTTCTTTTTAAGAAGTTTTTGAAGGATTGAAACATATTCGATAATGAATTAAAAAGGGGGTGTATTTAAGAAATACGTTGATTGATAACTGCTCTCACTACGTCAATAGCAACAGTATTGTATTTATCATTAGGTATGATGATGTCTGCAAATGCTTTAGTAGGTTCTATAAACTGTTCGTGCATTGGTTTTAGTGTGGTTTGATAACGATTTAATACTTCTTCCATGTCACGTCCTCTTTCGGCAATGTCACGTTTTAGTCGTCTGATTAGTCGCTCGTCCGAGTCGGCATGAACAAAGATTTTAATATCAAACATGTCTCTTAGTTCTGGGTTTGTTAGTATTAAAATACCTTCAACGATCATTACTTTACGAGGTAGCGTATGAATGGTGTCTCCGGTACGATTGTGTTTGACAAATGAATAAACAGGTTGGTCGATTGCCTTTCCTTCTTTAAGGTCTTTTAAATGTTCGGTTAGTAATGCGAAATCAATTGAACGAGGGTGGTCAAAATTAATTTTTGTTCTTTCTTCTAAGCTTAAATCGCTAGTTTCTCTATAATAATGATCTTGAGAAATGATACCTACCTCTGTTTCGGGTAATTCATTCATGATTTGATGAACTACAGTTGTTTTTCCTGAGCCTGTACCGCCTGCAATACCTATAATTAACATATTTTTGTGGGATTTAAAAATGCAAAAGTAGGATTTTTTGAAGTTCTATCAAATTTAGTTAGTATATAATAAAAAAAACCTTTCTGAATAGAAAGGTTTTAGTCGGGGTGGCAGGATTCGAACCTGCGACCTCCTGGTCCCAAACCAGGCGCGATGACCGGGCTACGCTACACCCCGAAGGTGTTTTTGAATTTTTATTGGTAAGCTTTCGTCGGGGTGGCAGGATTCGAACCTGCGACCTCCTGGTCCCAAACCAGGCGCGATGACCGGGCTACGCTACACCCCGAAAGCGGCTGCAAATATAGAAATTTTTGTTTGTAATATGCAAGTGTTTTTTAGAATATTTATTATTTAGGATTGATTTTTTTACTAAAATGTTTAAATATTGGTTGTTTTTGTTTAAATGAATGGTTTTTAAGATTGAAATTATTGTTTTGGATTGTATTTATGAAAAGAGTTTTATATGAAAAATAAAAGAGGTGTGGAAAAAGTAAAATAATAGAACTTTTTTTACTTTTTTAGAAGGGCTAAAGGAAAATAGAGAGATAGGGTTTTTATTGAGCTTTTCGTTTTTAAGTTTTTATGGAAAAGAATGGGTTGATATTTTTATAACCACTTCAAAAAACTCCGGTTTTTGAAGTGGTATTATTAACTTATATTCCTTTTATAATATTTATAAAATCATTTGTAGTTAAAGAAGCACCTCCTATTAAACCTCCATCAACGTCAGGTTGAGAAAAAATTTCTTTGGCATTTTCTGGTTTAACACTTCCTCCGTATAAAATGGAAACATTTTCGGCAATTTCATTTCCGTAACGTTCTAGGATTGTTTGTCTGATGAATTTATGCATTTCTTGTGCTTGTTCAGGAGAAGCTGTTTCTCCTGTGCCAATGGCCCAAACAGGTTCGTAAGCTAAAATTATATTTTTCCAATCAGAAGCATTTAAATGAAATAGAGCGTCTTTTAGTTGGTATTCTACTATGTTAAAATGTTGTGTGTTTTGACGGTGTTTTAATTCTTCTCCAAAACAGAAAATAATGTTCATTTGATGCTTTAGTGCTGTATCTACTTTATTGGCTAATAGAGCATCGGTTTCATGAAAATAAGCACGGCGTTCAGAATGTCCTAAAATAACGGTTTGGATTCCAATATTTGTTAACATATCAGCAGATATTTCTCCTGTAAAAGCACCGCCTTCTGCTTGGTGCATATTTTGCGCAACTACTTCTATAGTTGTATCGTTTGTTTGTTGAACTGCTTGTGATAAGTTAACAAAAGTAGGAGCTATGATTATTTTAGCGTCTGTTTCTGGAAGATTTGTAATTAGGTCTGCTATCAATTCTTGTGTTTGCTTAGCATTTTTGTTCATTTTCCAGTTACCAGCTACTATTTTTTGTCTCATATTGTATTTGTTAGTATTTTAAGATGCAAAGATATGTCTTTTAAAGAGTTAAAATATTTTTATTGCATGTTTTATAATGTTTTTAAAAGAAGGTTTATTTTTTCAGTATCTTTTTCAATGGCTCTAAATAAAACTACTTTTCCTTTTTTGTCTAAAACAATGTATCTAGGAATCCAGTCTAGATTTACTGATTTTCCAAAATTTCCTTTCATGTTTTCTCCTACAAACAATTGATCTCCTATTAATTCGTGTTTTTCAATTCCTGTTTTCCATGTTTCTGGAGTTTTGTCAAAAGAAATGAAAATAAATTTAGTATCAGGATTTTCTATTTGTAATTTTTTTAGATTGGGCATATTTTTAATGCAATCTCCACACCATGAAGCCCAAAATTCTAGAACAATACTTTTTCCTGCATTTTGAGATATTATTTCTTTTAATGTAATTTTTTGACCGTTAATGTCAGTTAAAGAATAATTTAAGGTTTCATTGTTGAGTTGTGTATCTTGTGCTTTTGAGCATGAGATAT
Source organism: Flavobacterium sp. TN-1 (assembly GCF_052828645.1). Classification (NCBI taxonomy): domain Bacteria; kingdom Pseudomonadati; phylum Bacteroidota; class Flavobacteriia; order Flavobacteriales; family Flavobacteriaceae; genus Flavobacterium; species Flavobacterium sp. TN-1. Next base: position 1,964,311 of record NZ_CM128253.1, read on the forward strand.
TAAGTATCATTGTGAGTATTAATGTTATTATTTTTTTCATTTATTTTAATTGTGTAAAGGGTTTATTAATTAATTCTTGGTAGTCTTTAGGATTGAATTGATTTTCGTTTATTCCAAAATAGTATTTATATTCATTTCCGTTCCATAAATATTTTACACCAGGGGTATCTTTTCCTGTTCCTAATAATTTCCAGAAGGGTATGATTTCTATGATTTTATAAGGGTATTCTGCGCCTGTTTCTTTGAAGAAATCAGGTATTTTTTCTGGTTCTTCGTTCATGAATAGAACTAGGATTTCAGGGAAATTTTTATTTGTGCGTTTTAACTCTGTTAGTTCTTTTGCTGCTTGACGACAATGATCACAACCAGGAACAAAGAAGCACAAGGTTTTACGACCATTATCAATTTTAGAAAAGAATTGAGTATAGCCTGATTTCTTTTTTAGAGGTTCATTGGTTGTTTTTTCTTTCTCTTCTTTTTTCTTTTCTGAGTTTTTTATTATAGAATCTTGAATAGTTATTTGTTCTTTTATACTATCTTTTTTAGTTGTAGAGGTGTCTATGGAAGTTGTATTTGTTACAATTTCAGTTGGTAATGCTAACTCACTTGCTGATTTGATAGGGGCTAATATGAAAATTATAAGGATAGAGACTAATGTGATTAGATTTATTGGCCAAATTTTATGGATTTGTGTATTGTCTTTTGGTAGCATAAAAAGAATTAAGCCAAGAATGATAATAGCAATGAAGTTTTTGATGATGGCTTCTATGGGAGTCATAGGTATTAATTCTCCAAAACAACCGCAGTTCCCTGAATTACCACCATTAATGAAAGTTTCATAAGACAAATGAATAATAAAAACAATAAGCAACGTAATGGTTGCAGGAATAATTACTTTTTTAAGATAATTATTTTGTAGAATTAGTATTCCTAGCGCCATTTCGATACCTATCAAAATTCTTGAAAACCAAGGGGCTATGCTTTCAGAAAATCCTAAAGGATACAATTGTTTTACTTCAAAAGTTGAAATTGCAAAATAGGGTGATGGGTACATTTTTGCAATAGCTGATATAATAAAGAGTAATGCTATTATAATTCGTAATAGGAGCGTCAGGTTTTTTTTCATTTTTTTATTTTTAAAGCATATAAATCCTGTATATTTCAGGATTTATAAAGTTGAGATTATTTCATGTTTTCTAATAAAATTAAGGCAAAAACGGAATAATTAATCATGTCTTGATAATTTGCATCAATGCCTTCACTTACTAAGGTTTTTCCTTTGTTGTCTTCAATTTGTTTTACTCGTAAAATTTTTTGTAAAATAAGATCTGTTAATGAACTTACTCGCATATCACGCCAAGCTTCTCCATAATCATGATTTTTAGCTTCCATAAGTTGTTTGGTGATTAGTACTTTTTCATCATATAGTTTTGTGGCTTCTTCTACATTTAGATCGGGTTGTGTTGCAACGCCTTTATCCAATTGGATTAGAGCCATGATAGAGTAGTTTATGATTCCTATAAATTCAGAGGTTTCTCCTTCATTTATTTTTCTTATTTCGTTTTCTTGTAAGGAACGAATACGTTGAGCTTTTATAAAAATTTGATCTGTAAGAGAAGGTAAACGTAAAATACGCCAAGCACTACCATAATCTTTCATTTTTTTAGTGTATAAATCGCGACAGTTGTTTATTATTGTGTCGTATTGTTGAGATGTATTACTCATTTGTATGCTATATTTGTGTCAAATTTTTCCAAAAATAGGGATTTTAAAATAAAATGTTGTTAATAAAATGCAAATGACTACGATAAATTGTAAAGGTAAACTTATTGATTTGATGATTCCAAGGGTTATGGGGATCTTAAATATAACGCCTGATTCTTTTTATGATGGAGGAAAATTAAAAACGGATGTTTCTGTTTTAAAACAAGCGGAAAAAATGCTGCTTGATGGAGCTACTTTTTTAGATATAGGAGGTCAATCAACAAGACCTAATGCACAGTTCTTGTCTGCAGATGAGGAATTAGGTAGGATAGAAGCAATTGTTTCGCTTTTGATAACTAAATTTCCAGAAGTATTGTTATCTATTGATACTTTTCATAGTAAGGTAGCGGATGAGTGTTTGCAAATAGGTGCTTCTTTGATTAATGATATTTCAGCTGGCGAATTAGATGAGAATATGTTTCGGATTATTGCTAAGCATAATATTCCATTTATTATGATGCATTTGAGAGGAACTCCTAAAACAATGCAGAAAATGGTAGATTATGATGATTTGCTTAAGGAAATATTGTTTTATTTTTCAGGAAAAATAGAAAAGGCAAGGAGTTATGGTATTAACGATTTGATTCTTGATCCTGGTTTTGGATTTTCTAAAACATTGGAACAAAATTTTGAGTTATTATCTAAAATGGAGCTTTTATCTATAGCTGAATTACCTATTTTAGTAGGGATGTCTAGAAAATCTATGATTTATAAGACATTAGATATTACAGTGCAGGAGGCATTAAATGGGACTACTGTTCTAAATACGATTGCAATAACTAAAGGGGCTTCTATTTTGCGTGTGCATGATGTAAAGGAAGCAGTAGAGGCTATCCGCCTTTGTCAAATGATATAGAAGAGACTGTCCAGAAAGTTTGCAATCTTGTCATTTCAATCAAAGGGAGAAATTACATAATGTTGATTATGAGACTCCTCCTTATCGGAGTGGCAAACTGCATATTGATTTATTACTTTTTGGACAGCCTCTTGAATGTTTTGAAATCTATTAGATAAAATTTTATTATATCGGATATTTTTCTAGAAGGAAATATTGTTAAATAAGATTCTTTTAGTTACAATATTTTAATAATTCTTTTTCTTGAGTACCTGATTTTTTCAAATCGTTACATACTGAATCTGTTTTTCCCAGTTCAATATTAGCCTTAGCTCTATAATAATTTAATGCATTTTCCTTTGGACCAATAATTAAACCTTTAGTACAAATTTCAGCACATTCTGAATATTGTTTGTTTTCAAAATAGGCTTGTGCTAAATAAAAATAAGGTATTTTCTGTTCTTTATTAGATGAAATTAATTTGTTTAGCATCTCTATAGCATCAGGGTATTTTTTAGAATTTAATTTTTCTAGTGCTTTAGAAAAAAGAGTATCTTGTTCAGGTGTAAAAGGATTATTAATTATTTCTCCATTTTGAGCAAATGTGATAAGACTTGATAATAAAGTAATAATAAAGATTATTTTTTTCATATTAGTAGGATTTAAAGATCAAATTTAATTAATTTTAATTAGTTGATTATTTGTTTTAGAAAAAAGTTTTATTATTAAATAACTGCTGTTGTAAATAATTGTGCTATTTGTGGGATAGTGTCGGGAGCTACAGGACGACCATTTTTTATAGCTACTCCTGTTATCTTAGCAGATACAATGAGTTTGTTATCGGATACTCGAATGATATTTTGATGAAAGATTACTTTTAGATTTCCTTCTTTTTCAGCACTTACTTCTACTTTAAAATGGTCTCGGCTAACAAGTGAATTTTTAAAATTGATTTCAATATTTTTTACAACTAATAAGATGTTGTTTTGAGCAAATTCAACAAAGTCTACTCCATGGTGGTGTAAAAATTGGTGTCTAGCGTGTTCTAGGTAGTTCTGATAAACGGAATTGTTTACAATTCCTTGTACATCTAATTCGTAATTGCGAACAGACATTTCAATAAAAAATTTTTCCATTGTATTTGGTTTATTTTATGTGATTACTAAATTGTGCTTCGTATAATTTTCTATAGACTCCTTTCTCTTTTTTTAAGAGAGAAGTATGAATGCCTTCTTCTACAATGATTCCTTTGTCTAGGACTAAGATCCGATCTGCATTTATAATTGTTGCTAAACGATGTGCAATGATAATAGAAGTTCTATTTTTTGTTAGGGTTTGCGTTGCTTTTTGAATTTTTTCTTCTAGATAAGGATCTATAGAAGACGTAGCTTCATCTAAAATTAATATGCTAGGATTGCTTACATAGGCTCTTAAAAAAGCGATTAACTGTCTTTGACCTGATGAAAGAGATGCACCTCGTTCTTTGACGTTATAATGATAATTGTTGGGTAAAGTCATGATGAAATCATGTACTCCAATTATTTTGGCGGCTTCTATGACTTGATCTTTAGATATTTTAGGATTTCTTAAGGTAATATTGTGATAGATGCTATCAGCAAATAAGAATACATCTTGAAGAACAATAGCTATTTGGGTTCTTAAGCTTTCTATGGTAAAATCTTTAATGTTTTGATTGTCTATGTAAATAGATCCTGCTTGGATATCGTAAAATCGGTTGAGTAAGTTAATAATAGTTGTTTTGCCAGCTCCAGTAGCTCCTACTATGGCAACGGTTTCGCCAGGGTTTAAACTTAAATTAAGATTTTGGAGTATATAGTCATCAGATTTATAACCAAAATAGACGTTTTTGAACTCTATTTTTCCTATAAATTTAGGAGCTTCAATCCTTCCATTTTTTTCTATGTTTTCTTGATAATCAAGAACTTCAAATACTCGTTGAGCAGCAATCATTCCCATTTGCATTTCGTTAAATTTATCTGCTATTTGCCTTAAAGGGGTAAAGAAGATTGTAATATACATAGTATATGCAAAAAGATGTCCTATGTTAGTAAAAGAATCATGTTCTAATAATAAATTACAGCCAAACCAAATTATAGCACTTAAGGTTAAATAGGTAACAATGTCAGCAATTGGAAAAAAAATAGAGTTATACCAAACATTTTTAACCCAAGCTTTACGATGTAAATGGTTTATTTTTTTAAAATTTTCAAATTCTTTTTCTTCTCGTGTGAAAAGTTGAACAATTTTCATTCCTGTTAATCGTTCTTGAATGAAAGTGTTCATGTTGGCAATTTGAGTTCGAACATCTTCAAATGCGTTTTTCATTTTTATTTGAAATATACGAATGGCGTACAATAATATTGGCATAGCTGCTATTACGATTAGAGTTAGTTTCCAATTCATGTATAGCATAAAAAAAAAGATAGTTCCCATTTTCATTAAATCGCTCATGATCATGAATAAACCTTGACTGAATATACGAGCTATAGCTTCAATGTCAGAGACAGAACGAGTAATTAATTTTCCCACAGGTTCTTTGTCAAAATATTGTATTTTGAAACTACTTATATGATGAAATAATTTTACACGGATATCTTTTACTATATCTTGCCCTAATACATTGGCCCAATAAACGAAGTAAAACTGGGCTAATACTTCAAGTAATAATGTAGTACCCATGATGCTTAGCATAATCAAAAAACCTGTTAGTTTTTTAGGAATGACATAATGATCTATAATGTTTTGTAACAAGTAGGGGCGTAATGCAGCAAAAATAGATAATAGAATAGCCCATATAATAACGCTGTAGTACCGCCATTTGTAGGGTTTGGTATAAGTGAGTATTCTTTTGAATAATGTACTATCAAATGCTTTCATCTATGTAAGGATAGGTTACTTTACTTAAAAATAATCCTTGTGCAGGAACTGAAAAACCTGCTTTTTTCCGGTCTTTACTTTCAATAATGGAAATTAAATCTTCTTTGGTGATTTTATGAGTACCAATATTAACCATAGTTCCTACAATAGCTCTTACCATATTTCGTAAGAAACGATCGGCAGTGATGGTGAAAACTAAATTTTGGTTTTCTTTACGCCAGTAGGCTTCTGTTATTTTGCAGTTAAAAGTGTGTACGTCTGTATGTGTTTTTGAAAAGCATTCAAAGTCAATGTATTTAAAAAGAATTTTGCATGCGTTATTCATGGCATCTATATCTAAAATATGATGATTATACCAAGCAAGTTCTGTATTAAAGGCATTTTTTTGAGTGCTGATATAATAATGGTAGGTTCTAGAGGTGGCATCAAAACGAGCATGTGCTTCATCATGTACTGGAATAATACGAAAGAGAGCAATATCTTTTGGTAAAAAAGAATTAACCCTTTGTTTTAGTTTCGCTAAATCTAGTTCTTTTTGAGTGTCAAAATGCCCATACATTTGCGAAGCGTGTACGCCAGTATCGGTTCTACCAGCTCCTACAATTTCTATATTTTCTTGTAAAAGTGTAGAAAAAACTTTATTTAAAGTCTCTTGTACGGAAATAGCATTGGGTTGATATTGCCAACCGTGATAATGAGTGCCTTTATATGCAAATTCAATAAAATATCTCAAGGTGTAAAAATTTGAGAACAAAGATAAAAGAAATGAAACAGATATTGAATGATCTTATAATACTATTAAAAAAAGCAGTATGTGATATTACTGCTTTTTTGATTTGATTAAAATGTTTTAAAATCGTCTACCATGTGCATGGTTAGGTTCTCTTTCCTCAGTTCTATACTCTTTTTGATCTCTATAGGAATTGTTATTTTCTCTTCTGTCTTCATAATGATCATCATTTCTTCTGTAATAATAATCATGATCATAGTCTCTATTTCTATAAGTTACATAATTTCCTCTTCTTGAATAAGCAGGTCCGTAATATTCGCTATGGTAGTTACGGTAGTTGTTTTTCCAATGATGTTTTTTGTGATAATTAAAAGAGGTCCAAGGACAGTTTCCTCTATAATCTATAATTACTCTAGGTGCTCTTTGTATATCATATTCTCTGCAATAGTCTGGAATAGTACTTGAACGACACCAGCCTCTTGGTCCTAAGTAGATATATGTTTGGTTAAAGTTATCATAATAGCATTCTAATTCAGGTAAATACACATACTGAATTTGGTTTTCAGAATAATTGGTACACCAATTAGGGTGTTCTGCTATGTTTAAATTTACTGAAACCTGAGCAGAAATTTGAAAATTTAGTATAACTAAAAAGACTCCGATTATAAATGATAGTTTTTTCATATTTTATGGTTTTGTTGAATTGTCTTTGTTATACTTTTCAATTATTATGCCAAAAAAATGAAGAATGGATCGTTTAAAAATTTAATAAATATTGGTAAACTTTTTCTGTTGGTAATCCTACTACGTTGGTATAAGAGCCTTCAATTTTTGAAATTCCAATTAAACCTATCCAATCTTGAATACCATAACTTCCCGCTTTGTCAAAAGGTTTGTAGTTTTTTAAATAATAATGTATAGTTTCGTCTGTTAGTAATCCAAAAGTTACTTTTGTTATTTCGTTAATAAGATCTTCTCTTTCTGTGGTTTTAAAACAAACAGAGGTAATGACTTCATGAGTGTCATTAGATAAGCTTTTAAGCATATTAAATGCGTCGTTATAGTCTATGGGTTTTCCTAAAGCTTTGTTGTTATGCCATACTAAAGTATCACTTGTAATAAGTAATTCGTTGGATTGTAATTCTTCATTAAAAGCAGAGGCTTTTAACTTTGCTAAGTAATCAGTAATTTCTAAAAAACTTAATGTTTCAGGGTATTTTTCTTCAATTTCTTTTAATTTAATAGTAAAATGAATGTCTAAATCTTTGAAAAATTGTTGACGACGGGGTGAGCCAGAAGCTAGTATTATTTGATGATTTTTAAATTTAGTGTGTAGCATAAAAATTCATGTTTAAACCAATAATTCCTATAGAAAGACTGCCTAATAATATGATTAGTTTTAATACATTACTCAGATGTTTATAGTCTTTTTGAGATTGAGCATTCCATACTTTTATAGCAAAATAAATAAGAGGTCCTATGATAAAAAAAAGAATATAAAGAGTGGCGTATAGGAGTTCAAAAAGGTTGATATATACATAAGATAAGATTAGGGTGATGGGAATAAAAGTAAGACCAAAAACAAGTTTTAATGTTCTGTTAGTTCCCAAGATAATGGGTAGTGTACGTATATCTTCGTTATAATCGCCTTTTATATCTTCAATATCTTTTATAATTTCTCGTAAAAAATTAATCATAAAGGCTATTATGGAAAAATCAATTAATACTGAGAATAAAAAGAGTAAATGTCCTTTATCTCCCATGGGAAGTACAGGGAAGAGGGTGAATAATCCAATAATAATAACGCTAAAGGCTAATAATAAAGACACAATAATATTCTTAATGAGTACTATTTGTTTTAGATCGGTAGCATATAAATACAATAGAGAAGCACATAAAATAAAAACAATTACAAAGTTGGGATGCTTAATTACGTGTGATAAATAATAGCCTGTAAGAACCCCTATGAGAGTAAAAGCAGTATAGAGATTATATGCTTTAGATTCACTAATGGTGTTACCTATAGGATTTTTGTTGGGTTTGTTAATAGCGTCAGTACCTTGATCAAAAATAGCATTTATAATGTATCCACCTGCTGCAATAAAAAGGGTTGCAACGATTAGTAATATATATTGCCAATTGTTAATAGCCAAAAGAGTAGGTTGTAGTTTTAAAAAACCAAAATAACATACTAATTGCATTAGTGCAATTAGGAGTAAGTTTTTGTATCGTATGAGGTGTAGGAATTTCATATTTTTTAATTTTATTTTGAATGTTTAAAAAAACTTTCCATCAAAATAAGTATTCCATTTTTCTTGGACTTTCATAACTTGTTCAATGACATCTCTAACGGCTCCTTTACCTCCGTTTATGTGTGAAATATATTTGGCAATCATTTTTATTTCAGGACTTGCATCTTGAGGACAAGTAGGAAGACCTACTAATTGCATGACATGATAATCAGGAATATCATCGCCCATATATAATACGTTTTGGGGTTGGATATTATAAATGTCGCAATATTCTTTAAAAGTTTCTACTTTGTTAGTTGATCCAAGGTAAATATCTGTTATGCCTAAGTTTCGTAATCGGATTCGTACGCCTTCATTACTACCTCCAGAAATAATACACACATTATAGCCACTTTCTATGGCTGCTTTCATGGCAAAACCGTCGCGTATGTTCATTTCTCGAAGCATTTCGCCTGTAGGAGTAATATGTACGGTTCCATTGGTTAAAACACCGTCTACATCCAATACAAATGTATTGATTTCGTTCATTATTTCTTTATAACTTTTATACATTGTCTATAATCGATTTTGTTAATAATTTATAAATTTCTTTATGAGTATCATTTTGTAAAAAATGAAGGTGTTCATTAATTGTAATGGAGTCTTTTCTCTTTGCTGGACCAGTTTGTGCATCTTTTGGGTTAAGTTGTTTTATTTTATTAGCTGTTTCTTTTATGAGAGGATAAAGGATTTCAAAAGGGATTTTATGTTCCATACAAATTTCATGTCCAATTTGGTATAAATGATTTACAAAATTACAAACAAAAACGGCTGATACGTGTAATGATTTTCGCTGATCTGAGTTAATTTTAAATGTTTGATTACTAATGGATTGTGAAATTTTTTCTAATAAAAAATAATCTTGATCAGATTCTGCTTCAATACAAATAGGAATTTCTTGAAAGTTAAGGGGTTTGTTTTTAGAAAAGGTTTGTAGTGGATAAAAAACACCTTTTCTTGCGGTTTTAGGAAGTATTTGAATGTTTAGAGTTCCTGATGTATGTACAATTAATTTGTTTTGAAAAGGTATTTTTTCTGCCAAAGAGTGTACTGCGGTGTCACTAACTGATAGAATATATATATCTGCTTCTTTTAATTCTTCTAAAGTATGAACTATATTTTCTTTTTTAAAATTAGGTATTTCAGTTGTAGTGTTTCGTGTATATACTTGTGTTATTTTTATCTCTTCTGTTAGTAGAAAAGCATTTATAAGATGAGAGGCTACATTTCCTGAGCCTAAAATTACCACTGTTGTCATGAAGCGAAATTACTAAAAAAGAAATTTCGTCCAAAATTTTACCTTAGAATGCTTGGGTGCTAAGAAAAAATAATGAAAAAGTGAATATATTTTTTATTAAATCGACAAACGAAAAGAAAAAAGTTTTATTTTGCAGATATTCAATTTCTAAAAATAATATTTTATGAGAAAATTATTAAGCTTATCCCTATTTTTTATTTGTTCTTATTCTGGTTTTAGTCAGATAAAAGTAATCCCTACGACTCCTTTAGAGCGTTTAGGAAGGGTAGGGAACAATAGTATATATGTGCATAAAGAAGGAAATATTTATACCTTTTTTTATAAAGATATAGAAAATCCAGAAGAATCACCTATACGTAATTTTTCTTTTAAAAATTTAGAGAATGATTATGAAAACTTTTTTAAAATCATAATAGACGGTTTTAGTGCTTCTCCAATGTATGATATAAAATTAGAACTACCAAACGATTTTATTTGGTTGCATTACACAAAGTCAACAGCTAAAACAACAGTGCAGTTTATGACTACTAATAAAGCTACAGCTACCACAGGTATTTCGGAAGCAATGACGTTAGATGAGGTTAAAAAATTATTTGAGAAATCTTAATATATTTTATAGAGCATTTGTATAACGAGATCTTACTTGTAGGGTCTCGTTTTTTTATTGATAAAAAAATCTTAAAAAAGAGCAAGATAAAAGTATTAAAGAAACAAAATAAGTATTTTTGTGCAGCTTAAAAATTTGAATTTCCCAATCATGGATAAAAAGATCTATTCCTTTCTGTTTTCAACCCGATTGATGGCTCTCTTATTTCTAGTTTTCGCGGCGGCTATGGCGGCTGGAACTTTTATAGAAGATGCCTATAATACAGATACCGCACGTATTATTATTTACAATGCTTGGTGGTTTGAGGTGATAATCGTGTTTTTTATTATTAATTTCTTAGGAAATATAAAACGATATCAATTGTATAAAAAAGAAAAATGGGCTACCCTTATGCTTCATCTTTCTTTTTTATTCATAATATTAGGTGCTTTTATTACCCGTTATATTAGTTATGAAGGAATAATGCCCATTAGAGAAGGTGCTACTGAAAATCAATTTTATTCAGATCGTACTTATTTGACTTATTTTGTAGATGGTATGCGCCAAAATGAATTTAAAAGAAGAATTTTTGAAAAACCTCTATTATTGTCAGCCACTGTTAATAATCACTTTATGGATGAGGAACAATTTGATGAAATTCCATTTAAAGTAGAGCTAGTAGATTTTATAATGGGAGCTAAAGAAATTGTAAAAGAAGATCCAAAAGGTAAATTGTATCTTAAGATGGTAGAAGCAGGAGGAGGACAGCGTCATGAACATTATCTAAAAGAAGGAGAAGTAGCCAGTATACATAATATTTTGTTCTCACTCAATCAATATACAAAAGGAGCTGTTAATATTACAATTAATGGTCAAGAATCTACAATAGAATCACCTTTTGATGGTAATTTTATGAGAATGGCAGATCAGTTAAAAGGAGTTGTTGTAAAAAACAATAAATCCACATTAATGTATCGTTCTTTATATAACGTGGGAGGCGCGCAATTTGTGTTTCCTGAAACAGCAATAAAAGGAGTAAAAGATTATCAGTCTAATGGAAACTATAAAGATAAAGAAAGCAATGACGCTTTGGTACTTAAAATAACAAATGAAGGAAAAGAAAAAAGAATAATTCTATTAGGTCAAAAAGGGAGTCCTGGTGAACCAGTTGCTTTTAAACAAGGAGGTTTAGAATATACCTTTCAGTATGGTAGTAAAATTTATGAATTACCATTTAAAGTTCGTTTGAACAAATTTATAGCCGCTAAATATCCAGGTACCGAAAAAAGCTATTCCGCTTTTGAGAGTCAAGTAAGTATATTAGACGACAAACCATTTGATGCACGTATTTATATGAACCATATTTTAGATTATAGAGGATACCGTTTTTTTCAATCAGGATTTGATCCTGATGAAAAAGGAACAAAATTATCTGTAAATCATGATTTTTGGGGGACTTGGATGACTTATCTAGGTTATACTTTATTATATATAGGATTAATAGCGATATTGTTTTTCGGAGATACTCGTTTTAATGATCTTAAAAGAAAATTAGAAAAAGTACGTAATAAGAAAACTAGTATGTTAACTATTGTTATTTTATTTTTTGCATTTTCTTTAAATGCCCAAAAAAAACATGCACACGCAATTCCTACAGAACAACAGATTGATTCAATACTAAATCGTTATAAAGTACCTGAAGAGCAAGCAGCCAAATTCGGTCGTTTAGTAATTCAGGACGAAGGAGGGCGTATGAAGCCAATCAATACTTTTTCATCCGAATTATTGCGTAAAGTCAGTAAAAAAGATACTTATAAAGAAATGAACTCTGATCAAGTTTTTTTGTCTATGACACAATTTCCACAAGTTTGGTATGAAATTCCTATCATTTTTATGCAAAAAGATAATGATAGTATTCATAAACTATTAGGTATTGAAAAGAAAGCTAAATATGCTAAACTAATTGATTTTTTTGATGAAAGAGGGAATTATAAATTATCCCAACAATTGGATAAAGCTTATAAAGCAATAGTGCCTAATCAATTTGAAAAAGATTTTATAGACGCAGATAAAAAAGTAAACTTATTATATTCGGCTATTTCAGGACAAATTTTAAAGATATTTCCAGTACCAGCTGATAAAAATAATAAATGGGTTAGTTTTTTAGAAATTAGCCATTCTACTGGAACTTCACTAGACACAATTAAAAATGTTTTGCCTTTTTATTTGAATTCATTGGATAAAGCAACAGCTTCTAAGGACTATAAATTAGCCAATAGTTTAGTGATAGGATTAGAAAAGTATCAAAAAAAATACGGATCAGCTGTAAGACCTTCGGATAAAAAAATTAATGCAGAAATATTATATAATAAATATGATGTGTTTAAAAAATTGTATTCTTGGTATATGTTAGCAGGACTGTTAATGTTTGTTTTTGTTATTGTGCAAATATTTAATAAGGCAAAATGGGTTCGTCTTTCTGTTAAAATTTTTCATGTACTTTTAGGAGTGTTTTTTCTGATCCACACTTTAGGTCTTGTTGCTAGATGGTATATTTCAGGACATGCTCCTTGGAGTAACGCGTATGAATCTATGATTTATGTAGGATGGTCTATTATGTTATTTGGGTTGTTTTTTGGAAGAAAGTCTAATTTAACAGTGGCTTCAACAGCTTTTGTGGCTTCTATGATTTTATGGGTGGCACATCAGAGCTGGTTAGATCCTCAGATAGCAAATCTTCAACCCGTATTAAATTCGTATTGGTTAATGATTCACGTAGCAGTAATTGTAGGAAGCTATGGTCCCTTTGCTTTAGGTGCCATTTTAGGATTGGTAGCTATGTTCTTAATGTTATTTACTAATAAAAAGAATCAGAAAGTAATGGATTTAAATATTAAAGAAATTACTTATATCAATGAAATGGCATTAACAATAGGTCTAGTTATGTTAACAATAGGTAACTTTTTAGGAGGTCAGTGGGCTAATGAGAGTTGGGGACGTTATTGGGGCTGGGATCCCAAAGAAACATGGGCCTTAATTAGTATTATGGTTTATGGCTTTGTTATTCACATGCGTTTTGTGCCTGCTTTAAGAGGAAAGTTTGTTTATAATTTTTTCAGCGTTTTAGCTTTTGCTTCTGTATTAATGACCTATTTTGGGGTTAATTTTCATTTAAGCGGACTCCATTCCTATGCAACTGGAGAGCGTCAAAATGTAGAAATTTATATTAAAATTCTGACTGGATTTTTATTGTTTTCAATAATAGTATATTATAAAATTTTAAAATTTAAAAAAAATGAATAGAATTATTGCAACTTTATGTATGCTTTTTTGTGCGATAACATGGGCACAAAAAAGTAAATCAAATACTGAAATTGAGAATACCATTTATCAATTTAAAGTAAAAGATATAAACGGAGAAATGTTTGATTTTGCTAAATTAAAAGGCAAAAAGATCATGATTGTTAATACCGCATCAGAATGTGGTTTAACACCTCAGTATGTTCAATTAGAAGAATTATACAAAACTTTTAAAGAACATAATTTTGTTATTGTAGGGTTTCCCGCTAATAATTTTGGAGCGCAAGAACCAGGTAGTAATGAACAGATTGCTACTTTTTGTAAGAAAAATTATGGAGTTTCTTTTCCTATGATGGAAAAAATATCTGTAAAAGGAAGTGATATACACACTCTTTATTCATTTTTAACCGAAAAAAAGAAAAATGGGGTGTTAGATAGTGAAGTAAAATGGAATTTTCAGAAATATTTGATAGATGAAAAAGGAAAACTAGTTAAGGTGGTAGCCCCTCAAACTTTACCAAATGCTGAAGAAGTGATTAATTGGGTGAAATCATAATATAGATGCTATCGTAAAAAATATTGAAACCTTAGTTTTTTTTCAAAAAGAAGATAAAATTTATTACGTATTCTAAGGATCTTTCATTCAAAAAAGATAGAATGATTATAATCTTTTACTATTTACACTTGTTTTTATTAAAAAGATAAGCATAGTCTTAACTTTTTTTTTAAATTCGCTATATCCACAAACAGCAAATTAAAATAAGACCAAAATGAAAAGAGGAGTTTTATTGTTAATGTCTATACTTGTATTTTCATGTAAAAATCAAGAAGAGACGTTAAAAAATGATGATTCAAGTAAAGAAGCTAAGAGTTTACAAGAAATTGTTATTGAAAAAAATTTAGAAGGACAGACTATTTATCAATATCAAGTTGTAGATATAAATGGAAAAATTTTTGATTTTTCAAAATTAAGAGGTAAAAAGGTTATAGTTGTTAATACTGCTACTGACTGCGGTTTTACGGATCAGTTAGAGTCCTTACAAAAAATGTATACTAAATACAAAAGAAGAGGATTAGAAATTGTTGCGTTCCCATCTAATGATTTTGGAGATTCTGAACCTTTGGAAAATGAAGAAATCAATGCTTTTTGTAAGACAAAATATGGTGTAACATTTCCGATAATGAGAAAAGTTAGCTTAAAGGGAAGTAATAGACATCCTGTGTATCAATTTTTGATGAGTAAAAATAAAAACGGTTTAAAAGATAACGTACTCCATTGGAATTTTCAAAAATATTTAATTAATGAAAGCGGTCATGTAGATCAAGTTTTAGGACCTCATGTAGCACCAGATAATCCAGCTGTTTTAGAGTGGATTAAATCATAAAAAATAAATGCGTTATTTCTTAATTGATTAACGCATTTATCTTTTGCCATAGGGTGTTATCAAAATCAGACAAAGCAAAATTAGGATTTTTAGGATTACTAGGTTCTCCCATTCTTATGATAACCATCTTTTTGCTAGGAATTACATATATTCTTTGATCAGAAGCTCCCATGGCAGCATACATATCAGAAGGAGCATTTGGGATTAATGTGCCAGTAAATACATTTTGTGAGTTAGGTAGCATAAAAGAAGTTTTACCATTTAACCACCAAAAATAGCCATAAGCTTGATTTATATTTTGAGAACTTGAAGTACTCTCATTAAAAAAGGTTTCATTTATTATTTGTTCATTATTCCACTTCCCTTTATTGAGAGCTAATAGACCAAAGCGAGCCATACTTCGAGTAGTGCTATAATAAATTCTATAAATAGGTCCCAAATACCAAGAACCATCCATTCCAATTTTATTTTTTAGTTTCAAATTATAATAATCCTCAAAAGAAGAGTTACTAGCATTTGCTATCACATCCATTTGTTTTTGAAAAATGTTATGATAAGCCCATCTATTACCTGCATCTGATTTATAGATAAGATCAGAAGGACTTGTTTTTTCTCCTTGTTCGTCATCAATACCTGAAGTCATCGTTAGGAGGTGTTTACACGTAATTAAATTTTCTTTTTCAATAGGAGTAATAGTCCATCCTATTCCTAAGTATTTAGAAACTTTATCGTTTATATTTAATATTCCTTCTTGTTGTGCAATTCCTGTAAGAGTAGAGATTAGGGTTTTTCCTGCGCTATTCCATTGCCATATTTGAGATACTGAATGACCATTTAAATATTCTTCTACCACAATACGACCGTTAACTAAAATCATAAATGATTTAGTATTCGTTTCTTTTAAATATATTTTTAATGTTTCAAAAGCAGCAGAATTCCAGTTAAGATCACTCCTGTTTTTAGTTTCCCAAGTACCTAAAGAGTTAGGAGGAAAATACATTTCTTCTGTTATAATGTTATTTTCAAAGGTTTTCTCGGATTGACAACTGATTATTCCTAAGAAAATAAATAATAACTTAGTCATTAGAATATTTTTTTTCATAAACTATTTTAGATTTTTATAAGTAATGAAACAAAAACAAGATTTTAGATCAATTCATTAATTTGATCAATACTAGAATCTTTATGGTTATGATATACATTAAAATGAAATTCATTTAGTTTTTTGAGTAATGAAAGTAAATTCTTTTTTTCTTCCTCATCTAATTTTGCTGAAAGTATTCTTGCTATTTGAGTTACATCTTCTACGGATTCGTTGAAAAAAGATTTTCCTTTTTGAGTGACTCGTAATCGTGTAATACGTTTGTCTTTTTCGTCAGGAAATTCTTCTAATAAAAGATTTTTTACGAGGCGTTTTATTATTTCAATACCAGTTTGTTTTTCGTGGGCATTTCGTTCAATTAACTGCATTTTTGTCAAGGATTCTTCATCTATGATGCGATACAAATAAGTAAATTCCTCGTTTGCTAATTGAGGGAAATCTTTTAATCCTCTACGAATCATTTGTTTGGAAAAACGACCTAATAAAATGACTTGTTTAGCAATTTCGTTTTCAATATCAAATACCGTCTTTTTTTTCTTTTTGAACAAAGCTGTAGGATTAGTGTTTTGATAAGCTTTTTCGTTCATCCATAGCCTAAAGTCATCAATACTAACATTTGTTTTGATAGGTATTTCTTGTTCAAATTCTTTGACCTGTAGTAATAGTTGTATGAAAAAATCAGTATTCATGTTAATTACAGTTTTATATTACTCATTCCGCCGTCTATGCTAATAATTTGTCCTGTTATCCAAGAGGAGAAATCGGAGAGCAAAAATACGATCATTTTTGCAATATCATTAGGATCGCCAATGTTCTGTAATGGATGCCTTTTTGCAGCGACTTCTATTTTTTCAGGAGTAGATAGTAATGAAGCGGATAGTTTTGTTGTAGTTAATGATGGAGCTATTGCATTAATGCGGATATTATGTTGAGCAAATTCAGCGGCTAAACTCCGAACCAATCCTTCAATTGCACTTTTACTAGTTGCAATAGAAGCATGAAAAGGCATGCCAATTTTTGCTGCTACACTACTAAAAAGGACTATACTGGCAGAATTGGATTTTTTTAAACGAGGTAATAATTGTTGAATTATTTTAACAGCACCTAATACATTTATTTCAAAATCTGCTCTAAAATCTTCTTCTATAAAACGATGAAAAGGTTTTAAATTAATGCTTCCTGGAGCATAAATAATTCCATCAATAATTTCCGGAAATACAATATCATCTAATTGATCAGTTATGATGTTTTTTTTATAAAACTGAATGTTTAAAGAATCAAATTCTGTAGAATACGTTTTTGAAATACCTATGACATGATTGGTATTATGTAATGCTTTTAAGGTAGCAAGTCCTATACCACTTCCACAACCTATAACAACTATATTTTTCATTTTTTTAATGTTTATAAAATGAATACTTATAATTCTTTTGTAATCAAAAGTTTAACGAAACAACGATTGCTAAAACTAGATTACACATTAGTAATTTATGACACATAAAAATGACTTTTAATTAAAAAAAGAAGTTCTTTTTTGTTTTCAATGTGATTCATCTACATTTGTGAAAAAAAAAAGGTGTTGTTATTTTCTTTTTCATCAAAAAGGCCAACGTATAATCTGGGGTAAAAATTCATCCTAGTCTTTTTTAATTAAATGGTCAATCATCCCATTAAATACAAAAACATGAAATGGAGAGACAGCATACCAATAAATTCGACCAAGAACTCCTTTAGGTCTAAAAACAGCTCGTTGATACAATTTGTTTTTCTTGATAGAAAATTCCAACCAAGCTTCGCCAGGTAATTTCATTTCTGCGAATAATAATAAACGTTTTTGTTGTTTATCAGCTAAAATAACTCGCCAAAAATCCAGAGAATCACCTGATTGAATTTCATTTTGATGTGTTCTGCCACGACGCAATCCTACTCCTCCAAAAAATTTATCTACAATCCCTCTTAATTCCCACATCCAGTTAAAAGCGTACCATCCGTTTTTTCCTCCTATAGACCAAATTTTTTCTAATGTTAATTTTTCATCAATTATATTTCTTACTCGTAAATCTTTAAAACAACCATAGGAAGGAACTTGTATATAATCATGTAATTGATTCTGAAAAAAACCACTACTCATAGCATCTTTCCAACTAGAAATAACAGCATTTTGCTCTATTTTTTGAAAGGCTAAAGCAACGGATTCTTCATAAGGAATAGGACTAATGTTTAACAACTCATTTATAGTACTTGGTTTTCCTATGACTTCAACCTTTAAACTATCAACTAAAGCTTTAGCTAAATTAAATGAAATAGAAGTAACAAAATACAGCCAATAAGAAGATAACTTTGGGGTCAAGACGGGTAGGGTAAAAATAGATCGTTTTAAGTTTCTAACAGCTCCAAATTTTAACAACATCTGTTTGTAAGTAAGTATTTCTGGACCAAAAATATCAAATGACTTATTATATGTTGCTTTTACTAAAATAGTTTTGGTGAGATAACTTAAAACATCTCTTATTGCTATAGATTGGGTTTTTGTATTGAGCCATTTAGGAGTTATCATAAGAGGCAATTTCTCTACAATATCACGTATAATTTCAAAAGAAGCACTGCCACTTCCAACGATGATGCCTGCTCTAAAAGTTGTTAGAGCATATTTTTCTGATTGTAAGGTTTTTTCAACACACAACCTAGATTGTAAATGTTTTGATAAAGTATTATTGTTTACAATGCCACTTAAATATACGACCTGTACACAATTTGTTTTTTCAATTAATATTTTAAAGTTTTCAGCACAAATTTTTTCCATTTTTTCAAAATCTCCTCCTGAGGCAGACATAGAATGGATTAAATAGTAAGCAACATCAATATCCTGTGGTAACTGAATTGTTTCAATATTTAAAAAATCTATTTTTATAAAAGTAATGTTAGGATGGTTTTCATAGATATAAGGAGTTCGGTTAAAATCGCGAATGCAGCATACCAATCTATGATTTGCTTCTAGCAACAAGGGAATTAAACGTTGTGCTATATATCCTGTAGTCCCTGTAATTAATATCTTCATCTGTAAACATTTTAAAAGTTATTGGTTTTCTTTGAGATAAACTAATACTAAATGTCCTTTTTTGAATTAGTAAAGTGTTTTTTTATCATTAAAAAACTAAATAATAACTACTTGTTAATTGTGTAAAAAAATATTCTTAAATAAGAAAAATTACTGTATCTTTATGTAAATAGCTGTATTCTAGTTTAATAACTTATTAGGTTAATTCAAATTTAGTAAAATATTTTTCTATTTACAATAAAATAGTATAGATTTGTACTAATTAAATTTTTCAAAATGAAAAAAGCAGTTATCATAGGTTCAGGATTTTCATCGTTAACAGCAGCCTGTTATATGGCAAAGGCGGGCTATAGTGTACAAGTTGTTGAAAAAAATGAACAGCTAGGAGGGAGAGCTTCCATGATGGAAATTGACGGTTTTAAATTTGATATGGGACCCAGTTGGTACTGGATGCCCGATGTGTTTGAACGTTTTTTTGCTGATTTTGGAAAAAAAGTAGAAGATTATTACTCGCTAGAAAAATTAACCCCCGCTTACCGAGTGTTTTTTGGTGAAAATGACTCTATAGATATTGATGATAACCTTGAAAAAATTGTAGACACATTTGAAAATATAGAGCAAGGAAGTGGAAAAATATTAAAACAATTTATAAAAGAAGCACATCATAATTATCAAATAGCTATTCACGACCTAGTATACAATCCAGGAAGATCAATAACGGAATTAATTTCAATACAAACAGCTAAAAGATTACATTTATTTACCACAACCATAGCAAAGCAAGTACGAAGTAGAATAAAAAATACTAAGCTGCGCAGTATTTTAGAATTTCCTGTTTTATTTTTAGGTGCTAAGCCTAGCAAGACTCCTGCTTTTTATAACTTTATGAACTATGCCGATTTTGGTTTAGGAACCTGGTACCCTAAAGGAGGTTTTAATGCTGTAGCATTAGGTATAGTACAGTTAGCTAAAGAACTGGGTGTTGTTTTTCATATAAATGAAGAAGTTCTATCTATTGAAAATATAAAACATAAAATAACTAAAATACGTACCACAAATAAAGAGTTTGAAGCAGATGTATTTATTTCAGGTGCAGATTATGCTCATACCGAAAATTTATTAAATAGAAATAGAAATTACCCCCCTAATTATTGGTCAAATAAAACATTTGCCCCAAGTTCTTTTTTGTACTATGTGGCATTTAATAAAAAAGTAAAACATTTGTTACACCATAATTTATTTTTTGATACCGATTTTGAACAACATGCAACAGAAATTTACGATACTTTTGAATACCCTAAAAAACCTTTATTCTATGCTAATTTTTCAAGTATAACAGATGATACCTTGGCTCCAGAAGGAAAAGAAATTGGGTTTTTCTTAATACCCGTAGCAGTGGATCTAAATGATAACCCAACCATACATGAAAAATATTTTGATATCATTTTAGAAAGAATCAAAAAATGCACCGGAGAAGATTTAAAGGAAGCGATAATCTTTAAAAAATCTTTTGGAGTAAATGATTTTAAACAACGCTATCATTCTTGTAAAGGCAATGCCTATGGACTGGCTAATACGCTACTACAAACCTCTGTTTTACGCCCCCGTATAAATAATAAAAAACTCAAAAATTTTTTTTATACAGGGCAACTTACCGTTCCAGGACCAGGAGTACCTCCCGCCTTAATTTCGGGTAAAGTAGTAACTGATTATATTCTAAAAAAACAATTATAAACTTCTAAACTTTAGACTATGAATAACGAGCAACTTTTTGATCATATTTCAGGGCTTACTTCAAAAATGGTAACCCAAAAATATAGCACTTCTTTTTCATGGGCATCTAAATTGTTTAAACCTGAAATAAGACAGCATATTTATAACATTTACGGATTTGTTCGTTTTGCTGATGAAATTGTAGATACCTTTCATCAATACGATAAAGCTAAATTAATGATGCTTTTTGAAAACGAATACCGAGCCTCTATTGAAAATGGTATTTCGCTTAATCCTATTATTAATTCGTTTTGTAAAACCCAGCGCGAAAAGAATATTCCACAACATTTAGTAGATTCTTTCTTGCATTCTATGAAAATGGATTTAGGAGAAATACAAAATCTAAACGATCAAAAATACAACGAATATATTTACGGAAGTGCAGAAGTAGTAGGATTAATGTGTTTAAAAGTGTTTTTAAATGGAAACGTTCTGGAATATGAACAATTAAAACCTTATGCACAAAGTTTAGGAGCTGCTTTTCAAAAAATTAATTTTTTAAGAGATATTAGTGCTGATTTTAACGATTTAGGGCGAACTTATTTTCCTCAGGTTAATTTTAAATGTTTTTCTACGTATGAAAAAATAAATATAGAAAATGACATTGAAAATGATTTTCAAAACGCTTTAATAGGAATAAAACGATTGCCTATTTCTTCTAAAATAGCCGTTTATATGGCTTATAAATATTACTTAAGCCTATTTAAAAAAATTAAGCAGTGTAAACCCGAAGTTTTAATTACCCAAAGAATTAGAGTTTCTAATATTAGAAAAGTTTACCTTTTTGGCGAAATGATGGTATTTAAAAATTTAAATTTAATTAAATAAAATCCCTTACAATAACAAACATAAAAAAATTATGCAAATGATTTATTACACACTTATTACGCTACTTGTTTTTATAGCAATGGAAGGTATTACTTGGCTTACACATAAATACATTATGCACGGTTTAGGCTGGTATTTTCATGAAGACCACCATCAACCAGGATATCCTCATGTTTTCGAAAAAAATGATTTCTTTTTTATAGTATTTGCCACCCCAAGCATTTTATTATTCTTTTTTGGAGCAAACAACGGGATAAATGCACTTTTTTTTATAGGATTAGGCATCTTTTTTTATGGATTAGCCTATTTCTTAATACATGACATTCTTATTCACAGAAGATTCAAATGGTTTGAAAATACAAATAATTGGTATTTACGAGGACTAAGAAAAGCTCATAAAGTACATCACAAACACCTAGGTAAAACAGATGGCGAATGTTTCGGAATGTTATTTGTACCCATAAAATATTTTAAAGAAGCTAGAAAATCGAATACAAAATATTAAAATCTTGGAAAAATACTACTACCTCATATTAGATATAACCAGTTTTGCCATTCCCTTTCTATTTAGTTTTGAGAAGAAATGGATCCACTTTATTCGTTTTTGGAAACCTTATTTTCTATCCATTATTGTTGTAGGGTTATTTTTTATTATTTGGGATATTTATTTTGCCTATCAAGAAATTTGGGGTTTTAATAACACCTACTTAATGGGTATTCGCTTTTTAAAATTACCCATAGAAGAATGGTTGTTTTTTTTGCTAATACCCTATGCTAGTAACTTTATACATTATTCCATGTGTTATTTTTTTCCTTACATTAAATTGACTAAAAAAGCAACCCAAAACATAAGTGTTAGTCTGTTTATTATTAGCGTATTATTACTTGTTTTTAATTTAGAAAAAAAATACACCGCTTCAAGCTTAGGTCTTTTTGCATTAATTATGTTCTTACAAAGCATATATAAATGGCGTTATGCTCGTCAGTTTTATATAAGTTTTGTTATTATTTACATTCCTTTTTTTTTAGTTAATTCAGCACTTACAGGAATGTTTACCTCGCAAGCTGTTGTGTATTACAACAATACCGAAAACTTAAATATTCAAATAGGAACCATGCCTTTAGAAGATAATTTTTATTGTTTTACAATGCTTTATAGTAGCATACTCCTGTTTGAATATCTTAGAGAAAAATGGAACTATACTACTCAATTATCCTATAAAAATTTAAAAAGATGAATATTAGCATAAAAAAACAATCAGGTATTTATACCCTAACTTCTAAGCAAATACTACCTATTAGCTTAGATGAAGCATGGCATTTTTTTACCTTGCCCAAAAATCTTGATAAAATTACACCTAAGGATATGGATTTTCGTATTACTAATAACCCCAGTAATACTACCTATGCAGGGCAAATTATTACCTACAAAATAGGTGTTTTTCCTTTTTTTAAAAATAATTGGATAACCGAAATTACACATTTAGAGAACCAAAAATTTTTTGTAGATGAACAACGTTTTGGTCCCTATACTATGTGGCATCATGAACATCATTTTGAAGAAACACCACAAGGAAACGTATTAATGACCGATATTGTTAATTTTAAACTACCACTAGGGCTTCTAGGTAATTTAATGGCAGGATGGTGGGTGTCTAATAAAGTGCGTTATATTTTTCAGAGTCGATACCGTATTTTAGCTAACATGTTTCAATAATTAATTAAAAATGACAATTTTTTGGTACAGAAGAGATTTACGAGTAGAGGACAATGCAGCCTTATACTTTGCTTTGCAAGAAAACCAGAGCGTATTACCCATTTTTATTTTTGATACTACTATTTTAAATCAATTAGAAAAAACGGATGCTCGGGTTTCCTTTATTCATCAACAATTACAATATATAGACAAGCAGTTTAAAGTAGTAAACAAGTCTTTAGCTATTTTTTATGGCAATCCGGTAGAAATTTTTTCAGAACTTATAAAAAAGCATAAAATTGAAAATGTTTACACAAACCATGATTATGAGCCAGCCGCCAGAAAACGGGATAAAGCCATTAATGAGCTACTAAAATCACACCAAGTAGCTTTTAAAACATGTAAAGATCAAGTTATTTTTGAAAAATCAGAAATACTAAAAAACAATCAAACACCTTATGTGGTTTATACACCCTATTCTAAAAAATGGAAAGAAAAATTAAATACAATACAATTACCATATTACCCCTCTGAAAAATTAATACATAAAATAATACAACATAATTACCCTTTTTTAAGTTTAAATGACATTAGTTTTAAACCTACTACTATTGTAGTACCTAAATATAATATTTCAGATGCCTTGATAAACCATTACGAAACCACTCGTAATTATCCCAGTTTACCAGGAACCTCATTATTAAGCATTCATTTACGTTTTGGAACTCTAAGCATACGAAAATTAGTAGAACATGTGCGCACCTTTGAAAACCCAACGTTTCTAAACGAACTGATTTGGAGAGAATTTTTTATGCAAATTTTATGGCATTTTCCCCATACAATTCACAAGAGTTTCAAGGATAAATATGATCATATACCATGGGAAAATAATGAGCTTTTTTTTCAAAAATGGTGTCAAGGACAAACAGGTTATCCCTTTGTAGATGCAGGTATGCGAGAGCTTAATGCAACAGGGCACATGCACAACCGCGTACGAATGATTGTGGCAAGCTTTTTATGCAAACATTTATTAATAGACTGGCGTTGGGGTGAAGCTTATTTTGCTACAAAATTATTAGATTATGAGCAATCAAGTAATGTAGGTAACTGGCAATGGGCTGCAGGGAGTGGGGTAGATGCAGCACCTTATTTTAGGATTTTTAACCCAACCGAGCAGATTAAAAAGTTTGACCCTAATTTACAATACATCAAAAAATGGATTCCAGAGCTAGAAACTCCTAACTATCCTAAACCTATAGTAGACCATAAAATAGCTCGTGAAAAATGTTTAACAATATATAAAATAACAGTGGGTTAAGTGTGTTTTTAGTGTTTATTGTTATAAAAAATAGAAAAAATACAAGGTTTTTTTATAAAAAATTCTATAAAATAGTTTTATTATCGTTTTATACTCCTTATTTTCGTCCACATAATAATAACAATAAATATGAGGTTAACCTGTAATATTCTACTTGTTTTTTTACTTATTTCATGTACTAAAAAAATAGAATTAAAAGAATTAAATAAATTAAACGGTTATTGGCAAATAGAAAAAGTAGAAGTTGTTGAAGGAGAGGATAAAAAATATGAAATAAATGAAAATTATGATTATTTTGAGGTCATAGAAAATCAAGGATTTCACAAAAAAGTACGTTGGCAACCTACAGGTAAATTTTTAATTAACGATTTACAAGAAACAATAAAAGGAATAGAAAAAGAAGGTAAGATTTATTTAGAATTTAGTTCCAAATTTGGAAAACACAAGGACAAACTCCTAAAAATTACAGACCAAGAAATGATTTTAGAAACAGAAAATGGAAATGAAAATTATTATACTAAAGTAATGAAAGATGGCAAAACGATTGAATAATGATAGTCCAATAGGAGATATTCTAAAACAAATTATTCAGACCAACAAATTAGAGAAAGGACTAAATCAAATTTCGGTAGTTGATGCTTGGAAAAATTTAATGGGAAATGGAGTAAATTATTATACACAAGGAGTTATATTAAAGGGCTCTGTTTTATATGTTGAATTAACATCTGCCGTTTTAAGAGAAGAATTAAGTTATGGAAAAGATAAAATTATAAAAATGATAAACGAAGAGTTAGGAGGAGAAATTGTAAAAGACGTTGTTTTACGGTAACTTTTCAATTTATCCAAAACAACTAGAGTTATGTATAATGTTTAAAATAAAGAATAAGCTTATTGATTAGATAATTACAAATAAATGTGTATGAATTTTTTAAAACTAAATGCTAGGTTGGCATTACTATTTGTAATGCAAATGTCAGTCTTGAGTTGTAACAACGAAGACGTTTCGGGTAATGAATCCTTAAAAGAGGATAAAGTTCTTAATGAGAAAGGGATTTATGCTGGTCCTAAAACAGAATTAAAAATTAGTAGAAGAATCCTTTCTCCATCATCAAATGAAAGAGGCTATTCAAGCTGTCAAATTATTAAAGAAAATTTTGATAAAACATTTGGTAACTTTTCAAAATTAGGAACGGGATCTCACCTAATGTGGCCAGGTAACCTGATTCAAGGAAGCACTATTGCTACAGGAAACTTAGGTTCTATTCCTGTAGATGCAAGTGGAAGAAATAGCATTGAAGTAAAAGTTGATGCCTTCTCATCCAGTTCATCCAGTCCATCCAGTTTAAATGTAGAAAATCCAACAGCAGGAAAAGTACAAGGTGCCTTAGAAAAAATCATTGAAGGATATTATACATCAGGAACTAAATTTCCTGCTAACTATACCATTGATATTAAAAGAACGTATGATAGCAAACAATTACAAGTGGCTTTGGGGGTTGGTTATACAGGACCAGCTATAGGGTTGTCAGGTAGTTTTGGAATAGACTTTAAAAAGAATAAAACCTATTATGCTGTTACGCTTAAACAAAAATTCTTTAACGTGTCAGTATCTGCAAAACCAGGACTTCAAGGCGATTTTGGTTGGATAAAAAAAGAATATCCAAGATCTGAATTTGATAAATATATAGGAGTAGATAATCCAGCAGTTTATATATCGTCTGTAACGTATGGTAGATTATACGCATTGGTTTATGAATCGGATGAAAGTTCTTTAGAAATAGAGCAAGCTTTAAACTTTGCTTATAAAAACCCTACGGCTAATATTACAGTAGATCAAAAAATAAAATATGCTAATACACTACAAAATACAAGAGTATATGTAAAACAATTAGGAGGTAATGCAACCAGTGGATTAGAATCTTCATTAGGAGCTTTTGCAGGGAATTTTGATAAAGTAAGAGACTTTATAGTTAAAGGAGCAGAAGTTTCTAAAGAAAACCCAGGATACCCAATAGAGTATACCGCTGTAAATATTGAATCAAACCTTGATGTTACCATTAATGTTAACGGAGTATCAAACTATTCAGAATGTGAAGAAACTTTATATACAGCAAAGACTTATGATGAAGCCAAAAAAGCAGTGGATAAACTAAAATCAGATTACGGTATAGCTAATTGTGCCAGAATTATCATATTCAATAATACAGATAGAGAAATTGTATTGAAAAATTATACACCTTGGTATGGAAGTTATTTTTACAATACACCACCAACCTCTATTCCAGTAAAAAAATACGGATATGTTTTAGCAGTTCATAAAACAGGAGCGTCAACAGGTACATTTAACCAAATAGCATATACTATAGATGATAAAACAGTAAGTTTTGGAACCTATGCACCTTGGGATCAGTTTAGAACCAATAATGTTTTAGTTGATTTTAAAGAAATAACAGAATCAGAGTTATATAATAATAGTGTGCGTCCTTCTATTGAAAAACTACAAGGCTCTTTTAGAGTAAGAGGTACTATTGCAACAGGAGATGCTCCTTATGTAAATTTTGAAGTTAATGGAAAAGGAAATAGCTATGTAAACTAAATAGTATTTAATTTAGAGAGGCTGTTTGAAAAGTAAAAAATTAACGTTAATTTTTTACTTTTCAAACAGCCTCTTTTTATTTCCGAAAACGAAGAGGAAAATAAGGTTTAATAGTCAAAAATAATATAATTTAAACTTAAAATATACTGGATTTAAAAGTAAAGTTCTCGATACGTTTTTTAAAAAACAACTTGGACAGACGGTTGAGTATATAATTGAAATCATCGTTCGTTCGAACGCGAAGTTCATCGAGAACCAACACTAATTTTTGTTGTTTTTGTAGATACCCTATTTTTAAAAAGAAAATTCAAAGTTTAAATGATATATGCACTTTATCTGATTCCTACTAGGGTCGGGATGACAAGAAGAACCCTAAATAAAATACCTCATGTTTATCACTCCGGTAAGGAGGAGTCACATAATCAATATTTAAAAAGGAATCATAATTAGGATTATATTTCATAAAATAAAAAAACCAGCCTTTAAAGACTGGTTTTAGGTATTTAATTATGCTATTTTATTACGTTTTCTGTCATTTTCATTTAAAAAGATTTTACGTAAACGAAGTGATTTAGGAGTTACTTCCACATACTCATCTTTTTGAATATATTCTAATGCTTCTTCTAATGTGAATTTTATAGCAGGAACAATTCTAGTTTTATCATCAGCGCCCGCACTACGGAAGTTTGTTAACTGTTTCGTTTTAGTGATATTTACAACCATATCGTCACCACGAGAGTTCTCGCCAATTACTTGACCTTCGTATACATCTTCATTTGGATCTACGAAAAACTTACCTCTTTCTTGTAATTTATTAATTGAATAAGGAATTGCTTTTCCGTTTTCCATACAAATTAAAGAGCCGCTGATACGACCTGCAATTTCACCTTTATATGGTTGATATTCTAAGAAACGGTGTGCCATAATAGCTTCACCCGCTGTAGCTGTTAATAATTGGTTACGTAATCCAATGATACCACGAGAAGGAATGATAAATTTAATAATCATACGTTCACCTCTTGGCTCCATACTTAACATTTCACCTTTACGAACCGTTACAAATTCTACTGCTTTACCTGATACGTTTTCAGGTAAATCAATTGTTAATTCTTCAACAGGCTCACATTTTACGCCATTAATTTCTTTAATAATAACTTGAGGTTGACCAATTTGTAATTCATAACCTTCGCGGCGCATCGTTTCAATTAAAACAGATAAGTGTAATACACCACGACCAAAAACCATAAATTTATCAGCAGAATCAGTTTCGTTAACACGTAATGCTAAGTTTTTTTCTAATTCTTTTGTTAAACGATCTTTAATGTGACGAGAAGTTACAAATTTACCTTCTTTTCCGAAGAAAGGTGAGTCGTTAATTGTAAAAAGCATACTCATCGTAGGTTCATCAATAGCAATAGTAGCTAACGCTTCTGGATTTTCAAAATCAGCTACAGTATCACCAATATCAAAACCTTCTAAACCTACAATAGCACAAATGTCACCTGCAACGACTTCTTGTACTTTTTTACGACCAAGACCTTCAAAAGTATGTAATTCTTTAATTCTAGACTTTGTGATTGATCCGTCACGTTTTACGAGTGAAATATTCATTCCTTCACTCAAAATACCTCTCTGTAAACGGCCAATTGCTATACGACCTGTAAATGATGAGAAGTCTAATGAGGTAATTAACATTTGCGGAGTACCTTCAGAAACTTTAGGAGCAGGTACATTGTTTAAAACCATGTCTAAAAGAGGTTCTATAGATGAAGTTTGAACTTTCCAATCCTCGCTCATCCAGTTGTTTTTTGCAGAACCATATACACAAGGGAAATCTAATTGTTCTTCAGTAGCTCCTAACTCAAACATTAAGTCGAAAACTTTCTCGTGTACTTCTTCAGGAGTACAGTTTTCTTTGTCTACTTTGTTTATAACCACACATGGTTTTAAACCTAAATCAATTGCTTTTTGTAATACAAAACGGGTTTGTGGCATAGGTCCTTCAAAAGCATCTACTAACAAGCATACTCCGTCAGCCATATTTAATACTCGTTCTACTTCTCCTCCAAAATCCGCGTGACCAGGAGTGTCTATAATATTAATTTTTGTCCCTTTGTAGGTAACTGATACGTTTTTAGAAGTAATTGTGATACCGCGTTCGCGTTCTAAATCATTATTATCAAGAATTAAATCCCCTGTGTTTTCATTTTCTCTGAATAATTGACAGTGGTACATAATTTTGTCAACCAAAGTTGTTTTACCGTGGTCAACGTGTGCGATAATGGCAATATTTCTAATTGATTCCATGTGTGTGATTTTTGAAGGTGCAAAATTACAATTATTTTTTTCTAATTCAATCGTTAAGTGATGATTAGTTTAAAAAGATTTATCTCCTTTATAGTAAATTTGATATTATGTATTAAGATATTTGGTTTTTGGAATGAATTTATAAGGAGATGTCTTTTATGTGTATAGATTGTTGATCTTATTCTGGGTTTATAATGAAGTTTTGATTTGTATTATAAAGAAAAAATCCCGAATTATTCGGGATTTGCTTTTGAACACTTAATTATAAATTATAAAGCTGCTACGTGTCTTGTTAGTTTTGACTTTAAGTTAGAAGCTTTATTGTCGTGTATGATGTTTTTCTTAGCTAATTTGTCGATCATTGAAATAACGATTGGTAACTTAGCAACTGCTTCTGCTTTATCTGTAGCTAAACGGATAGTTTTGATAGCGTTACGAGTAGTTTTGTGTTGGTATCTGTTTAATACTCTTCTTTTTTCGTTACTTCTAATTCTTTTTAAAGCGGACTTATGATTTGCCATTTTTTTTTAATGTTAATTGTAATAATAATTTATAAACTATTAGTTAAAAAAGAAAAACCTCCCATAATTATTTGAATAATCACTTTGGTTTTAACTAATAAAATAATACTTGAGACACTAAGTAGTTATTTTATAAAACTTATTTACAACTAATTTGTAGCCCGTAGGGGAATCGAACCCCTCTTGCAAGAATGAAAATCTTGAGTCCTAACCGATAGACGAACGGGCCAAGATGCCTTATAGTGTTTTAAAGTTGTAGCCCGTAGGGGAATCGAACCCCTCTTGCAAGAATGAAAATCTTGAGTCCTAACCGATAGACGAACGGGCCATAAGGCATTTGTTTTTTTCAGTATTTCAATTTTTGTAGCCCGTAGGGGAATCGAACCCCTCTTGCAAGAATGAAAATCTTGAGTCCTAACCGATAGACGAACGGGCCTTTTTGTACTTTGATTGCTTTTGTTGAGCGATCATTTCCGTATTGCGAGTGCAAAGATACACACATTTTTTGTTTTTGCAATAGCACTCGCAATTTTTTTTTGTTTTTTTTTGTCTTTTTTTAGTAAGCCTTTGCAAATAAGACTCTTCCGTTTGAAGGATTTCCTGAAAAAATACAAATTCCATTTTCTTCTTTTCGTTCCAAAGGGATGCAACGTATAGTTGCTTTGGTTAATTCTTTTATTTTTTCTTCCGTTTCTGGGGTTCCGTCCCAATGAGCAGATACAAATCCTCCTTTGTTTTCTAAGATATCTTTAAACTCATCAAATGTGTTTACTTCTGTAATATGGGTATTTCTATAATGTAAAGCTTTGGCAAACATTTCGGTTTGGATTTCTTCCATTAAGCTTTGAATAAAGGATACTACTTTCTCTTTGGTTACTACTTGTTTAGATAAAGTGTCACGACGAGCAATTTCAAAAGTTTCATTTTCTAAATCTTTAGGTCCTATAGCTACGCGAACAGGGACTCCTTTTAGTTCCCATTCAGCAAATTTAAACCCTGGCTTTTGTGTGGTTCTGTTGTCAAACTTAACAGAAAGTCCTAGTTTTCTTAAGGAGTCAGTTAGTTCATCAGCTGCTGCTGTGATCTTTTTTAATTCTTCATCTGATTTAAAAATAGGGACTATAACGACTTGAATAGGAGCTAAGTTAGGAGGTAGTACTAATCCGTTATCGTCAGAGTGAGTCATAATTAAAGCTCCCATTAAACGAGTAGAAACTCCCCAAGAGGTTCCCCATACATATTCTTGTTTTCCTTCAGCATTTGTGAATTTTACATCAAAAGCATTTGCAAAATTTTGACCTAAAAAATGAGATGTTCCTGCTTGTAATGCTTTTCCGTCTTGCATTAATGCTTCAATGCAAAAAGTTTCTTCAGCTCCTGCAAAACGCTCATTAGCGGTTTTTACCCCTTTTACTACTGGTATAGCCATAAAGTTTTCAACGAAATGAGCGTATACATTCATCATTTGTACTGTTTCGTCTAATGCTTCTTGTTTTGTAGCATGTGCTGTGTGGCCTTCTTGCCACAAAAACTCAGCTGTACGTAAGAATAAGCGTGTGCGCATTTCCCAGCGTACTACATTGGCCCACTGGTTAATTAATAATGGAAGGTCTCTATATGATTGAATCCAGTTTTTGTAGGTACTCCAAATAATGGCCTCAGAAGTAGGGCGTACAATTAGTTCTTCTTCTAATTTAGCATTAGGGTCAACTATTAATTTACCAGGTCTATCTTCATCATTTTTTAAACGATAGTGTGTAACCACAGCACATTCTTTTGCAAAACCTTCTGCATTTTTTTCTTCGGCTTCAAACATGCTTTTAGGGACAAAAAGAGGAAAATAAGCGTTGCTGTGTCCTGTCTCTTTAAACATTTTATCTAATTGCGCTTGCATTTTTTCCCAAATGGCGTATCCGTAGGGTTTAATAACCATACATCCTCTAACTGCTGAATTTTCAGCTAAATCTGCTTTTACTACTAGTT
The DNA here is from genome assembly GCF_052828645.1 of Flavobacterium sp. TN-1. Taxonomy (NCBI): domain Bacteria; kingdom Pseudomonadati; phylum Bacteroidota; class Flavobacteriia; order Flavobacteriales; family Flavobacteriaceae; genus Flavobacterium; species Flavobacterium sp. TN-1. Next base: position 1,996,540 of record NZ_CM128253.1, read on the forward strand.
CATTATACCATTTAGAATAATCGTCTGCGCGTTTTGTCAAGTTCTTGCTCATTATCAATATTTTGGCACAAAAATTGTGATTTGTTAAAGTTGAAATAATTTGTGCAAAACTAGTTATTTTTGTATTGTCCAACAATAAAAAATTGAGAAATGAAAACAAACTTTCAATATTTAAGAAATGCTGTTGTTAAAATAGTATTGGTAAGCATAAGTATACTTATACAGGCTTGTGCTTCTTATCAAAATATTTCCTATTATGATAATGATGGGATTTATGGTTCTACTCATAAGGAAACCAAAATAATTCAAGAGGTTAGAGATCAAAATAATGATGGTGGACGTTATAAAGAGTATTTTGGTGCTAAAGCAAATGATTTTAAAATCTCTAATAAGGAAGTGTTTACAGATATTGCTAGTTATACTTCAACTTTAGATACTACTAAAATAGTATCTAGAAAGAATTATGAAGGTTGGGGAGGCAATAATAAAGAGGTAACGGTAAATGTATACAATAATTCTTGGAATCATTGGGGTTGGAGTTATGGAACATGGTGGAACCATTGGGGATATAGACCTTATTATTCTGGATTTAGTTATTGGAATGATTGGTATTATAGCCCTCATTGGGGATATACTTATTATGGTCCTTATTGGGGATCTGGTTGGTATGACCCTTACTACACTAATACGTATTATGGTTGGAATAATTCTTATTATTATGGAAGAAATTACAGTTATAGTGGAGAAAGAAGGTTTGGAGGATATGATGGAGGAAGTTATTTAAACTATTCAAATTCGTTCTTAAATTTTGATAGAACTACGGATGTATTGTATAAAAGAAATTATAATACGAATCCATATTATATTGGTTCAAGAAGAAATGGGGGAGATACACAAGATTATATAACTAATACTAGATCTAGAAACTATGAATCTTCACCAAGGAGTTATGAAACACCTAGAAACTATGAATCTTCACCAAGGAGTTATGAAACACCTAGAAACTATGAATCTTCACCAAGGAGCTATGAAACACCTAGAAACTATGAATCTTCACCAAGGAGCTATGAAACACCTAGAAACTATGAATCTTCACCAAGGAGCTATGAAACACCTAGAAACTATGAATCTTCACCAAGGAGCTATGAAGCGCCTAGAACTTATGAATCTTCACCAAGGAGTTATGAAGCACCTAGAAACTATGAATCTTCACCTAGAACTTATGAAACACCTAGAAATTATGAGTCTTCACCTAGATTTTATAATAATGGAGGACGTAGGTAATCATAGTTTAAGATTCAAAATTTGTTAAATGCTATCTTATATTTAAGGTTTTATAAGTAAAAAAATGAAAAAGTTTTATTTAGTATTTATTATTCTTATAAGTTTTTTGAATAGTAATGCACAAGGAGTAAAAGAAGCTCTGCAATATTCCATAATAGATATGAATGGAACCGCTCGATTTAGGGCACTAAGCGGTGCTTTCGGTGCTTTGGGAGGAGATTTGTCAGCGATAAGTATAAATCCAGCTAGTTCTGTGGTATTTGCAAATAATCAATTTGCTTTTACCCTGAATAATAGATACAATGCTATTAGATCTCAATATTTTGAAACAAGTACAAATACAAATACTAGTAATTTGAATTTTAATCAAATAGGAGGTGTTTTTGTTTTTGAAAATAATAATAAGTATTCAGATTGGAACAAATTTGCTTTAGCGTTGAATTATGATAATCAAGCAAATTTTAAAAATGCTGTAACTGTATTAGGTGAAAATTCAATAAATTCTATTGATAAATATTTTTTAAACCATGCAAGAGGAATGCGCTTTTCTGATATTGCAGGTTTAAATTATGATCAAATGGGCTTTACTCAAACTCAGGTAGCTCTAGGTTATAGGTCTCAATTGTTAGATTATGATACAGTAAATAATGTATTTTATGCTAATATTTCACATGCTTCCGATGGTAAGAAATATACACAACAAAGTTACATAACAAATACAGGATATAATGGCAAATTAGCTTTTAATTTTTCTACAGAATATGATAAAAAATGGATGTTAGGTCTTAATTTAAATGCTCATTTTTCTGATTATACACAACAAAAAACGTTTACAGAAAAAAATGACAAAGCATATTATTCAAAAGGAGCTACTATTAATGAGGTGTTATTTTATAATGAATTAACAACAAAAGGTTCGGGGTTTTCATTTCAAGTAGGGGCTATTTATAAACCTGTTGCTGGGTTGAGACTAGGGCTTACGTATGAATCGCCTACTTGGATGGTTTTAGAAGACCAACTAATACAAAGAATTTCTACTTCAGGAGTCGTTGTCAAACCAGTAGGAGGAAGTACGATTTATAGTCCTGTTGCTAATAAAGTAGATCCGAGAACAACCATTATTTTTGCGCCCTATACAGTAGTTACACCTAGTAAATGGAGTTTTAGTGGGGGATATGTTTTTGGTAAACAAGGGTTTATTAGTTTTGATTATAGTGTAAAAGACTATTCTGCAATTATTTTCAAGCCTATTAACCAATTTAATAATCCAAATGAAAATAATTCTAACAATATATTCTCAAATTTATTTAGAACATCTAATGAGTTTAGAGTAGGTGTTGAGAAAAAAATAAAACAATGGAGTTTACGTGGAGGGTATAGATATGAAGAGTCACCTTATAAAGAGAAAAATTTAATGAGCGATTTAATTGGTTTTTCAGGAGGTTTTGGATATAATTGGGGAGGCACAAAATTAGATTTTGCTTTTTCTACTTCAAAAAGAAACTATAAAGAATTGATTTTTGAAGGAGTTCCTGATTTTGTTAGTTATTCTAGAAGGAATAATAATGCAACCCTAACACTTTCATTTGAGTTATAAGTAAATTAAATAAAAATATATTAAACCTCTTGTTTATAAAGACTAACAAGAGGTTTTGCTTTAAAGTAATAGGTGTTTTTGAATTAGAGTGTCTTATCTTTCAAAATTTTATCGTAATTTTGCACTCCAATTTTTTACAGTCATGAGAACCAAGTCGTTAAAAAAAAATAAAATCAATGTAATTACCTTAGGTTGTTCTAAGAATGTATATGATAGCGAAGTCTTAATGGGGCAACTAAAAGCAAGTGGCAAAGACGTAGCGCATGAACAAGAAGGGAATATTGTAGTAATTAATACTTGCGGTTTTATTAATAATGCAAAAGAAGAATCGGTTAATACAATATTAGAATACGTAGATAAGAAAGAACAGGGTTTGATTGATAAAATTTTCGTTACAGGATGTTTATCGGAAAGATACCGTCCCGATTTAGAAAATGAAATTCCAGACGTAGATCAGTATTTTGGAACGACAGATTTGCCTTTGCTTTTAAAAGCTTTAGGAGCTGATTATAAACATGAATTATTGGGTGAACGTTTAACGACTACCCCCAAAAATTATGCGTTTTTAAAAATAGCAGAAGGCTGTGATCGTCCTTGTAGTTTTTGTGCGATTCCTATTATGAGAGGAAAACACGTATCACAATCTATAGAAAAATTAGTTAAAGAAGCTGAAAATTTAGCCAAAGACGGTGTAAAAGAATTAATTTTAATTGCGCAAGATCTAACTTACTATGGATTGGATTTATATAAAAAAAGAAATTTAGCAGAGTTATTAGAAAACTTAGCAAAAGTAGAAGGTATAGAATGGATTCGTTTGCATTATGCTTTTCCTACAGGGTTTCCTATGGATGTATTGGAGTTAATGAAACGAGAGCCTAAAATTTGTAACTATCTAGATATTCCTTTGCAGCATATTTCAGATAGAATTTTAAAATCAATGCGTCGAGGTACTACGTATGAAAAGACAACCCAATTGATACATGATTTTAGAAAATTAGTTCCTAACATGACCATCCGTACAACGCTTATTGTTGGGTATCCAGGTGAAACAGAAGAAGATTTCCAGATACTTAAAAATTGGGTTGAAGAAATGCGATTTGAGCGTTTAGGTTGTTTTGCTTATTCTCATGAAGAAAATACAACTGCTTTTGAATTAGAAGATGATGTGCCAGATGAAGTAAAACAAGCACGTGCTAATGAAATTATGGAAATTCAGGCTCAAATTTCGTGGGAATTAAATCAAGAAAAAATAGGTAAAACTTTTAAATGTATTATAGATCGCAAAGAAGGACCTTATTTTGTAGGAAGAACGGAATTTGATAGCCCAGATGTAGATAATGAGGTTTTGATAGATGCTTCCAAGTTTTACTTAAAAACAGGAGAGTTTGCAACTATTACTATTATTGATGCAAGTGAGTTTGATTTGTATGGCGAGCCCGTTTAAAATAGTAGATTATTGATAAAAAAGACTGTATAAAAAAGGAAGTTGTTGTGTTATTTGGATTCTCTAAAAAACACAGAAGTGAATGCCCGTCAACAATAGAAGAAGAGCAATTGAATCTTAAATATTCTTTTTTATACAGTTTTTTTATAAAAGAACACCAAATGAAATTAATGAAATTCTTTAATTTTAGTATAAAGAAGTCTATAATAACTCGTAAAATGAATATATAGATTATAGTATAAACTGATAGACATAATTTTAAATAATACTATAAACATATTAAACCATTTTCTTTAATTAGGTTTAATGATTTTGAAAACCAAAATATTTCAAAATCTTCAAATTTTTCTTCAAAGCTATTTTTCATTTGCCCTAAATTTTGTACAACATTGTTTCTAATATCTAAATCAGTTAGCTTTTGAAGTAGCCAGAGGCCGTGTTCTTTTTCTAGATGAATTGAAAAACGGTTTGTTTTTGTATCAAAAATCATTTCTGCCATTTCCCAAGATTTTCCTTTTTTATTTTTTGTAAAAAATTTAATTTGAGGAAGAGGAGCTATGTAATAAACTTTTTGATTAGGTTTAAAGTTAAATGAATCTTCAGTTAAGAGGCAATTTTCAATAAAATTAGGGGCAATTTTAGTTCGAGGAATTTTAAAATCAAACCAATCTTGCAAAGGAAAATCAAAACATAAACCGTGCATATAATTGAAAAGTGATTTTTTTAAACCAAAACTAAACTGATCGTGATTAATTCCTGTTTTATCTCTAAATACAATATCATTATTAGCAAAAGTGATCTCGTTTATTTCTGGAATTACACCAAAATCATCAGGATTCATTCCCACAGGGCTATGTGCAGTCATGGCAAACTGATGCCAAAAACCACTTTGTAATACACCCATCTCAAAAAGTTGACGTACCATTTCTAGACTGTCAATTGTTTCTTGAATTGTTTGGGTTGGATACCCATACATGAGATAAGCATGTACCATAATACCTGCTTCGGTAAAATTACGTGTTACACGAGCCACTTGTTCTACTGTTACACCCTTTTTTATTAAAGTTAATAAACGATCAGAGGCTACTTCTAATCCGCCTGATACTGCTATACAACCTGAGAGTTTTAGAAGCAAGCACAGATCTCTCGAGAAACTTTTTTCAAAACGAATGTTTGTCCACCAAGTTACCACTAGATTTCTTCTTAAAATTTCTAATGCCACTTCTCTCATAAGAGCAGGAGGAGCTGCTTCATCAACAAAATGAAAACCACTTTCACCTGTTTGCTGAATGAGGTCTTCCATACGGTCTACTATAATTCGGGCATGAATAGGTTCGTAAATTTTAATGTAATCTAATGAAATATCGCAAAACGTACATTTTCCCCAATAGCAACCATGTGCCATAGTAAGTTTATTCCAACGACCATCACTCCATAAACTGTGCATAGGATTGGCTATTTCTATTACTGATATGTATTGATCAAGTAATAAGTCAGAATAATCAGGAGTACCTACCTCACTTTGTTTATAATCAGGTTGTGTACAATTGTTTTTAAATATAACTTCATCATTTTTAAGGATAAAAGTTCGTTTTAGTTGTATTTCTTTAGAGTTCGTATTGTGAATATGAGTGTATAATAATTCTAATGGTAACTCACCATCATCAAGAGTAATGAAATCAAAGAATTCAAAAACTCTTTTGTCCTTTAAATCGCGGAGTTCTGTATTTGGAAAACCTCCCCCCATAGCGGTTTTTATTTCAGGATAATGTTTTTTAATGAATTGTGCGCAACGAAAAGCACTATATAAATTACCTGGAAAAGGAACAGAAAGACAAATGAGTTTTGGTGCTGTATTTTTAATTTTCTCTTGTAGAATTTCTAGTGTAATAGAATCTATATAAGTAGGTTTTTCTTTTAGGAAATTATATAATTCATCAAAAGAATTAGCACTTCTTCCTAATCGTTCAGCGTAACGACTAAAACCGAAATTTTCATCAACACATTCTATAATAAAATCAGATAAATCTTCAAGATATAAAGTGGCTAAATGTTTTGCTTTATCTTGCATTCCCATATTACCAAAAGCCCAATCCATGTCGTCTAATTGTTGGAAACGAGAGGCTTCGGGTAAGAAATTTCCTGAACAGATCTGGCGCGCTAGTGACGGTTTTTTTCCTTGTAAAAAGGCAATAACACTTTCAATTGTTTTTATGTAGTCATTTCTAAGAGAATAGATTCGTTGATTGTTTTTAGTTAAATGTTTGATTTCTAAATTTTTAATTTCAAATATTTTTTCAATACCTTCTTTAGAAAATAATTTTAAAATAACTTCAATACCTAGATCCATTTGAAAAGAAGAAATAGATTTAGTATTCAAAAAACCCTTTATATAGGCAGTAGCTGGGTAGGGTGTATTTAGTTGGGTAAAAGGAGGAGTTATGAGTAAAATGGTTTTCAAGGGATTATTTTTTTTGCAAAGGTAAATCTAAAAAAGCATTTTGTTAAGGTTTTAAATCTATGAAATTGTTTTTTTTTATACTTTTTGAGTGATCTATAAAAAGGATTAAGAAGCAATTACTGCTTATGAGTTTTAAATAATTTTATATCCTAATAAATTAGTACATAATTCATTCATAACTCTACTAGAGCTTCTTCTTTTTTCTTATCTTTAAGAGCTTATAGTTTATTTACTATTCAATCGACTATGTCATAATCAATATTACTTAGTGTAAAATTCAAAACGATTATTTTGCTTTGTTTAAATTTTAAAAACACTTCATTCAATGCTACTTTTTAATTTCAAAAATATTTGTTTTATTTAATTTACCATTTAAAATAGCCTCCTTAAATTCACATTCTAATCCCTTTTTCTTATTTATAATAAAAGTATCAAATTTGAAACTATAGATTTTAAATAAATTATTATCAATGTTTATTTTGATTGTATCTTCTAATTCAAAACCATATCCATATTTATATTCACAATAGTAATCGATAAAGTGCTCCCATTTTATCAAGGACAAGATGTTTCTTTACTTAGAATACTTACCGATAGAGGAACAGAGTATTATGGTTCAGAAGATCACGATTTTCAACTTTATCTAGCTATTGAAGGCATAGATCATACTAAAACCAAAGTTAGAAGTCCTCAAACTAATGGTATTTACGAACGTTTTCATAGAACTATACAAAATGAATTTTATGCCATAGCTTTTAGAAAAAAAGTTTATAACTTAATTGAACAACTTCAAATAGACCTTGACCTTTGGCTGATAGAATACAATCAAAACAGACCCCATTCTGGTAAGTTTTGTTATGGACAAACTCCTTTAAAAACTTTTTTAGATACCAAATATTTGGCAGATGAAAAAAACTTGAATAAATTGCATCGGAATCATTTTTTTCTTTCATCTGAAAAAGCCCCTCAGGGAATTGAAAAAACAAACAATCTGACAAACTTAATTTAACTTACAACTGTCAGGTAAAGTATTGGCTATTACATCATTGTAAGGTAAGAGTAAATACCACAACTATCTACTTTGATCGTAGCGGTTTCTAAATCTATTTTTTTTCTTGTTTCATTTGACAACTTACATTTATGAAACTTAAAAGGATCAGATATAGATAAAAACTTAACTTCACGACTTAGTACTATTAGTTATTTTTTCTGTATTCTTTCCTGAATTCATAATTTGTTTTCTCTTCACGAGCTATTTTAAGGAACTCTAGTGTTCCGTTAGAGGTAAAAGTTAATTCATAATACTGTAACCTACCGTCTTTACACTCGCAACCTGGTGCGCGATAATCGCCTCCAAAAGTATCTGTTGAATTGTGAGAATCATTCACGCCATCAATATCTTGATCAACATAACCAAACCGATCTGAAAAAGATAATTTTTCACGATTTTCGTTGATTTCTTTAACTTTCATTCCTGCTCCTACTGGATTTCCATGTAAATTAACCATTCCTTGATAAGTGGTAAAAGGATAGACAAATTTTTTTTATATAATTCATCAATTTGTCCCTTAATAATTTGAAAATCTTCTTCTTTTTTATATTCAGGAAGTTTTTTCATTTCTTCCGCCCATTTTTCAGCCTCTTTTATTTCTTCATCTGTACTCTGTTTCCACTCTCTAGCCTTACTTAATAATCCAGCTTTTCCATCAGGACTGTCCAAATTGACAAAATAAATGTAAATAGCATCTACCACGTTTTCTCCTATTTCCCAATCGCTTATGGAAATTCCTAATTTATCCCAAGTGTAACCTTGATCCGTAGTTCTATCTGGTTTTCCTAAAACTTTTTCCCATTGTGCCACCGAGTCGCCTAAATCTAAGCGATGGCCTTTGTAATAAATACCACAACTATCTACTTTGATCGTAGCGGTTTCTAAATCTATTTTTTTTTCTTGTTTCATTTGGCAACTTACATTTATGAAACTTAAAAGGATCAGATATAGATAAAAACTTAACTTCATGACTTAGTACTATTAGTTATTTTTTCTGTATTCTTTCCTGAATTCATAATTTGTTTTCTCTTCACGAGCTATTTTAAGGAACTCTAGTGTTCCGTTAGAGGTAAAAGTTAATTCATAATACTGTAACCTACCGTCTTTACACTCGCAACCTGGTGCGCGATAATCGCCTCCAAAAGTATCTGTTGAATTGTGAGAATCATTCACGCCATCAATATCTTGATCAACATAACCAAACCGATCTGAAAAAGATAATTTTTCACGATTTTCGTTGATTTCTTTAACTTTCATTCCTGCTCCTACTGGATTTCCATGTAAATTAACCATTCCTTGGTAAGTTGTAAAAGGATAGACATAATTTTTTTTATATAATTCATCAATTTGTCCCTTAATAATTTGAAAATCTTCTTCTTTTTTATATTCAGGAAGTTTTTTCATTTCTTCCGCCCATTTTTCAGCCTCTTTTATTTCTTCATCTGTACTCTGTTTCCACTCTCTAGCCTTACTTAATAATCCAGCTTTTCCATCAGGACTGTCCAAATTGACAAAATAAATGTAAATAGCATCTACCACGTTTTCTCCTATTTCCCAATCGCTTATGGAAATTCCTAATTTATCCCAAGTGTAACCTTGATCCGTAGTTCTATCTGGTTTTCCTAAAACTTTTTCCCATTGTGCCACCGAGTCGCCTAAATCTAAGCGATGGCCTTTGTAATAAATACCACAACTATCTACTTTGATCGTAGCGGTTTCTAAATCTATTTTTTTTTCTTGTTTCATTTGGCAACTTACATTTATGAAACTTAAAAGGATCAGATATAGATAAAAACTTAACTTCATGACTTAGTACTATTAGTTATTTTTTCTGTATTCTTTCCTGAATTCATAATTTGTTTTCTCTTCACGAGCTATTTTAAGGAACTCTAGTGTTCCGTTAGAGGTAAAAGTTAATTCATAATACTGTAACCTACCGTCTTTACACTCGCAACCTGGTGCGCGATAATCGCCTCCAAAAGTATCTGTTGAATTGTGAGAATCATTCACGCCATCAATATCTTGATCAACATAACCAAACCGATCTGAAAAAGATAATTTTTCACGATTTTCGTTGATTTCTTTAACTTTCATTCCTGCTCCTACTGGATTTCCATGTAAATTAACCATTCCTTGGTAAGTTGTAAAAGGATAGACATAATTTTTTTTATATAATTCATCAATTTGTCCCTTAATAATTTGAAAATCTTCTTCTTTTTTATATTCAGGAAGTTTTTTCATTTCTTCCGCCCATTTTTCAGCCTCTTTTATTTCTTCATCTGTACTCTGTTTCCACTCTCTAGCCTTACTTAATAATCCAGCTTTTCCATCAGGACTGTCCAAATTGACAAAATAAATGTAAATAGCATCTACCACGTTTTCTCCTATTTCCCAATCGCTTATGGAAATTCCTAATTTATCCCAAGTATAACCTTGATCCGTAGTCCTGTCAGGTTTTCCTAATACCCTTTCCCATTGAGAAACTGAGTCGCCTAAATCTAAGCGCTTGCCCTTGTAGTAAATACCACAGCTATCAACTTTGATAGTAGCGATTTCTAAATCTATTTTTTTATCTTGTTTCACTTGGCAACTTACATTTAAAAAAGTTAATATGATAATGCATAAAAATGATTTTATTTTCATTGAGTGTTTTCTTTAAAATAGTTCATTATTTCTTTTATTTTTTTGACCGTTTTATCATTGAGAACTTCTGTCTTATGATGGCTATGCTCATAGATAGTAGCATATTTTAATTTTTCTAGAATACTTTGAGGGGTGTCTTTTAACCAATCGTTTATTTTTTTATTTGTCCACATCGTTTTAGTTGATGAAGGATGAACAAAGTAGGTTTCTGCTACATAATTGGCTAATTGAGTACCATTCATCCCTTGTTTAAATTTTCTACCCACATCTTCAACGGCAATTTTTGACAATTCGGCAGAGAGTTTGTTGAGAGGGTGGGTTAATGAATCTTTTGCTAGTTGAGAATGAGAGGGACTGTTACCATATTTTGTATTGATGTGACTTTGTGCTTCTGGGATTACTTCGTCAAAAGAATTGAGTATAATATTGATGACTAGCTTTGGGAATATAGACATTATCTGGGCACTATAATCCATCGATTTTTGAGTAGCTTCTAATACTTTAACACCAGCTTTTTCAGCAAAAGTAGTAATGCCCCATTCTTTTTTATCAGCGTTTTGATACATAGTTGCCATAGCATCTTGAAATTTCAAATAGCTCTCAAACCAATTAAGCCAAGTAGAAATTTCAACACCTACATATGATGAACTCTTTTTTGCCGTATCACTTTTCTGTCCTTTAGCCAAATCTTGTAATGCTTGCAAAACAAACATTTCTCCTAAAGTTCTTTCTTTTGGTTTTCTACGTTTATACTCTTCAATATGAGGCTTAAAAAAAAGCTCGGCAACTTTAGGTCCTACACTGGCAATGGTATCATCAGTAAGAAAAGTTCCACTTACTACAGGCAATTCTTTGTAACTTTTTCCTTTGTATTTTTCAATCCAAGGATAAACATCTGCTCCAGCTTTTCGCAATAATAATTCTACGAAATTAGTATGGGCAAAAAAATCTTCCAGTACGTGTAAGGCAGCACCTAAATGTCTGAATCCTTCTACAGTTTGACCTTTAGAACAAGCTAAAACTATTTGTTCCTTCATATAGGTCACGGTTGCTGGACGTTCAGGATAATCTATCCAGAAAAAGTTGGACATATTGCGAGTTTTGTCAATTTTCCAAGATATACCATTATCGCCTGCATAAAGCGTTTTTAACTTTCCATTGTAAGTAAATGAAATTATTTTGCCTTTATCATCAGTAATTTTAGATTCATCAAGTAAACCTTTAGGATTGTCAATATGTTCTTCAGGTCTATAAATTCCCAAAATATCTTTTGTTAATCCGCCAAAATTTTTATTGAATTTTTCTCTGAGAGTATAATAATTTTCAGAAGGTGTTCTTTTATCTTCCTTTTCGGCTTCATAAACGAATTCTTTAATTGCTAATATTTCCATCAATGAAACTAATCCTTGATGTGAAAATTTCATCGGAGCTGCCTCTCTAACTACTTTGTATTTTTTCTGAACCTCTGTTGCTACATTTGTACTTCTAATAGAAATTCCTACGATAATTTGAGAAAAATCACGGAGCCAATTCCCATAATAAATATTTCTGACTTGCTGGCTAGAAAATAAATCTTTCTTCCTCAGAGCTTCAAACTCAATATCCCCGTGTGCGTATGCATTATTTTTATTTTCTTTACGGTTTCTTCCTGCGCCATAGTTAGAAATGTCTTCTCCTGATACTTCATCAAATTGATTCGTTTCATCTACAAATTTTGTAATTTCATTTTGTAATTTAGAAAAATCTACTTTTAAATCTCCTTTATAAGATGGTATCTCTGCTTTTGCATAAGTTAAAGTGGTCTCTTTAAATATGTCGAATTTGAATAGTTGATATGCAAATCTAGCTCCTTCATCAATTACATCTTCATCAGCAATTTCATTAGTTAACAATTCAGTTCTTAATAAATTATCTATATGATGGCCATATTCTTCAACTAATGTAGCGAGAAGTTCCGCACTTTTTTCATTGTCCTTGGAAGCTTCTTCTATAAATTTTTCATACACAATTATTTGTTTTCTTTTATTGCTATAGCCAGCTGGTTTTCCTTGAACAGGATATATTGAAACTAAAATCTCTGGATTATTGATTTTACGATCACTTAATGCTCTGTATAGTTTACTTAAAGCTTGAGTTTCAATATCGGATCCAAAAATTTTATACGCAAAAAGCATAAACGTTATTTCGCCTAATTCATCAGCTAAATTACATAATTGATTGTGTGCATAATCACTTTCCAGTTTGTATGTTGATTTTTCTACGGTTATTTCTGGACTTTCAGGCTTCCCATAACTCACACCTTTTTCATCACCTTTAAAACTTATAGATTTAAGTGAATTTAATACTATATCTTCTTTGGCATACCAAATATCATTTCCTTTTGTTGTCTCTATAATTTTTCCGCCAACATTTCTTATCCTAGTCATTTTTTAAAAAGATTTAGATTGTTCAGCACTGTTTATTTTTGCTTCTTTTTTTGAATGTTTAGCTATTTCGCCTTCACTACTAGAGGTAATTCCTTTTTGGCTATTTGTAATCCTTTCCTTTTCAGTGTGCGATTCTAGATTTCCAATAATATTCTCTATTAAGTTACCTTTGACATCTATTAAACTATTGCCTGCTACAAATAAACTATTCATCATACCCACTGTTACTGATTTATTAGCTCTAGCACTTTCAGTTATATTCATACCAGCGGAGGTTGTAATATTCATTCCTGCTGTCATGCTAATATTTCCACCAGCATTCATAGTAATATCATTAGGCGCATTCACATTAATATTCCCATGACCGTCCATCGTCCAAGTGTTGCCACTAGGATCCTCTATAAAAACAGAACCTTGGGCATCGTTTAGAATAATTTTAGTTCCAGATCGGGTATGAATGGCTTTTACATCATTGCCGCTAGTATGGTACCCACTGGTTTCGCTTCCGTTATAATGAGTGCCTAGTACAAAAGGTTTTTCTGCATTGCCGCTTTCAAAACCTACAAGAACTTCTTCGCCTATTTCGGGGATAAAATGAAATCCTTTGCCTGCTCCTGAGTGGGGTTGTATTAGGCGAATCCATGGGGTTTTTTGGTTTTTTCTTTCTTGCCATGGAAATTGTACGCGTATACGCCCCATACTCATAGGATCGTTGTTGTCTACTACCCGTGCGGTTTGTTCTTCGCAATTAGGATAGGTGTTGTCGTCAAAATAAGGAGGGGTCCATAAATCGGGAATGGCTACGAACTCGTTGTAATAGCTATTGCCATCATGAAAATGTTGAATTTCTATGATGCGATAGGTTTCCATAGGACGGTCGTTTATATCAACTAGTTTGGTTAGATCGCCTTGTTTGAGTTGGGGGTCTTTGCTTTTGCCTTTTACGATCATCAGGTTTTCTCTGAGTTCTTTTTGTTTTCGTACGGCATCTTGTAACTCTCTATCGGTTCGGTTGTTGATACCCGTGGGGTTGTGGAGTTTGTTGGGTTTTTTATGGAATACGTTTTTTGAGGCTTTTAGGGCTACTTGTTGATAGGGGTTGACTTTATTTTGTAATTGAGCCGAGGCGCTATCTCGTTGTAGGCTGGTGCCTGATTCTACATCGTAGGTGGTGTAGGTAAATTGTTGTGGTTTTACTGATATTTCAAAGGATACGTGTACTAGGTCTACACTTTCGTCTAGGTTTATGATTTTAGGGCCTACTTTGTTGCCTAACACTAGGCTCTGTCCGTTGTAATACAGGTATTCGCCATAGCGTATGGCAAGTTGTTGTAAAAATTGATAATCTGTTTGGTTGTATTGTACGGTGTAAGGCAACACATTTTGGGTGTTGTTGTTTCGGACAATGGTATGAAGGGTGTCTTTGGGGTATTGGGCGGTTATGTCTTGAAAGATTTCTTCTAGGGTTTTGTTTTCAAAACTTTGGGATTCAAGTCCTTGTTCTAACATAATGGTAGGAGCGTGTCCTGTAATATATAGTCTACCGTAACCGTCTTTTTTTAAAAGGTTTAAATGGGTTATAATGCCTGTAAAGGTTTGTTTTATTTCTCCAAATCGGTGCAGGTGGATGTGTATGGTTTTTCCTAGATAATTTTTAGAATTTTCCATGATGTAGGCTTCTTCATTGTCTAGGGAATCGGCACGGGTATCTAGGGTAAAGGTGTCGTGTTCGTTGGTTTTTTGATGGAACTGTAGGTTAAAATGGGATTTTTCTAGGAAGGATTTGCCTTCTATGGTAAGGGTGCAGTAGACTAATGGACTGGATTTGTCGGCTAAAAAGTCTTTAAAGGAACGTAATGAGGCGTATTGTGCTATATCATCAGGATGATTGAGTCTTCCGTAGTCACTGTTATAAGTATCCATAGCGTGTATGTGTTTTAGTTGTTTAGTTGTTGTTTAATCTTTCCATTTCTTTTCGTGTGTAGCTTCGTTTAGAACAAATCGTTTGGCCATTAGGCGTAGGGCTATTTGTAGCGGTTCGTTGTTTTTAGCATCAAAGTATTCGGAAAAGGAAACACAATAGGCTTTTTCAAATTTTAACTCTTGTAGTTTGCTCATGGCATCTCTTCTAAAGAATGTAATGGTACCGTTTTTGGTTTGACTGTGGTCGAGCATCCATTGTAATAGGTTGGATTTTCCGTTGCTTTCTATACGGATATTAATTTCGCCTCCTTGAGGCATTCCTTCGGGTTTTCCTGTAGCGTCTATTTGTTGTGTAAAATTATAGTCGCAACTGAGTATGTTATAGGTGTTTCCGTCTAGTTCTAATTTAGCTAAAAAGGACATGTTTGTTTGTTTTTAGGGTTGTTTATTTGAAAGAAAAAAGAAAAAAGGCGATCCCAAAAGATCGCAACTATCATTTAATGGAGTTCTTTTTAGACTAGGGTTGACCAGTGTAAAACCTAGGGGGTAATACAATGATTGATCTAGCCAATGTCATTTCCTTATGGAAAGTAACAAAGAACTGGGGGTTAAAAAGTTGCTTTTAGGGAACGCCTTTTTGAAGGGATTATACCCATTCGTTTTCGTAAGCTCCTGAACCTAGTTCAATTTTTTTAGCTGAAATGGTAAAGGTTTCTGTTAATGGATTTACGCCTGTTGAATCAAAGTTTTCTCTGAATTTTACTACGTAAGCTTCTGAAAATTTTAATTCTTTTAGAACTGCTTCGCTGTCTCTTTTAAAGAATTTTACACTTCCGTCTTTTCTTTCAAATGAGTTGGTCATCCACTCGAAGAATGAAGTGTCTGCAGTACCTTCAATTGTTAATTCAATTTTTCCTCCTCTAGTTACAGTAGAAGGTCTACCCGTTGCGTCTGTTTCTTGAAATAAACCGTAGTTTACATTTAATACTGTGTACTCTTTTCCTGCTACTGCTAATTTTGCTTTAAATGACATAATTATAAATATTTAAAAAATTAAGAAATACATAAGGATATACCTATAAAGGTATAGAGTAGGTTAAAAAATGATTTGGGGGTGGGTTTTGTTAGGTAATAACCAATTTGAGTAGGATCGTTTGGTTTTTGTGCTTTCATAACATATTTTGTTTTTAATAATAATAACCATTTATGGAAATATGATTAAGTCAAATATAGTAAACTTGTTTTATAAAAACAAGTTTTTGTTATAAAAATATTTTGTTTAATTTAATAAAATATAAAATAAGATTTTTGTTTATTATAGGAGGGGTATGTTTTAAATTTTATAATAAAAAAGTAAAAGGAGGAAGTAATATAAAGGATTTTTTTACAGATGTAGTTTTGTTATGTTGTAGGCAAAAAAGAATATTTTTTAGATTTAAAGTTCTTTTTATTTTTAATAAATTTCTATTAATGGGTTTGTGTTTAGTGAGTATGGTTTGTAATTATTCTATGAATTAGATATAAAATAAAACTCCGGTAATCAGCCGGAGTTTCAATCATCAATCAAAAAACGAACAGTCTTGGACTGTTGTTGCGGTATATAATCTTTTAATTATAACTTTTATTGGTAAAGTTAGTAATTATTAGAAAATTGATCTTATCCGAGATAAGTTTTTAAGATTTTGCTTCTAGAGGTATGTTTTAATCTTCGAATTGCTTTTTCTTTAATTTGACGAACACGCTCACGGGTTAAGTCGAAGGTTTCTCCAATTTCTTCTAATGTCATGGGGTGTTGATCGCCTAAACCGAAATATAAACGTACTACATCTGCTTCACGAGGTGTTAGTGTTTCTAAAGAACGCTCGATTTCGGTACGTAGTGACTCATGGATTAATTCTCTATCAGGATTTGGTGATTCTCCAGATCGTAGTACATCATACAAATTAGAGTCTTCACCTTCTACTAACGGGGCATCCATAGATAAATGACGTCCTGAGTTTTTCATTGATTCTTTTACGTCATTTACAGTCATATCTAACTCAGCTGCTATTTCTTCAGCAGATGGAGCGCGTTCGTTAGATTGTTCTAGGAGCGCATACATTTTATTGATTTTGTTAATAGATCCAATTTTATTTAAAGGAAGTCGTACGATACGAGATTGTTCTGCTAAAGCCTGTAGGATAGATTGACGAATCCACCATACAGCGTATGAAATAAATTTGAAACCACGTGTTTCGTCAAAACGCTGAGCTGCTTTAATTAGTCCTAAATTTCCTTCGTTGATTAAATCGGGAAGGGTTAAACCTTGATTTTGATATTGTTTTGCCACGGATACTACGAAACGTAGGTTCGCTTTTGTTAATTTTTCTAAGGCTCTTTGATCCCCTGCCTTGATGCGTTGTGCTAATTCTACTTCTTCATCTGCAGTGATTAGATCTACTTTACCAATTTCTTGTAGGTATTTGTCTAGGGAAGCAGTTTCACGGTTGGTTACCTGCTTAGTAATTTTGAGCTGTCTCATTTAAAAATCTCTTTGCTTTTTAAAAGTTGTAATGGTTATACGTAAGCACTTGATAAAAAGTTACAAAAAATAAAAAAAAACCTCGAAAAAAAATCGAGGTTTCATCTATTTGAATTAATAAAATTAATTAACCTTGAGGGTTTGTTTTTTTATCATCTTTTTTTTCTTCACGGGGTGGGCGAGGAAGTAATTGTTTTCTTGAAACTTTTTCTTTTCTGTTTTTAGGGTCAATACCTAGGTATTTAACCATAAAAATATCTCCTAAGTTTATGATGTCGCTTGGTTTTTCGGTGCGCTCCCAAGCCAATTCAGAAACATGTAATAGGACTTCGTTACCAGGTGCTTTGGTGTATTCTACAACCGCGCCAAAGTCTAGCATTTTAGTTACTTTTACTTCGTAAGCTTCTCCTAATTGAGGTTTAAATACCATGGCTTCAATTTTAGCTAATACGGTTTCTATACCTGCTTGATTTGTTCCTAAAATTTCAACAATACCTTTATCTCCTTCTTCTGTTAGTACGATGGTTGTTTCAGTGATTTTTTGTAGTTCTTGAATGTTTTTGCCGCCAGGTCCAATAAACGCTCCAATCATACTGGCAGGTATTGAACTCATAATGATTTTAGGTGCTTTTGGTTTAACAGCGGCTCTTGGTTCAGAAATGGTTTCAATGATTTTATTTAAGATGTGCATACGTCCATCACGAGCTTGAGCTAATGCTTGTTCCATAATGTCGTAGCGTAGTCCATCAATTTTGATATCCATTTGACAGGCTGTGATGCCATCAGCTGTACCTGTTACTTTAAAATCCATATCACCTAAATGGTCTTCATCTCCTAAGATGTCTGATAATACGGCAAACTTTTCTCCGTCTGTAATGAGTCCCATTGCAATACCAGAAACAGGTTTAACCATTTGTATACCAGCATCCATTAATGCTAATGTTCCTGAACATACGGTTGCCATAGAAGAGGAACCGTTAGATTCTAAAACCTCTGATACAACACGAATGGTGTAAGGACAATCTGATGGAATCATGTTTTTTAGTGCACGTTGTGCTAAATTACCATGTCCTATTTCACGACGTGAAGTGCCTCTTAATGGTTTTGCTTCACCTGTAGAGAAAGGAGGGAAGTTGTAGTGTAAGTAAAAACGTTCTTCTCCTTGTTCAGAAGGTAGATCAATAATATTAGCTTCTCTAGAAGTGCCTAAAGTTACAGTAGCTAAAGCTTGTGTTTCGCCACGTGTAAAAATAGCGGAGCCGTGAGCAGATGGTAGATAGTCAATTTCAGACCAAATTGGACGAATTTCAGTTGTTTTACGACCATCTAAACGAATTCCTTTTTCAAGAATTACATTACGAACAGCTGCTTTTTGTGTTTTATAGATATATCTGTTTACTAATTCTTTTAAATCTTCGTTTTCAGTGTATTCTTCTTCTGAATACAAGGCTTTTACTTCCTCTGCAATAGTTGCAAATTTTTCACCTCTTTCGTGTTTTGCTGATGCTTCTTGAGCTACGGCATAAAATTGGTCATAACAAGCATCTTTTACTTTATTGTAAATAGCTTCGTCATTTTTTTCTGGTTCGTATTCACGATAGGTTAAAGTACCAATGGCCTCACGTAGTCTTTCTTGTGCTTCGATTTGAATTTTGATAGCTTCGTGAGCAAATTTGATGGCTTCTATCATTTCGGTTTCTGAAATTTCTTTCATTTCACCTTCTACCATACAAACGGAATCTTTAGAAGCACCAATCATCATGTCAATGTCTGATTTTTCGAGTTCTGTTCTGTTTGGATTGATAATTAGTTTTCCATCTACGCGTCCTACTCGAACTTCTGAAATAAAATTATAGAAAGGAATATCCGAAACGGCTAATGATGCGGATGCAGCTAAACCTGTTAAAGCATCTGGCATTACATTTTCATCATGAGACATTAATTGAATCATGATTTGAGTTTCAGCATGATAATCATCTGGGAAAAGCGGACGTAGTACGCGATCCACTAATCTCATTGTTAATATTTCGCTATCACTAGGACGTGCTTCTCTTTTAAAAAAGCCTCCAGGAAAACGACCTGCTGCCGCAAATTTTTCGCGATAATCTACAGTTAAAGGTAGAAAATCTACCCCAGGGTTGGCTGTTCTAGCAGATACAGCTGTTGCTAAAAGCATCGCGTCGCCCATTCGCACAACTACAGACCCATCGGCTTGCTTGGCTAATTTCCCAGTTTCGATTGTAATAGTTCTTCCATCTCCTAAATCGATAACTTCTTGAAATACTTTTGGGATCATAAAATCTTTTTTTGTTAAATTAAACAATGGGTTCTAGTTGTGTTGTTGATGTGTTGTTGTGTGTGTAGTTGTTTGAAACCCAATGAAAAACCAAACTTTAGTTTTGAAATATTTAAAAAATAAAAAGAGGCGCGCGGGCACCTCTTTTCTTTTGGATTATTTTCTGATGTTTAATTCTTTGATAATCGCACGGTATCTGTTAATCTCCTTGTTTTTTAAGTAGTCAAGAAGGGATCTTCTTTTACCTACTAACTTTACTAATGAGCGCTCAGTGTTGTAATCATGACGATTTTTCTTTAAGTGCTCAGTTAAGTGATTAATTCTGAAAGTAAATAATGCTATTTGACCTTCTGCAGAACCAGTGTTTTCAGCTTTTCCTCCGTGTTGAGCGAAGATTTCAGATTTTTTTTCTTTTGATAAATACATTCTAATATTATTTAAATGATTATTATGTAGACTGAGATATTCTCAATACGGGTGCAAAGTTAAAAATATTTATGAATTATAAATTATGATTTATGAATTATTTTTAAAAAAGTTTAGCAACTTCTGAAGTTACGAATTCTAAAAAGCGTTCGTCCGCTTCTGTAAAAGGGTCTATGACATGACTGTCAATATCTATTTGTCCAATGTTTATGCCATTTACAAATAAAGGAACAACAATTTCAGATTTTACGGTAAAACTGCAAGCTATGTAATTGTCTTGTGCTTTTACATCAGGTACTACAAAATTCTGATTAGATTCTGCTACTTGTCCGCAAATTCCTTTCCCAAAAGGAATAATAGTATGATCTGTTTCTGCTCCCGCATAAGGGCCTAAATGCAAGGTGCGTGTTTCATGATTAGCAAAGTAAAATCCAACCCAATTATAATAGGATATTTTATCTTGTAATAATTGACAGATGTTTAATAGTTTTTCATTTTTGGATAATGAATCATTTGCTATGATAGATATGATCTGTGGTTTTAGATTTTCGAATGGCATGATTTTTAAGTTTTTTGCAAATGTAAATGACTTGTTTTTTAAAAATTATATAAATTTGTTAAAAAATGATTTTTTGAAGACATTGTTAAAAGAATATCGCCCCTTTTTTCTTTTTTTAGGAAAATTTTTTGTTTCTTATTTGATGCTTACAATTCTTTATAGGCTTTATTTGTCAGGTTTTGTAAATCAGGTAGATGGTTTTACTGAAAATGTGTCTTATACAACGGGAAAAATATTAGTCTTTTTAGGTCAAAGAGTTCAAATTGTAGAAGACGCTCTGAATGAACAGTATCAGTTATATTTTAATGGGAAATATTTGGCTCGTATAATAGAAGGTTGTAATGCAATAAGTGTTATTATTCTTTTTGAATCTTTTGTAATCGCTTTTTCGACAAGTTTTAAAAAAACATTTATGTTCTTGTGGTTTGGAAGTGTTCTTATATATGTTGTCAATATTTTAAGAATCGTTTTATTAACGATTTTGTATGATCTTTATCCTGAATATGAACATTTTTTACATTCAGTATTGTTTCCTTTCATTATTTATGGTATAGTGTGTTTACTTTGGTTGTATTGGATAAAAAAATATGCGAAATATATTTCAAAATAAATATAAGATTGCAATAATTATTCTGTCAGTATTTGGTTTGATATTGATTAGGAATTATGAATCAAATTGGTTTTATGATCCTTTTATAGCGTATTTTAGAGGAGAATTTCAAGGAAGTTTATATCCAGAATATAGTTTGTTTAAGCTAGTGTTTAGTTGGTTGATTCGTTATAGCTTAAATACAGTATTAAGTTTGGTTATTTTGTATATGCTATTCCAAAAAAAATCGATCATTAAAATTTCAATTTTTCTTTATGTTGTTCTTTTCTTTTTTCTAGTTTCTTTAATTGTTTTAGTTTTAGAATTTTGTGATGAAACTTTTGTAATGACCTTGTTTTATATGCGTCGATTTCTAATTCAACCGTTGTTTTTAATTTTGTTTATTCCTGCTTTTTATTACCAAAAAAAGAATTTGGAAAATAATTAACATTTGTTTTAGAATTATGGATTGTAAATAATTAATATATTTGTGGTGATGAAACTCCGCCGTTTTATAAATATTTGTTTGGCTTTTCTTGTATTGATTTCTAATACAGGTTTTGCGATTAATGTCCATTATTGCGGTGAGGTAGTTGCAGCTGTTACTGTTGAACATGTTGAAAAACAAAGTGATTCAGATTGTTGTGAAAATAAAGTACAGATACAAGATTCTTGTTGTAAAGACAAAAAGGTTGAAATTAAAAAAACGACTTCAGAAAATGTTTTAATAAAATCATTTCAACTTAAAATTCCTTCTTTTGTTGTTTTAGAATCGTTCAAACTTATATTAAAGAGATATAAAGTAGCTTTAATAAAAAAAGACAATCTACTTGCTTATTATTGTGATACACATGCGCCACCGCTCTATAGATTATATTCTAGGCTAGTATTTTACGCTTAATTGAATTAGTGAAATTGGTTTTCGGAAATTTTTTCGATTGTAAATTTTTACTAATTTAATTAAAAAGATGAAATATAGCTATTTATTTATATGTTTGTTAGTTAGCACTGTACTACTCGGACAAGATGTAGACACTCTACAAACGATCACGGTTCAATCTAAGCGTGAAAAAATACAAAAATCATTACTAAAGCCCACTAATACCACCGTTTTGTCTAGTAAGGAGTTGTTAAAGGCAGCTTGTTGTAACCTAGCCGAAAGCTTTGAAACGAATCCTACTATTGATGTTAATTATTCAGATGCTCTGACGGGAACCAAGCAGATAAAAATGCTAGGATTAACTTCTCCTTATTTATTAATCACGGAAGAAAATATACCTTCTGTTCGGGGTGCTTCACAGGTATATGGTATGTCTTTTACTCCAGGAACTTGGGTAGAAAATATTCAAGTCACAAAAGGAGCAGGAAGTGTGATTAATGGATACGAAAGTATTTCGGGGCAAATAAATACAGAGTTGTTAAAGCCAGCTAAAGAAATACCTTTCTACTTGAATTTTTATGGTTCTACTGATTCTCGTTTTGAATTAAATACACATCTCACAGAAAAAATAGGCACTAAGTGGAGCACTCTTTTATTAACGCATTCTAATATGAGGGTATCTAAAATGGATATAAATGGAGATGGATTCTTGGATAATCCATTAGGTCGTCAAGTAAATGTGATGAATCGTTGGCAATATGCTAACGCTGAAACAGGGTGGGTGAGTTTTTTGAATTTTCGTTATATGAAAGATGAAAAATTAACAGGACAAATAGAGTTTAATCCGATGGTAGATAAATTGACTAAAAATAGATGGGGTTCAGAGATTAATACGGATCGGATGGATTTTTCTTCTAAAATTGGTTATGTATGGAGAGATGCTCCTTATCAAAGTATTGGTTTACAAAACGCATTTACAACACATAATCAAAATTCTTATTTTGGGTTACGAACTTATGATATAAAACAAAACAGTTTTTATTCTAATTTAATTTTCAATTCCATTATACAAAATACAAAGAACAAATTTGCCGTGGGTTTGAATTTTACTTCTGATGATTATAATGAATTTGTTTTGGGGAAAGATGTAAGTCGAAGAGATAATTCTATTGGAGCATTTTTTGAGTATACGTATGATAATATGGATAAATTTAGTATTATTTTAGGCGGACGTACAGATTATCATAATCGTTTAGGTTTTTTTATTACGCCTCGTGTTCATGCTCGTTATAATCCATGGAAAGATGCTGTTTTCAGAATTTCAATAGGAAGAGGGAAACGAGCAGCTAATGTTTTTGCCGAAAATCAAGTTCTTTTTGCAAGTAATAGAAACTTGAATGTTTTGGGAGATTCAGGTAAGATTTATGGTTTACACCCAGAAATAGCATGGAATTATGGCTTTGGGTTTTTACAGAAATTTAAATTTTTTGGGATGAATGCTGATGCTTCGGTCGATATTTATCGTACTGATTTTCAAAATCAGGTGGTGATAGATGTTTTGCAATCATATCAAGATGTGAATTTTTATAACCTAGAAGGACGTTCATTTGCCAATAGTTTTCAGACAGAATTTAATATAGAAATTATTAAACAATTAAACTTGCGTTCAGCATATAAATTATATGACATCGAAACAGATTATAAATTGGGTAGATACCAACGTCCTTTACAACCAAAACATCGTTTTTTCTTTAATATCGAGTATGCAACAAGGATGAAAGAAAAAGGAAAGCAATGGCGTTTTGATTTTACACTGAATTGGACAGGTAAGCAACAATTACCTAATACAAATCTAGAATTAACTTCATTTTCACCTGATTTTGTTGTAATGAATTCACAGATAACCCATACATTTTCTTCAGTCTTTGAGATATATACAGGAGTTGAAAATTTAAGTAACTATAAACAACAAAAGGCTATTGTAGGAGCAGAAAATCCATTTGGGGAAAATTTTGATAGTTCAGTAGTATACGCGCCCATTTTTGGACAAATGATTTATGCTGGCTTGCGTTTTAAAGTAAACAAATGATACTTTTATTGAATAATATTTAATACTTTTTAAAAATTTAATATTCTAAAAAAATGAAAAAAATAATTCTAATTTTAGCTGTATTGATGAGTATTTTGAGTTTTGCTCAAGAGAAAAAAAATAAAAAAGCAAAATACGATATAGAAGTAAATGGTAATTGCGAAATGTGTAAAAAACGAATAGAAAAAGCTGCTTTTTCTATTTCAGGAGTAAAAATGGCACAGTATACTATTGAAGGAAAAGTATTGCATTTAGTAATAAATGAAGAAAAATGCACATTGTTAGATGTGGAGAAAGCTATAGGGAAAATAGGTCATGACACTAAAAATGTAAAAGCAAGTCAAGAAGATTACGAAAAACTTCATGGTTGCTGTCAATATGAACGGAAATAAATAAAAAGCGTGTTAAAAAAAACTTATTAATTATAAAATGAATATTATATTTGGTATTTTAGCTCTATGAAACCATTAATTAAAATAGTGTTACTATTTTTATTCCTTTTTCAATTTACTCCAAGTGTTATTTCTTTGGTAGATAGAGAGAAGGGAGCTAAGTTATCATTGGTTTTACTAGAAGAAGAAGAGGAAGAAGAGTCTACTAAAGAATCTAAAGAAACTAAAGAAATTAAGGAAATAAAAACGGAATTTATTTCTTTTTTTATTGACTATCAAATAACTTCTAATTTTACAGATTTACAAAAAGTTGTAGATATGTATCTTTTGTTAGATTATACTACTGAATTTACATTGCAGATATTACCTCCTGAATGGATTTAAGGCAAAAATGAGTTGAGTGTTTTTTATGCTCAAATGTTTTATGGATTTAAATTTAATTAGGATGACAAAAAAAATAAATATTTTTGGAAACCTTGGTTCTGACTTGCCAGCAGGACTAGTGGTTTTCTTAGTAGCATTGCCTTTGTGTTTAGGTATTGCGTTAGCTTCTGGTGCGCCTCTTTTTGCAGGAATTATTTCGGGAGTAATAGGCGGTATAGTTGTAGGTTATTTGAGTAAATCACATTTGTCTGTATCAGGACCTGCAGCTGGTCTTACTGCAATTGTTTTAACTGCTATTTCGGATTTAGGATCATTTAATGTCTTTTTATTAGCTGTTTTTATAGCAGGAATCATTCAAATAATTTTAGGATTTCTAAAAGCTGGAGCTATATCTAATTATTTCCCTAATAATGTAATTGAAGGAATGTTAGCAGGTATAGGAGTTATTATATTTTTAAAACAATTGCCTCATGCCTTTGGTTATGATAAGGATTATGAAGGTGATTTAGCATTTTTGCAACCCGATGGAGAAAATACTTTTTCTGAATTATTTTCGGTTATAGGAAATATACATTTGGGAGCTACTCTAATAGCCATTATATCTTTGTCCATTTTAGTTTTATGGCCTAAAATACCCGTGTTAAAAGATTTGAAATTAGTGCCATCAGCTTTAGTTGCCGTAGTGGTAGGAATTATCCTAAACCAAGTTTTTGTAAGTTTGGGTTCTTCTTTAGCAGTTTTAGACGATCATTTAGTAAAATTACCTGTCCCAAAATCATTTGTAGAGTTTCAAGAGAGTTTTACAATGCCTGATTTTTCACAAATTTCAAATCAAAAAGTGTGGATTGTTGGTGTTACAATAGCAGTGGTTGCTTCTATAGAAACGTTGTTGTGTATTGAGGCAGCTGATAGAATGGATAAGCATAAAAGATATACAGATACCAATAACGAGTTGAAAGCACAAGGAATTGGTAATTTAGTGAGTGCTCTTTTGGGAGGTTTGCCTATGACATCTGTTGTAGTTCGTACGACAGCTAATGTTAATGCAGGCGGTGAAACTAAAATGGCAGCCATTTTTCATGGGGTTTTGCTAATTGTTTGTGCGGTAGCCATACCTTCTGTTCTTAATAAAATTCCATTAGCTACTTTGGCAGCAGTTTTACTATTAGTGGGGTATAAATTGGCCAATCCTAAAGTAATCAAACATTTTTATGAACGAGGGAAGTATCAGTTCATTCCTTTTATTGCAACTATGATTGGAGTGGTGTTTACAGATTTACTAAAAGGAGTAGCATTAGGTTTAATAATAAGTGTGATTTTTATCTTAAAAGGAAATATGAAACGTGCTTATAATTTTAGAAAAGAAAATTATAAAGAAGGTGATTTTATTCATATTGATCTAGCGCAAGAAGTTTCCTTTTTAAATAAAGCGGCTATTAAATTAACTCTAGCTTCTATTCCTGAAAAATCTTCGGTAGTTATTAATGCGTCAGACACAGTATACATAGCACATGATGTATTGGATTTGATTAAAGAATTTAAGAAAGTTAGAGCTAAAGAAGAAAATATTAAGGTAAAATTGATTGGTTTTAAAGAAGCGTATGAATTAGAAAATACAGGAGAGGAAGAAAAACATATTTATGTAGAACACACAACTAAATGAGGTATCATGAGAACTTTAAATAAAGAATTACAGTCACAAATAAGTCCAAAGAACGCTTTAGAAATATTAAAAGAAGGAAATCAACGATTTGTAAAAAATCTAAAGATTCATAGGGATTTATTAGAACAAGTAAATGATACACGAGACGGACAATGGCCTTTTGCCACCATTTTGAGTTGTATAGATAGTCGTACTTCAGCAGAGTTAATCTTTGATCAGGGATTAGGAGATGTTTTTTCGGTAAGAATTGCAGGAAATGTAATAAATACGGATATTTTAGGGAGTATGGAATTTGCCTGTAAAATAGCAGGGTCTAAACTAATAGTGGTACTAGGACATACTAAATGCGGTGCTGTGAAAGGAGCTTGTGATCATGTAGAAATGGGAAACTTAACAGAACTCCTTTCTAAATTGCAACCAGCAGTATATGAAGAACGTATGACAAAAGAAAATAGGACTTCAGACAATAGTACATTTGTAGAAAATGTAGCGCAAATTAATGTGAAGAGAACCGTCAAGTCAATTTTACAAAGAAGTTACATTTTAGAACAAATGGTAGAAAATGGAGAAATAGGAATTATAGGCGGGATGTATAACATAGAAACAGGTTTAGTTGAGTTTTATGAAGACTACGCTTTTATAAAATCCGATTTAGATACTAATTTTAATCTAAAAGAATTAATTAAATAAAAAAAATGAGTGATTTCTATAAAAAATTATTAGATAATAATAAAAAGTGGGTAGATACAAAATTAAATCAAGATCCCAATTTTTTCAAAGATTTAGCAAAAGGACAAAATCCCCCTTTATTATGGATAGGTTGCTCAGATAGCCGTGTACCCGCTAATGAAATTACAGGAACTAAATCAGGTGAGGTTTTTGTACACCGTAACATAGCTAATATGGTGGTACATACAGATATGAATATGTTAAGTGTTCTAGATTATGCTGTCAATGTATTAAAAGTGCGTCATGTAATTGTTTGTGGTCATTATGGATGCGGAGGAGTAAAAGCAGCCATGGGAAATACCTCTTTTGGTATTATTGATAACTGGATACGACATATAAAGGATATTTATCGTTTTAATAAAGAAAAACTTAACTCTATAGAAAATGAAGAAGAACGCTTCAATAGATTTGTAGAACTTAATGTCAAGGAACAAGTATTAAACTTAGCGAAAACGTCTATTGTACAAACAGCGTGGAAAAACGGACAAGAATTGTTTTTACATGGTTGGGTGTATGGCTTGAATTCAGGATACGTAACAGATTTACAAGTAAATTTTTCTTGTAATTCTGATTTACATGAAATGTATCAACTGGATGTTTAATCATTTTTATGATTAATTTAATGAATAAAATAAGGGTGATTGTGCTAAAAATAGTACCTTCGCCCTTTTAAATGTTTAAATATTTATGAAAGAGTTCAATTGGTTGCAATTACTAAATCCAGAATTTTATATCCTATTAGAATTTGGTGGAATTAAAATAGGATTAATTGTCGTTTTATTTATCGTTTTTGCTGAAACAGGATTGTTAGCTGGTTTCTTTTTGCCTGGAGATAGTTTGCTTTTCCTTGCAGGAATTTATAGTGAAACCTTAATGAGTCAAATAACTTTGGGGAATGACTTTTTAAATGTAACGGTTTTTGCCTTCCTAGTTGGACTTATGGGAGTTATTGGTAATATGGCAGGTTACTGGTTTGGAGCTAAAAGCGGAAACTATTTATACAATCAAAAAGATACATTCTTTTTTAAGAAAAAATATTTATATCAAGCAAAAGATTTTTTTGATAAATATGGCAACAGAGCCATTGTGTTTGCTCGTTTCCTACCTATTGTCAGAACCTTTGCTCCTGTGGTAGCGGGTATCGTTGAAATGGATAAAAAGAAATTTATGTTCTACAATATACTAGGATCTTTTTTATGGGCTTTTTCCATGATTTTTGCAGGACACTATCTTCATACATTATTTTTACAAAGTTTTGGAATAGATCTAAAACATTATATAGAGTTCATAGTAATAGGAATTGTAGCTTTTACCACTTTGCCTGTTTTATGGAAAATATTTAAAAAGAAAGTACATATTGAATAAAAAACTATTAATTTTGACTTTGTTAGATTAAATAAAAAACACTCGATGTTTAAGATACTAAATAATAAAAAAGTTTTTAAAAAAAAGGGATGGATTTCATTCCTTTTGGCTTTTTTGTTATTATTATCAATATCAGGTAAAAGTTTCTCTAATGCTGAGAATTTTTTAAAAATTCCAGTAAAAATAGATAAAGAAAAGAATTCTTCTAAATCAAAAATTATTTCTGTTAATCAGAGCTTAGACGATGAAGAATTAACAGAATTAGACCTTGAAGATGATAACATTGAGGAATTTATTTTCTCTAAAGAATATGTTTTTTCGCTTCAGTTACTTTTATTAAAAAAAGACTACAATGCAATAGGTTATAAGAGTTTTAAACTCATATATAATCAACCCCTATATATACTCTACTGTAACTGGAAATACGATCTAGTTTAATTAATTCCTTAAGCGATGTATTTACATCAAAATAGAGGTATTAATTAAATATTTCCTAAAAATGAATTTAACGAATCAGCGATTCGTGGAGCATGATGTACTTCACGAACTATCGCATTACTTACCTGCGCAAAATCCATTGAAAGACTTTGTGCACCACAATACTTTGCATGCTTTTCAAAAACAACCTTTTTTTGATGCTTTACATCAAGCATCTACAGTATTTGGTTATAAAACCTATTTATCATTAGCTGAATTCAGAGCTAAATACGCTAATGGTGAAATTTCGAAAGAAATTCTAAAAAAAGTTGTATATGATCGGAAACTAGAATATTCATATAAACTATGGGAACATAAAGTATTAAATGAAATTTATGATGAATCCTTATCTTCAAGAATAGGTAGTGTACGTTCTTTATGGAAAGAATACTATGCTATGAATTTAGACAAAGCAACACATGGAATTTTGTTTAGAGTATTATGTAGTTACTTAGATCAAGGAATTTCAGTATGGCCTTTTCCTGTTCATGATAAAGGATTTTTAGCTTCTATAAAAGAATTAGATAAAAATGGAATCACCGGTTTCTTTAAAACGCCAAGAGCAAAAGCATTATTACAAAGTGAAATTAGTATAGAAGAATTGTTGCATATTATAGTGGGTAATGAGGCTTATTATACCCATTATTTGTTTGATCAACAATTTTCACATCCAGGTTGGAGTGGTATGGTGGCAACATTGGAGCAAAATCCAGTTTCATTATTAGCCAAAAAGAGGATTACATTACAAGAACTTATAAAGTTTGAATTACTATTAGAAATAGATGTTTTAGATCAAAAATTTGGCAAAAATTGGAAACCAATTGCTTACAATTTACAAGAACCACTTGAAGATATTTTTTCAGCTCCTGAGTATTCTGAATATTTTGAAGTATTATCTATATGGCAAGAAGCTTTTGAATGGAGTTTTTATAACCAAGCATTATTAGGGATACAACAAACGAGTACCCAAATACGACCTAAAAAACAAACGAGTTTTCAAGCCATGTTTTGTATGGATGATAGAGAATGCTCTTTTAGACGATATATAGAAGAAGAAGATCCTAATGCTCAAACCTTTGGTACAGCAGCCTTCTTTAATTTTGAATTTTTTTATCAACCAATACAAGGGAAATTTTTTACAAAGCTTTGTCCAGCTCCAGTAGCACCTAAATATTTGGTAAAAGAATTACCCAGAAAGAAAAAACATGCTACAGATCTTCATTATCACAAGCGTACACATTCTTTGTTATTTGGATGGTTAATAAGCCAATCATTAGGTTTTGCGTCAGCTTTTAAATTATTTTTGAATATTTTTAAACCCACCATTACCCCTGCAACATCAGCTTCATTTAAACATTTAAATCCAAAATCACAATTAGTAATTGAAAACGATAATGGGTTACAACAAGATGGGTTACAAGTAGGTTTTACAGTAGAAGAAATGGCTACTCGTGTAGAAGGATTATTTAGATCTATAGGCCTTGTGAAAAATTTTGCTCCCATAGTATATGTAGTAGGGCATGGTGCCACTAGTGTAAATAATACTCATTTTGCAGGTTATGACTGTGGTGCTTGTAGCGGAAGACCAAGTTCCGTAAATGCCAAAGTTTTATCTTTTGCAGCCAATCATCCTGAAGTACGTATTCTTTTATCAAAAAAAGGAATAGAAATTCCTAATACTACTCAATTCTTGCCAGCACTACATGATACAACTCGTGATGAAATTGAGTTTTATGATGAAAAAGTATTGACCCAAATCAATTTAGATATTCACATCCAGAACAAAAAAACTTTTGAAAAAGCTTTGGATAAAAATGCTGTTGAGCGTTCTCGTCGTTTTGAAATCATAACCAAATCAGATGATTTAAAAAAAATACATAATTCCGTTAAACGTCGTTCTGTTTCTTTATTCGAACCACGTCCAGAACTCAATCATGCTACCAATGCCATGTGTATAGTCGGGAGAAGAACAGTATCTGAACAATTATTCTTAGATAGACGTTCCTTTTTAAATTCTTTTGATTATAAAGTAGATCCTAAAGGCGATTATTTGGCAGGAATATTAAATGCAGTAGCTCCAGTAGGAGGAGGTATTAATCTGGAATATTATTTTTCTAGAGTAGACAATCATAAGCTAGGAGCAGGATCTAAACTGCCTCATAATGTTATGGGATTAATAGGTGTTGCTAACGGAATTGATGGTGATTTACGTCCAGGACTACCCAATCAAATGATTGAAGTACACGACCCTGTTCGATTGTTAGTAGTTGTCGAACATTTTCCAGAAGTGGTAAAATATGCAATTACCAAAAATTCAGCTACTTATGAATGGTTTTATAATGAATGGGTTAATCTAGTTGTATTGCATCCAGAAACGAAACAACTTTTCCGATTTATTAAAGGCAGTTTTGAGTTATATAAACCTCTAAAGGTTGCATTAGGTGATATTCAGGACATACTTAAATATACACAAACTAGTATGGATAATTTAAAAGTAGGTATTATTAAATAAGAGGAACGGATATGTGGAATGAAATTTTAATAGCATTTGTGTTAATCCCTTTTGCTGGTTTTTTTATTAGTTTTTGGTTGCCTGAAGAAAAAGAATCATGGTTATCTAGAACCGCTTTAGGTACCGTTTTAGTTCAATTGTTTTCCTTGGTAGTATTCTTGTTTTATTGGATATTAAAAGGTGCTAAACCATTTAATCTTTTTGAAGTAAGTTTAGTAAAAACAAATCATTATGAGTTTTTTATTGATTTCTTTTTTGATAAAGTAACCGCTGTTTATCTATTTGTAGGAGCCTTGTTAATTTCAATGGTTACCACCTATAGTCGTTATTATTTACATCGAGAAAAAGGATATAAGCGTTTTTTTATAACGGTTTTATTTTTCTTTTTTGGGTATAATTTAGCTGTTTTATCAGGAAATTTTGAAACCTTATTTATAGGTTGGGAAATTATAGGAATTTCCTCCTTTTTATTGATTGCATTTTATAGAGAACGCTATTTACCAGTAAAGAATGCGTTTAAAGTATTTTCGATTTATCGAATAGGAGACGTTGGCCTATTGTTAGCCATGTGGGCAAGTCATCACTTGTTTCATGAAAATATTACCTTTATGAAGATGTATAATTATGAGTTAGTAAGCGAACATCTTCAAACGCATTCTTTTATTGGTGTTTTTATTGGTTTATGTTTAGTATGTGCAGCAGCTGTTAAATCAGCCCAAGTCCCTTTTTCTTCTTGGCTGCCTCGTGCTATGGAAGGACCTACTCCGTCGAGTGCTATT
Source organism: Flavobacterium sp. TN-1 (assembly GCF_052828645.1). NCBI lineage: Bacteria > Pseudomonadati > Bacteroidota > Flavobacteriia > Flavobacteriales > Flavobacteriaceae > Flavobacterium > Flavobacterium sp. TN-1. Next base: position 2,029,030 of record NZ_CM128253.1, read on the forward strand.
TTTTATGGTTCCTTATCCGTACATTTAGGCGTATTCCTTATGTTACGAACTCACCCTTTTTGGGAACATCAAACTTCGTTACGAATTGCTATTGGAGTAATGGGGGGGCTGACTAGCTTAGTAGCCACTTTTATGGCTCGGGTTCAGTCTTCTGTTAAAAGCCAAATTGCTTATAGCTCCATTTCTCAAATAGGATTAATTTTTATAGAAATAGCTCTTGGGTTAGATACTTTGGCCTTACTGCATTTTGCAGGTAATGCTTTTTTAAGAACCTATCAACTTTTGGTTTCTCCGTCTGTTGTAAGTTATCTTATAAGAGAACAATTTTATCATTACGAACCCGTACAACACACATTTGAAGACTCTTTGCCTAAACGTTTAGAATATGCACTCTATATATTAAGCATTAAAGAGTTTAATTTGGAAAAAATAGTAAATTTATTTCTATGGAAACCCCTTAAATTCATTGGTAAATTTTTGAATTTCTTGAACTTAAAAAGAATATTTCTTCTTTTTGTGCCAATTTATATAGGAGGTATACTATTACTAAAAAGTAAGATCCATTTATTAGAACAACTAAATAATAGATTGCCTGAATTTTTTGCTTTTATAGGTTTAATCTCAGTCTTTAAATCATTTTCAGAAAGAAAAAGCCCTTTTGTAGCTTGGGTTTTGATAATATTTAATCACTTTTGGATTGTTTTAGCTATTCTATTTAATGAAAAAGTTGATTTTTATGAAATTTCTCTATATCTCACAGGAATAATAATGGCTGGGATATTAGGATATATAGCACTTGTAAAATTAAGTAAAATAGAAAGTAAAACCTCATTAAATCAATATTTAGGACATGTATATGAACATCCCAAATATGCCTTTTTCTTTTTAGTTGCAGCTCTTGGTGTAACAGGTTTTCCCATTACGACTACTTTTATAGGTGAAGACCTATTGTTTAGTCATATAGAAAGTGATCAAGTAATACTTGCCTTTTTTATAGCCAGTAGTTTTGTGGTTTCAGGAATTGCAGGAGTACGTATTTATACACGATTATTTTTAGGACCACACGTAAAAACATATCATGAATTACCTTATAAATCTTCTTAAATAAAAAAATATTCATTATATATGAACACAAAAAATAAAATTAATATTCCTACTGACGGATTAGCAGGATTAAAAGAAAATTTTTCATCTGATGCCATTTCAGGTTTTATCGTTTTTTTATTAGCATTACCTCTAAGTTTAGGAATTGCTAAAGCATCAGATTTTCCACCGATAATGGGTTTAATTACCGCAATTATAGGAGGTATCCTAGTAAGTATACTATCTGGATCAAAGTTGACTATCAAAGGACCAGCAGCTGGGTTAATTGTAATTGTTGCAGGTTCTGTAGCCGAATTTGGTAAAGGAGATGCAACTTTAGGTTGGAAACTTGCTTTAGGAGCCATGGCGGTAGCTGGGGTAGTGCAAATACTTTTTGGACTACTAAAGTTAGGAAAACTAGCTGATTTCTTTCCGCTTTCGGCTATACATGGAATGTTAGCTGCAATAGGTATCATTATTATTGCAAAACAAATTCCTGTTTTGTTAAATGATGATCCAACTTTAGCAAAAGGTAAAAAACCTTTAGAATTGTTAATAAATATACCTAATTTTATTATAAATCTTGATCCAAAAGCGACTTTAATAGGTATAATTAGTTTAACGATTATGATGGGATGGCCATTTATTAAAAATACTTTTATCAAAAAAATCCCAGCACCACTTGTAGTTTTGCTTTTTGCTATTCCTGCGGAATTGTTTATGGATTTTAAACACACGGAACCACCTTTTGCTTTAGTCAAAATAGGAAATCTAGTAGAAAATCTAAATATAAATGTTGATTTCTCAGGAATATCACAAACAGGACTTTTTATAAAATATGTCATTATGTTTGCCTTAGTAGGGACTTTAGAATCATTACTGACAGTAAAAGCAATTGATTTACTAGATCCATTTAAAAGGAAATCAAACAACAACAAAGATTTAATTGCAGTAGGAGTAGGAAATGTGTTGGCAGCATTTTTAGGAGGATTACCTATGATTGCTGAGGTAGCTCGTAGTTCTTCCAATGTAAATAATGGCGCAAAAACACGTTGGGCTAACTTTTTTCATGGACTATTTATTTTATTATTCTTATTAGTGGCTGCTCCCATATTAGAAATGATTCCTAATGCAGCTTTAGCCGCAATGCTCATTACAGTAGGAATTAAATTAGCACATCCTAAAGAATTTATTCATACTTTTGAAATAGGAAAAGAACAATTAGCAATATTTTTAGTAACTATTTTCTTTACTTTATTTGAAGATTTATTAGTAGGTATCGGTGCAGGTATGCTTCTTAATATAATTATTCACTTGTATCACGGTACTCCTCTTAGTTCTTTTTTTAAAGCACCTACTGAAGTTTTGTTTGAAGGAAATGAATATCAGATAAATATTAGTAAAGCTGCAATTTTTACCAATTTTTTAGGAATTAAAAGAAAATTAGAAGAAATACCTTACGGATTTAACGTAACTATAAATCTCAAAGAAACAAAAATGGTTGATAATTCCGTTTTAGAGAATTTAGAACATTTTAAACATGATTATGAAGCCAATGGAGGAAAAGTAAATATAGTAGGCTTAGAATCTCATCAAGCTTTTTCAAATCATCCTAATTCATCTAGAAAAAAAATTACAATATGTTAAATAACGAATTTAAAAAACTATTTCTTTTTTTTGTTTTATCTTTCATAACAATTCAAAAATCATTTTCTCAAAAAGTAAACCACAACAATGATGTTTGGTTACATTATGTTGGAAAAAATATGCTTACAAAAAGGCTATCTATTACCCTTGAAGCAACTATGCGTTATGCCAATGGTTTTAATGAAAAGCAACAATGGTTTATTAGACCATCGGTAGATTATCAATTTAACAAAAGTATAGTAGGTAGTGTAGGGTATTCACATTATGATACTTATGTGTATGGTGAAACTCCTCTAAATAAAATAGATACTCCAGAAGATCACGTTTGGATACAAGGAACCTATACCGCAAATCTTGGTAATTTTAAAATTATAAATAGATTACGTGATGAATTTCGATTTGTAGGGATTCCAGTTAAAAACGCTTCTGGAGATTATGTAATAGATCATTATGAGCATAGAAACCGTTTGCGTTATATGTTTTTAGTTAATTATCCTTTAACTAAAGATACAAATGGAAAATCTAAATTGTTTTTAAACGTTGGTGATGAAGCCTTTTTAAATATCGATGTAACAGGTGCTAAAACTTTATTTCAACAAAATAGAGCCATTGCTGGTTTTGGATATAATATTAATGCACACCATCAGGTACAATTAAATTACATTCACCAAAATATTTGGAATCTAGGAAATACAATTCAAGAAAATAACCCAACATTAAGAATATCTTACCTAACAAATTTTGATTGGTATACTAAATAAAAGATTTTTGAGTTATTTATTACGATGAATAAAAAACTTATGCTATCTAAAAAAATAAATAAAAATGTTAAATAAAAAAATAAAAAGTTTTTTTTTCTTTCTTATTTTTAGTTCTATTTATTCACAAAAAGTACTCAAATTAGAAGAATGCGAATTAGCTTTAAAAAAAAATAATTTACAACTAATTGCACAACAATATAATATTGAGGTATCTAAGGCTCAGATAATCCAAGCCAAGATTTGGCAGCAACCTCTAGTGTCGGGAGAAGTAAATCTTTATAATCCTGAAAAAAAACTTTATTTTGATGTGGGTGTAACAGGGCAAAAAGCTTTTGCTATTCAACAGCTAATTTATATGGGAGGTAAAAAACGGAATGAGGTTGCTTTTGCAAAATCAAATTCTCAGCTTGCCGAGTTACAATTTGAGCAGGTCATGCTAAGTTTAAAATACCAGTTAGCACAAAGTTTTTCTAGTGTTTACTTTGATAACCAAAAAATAAAAGTCATTAATGAACAAATTGAAAAATTAGAATCATTATTAAGTGCCTATAATGAACAAGCAAAAAAAGGAAATGTTTCTTTAAAGGATGTAGTACGTTTGCAAACACTTGTTTTAGGTCTAAAAAATGACAAGATTTCCATCACAAAAGATATTATTTCTAATCAGCAAACTTTATCATTAATTACAGGTATTTCTGAAGTTATAGAACCCAATTTAAACGAAAAAAAAATATTGGATGATTATTCAGCCACCTTCTTTTCCAAAGAAGATATGAAGAAAAAACTTATCGAAAATAATCCAGAATATTTGTGGACCCAAAAAATGACCGAAAGCCAAGAATTATATCTCAAATGGCAACGATCATTAAATACACCAGATGTTACTTTAGGAGGGTCTTACGATCAAACAGGAGGAGCATTTAAAAATCAAGTAAATTTAACTTTTGCTGTTCCTCTACCACTTTGGAGACAAAATAAAGGAAATGTAGCTATAGCAAAAGCACAATTAGAGCAAAGTAAAACCAATTTAGAGTATAAAAAACAAGAACTTGAAAACAGTTTAGATACAGCATATCTAATTTGGCAGCAATATACCCAACAATATAAAACTATTTTAGAAGACGATAAAAAAGAACTAGAAGCAGTATATGAAGGAATAGTTCAAAATTTTGAAAGAAGAAACATAACCCTTTTAGAGTTTACAGATTTTATGGAAAGCTATAATGAAGCTGTCATACAAAAAAATGAAATCAAAAAACAATGGGTAATTTCAGGTATAGGAATTAATTATATAACCAATAGTCAAATTTTTAAATAACCAATAGGTATGAGATATTGTAAAATAATTATAGTAATTATAACAGGCGTTTTTTTTAACTTATTGAGTTCTTGTAAACAAGAAAAAAAAGAAGAAGTTCAAGAATCCTTTTCTCTAACAGATAAAGTATTGGCATCTACACAAATGAAAGAAGCCAAAAAAGAACAACTAAAAAATGAAATTCAATTTTTTGGTAAAATTACCGCTGATAATAACAAATACATAGAAGTATACCCCGTAGTAGGAGGAAATGTTACAAAAGTTTTTGTACAATTAGGCGATTATGTTGAAAAAGGACAGGTTTTAGCAACAATTAAAAGTACCTCAGTCGCGGGATTTCAAAAAGAGTATGATGATGCCCAAAATGAAGTAGTAGTAGCCAAAAGCAATCTAAAAGCCGCACAAGAAATGTACGAAGGAAAACTTAATACAGAACGCGATGTATTAGAGGCTAAAAGCGCCTATAATAAAGCTTTAGCCCAGTTAAAAAGAACACAAGAAACCAATACAATTTATCAAATACACGCAGGATCAATTTTTGAAGTTCGAGCTCCTATATCAGGATTTATTACACAAAAGTCAATTAATGAAAACACATTATTGCGTGACGATAAGACAGATAATATTTTTGATATAGCACAAATTAACAAAGTATGGGCCATAGCCAATATTAATGAAAGTGATATAGAACTAGTAAAAGTAGGAGAAGATGCTGAAATTACAACCCTCAGCTATCCAGACAAAAAATTTTATGGGAAAGTAGATAAAATTTTCAATATCATTAACCCAGAAACAAAAGCCATGAGCGCACAAATTGTGTTAGATAATCCTAAATTTTTGCTTAAACCCGAAATGCGCGCTAATATAAAGCTATCTTATAAAGAAAATGAATATATGATGGCTGTACCTTCCAATGCGGTTATTTTTGATAAAAGTAAAAATTTTGTGATGATTTTTAAATCAAGAACCAATATAGAAACACGTCAGGTTGAAGTTTTTAGACAAGTTGGTGATGTAACCTTTATATCAGCAGGATTGAACGAAAGAGAAAAGGTTATTACAAATAACCAATTGTTAATTTATGATGCTTTAAACGACTAATGAAAAAATCAATTTTTATTCTTGTAATGTGTTTTGCCCTAAAAAGCATTGCACAAGTTAATGATACTATAAATCATCAAAAAGGATTTACTATACACGCACAAACTACCGTTATCAATCAAACAAAAGCAGGGTTTAATGCTCCTTATTCAGGTGATAATAGTTTAGTAACAGATAATGAAAGTAAAACTTCTATGACAGGTACACTTTATCTAGGAGCTAAATTATGGAAAGGTGCAAGTATTTATCTTAATCCTGAAATAGCAGGAGGTTCTGGTCTTAGTGAAGCATTAGGGCTAGGAGGTGCTACAAATGGAGAAACATTTAGAATAGGCAATCCTGAACCAAAGATTTATGTGGCTAGGATGTTTTTTAAACAGATCTTCGATTTGAACAGAGGTGAACACAAAAAAGATATTCAAAATTATTTTCATAATCACAGTGATTTTAATCAGTTAGACGAATATATTCCAAATAACTATTTAACCTTTACAATAGGAAAGGTAAGTCTTGCCGATTTTTTTGATGATAACCGTTATAGTCATGATGCGCGTACGCAGTTTATGAATTGGGGCTTAATGGCTAATGGAGCTTGGGATTATGCAGCTAATACCCGTGGTTACACTCCCGCAATTGTTTTAGAATATGTAACACCAAAACACGAATTACGTTACGGTACCGCTTTATTGCCTTTACTAGCAAATGGTAATGATATGAACTGGAATTACCCTAAATCTTCTTCACATAATTTAGAATATACTTATAAGTTTAGTATAAATAAACGACCAGGAGCGGTACGAGCACTTACTTTTTTCAACACAACTTATATGGGCAATTATGAAAAAAGTATTGCCCTAAATCCTTTTAGTCCAGATACAAAACAAGTACGAGTGCATGGCGGAACCAAGTTCGCTTTTGGTTTGAATGCTGAACAAGAATTAGCCAATGATTTTGGTGTTTTTGCGCGTTTAAGCTGGAATGACGGAAAATATGAAACTTGGGCATTTACAGAAATAGATAGAAGTTTTAGTTTAGGAGGAGTTTTAAACGGTAATCGTTGGAATCGTAAAAGCGATGTTTTAGGCTTGGCTTATTTAGTTAACGGACTTTCAAAACCTCATCAAGATTATCTAAAAGCTGGAGGAAAAGGCTTTATGTTAGGTGATGGTTATTTAAATTATACTCCTGAACATATTGTTGAAACTTATTATTCTGCGGAGTTAGTTAAAAATCAAATGTATTTAACAGGAACCTATCAGCTTATCCTAAATCCAGGATATAATGCAGATAGACAAGGTCCAGTAAATGTTTTTTCAGTAAGAGTACATTGCCGAATTTAAAAAAATAAATTATGAACAAATTCATAAAAAATATAATTGCTTTTTCATTAAAGAATAAACCTTTTACATTTTTTTGGGTCGCAATACTTGTTATTTCTGGTTTTGTTGCTTTTAAAAATATGCCTATTGAAGCCTTTCCAGATGTAACCAATACACAAATTATTATTGTGACAGAATGGAATGGAAGAAGTGCCGAAGAAATTGAACGCTTTGTAACTACACCTGTGGAAATTGCTATGAATTCAGTACAAAAGAAAACAAGCGTTCGTAGTATTACCATGTTTGGTTTGTCAGTAATTAAAATCATTTTCGAAGATGATGTTGACGACTTTTTTGCACGGCAACAAGTAAACAATCAGCTACGAAATGTGTCGCTTCCCGATGGAGTAACTCCAGATGTACAACCTCCTTATGGACCTACAGGCGAGATTTTTAGATATACACTTCAAAGTAAAAAACGCGATAGTAAAGAATTATTGACACTACAAAATTGGGTAATCGATAGACAACTAAGAGCAGTGCCAGGTGTTGCTGATTTAGTTGCTTTTGGAGGGCAAGAAAAAACATACGAAATAAGTGTAGATCCTAATAGATTGGCAAAATACGGTGTAACCCCGTTACAAGTATATGAAGCCGTAACCGAAAGTAATATTAACGTAGGAGGAGATGTCATCGAAAAAAATGGTCAAGCTTATGTGGTTCGTGGTGTTGGTTTACTAGGAAGTATTCAAGATATTGAAAATATCATTGTTGACGATGCAGGCGGTAATCCTATTTTAGTTAAAAACCTTGCCGATGTTCATGAAAGCGCAATGCCACGAGTAGGACAAGTTGGTTTAAATGATAATGATGATGCTGTTGAAGGAATTATCGTGATGCGTAAAGGTGAAAACCCAAAAGAAGTCTTAGAGCGTGTAAAAGCAAAAATAGAGGAATTAAATACGTCTATTTTGCCTAAAGATGTTAAGATGGTGACATTCTACGACAGGGATAATTTGATGAATTTCACTACCGAAACGGTAATGCATAACATGTTTGAAGGGATCATTTTTGTAACAGTTATTGTATTTCTTTTCATGGCCGATTGGAGAACCACCATTACGGTATCTATTATTATTCCGTTATCTCTTTTATTTGCATTTTTATGCTTGAAACTAAAAGGAATGAGTGCTAATTTACTTTCTCTTGGTGCGGTCGATTTTGGAATTATTATTGATGGAGCCGTCGTTATGGTCGAAGGGGTCTTTGTGACACTAGACCACCTCGCACATCAAAAAGGAATGGATAAGTTTAATAAGCTTGCCAAAGGAAAAATTATTAAACAAACAGGAACCACCTTAGGGAAAGCTATTTTCTTTTCAAAGCTTATTATCATTACTGCTTTACTTCCCATTTTTGCTTTTCAAAAAGTGGAAGGAAAAATGTTTTCTCCTTTAGCTTATACTTTAGGTTTTGCTTTATTAGGAGCCTTAATTTTTACATTAACACTCGTACCAGTACTATGCCATATCTTTTTGAATAAAAATGTAAAAGAAAAGCACAATCCTTTTGTGAATTTTTGGGACAACTTGGTTCAAAAAGGCTTTGGTTGGACTTTTGCAAACAAGCGAATTACATTGATTGTATCCACTTCTTTAATTGCCTTGATACTTTTTTCAGCCAAATTTATGGGAACCGAATTTTTACCACAGCTTAATGAAGGGGCTTTATGGGTAGAAGCAAAATTCCCTATGAGTCAAAGCTTAACAGAAACGGTAAAAAAAACAGCCCTTTTACGTAAAGAACTACAAAAATTCCCTGAAGTAAATGGTGTTTTAAGTCAGGTAGGTCGTAGTAATGATGGTACAGATCCAAGTGGGTTTTATTACGTGCAGATGCAAGTAAACTTAAAGCCTAAAGACGAATGGAAACGCAAAATATCTATGGACGATTTAGTTCGTGAAATGGATAAAAACCTATCGCAATATCAAGGAATAGGATTTAATTATTCACAACCCATTATTGATAACGTAGCCGAAAGCGTAGCAGGTATTAATGCTTCTAATGCGGTGAAAATTTATGGTGAAAATTTAGAAGAATTAGATCGGTTAGCAAATCTGGTGATCTCTAATATAAAGAAAGTAGAAGGAATAAAAGACGTAGGAATTTTACGTAATGTAGGACAACCCGAAGTGAGTGTAATTTTAGATCGCGATAAAATGGCTGCCTATGGAGTAAAAATTTCAGATGCACAAGCAGTTTTAGAGATGGCTTTTGGAGGAAAAACAGCTACCGAAAAGTACGAAGGTGAAAGAAAATTTGATGTACGTGTTCGTTATTTAAAAGAATATAGAAAAGATGAAAAAGATATGAGCAACTTGTTAGTACCCACTATTAACGGAAGTAAAATCCCTATTAAAGAGTTTGCAACCATCAAAAAAAATACAGGACCAGCATTTATCTATCGTGATAATACCAAACGTTTTATTGGCGTTAAATTTTCAGTTAGAGATCGTGATCTAGGGAGTACCATTGCAGAAGCACAACAAAATGTATCTAAATTAAAATTGCCTACAGGATATAGCATAGGATGGACTGGCGAATTTGAAAATCAAGTACGTGCCACAACCCGTTTGGGACAAATGGTGCCAATCAGTTTATTAGGAATCTTTGTATTATTATTTATTATGTTTGGGAATATAAAAGATTCATTATTAGTCCTAACTAACGTTCCTTTTGCTATTATAGGAGGTATTTTAGCACTGCACATTACAGGTATGAACTTTGGAATTTCAGGAGGAGTAGGCTTTATAGCCTTATTTGGAATTTGTATACAAAATGGCGTAATACTAATAGCTGAATTTCACCAAAATATAAGAGAAAGAATGCCTATTGAAGAAGCCATTTTACAAGGAGTAAAAATGCGTACAAGACCCGTAGTCATGACCGCTCTAATGGCATCAATAGGATTATTACCTGCGGCTATAAGCACAGGAATAGGTTCCGAAAGTCAAAAGCCTTTAGCAATTGTAATTATAGGAGGATTGATTACCGCAACTGTACTTACCCTACTCGTTTTTCCTATTATATTTTGGTTATTCAATAGAAGTAAACAAATTAAAATAGTATAGTATATACCACGTAACTAAAAATATATTTTAAACCTAAAAATACCTCAAAATCTATTTCACTCTTGAGGTATTTTGTTTTTTAAGCTTTTATACTCCTACATCTTTTTTGAAATTAATACCTTTGAACCCAATTAAAAAAATAAAATGGAAAAAACATTTTTAATGCTTCTTGTCTCGGTTTTAGCCATTACAACAAATTATTCCCAGATAAAAATATCGCCAGAATATTCTTATAAGATAAGTGAACCATATAAGGTTTTTGATGCCCGAAATAAAGTTTATTTATCCAAAGGAAATGAAGTTATGGCAGTTAAATTAGATAGAGAAGAAATTTTAATTCAAAAATTTGATTCAAATAAACCAGCTTTTATAAAAGAAACAAAATATGAAAAGATATTCCCTAGAAACTACTCTTTCGAAGAAATTTTAGAAATAAATAACAAATATTATTTGTTTTATTCTTCTTGGGATGGCGATGCTGAAAAAGAACAATTGTTTTTTAGAGAAATTAATTTTGATAAAGGAGAGTTTTTCCCAGAATCAAAATTATTATTCCAAGTTGGAGGTAAAATAGCAGGAACATTAATGTCAAGCGGAATGGGATTTTCCTATGCAGTAGAAGACAAGTTTGACTTTTATCAATCTAATGATAAAAGCAAATTATTAATTCAGTACAGAAAAAAACCCGAAGTAAAGAGAGATACAAAGAGCTATGATATAATTGGTTTGCGTTCGTATGATAAATCACTAAATAAACTGTATTCTAATGAAGTTACGATGCCTTATACAGAACGTAGAATGGAAAATTTAGATTACCAACTAGATTCAAAAGGAAATCTGTATATGTTAGAAAAAATTTATCATGATGATTCAGCAGATGAGAAAAAAAGAAAAAAAGATGAAGAAGCAAACTATCATATAGAATTGTTAACAGTTAAAGCAGGTACTGATAAAATAAATATTTCAAAATATGAAAATGCCAACAAGTTTGTGAATAACCTTTGGATTTTAGACACAAACAAAGATCAATTAATTTGTGGTGGTTTTTATAGTGAAATAGCTAAAGGGAAATCAGATTATGATGATATAGATGGAGTGGCTTTAATTAAATTTGATAGTCAAGGAAAAACAATTTATTCAACCTTTCAGCCAATCTCTTTAGAAATCATCAATCAGTATGAAAGCAATAGAACAAGAAGAAGAAACGAAAAAAAAGAAAGAAAAGGAGATGATCCTCAGTTTAGGAATCTTGTTTTTAGAGATATGGTATTAAATCCTGACGGAAGTGTCGTATTAATAGGAGAACAAAACTATATTATTAATAACTATATTCAAGGAGTGAATGGCTCTCCAGGAGGAAATTATTATACCTATCATTACTGTAATATTTTAGTAACAAAATTAAAAGCAGACGGATCTTTAGCTTGGATGAAAAAAATACCTAAGAATCAAATGGGATTTAAAGGAAGAGGAGGGATGTCTTATAAATACTTTAGTGCAAATAATAAACATTATTTAGTGTTTTTAGATAATATTAAAAATATAGATTTGCCATTAGATAAAGAACCTGCTCTTCATAAAGATGAAAAAGGAGGATACCTGACTTCTGTAAAAATTGACGATGTTACAGGAGAGTGGTCTAAAGGAGCTATTTTAAATTCAAAAGAAGTAGAAGATTTTAAAATCTATCAGTTTTCTGTAAATGGTATCATACAAATAGCTAAAAGTACATTCATGTTTGAAGTGTATAAAAAGCGTAAAGAAGATGTTATGATTAAAGTTGATTTAAATTAGTATTATTGATTTCTAAAATTAAATAAATATGAAAAAAGTAGGATTATCATTATTGTTCATAACAAATGTTATGATGGGGCAAACAGTAAAGTTTGAAAAAGAAAAAATTAAAGAAATGGAAACTGTTCTTTTTGAAGAGACTTTTGTTACCGTTAACAATAAAAAGACTTCAACGGTTATTTTAAAAGATGGTCGTACAATTATTGGTTATTTTAAAGATATCAATAGAAAAAAAGGTCAAATAGAGGAAGTTGAGGTAAAAGACAGCGTTACAGGAAAAGTAGAAGATTTTGAAGCTTCAAAAATTTCTGAATTGTATTTATCTCCAAGTGGCTCTGAAAAATTTAGAAAAACTATGAAACATTTTACAAATATTCGTAGCATGAGTACAAAAAATCATAAAAAAGCCACTAATAAAGAAACCGTTTTTTATAAAAATCAATTGGTTTCTTTGAAAAATAAAAAAGAAGAAAAGGAATATTTGATGCAATTAATAAACCCTTCTTTTAATAGTATTATTGAAGTTTATGGAGATCCAAATGCAAATGAAACAGGAGGTGTAGCTATTGGAGGAATGAAAATGGGCGGAGGTGTTATTAAATCTTATTATGTCAAAAAAGGAGATAAAATGATTTGGTTACATAAAGATGAATTTAAAGAAACATATAACAATTTATTTGGAGATAACGCGGAGTTTATGAAAAATTACCCTTTAGATTCAGTAAAATGGGATTATTTTAGTTTCTTGATTTATGAATATACAAGAATGACTTTAGAATCTAAGTAATAATCAAAATAGAAGTTAATGAAAAACCCAAGTTTTAAACTTGGGTTTCTTTTTGCTCTTTTTCCATGTGAATCAAGTGTGCCATATTTTTAATAACACTATCGTGTTTTTTTACAAAAGGATTTGTTTCATCCCAAACATAACCTGCTAAAACAGCACATATTTTCTTTTTTACATCTGGATTTTCAGGTTGATGAAAAAATAAAGTTTGAAGATTTCCTGTATACCATTCTTTTACATAAGTGGTGAAAACATCAATACCAGATCGCATATATTGAGTAAATTCAACTTCCCAATCAATTTTTTCTCCCTTTAACTGACGATGAACTAATTTGGCAGATAACATTCCAGATTCTGTAGCAAATGCCACACCTGATGAAAATACAGGATCTAAAAATTCAGAGCTATTACCTGTTAAAGCAAAACCTTCTCCATACATTTTTTTAACAGATCTAGAATAGTTCTCTAATTTAACTGGTTCAAACAAAAAATCAAGTCCACCAAAACGTTTAATGTAATAATCTGATTTTTGAATCGCATTTTTTAGAGCCTCAGCAGTGTCATTATTTTTAGATAATGAATTAATAAATGAAGTTGGACCAACTATACCTACGCTCGTATTTCCGTTAGAAAAAGGAATAACCCAAAGCCACACCTCAGTTTCTAAAATGTCAAAAGAAATTAAAGTCCCTTCCTCACCTTCAGGTCTATTAATATCCTTTATGTGTGTGAAAATAGAAGAGTGAGGATCCAATTTAGAAGGTGTGTCTAAATCCAATAAACGAGGTAATACTCTACCATAACCACTAGAATCAATTATAAACTTAGCATGAATTTCTTTAGATTCGCCATTTTTCTCCTTTACAGTTGTTATAGAGTTTGATCCATTAAATACTACATCTAATACTTCTGTTTCAAACTCTAAGTCAATACCTTTTCGAATAACTTCTTCTGCTAATGTATTATCAAAATCTGCACGAGGAACTTGCCAAGTCCAATCCCATCCTTTACCATGTTTGACACTAAAATCAAAAATACATATTTCCTCTCCCCTTATAAACCGAGCCCCTAATTTCTTTTCAAAATTCATAGAATCCAAGGCAGAAAAAAGACCACTTTCATAAAAATGATCCATAACTCGGGGTATTAAACTCTCGCCCACAACCAGTCTTGGAAATTTTGTTTTTTCAACAACTTTTACATGGATACCATTGTTATGTAAATATGATGCTGACACACAGCCTGATGGTCCTGCGCCAATTATTAAAACATCTACAAATTCTTGTTTCATATTTGCTTTTTTCTTTATAAGAATGTGTTAACTTTGCCCTTTCAAAAGTAAATACATAATATCAAATAAAAAAGATATTATTCAATTGTTGTAAAAATTAGTTTTAATGAGCGTTATACAAGAATATCTAAAACTTGAAGAATTTATAGCCATAGTCTTTAAAAATCAAAATGTAGAGATTAGTGAAAAAGTTTTGAACAGAGTTGAAGAAAGTTTTAAATTTTTAAAAGAATTTTCGGAAAATAAAGTGATATACGGAGTTAATACAGGTTTTGGACCTATGGCACAATATCGTATAAAAGATCAGGATAGACTACAACTCCAGTATAATCTAATAAGAAGTCACGCATCAGGTACAGGTCAACCTTTAAGCCCCATTAATGTAAAATCCGCAATTCTAGCAAGATTAAATACATTATCATTAGGAAATTCAGGCGTTCATCCATCTGTAATCCATTTAATGAAAGAATTCATTAATCGGGATATTACACCATTAATTTTTGAACACGGAGGAGTAGGAGCAAGTGGCGATTTAGTACAATTAGCTCATCTAGCATTAACCCTCATAGGAGAAGGTGAAGTTTTTTATAAAGGCGAAAGAAGAACAACCAAAGAAGTTCTAGAATTAGAAGGATTAGAACCTATAAAAGTAGAACTAAGAGAAGGATTAGCATTAATGAATGGTACCTCTGTTATGACAGGTATAGGTATTGTTAATGTTCATAACGCCCGAAAAGCACTCGATTGGTCTGTTAAAATAGCTAGTGCTATCAATGAAATTGTACAAGCTTATGATGATCATTTATCAGCGGAATTAAACAATACAAAACATCATTCTGGTCAGCAAGAAATAGCCAAAATGATGCGTCAGCATTTAAGTAATAGTACATTAGTACGTAAAAGAGAAGACCATTTATATAGCGGAGAAAACACAGAAGAAGTATTTAAAGAAAAAGTACAAGAATATTATTCATTACGTTGTGTACCTCAAATTCTAGGACCTGTATTAGATACCATTCATAATACAGCCAAAGTTTTAGAAAATGAAATAAATTCCGCAAATGATAATCCTATAATAGATGTAAAAAATAAACACGTTTATCACGGAGGTAATTTTCATGGAGACTATATTTCCTTAGAAATGGACAAGCTAAAGATTGTCATAACCAAAATGACCATGTTAGCCGAAAGACAACTAAATTATTTATTAAATTCTAAAATTAATGAATTATTACCACCATTTGTAAATTTAGGAACTTTAGGTTTTAATTTTGGGATGCAAGGCGTTCAGTTCACAGCTGTATCAACAACAGCGGAATCACAAACATTATCAAACCCAATGTATGTACACAGTATTCCAAATAACAATGATAATCAAGATATTGTATCTATGGGAACCAATGCCGCAGTTATGACAGGAAAAGTTATTGAAAATGCTTTTGAAGTCTTAGCAATTGAAATAATTACAGTTGTTCAAGCTATAGACGCATTAGGCTTTGCCGATAAAGTATCCTCTTCTACACGCGCGTTTTACGATCAAGTACGTACTGTTGTGCCTCCTTTTAAAGATGATATGATAATGTATCCCTATATACAACAAATAAAAGACTATTTAATGCAATAACCAACGTGAAAAGAAAAACGTTCGGTACTTAGTCATAATTTGTTAACAAAATAATATATTTAAGTGGTATCTATGAAAGTGAATCAAATACATCTTTCTAAATACCGCCCTAACAAAAAATAAAGAAACAGAAAGAATAGTCTAATTTGAAAAGATAAAAAAGAGTTTCTTCTGAAATATAACGATATAAATAAAGACTTATACAAAATGAAGTGTGCATTAGTTACAGGTGGCTCAAGAGGTATTGGAAGTGCAATTTGTAAAAAATTAGCGGCTGAAAAGAACTACCATATTTTAATTAATTACCAAGGTAATCAAGAAGCAGCCTTAACAACGTTGAAAGAAGTTCAGGCTCTAGGAGCAACTGGAGAAATACTAAAGTTCAATGTAGGAAACCATGCAGAAGTAACACAAGTCTTAACACAATGGCAAGATGAAAACCCTAATGCTATAGTAGAAGTTCTTGTTAATAATGCAGGCATTACGCGTGATGGATTATTTATGTGGATGACTCCAGAAGATTGGAATAACGTTATCAATACCAGTTTGAATGGTTTTTATAATGTAACCCATTTCTTTATTCAAAAAATGTTACGTAATAAATACGGTCGGATCGTAAATATGGTTTCTGTTTCTGGTGTAAAAGGAACTCCAGGACAAACTAATTATTCCGCAGCCAAAGGAGCAGTAGTGGCTGCTACAAAAGCATTAGCACAAGAAGTAGCTAAAAGAAATATTACGGTAAATGCTGTAGCACCAGGATTTATTCGTACTGATATGACTGGTGATTTAGATGAAAAAGAATTAGTAAAAATGATTCCAGCTAATCGTTTTGGAGAAGCGGAAGAAGTAGCTGCTTTAGTAAGTTTTTTAACTTCTAAAAATGCGGGATATATCACAGGAGAAGTGATTAATATTAATGGCGGTATTTATTCTTAATAATAGCTTGTAGATAAAATGGAAAAAAGAGTAGTTATAACAGGTATGGGGATTTACTCTTGTTTAGGAACTTCTTTAGCAGAAGTTAAAGAATCATTATATCAAGGTAAGTCAGGTATTGTTTTTGATGCAGAAAGAAAAGACTTTGGTTTTCAGTCAGCACTTACAGGTATGGTTCCTAACCCTGAATTAAAAACATTATTAAATAGAAGACAAAGAATTAGTATAGGACAAGAAACTGAATTTGCATACATGGCCACTATAGATGCTTTAAAAAATGCAAATATAGATGACGCTTTCTTTGATACGAATGAAGTAGGAATCCTTTATGGTAATGATAGCGTATCAAAGGCAGTAATAGATGCTACGGATATTGTAAGAGAAAAAAAAGATACGGCTTTAATAGGTTCAGGAGCTATATTTAAGTCGATGAACTCCACTGTAACGATGAATTTAGCAACTATTTTTAGATTGCGAGGAGTAAATATGACCATTAGTGCTGCTTGCGCAAGCGGCTCTCACTCCGTTGGTTTAGGATTTCATTTGATTAAAAGTGGGTTACAAGACATAATCATTTGTGGAGGAGCTCAAGAAATTAACAAATACAGTATGGCTAGTTTTGATGGATTAGGTGTTTTTTCTCCAAGAGAAAAAGATCCCATAAAAGCTTCTAGGCCATTTGATAAAAATAGAGATGGTTTAGTTCCTAGTGGTGGTGGAGCCACTTTAATACTAGAAAGTTATGAGTCTGCCATAAAAAGAGGAGCACCCATTATTGCTGAGGTTGTAGGTTATGGTTTTTCGTCTAATGGAGGTCATATTTCTACTCCAAATGTAGATGGTCCTTCAACAGCCATGCGTAGAGCTTTAGAACAAGCAGGCCTAAAAGCAGATGAAATACAGTACATTAATGCACACGCAACCTCTACTCCTTTAGGAGATGCAAATGAAGCAAAAGCCATTTACGAAGTGTTTGGAAGTAAACCTTATGTAAGTTCAACCAAGTCTATGACAGGGCATGAATGTTGGATGGCGGGAGCCAGTGAGTTGATTTATTCAACCCTAATGATGCAAAATGATTTCATTGCTCCTAATATTAATTTTGAAGAGCCAGATGAGGATTCAGCAAAGTTAAATATCGTAAAAGAAACTATAAATAAAAAATTTGACCTATATTTGTCAAATTCATTTGGGTTCGGTGGAACAAATTCTGCCGTTATAGTTAAGAAATTTAAAGTATAAAATGGAATCAGTAGTTATTTTAGAAAAAATTAATGAAATTTTAGTAGACGAATTTGAAGTAGATGTAGAAACTATTTCACCAGAAGCAAATTTAAAAGAAACACTAGGATTGGATAGTTTAGACTATGTTGATTTAGTGGTCTCTATAGAAGCTAATTTTGGTGTTAAATTAGTAGAAGCAGATTTTGCAGGTGTTAATACTTTTCAGGATTTTTATCATTTAATTGAAACAAAAATAGCACAAAAATAATTGCTTATGAGCCAATGGGATGGTAAATCCAAAGGGACTCTTTTAGGTTATAAGATTTTTGTATTTTGTATAAAAAAGCTCGGAATTCGAACAGCTTATGCCGTTCTTTTTTTCGTAGCTTTTTATTATTTTCTTACACAATTTAAATCTAATAGAGCTATTTTTTATTATTTACACAATCGTCAAAAACAAAATAAATTTCAAGCCTTTCTTAATATCTACAAAAGTTATTTTGTTTTTGGACAAACATTAATTGATAAAGTAGCTATTTCTGCAGGGTTAAGAAATAAATTTACCTATGAGTTTGATGGTATCGAAATTTTAAAAAAACTATTAGCCCAAAAAAAGGGAGGAGTACTAATTAGTGCTCACGTAGGTAATTTTGAAATAGCGGAACACTTTTTTGGAGAAATAGATCTAGAATGTCAGATTAATCTAGTAACCACAGATTTAGAACACTCTATTATTAAACAATATTTAGAAACGGTTACCCAAAAACCATCTGTAAAATTTATAATAGTAAGAGACGATTTATCTCATATATTTGAAATTAATCAAGCATTAGCTAATAACGAATTAATCTGTTTTACAGGTGATCGCTATTTTGAAGGAAGTAAATGTTTTGAAGAAGAACTTTTTGGAAAAAAAGCTCTATTTCCTGCTGGTCCCTTTTTAATAGCATCTAGGTTAAAAGTTCCCGTTGTCTTTGTATACGTAATGAAAGAACCCAAACTACATTATCATTTGTTTGCAAGAATAGCCCAAGTAAAACAAAGAGATGAAAAAGGTTTACTAAAAGCTTATACAGAAAATGTAGAAGAAATACTTAAGAAATATCCTTTACAATGGTTTAATTATTTTGATTTTTGGAAAGCTAATTCATAGTAGTGTTTAAGAATAATGAAAAAAATTTTAATAGTACATTTTAGTCAATCAGGACAGTTAACACAAATTATTAAAAACATTACAGCTCCATTAATAGGAAATCAAGATGTTGAAGTTAACTATTATGACGTAGCAATAGAAAAAGAATTCCCTTTTCCTTGGGACAAAGCCTCTTTTTTTGATGCTTTTCCAGAATCATTTTTACAAATACCATATCCGTTAAAGGATTCTCAAAACGCAATTTTACATCAAAAATATGATTTGGTCATACTAGCATACCAAGTTTGGTATTTAAGCCCCTCCATTCCCATAAATTCTTTTTTAAAGAGTGATGAGGCAAAAAAAATATTAAAAAACACCCCTGTTGTAACTGTTATAGGAGCAAGAAATATGTGGGGCTTAGCACAAGAAAAAGTAAAAAAACAATTACAAGATTTAGGTGCTATTCTAAAAGGAAATATAGCTTTGGTAGATCGAAATAATAATTATATTAGTGTTATTACCATTGTTCAATGGATGTTTTCAGGGAAAAAGGAAAAATACTTAGGAATTTTTCCTGAACCAGGAGTATCTAAAAAAGAAATAGAAGATTCTAATAAATTTGGAACAATCTTATTATCCTTTTTAAAAGATAATACAATTAACCTACAAGAAGAATTAATAAAAAAAGGAGCTGTTGAAATTCGCCCATTTCTACTAGAAATGGATCAAAAGGCTAACAAAATGTTTAATATTTGGGCTAATTTTATTATCAAAAAAAAACAATCCAGACCTTTTTGGTTGAAACTCTTTAATTATTATTTATTTGTTGCTATTTGGTTCATTTCACCATTAGTATATTTAATATATTTGTTTAAAAAACCATTTATAAAAACTAAAATTAAAAAACTAAAATCCTACTATCAAGGAGTATAAATATATGTTTGACGTTTACATTACTCGATCTGGAAAATTTTTGCCTAATAACCCTATATCTAATGAAGATATGGAGACCTATTTAGGATTAATTAACAACAAACCATCTAAAGCGCGTCGTATTATTTTGCGTAATAATGGAATTATATCACGTTATTATGCTTTAGATACACAAGGGATACCCACCCATTCAAATGCTGATTTAACACAAAAAGCAATTGAAACCCTTTTAGACCATGCATTTGATGTAAATGATATTCAACTTTTATCCTGTGGAACTTCTACTCCTGATCATTTATTACCGTCACATGCCGCTATGGTACACGGATTACTAAAAAATAAACCAATAGAAATTAACTCTTCTTCAGGAGTATGCAATGCAGGAATGATAGCCTTGAAATTTGCCTATATGTCTATAAAGTCAGGCAATACCGTAAATGCAGTAGCTACAGGATCAGAAAGAGTATCAACTTGGATGTTGGCCAATCGTTTTGAAAGCGAAATAGTAAACCTGAAAAATTTAGAAGAACAACCTATTATAGCCTTCAAAAAAGATTTTTTACGTTGGATGTTATCTGACGGAGCAGGTGCTTTCTTATTAGAAAATAAACCTAGAGGAGAATATTCTTTAAAGATAGAATGGATGGAGTCCTATTCGTATGCTCACGAATTAGAAGCCTGTATGTATGCAGGTGGAGATAAAAATGAAGACGGATCTATTAAACCTTGGAGTGACTATCCAACAAACGAGTGGCTAGAGCAATCTGTTTTTTCAATCAAACAAGATGTTAAGTTATTAGATGCCCAGATTCTAGTAAAAGGAGCCATAAGTATGAAAAATGCACTAGATAAAAACAAAATAAATGCAAACGAAATTACTTATTTCCTACCACACGTATCCTCTCATTATTTTGTCAAAGGATTAGCAGAACAACTACAAAAAGTAGATGTTAATGTACCAATGGAAAATTGGTTTATGAATTTACATAAAGTAGGAAATGTAGGCTCGGCTTCAATTTATTTAATGTTAGAAGAACTAATGAACTCAAAACAACTGAAAAAAGGAGATACCATCCTATTATCAGTTCCCGAAAGTGGAAGATTTTCATATTCGTATGCTTATTTAACTGTTTGCTAATGACCATTACACAATTCCCAATACTAGACAAAAAAATTGTGGAAAATTTAATACCACAAAAATTTCCTTTCGTAATGATAGATAAACTAATCGCTTACGAAGAAGGAAGTGTAATAGCAGGATTAACAGTGACTATAGATAACATATTTACTAGCAATGCTATTTTTCAAGAGTCAGGATTAATTGAGCACATGGCACAATCAGTAGCCATTTACACAGGTTATCAATATTTCTTAAAAAATGAACCAGCCCCTACGGGTTATATAGGTTCCATAAATGGAATAAACATCATAAAATTACCTGAAATAAATGATCAAATAACGACACAGGTTATTGTTTTACATGAGTTTATGGGGGTTACGCTAGTAGAAATAAATTCGTCCGTAAATGGAAAAATAATAGCAACAGGCAAGATGAAAACAGTAATTGCAGAATCTAATGAATAATATTCAGGAAGTAATTGAAATACAAAATTTTTTACCACATAGAGCTCCTATGCTAATGGTAGATTATATCCTAAATTTATCAGAAACTACTGTAAAAACTATTTTTAAAATACAAGAAGACAATATTTTTCTAAAAAATAACTTTTTTGTTGAAACAGGAATGCTTGAAAATGCGGCACAAACCTGTTCAGCTATTGTAGGACAGACTTTTTTTGTTGATGAAAATAAACAAATAAAAGAAAATGTAAAACTAATAGGTTTTATTAGTGGAATAAAAAAAGTACAGTTGTTTAATATACCCAAAGTAGGACAAACAATTATTACAGAAGCTCAATTAAAATCCCGTTTTGACGGTGATAATTATTGTATTTGTACAATGAATTGTATATCCAATACAGAGGATGAAACTCAGCTTTTAGAAGCTGAAATTAATTTATTTATTCAACAAACTCACTAATTATGAAAAAAGAAGAAGTGCCTCAAGATCAAAGTAATCTTTCTAAACATAACATGAAAGAACTTTGTTACGCAGTAGATAAAGACGGATCTTATACAACCGCTTTAAGTAGTGGTTGGGAACCCAAAACCATTGCATTAGAGCATTCTATGAAAGATATTGAAGAACGAGTTGCACAGGCTAACGAAGCAGTGAAGAAAGGAACTCAAAGTCCAATTGTTTATTTTATGGAACGCCATAAAATGGATTGGGTTACGCTTGCAGGTTATGTTAATATGTGGACTTGGCGAGTAAAACGACATGCAAACCCCTCTGTTTTTAAAAAATTAAGCCAAAAACAATTACAGCGTTATGCAGATGCGTTTGAAATAACAATTGAAGAATTGAAAAGTTTTAGAGGAATATAATGGAGATTCGTTTTACACATCATCAATCAGCTCATTGTGAAAATGGTGTAGCATCTAATTTGTTAAAGTTTAATGGGATTAATCTTAGTGAACCCATGGTTTTTGGTATTGGTTCAGGTTTGTTCTTTTTTTATTTTCCATTATTAAAAGTTAATCATGCACCTGCTATTAGTTATAGACCAATGCCCGGAAGTATCTTTAATAAAGCAGCCAGAAGATTAGGAATAAAAGTAAAAAGAACACGCTTCTCAAACCCTCAAAAAGCCCAGCAAGCACTAGAATCTAATTTAAAAAATAATATTCCTACAGGTTTACAAGTAGGAGTATACCATCTTACCTATTTCCCTGATGAATATCGTTTTCATTTCAATGCTCACAACCTAGTGGTATATGGCAAAGAAAATAAAAGCTATCTAATTAGCGACCCTGTTATGCAAACGGTTACCACTTTGAGCGAAAAAGAATTAGAAAAAGTACGTTTTGCAAAAGGAGCTTTAGCTCCCAAGGGACACATGTATTATCCCGTAAATATCCCAAAACAAGTACAATTAAAACCAGCTATTGTTAAAGGAATTAAAAATACATGTAAAGATATGTTAGCCCCATTGCCATTTATAGGAATTGCCGCAATGCGTCGTTTGGCTAAACACATTCGGATTTGGCCCACTAAAAGAGGTGTTAAAGTAACGAATCATTACCTAGCACAAATGGTACGGATGCAAGAAGAAATCGGAACAGGAGGCGGTGGTTTTCGATTTATTTATGCAGCATTCTTACAAGAAGCTTCTATTATTTTAAAAAATCCTTATTTAGCCGAGTTATCAAAAGAAATGACAACAATAGGTGATAAATGGAGAGATTTTGCTGTAATGGCAGCAAGAGTGTACAAAAATAGAAGTAATCAGCACGATGTGTATAATACTCTAGCTAATGAATTAGAGGCACTAGCACAATTAGAAGAAAATTTTTTTAAAAAACTTAAAAAAGCAGTGTAATTAATGAATAAAGAAATCATACATATTACGAAGCTTTATAAACAATATAAAGGAGCTGATTTTTTTTCAGTAAACGACCTAAACTTATCAATTGCTGAAAATGATATCTTTGGTCTTTTAGGACCTAATGGAGCAGGTAAAACAACATTGCTTTCTATCTTATGTGGTTTAGTAAAACCTACCTCAGGTACTTTTACTATAGATGGATTAACATACTCAAATGATGCCCAAAAAATCAAACAAAACATAGGAGTGGTACCACAAGAATACGCCTTATATCCTACTTTAACAGCCCGTGAAAATTTATTGTATTTCGGTAGTATGCTAGGTCTAAAAGGAAATCAACTAAAAACAAAAGTCGATCAATTATTAGAACACCTTGGCTTGTTAAAGTTTGCCCATAAACGAGTTGAAACGTTTTCAGGAGGGATGAAACGAAGAGTGAATTTGATAGCTGGTATTTTACATGATCCTAAAGTCCTTTTTTTAGACGAACCTACTGTAGGTGTAGATGTACAATCTAAAAATGTCATTATTAATTTTTTAAAAGAATTAAATACAAAAGGAACAACCATTATTTATACCTCTCATCATTTAACAGAAGCACAAGATTTTTGCAATAAAATTGCTATTATTGATAGAGGAACCATTTTTGCAGAAGGAACACCAGATGAATTAATACAAAAAACACCAGATGCTTACAATTTAGAAGATGTTTTTATTGCTTTAACCGGAAAAGAATTAAGAGATAATGTATAAACTTTGGATGTCTATATACAAGGAAATAATATTACTGAAACGCGATTTTGGCGGTTTGGTAATATTATTTGTAATGCCTTTAGTATTAATAATTACCATTACACTCATTCAGAATGAGGCTTTTAAAACAGTTTCAGATACTAAAATACCTGTTCTTCTAGTAGATTTAGATCACGGAACCATTGCCGAAAATATCATTCAGAGTTTAGGAAAAAGTGGCGCTTTAGAGGTAATAACCCAAAATGAGAGAATAAAATTAAACGAAGAAAAAGCAAAGGAATTAGTTTTACAAGGAAAATATCAATTAGCAATAATAGTTCCTGAAAATTTAAGTAATGATTTACAAACCAAAGTAAATCAAAATGTTGAAAAAATAATGAGTAGTTTCGGAGTAACAGAAGCTCCTCAAAACCAAACTCAAAAAAATATTAGCTCAAAAGAAATTAAATTATATTTTGATCCTGCTTCACAGTTAAGCTTTAAAAACAATATAAAAAATGCTATTGATAAAATGGTAGCTACTATCGAAAATAAAACAATCTATACCTCTTTTCAAGAACAAATAGGGGAGACAGACGAACCTATTTTTGAACAAAAAAACTTTATTACTTATAAAGAAATAATACCAAAAATAAATAACAAAGAAATAATACCTAATTCAGTACAACATAATGTTCCTGCTTGGACATTATTTGCTATTTTTTTCATCGTAGTTCCCTTATCTATCAACATAGTCAAAGAAAAGAGTCAAGGAACATTTATCAGACTAATTACTAACCCCGTTTCTTATAGCACCGTCATATTAGGCAAAACAATTACCTATTTAATCATTTGTGTGATTCAGTTTTGGTTAATGATGCTTATAGGTCTGTACATATTCCCTTATTTAAATTTACCTCAGTTAGATATAAGTGGACGTTTTTTACTAATGAATTTAGTTACAATATGTGCAGGTTTAGCAGCCATAGGATTTGGAATTTTGTTGGGTACTATAGCTACAACACAAGAACAATCAGCACCTTTTGGAGCCACTTCAGTAGTTATCCTTGCCGCTATAGGAGGAGTTTGGGTTCCCGTTTTTGCCATGCCAAAAATAATGCAATATATTTCACATATTTCCCCAATGAACTGGGGATTAAACGCGTTTTACGATGTACTTTTAAGAAATACAGGAATATTATCTATCCTGCCCAATTTAATCCTTTTAATATTATTTTTTATTTTAACAGTTACAATAGCCATTGTGTATGATAAAAAGAAAAGAGCTGTGTAAAGAAATTCCTCAGCTAACAGTAGCTCATGATATACGTATTCGATTTAACGAAACAGATCCTTTAGGAATCGTTTGGCACGGATATTATATTACTTATTTTGAAGATGGAAGAGAAGCTTTTGGTCGACAGCACGGAATTTCTTATCTAGATGTACAAGCTAATGGTTATACAACTCCCATTGTAAAATCATCATGCGAACATAAATTATCATTGCGATATGGAGATGTCGCTAGGATAGAAACTACCTTTGTAGATACCCCCGCCGCCAAAATGATTTTTAGATATAAAATTTTTGATAAAAATAATAATATCGTTTGTACAGGAGAAACAGTCCAAGTTTTTTTAGATGCTAACGGAGATTTATCATTAAGTCTTCCCGCTTTTTTTAAAGAATGGAAACGCAAATGTGGTTTAATAGAATAAAATGAAACGTTGTTATATAACAAAAACCAACTGTATTACTCCTTTAGGTAATTCCGTTGAAAAAAATTGGTTAGCCATACAATCAGAAGAAACAGGTATAAAAAAGCATTCACAAATAGGAATGCTAAAAGATTTTTATGCAGCTATCATACCCGATAACTTAATAGACCAATCAATAAAAGCTAATTCAAAAATAGAACGTACCTTAATTCAAGTATTACAGCCAATTCTAGATACAAATAAAATAACAGAAAAAACAGCTTTTATTTTTTCCACCACTAAAGGAGATATTGTTCAGTTAGAAAATACATCTAACAGTCTTACCGAAGCTTTTTTAAGTACTTTAGCAAAAAAAATAGCCCATTTTTTCGGGTTTAAAACAGAACCCATAGTTGTTTCTAATGCATGTGTATCAGGCGTACTAGCTGTTTCTGTAGCCAAAAGACTTATACAAGGAGGATTGTATGATAACGCATACGTGGTGGCTGCAGATGAAGTTACTGAATTCGTATTATCAGGATTTAACTCATTTCAAGCAATGAGTGACGAACCTTGTAAACCATACGATGCTAATAGAACAGGAGTAACATTAGGTGAAGCAGCCGCAGCAATTTATATAACCTCTTTACAAGAAGAAGTTAAACCTAATGACTTTGAAATACTAGGAGAAGGAGCCGTAAATGATGCCAATCATATATCAGGTCCTTCTCGCACAGGAGAAGGACTTTATAGAAGTATACAATCCGCATTAAAAGAAGCTACTATTTCCAGTAATTCCGTAGATATAATTTCAGCCCATGGAACAGCTACCCCTTATAACGACGAGATGGAAGCAATAGCCTTTAATAGACTAGAGTTGCAAAATAAACCCCTAAATAGTTTAAAAGGGTATTACGGACATACACTAGGCGCTTCAGGATTGTTAGAAACGATTATGACTATCGAAAGCGCAAAGCACAATACATTAATCGTTTCAAAAGGATATAAAACCTGTGGAGTAACGCAACCTATTAATGTAATTACCCAACCATTAAAAATGCCTATTAATGTTATATTAAAAACAGCATCAGGTTTTGGAGGATGTAATACCGCTATAGTATTAAAAAAAATAAAGTAATTTTGGAAACTAAATTATATATAAAAAAAGTTTGTACAATTACATCCAAAGGATTAGTTGTAGATGGACAAAAACTAATGATTAACGATCAGAATTCATTTGTAGAATTTGCAAAAAAAATTTATAAAAAATATGAAATCAATTATCCAAAATTTTTTAAAATGGATAATTTAAGTAAGTTGGCTTTTCTAGCATCTGAAATTGTATTAAGAGAAGAAATTAAAAAAGAACAAGAAAATAATATAGCTATTGTCTTTGCAAACCAATCAGCTAGTTTAGATACAGATGTTAAACATCAAGAATCTATCGCAGACAAAGAAAATTATTTTCCAAGCCCAGCCGTTTTTGTTTATACTTTACCCAATATATGTATAGGCGAAGTAAGTATAAAACATAAGTTAAATTCAGAAAATGCCTTTTTTGTTTTTGACCAATTTCAACCATCGTTTATATACACCTATACAAAACAATTGTTGGATTTAGAAAAAGCAGATAAAGTACTCTGTGGTTGGGTAGAATTATTTCAAGAAAACTATAAAGCAGTAGTTTATTTAGTAGATAAAAAGAATACAGGTACTGTACACCAAATAGATAATATAAAACAAATTTTTAATTAAGATGGAAGCATTAAAAGGAGAGCTAAAAGCTAAAATTATTGAAATATTAAATTTAGAAGATACAACAGTAGAAGATATTCAAGATAACGATCCATTATTTGGAGACGGTTTGGGTTTAGATTCAATTGACGCGTTAGAACTAATCGTTCTATTAGATAAAGAGTATGGAATAAAGTTAACAGATCCAAAAGAAGGAAAAACTATTTTTGCTTCGGTTGAAACAATGGCAGAATTTATTGCAAAAAATAGAACAAAATAATTTTGAGGCTGTTTGAAATTCTTTTAAACAGCCTTTTTAAACTCCTTTTGTTAATTAATTACCATAAACTTTCGTTTAAATGAAAATTGCTATAACAGGTATGGGAATAATTTCTTCTGTAGGAAATACAGTAGAAGAAAATTATGAAGCACTTTTGAATAAAAAAGCAGGAATTTCCCAAATTCAAAATTTTGAAACCCTTCATAAAGATGCCATTAAAGTAGGTGAAATAAAATTAAATAATAAAGAATTATCTACCATGTTAGGTTTATCTGAGAATAATAATTTTTCTCGTACAGCCATGTTAGGTGCTTATGCCGCTAAAAAAGCAATTGAAAATGCGAGTATCTTTGATCTTAACGAATACAAAACAGGACTCATTTCTGCAACTAGTGTAGGAGGAATGGATATGACAGAAAGATATTATTATGAATATTTTAAAAATCCAGCATTACAAAAATACATAGAGGCACATGATGCAGGTAATTCTTCTCATAAAATAGCAGATTATATTGGATTAAAAGGATTTGTCTCTACTGTAAGTACCGCTTGTTCATCAGCAGCAAATGCCATTATGTTAGGAGCTCGAATGATTGCTTCAGGTCAGTTAGATCGAGTAATTGTAGGCGGTACAGATGCCCTGTCAAAATTTACAATTAATGGTTTTAAAACATTAATGATCCTTTCAGATACTTATAATACCCCTTTTGATGATGAACGAAAAGGACTCAATTTAGGTGAAGCAGCTGCTTTCATTGTTCTAGAATCGGATAGAATGATCACAAAAACAAATAAAAAAGTGTTAGCCTATCTTACTGGATTTGGAAATGCTAATGATGCGTACCACCAAACAGCTTCATCAGAAAATGGAGAAGGAGCCTTTTTAGCGATGCAAAAAGCATTTAAAAAAGCGACTATTACACCTGATAAAATTGATTATATAAACGTACACGGTACAGCCACACCTAATAATGATTTGTCTGAAGGAAAAGCTATCATAAGAGCATTTGAAGGATACAAAATACCTCAATTTAGTTCTACTAAGGCTTTTACAGGTCATACACTAGCCGCCGCCGCCGCTATTGAAGCAGTATATAGTATTCTTGCCCTTCAGAATAATAAAGTCTTTCCAAATTTAAACTTTAAGACTCCAATGAAAGAATTTGATTTAATTCCTCAAACAGAAGTACTAGATAAAGAAATAAACTATGTATTATCTAACTCATTTGGTTTCGGAGGAAATTGTTCAACCCTAATTTTTTCAAAAAAATAACCAATGAAAACGTGTTATATAAATGGTGTTGGGAGTGTATCCGCTCAAAAAACACACGAAGGAAATTTTTTGAATGAAATAACAATTCATGACAATCAAAATGTATTATTTGCCCTTCAACCTTCTTATAAAGAAATAATTCCACCCGCGATGATTCGTAGAATGGCTAAAGGAGTAAAAATGGGTATTTTTGCATCTAATAAAGCATTGGAAGAAGCAGGTATAAATTATCCTGATGCTATTATTACAGGAACAGGTATGGGATGCGTAGAAGATTCTGAAAAATTTTTAAAAGCAATTATAGATAACCAAGAACAATTTTTAACACCTACTTCATTTATTCAGTCTACTCATAACACAGTAGCAGGACAGATTGCTCTAGGACTCCAATGTAAAAGTTATAATTTTACGTATGTTAATGGAGCTGTGTCTTTTGAAACCGCTTTATTAGATGGGAAAATGCAAATAGAAACAGGAGAGGCAGAATCAGTTTTAGTAGGAGGAATAGATGAAACCTCTTCTCATACATTAGAACTTTACAAGTTAGTAAACATAATAAAAAAAGAAGAAGACAAACCTTTCTCTATCAAAAATACAAAAACAACAGGTGTAGTTTTTAGTGAGGGAGCTACCTTTTTTACACTTTCTAATCAATTAAAAGAATCGACCTATGCAAAGGTAGAAGCAATAAGCCTACAAAATATATTAGATAAAGAAGAAATTCAAGATTTTGTACGTAAATTCCTTTTAGAACAAAAAATAGACTTAGAAGACATAGATGCTTTAGTTTTAGGATATAATGGCGACGTACATTACGATGTGTTTTATGATAAAATAGCCTCTATGTTTAGTTCTACATCGCAACTATACTATAAAAATATATCAGGAGAATATAATACAGCTTCTGCTTTTGGATTGTGGATTGCCTCCCATTTGATTAAAAAACAAGAAATTCCCGAAGTCTTACAATGGAATGGTATAAAACCAACCAGCTTAAAAAAAGTTTTATTATATAATCAATATCAAGGAAGAGATCATAGTTTAGTACTGTTGTCACAATGTTAAAACATACCTACCTAAGTTTTTTATTTTTCCTATTATTGCCTTTGTTTATATATTGGCAAATGCCTTGGTGGGTATACCTTATCCTGATTCATATATATATAAGTTGTACAGCTTGGGGAGCATTTGATATCCGTTTAGGTTACTTTTTGCCCACCATCAATAGTTTCAAAACAAATAAAAAAATAATAGCCTTAACATTTGATGACGGGCCTACGGAATTTACCCCCAAAATACTTGATTTGTTAAAACAACATCAAATGAAAGCTACTTTCTTTTGTATAGGAAAACAACTAGAAAAATATCCGAAAATAGCCCAAAGAATAGTAGCAGAAGGCCATATAATTGCCAATCATACCTATTCACACTCAAATCGAATGGGTTTTTTTAGGAAAAAAAAAATATTAAAAGAATTCGATCAAACCGACCAACTTATACAAGAACTAACGACTCAAAAAAATAAATTTTTCAGACCCCCTTTTGGTGTTACAAATCCTCATATAGCAAGAGCCGTTCGTGAAAAAAACTATCAAGTTATTGGTTGGACCATTCGTTCATTAGATACTGTTATTGAGGATGAAAATAAGATTTTAGATAGAATCATTTTCAGATTAGAAAAAGGAAAAATTATACTACTTCATGATATTTCTCAAAAAACAGTAAATGTTTTGGCACGATTATTGATATTCTTGAGTGAAAATCAGTATGAAACCATTACTATAGAAGAGTTAGAAAACAATAATTAGAAAAAGAGTATAATGATAAAAAAAAATATACTGATACTATTCGCTTGTTTGTTCTTTGTAAGCTTTAGAGCACAAGAACAAAAAATGACAGATTCTGAAATTATTAATTTTAAGAATTTGATAGAAAAAGAAAATAAAAATATTAAAACGATAAAAACAGACTTTATACAATATAAACATCTAGATTTTTTATCAAAAGATATTGAAAGTGCAGGTAAAATGTATTTTAAGCTACCCAATCTGCTGAATTGGCAATATAATAAACCATACCAATACAGTATTGTTTTTAAGAATAATAAAGTTTTTATCAATGATCAAGGGAAAAAAAGTACAGTTGACGGAAAACTATTTGAAAAAATCAATAAAATGATTATTGGTAGTGTAAGTGGTAATATGTTTGATGATAAAGAATTTATAATTTCGTATTTCAAAACAAAAGAAGAATATCTTGTAAAATTAGTATCAAAATCAAATCAAGTAAAAAAATACATCAAACGAATTGAATTAATATTTCCAAAAGAAGATCTAAGCGTTTCACAAGTTAAATTAATAGAACCTACAGATGATTTTACGAGGATAGTATTTAAAAATAAACAAGTAAATGCAAAGTTTAACGATGAGGTTTTTGATAATTAGTATATGTATAATTTTTTTTCAAAGCTGTAAAGTATACGAGCCTCTTCCTAATTCTGTAATAGAACAAAAAGAGCAAACGATCGTAAATCCTTATTTTGCAAACCCTGAACTGGATTATGTATACAAAGCTCAGATAGAAGTATACGGAAATGCTTTAAGCGGTTTGTTAGTTGTTAAAAAAATAGACCAAAATTTACATAGAGTCGTTATGACTACTGATTTTGGAAATAAATTATTAGATTTTACTATAGGAGAAAAAGAAGTAAAACTAAATTATGTAGTAGAAGATCTGAATAAAAAGATCGTATTAAAAATACTAACAGATGATCTAAAATTATTAGTTCAAGAAAAACATATAGCTAAAACAGAAAGAAAAAACAAAGAAGAAAAAGTTTTAGAAACAAATCAAAACTATTTTTACTTTAAAAATAATACAAATCAGTTGTTTAAAATAATACAATCTTCAAAAAGGAAAGCTAAATTTTCGATAGTTTTTGATGTTAAAAACATAAATTTTGCGGACCAAATTTTTTTAGAACATTATAATTTTGATATAAAAATAATTTTAAAACAAATAATTAAATAATAAATATGAAAAGAGTATTTATAGCATTAGCTTTATTTATTGCAGGAGTAAGCGGAGTTCAAGCTCAAGTAACTTTTAACCCTATAGTTCGTGGAGGTTTAAATGTTTCCCGTTTTACTAATGGAGAATTAGGATTTCAATATTCTTATACTTATGATGCAAACACAGGACAAACTATTAAAAATGAAAATAGTAATCTTTTTTCGTCAAAAGTTGGTTTTTATTTAGGTCTTGGAGCGTCGTTAAAATTCAATAAACTTTATACGTTACAGCCAGAGCTAAACTATTCATCTCAAGGAGCTAGCGCAAAAATAGTTTATAATCCCAGAACGAATAAATTAGAGGATGGAAACTTAGATGTTTCTTATTTAGGAGTACAAGCTATAAACAAATTTAATTTTAAGAAATTTAATTTGCATGTAGGACCTGGATTAGATTTTATCACGAGTAAGAACTTTAAAGCTGAAAATGATGTAGATTTAACTCTTTCTATGGGAGCAGGTTATGACATTACTAAAAACTTTGGGGTAGAAGCTAGGTTTAAAGTAGGAGTAGCACCAGTAGTTCAAACGACACATTCTACGTACAGCGGAACTTCTTTCTCTTCTAGAACAGAAAATCACTCAAATGTGCTTTTCTCTTTTGGAGCCTATTATAAATTTGATATAAAATAATAAATGCTTTTAAACGGTTTTTATAACGTTAATCAGTTAGATCAGTTAACAGATAATAAATATCTGGCGCAAGTAACTTTAAATCCAAGACATGAAATTTTTAAGGGGCATTTTCCAGGAAATCCTGTAACCCCTGGGGTTTGTATGATGCAGATTATAAAAGAACTTTTAGAAGAAATTCTTCATACTGAATTAAGAATGACAGCCTCTTCAAATGTGAAATTTATGGCTATTATTAATCCAGAAACAAATCCTGAATTAGTTTTAGAGTTAGATCTGTCAGGAGATTTGGATACCGAAATAAAAGTAAAAAATACAACAAAGTTTGGTGATACCGTAGCGTTAAAATTAACAAATACATATCGTAAAGCTTAAATAAATTTTTATCGACTTAAGTTTAGTTTGTATTTTTGCAAACTACTTAAGTCGTTTTTTATTTTAATAAAAATTATATGAACCCTCTTTTTATTTCAGGAATTACTTTTTTATTAGTATTATTTCAGAATTTTTCAGATTTGCGCAATCAGTATGAATATGCCTCTAAATCAAAAAAAAATACTGAAAACTTTTACGAACTACTTCAAAAAACAAATGGGGATTCTCCCGTATTAATGGCTTATAAAGGAGCTGCTATTTTATTAAAATCACGTTTTGCAACTAATAAAGAAGAGCGAAAAGAACAATTCATATTAGGAGTAAAGACAGTAGAACAAGCCGTAAGCAAAGATGAAAATAATGTTGAAATCCGTTTAGTTAGACTTAGTATTCAAGAACATACTCCTAAGTTCTTAAAATACAAGAGTAATATAGAAGAAGATAAAAAAAAAATATTGGAAGGCTTTAATAAACAAAATGTCGCTCTAAAAGAATATATGCATCGTTATATTGCTCAATCTAAGGTTTTTATGGATTCTGAAAAATCTAAATTAAAATAATGATTTCCAATTTATCGTTGTCTGAACGCATCAATAATTTAAAATTGTGCGTCATTATTCCTACATACAATAATCATAAAACTCTTAAGAGAGTAATAGATGGAGTATTAAATTATACTTCAAAACTCATTGTTGTAAATGATGGATCTACAGATAGTACATCATCTGTTTTAAAAACCTACGCTAAGACCATTACAGTAGTCAATCTACCTAAAAATAAAGGCAAAGGAAATGCTTTGAAAAACGGATTTAAAAAAGCACTCGATTTAGGATACGACTATGCTATTACAATTGATTCTGATGGACAACATTATCCAGACGATATTCCTGTTTTTGTAAAAGCATTAGAAGAATCAAATAATCCTGTTTTATTTATTGGTAGCCGAAACATGAATCATGATTCAGTACCTAAAAAAAGTAGCTTTGGTAATCGTTTTTCTAGCTTTTGGTTTTGGTTTGAAACAGGTATTCAGTTAACAGATACACAATCAGGTTACAGATTATACCCACTTTATGCCATTCCCAAAACATTTTATACAAATAAATTTGAATTTGAAATAGAAATTATTGTACGAACAGCTTGGAATGGTACTGCTGTTCAAAACATTCCCATTCAAGTTTTATACGATCCTACCGAAAGAGTTTCTCATTTCAGACCGTTTAAAGATTTTACCCGGATCAGTATTTTAAATACAATATTGGTCTTAATTCTATTTTTGTACATAAAACCTCGTGATTTTTTAAGAAATTTTAAAAAAAAAAGTTTTAAAACATTTCTAAAAGAAGACCTTTTTTCTACCCAAGATTCTGCTACTAAAAAATCGCAATCAATAGCATTAGGTGTTTTTTGTGGCGTTGCTCCCTTTTGGGGGTTTCAGACTGCTATTGTAATTACCTCTGCTGTGCTATTGCGATTAAATAAAACTTTAGCTTTTGCTTTCTCAAACATTAGTGTGCCTCCTATGATTCCTATTATTATCTATAGTTCGCTAAAAATAGGAAGCCTATTTGTAGAAAAAGAAGCACCTTTTAAACTTGTTAACGTTTTTGATTTTTCGCAACTCAAAGAACACTTTTTTCAATATCTTATAGGAAGTTTTATCCTAGCATTCATAACAGCATTTATTTTTGGAGTTGGAAGTTATTTAGTACTTTCGCGTCGGGAAAATAATAGGGTATAAATGCACTTTTTTTTTATTAAAATTCATGAATTCGTTCAAAAGAACCGGATTCTAACATTCTTGTCATCATTAGCGTTTTTAGTGATAATAACTTTTTTTGCTTTTCAAATTAAATTCGAAGAAGATATTACACGTGTTTTACCAAAAAATGACAAAGCAGATGTAACTTCTAAAATTATTAAACAATTAAAATTTGCGGATAAAATTACCGTTATTATTGAAAAAGAAAGAACAGGCTCTGTTGAAGATTTAACACAAGCGGCTCATGTTTTTATAGACAGCCTTCATTTGGTAAAACCTTATATAAAAGGAATTCAAGGAACGGCTGCAGAAGAAAATATTAACCAAGTTTTTGAATTTATCTATCAAAATATTCCCTTATTTCTAGAAGAAAAAGATTATAAAACAATTAGACAAAAAATCCAATCCGATAGTATAAAAGTATTGGTTGAAAATAATTATAAATCCCTAATTAGTCCATCCGGTCTAATTACTCGTGATTTTATCATAAAAGACCCATTAGGAATTACTTTTATAGGATTAAAAAAAATGCAACAATTGGCCATAGGAGATGAGTTCATCATGAAGGACGGTTATTTGCTAACTCGTGACCAAAGCAAGTTGTTGTTATTCATCAATCCTCGAAATGGTGGAAGCGAAACTGAAAAAAATGCTGAGTTTGTAGACTTGTTAAAAAGCATCCAATCAGCTATTAACAAAGAATTTAAAAATAAAGTACAGTTATCGTATTTTGGCTCTCCTATTATTGCGGTGGCTAATGCTAACCAAATAAAGGCAGATATCATTACTACAGTCCTTTTATCTATGGGAACACTTATGTTGATTCTTATCTTATTTTTTAGAAAAATAACAATTCCTATAATCATCTTTATACCTACTATTTTTGGTGTTTTATTTGCTATTGCCAGCCTTTATTTCTTACGACAAACGATTTCCGCTATTTCATTAAGTGTAGGAGCTGTTTTGTTAGGCGTAACTATAGATTACTCGCTTCATATCATGACACATTATAGATATAATGCCGATATAAAACAGTTGTATAAAGATACTGCTAAGCCTTTAATAATGAGTAGCTCAACAACGGCAGTCGCTTTTTTGTGTTTGTTATTTGTAAAATCAGATGCACTTAAAGACTTGGGGATATTTGCCTCTATAAGTGTTATGATATCTGCTTTGTTTTCATTGTTAATCATTCCTCATTTGTATAAACCTAAAAACAATGGCTTATCCCATGCAGGAATGTTAGATCGTTTGTCAAAAATACCTTTCGAGAAAAACAAATTTTTGATTATAGGAACATTTTTATTGCTTTTTATAAGTTGTTTTACCTTTAGTAGAGTAAGCTTTAATAATAATTTAAGCGACCTAAATTTTATTCCAAAAGAAGTAAAAGAAGCCGAAAAAAAGTTAGAAGAATCTACACGTTTAACCTCTAAAGCCATTTATATCGTTGTATATGGTAAAAATGAAAAAGAAACCATTGATGGCAACACAAAATTAAATGCTATTTTAACTCAGCAAAAACAAACAAAAAATATTTATAATTACAGTTCGTTAGCTGCTTTATTACCTTCAGAAGTAGAACAAACGAATAAGATTAAAAAATGGAAATCTTTTTGGTCAAATTCTGTTTGTCAAAAAGTGCAAAACGAATTAGTACAAAACGGTAAAACTTTTGGGTTTAAACCAACAACCCATCAGGCTTTTTATGATATAATCCGTTCGGATATTAAACCACTTCAATTAGGTGATTTAAAACAATTACTACCTGATTTGACGGATGAATATGTATCTAACTCAACCAATTGGTACACGATAGCTACAGTTGTAAAAATAGATGAAAAAAAGAAAGAAAAATTAATTAAAACCGTTGAACATTTAGCAAACGTTGTAGTCATAGATCGTCAACAATTAAATGAAACTTTTCTAGGAAAACTGCGTGATGATTTTAACAATCTGATTAACTATTCTTTTATAGCAGTAGTTATTATTTTATTTGTTTTCTTTAAACGTATTGAATTAGTCTTAGTCAGTTTATTGCCTATTATAGCCACAGGATTCGTTACCGCGGGTTTAATGGGAATTTTTAATATTCCATTAAATATATTTAGTACCATCGTTTGTACCTTAATATTTGGGCATGGAGTAGATTTTACTATTTTTATGACAAGTGCTTTACAAAAAGAATATACCACAGGAAAGGATGAAATGCCTGCTTATCGTATTTCAATTATTTTAGCAGCGTTAACCACTATTTTAGCCATTGGAGCCTTAGTTTTTGCCAAACATCCAGCCTTAGTTTCTATTTCCTCAGTATCCTTGCTAGGGGTCCTCAGTGCATTATTAATAACATTTGTTTTTTATCCAATAGTTTTCAAATGGTTGTTTTTTAATCGTCCTAAAAAAGGAAAAATCCCCATTCGTTTTTTTACTCTTATAATTTCTATAATAGCGTTAACATATTATGTTCTTGGAGGGATTTTCTTATCTACCATAGGCCGTTTTTTAATGGGTATTTTGCCCTTAAAAAGAGAAACAAAAATGATGTGTTTTAGAAAAATGATGGTTCTTTTTTTTAAAACCGTATTACATACAAACCCTATCGTAAAAAAGAAAGTTATAAATCCTAATAGAATTAATTTTAGCAAACAAGCTATTGTAATAGCCAATCATGTATCCGTTTTAGATACTTTAGCATTAGGTATGCTAAGCCACAAAATGGTATATCTTGTAAATGATTGGGTTTATAAATCGCCTATTTTTGGCAAAGCAGTAAAAGCCATGGGATATTACCCTGTTTCTAAAGGAATAGAAGGAGGATTAGAGCATTTACGCGATAAGATTAAAAAAGGTTATTCCTTGATGATTTTTCCAGAAGGAACTCGTTCTGAAGATAATGTAGTAAAACGCTTCCATAAAGGAGCTTTTTACTTAGCCGAAGAATTTAAATTAGATATTTTGCCTGTATACTTACATGGAAATGCAGAAACATTGCCTAAAGGTGATTTTATGATTCATAATGAAAGTATTACAGTAGTAGTGGGTAATTATATATCATATCAAGACAAAAGCTTTGGAGAAGATTATATTGCTAGGACAAAAAAAATAAATAAATTTTATAGACTAACGTTTGATAAAATACGACATGAACTAGAAAACGAAGATTTTTTCCGTAGAAAACTCATAGACGGGTATCTGTATAAAGAAGAAGACATTTATAAAAAAGTTTTAAAAGATTTTGATTTAAATAAAGAGCATTACCATACATTGTTTACCACTATAGCAGAAGATGCTAAAATTTTGCATTTTGCCAATGATTATGGTCAGTTAAATACAATTCTTACTTTGCAGTATCCTAAACGTAAAATTCAAACTTTTTTTCATTCATTAGAAAAATTTGAAATAGCATCTACTAATTATTTAAACAAAATAAGAAATATACAATATTTAAATCCTCAAGATATTTTGAAACCGTATGATTGTTTATTAATTTCGACCTCATCTTTTGATGAAAAAGAATTATTTCCTCACTTAGAAAAACTTAACAAAGTAGTATTGTTTGAAACTGATCTGTATGTTGAATATATTTTAAACAATGGATTTGAACTTTCAAAAGAAATAGGTAAAATCAAAATTTTTAATAAAGTAGTCTAGTGAAAAAAAAGTACGATGTTGTTATTGTTGGAAGTGGATTAGGAGGATTGGTATCTGCTATTATTTTAGCAAAAGAAGGCAAAAAGGTTTGTGTTTTAGAAAAAAATAATCAATATGGAGGTAATTTACAAACCTTTGTGCGAGATAAAACCATTTTTGATACAGGTATTCACTATATAGGTGGTTTATGTAAAGATCAAAATTTACATAGTTATTTTAAGTATATAGAAATAATTGATAAGTTAAAGCTAAAAAAAATGGAAGAAGATGCTTATGACTATATTACTTTTGATAACGATCCTAATAAATACCCTCATGCCCAAGGATATGAAAATTTTATAAAACAATTGGTCTCCTTTTTTCCAGAAGAAGAAGAAGCGTTACAGGCATATTGTCAAAAAATGCAATATGTATGTAATTCCTTCCCCTT
Organism: Flavobacterium sp. TN-1; assembly: GCF_052828645.1. Taxonomy (NCBI): domain Bacteria; kingdom Pseudomonadati; phylum Bacteroidota; class Flavobacteriia; order Flavobacteriales; family Flavobacteriaceae; genus Flavobacterium; species Flavobacterium sp. TN-1. The sequence goes on from NZ_CM128253.1 coordinate 2,068,207, forward strand.
GTATAACTTAAAAACAGAGGGAGGTTATCAACAAGAAATCTTATCTATAAACGCAAAACAATATTTTGATGAACTCACGTCTAATGAAAAATTAAAAGCAGTATTGCTAGGCTCTAATTTTCTTTATGCAGGCGTACCTAACAAAACCCCTTTTTATGTACACGCCCTATCAGTTAACTCTTACATTCAAAGTGCGTGGCGTTGTATAAACGGAGGAAGTCAGATAACCAAACAACTTATAAAAATAATCCGCAAATATAACGGTGAAGTTTTTAAACATCAAAAAGTAAATAAATTTCAAGTAAAGGATCAAAAAATCGTTTCCGTTTCAACTAAAAATGGAGAAGAGTATTTTGCAGAAACATTTATTTCCAATATAGAGCCCAAAACCACCTTAAAATTAGTGGGAGAAGAATATTTTAGAAAAGCCTATTTTACACGAATTCAAAATCTTGAAGCTCAAATTGCCCCATTTAGCATTTATATAGTTTTTAAACCCCAAACATTTCCTTATTTAAATCATAATTGCTACCATTTTAAAGATCACAAGCGAATCTGGCAAGCCAGTGAGTATACAGAACAATCATGGCCAGAAAGTTATATGTTATCAATGAATATCGCTTCGGATAATCAACAATGGGCTGAAAGTCTTACAGCCTTAACCTATATGCGTTTTGAAGAAGTAGAAAAATGGAGTACCACTCATAATACCGTCTCAGAATCAAAAGAAAGAGGTGAAGATTATGAAATTTTTAAAAAACAAAAAATTGAAATTTTTTTAAATGAAATTGAAAAAAAAATTCCCAACATACGATCTTCTATTAAATCAGTGTACGCATCTACTCCTTTGTCTTATAGAGATTATATAGGAGGACAAAACGGTAATTTGTACGGATACGTAAAAGATTCTAATAATCCTATGCTAACCTTTATTTCGCCTAAAACAAAAATAGAAAATCTTTTTTTTACAGGACAGAGTGTTAAAATGCACGGCGTATTAGGGGTAACAATAGGAGCAGTAGCTACTTGTGGAGAGATCGTTGGAACCGAATATTTAATAAACAAAATAAATGAAGAAATTTTAAAATGAGTGATTTTAAAAAACATATATGCTTTTTTTTCTTTATTTCGATTTTTTATTCGTGTGGAATTAATAGATCACTTCATCATGTTCCATTAGAACTTCCTAAAGAAAGTGATAAACCTACAGTAATTCGTTTGTCCGATACGCTAATAACCCATCAACAAGGATATTTAGTAAGAAATGCTCATAAAATTTGGGAATTATATATTCAAGGAAACCCTTCTCAATTAGGATTGCTTTCAGGAGCCTTAGCCGAAGATTTAGTAAAAAAACAAGAACGAATTTTTTTAAATCACCTAAGAAAAATTGTTCCTTCTAAATTTAAACAAAAACTATTACGTACTTTTTTAAGATGGTACAACAGAAAACTCTATTTGAATATAAAAGAGGAATACAAAACAGAAATATATGGAGTATCCCAATATACCGATACTTCTTTTAATTATATGGCATCACCTTATCTAAGAAGTTTATATTTACACGGAGCCCATGATATAGGACACGCTGTACAGGATTTAGCATTAGTAGGATGTACTTCATTAGCTGTTTGGGGAAATAAAACAATGGATGGAGAATTGCTAATAGGTAGAAATTTAGATTTTTATGCTGGAGATGATTTCGCTGAAGACAAGGTAATCAGTTTTGTTAATCCAGAAAAAGGAATCCCTTTTGCTAGTGTTAGTTGGGCGGGTATGATAGGTGTACTTTCAGGAATGAATAAAGAAGGACTAACCGTTACCATAAATGCCGGAAAATCTAAAATGCCATTAGTAGCTAAAACACCCATTTCTCTTCTTACGAGAGAAATATTACAATACGCCACAACTATAGATGAAGCAATAAAAATAGCAAAACAAAGACCCGTTTTTGTGTCAGAGTCTATCTTAGTAAGCAGTGCAAAAGATAAAAAAGCAGTAATTATAGAAGTATCTCCTAATAATTTTGGCGTATACGAAGTACAAAACACCAATCAATTAGTTTGTTCGAATCATTTTCAGAGTTCATCTTATCAAAATGACAAAAGGAATATAAAACATATAAAAGAAAGCCATTCTTTGTATCGTATGGAAAGAATACAAGAATTATTAGCAAATGAAGAAAAAATGACCCCCGAGAAAATAGCTCAAATTCTCAGAAATAAAGAAGGGTTAAAAGAAGGGACTATTGGTTACGGAAATGAAAAAGCTATTAATCAACTTCTAGCACATCATGCCGTAATTTTTAAACCAGAAAGTCGTATCATGTGGGTTTCTTCTAGTCCCTATCAATTAGGAGCCTTTGTAGCCTATGATTTAAATAAAGTTTTTGATCAACAAAAAACAAAAGTCACTCATTTACCTGAGCTAACCATTGCTAAAGATTCTTTTCTAGACACTAAAGCGTATGCTGATTATCAACTCTACAGGAAATATGACAAACTACTAGATAAAACAATTAATGAAAAAGAAACTCTAACACCTGATTTTATTAGAAAATACCAAGAATTAAATCCTAAACTATGGTCTGTTTATTATAAATTAGGCGTTTATCAATACTCTCATAAACTGTATACAGAGGCATTACATAATTTTGAAAAAGCACTTACATTAGAAATTACAACCCTATTGGATCGAAATAAGGTTCAAGACTATTTAAAAAAGACAAAAAAGAAATTATCATGATACCAGAAATAGAAACACTATCATCTCTTGCAATTAAAGAATTTCAAGAGCAAAAATTAAAAGAATTACTGGTATATTTAAACACACATTCAACATATTATAAAAATATGTTTGATCATTATCAGGTAGATATAAAACAAATACAAACACTAGAGGACCTACAAAAATTACCGTTGACCTCAAAAAATGATTTACAACAACATAATGAAGATTTTTTGTGCGTACCTAGACATAAAATTATTGATTATAGCACCACTTCAGGAACACTAGGAAACCCTGTTACTTTTGGTTTAACAGATTCAGATTTGGATCGATTAGCATATAATGAAGCACTGTCTTTTGCCTGTGCAGGCATACAAGAAGGCGATGTGGTACAATTAATGACTACGATGGATCGTCGTTTTATGGCAGGATTGGCTTACTTTATGGGCTTGCGGAAATTAAAAGCAGGTATTATTCGAGTAGGAGCAGGGATTCCTGAACTCCAATGGGATTCCATCCTCAAATACCATCCCAAATATTTAATTGGAGTACCTTCCTTTGTATTAAAAATGATCGAATACGCAGAAAAACAAGGAATAGATTATCAAAAATCAAGTGTAAAAGGGGTTATTTGTATAGGAGAATCATTGCGTAATCAAGATTTTTCACCTTCTCTTTTAACCCAAAAAATTACTAAAAAATGGAATGTCCCATTGTACTCTACATACGCTTCTACCGAAATGAGTACAGCATTTACAGAATGTAAAGAATTTCAAGGAGGACATCATCATCCAGAGTTAATTATTACAGAGGTATTAGACGAGTGTAATAACCCAGTTACTGAAGGATCGGGAGAATTAGTTATAACAACTCTAGGAATAGAAGGAATGCCTTTATTGCGTTTTCAAACAGGAGATATTGTACAACTTCACACACAACCCTGTGCTTGTGGTAGAAATACACAACGAGTAGGTCCTGTGATAGGAAGAAAACAACACATGATTAAGTACAAAGGAACAACTCTATATCCACCCGCTATGCACGATCTGATGACTTGTTTTGAATCTATAAAAAGCCATTTGATTGAAATATCAACAAATGATCTAGGAACAGATGAAATTATAATTAAGATTGCATCAACGGATACAACGGAACGATTTTTAACCGAAATTAAAGATCATTTTAGAGCGAAACTAAGAGTTTCTCCTAAAGTTGAAGTTTTAGCTATGGAAGAATTACAAAAAATAATTTTCCCTCCTATGAGCCGTAAACCCATTACATTAATAGACAAACGAAATTAAAAAATGAAAACTATTCTAATAACAGGAGCTTCTAGTGGTATAGGAGCCGCTACAGCAAGATATTTTGCAGCAAAAGGATGGCATGTTATTGCTACCATGATTTGTTTAGAACAAGGCAAAGAAATAGCGGATCTACCAAACATAAGTAGCTATTTGCTTGATGTTACAAATACAGAAAGCATAGAAAAAGCAAAGCAAGAAATACTTGAAAACCATCCTGTTATTAATGTTATTATAAATAACGCAGGTATTGGCTATCGCTCATTTGTTGAATTTTCAGAAGATAAAGGTATAGATAATATTGTTTCCACAAATTGGTTAGGATGTGTAAAAGTTTGTCGTGCTTTTATACCTGTTTTTAGAAAGCAAGGCTTTGGACATTTTATAAACGTTACATCTATTGCCGGTTTAGTGAATTTACCTTTAGGAAGTTTTTATCATGCTACTAAATGCGCAGTAGAAAGTTTTTCAGAATGTATGTCGTATGAACTGATGAACTTTGGAATAGGAGTAAGCACTGTGCAATTTGGAAATGCTCCCACTGCTTTTCAAAAAAATGTGGTGAAAAGTAAAAATACAGGGATAGATGTATATGATCTTATGATGGATAAAATTTCAGGGATATTAATCAAAAAACAATCAAAAAATACAAATTTGATAGAAGAAGTCGTACAAACATTTTTTAAAATAGCAAATACTCCACGTGTAAAATTTACCCGTTATACCGTTGGTTTTGATGCAAACGCCATGAGTACCCTGCGTTCTGTATTAGGATATCGACTTTTTAACAAAATAATAAGAAAACAGGTGTTGTAAAAATACCTGTTTTTTTTAAAATCTTTCCTAATATCCCCAAACCTCTCTATAAAATTAGCAGTTTTTATACTCTCATTTTTCATAAAATACGTTACTTCCTGTATTTAATAGATAATACCATTTAAACTTAAAATATACTGGATTAAAAAGTAAAATTCTCGATCTTTTTATTCATTTTAAAACAACTCGAACAAACAGTTGAGTATATAATTGAAATCATCGTTAGTTCGAGCGCGAAGCGCATCGAGAACCAATACTAATTTTTATTGCTTTACAAACTTTTTAATACATTACCTTTTTTAAATCAGATTACACATTAGAAATTTAGTACAGATAAAATGATTTTGAATCTAAAAAAGTACTTCCTCTTTTATCCTAAATGTTCACCTTATTCATTTTAAAATTTTGTAAAGAGATCAACAGTTTTAGAAATTGTTAGCCCCGCTGCCGCATATATTAACATAATAAATATGTTATAATCTAAATAATACAAATCTAATGGAAGTAAAACTATATCCGTAAGAAAAAAACGCGTCTTTTTAACATTCCTTTTCCTTATTATTTCATCACAAGTCTAATGCAATTAAGTTCTAAATAAATTATATCCAATAAAAATGGTCTTTTTATAAAGTATTTTACCCAAGATATTTTCATTTAACTTGTAGTTTGAAAAAAATATAAAAAAATATTTTATTTAATTAGGAATCCTAACTATATTTGTACCAGCAATAGTGCTAACAATAAAATCAATTAATAAAATGGAAAAATCAATTTTTTATCATGCAGGTTGTCCTGTTTGTATTAGTGCAGAACACGATATTGTAAACCTTATAGGTGAGGCTAATGTTGAAATTGTACATCTTGGTGAAGATCGTAATCGTATTACAGAAGCAGAAAAAGCAGGTGTAAAATCAGTACCCGCTTTACTCACAGTAAACGGAAATGTACTTCATATAAATTTTGGAGCTACTTTAGCTGATGTAAAAGGGTAAATTTTTTTAGCCTATTTAATTAGGAGTCCTAATTGCTTATTGATATTTCAAAAATTAGGATTCCTATTTTTAATCTTTTTAATAATTTAAAATCATACAAAAATGAAAAATTTATTTATTTCTTTCGGATTTTCTCTTTTCACATTTTATGGTTTTGCCTGCGATAAATGTGGTAAATATGATAATGATAACTTTAAAATTCAAAAAGTAAATGTAAAGCATTCAGCTGAAATAGGAGCTACTATTTGGGAAATAACAGTTAAAGGACAAGCAGGAAAAACAACACCTAGACCAGTAGGTCAACTTAATGGAGCTCCTGTTTTGGGATATGTATTTCCTACAACTTTAAAACCAACTGATGTTGGATTTGGTAAAACAGAAGGAATTGTAGCATTAGCTTTGACATCTCATCCAGATTTTGATGATACGCCATTATGGGATGAAAATGCAGATCGTAATTTTCAAAATGATGGAATAATATGGCATCCACATTGGGTAGTTCTAACAGAGGATAAGCGTGTTCAAGGAGGATTGTCTGTAAAAGAATTTGATCCTAAAGATAAGACAATTATTTTGCCGTCAACCAATCCTGGTATGCCTATGTATATGGATTCGCCTGGTTTCCAGGTTGTAACTAAAGGAAATACAATTAAAGTGATTGTTCCAGATTATAGAATAAACAATAAAAAAGATTTCTCGTATGATGGCGTAACGGTTTATATGCAGGTTAAGGCTAATGATAATGGTGGCCACGAAGGAGGAGGAGATAAGCCTATGTTGGGTGTTTATAAAGTATATTCTATAGCCAGTGAAAAATTATCATTACCTTTTAAAGTAAAATAATTATCTTATTTCATACGTTTAGAAATTTAATAAGAATCTTAATAATAAATTAATATCGTTGAGGTCATAGTTTACCTTAAATCTAGAAAATAAAATAAAAATGTTTTTGATTTATTAACTGTTTTAAAAAATACTAAAATAATAATTAAAGACATTATACTAGATATTCGTATTACAACCTTTCATGAATACTGTGTAGTTAAATTATGACCTCTATAACACCTAATAAAAATGAAAATAGCAGTTTGGGACACCTATGTAACAAAAAAAGAAGGAGATGTTATGCACTTTGATATAATTGTACCTCAAGAAATTATAACAGATCCAGCCATCGTTTATGATTATGGTAGAGAATATTTAAAAACGAAAGGACAAGAAGGACAAAAATTAACTTCAGAAGAATGTAAATTTTGTCATATAGATTTTCTTGAACCTAAATGGGAAGAAGAAATAAATAAAAAAGGATATTTTATTATAGAAATAGAAAATTGCTAATGAAAGATACTATACACTTACTCTTTTCTTACGGTACTTTACAATTAGAAAAAGTTCAGCTTGAAAATTATGGAAGAATTCTAGCAGGTCAAAAAGATGTTTTGAAAGGATATAAAATTGAAAATTTGTTAATAACAGATCCTAAAGTTTTGGCTAAAAGTGAACTCGAACAGCATCCAATAGCAGTAAAAACAGAAAATAAATCAGATTTCATTAAAGGAATGATATTTGAAATATCCTCTGCCGAATTAGAAGAAACAGATAGATATGAAGTAGATCAATATCAAAGAATAGAAGAAACTTTTGAATCGGGAAAAAAAGCTTGGATATATGTAGAAAAGACATTCTAAATATAAACCTGAATAAAAAAAGGTCAAGTAAAAAGGATTAAACCTTATATGTTTTAAATAAATGAAATATTCAGTATTTAATTTGGACGATCAAAATCAAAAGATAGAAAGTCGTATAGTAGTTGCTTTAGAACGTATTTCAGAAGCATTTAGAGTCTTGCTATGGAAAGAAAGTAAAGAAAATTCTCTGAGTCCTATTCAAATTCAAATTTTAATTTTTATCTGTTTCCATTCTGAGGAAAAATGTAAAATAAGTTATTTAGCAGAAGAGTTTAATATGACCAAAGCCACTATAAGTGATAGTGTTAAGATTTTGATAGCTAAAGGTTTATTGATTAAAAAAGTCGATTTTTCAGACACTAGAGCTTTTTTGCTATCATTAACAGAAGAAGGGAAGAGAGTTGCTTCAAAAGGATCTTTTTTTGCTTCTTTTATGCAAAAACCTTTTGAAAGTTTATCAAAAGAAGAAAAAACAATATTACTAAATAGTTTATTAAAATTGATATATGATTTGAATAAAACCAATGTAATAAACATCCAAAGAATGTGTTTTAGCTGTTTTTATTACACCTTTGAAAAAGAGTTGCATTATTGTAAACTGATGGATGTTAGGTTAGCAGATTCAGATATTAGAATTGATTGTCCAGAATACAAATTAGCATAAAAATAAGAGTCTTCAATATATTAAAAATGATGTAAATGAGAAGAAAAGAGGTTGTTAAAGGTTTTAAATTTAGATCTTGACAGCCTCTTTTTACTTCGTGATTTCTATAAAAAAATGAGTACAGATAGAAATCATTTTTTAAGAAGATGTTAAAACCTAAAAAGAAAAGAATCTATTTGCTATTTTTACCTAAAAAAAGATATGCCAACAGATTGTATAACTTTTCAAAACTCGGGTTATTTTACGCCATTAATTATTGATTATTTAAATGAAGAAAAAGCCATACAGTCATTCTATAATAGATCGCCTAAAATTGAAAATTTTTTAAATCAGATAGAAGAAAAATCAAGTAATTATAATTTAAAAAATCGAGCAGTTTTAATAAAATCTTTGTTAAAACAAAATCAAGGTATTGATATTAGTCAACTTACCCTTGATAATATACATTCATTAAATCAGCCAGAAACGTTTACAATTACGACAGGTCATCAACTAAATTTATTTACAGGACCTTTGTATTTTATATATAAAATTATTTCTACCATTAAATTGTGTAACGAATTAAAAGTAAAATATCCAGAATACCGTTTTGTGCCTATTTATTGGATGGCAACTGAAGATCACGATTTTGAGGAAATTAACCATTTTAAATATAATAAAAAGACAATTAGCTGGAACAAAAAATCTAAAGGACCTGTAGGAAGGCTATCCACGGAAGGACTAGATGATGTTTTCGAAGAAATAAAGACATTCTTAGGAACCAGTGAACACGCTAAAAAACTTACTTTACTTTTTGAAAAATCCTATTTAGAACACGATAATCTAGCGAATGCAACACGTTATTTAGTTAATGAACTATTTAAAGAATACGGACTAGTCATTTTAGATGGAGATGACAAAGAGTTAAAACAACTTTTGATACCTGTTATTAAGGAAGAATTACTTCAACAAACATCTTATAAAAAAGTTACAGAAACATTATCTAAATTATCTTATGACATTCAGGTAAATCCAAGAGAAATAAACCTTTTTTATATGGAAGATCATTTGCGCGAACGTATTCTTTTTGAAAATGGAGTTTATAAAATAAATAATACACAGCTTGTTTTTTCTGAAACTCAAATTTTAGAAATACTTCAAAAAGCACCAGAAAAATTTAGTCCTAACGTTATTTTAAGACCTTTGTATCAAGAATTGATATTACCTAATTTATCGTATGTAGGAGGAGGAGGAGAGATAGCCTATTGGATAGAATTAAAAAAAATGTTTGAAGCATTTAAGATAACCTTTCCAATTTTGTTACTTCGTAATTCAGTAGTTATAGCTTCTGAAAAACAATGTAAAAAAGCAGATAAATTAAAATTAACTTGGTTTGATTTGTTTCTTAAACAAGCTGAATTAGTAAACTATAAAACAAGACAATTTTCAGAATTTAAAATAGATTTTTCAAAAGAAAAGGAACATTTAAGAAAACAATTTGAAAATCTTTTAGATATTGCAAACAGAACAGATAAAACATTTATAAAAGCAGTAAAAGCCCAAGAAGTAAAACAAATAAAAGGATTAGAAAATCTAGAAAAACGTCTTTTAAAAGCAGAAAAAAAGAATCAGAATGATAAACTAATGCGTATTGTGGATTTACAAAATATATTATTTCCTAATAAAAGCTTGCAAGAAAGACAGCTCAACTTTAGCATGTTTTACATAGAATATGGCGAAAACTTTATTGCTACTTTATTAGAAAAGCTAAATCCGCTTAGTAACGAATTTAATACCATCGTTTTTTAAAAAAACTTAAAAAATAAACTTTTAAACTCTTAAACTTTTAAACTAAAGTTTGTACTTTTGCACCAAAATTAAAAAAATAAAAAATGGCAGGAAATAGAACTTTTACAATGATTAAACCAGATGCTGTTGAAAAAGGACACATTGGTGGAATTTTAAATATGATTACTGAAGGCGGTTTTAGAATTGTTTCTATGAAATTAACTCAGTTAACAGTTGCAGATGCACAAAAATTTTATGCTGTACACGCTGAAAGACCATTCTACGGTGAATTAGTAGAGTTTATGTCTCGTGGTCCAATTGTTGCAGCTATCTTAGAAAAAGATAATGCAGTAGAAGATTTCCGTACTTTAATTGGTGCTACTAACCCAGCAGAAGCTGCTGAAGGAACTATTCGTAAAAAATATGCTACCTCTATTGGAGAAAATGCAGTTCATGGTTCTGATTCTGATGAAAATGCTGCTATTGAAAGTGCTTTTCATTTTGCAGGAAGAGAAATGTTTTAATCAAACATATTTTTAAAAACATTGTGGGTGTCTAAAAAGTAGTACCTTAAAATAAGATCTAGTTTATTGCTTCAACGATAAGACAAGAACGATATAAGTACTATGTAATTTTATTTTCTACCTTTGGTTGAAATGATAATAAGAAAACTTTTAAGACACCCTCATTGTTTAAACTACCTATCTTGATATTGGAGATCTTCTCATTTAATTCTCCGAGCCACGTAAAGTCTCTCTTTAAAAATATCATTTTATACCTCATTACCTCAGGATCTATTTTTCTGCGTATTTATATGTATTCTTATATAAGATTTAACCTGTTTTCAAGAAACTTGTTTAGGCTTATATTGCATAATATACAGATTTTTATTTAAATGATAGTTTAGGTTCAGATTATGGATTGAAAATTTATTACAGATAAAAATAACCATTTTCTATCTTCAATGCAAAAACTACATCTACGAAAAAAAAACAGGGATTTTTATCGCCTCAGCTTTTTACCTTCATCATAAATTTTAATACATAGTTTTGAGTTGATTTTTGTATCTGTTTATTTGATGAAATTTAAACCCAAATTTCACAACGAAGTCTAATGCGTAATTTGGGTTAAATAGGAAAAAGAATGCTATTTATTTTTGTTTAGACCTAAAATTCCTTTAGTTATAAGGAATTGAGCAACGATATATGTTAGCATGATTAGAAAACCAGATTTGGGTAGTTCTGAATGAAATTTGTTGATTGCTAATATACTATCAGAGCTTACAAAAAATAAAGCGCCTATTAGTACGATTAGGTTGTTTGGTTTAGACCACTTAAAATAACCTTTAATAGCCATTAACAACATAATAGAAATGGTTGTGGCATATAATGCAACAGGTATTTTTAAATTTCCTAAACTAGGGGAAAGTAGATTTAGCATACCTAATAAATACATCATTACAAATATAAATCCTATCCAAAACAAGTTAGAATTGGGTTTGGTTTGCTCTTGTTTTATAAATAAAAAGATAAAGAAAATATGGCTTATTAGAAAAGAGGTTAAGCCTAAAATAAAATATAGCTCAGCTTTGTCTGCAAACATTAAAACGACATCGCCAATCCAAGAAAACAACAAGGCAAAAAGGAGGTGTTTTTTTATTCGGAAATTATGAGAACTATAAGTTTCTAAAATTAGTAAAGGAAGTAATAGAGGTTTGAAATACCAAGCAATAGCTTCTTGTTTAGTTAGTAGTAGAAGTAAATAAAATAGGCTAATACCTATAAAACTCTTTAAATATTGGCTCATAAAATTAGTTTAAAAGGAATTAATGTTTTTTTGTTTAAATTCTATTTTTACAAAATAAAAACTCATAAAAAGAGCAATTAAAAAATAGCCGAAGACTATGTGTGTACCGTATGGAATAATTTGATCTATTTGAAACCAGCCATTTAAGTGATAAATGATAACAATAGCAAATACGAAACGGATGGTCTCATAAATATGTGCAAATTTGTTTTTTCCCATTAATTCAGTATAGCTATATATTGTTATGAAAATAAAGAAGCCATAATAGAAGATATTCGGCAAACCTATTTTAGCTATATTGTCAAATAAATAAGATATTAATATAAGGGTTAAAAACAGCTGAATGAATGACCAGCCTATCAATAATGTGGAATGGTTAGTGCCAAATTTTTTAAAATTATAGACATCTTCAATTTTGTAAATGGGGTATTTTTTATCGAAACCTTCAGGTCTCCAGCCAGTAGGCATAAACCAAATTTTTAGTTTGTCCATAAATTTTTCAGCATACCAAGCATCTTTAATTAATACCCAAAGATGTTGAAAGTTGATTTTAAAAGGATTCCAAGTTTGGGCAGGGCGTGTGATACCGAAAACGGGTGGTACATCTGCTAATTCTTCTTGAAAAGTACCGAAAAGTTTATCCCAAATAATGAATATCTGCGCATGGTTTTTGTCCATGTATTCAGGATTAATAGCATGATGAACTCTATGATGAGAGGGGGTTACAATTATTTTTTCTAAAAATCCTAGTTTATTAATATAACGTGTGTGATACCAAAATTGCAGAAAAAATTGGATAGGTAGGGTAATTGCAATTACTCTAGAAGGAATGCCTAATAAAGCAGCAGGTAATAATAAAAAAGTAAATAATTTAAAAAAATCAGAAACAGATTGTCTTAATGCACAGGATAGATTAAACTCTTCGCTGCTGTGATGAATAGCATGCTTGTTCCAAAAAATATTAATCTGATGTGCCAAACGGTGTGTCCAGTATCCTTGAAAATCAATGGCAATAAATGCAATAATATAGGCTAAAATAGATTCTTCAATATGAAAAAAGGCTATTTTAGAAACCATGATTTCATACGTAATGATAGAAATACTTAAGCCTAAGACATCTCTAGTAGCGTTAGTCATTCCAGAGCTTAAACTAGAGATGCTATCCATCATAGGAGCGTAATCTACTTTTTTATAATAGCCATATATTTTCTCAACGATAATTAAGAATAAGAAAACAGGCATTGCAATGATCAGTATTTTGCCGTAAGTTTCCATTGTAATATTTAGATTTTAAAAATTCAGAAATTTTAAAAAATGATTATATCTGCTTTTAGTAAATCTAATTATTTTTTTTAAATAAATTTATTTTTTTATAACTTTATTTAAGAATTATGTAATTTCTGCGCTTAGTCCAGCATCAAGAAGAGCAAGGCATAATGGTTGTAATTCGTCAAAAGAACCTGTTTTTACAGCACATTTGCCTGTATAATGTACTAAAATAGCGCATTGTTCTGCTTGTAATTCCTCGTGATTACAAACGCGTATTAATGTTTCTATTACATGATCAAACGTATTTACATCATCATTGTATAGAATTATTTCGTGATTAATAGAAACTTTTTCTAAAATGGCAACGTCTTCCTGTGTTTTTTCAATAATACTCATGTATGTTAAATATTTATTAATGGAAAATTAGTCTATGAATTTATATATTTTAATGATACCCAGTTGTTACGGTTAATTTTTTTGACAAAAGTTAAGCCTTTTTCTATGCAAGAAGCATCAATAGTAGGAATGTCTTGTTCGTAAAAACCGCTGAATAAAATAATACCATTAGGATTTAAACAATCCACATAAGTTTGCATATCATTAAGGAGTATATTTCTATTAATGTTTGCAATAATTAAATCGTATTTTTTGTTTTTTAATAAAGAAGCATCTCCTTCATAAACCGTTATATGTTTACAATTGTTGCGTGTTGCATTTTCAATAGAATTTAAATAACACCAATTGTCAATGTCTATGGCATCTATAGGTTGTGCTCCTTTCATTTCAGCAAGTATTGCTAGAATAGCAGTTCCACATCCCATGTCAAGTGTTTTTAATCCTTTGAGATCCAATTCTAATAGATGTTGGATCATCATGTGGGTGGTTTCGTGATGCCCTGTTCCAAAGCTCATTTTGGGTTCTATTATAATGTCAAACGGAGCGTCTGTTTTAGGATGAAAAGGTGCGCGTACATGACATAAACCATCAACATCAATTGGATCAAAGTTTTTTTCCCATTCTGCATTCCAATTTTGCTGTTCAATTTCTTCAAAAGTGTACGAAATTTTAAATTCGGGATTTTGTAATATATAAATGTCTTCTAGAATATTTTTATTCCAATTTTCTTTGGGAATATAAGCAGAAAAACCTTTATCTGTTTCAATAAAACTGTCAAAAGGAAGCTCTCCTAGTTCAGCTATTAAAATTTCAGAACCCAACTCTTTTGGTTCTACCTCAAAATGGTATCCTATGTATGTATTTTGCATTGATTTATTTTTTGCAAAGGTAGTTATTTAGTAGATTATAGTTTTGAGTTTAGGGATCTTTATTAAATAGAAATTGTAAATTTGCGCACGAAAAAAAATAAAATATGAAAAAGAATGAACATTTTTCTAGTGTTAGGTCTTTTAATTTTTTTGTTTAAGAATAAATTTTTTATAAAATTAAAATATTTTTATGATCGGAATAACTAGGATTATAAGGATCAAGGTTAAAAACTGTCATTATAATTTAGATAAAATTTCTCAAAAGAATGAGTCGTAAATAGTTGTTAACTCATAACATAATTTGTACAAAAATAGAGTCAAGCCATCTGTTAAATTTAAAACCAGTTTCTTTAATATGCCCAACTTCTTGGAATCCTAATTTTTTATGGAATGCAAGGCTTCCTAAATTTTCAGAATCAATAACACCAATTAAAGTATGAATTTTTTCTTTTTTTGCAATTTTAATGAGTTCTTTTAAAAGGAGTGAGCCAATTCCATTTCCGTGGTAGTCTTTATGTATATATACTGAGTGTTCTGCGGTAAATTGATACCCTATTTTAAAACGAAATGAACCATAAGTCCCAAATCCTACTATTTTATTTTCTTTTATCGCAATTAAAAAAGGTTGATTATTTATTTTTTTTTCTTCAAAAATCTTTTGTTGCTGTTCTAAAGTTCTGATATGATATTCCCAAATAGAAGTACTATTTAAAATTTCATAGTTTATTATTTCAAGAATTTCAGAAAGATCTTCATACTTAGCCTCTTTTATTAGAATGGACATTTGTTTATAATTAAAAGTATTAATAAATTGAAGTTATGAAATTACAAAAAATTGCTCAAATTTTTGATTTTCTATTTATTATTAACCTTGTTTTGTATAGTGTAATGACTATTTTACAAGTTGATATACTAGAAGAATATTTACGCTATACAGGAATTCCTATACTTTTTGTGCTATATGTTGTGTCATCTTCAAGAATAAATATGAGTTTCTTATTGTGTTTGGTATTGTTTCAAATAACATCTTCATTATTTGCAATAGAAGAAAAAATAGCCTTTAAAATAGCAACACTCTTTTCTTTAGCCTCTAAAATAGGATTAATTTATTTAGTACTAGAATTTATCCAAAAAAAATATAGAATAGCTATTGGAATTGCCTTAATACCTTTGTTCGTTCTATATTTATATATGATTTATTTTGTTTTTAATCAAGTAGAAGAATATTATATTTATTGGGTTTTTAACTCTTTGTTTACCGCTTTTTTAGGTGCTGTTGGAATAATTACTTGTATTAACGAAATGAAAAGAGATAATTTGTTTTTCCTTCTAGCTACAGCTTTTTTAGTTATTAAAATGTCGCTCTTTTTCTTTAACATGTTTTATTGCAAATCAATTTTTTTGCATAAATTGACTGTCATTTTTTCTGCGTTAGCCTATTACATGATTTATAAATTTTTAATTTTAAAAGAAAATACTCAAAATATGACGATAAGTTAATACTTTTGCGATAGAACATGAGTTTATTATAAAATTGAAACCTACCGCTATTTACCCCAAAATTCCTTTGGCACAAAGCATAATTGAAATGTGCAAAAAAAAAGGATTAAAACATATAGTCATTTCCCCAGGTTCGCGAAATGCACCTTTGACTATAGGATTTTCTAATCAAGCTGAATTTAATTGTTATAGTATAGTAGATGAACGCTGTGCAGGCTTTTTTGCATTAGGCTTGGCGCAACAATTACAGGAGCCAGTAGCACTAATTTGTACTTCGGGATCAGCCTTGTTAAACTATTATCCTGCTATTTCAGAAGCATTTTATAGTCAAATACCTTTAGTTGTTATTTCTGCCGATCGACCAATTGATAAAATAGATATAGGAGATGGGCAAACTATTAGGCAAGCTAATGTTTTTGCTAATCATATCTTGTATAATGCAAATCTACAAGAAGCCGCATCTCTAGAAAATGATAGATTGATACAAGAAGCCCTTTTTTTTAGTGTTTCCCAAAAAGGACCTGTTCATATAAACGCACCTTTTGAAGAACCTTTATATGAAACAATTTCTGAACCAACTATTGAACCAACATGGTTTAATTTTGAAAAACAGAATGAACCTTTAGAAACCCTAGATTTTTTTGCAGAAGAATGGAGTCAAGCTCAAAAAAAAATAATATTAATAGGAGAAAATCACTCTGATTCTATTGATACTAAATATTTAGACATACTAGCTAGAGATCCTTCTGTTATTGTTATGACTGAGGTTACGTCTAATCTACATCATGAAAATTTTATTACTAATATAGATACAATCATAACCCCTTTTTCTGAAAAAGAATTTGAACGTTATAAACCCGAAATATTGTTGACTTTAGGAGGAATGATTGTTTCAAAACGCATAAAAGCGTTTTTTAGGAAATATCAACCCAATGCACATTGGCATATAGACCCGTTAAGGGCTTATAATACCTATGATTGTCTTAATTATCATTTTAAAGAAAAACCTAACACTTTTTTTGAACGCTTCCTGAAATTAACATCTTATAAAGAAAGTTCTTTTCAAAAAGAATTATTAGCTATTCGTTTTCAAAGAAAAATAGCTCATAACAACTACTTAAAAGAATTGATTTTTTCTGATCTAAAAGTTTTTCAAATTATTACGGAATTATTGCCTAAGAATATTCAATTACAAATTAGTAATAGTTCTGCCATACGATACGCCCAATTATTCCCTATAGATCCTAGTATTTCAGTATATTGTAATAGAGGAACTAGTGGGATAGAGGGAAGTACTACAACGGCTATTGGTGCTGCTGTGGCAAGTAAAAAAACAACTTATCTTATAACAGGAGATATTAGTTTTTTTTATGATAGCAATGCGTTATGGAATCATTATATACCCAACGATTTTAAAATTATTATCATAAATAATGGAGGAGGGGGGATTTTTAGAATTTTGCCAGGTCATCAAGAAAATGAAACATTCAATACTTTTTTTGAAACATCTCATAATTTAACAGCAGAATATTTAGCTAAAATGTATGGATTGGATTATTTTAAGGCTAAAGAAGAAAAAGAATTACGAACTAATTGGGCATTTTTTTCATCATTAAATAAACCTGCCATATATGAAATCTTTACACCTGAAAAACAAAATAATGAAGTTCTTTTGCAATATTTTAAGAAATTAAAATGATTGTTTTTTTCCTTTTTAAATCTTGCTTATTCTGATATATTTTTATATATTTGGTAGATATACAATAACATAACTAGAAAAAATATGAGTAAAAGAGATGAACTGATTGAAAAATACGCTACAGATTTAAAAGAAAAATGTGGAGTAACACCTGATATGGAATTATTGACAAAAGTAGTAATAGGATGTGGTCCCTCTATTTATAATCAAGATTCAGCAACCGTTTCAGGATCACAACAATCGGAATTAGATACAGTTAAAAACAACTTTTTAATAAAAAAATTAGGTCTGTCTGATAATCCAGAGCTAGATGCTGCAATTGATAGTGTAATGGAACGATATGGACGCTCCAACCGTAACAAATACCGTGCAGTCGTGTATTATTTGTTAACGCTTCACTTTAAAAAAGAAAGTATATATAATTAATTTATACAATAAAGTTTATAAATCCCGATTTTTATCGGGATTTATTATTTGTATCTTTGCGATTCTAAATACTAACAGATGATTGAAATAGGAAAATACAATACCCTAAAAATAGCTCGAAATACTAATGTAGGATTATATTTAACAGATGGTGAAAAAGATGTGTTATTACCTAATAAATATGTACCCAAAGAATATGAGATAGAAGCGGATATAGAAGTATTTATTTATTTAGATCATGAAGAACGCCCTGTAGCAACTACTTTAGAACCTTATATATTTTTAAACGAATTTTCGTTATTGAGAGTTAATTACGTTAATAAGTTTGGAGCTTTTATGGATTGGGGCTTAGAAAAAGATTTATTTGTCCCATTCAAAGAACAGGCAAGACCTATGGAAGAAGGAAAAAGATACCTTGTATACATGTATCTAGATAAACAAACAAATCGTTTAGTAGGTTCTAGTAGGTTGAACCAATTTTTAAACAACCAAAATTTAAATGTTGAAAAAGGAGAAGAAGTAGATTTGATCGTTTCTCATATTTCAGATACAGGTATTAACGTAATTATTAATGAAAAACACAAAGGATTAATTTATAAAGATCAAATTTTTGAAGATTTAAGAACAGGAGACCGTATCATTGGATATATCAAAAATATTCGCCCAGATGGCAAAATAGACATTTCAAGACAACCATTAGGTTTTGAACGAATAGATGCTTCCGCTCAAAAAATATTAGAAGAATTAAAAGCAGGAAGAGGAATGCTAAAATTACACGATAATAGTAGCCCAGAAGATATTAAAACAATTTTACAAATGAGTAAAAAGACTTTTAAAAAAGCCATTGGGACTCTTTATAGAGAAAAGATAATAGAATTAAGACCAGATGGTATTTATTTATTAAAATCATAATAAACCCTTACAAGAGAAGGTTATCTAGTAAATGTTTTTTTGTTTCAATGCTAAGATGATTTTTAGTTAACGTTATGTTTTTACCTATTATTAACACTATTTCAGCCTAAGCTTTTCATTGAATTATATAACTATATTTTATTAGATAACCCTTCAAAGTTCAATATAAAAATTACCCCTTCTTTTTATATAAAGGAATAAAATAGGTAATGCTATAATTCCAACCAGCACCAAATTGCCCATCATACGTCCTGTTAAATCCAGGGATATACAAATTGTTAAAATTTTCTGGCTTCTTTTCGGATAATAGATAATTAATTCTTAAGCTAAAGCCTGCATAAAAATTATTAAAAATTTTAGCTTTTATTCCAGCTACAACCTCCGTCCAATGAGCTGTTAGATCTTTATAATTTTGATTTGCTATCACAGCATCTGCTTGCGGAAAATATCCCGTAGTATTATATATTTTGTAACTTGTAAGTGCTTGACTAAAAGAAGAAAAACCATAGCGCAAACCAAGATGAACCATATCTTCCATATTGAGCCAGTTTTGATAAAAATTGTAATCAAATCCTACTTTTAAATAACTACCAGTCGTTGTAAAATTAAGACGTTTATCTTCTGTTATTTTTTTTTCGTTGCCTATCTCGGTTGCTAGATACATCTTCTGACCTATCCTGTAATCACCTACTAATTCTAATCCTTTATAATTTTTATCAAAAATAGAACGAGTAATTTTGGATAAATCCGTTCCTATTCGTATTCCATAACGTTCTGTTTTTTTGATAGTATCGTTTGTTTTTTCCTGTGCCTGACTAATTGTAAAAGTATAAATCGTTAACAACAGGCTAAAAGAAAATTTTGAGATGTGTTTCATTTTCGTTTACTATAGATGTTTTTTGAATAGTTACTTCTTGTATCCAGTTTTTAGGTGTTGTAAGGGTGGCTCCATTAAGTGTATTTAGAGTAAATTCAGTTTTATATCCGCAAGCCCTTGAAATATAAACATCGTTACGTGAGTAATTAAGAGTAATTTGATCTTCCTTAGCTAAAGTACTGTTTTTTGAATTAATTTGAAAAGTATAACGTACTTGATTATTATTTACTTTTAAAGGTAATTCAATTTTGTTACTACTAGCAAAATCCAAGGAGCTAGACATGCCTTCAGCAGTGACTTTTAAATCCGTTATTGTTTTAGGATTAGTAGGATTGTTGTTGTCAAAAAATTGTACAATCATTCTAGGAGTTGTGGGTGTTCCTTGTGGACAGACATCATCGGGTTCGCAATTTAAAAAAGGCAAAGTAGACAGAATGACGAATAATCCCAAAAATATTTTTTTCATATTTGTTTTAGTAATTAAATAAAAAGTGATTAGTTATAGATTGCTAATCACTTTTTATTATTTATCTCTTTTCCAAAAGTACAACATTTTCTACGTGATGGGTTTGTGGAAACATGTCCACAGGACGTACACGAGTTACCTTATACATCTTATCCATTAACGCCAAATCACGTGCTTGTGTAGCAGAGTTACAGCTTACATATACCACTTTTTTAGGTGCAATCTTTAAGATTTGTTCAACCACATCTGCGTGCATACCATCACGAGGGGGATCTGTAATAATGATGTCAGGATGTCCATTTGTAGCGATAAAGTCATCATTGAATACGTTTTTCATATCACCTACAAAAAACTCACAATTACTAATGTTATTACGTTCAGCATTTATTTTTGCATCAGAAATAGCTTCTGGAACAGCTTCTACTCCGATTACTTTTTTTGCTTTTTTAGAAACAAATTGCGCAATCGTTCCTGTTCCTGTATATAAATCATATACCAATTCGTTCCCTGTTAATCCAGCAAAATCCCTAGTAATAGAATATAATTCATACGCTTGTTCTGAATTGGTTTGGTAGAAAGACTTAGCATTAATGCTAAACTGTAAGCCTTCCATTTCTTCTAAGATATAATCTCTACCTTTAAACAAAATAATCTCTTGATCGTACAAAGTATCGTTTGCTTTTTGGTTGACTACATACTGTAGCGAAGTAATTTCAGGGAAACGTTCTGCCAAAAAATTCATAACCATTTCTATTTGTTTTTGATTATGATCAAAAAATTGAATAACTACCATGATTTCTCCCGTAGAAGCAGTACGAATCATAAGAGTACGTAACAAACCACCATGTTCTCTAGGGTTAAAGAAGGTTAAGTCATTTTCGTTAGCAAAACGTCTTATTTCATTACGAATATCATTAGAAGGATCTTGTTGTAAATGACATTTGTTGATATTAAGAATCTTATCCCACATTTTTGGAATATGAAAACCTACTGCATTTTTATTGTCTAATTCTTCGCCACTATTAATTTCTTCGGGGGTCATCCAACGACTAGAAGAAAAACCGAACTCCATTTTATTACGATAGAAAAACTGTTTTTCAGAGCCCAAAATTGGTTCAAATACGGGTAATTCTATTTTCCCAATGCGCTTTAAGTTATTTTCTACTTCTTGATGTTTGTAAAATAACTGTTGGTTGTAATTCATGTTTTGCCATTTGCAACCACCACATACACCAGAATGTTCGCATACGGGATCTACACGATGCTCAGAATACGAATGAAATTTGAAAGCTTTGCCTTCATAATACGATTTTCGCTTTTTGAAGGTTTGAATATCTACTACATCACCAGGTACTACATTACTTAAAAAAATAACCTGACCTTCTGGGGCTTTTGCCACACATACGCCTTTTGCTCCTGCATCAAGGACTTTTACGTTTTCGAATACGACTTGTTTATCTTTTTTTCTTCCCATAGTGCAAAGATAATAATTGCTATCATATTTATGATTTTTGCTCTTGGATTTTAGAAAAAACCAGTTTAGTTTGAATAATAAATAATCTATTATTCTTGAGTCTGATAAAACGTTAATTTGAAATTTCTATTTATTTTTAGATTATTCCAAATCTATTTTTTTGATGATGTGAATACCTCCAATGCTATATGCCATATCTATAGGGATTGGAATGCCATTTAGAAGAAAATTACCGTTTTGAAATGGCGTAATTCTTTCATCAATTAAAAAAAAGTAATTGTCTTTGTCGGATAATATATCTAGATTGTCATCTTTTAGTTCAACGGGTTCTATGTATTCAACCAAACCAATTTTGTTTAATTCAGGAATTGTTATTTTTTGTCCATTCATCTCACAGGAATGTTTCTGACCAAGGCCAGGCATTCCAAACCAAGGAATAGCTTGCCCTATTTGTAATGAAATTTTAGACGTATCTCCAACAAAGAGAAAATGTTTGGTTTTAAAAGTTTCAAAAATAGGGGGTAAAGATTTTTTAGGAAAAGGCTCTTCTGCTTTCCAAAAGAACATGACTTTATTTTGCCATTCAGGATCATTACGGTCTTTACAAACTAAATGATCTGTCCAATAGTGCATATAAAGTTGTCCCGCTTGAAGCAAAATAGTCGATTTATGAATAGCTTCTCTTTGTTCATTTGTTAAAGATCGAATTATCTTATGTTCTAAATGATCAACTGTAGAAACGAACGTATTTTCTTTGTTTAGTTGAACGTCTTGAGTTTGCTTTGAGTTTTCTAAATTAGTTACAGCTTGCTTTTTCTTAAAGAAAATGTCAAAAAATCCCATAAGTACTGATTGAAATAGATGTTTTTTACTTGTTTTTGAAATATAGTTTCGAATGTTTTACAATTTTAGAAACTTGTAAACTTCGGAAGTTATCATTGTTTAGTGTGCTTTACGTTTTTATATAATTAATTTTAGTTTCTTATTTGTATATCATGGATAAGAAAAAAAGTTCTTGTATTATAGACTTTTATAACTCGTTGATTTCTTTTTTGGATAGTCCTGTTAGCTTTATTATATCAGGAATTGAAAGCCCCATTGTTTTTGCTTGCTTAGCAATTTCAATTTTTCCTTGAATCTTTCCTTCTTCTTTACCGTCGTCAAAAGCTGTATCAATAATACTTTTTAGGTCTCTGTACACTTTTAAACTACTTTCGTATTTATCTAATTCCCATTGTCCAAAATTAGCCAATTCAGCTTTTTCAAAAGCTTGAGTAAAAACTTCATCTTTGAAAATGGTAGGTATGTTTTGGAAGTCTTCTAGGTTTTTAATAAAATACAACCACTTGTCTAAACGGGAGTTTAAGTCGGTTTCCTGTTTTTTAAAGTTGGGCATTTCTAAATAAATATAGGTTAGTTTATCGTAAAAAACTTTTCCATTTTGGTTTTTTAGTTTAATGGTATGTACGACTTCGCTTTTTTCGGGTTCAGATTCGTAATCGTCAAAAGTAAAATCTAAAATACCTATACAGTAAACGGATTTGAGGTTATAGTTCCATTCTCCTTTTTCGGCTTGTTCTCTGATAGGAAAAGTGGCGTAATAAATGGTTCGTTCTTTAAAGAAATTTTGTTTTGCTTTTTGTAGTTCTACGATGAATTTTTCGCCTTTTTCGTTTTCGCAATAGATGTCGTAGATGGCTTTTCTGTCGAGGTCGGTAATTCCGAGTTGCTCGGTGTTTTTAAAAGAAAGTTCTTTAATTTGGTCGTGTTCAGGCAATAGTGTGTTAAGGAAGTCTATAAGCAAATTTTTGCTGGCTTCTTCCCCAAATATTTTTTTAAATCCAAAGTCGGTAAACGGATTGATGTATTTAGCCTTCATGATTCCAAATGGTTTGATGATTCAAATTTACAAAAAAGGTAGGAGCACTGCTTTTTATAATTTGTTTATTTCTTCTTGGGTCAATCCTGTTGATTGGATGATTATTTCTATTGAAATGCCTAATTTTTTTAAAGATTTAGCAGTTTCAATTTTACCTTCAATTTTACCGTCGTCAAAAGCCGTGTCAATAATACTTTTTAGGTCTCTGTACACTTTTAAACTATTTTCGTATTTATCTAATTCCCATTGTCCAAAATTAGCTAATTCAGCTTTTTCAAAAGCTTGAGTAAAAACCTCATCTTTGAAAATGGTAGGTATATTTTGGAAGTCTTCTAGGTTTTTAATAAAATACAACCACTTGTCTAAACGGGAGTTTAAGTCGGTTTCCTGTTTTTTAAAGTTGGGCATTTCTAAATAGATATAGGTTAGTTTATCGTAAAAAACTTTTCCATTTTGATTTTTTAGTTTAATGGTATGTACGACTTCGCTTTTTTCGGGTTCAGATTCGTAATCGTCGAAGGTGAAATCTAAAACACCTACACAATAAACCGCTTTCAAGTTATAGTTCCATTCGCCTTTTTCGGCTTGTTCTCTAATGGGAAATGTGGAGTAATAGATGGTTCTTTCTTTGAAGTAGTTTTGCTTGGCTTTTTGGAGTTCTACGATGAATTTTTCGCCTTTTTCATTTTGGCAATAGATGTCGTATATGGCTTTTCTGTCGAGGTCGGTAATTCCGAGTTGCTCGGTGTTTTTAAAAGAAAGTTCTTTAATTTGGTCGTGTTCAGGCAATAGTGTGTTAAGGAAGTCTATAAGCAAATTTTTGCTGGCTTCTTCCCCAAATATTTTTTTAAATCCAAAGTCGGTAAACGGATTGATGTATTTAGCCTTCATGATTCCAAATGGTTTGATGATTCAAATTTACAAAAAAGGTAGGAGCACTGCTTTTTATAATTTGTTTATTTCTTCTTGGGTCAATCCTGTTGATTGGATGATTATTTCTATTGAAATGCCTAATTTTTTTAAAGATTTAGCAATTTCAATTTTTCCTTGAATCTTTCCTTCTTCTTTATCGTCGTCAAAAGCTGTATCAATAATACTTTTTAGGTCTCTGTACACTTTTAAACTACTTTCGTATTTATCTAATTCCCATTGTCCAAAATTAGCTAATTCAGCTTTTTCAAAAGCTTGAGTAAAAACCTCATCTTTGAAAATGGTAGGTATATTTTGGAAGTCTTCTAGGTTTTTAATAAAATACAACCACTTGTCTAAACGGGAGTTTAAGTCGGTTTCCTGTTTTTTAAAGTTGGGCATTTCTAAATAGATATAGGTTAGTTTATCGTAAAAAACTTTTCCATTTTGGTTTTTTAGTTTAATGGTATGTACGACTTCGCTTTTTTCGGGTTCAGATTCGTAATCGTCAAAAGTGAAATCTAAAATACCTATACAGTAAACGGATTTGAGGTTATAGTTCCATTCTCCTTTTTCGGCTTGTTCTCTGATAGGAAAAGTGGCGTAATAAATGGTTCGTTCTTTAAAGAAATTTTGTTTTGCTTTTTGTAGTTCTACGATGAATTTTTCGCCTTTTTCATTTTGGCAATAGATGTCGTATATGGCTTTTCTGTCGAGGTCGGTAATTCCGAGTTGCTCGGTGTTTTTAAAAGAAAGTTCTTTAATTTGGTCGTGTTCAGGCAATAGTGTATTAAGGAAGTCTATAAGCAAATTTTTGCTGGCTTCTTCCCCAAATATTTTTTTAAATCCAAAGTCGGTAAACGGATTGATGTATTTAGCCTTCATGATTCCAAATGGTTTGATGATTCAAATTTACAAAAATATCTTAGGTGTTGAGGTTAAATTATAAGGAAGTTTAGGAGGCAGTATATGGATCATATTTACTTGATTGTGTTATAGGTTTGTTTTTGTTATTTTTAAAAAAGAGGTATTTCTATGAATAAGAATTATGGTTTATTTATTTTTTAAATAATTAAATTTGGTTTCAAACGCCTGCTCGCTATTTTGCTAGAGACTGTCCAAAAAGTTCGCAATCTTGTGATTTTGACCAAAGGAAGAAATTACATGCTATTGATTATGAGACTCCTTCTACGTAGGAGTGACAAACTGGATGTTGATTTAGTACTTTTTGGACAGCTTCCTTAACGCTCGTCCCTCCTTCAAAAAAATTGAATTCGGTTTCAAATGCCCACGCGCCTCCTGGCTACATCGCTAAAATAGTCCACTGGACTATTTCTTAACGCTTGTCCCTCCTTCAAAATAAGGGCTTTCCCAACCGTCAGTCGTTCGTTAATGGGATGATGGTGTTGTAGATACCCTTCAAAAAAAATGAATTCGGTTTCAAATGCCCACGCGCCTCCTGGCTACATCGCTAAAATAGTCCACTGGACTATTTCTTAACGCTCGTCCCTCCTTCAAAATAAGGGCTTTCCCAACGATAGATTCACGGATTATTTGGCTGATTTAGTTGTAGATACCCTTCAAATAATCATTCACGAACTCCTATAAAAAAACAATAGAAACAGCGTGAGTAAAATAAGGGCTATCACAACAGATGTATGTCACTAGACAATTTCCAAGTAGTTGTAGATACCCTTCAAAAAAAATGAATTCGGTTTCAAATGCCCACGCGCCTCCTGGCTACATCGCTAAAATAGTCCACTGGACTATTTCTTAACGCTCGTCCCTCCTTCAAAATAAGGGCTTTCCCAACCTTTTAAATTTAGAAATTATGCCAAATAAGTTGTAGATACCCTTCAAAATAAGGGCTTTCCCAACATGGAGTCAGTGGACATGTCTGATCATGTCGTTGTAGATACCCTTCAAAAAAATTGAATTCGGTTTTAAACGCCCACGCGCCTCCTGGCTACATCGCTAAAATAGTCCACTGGACTATTTCTTAACGCTCGTCCCTCCTTCAAAATAAGGGCTTTCCCAACCTTGTTGCTTCTATCGAAGACGCAATAACAGTTGTAGATACCCTTCAAAATAAGGGCTTTCCCAACAGTTTTGGGGGTTATAAGTGCCATATCTGTGTTGTAGATACCCTTCAAAATAAGGGCTTTCCCAACATCATCACTTTTGAAGGAAACTACCACGAAGTTGTAGATACCCTTCAAAATAAGGGCTTTCCCAACAAAAGCCACCTCATTTGAGGTGACTTTAAAGTTGTAGATACCCTTCAAAATAAGGGCTTTCCCAACCTAAGTGTTGGTAAGCCTCTCGTAGTAAGGGATTACTACAATTTTTTATACAAAAAAATGAACTTTTTCTGAACTTTATACCCCAAAGCTACTCCTTTTTTTAAATCCTTCTCAAAATATCAAAGAGCAATAGCTTTTAAACTATTTCTTTAGCTTTTTTTTTGTTTTCCCATAATTCTGTTGTTATGGTTTCAAAAACTCGGTTGAAATAGCAAGCAAAGTATTCTTCTTCTTTTTTTGGAACAAAACGAGTCGCTAAATCGTAAATAAATTTAGGTGGATATTGATTGTGCGCCATTTTGTTGCGAATGATAATTAAAACAAGTGCTTTTTTAATTAAAACATTGGTTATTTTGTTATAATTCTCTTTAGTATTAACTATTTTGGCTTTTTCATCCTCATCCATATTTTTTATTTTTTCCTTCAACTTTTCAGTATTATAATCATAATATTTAATTAAAATTTCAATATCTATGTTTTCTAAATTTATGATTTCAGATTCATTTTTTAATAAGGCTTTTGTAATGTAAAGTTTAAAATTAGGGTGTCTTTTTCCTTTTTTATCCTCAATTTCTAAATCTTCAGGATGAGTAGCATTATTAGAAAAATCATAAAATTTATCTAAAATCTGTTTCTCTAATTCTTGTACTTGTTTTAGTAGTTTTTTACTACGCACTTTTTCATACTCTTGCAATTCCATATTAAGTGCGGTATAGTGCAATTCTTTATAATCGTTTTCATTTTCCTTCTCAGGTTTTTGTAAGGCATACGTCCACGTTCTATCATCATAAGTAAGTAGCGTGGCTATTTTTTCATCTTGCAGGGCTCTCTTGTATTTTCCTATGTCTTTCAGTTTCGGATTAGCAGTAATCCTATTATTTTGTAAAGATAAATGGATGACTTTATTCCATAAGAAGCTATCGTTGCGCTTTTGGTAAGCTTTGGCATCGGCTTTTATTTTTTCTCTATCTGTTTTGGAAACATAAAAATCTGATAAGGATTTATCTAATGGCTGATTGAACAAGTCTTGATACAAAGTATCTACCATTAATTTTAAATAATAGTCTTGAATTTTTACTTTGTTAATCGCTCGTAGGTTTTTGTATTTTTTCTTTTTATCATTCTCTATTTTGTCTGGTGTCAATTCATAAAAAGATTGATAATTGTTGTATTGATAAGATGCGACAAACCAAGAAGCAAACTCATCTGGATTTGGTTTTTTAAACGGAATCATTGTAGGTTTCTCGTCAAATATACCGCGGGATAAATTGATGGCATCAGCATATAAATTGTTTTTCTTTTCTTCTAATTCTTTAATTATAAATTGGCGTTTTTGAAATACAATGAATATATAGTTGAGCCTTTTTGATAATTCTTTTTTTAAAATTTTTGGTGGTAACCCAATAAACCCATTTTCTAAAAAAGTAGATTCAGTATTCAAGAAGTCTTCTTTTAATTTTAAATATTCTTTATAGAAATCAATAAAATTACCATGCTTGAGAAATAAATTTTTTAAGTCTTTTGTTAAAATACAATCTTCTTTTAGGTTAAAAACAGTTTCTAATAAGGCTATACAGTCATTTTTTTTATCTTCAAAAAAAGCTAAAAATGATTGTAATTCGTTATGCATGTACCCTTTCCATAACGATTTGTTTTTCATAAAATGGATAAGGTCGCTGGCTAACCAATTAGCTTCTTGTCCAATTTCGTTACGATAAAATACATATTTACGTTGGAGTTTATTATCATCAACTTTATCTTTTGGCTGATTCTTAAATTTATATGTATTCTTATTTCTGTTGTAATTGTTCACTTCAATTTCATGTTGCTTAACATTTAGAAGTTTTTCTTGTGTTAACGCTAATTCTTTTTGAATGGCATTTTTTAAACGAGGGATATCTATGGGTTGATTTTCAAAAGTAACTGACGTGTCTGTGCTTATTGTTTTTATTAATGTAGTTGGTATGTTGTCTTTTTGAGGACTATTAAGGGTGAAATCTCTAATACTTTGGTATTGTTCTCTTATTTTTTGAGCAATTTTATTTTCAAGTTCAGCTCCTTTAATATCTTTAACAATCACTTCATAAAGCATACTAGGCAGTTCGTTGCAGCTTAATAACCCAATAGTACTTCTTTGTTGTAAATCTTTTACACCAATTTCTTTTTGAAGCATTGCTATAATAGCATCTTTAGATTGTTCTTTGTTATACTTTTCAAAAGTAAGATTCCTTTTTCTATTTTGACTTTGCGCTTTTTTCTTTTGGTTTAGATATTCATCTAAGTTGTTACTTCTGCTATCTATATAAAAAGGTATATTGTTATTAGCCATTACGTAACTGGGACTAGGAAATAAAGGAAAACGACTAAGGTCTATATTGGAAGTTTCTTTTAAGTATACGTTTTTTTTATATTCAGTAACTAGACCCAGTTTTTCAAAAAGATGGATTTCTTTTTTGATGATTCTTTCGGAATCAAATTGGATAGATTCCAATATTTTCTTTTGACGATCTTTGATATAGTCGCCAAAATTGACCATAAATCGCAATGTAGGTAGTTCGGCGTATTCATCTAAAAAGCGCATTGCAAAATAGTTGAACTTATTTTCATAGCGTTTGCGAATGACTTTGTGAGAAACTATTGATGAAAAAGTTGAGTCCTCATTTTCTGGATTCTCACGCATATACTCATTTATGTCTTCTTCAAACTCTTTCTGTTGTTTTTCAGAAAGAGTTTCGTAGATTTCATTTGGTACTTTACTCAAGTAGTCTACTATTTGAGTTAGTAGAGCTTCTTTTGTATTAGTATTTGTTAAGCTGTGTGTAGTATTGTTTTGTTCAAGGGTGCTAACGCCTTGGTCTGTTTTTATACGATGTTTTAAACCTTTAAAATTGTAATATGAATACGACCAATGTGTAATCATATATACAATATTGTTTTTATTTAAAGAGATTTTTTCTTCCTTAATAGTGTTTACTTTTGCCTTAAATCCTTCTAATCCAGATGTGAAAACTTGAAACTCTTTTCGATGTAAAAAGAAGGACATTAAAAAGACTAATCCACTTTGGGTCAACGTAATCGATGTTTCTTCGTTTGGTTTAGATTTTCTATATTTTCGTAAAGAAACTGTTTTGTTTTGTTTATCATCTGTTTTGTTTTCCTCTAAAAAAGGTCTTAGACAGTGATTGAAAACTGCATTTTCTAAATTTTCTTCTAATAGTTTTTTGCCTTTTTTAATTAACTCTTCTCTTTTTTGATTTTTTAATTGTGTTAATTCAGGTCTAAGTTTTTCTTTTAGTAGTTCTCTAGAGGTATCGTTTTTTACTTTCTTTTTTTTAATTGTAATTAAAACATCTAATAAGGTGTCATCTAAAAAATCATATATTTTAGGATTAATAGTGATGGGTTTGTGATAATGATGTGTATAATAATCTCTTAATTTTTTTATTGTATCAAGTAACAATTCGAAAATTTCTCTGGTTTGTTCAAAGTTATGATTAGTATGCTTTTGAATTCGTTCTAAAACAGGAAAGTAATTACTTAATAAGTTTAACGCATGCTCTCTTTTGGCAACTGATTTTTCTTTGTTGAAATAATCTTTAAAAACACTTGCTAATTCATTATTGTTGTGATTAAAATTAATCCTTGTTTTGAACTCTTTGCCAACTTGTCTTAAATTGTCGTCAGCATTATTCAAAAAGCCACCAAAAAAGTATTTGTCTTCTTGTTTGTAGTGGTTAAAAGTTTTTTGTTTGTTATAAGATTCATTTTTTGAACTCATTGTAGATGTGTTGGTTTTATAGTTGTGTTTGACTGTTCTAAAATAAGGAATTATTTAAGGCTTTTTAAATTTTATCTTGTGAACTTTTTAAATTAATCTAAATTTGTTATTCTATCTCTTTTGATAATTTTTTAAAAAAAGTAATAATGAAAAAACACCTTGCACTCCTTCGCGGTATAAATGTATCAGGACACAATATGATAAAGATGGATGATTTGAAAGTTTTATTGGAGCGAATGGGGTTTGAAAATGTGGTGACTTATATCCAGTCAGGAAATGTGTTTTTTGAATGTGAGGAAGCAAATGGTCCTTCGGTAGGGTTCAAAATCAAACAAGAAATTTTTAAGGAATGGGGCTATGAAGTACCTGTAATGGTTTTAGGGAAAGAAGATTTAGAAGGAGCTCTTTCTAATAATCCATATTTAAAAGAAAAGGAAGCTGATCCTTCAAAAATATACTTTGCTTTTTTGAATAAAGAACTAAATGAAAGTGCTATTCATGATTTAAAAATAAGTCAGGTTAAACCAGATGAGGCAACAGTAGATAAGAATCGGATATATTTGAAATATATTAATGGGGCTGGTAAAACCCGAATGGATAATAAGTATATAGAAAAAAAATTAAATGTACTTTCTACAATTCGTAATTTTAATACTGTAACTAAGTTGTTAGAAATGTTTTAAAAATACCTGAACAATCCATAGTGGTTTTAGAACTATGGATTGTTTAAGGTTTGTATAAAACGAATTATGTTTTGCATTTCTTCTTTAGATAAAAGGAGCGGATTTTGGGCTAAAGTTTGGTGTTCTACTATGATTCCGTTTCCTTTGCCACCTCCTTTATTGTAAAAATTAATGACTTCTTCTAGCGTGTTAAAAACACCGTTGTGCATATAAGGAAAGGTAATCGAGGCATTACGAACGGTTGGTGTTTTAAAAGCATATTTTTTGAGTGGTGCTTTTGTAATATGATATTCTCCTAAATCGGGATCTATTTGTTTTGAATGTATACGGGAGGGAACACCTAATATTTCGCTTTCTGTTTTTTGGTATAAAGGAGGAATGCTGCCATTAAATAAAGGAAAGAAATGACAAGTTGCGCATTTTGCTTTTCCCATAAAAAGATTAAAACCTTTTTTTTCTTGTATGGTTAAAGAAGCTTTTCCTCTTAGATATTCATCAAATTTAGAATTTAGTTTGGATAGACTTCTGACAAAACTAGCAATGGATTGTAATAAATTTTCTTCGGTTATATTTTTTGAACTAGGAAAAACTTTATGAAAAAGATTTCGATACATTTGGTTTTTATTAAGTTTTTTAAGGGCTAATGTAAAGCTACCGTGCATTTCATCGGGATTATTTATAACGGCTTTGGCTTGATCTTCTAAATAACGAATGCGATTGTCTGCAAATTGGGTGTTTTGCAATCCTGCGTTTAATAAGGTTGGCGTATTGCGTGATGTTTTATTTGCAACGGCTTTCGTTTTGTGGTCTGCATAAGCCTGGTTAGGAATGTGACAACTGGCGCAGTTTATTTGATTATTGCCACTCAAAATTTTGTCAAAAAAAAGTTGTTTGCCCAAGTGAATTTGTAATTTGCTAGGGTTTTTGTTGTAAAAAGGAGCAAAGTAGTTTGGGTCGTAAGCTTCTGTTTCAAAAGGCGTTTTTTTATTAAAATTAATAGCTGTTAAAAAGGGATTGTTTTTAATATGCAATTTTTGTTGAATTCGAAAGATATTTTGAAATATCGGATTGGCGTATTGTGTGATAAATACCGCACGATCAAAGGTGTTGAACGAATTGTTTTTTTTGAGGTAAGATATTGCTTTACTAATAGCTGTATTGAATGATTTATCAAATTGAAAACCGTTAATAACTTCTTGAATACCTTTTAAGGAACTTTGTGCTTCGGGTAATGAATGTAGCGCTAGAGCGGAGTCAAAACCTGTAATTCCTAAGCTTAGAACGCGAAGTAATTGTAATTTTTGAATTTCAAATATGTTGCTGTCATTTAATTGTAAGTTGTTAATTTGTTGGGTTAATACTACGAGATGTCCTTTTAGTATTTCAATGTTTTCTAATAACAGAATTTTGTTAATTGAAGGGCGGAATATTAGTTCTTCAATTTTTTGAAATCCTGTGGCATATTCTATTTTTCTATTGGTTTCGTTGAGATCATTTTCGTCAATGGGAGCACCGTTTATTTTTATAAAACTACTAGGAAAATAGTAAGCAATAAATTCTTCTGATTTTTTAAAAGCTAACCGAGTTTTTTGGAATTGATTTCGTAATTGATCCGCTGTTACATTTTTTTTTGTTATTTCTTCAAATGTATTTATTTCATTAGTAAAGTACTTGAAATTAAGTTTGAGTAGGTTTTGCGTGTTTTGTATGCTTTGTATGGATTGGTATTGATTTTTTTTGCAGGAGATAGAACAAATGAATAGGATTAAAAAGACTATATTTTTCATGAAAATTGGGTTAGTAAAAAAAAAGAGACTGCTTTTACTCTTTTCATCTTTATCATAAAGACTAATGTATAATTAGAATTTAATTCGTTTAATAGTTTGGTTCTTGTTGAACAACAGATGATAGATGAATATTCTTTAGACAGTCTCTAGGTTTCGTTTATAGAATGTATTTAGAAAGGATTATCTTGGTAAACCATTAATAAGAATAACCTGGCTTCCTTGTTTTTCATCTGGGCGTAAACCGCCACCATCTTTACCTTTAAAATCCTCTTTTTCCCAAGAATGGGGTTGTATAGATAACATAAAGGTATTGTCTTTTCCAATAATATCAGAAATGTCTAATAAAGCACCATATTCCCAAGAGCCTTTGGGCGATTTAGCACCTAAATACTTATCAGAAGTGTCATTTCGTCTGTGATCTAATTCAAAAACTACTTTTAGTGTTTTTTTAGCGATATCATATTGATAAATATATGCGTCATGTGACTCGTCACCATAACCATTAGCATCTTCTTGTAGATACACATAGTTTTTTGTAACACAAATATTATCTATGTTTTGAAATGTTTTTGCTAAACCTGATTTGTTATCACCGTCTAACATAACAGTTAATTTTCCTTTTAAAGGATTGCTAGGATCTAATTCTAAACGATACAATCTTCCGTATTTAGTTCGGGTATTATTTGCGTTTACTCCCGTATTGTTTTGACCTGTAACATTAAAATAAATCTCTCTTTCTTTTCCTGTGGTTTTATTCCAGTCAATATCTTCTACACGTCCAAAAATAATGGCATTTGCAGCTTGGGCTGCTTGATTGTTTTGTAAGCCTGTATTGGTTTTAGCGTTTGTAATTTCAACGAACTCTATGTCATAGGTGTTATTTTCAGTCATTTTAGTTTCAATAGATTCGTTATCTGTACGTTTGATTACATATACTTTTCCATTGTTTAAATCGCCTGTTGTTGATTTATACATTACCAGTTGACCTCCATAATCTTTGTTGTCATCATCTCCAATCATAATAATGGTTTGACCAGCGTAAGCATTTTTAGACAAAGGAACTGCATTTTCAGCACTCCATCTACCAAAAGCAGGAATGGTTTTAGGAATACTGGCATTTATGTGAGTATCAGTAGGCGCTATTTTATGTACAAGAGATTCACTATCGCTTTCACCACAAGTTAAAAAGAAAGGACCAAAACCGTGAATTTCAGGCATTACTAAAGTAGCAGAACAAAGTCTTGTTCCTGCACCTTTAGAATTTAAAACATACTCACCAGCAATAGGTTTAAAGGTTTTATCAAAAGTTATTTTAGAAACAGAAAAATTATCTTCATTGTTTACTAAAAAGGTAAAACTGTCGTCTGGGTTTTTTATAAGTCCCGATCCGTCTGCGGAACCCCCAAAAACGAAGCTAGGAGAATTAATAAATTGGTCTTCACTTGAAAATAAAGAATAGGTTTGAATACTTGAAAACTCAGGCATTGTTTTTATAAGAGCAGGAGTTTTAGAATGGTTTTTAAATTCAATACGAGTATTTTCAACTGCTGAATCCGTGTTTGTGTTTTCCTCTTTATTACAAGCTATTACTGATATAATAATAGAGGTAAAGAACATGTTTTTTAAGTTCATAAATTTATTTTTTGTTTTGGCAAACCTACAAGCTTTATGTTAGCTAAACGTTTGTGGTTTTTTTTTAGATTGTTATATTACGATTTCCTTATAGTTAAAAAATAAAAATGTTTGTTAATAAAATGTTTCTTGAAAAAGATCAGATGTTTGAAATTGAATTGTTTGGAGAATGATCGTAGAAATTTGTACTTTTGACGTTTATAGGGTTGATTTCTCACCATAAGAAGGAATTGCGATTTTACCAATCAATAAGAATTATTATGTCAGTTTTAGAAAAATTAAGTTCAGCTGAAGCTATTGCATTAGAAGACAAACACGGAGCACACAATTATCATCCACTACCAGTAGTCTTAAGTAGAGGAGAAGGAGTGTACGTTTGGGATGTGGAAGGTAAGAAATATTACGATTTTTTATCAGCGTATTCTGCCGTAAATCAAGGGCATTGTCATCCAAGAATTGTCGATGCTATGGTAAAACAAGCTCAAACATTAACTTTAACTTCAAGAGCATTTTATAATGATAAGTTAGGTGTTTATGAACGATACGTAACCAACTATTTTGGTTTTGATAAGGTATTGCCAATGAACACAGGAGCTGAAGCAGTTGAAACAGCTTTGAAATTGTGTCGTAAATGGGCTTATGAAAGAAAAGGAATTAATGAAAATGAGGCTCAAATTATAGTTTGTGAAAATAACTTCCACGGAAGAACAACCACAATCATTTCATTCTCTAATGATGAAAATGCTCGTAAGAACTTTGGTCCTTATACAGCAGGATTTATAAAAATTGCATACGATGATTTAGAAGCTTTAGAACAAGCAATTACGTCATCTCCTAATGTTGCAGGTTTTTTAGTAGAACCTATTCAAGGAGAAGCAGGAGTTTATGTTCCTAGTGAAGGATATTTAGCAAAAGCAAAAGCATTATGTGAAAAACATAATGTATTGTTTATAGCCGATGAGGTTCAAACAGGTATTGCTCGTACTGGCAAATTACTGGCAGTACATCATGAAAGTGTTCAGCCTGATATTTTAATTTTAGGAAAAGCATTATCAGGAGGTGCATATCCTGTATCAGCTGTATTGGCTAATGATGGTATTATGAATGTAATAAAACCAGGTCAACACGGATCTACTTTTGGAGGAAATCCAGTAGCTGCAGCTGTGGCTATAGAAGCTTTAGAGGTGGTAAAAGAGGAGCAACTAGCCGAAAATGCAGAACGTTTAGGGAAAATATTTAGAGAAGAATTAGCTAAATTTATAGAAACATCGAATGTAGCTACTTTAGTCCGCGGTAAAGGGTTGTTAAATGCTGTTGTAATTAATGATACAGAAGAAAGTGATACAGCTTGGAATATTTGTGTGAAATTGGCAGAGAAAGGCTTATTGGCTAAACCAACACATGGCAATATTATTCGTTTTGCACCACCTTTAGTGATGAATGAAGAACAATTAAGAGATTGTGTTGCTATAATTATAGATACTCTTAAAGCGTTTGAAAAATAAAAACTAATAGGCTGTCTACAAAATAAGCATAGAAAATCTTATTTTGTTTATTTAATAACACGAAAAGCTTCATTTTTGATGCTATTTCTTACTGTTAGGGTACAAGATGAAATGATATAATTATTATCTTGTAGACAGCCTCCTTTTTTATGTTAAATGTTTAATAAAATAAGAAATAAACATAATAATTAAGTTTATATAGCCTAATGATCGGATGTATTTATTAGAAAAACTAAAAGCTTTATAATATTGTCCAGTTATTAGTAATATATAAGGCAGTACGCTAAAAAGAGGAGGATACATAAAAAAAGCATTTTTAAACTCTCCTTTTAGTAATAAAATAAAAGCTCTTTGTGCCCCACACCCCAAGCAATCTACTTTAAAAACCATTTTAAACAAACAAGGAATCATAAAATCGTTCATGATTATTTTTTCTACCCATGTAAAAACAAAGTTCATTGCAAAATTAAATATTTACTTCCTATTTTTGTCAAAAAAAAAAGTTATGTTTTCCAAAGGAGATAAAGTATCCGTTTTAGATGATAATATTAATGGAGTAGTAATTAAGATAGCTACAGATCAAGTTTGGATAGAAACAGAAGAAGGATTTGAGTTACCTTTTAAAAATAACGAATTAATCTTGATTGGAGAATCAGGAATGGATTTTTCTACAACAAATTTTTATGCAATAAAAAAAGAAAAAGAAATTTCTAAACCTAAAAATTTTATAAAAGAAAAGAAGTCTAAAAAAGATGAAACTATTTTAGAAGTAGATCTTCATATAGAAAAATTAGTACAAAGTACTAAAGGCATGAATAATTATGATATTTTAAATATTCAAATTGAAACAGCACAAAGACAGCTAGATTTTGCAATAAAAAATAAAATTCAGAAAGTGGTACTTATTCATGGTGTTGGAGAAGGGATCTTGAAAGCTGAATTAGATTTTCTATTAAATAAATATAGTTACATCAGCTTTCAAGAAGCTAGTTTTCAAAAATACGGTTTTGGTGCAACAGAAGTATATATTAACCAAAAAAATTTTTTGTAAACTAGTTTATAATTTCGCCAAATTCATAATCTCCATTAGGATTTGGACTGTATGTTTTAATCCCATTCTTAAAAAATACTTTTCTGAGTTTTATAACATGACGATAAGTGGTAGAGGTTTGTTGAGTGGTTTCTATCACAATAATACCATCGTTATCTATTGTCCCGTTTTGTGCAATCCATTCTCCAGTTAAACTAGGACTTGTAGGAGGGATAGATTGACAGAAAAAATTACTATTTAAATTACCATTGTAAACTCTATAGCTTATTTTATTAACGTTATTTATTAATGCCGTTTTTGTACCAACCGTTTGGTGTTTATATAAATTAGGATCTATATCTAACAATAAGGCGTTATTATTATTGTATTTAAATATAAGGTTATTTCCAGAACAATTTTGCATAACAGCATTTTTATAATCAAATTTTAAATCAATTAAATCAGTTGTGTAATTGCCAAAATCATATTGATCATATACCAGTTGTTTGTTAGGGGTGTTGAATGTTATATTTTTAAATAAGATCTTGTGGTTGTAACCTACTATTTTAGAAGGATCATTGGTAGAGATTATTTTGTTAGAAGTTATTTCAATAGTCCCGCCCGATACGGTCCATTGTTCTGCAATAGGAACACTGCCCGTAGAACAGATTTCATTACTGCTAATTGTAGAATAAAACTTTTTATAAACTAAATTATGAGTTGTTCCAATAGTGTACGTTTTAGTTCCTTCTTCATTAGGAAAGCTTGTTTCAGGAGTAATAAAGATAAGAGCTTCTCTATCATTAATTTTATATAGTGTGTTAGTATTGTTACATTTTTGAGTTGTAATGCTACTGAAATTAAATGTTTCCTCTATTATATTCCCATCATCACAAGAGTTAAGTAGTACTAGTGAAGTTAGTAAAAACCAAAAATTTTTCATATTTCTTAAATTTAAAACAAAAATACAATTTTAAAATTTTAATCAAAGTTATTGTT
This sequence comes from Flavobacterium sp. TN-1, assembly GCF_052828645.1. Taxonomy (NCBI): domain Bacteria; kingdom Pseudomonadati; phylum Bacteroidota; class Flavobacteriia; order Flavobacteriales; family Flavobacteriaceae; genus Flavobacterium; species Flavobacterium sp. TN-1. The sequence goes on from NZ_CM128253.1 coordinate 2,106,361, forward strand.
ATATTTGGATCGCTAACTAAAAAGATTTATGAATTCACAAGTAACAAAAACAAATTATCCAGCTTTATATACCCTGGTAACGGTTTTCTTTTTTTGGGGTTTTATTGCTGCTGGAAATAGTATTTTTATTCCATTCTGTAAAAATTATTTTTCTCTAGATCAGTTTCAGTCTCAGCTAATAGATTTTGCATTTTATACGGCATATTACTTAGGAGCTCTATTATTATTTGCTTTTGGAAATGCTAAGGGAAAGGATATTGTAGGAAGTTGGGGGCATAAAAAAAGTATAATTTATGGGTTGTTATTTTCTGCTTTAGGAGCAGGAGCCATGATTTTAGCCGTGAAAGGAAGTATTTATGCTGGAATGTTAATAGGTTTGTTTATAGTGGCACTAGGTTTTTCGTTGCAACAAACAGCCGCTAATCCTTTCGCCATTTTATTAGGAGATCCTAAAACAGGAGCAAGTAGAGTAAATTTAGGAGGAGGAATTAATTCATTAGGAACAACAATTGGGCCAATAATTGTAGCTTTAGCCTTGTTTGGAACAACCGCTACAGTTTCAGATGATCAAATTAAACATTTAGAATTAGATAAAGTTATTTTTCTTTATGTGTGTGTAGGTTTACTATTTGTAGGTTCAGCAACATTGTTTTATTTTTCTAAAAAGGTACCCTCAGGAATTTCTAATGAACCTATGGAAAAAGCTAATAAAGCCTTAATGACATTGGTCGTTATGACCATACTTTTAGCCGCTTGTTTTACCTTTATTTTTAAAACATATCAGAATGTAAATGATTTAAATTCGTCTGATTTATTAGATTTAAATAAGTATAGAATGAACTGGCTAATTGGAGCTTTAGTAGTAGTTCTAGGCGGCATTTTTTATGCTTATACATCTGCTAAGAAAAACCCTGAAGGCTGGGGAGCTATGCAGTATCCTCAACTAGTATTAGGAATGTTGGCTATTTTTGTTTATGTAGGTGTTGAAGTTTCTATAGGAAGTAACCTAGGAGAATTATTAAAATTACCTGAATTTGGTAGTTTACAATCTTCTGATATTGCACCTTACATATCTATGTATTGGGGAGGTTTAATGATAGGACGTTGGGCTGGTGCTATTAGTGTTTTTGATTTGAAAGTAATTAAAAAGATAATAGCATTAATTGTAGTCCCTCTAATAGCATTTGGAATAGTATTAGGGGCTAATATACTTTCTGGTAAAGATATGAAACCTTTATATTTTTATGTTTTATGTGTTCTATTACAAATTATAGCCATGTTTTTATCTAAAGATAAACCAGCAAGAACATTAATGATCTTTGCCTTATTTGGTCTGATGGCTATGCTGATAGGTTTGTTTTCAACAGGTATTATTGCAGTTTATGCGTTTTTAGCGGGAGGATTAGCTTGTAGTATTATGTGGCCAGCAATTTTTAGTTTATCTATTTTTGGTTTAGGAAAATATACTTCACAAGGTTCCGCTTTTTTAATCATGATGATATTAGGTGGTGGAATAATACCTCCTATTCAAGGTAAAATTTCAGATTTAATAGGTATACATAATTCATATATTGTAGCTGTTCTTTGTTTTGCCTATTTAACATTTTTTGCAATTCTAGTTAAGAATATATTAAAAAAACAAAATATTGATGTTGACTCAATAGAAGTCAAAGAAGGACATTAGAACTTTGAAAAATATTAATTTTAGAAAAGGATAAAAGGAATTGAGTATTTTTATCCTTTTTTTATAATTATAAATCTGATTTTATGAACCTTAACAAATATTTTGTAGCTGCCTTTTCATCCTTCTTTATATGGGGCTTTTTTAGTTTGGCGATAAAAAAACTTCATGCTTATCCTTCTTTAGATATATTATTCTACCGCGTTTTTTATGCCACCTTTTTGTTGTTACTCATTAATTTGTTATTCAGAAAACACGTCGTTTTTAATAATTTTAAAACGTTTAATGAATTAAGTATAAAGATCAAGAAAAAAACAATTTTTTTAACCGTTTTAGGAGGTTTGTTACTTGTGTTAAATTGGTTTTTATTCATGTATTGCGTAAATCATGTTAGTATACAATCTGCTTCATTTGCCTATCTAATTTGTCCAATAATTACAACAATATTAGCTTATTTTATACTCAAAGAAAATTTGAATAAAGGACAATGGATAGCAGTAGGATTATTTATTATTAGCTGTGGTATTTTATCTTATGGACATATTGAAGATTTGATCTATTCCTTAATAATTGCATCAACCTTTGCAATGTATCTTATAAGTCAAAGAAAAAATAACCAGTTTGATCGTTTTGTGGTATTAACAATTCAATTGATAATTTCATCATTACTGTTATTGCCTTTTTATTTTTTTTATAAATCAGAAACTCCTATAGTATTATTATTTTGGGAGGTAATGACTCTTATAGTCATATTATTTACCATCCTTCCTTTGTTTTTAAATTTGTACGCCCTTAGAGGTGTTGACTCAAAAACAGTAGGTGTTCTAATGTATATTAATCCACTGATTAATTTCTTTTTAGCATTATTTTATTTTAGAGAGGAAATAAATCTAATTCAATTAAGTGCTTACTTATTAATAATAGTTGCTATAATTTTATTTAACATCAATTATTTTGTAAAAAAGGAGGGTTGATTTTTTACACAAAATTTTACTTTTTTGTTAAAAACATGGAAAATAGGGTTAAAATTAATCTATTTTGTCTTTTTGTTTAAGTTTTTGTTAAAACAAATGTTTGTTTTATTCTTGTTTTTTAAAAAAATGTTATAGGTTTGCGTAAATAATTTAAAAACCAACCAATTTATGAAAAAAGCTATCAAAGTAAGCACTTCGTTGCTAAGTGTGGCTACATCAGTAGCATTATTTTCTTGTTCCAAAGAAAAAGAGGCATTAACCAATCAAGAAGAATCTGCAATTGTAGAACAACCAACAGGGGGTGAACACGAATGTAGTTATGTAGATTCTTCTTGGCCAGCTTCAGCTATTTTATCTACAACCTTATCTGCTAGTGCAGGAACATCAGCAGATGCTACTTTTATGACAAATCAAAATACTGCTATTAAAACTTTTTGGAGGGGGACTTCTGTAGCAGCTCCAGTATTTAGATTTGTAAAAAACGGCACGGACTGGAATTCCACCTATAATGCAGTTTCTTATAGTAATGGAAAAATTTATTATGGAGAAGGAATTTTTAGAGATGCAAAATCTAAAGATGCTTCAAACTTAATCAATGTAATGATACTTGCTCATGAGTACGGACATCAATTACAATATGCGTTCCGTTTGCCTTCTAAAAAAGAATCAACAGCTAGAGCAGGTGAATTACAGGCAGATGGAATGGCAGGTTATTATTTAAGAAAAGGATATGGCAAATCTACTTACTCTGAAATAGCTACAGCTTATGAGTTTGCTTCTTCAATTGGAGATAGAGAAACAAAAAGTCCTGATCATCACGGTACGCCTGAACAAAGACGTTCAGCAGTTCGTTTAGGATTTTTATTAGCAGATCCTACGAATGCTAAATTAACTGCAACTCAGTTTGATTCAAACTTCTTCCGTTATTATGATGGAGTCTTAGCAGGTACTCACAGATTAGCTAAGCCAGAAGGAATGAGTGATGAAGGTCATCAATTAATTATGAGCAAAATGGAGGAGTTACGAAAAATTCAATCAGGAAAAATGTCTGATAAAGAATATTTTAATCTATACTAAATTCAGCTAATATTATTTTAAGCCAGCTATAAGTTTGTAGCTGGCTTTTTTGTAATCTTATTTTAATCGAAATCGCGTATTAGAAAATATTAGAGAAAATAACCCTCTTTTTATATATTTTTTTAGTTTGGTAATAAAATCATTTAGATTTATCGCTTTTTAGATATATTCATTTTATGACGTTTTTTATACTCCTTTTTTATTATTTAAAAAATAAATCCTTTCTAAATGATTTTGAGGTTTTTAGAAACTAAGTATGAAGACTAGAAAAAGTAATTTAGAAGGTTTGTTACTTATGCTAAAATGGAGTTTTATTGATACGTTATAAATGATGTTCGTAAATGTTCTATTTGTCTAATAATATAATAATGTTGACTTATTTATATATCCAAAGAAAAACAATACAAGAAATAATGATGAGGTAATAGAATTAGTTATAATATTAAGAATTATTTCATAGCTAAACTATTATCTTGTTATTTTTTTAAAATTATAAATATTATCTACAAGATCATTTTTTAGTAGGTAATTCTTTTGTAATTATATTGCTTACTATCCTATTTTTTCTTTGTTTTTAAATTTGCATGAACTTAAAGATACTAACTTAAAAAAGTAGGCGTTTTAATGAATATTAATCTACTGATCATTTATTTTTGATATTATTTTATTTTAAAGAAGAAATAAATTTAATTATATGAAGTGTTTATTCTTTTATGATATACTATAATTTTATTTATGATTTAAATTTAACAAAAAATTAATTAAATTATAATTATGTGTTTTTTTTGAAACATTGTTGTATTTTGTAATTTATTTATGATTTTTAAAATTTAAATTTGTAGAAATTATTTTAAAACAAACTAAGTTTATGAAAAAAAAAATCAAAGTAAGCACTCTGTTGTTGGGTGTAGTTTCTTTAATATTATGTTCTTGTTCTAAAGAAAAAGAAGAAGTAAAAAAACAAGAAGAAGCAGTAATTATTGAAAAACCAATAGAGGTAGAAAAAGAATGTGATTTTGTTGATGATAATTGGCCAGCTTCGGCTACTCTATCAAAAACCTTATCTGATGGAGCAGGAACAGTAACAGATGCTATTTTAATGAATGATCAAAATACAGCTATTAAAACTTTTTGGAGAGGAATTTTTGTAGCAGCTCCAGTTTTTAGGTTTGTAAAAAATGGCACGGATTGGAAATCTACTTATAATGCTATTTCTTATAATACTGGAAAAATTTATTATGGAGAAGGAATTTTTAGAGATGCAAAATCTAAAGATGCCTCAAATTTAGTTAACATAATGATTCTTGCTCATGAGTATGGACATCAATTACAATATACGTTTCGTTTACCTTCTGTAAAAGAATCAACCGCCAGAGCAAGTGAGTTAGAAGCAGATGGAATGGCAGGATATTATTTAAGAAAAGGGTATGGGAAAACTACTTATTCTCAAATAGCCGCAGCTTATGAATTTGCATATTCAATTGGAGATAATCAAATAACAAAATCAGATCATCATGGTAAACCTGCACAAAGACGCTCAGCAGTTCGTTTAGGATTTTTGTTAGCAGATCCTGCAAATACTAAATTAACAGCAACTCAGTTTGATACTGAATTCTTTTATTACTATAATGGAGTATTAAATGCTTCTTATAGAATGGCTAAACCAGAAGGAATGAGTGACGAAGGCCACCGATTAATTATGAGTAAAATGGAAGAATTACAAAAAATTAAATCAGGAAAAATGTCTGATGAAGAATATTTTAACCTATACTAAATCAATTAAAAATATTTTTAGCCAGCTACAAACTTATAGCTGGCTTTTTTGTGATCTTATTTCACCTATAAAATAATCAAATTAAAAAAATAGAAAATTATTAGATATAAAAAATGATTTTAAGTTTAATAAAGAATTCGATTTTTTTATTCTCTATGCAATAAAACCATATCTGTGAAAAAAAACTATATTTTTTGTCATTATAACAAGGCTTACAAAATAAATTCGATAAAATGTAATCATATCATTATTTTCAGTATTATCTAATACAAAATAGATAAAAAACTTTGGTCTTTTTGTCAATTTTTAAACAAAAAAAAGTTATTTATTTGTCATTTTGTCATAAAGGAGTAGAACAGTACTGACAAACAGAGAAGTTTTTTGTATTGGCATAGTCCTTGTCATTTCGAAAGTGTTTGAGAACAAGACTAAGATAAAAAATAGTCAATTAAAAAGAATTAAAATTTAAGGAGAATTATATTATGAGTAAAATTATTGGAATCGACTTAGGTACTACTAATTCATGTGTTGCAGTAATGGAAGGTGGAGAACCAGTTGTAATTGCAAACGCAGAAGGTAGAAGAACTACTCCATCTGTAATTGCTTTTGTTGAAGGAGGAGAAATAAAAGTAGGAGATGCAGCAAAACGTCAAGCTGTAACAAACCCAACTAAAACAATAGCGTCTGTTAAGCGTTTTATGGGTAATAAATACTCCGAAAGTGCAAAAGAAGCTTCAACCGTAGCATATAAAGTAGTAAAAGGAGATAATGATACACCACGTGTAGACATTGATGGACGTTTATATACACCACAAGAATTGTCAGCCATGACACTTCAAAAAATGAAGAAGACAGCTGAAGACTATTTAGGACATGCAGTAACTGAAGCAGTTATTACAGTTCCTGCTTATTTTAATGATGCTCAACGTCAGGCTACTAAAGAAGCAGGTGAAATTGCAGGTTTAAAAGTAATGCGTATTATTAATGAACCTACAGCAGCAGCTTTAGCTTATGGTTTAGATAAAGCAGCTCACGATAAAAAAATAGCCGTTTATGATTTAGGTGGAGGTACTTTTGATATTTCTATTTTAGAATTAGGTGATGGAGTATTTGAAGTATTGTCAACTAACGGTGATACTCATTTAGGAGGAGATGATTTTGATCAAGTAATCATTGATTGGTTAGCTAGTGAATTTCAATCAGCAGAAGGGTTAGATTTACGTCAAGATCCAATGGCTTTACAACGTTTAAAAGAAGCTGCTGAAAAAGCAAAAATTGAATTATCAGCATCAGCACAAACTGAAATCAATTTACCTTATATTACGGCTACAGCCTCTGGACCAAAACACTTAGTGCAAACTTTAACACGTGCTAAATTTGAACAATTAGCAGATAGTTTGGTAAAACGATCAATGGAGCCTGTTGTTAAAGCATTAAAAGATGCAGGTTTATCAACCTCTGATATTGATGAAGTAATCTTAGTAGGTGGTTCAACTCGTATTCCAGTTATCCAAGAACAAGTAGAAAAATTCTTTGGTAAAAAACCATCTAAAGGTGTAAATCCAGATGAAGTAGTGGCAATTGGAGCGGCTATTCAAGGAGGTGTGTTAACAGGTGATGTGAAAGATGTATTATTACTAGATGTAACACCACTTTCTTTAGGTATTGAAACAATGGGAAGTGTAATGACTAAACTAATTGAGTCTAATACTACAATTCCTACTAGAAAATCACAGGTTTTCTCAACAGCAGTAGATAATCAGCCATCAGTAGAAATTCACGTATTACAAGGTGAAAGACCAATGGCTAACGATAACAAAACAATTGGTCGCTTTCATTTAGATGGTATTCCACCAGCACCAAGAGGAGTGCCGCAAATTGAAGTTACTTTTGATATTGACGCAAATGGTATTATCAAAGTGTCAGCTACAGATAAAGGAACAGGTAAATCACATGACATTCGAATTGAAGCTTCTTCTGGATTAACACAAGAAGAAATTGATAGAATGCGTAAGGAAGCTGAAATGAATGCCGAAGCTGATAAAGCAGCTAAAGAAAAAGCTGATAAGCTGAATGAAGCAGATAGTATGATTTTCCAAACCGAAAAACAATTGACAGAATTTGGAGATAAATTATCAGAGGGTAATAAAACAAATATTGAAAATTCTTTAAGTGAGTTAAAAGCTGCTTATGAAACTAAGGAAATTTCTGCTATTACTCCAGCTTTAGAAAAAATCAATGAAGCGTGGAAAAATGCTTCAGAAGAAATGTATAAAGCTCAAGCAGAAGGGCAGCAAGCTCCTCAAGGACAGCCACAAGCCGATGCAAGTGGTGACGCTACTCAAGATGTAGAGTTTGAAGAAGTAAAATAAAATATTATAAATAAGAAAGTTGTCCGAAACAAAAAATGCACTGCATCCAAAAGTTTAGACAGATTTATAATTAATTTTGAAAATAATGAGGCTGTCCTAAAAGGGCAGCTTTTTTTATGTCGCAAATTCACGATATTGGTGATTGCTAGTAAAATTTAATTTTTCTAAAACAATTAGACGCTAAAATCGAGTTATATAGTTGTATGTTGAACAAGAACGAGTTGTTTTAAAAACTTTTTTCAGTGAACTTGCAGTTGTAGCTACCATTTTTCTGAAATTATGACCAAGCACCATTAGTAGAAACTCCATTTCTACCATTTCAATTCCAAAAAATGTAAACCGATTTTTGAGTTTAGTAATTCTTTAGCTTCGTTTTTTAGGTAATTTAGATGGTGATTGACTTCTATTTTTCGATTCCCTTTTGCTTTGTGGAATAAACTTCTTAATGGCATCCTACGCATCGTTTAGCTTGATAATAAGTCACTTCTGATTCATATCCATTGCTAAAGATTCGCTTGCCTGTTCCTATGTTTTCTATTTTTTGCCTCATCGGACAGATATAAAAATCGTATTGTTGATTGTAAAATAAATTTTGCACTAAAAAAGGATTTTCTTTAAGTTTCTTTTTCTGCTTTGCATGAAAATAATTGTACTTTATAAAGGGCTCAATTTGCTTGTTTTTAAGCATTTCGTAGTTTTCTTCACTGCCATATCCAGCATCGGCGACAACTTCTTTACTTTGTCTATTATAGTTTTCATCAAAACTGTTTAAGTGTGACTCTAATGTGTTGGTATCGTTGGTTGTTTGATGTATAGAAACGTGTGTAATAAATTGATTTTCAATTGATATTTGAGGATTGTAAGTTGGTTTGAGTTGTCCATTTCTCATGTGGTCTTCCTTCATTCTCATAAAAGTAGCGTCAGGGTCTGTCTTACTATAAGAGTTTCTATTTCCGAGTATTTCTAAATCCTTTTCGTATTTCTCTAATCTTGGAAGATGTTCTTCCTGTAATTTCTGTAGTTCTTTTACCTGTTTCTTAGTAGGTTCTTTTAACTTTTATTCAATTCTGATAGCTTTTCTTTTAACACTTCTGAATTGATTTTTTTAAGTAATTCTTCCTTGTTAAGTTCTTGATTATCTGATTGTATACTATTTTCTATATCGGATAAAATTGTATTGATTTTAGTTTCTAGTTTTTCCTTGTATTTTTCAACCGAACCACGCCAAACAAAAGTGTATTTATTAGATTTTACTTCGATTTTTGTACCATCAATATACTGAACTTCAAGACTTACATATCCTAACTCAACTAACATTTTACCACTTCTGCGAATAAAACCTTGAATTGTCCTAAAGACTGAAGTAGAATTACCCGAGATAAACATAAAATGAATGTTCTAATTAAGTGCTTTGGCTATTTTTTGGCAGGAATAAACATTTGATAAATAATTGTAAAATAATACTTTGATTAGCATTTTGGGGTGGTAGGCAGAGCATCCACCACCGCGATAAAGCTTAACTATGTCGCTAATATCAAGTCTGTCAACAATAGAATTGACCAGTCGAACAGGGTGGTTGTCATCAATTTTATCGAAAATGTTGATTGGAAAAAGTTCTGGAGAATTGCTTGTCTGGTTTTTAAATGTTACTTTAGCCATTGCTTGTTTTTTGTCACCTCTAAAATACATGTTTTAGAGTAAAACAGCAATAAAAAAGGCTGTTCTAAACTTTTTGGACAGCCTCTTCATAATCAAAATTATGTGATTTCTCCCTTGGGTCGAAATGACAAGATTGCGAGCTTTTTGGGCAGTCTCTTTTTTTAAATAATTAGTAAGTCTTATCAGAAGGAATCAAATAAAAATATTATATCATTTAAATTTTGAATTTTCTTTTTAAAAATAGTACATCTACAAAAGCAATAAAAAATTAGTATTTGGTTCTCGATGCGCTTCGCGCTCGAACTAACGATGATTTCAATTATATACTCAACTGTCTGTTCGAGTTGTTTTTAAAATGAAAAAAAATCTATCGAGAACTTTACTTTTAATCCAGTATATTTTAAGTTTAAATGGTATAAAATTTTAGTTTAACCACTAGTTAAAGTAAAAATGAGACGATATCTAAGAAAGATCATCTCATTTTTGCTTTGTATTGAAATATAATTTTACTTAACAGCAATCATAGAAATTTCAATGTTTACGTTTTTAGGAAGCGTAGCAACCTGTACTGTTTCGCGAGCAGGAGCAGTAGCTTCTTCGAAATATTTTCCATAAATAGAGTTGATCTTTGTGAAATCGCCCATATTCATAATGAAAATAGTTGTTTTAATAACGTTTTCAAAAGTCATATCAGCAGCTTCAAGTACTGCTTTTAAATTTTGCATAACTTGTTCTGTTTCTTCCTCAATTGAAGTTAAAATCAATTCGTTATTTTCGGGATTAATAGCTATTTGTCCAGATGTATATAAAGTGTCTTTAATGAGTACTGCTTGATTATAAGGTCCAATAGGAGCTGGTGCTTTTTTTGTGAAAATTATTTTTTTCATATACTAAAAATTCATTTTTTATTGGTTAAAATATATTATTATCTTATTAACTCCTGTTTTTTTGTTTTTAAAACCTCCTTATTCTATAGTGTTTTATATATTTTGTTAAGTAAATTATTATAGTCTTCTGTCAGGTAAGCTTCTTTTATCCCACTTAATATCACTTAGTACAGAAGAACTAATTCCTATGAAAAAATACCATGAGGCTCTATCTCCAAATGGATTCCATTGGAAATCCATACGCCAACTTAATAAATCTCTTTGAAAACGTAATTGAGTATATGTAACGCCCTTTTGTACAAAATCATATCCAGTTGATATTCCTGTTTTCCAACGAGGAGTAAGATCTACATTTCCTGAAATCATGAGTGAATTTTGAGTAATAGTATTTTCTCTTTTATTATTAGAGTAGGTTAAAGAATAAGCAAGGTTTAAATCCCAAGGAATCACTGAAGAATAAAAGCCTTTGAAATTAGAGTCTTCCTTGTCTTTTTTATCGAAAGGATTTTGATTTCGATTACTGAAATCATTAGAACTACCAAAAAGATCATCTGCTCTACCGCCATTTCTTAAACCTGAATTGTTAAGGTTATTTTGCTCAGATTTTCCTTTCCCGCTTAATTCATTACTATTAATAGAGTAGTTTAAAGTGATATTAGCACTGGTCATACGAAACAAGCTACCACCATTATTAATGTTAAGTTTCTCTATCATATTACCTTTTTTATTAATAGCATAAGGATTTAAGGTCATACCAAAATTAATATTGAGCTTGTTTTTGAGTAGGGTAGTACCACCGCTTAATCTTAAAGGTGACCATTTTAAGGAGTCAGCATCAATGTTGTAGTTAGTAGATATATTTAAGTTGTTAATTAAAATTATTTTTTTAGGAGTTGTTTTTGTAGAATCTTTGTCTCTTACTTTTGCTTCAAAAACGTTGTTAAGAGAAAGAGAGAGATTGTTATTTCTTCTTTCAGAAGGACTTCCAAAAATGCCTTTTTCAAAACGTGTATAATTGGCCATTTTTCCACTGCCGTCAATTGCGTATGTGTCGTAATATTTTTCAAAACTAGGAGCATAGGCATAGCTAACATTTGGACGCATAGTATGTCTTATAGATTGTATTTTTCCACTTTTTTTAAAATTAAAAGTTCCATAAATAGTGGTTCCTATACTACTTGAAAAATCATAAGTTCTAAAAGAGTCAAAACCTGATTTTTCTATATCTTCTACCTTTTTTAGAGTTGTATTGTATTGTTTTCTTATAGTTTTAAAATACCAAGTTTCATTAAAATTAGAAGAAGCTGTGATACTAAAGTATTTAAGGAGTTTAAAGTTTGTACTAAAAGGGATGTTATGCTGAATCCCATTTTGCATATTTCTAAACATAGCAGGTTTGAAGAATAAAGAATCCGTTGTTTGGACACGATTTTCACCACGTAAGCTATAAGTGAAATTTAAGTTTTTAATAAAACCTTTTTTAGTGCCACTTTTAGAAGCAAACGGAAAAACACGATCTACACCAATTTGAAGGGTAGGCAGTGTCATATTAATTTGTTTTGTATTTGTGTTTTGAGAGTGTGAAGCAGTTAAAGATAGGTTTACCTGCGGAGTCCAGTTAAATGTTTTTCCGTATGAAATAGAAGAACTTAACGTATTATTTAAAAAATTAGAAGTATTTAATTGATTAAATGACTGTTGGTAGTATTTACTACTTCCTAAGTTTACCGAGGCAGAAAACCTTGAATTAGGTGTTGCTTTAGCATCTGGAGAATGATTCCATTGTAAATTATATAATGTAGATTTTCCATAACCAGGTAGTCCTCTTTCTCCATTTATTTGATTTTCATAACGAAAATTAAAATTGCCTCTATATTTATATCGTTTAGCATAATTTGTTTCGGCTCTTAGTCCATAACTACCATTTGTAAAGTAATCTCCTAGTAATGCTAGATCTAGATTATTGCTAATTGCAAAATAATATCCACCATTTTGTAATGAGTATCCTTGTGTGTTATTTTGTCCAAAAGTAGGCATTATAATCCCAGAAGTTGCTTGTTCAGTCATAGGGAAAAAAGCATAAGGTACCCCTATAGGAGTAGGGACATCAGCAATTACCATATTGGTTAGACCTGCTACTATTTTCTTTTTTGGAACAAATTTTATTTTTCGAGCTAAAAAATAATACTCAGGATTATCTAAATTTTTGGAAGTCGTAAATCTTGCATTTTTAATAAAAAAAACAGAATCATTTTCTTTTTTTGTTATTTCGCCTTTAATCTTAAATTCACCTTGATCAGTTCTAGAATTCCAAATTAATGCCTTTTTTGTTTTAAAATTAAAACGAATTGAGTCGGGTTCAACAACGTTGTTTCCTTGTTTAAAAACAGGATATTGTATGTATTTACCTGTAGAGTCTTTTAGTCTACCAGCATATACTTCGTCCTTGTTATAATTTATAACAATAATACCAGACTTAAGTTCAATGTCCTTATATTTTACTTCAGCTTCATCTTTTAAAATAGCAAGCTTTTTTTTGTTGTCTAACTTAACAGAGTGTTTTGATTTATAGAATATTTTGCCCTCTAAAAAAGATTTTTTCTTTTTTATACTGTCTTTACTTTTGGTAACGTCTTCTTTTTTATTTAAAATATTAGAATTAACTTTAATGCTATCTTTCTGTTTTACAGATAGTAGACTAGTGTTTTTTTTAGGAAGTTCCTGCGATCGTAGATTAAGACTACAAACGGTTATGAAAAAAGGAACTAAAACGATGTAAAATAAGTTTGTACGCAAAGCTATAAATACTATTTTTGTAAAAATATGGCTTAATTTTTGAAGCCACAAACTTACAGCTATTTTTAGAAATAAGTAAGTATTTAATAAAATTATAACCATTTAATTCATTAGTGAAATGAAGGTGAAAAATAGAAATAAAATGAAATATGTTTTTTTTACAGCCTTATTTATTTTGTCAGGTATTCTTCAGGCACAAAATAATGGTAAATTTAAGGTGTGTTTAGATGCAGGACATGGTAATCAAGACTTTGGAGCTACGTATCATGGTTATGTGGAAAAACAAATTAATTTGGCTATTGTTTTAAAATTAGGAGCTATTTTAGAAAAAGATCCTACTATTGATGTTATTTACACTCGTAAAACAGATACTTTTATAGAACTCGTTGAACGCGCTAATATTGCCAATAAAAATAAAGCTAATATTTTTGTTTCCATTCATTGTAATGCTAATAAAAATTTAGAAGCGTATGGATCAGAAACCTATGTAATGGGACTTTCAAAAAGTGCCTCTAGTCTAGCCGTAGCAAGAAAAGAGAATGAAGTTATTAAATTAGAAGATAATTATAAAACTAAATACGCGGGTTATAATCCTAATGCTCCTGAATCCTTGATTAGTGCTACAATTGCACAGGAAGAATATTTAGATCAAAGTATTGAGTTAGCCAGTAGAATTCAAGACAATTTTGATCAAAAAGTAAACCGTAAAAATAGAGGAGTACATCAAGCTCCCTTTATGGTTTTACATAAAGCCTTTATGCCAAGAGTTTTAGTAGAAACAGGTTTTATATCTAATCCAATAGAAGGAGCTTATTTAAATTCAGAAGAAGGACAAGAAAATATGGCAAGATCTATAGCAGATGCAATCTATAGGATGAAAGCAGAACATTTTGGAGGTTCTATCCCTTTTTTGGATATAAAAAAATCAGAAAAACCAGCACCAAAAGATACAACACCAAAAACTAAAGAAATATTGACACCAGTAAAAGAGGTTGTAAAACAAGACCCCGTAAAAATAGAAACAAAAAATAAAGTAGTCGATAATCAAAAAGTTATTTTTAAAATACAATTGAAAGCAAGTAACATGCAAATAGATATTAAACCTGAAAATTTTAATGGTTTATCTAGTATTTCTTCTGTTTTTGAAGGGGGATACTATAAATACATGTATGGAGAAACAAATGATTATCAAGAATCTAGAAAAATGTTAATAGAAGCTAAAACCAAAGGGTATGAATCAGCTTTTATTGTTCCCTATAAAAATGGAACTAAAATTACCCTTAATGAAGCAGTGAAATCTGCCAAGTAATTAGTATTTTTGCAAAAAAAAGTTTATATTTTGAAAATAACACGTGAAATTAAAACAGCAATCCTAGTAATTGCCTCTATTTTATTATTTATCTGGGGATATAGTTTTTTAAAAGGAAGTAATCTGTTAAATAGCCATAAAAGATTATTTGTGGAATTTGATAATGTAGAAGGTTTACTCTCTTCTGCGTCCGTTACCATTAGTGGTAAAGTAGTTGGTAAAGTAAAATCTTTAAATTTAACAGAAAACGGTAAAATTTTAGCTGAATTACAAATTAATCAAGATGATTTTCCAATCTCTAAAACAAGTGTAGCTCAAATATATGAGCCTGGTTTTATTGGTGGAAAACAAATAGCCATTATTCCTAATTTTAATGATAAAAATATAACAGTTGACGGAGACCGTTTAAAGGCAGATGTTAAACTAGGATTAACAGATAATTTAGGTAAAAAGTTAGCTCCAACTCAACAAAAAATAGAATCATTAGTTCAAGATGCAGATCAATTAATGGTCAATGTTAATCAAATTTTAAATGATCAGGCAAAGAACGATCTTCAACAAGCTATAGCTCAGCTTAGTCAAACAATGGCAGAGTTTAATAAATTAGGTAAAGGAGCTAACCAATTATTAGCAACTAATCAAAAAAGCTTAAATCATTCATTAGGAAATATAGAAAAAATCACAACAGATTTTTCTAAAGTATCTACCGAACTAGAAAAAGCGGAGTTAGGAAAAACTTTAAAAAATTTAGAAGGAACCTTAGTTAATGTTAATAAACTAATGGCAGATATGCAAGCGGGACAAGGAACTTTAGGAAAAGCAATGAAAGATGAGGCAATGTATAATAACTTCACGAAAGCCGCTAAAGAAATTGAACTGTTATTACAAGATTTACGTTTACATCCTACCCGTTATGTAAATGTTTCCCTTTTTGGTAAAAAAGAAAAACCTTATAAAGGACCTGAATTACAAACAAAATAATTTTAAACCAATCAATCTTTTATAGATATATGAATTATTTAAGCAGTTTATTTTTTCTAATTATTCTTGGTGTAGGAATAGGATTTTTTGCAAAAAATGTAAAAAAAATCATTCGAAATATAAAGTTAGGAAAAGATGTAAATCGGTCAGATCGCGCATCAGATCGTTGGAAAAATATGCTCCTAGTAGCATTTGGTCAAAAAAAGATGTTTACACGTCCAATACCTGCAGTTTTGCATTTCGTATTGTACACAGCTTTTATAATTACTCAAATAGAATTAGTTGAAATTCTTATTGATGGCATTTTCGGAACTCATCGTTTTTTTAAGCCGATTTTAGGCGGGTTTTATACATTTTTAATCAGTTTTATTGAGATTTTATCAGTTACCGCATTAGTGGCAACAGTTGCCTTTTTAATGAGACGAAACTTGTTAAAATTACCACGTTTAAATAAGACAGAATTGTTAGGATGGCCTAAAAAAGATGCAAACCTAATCCTGATAATGGAAATTGTATTAGTATCTTGTATTTTTACAATGAACGGAACCGATGAAGTTTTATTCACACTAGGAAAATCACACTTTGAAGGACAAGGAACTTTTAGCTTTGCTGTATCTCAGTATCTAGGACCTGTTTTTTTTGGAAGTTTAAACGAAGGAGCCTTACATATCTTAGAAAGAGTAGGATGGTGGGGACATTTTACGATGGTAATGGTGTTTCTGAACTATTTATATTTTTCTAAACATTTACATATTATATTAGCCTTTCCTAATACATTTTTTGCAGATTTAAACCCTCTAGGTAAATTTGATAACCTAGAAAGTGTTACTAATGAAGTAAAATTAATGATGGATCCCAATGCTGATCCTTATGCGGCAGCACCAGCAGATGTAACACCAAGTAAGTTTGGAGCTTCTGATGTAACAGATTTAAATTGGGTTCAATTGTTAAACGCTTATACATGTACTGAATGCGGACGTTGTACATCTTCTTGCCCAGCCAATCAGACAGGTAAAAAATTATCTCCTCGTAAAATTATGATGGATACGCGTGATCGTTTAACAGAAGTAGGAGATAATATAAATAAAAATAAAGGGGTATTTGTAGAAGATGGAAAAACATTACTAAATGATTACATAACACAAGAAGAATTGTGGGCTTGTACCTCATGTAATGCTTGTGTAGAAGAATGTCCAGTTAATATAAGTCCTCTTTCAATCATTATGGATATGCGTCGTTATTTAGTAATGGAACAAAGCGCAGCACCTCAGTCTTTAAATGCCATGATGACAAATATTGAAAATAATAGCGCACCTTGGCAATATAGTCAGATGGATCGTTTGAATTGGAAAGACGAAAATTAATAGTTGAAATTGCAGACAAATCAATATAGAGAGTTATGTCAGAAAATTTAATAGTGCCTACAATGGCAGAAATGTTAGCTCAAGGAAAACAGCCAGAAGTTTTATTCTGGGTAGGATGTGCAGGTAGTTTTGATGATAGAGCTAAAAAAATAACAAAAGCATTTGTTAAAATTTTAAATAAAGCAAGTGTTGATTTTGCGGTTTTAGGAACCGAAGAAGCTTGTACAGGAGATCCTGCAAAACGTGCAGGAAACGAATTTTTGTTTCAAATGCAAGCTTTTATGAATATTGAAGTACTAAAGGCTTATGAAACAAAAAAAATTGTTACAGCTTGCCCTCATTGTTTTAATACTCTCAAAAACGAATATCCTGAATTAGGAGGAGAATTTGAAGTAGTACATCATACTGAGTTCCTAAAAGAGTTATTAGATCGAGGTCGTTTGACTATTGAAGGAGGTCAGTTTAAAGGTAAAAAAATAACATTCCACGACCCATGTTATTTAGGGCGAGCCAATAAAATATATGAAGCACCTCGTGACCTAATTCAAAAGTTAGATGCAGAACTCGTTGAAATGAAACGTTCTAAGGCTAACGGATTATGTTGTGGAGCAGGAGGAGCACAAATGTTTAAAGAACCTGAAAACGGAGATAAAGACATTAATGTTGAACGTACAGAAGACGCACTAGCAACTAAAGTAGATATCATAGCTGCTGGATGTCCTTTTTGTAATACAATGCTAACAGACGGTACTAAAGCAAAACATCGTGAACATGATGTAAAAGTACTGGATGTAGCAGAATTAATTGCTAACGCCCAAGATTTATAATATTAAGATGTATATACCTTTTGAAAAAATGCCACTTGATTCACGTGTTTGGATTTATCAATCCAACCGTAAATTAAGTGATGACGAAGTGGTAGAAATAGCCGCTCATGTCCAAAAATTTATTGATGATTGGTCAGCTCATGGTGCTTCTTTAGAAGCATCATTTGATATTAGATATAATCGTTTCGTTATTTTAGCAGTGAATGCTGATGTACAAGCACCTACAGGGTGTTCAATTGATAGCTCAGTACAATTTATTCAGCAATTAGAAAAAAAATATGACATTGATTTGTTGGATAAAATGAACGTTACTTTTAAAAATGGGGATTTTATAGCGCATAAATCATTAATAGATTTCAAGAAAATGGCTAAAGAAAAAGCAGTTTCAGCGTCTACCATTGTTTTTAATAATTTAGTTAATACTATAGAGGAACTGAATGATTCTTGGGAAGTTCCTGCAAATGAAAGCTGGCATAGCCGCTTTTTTTAATCAATAAACATGAAGTTTTCTATTTTTAAGTATTTATTCTTTTCTGTAATAGCTTTATTAATGATGCAATGTGCGGTTATAAAAAATCGTAAAAGACAAGGCACTGTTATGACAGAAACAAAAAATATACCTGTAATTCAAAAATTTATAGATCCTACTAAGGAAGGATTCAATCTATTTAACGAATTAACAGGGGAACGTCAATGGGTTGATAGTATCTATAATTCGTTAAGTTTTGAAGAAAAATTAGGACAACTTTTTATGGTTGCAGCGTATTCTAATAAAGATACAGTTCATTTTAACGCATTAGATAAACTTATAAAGAATTATAAAATAGGAGGACTAATTTTCTTTCAAGGAGGTCCAATGCGTCAAGCAAAATTAACAAATCGTTTTCAAGCAAATTCTAAAATACCCCTTTTTGTAGGTAATGATGCAGAGTGGGGACTTAATATGCGATTAGATTCTACTTATGCTTATCCTTGGAATATGACTTTAGGTGCTGTTCAAGATATGAAATTAATAGAACAATTAGGAGAAAGAATGGCTAAGGAAACCAAAAGAATGGGATTACAGTTTAATTTTGCTCCTGTAATTGATATTAATACAAATCCTAATAACCCCATTATAGGAAATCGCTCTTTTGGGGAAAATAGAGAAGAGGTAACCAAGCGAGCAGTAGCCTTAATGAAAGGAATTCAAAGTCAAGGCGTATTTGCTACAGGAAAACATTTTCCCGGTCATGGCGATACGGAAACAGATTCTCATCATACCTTGCCCGTCGTAAACTTTACAAAAGAACGCATAGACTCAGTTGAATTATATCCTTATAAAAAAATGTTCAACTTGGGATTATCTTCTGTTATGGTAGCTCATTTAAATGTGCCAAGTTTAGAAGAACGTCAAAATTATCCTTCTTCTACTTCTTATAATATAGTAACAAATATTTTAAAGAAAGAATTAGACTTTAAAGGATTGATTTTTACAGATGCTCTTAATATGAAAGGAGCAAGTAGTTTTAAAAAACCAGGCGATATAGATTTAGAAGCCTTCTTAGCAGGCAATGATATTATGTTATTTGCAGAAGATGTTCCAGCAGCCATTACTAAATTTACACAAGCCTATAACGATAAAATAATTACAGATGATCGTCTAGAACATTCTGTAAAAAAGATTTTAAGTTATAAATATAAAGCAGGTTTACACCAGTATAAGCCTATAGATTTAGTAGGGTTGTCTAATGATTTAAATGATCCAGAAGGTAATAAATTACAATATAAATTATTTGAAAACGCAATTACGGTTTTAAAAAATGAACATTCTCTATTACCTATAAAAGATCTAACAAAAGCTAAAATTGCCTACGTAAAATTAGGAGATGATTCGAGTACTGTCTTCTTGAACACATTGAAAAAATATGCAGAAGTACAAGAAATGGAAGAAAAAAATCTAGATAGTCTTTTAATTAATTTAAAAGAATTTAATACGGTAATTATAGGATACCATAAGTCGGATAAAGCATGGCGTAAACATGATTTTTCTGAAAAAGATTTACTTTGGTTAGAAAAAATAGCAGCTCAAAACGATGTAATCCTAGATGTTTTCGTGAAACCATACACATTGCTTAAAATTAAATCCTTTGACAATATAGAAGGACTAATAGTTAGCTACCAAAATGGGGATATACCACAAACTATTTCAGCTGAATTAATTTTTGGAGCAATAGAATCAAAAGGTAAATTGCCTGTTTCTATTAAAGAATATTTTAAGGTAGGAGAAGGGCTCTCTACCGAAAAAATTGATAGATTAGGCTTTTCTGTCCCAGAAGGAGTAGGGATGAGTTCTAATAAATTAAAACAAATTGATGATATAGTTAAAAAAGCAATTGATGATAAAATAACACCAGGAGCACAAATTTTAGTTGCAAGAAAAGGAAAAATAATTTATCATAAATCATTCGGTTATCACACCTATGAACAAGATTCAAAAGTTAAAAATACAGATGTTTACGATATTGCATCTTTATCTAAAATTATAGGTACTTTACCCAATGTAATGATTGATTATGATAAAGGAAAGATAAATTTAGAAACCCGTTTAGGGGAAATGCTTCCTAAAGCAAGAGGAACAAACAAAGATTCTATTTTTTTTAAAGATTTACTGTCACACTATGCACGATTAAAACCCTGGGAACCTTTCTATAAAAAAACAATTGATTCACTTACTAAAAAACCATCAGAAAAATTATATCGTCAAACAGAAACAGAAGGTTTTACAACACAAGTATCTGAAAGTTTATTTTTAATAGACAGTTATAAAGATTCAATTATATCCAAAATATTAAAAAGTCCGTTATTACCTAAAAAAGAATATAAATACAGCGATTTTACCTTTATTTTGTTAAAAGAATATTTAGAAACAAATCATAATACCACCTTAGATAAATTGGCAAATGAAAATTTCTTTTCAAAAATGGGAATGAATTATACGATGTATAATCCTTTGAAAAAAATAGAAATAGATCAAATACCACCCACAGAAAGAGATACTTATTTTCGTCAGGATATAATTCAAGGATATGTACATGATATGGCTGCAGCTATGCAAGGAGGCGTAGCAGGTCATGCAGGGGTATTTTCAAATGCGAGTGATATTGCAAAAATGATGCAGCTTTACTTGAATAAGGGAAGTTACGGAGGAATTCAGTTTTTTTCTTCTAAAACAATGGACGATTTCAATACTTGTTATTTTTGTACTGAGGGAAATAGAAGAGGAATAGGGTTTGATAAACCTCAATTAAAAGGGGAAAGCCCAACTTGTGGATGTGCATCAATAACTAGTTTTGGACATACAGGTTTTACTGGTACTATGACTTGGGCTGATCCAGAAAAAGAACTCATTTATATATTCTTATCCAATAGAACTTTTCCTGATAGTAATGCCCCAAATAAACTAGCAAAAGAAAATACAAGAGAAAAAATTCAACAAATAGTTTATGATTCAATTCTTGATTAATCGTTAATATTTAGTGAAACTAGTATTTAATTTTTTAAAATATAGTAAATTCGTAAAGTAATAAATTTACTTTACGAATTTTTTTTTTGAGACTGTCCAAAAAGTTCGAAATCTTATCATTTCGACCAAAGAGAGGAATTACATAATATTGAATGAGACTCCTCCTTCGTCGGAGTAAAAAACTGTATGTTGATTTATTACTTTTTGGACAACCTCATTTTTTTTAATAATTTTTAAAAAATATCTACTCCTATTAGTTTGTTAACACCATAAAGATTAGGTGAAAGAGTAGAACAATTTTTAGAATAATAATATTTTTCATTATTTATGAAAATAGCAATAGTTTGTTATCCAACATTTGGAGGTAGCGGTGTAGTAGCAACAGAATTAGGTTTAGAGTTGGCTCGCCGAGGTCATGAAATTCATTTTATTACCTATCGTCAACCTGTGCGTTTGGCACTTTTGAATCATAATGTACATTATCATGAAGTAAATGTGCCTGAATATCCATTATTTCATTACCAACCCTATGAATTAGCTCTTTCGAGTAAACTAGTAGATATGGTAAAACTTTATAAAATAGATATATTACATGTACATTATGCTATACCTCATGCTTATGCGGGTTATATGGCCAAACAGATCTTAAAAGAAGAAGGAATTAATCTGCCAATGGTTACCACATTGCACGGTACAGATATAACCTTAGTAGGAAACCATCCTTACTATAAACCAGCTGTTACTTTTAGTATCAATAAGTCAGATGTAGTAACATCTGTCTCAAAAAGCTTAAAAGAAGATACGTTGAAATATTTTGATGTAACAAAAGAAATAAAAGTAGTCCCTAATTTTATAGAAATTGAAGAAACAGAAGCTCAGAATCTAATTTGTAAGAGGTCTGTAATGGCTACACCAGAAGAGAAAATTATTACCCATATTAGTAATTTTAGAAAAGTTAAAAAAATACCTGATGTTATTAAAGTTTTTTATAAAATACAAGAAAAAATACCTGCTAAACTGATGATGGTGGGTGATGGACCTGAAAAAGAAAAGGCAGAATGGCTTTGTAGAGAATTAGGTATTGAAGAAAAAGTTATTTTTTTTGGGAACAGTCATGAAATTAGTCAGATCTTATGTTATTCAGATCTGTTTTTATTACCTTCTGATACAGAAAGTTTTGGATTGGCAGCATTAGAAGCTATGGCTAATAAAGTACCTGTCATATCAAGCGATTCAGGTGGTTTGCCAGAAGTTAATATAAATGGTGTTTCAGGTTTTTTAAGTTCGGTTGGAGATATAGATGATATGGCTCAAAATGCTCTTAAAATTCTTTCAAATGATGATGTGCTAAACGAATTTAAAAGAAAAGCTTTTGAAACAGCCAAATTATTTTCCGTAGAAAATATAGTGCCTATTTATGAAAATATTTATAAAGAAATCATTAATTAAAAAGAAAATGATTTGTAATTCTTTTTTCTTTTTTTAAAGTATCTTTCTTATACCATTTAAACTTTGAAATTTCCTCATAATAATAATTTTTTAACCTTGAGACTGTTCAAAAAGTTCGAAATCTTTTTCATTCCGACCAAAGGGAGAAATTACATAATGTTTATTATGAGATTCCTCCTTACGGAGTGACAAACCGGATGTTTTAAAATGAAAAAAGAGATCAAGAATTTTACTTTTTAATCCAGTATATTTTAAATTTAAAAGGTATTAAATCTATAAACCCCGTTTTTGAAAAAAATCAAGACGGGGTTTATTTTATTATTAGGCTATTTCTTTTTTTAAATAATAAAGTAATTGTCTTCAGTAGAGACTAAAGAATGCCTATCGTAACCATTTTATATAACGATTTTTCTTCCTGTTCCTGGAGCTATGTTTTTTTGATCATCTATATAAAAGTCAATACGACCTAAATTAATACCATAAGCGCCTACTTGATTAATTAAGACTTCTTTGTCATCTAAATTTCTTTCAATTACAGGTTTATCTAGGAAAGTATGTGTATGACCTCCAATAATTAAATCAATATTCTTTGTTTTTTTTGCTAAGTTGATGTCTGAAATTCTTTCTGGTTCATTTTTATACTCAAAACCTAAATGGGATAAACAAATGACTAAATCACATTTTTCAACCTCTTTTAGTTTTTTCGTTATATCATTTGCTATTTCTACAGGATCTAGGTATTTAGTCTCTTTGTAATACCTAGGATCTACTAAACCATATAGTTCTACTCCTAAACCAAATATTCCTATTTTAATTCCTGCTTTTTCAAAGATTTTATAAGGTTTGATATGTGTATCTAATATAGTGTTTTTAAAATCATAATTAGCACAAACAAACTCAAAAGAAGCGTTAGGTAATTGCCCATATAATCCTGTAATGCCATTGTCGAAATCATGATTACCTATCGTAGCAAGGTCATATTTCATCATGCTCATAACTTTGAATTCAATCTCTCCTCCGTAGTAATTAAAATATGGTGTACCTTGAAAAATATCGCCTGCATCTAATAATAATACATGATCTTCTTCTTTGCGAATTTGGCTAATGAGGGCAGCCCTTCTTGCAACTCCTCCTAGGTTTGGATTTTTAGGATGTCCTTCAGGAAAAGGATCTATTTGGCTATGTGTGTCATTAGTATGTAAAATAGTAAGTTTTCGTAAAGAACCAGCTGTATTAAAGCTACTTAAAGATAAACCTCCTAATCCTAATAAAGTAGAACTAGCAACTGTATTTTTTAAAAAATCTCTTCTTTTCATAATCTCTTTTCTTTAAGTGTTATTCTTGAGTAACTTTAATAATTTGTGGAACTTTTACAATATCTACTGAATCAAAATAGTCAATTAGCATATCTCTTAATTTATAATCAATAGATATTTTGCGAGTAGCTCTTAAGAAAAATTCCATTCGATCGCCACCACTAGCTAAATAGTCATTGGCTGCTACATAGTAAGTTTTTTCTAAATCTAAATTATTTTTACCTATTTTAATATCCTTAGGTTTGTTGTCAGCCGTTATAGAAAAAGTCATTCCTGCAAAAGGATGTGGTTTTTTTTCTTTAATAAAGAAATTAATAAAGTCTAAAATAACATCTCCTTTCACTTCTAAAATCATAGCTGCATTTTCAAAAGGCATTACTTCAAAAGCGTTTCTAGCCGTCACATTTCCTAGAGGAATAACAGTTCTTATTCCTCCACTGTTTAAAACTGAGATGTCAGCCACTTTATTTTCTCTTTCTTTTAGTACTTGACTACTTCTTTCCAATATAATTTCAGCAAATAAATCGCCAATATTACTTTGGAATTTTGTTCCTTTTGTTTTGTCTAACAATTGAGGATTGTAAGCTAGTACTTTGTCTAGATCTTTGTTTATTTGTTGCCTGTAAGGTAAAATTAAGGTTTCATATTCCTGAATACTACCTACACTAGCTTCCACCTTAATTTGTTTACCATGAATTTCTGTTACTACATTTTGAGCACCTGTAGCAAAGCTAAACGTTATTAACGTTAAAATTAAACCAAAATGTTTCATTTATTCCTACTCTTTTTTATACTTTTACCTAGTATTTAATATACTATTTAAAGCTTGTTAACATTAATTCGTTTCAAAAGAAACAAGACGACAAAAATAATATGTTTATAAACTATATAAAAGCATTATCGTTAAAAAAAATATTAAATTCTACTTTACAACCCGTAAAAGATACTTTATTAGTTAATTCTGTCAAAAAAGTAGGGCTTTTATTAGAAGATTCTTACTCTTTTAAAAAAGAAGAACTCATAAATGAATTGATAAATAAAGGGTTTAAACGAGATAATATTAAAGTTTTAGTTTATAGAGATCCGTTAGAAAAAAAGGTAAATTTAACTTTTCCCACTTTTTCTTTTAAAGATATTAACTGGAATGGACAATTTTCGGCTCCGTTTGTTAATGAATTTATATATACCCCTTTTGATCTGTTAATAAGTTATTATGATGTAGAAAAAGCACCTTTGTTATTAGTTACACACAACTCAAAAGCCTTATTTAAGGTAGGTTTTTCAACAATAGATAAAAGGTTAAATCATTTGATAATAAATACAAATGCTCAAAATTTCAAGATTTTTCTAGAAGAATTAGTTAAATATTTAAAAATTTTAAAAAGAATATAATAAAATGCAATCATTCATAGGTACGGGTGTAGCTTTGATAACACCTTTTAAAAAAGATTTTTCGGTAGATGTGCAAGCATTAACAAGAATAGTTAATTACGTTATTGAAGGAGGAGTAGAGTATTTGGTAGTATTAGGAACTACCGCAGAATCAGCTACTTTGTCATCAGAAGAAAAAGAATTAGTAATAAATACTATCGTTGCAGCTAATGCAGGTAGATTGCCTCTGGTTTTAGGAGTAGGAGGAAATAATACAATGAAAGTAGTAGAAGAGTTAAAAACACGTGATTTGTCATCTTTTAATGCTATCTTGTCAGTTTCGCCTTACTATAATAAACCTACACAAGAAGGGATTTTTCAACATTTTAAAATGGTGGCAGAGGCTTCACCTCTTCCTGTTATTTTATATAATGTACCAGGGAGAACATCAAGTAATATGCAACCCAATACCGTTTTGCGTATTGCTAATGAATGTAAAAACGTGATAGGTATAAAAGAAGCAGCAGGAGATATAGTGCAAGCGATGAAATTAAT
Organism: Flavobacterium sp. TN-1; assembly: GCF_052828645.1. Classification (NCBI taxonomy): domain Bacteria; kingdom Pseudomonadati; phylum Bacteroidota; class Flavobacteriia; order Flavobacteriales; family Flavobacteriaceae; genus Flavobacterium; species Flavobacterium sp. TN-1. Next base: position 2,132,258 of record NZ_CM128253.1, read on the forward strand.
ACAATTACTACCTAAGGATTTCTTGGTTATTTCAGGAGATGATATGATAACTTTACCAATGGTATTAGCAGGTGGAGCTGGTGTAATATCCGTAATAGGAGAAGGTTATCCAAAAGAATTTTCAGAAATGGTACGTTTAGGACTGAAAAGAAAAGTAGATGAGGCGTATGCTTTACACTATAAATTAATGGATAGCATAGATATGATTTTTGAGCAAGGAAATCCAGGAGGAGTAAAAGAAATTTTCAAATCTTTAGGCTTATCTGAAAATACGTTACGTTTACCTTTAGTGAATGTAAATGAAGATTTAGCTAATCGTTTAGATGCGTTTACAAAACAATTGACTAAATAGCAGAAAAATAAAGTTTTGAAGTAAAAAATTAATAATTAACTTTGCACTCTGACTTTTGAGAGTGTTTTGTGGTATTCTAAATAAGTCTTTGAAAAAAGTTGGTGAATTTTTATGAATAAATATATAAGCGGTATTTTATCTGCAATGTTGTTAGCTTCTTGTAGTGAATATCAAAAAGCATTAAAATCAGAGGATCCAGCTGTAAAATTAACAGCTGCCACTCATAAGTATGAGCAAAAGAAATATACTAAGGCTATTCGTCTTTTTGAACAAATAGCTCCCGTGTATAGAGGAAAATCAGAAGCTGAGGATCTTTACTATATGTTTGCTAAATCATATTTTATAACAGAACAATATTATCTAGCAGGTTATCAGTTTGAAAGTTTCAGCGCTTTATATCCTAAAAGTAAAAATGCAGAAGAATCAGCATTCTTAGGAGCTAAGGCTTACTCAGAGTTATCACCTGTTTATTCGTTAGATCAAGCAGATACTGAAAAAGCCATTTCAAAAATGCAAGAATTTATTAATAAGTATCCTAGTTCAACATACCTATCAGAAGCAAATAAAGTGGTTTTAGAATTAGAACAAAAATTAGAAAAAAAAGCATTCGAAATAGCAAAGCAGTATAATACCATTTCAGATTATAAAGCAGCTTTAAAAGCATTTGATAATTTCTTAATAGATTATCCAGGAACAACTTATAAAGAAAAAGCATTATTCTATAAACTAGATTCTTCTTATAAATTAGCAATAAATAGTATTCCTAGTAAGATGGAAGAACGTTTAAAAGAAGCTCGAATAGCTTATAATGGATTAATGAAATTTAAAACAGATTCAAGTTTTAAAAAAGAAGCGGATCAAATGTTGGTTCGTATAGAAAAGGATTTACAACAATTTCAAAAATAGGATATTAGAATGGATTTAAAAAAGACAACAGCTCCAGTTAACACGGTTACTTATAATAAAAACAAAATTGAAGAACCAACCGGAAATATCTATGAAGCTATCACAATTATGGCAAGAAGAGCTAATCAAATTAATTCTGAGATCAAAAAAGAATTAATAGAAAAATTAGACGAATTTGCTACTTATAATGATAGTCTTGAAGAAATTTTTGAAAATAAAGAACAAATAGAAGTTTCTAAATTTTATGAAAGATTACCAAAACCACATGCTTTAGCAGTACAAGAGTGGTTAGAAGGAAAAATCTATCATAAAAATACTAAATAATATAGGCTTATAACATGTCGGTTTTAAGTGGTAAAAAAGTAATACTAGGCGTAACTGGTGGAATTGCCGCTTATAAGTCGGCTTCATTAGTAAGACTTTTAATAAAAGCAGGTGCTCAGGTTCAAGTAATTATGACACCTGCTTCTGTTGATTTTGTTACTCCGTTAACCCTCTCAACATTATCTAAAAAACCTGTTTATATCCATTTTTTTAATGAAGAAAATACTTCAGCTTTATGGAATAATCATGTAGAGTTAGGGATATGGGCTGATCTTATGATTATAGCACCAGCTACTGCAAATACAATGTCTAAAATGGTAAATGGAAATTGCGATAATCTTTTATTAGCAACCTATTTATCTGCTAAATGTCCAGTATATTTTGCACCAGCAATGGATTTAGACATGTACAAACATCCCTCTACTTTAGCAAGTTTTGAAGCTTTAAGATGTTTTGGAAACACTATGATACCTGCTGAAAATGGCGAATTAGCAAGCGGTTTATCTGGAGAAGGACGTATGGCTGAACCTGAAAATATCATAGCTTTCATTGAAAAAGATTTAGAAAGAAAATTACCGTTAAAAGGAAAAAAGATATTAGTTACCGCAGGACCTACTTATGAAGCTATAGATCCAGTTCGATTTATAGGTAATCATTCAACAGGAAAAATGGGATTTGATATAGCTGATGCCGCAGCCAATTTAGGAGCCCAAGTAATGCTAGTTACAGGCCCTACTCATCTTCAGCCTAAAAACAAAACAATTCAGATAAAACGAGTACGTTCAGCAGAAGATATGTATAATGCCTCTCTTGAATATTATGACACAGCAGATGTAGTCATCGCAGCAGCAGCAGTAGCAGATTACAAACCTAAAAATATCGCCACTCAAAAAATAAAAAAGAACGACCCAACGTTTACAATAGAATTAGAAAAAACAAAAGACATATTAGCTTCTCTTGGGAGAAATAAAAAAAATCAATTCTTGATTGGGTTCGCCTTAGAAACGGAAAATGAAATTGAACATGCAAAACAAAAAATTCAGAAAAAAAATCTAGATTTAATTGTATTAAATTCATTGAATGATTTAGGAGCTGGTTTTGGACAACCTACCAATAAAGTCACTTTTATTGATAAAAACTTCCATATAGAACCCCATAATCTGAAATCAAAAGAAGAAGTAGCTTTGGATATAGTAAATAAAATTGTCAATCATTATGCGTAAAATTTTCATCTTATTTATCTATTTCTTCTTCAATTCCTATTATGCACAGGAGTTGAATTGTATAGTAGAACTTAATACAAGTCAAGTTACAGGAACTAATCAGCAAATATTTAAAACTTTGAAAAAATCACTTACAGAGTTTATGAATAATACAAAATGGACAGATAAAAATTATAAATCAAATGAAAAAATCAATTGTTCATTTTTCTTTAATATTACTTCTTTCGATAATGTAAATCAATTTTCTGGTAGCTTACAAGTTACAGCTACTCGTCCTGTATACAATACAACCTATACAACCCCTATTTTAAATATCAATGATAAAGAATTTAGTTTCACCTATAATGAATTTCAAAATTTAGTTTTTAACCCAAACGCTTACGAATCTAATCTCATCTCAGTTGTAGCTTTTTATGCTAACATGATTATTGGAATAGATGCAGATACCTTTGCTCTAGAAGGAGGAACAAAATCTTTCGAAACAGCATCTAATATTGTAGCACAAGCACAAGTTACACAAGAAAAAGCATGGGGGAATACCTCACCACAAAGTCGTTATTTCTTAGTAAATGATATATTGTCACCAACTTTTTCGCCTTATCGCAAAATGACTTATGACTACCATTTAGGAGCGTTAGATAGAATGAATGAAAATCCTAAACAAAGCAAAGAAACCATTCAAAAAGCTATTTTTAATTTAAAAGAAATAGCCACATCTCGACCAAATGCTTATTTAACTCGCGTTTTTTTTGATACTAAATCAGATGAAATTTTAAATATATTTTCTGGTGGACCTAAAATGGAAGTTAATCAATTAGTTGAAACATTAAGTAAATTATCTCCTACAAATATTAACAAATGGAGTCAAATTAGTTTTTAATTTTACCACATGCTCGTACAATTATCAATTAAAAATTTTGCATTAATAGAACAATTAGAAATGAATTTTTCTAATCAGTTTTCTATAATTACTGGTGAAACAGGAGCTGGTAAATCTATTTTATTAGGAGCACTCGGACTAGTTTTAGGAAACCGAGCAGATTTAGGCTCTTTAAAAGATAAAGAACAAAAATGTGTAATAGAAGCACATTTTAATCTATCAGCATATAATCTTAGAGAATTTTTCGAACAAAATGATATGGATTTTGAAGAAATTACTATTATTCGACGTGAAATCCTTCCTTCTGGAAAATCAAGAGCTTTTGTAAATGATAGTCCTGTTAATTTAACCGAATTACAAGAATTAGGTACATTTTTAATTGATATTCATTCACAACAACAAACAAGAGAATTAACGGAAGAATCCTATCAGATTGAAATATTAGATGCCATTGCATCTAATGCAAACCTATTACAACTCTATCAAAAAAATTTAAAACATTATAAGTCGCTTCAAGCAAACTTAAAAAAGATTTTATCAGAAAAAGAATCCTTAGCAAAAGAAGCAGATTATAACACTTTCTTACTACAAGAATTACTTCAAGCCAATCTCAAAGAAGGAGAACAACAAGAATTAGAAGATATTTTTGAAAAACTAAATAATATCGAAATTATAAAAGAAAATCTCGACAAATCCATTGCGTTAAGTAATGAAGAACAAATAGGTGTTTTACAAAATTTGAAAGAAGTAAAAAATTCACTTCAAAAAATAGGAGATTTTTCTCCAGAATATCAAATTCTGTTAGAAAGAATAACAAGCATCTTGATAGAAATGGATGACCTAGTTACAGATTTAGAAAATCAAAGCGAAAAACTAGTTAATGATCCTGAAAAATTAGAATTCGTTAATCAGAAATTACAACTTATCTACAACCTTCAAAAAAAACACCAAGTAAATACAGTTGAAGAATTAATTGAAATTCAAAAAAACTTAGATGCAAAAGTGATATTTGCAGATGATCTTGATGAACAAATACAAAAGTTACAAGCCGAAATAAATATTAAAAATGAACAAGTAACAGAATTGGCAACAAAAATTTCAAAAAAACGTAAAGAAATAGTCCCAGTTTTGATCACTCAAATTACAGAAATTCTAAACGAATTAGGAATGTCAAATGCTCGTTTTGAATTTGATATAAAAGAGTCAACAACATTCTTGCCAAATGGAAAAGATGAAATCCAGTTATTGTTTTCTGCTAATAAAGGAACTGATTTTGGATTGCTAAAAAAAGTAGCATCAGGAGGAGAAATGTCTCGTATAATGCTAGCTGTAAAAGCAGTTTTAGCAAACTATTCAAAATTACCTACTATAATTTTTGATGAAATAGATACAGGAGTATCTGGCGAAGTAGCTCAAAAAATGGCCAATATCATGCAACAAATGAGTCATAAAATGCAAGTCTTTGCTATTACACATTTACCTCAAATTGCTTCAAAAGGACAACAGCATTATAAAGTTTTTAAATCAGATCGAGTAGATGTTACTATTTCTGAATTAAAACTACTATCCCAAGAAGAACGAATTATAGAAATAGCAGAAATGTTATCAGGTAAAAATATTTCAGACTCAGCCATTGCACATGCAAAAGCTTTGCTTAACTAATTATTTAAATTAAATTTGCTAATCAAACTAATTGAAAAGATATGATTATTGAACCAAGAATGAGAGGTTTTATATGCCTGACAGCGCACCCTGATGGTTGTGCTCAAAGTGTAAAAAACCAAGTTAATTACGTATTATCTAAAGGAAAAATAGATGGACCAAAAAGAGTATTAGTAATTGGTGCTTCTACAGGATTTGGTTTAGCTTCTAGAATTACAGCTGCTTTTGGTAGTAATGCTTCTACAATTGGAGTATTCTTTGAAAAAGAACCAACAGAAGGAAAAACAGCTACCCCAGGATGGTATAATTCTGCCGCTTTTGAACAAGAAGCTAAAAAAGGAGGCTTATACGCTAAAAGTATTAATGGAGACGCTTTTTCAAAAGAAATTAAAGAAAAAACAATTAATATGATAAAATCAGATCTAGGACAGGTCGATCTTGTCGTATATAGTTTAGCTTCTCCTGTACGTATGCACCCAAATACAGGAGTGTTACATCGTTCTGTATTAAAACCTATTGGTCAGATTTTTAGTGATAAAACGGTTGATTTTCATACCGGAGTAGTATCGGAAGTTTCTATTCAACCCGCTGTACAAGAAGATATAGATAATACAGTAGTTGTAATGGGGGGAGAAGATTGGACAATGTGGATTGATGCTATGAAAGAAGCTGGAGTATTAGCCGAAGGAGCTACTACTGTTGCCTATTCTTATATTGGTCCAGAAGTAACAGAAGCAGTATATAGAAAAGGAACGATTGGTCGTGCTAAAGATCACCTTGAAGCAACAGCCTTTGAAATAGACGAAAAATTAAAGGATATTAACGGACGTGCTTTCGTATCTGTAAATAAAGCTTTGGTTACGCAAGCCAGTTCAGCAATTCCTGTCATCCCATTGTATATATCATTATTATATAAAACAATGAAAGCAAAAGGAATACACGAAGGATGTATTGAACAAATGCAGCGTTTATTTTCAGAATGCTTATATAATGGAGCAACAGTACCAGTAGATGAAAAAGGACGTATTCGTGTAGATGATTGGGAAATGCGCGATGATGTTCAGGAAACTGTTAAAACTTTGTGGAAACAAGCTGATACAGAAACTTTAAAAGAAATTGGAGATTTAGCAGGTTATAAAAATGATTTCTTAAACCTATTTGGTTTCGGTTTTGAAGGAGTTGATTATTTAGCTGATACAAGCGAAATAGTTCCTATTGAAAGTATAAAATAAATAGCCTAATAAATAAATAAAAAGAGGTTTTCTAATTATTTAGAAAACCTCTTTTTATTTAGACTTAAAATATACTGGATTAAAAAGTAAAATTCTCGATATGTTTTTTAATTTTAAAAATTAAATACAAACAAAAGGTATTTAGAATTCTTTTTTTGAAATTTTCAGAGCAGGCTTAAACCTCTTTAAAAAATGTTTCACAGTGATTTTGGGTAACTAATTCCAATAAAATAAAGAAAATAAACTTTTGTAAAAATAAAAAGATAGTATTTTTATAAAAAAATGAATAAACTGAGATATAATGACAAAATTAAAGTAGTTTATATTAGAACCCTATTTTGAAATGTTTTTTGTAAAAAAAAGACAAATTAAGGTAAAAAAGCACTTATTTTTCATTATTATTTTTTGTTAAAAATGTAACTTTGTCAAAAAAGTAAGAAGAATGAATTTTTCTTTTGTTATCCCTGTTTACAATAGACCAGATGAAATAGATGAATTATTAGAAAGTTTGACTAAACAAACTTATAATAAACCTTTTGAAATTATAATTGTTGAAGACGGTTCTACAATACCTTGTGAACATATAGTAGATAAGTATAGAGCAGAGTTGAATTTGACTTATTATTTAAAATATAATTCAGGGCCAGGAGACTCTCGTAATTTTGGAATGCAATATGCAAAAGGAAATTATTATATTATTTTGGATTCAGATTGTATACTTCCGCCACAGTATCTGTTAGAAGTAGAAAAATCCTTGTCAGAAAAATATGTAGACTGTTTTGGCGGACCAGATGATATGTTGTCCACGTTTACACCAATTCAAAAAGCAATTAATTTTGCTATGACCTCCGTACTCACTACAGGAGGTATAAGAGGAGCTAGTGAAAAAATTGGAAAATTTCAGCCTAGAAGCTTTAATATGGGAATTTCTAAAAAAGCCTTCGAAGCATCAAAAGGATTTTCTAATATTCATCCAGGAGAAGATCCTGATTTGTCAATTAGATTATGGAAAATGGGATTTGAAACAAAGTTAATTCCTAGCGCGTTTGTATACCATAAAAGAAGAATTGATTGGGAAAAATTTTATATTCAAGTTAATAAATTTGGTAAGGTAAGGCCTATTTTAAATAAATGGTATCCTGAACACGCAAAACCCACATTCTTTTTACCCTCATTATTTGTGTTAGGTTTTTTTACAGGTATACTTCTGAGTTTCCTATTTCTGTTTGATTGGTTATTAAAACTATATTTTTTATACACAGTAGCCATATTTCTTGTTTCAACCTATAAAAATAAAAATTTAAAAGTAGGGCTGTATTCTATTATAGCTGTTTGGAGACAGTTTTTTGGATACGGTATGGGCTTTATAGAATCGTATTACAAAATTAATATCTTAAAAAAAATGCCAGAGGAAGCTTTTCCTGAATTATTTTTTAAAGTTTAATGACAAAAGTTATTGGATTAACAGGAGGGATAGGAAGTGGAAAAACCACAATAGCCCGTTTATTTCAAGATAAAGGAATCCCTATCTATATAGCTGATGAAGAAGCTCGTAAAATAATGGAACTACCCCAAACAATTCAGCAAGTCACCGAATTATTTGGGAGTAGTGTATTGCTAGAAGGTAAAATAAATCGAAAACAATTAGCTCAAATTGTTTTCAATAATCCTTCCAAATTAAAAACATTAAATAATTTGATACATCCTTTGGTAGCGAAACACTTTGATCAATGGTTGCAACTACATCATTTTCATTCCTTTGTAGTAAAAGAATCAGCCATACTTATTGAGAGTGGAAATTATAAAAAATGTGATAAAATTATTTTAGTTACCGCTTCAGAAGAAACACGTATCAAAAGAGTAATGCAACGTGATAACTTAACTAAAAAAGCTGTTTTAGATCGTATGCAAAATCAATTATCAGATGAGAAAAAGCGTCTAAAAAGTGATTTTGTTATAATAAATGAAAATTTAAAAGAAACTCAAAAACAATTTGATGATATTCTTAAAATTTTATCAAATTCATACTAAAATCTTTTATTGTTAATGTTTGGTTAATTTTTTTAACAAATGAATGTTAAAATATTATATTTGCTTCAATGAATAAGAATTGGTTCCGTTTTGTCGTAGTATTAATGTCCATCGCTCTTCTAGGAATTGTAGTTGTGCAAGGATATTTGATAAATGTTTCTTTTAAAAATAAAGAAGAACAATTTAAATATCAAGTAAAACAAGTTATTGATAACGTAGCAAGAGAAGTAGAAGAGCAGGAAGTCTATACCTTTTTGAGTCGATTTAGTAAAATAAAAGACAGTATAGGAAAAGAACCAGAACGAAGTGAATTAATGAAGTTTTTTTATGTAGAAAAAAATGAATTAACAAATCAAACCATAATTTATTCAAATAGTATAATTCCCGAAGATTACTCCGTATCTTCATCGTTCTTTGATAAAAACAATGATTCTACACGAATCAAAAATTATGTGGCAAAACGCGTAACAGAAGTGTATAATGAAACCACTTTAAATGATCAAAAGATGAGTTCAGTGGTTTATCCTTCTGAACGAATAGAAAAAGCAGGGGTGGTTGAAATTTTAGATAAAGCAACTTTTGAACTTAATTTTAAAGATATAGCAGCAACCAGACAAGTTTCGCAAAGAGTAAGTGTAGAACAATTACAAGTTTTATTTGCAAATGAACTAAAAGCATTAGGGATAAATACTCCTTTTGAGTTCGGAATTTATAATAACGGTTTAGCCACTAAAGTTAAATCGGAACATTTTAAATACGATAAAAAAAATACCTACGATACACCCCTATTTACGGATAACGATGGCATTAGTAGATATCAATTATTGTTGAGTTTTCCTAAAAAGAAAGTCTTTTTAGCCTCTGACTTTGTTGGAATTGCATTTCTAGCTTTCTTATTCACATCTATTATAATCGTAGCCTATTATAGTGCTTTAAAACAGCTTAATACTCAACGTCATATTTCCGAAATCAAGACAGATTTTATCAACAATATGACACATGAATTTAAAACCCCCATTGCAACAATTAACTTAGCTTTAGATGCTATTCGAAATCCTAAAGTAATTGATGACAAGGAAAAAGTGCAACGTTATTTGCAAATGATCAAAGACGAAAATAAAAGAATGCATGCACAAGTAGAGAATGTTTTAAGAATTTCAAAATTAGAAAGAAAAGAATTAGATATAACAAAAGAATGTCATGATGTACATGATATGTTAGAAGAAGCAATTGAACATGTAAGTTTAATTGTAGAAGATCGACAAGGCGAAATGAAAACCGATTTTAAAGCATTAAAATCAAAAGCCTTACTAAATGATATACACTTTACGAACGTTTTAGTAAATGTTTTAGAAAATGCAGTTAAATACACACCTGAAAAACCTGTAATAAATATAAGCACAGAAAACGTTAAAAATTTTATTGTTATAAAAATTAAAGACAATGGAATAGGAATTGGTAAAGTAGCACAAAAAAAGATTTTTGATAAATTCTATAGAGAACACACAGGCGATATACACAATGTTAAAGGACATGGATTAGGATTGGCCTATGTAAAAAGAATTATGGATGACCACCATGGAGAAGTGGTAGTAGAAAGTGAAAAAGGTAAAGGAAGTACATTTATAATAAAATTACCCTTAATAGTTTGATTATGGAAATGGTAAAAAAAATATTGTTAGTAGAAGATGACCCTAATTTTGGTTCAATTCTTCGAGATTATTTAAGTATGAATGATTTTGAAGTAACGTTGGCTAAAAATGGAATGGAAGGCTTCGAGAAGTTTAAAAAAGACGAATACGATTTGTGTATTCTAGATGTTATGATGCCTTATAAAGATGGTTTTACATTAGCCAAAGAAATAAGAGAAAAAAACAAAGAAGTACCTCTTATTTTTCTTACAGCAAAAACCATGAAAGAAGATGTTCTAAAAGGATATAAGGTAGGAGCAGACGATTATTTGAACAAACCTTTTGATTCAGAAGTGTTGCTGATGAAAATCAGAGCTATTATTCAACGAAAAGCTTCTGAAATGAAAGGAGATAGTAGTAAATATGAGTTTAGTATAGGTAAATTCCATTTAAATGCTAAATTACGTTTTTTAACATATCCTGGTGACGAGCCAGTAAAACTTTCTCCAAAAGAAAATGAGCTATTGAAAATGTTAGCGTTGCACGAAAATGATTTAATGCCACGTGAGTTAGCTTTAACTAAAATCTGGAGAGATGATAATTATTTCACTTCTCGTAGTATGGATGTTTATATTGCAAAGTTACGTAAATATCTTAAACACGACGAAAACGTCGAAATACTTAATATTCATGGAGAAGGATTTCGATTAGTTGTAAAGAATAGCTAAAAAGACAATGTAGTAAAAAATAGCACCTAAAAAATGTTATTAAGCCCAATGAAATAAGTAGATAAAGAGAAGTATATTGAAACTACTTTCAATGTACTTCTTTATTTGTGAAAAAAATAAAAAAGTGTCCTAAGTGTGGCTCAAGTTACACTATAAACATTACAAGTCATAAGGGATTTAAAAAAGCAGATGACACTTTCTATAGAGGAGCTCACAAGACGTTTTGTCTTGCATATACTCCCCAAAAAACTTTTTCAAAATAAAGTAGTACGGGGATTTTCCCATAAGTGAAGGAAATCACTCAAAAAACCACCTAAAGTAGACTTCAAAAAAAAGAGGCGTTAAATACCTCTTGTATATCCTTAAATAGCATTGCTTAAAACAAAGTTATGTCAGTTTGGTGGGATGAATTGTATTCAAAAAAGAGGTTTTTTCACAGCCTGACGTTCCGCGGCTTTGCATAGTTGCGGATTACGTGACAACTTACTTTACACTAGAATAAACATTCTAAGCGAAATAAAAATATAATATTACTGTATAAATCGCAATTTTGCAAAACGCTTGTTAGCCGACGTAATTTACTCAAATTTTCCATTTATTATGGCGGATTTTAAATCTTGTATTGTTAATTCTGATTTATTATTCTTTCTGAATTTTTCTTTAAAAAATAGACTAATTCTGTCTATTTCAGGATTAAAATATTTTTCAAAATTAAAATTATCAAGATTAACGTTAAATCTATTAGCAAATTTTTCTATAAATTCAAATGCATCTTCACCATATATATTTAGGTCTTTCTCTAATCTGAAATTTGGAGAATTTTCATTAATGTTAATGTTAATTTCTTCTTTCAAAAAAGCATAAAATTCTTTATTTAAATTACTTTTCATATCTTTATTTTAAAATCTTCCTCCTGCTCCACCTCCGCTAAACGAACCTCCTCCAAATCCTTCATAAAACCCTTTAGCATCGTCCTTATGTTCTGTACATTCAATGATTATTTCTACTATATCAATTGCCAATAATGTCCATCCAACATATGGAACAATTCTTCCAATTGCACGACCTACGACTGTAGTTCCAAGAACTCTAAATGGCAACTTTTGTGGCAAAGCTTTGGATAAATATTTTGAAGCTATTGATGTTCCAATGGATGAACCTGACATTACAAACCGTTTTTTTATGATTGGCTGACCTGCTATTATGAGACCTGAACCAATTATAGATTTGTAACGTGAATTACTTTTCTCTTCTAATACTACTTTTGTAAGTTTAACTTTATCTACAAATAATATTGAGGGTTTTGGATTATGACTTTGAAAAAAATTTAAAGTATCAAAATTTTCACTTATTTTCTTCTTTAAAATTTCTTCGGGTACTTCTTTTAGGTTAACGTGTCTAGATTCTAAATCAATTTTTGCTTTTTGAATTGATCTTTTAATTTTATCTTCTAGAAAAGAGTCTATAAACATAATATTTAATATTTATGTCAAGTTTTTTTAATGTTGGCTAACGGCAGTCTGTGAAAAAACTTCACAAACTCCACCAAATATAACTAAAATAGATTGTTAAAAAAGAGGGATTTTCGTATTTTTAAAAATGCAGCATATCCAAGGGATTTCCCGTAATCAGCTACATGTATCGAGTTTAGAAGACAAAATTACTTCTGAAAACCCAGTTCGATTCATAGATGCTTTTGTTGAACACATAGACTTTCAAAAAGTAGGATTTACAGCAGTGATTTTAAAAAAGAAGGTCGTCCAAGTTTCAATATCCAAGTGTTTCTTAAAATCTATTTATACGGTTATTTGAATGGTATTCGCAGCTCCAGAAAGCTAGAAAAAGAGTGTATTCGTAATATTGAAATGCAATGGTTGTTAGAAGATATTCGTCCTAATTATCACAGTATTTCTGATTTTAGAAAAGACAATCCCAAAGCTCTTAAACAACTCTTTAAACTATTTGTTTCTTTTTTGAAAGATGCCGATGGGGATACAATCATACCAATTTGATAGGATTAGAAAAAGTAAACGGTGAACATAGCTTGATTATGCTAGTGTACAACATCAAGCGTACCATAAATATTCTTGGAGTCCCTGATTTAATAGCAAAAATCAAAGCTTGGAACTCACCTTACAAGACAAAGGACTTGTTTTTGATAAAAACGACTTATTTAAACCTGTTTATAGGCTTTATATTTTTTGAAACACCTCAAAATAAGTTCAAAAATAGCATTGTTTAAAACAAAGTTATGTCAGTTTGGTGGGATGAATTGTATTCAAAAAAGAGGTTTTTTCACGGCCTGACGTTTCACGGCTTTAAGAAGTGGCGATGAACCAAGACCAAGCCTTCACAAATATAAACAAAACTTTAAATTAATAACCTTTCCAATTTCTGATAAATCCCAAGCCTCGCCATTTCTTGAAACCGCTGTTAGCGGTAGTTTTTTCTCTTTAATAGTTCTTAAAAACTTTATTTTCAGTGTTATTCAAAATAATTGAATATTCTCCTTTGTATATTGAATTTGGAAAATTGTTTTTCAACTGTTTTTTTATATTTAAGTCATTAATTTCATGCAAAGCTATTTTAACATTATGACCTTTACCTGGAATTATCATTACTAAATTAAGTATATTATTTTTATTGTTAATAGTTTCGTCAATCAAAAATCTACGAATTTCATTTCTTAACAAGTCAATATTCTGTTTTAGAATCGTTTCAGAAATACTATTTTTTCTAATTTTTCCAATTCTTACTAAATCAAATTTTACTTCCATTTTATTTTCTGAATTTGTTAATTATTTCATTAAAATTTAAACCAATTCCCGCAATATTAGGTTTCAATTCAAGATTGTCAATATCTAAAATCTTATTCCAAAAACTATCATTTTCGCCTAAATTTAATTTTCGTTCTTTTTTTAAACTTCTTTTTATTTTATCAAGTTTAGCTTTGTATTCAGGCGTATAATTAGGTTTTTTTAAAAAGTTGGTTTCAAAATTTTCCATATTTTCTGTAAATTTAAAAGGATTTTCTTCCATAAATTTTTTACAGACTTCCATATGAAGCCATATTGATAAATTATGCAATCTCGATTGATAACCTGTTAATTTAATCTCGCCATTTTCAAGTATCAAATCACCGTTTTCAATTAATAAATCATTTTCTCCTTTTCTATCAATATCTTTAATTAAATAAAAAATGTCTTTGTAGAGAATTTCAATAAAGTTTTCATTTTCACTCCTTATTGGTTCAAGAATTTTTTCAATGAATTCGTCAATTGATTTTTTATCAGTATTTCTGATTTCTTCAATTATCGCTAAATAATCTTCTCTTTTTAACATCTTCAAATATTAAATTTTATTGTTAAACGTCTCGTTTTTAGTAAAATTACCGCTGTTGTAGGTAGTTGTTATTGGGACTTTTGTGATTTTTTTAATAAGTCGGCATAAATTTAAATATCAACTATTAATTCTTTTCTGAAGATACATTGTCATTCCTTTTGCAAAATATTCAACTAATAAATCATCATTTTTATTTTGCTCACATTTTACAATTGTTGAGATATATTCTATTTGTTCATCTTGGGTTGTGACTTCTGGAAATATTGGTGGGCAATTATTAGTCATTAAAACTGCTCCTATGATAATTCGGCATACACGACCGTTTCCATCGGCAAATGGATGTATGTCATTTAAAAATTTATTGTGAAAGAAAGCAATCCTTGTCAATAAATGTTTTTCTATTACTGTGTTGTCAATATCATTTAGTCTATCGTTAAATATATCAACCCAAGAAGCCATTATAAATTCTAAATTAAAATGAGGAGCATATTCTTTATTGTCAAAAAAGGGTTGTCTAGATCCAATCGTTGGGACATTTCTGTAATTTCCAACAAGTTCTGGTTTAAAATCGGTTTCCCATGCTAATGGAGAACTCATTAAGCACGAATGAACATTTTTGATTATTTCTTCAGTTAACTTGAAATTTTCTAAATTTTCAAGAAGATTTTTTAAAACAGATTGATGTTCTGAGATACCAAGTAAAGAATCAAGATTGATACCTCGTACAGTTTCGTTATTTAAAAAACGAATTGTGTCGCCATATTGAAGTTTTGAATCCTCAACTCTAGCTGAATAAAAAGAATAATCATTTATTAGTGAATCTCTAAACTCAGAAGACCATTCATTTCTAGGAAATTTATCTTGGAATCTTAAAAGGACTTTATTAAATTCTAATAAATAGTCTGGAAGCATTGACTATTACCCGCTATATTTATTAAACATAAAGCGAGTCCACTTTTTAATATCATGAGGATATGCAAATAAAGTATCGTCTTTTTTTAAAAAAGTCTTTCCAAAAAAGAAAAGTTGAAAGTCTTTTTTAAAGGTACTAGGAATCCCATCAACTGCAATAAGTTCTTTTGTAGTTGATAAATTTTTTAAAATTATTATGTCTTGTCTTGTAACTAACATATTGCAAATGTACTAAATACTTCTGATTTTTCAACATTCATAATTGAATTTTTTAATGATAAAATAATCAAAAGTTTTTCAAATATTCTACAAATTTTATTCCAAAGCATAATTTTAAGTTGTTTTTCTTTCAACGCGTGGTTCTCTACAATTACCTACAACGGTTTGCAGCTTGGCGAAGTGGCGGAAATCGAAGCACAAATGTTCCGTTTTGCACAAAAGTTCAATCGAAGAACTTCCGTTGAATTTAGCACTAAACCCGCCATTTTGCCAAACTGCTGTTGTGCGTTCGTTCTTCTTTTATGTCGTCCATTTTGTCGTTATAGTTTTGAAGTCAACTTTGTCAAACCATTCATTTTTCCACTTTTCAAGGTACGGAATGTCATTGGAAGATGGTTCGTGTTCGCATCTGTCAATTTTTACAATTGAGGGCATTACTGTTGCCTCACCGATTAACAAAGCTTCACCTGATTGCAAAGATGGAAGTATATCTGTCACTGAACCAAGTGTGTCAGGCAACAAACGTTTTACATAATTTTGGTCATCTGGATTTGTGAGCCTCATTGCTATAAAGTTATTGCATTGAGAAAATATAGTCTCAGATAATTCACTTGGTCGTTGACTTATTATAGCTAAGGAAATTCCATATTTTCTTCCTTCTTTAGCAATTCTTTCAATTGAAGCTCGTGAAGATTTAAACCTCGCAAGGTCGCTTTTAGGGACATACTTATGTGCTTCTTCATAAACTAATAAGAGTGGCATATCGTTGTCTCCATTCTGTTTTTTGTAGTAATATGAATAGTCAAATAGTAAACGAGAAATTAACGAAACGGTAATGCTTAAAACTTCAAATGGAACACCACTTAGGTCAATAATTGTAACATTTGATTTTGCGTTTTTTCGCTCACCTTCTTTGTAACCATATCCAAGAAACTGTTGAAGTGTTTCCTCAAAAGTAATTTTCTTACTTTTTGTGCCAAACAAAAATTGTTGTAAACGAGGTGTATTGACTTTTGCTGACAACCGAGAAATAAACTTGTCAATTTTGCCATCTGCGAATATTCCGTTAGAAATTCCGTGGCCTGCTGCTGCACTTGCCCTTCTCGTTGCTGCAAAATCATAAACTGCTTTAAAATAATGTTCGTGTTTTTCTTTTTCTGAAGTAAATATTTTATGACTTGGTGAAATTTGAATATCCAGTTCATTGTCACTGTTAACAGTTTCTCGTTTAAGGTTATTGAAGCAGTTGAGTACCTCATTAATGTCAAATTTCAACGGGCTATCAAAATAAACCCTGTCAACACCTGGATTATTATATTCCTTATTCTCTGTAATAATTGCTCTTAGTATTGAAGATTGATTGTAGTTGTTGTTATCTCCAGATTCCAAGAAAAGTTCTTCAAGTTCGTCTGCATTTAATAACCAATATGGGAGAACTAAGTCGTCAATACTAATAATATTTGCTTCAGGAAATGCAGTAGAATATTCAGAATGAATATCAAATATTACAATGTGCGAATTGTTTAATCCTTTAAAATTTGATTTTTTTTCTATGGTTGCATTTTGCAAAACCTTTGCTGTCGTATGAGATTTTCCTGAGCCTGTTGAACCAACAATAGCAAAATGCTTATTGAAAAATTTATTTCCATTTACTGGAACTTCAATTCTTTCCTTTGGGGATTGAGCCAATGAAGCAAAACAAAACCTTTCATATTTGCTTTCTTTACTACCACTTGAATATATCGCCTTTATATCCTCTGTTGATGCCTTTGTTGCTTCTTTAGGGGGCAATGCGATAGAATCACCTCCTCGCCTAAAATTTCCATCTTCGATTGTTCCAAGTGGATTGGCTTCAATTAAGTATTTTCTATCCCCATTGTCCGCTACTTCAATAAGAAAACTCTCAATAATTGCGATTAGCTTAATTGATGAGTTTTCATTGTCTGCTATCTGAATGTAAGACCCAACTTTTAGTTGTTCTGCTCCTCTAAAAGCATTTAAGTCATCAACTTTAATTTTTACTTTGTTTGGTAGGACAGCGATTACCTCTCCATTTGCATTTGTTTCAGCCATTAGATTATGTTTTTAATGTCTTCAATTTCTTTGATTTCTATTTCAATATGTTTTCCAGTGAACAAAATGGTAGCTGGGCTATCAATGTAAAATTGATAGACTTCACCGGTTCTATTCAGGTTGTTCAATATATCTTCAAGGTCTTGTTGCTTGTTTATAAATTTAAAAAACAATTTGTTTGTGAATGTGGGTCGTATATTTATGCTATCAATGTTGAAATTTGCATTCATAAAATCGTATCCATCTTTAATCACATAGCCATCATTTTGCAATTCGGTTTTTAGTTTTACCAAATCACTTTCTTGTATCCCGTTGAAGTATACATAAGGAACAAATCGGTCAGTATCGGGAATAGTCTTTGTTTTGTTTTTGCTCCATTTGTTTTTTATCAGAAGAACTAACTCCTTCAATAGTTTAACTTCAACTGTAGGTTTAACTTCAATTATAAATATTCTTTCAAGGGGTTCTGTATTTAGTGAGGTTTTAAAAAACAATCTATTCAGGTGTTTTAATTGTTTTTCCTTCGCAACTATTTCAATATATGCAGATTTAAAGATTAGCTTTTTACCATTAGAAATTAATTTGTCAATCTCACTTTTTGATGTTTTCCTTTTTGAATTTACAGAGGGTGGGTTATTAGTAACAATATCCAATAAATGACTTGAAATTACTGAATAATATATTTCTGCTTCTTTATCTGTTTTAGAGTATGCAGCCTTTATCTTTTGAATAACAGCTTTGTATTGGTTCTCAAAATCTTCTGCATAAATTAAAGTGAAACGACTAATGAAATCAGCTTTGTCCGTAGCGGTGTATTTCTTGATTTTTCCTAGTATTGCGTCAAGTTCTGCAACTGATAGTGTTTTCTTCGATGGCGAAATTCCTTTAAAGTAAATAAACAGAATGAAATATTTAGTCTTGTTTTTTAAATACTGTTCAAAGAGTTGAACTAATGGCTTTTTTATTTTTTGTTTTTGTTGTGCAGGAGTGTAGTCGGTATTATGATATTTTACTTGAACCAAATAGTCGTCAAAGCCATAGTCTTGGAGTTGTTCAATTTCAATAGTCTTGTTCGAATTGTTGAATATTTCCAATATAGTCCTGTCGAACTGGAATTTATATCCTCTAAGTGCTATGTATGCTCCGTCCATTCGTTAAATATTTTAGTCTATAGTTTCATTTTTAGCACTGTCGGTTGATGTTTGCACTGTCGCCATAGAATGACGCACAACGTTCCGGCGCTTGGCGAGGTTGCGAACTTCGGAACCTATTATTTTCTATCAAAGATAAAATTTCTTGCGAGAATTAAACGTGTATTTACTACAAAATTCGCAATCTTGCCAAACGCCTGTTGTGCGTAGTTTTTTATATTTTTTTTCTATAAAAATGCTTATAGAATCCATTTTCTCTAATTGAATCTAGTTCTTCTTTTAAAGTTTTATTTCCATACTCCTCTGATTCTATTCCTCTTAAAGTTATAATCGTAGGAATTGAACCAGTAGACATTCTTATATTTTTAGGTAATTTTTCTCCATTTTTGCTTAAATGTATAAAAGTTGCTTTCTCTAAAAATTCTTTACTAGTATCGTTTAACTCTTTTAAACTTGTTCTAATAAATGTTAGTACATATTGACCATATTCAATTGCTTCGTCTGAAGAAGGAATATATCCTTTATGAATAACATTATTTCTGAAAGAAGATTTTTTTTCATCCCAATTTGTAGGATTACCTTCTTGTAGTCTTATTATAAAGTAAGCACCAAGCTGTCTTTCGGATTGATTCGACATCTGTTTCCAGATTTTTGTAAAATCTTCTAATGTTACTGAATTTTTAAGTGAATTCACAAGAATATAATATTCTATAAATCTTTCTAAAGCACCAGAATAACTTGAAACAGCTTCTTTAGTGTATCCATCATTTAGAGCCATAGAAGCTAAATCGAATAAGATTTGAAATTTTTGTTCTTGAAGTTGAGTATAACTTTTGTGTCCTTCAGAACAAATAAATAGATGGATATTCTCATTATCTAACTCAACTTCATAATCAACTTTTGAATTTAATTTTTTTTCGAGTTCATCGTATGCTTCTTTAGATTGATCAGTCTTTGCAAAGCATTCCCAGCAGAATGATGAAATAGCTATTTTCATATTTTAGATTTTTCGATGAAATTACGCACAACGTTTCGTGGCTTGCCGAAGGTGGGGGATTAGAAGCACGAAGTTTCAATTTAGCACAAATGCTTATTAGAAGCACAAATGTTGAATGAAGCACTTCAGCCCCACTTTTGGCAAACCCTTGTTATGTGCCGTTTTTCGTTAGTCAATATATTTTTCAAATGGTTTTGCGTACTTTTCAATCATATATTCCGAACGCCTGTAAACTTGTGCTACAAAATGTTTTAAGTAAGTTTTTGCCCACTCTTCAATCGTGCCTTTAAAGTCTTGGTCTAAATTGCATACGTGAAATTGAATTTGCATAGCAGCAGCCCAATTGATATACAAATTTTCTGGGATTGACTTAAATAGACTTACAAAATGTGCATCTTTGCACACCAATTTATCATCTTCTAAAAGCCAATCTACTTCAAAATAGTTAATTGAAAGGTTATCAAACTCTTTGTTGTCTAACATAATAGCACAAAGTTGGGCTAATTTGAACGCTGAAATAATATTTGGTGCTTGTGCTGTTTTTGATAAATTTCTTGTCTTTATGTCAATTACTTCATAAAAATCGTCTTTTACAACGAGAATATCAGCCGTATCATCTTGTTTTTCATCAAATGGATTTTCTAACGACCACTTTTTTGTCGCCTCTTTTCCTCTGCTCAACAAAAACAGAACGCTTGGTGAGTTAAACAAGGCTTGTCTTGCTTCAACGCCTATGATTTCAGCGTTTTTACTATATAAATCGTTTAAATATTCGTATTGTCTAAATGTATTATCGGGTAATTGCTTTTTTATTTCACTATAAACGTGTTTGTCAAAAGGTTCACCTGCCGAATGTCCTGATAAAGTTCCTGAAAGTGGTTTTTGTACATAAGTTCCCTTTACGTTTTTGATTAATTCTGTATAATTTACGTTCATCGTGTTATGTTAAATAATTTGTTAAATGATTGATTTATCAATTCAAGAAAAGACTTGTCTTGATTTTTTAGATAATTTTTGGTTTGTTCTGAAATTGAATTGTGTAATTCCACTTCTTTTTCATTTGTCCAATCAATCACTCTAAAAGGAATACTTGATATTGGTTTTTCAGAAAACTCTACAATATTACCTTTTACTATACCATTACATTTTAGCCAATCAAAAACAATTGGATTGTTTAGGTACCCTAAAATATATTCAATACTTTCTTTTGTATTAGGTTTTCTAAATATTGCAGTTACATCTTGTGTCGGAAAAACGCCTTCATCTACCAAAGAAAAACGAAAATAATCTTTATTAGAAATTCGCTCTTTACAAGGAACAAAAATTCGTTTTTCTTCTTTTTTGAATAAATTGAAATTCCGTAAAAAAACCCATTCCCAATAATTTATATTTCTATTATATTGGTATCTTTTGTCTAAATCCGATTTGTATTTTTGAAAATGATTATAAAAATTAGGATACGTTTGTTTAAAATCTTCTTCTTCTAATCCTTCGTTTATGTAAATGTATTTTGTTATACTGTCTATTACAAAAGGCTTCAAATCTTTTGCTTTAACTACATTAATTGTAGCGTTGAGTTCATTTTCTGTTAAAACGTGTCCATTTACTTGAAATGCCTTGTCCAAACCACTAACCAAGCCATTGCCAATATCACAAAATTCTCCGATAGTATGAAACTCTTGTTTGTTGTCATCAAACAAATTAAGTAATGTGTTTTGATTTTTCTTTAAGCAGTTAGTTTCTAAAATTTGTAATTCCTCACGTACTTCATCTGATTGTAAAAGCCATCTTTCATTTGTTTTGAATTGGGTTACTTTTAAATACTCTGCATCTTTCAATTCAACTTGAAATTTCAGTTTTTGAAGCGTTTCATTTGTCAGTTTTTGGTTTGCATAAAATTTAGCCACTTTAATTTTGTTCGATTTATGTTTGCTTTTGACAAACTTAAAAATCACAATAGAAACGGTTACTTTATCAAAAATTGGTGTTTCATTGAAGTGATAAATTTCTTCAAAATAGCCATTTTGAACCATATAATTTCTTAATGAAATGGAATGAGTAGTATTCATCCAATATTCAGGACAAATAAAAATAAGTTGTCCGTTGTCATTAAGTAACTCGATAGATTTTAGAATGAAAATATATAGATAGTCGCAAAGTGAGTTAAAATATTTATTCCAAATTGGATTATTAGAAAGTTCTTGTTTTAGTTCATCTTCAAGATTTTTCCAACGGATATAAGGCGGATTACCAATAATTAAATCGAACTTTTCGTCAATTTTTGCAGATATAAAACTCTCATATCTTACACAATCAAATTCTTGTGCTAATTCTTGGTCTATCTCAAATGCTGTTAAATCATTAAATCCTTTTTGTTTTAATAGGTCTAAAAATACGCCTTCTCCACAAGAAGGTTCTAAAATTTTTGATTTTTGTGAAATGTTAGCCATTTCAATCATAAAATCAGCAACTACTTTTGGTGTAAAGTATTGTCCAAATTTATTTTTTGTACTTTGTTTTACGGCTAATTCCATTCAAATATTTTTTTATGCAAAGTTACAATTTTTAGTTGTTGTTCTGGTCTTGAAAATTCAGTTTTTTGTCTAATTGTTTGTCGTCTGTACGGTCTTCTTAAAATGGCACATAACGTTCCGGCGCTTGGCGAGGTTGCGAACTTCGGAACCTATTATTTTCTATCAAAGATAAAATTTCTTGCGAGAATTAAACGTGTATTTACTACAAAATTCGCAATCTTGCCAAACGCCTGTTGTGCGTAGTTTTTTATATTTTTTTTCTATAAAAATGCTTATAGAATCCATTTTCTCTAATTGAATCTAGTTCTTCTTTTAAAGTTTTATTTCCATACTCCTCTGATTCTATTCCTCTTAAAGTTATAATCGTAGGAATTGAACCAGTAGACATTCTTATATTTTTAGGTAATTTTTCTCCATTTTTGCTTAAATGTATAAAAGTTGCTTTCTCTAAAAATTCTTTACTAGTATCGTTTAACTCTTTTAAACTTGTTCTAATAAATGTTAGTACATATTGACCATATTCAATTGCTTCGTCTGAAGAAGGAATATATCCTTTATGAATAACATTATTTCTGAAAGAAGATTTTTTTTCATCCCAATTTGTAGGATTACCTTCTTGTAGTCTTATTATAAAGTAAGCACCAAGCTGTCTTTCGGATTGATTCGACATCTGTTTCCAGATTTTTGTAAAATCTTCTAATGTTACTGAATTTTTAAGTGAATTCACAAGAATATAATATTCTATAAATCTTTCTAAAGCACCAGAATAACTTGAAACAGCTTCTTTAGTGTATCCATCATTTAGAGCCATAGAAGCTAAATCGAATAAGATTTGAAATTTTTGTTCTTGAAGTTGAGTATAACTTTTGTGTCCTTCAGAACAAATAAATAGATGGATATTCTCATTATCTAACTCAACTTCATAATCAACTTTTGAATTTAATTTTTTTTCGAGTTCATCGTATGCTTCTTTAGATTGATCAGTCTTTGCAAAGCATTCCCAGCAGAATGATGAAATAGCTATTTTCATATTTTAGATTTTTCGATGAAATTACGCACAACGTCCCAGCGCTTTGCGAGGTTGCGGGCTTTTAGCACTAAAGTTTCTGATAATTACTAAACTTTGTATTAGCACTTTAGTTTCTAAAAAAGCCCAAAACCCGCAATCTTGCAAAACGCTTGTTGCACGATGCCTTAATTCTCGATAATTCGTTTTTTTCGATAATAGAAATATTGCAAAAAGCAGAATAAACCTATCAAAATGTTAAATAAAATAATCTTGGGTGAATAAATTTTTAAATAAAAAATGTTTAAAATATTAAATACTGATATTGCTAAAACTGGTAATATCATAAAATCCTCAATGTTTTTAAACTTTAAATTTATTGGATAAATTATAAGTCCAAAAATGAGAGATAAAATAGAAAGCATATACTTTTGAAAAAGTGTAAAATAGTTTAAGAAATAATCTATAAATAAAATGATAAAAACTAAAGACAGTAAAACTAGGATGATTTTTTTTGTCATAATATAAAATTTAAAAACCATCAGTAAAATTAATTTACTGATGGTTTTGTTAGAAAAAAATTAATCAAAAGCAGCAGAAAGTAAAGCTCCTTGAACAATAGACCAAACTGGACCACCGTATAAACCTAATATTCCGCCAACAGCATCAGCAGCATATGGTTGCCAACGTGCAGTTGTATTATTTGGATTCCAAAACTTATTGGAATTTTCATAAACGTTTGTATAAACTGCAAAATATTGTTTTTCTTTTGCAGTATAAACACTTGATAATAACAATTCATCTGTTTTAGTTTTCATTTCAGGAATACTTAATGTTGACAAATTATTAATTTCATCTTTTGCTCCTAATGAGATTTCATTTTTGGAAACTAAAAAGTTAAGAGCATCTTCTTGAAGTTGTTCAACATTTTCCACTTTTGACAAAGTTGAATTTTGAGCTTTCTGAAAAAATTTAATTTGATATAAATTATTCGTAGCATTTGAAATGTCCACATCTGAAACTCTACTATCAAAATTTGAATTTTGAAGTGTTAAAATGATTTCCTCTTTAGAACCTTTTACTTTACCATTGTCTTTTAAAGATTGTAATGCTTTATTATGTAAATCTCCAATTTCAGCTGACGTAAAGTTGCCTATTTTAACTGTCTTATAATTTAAGTTTTCAGTTTGTGGTTCTGTTGTGACTTCATCTTGATTACTACAAGAATAAAGAACTCCTAATGATAATGAAAGAACGATGAACGATTTAATTGTTTTAATCATATTTATAAATTTATTTAATTTTGCCTACTATCATTTTCGGGTTTCTGTTCGGCTTCTTTTCCCCGCTACACGCTACATTATACCTTGTTAGATTCTAATCGTTTCTTCAATTTCCTTGCTTAGTTCAGTTTTCTGTCTGCAAGCGATTTTCCGACAACGTTGGTCAAAGGTTTCGTGCAACGGGTTGCGGCTAAAAGAAGTGGCGGCTTTGGAACACTAAACTGTCTAAACGCACAATGTTTATTAGTTGCACAACTGTTTATATTCGCACTTCGCCCGCCATTTTTTTTAGGTGCTGTTAGCGGTTCGTTGTTTTCTGTCTATATGGTCATTACTTGTCCACCGATTTTATCAGTCTATTTGATTTTTTAAAACTTTTAAGAAACAAAATTAAACTAATTAATGTCAATATTGAAGCAATTAAAAAAGGAATTCCTGGAAAATAAATCTCGGATTGTTTTCCCGTAAAGTAAGAAAAACTGCTTGTCATTAACGGTGGTGCAATCAGAGTTGTCAAGCCCATTAAACTGCCTAAAGCACCTTGAAGTTCACCTTGTTCGTTGTCGGGCATTGCAGAAGACATAATACTTTGAACGGCTGTGCCTTGAATTCCACCAACTATGAAAAGTAATAAAGCGGTAAAGAGCAACCATTGCCACGGTGTAAAAGCAAACAGAAAAAAGCCCGTCATCATAAGTACAAATCCTAATACTGCCATTCGTTTGTCGCCCAATTTTTTTGCCAAAATACTGACTAACCATAACTGAACGATAATTGATAGAATGCCTATAAATGCTAATGAGTAGCCAACAAGAGAGGTGCTCCACTTAAATTTTTCAATGGTGAAAAATGCCCAAACACTTTCCATACTGTGATTAGCGATGGAAACAAAAATCATTGATAGCACTAAAGTTTTTATCAATGGGAATTTCTGTAAGTGTTTGAGGGAACCAAATGGATTAGCTCTTTTCCATTCAAATTTCCTGCGGTTATTTGCTTTTAACGATTCCGGGAAAAAGTAATAGCCGAAAATAAAATTGATAAAACTTAAAATAGCAGCAACAATAAAGGGTGTATGAGTTCCGAATTGTCCCAATGTTCCGCCAATTATGGGTCCAATTATAAACCCCAAACCAAAGCCTGCGTTTATAAGTCCGAAATTTTTAGTTCTATTATCGTCTGTGCTAATGTCGGCAACACAAGCAGATGCAACGGAATAGCTTGCTCCTGTTATACCTGCAATTGTCCGCCCAACAAAAAGCCACAAAATACTTGGTGCAAAAGCAAGAAAAATGCAGTCGATGCTAAACCCAAACAATGAGCTTAAAAGTACTGGTCGCCTGCCATATTGGTCGCTTAAATTCCCTAAAACTGGTGCAAAAACAAATTGCATAATTGCATAAGCAAATGAGAGCCAGCCTCCGTATTTGGCGGCTGTGCTGATGTCTGAATGAAGTAGATTAATTAGTAGTTGTGGTAGAACTGGAAAAATTAGTCCAAAACCTGCGGTGTCAATTACGACAACTATTAATACAAATATGAGTGTTGATTTATGATTTGATTTCATTTTTATGAAGCGATAAATTATAGCATTACTCTGAAAAGTATAATGCAGTTTGTTAATAATAAATTCAATTAAGAAGAGTCTCAACCATGTACGTCTTCAAACTAAAGTGGACTTTTCCTAAGAGAGTATTTAGTTAATAATTCAAAGATAAATGTTTTTTTTGATTTGTTGTTAATTTTAATTTTTGGTACTCATTTCTTCGGCCAATAATAGCCATTTTCTTTAATCGTTCACGTTCTTTTAAAATCATTTCACCTCTTCCAAAATAGACATCTGCTGGGGTTAAGTTGTTTAATGATTCATGATAGCGTTCATTGTTATAGCGATAAACAAACTTTTCTAAAGCAGCTTCTAATTCTTCGGGAGCAAAGTAATTATCAAGTTTTACCACGTTTTTCATAGTTCTGTGATAGCGTTCAATTTTTCCTTGTGTTTGTGGATGATTGGGTCTGCCATGTACTTGTTGCATTTGATAATTGTCTTTTAAATACGTTTTTAATTCGCTTGCAATATAGCACGAACCATTGTCTGACAAGAGTTTTGGTTTTTGTTTAGTTACCAATTTTGCTTTTTTAATGGCAGTATCCACAGTTCTTTTTACATCATCGGCTTTCATGCTTGAGCAAAGTTCCCAATGCACAATGTATCGGCTGTAATCATCTAAAACCGTACTCAAGTAATACCAACCCCAACCCAATATTTTAAAATAGGTAAAATCCGTTTGCCACATTTGATGAACAAAGCCTGTTTTGTCTGTAAATTCATTACCTGCACTCAGAAAAATATGAGCTGGAGCTGTAATTAAACCTCTTGACTTTAAAATCCGATAAACACTTGATTCTGATAGGAATATCTGTTGTTCATCAGTGATTTTATAGGCTAATTCTCGAGAAGACAAATCAGGATAATCTAAAGCTAATTTTACAACCAAATTCTTCTGCTCTTGTGGAATGCTATTCCATTGCCTGTTTGCTGCTCTTTTGGTTGGAAGCAATCCTTCAACACCATTTTCGCTGTAAGCATGATACCAATTGTAAAACGTACTTTTATTGATTCCAATCTCCCGAAGTGTTCGATTTACGCCAATTTCTGAACGAGTAACCATGTGAATGATTTCTTGTTTTTCGGATACTGTAAGTCGCATATATTTCTTAAACTTTTCAGTTAATCCAGCATGTCCAAGCTTTTTTTTACAATATCGTAGCGTAAAACTAAATCGGCAATCATTACTTTTAAAGACTGATTTTCTTTCTTGAGCTCTGATACTTCATCACTCGTAGCTTCTCTTGTTACATCGCCTGCTAAACGCTTTTTACCTGCTTCCAAAAATTCTTTGTTCCACTTATAAAACTGAGATTCATTAATGGAATACTTACGACACAATTCTGCAACTGACATTTCTGCTCGTAAAGCTTCCATAACAATCTGAATTTTTTGTTCAGAACTAAAGATTCTTCGTGTGTTTCTACGAATGTCTTTGATGAAATTCTCTGCTGTTTTTTTCTTGGGTGTTTTCATAATAATTCAAATTTAAGGATTTTGAAAACACTCTCTTAGTTTTGAACTAAATCAGTCCACTTTTTGCTGACGATTTACATCAACCAGATTTGGTTAAGAAAAAAAGCGTAGAACGCTATGAAAATATTATTGCCTCATAATGGCACAAATATAAACAAAAATGTCGAGTTGCGAAAAATAATTAACAAGACCAACGAAGTGTTAGTTTTTTTGTCGGGCGTTTAATGCTTGTACATTTACAATGACCGCTAACGTTTTGGGTATTGCCGAAGGCGGGGTTTTTAGCACTAAAGTTCAATCGAAGTACGAATGTTGAACCTTGCACAAATGCTCAATCGAAGCCTTTCAGCCCCGCTTTTGGCAATACCTTGTTATGTGCAGGCATTGTTAGTGTATTGCTGATTTTGAAAAAAAGTTCATCACTATAACTCCAGCAACTATTAGAACTATTCCAATTATTGCAGGAATGTCCAAAGATTGCTTAAAAACCACTACCGAAATCATTGCAGTTAATACGATTCCTAAACCTCCCCAAATAGCATACGCTATACCTAAGTTAATGGATTTTAATGCTTGTGAAAAGAAGAAAAAGCAAGTGATATAAGCTAATACTGTAACAGCCGTTGGCAATAACTTTGAAAACCCGTTTGAGGTTTTCATAAAACTAGTACCTACAACTTCAAAAACGATTGCTAACCCTAAAAATAAATATTTCATTGTCCTATTATTTATACTGATGCAAAGAAACAATAAAATAGAGATGCCTTTTTTGATAAATGTCAAAATCGTTATTTCTTTCTTATACGACTGAGTGTTTCTTGAGAAATTCCTAAATATGAGGCGATGTGTCCTAATGAAATTCGTAAGATAGCTTCTGGTTCACGTTTCAGGAAATCATTGTAGCGTTCTTCGGCTGAATGTGTTTGTAATGAAAAAGAACGCTCTTCTAAAATTTTACAATATTCTTCTGCCATTTTTCTTCCGATTATATTCATTTGCAATGAAACTTTATAGAGTTCGTTTAGGTCGTTACTCGAAATATAATACAAAGTTGAATCTTCCAAAAACTGAATGTTTTCGATTGAGGGTTTATCAAAAAATAGAGGCATAACAGAACCTAATGTTGTATTCTCAAAACCAAACCAAACATTTATTTCTCTTTCGTTCGATTGGTAAAAAGAGCGGACAAGTCCTTTCTCAATTACAAACAAGTTAGAAATTACTTGTCCAGATTTCAATAAAAAATCTCCTTTTTGTTTTTTCAGAAATTTGATTTTGCTTTTTAGTTCGGCTTCCAATTCCAAAGTTAGGTTTCCATATTTTTTAAATTGGTCGATTAGGGGATTCATTGTCTGTCAGCGGTTTTTTTGGTGCTTGCACATAACGTTTTGCGGCTTTGCGAAGAAGCGGATTTCGAAGCACTAAACTGTCAATAAACCACAAATGTTGATACGAGGTAGAATGTTCAATTAACCACTGAACCCGCTTTTTTGCAAAACCGCTGTTACCTGCTGTGTTTCTTTCGGTCGTCATATGTTGGTCGTGTCAAAATAGTGTTTAGCAAAGTCAGAAATACGTTTGTGTCGTTCCGTAATTTCTGTTTCTGTCCATTGAGTTTTTTCTCTGATTTCTGTGTAACTTGATAAAGCTGTGTCCTGAAACAATTCACTTTTCATGTCAAAGGATTTGTTACCGAACTTACTGTTTTGGCTCTGTGTCAATAAAGCCAAGTTGCCTGCAAGTTGTAAAAAGTTCTTTCTAAACTCTTCGCTGTATTCTTCGTCTGTCGGGTTTTGTGGTTTGATATGTTCAATAGTATAACTGTTATAGAGGTCTTTGTCTAACAATGCACCTGAACGGTTTTTAAGTCTTAAACTGTTTTCGTATTGCCACAAAACAAACTTGATTGTATTTCGGTTGTAATGCCATTTTTCGTTGTCAAAATAGTTTGTGATTATGTTTTTAAATCTGTCTCCGTCATTCCAATACCACTTAAATCCTGCTTCTGTTACGTTCTTAATGTCTTGATACAGATTGTCAATATTGTAAGCAACCTTTGGGTTGAAATACTGCTTTGAATAATGAGGCAAATAGTCTGTCCGATAGTCGCCAAGTTTAAGTTTGAAGCAAAGCACTTCTAATAATTTCAAAATCTTTTTGAATGTGTCGCCTGTTACTTCTCCCTTGTAGAAAATTGTCAGCAAAACAAGTTTCCAATTTGCTTCGTTACCAACAAAAAATAGGTTTGTAATATCTGATTGGTTTTTGTTACTTACAATACTTTTAGCACTATGAGTTAGTTCAACGAAGTTTTCAAAGAACAACTTTATCCATTGCGTTTTATTTTCTTCTTTGTTTAACTTTTCTTTTATGGTTTCAATGTTACCACCAATGTTGAAAAACAAATTGCAGTAATTATCTAAAAGTTCATTTTCCGTGAAGTAGCCTTCAACTGCTTCAATGTATCGGTATGTTTTGGAAATAATGCTTTGAATTTCCGCAATGTCATTGTTTGCTTGGTTGTTGTTTGTGCTTTGAATGTAAATCTGGTGCATTAAATATGCTTTGATTACTTCAAATCTTGAAAGTTCTTTGCCACGATTGTTTTGATATTCAAAAACCTGTGTTGCTTCAACTTTATTGGTAATATAAAATGTGCTGATTACAGCATTTTCTAATGTCTGCTGAATTAAGTTTAAATTCTCATTGTCAAGTTTGCTCAACTCTGTTTCAAAGAAGTTAAACGCTTCAATAATTCTCTTTTGTGAAATTGTTTCGGTGTCGTCAATTGCTGAAACCAAATGTTTTTGAGTTACTTTTTTGAAAATCACTTGGTCGTCATCAATAGTCTTGAAAACGTCTGTCAAATAGATTTCTCTAATGCTGTCAATGTTTTCGCCTTTTAGAATTTTGATTTTGGCGATTGCAGAAAGAAAAAGAATTGTTGTTGTAAGTCTTTGCTGTCCGTCAATTATAAAAAGTGTGTTTCCATCTTTTTCAAAAAGGAATTGCCCTAAATAATATTTCTTTCCTTTTTGTTCTAAAAGGTCTTCAAGAAATTGAGAACATTGTTTGTCGCCCCAACTGTAAGCTCTTTGATATGCTGGTATTCTAACACAGTCCGAACTTTTAAAAAGTTTTTGAATGCTTTCGGCTGTTTTATTTTCTGTTTGAATTGCTTCCATTTCTTTGAATTAAAAATAAAATAAAGGTGGCTTCGCCACCTTTATTTTATCGGTTTTAGAGTTTTGTCCACGAGTGAAAAGTTGAGTCAGGACATCCTGAATTACTTGGTGAAGATTTAGCTTGTATTGTTGTTCCACACTTTTTACAACTGTAATTAGTGTCGCCAACTTCTGCAAGTTTTGTCCACGAGTGAAATGTTTTAGCTGAACAACCTGAGTTGCTTGGGCTACTGTCTTTTTTAATTGCTGTTCCGCAATTTTTGCATTGATACCAACTTAAAGCCATTTTTAAAATTGTTTTTTTGTTTGTGCTTACTCTATTCGGTTTTCAGCGTTCCCCGTTTTCTGCGAATTTCGTTTGTCAGTCCGTCAAACTGTGTCGTTGTGAACGGTCGTCCTAACATAGCAGGTAACGTTTTGCAGCTACCCGAAGGTGGCGATTTCGAAGCGGTTCACTGTCAACCAAGCACAAACTTTGATAGATGCACAAAGCTTGATTTAACCACTGAACCGCCACTTTTGGGTAGGTGCTGTTACCTGCTGGCATTCTTTTAAATTATATTCAAGTCTTTAAATACTTTTTTGGTGATTTCTTTTCTGCAATTACCGAAATCTGACCTATTCATTTTTCTATTTTGAAGAATTCTTGTTGCAAAAATATAAGTCCCCTTTTTGGCTTCAACATACCCTGTCCACCATCCTGTATTGGTATTGTTTTCTCTTGTCCAACCTGTCTTAGCTCTTATAGTATAGTCGTCTGTTTGCTCTGTAATCATTACATTTTTCACGATGTCAGTATTACGCTTAGAAAAGGGAAGTTTTTCTTCATATAAAGATTTTAGAAATTCAACCTGATTTTTAGGTGAAATTCCAAAGTTTCCAAAATTCCAAAAATCGGCTTCTGTTTGAGACAAATTATTGTTCCCATACTTGCTCTCAGTTAGGTATTTTTTGTAAGTATCCTTTCCAATTTTCTTTGCAAGTTCAACAAAAACCCAACCTGCTGATGATTCAAAAGCTTCTTTAACTGGCATATCGTGATAAATCTCAGGTCTGTACCCATATTTAATTGTATCTGTACTTCCGACCCATTTAACTATTTCGTTTTCATCTTTGATTGTATTAGTTTCAAGGGCAATCAATAAATTTATAATCTTGAATGTAGAAGCTGGAAGCGTTTCAATCTCTATTCCAACCGTGTCTGATACAATCCATTTTTGACCTTCTACGTCATAAATAGCTATTGAGCCATCAACTCCACAACTGTCAAAGTAGCCTTTGAAGTCGTTCCGTACAGTCATATCGTTTAGATGTAAATTATTTGATTTTTTGTCTGCTTCTTTACTTGACGAACATCCGTTAATAAAAGATAGTATTGCAATAAAAAAGATTAGATTTCTTGATTTCATTTTTTGTTTGACGGTTTTGTTTTATGCTTGCAGGTAACACACAAATATACGCAACTCAGCGATGATTACAAGGAAAAACAAACAAAACTAGGTTCATCTAGCTAATGCCTTTAAAATCAATACTTTTAAAAGATACATCAAATACGTATTTTATGTATCTTTATATAGTTTTATTGCGAAAAATAATATTTAAATATTTAAAATGCGCAGTTATGGATTTATCACAATATCAATTTTCATTCGGCATACATCAAGGTCGAAACATCATTTGGATTCAGTTTAAATATCAGCTTAGTTTGAAAGACGCACTCCGCGAACGCTTTCCATCAGCCCGTTATAGTAGTACACATAAAGCATGGTATTTACCTGACTTAGCTGCCGTTCGTAAGGAGCTAAAACTGCCTCTTAAAACTTTGGAAGAGCAAACTTTTAGTCATATTTCAGAAAATAATCGCTTGGCTGTAATTCAATATAGTAATCAGTTAGATTTAATGGCTTACAGCCCCCACACCAAGCGTACCTATCTGCAAGAGTTTATGCAATTATTGTCACTACTGGGGAACGTTTCTGTAAATTCTCTAACACCAGATAGATTGAAAGATTACTTTCTGTACTGTTTGCAAAAAAATGAACTTAAGGAGCAAAGTATGAACTCTAAAATTAATGCAATCAAATTTTATTTTGAAAAAGTCTTGCATCGCGAACAAATGTTTTTTGATATTCCCAGACCCAAAAACCCTTTAACATTACCCAAAATGTTATCCAAAAATGAAATTGTGAAATTATTCTCAGTTTTGGAAAATAAAAAACATCGGCTTATTTTAAAATTATGTTACGGGATGGGACTACGCGTGAGTGAAATTGTTAATCTAAAAGTAGAACATATTGATAGTCAGTCTATGCGGGTTTTGATTGTAAATGCAAAAGGAAAAAAAGATCGTTATACGAATCTTCCTGAATCGGTTTTAGAAGACCTCCGAGCTTATTATTTAGAATATCGTCCTAAGACATGGTTGTTTGAAGGGGCTTACGGTGGCAATTATTCGATTCGTAGTATTCAAGCTGTTTTTAAAAGTGCTATGAAAAAAGCTAAGATTACTAAAACTATTGGAATACATGGATTGCGACATAGTTATGCTACACATTTAATTGAAGGAGGGGCAGATATTCGTTTTTTGCAAAAGCTTTTAGGACATAGCAATCTTAAAACAACTCAAATTTACACGCATGTTACCGATGTGACACTTTCTAAAATAAAAAGTCCTCTAGATGGATTATTTTTGTGATACCATTTGAAAACCTTAGATTTTCTGGATTTTTTAATATATATTGCTATTTTGTGGTTTAGAATTGGGCGGATATAACTTTTGCTAATACTGACCATTCTGTCTGGAACGTTTTTGCTCTTTTTAATTCCTTTTTTTCTCTTTTTTTGAATATTTTTTGTATCGCTTACGCTAATCTAAATATTTAGTTCTTGGTAGTTTTATCCATTTAAACTTAAAATATACTGGATTAAAAAATAAAGTTCTCGATCTGTTTTTTTCATTTTAAAATAACTCGAACAGACGGTTGAGTATATAATTGAAATCATCGTTAGTTCGAGCGTGAAGCGCATCGAGAATCAAGACTAATTTTTATTTCTTTTATAGGATAGTCTCTAAATCAACATGTAGTTTGTCACTCCTACACAAGGAGGAGTTTGATAATCAACATTGTGTGATTTCTCCCTTTGGTCGAAATGACAAGATTGCGAACTTTTTGGGCAGTCTCGAGGTTAAAAAAATAATATTATAAGGAAATTTCAAAGTTAGATGGTATAAATCAACATGCAGTTTGTTACTCAGTAAGGAGGAGTTTCATAATCAATAGCATGTGATTTCTCCCTTTGGTCGAAATGACAAGATTGCGAACTTTTTGGGCAGTCTCGAGGTTAAAAAAATAATATTATAAGGAAATTTCAAAGTTAGATGGTATAAATCAACATGCAGTTTGTTACTCAGTAAGGAGGAGTTTCATAATCAATAGCATGTGATTTCTCCCTTTGGTCGAAATGACAAGATTGCAAATTTTTTGGGCAGTCTCAGGGTTAAAAAATAGTATTATGAGGAAATTTCAAAGTTTAAAATAATATAAATAAACATGCAGTTTGCACTCCTGCGTAAGGAGGAGTCTTATAATCAATAGTATGTGATTTCTCCCTTTGGTCGAAATGACAAGATTGCGAACTTTTTGGGCAGTCTCTAGGTTAAAAAAATAGTATGATGAGGAAATTTCAAAGTTAGATGGTGTAAATCAACATGCGGTTTGCACTCCTACGAAGGAGGAGTCTTATAATCAATACTATGTGATTTCTCCTTTTGGTCGAAATGACAAGATTGCGAATTTTTTGGGCAGTCTCAGGGTTAAAAAAATAGTATGATGAGGAAATTTCAAAGTTTAAATCGTATA
Organism: Flavobacterium sp. TN-1; assembly: GCF_052828645.1. Lineage (NCBI taxonomy): Bacteria > Pseudomonadati > Bacteroidota > Flavobacteriia > Flavobacteriales > Flavobacteriaceae > Flavobacterium > Flavobacterium sp. TN-1. The sequence continues at coordinate 2,166,874 of NZ_CM128253.1, forward strand.
AATCAACATGCGGTTTGTCACTCCTACGTAAGGAGGAGTTTCATAATCAATAGTATGTGATTTCTCCTTTTGGTCGAAATGACAAGATTGCGAATTTTTTGGGCAGTCTCAGGGTTAAAAAAATAGTATGATGAGGAAATTTCAAAGTTAGATGGTATAAATCAACATCCAGTTTGTCTCTCCTACACAAGGAGGAGTTTCATAATCAATATTATGTGATTTCTCCTTTTGGTCGAAATGACAAGATTGTCAGCTTTTTGGGCAGTCTCAGTGTTAAAAAAAGTATTATGAGGAAATTTCAAAGTTTAAAATAATATAAATAAACATGCGGTTTGCACTCCTGCGTAAGGAGGAGTCTCATAATCAATAGTATGCGATTTCTCCCTTTGGTCGAAATGACAAGATTGCGAACTTTTTGGGTAGTCTCGAGGTTAAAAAAAGTATTATAAGGAAATTTCAAAGTTTAAAATAATATAAATAAACATGCGGTTTGCACTCCTGCGTAAGGAGGAGTCTTATAATCAATAGTATGTGATTTCTCCCTTTGGTCGAAATAACAAGATTGCGAGCTTTTTGGGCAGTTTCAAGGTTAAAAAAATAGTATTATGAGGAAATTTCAAAGTTAGATGGTGTAAATAAACATGCAGTTTGTTTCTCCTGCGTAATCCTGCGTGAGGAGGAGTCTTATAATCAACATTGTGTGATTTCTCCCTTTGGTCGAAATGACAAGATTGCGAGCTTTTTGGGCAGTCTCGAGGTTAAAAAAAAGTATTATAAGGAAATTTCAAAGTTTAAAATAATATAAATCGACATGCAGTTTGTCACTCCGACGTGAGGAGGAGTCTTATAATCAATAGTATGTGATTTCTCCCTTTGGTCGAAATGACAAGATTGCGAGTTTTTTGGGCAGTCTCTTGAAATTGGATTTTTTTGAATGTTTTTTAAGGAAAAACTTTATTTTTTCTTTTTATAGACTTCTTTTATCAGAGTATATTTTATACTTGATCCGTCAGCTGGTGGATTTGGTATTTTTTCTTCTTTAATAATAAGTTCATATTCATTGCCTTGTTCGTATTTAAATCCTTCTATATTATTATAGAGGAATTCCCATTCTTTTTGATTTTTGTCCCATTTTATTTGTAAACATTGGGTTTCCATTACTCCTGCGTTACAAGGTTTTGTTTGAGCTCCAATATAAATGGTTTTTTCGTCTTTGTTCATAGAATTACAAGACATTAGTAAAAAGGTAAAGGTTGATAAAATTATTCGTATCATATTTATTTAGAGAATATAAATTAAACTGTAATTAAACTATGTTGAACTAAATCTTCGGTAGTTGCATTGCGTATTTTGATTATTTTTCAAAGATAACTTAATTATTTATTATGGCTACAAAAAAAAGCATCCTGATGATTTAAGAGAAAACAAAATCCTAAATCAAGCCAAACGAGAAGTAGAAGGCTTTTTAGTACTTATTTACCGCTTTGAACGTAGCATTTCTATATTAGGGAGAAGTCAAAGCACATTTAGCAATTATGCTCGACACGTTGCCGTCGCCGCGCTTTATTTCGGGAAGATTCCAACGGAGTTGGAATCTTCCCACCATTAGTAACCATCGACTCCAAGAAGTAAATTTAAAAGGTGTAACTTTTAGTTACAAGGATTACAAGACGTTTTGCTTTGCATATACTTCCTAAAAACTTTTTTAAAATAAGACATTACGTTTTTTTGAGTAGTATGGGGATTTTGTACCCATAAGTTAAGGAAATCACTATAAAAACCACCCAAAGTAGACTTCAAAAAAAGAGGCGTTTATGCCTCTTGTATATTCTTAAATTTTCACTTCGATATTCCCATAGTGGATGGAATCTCAACGGTTCCGTTCAACAGAGGTTTCATTGTTAGCTTTTCGAGCCCAACGAAACCTTAGCTGTTGGCGGTAGTTTTTTATTTAAATTTATATTTTGTATAAATATCTATGTCTTCAATTTTTCTATAAGCCGCCCCTTTACTTGTGTAGATTTGCTTCGTTTCAATTATGATTTGATCTAAGTCAAATCCCTGAATTGTTCTTCCTAGTAAAAAGGATATTGTGTAGTCATCCCAATTTTTACCTTTAATATTTGCTATTTCAGAAGCTTTTTTCATAATTTCCCAAGTTTCGTTTTCTGTTAAATACCCAACCCAATGACACCATTTTGTAAGTGATACAGCTCTACAAATGTCCCAAGCATAAGCAGATTTTACTTGCTCTACTTTATTTTGCTCAATTCCTAACCCTTTTGCAATTTTTTTTTGAATGGAACTCAATTCTTTTGATTGTTGGTTAATAATTGGTTCAAATTCATTACTTCTTTCTAAATTTAATAATTTATTTAGGGTTTCTTTTGCTTCTGCGGTATTTGAAATTTCCCACTGTTGTTTTAGTCCTCCTATATATTCAAACAAGTTTTTTTCAGGTTTCATTCCAAGTATTTTTTCGCCTCTATAATAAAATAATATTCCTCCAAAGGATAGTAATCTTTTTTGTTCTTCGGTTAATGGTAACCCTGAATTATTTTTCTCAAATTCATCTAAGAGCTTTTGATTTCTTTTTTTCATTATTGTTTTTAAGAAAATCATATAGACAATAAATAGTACTGTAACTCCTCCAATAATTAAATAAGTGTTTGTTGTCATTTTTTGTTAATTGTTTTTATTAAAAGTTATAATTTATTTTATCCTCGGTCATTTTACAAAATTGTACTAACGTCAGTCTATGAAAAAAATTCACAAACTATGTCAAGTATAACTAAAATGATTAGTTTTTAAAAAATAAATTTTGTGCTTTTAAGTATGTAACCTATAAGTGAAGATCTTGATTTTTTAGAAAAATTACTAACAAAGACATCAGGTTCTTTGAAGAAAGACCGAGTAAAGACCTTGATCCTAATTAAGAAAGGGAAATGTGTTTGTTTTAGTGATATAACTAAGAAGCTTGGGAGAACTGAAAAGACAGTAAGAGTTTGGTTTAAAGACTATTTAAAAAATGGTATTTCTGAAATGTTATGTGTTAGAAGTAGGGGAAACAATACTAAGCAAATATCAGATAAAATGGTGAAGTCTATTGAGTAGAAATTGACTGATTCAAAAACAACAATTACATCTTATATAGAATTATTAAGATTACTTGAAGCAAAACGAAACGGTTAACTATGGAACTTTATATTGTAAACGAAAACATCAATCAAAGTTAAAAATAGCAAGAAAATCCCATTACAAAAAGAAAGAAAACACGGAAGTGTTTTTGGAAAACCTTGTAAATAAGCTCGAAGAGTACAGAATTATTCTTGATAAAAATAATTTAAAATCTGTAAATTTATACTTTCAAGATGAAAGTCGCTTCGGGTTGATCACAAAATAAAAAGAGTTATTATGGCAAAAAGAATGAAAGCCATTGGTACCTATAAGCTCAGTTATCTCTAATTGGCTTTGGGGAAGTTTTTCCCCCATAACAGTTGAGAGTTTTTGTATGACAACACAGAGTGTTTGTAAAGAATTATTTATAAAATATTTGGAATCATAAACCAACAGAATTAAAGATTATGATAATTGATAATGTAGCATTTCATTCCACAAAAAATGTAATATCACTGAGAACATATTTCTGTTACCAATTCCTCCATATTCTCCAGGACTCAACCCTGCTGAAAAAATCTGGCAATGGATGAAAGGTAAAATTGCAATGAAAATTTATGATACTCTAGCCGACTTAAATCAAAAAACGTTAGTTAGAATACCGTCACCGAAACTCCTCCGAAATTTAACATCAAAGATTATTTTTTGTAAATTTGACAAAGAAAACAAGTTGAGAACATGAAGGCAAAATACATCAATCCCTTTACGGATTTTGGGTTTAAGAAGATATTTGGGGAAGAAGCCAGTAAAAACCTACTTATCGACTTCCTCAATGCCTTGTTGCCAGAATATGACCAGATCAAAGAACTTTCTTTTAAAAACACCGAGCAACTCGGGCAGAGCGACCTCGATAGAAAAGCCATCTACGACATCTATTGCGAAAACGAAAAAGGCGAAAAATTCATCGTAGAACTCCAAAAAGCCAAGCAAAACTACTTCAAAGAAAGAACCATCTATTACTCCACATTTCCCATTAGAGAACAAGCCGAAAAAGGCGAATGGAACTATAATTTGAAAGCGGTTTATTGCGTAGGTGTTTTAGATTTCACCTTCGACGATTACGAAACAGAACCCGAAAGAAGCGAAGTAGTACATACCATCAAACTAAAAAACCAAAACGGAAAAGTATTTTACGATAAACTGACCTATATCTACTTAGAAATGCCCAATTTTGACAAACAGGAAAACCAATTAAATTCCCGTTTAGACAAATGGTTATATTTCATCAAAAACTTGGAAGATTTTCAAAATATTCCCACAATTTTCAAAGACGAAGTATTTACCCAAGCCTTTGAAAAAGCAGAATTGGCAAATTTCGGGCAATTAGATTTAGACAAATACGAGAGCAGTCTTAAAGTTTACCGAGATTTAAAAGGCGTTATTGACACTGCTTTCGACGAAGGAAAGATGGAAGGATTAATTGAAGGAAAGATGGAAGGAAAAATAGAAATGGCGAAATTAATGAAATCGGAAAACGAAACAATTGAAAAAATCATAAGATATACAGGACTTTCCAAAGAAGAAATCAACAAGCTCTAAAATAAGATACTAGAGGTAACATCAACATCAAAGGTTATTTTTTGTAAATTTGACAAAGAAAACAAGTTGAGAACATGAAGGCAAAATACATCAATCCCTTTACGGATTTTGGGTTTAAGAAGATATTTGGGGAAGAAGCCAGTAAAAACCTACTTATCGACTTCCTCAATGCCTTGTTGCCAGAATATGACCAGATCAAAGAACTTTCTTTTAAAAACACCGAACAACTCGGGCAGAGCGACCTCGATAGAAAAGCCATCTACGACATCTATTGCGAAAACGAAAAAGGCGAAAAATTCATCGTAGAACTCCAAAAAGCCAAGCAAAACTACTTCAAAGAAAGAACCATTTATTACTCCACATTTCCCATTAGAGAACAAGCCGAAAAAGGAGAATGGAACTATAATTTGAAAGCGGTTTATTGCGTAGGTGTTTTAGATTTCACCTTCGACGATTACGAAACAGAACCCGAAAGAAGCGAAGTAGTACATACCATCAAACTAAAAAACCAAAACGGAAAAGTATTTTACGATAAACTGACCTATATCTACTTAGAAATGCCCAATTTTGACAAACAGGAAAACCAATTAAATTCCCGTTTAGACAAATGGTTATATTTCATCAAAAACTTGGAAGATTTTCAAAATATTCCCACAATTTTCAAAGACGAAGTATTTACCCAAGCCTTTGAAAAAGCAGAATTGGCAAATTTCGGGCAATTAGATTTAGACAAATACGAGAGCAGTCTTAAAGTTTACCGAGATTTAAAAGGCGTTATTGACACTGCTTTCAACGAAGGAAAGATGGAAGGAAAGATGGAAGGATTAATTGAAGGAAAGATGGAAGGAAAGATTGAAACGGCTAAATCCTTAAAAAAAATAGGTGTTTCAGTAGAAATCATTACGCAGGCAACAGGCTTAACCAAAGAAGAAATCAACAAACTATAATAAGGTGCTACTACGACAGCTAAGTTTTCGTTGCGTGCGGAGCACGAACATGAAACCTCTGTTTCCAGTCTGCATATCCAGGACACACGCTGTCGATTGAACTAAACCTTCGGTAGTTGCATTGTGTATTTTGATTATCTTTCAAAGATAACTTAATCATTTATTATGTCTACAAAAAAGCATCCTGATGATTTAAGAGAAAACAAAATCCTCAATCAAGCCAAACGAGAAGTAGAAGGCTTTAGCGAATTTATTTACCGTTTTGAGCGTAGCATTTCTATACTCGGTAGAAGTCAAAGTACTTTTAGTAATTATGCTCGGCACGTTGCTGCCGTTGCGCTTTATTTTGGGAAGATTCCAACAACGTTGTGAACTACCCACCATTAGCTACCACGGACTTCAAGAGGTAAATCCAAAAGGGGTAACGTTTAGTTACAAGGATTTGTAGATAATCTAGGAAAAAACATAGAGTTTGTGTTTATAAAGGTGTGAAAAAGGGAAGTGGGTGTTTAAAAAGCAGTAACTTAATGTTTAACTTGTTGCTTCAACGGGAAGAAAAGTTATCTTATCAAGGACTATGAGATTTCGTTTGAGTTTCTTTTTGATCCAATGAAAGATTGCGAACTTTTAGAACACCCTTTTTGTTATTCTATTGTTTTAACTCCTTTAATAAAAATCCACTTCATAAAAATTTTTTCTCCATCACGTGTTGTAATTGCTTGAAATTTAGGTGCTAATATGGTGCTAATAACAAAAGCAGTCATAGGAATCCACCAGCCATTTAAATGGGTATATTGATTAACCAAGTAACGTGCTGAAAAAAAGAAAAGAGCGAAGGATAAAAAATTATAAATAAAGGTTTTTGTTTTTTTGTTCATTATATGTTTTTTAGAATTTTTGTACGTAAAAATTGATTAAGTTTTTATTTAGATTTTAGTGTAGATGTAATCTTTTTTGAATAAAATTGTATCCTGCTTTATTATTAAAACCAATATTAAGAAAACTAATAATGTAAAGGGGTGTTTGTTCCTATAACTAAGGGTTGAGTTAAATAAAGAAAAAAATAATTCTATTAATGCAAAATAATACAGTGTTTGTATACTACTTAATAAACATTCTAGAATTATATTTTTCAATATTTATATTTTTAAAATAATAACGGCTGAATTAATGATAGGGTAATTTTAACTATTGGTGTTTAAAAATTTTCCTTTTTTACTACCTTCATACATTTCAAATTTAGCTAAACGGGTTTCTAGCTTTCCATTGAATAGTTTGATCTTTCTTGAAGGTTTTAATCCTACGAATTTCAATGCGTCTATATTACCCGTTATGAACCAAGCATGGGTGTTTGGATATCCTTGTTTTAGGGTATCACCTATTTCGCGATAAAAACGTTCTAAATGAATATCAAGACGCTCTCCATAGGGTGGATTAAAAACCATGTGTAATGGGCCTTCCAATGTTTTTTTAGTTTCAAAAAAGTTTTGTTCGCGAATAATGATGTATTCATCTAGATTGGCTTGTGTAATATTGGTTCGGGCTTTCATTACAGCACTTGGAGCTTTATCGTAACCGATAATTTTATAATGAAATTCTTTTGTTTTGTTTAACAATGAATCCATTATTTTATCAAATAAATCATTATCCCAATCATTCCATTTTTCAAAAGCAAATTCCTTGCGATTGATATTGGCAGGAATGTTGCAAGCAATCATAGCAGCCTCGGCTAAAATAGTGCCTGAACCACACATGGGATCCATAAAATGACAACTACCATCCCATCCTGATAATAATAATATTCCAGCTGCTAATACTTCATTTATAGGCGCAATATTGGTTGCTGTTTTATATCCTCTATGGTGTAAAGAATCTCCTGAAGAATCTAAGGAAACAGAACAGTTTTCTCTATCAATATGTACATTGATACGTATATCTGGACGTTCTTTGTCAATACTCGGACGATGGCCTAATTTTTCTTTAAATTGATCTACAATGGCATCTTTGCATTTTAATGCCACAAATTGCGAATGATTAAAATATTCTGAATTTACCGTTGTGTCAATTACAAAAGTTTGATTGGCTCCAAAATATTGAGCCCAATCTATTTGTTGAATCCCTTTATATAAACTAGATTCGTTATAAACTCTAAATTGATGAATTGGTTTTAATATTTTTAAGGCTGTACGCAATGCTAAATTAGCTTTGTACATAAATCCTTTATCGCCTAGAAAACTCACCATACGAGTTCCTATTTCTACTTTTTGAGCACCTAAAACTTGTAGTTCTTTTGCCAACACTTCTTCCAAACCAAAAAGTGTCTTAGCAACCATTTTAAAATTATTATCCATAAATTATTTTAAATTCCAATAGTCAAAATTTTAATTTCCCAATCTCAAATCCTATAATATTTTCAAACATCAAATTTTAAAACTGAAATTGGAATGCAAAAATACTTTAAATTTGTATGCAAATAAGTATAAATGTCAGAATTATCAAATCATAAAGCACAGACCCCAGAAGCCAAATCAGAAAATTGGTTTGAAACTTGGTTTAATTCCCCTTATTATCATATTCTTTATAAAGAACGAAATGACCAAGAAGCACAGTTATTCATGGATAACTTAACACATTATTTAAACTTACCTGAAGAAGCTAAAATTCTAGATTTAGCGTGTGGAAAAGGACGACATTCTATTTATCTGAATCAATTAGGATATGATGTTACAGGAGTAGATTTAGCAGAAAACAGCATTTCAGAAGCAGCTCAGTTTAGTAATGAAAAGTTACAATTTAAGGTACATGATATGCGCGAACGTACAGAAGAAAAATACGATGCGGTATTTAATCTTTTTACTAGTTTTGGTTATTTTGAGAATGAAAGTGATAATTTAAAAACCTTAATAGCTATCAAGGAAAGCTTAACGGAATATGGTTTTGCGGTTATTGATTTTTTAAATGTTAATTATGTGATCAATAATTTAGTTCCTGAAGAGATCAAAACAGTTGATGGAATTGATTTTTATATTAAAAGGGATCTAAGAGAAGGACATATTTTTAAAGAAATTAATTTTGAAGATAAAGGGAAAAAATACCATTTTACAGAAAAAGTTCGTGCCTTGACACTACAAGATTTTGAAACTATGATGGAAGAAGCAGGGATCTACCTTTTAGAAATTTTTGGAGATTATAAACTGCGTAAGTTTTATAAAAACGAATCGGAACGATTAATAATGATTTTTAAATAAAAGTTGACGGATTCATTTGAATATTGGTTTATTTCAAAATCCGCTTTTCAAATGAATTTATCAGAAATAAACATAAATGATATATTTAATTCCTTTTTTATCTGTTGTATTAGGTTATATAGTAGCTATTTTTTTGCAACCTAAAAACAAGAAGAATCTAAAATTATTATTAGCTTTTAGTGGTTCTTTTCTATTAGCGTTGACTGTTTCTCATTTGCTTCCTCAAATTTTTACAGGTGTAAATAAGGAGATAGGGGAGCATTTGCATAACAATATAGGAATGTTTATTATGGCTGGAATTTTATTTCAGATTATCTTAGAATATTTTTCACAAGGAGCAGAACACGGTCATGTACATGGACACAATGATTTAGCACATATTCCTTGGGCTTTATTTGTAAGTCTGTGTTTGCATGCTCTATTAGAGGGAATGCCAATCAGTCAACACCCTCATGTGGCATGGGGAATATCAATACATCACTTTCCTATTGCAATTATTTTGACAATTTTTTTAATTCAATCCCATCTAAATAAAATTCAAATAGCTATATTTATGTTAAGCTTTGCTTTAATGACTCCTATGGGAACGTATATTTCAGTTAGTATGAATTTTCTTGTACCTTTTCATAAAGAAATTACAGCATTTGTTATAGGTATTTTATTTCATATTTCTTCTACTATTATTTTTGAAAGTAGTGAAGGACATAAATTTAATCTAGCTAAATTAATTGCTATTATATTGGGAATTGTTTTAGCTTATTTTATGTAAAATGTAAATTAAAGATGCTTTCACTTTAAATGTATAAAAAATGACCTTCATAAAAACCACAGAACAATCATCAGAATATCAAGATTTAGAAAAAATGTCGGTTCATGACTTATTGATTAATATTAACAATGAGGATAAAACCGTTCCCTTAGCAATAGAAAAAGCATTGCCACAAATAGAAGCATTAGTTCATCAAATTGTAGAAAAGATGAAAATAGGCGGAAGATTGTTTTATATAGGAGCTGGAACTTCTGGAAGATTAGGAATTGTAGACGCTTCAGAATGCCCTCCTACGTTTGGAGTTCCGTTTGATAGAGTCATAGGAATAATAGCAGGAGGAGACACCGCTATCCGAAAAGCAGTAGAATTTGCAGAAGATGATAGAGAACAAGCATGGAATGATTTAGAAGCATGGGATATAAATAAAGATGATGTCGTTATAGGTATAGCCGCTTCGGGAACTACACCTTATGTTTTAGGAGGGTTAGAAAAATGCAATGATAAAGGGATTATAACAGGCGGAATTACCTGCAACGCTGGAAGTCCCTTAGCATTAACCTCTACATTTCCCATAGAAGTAGTTGTAGGACCAGAATTTGTAACAGGAAGTAGTCGTATGAAAGCAGGTACAGCTCAAAAGTTAGTTTTAAATATGATTTCAACCTCTACTATGATTCAATTAGGACATATAAAAGGGAATAAAATGGTTGATATGCAATTAAGTAACATAAAACTAATTGATCGCGGCGTAAGAATGATAATGAATGAAATACCTGTAAATTATCAGGAAGCCGAAAGACTTTTAAAAGAACATGGAAGTGTTAGAAAAGCAATTGTAAATTATCTTTAAAATATAAACAACATTAATCAATATGTCAACTAATAAAGATGTTTTATTAAAAGGAATAAAAACGTTAGCAATGGCTCTGCCTCTTATGTTTATAGGGCCGTCTGTTATTTTTAGCGCATTCAAAAATCAAGGACATCCATTTTATATTCCTGTTCTAGGTCTAGGAGTTATTTTATGTTTCTTTTCAATATATCTTATATTCAAAGGAATTCAGACTATCATGAAAAGTTTGTTTGATGGAAAATACTAATCTCTATTTAGAAAGTGTAAAAAAACAGATGTTTTATTACAAAACTATTGCTGAGAAGGCTATAGATCAGTTGAATTCAGAACAATTATTTGTAATGTCTAACGAAGATACCAATTCAATTGCTGTAATACTACAACATATAGCGGGTAATATGTTATCACGTTGGACCGATTTTCTTACTTCTGATGGAGAGAAAGAATGGCGTGATCGAGATGCTGAATTTGAAAATAAAATAATGACTAAGGAAGAGCTTTTAGTCTTATGGGAAAAAGGATGGAAATGTTTTTTTGATGCAATTAATGACTTAAAACCTCAAAATTTAAGTCAAATTATTTACATTCGAAATGAAGAACAAACTGTTATAGACGCTATTAATCGTCAGTTAGCACATTATCCATATCATATCGGACAAATTGTTTTTTATGCTAAAATGCTAAAAAATAAAACCTGGAACAGTTTATCTATTCCTAAAAATCAGTCAAAAGAATATAATAATATCAAATTTTCAAAAGAAAATAATTTATAAAATCCTTAAACAACTATTAAAATGTTTAAAAATTTATTTTTCCTTCTAACACTTTTTTTTGTTTCTTGTTATAATGTAGAACGTAATTGCAATGATTTTAAAACAGGTACTTTTAAATTTGATGAAGAGATAGAAGGGGTTAAACACACTTCTACTTTTGTACGTAATGATTCTTTACAAATAGAAACATTTGGAGGAAAAATAGATACAGCTAAAGTACGATGGGTTAACGATTGCGAATACATACTGCAAAAAGTAAATCCTAAAAATTTAGAAGAAAAAAAAGCAATTCAGATAAAGATACTGAGTACCAATCAAAAAGGTTATTATTTTGAATATTGTTTTGTAGGAGAATCAAAAAAACAAAAAGGTTTTGTAACAAAAATAAAATAGTCGCGTATAATGATTGTAAATTCAAAAAAACAAAATGGAAATCTTATTTAACCCAGATGCTTGGATAGCATTATTAACTTTAACATTTTTAGAAATTATTTTAGGAATTGATAACATTGTTTTTTTATCAATCGTTTCCGGAAAATTAAAAGAGGAAGAGCAACCCAAAGCGCGTCGAATAGGGTTGTTATTAGCCATGGCTTTTCGTATTGTATTACTATTTGGTATTACATGGGTTTTAAGCTTGCAAGAAGTTTTATTTCACCTTGATTGGGGATGGCTTCAAGCAGGAATAACAGGGCAAAGTCTTATTATATTTGGAGGAGGTTTGTTTTTATTATACAAATCAGTATCTGAAATACATCACAAATTAGAAGGCGAAGAAGAAGGTGAAAAAGGAAGTGCAAGTAGTAGTTTGTCAGCAGCTGTTTTTCAAATTGCAGCACTAAATTTAGTTTTTTCTTTTGATAGTATTTTAACCGCTGTTGGATTGGTAAGTATGAAACCTGCTCCTGAGGGTTTTGGATATGAAGGAGCTTTAGTGATTATGATTCTTTCAATTATTATTTCAATTGTTATTATGATGATATTTGCGGGACCAGTGAGTAAATTTGTAAATAATCACCCAACGATTCAAATTTTAGGGTTATCATTCTTAATACTAATAGGTGTAATGTTGTTAGCAGAAGGAGGACATCTTGCTCATATTGCTTTCTTTGGAGGCACAGAAGTACATAGTATTCCTAAAGGATATTTATATTTCTCAATCTTTTTCTCTCTATTTGTAGAATTCTTAAACTTAAGAATGAAAAAATCTAAAAACCCTGTTAAATTACATAATAATAAAATAGCAGATGCTAAATTAGAAGATCAAGATTTTACTAATTAAGGATCGTTTTAAAAGAAAAAAAACTATTTTATTTTAGACTTTTAATATAAAGGATGTCCTAAAAAATAGTAATTCTTCAATATCCAGTTTGTCACTTCGACGAAGTAAGAACACATTTTTAGTATTATGTGTATTTCACTTGTTCAATTCGTTCGAATTTTTCTTTTCAAACATAGGATGAAGGTTACAATTTTTTTAGGACATTTTTATTTTATATAAAAAATGAATATTCTATTATAATAAAACCAGATTGTACATTATACCATTTAAACTTTGAAATTTCCTTGTAATACTATTTTTTTAACCTTGAGACTGTCCAAAAAGTTCACAACCTTGTCATTTCAACCAAAGGGAGAAATCACATAATGTTGATTTAGACACTATCCTACAAAAGCAATAAAAATTAATGTTGGTTCTCGATGTGCTTCGCTCTCGAACTAACGATGATTTCAATTATATACTCAACCGTTTGTTCGAGTTATTTTAAAATGAAAAAAAATATATAGAGAATTTCACTTTAAATAAAAGGGCGTTTTGTTTTTAAAGTTTATCTACTACAGGTTTTTCATTTCTGTTAGCTAAATTCCATATAATGGCAAAGGCAAGTTTTGCACGTTTTGCTAACGCATCATATTCAATTTTATCAGGATCATCCGTTGGTTTGTGATAGTCTTCGTGGGTGCCATTGAATAAAAAAACAGATGGAATGTTGTGTTTTGCAAAGTTATAATGATCTGAGCGATAGTAGAAACGATTTGGGTCATTCTTGTCATTATATTTGTAATCTAATTTTAGATTTACAAAATCAGAATTGGCATTTTCAACAATTGTATATAAATCAGATGATAAATAATCGGATCCTATTATATAAAGATAATTGTTAGAATCTTTATGTAAATCATCTCTACGACCTATCATATCAATATTAACATTGGCAATTGTGTTTTTTAGAGGGAAAAGAGGATTTTCGGAATAAAAACGAGATCCGTGTAATCCATGCTCTTCACCTGTTACATGCAAAAATAATATAGAACGTTTAGGACCATGTCCTTCATTTTTTGCTTTTTGAAAAGCTTCTGCAATTTCTAGCAAAGATACGGTACCAGAGCCATCATCATCTGCTCCGTTATAGATTTCACCGTTTTTCATTCCTACGTGATCATAATGAGCAGAAACAATTATTATTTCTTTAGGTTTTTCGGTTCCTTTTATAAACGTCCAAATATTTTCAGAATCACCCAAACGGGGGCTAAATGCTTTTTGAAAATAAGAAGAGGGGATAGGTTGGTAGTAAGATGTAGTTTCATCTGGAAAGCTAATATTGTTTTTTATATATTCTGAAATGATATATTTTCCTGCTTTTTTTTGTCCTTCTTCTCCCGTATTTCTTCCTTGCATTTCGTCAGAAGCAATTATATAGAGGTGGTCTTTAAGTTCTTTTTCTGTTATGGTATTTAGATAGGTTGTAACTAAATTTTTATTGTTATGGTCTGATTTTGTCACTTTTTTTTGACTAAAGCAGTTTAGTGATAGGGAGGAAAGAAGTCCTAATAAGATCGTCTTTTTATTCATGATTTAACATTTGATAGACGAATATAGGTAAATGTTGGCTTACAAGCAAGAATTATATCTTTTAAATAGTGCAAGTAAAATCGTTGAGAAAATAGAATAGGTGTCCAGAAAGTAATCAAATTTGTTTTATGAATCTCTAGTTTTCTTGTTTTGATTGAAAAGAATCTAAGAATTAAGTACGATGTTTCTTTTCTTCTTAGAGTGCTCAATTAACTATTTATTTTTTACTTTTTGGACACTTTATATATTGGGTATGGTTATTCTAAATGATTAGATTTTCCATAAAGTCTCCATTTTTCTATACATAAAACCATATCTTCTGGTAATTCAGTATTAAAACGCATGTATTCTTTTGTAACAGGGTGTTCAAATCCTAGTGTTTTTGCATGAAGAGCTTGGCGAGGTAAAATTTTAAAACAATTTTCTACAAATTGTTTGTATTTAGAGAAAGTAGTTCCTTTTAGAATGAGATGACCACCATAACGTTCATCATTGAATAAGGTATGTCCTATATGTTTCATGTGAACACGTATTTGGTGTGTACGTCCTGTTTCTAATTTACAGGATACAACAGTAACGTAGCTTAACCGTTCTATGATTTTATAGTGTGTTACAGCGTGTTTCCCTATAGATGAATCAGTATATACGGCCATTTGCATACGATCAGTGGAGTGACGGGCTATATTGCCTTTTATGGTTCCATAATCTTCTTCTACATTTCCCCATACAATGGCTATATATTCTCTTTCTGTAGTTTTTTCTTCAAACTGTTTGGCTAAATGAGCCATAGCTTGTTCGGTTTTTGCAACAACTAAAAGTCCAGAAGTATCCTTGTCAATTCTATGTACTAGCCCTGGTCGGTTACTTGAATTCATAGGTAGGTTTTCAAAATGAAAAGCCAATGCGTTAGCTAAAGTGCCGGTATAGTTTCCGTGACCAGGATGAACAACTAATCCTACAGGTTTGTTAATGACTATAAGAGCATCATCTTCATATATAATGTCTAAAGGAATGTTCTCAGGAATAATCTTATTCTCAAAAGGAGGATGTGATAGTACAACCTTTATTTCATCAAATGGTTTTATTTTATAACTGGATTTTACAGCTATGCCATTTGCTAATATAAATCCTTTTTCAGCGGCTTGTTGTATTTTGTTACGTGTAGTATTTTCTATGCTGGTCATTAAGTATTTGTCTACACGCATTGAGCTTTGCCCTTTTGGAATATCAAATTTATAGTGTTCATATAAATCGTTTTCCCATTCCTCTTCCTTTTCTATAAATGTAATAGCCATTTTTATTCTGTAACAGTAGAGTCTATAGATTCATTTTCAGGATCAGTATTTTCTTCTTCAAAACCTATTTTACCATCTCCTAATATAAGATTAACACGTGTCATTTTTAAAACTTGTTGCCCAGGTCTTATAGGTTTACCATTAATATTCATTTCTAATACCATGTCTTTAGCAAGGTTAGGGACATAGGTTGTGTCTCCTACAGATAATCCTAATGCGTTAAGAGTAGGAACGGCTTGACGATATGTTTTTTGTATTAGATCTGGAAGTCTTACTTTAGCATATTCTTCTGCATTAATTTTTACATAGATTACACGGTTTTGTTTTACTTTACTTCCAGGTTTAGGGTCTTGTTGAACAATAGAAAGTTTTGGAAATGCAGGATTATAATCTGTAGTGTCTAATAATTCATAATCTAAATCTAGTTCATCTAGTTTTTCTTCCGCTTGTTCTAATGTTAATTTGTTTAGGTTAGGAACTGTAATTTCTTCTCCATGATTAGTAGTAAAATGAATCCATTGCATGAAAATAAATAAAGAAGCAGATACTATTAAAAATGCGAAAAATAGTTGCTTAAAAAAAGTAAAACTAAGTATAAAACGTTTCCAGTTCATATAAAAATGCTAATTTTCAAAGGGTTAATTTTTTTATGCTGTTTTTTTTAGAAAAAAAGCAATATATGCAAAGATATAAAAATAGTAAAACGAATTCATTTGAAAAAAAATGATATTTTTGTTTGAAGAGATTTTAGATAAAAAATAAGTTTTTAAATCTTTCTTAAACGATTTTATAAAAAATAAATATACAAATATGAAAGTTGCTGTGGTAATGGGAGGCTATTCAGGCGAAAGTGTAATTTCGTTGCGTAGTGGTCAGTTGATATTAAATAATTTAGATCAGAGTAAATACCAAACTTTTGAAGTGCATATTCTTAAAGAAGGGTGGTATGTTTTGATAAATGATCAAAAGTATACTTTGGATAAATCAGATTTTTCATTTACATTGAATCAAGAAAAAATAACATTTGATGTAATCGTAAACACAATTCATGGTACTCCAGGTGAAGACGGTCATCTTCAAGCTTATTGGGAGTTGCTAGAAATTCCTTATACAGGATGTAACTTTTACCAATCAGCGTTAACATTTAATAAACGAGATACACTTTCTGTATTAGCTAAATTTAATATTTCTAAAGCTAAATCTATTTATCTAACAAAAGGAATGAAAATAGATAAACAAGTAATTATAGATGAGTTAGGATTACCTTTTTTTGTTAAACCAAATCAATCAGGAAGTAGTTTAGGTGTTTCAAAAGTAACAGATTTAAGTCAGTTTGATAAAGCATTAGAATTTGCATTTGCTGAAGATAGTGATATATTAATAGAATCCTTTTTGGAAGGAACAGAAGTTTCGGTAGGAGTATTTCATTATAAAGGAGAAACAAAAGTTTTAGGAATAACAGAAATTGTTTCGCAAACAGATTTTTTTGATTACGAAGCGAAATATCTTGGTAAATCAGAAGAAATTACACCTGCAAGATTAACTGATGAGGTACGTATAAGAGTAGAACAAACGGCAAAAAAAGTATATGAGGCTTTAGGAATGAGTGGTTTTTCTAGAACGGACTTTATTATTATGAACGAGGTGCCTCATTTTATAGAAATGAATACAAATCCAGGTTTGTCACCACAAAGTATTTTTCCACAACAAGCTCAGTACGCAAAGTTAGATTTTGGAGAAATGTTAGATAACGAAATTCAATTAGCATTTCAAAGAAAATTAATTTGGAGAAAATAATGAGAAAAGCGATTTTTCCTGGGTCTTTTGACCCAATAACTTTAGGACATATTGATATTATAGAAAGAAGTCTTCCCTTGTTTGATGAAATTGTAATAGCTATAGGGGTTAACGCTGATAAAAAGTATATGTTTTCATTACAAGAACGCATTCATTTTATAGAAGAAACATTTAAGTATGAAGACAAAATTACAGTTGTATCTTATGAAGGACTAACAATTGATTTATGCAAACGTTTAGAAGCCGATTTTATTCTAAGAGGACTTCGAAATCCAGCTGATTTTGAATTTGAAAAAGCTATTGCACATACTAACAGATTATTATCAAAAATAGACACCGTATTTCTTTTAACCGCACCTGATACTTCATTTATTTCTTCCAGTATAGTACGTGATGTGATACGTAATGGAGGTGATTATACAGGTCTAGTGCCAGAAGCAGTAAGAATCAATAAGTCAAAATAAAATGTTGAAATCTAGGAAAATGAAATTTTTTCATTTTCCTAGATTTCAGTTTCTTTATGTACTCTGAAGAATAGTAATTTTAAGATTAGAGTACGCTATGGGAATTTTTTTGGGGTATGTTTCAGACTGTTAGTTTAGTGGGACTGTATGAAAATGTTTCATATCAATACTCAAAATAATAAGCTTATGAGTTTTAATATATTATTTTTGGTAGCCTTTTTTATAATTCACATATATTTTAATACAGTTTCTTTTCTTTTTATTTTTCCTGTTTCCGTTTCTTCAAATTTAGTTATAAAAACCACTTGCTTAGGTGTTTCATAATGAGTTAATTCACTAAAAATAGAGGGGTTTGTATCTTTTTTTAATCCTTCTATTACGAGTATGATTTTTTCTCCTAATCGTTCATCAGGTAAACCATATATAAAAAAACGTTGTGTGATTTTTTCTATTAATTTAGCTTCTATTTGTTCAGGAAATAATTTTATACCCCCACTATTGATAACATGATCTACTCTTCCTTTCCATATAAATTCTGTTTCGGAAACTAATTCTATTAAATCGTTAGTCACTATCATTTCATCATTTATATTAGGTGCATCTATTATTAAACATCCTCTTTGATCTTGACTAATTGTTATCCCTGATAATAATTTAAAACTTTCTGTTCCTATTTTTTTTAATGCAATATGTGTAATAGTTTCGGTCATACTATAAGATTCATAAGCATTAACCTTATTTTTAATTAGTTTTTGAGCTAAATTGGGATTTACTTTTGCTCCTCCTATTAATACAATTTTAATATTTGATAATTTTTCTAATGATTGTTGAACTTGTAAAGGAACCATAGCTACAAAATCATATTTAAGATAAGAATCCTTTAAAGGAGATGAACTTGGCTCTACAATGGTTAAATCCCATCCTAGCACCATTGCTCTAACTAACATCATTTTACCTGCAATATATTTAACGGGTAAACAGCATAATGCTTTTGATCCTGCATTTAAATCAAAAAAGGCACCTGTGCTTTTAGCGGAATAAATCATCGCTCTTTTTTTTAGTGCTATTTGTTTAGCCGTTCCTGTTGTTCCTGATGTTTGCACTTTTAGATCAGAATCATTATTTAACCATTCTAAAAAGAATGTTCCTATAATTTTTTCGTATTCTTTTCCTACGTTGCTTTTTTCTTTTGCCCAAAAAGACAAAGTTTTTGCATCATAAGATATTCCATTTAATTTAAATTCCGAATGAATTATCATTATTTATTTTGTATTAAAATCGTACCTTTTAATTTTTCTTCCCAATTTTTCCAATGATATTTATTAGAGAAAATCATTAATAAAATAGGAAAAATTATAACTATTGGTAAAAAAAGTTCGAAACTTAATTTTGGATTAGAAACATCCTTTAGAACTGATGCCGTTTGTAACACAGTCCATTTGGAAGTTACCAACAAAGCGGTAATTAAATTATTTGCGGCATGAAATCCTAATGAAAGTTCCATTCCTTCATCCATCAAAGTTATAATGCCTAAAAATAGGCCTGTACCTATATAATAGAGTACTAGGATATTACCTAATTTAGCGACTTCAGGATTACTGATGTGTAATACTCCAAACAAAACAGAAGTAAAAAATAAGGGTATTAATTTATTTTTAAATACTAATGCAAAACCTTGCATTAAATAACCTCTAAACATTAATTCTTCTATGGAAGTTTGTATAGGAATCATGAATAAAGCTATAAAAAACAAGATTAAAAAAGGTTTTAATTCAAAATTTAATTGGTAATCAGCAGGTGATATAAAATAAGAAACTAATAATATTAAAACCTGAAGAACAGCCCAAACGGTAAACGAAAAAAGAATACGATTCCAGTCTATAGATGCTCTACTTGTAATAATTTTAACAAGAGGTTGTTTGTGCAACGTTTTAACGACAAAAATAAAACCCAAAAAAGCAAAAACAAAACTTAATAACATTAGAAAAAGTTGAAAATTACTATCTAAAACTTGTAAAAGAGCTGTCTCATCTTTTCCATAAATAGTATCTCTTTTTTCTTCTAATTTAGAAAAAACAGCAATCATAAAGGGTATTTGCCCTATTAAAGTAAAAATAAAAATAATAAAGGTTCCTAAAAGGTATTTCCAAAATTTATTTCCATTAAAAAAAGCTTGTTCTAAAAACATATATTTATTTTTAAAGTATAAGAGCAATTTAATCTATTTTTGTTACAAAAAAAATATTTTAATTTATGATTACAATTTACCATAATACCCGTTGTTCTAAATCAAGAGACGGAGTTTGTTTTTTAGAAAATCAAAATCAAAATTTTGAAGTTGTTAACTATTTAGAAAACACACCTACTGCAGAAGATTTGAAAGATTTATTAAAAAAATTAAATATACCTGCTATTGATTTAGTTCGGAAAAAGGAAACTATCTGGATTGAGAATTTTAAATCGAAAGAATTAAACGAGGAGGAAATTATTCAGGCAATGGTAGAGTTTCCCAAACTTATAGAAAGACCCATTGTAGTTAAAGGGGATAAGGCTGTCATTGCAAGACCTACTGAACGGATCAATGAAATTTTATAAATTAATATTTTATTAATTTTTTAATTCAAGCATATCCGTTAATTTTACCCATTAATTCCCTCTAAATGAAAAAAATACTATTTCTCTTTTTTATTCTTTTTACAATTGTTTTTAATGCACAAGAAAAACAATTTATTAAGAAAATCACAATTACAGGTAGGCTTGTTGATAAGACAACTCAGCAACCACTTGAATATGCCACCATAACTGTTATTAATCCGAGTAACAATAAACCTGTTAATGGTACAGTTACCGATTTAAAAGGAGAATTTACTCTTCAAAATACATCGGGTAATTTTATATTAAAATATGAATATTTATCATTTAAGACTTTATTAACCACTCCTAAATTATACAACGAAAATTTAGATATTGGAATTATTTCCTTAGAGCCTGATGCTAAAATATTAAGTGAAGTAGTGGTAAGATCTGAACGAACAACGGTAGATCTAAAACTTGATAAAAAAGTTTTTACTGTAGGTAAAGATATATTAGTTAGAGGAGGAACTGTAAGTGATGTTCTTGATAATATTCCTTCTATTTCTATCAGTAGTGAAGGAACTGTAGCCCTAAGAGGGAATGAAAATGTTAGAATCTTGATAGATGGTAAACCAACTAATGCAGTTAGTGTAACTGATGCTCTAAAAATGATTCCTGCCGATGCAATAGATAAAGTAGAAACGGTTACAACACCTTCTGCTCGTTATGATGCTGAAGGAGGAGGAGGAATCATTAATATAATTCTTAAACAAGGTAAAAACCAAGGAATTAATGGAAGTATTATAGTGGCAGTAGGAACACCAAAAAACAATAGTCTTTCTACTAACGTAAATTACAAAAATGAAATGATAAATTTTTTTTCAACCGTAGGTTATAATGATCGTGCTAATCCAGGAAGAACAAAAATTGATCAAGAAACTTTTAATAAAAAAACGGGGCTTTTAGATTCTTATTTAGAAGAAAGAAGAGAAAGCGAAAAGTATGCTAAGGGAATCAACTTAAATTTTGGTCTTGAAATTGCTATCAGTAAGAATACATCTTGGACCAATGCTTTTAATTATAGAAATAACAAAGGGGGAAATAATGAAGCCGTTTTATACTATAACTTTGATGCTAATAAAATTTATAACAATACATCTAAACGTGATAATCAATTAGTATCTACAGGTGATAATGTAGAATATACCACTAATTTTACTAAAAATTTTAAAAAAGAAGGACATAAAATTACTTTTGATGGTGCTTTTTCAAAAAACACGGATAAAGATGATTCTGATATTTTACAAATAATCCTAAATAACAATCAATTTGTTAGAAACGAACGTAGTAAAAAACACGATACACAACTACGAAATTTATTACAATTAGACTATGTACTACCTTTAAAAAAAGATTCCCAATTTGAAGCAGGCTATCGTGGTAATTTTGTAAAGTTATTAGCTGATTTTTCTGTACAAAATTTTAATACAAATACAGGTATTTTTGAAAATATTATAGGTTTTTCTAATACAATGAACTATGTAGAAAATGTAAATGCGTTTTACACACAATTTGGGTCTAAAATGAATAAAATATCCTATCTTTTAGGAGTGCGTCTGGAAAATTCACATATAGAAATCAATCAATTGACCTCGCAAATTTTTAAATCAAAAAATTACAATAATTTTTTTCCAAGCGTTTTCTTAACTTATGAATTAGGGAAAAATACAAGTATATCCACCAATTATAGCAAACGTATTACTAGACCGAGAGATCGTTTTATTAATCCTTTTGCTTCTTATACAAGTAATATTAACTTATTTCAAGGGAATCCTGATATTAATCCTGCTTATAGTGACGCTTTTGATATTGGTTTTTTAAAGAAGTGGAATCAATTGACATTAAATACCTCTGTTTATTTAAATCATACAAAAGATGCTTTTCAGGTTATTCGTAAAGAAAGAGGTGATTTTATTGATGGTACTCCTGTAATCATTAATACACCATTTAATCTTTCAATAGACGATAAATATGGCCTAGAAATTACAGCTAATTATACCTTAAAAAAATGGTGGAAATTAAATGCTAATGCTAACTTTTTCTATAATATTACAAAAGGAGATTATCAATATACCAATACCAAAAATGAATTAATTGTTCAAGATTTTAATTTTAAATCTTCTACTTGGACAGCACGTTTAAATTCAAGAATTAATTTACCTTATAAAATTGATTTTCAATCTAATTTTACTTACAACGCATCACAAAAAATGGCACAGGGAATTCAAAAAGGAATTGCAGTACTTAATTTAGGATTTAGTAAAGACATCCTAAAGGATAAAGCTACTTTAGCCTTTAATATCAATGATGTTTTTAATTCACGTAAGATGATACGTGATTTAAATTTACCAAGTGTAAATTCTTATTCTGAAATGCAAAATCGTATGCGTGTAGCTACTTTATCTTTTACTTATCGTTTTAACAAATCAAAAACCGAAAAAGAAAAAGATTCTAAGCAGAGACTAAATCATGATGGTAATGATAATGATTATATGGGGGGGTAGTATAATTAAAAAAGCCCCATTTGTGGGGCTTTTTGTTTAAAACAATAATAAAATTACTGTTTTAAGCTTTCTCTATTAGCTCTCTTTTCTTTGTATTCATTCCATAAATAACCTCCTACCCAATAGAATACGAAATTAATTAAGAAAATCATTAACCAAAATCCCATAGTTAAAATGGTTAAGAAAAGTAAGAAACCTAAATACTGTTGAAATTCAAACATTTTCCGGATTTTTTTGTATACTCTACAAAAGTAAAAATACTATTTATTATAGCCAATAATTATGACTCTTTTTTTATTTACTAAAGTTTTCTTTTTTAAAACAATTAAATGTTATTTTTATCCTAGAACCATTTTCTCCATTTAAAATAAATTGCCATAGCTATTAATAATATCACCATAGAAACTAATACCATAAAATAACCATATTTCCAGTGTAATTCAGGCATATTGTCAAAATTCATTCCATAAACACCTACTATAAAAGTCAAAGGCATAAAAAATACGGAAACTATAGTTAAAGTTTTCATTACCTCATTCATCTTGTGGCTTTGTGAAGCAAAATAAAAATTTGAAGCACTCTCTAAAGTTGTTAAATCATATTCTATTTGCTCTAATAACTCTAAACATTTTTGATGTAATCGTTCAAAAAAACTATAATTTTCCTTTTTTATTACATTAAATACATTGTCGTCTTTTGTTGTTCTTATAGAGTATAATGAATCTCGTAAAGGAATTATTGAACGTTTTAAAAAATTAAAATTGTCTCGATGTTTTTCTATTTGCTCTAATATTTCGGGTTTAGAATTTGTTTTAGAAATATTAATTAACGCCTCTACTTTATCTTCTTCTGCCTCTATTGTTATAAAAAAATTTTCTATGATAGCATCTAATAATAAATACAATAAATAATCAACTTCTTTATCACGTACTATACCTGAATGTGTTCGGATGCGCTCTCTTATATGTGCAAAAAAATCACTCTTCTTTTCTTGAAAAGAAGTTAAAATTCCTTCTTTTAATAAAAACGATATTTGCTCTACCTTTATATTATCAGAATGCTCAATGGGTAAAATAGACTTGATGCTAAAAAAGAGGACATTATGATACTCATCTATTTTTGTGCGTTTTGTTGTATTAAGAATATCTCCTAAAATAAATTTATCAACATTTAAAAAAGCACCTATTTTTTGAATTTTTTCTAAATCTGTTAATCCATGAATATTAATCCAATTTTGTTTTTTTAGATCTACATCTACAATCATTTCTTCAAAAAATCCATCAGCACTTTCTACTAGAGTATGTGTGTCATAAACAAATAACTGCATGGTGGTGGGTATACTTTTATAACTTCCTGTATACTCTAAAAAAGTAGGAATTATTTTTTTTCCTTTTTTATATTTTATTTTTCGCAAGATTCATTTCTTTTTAGTACAACACAAAAATATATTTTAAAAGACAAAAAACTGTTAAAAAAATAAGCAGTTTTAGTGCGTTTAATGATGTCTTCTTAAAAAACGTAGTTTCTTTTTTTTGATAATAATTTTTTAACACACTTTTATATGAAGAATCTATAATACTGTTATCTTTTTTATTTCTTGAAAATCATTTATCTTATTTTTATAAAGGCTATTAAAATCAGTCTTTTATATCTATTTTTAGAGTAAAAAGAA
This sequence comes from Flavobacterium sp. TN-1, assembly GCF_052828645.1. Taxonomy (NCBI): domain Bacteria; kingdom Pseudomonadati; phylum Bacteroidota; class Flavobacteriia; order Flavobacteriales; family Flavobacteriaceae; genus Flavobacterium; species Flavobacterium sp. TN-1. Next base: position 2,191,400 of record NZ_CM128253.1, read on the forward strand.
CAGTTTAATAAGATTATTATTCTAAAAAAAACATCTGATTTCTTTTTAAAAAACATTTTTTTGTTGAATACTATAAAACAAAGTACTTTAGCAAGACTATTTTTATAAAGATGAAAAAATTAATTATAAACATACAAGAATTATTACAAATAAGAGAACAATCTATTCTGAAAGTTTCAGGAAAAGATATGGCTGAACTTCCAAAAATCAACAATGCGTATTTATTAATTGAGGATAATCTTATTTCTGATTTTGGACCTATGGAAAACTGTCCGGAAAAAGTAGATGCTCATATTATAGATGCTAAAGGAAAAGTAGTTTTACCTACTTGGTGTGATAGTCATACACATCTTGTGTATGCGGGCAACAGAGTACAAGAATTTGTAGACCGAATCAAGGGCCTATCATACGAAGAAATTGCTCAAAAAGGAGGTGGGATTTTAAACTCTGCAAAAAAATTAAATGAAACCTCTGAAGAAGAAATTTTTGAACAATCAAAAATTAGATTAGAAGAAGTTATCCAACAAGGCACAGGAGCTATTGAAATAAAGTCTGGTTATGGGTTAACAGTTGAAGGAGAACTTAAAATGTTACGGGTTATTAAAAAATTAGCAAAGCAATATCCTATTAAAATCAAATCTACTTTTTTAGGAGCTCATGCCTTTCCTGCTTCCTACAAAGAAAATCATAGTGCTTATATAGATCTAATTATAAATGAAATGCTGCCTATAATTGCTAAAGAAAACTTAGCTGATTATATAGATGCTTTTTTAGAAACAGGTTATTTTTCTGTTGAAGAAACAGAACGTATTATGAAAGCAGGTCAGGAATATGGCTTACGAGCTAAAATTCACGTTAATCAATTTACTGCCATTAACGGAATTGAGGCCTGTGTAAAACACCAAGCTCTTAGTGTTGATCATTTAGAAATTGTAACGGATCATGATATTGAAGTATTAAAGAATTCAAATACCATGCCTGTAGCATTACCTAGTTGTTCATACTTTATTAGTATACCATATACACCTGCCAGAAAAATGATAGAAGCAGGTCTTCCGTTAGCTCTTGCTACTGATTTTAATCCTGGTACTACTCCGTCAGGAAACATGAATTTTGTAGTAGCTACTGCTTGCATTAAAATGAAAATGACTCCTGAAGAAGCCATTAATGCAGCCACGTTAAATGGAGCGTATGCTATGGGCATCAGTGATACACATGGTAGTATCACGAAAGGAAAAGTTGCTAATTTAATTATTACGAAAGAAATTCCAACCTATTATCAGTTGCCATACGCTTTTGGAAGCCATCTTATTGATCAAGTAATTATAGAGGGTAAAATTATGTAATTTCTTATTTTTATATCAAAAAAAGTCTGTCCTTAAAACCTGAATTAAAGATTATCATTCGTTTTTTATGAACAGACTTTTGTTTTTAAAATAAAATTTTTTCAATATTGGGTTTAAAATAATGAGGTCCTTTTAAAACTTTTCCATCTTCTCGATAGATAGGTTTTCCATCTATACCAAGTTTGCTCATGTTACTTTTTTGGATTTCTTCAAAAACTTCTTCTATTTTATATTGTAATCCATGCTCTAAAATGGTACCACATAATATATAAAGCATATCTCCTAAAGCATCTGCAACTTCTACTAAATCATTGTTTTTAACTGCTTCTAAATATTCTTCATTTTCTTCTTTCATCAAATTAAAACGAAGTTGGTTTAAATCATTGCCTAAATCTGCCACTGGGACTTCTTTTACCCCTAAACCAAAAGATTGATGAAATACGCGTACTGATTCGAGTTGTTTTTCCATTTTTATTTGATTATAAATTTTATATGATAATTAAGATGTTTAAAATAAAAATATACCAATACTAATACTTAATTTTGCAATAAAAAACTATGTTTAGTCAAGGTCAAATTATATTTGCAATTTCTTTTTTTATTTGCTTTGTTATATTAATGATTTTTTCTTACAGAAAAGATATAAAATTACATAAATTACATTACAAAGGTAGTTTTTGGATACTGATCTCTTTTTTAATTTTCATCGGAATTTTATTTCTGATAAAAACAACACTCAAAAATCAATAAGAAATTTGCGTTTTTAACATTTTTTTATAGCTTTACATGAGTTTACACTTAAAAACATGAAGGTAGCTAAATACTTATTCTTATTAATGCTATTACTTACAGGGACTATAGCTGTATTTGTAGCCACAAAAGATGGAAAATATAAGATACAACATGAAAAGTTAATAGGGGTTTCTAAAGAAATCGCTTTTAAATATGTGAGTGATCGTGCCAATTGGGATTCTATTAACCCTTGGAAGGATGGAAAAATTAAAGTAATTCAACTCCAAAAAGTTTCTAATGAATCTATCTCTCATCAAATTGTTTTGAATGAAGCAGTAAATAAATTGATGCTAAAGTTTAAAGATACTTTACAAAATAAGACCAAAGCTATTTGGTCTACCGAAGGAGAATTAACATTTAAAGATAAATTTCTTAGTATTATAGGTAAAGGTGTACAAAACGATTTTGAAGATCGTTTTGAATCGGCTTTAAATTTTGTAAATACAACATTAACAAGAGAGATTAATAGTTTTCAGATAAAACTAGATGGATTTGTAAAAAGAGATACTCTTTATTATATACAACGACCTATAGTTTCTAAAAAAGAACAAATTCCATTGATGATTAAACGTTTTGTTCCTAAATTACAAAAAATACTAACCAGTACAAATACCCCCATAAACGGAGCTCCCTTTCTTATTTACCATGCTAAAGATAGTATACAAAACCAATTTAAGTACTCTATTGCCATACCTATAAAGAAAAAAATATATACGAGTGGAGATAGTGATATACTAAGTGGTCAGATTAATCCTTCAAGTACTGTAAAAGCAACTGTAAAAGGAAATTATATTCATTTAGCAAAAGCTATACCTCAATTATATGCTTTTATGCAAAAAAATAAATTAGAACAAAGTGATAAGTATAGAGAAATAGAAGTTTTAGTTAAAAATAGTACAGCATACCAATCCGCTTCTTCTTGGGTAACTGAAATTTACATTCCTGTCAGACCTATAAAAATAGCTACCAAAGTGAGTGTTGTAAAAAAAGACACAACAAAAACTCAAATTGATAGCCCTTAGAATCCGCAAAAAAGATAGTGGATTTTTATTTTTTAAGTAAATCTCTAATTACCTTTTCGGCTGCATGTAAACCAAACAAGGCAGGCATCCAACTGTTCGTGCCATAAAATGACTTCTTAAAATTAGATCCATCGGTCATTTTTACACTTGAATAATCAGGTCTTTCGTATGAATAAACTACTTTTACTCCTCCTGAAATTCCTTCTGATTTAAGTCTTTTACGCACTTGCTTAGCTAATGGACAATAGTCTGTTTTACTAATATCTTTCACGCATACTTTACTTGCTTCGAACTTGCCTCCAGCTCCCATATTGCTGATTATTTTTACTTTTTTCTTTTTAGCTGCAATAATAAGATTTAGTTTAGGCGTAATACTATCTATACAATCCATAACATAATCAAAATCCTCTGTAACAAGCTCATAAGCTCTTTCTGGCGAAAGAAATTCTTCGATAACAGTCAGATTTATGTCAGGATTTATATCCTTAATACGTGCGGCCATTAACTGCACTTTAGGTATTCCTACAGTAGAATGTAAAGCGGGTAATTGTCTATTAATATTTGTAATATCAACTACATCACCGTCTACAATAGTCATTTTACCTACGCCTGCACGTGCTACAAATTCTGCTGCAAATGAACCTACTCCTCCCATTCCTACAATTAAAACGTTGGAATTTCTTAATTTTTCTAAGCCTTCTGTTTTAAATAATAACTCTGCTCTTTCCTGCCAAACTGCCATTCAATTTTATTTTTTATTTATTCATTAAAGTTGAAACACTTTCATAAAATTAGCTTCAATTAATTTTTCTATATTTTTGCCTTTAATTATTGAAGCCTTATTGTATACTTCTTCAATCGTTTCTTCTATTGTATCTGTCTCTAAAAAAAAACGATCTTCTGGTACATAATTAAACACTGATGCTAATTCAGGATTTCTTATTAAATATTTTCCAAAAGAAAGATAAAATCCGTTGTCTAATAAGCTTTTAGCAACTTGAATATTCTTAGAAAAGCCATGTATGATAACAGGTTCCTCTATTTTTATTGCTTTTTTTAAACTAATTATTTCCTGAAAAGCTGAAACGCAGTGCAAAATTAAGGGTTTTTTATATTTTTTTGCAAGTTCTAATTGTTTTTCAAAGACTTGTATTTGATCCTCTAATTTTATATCTATTCGTTTATCTAAACCACATTCTCCTATTGCTAAACAATTTTTTAATGGTAATTTATCTTCTATTATTTTCAATTCTGTACTAATATGTTCTTCTTTTATATACCATGGATGTATACCTATAGAAAAATATGGTGTTTTTTCATTAAATTCCAAAGGGTATTGGTTTACAATTTCTAATACCTCTTTTTGATTTTTAAATGAATGTGTATGTAAATTATATTTCATCAGTCATGAAATTTTTTAACTCCAGTAGGAATGGAGATTGATAAAGTATTTTTATAAAGTACTAAAGAGCATGAATATTTTTCATTATAAGTAGAATAGGGGGGGGTGATTGATTAGAATTAACTAATATCGAAGAGTTTTTAGGAATACATATTTCTAAATGTTTTCTGTTTGCATAGGTTGTTATTCCGTTTGTTTTATCTTTAAATGAAATAAAAAAGTAATTTTTTAAATCTTTTTTATTTTTTAACTTTTGATAGACAGATGATTCTTTTTTTACGTTTTTTATTTTAAAATCTAAAAGACCATATCTTTTGTACCTTACTTTGTGTTCCGTTGTTGTAGTCATTTTAAAAATTTTGCCGTCTTTCATCTGAAAAAAATGCTTTAACTAAATATTTGTCGTTCATAGGAGAAAAAAGTAAGCTTTTAAATTAGTAAGATCTGTTTTTTCTAAAGGTGTGCTTAAGTTATCTAAAAACTCTTTATTTAAAGGTGTTTTTTGAAGAGCCTCCTTTTGTCCAAAAAGATAAAAAAAATAAAAGACTATAAATAAATGTTATTTTTTCATTTGTTAAAATTAAGTAAATATCTATAAATTACATATATTTTCTATTGATGTTTAGTATTTTTGAAAAACTATTACATTATTATGATAAAAGCTGGAATTATTCGTTATGTTAACAATTTTAAGGGATTTTCAAGAGAAATTTGGATATTAACTCTAACCACTTTTATCAATCGCGCAGGTACTATGGTACTTCCTTTTTTATCTAAGTATTTAAAGGAAGATTTGCATTTTAGTTACAAAGAAGTGAGTTGGGTCTTAGTAAGTTTTGGTATTGGTTCTATGATCGGTTCGTGGTTGGGGGGAAAACTTTCAGACAAAATAGGTTTTTATAGAGTCATGCTTTTTAGTCTTCTAACCAGCGGTATTTGTTTTATTATTTTACAATTTATCACTTCATTTATAGGTTTATGTATAGGAATCTTTCTTATTATGATGATAGCTGATATGTATAGACCTGCCATGTTTGTTTCCTTAAATACTTTTGCTACTAAAGAAAATAGAACAAGGGCTTTAACGTTAGTTCGTTTAGCTATTAATTTAGGGTTTGCATTAGGTCCCGCTATGGCTGGATTAATTATTATGGGAATAGGGTATAAAGGGTTATTTTGGGTTGATGGTATAACTTGTATACTGGCTATTAGTCTTTTTAGATATTTTATAAAAATAAAAACGAATAGGCATAACTCTAAAAAAGACGAAAGTTTATCTAGTAATAGCATCAGCGTATTTAGTGATACTCTTTTTTGGATTTTCTTATCTTGTTGTGTGCTTATAGCTGTTTTGTTTTTTCAACTTTTCACTACTTTACCTCTTTATCACAAGATTCAGTTTAATTTAACGGAATTTCAATCGGGATTACTTCTGATGTTCAATGGTTTACTTATCTTTTTTTTAGAAATGCCCATTGTAAGTTATGTTGAAAGAAAACAAATTAATAAAATAAAAATTATTACGATAGGTGCATTTGTAATGTCTTTAAGTATGTTTATACTTTTAGTTTCGTCATGGAGTATAATATTAATAATTATGATGATTTTAATGTCTTTGGGCGAAATGTTTGTTTTTCCTTTTTCAAACTCTTTTGCTATGAGTAGAGCTCCTAAAGGACATGAAGGCAGATATATGGCTATTTTTAGTATGAGTTTTAGTGCTGCTAATATAATAAGCGCAAAAATAGGTATGTCTATCGTAGATTATTTTGGATATACGACAAATTGGTTAATTATGGGGTTTTTAGGAATCATTGCTGTTTTATTAGGTATACTTATCTATAATCTTACCCTCAAAAAAGAATAGATTGTTTTGTCTTTTTCTTAAAAATAACTTAATTTTTAGTTAAACAACTATAAAAATAGTTGCCTAACTAAAAACATCGTTTTAGTTTTGCTTTACTTATTAAAAGTAGTAGAAACGATTTTAATTATGCAAAAGTTAACAAACAAAGAAGAAGAAATTATGCAAATTTTGTGGAAGCTTAAAAAAGCTTTTGTAAAAGACGTAATGGCTGAAATAAAAAATGAAACCCCACATTACAATACCCTTTCTACAATTATAAGAAATTTAGAAGACAAAGGTTATGTAGGCCATTATATTTTTGGTAATACACATCAATACTACCCAATTATTACCTTGGAAGAATATAGAAAAAAGTTTTTTAATAATGCTATTGAAAACTACTTTAATAATTCATATAAAAATTTAGTTTCCTTTTTTGCAGAACAAGAAAAAATTTCCGCTGCTGAACTTAGAGAAATCTTAGAATTAATAGAAAATAAGGAATAATATGGAAACACTTATTTCATATATAACCAAAGTAAATATATTGATAACCATTTTTTATATTGCGTATCATTTTTTTGTAAGTAAAGAAACTTTTTTTTACAAAAATAGATGGTTTTTACTATCTGGATTAATAACATCTGTTATTTTACCTCTTATTTTTATTCGTAAATATATTATAATCAGGTCTCAAATAACATCTAATCCTTCTTTTTTACAAACAACTGCAAATTATAGCTCAATAGATTATTCTGAATCCACATCGTTTATTAATTGGACTATCATAATAGCATCTGTTTATTTTATAATTTCTCTGACTTTATTCATTAGACTCGTCATTAGTTTTTTTTCGTTGTATAAACTCCTTAGTAAAGAAGACGTTATTAGAAAAGGATCTTTCAAATTAGTAGATTCAGATAAAGATATTGCTCCCTTTTCATTCTTCAATTATATAGTCTATAATTCTGATTTTTATACCGAAGAGGAATTACAATATGTGTTAGTACATGAAAGGGTTCATAGTAAAGAAAAGCACACAATAGATATGCTAATTACTTCTATATTCTGTATTCTTTTCTGGTTTAACCCATTTATTTGGTTATACAAAAAAGCAATTGTTCAAAACTTAGAGTATATAGCAGATCAAAAAGCAAGTTATTTATCAAAGGATAAAATCAAATATCAAAAAACATTATTAAAAGTAATTACACAACGAAATTATTTTTCAATTTCAAATCATTTTAACTCATCATTAATTAAAAATCGAATCATTATGTTAAACCAATCTCAATCAAAAAAAAGAAAATCTTGGAAATACGCATTAATAATTCCAATGTTAGCCGTTTTTATATTTTTTTTTCAAATAAGAACAATAGCACAAGAAAGAAACATGAATCAGTCAAGCTCTAATGGTTTATATATTACTACTGATAAAAATTCGACTGATCAAGAAATGAAAGACGATGCTAAAATTGCAAAAGAAAGATTTGGTATTACACTTAAATTTTCTAGGATCAAACGTAATACAAAAGGTGAAATAACAGCTATAAAAATAGAATATAAAGATGCTGATGGTAAAAAAGGAATGACTCATATTCAGGGAGAAGAACCCATTAAACCTATTTATTTTCATAAAATAAAAAATAAAATTGGTTTTGGAAAATCAAATGAACCCAGTATATCTAAAAATTTTCATAAATCAAATAATGAAGAAGATTACTTTGGTTTTTCATTTTTAGAAAAAGAAAATGATCTAATATATGATCCTAATGAACGAATTGCTATACCTGAAATTTCAGATACACTAAGCCAATTAGATAAAAAAAATGATTCCAAAGAAACGCTAAAAAATTATACTAAAAGCATCGTTATAAAAAAACGAAATAATGGAAAACCTGAAGTAATCATAAATGGTAAACCAATAGAAACTGATTCTGAAGAATATAAAAAAATGCTAAATGATTTTAATGGTAATTTTGAATTCAATATCCCAGAAGGAGGTCCTATGATGTTAAAATTTAATAATGAAAATATTTTGAAATTTGATTCTAAAGAAATTGAAAAAATAACCGAAGATGCGTTATCTAATACACAAAAATATTTTCAAAAATTACATGATAAAATGAACAATATTCGTCCTGAAATAGATCAAATGAAAATTGAAATGAAAAAAATTAAACCCGAAGATTTTGATTTTAACTGGAATGAAAAAGAGAGCGAGTCCGAAATAAAAAAAGCTAAAGAAGAAATGCTAAAAGCAAGAGAGGAAATGTTAAAAGCAAGAGAAGAAATGCTAAAGGCAAGAGAAGAAATGCTAAAAATAAAGAATCAACAAAATAAAATAAAGAAAGTATAAGTATTATCCTGAATATATTCCTATCATAGAGGGGATAGATTAAATATTAATTTTTATAAGATATTATCTTTCCAGAAAGAATGTAAGTTAAAAAGTAAGGCTTGGGTTTTTATAATTCGGGCCTTTTCTTAAATAAAAAATGGATTTAAAAAAATGCTTCAATTTTAAATTAGTAATTATCATTTTTAATTGTTTTTTTTAATACTAAGTAGATTGATCTTAAAGTGCTATTATCAATAGATGAAGACATTTTTTCGTTTTTAATTTTTAAAATTCTGTTTTTGATAAGGTTCAATTTTAGTAGTAAAAGAAGAAAAAAATCTTCAATAGGTTAAAAGTAAGAGCCTAAAAAAACATATATTTTTATAAAGATTGTAATATCTTAAATACTCCTAGTATAGTGTGTTTTAGGGGGTGAAAATGCTTCAAAAAAAGAGTTTTTTGATCTCTTACTATAATGTTTTTGCCATCTTGACAAATTTCTAAAATTCTTTATTGTTTAAAGAAGTTGTTTTGTTAATTATAACTATATGAATTTAAATAATAAAAAGTCATTCGGGAAAATTAGCTCTTTTAAAAGGAGTTGATTTTTTAGAATGACTTTTTAATTTATACAATTTGTATTGTATTTACTGCCTAATGTAATGTTTATACATCACGTGACTATTATCTTCTTTATCTAATTTGAATTTGTTATTTTTAGATCAGCTTAGCTTGGAGTGAAGTGAGGTAAAAACAATGTAATTTTTTATCTTAGAGAAAAACTTGTTTTGGCAACTAATTCGGTTTTATCAAAAACATTTACAAAAAAGGTACCTTCTGAAATATCTTCTACAGGAAGATCTTTTTCTACTTTTACAGTTTTGTTTTCATAACGAACAGAAGACATAAAGCTATAAGTAAGCATTTTATCGCCAAAGCTTTCAATCTTTTTATCGCCTAATACATTATTTTTACTATCTATGATTTGTACGTAATATGATTTATCTCCTGATTTGGCAATTTGATTTTCAGCTATTGTAAAACTAATTTTTAAAAGATTAGCGCGACTTGCTTTATCTGTAACAATTTGTTTACCACTGCTTTTTTGCTTAACGGCCGTTGTTTGTAGGTTTACAATAGAAAGTTTTGATCCTTTTTCAATTGCTTTGGCAAGCATATTGTTTTTTGAGATTAAAGTGTCATTTTTAGAACGAGATTCTTTTAATACAGTATTAGTACTATCAATTTTAGTATTAAGTGTTGCATTCTCTTTTTTTAATCCATCAATTTGTTTTATCAAATTTGCAATTTTTGATTTTAGTTTCTGAACTTCATTTTTATATTTGTTGATAGAAACTGTGTCTGTACTTTTTGTTTTTTCTAATTCATTCATTAATTGCTGAATTTTCTCTTTTTCAGCCATTAATTCTTCAGTCATTGTAGTATTTGATTCCATGGCAGTTTCTAAAGATTGCTTAGTTATTTCTAAATCTTTCATTAAAGCCTCTTTTTCATTTTTTACTACAGATAAGGTATTTTTAGAATCTTCATTTAGTTTGTAAATGTAAACCAAGCTGGCAGTTAACATGATTAATAAAATACCTATAACAATTTTGAATCCTATGTTGTTAGGTCTTTTTGGAGCATTTCTTTGCATATTAAATTTATTTATTTAGGGTTATTATAGTATGCTAAAATAATTTTTTAATGTGATTGTACCAAGAGTTAACGTAACTTTACATAAAAATAGTATTTTTGACCCAATATAATTTCGTTCCCCAATGGAAAAATTAATTCGTTTTAGACAATCTGATCTTTCAAAAATTACATCTTATCGTAATGGAGAAATAAAATTTGGAGAAAAAATTCAAATTCTCCCTAAAGATGAAGATGTTTTTAGTTTTTTAAAAAGAAGTGAAGCAAGATACGTACTAGTAGGAATTCCAGAAGATATAGGAATACGTGCTAATTTAGGAAGAAAAGGAGCTAAAACAGCATGGGAAAGTACCATTCAAAGTGTAGCTAATATACAACATAACAAGTTTTGTAAAGGAAGCCAAATTATTATTTTAGGACGTGTAGATGTTTCACAAGAAATGAGTGAGGCAGAAGATTTAGATCCTAATAATCCTGATGATCGAAAACAATTATTTAAAATAGTTGAAAATATAGATAAAGAAGTATCTCATATTATTTATCATATTATAAAAGCGGGTAAAGTACCTATTGTGATTGGCGGAGGACATAATAATGCTTACGGAAATATTAAAGGAACCGCATTGGGATTAGGGAAATCTATTAACGCTGTAAATTTTGATGCCCATTCTGATTTTAGAATTTTAGAAGGAAGACATAGCGGTAATGGTTTTTCGTATGCCTTTGAAGAAGGCTTTTTAAAAAATTATTTTATTTTCGGATTACATGAAAGTTATACATCTAAAAATGTATTAGATATTATAAAAAGTAAAAATGATCGTGTCAGATATACTACCTATGATGAAATTAAAATTCGTCAAGAAAAACACTATCAGTCAGAATTAAAGGCAGCCTACGAACATGTAAAAGGAGATCCGTATGGAATTGAAATAGATTTAGATTCTATTCCTAATATACCTTCTAGTGCCATGACATTAAGTGGTTTTTCTGTAGAAGAAGTAAGACAGTTTTGTTATTTTTTTGGTAAACATAAAAATGCTTCTTATTTACATATTTGTGAAGGAGCTCCTTCTTTAGGAGAAGATAAAAATCCTCAATTAGTAGGTAAACTAATAGGATATTTAATAACTGATTTTATAAAAGCACATTCTTCAGTCACAAAATAGTACCTTTACCTAAAATATATATATATGACTTTTGAACAGTTTAGTTTTCATCGAAATATAGTACAGTCAATAAAGGAAGCAACCTATATAAAACCGACAGAAATACAAGAAAAAGCAATACCAATCATTCTTGAAGAAGAAGATTTAGTAGGTTGTGCCCAAACAGGAACGGGAAAAACAGCCGCTTTTGCAATTCCTATCCTAAATTATTTAATTCCTATAGTAGGATCTTTTAAAAAAAGAAAACACATTCGTACACTTGTTTTAGCTCCCACAAGAGAATTAGCCTTACAAATAGAAGAAAGCTTTAATAAATACGGAAAATATACAAATTGTACAACACTTACCATTTATGGAGGTGTATCACAAACCACTCAAGTAGAAAAGTTAAAAGAAGGAATAGATATATTAATTGCTACCCCAGGACGATTTTTAGACCTGAATAAACAAGGAGTAATAGATATCAATCACCTACATCATTTAGTTATAGATGAAGCAGATTTAATGCTTGATATGGGATTTATAAATGACGTAAGAAAAATAACGAAAATAGCTCCTCAGGACAGACAAACCCTATTGTTTTCTGCTACAATGCCCATAGAGATTAGAGAAATTGCTGAAGAATTTCTTAAAAAACCTAAATATATAGAAGTTAAATCAACCATACATAGTAGTCAGAACATAACACAATTGGTTTATTTTGTAGAAAAAACCGAAAAAAAACAACTTTTATTGCGAGTTATTAAGCAAAAAGAACTCGTTAATACCATAATATTTGTAAGAACAAAACAAGGAGCAGATAATCTTGCTGAGTTTTTGCAAAAAAATCAATTAAACTGTGATGCTTTGCATGGGGATAAATCACAAAGTGCACGCCAAAAAGTATTAGAAAATTTTAAAAATAAAACAATTGATTTCTTGATAGCCACAGATGTTGCTTCAAGAGGAATTGATATAGATCAGCTTCCTGTAGTTCTTAATTATGATTTGCCCAATATTCCTGAAACCTATATTCATAGAATAGGAAGAACGGGGAGGGCAGGACATTCAGGTATAGCAATTTCTTTTTGTGGAAAAGATGAAGAAACATATTGGAAAGATATAACCAGATTATTAAAGAATAAAGTAACAATAGAAGAAGATCATCCCTTTCCTTGGAAATCAAATAATAGTAAAAAAAATCAACTAAATCAAAAAAAAGCCATCCTTAAAGGCAATATCCAACCAAAGGAAAAAAGTGGAAAAAAATCAAGGAAGTCAGATAATTCTAAGAAAAATAAAAAAAGATGGTATTAAAAAAAATATTCTAACGAAGATAAGTTATAAATATATATAATCTTTTTAGGAATAAATTTTACTGATAAAAATACACTTTGGTTTAACTTAGCTCATAATATTTTCCGAGTTCTTTTTTAGAACTGAGTATGATGTGTGTTCTTTTGTAAAAAAGAAGCTCTTTAGAAAATAACAATTTAGTATGTTGTTTTAGAGAGCTTCTTTTTTGAGTTTTATTTTATTAAACCTCTAGAAATTACAATTCTTTGAATTTCAGAAGTTCCTTCGTAGATTTGAGTGATTTTAGCATCACGCATCATCCTTTCTACATGGTACTCACTTACATATCCATTACCACCATGTATTTGAACGGCTTCTATTGTTACGTTCATAGCTGTTTCTGAAGCAAATAGTTTTGCCATTGCACCAGAATGAGAAATATCTTGTCCAGCATCTTTTTCACAAGCTGCTTTCAAGCAAAGCATTCTAGCAGCCGTAATTTGAGTAGCCATATCTGCCAATTTAAAAGCAATAGCTTGATGTTGGAAGATAGGTTTTTTAAATGCTACGCGTTCTTGTGAATATTTTAATGCTAATTCGTATGCACCAGAAGCAATCCCCAAAGCTTGAGAAGCAATCCCTATACGTCCGCCATTTAGGACAGCCATAGCAAAATTAAAACCAAAACCATCTTCACCTATGCGGTTTTCTTTTGGTACTTTTACATCTGAAAACATAAGAGAATGTGTGTCAGAACCTCTGATCCCCATTTTTTTCTCCTTAGGACCTATAGAAAAACCTTCCCATCCTTTTTCTACGATGAAAGCATTAATTCCTTTGTGTCCTTTTTCAGCATCTGTTTGAGCAATAACTATATAAGTAGAAGCTGAACCACCATTTGTAATCCAGTTTTTAGTACCATTTAATAAGTAATAATCTCCTTTGTCAATAGCAGTCGTTTTTTGAGATGTAGCATCTGAACCCGCTTCTGGTTCAGATAAACAAAAAGCACCAATAACATCACCTTTAGCTAGAGGAACTAAATACTTCATTTTCTGCTCTTCACTAGCAAATTTTTCTAAACCTGCGCATACTAATGAGTTATTTACAGACATAATTACAGCTGCAGACGCATCAATTTTAGCTATCTCTTCCATAGCTAATACATAAGAAACGCTATCTAAACCTGCTCCTCCGTATTTAGGATCAACCATCATACCTAAAAAGCCTAGTTCAGCCATTTTTTTTACTTGCTCCGTTGGAAATATAGAATGTTCATCTCTTTCTACAACTCCTGGTAATAACTCAGTTTGAGCAAAATCTTTTGCCGCTTGCTGAATCATTAAATGTTCCTCGCTTAAATTAAAGTTCATTGTATTTTTGTGTTTTTGTTTTTATAAAAGTTTTCAAATATAGTTATTTATACTAATTTACCAATGAGTTTAATTATTTTTGCAAGTCATGAAAAAGAACTTTTTTAACGTTATAGGCGTTATGTCTGGTACCTCCCTAGATGGAGTTGATTTGGCTCATATATTTCTAAAAAAAGAGCTTCAAACTTGGAAGTTTGAAATCCTAGAAGTAGAGACCATATCTTATGAAGAAGAATGGTTGTATAAATTAAAATCTGCCGTAAATTTTAATAATAAAGAATTACAGATTTTAAACGAAGAATACACAGTCTATTTAAGTTCTATTATAAATAGATTTATTGATAAGTATCAACTAAAAGACTTAGATGCTATCTGCTCTCATGGGCATACGATCTTACATCAACCTCAAAACGGTTGTACTTTACAAATTGGAAATTTGCCTATACTAGCCGAGCTAATAAAGCAAAAAGTAGTGTGTGATTTTAGGGTTCAAGATGTTGAAAAAGGAGGACAAGGAGCTCCTTTAGTCCCTATAGGAGATCAGATTTTGTTTTCAGATTTTGAATATTGTCTAAACTTAGGAGGATTTTCTAATATTTCATTTGAATTCCAAGGAAAAAGAATAGCTTTTGATATTTCTCCTGTAAATACAGTTTTAAACTTTTTATCAGAAAAAGTCGGAAATAAATTTGATAACAAAGGAAAAATGGCTGCTTCGGGTTCTGTTAATGATCTTTTATTAGCAGAACTAAACGAATTGAACTTTTATAAATTACCATTTCCTAAATCGTTAGGAATAGAGTATGTCAAAAAAGAAGTATTGCCTATAATTAATAAATTTCATTACTTAATTATTCCAGATATTTTATCAACATTTTCAGAACATATTGCCATTCAAATTAAAAATATACTATTAAATAAATCAGGTAAAATGTTGGTTACAGGAGGTGGAGCTTACAATGATGATTTGATAGAAAGGATAAAAAAGAATAATCCAAATATAGAAATTGTTGTGCCTGAACAAAAAATAATTGAGTTTAAAGAGGCACTAATTTTTGCATTTTTGGGAGTTTTAAAGTTAGAAAATAAAATTAACGTACTTTCAAGTGTTACAGGGGCTTTTGAAGATCACTCATCAGGATTTATATATACGTTTTGAATGAGAATAAAAAAAAATCATTTTTTGGAATGAAATTTAAATGTAATACATTTGTATTACCCTAAAAAATTCAAAAATATGAAACTAAAAAAGTTATTTTTTACCGCTTTTATGTTTGTAACATTCTGGTCTAATGCACAAACACAATTTGAGACAGAAGGCGTAATTGTTCCTAGAAACATAGAAATAAATGGAGGAAAAAAAATTCAATTAAATGGATTTGGAACTCGTTCAAAAGCTTGGGTTGATGTATATGTACAAGCTTTGTATTTAACAGCTTTATCTCAAGATCCACAAGTTATTATGGATAGTGAAACAGATATGGCCATTCGTATTGAAATAATTTCAAAAATGGTTACAGCTCGAAAGTTAACCAGTGCAATGGAAAAAGGTTTTGAAAAATCATGTGGAGAAAAACTAAACGCTATGATGCCTAAAATTAACCAATTTAAATCATTGCTTTCCGAAGAGATTGTAAAAGGAGACGTATACGTATTATCTTACAATCCAAAAGAAGAAGCTATTTCAGTTACTAAAAATGATAAGTTAAAAGGTAAAGTAGAAGGAAAAGATTTTAAAAAAGCTCTTTTCGGTATTTGGTTATCAAATGAGCCAGCAGATGAAGATTTAAAGAATGAACTTTTAGGAAAACATTAAAAAATTAACCTATAAAAAAAGTTGTGCAAAATATTTACATTTGCGCAACTTTTTTTATAAGATACACATCTAAAAATAAATAGAATAACATGAAAGAGCTTTTAAAGAAATTTGAAAATAAAGAACCAGAAGTAGTATTTCATTGGAAGGATCCAGAAACAGAAGCAGAAGGTTGGACTGTAATTAATTCGTTGCGTGGAGGAGCTGCTGGAGGAGGAACTCGTATGCGTAAAGGATTAGATATGAATGAAGTTTTATCGTTAGCCAAAACAATGGAGGTTAAATTTTCAGTTTCTGGACCAGCTATAGGAGGCGCAAAGTCAGGAATTAATTTTGATCCAAATGACCCTAGAAAAAAAGAAGTATTACAACGTTGGTATAAAGCAGTTTCTCCTTTACTAAAAAGTTATTATGGTACTGGAGGAGATTTAAATGTAGATGAAATTCACGAAGTAATACCAATGACCGAAGAATGTGGCGTTTGGCATCCACAAGAAGGTGTTTTTAATGGACATTTTAAACCAACTGAGGCTGATAAAATAAACCGTATAGGACAATTACGTCAAGGAGTAGTAAAAGTTATAGAAAATACCACCTTTTCACCTGATATTCATAGAAAATATACTGTAGCAGATATGATTACAGGGTATGGAGTAGCGCAAGCCGTTAGACATTATTATGATATTTATGGAGGGAGTGTTGTAGGTAAAAAAGCCATTGTTCAAGGTTTTGGTAACGTAGGTTCAGCAGCTGCGTTTTATTTAGCAGAAATGGGAGCCAAAATTGTAGGAATAATAGATAGAGATGGTGGTCTTATTAATGAAAATGGTTTTAGTTTTGAAGAAATTAGAACATTATTCTTAAATAAAGATGGAAATAAATTAGTAACGAATGATATGATTTCTTTTTCTGAAATTAATGAAAAAATTTGGTCTATAGGAGCAGATATTTTTGCACCATGTGCCGCATCACGTTTAGTTACAAAAGAACAGGTTGAAAGTATGATTACTTCAGGATTAGAAGTGATTTCTTGTGGAGCCAATGTTCCTTTTGCAGATAAAGAAATTTTCTTTGGTCCTATTATGGAAGAAACAGATAGCAAAGTAAGTTTAATTCCTGATTTTATTTCAAATTGTGGTATGGCTCGTGTTTTTGCTTACTTTATGGAACGAAAAGTACAAATGACAGACGAAGCTATTTTTAATGATACTTCAGACGTTATTAAAACAGCTATCCAAAAAACATTTGATTCAAGTTCTGATAAAAAGAATATAAGCGCAAGAGCTTTTGAAATAGCATTAAAACAATTAGTTTAAAAAAATTAAATTTCTAAAAAAGAAAAATTTTATGCACATAAATAATATTGTAAAAATCATATAAAATATTTTGACAACAATGTCTTTGGCGATTAAAATGAAGATAGTTGATCAAGTTAAGTGGATAAGATTTTAAACTTTTGGATAGTCTTAGATATTATAGATTTATATAAAAAGAGAATATTATCATTATATGAATATTCTCTTTTTTAAATTTATAGGATCTAGCCAAGCCAACCTTCTCGATCTAGACTCCTGTATTGTATAGCTTCCGCTATATGATGAGCGTGTACACCATCTGAATTTTCAAGATCAGCAATAGTACGAGATACTTTTAATATTCTATCATAAGCTCTAGCGGATAAACTTAGTCGTTCCATTGCAGCTTTTAATAAATGAAGAGAATCATTATCTAAAGAGCAATATTCTCTTATTTGTTTTGTAGTCATTTGAGCGTTATAGTGTAAATAATCATATTTCTCAAATCTTAAACTCTGTATTTCACGTGCTTTACAGACTCTTTTTCTAATTTCTAAACTACTTTCGGAAGGACGATTGTCTGAAAGTTTTTCAAAAGGAACAGGTGTTACCTCTATATGTAGATCTATTCGATCTAATAAAGGACCTGATATTTTGTTCATATACCGTTGCATTTCATTAGAACTTGAACTTAATTTAGAAGAAGAATCATGAAAATAGCCACTCGGACTAGGATTCATACTGGCAACAAGCATAAAGGATGAAGGGTAGGTAATTGTAAATTTAGCTCTGGAAATAGTTACTTCTCGATCTTCCAATGGTTGACGCATTACTTCTAAAACTTCTCTCTTAAACTCAGGGAGTTCATCTAAAAAAAGAACACCATTATGAGCTAAGGAAATTTCTCCAGGCTGTGGATAACTGCCTCCACCTACAAGAGAAACACTTGAGGCAGAATGATGAGGAGCCCTAAAAGGACGTTGATTAATTAAACCTGAATCTTTTGATTTTCCTGCAACACTATGTATTTTTGTTGTTTCTAATGCCTCTTTTAATGTCATAGGAGGTAAAATGCTGGGTAACCTTTTAGCTAGCATGGTTTTGCCTGCTCCAGGCGGACCAATTAATATAATATTATGTCCTCCAGCTGCTGCTATTTCCATACATCTTTTAATTGATTCCTGACCTCTCACTTCTGCAAAATCAAATTCAGGAAAATCAATAGTCTTAAAAAAAATTTCTCGAGTGTTTATTTTTATAGGTTCTAGTTGTGTTTTATTTTCAAAAAAATCAATAATTTCACTCACGTTTTCAATGCCATACACCTCTAAATCAGATACGATTGCGGCTTCATTGGCATTTTGTTTGGGTAAGAAAAATCCTTTAAAACCCTCTTCTCTAGCCTTTATAGCAATAGGCAAAGCACCTTTTATAGGTTGTAAACTTCCATCTAAAGAAAGTTCGCCCATTATGACATATTGGTCTATTTTATCCTTGCTAATTTGTTCTGAAGCGGCTAGAATACCAATAGCAATCGTTAAGTCATAAGCGGATCCTTCCTTGCGTAAATCAGCAGGAGCCATATTTACGATTATTTTTTTTCCTGGAAATTGATAATGATTATTTTTAAGAGCAGCTGCTATTCTAAAACAACTTTCCTTGATGGTGCTATCAGGCAATCCTACTAGATGATAACCAATCCCTTTTTCTGTGTTTACTTCTACTGTAATAGTAGTAGCATCTACGCCAAAAACGGCACTTCCAAATACTTTTACTAACATGGCTTATATTATTTTAAAGGCTTTATATCTAATAAAATTAGTAAAAAAAGAATATTAATTCTTATTTTGAACTTAAAATTTTGTTAAAATTTAATTAAAATAAAATATATTGACTGCTTATTTTTAATTTTCAAGAATTAAACAAAACTTTAATAATGAAAAATATAAAAGCATTTTTACTCCTAAATTTAGTGTTTTTACAAACAATAAATTCGCAAGAATATTTTCCAAATAATGAAAATGTTAAAAATAGATTCCATAACCTAAAAGCTTTTATTAATGCAAAAATTTACATTACACCTTCTGAAATAATAGAAAACGGAATACTATTAGTTAAAGAGGGTAAAATAATAGAAGTTGGTCAAAATGTAATAATTCCTAAAGAAACTATTAGTATTGATTTAAAAGGAAAGACAATTTATCCTTCATTTATTGATTTGTACACTAATTTTGGAATCGAAACAACGACAAAATCTAATACAAATAGAAATGATAATCCTTTTTATGATACTAAAAGAAAAGGATATTATTGGAATGAACACATTAAAACAGAAAATAATGCTTTTGAAGTTTATAAGTATGACAATCAAAGAGCAGAAGAATTTTTAAAAGCAGGATTTGGTCTTTTATGTACCCATATTCCAGATGGAATTGCTAGAGGTACAGGTGCTTTAGTATTTTTGAATAATGAACAAGAAACCCATAATTTTTTAGAAAAAACAATAACTCATCATTTCTCTTTAATGAGAAGTACATCTTCTAATCAAGCGTATCCATCTTCATTAATGGGAACATTAGCACTGTTGAAGCAGATGTATCACGATGCTAATTGGTATAAAAAAGAAAATTCAGACTATAAAGATACTTCTTTAGAATCTTTGATAAAAAATGAAAAACTAGTTCAAATTTTTGACACAGAAGATAAATTAAACAGTTTACGAATAGCCAAAATAGGAAAACAATTTGGAATTAATTATATATTCAAAGGAGCAGGAAACGAATTTGAACGTATTGAAGAAATTAAAAAAATAAATTCTAAATTTATTATCCCGATTAATTTTCCCGAAGCTTATGACGTATCAGATCCTTATATAGCCAATCAAATAGAATTGGCTGATTTACGATTCTGGAATCAAGCTCCCTTAAACCCTAAAATATTAGATGATAATGGCGTTGTATTTGCCCTAACAACAGATAAATTAAAAAAAATAGAGGACTTTAAAACGAATTTATTAAAAGCCATAAAATACGGTTTAAACAAAACTAAAGCACTAGAAGCATTAACTACAGTTCCAGCTAGTTTGCTAGGGAAAACCAATAAAATAGGATGTCTGAAAAAAGGAGCTTATGCCAATTTTTTAATTACTTCAGGAGATATTTTTGATGTAAAAACTACCTTGTTTGAAAATTGGGTTAATGGTAGAAAATATATAATAAACGATTTAGAAACAAAAGATATCAGAGGAACCTATCAATTAACCATTGGAGATGAAAAATATAAAATGAATATAGAAGGAGAAATAAATACTCCCAAAATAGAAGTTAAAAACGATCAGGATAAAAAAGTAAACTCTAAATTAACAGTTTCTCATAATTGGATAAATCTTCTATTACAAACAACAGATTCCACCACAACAAAATTTCATAGATTAACAGGGTTTATTTCAGATGCTAAAAACATACAAGGAAAAGTTGTAACAGCCCAAGGATTAGAATCTACTTGGGAAGCTAAACAAACAAATGTTTTTGTAACAACCAAAGAAAAACCATCGAAAGACGAGATAAAAAAAATTTCCCCTATAACCTACCCAAATTTACCGTATGGAAACCCTGAAAGGCCTAAAGAAAGAAATATACTATTTAAAAATGCCACAGTTTGGACTAATGAAAAAGAAGGAATACTAACAGAAACAGATGTCTTAATAAAAAATGGAAAAATAAGAACAATAGGAAAGAATATTAGTGATATTACAGCCGAAGTAATAGATGCAAAAGGCAAACATTTAACAAGTGGAATTGTTGATGAACACTCACATATAGCAATATCTAAAGGAGTAAATGAAGGAGGACATAATTCATCAGCCGAAGTAACAATAGAAGATGTTGTTAATTCAGAAGATATTAATATCTATAGAAATTTAGCAGGTGGAGTAACCACCTCACAATTATTACACGGTTCAGCCAATCCTATAGGTGGGCGGTCAGCTATAGTACGTTGGAAATGGGGATTAGCACCCGATGAAATGATTTTTCAAAACGCACCTCAATTTATCAAATTTGCTTTAGGAGAAAATGTAAAACAATCTAATTGGGGAATTTCAAATCCAACCCGTTTCCCGCAAACCCGTATGGGAGTAGAACAAGTATTTATAGATTATTTTACCCGAGCATTAGAATATGATAAAATGTGGAAACTCTACAATACACAAGGAAAATCAGGTAAATTAAAAGAACCACGGATTGATCTTGAATTACAAACAATAGCTGAAATCTTAAATAAAAAACGATTCATCTCATGTCATTCTTACGTTCAGTCTGAAATTTTATCTTTAATGAGAGTAGCTGAAAAATTTAACTTTAAGGTAAATACCTTTACGCATATATTAGAAGGATATAAAGTTGCGGATGAAATAAAAAAACATGGGGCAGGAGCTTCCACTTTTTCCGATTGGTGGGCCTATAAATATGAAGTAAATGATGCCATACCTTATAATGCTTCCATTCTTCATAAACAAGGAGTACTTGTAGGAATAAACTCTGATGATGCCGAAATGTCAAGACGATTAAATCAAGAAGCAGCAAAAATAGTTAAATATGGCGGCATATCAGAAGAAGAAGCTTGGAAGATGATAACATTAAATCCAGCTAAATTACTACACCTAGATGATAGAATAGGAAGTATAAAAATAGGTAAAGACGCAGATCTAGTTTTATGGAATGATAATCCATTATCAATATATGCAAAAGTAGAGAAGACCATAATTGAAGGAACTATATATTATGATAGAATACAAGATCAACAATACAGACAAACAATTCAACTGGAGAAAATAGAATTAATAAATCAAATGTTGCAGCAAAAAAACCAAGGAGCCCCTGTGCGACCAGCAACTAAAACAGAAAAAAAGCATTACCATTGCGATACAATAGAAGACTAAAAGACTCATGATAACCAATAAAGATTTAAATAAATGAAAACATATATAAAACTTCTATATTCCGTATTATTTATAACAGGAATGTATGCTCAACAAATACCAGCTCCTAAACAAACTAAATCAATACTTATTATAAATGCTATAGCCCATTTAGGAAATGGTCAGCTAATAGAAAATAGCGCGATAGGATTTAAAGACGGGAAGCTAAATTTAATAGCAGATGCACGTCTGACACGTATTGATTTAAACTCTTATGATGAGGTAATAAAGGCAGAAGGTAAACACATATATCCTGGTTTTATAGCACCTAATTCCACCATAGGACTAGTAGAAATAGACGCAGTAAAAGCAACCAATGACGAAAGAGAAATAGGAAGTTTTACTCCTAATGTAAGAAGTTTAATAGCCTATAATACAGAATCTAAAATAATAGAAACAGCTCGTATAAATGGAGTTCTCACGGCTCAAATTACACCTAGAGGAGGATATATAGCAGGAACCTCTTCTATTGTACAAATGGATGCTTGGACTTGGGAAGATGCAATAATTAAGGAAAATGACGGAATTCATTGTTATTTTCCAATTACATTCAAAAAAACAGGTTGGTGGGCTGAACCAGGTACTATAGAAGTAAATAAAGAGTATCTAAAAGAAGTAACCGAATTTTCAGATTTCTTAAAACAAGCCAAAGCATATTTGAATAACGAACCAATAGAAAAAAATATTGTTTTTGAATCTATGAGAGGAATTTTTAATGGAACCCAAACACTATATGTAAACGCCTATGAAGAAAAACAAATCATCGACGCTATTCGAATAATAAAAGAAAATAATATACAAAAAATGGTAATCATTGGAGGCTATCAAGCAGATAAAGTAGCCCCCCTTTTAGTTCAAAATAATATTGGAGTTTTAGTAGGAAGAGTACACAGTTTGCCCAATTTAGATCACGATGATATAGATCAGCCTTTTAAACTAGCAAAGATTTTAATGGATAAAGGAGTTTTAGTAGGATTAGAAAATAGTGGTGATATGGAGCGAATGAATACAAGAAACCTTCCATTTTTAGCAGGTACAACAGTAGCATACGGATTGACAAAAGAACAAGCCCTACAAACCATTACACTAAATACAGCCAAAATTTTAGGAATAGATTCAACTTGTGGTTCCTTAGAAGTAGGTAAAGAAGCAACATTATTCATCTCAGAAGGAGATGCTCTGGATATGCGAACAAATAATTTATCACAAGCTTACATTCAAGGAAGAAAAATTTCTTTAGAATCGCATCAAACTCAATTAAACGACAAGTATAAAAAAAAATACAATATCCAATAAAAAAATATAAGAAAAGTAAGAATAATATAACAAATAACACTCTGTTTTTACACTAAAACAAAGACACAAAAGAAGATATTTAGATCAGATAAAAAAACTTAAATCTCTAATTCTTGGTTCTTGAAACAAAAATCGTAATTTTGTATTCCAAAATAGAAGAATTACAATATGTTAGACAGACTTCAATATGTAAAACAACGTTTTGATGAAGTATCAGACTTAATTATTCAGCCAGATGTTATAGCTGATCAGAAACGTTATGTACAATTAAATAAAGAATACAAAGATTTAAAAGCATTGGTTGAAAAACGAGAAGAATACGTAAATCTTGTTGGAAATATTAATGAAGCTAAAGAAATAATAGCAGATGGTTCTGATGCAGAAATGGTAGAAATGGCCAAAATGCAATTAGAAGAAGCACAAGAAAGACTACCACAATTAGAAGAAGAGATCAAGTTTATGCTTATTCCTAAAGATCCAGAAGATGCTAAAAATGTAATGGTAGAAATTAGAGCAGGTACAGGTGGAGATGAAGCTTCTTTATTTGCAGGAGATTTATACAAAATGTACACCAGATACTGTGAAACAAAAGGATGGAGAACCTCTGTTGTAGATCTAAACGAAGGAACAGCAGGTGGATTTAAAGAAATTATTTTTGAAGTAACAGGAGAAGACGTTTATGGAACTCTAAAATATGAAGCAGGTGTACATCGAGTACAACGTGTACCACAAACAGAAACACAAGGACGAGTACATACCTCAGCAGCTACTGTTATGGTATTACCAGAAGCAGAAGAATTTGATGTACATATAGATATGAATGATGTACGTATAGACTTATTCTGTTCTTCAGGACCAGGCGGACAGTCCGTAAATACAACTAAATCAGCTGTTCGGATGACACATATTCCAACAGGATTAGTGGCACAATGTCAAGACGAAAAATCCCAACATAAAAATAAAGATAAAGCCTTATCAGTACTACGTTCCCGCTTATATGAAATGGAACTAGCTAAAAAACAAGAAGAAGACGCTAAAAAACGTAATTCGCAAGTTAGTTCAGGTGACCGTTCTGCAAAAATTAGAACTTATAACTTTCCACAAGGACGTGTAACAGATCACCGAATAGGAATGGATATCTTTGATATGGATGGGGTGATGAGTGGGAAAATTCAAAAATTCATAGACGAATTACAATTAGTAGCTAATACAGAAAAACTAAAAGAATCAGAAGTATATTAATAAGACTGTCCCGAAAGGAACAGTCTTTTCATTTTGACCAAACAGAAACTCCAACGAAGTGAATAGTAAAAGTAAATTATATAACACTAATAATGTGTTTATCCTATAATAGATACTGATCTTTAACTTTTCAGACCCCACGAAAAAAAAACTTTTTAACCATCAAATAAATTTAAATGAAAAAAATTTTAGCATTATTTTCCCTATTTCTTTGTACAGAGCAAATAGAAGCACAATCCTATATAGGATTTGTACCCGATAATTACAGTGGTGTGCATGGGATGATTTATAACCCTGCTACTATAGTAGCATCTCCTTATCGTTTGGATTTAAATCTAGTTTCAGGGAGTGCCTTGCTAGGCAATGATTATTTTGGTGTAAAAATTACAGATCTTTTAAAAAAAGATTTTGACATAGATTTACAATCTAAAAAATTTGCTTCATCAAATAATAATATAATCGTAAATGCAGACATACTAGGTCCTTCATTTATGTTTAATATAACACCAAAACATTCTATTGGATTCTTCTCCAGAGCTAGAGGAAATGCAAACATACACGAACTAAATGGTACTCTATTTGATAAATTTAGAAAAGACTTTAAAGACATTAAAGACTACAACATAGATGAAGGAGACTTTAATATGGTAGCAAATAGCTGGGCAGAATTAGGGCTATCTTATGGAGCTATTATATTAAATAATGAGCAATATTCATTAAAAGGAGGTATATCACTAAAATACTTACAAGGATTTGCTAACTCCTACGCTTATGGAAAAAACATAAACCTATTTTTCAACGCAAACAATTTTCCTAATAATCAAAAAATTACAGCTACAGGAGATTTTGTTTATGGAGGTACAAAAGATTTTAATAACCTAGATAAAGAACTAAAATACAACCCAAACTCAAATGGTTTTGGAGGTGATCTAGGATTAATTTTTGAAATAAAAAACCAAAATGTTCAAAAAAAATATGGACCTAATTATAAATGGAAATTTGGAGTATCTGTAACAGATATAGGTACTATTAATTATAAAACAAATACTGAAAACCATTACGAATTTAATAGCATCACCGTAAATCAAGTATTAGTAGAATCAGCAGGTAATTTAGAAAAGATATTAGCCCTATTTGATACAAGACCAGAAATCTATTCTTCACAAAAAGTAACGCTGCCAACAGCCTTGCATACTAATATAGATTGGAATTTTTTTAGAAAATTTTATTTAAATATTAATGGAGATTTTAATCTAAATGATAAAAAAGCACTAAATACAACATCAATTGCAAACACCTATATTGTAACTCCACGTTACGAAAGCAAATGGTTTAGTTTTGCAATACCTATTAATTATTTAGAATATAGAGGACTAAATGTAGGAACTAGTTTACGCTTAGGTCCTTTATTTATAGGATCAGGATCTGTTTTAAGCAATTTAATTTCTTCAGAATCAAAAGGAGCAGATGTATATTTTGGATTAAAAGTGCCAATCTACAAAGGAGAAAAACGTAAAAAAGAACCAAAAGAAATTAAAATACCAGAACCTACTCCCGTAGCTCAAGAAAAAATAATACCTGATACAGATAATGATGGAGTCCTAGATAATCTAGACCAATGTATTAACGAAAAAGGACCCAAAGAAAATAAAGGATGCCCTTATAAAGACACAGATAATGATGGTGTTATAGACCCTGAAGATAAATGTATAACAGTAGTAGGACCTGTTGAAAACAACGGTTGCCCTTGGCCTGATACTGATGGAGACATGGTTTTAGATAAAGATGATAAATGTGTAAACGTTCCTGGAACAATTAAAAATAATGGATGTCCAGAAGTTACACAAGCAGTTGTTAAAAAACTAAACGATTATGCAAAAACAATTTTATTTGATGCAGGAAAAAACACTTTCCAAGCCTCTACCTATTCAGTATTAGAAGCCATGACAGCCTTATTAAATGAATATCCTACAGCTAAATTTTCATTAGAAGGACATACTGACAGTGTTGGTAAAGCAGAAGTTAATAAAACACTTTCAGAATCTCGTGCATCTGCTATTATGAATTACCTAGTAGATAAAGGAATTGATAAATCTCGACTAAAAGCTATAGGTTACGGAGAATCAAAACCCATTGCCTCTAATAAAACAAAAGCAGGAAAAGCATTAAATAGAAGAGTAGAAGTGAAATTAATCATTGAATAATTCATCCTTCTTTAGTATATTGAACGTTATTGAAACACAATAACGTTCAATATGAAAAAAATAAATTTTTAAAAAAGAGACTGTTCAAAAAGTTCGCAATCTTGTCATCTCGACTAAAGGAACAAATCACATAATCTTGATTTATTACTTTTAGGACAGCCTCTTTTTTTTCTTACTGCTCAAGAAAAAGAAACGAATGAATTAAAAATTAGCTGCCGAATAGTTTCCATAAATAATATTATAAATACTGTTACGAACAGCTACCAGACCAGCAAGTTTAGGAACCATACCAATTGACAATGAAGTCAGTAAAGGTACATTTACTCTAGAGTATAACTATGCAATAATTAATAGATTAAATTTATGATTACATCTAGCTTATGAAGTTTTTGAATCAGATGTATTATCTAATAATAAAGTAATTAATAAGCAAAAAGAAGATAACATTACCCTAGCCCTAAAATCTAATTATAACTATTTTTTAAACCATAAATTTAGACTATGTTCAGGACTAGCAATAGGATATACTCTTATACGAAATAGAACAAATCAATTATTATCAGAAGGAATATCCTTTGATAATTCAAGCCAATTTAATTTTTAAATCAAAGACATAGTATTTAGGTGTGGGAAAAAATTAGAAATCAGCGTAGAATCAGGATTAGGTTATAAAAGAATTTTAAACAGAGGAATTTCCTATCAATTCTAAAACTAATATATTTCTTAAAAGGATGTTCAATTTGAATATCCTTTTTTTATTTTTGCACCACAAAATAAGATGATGACAACACAACAATTGATCCAACAAATCCAACAAAAAAAATCATTCCTTTGTATAGGTTTAGATGTAGATTTAGAAAAAATTCCACAACACCTATTAACAAAAGAAGACCCTATTTTTGAATTTAATAAAACCATTATAGATGCTACACACGATTTGTGCGTAGCTTATAAACCCAATATAGCTTTCTTTGAAGCCTATGGAGTTAAAGGATGGATTTCACTAAAAAAAACCATCCAGTACATCAACGAAAATTATCCTCAAATTTTTACCATTGCAGATGCAAAAAGAGGAGACATAGGCAATACTTCTACTATGTATGCTAAAGCTTTTTTTCAAGATTTAGAATTTGATTCAATTACCGTAGCACCCTACATGGGAAAAGATTCAGTAGAACCCTTCCTATCATTTGAAAATAAACATACAATCATGTTAGCCCTAACATCTAATGAAGGAGCCTTTGATTTTCAAACACTAACTACTAATGGAAAAGAATTATACCAACAAGTAATAGAAACTTCTAAAACTTGGAAAAATACCCAAAATTTAATGTATGTAGTAGGAGCAACTAAGGCAGAATATTTTCAAGAAATTAGAAAAATAATTCCCGAAAGCTTCCTGCTAGTTCCAGGAATAGGAGCACAAGGAGGAAACCTACAAGAAGTATGTAAATACGGAATGAATAAAAATGTAGGTTTATTAATTAATTCCTCCAGAGGAATAATTTATGCCTCTAAAAATCAAGATTTTGGTATAAAATCAAGAGAAGAAGCCCTGAAAATACAAAAAGAAATGAAACAAATTTTAATAGAAAGAGCAATTCTATAAAAGGAAACTATAAAAGAGTTGAATTATCAAACTTAAACAAATGATTTATACGGATCAAATAGGAAATCAACATAATTTAGAAACAACACCAAAAAGAATAGTTTCATTAGTACCTTCACAAACAGAACTATTATATGATTTAGGATTAGAAAATAAAATTGTAGGTATTACAAAATTTTGTGTACATCCTTTCCATTTTAAATCAACTAAAACCATAGTAGGAGGTACAAAAAATATAAAATTTGATAAAATAAAAGAATTAAAACCTGATATTATAATTTGTAATAAAGAAGAAAACACACAAGAAATAGTTCAAGAACTAAGTTCAATCTGCCCAGTTTGGGTAACTGATATTTATACACTAGAAGATAATAACAAGATGATTGAAGATTTTGGCAAACTATTCAACGTTCGTACCGAATCACAAAAATGGATTGATAAAATTAATTTTCTAAAAAATGATTTTCTACATTTTATAGAAAATTATGAAAAACAAACCGTAGCGTATTTCATTTGGGGAAAACCCTATATGGCAGCAGGAAGAAATACTTTCATAAATCACTTATTAGAGATCAATAAATTAGAAAACATTTATGCAACTAATGATAAGTATCCTGAAAGATATCCTGAAGTTATTGTACAAAAAATGCGTATTCAAGGCGATCCCGATCTTATTTTCTTATCATCAGAACCATATCCATTCAAAGATGAACACGCATTTGAATTAGGACGATATTCTCATCATGCCAAAACCGTTTTTGTTGATGGAGAAATGTTTTCTTGGTACGGTTCACGACTAGTAAAAGCCTTTGATTACTTTAAAAAATTACGTTTAAGAATAGGAGAACTACATCTTCACCACACACATTGATAACATAATAAACATCTCAAAAAATATGATTCATTATACCATTTATGAAAATACTTCCACAAATCAATGGGTAACCTTTATACATGGAGCAGGAGGGAGTTCTTCTATATGGTTTAAACAAATTAGAGAATTTCAAAAACACTTCAATGTCTTACTGTTGGATTTAAGAGGACATGGAAATTCTAAAAAAACAAGCCTCTCAAAAAAATATACCTTTACATCTATAGCTCATGACGTACTAGAAGTTATAGACTATCTAAAAATACAATCATCTCATTTTATTGGAATTTCCCTAGGAACTATAGTAATTAGACAATTAGCCGAAATACAACCAGAAAGAGTTAAAAGTATGATAATGGGAGGAGCAATCTTAAAAATGAATTTCCGTTCACAAATATTGATGAGAATAGGAAATGTTTTTAAATACATACTCCCTTATTTAGTTCTCTATAAATTATTTGCCTTTATTATTATGCCAAAGGAGAACCATAAACAATCTCGTTTAATGTTTATCAATGAAGCCAAAAAAATATATCAAAAAGAATTTATAAAATGGTTTAAACTAACAACCGAAATAAATCCCGTATTAAGTTGGTTTAGACAAGTAGAATTAAATATTCCAACTTTATATATAATGGGAGAAGAAGACTATATGTTCCTTCCAGCTGTAAAAAAGGTAGTAGAAGCACATTATAAATCAGCAAAACTAACCATTATTGAAAAATGTGGACATGTTGTAAATGTAGAACAAGCCCACGCCTTCAATAAAAAAGCAATTGATTTTTTAAGAAAATTGTAATAATCAATTTAAAATCTTTTAACTCAGATTATATATTAGACTTTGTGATGAAAATGAAAAAGAATAAAAAAAATTTCATATAGACAGTTTACCATACTAACAACAAAAATCGTTAGTTCGAGCGCGAAGCACATCGGGAACCAATACTAATTTTTATTGATTTTGTAGGATAGTGACTAAATTAACATGCGGTTTGTCACTCCGATAACGTAAGGAGGAGTTTGATAATCAATATTGTGTGATTTCTCCCTTTGGTCGAAATGACAAGATTGTCAGCTTTTTGGGCAGTCTCAAGGTTAAAAAAATAGTATTATGAGGAAATTTCAAAGTTAGATGGTATAAATCAACATGCGGTTTGTCACTCCTGCGTAAGGAGGAGTCTTATAATCAATAGTATGTGATTTCTCCCTTTGGTCGAAATGACAAGATTGCGAATTTTTTGGGCAGTCTCAGGGTTAAAAAATGGTATTATAAGGAAATTTCAAAGTTTAAATGGTATAAATCAACATGCAGTTTGCCACTCCTAAACAAGGAGGAGTTTGATAATCAATAGTATGTGATTTCTCCCTTTGGTCGAAATGACAAGATTGTCAGCTTTTTGGGTAGTTTCGGGGTTAAAAAAATAGTATGATGAAATTTCAAAGGTTAGATGGTGTAAATAAACATGCGGTTTGCCACTCCGACGTGAGGAGGAGTCTCATAATCAGCATTATGTGATTTCTCCCTTTGGTCGAAATGACAAGATTGTGAACTTTTTGGGCAGTCTCGAGGTTAAAAAAAGTATTATAAGGAAATTTCAAAGGTTAAATGGTATTATTCTAAAAAAAATCTAAATGAGTTCTAAAAAACACATTTACCTATTAGATAAGCATCCTTGATAATTATCTAAAAAATAAAAACAAAACTTCAGTTTATCATTTTTGAGCAAAAAAACGATATAATCAAGTATGCAATTTAAAGTACACCTTCCCGTAATCTATTTTTTTATAGTAAAAAGACAGGTGAAAAATGATAAAATCTAACTTTTTATTACTTTCATTATTCTTAAAAATCATTTAAAAAATTAAATAAGATTCTAGCTATTATCATTCTCTTTAAATAGGTTTATATATTTTATTCGTTCCTTGTAAATTTGAATCATCTCTAAATTGTGATAATAATCTAAAGAATTTGGATTTAGAATTTTTAAGATTTCCTCACGTTGAGCAATCATATCATTCAAATGCTTGATCGTTTTATCATGTTCGTTTTCTTTGAAATAAATAGAAGCAGGTTCGTTTACATAATTTGCACTGAATAAGACATTTTCTAAAATTTGATATTTTGTTGATGGAATTTTCTTCCCATTTTCGTATCCGTTATAAGTTTGGAATGAAACACCTATTAAATCAGCTACTTCTTTTTGAGTCAAGCCCTTCTTCTTTCTAGCTATTTTTAATTTTTCTGGAGTCATAGATTTTTCTGTGGTTTGGTCTAATTTTAAAATTGTTTATTATTTAATAAATTATTTGATTTTTTATTTATTTAAAATCAAATATTTTATATATTTGTATGTCTGGTTTTCATATATAATTTGAGCGTGTATATAATCCGTTTAATTATAACATGCAGTTTACGCAAACTATTTGTGAAAATAGTTATGGTATTACTCTAAAAAAAAATCTATATCAGTTCTAAAAAACACATTTACCTAATTAGATAATCATCCCTAATAATTATCTAAAAAAATAAAAACAAAACTTCAGTTTATCATTTTTGAGCAAAAAAAACGATATAATCAAGTATGCAATTTAAAGTACACCTTCCCGTAATCTATTTTTTTATAGTAAAAAGACAGGTGAAAAATGATAAAATCTAACTTTTTATTACTTTCATTATTCTTAAAAATCATTTAAAAAATTAAATAAGATTCTAGCTATTATCATTCTCTTTAAATAGGTTTATATATTTTATTCGTTCCTTGTAAATCTGAATCATCTCTAAATTGTGATAATAATCTAAAGAATTTGGATTTAGAATTTTTAAGATTTCCTCACGTTGTGCAATCATATCATTCAAATGCTTGATCGTTTTATCATGTCCGTTTTCTTTGAAATAAATAGAAGCAGGTTCGTTTACATAATTTGCACTGAATAAGACATTTTCTAAAATTTGATATTTTGTTGATGGAATTTTCTTCCCATTTTCGTATCCGTTATAAGTTTGGAATGAGACACCTATTAAATCAGCTACTTCTTTTTGAGTCAAGCCCTTCTTCTTTCTAGCTATTTTTAATTTTTCTGGAGTCATAGATTTTTCTGTGGTTTGGTCTAATTTTAACATTGTTTATTATTTTATAAATTATTTGATTTTTTATTTGTTTAACATCAAATATTTTATATATTTGTATATCTGGTTTTCACATATAGTTTGAGTGTGTATATAATCCGTTTAATTATAACACACAGTTTACACAAACTATTTGTGCAAATATTTTGTGCATATATTAAAAACAAATATACAAAAGTTATGTTAGTTGATTCTAAAAATACAATGAAGAAGAGAGAACTGTCTACATTAAAACGTATTGAGCTAATTCAGCGTTCAAGTAGCCTTTTGATGGGTTTTTTTCATAAAGGTTTTAGAAGTTTTGATGCCTTCAAAGCAGTTATTCAAAATTATTATCCAGAAATACCAGAATCAAAAGTGTTTGATTTTTGGCATTTCAGAAATGTAAATGAAGAAGTGTGTAATAAAATAGAATTAGTTCTAGGAGTCTTGGTTAATCAATAAGACCCCAAAAATAAACTTAAAAAAAGAGTTAATTCAGAGATAATATTTCAATAAATTATTTAGTAATCAAACTATTACGAAATAGATAGTGAAAAATAGATCTTATAGAGATAATTTATTTGATAAAAAGATATTTATTGATGAAATAAAGAAGTCATTAAAAACAGATTCAGATAATATAACAAAAATAAAAGGATAAAAAATCATGAAATCATTATCAAATCTATTTTTTATTAACATTGAAAATTATATATGAAAACTATAAAAAAAATAGGAATGTGTAATAATTGTTTGGTCTGGTTATTAATAGGAGTAATATTAAACCTATTCGTTCAAGCTATACTTTATTTGATATTATAATCAAAAAAATACATTAGAAGAAATACAATTTGTTTTTAACTCATGAAATAAAAACACCTAAAAATAAAAGACCTAAAAGTCTTGTGGCATCCTTATATAATCTATTAAGCTTACAGTTTTTAGTTTTTTTTTAGTTTTTTTAGTCTTTAATTTTAGGTCTATTAATGAGGTCTAATGTATTTCCCCTAGGAATGTCTACAGTTAAATGTTTGTAGAAAAAAAGTTTTAAAAATGACAAACTTGGTGGTTGGGAGTCGTTTTTTAACTTCTGTTTTTTTAATAAAAAAGATAAACTATTAAACTAAACTTAGGCATTCCTTTTTTTAATCCTTTGCAATCAAAAGAAAAGTTGTATTATAAAATATGTTTTAAGTCTAAAAAAAATAAATAAAGACTTGTTAATACTTCTGGCTAAAAAGGGGGGCTACTTGTCTAATGTATAAGATCTGTGTTGAGATAATCTAAAAAAATAATCTTATTTAATTACTCTGCTAGTGGTAATAATCTTGTTAGATATGATAAAATAATCTATAAAGTTTATATTCAGATTATCTAAATTTTTGTATAATTAATTTCTAACTTTTTTCTTGATCCATCATTAGTTTGATGAATTGTTGATAAAACTGAAAAGCTCATACATCATTATAAAATGATCTATGAGCTTTATAGCTTTAAACTGTTATGTTTTGTGATCCAATCAGGATTCGAACCTGAGACCTACTGCTTAGAAGGCAGTTGCTCTATCCAGCTGAGCTATTGGACCTTTTAGATAAAATCTAAATTTTTCTTTGTCGGGGTGGCAGGATTCGAACCTGCGACCTCCTGGTCCCAAACCAGGCGCGATGACCGGGCTACGCTACACCCCGTAAGACTTTAGAAAAGCGGAGAGACAGGGACTCGAACCCTGGCATCGGTTACCCGATGACAGATTAGCAATCTGCTCCGTTACCACTCCGGCACCTCTCCTTAATTTTAAATATTTTAATGAACTTTCAACCTATTTAAGTTGATTTTTGTGATCCAATCAGGATTCGAACCTGAGACCTACTGCTTAGAAGGCAGTTGCTCTATCCAGCTGAGCTATTGGACCTTTTAGATAAAATCTAAGCTTTTCTTTGTCGGGGTGGCAGGATTCGAACCTGCGACCTCCTGGTCCCAAACCAGGCGCGATGACCGGGCTACGCTACACCCCGTAAGACTTTAGAAAAGCGGAGAGACAGGGATTCGAACCCTGGCATCGGTTACCCGATGACAGATTAGCAATCTGCTCCGTTACCACTCCGGCACCTCTCCAACGATTTTTACAAGAACTTTTATTTCGTTTTGCGGTTGCAAAGATATAATAAGATTGTGTTTTTACAAGTATTTATTTGTTTTTTTTTAAAAAAAAATAAGGATCATTTTATTTAAAAACATAATGTCTTAAACTCTAAATGTTTAGAGTTGTTAAATCATATTAACGAACTCTTAATTTAATATCTTCAATACAAAATAAGATAAGAAAATAAATCAAAAAAGGAAAACCCATGATAAAACAAATTAAAATCAAATAAAGTTTTATACCAACTTCTTATACGAATTATCATTAAAAGAGTTTACTATTTCTATTTTAAATTAGTATTTTCGCACAAACTAATTTAGAAAATTATTCGTAATGAAAAAAGTGGTTATAGTATCAGCTGCCCGTACACCAATAGGAAGTTTCATGGGGGCTTTATCAACGGTTACAGCTCCACAACTAGGTGCTGTTGCCATTAAAGGTGCTTTAAATAAAATAAATTTAGATCCAGCCTTAGTAAATGAGGTATATATGGGAAATGTTATTCAAGCAGGAGTAGGACAAGCCCCAGCTAGACAAGCAGCATTATTTGCAGGACTTACAAATGAGGTTCCTTGTACTACTGTAAACAAAGTATGTGCATCAGGTATGAAAGCGGTTATGATGGGAGCACAAGCTATTATGTGTGGTGATGCAGATATTATTGTAGCAGGAGGAATGGAAAATATGTCGTTAATTCCTCATTATGTACACATGCGTAATGGTGTGAAATTTGGTCCTACCACATTTGTAGATGGAATGCAAAAAGATGGTTTAACAGACGCTTATGACAATAACGCTATGGGAGTATGTGCAGACTTATGCGCAACAGAACATAATATTACCCGTGAAGAACAAGACCATTTTGCGATCCAATCATATCAAAGATCAGCCTCTGCTTGGGAGTCAGGAAAATTTGATAACGAAATTATTCCCGTTACAATTCCTCAAAGAAAAGGAGAGCCCATTGTAGTCTCTAAAGATGAAGAGTATACAAATGTAAAATTAGATAAAATTCCAGCTTTAAACCCTGTATTCACAAAAGAAGGAACTGTTACAGCAGCAAACGCTTCAACAATTAACGATGGAGCAGCCGCATTAGTTTTAATGAGCGAAGAAAAAGCAAATGAATTAGGATTAAAACCATTAGCCTATATAAAAGGATATGCGGATGCCGCACAAGAACCTAAATGGTTTACAACAGCCCCAGCTAAAGCATTACCATTAGCCCTAGCCAAAGCAGGTCTAACCTTAGATCAAGTAGACTTTTTTGAATTTAACGAAGCTTTTTCAGTAGTAGGATTAGCAAATGCTAAAATACTAGGGTTAAATAATGAAAAAGTAAATATAAATGGAGGAGCTGTTTCATTAGGTCATCCACTAGGATGCTCTGGAGCAAGAATCATCGTTACTTTATTGAACGTATTAGAGCAAAACAATGCAAAAATAGGAGCAGCAGCCATTTGTAACGGTGGAGGAGGAGCCTCTGCTATTGTAATAGAAAAAATCTAATAATAAAATCCCTATGAGTTATGAGTAAAGTCCTTAAAAAAGAATTTTTTCATAACTCATAATTTAAAAAATAGAATACACAAAATGTTTGGCATTTGTAATTTAGCTAATATCCCTTTACGTCTAGAACCAAGTGATCGCAGTGAACTCGTTTCACAAGTTTTATTTGGCGAGCATTTTCAGATAGTAGAGCAAAACCCAAAATGGTCTAAAATAAAATTAGCCTTTGATGCCTATGAAGGATGGGTAGACAATAAACAATTTAAACCTATAACAGCTCAAACCTATCAAAAACTTGAAAACTCTGATTTACTACTAAATGGCGATTTTATAGAATATGTTACAACGTCAGAAAAAGGACTAATGGCTATCCCTCTTGGAGCTTCTCTACGTTTTTTAGATCTGCCAACCATAAATACAGAAAACTATCATTTTGAAGGATTAAAAATAACAGGACAGAAATCAAAAACCGAAATTATTAATACGGCCTTTATGTACTTACACAGCCCCTACTTATGGGGAGGAAAAACACCTTTTGGAATAGATTGTTCCGGTTTCACTCAAATGGTATACAAATTAAACGGCTATAAACTACTCAGAGATGCTTCTCAACAAGCCGCACAAGGTGATGCTCTAAGTTTTATAGAAGAAAGCGAACCAGGTGATTTAGCCTTTTTTGACAACGAAGAAGGTAATATTATTCATGTAGGAATCATAATGGAAAACAATTATATCATACATGCCAGTGGAAAAGTTAGGATAGATCGCTTAGACCATTTAGGAATATACAATGCCGAACAAAATAAACATACACACAAATTAAGAGTGATAAAAAAAATTATCTAATTCATCTTTTTTAATACATCATTAGCATTCATTTATTCTTAAAAAAATATAGTTAACTTTGCTACTAAATTTTTTAAGATATTCATGAATCTAGACACTATTGTAGCGCTTGCTACTCCATCAGGAGCGGGAGCCATAGCTGTAATCCGTATTTCAGGTAAAGAGGCAATTGTTAAAGCACAACAAGTTTTTAAATCCATTAAAAATAAAGACTTAGCCAAACAAAAATCCCATACGCTACATTTAGGGCATATTGTAGATGGAGATAAAATTCTAGATCAAGTCCTTCTTTCCTTATTCAAAGGACCCAATTCCTACACGGGCGAAGACACCGTAGAAATTTCCTGTCACGGATCTATATTCATACAACAACAAATCATCCAGCTACTACTTCGCAAAGGCTGCCGTATGGCACAAGCAGGCGAATTTACTCTGCGCTCTTTCCTAAACGGAAAAATGGACCTTTCACAGGCCGAAGCCGTAGCCGACTTGATTGCCTCGGACAACGAAGCCAGTCATCAAATTGCCATGCAACAAATGCGTGGCGGCTTTAGCAACGAATTAGCAAAACTACGCGAGGAATTATTAAACTTCGCTTCCTTAATTGAATTGGAATTGGATTTTGCCGAAGAAGATGTAGAATTTGCCGATAGAAGTCAGTTTATAGATTTATTAAACCGCATCGAATTTGTTTTAAAACGCTTAATCGACTCCTTTGCCGTAGGTAACGTCATTAAAAACGGAATCCCCGTAGCCATTGTAGGCGAACCTAATGTAGGTAAATCGACCCTATTAAATGCCCTATTAAACGAAGAACGCGCCATTGTTTCTGATATTGCAGGAACCACCCGTGATACCATAGAAGATGAACTAGTCATCAACGGCATAGGCTTTCGTTTTATAGACACCGCAGGCATACGCGAAACAAAAGATGTCGTAGAAAGCATAGGAATCCAAAAAACCTTCGAAAAAATCGAACAAGCACAAGTGGTTCTATTTTTAGTTGACAGTTCACAGCTAATAGTCAACAGTTTAGATTCACTTAAAAATGAAATAGAACAAATTAAAAACAAATATCCTCAAAAAACGTTACTGACAATTTTCAATAAAATGGATTTGATGCCAACCGAATTAATGTCAAACATCAAATCTCAAATTTCAAATTGTTTATTCATCTCAGCTAAACAAAAAATAGGTATCGATGAGTTAAAGAACACCCTATTATCATTTGTAAAGACAGGAGCCCTGCGCAACAACGAAACGATTATAACGAATACCCGTCATTACGATTCGTTACTCAAAGCCCTAGAAGAAATTCAAAAAGTACAATGGGGCATACAACAAGGTTTGTCTTCAGATTTGATGGCAATTGATATACGACAGGCATTGTATTATTTTGGTGAAATTACTGGGGAAGTAACTAACGATGAATTGTTAGGTAATATCTTTGCAAACTTTTGTATCGGAAAGTAATTTACGATTTCAAACCACTATAAAACTACTTAAAAAGTACGATTAATAAAGGGTTTTCTATGTTTCAATGGATAACTTTGTTTACCCTTATTTACTAAATCTTTGTTACTAATTGTGATACTAATTTTTAAAAATAGAAAGATTTTGTAAAATTTATACCACTACACTCTGTAAACACTAATGAATAAAGGAAAGTTAATTTCCATTTTGTTTATATAGATAAATTATTGAAATTCAGTGTTGTAAATCTAAATATTCAACAATGAGTTATCTTTCTATCAAAAGAAAATGTGTCGTTTGTAATGGGGAATTTGTAGCAAAAAGTAGTAAAGGTATGTATTGTTCTAAAAAATGTTTCAAACGAAATTATAGACGATTACTTAAAGAAAATTCAGTAGTTATTCCAAAGGTAAAGCCTATTATTATCAAAGAAAATCTCCAAAATAAAAAATATCTATCTGTAAAAGAATCTGTTGTTTACTTTGGTATTTCGGAGGTTACTCTCCGTAGAAAAATCAAAGAAAATAACTTAAATTATGTGTGTTTAAAAAATAGATTTTACTTTTTAAAAGAGGATTTGGAGGAAATCCTAACTACTTAAAATCTTTATACTTTTCGTAGTTTATAGGATTACTCCAAAATTTGTATAAATTTTCAGAATATTTATTAAAAATTTCCAATCTATTTTTCTGTAATAAATCTTCTTTATGTTTCCTAAAACCTTTAATAATTTTATAAAATTTATCAGATGGAAGATATTCGTTATAGTATTTATCTTTGATTCTATTTATTACAACTATTGTTAAAAAAGGTCTCTTTTTTCTATTTTCATATCGTAAAATATTTTCTAATATTCTTCCAATTTTAGCTCTATCTCCACTATATTCATCACTAAAATTCAATTTTAAGTCGAATTTTTCATTAATATCTGTATAGTTTGTAGTTCTATTATTTTTTGCTAATTCAATCAGAAATTTTCTAATTTCAATCTCAATTTTTTCCACAATTCTTAAAAATTATACATTTATCACATTCAAAAATCGATTATCTTTTCAAAGATAATGTTTACACTATTTTAAAATTTCAAACGGTAGAACACTTTTAAAATTAGAATTTCAGAAATTTTCATCATTATCTTCTTCATCATCATAGTCAAAATCTTCATCATCATCTTCCTCATTGTTATATTTATTTTCCTTTATTCTTAATTGGGAATATCCTTTTACCCCTCCTAATGGAAGAATCTCATATTCTTCTTCCTTATTAATTTTCCTTTCAGTTGTATTATTAGTTTTAATTTCATCACTAATATAGGTAACATCATTAAAACCATTTATATCATTAATTTCTTTTGTTCGTATAGTTCTTTGTTTCGTATAATAACCACTTTTAATTTCGTATTCTTCCAATAATTCCAATCTGTTTAATTCCTTAGTCCAATTAGTTATACTGTCCTCAGATACATTAAATCTCAAAGCAGTAGTTTTCCTTTGTTGGAAATATCCATCTCTATTTTCTCTAAAAGAATGTACATCACTCCAAAAAAGTTTAGCACCATCTGTTAAATTAGGTTTATTGTATATTTCAAAAGGTAAAATAAGTATTCTTCTGTCTGTTTTACCATTAATCAATGGTAGTTCTACTTCCTCTAACTTTTTTGTTATTAGAGTATGTTTCCTTTTATCTTTGGAATCTTTTTCTAAATATCCTTTTTCAATTAACGATTTTCTATTTTTCCCTACTGTATTTTGGTGTAAATTCAATAATTTTCCAATTTCTACATTACTCAAAATAGTATATCCTTTTTTACTACTAAACGAATAATCCAATGCTAAAACCAATTTTTCACTAATATTCAATTCTTTGTTAGTATATATTTTAGGAGGAATTCTTATAGTAATCTTCCTTTTTATGTCATTATTTTCCTTCATAAAAAAATCTATTTTTCAATCTTTTTTCGTAACTTTATTTATAGAAATTCAAACTACAATATTTTTACACAATATTCAAAAGGGTGTAATCACTTTTTTTCATCTTCTACATTACTAAATTTCATCTTTAATAGTAGTTTTTTTTATTTTCAATATTGCAAATTTTCATTTACTTAATTACAAATTTTCAACTACAATATTACAAAAAATCGCCTTATAATTAGGTAGATAATTAAAATAAACAATTACATAAAGAATTAAAAAGGTAGATACCAACAACACAGTTGTTGCCTTTGCTTTTTTAAATTCAAATTTTTTCTTTCCCCTTTGGAAAACATTAAACTATTGTTAATTATCACTACTACTACTTTTTCCTTTGAAAATATCTACTATAAGTAGTTTAGTTTTTCAAAAATTTCAATTACCATTAATCTCTACTACCATTATTAAAAATAATAACAGTAGTAGAGATTAATACTAATTATATTTAAAGGAGATTTTCTCTTCCTTTGAATTGTTTATCTATAAGTTATTATAAGTAGTAAGTCTATCGATTTTTTTGTTGGCGATAAATTAGAATGTTGTACAGCTTTAAAATATTTTTTGGTGTTTAGTATCGTTTGAAGATTAAAAGTTATTGTACTCCAAAATAAACAATAGTACAATAAATGTATTGTGTATTCCTTTGAACAAAATTTTATAAAAATTGTTTTGATAGTATCATTTGATAGTATCATTTTTTTAATTATTTGTGATTTAACATTTTAGGTTACGATATTTTTTAATGAAATTACGATTAACAAACAGTTATTTTAGTGGTTAATTGTGGGATATGGGAAGTAACTTAAAAAATACAAAAAGTAATTTTAGGTTTATTCATCGGAGGTTTCTGTTGTTTTGTGTTACTGATTAGGGGGAATGTTACCCAATAATTAGTAACACAAAAAAGAGAAACGATGAAAATATATTTAATGAAAAGAGGGGGACAGATTTCCAAAAAGAATTTAGAAAAAGGTAAATCCAAAAAGAATAGTTTGTATTTAATGTACTATGATGAAGATACAAAAAAGAGGAGTACAGAGTGGTTAAATCTTTATTTGTATGACAAACCAAAGGATTTTTTGGAGAAAGAACATAATAAGGAAACACAACAGTTAGCAGAAGCGATAAGAGCCCAAAAGGTATTGGATTACCAAAGTAAAAAAAATGGTTTTGTAAGTAATGTAAGTGGAAAAATTGGTTTTGTAGAATATTTTAAATCGTTGGTAGATAAAAAGTACGAAAGTAATGGGAATTATGGAAATTGGTACAGCACACACAAACATTTAAAAAACTTTTTGAAAGGAAAAGATATACAGATTTCTAAAGTAGATGAATTGTTTTTGGAGAATTTTAAAATTTACTTATTAACTTCCAAAATATCCAATAGAAATGGTAAGTTATCCCAAAACTCCGCTTTATCCTACTTTAATAAGGTAAGAACTGCTTTGAAAGAGGCGTATTACAATAAAATGATTGTAGAAAATCCTACCAATAGAGTAAAAGGAATAAAGGAAAAAGAAACTGATAGACAATATTTAACCTTTGAGGAATTACAAAAATTAGTAAAAACAGATTGTGATTATCCAACAATGAAAGATGCGTTCATTTTTAGTTGTTTGACGGGTTTAAGATTTTCTGATGTTAAATCTTTAAAGTGGAAAAATATCTACTACGATAAAGAAAACGGTTACTTAATAAAATTTACCCAACAAAAAACAAAAGGTGTAGAATATCTCCCAATAAATGAACAGGCTGTGGATATTTTAGGAGAAAGAAAAAATGATGATGATGTAATTTTTGAAAATTTAGTTTATAGTGCTTACCACAATAAAATTTTGAGAAAATGGGTAGAAGATGCTGGAATTGAAAAACACATAACTTACCACAGTTCACGACATACCTTTGCTACACTACATTTAACAATGAATACAGATATTTATACGGTAAGTAAACTATTAGGACATAGATATTTGAAAACCACAGAGATATACGCAAAGGTTATAGACAAAAAGAAGATAGAAGCGGTTACCAATATTCCTAAATTGGATTTATAGAATAGAAAAATCGTTGAATAGTACCAAAGTTTCATAATGACCATTGAATTATGAAATGTAATCGAAGAATCGAAATTGATTAACATTTTAAAATTGAATGGTATGAGTGTACAAAAAAATTCCGTTGAGGAAACGATAAATCTTATAAAATTAAGAGGTTTCGCCAATACAGTAGAAGCGTCGTTATATTTGAGTTTGAGTATTCATTATGTAAGAAGATTAGGGAGAGAGAAAGAAATACCCTCCTATAAACCAAATGGAAAATGTATGTATTTTAAAGTAGAAGATTTAGATAATTACCTTTTGAGTAATAAGAGAGTATCTAAAGAAAAAATAATGGAGAACGCTACTAAATATTTGTTCTACAAAAGGTAATAGTACGATTGGTGCTTTAAGTGGTTTGAAAATAATTAGGTAAGATAATTAAATATTTGTTGTGTGTTTGAATTAAAAGTAGGGAATTTACAAAACAAATAAGGGAGTCGAAAACCATTACAACAAAGTGTAAATCCAAATACTAAAGGTGTTTGGATTTCCTTTTTAACAGAAAAAAGTTGTAGTGAACAGAAAAAATATCTACTTTTACTTTTGAAAAAATAGGTAAAATATAAGGATAAAAAAGAATTAATTTAAACACATACCGCATTTAGCGAACTGATTTCTGCCTTTGAAAAGTCGAAAATATCAAATTTACAACAGAGAGAAGTTTAGCAAATGCTCAAGTTATGGCTTGAGCGTTGCTTTACTTTGTTGTAATGGGCTTCGACTCCCACAAAGGCAGGTAGAGATAACGTCTCAAGCCTGTTTTTTTTGTTTTCTATTTGTGGTGAAAAGTAAAGTAATATGAAAACAAAAATGTTGTTTTGGTGGTTAATAACGGTATTGTTAATTAGTTGTAAATCCGATAGAATAGAGGGAACTTACTATTTTGTTGATACCAAAAGTAAAGATTTTTTTGAATTAGGTAGAGATATGGCGTGTTCTTCCGTTGGTAGATTTGAGTTTAAAAATGGAAAATGTTATATCAATGTAATGGGAGTAGAAAAAAGGTTAGATTATGATATTGAAAACAATGTTATTTACCTTAAAAACTATAATGGTGGTAGTGGAGAAACTGGATTAACAATTGTAGATGATAATACAATTAGTTTTATGGGCTGTATGTTTAAAAAGAATGAAGATGTTGTAAATGAAAATTCTAATAAAATAGAAGAAGCAAAGGAAGAGTTAAAAAATTCTAATATAGATGGAGAAGAAAAAAGTAAAATTATTAATCCTAAAAAAGTAATTAAAGGTTCTGTTGAAGTATATACATATTACTCCAATAGAAAAATAGATGATATAAAAGAGGAACTTAAAAAATTTGGGGTAAAATTTTTTAAAAGTGAGTCTTTTGGATATATAGAAGAAAATGGTAGTTCATGTTATTCTGTGCAATTAGAACAGATGAATAATAAGGTTAAAATTACCTATGGTTATGAATGTGATAGTTTATAGTATTATCAAAAATAGTAAATATGAAAACAAAATTAGGTATTGTATTGGTGGTTATTCTGTTTTTTAACAGTTTAAATGGACAAATTTTAAGTAAAGAAGTAAGAAATGACTTTTGTAGAAATGCTATCGTAAATGCCTATTTTGGTAGTGGTTCTCTTAAAAGTTGGATAATTGTATCTGCCCAAAGATTAGGTTATAAAACACCTTTAGAAATTGAGAGTGCAGTACGAAGTTTATGTTCTAACGTAACATTACAGAATGAAATTTTAAATAGTATTGATAGATTAGGAGGTAGTAGAGAATTTAAAGAACAACAATTTTTAAGTATTGGTATGACTCCTAAAAATTCTAAACTTATTAGTGATTATCTATTATTGAAAAGGAATAATGAACAAAAAAATACTCCTAATGTTGAAAATTTTGACTATAATTTTGTAAAGGATTCTATTGTAATTGATAAG
The DNA here is from genome assembly GCF_052828645.1 of Flavobacterium sp. TN-1. Classification (NCBI taxonomy): domain Bacteria; kingdom Pseudomonadati; phylum Bacteroidota; class Flavobacteriia; order Flavobacteriales; family Flavobacteriaceae; genus Flavobacterium; species Flavobacterium sp. TN-1. Next base: position 2,235,995 of record NZ_CM128253.1, read on the forward strand.
AAGGATTTATTAAGGAGTATTCCTAAATCTAAATTTACAAATGATAGTACCGCTGTATTGAGAAAACAATTTGTAACATATACTGATGGAAAAGATGGAGAAATTGAGTATAAAACCTCTGTTTTGAAAGAGTATTACTATATTGGAGAAAACAATGAAAATCACGATGATGAAGAAAGAGTTAATGTTGTTTTACTATCTGAATATAATGGGAAAAATGCTTTTTTAGAAACTTTAATTTTTAACATTTTGAATAATGGTAAAGATTATCAAAACATAAGAAATAGGAGGTTGGATATTAGTAGTAGAAAGTTAAATAATTCTGTTTTTAAAACAATAAAAGAGAAAGGATACACATTTTTTACAATAGAATATTTAGATGAAGATAACAGTAGGAAAATAGATTATTACTCTCCTTTGGATTTAAACTATTTAAAAACTGTTATAAAGGAAGAAGTAGTACAGAAAGAAACGATAAACAAAGTTGTTCCGAAAAAAAATACTACTAATACTAATTTGGGATTTCTTAAAAAATACAATGGAAAATACACTTATGAAGTAAAGTTATTGAGTAATCCTACTTTAAAGAAAAGAATAGTTGATTTAATTGGAAACGAAAGGTATAACTATATGAAGACTACTTGGAGAGTGGAAGGCGGTATTACAGTTGAAAATAATATGTTTGATGCTTCGGGTTGTGAACAACACAATTGTGGAAATACAAATTTTATAATAGTAGTAGATTTAGAAAAGGATATTTTGTACATTGGATATAGAGTTGAAAACGAAATACTAAAATTTGGAGAAGATCAAAATTATCCAAAATTGATATTGGATTGGGAAAGTGAAAATATAAAAGGAGAGTAATTTTATGAATAAATTAATTTGTTCAGTTAAAATATATACAATACAAATTAGAAATTTAAAGGATGTGTTTTTCGGTTGTTACACAGATTTAGGATTGATTTATGTGTTTTGTAGTTTGGAACAATTAATCAATTTATTGATACATAAATTTCTAAAAACATTTTGGAAAAAATTGATTTAGAACTTCCAAAGAAAGAAAATTTTTATATTGAAAAATCTAAATATTGTGAAGATATTTTTGGTTGGGATTTTCCAAAAGGATTGAATTTAATAAAATTTGAAAATAAAGAATTTGGTTGGGAGAAATGTTATAAGCTAATTATATGATTAAAAATTATAAAGTTATTATTTTTACTAAAGAATGGTTAGAAGATAGGAAAAAAGCAATGTTTGTTATTCGTAAAATGAGAAAAAGACAAATGGAATTACCTTTTGAAATTGTTTTTAAAGAAGCTATGGAACAGTCTAAAAGAATTAAATTTGAACGAAAAAATAATCTGTGATATTTACTAATTGGGATACTACTTTTATAAAACACCCCTAAAAATGTGTGGAAACAATTTCTGTATCGGAAAGTAATGTTGCAAATAGTAGAGAAGTTACTTATAAATTGATATAGGTAATGTCCAATAATCCTATTGTAAAAACAAAATGAAATTCCCCCCATGACCGAAAACATAATTTTTACATTACAATTAATCCAAATCGATTTTTTTACAGCTTTTGGATTATATACTTTTCTCTATTTATTCGTATCGATTTTTACTAAAAATCCAGTCCTCAAAAAAGTAGATAACAAAGCCACTGCCTTTATTTCCTTTGCAGGAATTGTGTATTTACTAGTATGGATAACGGGATTAATTGTAGAACTAACTATTTTAACCCCAGAAGACAAAACCGCACTTTTAAACAGAATGTTTGGCAAATATTGGGTAGCATTTTGGACACAACCCTTATTATGGGTATTCCTAACCCAATTGTTACGATTCCCAATCGTTCAAAAAAATGTTTTTACCCGATTAGTAAGTAGCATTTTCTTGATCTTATCTATTGAAAGAATGGTGATTAGTATCACTATTTTCCATCGTGATTACCTCCCTAGTTCCTGGACCATGTATAGTGATTTAGACATCTACCCATCCAACTATTTCCTTGCTTTACTCCTTAAAATCATAGTATTTTTAGTGTTTGTAGGTATTTTTAGTGTCATTACCACTAAACTAAAGGAAATTAAAAAGAACAGCAAAACAACAGCATAAATCAAAAAGTAACGTATTACCCCACATTATTTTGCTTTGGGGTAAAATAACGTCCCATATTGTTTTTTACTCCCCTCACTTTTTTAAAATAACATTCCCACACCCCTCCTTAGCAGACTGTTTAAAAAAAATCAAGCAATACCCTACCCCATACACTTTTTTTTCATAGTTCCGTTGCGGTTTTCCGTAATCGTAACCATTTTTATTTGATTAGATTTGTTTTCATCGTCACTTTTTTTCCTTATGTTTGAATTGACACAATTAGCCTTAAATGTATGTTACTAGAACCGCGCAAAGCCTTAAATAAAGCCTTTTTAAAAATAAAGCAACCACAATTGGAATAATTTTATAAATTTAATTATGAAACTAACTGTATTCCCTGCATTAAATGGTGATTCTTTTCTTTTAGAAACAGAAGCATCAACACTTTTAATTGATGGAGGTTATGTTGATACTTATAAAAAATACATAAAGCCAAAAGTCATTGAATTAAAGAAAAACGGCAAATCATTATCTCATACAATAATTACTCATATTGATAATGACCATATTTCGGGAATAATAAAATTCATAGAAGAAAACAAAACTTATGAGCTTATTAATATAGATTTTATTTGGCATAATTCATATAATCAAATAAAAGATATCGATGATAGTCTTGAATTTAAAGGCAAACCTTTATCAGAGTTAACTATAAATTATGTTTTAAAAGAAGAAAATGATACAACTAATAAAAATATATCAGCTGTTCAAGGCTCAACTTTAGCTTCCTTATTAAAAAAACACAATTATAATTGGAATACACAGTTTAAAAACCATTTAGTATCTACTGATTCCGAAATGGAAGTAATAAGTAATGATATAACTTTTAAAATTCTTTCCCCAAATAATGATAAACTCAAAGAACTGAAAAAATATTGGAAAAGGGAGTTATACAAGAAAGGGTTTTCATCTGATGAAAATTTGGATGATTTTAATGAAGATGCTTTTGAGTATATATTATCATTAGAAAAAGAAAAAAAGCGGTTAGCAAAAAAAAATGTTTCCTCATCTTCATCAATCATTATTGATGATTTAGTAAAGGATAGTTTTATTGAAGATGATACAGCAACAAATGGAAGTTCAATAGCATTTATATTAGAAAATAAAAAACATAAATTTCTTTTTTTAGCAGATTCACATCCATCGATAATTGTCCAGAATTTAAAGAAATATTATAAAGATGATGAATTTCCAGTAAAATTTGATTTAATTAAAATTGCCCATCATGGCAGTAAGAGTAACACAAGTCCTGAACTTCTCAATCTAATCGATTCAGAAAAATATATTTTCTCTACAAATGGTTTAATTCATAATCACCCAGATAAAGAAACGATTGCAAGAATAATTTCTCGCCCTTCAGAATTTACAAGGAATCTATATTTTAATTATCCATTAGAAATTCTAAATGATTTTAAAGATGAAAAGATGATGGAAAAATATAATTTCAAAATTATTGAAACCTTAGATGAAAAGCCAATAGAATTTAATTTTTAGGAAATGAATAGAATCATAAACCCTCAACAGATACAACTTTCAACAGTAAAAATCATTTACAAGAATGAGCAAGGAACTGGCTTTTTCATTACCAAAAATTTAATATTAACTGCTTATCATATAATTTTAGATGAAGTTATTATTGATGATTCTATACAAATAGTACTAAATGATGGTTCTATTCAAAAATGTCAAGTACATTCAATTGATGAAGATAACGATATTTGTTTATTAAGTTCTCAATTTGAAAATCATGACTATCTACCATTATTTCAATCATCCATCAGAATAAATGAAAATTGGGAAACTTACGGTTTTCCATACCAAGGAGAGCAAGAAGGATTAAGATTGTATGGGGCTATTAATCAGCTAATCGATAATGAAAAATATGATTTTACATTGAGTTGTAATGAAATAGATGCAAATTATAATTATGAAGGTCTTTCAGGCTCAGCTGTAGTATCAGATGGAAAAGTTATAGGCGTTGTTTTAAAACAATTGGACGATAAAATTGGAGCAGTTTCTTTAAATAAGATAATCGATTTGTTAAAAAATGAAAATGTTTTTGTTCAAACAGAAGAATCAATAAATGAAATTCCAAAACAATTTGGAGAGGATATAAAGAATATTGTTTCAAATTATAATGTGTTAAATCTACTAGATGAAAGTATTAAAGAAACTGGTAATTGGATATTATTAGAGGGAAATCCAGGAACAGGAAAAACTTTAAATGTTGCTTCGTACGTTTCTGAAGAGTGTTTGATTTTAGGTAAATATTTTACAAAAGTACCAAATGATGACAAGCCAAAAAGTCTAAGGGTTTCAAAAGAATATTTTTTAAATTGGTTAGAAGAAACAATTTCAATAACCATAACAGGAAATATAGCACCAAGAAGCAATGAAACCTTCAATAAACGTGTTGAAGTACTAAGCTATCAGTTAATAGAATTAGGACATTATCTTGAAAGTATTGATAAAGTTGGAGTGTTTTTTATTGATGGATTAGATGAAATAAATAATTTGGAAGATTTCTTGGGTATTATACCTTTCAATATTCCAATTAATATCAAAGTAATACTTTCATGTACTTCAAAGGAAATTCTGCCCAGTGAAATTAAAAACAATCTTAATAAAAATCAGAGTGTTTTAGTTAGTCCGCTTGACACTAGCCAATGTGAATTTTATATTCAGCGAAATCTTGATGACAAAATTGACTTTGAAAGCATTCAAAAAATTGCTTTAAAATCAGAAGGTCATCCCTTATATTTAAATTATTTGATAGATTTCATAAAATTATCTGATATCAGCGATGATACAGATGAATTAAATCAATGGATTGAAAATATACCTGCAATCAGTGGGGATATTATAAACTATTATAATACAATTTGGGATAAAATTTATGACGATAAAAATAAGTTGTGGATTTGTTTAATCCTATCTCAACTAAGACAAGCTGTTGAAAAAACTGAGTTTTTGGAAATGCTTTCACCAGAAATAAAAAGTAATTTTTATTCAGTTTTCCCTAAGATAAGTTACCTTATAAAAGACGATGAGTTTCTTGAAATCTATCATAACTCGTTTAAAGAATTCATTTTAAACAAAATTCCTTTATTGATAAAAGATGGAAATGACTTGATTGTAAAATTCTGCGAAGACCATCCAAATGACAGATATTCTATAACTAATAATCTTTACCATTATTCATTATCAAATAATCCTGAAAAAGCAATTATCAATTGTAATCAAGATTGGGCAGATAAACTAACTATCAATCATATTGAACCAGACTTGATAATTTATGATATTAAAAGTATCATTCAATTATCCATTGAGCTAGAAAAAACAACAGAGGTAATTAGACTACTATTGTTGCTTCAAAGAATTGATTTCAGGTATAATAGTGTTTTTGTAGAATATGCTCATCAAATTGCTTTATCATTAATTGCTAACGGAAAATTTCGTGATGCTTTAAAATATATAGTACGAAGCAATGAGTTATTAATTAGTAATGATGACGCATTATTGTTTTTACAATTATTTTATGAAAAAGAAGCATTTGGAGAAGCACAAACCTTATTGAGAGCAGTTGATTCTCGTCATCGAAGAACTTTAGAAACACAAATCAAATCTGGAAAAGGAATTAATCCAGCACTCTTTATATACAAATCTCAATTTCTAACACTTTCTGTATTTGAAAATTTTAAAGATGGTTTCTTGAAATTTATGAACTATCAAAGGTACTTATCGAAGTTGAAAAACGGAAATGAAGAAATGGATAGTTTAATTGATGAAGTTAGAGAGGTTTGTGCTGGTTGGAATAATGCCTATCTTCTTAGAATTTCAAATAAATATTTAAGCGTTGAAAAAATTTCCGAGGAAAATGGACTTCAATTAGATGAAAAGTGGCTTCCAATTCTAACTAAGACTAGATACTTCTATTCTAAGATTTTAAAAGCATACAATACTAATTACTTTGAAAAAAATGAAAGTGAAGAACTCTTAATCAAGGATATAGAACTTATTATCGAGAAGTATGGATTTGAAAAAGATATACAAAATATAGTTTTTTTAATTAATTCAATATTTAAAGACTCGACTAGACCAGACTTATTAGTAAAAGTATGTGAGGAGTTTTTAAAATTAGAATTTGAAACCTCAATCAGAAACATTAATGGTGTTGACTTTGAATATTTAAACTATGAGAATTTATGTTTAAAACAGAACTGTTTAGGTTTTTTAGATAGTGCTGACAGTCTAAAAGTCTCTCATAAATTTTGGTACCACAGCAGTTGGGAAAATGATTTAATCAAGTTAATTGAAGAAATTCATTTTTTAGAAGGGAAAGCATACAATTATAAATCGTCTAATCAGCTAACTGAAAAATCAACTTTTATTAAAACAAAACTTGAAGAAATAATTAAAAGTATAGATTTTACTTTTGACTACAGGAGCCATTGGGAAAGATCTTATCAATTACCAGAACAGGTTTTTCCATCGATATACTCAAGATTAATTAATTTATGTTATGAGTTTGACAATGAGAGACTAGAAATATTTTTAGAATCTTTAAGAATTAAATCTACTAATCAGTTAGGGTTGTATAGTGAAGGTTACCGTAAGACTTTGCATGAAATTATTAAATCGTTAATATTAATTGAATATGATAAAACAAAGATATTACTATTTGCAGAGTTATGGGAAGAACATATTCTAAGTGGTGTTCAAAATAGATGGGAAAGAACAGATGAACTATTAAAAATAAATGAAATATATGGGATATTAGGATTTGGAGAAAAGTCAGATGTTATTTTTCAAGAAATGTTAAATACTTCTATGGGACCAAGTTGGTATAAGGAATCTCAACTTACTCCTATCAATACAACCTTAAGAATATTAAAATCCGAACCAAGTAATAATATTATCCAAAATTTTGCATCTCTTTTAGATTATGCTTCTGGCGAAATGACTTTTCAGAGATATGTCAAAAACAACAAAGAAAGTTTTATTAGCTCTTTAATGATTAATGATAGGCTAAACGAAGCATTAGAATACTATAAATTTGAAGTTTTACCCAATCCAAAAATATTGATAAGAAATGCGGAGATAAGCAATTTTGATGCTCCAAGAATTGGAGATGGATATTCTTTAGGAGCACGAAACATTACTGAACAAAATGGCATTTTAAATGTGTTAGAGAATGAAAATATAAATCCCTATTTTAAGTGGGCTTTATGTGAAATTTTCACGGTAAATGATGATATATTTAGATACATAAGAGATTATGCAGAGGAGATTGCAAATGCTTTAAATGAGATTGAAAATTTTAATGATGGTAATATTGATTCAGTTTGCAAAAGTATATCTGTTTTAGTGGCTTCCCCTTTTATAGAAAATGATGACAGAAGAAGTTTGCTTATTGAAATGGGAAAATCTTTAACCGTATCGAATGTAAAAAGGGTTCAGGAATTTTTATTAGAACACAATATAAATTGGGGGCCAAATGAAGATATTGAAAATAAAGATTCATTAAATACAGGCATCACTAAAGAGAAAGATGTATTTGATTTATTTAACGATTCAGTTAAGAAAAACGGTTTAACGAATAAGGGAGACTTTTTAAAAGAAGGATTAGGAATTTTTGAAAAAGAAAGAAAAAGTATTTGGTTTAATAATTGGTCAACTGCTACGGATAAAGCTAAAGACAATATTAAATTACTTCTAGAAAATGACAAATCGGTAATGAATAACTTGAAAGAAAATATTCTAAAATTTGATGATGAATATTGGGTTATATGTAAAGAATTAATTTGGTTTTTAGAAGGAAAATTAGATTGCTCTCAGATTTCAGAAATATACGAAAGTGTAAATAATCATTTTCATTATATAGTTAGACCTAATGATGAAGTAAAACAAAAATATTCATGGTTAAACAATGATTTTGACAATCAAAACACGAATGATTTAATAGTCAACTTTATTATTTGGCATTTAAATCATCCTGATAATTACATAAAAGACAAAACGTCTGAAGTTTTGAAAAAATTGGCAATGTATAATTCATCTATAATAAAGAATTTAATACATACTTGTGCATCTAACAAACCTGAGCATTCTACCGAAATGTGTAGTGAAATTTTGAAAGAAATTGGAAATAACACCCCTAATTTAATTATTGATTTTTTAAGTCAAAATCCTGAATTAATTGACGAGATTTCTGAAATTAATCATTTTACTATAAAGAAAAATTTATTTAATCTAGCTGTTGTTTTAAATGAAAAAGGATTTGATAGCTTACTTTTAAAAATTCAAGGTTCTATTCCTAAACATATAGCTGCATCAGGAGAAGTCTACTTAGAGGAAGATTTTTTAAACTTAATTCAATACGAAATAGATGAATTAAACGAAGAGTCAATACTAGATGAAAAATTTTGTAAAAAGTTAATTGTACTAATTGATGAATATTGTGATCCTCTACAAAAATTAGAGGTAGTTAAATCTGATAAATATTTAGCAAGGAGTTTTTATAATGAGCAAGATTTTACTGGAAGATATTATTATATTTTGAGACATGCGCTTAATAACGCAATATCACATAGAGTTGATGAAAATAATATTGAGTTAATAGATGAAATAATTAATGATCGTTATGTTTGAGAGTAGAAAGAGCGGTCGAGATTCTAGAGTTGGTTTCGAAAGAGAAATTAATATTTTGGGAGAAAATATTATGAACGGGAGAATTTTTTTTTCAGAAGAGACAAGAAAAAGTACAAAAGACTTATCAAAAGTTAGATACTCTTCTAATAAGAGAGTAAATTTAGATACAATATCTGAAATGGTTAGAACAATGGCTATGAGTGTAAATTTTAATACAGATGAATTTATTCCAAAAGGAAAAGATGAGTAAAAATAAATATGGCATGCCTCCACCTAGAACGAGATATGAAATGGAACACAATTTATACCTAGTAATTGAGGATTTTACAGCTAGAATTAATTCAGGAGATGATGATGCAATAAAAAATGCTATGTGGGCAACTTATAGGCATTTAAAAGATGTAAAGAAAACACCTAATGGCAGAATAAATATGATAACTTATAATGAAATGATTAGAAATCAAGCTAACATGCTTGAATGGATGAAAAATATAAATGATAAATAAATATTTAAGATCATTTAATAACTTCAATAATCCACTTGATATAATGAAAATTTAATCTTACAAATAAATATATGTCCAACTAACAATAAATAAAAAAGAATTAGTTAGTTGTTTATTAATCAATTTCCTCCTACCTTTGATACTATCAAATGATACTATCATGTATAAGCCGCCTTATCAAATTACAAATGAAATTTTAAAATTAATTACTACCATTTCAGAACGAATTGGAGAAATTAATGCAACCCATTTATATAAGCCTGCAACAGAGTTAAGAAAAAGGAACCGCATAAAAACTATTCAGTCTTCTTTAGAAATAGAGGGCAATACCCTCACAGAAGAACAAATAACAGCCCTATTAGAAAACAAAAGAGTTTTAGCACCTCAAAAGGACATTTTAGAAGTACAAAATGCTATAAAAGTATACGACCAACTCAGAACATTTAATCCATTAAAATTAAAAGACCTAGAAAAAGCACATCAAATATTAATGGAAGGCTTGATTGAACAAGCTGGTAAATTAAGAACAACTAATGTTGGGATTGTAAAAGGTTCTAAAGTCGAGCATATTGCTCCAAGTGGAAATATGGTTAATGGACTGATGAAGGATTTGTTTGAATACCTCAACAAAGATGCCGACTTGATTTTAATTAAAAGTTGTGTGTTTCACTATGAATTTGAATTTATACATCCGTTTATTGATGGTAATGGAAGAATGGGAAGATTATGGCAAACATTGTTACTAATGCAACAATATCCCGTTTTTGAGTATTTACCAGTTGAAGCCTTAATTAAAGACAACCAAACAGAATATTATGCTGTTTTATCCAAATCAGATAAAATAGGAAGCTCTACACCGTTTATTGAGTTCATGCTAAACATTATACTACAAGCATTAGAAAACCTCCTTAAAACGCAAAATAATAGCCTAACAACTGTAGACAGAATTAACCTCTTTAAAGAAATAATAAAATCTAATTCGTTTAGTAGAAAAGATTATCTGTTACACTTCAAAGAAATTAGTGAAGCTACAGCCAGCAGAGACTTGAAATGGGGTTTTGAAAATGATATTTTAATTAAATCAGGAGATAAAAGGCTTACAACTTATAGCTACACTTCTTGATTTTAGTTTACTTTATTTTGCTTTAAATTTTATTATTTTGCTACGTTTTTAAAACTAAAAACTTATTAACCCTTATAAATAAACACTTTTAAATTTCTGTATCGGGAAATAAATTAACTTGACAAAATAAACTTACCTATATTTATTATAACCTAATCTATTAATTATTTTGAATATACTATAAAAGAAGTATTTACACAATACCACTCATAACTTACTGATCAAATTAACAAAACAGAGACGGAAATATTTATCTATCAAAATGATGTAACAAATAAGTAGAAATTAGTTAAGAAAAAGGTTAAAAAAAAATTCAGTTGATTGTGAGGATAAAGCATTTGATTTATCGATTTAACATCAAAGATTATTTTTTGTAAATTTGACAAAGAAAACAAGTTGAGAACATGAAGGCAAAATACATCAATCCCTTTACGGATTTTGGGTTTAAGAAGATATTTGGGGAAGAAGCCAGTAAAAACCTACTTATCGACTTCCTCAATGCCTTGTTGCCAGAATATGACCAGATCAAAGAACTTTCTTTTAAAAACACCGAGCAACTCGGGCAGAGTGACCTCGACAGAAAAGCCATCTACGACATCTATTGCGAAAACGAAAAAGGCGAAAAATTCATCGTAGAACTCCAAAAAGCCAAGCAAAACTACTTCAAAGAAAGAACCATCTATTACTCCACATTTCCCATTAGAGAACAAGCCGAAAAAGGCGAATGGAACTATAATTTGAAAGCGGTTTATTGCGTAGGTGTTTTAGATTTCACCTTCGACGATTACGAAACAGAACCCGAAAGAAGCGAAGTAGTACATACCATCAAACTAAAAAACCAAAACGGAAAAGTATTTTACGATAAACTGACCTATATCTACTTAGAAATGCCCAATTTTAACAAACAGGAAATCGACTTAAACTCCCGTTTAGACAAATGGTTATATTTCATCAAAAACTTGGAAGATTTTCAAAATATTCCCACAATTTTCAAAGACGAAGTATTTACCCAAGCCTTTGAAAAAGCAGAATTGGCAAATTTCGGGCAATTAGATTTAGACAAATACGAGAGCAGCCTTAAAGTTTACCGAGATCTAAAAGGCGTTATCGACACTGCTTTCGACGATGGAAAGATGGAAGGATTAATTGAAGGAGAAATAAAAGGAGAAATAAAAGGAAAGATTGAAACGGCTAAATCCTTAAAAAGATTAGGTGTTTCAGTAGAAATAATTACGCAGGCAACAGGTTTAACCAAAGAAGAAATCAGCAAATTATAATAAGGTACTACCGCCAACAGCTAAGGTTTCGTTGCGTGTAGAGCAGGAACAATAAATTGTAATCACTAAACTAGAACAAAGGATTGAGTATATAATTAATACAGTTTGCCATTTCTGTGTAAGGAGGATTCTGATAGTCAACATTATGTGATTTCTCCCTTTGGTCGAAATGACAAGATTGTGAACTTTTTGGGTAGTCTCAGGGTTTAAAAAATAGTATTATGAGGAAATTTCAAAGTTTAGATGGTATAAAAACCAAAATAAAATAACTATTACACTTCAAAAAAAGAGGCGTAAATGCCTCTTGTATATTCTTAAATTTTCACTTCGGTATTCCCATAGTGCATGGAATCTCAACGGTTTCGTTCAACAGAGGTTTCATTGTTCGTGCTCTGTACGCAACGAAACCTTAGCTGTTAGCGGAAGTAATTTTTTTAATTAGTATAATAGTCAAAAGCATCAATTATGTCTAAATAGACTCCGTCAAAGTTAGCATCTAGTATTTTTTTTAGATAAGAATTATTGTTTCCATAAATAATGCTTTGCCATTTTTCATCCCAATATTTTACTTTAAAGTTACCTTTCCAATCAGGATTTTCTTCATCTAACCAGGAAGGTTTGTTGGCAAACCAATTGGTTTGCCAGTAATAACGATAACTTTCGGCTTCTCCAATTGACATATATGAGATAACGAGTCTTCGTCCTCCGTTTTCTTTGTTTTTAAGTTGATTTATTTCGGTAGAGGTAAAAGGGACTCCTTTAAAAAATAGATCCATTATTATTAAATCATAGTTTGTTTTATTTACGGCTGCAATAAAATCAGTTTTAGATTTGTATTGAGTAGGGTTTATGATATATAAGAAATTTTTGATGTTATTGATGTTGTTAATATTTGTGTCATTTTCTTGATTTATAGGATTGGGTAGGGGGGGGATGGAGTTTAATCCTATTTCGGTTGTGGCAAAAGAGGTGTAATTGTTGTTATTGTTTTGTAAATAAGAATCAGAAATATCAGTATTGTTTGAACAAAAATCAATCACTAGAATTTTATTTCCTGAATTTTTAGATATATTAAGTAATTTTTTTAAATATTCTGTTCGATTGCTAGGAGTTGCTTGATTGTCATTTTCAGAGCTATAAAACAGGTCTTCTTGTCCATTAGCATCAATAGCATCAAGGTAAGAATCGTGAGGATTTCCTAAATCATTTCCAGTTGTTGAAACTAATTCGATACCGTTCTGAGGAATTATATAAAAATCAGAATTAATTGCTTTAGAGTATTTGCTGATACCGATTACAAATTCTCTCATTTTTTGTTTAAAGTCAATTGGTTCTTCAGTCTTTAAACTTGCTATTTCGTTTTCTTTATTACAAGAAAAGAGTGTTGCTATTAGGGTAAGAGTTAAAAGTTTAATTTTCATTTTATTAGTTTGTTTGGTAAGAAGGTTTAACTATGATTTAAAAAGTTATGTTTTTATATTTCGTATATAAAATTAGTATTGAAATAAAGATATTATTTTAACGATAAATGTTTCTATTTAGTATTTATATGATTAAATGTTGAATAGATATGATTTTAATTATGTTTAATAAAAATAATTGATTTTAGAGGGTATTCCTAAAAATAATAAGGAATGAGTTGTGTATTGTGTAAGGATATAAGGGTTTTGTGATTTTTTTTCATTAGATATTCTTTTGTTGATTCATGAAGCCAAGGTATAAAAATGATTTAATTAATAATTACGGAAAATCCGTACAAAAATATAAGATTTTAAAGTGATAAGACTTTTTTATTTAAATAGTGTAAAGATGATTTTGTACAGATAAAATGATTTTAGGTCTGGTAAAAGTGTGCTTTTTTTGTTTTTAATGAATAAGGAGGGATTTGAAGGAAGAGATTTTTAGTGTTTTGTTTTTATTAGAGAGGTTTGTAGTAAGTCAGTATTTGATAGAATGATATAGGGGAGGATAGAAAAATAAAAAAGTATTTCTTTTTTTAAAAAAAGAATAAAAAAAACGAACGTTCATTCTTTTTATGTATATTTGTCATCACAAAAGAGTAGTAGAGATGAGAGCTGAATTAAAAGATAAAGAGAAGGCTATATTAGAGGCAACTTTAGAATTAGTAAATAATAATGGTTTTCATGCTTCTTCAGTGTCAAAAATTGCACAAAAAGCAAATGTAGCACCAGCTACTATTTATATTTATTTTGAAAATAAGCAAGATCTTATAAATAAGCTTTATCTCCATTTAAAAGAGGAGATTAGCCATTGTATTTTTGCAGATTACGAGGAAGGAATGTCGGTAGAAGAGGGGTTTAGAGTAATCTGGAATGGTATAGCTAATTATAAACGTACTCATATTAAAGAAGCTCTTTTTCAATCGTTGTGTGATATTACGCCTATGATTAATGAGGAAACACGTAGTAAGGGGATTTCGTATTTGCAAAAGTTTATGGATTTATGTAAACGAGGGCAAGAAGAAGGAATCATTAAAGATTGTTCTCTTTATTTGATCTATGGATTTGCTATAAATCCGCTTTCCTTTTTGGTTGCAAAACAGCAAACGGGCGAACTTTTTTTTGATGAAGAAGTGTTAGAAAACGCATATAATATGGCTTGGTATAGTATTAAGAAGTAATAGATACTTACAAAAATAGAATAATAAAAATAATAGATTACATTAAAATAAATAAAATGGATTTTTTAGAATTATTGAATAATCGTTATGCTTGTAAAGCAATGACGGGAGAAACGATTCCAAACGAAAAGATAGAAAACATTTTGGAGGCTATTAGATTGACTCCAACTTCTAGTGGATTACAACCTTTTGAAGTTTTTGTAATTACAAATCCAGATGTTAAAGCAGAAATTAGGAAAATAGCATGGAATCAGTCGCAGGTTACTGATTGCTTTCATTTGTTAGTTTTTGCGGCTTGGGATAATTATACAACAGAAAGGATCAATCACATGTTTGATTTGACTAATGAAATAAGAGGAATTAAAAATGAAGGATGGGAAGCGTATCGCCAAAAACTTTTATCATTTTATCCAGACCAAGACCCAGAAGAAAACTATAATCATGCTGCAAAACAGACTTATATAGCTCTTATGTCAGCTATGACACAGGCTGAGTATGAGGGGATAGATAGTACGCCTATGGAGGGTTTTGATCGTGATGAGTTAGATAAGATACTTGATTTAAGAGTGAAGAATTTAAGAAGGACATTAATTCTTCCTTTGGGATACAAGAATGTGCCTAATGATTGGTTAGTAAATCTTAAAAAGGTACGAAAACCTATGAATGAATTAGTAACGTTAATAGATTAATAAAAAATGAAAACATTATATTCTACAAAAGTAACTGCAACAGGAGGAAGAGAAGGTAGTGTAAAATCTGAAGACGGTGTTTTAGATTTTAAAGTAGAAATTCCAAAAGAATTAGGAGGAAAAGGAGGTGCTTTTACAAATCCAGAACAATTATTTGCGGCAGGTTATGCGGCGTGTTTTGATAGTGCGTTAAATTTAGTTGCTCGTAATTTAAAAATTAAATTAGGAAGCACTAGTATAACAGCTGAAGTAGGCATTGGTGCTAATGAAAATGGGGGTTTTGATTTAAGCGTAAATTTAGTTGCTCAAATAGAAGGAGTAGAAAGAGAAGTGGCTGAAGATTTATTAGCTAAAACACACCAAATCTGTCCTTATTCTAATGCAACTAGAGGTAATATTCAAGTAGAAATATCATTAAAATAAATAATTTTGAGTAATTGTGGTTTTTAATTAGATTTTAATATTTGTTAGTAAAGAGATCATTGGTTTGATAGGTATTGTAGCAAAAGATATTTTCTAATGAATAGAATATAAAATTTAAAATAATTAGAAATCTATATTATACGCCCTAAAGGTAATCGTCTATATTTATGTAGAGGTCATGCTTTTAGGGCATTTTTTTTGATTAAAGTTTCTTAAAATGTTAGGATTATACCATTTAAACTTAAAAAATATTGGATTAAAAAGTAAAATTCTCGATATGTTTTTTTCGTTTTAAAATAACTCGAACAAAGGGGTGAGTATATAATTGAAATCATCGTTAGTTCGAGCGCGAAGCGCATCGAAAATCAACACTAATTTTTATTGCTTTTGTAGGATAGTGTCTAAATCAACATACAGTTTGTCACTCCTACGTAAGGAGGAGTTTCATAATCAACATTATGTGTTCTCCCTTTGGGAGATGAAAAGATTGCGAACTTTTTGGATAGTCTCAAGGTTAAAAAAATAGTATTATGAGGGAATTTCAAAGTTTAAATGGTATTACTGTAAAGTCTAATGTGTAAGCTGAATTTTAAAAGTAATTTGAGGGGGAGTTGAGGAAAAGGAAATAGTTTTGATGTTTTTCTAGAGAAGAAAAGAAAAACTAGAGGTTGGGTTCTTTGTTTTTTAAACCACCTCTAGTTAAAATTTTATGAAAATAAGGTATTATAATTTATATGTAACACCAAAAGCTATAATGCGTTGTAAGAACCAAAAATGTTGGCTTGCTCTGTCTGATGAATCGTAGGAAGTACGAATATCAGGCATGTTAATATAGCCTCCTTTGAGTTCTCCTTGTACAAAGAAATGTTTTAAAAAGGTTAAATTTAAACCAGCTTTAGCAGCTATACCATAACCTGCTAAATGAAATTCATCGTAGCGTTCTTTATGAAAAAGTTTGGTATTTGTTTTAGGTAATAAAATACCAGCACCAATTCCTTCTGTCAGATTTAGTTGTACTTTATCTGTATTAAGGGTAGGAACGATGTATTTAGTGAGATCATCAACTCGGCTGATTTCTGCATTAACATAATTAAGCCCGTCAGTATGTTCAAATGTTAAAAAATCCTCGGTTAAATTTATTTGATTTGAACTGATAGGTTGACCTAATTCATTTTTATCTTCACCATATAAACCTCTGTTAGGGTAATTACCTGTGTAATTTACGACTTTATTTTGATACATAACATATTTCATGTGGTCTAAGCCTAATGAAATATTGTAATGATCGTTAATAAAATATCCTAATCGGAAATTTGTTTGTGGGATGGTCATTCTAAGCGGATTGATATAATCTATATGCCAACCTTTAGGTTTGTCTTGAGCTGGTACATCATAAATGGTAAAGTTGTAATCATTTCCTTTAAAAGTAATGTCAGAATTACTGAAAGTTTCGCGATTTCCTCCCCAATATACATAGAACTTACCTTTATTATGTGCAGTATAACGTTCTGAAACCGTTTCTTGAGCTAATGAAAAAAGCGAAATCAAAGAACTGAAAACGGATAAATAAATTGTTTTTTTCATTTTAAAATATATGATTCTTTGTGTTAAAAATTATAAACAAAGATAACTTACATTTTTAACGTTTTTTAGATATTTTTAGATTAAATTCTACTAGACAATAAAATTATAAATGCAAATATGTTTTTAAGGATTGTTATTTAATCAATATTCTAAAATTGTTTATGATTCATCTTGTATGTTATTAAATTTATAGAGTTAGTGATATTGGCTACTCAATGTTTTGTGAGTAAAATAATTTATTGAAATGAATTATTTTAAATTAGGAGGGTATGCTTTTTAGACTAATTGATATTAAATTTTGTTAAAAACAGATTGTTTTTATTTGGTGTTTTTTGTAGATAAAAACTTAATTATTTCAGTTCTTCCAAAACGTTGTGCATATTCAAGAGTTCTTTTATTTGTTTCTTCATCGCATTTTTCGTTATTTATTAAATATTTAGCAATATCATCTTCACTAGCCACGATTGCTCCCATTAAAGCAGTATTTCCTCTTTTATCCTTTATACATAAATCGGCTCCTTTAGAAAGTAAAAATTCTACTGCTTTTTTCTGCCCATTGTATGCCGCAATCATTATTGCAGTATAGCCGTTTTCACCTTGATAATTAACACTCACACCCGTTTTAATAAATTCATCTAGTATTTCTATGTTAGATGTTCTTGCTCCATAAAAGAAAGATTTTTCAAGTTCATGTTGCGCATTAGAATTTTGAGCATAGGAAAAGAAAAAAGCGTTTATTAATAAAAGAAGTGTGAAAATTTTTTTGATATACATAATCTTATGTTTTAAAAGAAAGAATGCTATAGATATTAGAACGGTTAAAAACTAATATTATAGCATTCTAACGAGTTAAGGGAATTTATTTATTATAACTATCTTTAGATAAACCTAGAGCATTACCAACTCTTGTTCCGTATTCTTGATCTGCTTTGTATAAAAAGCTAACAATGGTAGCCTGAATGTTTTTATCTTTAACTTTACTTAAATTATTAGTCCAGTTTTTTATTAAGTTATCTTTTTCTTGTTTTGAGTAACCTCGATATAAGATACCTGCTTGATAAAAATCTTTAGAGTCTTTTATTTCTTCACGTACCATATAACCGTCTAAAAGTCTTTTATCATCTGCGTTGAATTCTGTATATGTAGGATTATTATGACTAGGAAAGTAGTTTGTGTCTCCTGTTCTTTCTTCAAAATTCATTGCACCGTCTATATGGTAATTATTTACTTTTACTAAAGGTCTATTAGCAGGTAATAATTGATGATTTTTACCTAATCTGTACATTTGTGCATCAGCATAAGAAAAATTTCTACCTTGAAGCATTTTGTCAGGAGAAAAACCAATTCCAGGTATTACTCTAGAAGGAGCAAAAGCAGCACTTTCTGTATATTGAAAGAAGTTTGCTGGTATACGATCTAAAACTAGTGTACCTACTTTTATTTCTTCAACATTAAACCATTGTTTTGTGTCATCAAAAATATTAAAATCGTATTTGTTAATGTCTTTATTAGGTATTATTTGTACATATAAATCCCATTTAGGAAAATTACCAGCAGCAATGTTATCGTATAAGTCTCGGGTCATGTGACTAAAGTCTTTCCCTTGCACTTGAATTACTTCTTCTGCTGTTAAATTTTTAATTCCTTGTAATGATTTGAAATGAAATTTAACCCAAGAAATGTCTCCTTTGTCATTAATAAATTTAAACGTATTTACGCCAAAACCATCCATTTCTCTATAAGATTTAGGGGTTCCATTATCAGACATTAACCAAGTTAATGTTTGAGTAGCTTCTGGTGTTTTTGAGAAGTAATCAAAAATTCTATTTTCATCCTGAAGATCCGTGATAGGAGATGGTTTGTTAGCGTGTGTGAAATCAGGAAATTTAATAGCGTCTCGTATAAAAAATGTAGGTATATGATTGCCTACTAAATCCCAGTTTCCTTCTTCTGTATAGAATTTTATAGCAAATCCTCTTGGATCTCTTGCTGTTTCAGGAGAACCTTTAGAGTGAATAACGCTTGAGAAACGAACTAAAACAGGAGTTTTTTTATTTACCTCTGTAAAGATTTTAGCTTTAGTAAGATCGCTGATATTTTTAGTTAAAATGAAATAACCTTGAGCGCCAGTTCCTCTTGGGTGCATAACACGTTCAGGAATTCTTTCTCTACTAAAATGTTGTAATTTTTCAATTAAATGCACATCTTCTAGTAAAACTGGACCATTTGGTCCTAGAGTTAAGGACTGTAAGTCACCATTTACAGGTGCTCCAGCACTGGTTGTAAGTGTTTTTTGGGCAAATGCACTCATTGAAATAATAAGTGATGCACAGGTTAAAAATGATTTTCTCATTACTATTTAAATATTTATATTAAATCTAAATCGGTTAAGCTGATGCCTAAAGCTGCGGCAACTCCTTTGCCATAGTTAGGGTCTGCTTTGTAACAATTATGAATATGACGTTCTTGTATAAATCTTTCAGCTCCTCCTA
The DNA here is from genome assembly GCF_052828645.1 of Flavobacterium sp. TN-1. Lineage (NCBI taxonomy): Bacteria > Pseudomonadati > Bacteroidota > Flavobacteriia > Flavobacteriales > Flavobacteriaceae > Flavobacterium > Flavobacterium sp. TN-1. The sequence continues at coordinate 2,255,549 of NZ_CM128253.1, forward strand.
CAGAACGTGCTGTGTTTTCAAACAATGTTTGTTGTTGTTCAGGAGTCATGATTCTAAATAGGTTACCTGGTTGTGTGTAGTAATCATTATCATCTTCTCTAAAGTCCCAATGATCAGCAGCTCCTTCCAGAGCTAAAGCAGGTTCTCTATATTCTTTTTGTTCTTGCCATTTTCCATAACTATTAGGTTCATAATGTACTGTTCCTCCGCCGTTACCGTCAATACGCATAGCACCATCTTTATGATGATTATGAAACGGACATCTTGGGGCGTTTACAGGGATTTGATAATGATTAACTCCTAATCTGTAGCGTTGTGTATCTCCGTAAGAAAAGAGTCTACCTTGTAACATTCTATCGGGAGAAAAGCCTATACCAGGAACGATATTTGCTGGGTTAAAGGCAGATTGCTCTACGTCTGCAAAATAGTTTTCAGGATTTTTATTTAATTCTAATACTCCAACATCAATAAGAGGATAATCCCTATGAGGCCAAACTTTTGTTAAATCAAAAGGATTAAAAGGATATGTTTTAGCATCTTCTTCAGGCATTATTTGTACTTTCAGGTGCCATTTTGGATAATTTCCTTCTTTGATGCTGTTGTATAAGTCTCTTTGATGACTTTCTCTATCTTTTCCTATTATTATTTCTGATTCTTGATCCGTTAAACATTCTATTCCTTGAGCTGTTTTAAAATGAAATTTCACCCAAAAACGCTCATTGTGAGCATTTATAAAGCTAAATGTATGGCTACCATAACCATTCATGTGACGGTAACTTTTAGGAATACCACGTTCACTCATAGTCATGGTGATTTGATGTAAAGATTCGGGTAACAATGTCCAATAATCCCAATTATTATTAGCACTTCTAAGATTTGTTCCAGGATCTCTTTTTACCGCTTTGTTTAAATCTGGAAATTTATACGGATCACGAATAAAAAATACAGGAGTATTGTTTCCTACTAAGTCCCAATTGCCTTCTTCAGTGTAGAATTTCACTGCAAAACCACGAATATCTCTTTCTGCATCAGCTGCTCCGCGTTCTCCAGCAACTGTTGAAAACCTTAAAAATAAATCTGTTTGTTTGCCAATTTCAGAAAATATTTTAGCTTTGGTATACTGGGTAATATCATGTGTAACGGTAAACGTTCCAAATGCAGCTGAACCTTTTGCGTGCATACGTCTTTCAGGAATTACTTCCCTATCAAAATGAGCTAGTTTTTCTAAAAACCAAATATCTTGTAAAAGCATTGGTCCTCTTTTGCCAGCAGTTAGGGAATTTTGATTATCAGCTATAGGTCTGCCTGATACTGATGTCATTTTGTTTTCTTTATTATAACTCATTTTCAATCGTTTTATAATTAATTAATAATGAAGAATAAGGTTTAAACTTTATAAATAATACTTTTTATTAAAAGGTGTATAATGCGTTTTTAAAAGTTTATATTAGGTTCACTATACTATTTTAATGGTGTATTGTTGTATTTGTTTAATTTCTTATTTCTTAGGCAAAACTAAAGTGATTTTATTTATTCATTTTTTATTTTTAATAAATATTTCTTATAGTGTTATTGTTTTGTTTTAGTTTGAATAAAGGCTTATTAGAGCTATAAAGAATATTTATGTTTCAATAGAAAATTAATAGGTTAGGAGGGTAAAAAGAGTGTTTTTAATAGCTAAATTTGCATCCAGAAAACAATAATTTAACAATTAAATATTATGGCTTTAGTAGGCAAAAAATTTCCAAATATTACGGTAGATGCAATTTCAGAAATGGGAGACAATTTAAGAATTAATGTTCTTGAAGAAGCAACAAAAAATAATAAGAAAGTTTTATTATTTTGGTATCCAAAAGATTTTACATTTGTTTGCCCAACTGAATTACATGCTTTTCAAGTTGCTTTACCAGAATTTGAAAAAAGAAACACAGTTGTAATAGGAGCTTCTTGTGATACGAATGAAGTGCATTTTGCATGGTTAAATACACCTAAAAATAATGGAGGTATTGAAGGTGTTACATACCCATTATTAGCTGATACTACTCGTAATTTATCTAAAGCATTAGGTATTTTAGATGCAGAAGAGGTATATGATGAAGAATCTGATGATATTTTATTAGATGGTTCAAATGTAACTTTCCGTGCTACTTACTTAATTGATGAAACAGGAAAAATATTCCACGAAAGTGTAAATGATATGCCATTAGGAAGAAATGTAGGTGAATATTTACGTTTAGTAGATGCTTATACACACGTTCAAACGAAAGGAGAAGTTTGTCCTGCAAACTGGGAAGAAGGTAAAGAAGCTATGAATGCAGATAGATTAAGTACAGCTGCTTACTTAAGTCAAAACTAATTTATTCCAAATAATTTTACAATATATCAATGGCAATGTTTTGTCAATAATAAACATTGTCATTGGTATTACAATTTTTAAAAATATGTTACTAGAATTAAACGAAGATATATTACAAAACGTAATTAACGAAAATGAAAAAGTAATTGTACAATTTTCTGCGTCATGGTGTGGTAATTGTAGAATTATGAAGCCAAAGTTTAAAAAATTATCAACTGAAAATGAAGGTCTTACTTTTGTAATTGTAGATGCTGAAAATTCACCAGAATCTAGAAAATTAGCAAATGTTTCTAATTTGCCTACATTTGCAACTTTTGTTAATGGAAAATTAGTAAAAGAAACACAAACTAATAAAGCAGAAGTATTAAGTGAATTAGTTAGTGAAATTCTTTAAGAAAAAGAAATTATGAAATTACCTGTTATAAAACATTTGACTCAGTTTATAGAAGAAAATGACAGTGATTATTTAGTAGAAACAATTGCTGTACTGGAAAATCTTACGGAGTTAGAGTCGTTAAAAGATGAAGAAATAGACGTTATTGGAGAGTTAATTTCTAATCTTTATGGAGCTTTGGAAGTTCAAAAATTAGTTAAAGAAGGAAAAGAAAAAAAGGTAGCGTTAAATGAATTTATGAAACGCGTGTTAGGATCTATTGATAAATAAAGATGAAAGCCAGCAAATGCCGGCTTTTCACGTTATTTGATTTATACGTTTTTTAGTATATATTTTTTAATTTCTGAAAAAATATAATAAAATTCACTTGCAATTTCAATGCTTTTTTCTTCGTACTTTAAATCCATTAGTTCTGTGTTGTCAAATAATTTAGGATCCTCATATCTTATTGTAATTTTTTTATCTGCTCCTATAACAATAGGACATCCCTCATCTGCATTACTACAAGTCATAATAGCCGCAAAATTTGATTTAGGATTAAATGCGTGATCATAAGTTTTTGAAAAACAAATAATCCCAGTCTTGTTTTCATCATATTTTACACTATAAATAGCATTTGCTTCATTACTTAATTGAATGATGGAAAAACCTTGTTTTTTTAGAGTTTCAATTACCTTATGAAAGAAAGTGGTACTTTCTGTTCCTCCAGAATAGCAATAAATATTAGGTATCTCAAAATAAGAAGCTAAAGTTTGAGCCCATATTTGTGAAAGATGACTTCTTCTGGAATTGTGCGTGCAAATAAAATTAAGATTGATGTTTTCTTTCTCTTCTGTTTTTTCTTTTATATATTCAATGAGCGGTTGAAGAATTAATTTTCGGTCGCTAGAAGGTGAAAACGACGCTATTTTTTTAATGTTTTTAGATAGATTTAAAAGCATAAGCGTTTTTTTTAAAAGTACAAAATATAAAATTTTGGATTGTTTCAAAAGGTGTTTTGTGTTCTATGTCACGATTTTCTATAAGTTGAAAATCAGATTCAAAAATTTCTTTTAATCCACTAGCAGTGTATTGTGTGATAGGAAGACCACTGCATTTTAAAGGACCAGATGTTGAGAATGTGCCAAGAATAAGTGTACCGTTTTCTTTTATACTCTCAATGGCTATTTTTTTATAGATATTAATATGAATAGGGTTGGTTAAGAAGTGAAAAGAAGCTCTATCATGCCAAACATCAAATTTTTCTTTGGGCATAAATTGTATGATGTCACTAGTTATAAAATGAACTTTATCAGAATTTGCTTGTAATCTTTTTTGTATTCGTTCAATTGCTTTATTTGAAATGTCTAATAAATATAAATTGGTGTAACCTAGATCTAAAAGAGAATCTATTAGATAACTATCACCACCTCCAACATCTATTATTTTAGCATCTTTTGGAAGATTGAGTTTTTGAATAGATTGAATAGAAGTTTCAGGTTTTTTTTCGTACCAACTAACTTCGTTTTCTTTTTTTGTGGAAAAAACATTTTCCCAGTGTGCTTTCTTATTCATAATCTAACAACAACCAGAATTGGGTATACAAGAGTTAACAAGTTCATTTAAATTTTTTTTAATTTTTTCATTCGGAATTCCACAATTATCTTGAGCAAGACAAGTTGTTTGAGTAGGTAAAAGCACGAAGTGTTCTTTTTGAAAATCTAATCTGTATTTGCCAATAGTATTTTTGTCCTGATATTCTACTAATATTTCATAATCACTACAAACAATATTTTTTTCTATGGCTTCAATTATTTTAATTGTTTTATGACTGGTTAATCTATGGCAAGTATCTTCTGCGTGCCATAGTTGAAAGGTAAAATAATTTTCTTCTCTAAATGTATTTCCACAATCAGTGTATTTTTTGTTTAATACTCCCATTTCTGTAATATGGAAATGTTTTGGAATAAAAGTTCCGTCAACAAATGAAATATCAAAAGAATCAAGTTTTGATAAGTGTTGTTTAAATTCAGATAATTTCATAGGCTATGTGAAATTTGTAGTGTTAAGTATATATTTTTTGATTATTGACAACAATTAGTGTTTTTTATATTTTCTAAGAACAAAAAATAATGTTCTATTTTTTGTAATGTTTCTTTATTTATACAATAGCAAATAGATTTTCCTTCTATATTTCCTTTAATGAGCCCTACCTGTTTTAGCTCTTTTAAATGTTGTGAAATAGTAGGTTGGGCTAGGGGTAATTCTTCTACTATATCATTGCAAATACAGGAGTTTACTTTTATTAAATACTCTATAATAGCTAAACGAGCAGGATTACTCAGAGCTTTAAATAAATTGGCTAATTCATTTTGTGAATTACTGAAAAAGGCTGATTTTGAGGCTCCCATATTTTTTTTATTTACATATTGCAATATTACGATATTAAATATAAATAATTACACTTTTATTAAGAAAAAATATTTGAAAAATATCCTTATTTTTGGAGCTTTAAAAAAATAAAATTATGGGACAGATAACATTTAAAGGAAATGCGATAAATACAGTTGGAGAATTACCTGTAGTAGGATCAGTGGCAAAATCGTTTGAATTAGTAGCAACGGATTTATCCGTAAAGACACTAGAAGATTTTAAAGGACAAAAATTAGTGTTAAATATTTTTCCTAGTATAGATACTGGAATTTGTGCTGCTTCTGTTCGAAAATTTAATGAAACCGCATCGAATTTAGAAAATACAAAAGTATTGTGTATTTCTAGAGATTTACCATTTGCGCAAACTCGTTTTTGTGGAGCAGAAGGATTAGATAATGTTATTAATCTTTCAGATTTTAAAACAGGTGATTTTGGGGCTGATTATGGTTTGACTATAGTAGAAGGGCCTTTGGCAGGTTTGCACTCACGTTGTGTAATAGTATTAGATGAAAACGGAGTAGTAAAATATACGGAGCAAGTAGCAGAAATTGCTCAAGAACCTAATTATGAATCTGCTTTAGCTTCTTTATAATGAAATTTGAAAAAGACGAAACCTTATTTACAGGTAGATTAAAGAGTATAGGATTTGCTGCTAAAGGAGCGTTTAAATTAATTACTACTGAACATAGCGTAATGGTTCAGTCTTCCTTGGCGGTTTTAATGTCATTAGCAGGATATTATTTTCAAATTACTCGTGAAGAGTGGATGTTTCAGATATTTGCCTTTGGATTGGTTTTAAGTATCGAAGGATTGAATACAGCGGTTGAAAAATTAGCTGATTTTGTACATCCCGATTTTCATGAAAAAATTGGCTTTATAAAAGATATTGCGGCTGGGGCTGTTTTTTTTGCAGCTATGACAGCTTTTGCTATAGGAAGCTTTATTTATTTGCCTAAAATGTTGTAAGCTAAATTGTTATAAATCGACCTATTTTTTTAAATTATAATGGCTAAATCAAAAAAGAAAAAAAACACATCTGCCGAAGTAGAATCTGAAATTATACAAAGACGATTTTCATTAAATCGTCAGCAAAAAATTACATTTGGAATTTTACTGATACTATTCTCTATAGCGTTGGCAATTTCCTTTGTTTCTTATTTTGTCAATGGCAAATTAGATCAAAGCGAAATACATGAATTTAGTAATAGAGAATCACAGGTTCAAAATTGGTTAGGTAAATTCGGCGTATTTTTAGCTAATTCCTTTGTTTACCAAGGATTTGGCGTTGCGGCATTTTTGTTCGTTCGTTTGTTGTTTTTAACAGGTTCTTATTTGGTTCTAGATTTAGCTGTTTCTAAATTAAAAAAAACATGGTTTTGGGATATTTTTGTAATAATAATTCTGTCTATTCTTTTTGGTTTTTTTAGTACCTCTCTTCCAGAATTAGGCGGAGTAATTGGATTTGAAATGAATTCTTTTTTACAAGATTATTTAGGGAAAGCAGGTACTTTACTTACATTACTTTTTGGAATTTTTATTTACCTTATCTTTAAAATAAAAATATCGCCTGAGAAAATAAAAGCCGCTTTTGAAAAAACAAAATCAGAATTAAAAGAAGATTTTAAAAACCCGTTGTCTAAAGAAAGTACAACAGCTTATAATTTAGAAGAGTTTGCTGTTCATGAGGACGAAATACAACCCGTTTTAAAGAATAAAAACGTTTTTACAGACCCCATAAAGCCTATAGAAGAAGAATATGAGGATGAAGATTTAGAAGGGATAATACTAAAAACCATTCCTTCTCAGCAAGAAATTAATGATGATTTTTTGAAGCCCATTAAAGGGAACTCTTCAGAATTAACCTTAGATGTTAATCCTATTATAAGACCCTTAATTGAGTCAGAATCTACCTCAGATGAATTAGTAATTCAAAAAATAGAAGAAGAAGATATTATAGAAGAAAATTTAGCAGAGCGTTTAGTAGCTCATTTTGGTGAATTTGATCCAACTCTAGATCTTTCTAATTATAAATTTCCAACAATAGATTTGTTAAAAGAATACGGTTCCGGAGGCATAACAATTAATCAGGAAGAATTAGAAGAAAATAAAAATCGTATTGTAGAAACACTTCGAAACTATAAAATAGACATAGCTCAGATAAAAGCTACTGTCGGTCCTTCTGTAACTTTATATGAAATAGTACCAGAAGCAGGAGTTCGTATTTCTAAAATAAAAAGTTTAGAAGATGATATAGCACTTTCCTTAGCAGCATTAGGTATTCGTATTATAGCCCCAATGCCAGGTAAAGGAACTATAGGTATTGAGGTACCTAATAAAAACCCAACGTTAGTTCCTATGAAAGGGGTAATAGCCTCAGCGAAATTTCAAGAAGCAGAAATGGAGTTGCCAATAGCTTTAGGGAAAACAATTTCAAATGAAACATTTGTGGTTGATTTAGCTAAAATGCCTCACTTGTTAATGGCGGGAGCAACAGGACAAGGTAAATCAGTTGGTTTAAATGCTGTACTTACTTCATTGTTATACAAAAAACATCCAGCCGAAGTCAAGTTTGTTCTAGTAGATCCTAAAAAAGTTGAACTAACTCTTTTTAATAAGATAGAAAGGCATTATTTAGCAAAATTACCTGATACAGAAGATGCTATTATAACAGATAATTCAAAGGTAATTACTACACTAAATTCATTGTGTGTAGAAATGGATAATCGCTACTCTTTATTAAAAGATGCGATGGTTCGTAATATAAAAGAATACAACGAAAAGTTTAAACAACGTAAGTTAAATCCTGAACAAGGACATAGATTTTTACCTTATATTGTTCTTGTAGTTGATGAGTTTGCGGACTTAATTATGACGGCTGGTAAAGAAGTTGAAACGCCCATTGCTCGTTTAGCGCAATTAGCTCGAGCAATTGGTATTCATTTAATAATAGCTACGCAACGTCCTTCAGTAAATGTAATTACAGGTATTATTAAAGCCAATTTCCCTGCTCGTATTGCTTTTAGAGTAACTTCTAAAATAGACTCTAGAACCATTTTAGATCAACAAGGAGCTGATCAACTAATAGGTAGAGGAGATTTATTATACACAAATGGAAATGATTTAGTGCGTGTACAATGTGCTTTTGTTGATACTCCAGAAGTAGAAAAAATAACAGAGTATATTGGCGCTCAAAAAGCCTATCCAAACGCTTATTTGCTCCCTGAGTTTATTGGTGAAGAAGGAAGTGGGTCAAGTCTTGATATAGATATTTCAGAACGAGATTCTCTCTTTAGAGATGCTGCCGAGGTAATCGTTACAGCTCAACAAGGTTCAGCTTCTTTAATTCAACGAAAACTAAAGTTAGGTTATAACCGTGCAGGCCGATTAATAGATCAGTTAGAAGCAGCAGGTATTGTAGGACCTTTTGAAGGTAGCAAAGCTCGTACCGTAAATATACCTGATTTAGTGGCTCTAGAACATTTTTTAAATAATGAGAAAAACAATTAAAAATAAAATGAAAAAAATAATTGCATTACTATTAGTCTTAACATCTTTTACTTTTCAAGCTCAAAATGAAGCAAAAGCAAAAGCTTTGTTAGATAAAGTAGCAGCAAAAGTTAAGTCTTTTAAAACGATTAGAGTAGATTTTAAATATAATTTACAAAATACAAAGGAAGGAATTAATCAAGATAATAAAGGGAGTGTTGCTTTATCAGGTAATAAGTATCTTTTAAATTTTCTTGGTGTTACAAAAATATGCGATGGAACCAAGGTATATACTATATCAAAAGAAGACGAAGAAATCTCAATTGCAAAAGTTGGAAATGAGGAAGAAGCAGACACACCCGCTAAAATGTTAACCTTTTTTAATAAAGGGTTTAAATACAATTGGGATATCAGTCAGACAATTAAAGGTAAAAAAATTCAATATATAAAACTAATACCAATAGGATCGAAAGATGATCGTAAACAAATTTTAGTAGGAGTGGATCTGTCTACACAATTAATTTACAATACGATTACATTAAATAAAAACGGTACTAAAGTAACCTTACTAGTTGATTCTCTAAAAACGAATGAAACTTTACCCAAAAACTATTTTACTTTTGTAAAATCAAAATACCCAAATTATTACATCAATAACCTGGATTAATTTTGCTAATGAAAATCCTAGACCGATATTTGCTCAAATCTTTCTTGATTACATTTACATCAGTATTTGTAATCTTATTTTTTATATTTATTCTACAAACAGTTTGGTTATTTATATCTGAATTAGCAGGAAAAGACCTTGATTTTTTTATGATTATCAAGTTTTTAATTTTTGCAACCCCTAAATTAATGCCAATGGTCATTCCCTTGACGGTACTACTGGCTTCCATTATGACATTTGGAGATTTAGCAGAACATTATGAATTTGCTGCAATGAAATCAGCAGGTGTTTCTTTCTTTAGAAGCTTAAGAATCTTACTAGTGTTTATTTTAGGTTTGAGTATCCTAGCTTTCTTTTTTGCCAATAATATTATACCTTATTCTGAATATAAATTTACTAATTTTAGAAGAAATTTAGCACAGGTTAAACCTGCGCTGGCTATAGCAGAAGGACAGTTTTGTGATATAGGAGAATTTAATATAAAAGTTGAAAAAAAGACAGGAGAAAAAGGAGAAAAATTAAAAGGAGTTACCATACATAAAAAATCAAACACAGGAGAAGGAGCAAAAACAGTAATAAAATCAAAAGAAGGTCTTTTGTTATCTTCAGAGACAAGTGATTTGTTACAGTTAGTACTAAAAGAAGGATATTACTATGAGGATATTAGTCCCGTTAATTACGAACAGCGTCAAAAATTACCTTTTGTAAAAGTTTTTTTCAATAAATATACAATCAACATTGATTTATCCAAATTAAATACAAGCGCAGCATTAAAAGATGAGTTAAAACATTCAGATGCAATGCTCAAAATTAACGATCTAAAATATACTGCAGACTCCTTAAAAGCTAATTACAATAAAGAACTCATTGCACTTGCCGATAATACTTATCAACGTCTTGGAGTTACTAGTAATTATAATGTAGATACAGTAAAGATTAAGAATACAAAAAAAATTGATTTGTTAAGTATTGTTAAGGAAAAAACATCTAAAATTAATGTTTTAAACGTAGCAGAAAGCGACTTAATAAGTTCTAAAAGTAATTTAGAAATGTATGAGTTTGCCATGCTAGCCAAGGAAAAAGAAATTAACGGATACCTGAACGCTATTTTTGAAAAATTTACTTTTAGTTACGCTTGTATACTCATGTTTTTTATAGGTGCACCCTTAGGAGCTATTATCCGAAAAGGAGGATTAGGATTGCCAATTGTATTTGCCATGCTCATCTTTATTTCGTTTCATTTTATGAATACATTTAGTAAAAAAATGGCGCAAGAATCTCAAATTCCTGTTTTTTTAGGAGCTTCCTTGGCATCTATACTATTAACTCCTTTGGCAATTTATTTAACTAGGAAAGCAATAAATGATAATGGTGATGTTAATTTTGACTTCATTACAGAGCCATTTAAGAATATATACACAAAACTAACACAACTCAAAAAAAACAAAAATGGAAACACAAACCATTAAATTAAATACCATTGAAGAAGCAATAGAAGATATCCGTCAAGGAAAAGTAATAATTGTAGTTGATGATGAGGATAGAGAAAATGAAGGTGATTTTTTAGCTGCTGCTGAAAAAATAACACCAGAAATGGTAAATTTTATGGCTACGTATGGTAGAGGGCTTATTTGCGCACCACTTACAGAAACACGTTGTAAAGAACTAGGATTAAATCCAATGGTAACGAATAATACGGATCACATGGAAACAGCTTTTACGGTTTCTGTTGATTTAAAAGGACATGGTGTTACTACAGGAATATCAGCTTCAGATAGAGCTAAAACAATTCAAGCATTAGTTAATCCTGATACAAAACCTTTTGATTTAGCACGTCCAGGACATATTTTTCCTTTAATAGCAAAAAAAGGAGGCGTTTTGCGTCGTACAGGACATACAGAAGCAGCTATAGATTTTGCTCGTTTGGCTGGTTTAAAACCAGCTGGAGTTATTGTAGAAATTATGAATGAAGATGGGACAATGGCTAGATTGCCCCAATTAGTTGAAGTTGCTCAAAAATTTAATTTAAAATTGGTTTCTATAGAGGACTTAGTAGCCTATAGAATGCAACATGATAGTCTAATTGTAAAAAAAGAAGATTTTGATATACAAACTCGATTTGGTGTTTTTCGCTTAAGAGCCTATGAGCAAATAACAAACAAACAAATTCATATTGCTCTAACAAAAGGAAACTGGAATTCAGGTGAAGCTGTTTTAACAAGGATTAATTCATCTCAAGTAAATAATGACTTACTAGGGACCTTAACCAATAATGTTGATAAACAATTAGACGATATGTTTAAAGTTATTAACGAACAAGGAAAAGGAGCCGTTATTTTTATTAATCAGGATATACAAACGATAAGCCTTTTAAATCGTATTACAGAATTAAAGGAATTACAACAACAAGGTGAAATGAAAGCCCCTAAAATAGTAATAGATAGTAAAGATTATGGGATAGGAGCTCAAATTCTTCATGATATAGATATTACAAAAATTCGTTTAGTTTCTAACACAGAAGTAGGAAAACGCGTAGGAATGATAGGTTACGGATTAGAAATTGTAGAATATGTAAAATACTAATTATTTGATATTAAAAACTTTATAAAACGAAATTGTTTTTTTTAAAAAATCGTTTTAAAATACTTGTAAAACTAAAAAACATTTGTATATTTGCACTCGCATTACAAAAGTAGTGCATAATATACTGGAGAAATGGCAGAGTGGTCGAATGCGGCAGTCTTGAAAACTGTTGACTGTAACAGGTCCGGGGGTTCGAATCCCTCTTTCTCCGCAGGTTTAAACCCCTAACCCTTGTAAATAAAGGAGTTAGGGTTTTTTGTTTTGCAAATATCCCCACATTATCCCCACAATTTTAAAATTTTAGACATAAAAAAACCACCCTTTACAGGTGGTTCTTGAAATAAGTATCTACTAATTTTATGAAGCCGTACCAGAGCCAATATAGATACTATTTGATAATTGTGTTTCTTCTGCATTCATAAACGATATAAAGAGCTGTAATTCGTCTCCAGCATAGCTGTTAGGTATAATTACCGTTTGTGATAAATCTGCTCTTGTAGCTCCTCCTGATAAATAAACACTTTCTCCTTTTATCGGATTGTATGCAACAACCATAACTTTATCAGTAGGTAAAGCATTTCCATCAGTTGAATTATCATCCCAACTAAATTGCACTTGACCCGAAGTTGTCAAATCAAAAACTGGATTTAATGCTCCTGTTAGATTTCCTCTTGATAATAAAGCTAAAGAATAATCAATTTCAAAATCTGGAGATACTCCAATTATCGCATTATTCAAAATATATGACATTGCACTATTAAACTGCGATTTCTTTACAGCATAATTTTTATAACCAATCTTAATGAAATTTAAGTTAGGTTGTAAAAACCTCAACACTAAAGCAAATTTTGTTCTTTGGTTTACTTGTAATAGCGTTCTCGGATTGGCTACACTTTGAGGTTTAGCTCTAATATAATCAATTCCTTTCCATCTTGAACCAACAACGTTGGCAACTTTCCCTGATACTCCTCCTAGAATACCTCTACCTATTTTACCCATTTGTATATAGTTTTAAAAATTAAAATTCAATTTCGTGGGCTTGGTACGGCTTTGGTATTGATTTTATTACTTCAAAAGTATTATTTCTATATCCTATTATTTTAAAGTCTGTTTATATTGTTAAAATTTGTTATCAATTAGCTTATTTTGTTTCCCATTTATAATCATTCAGATTTTTTTATCTACTCAACAAATACAAGTGAGCCTCAAACATTCCATTCAAAATCAAGATTCCGATTTGTTGTATTTTGAGCTGTTTTTTTTGAAATAATGCCTAACGTGAGTTAACAATCAGAATAGAATTTTTGTGGCATTATTTTAAAAAAAATTGCACCCAAAGGGGTTTGGGGAAATGGGAGATTTCCCCTACTGTACTTTCGTAGTGCGCTGGCAGTAGCGAAGCAAGGGTATAGCTTTTTATTTGCTTACTAGATTTTTGTATTTTATTCGATTTTTCTGGCAAATGAAAAGCTATACTCTTGCGGGCAATTTTGTTTTTTGAGGATGCCTTATTGCACTTTAGAAAGGCATACTTTTTATATACTGCAATTACTGTTGTGGAACGAATTGGCATCGTCAAAAAACAATGAAAATACTGTTCCTATTTCGGGTGGGAGCGTTGGCAGAGCGGATATTTTACATAATGAAATTATAGTTCTAAAAAAATTCTACTAAAAATATAAACGCTTTTTTTTGAACTATAATGTTGCCTTCATTATGTAAAATAGCTTGGGAGTGGTTTTTAGCGTTGGAAAGCTCTTGTTTTTCGAGCGTTGGGAAAGTGCAGGGCTTTTTTTGCCTGTTTTATGTGCGATGGGGTTGGGAAAATAAAACAGGCAAAAAATGCTTTGCACAGCTTGGAAAAAACAAGTGCTTATTGCGTTGGGAGAAAACCACTAGAGCGTTGGCAGAGCGTTGGACGGGTGGGACGCAAAAACGACAGCGATAGCGTTCCTATATTTCAATTAATATTCTTTTAATTATTACCGAAATGAATCAAACAAAGATTTGAGTTTAGGAATACTTGGACTAAACGAGGATTTTGTGCAGATGAAAGAGATAATGATTAAGAAATACTTTCTAAGTTAAAATACATTAGTCTTGTGTCAGATTTTTTGTCTTTACTAGACAAATATTTAAATCCCATCTTCTCATAGAATTTTAGAGAATCTCTGTAAGCATCTACAGTTATAAATTTACAACCAGTTTTGTTTTTATTTGTAAACAACCCTTTAGTGAAGTTTATAATTTTTCTACCATACCCGCCTCCATTTTGACAATCAATATGAACTGCCAATCGTCCTATTTTAACAGCGGGATAACTTTTGTAGTGACTTTTTTCTTTTGGCAAAAGTATGCCTATTCTTTCTGCAAATTTTTCAATATTCCCATCTAAATCTGTGTGGGAAATTTTATCATTTAGATAATTGAAATATGCTATTGTTTTATCATTGTCTTGAATGAGATATGTTACTGCCATTAAATCTTTGGCATAATTTTTAGCATCATCAAAAAGAAAGCCGTTCAAATCTGTGTCTCCACAATCGAACGGCAATATAACAGTTTCAGGTTCAAGCCTGATTAATTTAATGTTATTAGATTCCAAATTCTGCTAAGCTCATTAGCGTTTCATAATCTTCTTTAATCTCCTCTTTTTCTTCTTTGGATACTTTCTTTACTTCTTTGTTTTCTTTTACAAACGTATCAGCATCTTTACCATAAAGAACAGGAGTTTCTTTTATTGGTTTTGCCATAATTTATTGTTTTAGTTAGTGTTTGAAAGCTTTTGCAAATATATAAAAAATATAATATGTTATACACATTCTTTACTATGTGTTCTATTACCATATTGTACTATACTAATTTAACGCATTAATCTATAAAAAGTTACAAATGATTTGTTAAATCTTTTACACCTTATTGTTTAAAAAGAAATCATTGACAACTTCTTTTAATTTTTTATTCTTCATTTGTATTGCTTTATCTTTTAAATCATTACCATTGAAGTACTCTACTTTGAAACGTTTTGAAGTATTCTTTAAATGATTTAATCTTTCTAATGCATTTTCTGTAAATCCACTAATAGACCAATATTCAAAAACTATTTCTTTTTCTTTATATGGTTCAATACCTTTAACCCAATCATAAAAAGCAGGTATTTTAATTTGCACCCAATTATTAATAGTTTCTAAATCAATTTGAGATTTTGTTGCCTTGCATTCGGAAATTACAATTTTATCTGAATAGATACTTACTACATCTGTTTCGTGTTTGCCATTCTCATCAATTATTTCTCTTCCTAAATCTAAAGATTGACTCTTTGTTGAATGTATATGACCAATTACAAATTCAAATAATGTACCTTTTATATTGTTTGCTAAGCCTTCATTATATTTTTTTAGTTGCTTGATTAAATCTAAATATTTTTCTGGAGTTTGCTTTAGACTTGCACCTGCATTATTAAGGATATTTACTAGTTCAACTAGTGTTTTAGCGTATTTTTCACCGAATAATTCTTCAATAAATCCAATTATAACTCCTTTACTTTTAAGTAATCTTAAAGCTTCATCATTTAAATTATCTACAATTAAGAATGGTATTAGTCTAGGAGAGTTTTTAAATTTACTTATTGTATCTAATTTATCAATGAAAAACCTTATGTCACTTTCATATATAGGGTGACCTATCAAAATATCAGCAACAACAAAGCCATTTTTAGATCCTTGCATTAATCCAGAAACATAGGAAACACCTTTGAAACCAAACCTGAATTTACCATATTCAGCAAATAATTCACCTGTTTTATAAGATATTAAACCAATATTTTTTGAAAATGTTCTAAAGTTATCTAGTACATTATCTTTTATAGATTCAATGGCTGTATAATGGGAATAATTTGTAAATGATTTTTCATATTTAGGAGATAACATATAGCATTCATTGTTATACATCAATATTCCTTGTTCTATGAATTTATCAAGTATTTCATTAAATGGTTTATGACTTGTTAATGGTAAAATGGGATAATTTGTATAGCATTCTAAATACTTTTTACTTACTATACCACCACACATTTTTAGTGCATTTAATACATACCAATATTTTTTGCCATAATTGAATAATGAATCTTGAAATATATCAAAGAAATCAGTTTTATTTTTATGTTCTTCAAGAAAGCAAAAGTGTTGACCGCTTACATAAAAACCGCTAATTCTTTTAATAGTTTTATCGCGCACAATAATTTTACTTGCTGTGTTAGCAATCAAACCGTATTGGTTTACAAGAAGAGTACCTAGCGCACCTGACATCATAGGTCCATTTTGTTTCAGTATATTTTCACAATTTGTCATATGACGCTATATATAAAAAACTCTTTAGAGTTTTTTGTGTCAACATATTTTTTTTAAAAGATAACCCAATAAAAACGTTCTAAAATTTATTTTCCATTTCAAAAAACACTTAAAAAAAACTCTTTTTAGTGTCATATTAGTTTTTAAATATACTAATAAAAAGATTTAATCTCTTAATTTCCTGAAACACCATTTATAAAAGTCTCTACGAAACCAACAATTTTATTGAGGATTTTATCACCTATTTTTTTGCGTACTAATACGGATGGTTTTTCACCTTCAATTAAATCTAACACTTCATCTCTTAAAGGTTCTCTTTCGGCAAATAAGTAGCTTTCTATTAATTTATGTGTTTTATCTGCTGATAGATTTTCTTCTTGAACTAATTGATTAAATGCTTTTTGTTGTTCTTTACTCCAATATTTATCAAATTCTTCTGGGATTGTATCGGTATCTTCAATAACGGGTAAATTTTCTAAAATGAATTTTTCAATTAATTCTCTTTTACTTCTTAAATTGGCTTCTCCAGTTAATAAATCAACAATTTCTTTTTGTTTTTTTTCTTTATCTGCTTTTGTGGTGTCTTTTAATGCTGCTAATAATTTTAATATATACGTTACATTAACTTCATCACGGTGGATTAACTCTAACTCAAAATCAACATCTTCAAGAATTGATACTTTTTCTATTTGGTGTTCATTTTTTACTTTGTCGTATAAATCAAGATATTTGCTTTTATAGTCTTCAAATAATTGTTCGTTCATTGCTAAATCTTCCCAAACAAAATCTGTAAAAGTTACCATTGTATTTTTAATACGCATTAACTCTCGGAAAGCTTTAATAAATTCTAATTCATCTTCTTCGCTTTGTAGATTATTAACACTGTTTACTGTTGGAACAACCTTTAATAAACCTATAAATGCTTCATTAAATTTATTTACATAATCTTCATAAGGTTGCATTATAATTTCTTCAATTGCTTCCTTATTACTAAACAATGTAATTGCTTCATCGGTGGCTTTCTTTAGATTCCTGAATACAATTATATTTCCTTGTGACTTTTGTTCATTTAGAATACGATTAGTTCTTGAATAGGCTTGAATTAAACCGTGATATTTTAGGTTTTTATCTACGTATAAAGTATTTAGAGGTTTGCTATCAAATCCTGTAAGAAACATATTTACTACTAACAGAATATCTATTTTACGCTCTTTTACTTTTTTAGAAATATCATTATAGTAATTGTAGAAACTTTCGCTGTCTTTAGTAGAAAACTTTGTTTCAAACATTGTATTATAATGACCTATAAACTCGTCTAGTTTTTCACGAGTGTGAACATTCAAACCGTATAAAGCTCTTGGTTCTTCAACTACAGATAATTCTTCAGGGATAAATCCATTAGCATCTGCATCGTCTTCATTAGCTGAAAAACTAAATATTGTTGCTACTTTTAAGTTATGTTGACCTGTAATTTTCTTTTGTTGTAAAATATCATAGTACTTGATTAATGTATCAACACTACTCACACAAAACATTGCTGTAAATTCTTTGTTATACGTTTTACGATTATGATTTGTAATAATATAATCTACAATCTTTTCTAAACGCATTGGAGCTTCCATCAATTCTTTAGTATCGATGTCTTCAACTTCAATATCTATTGCCGTAGCACTTTCCTTTTGTTTGTATCTGCCTACATATTCAATAGAAAACTTTAATACATTTTCATCTTTTATGGCATCTGTAATTACATATTTATGCAAACATACTCCAAATAGTTCTTTGGTAGTTCTTTTTCCTAATTCGTTTTTAACCGCATTATCGGCAAATATTGGTGTGCCGGTAAAACCAAACATTTGATAGTTGTTGAAAAACGATTTGATTTTATTATGAGTTTCTCCAAATTGTGAACGATGGCACTCATCAAAAATAAAAACAATACGTTCTTCTTTAAGCTTTTCCATTTTACTTAAATACTGACTTTTACTTATGGCAGTATTTAGTTTTTGAATAGTGGTTACTATTAATTTTGTATCGTCTGAAAATTGCTTTACTAATGCTTTTGTATTATCAGTACCATCAATACTTCCTTTGCTAAAACTATTGAACTCTTTTGTGGTTTGGTAATCTAAATCTTTTCTATCTACTACAAATACCACTTTTTTAACTTGTGGCATTTGCATAATAATTTGACTAGCTT
The DNA here is from genome assembly GCF_052828645.1 of Flavobacterium sp. TN-1. NCBI lineage: Bacteria > Pseudomonadati > Bacteroidota > Flavobacteriia > Flavobacteriales > Flavobacteriaceae > Flavobacterium > Flavobacterium sp. TN-1. Next base: position 2,273,996 of record NZ_CM128253.1, read on the forward strand.
TAAAAGAAGTTAGGGTTTTGCCCGATCCTGTTGTATGCCAAATATATCCGTTGTGATTACTATTTTTTACCTTATCAATTAATGCCTCAACCGCATAATATTGATATGGTCGAAGTACCATTAATATTTTATTGGCTTCATTCAAGACAACATACTTGCATATCATTTTAGAGATGTGACAAGGCTCAAGGAAATCACTTGTAAAACCATTCAAAATATTGGTTAAACGTTTGTTATCTTTATCTGTCCAGTAATACGTTTGCTTGAATGATTGGTATTTATTGTTTGCGTAATACTTTGTATTTACTCCGTTACTAATGATAAATATTTGAATGTATTGAAATAAAGCAGCACCTGCTCCAAAGGAATGTCTTTGATAACGATTGGTTTGATTGAATGCTTCTTTAAGTTCTAAACCTCTACGTTTTAATTCTATTTGTACTAATGGTAAACCATTTATCAAAATAGTAACATCGTATCTGTTTTTATAACTGCCTTCCATTGTAACCTGATTGGTTACCTGGAATTGATTTTGACACCAGTATTCTGATTGAATAAATTCAAAATACAGATTATCTCCGTTATCTCTAACTATATGTTGTTTTTCTCGAAGTGTTTTGGCTTTTTCAAACACCGAACCTTTACTTAAAATATTTAAAACTCTTTCAAATTCTTTTTCTGAAAAGGTGATATTATTGTGTTTTTCTAACTGCTTTTTAAGGTTTGCAAGAAGTGCTGTTTCATCTTTAATTTCAACATAACTATAACTCAACTTTTGAAGTTGCTCTATTAGTTGTTCTTCTAAGATTTGTTCGGGTTGTTTTGCCATATATTACATTAAAAAACCTTGCCGAAAAACGACAAGGTGTATGCTTTCTTACTTAACTATTATTTTATTTCAAAAACTACATCTTTTGCCACTAGGTTACTTACATTTAATGTTGGAATAATAAATCTATTAAAAGTTGTGTTTTCTGTTTTAGTGTGCAATATTCCTCTAGAAGTTCCTACTGTAATAACACAAAGATGTTCTAAAAAATGTTTAGGCAATGTTATTTTTTTACCAGAAATAACATTAGAATTCCAAGAGCTTTCTTCTATATCAAAATTACATATTACTGTTAAAACAACAATTGGTTGTTTTTCGTGTAAAAATTGAAACTTCATTTTACAAGCAACTAATCTGTTATCAGGGTTTATTGAAAATTGTAAGTCAGTTTGTAAATCATTAGCATCTGGAAGATTATCTATTTCAAATGTTGCAAACTGTTCAGTAACTATATTTAATAGTCTAAAACTAATACTTTTTTTAGTTTCCATTTTTATGATTGATAATATTTTATTTCAGGGCAGTCCTTTTCATTTATATAATCATTTAAAGGAATTATTTTTGTTTCTTTTTCTGCAACAATAGTTTCCTCGATTTTATTCAAATAGGAATGAACTTGATTGCTAATTTTAATGATATTAGTTGAAGTTATCATAAGACTAGTATCATTATCATAAATGTGCATTAACTTTATATCTAATGCTTTTTCTATTTTAGCTATTGTAAAGAAACCAAAATTTTCAGAACCTTTAACCCATTTATTAACCGTTTGTGGTGTAACTTTCAATAAATCGGCTAAATCTTTTTGTGATAATTTTTTTTCTCTTAAAGTTCTTAAAATACGAACCGCAACTTGTTGAGAATAACGTAATCCTTCTTTATCCTCAAATCTTTTGTTGCTTTCTTCTATCCATTTACTAGGAGTTTTAGAAACTAATGCTTCTAATTTATTACTCAATTCTTGATTTTTCATAATGGTAGTTTTAATTAATGATGTCTATATATCCGAAGTCATCTTCTTCTAATAGTCCATTTTTTTTTAAATATGCAGCTGTAATTTTTAGTTTTGTCAATTCGATTTCTGTGTGGTCTTTCTCACCCATAGCTTCTGTTAGCTTGATTGCACTTCCCGACACCACAAAGCATTCGGGACTAATACGAACGGCAAATACACGAAGCCAGGATTTGTTTCCTGTACCGTATGCTCTTGTTTCTTGTAATTTATAGGTTTGGTCATTTTTGTGTAATGGATAAAAAACTAAATCTTGTAATGAACTTTGTGTTTTAAATTTTCCAATTTTAGCCACTCTTCTAATTGTTGCTTCAAATACTTCTGCTTCTTCTATTGTTGAAAAAATAGCTTCTTCTACTGATATATTGCCATAAAAACCTGATTGTAAATCATTTTTATTATTTTCAAAAAAATCTTCTAAATACTCTGTATCGTTCCAGTTTCTGAATGCTAACGTAAACTCATCACAGTCGTTAGGTTCAAACTGAACCGACAATAACTTGTTTTTTATGATAGCAAATATATCAACTATTTCCATATAATCAACTTATAGGCTTATTTTTTAACTTTTATTTACACAAACATTTTTTGCAATAGCCCTTTTTTGTACTCTAGTGTATTTTCTATTTGTGCTTGTGTTCGGCTTATTTTATCATCTATTGTTGACAAAAAAGTGGCTATTTTTTCTTGTTCTATTTCACAGGGAAAGTTAAATGAAAAAGAATTTAAACTTTTTGTTGTTACCTGATTAATTGTAGCGCCAAGATGTTCATTTATTTGACTAAAGAATAAATCTGTTTGAAAAAGATGATATATAAATCTATTAAATTTACTTCTATAAATTGACATAAAAGCACCAAATGCATAACCTTCATTTTCTTTACTTATCAAAGCGCATTTACCTATAAGACTTCTACTACCATTTCTTGCACAAATCAAAATATCATTCTCTTTAACATAATTTTTTTCTGAGATTACTGTATTTACAAATACATTATCTTCAAAAGCCAACCTGCCATTCTGTATATTTGAAGAACGTAAAACTAGAGTACCTTGACTTTCTACAACATCATTTGGGGAGTAAGTTAATCCAATGAAACAATCACCTAAATTACCGAGTTTTTTTCTTTCCCATTTTGGAAAATCATTTCCATTCTCATCCTTAAACCTAAGTTCTTGAGCGAATATTTTTTGCATAATGCCTTTTTTATAATCTTCCAATAACTTTTTCTTTTGTTTTAGTTGCTCTATTTTTTTATCTAAAGTGTTAAGAAATAGGGTTATCTTTTTTTGTTCTGCAACTGATGGTACAAATATTTTATCGTGTAATACATAAGCATTACTAATTTTCATATCGTTTTTAGCTCCTTTTTTTACTAACGGTCTCAGGTAACGATTGGTATTTTCATCTAAAGAGAAATAGTGTTCTATAAATTCACCGTGTGCGTTTTCTTCTTTAACATTATAAACCGCATAAAGCGTTGAAACAATACCCGCTTTCTTTTTGTTTTGTTTTATAATACCGTAAGGATTGGCTTTTAAAGGGCTTTTGGTATAAACAATATCGCCAACTTCCACTACATGATAATTATGTACTGATGCTCCCGCATAGCTTCTTCCTAAGTGTTCGATTTGGTTTACAATACCCATTTCACCAGAAACAGAAAGTACTTCGTCTTTGGAGTATTTTAAATCGGTATTTCGTTTTTTAGCTTCTTTTAAAAGTTCGCTCAATTTTGTGTTATTCCAATGGTCTGTAAACTCTGGAAAACGTATTACTGGTTTAGCAGTTTGTTGTTTTTCCATAATTAAAAAGGCGTTTCAATATTTAATTCTTTACAGAAAGATAGTAATGCTTCATCAGTAGCACTCATTTCCTTTTCCAATTCTTTTAGTTTTTTAGATACTAACGGAATATCAACACTATCCTGTTCTTCAAAAGTATTTACATATCGAGGAATATTAAGATTGTATTCGTTGTCATCTATTTCTTTTAAGGTTGCTAAATGACTGTATCTTTCAATAACTTTTCTTTCTCTATACGTATCAATTATTCTATCAATATCAGATTGTCGCAACATATTTTGAGTACCACGTTCAAAATGTTCAGCAGCATTGATAAATAATATATCGTTTGGGTTTTCTCTACATTTTTTGAAAACCATTATACACGTTGGAATTGGTGTACCATAGAATAAATTAGCCGGCAATCCAATCACAGCATCTAAATAATTACGGTCTTCAATTAAGTATTTACGAATATGTTGTTCAGCACCACCACGAAATAATGCACCGTGTGGCAATACAAGAGCCATTGTGCCGTTATCGGCTAAATGGTGTATCATGTGTTGTACAAAAGCAAAATCGGCTTTGCTACCAGGTGCTAGTTTGCCATATTGCGAAAATCTATCGTCGCTTGTAAATAAAGGATTTGCACTCCATTGAGCAGAAAATGGGGGATTTGCCACAATGGCTTCAAATTGTAGTCCATTGTGTTGTGGATGTTCTAAAGTATCTTCTTGTTTAATATCGAATTTGCGGTAATGTACTCCGTGCAAAATCATATTCATACGTGCTAAGTTGTAAGTAGTTCGGTTCATTTCTTGTCCGTAATAATTACTTACTTCTTTAACTTCTTTTGCCACACGAAGTAAAAGTGAACCCGAACCACACGTTGGGTCATATACTGATTTTAGTTTGCTTTTTCCTGTAGTGACTAATTTAGCCAATACCATACTTACTTCTTGTGGTGTATAAAATTCACCTGCCTTTTTACCTGCACCACTAGCAAATTGCCCTATTAAATATTCGTAGGCATCGCCTAAAACATCCAGTTCAGTGTCTTCTAATTTGAAATCAATCTTGTCTAAATGAGAAAGTACTTTAGCAATAATTTCGTTTCTTGCCTCTGGTGTTTTTCCTAATTTGGTACTGTTTAAATCCATATCCTCAAAGAGATTGTCAAAATCATCTTCGCTTTCTGTACCCATTGTACTTAATTGGATATTGATAAGTATTTTTTGAAGGTCTTCAATAATAAAATTACTTTGACCTTCTACATCACTATTACCACGTTTGGCTACTTCACTAAAAAGTTCATTAGGTTTTAAAAAATAGCCTAAAGTTTCTAATGCTTCTTCGCGAATTGCATCTATGTACTCTGCTCCGTTTTTTGTGTTTTCATTAATGGATTTATATTTGATACCATCGGTTTTTAATATTCCGTTGGCATAAATTTCCATTTTTTCAGCAAGGTATTTATAGAATATGAATCCAAGTATATAATCTCGAAATTCATCGGCATTCATTTTACCTCTAAGGGTGTTGGCAATATTCCAAAGTTGTTGTTCGAGTTGTTTTTTTTGGTCTTCTGACATTTAGTACGGCATTTTATTTAAAAGATGTAAATATATAAAATTGAAAGTATCTATAATAAATAGAAACCATTTAAGAAACTATTTAAAATGTGCAGTTTCCAAGTTTATAGTAGTTGGAATTTGCACACTTTTAGATAATTGATTTTATCTTGCATTATTTTTTTGATATTTATATATAAACTATTTGCCCCTAATTTTTTATAGTATAGTCTCTTTTGATTATTGAATTTATTACGATTACCGTTTTTAAGAATTTCTTCCCAAAAATTAGTGTTGAAAAATTTATCTTCTACTGCTTTAGATTTGTCAAATAATAATACGTTATCCCATTCTTTTAATAATGAATGTATTAGTGAATCATACTGTTTGATTTCTGTGAGATTTTGAAGCGTAAACAATCCAAGACTATTAACAAATTTTGCTTGTTTGGTTTTTACTTCGAATCGAAATGTATTATTACATTGATTTGGAAATTGCACACTTTTGTCATAGGCTTTTACTTGTTTGTAAGCTTCGTTACCAGCTATTTTGTAGTTAAAATGTGTTGTAGGTCGCGTAAATTGTCTTTTTTCGTGATAAATTAAATTTTGTACCAAGTCAACTACAGGAATAATTGGATTTACATTTACACCATATTCTAAATTAATGAGTTTGCATTTGTTCAAATCGAGTTTAAACAGTTCTTTTATTTGCTCTATTGTTTGAATGCAATCATAAATATTGAAATCGTTAGCATTGTGTAAACCATCATTAAAAAAGTAATGCAAAGATCCTTTTATTTCAAGTCTGTTTTGAAATTTTGTAAAATAAAGGTTTTTGTAACTTTTTGTCACTAACTCTTTTATTTCATCGTCAAATCGTTTTTCAGATTTGCCTTGATAAATTAAAAGTTCATTACTCCAAACTTGGTTTATAAGTGCTTCATCATTAATTTTTATTTTGACAAAATCTATCATTACTTAAAAATAAACTTTGCAATTACTTTTTAAATGGTCGATAGTTATCGTCAAGCATCTTATTTATATCCTCAATTTTATAGACAATTTTATTGTTTATCTGACTGTATGCGATTAATCCTTTTTCTCTCCAATTTGATGCAGTGCCTGGACTAATTTTGAATAATCGTTGAAACTCATCATTGTCAATAATAACTTTATCGAATATTTTTTCCTGTTTGTTGGTAACTAATTGCGTTAGTTCCTCCAAACGTTTTTCGATGTTGCTTAAACTTTCTTGAAATGGATGGCTCATATTATTTCTTTTTAGAATTAATACTGATTAAAGCCTGTTCTATTTCTGAACGTTTGTATCTGATGAGATTACCAAGACGGTAAGGATTTAGAATTTTCTTTTTGTTCCAATCGGAAAGTGTAACCAAAGATACTTTTAGTATCTCGGCTGTTTCTTGTCGAGTTAGATACTCTTCTGGTGTAATAGGTTGGAAATTTTGAGCTAAAGATTTAATTTCTGCTCTTACATCAGTTAAGATGCTTTCTTTGAATTCATCTGGAGAAACTCCGAATACTTGTGTCATTTTACTTTGTTCCATCGTGATATAAAATTTATCGTTTGTGATGGAACAAAGCTATTGTGAGGTTTTCTATTTCTTATGGTTGGAGTAACTCCAAAAGGTACTCCAGAGGTTACTCCAAGTTGTTTAAAATTCGTTCTATTTTATCAATATCCTTTTGATGATTGGGTTTTATCTCGTTTGGTTTTAATTCGAGTTTTTCAATCGCAGTCTTTATGTTTTTATCATTTTTCCCAATTAATTGACTAATCAATTTGGCTTTTTTTGTATTGGGTAGGTTTTCAAGCATAGTTGAACTGAATAAACCTAATCTGTCTAAAAGTATTATTGCTTGATTAACTGATAATTGATTTACATTTTCAGTTTCAATGATATTTGTTTCGCTGATAGTCATTTTGGATTTAAAATATTCAATCAATTCATCTGCATAATACTTACAGAAATATAGATAAAAATCATCTTGAATATCATAAGCTAAATCCTTTTCTTTTGAAAACTTTTCCATGTCGTTATAATGACTGTCAATTAAGCCAGTTATAGAACTACTTTGAAAAGTATTATTTAAAATTTCTTCTATTGAAATACTATAATTTTTCAACCACTTTTCTACATAATGTATGTCAGCATTATTATCATAATTACATTTTTCAACTTCATTAATTTTAAATTCTAAATGGTCATTTCTATTAATGTCTTTTTGTTGGAGTTCTAAAAGAGTTTCTGATTTTATTTCCTTGATACAAAGTTGTAAATCTATCATCACGCCAATTGCTGTACTCTTTTTTAGAATTGTATAATCATCAATTAATTCACAAAACTTATCGAAATAGGTGTCTTTATAATTGTTTTCTGATATGTCCAAACTTTCTATTTTACTATTTTTTAAAGGTATGTTGCTTATGCAGAAATCAATAACATAGTTTGCATATATTTTACTGAAGTATTTATTGAATTCATCTTGAATATTGAAAAGAAGTTGTTTTTCTAGACCATTTTCAAATCCATCATACTTATTATAATCTGCGTTTAACTTATTGTAAATGGCTTCGTGAGTAATATGATCATTTAGTATTTTATCTAATGAAATATCATATTTTACCAACCATTTTTTTAAATTATTTTCGGAATAATTTATATCAAAAGTTGAATTTGTAATTTCATTTATAACATATTTTAAGTATTCCTCTTTTTTATTGTTCTCATAACTAAGACAATTCAATAGAATTTCTGATTTTATTGAAGGTAAATAATGTTTTAATTCTACTAGTAAAGCATATGAAGAAAAGTCTTCAAAAACTTCTTTTTTTAATAACACACAATATTTATCTAAAATATCTCTAATCATATGGAAGAAATTATTTCTAAATATATTAAACTTTGAACTACTTTATTACTTTCATTTTTTTCTCCTCAATATTTTGCTCTTCATTTTGTTTGTTCCAATAGTCTTTTAATTTTTCAGCTTTTTCTGTATTTGTAATTTTGATGTATTTCAAAAACTGTGTTTCGGTTTGGTGTCCCGTAACTCCCATAATGGTAAGATTGTCTAATTTTCCATATAAATTAGTAGCAAAGGAACGACGACAAATGTGTGATGATACTAATTCCCATTTTTCGAAAATTCCTTCTTCTTTACGCTTGGTATCTTTGTTTATTTTTGAACCTTGTGTTAACTCTTTAAATCCAGCAACTTTACACAACTCTTTAACGTGTTCATTAAATTTTTGGTCTGAAATAGCTCTTGGGAAACCGTTTCTTTTTTCTAAAATTGCCTTTACTTGTTGGTGTAATGGTATCGTAACTGTTTGCCCTGTTTTTTGTGTTTCAATTTCAATGTACCCGTTTTTGATGTTGGCATCTTTTAATCTTAAAAAATCTGAAATTCTCAAACCTGTACGCAATCCAATGATAAATAAATCTCTTGTGTTTTCCAGCCTTTCTACTCCTTTAAAATCGTGATTGAAAATTGTGTCGATTTCTTCATCTTTAAGATAGATACTGTCAGCTGTAATTTTCGGAACAAAAAAGTTAGGATGTTCGATGTGTGGATGCACTGGTAAACCTTTTAATTTAGCATCTCTAGCAATAGTTTTTACAGTTCCGATATAGTTACCGATTGTTCCTAAATTTATCTTTTGTTCTTGAGATAAGAAGTTTATAAATCTATCATAGAAAGTCAAATCTAAATCGGTAAATTTTAGCTTCGTTTTAAAGCGTTCTTCGTACTCTTTTAGCTTGTTGAGTGTAGTGTTATACTTTACGATGGTTCCTTTAGCAATTGGCTTATTTTTACCTTTAATTATTCTTGTTGGAGCTTGTTTGATAAAAGTATCTATAAATGGGATAAAAAATATTTGATCAATGGCTGTTTCGTCAATGGGTCTATTAAAGAAGTTTGCAATCTTTTTTCTTAACCAATGCTTGTCTATAAATTCTCCTTTACTATTATCGGAATTGAATTCATCAAAAATGAATTTTTCAAGCTCAGACAATTTTTGATTGACTTCATCTTTTGTAGTGTCATCAGCAGTAAGTTTTACTTTTTGCTTTGCTGAACTCCATTTTTTCGGCTCTACTTTTAAATCGGTTGAAGCTGTTAAATCAAATTTTCTACCATTTTTGAAACGTAAAAGTATATTTGTTGTGTTTTTTTCTCCTTTTATGAGGTAGTTAATAGTTGCCATTGGTACGGAATTATTAGTAATTTCAATACTTTAAAGATACAAAATTATCCCCACATAATCCCCACATTGACTATATTTATATATATTTTGCTTAATTTTATTTAACTGCAATATATTAAAAAACCCTTATTTTATAAGGGTTAAGATTGTTTTTGATAAGTTTTGATATATATAGAAAAGGTGGGTGTTTGTTCCTCTTTCTCCGCAGCTTTAAAACCCTAACCCTTGTAAATAAAGGAGTTAGGGTTTTTTGTTTAATAAATATTCCTAACTTTTGTTCTTGATCAAAAAAAATCACTATAAAGTGTGATTTTTTTGTTATTTCAAAACACTATATTTGGAGATTATCTAATTAACTTTAACAAATAAAATTCTTTCTAAAAATTTAGTGCATTTAGAATTTACAACTTAAAATGATGACAAGCACCATTCAAAAACAAGAATTACAAAATAAAATATGGAAAATCGCTAACGAGGTACGTGGTGCCGTTGATGGTTGGGATTTCAAACAATTCGTTCTGGGCGCATTATTCTATCGCTTTATTAGTGAAAACTTCAAAAATTACATCGAAGCTGGTGATGATAGCATTAACTACGCCAACTTATCGGACAGCATTATTACGCCCGAAATTAAAGACGATGCCATTAAAACGAAGGGGTATTTTATTTATCCAAGTCAGCTTTTTGAAAACTTGGCTAAAACTGCCAATACAAACTCCAATCTGAATACCGACTTAAAAGCGATTTTCGATGCTATTGAAAGTTCGGCAAATGGCTATCCTTCAGAACAAGATATCAAAGGTTTGTTTGCCGATTTTGATACCACAAGTACCCGTTTAGGAAATACAGTTGAAAACAAAAACACGCGTTTAGCTGCTGTTCTAAAAGGAGTTGAAGAATTAAACTTTGGTAATTTCGAAGACAATCAAATTGACCTTTTTGGTGACGCTTATGAGTTTTTAATAGGTAATTATGCTGCCAATGCAGGTAAATCGGGAGGTGAATTTTTTACCCCACAAACGGTATCGAAACTGATTGCACAATTAGCCATGCACAAGCAAACCACGGTGAATAAAATTTATGACCCAGCTGCCGGTTCAGGCTCTTTATTATTGCAAGCTAAAAAACACTTTGATAGTCATATTATAGAAGAAGGATTCTTCGGGCAGGAAATCAATCATACGACTTACAACCTAGCGCGTATGAATATGTTTTTGCATAACATCAACTACGATAAGTTCAACATTGCTTTAGGGAATACCTTGTTAGACCCCCATTTTTTAGATGACAAACCGTTTGATGCCATTGTATCTAATCCACCGTACTCAGTAAATTGGATTGGTTCTGACGACCCTACCTTGATTAACGACGACCGTTTTGCGCCAGCAGGCGTATTGGCACCAAAATCAAAAGCCGATTTTGCCTTTGTCTTGCATTGCTTAAGTTATTTATCAGGTAAAGGACGAGCGGCTTTGGTTTGTTTCCCTGGTATCTTTTACCGTGGCGGTGCCGAACAAAAAATTAGAAAATATTTAGTAGATAACAATTTTGTTGAATCTGTAATTGCTTTAGCACCCAACCTTTTTTATGGTACTTCTATAGCCGTAAATATTTTGGTACTCTCTAAAAGCAAAACTGAAACCAAAACCCAATTTATAGATGCTACGGGCGAAAATTTCTTTAAAAAAGTAACCAACAATAATGAGCTGACTAACGAACATATTGATAAAATTATGGATATGTTTGATAGCAAAGAAGAAGTACCTCATATAGCAACTACCATCGACAATGCTAAAATTGCCGATAACGACTATAACTTATCTGTGAGTTCGTATGTGGAAGCTAAAGATAATCGTGAGAAAATAGATATTAAGGAACTCAACCAACAAGTTGCCAAAACCGTAGTAAAAATAAACCAACTTCGTGCCGATATTGATAACATCATTAAAGAGATTGAAGCATGAGTTTCTTAGATAAATTATTAGACCTGTCTGCCGAACAGGCAGGAGGTGTGGAAGTGGAATGGAAATCTTTAGGAGAAATTTGTGAGATTAAGACAGGGAAAGGTATAACTAAAAATGATAGTTCAGATTCTGCTCCATATCCAATTATAAGTGGAGGAAAAGAGCCAATGGGCTACTTTGAGAAATTTAATAGAGTTGAAAATACTGTTACAATTTCACGTGTTGGAGCTAACGCAGGTTATGTTAGTTATTTAGAAAGTAAATTCTACTTAAATGACAAATGTTTTTCAGTTCTACCTCTTGAGGAGTACAAGACTAAAATTGATAGTAAATTTTTATTTTATATCCTTAAAGCAAAAGAGAAGAGTATTACGGAATTGCAAAGCGAAGGAGGAGTGCCAACAATCAATACAACTAAGGTCGGTGGTATTCAAATCCCCATCCCATCACTCGAAATTCAACAAAAAATAGTTGGAATTCTTGATACCTTCACCGAACTTACAGCAGAACTTACAGCAGAACTTACAGCAGAACTTACAGCACGTAAACAGCAGTATAGTTATTATCGTGAGCAGTTGTTGCGTTTTGATGATAGTGTAGAATGGAAAACGATGGGAGATGTTATTTTACCAACTTCAAATATTCGCTGGAGAGATACAAATAAATCTTATCGATATATTGATTTGACGTCTGTTTGTCGCGAGAAAAATACGATTATCGAAACAACCGAAATCAACACTAATAATGCACCAAGTAGAGCTCAAAAGTTGATTTTAAAAAATGATGTTATTTTTGCTACTACTAGACCAACTCAACAGCGCCTTTGTTTGATTACAGAAGAATATTCAGGTGAAATAGCAAGTACTGGATATTGCATTTTAAGAGCTGACACAAATCATATTCTCTCAAAATGGATTTATTATTGGATTACTTCTAGTGAGTTCAAAAAATATGTTGAGGAGAATCAAAGTGGTTCTGCTTATCCTGCTATTTCAGATACTAAGGTAAAAGAATTTAAAATCCCTGTTCCATCAATTGAAGAACAAGAGCGCATCGTTTCCATATTAGATAAATTTGACGTGCTTACCACTTCCATAAGCGAAGGTTTACCAAAAGAGATAGAATTGAGACAAAAACAATATGAATATTATAGAAATCAGTTATTATCGTTTTCAGCATCACGATAGGGGCGAATTGCAATTCGCCCCGACAATTCGCCCCGACAATTTGCCCCGACAATTTGCCCCGACGACGATAAAAAATAAAATAAAATAAATGAAATACAATCCAAATATTCATCATCGTCAATCTATCCGATTAAAAGGATACGATTATTCGCAGGCAGGATTGTATTTTATAACTCTTTGCTGTGAGGATAGAGCCCCTCTATTTGGGCACATTGAAAATGGCAAAATGATTTTAAATTCATTTGGAGAAATTGCCTTGACAGAATGGTATCATACAGAGCAGGTACGTGATAATTGCGTGATTCATGAATCTGTAGTAATGCCCAATCACATGCACGGCATTATAGAAATTACCCAAAAAAAAGGAACAGAAGATGAAATTGGAAAATTTCAATCGCCATCCCAAACTATCGGCTCAATAATTAGAGGCTATAAAATAGCCACCATAAAAAAGATTAAGGATTTAATATTAGAAAATAATAAAGATATTATTAGCACGGGCGAATTGAATTCCGCCCCAAATAAAGGCGAATTGAATTCCGCTTCAAATATAGGCGAATTGGATTTCGCCCCAAATAAAGGCGAATTGGATTTCGCCTCAAATAAAGGCGAATTGGATTTCGCCTCAAATAAAGGCGAATTGGATTTCGCCCTGAGTACGGGCGAATTGCAATTCGCCCCAACCGCCCCAACCGCCCCAACCGCGGAAATAATTAAATCTTTAGATTTTAAAATCTGGCAACGCAATTATTGGGAACACATCATCCGTAACGAAAACGCTTACCATCGAATTTCTAATTATATTATAAACAACCCACAAAAATGGGAAAACGATAAACTAAAAAAATAAAATGTCAAACTACAAAACCATCGCCGAATCCAACAATTTTATTGTTTTAGATAAATATACTAAACATTCCGCATTTAACGATTCACCGTCTACGTATCAAACCGAAGCCGCTTTGGAAAAGGAATTTATCCAAGATTTAATCAATCAAGGATATGAAAATGCTTTCGATATTAAATCAATAGAATCCATGTTAGCTAATGTACGGGTACAACTACAGGCATTAAACAACATGGAGTTCACCAATAGCGAATGGGCACGTTTTGTAGAAGAATATTTAGACAAACCAAGCGATAACTTAGTAGATAAAACAAGAAAAATACACGATAATTATATTCACGATTTTGTATTTGATAGTGGTCGTATTCAAAACATCTATTTAGTAGATAAAAAGAATATTACCCGTAATAAAGTGCAGGTCATTTCTCAATTTGAACAAAAAGGAACCCACGCCAACCGTTACGATGTTACCATATTAGTAAATGGGTTGCCTTTGGTACAAGTGGAACTTAAAAAACGTGGAGTGGCTATACGTGAAGCCTTCAATCAGGTACACCGTTATTCAAAAGAGAGTTTCAATACTACCAATTCCCTTTTTAAATACTTACAACTATTTGTTATTTCTAACGGTACCTATACCCGATATTTTGCCAACACTACGAAACGCAATAAAAACAGTTTCGACTTTACTATGGAATGGGCAAAAGCCGATAATACCTTAATTAAAGACTTAAAAGATTTTACGGCTACCTTCTTTCAAAAAAATACGCTTTTACATGTATTGTTAACCTATTCGGTTTTTGATACAAGTGATACCTTGTTAGTTATGCGTCCTTACCAAATAGCAGCTACCGAAAGAATGTTATGGAAAATAGAAAGTTCTTTTAACGCTAAAAATTGGTCTAATGTAGAGAGCGGTGGGTACATTTGGCATACCACAGGTTCAGGAAAAACCCTAACCAGTTTTAAAGCCGCACGTTTAGCTACCCAACTGGATTTTATAGACAAAGTATTCTTTGTGGTCGATCGAAAAGATTTAGATTTTCAAACCATGAAAGAATACCAACGCTTTTCGCCTGATAGTGTAAATGGCTCTGATAGTACGGCTGGTTTAAAACGCAACTTAGAGAAAGATGATAATAAGATTATTGTTACCACCATTCAAAAGTTAAATAACTTGATGAAAACTGAAAGTGATTTGGCTATTTATCAAAAGCAAGTGGTGTTTATTTTTGATGAAGCACATCGCTCACAATTTGGCGAAGCACAAAAAAACCTAAATAAAAAGTTTAAAAAATTCTACCAATTTGGTTTTACAGGAACGCCTATTTTTCCGCAAAACGCTTTAGGTGCAGAAACTACGGCAAGTGTTTTTGGTCGTGAGTTACATTCCTATGTGATTACAGATGCCATTAGAGATGAAAAAGTACTAAAGTTCAAAGTAGATTATAATAATGTCCGCCCGCAATTTAAAAATATCGAAGCAGAACAAGACGAAAAAAAATTAACCGCTGCCGAAAACAATACCGCTTTACTGCACCCGAAGCGTATTAAAGAAATTTCGCAATACATTTTACAAAATTTCAGACAAAAAACACACAGAACAAAAGGAGGCAACGCTGGGTTTAACGCAATGTTTGCCGTAAGTAGTGTGGATGCGGCTAAATGTTATTACGAGGAATTAAATAACCTACAAAAAGACAGCGAAAAACCGCTTAAAATAGCAACCATTTTTTCTTTTGCAGCAAACGAAGAGCAAAATTCCATCGGAGAGATTTTAGATGAAACATTTGAGCCAACTGCATTAGATTTGAGTGCAAAAGAGTTTTTAACAAAAGCCATCAACGATTATAATGCAATGTTTAAAATGAATTTTAACATTGAAAGTGGATTCCAAGAATATTATCGTGACCTAGCAAAACGCGTAAAAAGTAAAGAAATCGACTTGATTATTGTAGTCGGAATGTTTCTTACCGGTTTTGATGCGCCAACCTTGAATACCTTGTTTGTAGATAAGAATTTACGTTATCATGGGTTAATGCAAGCCTTTTCACGAACGAATAGAATTTACGATGCAACCAAAACTTTTGGAAATATTGTAACGTTCCGAGATTTAGAACAAGCTACCATTGATGCTATTACTTTATTTGGAGATAAAAACACCAAAAATGTAGTGCTTGAAAAAAGCTATAAAGAATATTTAGAAGGTTTTACAGATATTGTTACAGGTAAAGCACGTAGAGGATTTAAGGATGTAGTGAATGAGTTAAATGAAAAGTTTCCAAATCCAGATGAAATAGTTACCGAAAAAGACAAAAAAGAGTTTGCAAAACTTTTCGGAGAATACTTACGTGTTGAGAATATTTTACAGAATTACGATGAATTTACTCATCTAAAAGCTTTACAGGATATTGATATAAATGATAGTGAAGCAATCGAAGCTTTTAAGGAAACTTACTTTGTATCTGATGAAGATATTGCCGTAATGCAAGAAATAAGTGTATTGCCAGAAAGAACCGTTCAGGATTATCGTTCCACCTATAATGACATTCGCGATTGGTTACGTCGTGAGAAAAACGGTAAGGAAGCGGAAGAATCAAAAATTGATTGGGATGATGTAGTATTTGAAATTGATTTATTAAAATCACAAGAAATTAACCTAGATTATATTCTGGAATTAATTTTTGAGCACAATAAAAAGTCCAAAGATAAAGCTGCGTTAATAGAAGAAGTTCGTCGAGTTATTCGTGCTAGTATTGGCAATAGAGCAAAAGAAAGTTTAGTAGTTGATTTTATTAACGAAACAGAATTAGACGCCATCGAAGAAAAAGCAAATATTATCGATTCATTCTTTAAATATGCACAACAAAAACAAAAGATAGAAGCAAAAGAGTTAATTGAAGAAGAGAATTTAAATGAAGAAGCCACAAAAAGATACATCACGGCATCATTAAAACGTGAATTTGCAAGTGAAAACGGCACAGAACTCAATGCCATTTTACCAAAAATGAGTCCTTTAAATCCTTTATACCTCACAAAAAAACAAATTGTATTTCAAAAAATAAGTGCATTTGTGGAGAAGTTTAAAGGGGTAGGTGGAAATTTATAAAGAAACTATCTTACCAAAGTGTGTAAGTTAATTAACTTTTAAATAAGAATGATACGTTTTTTTGCCTGTTCAATTCGTTCAAATCTCTTTTAGATGATAGAGGAGATTGAACGAAGTTAAACGGCGAGATTGTGTATTTTGATACACACTTTATAAAAACAAAACGAACCAATTAAATTTAAATCAAATTCTTGGTTTTTGACTTTACAAATAGCGTGCCAATTTATAATTTACTTTTTAGGTAATATCCTGTAATTGATTTTTTTTCTTTTGTTATTTGTTCAGGTGTACCAAAAGCTAGTAATTGTCCTCCATTTTCTCCACCTTCAGGACCTAAATCTATAATATAGTCAGCACATTTAATCATATCAAGATTGTGTTCGATAACTAAAATAGAATGTCCTTTTTCTATTAAGGCATCAAAAGATTTTAATAATTTTTTAATATCATGAAAATGAAGACCTGTTGTAGGTTCGTCAAAAATAAAAAGAGCTTTATCTTTTGTAGTTCCTTTAACTAAAAAAGAAGCAAGCTTAATTCGTTGTGCTTCGCCTCCAGATAGAGTGGAAGAAGATTGACCTAATTGTACATAACCTAGTCCAACATCTTGTAGAGGTTGTAGTTTTTGAATGATTTTATTTTGATTGTTTGTTTTAAAGAAAGCTAAGGCATCGTCTATAGTTAAGTTGAGGATGTCATCTATATTTTTACCTTCAAATTGTATTTCTAAAATTTCTTTTTTAAAACGTTTTCCGTTACAAGTTTCACAAGGTAATGAAACATCTGCCATGAAAACCATTTCGACATTGATTGTTCCTTCTCCTTTGCAACTTTCACATCTACCTCCATCTACATTAAAAGAAAAATGTTTAGGTTGGTATCCTCTTAGTTTTGAAACTTTTTCTTTAGCAAATAAATCACGAATATCATCGTATGCTTTTATATATGTAACGGGATTGGATCGAGAACTACGACCTATAGGGTTTTGGTCTACATATTCTACATGTTTAATATGAGAATAGTTGCCAGATATTTCGGTAAATTGACCTGGTTTTTCGCTTACACTTTCCAATTGTTTTTGTAGGGCGGGATATAGTATTTTTTTTACTAATGTGCTTTTACCGGATCCTGATACACCTGTAATGATGGTTAGTACATCTAGAGGAATAGTGACATCAATATTTTGTAAATTGTTTTCTCTAGCTCCAATAATATCTATATGATTTTTAAATTTTCTTCTTTTTTTAGGAACGTCTATAGTGCGTTTTCCATTTAAATATTGGGAAGTAAGAGAGTTAGATTTTAGTATTTCTTCATACGTGCCTTGTGCTACTAAGTTTCCTCCGTAGGTACCTGCTTCGGGACCAATATCTATGATCATATCAGCTGATTTCATAATATCCTCATCATGTTCTACTACTATTACGGTATTGCCTAAATCGCGTAATGATTCTAGTACTTTATTTAGTTTTTCAGTGTCTTTAGGATGTAATCCTATACTAGGTTCATCTAGTATATACATAGAACCTACTAAACTGCTTCCTAGTGATGTAGCTAAGTTGATACGTTGTGATTCGCCGCCTGAAAGAGTAGCAGAATTTCTATTTAAAGTCAGATAATCTAGACCTACATTTTCTAAGAAAGCTAATCTATTATTGATTTCTATAAGTAATCGTTTGGCTACTTTTGCATCGTATTCTGATAATGTTAGGTCGTTAAAAAAAGGGATTAATTTACGGATGGGCAAATCTACAAGTTCTGGTAATGTCTTGTGATTAATTTTTACATAACTAGCCTCAGGTCTTAATCGTTTTCCTTTGCATATTGAACATTTTGTTTTGCCTCTATAGCGTGATAGCAAAACACGATTTTGAATTTTATAGTTTTTTTCTTCTAATTCTTTAAAAAAAGAAGTAAGTCCTTCAAAGTATTGATTCCCTTCCCAAATTAACTGTTTTTGTGATTCTTCTAGCTGAAAATAGGGTTTATGAATAGGGAAATCAAATTTATGCGAATTATTTACTAATTGATCGCGGTACCAACTCATGCTTTCGCCTTTCCATGGTGCTATGCAGTTTTCATACACAGATAATGCCGTATTAGGGATTACGAGATCTTGATCTATTCCTATTATATTTCCATATCCTTCGCAGGTAGGACAGGCCCCATAAGGATTGTTGAAGCTAAATAGATGAACGTTAGGTTCTAAAAAAGAAAGACCATCTAATTCAAAATTAGCACTAAAAATTATTTTTTCAGTAGTATTAAGCTCTTGTAAATAACAAAATCCTTTGCCTTCATAAAAAGCTGTTTGAATAGCATCGGCTAACCGATTGTAAAAATCTTCTTCGTGTTTTACAACTAAACGATCTATAATTAATAAAATTTCCTTGTCTTTATAAATATCTTTTGAGTGTAATTCTTGGGAATCAGTAAATTCATCTAGACGAATGGTTTCATTATTAATTAATATTCTACTGAAACCTTGTTGTAAGAGAATTTTTAATTTGTTTTCTAATGTTCTTCCTTTTTCTAAATGTATTGGAGATAAAAGTAAGTAGCGTTTTCCTTCTTCTAGTTTTTGGACGTGTTCTATTACATCAGTTACTGTGTGTTTTTTGACTTCTAAACCAGAAATAGGAGAGTAGGTTTTACCTATTCGAGCAAATAGTAGTTTTAGGTAATCATAAATTTCGGTAGAAGTACCTACTGTAGATCTTGCGTTTGTAGTATTTACTTTTTGTTCTATTGCTACAGCTGGTGCAATTCCTTTAATATAATCAACTTTTGGTTTGTCAAGCCTACCTAAAAATTGTCGTGCATAACTAGAAAGACTTTCTACATATCTGCGTTGACCTTCTGCATATAATGTATCAAATGCTAAACTTGATTTTCCAGAGCCTGATAATCCTGTGATAACAATTAGTTTATTTCTGGGAATTGCAACATCTAAATTTTTTAGATTATGAATCTGTGCTCCTTTTATAAGTATATTTTTTTTGGGGTCTAGAGTATGAATATCTTGTATCATTTTAAGCAAAACCAATTTTTACAAAGGTAAAGAAATATAATTTCAAAATAAGAGCTATAGATTTTCATTTTACAGACTTTTTAAAATAATATGTAGAGTTTTATGGGTTTTATATTTTTTAACGAAATAATTAAAATTTTAAATTAAATAAACCCTTTTATATAATTGAAAAATAAATATTTAAAATAGATAAAGAAAAATTTAAATTAACTGATTTAAATGATAATAAAGAAAGTATTATACCATTTAAACTTTGAAACTTCCTCATAATACTATTTTTTTAACCTTAAGACTGTCCAAAAAGTTCGCAATCTTTCATTTCGACCAAAGGGAGAAATCACATAACGCTGATTATGAGATTCCTCCTTATATAGGAGTGACAAACTGCATGCTGATTTAGACACTATCCTACAAAAGCAATAAAAATTAGTGTTGGTTCTCGATGTGCTTCGCGCTCAAACTAACGATGATTTCAATTATATACTCAACCCTTTGTTCGAGTTGTTTTAAAAATGAAAAAAACAGATAAAGAATTTTACTTTTTAATCCATTATATTTTAAGTTTAAATGGTATTATATACTGTAATATTGTGTAAAATATGCCTACTAATAAAAATTGTTTATTAAACAAATTATGATTTAATTTATTAATTTAATTAATATGTTATAAAATAGATTATATCAATTCTATACGTTTTTTATCTTTACCTTTAAAATTAATAGTTTATAGATTACTTCTTGGATATAAGTAAATAATTGGAGGGTGTCTGAAAAATTAAAACTTTCAACGTTTAGTCTATTATTTTGACTATAAGAGAAATCATATTATCAGATAACATAAATATTAAAAAGAAGAATGTAATAATATATAATACTTGTATAAGGAATGTTTAGTTTTTAGAAATGTACCTGTTTTTTATTAGGATAAAACTCTGCCAAATGGCTAAAGAAATAAAAAAAACAGAGATGTATTTTTGAAGTGGTAATTGAATATAGTTTGTAGTTTTATCTAAAAAAATAATTAAGCTAAGCATACCAGTATAAGTTCCTACTACAGCTCCAAAAGTGTATAAAAGAAGTCCGTTTTGTGAAGGAATTATATATTTTTCGTTTAGGATATATACATTCCAACTCAACCAAAATGGAATTTGGGAAAAGTTAAGACCACTAAATAGCATCCCTGTACAAAGAGGATGTTCTAGTATTTGTTTTAAAATAAAAACTTGATTGTTTGTTTTTTCTAAATCAACGGGTTGTTTAGCTAAATAGGAGAGAAGTAATAAGAAAAGTATACTGAATAAAGAAATTTTTGTTTTTAATTTAGGATTTAAATTAATTCTAGAAATACCTTTAGCTGTAAAATAAATTATAAAACTTTCTATAAGCACTACACCTAGTAAATAAACTAGGGTAGAAAACAGGTTGCTTTTTTTATAATAATGTAAACCTATTATGTTTAAATAACCAAGTGGTATAGAACCTATAAAGCTAATAGTAAAACCTACTACTATATTTTTTATTTTTAAATTCAATAGTATAAAATTTATTCTGTCTTAAGTTATATTTATAATTTTTTTAAATTATGATTAAATTTGAGTAAGCTTATAAAAATGTTCTTGATGCTTACGATATTCATTCATGCCTTCTTTATGGTTAAGATAAGGAACTCCTTTTATATGATTTTGTTGACTAATTTTAAACATATAACGAACGTGTCGAGCTATTTCTTTCCAAGCAAAGAAGATAGAATGATTAGGATCGTAAATATGGGTAGGTTCACTTGCAGAGCCGTTTAATTCTACAATCATAAAATTTTTTCCATTTTCTAACTCTTCCCAAGTATTATACATTAAGTCCATGCGACCATAATAAAAACCATTTATTTGTTGACACATATTGTCGATTACTTGTGTTAGTCTTTCGGAAATTTTGTAGCTGATATCAACAAATTTTGTTCCTCTAGAATGATTACCAAAAGGGACAAGATTATAGGTTTTTCCTTTGGGTAAAATAGTATGAATTTTTGAGCCTAATTCTTTTCGTAAGACATTTAGCTGTAATTCATAACGCGGATTTAGTTTGATGAGGTTTTCAATAGTGTTTTTTCCGTCGCCTGTTATAATCATAAACTCTTTTGATACGATTCCTGTAATACGACCTTGTTTTTCGTTCGGAAAACGAACATAAAAGATCCCAATTTCGTTAGAAAAAGGAATTAATTCTTGAAGGAGGTAATTAAAATTAACATTTTTATGGTATTTTTTTAAATCTTCCAAAGAATAAATTCGTCTTACAGCACTTCCTCGTAAACCAATGTCAGGTTTTGCAATAAAAGGAAAAACAAGCGAATGTGTTGAAACCTGTTCAATAGAATCTTTGTAATTTATTAAATATGTTTTAGGATAGTACTGCTGTGGGATTAAATGATATATATCATTCTTACTTTCATTAAAAAAACCTCCATTTTTAATGGTTGGATTTACGGTATTAAAGAAGAATAAAGTACGAGAACGGATAGCATAATAGATCCATAAAAAATAAATAGGTATATAAAGAATCTGAAAGGGCCAATATTCCCAATGTGTTAGTTTATGTATGAAAAGTTTCATTATAACATTAAAAAAGAGTTCTCGTAAATTTCTTCAGTAATCAAATCTTTGTAATTAAAAATCATTTTATTTTGATTTATAATCGTTTGAGTAATACTTTGTGTAATGAAAGTATCATTTCGGTTAATGACCAATCCATTTTCTTTATCATCTGAATTTGTATGTTGATGAAAATAGGCTATATCTTTAGCATAAATTATATCCTTATTTTGGATAAATGTGTTAAATAATGATTCTCTTTCTTTTCTTATAAGATTAGAATACAGTGTAGAAGAAGACCATATATATTTTCCTTGAGGATTTAATTTTAAAGTATTTTTTGCAGTACCATCCCAACGTAGTTGATAGAGTTGTTTATGAGTATAAACAATTAATGTAAAAGGTTCTATATCAGTTAGGTTTATTTCTAACCATTTATTTATACAATGACCGCTATCAAAAATTTCAAGCAAAATTAAACCCCTACTTTTTCGGTAATTTTCTTTAGGAATGTGTTTTTCAGATGCACCATTTAGTAAAACAATTATATTTCCCTTATCATCTAATACATACCAAGTGCCACCTGCTTTTGAGTCTTTTGGGAAAAACATTTTTTTTTGCTGACCCATATAAGATTTTGGAACTAATGCTTTAGGGCGACCCATTTTTTCATCTCTATTAGAAGTAATGATGATCGTGTTATTGCTAAAAACGTAACTTACTGTGCACATATTTTTCGAAATTCAATAGTAGATGGAGCAATACCAAATGTTTCTGAAATTTGTATATAATTAAAATTTAATAAAGCAACTTTTATTAGAGCTTGATGATGAATACAATGTTCTAAATTATAAAGCACTTCTCTAAAATAATTCGTTTCTATAAAAGTTGGAATACCAGAAATAAAATGCTCTATTATCAATTTTTTATTTTCTTTTTCTATTTCATTAATAATTAAATCAATAGCTGAAATAGCACACTTTTTTACAGTTTGTATACTAACATCTCGTTCTCTAGTATCATAATTAATTATATTATTATCATATCCTTTTAAAAGAGCTTGATATAATTCAATAATATGTCGAATATGTTCCCCTATTGTAGCGTTACTTAAAGAAGAAATAGGAATAATAAAATCACAATCATTTAATTGTATCATAATTTCTTTTAGCTCAATAAGCCTATTTTTAACTGAAGTAAAATTCATAAAAACGTCTTTTTAAATTGATTAAAGTCTTTTTTGAAATCTATTTTATATAAAATAGAGAAGTAAACATTTATTGTAAAAGAAATATAATTTAGGCTAGTAATAAATTTATAAAATGCTATTCAAAATAGTATAATTGGTAAAATTAATTTTATATCTTAAAGGAATAAATGTTCTTAGAGAATAGTAGAGAAAGGAATAATAATTAGTCATAATTTTTATTATAGCAAGAATTTTTATTACTACATTACTATAAAATCTTGTTTTTGATAGACTAAATTAAATGATTGAATGATATAAGGGATTTTTAAAAATATTCCTTTCTCCACTAAAGATATATTACATTGAAAATTTTATTTAAATAGATACTTGATCGTATTTATTATACCATTTAAACTTTGAAATTTCCACATAATACTATTTTTTTACCTTTGAGACTGTCCAAAAAGTTCGCAATCTTGTCAACCAAAGGGAGAAATCACATAATGTTGATTATAAGACTCCTCCTCACGTCGGAGTGACAAACCGCATGTTGATTTAGACACTACCCTACAAAAGCAATAAAAATTAGTGTTGGTTCTCGATGCGCTTCGCGCTCGAACGAACGATGATTTTAATTATATACTCAACCGTCTGTTCGAGTTATTTCTAAAATAAAAAAAACGTATCGAGAACTTTATTTTTTAATCCAGTATATTTTAAGTTTAAATGGTATTATTAAAATAATAAAAAAATTATTTATTTCTTATATAATAGGTTAGACCAAATGGATTATTTTCAACGGTTATATCTTGCTCATAAACTAATTTGTTCTGATTTATTTTATATACAGATACAGTTGTACTATTTGAACCTGAATGAGTGGCAAAAATTTTATTCCCATCTTTATTTAAAACTAAATTATGAGGTAAAGGTTTACTAGTTGAAATAGGATCATAATTTTGAACTAAATCATTTGTCTTAATAGAATACATTTGTCCACCCATAATGTTGGTAACAAAAATATTTTCTAAGTTAGGACTAGGATATAGACCATGAGCACCAGGATATGACTTTTGTGAAATAATTTGTAAATTTTCTCCATTTATATTATATATTTCACCAGATTGACAAGGAACAATTAACCTATTATTATTTGATAAGTGAAATAAATGAGGATCTTTACCAACATTTACTTCTTTTAACTTTTCATAGTTACTAGTAGAATATAAATATACCTTGTCAGGCATTTGCTGATCAGAATTAAAAACAGATATATAAGCCTTCGTTCCGTCTTTTGTTAAAAAAACATCATGAGGTTTCATATCTACATTTATAGTTTTACTAACGGAATTAGTATTCAGATCAATAACAGAAATCGTGTTGTCTATATCATTATTAACCCAAAGTTGTTTCCCTAGTCCATCAGCCCACATGTGAAAAACCCCATTGCCAACGTTTATTGAACTTTCTAATTTTTGTGTACTAGGATTAATAATATGAACCTGTTTGTTTTTTCGATCTCCAACATATAGTTTATCCTTTGAAGGAACAAAAACAAGATACATGGGCTCTGAATTGGCAATTTTTAATGTATTGGTTACAGCATTTGTGTTAGCATTCAAAAAACTTATAGATGAAGAATTTTTGTTTGCAACGACAACCGTTTCTTCATATAAATTTTGGTTATGATCATCATTATTCTTATCACAAGATAAAATTATAAAACTTGCAAAAAATGCCTTTAATGTTAGAATTAAAAATTTGTTTTTCATAATAGATTAATTTAATTTTTTTAAAAGTTCTTCTTCGTTTATAAAACCTAAATTTTCCCAAATTAATTTACCTTTTTTGTAATAATGTAAGGTGGGAAGTCCTTCAACGTTTAATTTTTGAGCCAATTCAGGATTTTTGTCAGTATCTATTTTAATTAGCTTGATTTTTTTTTCCTTAGAAACTTTTTCTAAAATAGGAGCTAATTTTTTACAAGGACCACACCATTTAGCATTAAAATCAACAATTATTATTGAATCTCTTGATAATAATTGATTATATTTTTCAATTGTTAATTTTTCTAATTTTATTTTTTCCTGTTGATCTAATTTTAAATTTTTGGAAGTTTGCCCGAAAAAAGAAAAACTAATTAAAAGTGTGGCAATAGTGGTAAGTAATTTCATGTTTAATTTTATTTGATTATAAGTTTTTTAATACATTAAGTAATAGTTTGTCTGAAATACGATTCTTGTAATCAGGAGCTATATATTCAAAAATGACTTTATTTTCCTCATTAATTACAAATAACGAAGACACAGGTAAGAAATTTTTATTTACTTTATTAGAACCTTTACTAATGATAGGTTTGTAGGTTAAAGGAGCTTCGTATGTAATTCCCATAGCGGTCAATAACTCTCCTTTGCTATCAGAATAAAGAGTATACTTTAATTTATCTTTATCCGAAGTTTTAATCAAAGAACTAGGAGAGTCTGGACTAATTGCAATTATTTGATAACCTAATTTGATAATGTCATTTTCTATTGATGCTATGTTGCTTAAATGAACATTGCAATAAGGACACCAACCACCGCGGTATACGATTAATACCGTTTTCTTTTTGTTAATAATAGAATGGCTAGAAACAAAACTACTATCTATTTTTTGAATTTGAGCATTAGGTAAAGTTTCTCCTATTAAGATAGGGTTGATTTCAGTAGAAGAAGAAGCTATATGTTTTTGTCCTAAAAGTGTTAAAGGTAAAAACAGTAAATAAAAAAATACATTTTTCATAATTCTCTTTATTTTATTGTTACAGTGTAAAATTAAGAGGACTAAAAAATGTATTTTGTAAGATAGTTTACAAAAACCTAAATATTATTGTAAAAGTTCAATGTTAGGAATAATTATTTCCTTACGAGTATATCGGATAATACCATTTTCTTCTAACTCTATTAATAATTTAGTAGCGGTAGGCCTTGAAGTACAAATAATTTGGGCAATATCTGTTTGAGTTAAATAATTTTCTAAAATAATATTATCCCCTTGATGACTTCCTTCTTTTTCGCACCAATCTAATAAAAATGTTTTAAGACGTGTTTTAGCATCCTTTGACATTAGGTTTGAATAATTGTTTTTAACTCGTTTTAGTTTTAGTCCTACAAATTTCATGTAACTTAATGCTAAATCAGGATATTTGAGCATTAAATTTTCAAAATCAGATAATAAAAAACTGCATATAGAAACTTCTTCTGTAAGTGCCATAGCTAGTTCATTAGATGTTCTATCAGGTTCTAAAGTTAGCTCTCCAAAAAGATCCCCTTTTTGGATAATGTCTTTTATAGTTTCATTTCCTTCTTGATCTATAGCTACAATCTTTATACTTCCCTTTTTTAATAAAAAAACCCGAGGTGTTTCAGAATCAGAAAAATATATAATTTCACCTTTTTTTGCTTTTTTAAAACCAACAATAATACATAATTGTTTAAGTTGAGACATACTTAAGGTTTTAAAAAGTTTATGATCACGTAAATACCAGTATTTAAGTTCGTCGTACATAAATGTCAAATTGAGTGTTAAAAATAATAAATAGAAACAATAAAGATCAAAACTTAACAAAACTTTATTTAAAAACAATTATTTTTTCCTAACTCTTAATTATTTTTTTATACATTTTAAAAAATAATTAAGAGTTAGGAATATAAGTGATAGGTATGAAATTAATCTATATTATGTGTTAGATTTTATGATAAAGATGAAAAGAATAAAAAATCATTTTGATCTATAATAAATTGATAACTCTTAATTAGGGTTTAATATGAAAACATTTTCATACTTTTCGTTAATAATTCATAATATTATTTCATTATTAATAAAGCAGAACCAGAAGATAAACGTTATCAAAAATTTTAAGGAAAAAATAAATCCTTTAGTAGTCTAAATAGATTTTTTAAAGAGGCTGTTATAAGGTACTTTATCTTATTATTTCATTTCTTTTTAGTTGAGCTAAAAAAGACTTAAAATTAAACAGAAGATATAAATTATATAAAATCAATATAATATTTACTAAAGCAATAAACAAATAATTTATAATTTGATTTTTGAACAGCCTCTTGAAAAAATTATTTTAAAATACCAGCGCAAGCAATTCTACCTCCAGCATTTCCAGTAGGTTGAGTCGTAAAATCGTCAACTCCTTTATGAACGATTAATCCTTTACCTGTTATGTCTCTTGCTGGATCACCGCACCCAATACACCATTCATTAGTTGAAAACGTTACCACCGCATTTCCTTTATCATCTGCAGTAAAGTTCCCAATATCTCCTCTATGATATTCTGCCTGTCCCCACTTGCCGTGCTTTTTAAAAGTAGGATTCCAGTGTCCACCTGTAGAAGTTCCGTCTGGAGCAGAACAATCTGCTTTTTCATGTAAATGAATAGCATGTTCTCCAGGTGTTAAACCACTCATGTTAGCTACCATTGTTATAATACCATTTTTTTCGGAAAAAACAGCAGTTCCTGTTACTTGACTATCACTTTTTGAATTAAGAACAACTTTAATTTCATTTTTTGTTACATGAGAACTTTGACAGCTAGCACATAATCCTAAAATAAAAAGACTAGATACAATTTTTTTTTTCATTATTTTAAATATGTTTGAGATTAATGAGACTGTTCAAAAAGTTCACAATCTTGTCATTTAGACCAAAGGGAGAAAATACATAATGTTGATTATGAGACTCCTACTTACGTTGGAGTGACAAACTGCATGTTGATTTATTACCTTTTGAAAAGCCTCTTTTTAAGTTTATATTCTATTAAACATAATAGAACTTCACCGTATTGCAAATTTAAAATATAGAATTAATCATTTTGTTATTGATAATAGTTAAAATTTATATAAATATAAGTTAAACAAAATATTATTTTCATTTTTTGTTTTAAAAAGGACGTTTTTGTGATTAAAATAAAAATAAATAAACTTAAAATTTTATGAATATCTATTATGCCATTTAAACTTTGAAAGTTCCTCATAATACTATTTTTTTAACCTTGATACTGTCCAAAAAGTTCGCAATCTTTTTTTTCATTTCGACCAAAAAGAGAAAACACATAATACTGATTATGAGACCCCTCCTTACGTTGGAGTAACAAACAAGAGGTATTTTACTTCTGGTTCTTGTCATCCCGATATTAGGAGGGATCTCATAAAATGCGTGACATTCGGAGTAACAAACAAGAGGCATTTATTTCGGGTTCTTGTCATCCCGACTTTAGGAGGGATCTCATAAAGTGCGTAACATTCGGAGTAACAATTAAGAGGCATTTATTTCGGGTTCTTGTCATCCCGATATTAGGAGGGATCTCATAAAATGCGTAACATTCGGAGTAACAATTAAGAGGCATTTATTTCGGGTTCTTGTCATCCCGATATTAGGAGGGATCTCATAAAATGCGTAATATTCGGAGTAACAATTAAGAGGCATTTTACTTCGGGTTCTTGTCATCCCGACTTTAGGAGGGATCTCATAAAATGCGTAACATTCGGAGTAACAATTAAGAGGCATTTATTTCGGGTTCTTGTCATCCCGATATTAGGAGGGATCTCATAAAATGCGTAACATTCGGAGTAACAATTAAGAGGCATTTATTTCGGGTTCTTGTCATCCCGATATTAGGAGGGATCTCATAAAATGCGTAACATTCGGAGTAACAATTAAGAGGCATTTATTTCGGGTTCTTGTCATCCCGACTTTAGGAGGGATCTCATAAAGTGCGTAACATTCGGAGTAACAATTAAGAGGCATTTATTTCGGGTTCTTGTCATCCCGATATTAGGAGGGATCTCATAAAATGTGTAACATTCGGAGTAACAAACAAGAGGCATTTACTTCGGGTTCTTGTCATCCCGATATTAGGAGGGATCTCATAAAATGCGTAACATTCGGAGTAACAATTAAGAGGCATTTATTTCGGGTTCTTGTCATCCCGACCTTAGGAGGGATCTCATAAAGTGCGTGACATTCGGAGTAACAATTAAGAGGTATTTTACTTCGGGTTCTTGTCATCCCGATATTAGGAGGAATCTCATAAAATGCGTAACATTCGGAGTAACAAACAAGAGGCATTTATTTCGGGTTCTTGTCATCCCGACTTTAGGAGGGATCTCATAAAATGCGTGACATTCGTAGTAACAATTAAGAGGTATTTTATTTCGGGTTCTTGTCATCCCGATATTAGGAGGGATCTCATAAAATGCGTAACATTCGGAGTAACAAACAAGAGGCATTTATTTCGGGTTCTTGTCATCCCGACTTTAGGAGGGATCTCATAAAATGCGTGAGATTCGGAGTAACAATTAAGAGGTATTTTATTTCGGGTTCTTGTCATCCCGATATTAGGAGGGATCTCATAAAGTGCGTAACATACCGTTTTTAAATTCTGATGATTATATTCCTCTTTTATTAAGTGTTTTTGATATCGATTATATGACTCTTCCTTACTTAGTGACAATCAAGAGATTAAAAATAGAACCAAAAAGAGTCTTCGTTGAATCAAAAAGAGTCTTCATTGAATCTAAAAGAGTCTTCATTGAATCTAAAAGAGTCTTCGTTGAACCAAAAAGAGTCTTCGTTGAACCAAAAAGAGTCTTCGTTGAACCAAAAAGAGTCTTCGTTGAATCAAAAAGAGTCTTCATTGAACCAAAAAGAGTCTTCGTTGAATCAAAAAGAGTCTTCGTTGAACCAAAAAGAGTCTTCATTGAACCAAAAAGAGTCTTCGTTGAACCAAAAAGAGTCTTCGTTGAACCAAAAAGAGTCTTCGTTGAACCAAAAAGAGTCTTCATTTAATCTAAAAGAGTCTTCGTTGAATCAAAAAGAGTCTTCGTTGAACCTAATATCATTTAAATTTTGAAATTTCCTCTTAATACTTTTTTTTAACCTTGAAACTGTCCAAAAAGTTCGTAATCTTGTTCATTTTGATCAAAGGGAGAAATCACATAATGTTGATTATCAGATTCCTCCTTATCGGAGTGGCAAACTACATGTTGATTTAGGCACTATCTTACAAAAGCAATAAAAATTAGTGTTGGTTCTCGATGCGCTTCGGGCTCGAACTAACGATGATTTCAATTATATACTCAATCGTCTGTTCAAGTTGTTTAAAAATGGAAAAAACGTATTGAGAATTTTACTTTTTAATTCAGTATATTTTAAGTTTAAATAATATTATTTTTAATCAATTCGTTCTAGAAAAGGTTTTATTTATAAAAAAGGCCACTATTTTTATTAAATAGTGACCCTTTTAACCAAACTAATTAAAATTTAAAGACTAATAGCAATAGCCGTTTTCTGCAATCATTTTAGCAGTAATAGTTTCGCGAAGTGCTACTACATTTGGCATATTGGTATATTTTGTAAAACGACGTAATCCCATTAACATCATGCGTTGTTCATCGCCATCAGCAAAAGAAACAATGCCTTCTTTTCCTTTTTGAGAAACGATGTCTACCGCTTGGTATAAGTACAATTGCGCCATAGCAATTTGTTCTTTTACATTTTCAGCTCCTTTAGCTTTCGCTAATTTTTCTGTACGTAAAATTCCTGACTCTGCCATGTAAATCTCGATTAACATATCAGAAGCACACATCAATAATTGTTGGTGTTTTTCTAAATCTGGACCAAATTTTTGTACAGCAGATCCTGCAACCATTAAGAACGCTTTTTTCAATTTGCCGATTAATTCTTTTTCTTCTGCAAATAGTTCCGTGTAATCAGGAGTATTGAAATCAGGAATACCCATTAATTCTTCAGCCACTTTCATTGCAGGACCTAATAAATCTACCTGACCTTTCATGGCTTTTTTCACTAACATACCTACCGATAACATACGGTTAATTTCGTTAGTTCCTTCATAGATACGAGCAATACGAGCATCTCTCCAAGCCGATTCCATTGGTGTTTCTTCTGAGAATCCCATACCTCCAAAAATTTGGATACCTTCGTCAGTACAGCTTTGAACGTCTTCTGAAACTGCTACTTTAAGGATTGAACATTCGATAGCAAATTCTTCCACTCCTTTTAATTCTGCTTCTTGGTGGGTGTTACCCGCTGCTTCACGTAATTCAATTCTTGTTTCGATATCTTTAGCGGCACGGTATGATGCTGCTTCATCTACATAAGCGTTAGTAGCCATGTTAGCTAATTTAGCTTGAATAGCGCCAAAGTTTGCAATTGGGGTTTTAAATTGGATACGCTCGCTAGCATATTTTACAGCTTCTGTAATGGTACGACGTTGTGCATCTAAACAAGCAGCTGCCAATTTGATACGACCTACGTTCAACGCATTCATTGCAATTTTGAAACCTTCACCACGTCCTGCTAACATGTTTTCTACAGGAACAACTGTATCGTTGAAGAATACTTGACGTGTAGAAGACGAACGAATACCTAATTTGTGTTCTTCTTCACCTAACGTAATTCCGTTTGAATTTGCTGGGTCATACTCTACGATGAATCCCGTGATGTTTTTGTCATCTTCAATACGAGCAAAAACAATCATTACGTTACAGAAACCAGCGTTAGAAATCCACATTTTCTGACCGTTGATTTTGTATGATTTACCATCTGCTGATAATTCTGCTTTTGTTTTACCAGAATTAGCGTCAGAACCTGCTCCAGGTTCTGTTAAACAGTAAGCGCCAAACCATTCACCCGATGCTAATTTTGGAACATATTTTAATCTTTGTTCTTCTGTACCGTATAAAGTGATTGGCATAGTACCAATACCTGTGTGTGCTCCGAAAGCTGTAGAGAATGAACCTGTAGCACCAGAAATATAGTCACAAGTTAACATCGTTGATACGAAGCCCATACCTAAACCACCGTAAGCTTCAGGAACCGCAACTCCTAAGAAACCAAGTTCACCTGCTTTACGCATACATTCTTCGGTGTAAGCGTAGTCTTTTTTCTCAAAACGAGGTTTTTCTGACCATAATTCTTTGTCTACGAATTCTTTGATAGAATCACGCATCATGATTTGTTCTTCTGAGAAATCCTCAGGAGTAAATATATTTTCGCATTTCGTTTCTTTAACTAAGAACTGTCCGCCTCTTGTAATATCTTCCATTTGTTATTATTTTAAATGTTGAATTATAAATTTTAAATTAGTTTATACTTTCCTGAGAAGTTTTTACAATTTTGGTTATTATGTTTATGATATGCTCAATTTCAGTTAAATAAATTTCAATATTAATTTTGGTTATTTCTGATTTATCTAAAAGTCTCAACCAGTATTTAGTTTCTCTGGCTTCTTTTGAAGCGATTGACATTTTACTAATAAAGTCTTTTTTAGATTGAGCAGCTATAGCTTCTTCAACATTTGCACCTATACTTGTAGCACTTCGCATTAATTGTTTTGAAATAATGAACTCGTTTTCTTTTTTAAGTTGAATTGTTAGATTGATAACTGATAGTGCAAATTCAAATGTTTTGATAGCAATTATATTATCGTTCTTCATAATTCATTTAAAATTTAAAATTTAAAATCCATCATTTATAGTAACTCAAATATCCCCGCTGTACCTTGTCCAGTACCCACACACATGGTTACCATACCGTATTTGTTACCGCGGCGTTTCATTTCGTCAAATAATTGAACTGATAATTTAGCTCCCGTGCAACCTAGTGGGTGACCTAAAGCGATTGCACCACCATTTACGTTGATGATTTCAGGGTTTAAGTCTAACTCACGGATTACCGCTAATGATTGTGCTGCGAAAGCTTCGTTTAATTCGAATAATTCGATATCAGAAATTTTTAAACCAGCTTGTTGTACCGCTTTTGGAATGGCTTTTACAGGGCCGATACCCATGATTCTAGGTTCAACACCTGAAGATGCAAAGTTTACCAAACGTGCAATAGGTTCTAAATTTAATTCTTTCACCATTTCTTCGCTCATAATCAGTACGAAAGCGGCACCGTCACTCATTTGTGATGAGTTACCCGCAGTTACTGAACCATCTGCAGCAAATACAGGCTTTAATCCTGAAAGCGCTTCAACAGAAGTACCTGCACGTGGTCCTTCGTCTTTAGTAACTACATAAGATTTAGTTTCTTTTTTGCCAGCTTCGTTGATGAACGTTTGTTCTACGGTGATAGGCGCGATTTGAGCATCAAATTTACCTTCTGCTTGTGCTTTCAACGCTTTCATGTGCGACTGATAAGCAAATTCATCTTGGTCTGCACGTGAAATATTAAATTGCTTTGCTACAGCTTCAGCGGTTAATCCCATACCCCAGTAGTAATCTTCGTTACCTGCTGCGGCTACTTTATAATCAGGAGTTGGTTTATAACCTCCCATTGGAATATAACTCATACTCTCTGCACCACCGGCAATGATACAATGTGCCATTCCTGCTTGGATTTTTGCAGTTGCCATACCAATGGTTTCTAAACCAGAAGCACAGTAACGGTTCACTGTTACTCCAGGAACATCGGTCACTTTTAATCCCATTAAAGAGATTAAACGTCCCATATTTAATCCTTGTTCCGCCTCAGGCATCGCATTACCTACCATTACATCGTCAATTCTTGACTTGTCGAAGTTGGGTAATTCAGCCATCATGTGCTCGATGGTTTCAGCGGCCAATTCATCTGGACGTTTAAAACGGAACAGTCCTTTCGGTGCTTTACCTACTGCTGTTCTATATCCTTTTACTATATATGCTGTTTTACTCATTATTTTGAATTTTGAATTATAAATTTTAAATTATTTGTTGTTTTTCAAATTATTTATGTTTCATTTAAAATTCAACATTTATAATTTAAAATATTAATTACGAAGCGGTTTCCCTTTAGTTAACATAAACTGGATACGCTCCAATGTTTTTCTCTCAGTACAAAGTGATAAGAAAGCTTCTCTTTCTAAATCTAACAAGTATTGCTCCGTTACTAAAGTTGGTTCTGATAAATCACCCCCCGCCATTACGTAAGCTAATTTGTTTGCGATTTTTTGGTCGTGTTCCGAAATGTATTGTCCCGCAACCATTTGGTCTGTACCCACAAGGAACATACCTAAAGCTTGTTTTCCTAATACTTTAATGTCTTTACGACGTACTGGTTGTGTATATCCTGCTTCAGCCATTAACAAGGCGTGTTTTTTAGCTTCGGCAATTTGACGGTCTTTGTTAACCACCACCACATCTTTACCTTTTTGTAAAATGCCTAAGTCGTAAGCCTCATAAGCAGAAGTTGCCACTTTTGCCATACCTACAGTTAAGAAATATTCTTGTAAAACGTTTAATTCCACGTCATTTTTACGGAAGGTATCCGCAGCGCGTAGTGCCAT
Organism: Flavobacterium sp. TN-1; assembly: GCF_052828645.1. Classification (NCBI taxonomy): domain Bacteria; kingdom Pseudomonadati; phylum Bacteroidota; class Flavobacteriia; order Flavobacteriales; family Flavobacteriaceae; genus Flavobacterium; species Flavobacterium sp. TN-1. The sequence continues at coordinate 2,308,679 of NZ_CM128253.1, forward strand.
TTCTTTAGAACCACCACCACCAGGGATTACACCTACACCAAACTCAACTAAACCGATATAGGTTTCAGCCGCAGCAACAATTTTATCCGCGTGCATAGAAAGTTCACAACCACCACCTAAAGTCATTCCGTGTGGTGCAGCAATCACTGGAATAGAAGAGTAACGCGCGCGCATCATTGTGTCTTGGAACATTTTGATAGCCATATTTAACTCATCGTATTCTTGCTCTACCGCCATCATGAAAATCATACCGATATTAGCTCCAACAGAGAAGTTAGCGCCTTGATTTCCAATTACTAATCCGTTGTATTCTTTTTCAGCTAAATCAATAGCTTTGTTGATTCCTTGTAAAACACCACCACCAATAGAGTTCATTTTTGAGTGGAATTCTAAATTTAAAATCCCATCGCCTAAGTGGTGAATTGTACTGTCGGCATTCCCCCAAACTTTTTTGCTTTCGCGAATGTTGTTTAAGATGATAAATGCGTCTTGACCAGGAACTTTAACTTGCGATTTTGATGCGGTATTGTAGTATTGTGTAGCTCCTTCTTTTACAGTATAGAAAGATGTGTTTCCAGACGCAACCATGTCAGTTACCCAAGAAGCAGGTGTATAGCCTTCTGCTTGCATCATTTCGATACCTTTTTGAACACCTATTGCATCCCAAATTTCGAATGGTCCATTTTCCCAACCGAAACCTGCTTTCATAGCATCGTCAATTTTGTAGAAGTCGTCTGTAATTTCAGGAACACGGTTAGAAACATAAGCAAACATCGCTGAGAAGTTTTTACGGTAAAAATCACCTGCTTTGTCTTTTCCTTTAACTAAAACTTTGAATCTATCGATAGGTTTTTCGATAGTTTTGGTCATTTCTAAAGTAGCAAATGACGCTTTTTTGTTGGCACGGTATTCTAATGTATCTAAATCTAAAGAAAGGATGTCTTTCCCTTCTTTTTTGTAAAACCCTTGTTTTGTTTTACTACCTAACCATTTGTTTTCCATCATTTTGTTGATGAATTCAGGTAGTTTGAACAATTCGTGTGCTTCGTCGTTAGGGCAGTTTTCGTAAATACCATTAGCTACGTGTACTAAAGTATCTAAACCTACTACGTCAACAGTACGGAAAGTAGCCGATTTTGGACGACCAATTACAGGACCTGTTAATTTATCTACTTCTTCAATAGTAAGTCCTAATTCTTTCACTTGGTGGAATAAACTCATGATTCCAAAAATACCAATACGGTTTCCGATGAAAGCAGGGGTGTCTTTAGTAACTACCGAAGTTTTTCCTAAGAATTGTTCGCCATAATTATTCAAGAAATCCAATACATCCGAAGAAGTTTGTGGTCCTGGAATAATTTCAAATAATTTCAAATAACGAGCTGGATTAAAGAAGTGTGTACCGCAGAAATGCTTTTGGAAATCTTCGCTACGACCTTCGCTCATGAACTGAATAGGAATACCTGAAGTGTTTGAAGTTACTAATGTTCCAGGTTTTCTGTGTGTGTCAATTTGTTCAAAAACTGACTTTTTGATGTCTAATCTTTCAACAACTACTTCAATAATCCAATCACAATCTTTAATTTTTGTGATATCATCGGTTAAATTTCCTGTAGTAATTCTATCAGCAAATTTTTGATGATAAATAGGAGAGGGCTTCGATTTTAAAGCGGCAGTTAAACTGTCGTTTACGATTCGGTTTCTAACTATTTTATTTTCTAGTGTTAACCCTTTTTTTTGTTCTGCTTCTGTAAGTTCACGTGGTACTATATCAAGGAGTAAAACTTCTACTCCGATATTAGCAAAATGGCAGGCAATTCCTGAACCCATAATCCCTGAACCAACTACAGCAACTTTTTTAATTGTTCTCTTCATTTTGTAATTACTCTGGTTGATTGAATATTTTTTTATCTTGTATTAATTCATTTATTTTTTCTGTGACTTCTATGAAGTGTATTAATTTTTCTTCATTAATATGTTGTTTGATGACTTCATTAAATCTAAGAACAGTTTGTTTAGATAGTTCTCGTTTTAATTTTCCTTCTTTAGTAAGATAAATCAAAACGCCTCTTCCATCTTTAGGATTTGGTTTTCTTTCAATTAATCCTTTTTCTTCCAATGATTTTAAGGTTCGGGTTAAACTGGTAGCTTCCATACCCATTCTTGCACTTATGCTGGTAGAAGGGGTACCTTCTTCTTTGTCTATGCTTAAAAGGGCAAAACCAATAGCCATAGAACCCTCATATTTAGATCCTTCTTCATTATACATTCTAGAAACGGCTTGCCAAGTTGTTCTAAGTAAATAATCTATTGTTTTATCTTTCATTTGGATTCTAAAATTCAAATATACAAAAAAAATAATATGCGCGCATATTATTTTTTTTGATGTCGTTTTTTTACAATTCTTGATTGTGTAAAAGGAGTAAATTTGTACTTAAAAATAAACTTTAAAAGGTGTACTAAATTTATAAATAATAGGGAAAACGATGAATATAACGGTGAAAAGAAAGTATAAAATCAATATGTATCACTTTTTTAGAAAAGGCTAAAGTAATAAATAGAGGATATGAGAGAATAAAAAGGAAATATTTCGTATACCTTATATAGGCGATAATAATAAATTTAATTTTATTTTTGTTGGAGAATTTATAAAAATTGAAATTTTTGAATTTTATTTGCATGCAGGTTATATAAATAACTTATAGGCATATTAACTTTGATTTTGAAATAAAATTCTATATTAAGTCTTTATTCTTGATTAAAATTAAATATTTGTATGGCTAAATTGTCCGTAAAACCTTCTACTAAATTACAGCCTTATATAGATAGATATTTTTATGAAGACAAGGAGTACTGTGATGATGAATCATTATCTTTTTTTTTGCCAGGTACAGGTTTAGACCTTTTTTTTCATTTTGGCGAAAGTGTTTTTATGTCTAAATCAGAATTAAGTTATTCTTATCTTGTTTGTCCAAGAGAAATATTAAATAAAAATGTTTTAAAAGAACAATTTATAGCAGTTCGTTTTAAATCAGGAATGTTTCGACACTTTTCTAATGTTTCTTATTTAGATGTTAAGAATAAAATTGTTTGGGCTGATGATGTTTGGGGAAATCAGTTTAAGGAATTTCAAAAAAGATTTTTAGATACAACAGAAATTTCAAAAAAGATAGAATTAATAGAAGATTTTTTAATAGATCTGTTGTCTTCTTTTAAAAAAGAAGAATTAGTTAATTGGGATTGTTTTAATCAAAAGATTTATAGTGACTATAAAACAATAAGAATAATGGATTTAGTTGATTATTCAAATTTTTCGAAGCGTACTTTTGAACGAAATTTTAAAGATCATTTTGGTGTAACCCCCAAATATTTTCAAAAGCTGGTTCGCCTTGAAAAGACAATTAAATCAATTCATCTATCAAAAAGAAATTTATTAGATTGTCTTGAATTTGGTTATTATGATCAAAGTCATTTTAATAAGGATTTTAAAGAATTTATTAGAATGAGTCCTAGAGAATACTTTAAGAAAAATAAATTTCATTATTATTTTGAAAGTTTAAATAATATAAAATAAATATACAAACTATGAAAACAAAAATTTTATTTGTCCTAACAAGTCATAATGTTAAAGGAAGTACAGGAGAATCGACAGGTTATTATTTGTCAGAAGTAAGTCATTGTTGGGATGTTTTAGTCAATGGAGGATATGAAATAGATTTTGTGAGTCCTAAAGGAGGAGTTGCTCCAGTTGAAGGTTTTGATTTAGAAGATCCTATAAATGCTAAATTTTGGAATGATTTAACGTATAATAATAAAGTGCATAATACTTTAAAACCATCAGAAGTTAATGCAACGGATTATTCTGCTATTATTTATATTGGAGGTCATGGTACTATGTGGGATTTTGCAGATAATGTTGAGTTGGCAGAAATAGCAGCAAAAATTTATGAAACAGAGGGTGTTGTAGGCGGTATATGTCATGGCCCTTCTGGATTAGTAAATATTAAACTTAGTAACGGAAAATATTTAGTTGATGGAAAAAGAATAAACTCTTTTTCAAATGATGAAGAAATCTCTATAAAGCAAGAAAAAGTAGTTCCTTACATGCTTGAAACTAAATTAATAGAGAGAGGTGCTATTTTTGAAAAATCAGGTTTGTGGGAAAAACATATTACTGTAGATGAAAGAGTGGTGACAGGTCAAAATCCTGCTTCTGCTAAGGGAGTAGCAGAAGCAATATTAGAATTGTTATCTTAAAAATTATATAAAATACTATTTTTAGAGATTAAGATGTCTAAAAAGTGATAAGTTTGATTTTTAATTTATTGCTTTTTAGACATTTTTTTGTCTTTTATAAAGACTGTTTAGGGATTCTTATTTTGAAGATAATTTTTTGAGAAGTACTTATTCAAATGAGATTTAAATAGGTTTTATTTTTGTTTACAAAATAAAACTAATAATTTTGAGTTTTATTTTTAAAGTAAAAAGATGAAAATACATAGGTTGTTTATAGTTCTGTTTTTAAGTTCATTTAGTATTTTTTCCCAAATTAAGAAAGAATCAGAAAATCAAATTAATAATAAAGGAGAACGTATTGGTTTTTGGAAAGGATATTATGAAGGATCCAATAGAGTTCGTTATGAAGGAAATTTTAAAAATGGAGTAGAGGATGGAGTGTTTAAATACTATACAGATAGTGATAAAAAAATTTTAAAAGCAACACGCGAATTTGATGGTAAAGGAGGAGCCTATACCATTTTTTTTGATGAAAACGGATTAAAAGTAAGCGAAGGAAAAGTTATAAACAAACTTCGACAAGGAATATGGAAATACTATCACAAAGGATTAAAAACTGTTATGTGTATAGAAAACTATATAGATGATAGAGTAGAAGGAAGTAAAAAAATATTTTTTACAGATGGAGTATTAGCAGAAGAGGTAATGTATAAAAATGGCGTTAAAAATGGAATTTCTAAGATTTATTCTAAAGGAGGAACTTTAAAAGAAGAAGCTGTTTTTTTACAAGGTTTTATGCACGGTGATTATAAAGTTTTTGAAGATAATGGTGTAATCCTGATTCAAGGACAATATAAAGAAGGTAAGAAAAAAGGTCTTTGGAAATATTTTGATGCCAATAAAAATCTAGTAAAAGAAATAAATACGGATACAATTAACGGTTATAAGAAGCCTTCATTGGTTAAAAAGAAATAATTATCTTTGTGGGCTAAAAAAAAGAATACATGAAAAGAGTTGTTGTAGGTTTATCAGGAGGAGTAGATTCAAGTGTAGCCGCTTATTTATTAAAAGAGCAAGGTTATGACGTAATTGGCTTATTTATGAAAAACTGGCATGATGACTCAGTCACTATTTCTAATGAATGCCCTTGGTTAGAAGATAGTAATGATGCCTTATTAGTTGCACAAAAATTAGGAATTCCTTTTCAAACAGTTGATTTAAGTGAACAATACAAAGAAAAAATTGTAGATTATATGTTTGCTGAATATGAAAAAGGACGTACCCCTAACCCTGATGTTTTATGTAATAGAGAAATTAAATTTGATGTTTTTCTTAAAATAGCAATGTCATTAGGTGCTGATTATGTGGCAACAGGGCATTACTGTCGTAAATCAGAAACTCAAGTAGAAGGACAAACCATTTATCAATTATTAGCGGGTATAGATAGTAATAAAGATCAGTCCTATTTTCTATGCCAATTATCACAAGAACAATTATCAAAAGCCTTATTTCCTATTGGAGAATTGACAAAACCTCAAGTACGTGAAATAGCGGCTAAAATGGAACTGATTACAGCTGAGAAAAAAGATTCTCAAGGATTATGTTTTATAGGAAAAGTTCGTTTACCTGAATTTTTACAACAGCAATTACAACCTAAAGAAGGTTTTATATACGAAATAGATGCTACAAATAATCTATATAGTACGCCTAAACCTGAATTTACTACAGAAGAAGAAAAATTAAAGTTTGAAGCATCCAATATTCAATATACACCAGAAATGGGAAAGCTTGTAGGGAAACACCAAGGAGCTCATTATTACACTATTGGTCAAAGAAAAGGACTTAATATTGGAGGTACTAAAGAACCTTTATTTATAATAGCAACAGACATATATAGTAACTCTATCTATACAGGTCAAGGTAATACACACCCTGGTTTATTTAAAAAAGCATTATTTGTAGCTAAGGAAGAGATCCATTGGATCCGAACCGATCTAGCTCTTAAAACAGGTCAAAAAATGCAAGTAAAAGCGCGTATACGTTATCGACAAGAATTAAAAAATGCTATTTTACACCAGTTTGATTCAGGAATGTATGTAGAGTTTGAAGAACCTATGTCTGCTATAACCCAAGGACAATTTGTATCTTGGCATATAGGAGAGGAGCTTATAGGTTCAGGAGTAATAGCTTAAAAGATCAGGTTTTCTGTGTATATTTGGAAATAAAAGGATATAAGAATATGAGATTAAAAATACTTTTAGCATTCCTGTTGTTTTTAAATTATTTTTTTACTCAAGAGGATGTTTGCATTTTTTCTAAAGACAAACCTGATGCACCCACTTTCTTTGCTAATCCATTATTAGAACTGTCACAACGTTCGCTAGATAAAAGAAAAGTTCAAGGAATTCTTTTAGATAATAAAGATGGTTTTTATTCATCAACTGTATGTTAATCAAATAGGCTCTATCTATAGAAATTATTATTTTAGCAAAATCTAAATCGTTAAATTGCGTACACATAAAAGAAATACAAAAAACATAGAGGTCCTTACTAATCTTTTTTGTAGACGTATTGAGTAGGCTAATCATTCATTAAATAGAAAAATAATGAGCCAAGATAATAGATTTTTTGTTAACAAATAGTCTGAACAAAATGCTTTAAGAGTTGATTATAATTGTGGTAATTCAGCTCCTCAAATTCAAATGTTGAATGCGCGTTTTTTACATAAGCAAAATTATACAGAAAAAGGAAAAATAGTGGCTATTTTAGACGCTGGTTTTCTAGGAGTAAATACACCCACACTGTTTGTAAGCTTACATAATAAAAAAATAATTCTAGTATGTTATGATTTTGTAAAAGATTCGAATAATTTTTATAAAGGTAATTCGCATGAAACAAATATATTATTCATAATGGGAGTTAATACAACAAATTTAATAGGAACGGTACCCGATCCAAGTTATTATTTGTTTATAACAAAAGATTTTGCCACGGAAAAAGAAATAGAACGATCTAACGGGGTAGAAACAGTAGAAAAAACAGATCGTTTTATTTCACCAGATAATATGGTTACGGAATACCTAATTTTCAGAATGCTTTAAATAATGAATTAAGTATAAAAGAATTTGAATGGAATTCAAACAAGTTTATTCTAATTCAACAATTGAAGTAATTACTTGTGAAATTCATTAGATAGTATTAATTCAAAATTAAAGATTGATGGCAATTTAGGACAATTGATAACACAAAAAAAATTGACTAATAAAGCCGAAGAAATAAATGTAAGTTATTTGAATACAGGTGTTTAATATTATGTAGTAGTTAATTCGATTAAAAATCAAGATAAATTAATTAAAAAATAAATATTTTGAATACAATAACATCACTTTTCGATATTAAATATCCAATTATTCAAGGAGGAATGATCTGGAATTCAGGATATAAACTAGCTAGTGCGGTAAGTAATGCTGGCGGTTTAGGATTGATAGGAGCGGGATCCATGTATCCTGATATTTTACGAGAGCACATCCAAAAATGTAAAAAAGCAACGAATAAACCTTTTGGTGTAAATATACCAATGCTTTATCCAAATATTGAAGAGATAATGCAAATAATTATAGAAGAAGAAGTTAAAATAGTTTTTACTTCCGCTGGAAATCCTAAAACTTGGACTTCTTTTCTAAAAGAAAAAGGAATTGTAGTTGTCCATGTTGTAAGTAGTACAAAATTTGCATTAAAAGCGCAAGAAGCAGGAGTAGATGCGATTGTAGCAGAAGGATTTGAAGCGGGAGGACATAATGGACGTGAAGAATCCACAACTTTTACCTTGATTCCTATGGTCAAAGAACAAATAACAATTCCATTAATAGCTGCAGGAGGTATTGCTACAGGTAGAGGAATGTTAGCAGCTATGGTTTTAGGTGCAGATGGTGTACAATTAGGATCACGATTTGCAGCTTCTATAGAAAGTTCTGCCCATCAAAAATTTAAGGAAAGAATACTTACCACCGAAGAAGGAGGAACTCAGCTTACTTTGAAAGAATTAGCCCCTGTACGTTTAATTAAAAATAAATTTTATAATGATGTGCAGGAACTCTATACTCAATGTCCTTCGCCAGAAGAATTAAAGGTTTTATTAGGGCGGGCTAGAGCAAAAAGAGGAATGTTTGAAGGAGATTTAGAAGAAGGTGAGTTAGAAATAGGTCAAATAGCAGGATTAATAAAAGATATAAAGCCCGTTCAAGAAATAGTTGATGAATTATTAAAAGAATTTGAACAGGCTAAAAATGAAATGTATTCTTTGTAAAAACGTTAGAAAGAGGGTTAAATTCCTCTTTCTATTAAACTTTGTATCCCTTCACTAGCATTTAAAGGAATTGTTTCAATAAGATTACGTGAATTTTTTACATGTGCGGGTTTAGGATCTATGTAATAAATAGAAGTCTGTTTTGAAACATAGTGCATAAGTCCTGCTGCTGGATAAACTTTTAAAGAAGTTCCAATGATAATTAAAATATCAGCTTTTTCTAATATAGGAATTGCTTGGTTTATACCAGGAACGGCTTCGCCGAACCAAACAATATGGGGTCTTAGTTGTGATCCATCTGGAGCTGTATCACCTATATGTAAATCTTCCGTCCAATCAATTATATAAGTATTGTTTTTTGTGCTTCTCGCTTTCGTTAATTCACCATGTAAATGCAATACTTTTGAACTACCAGCTCGCTCATGTAGATTATCTACGTTTTGTGTTATGATATGTACATCAAAATTTTTTTCTAATTCTGCAATTATTTCATGTCCTCTATTAGGATGAACTCGTTTCAGTTGAGCCCTACGTTGATTATAAAAATCTAAAACTAATGCAGGATTTTTCTGCCATCCATCTGGAGAAGCCACCTCCATAATATCATGGTTTTCCCATAAACCATTAGAGTCTCTAAAAGTACTGATACCACTTTCAGCACTCATACCAGCTCCTGTTAAAATAACTAGTTTTTTTTTCATTATATTGGGTAATTTTAGGATTTAAAAAGATAACGGTTCTATCATTAAAGTAATTCATAAAAACATATAGAGAACTTTAATTACTTTTGCCAATATAATTAAAAACATTTACAATGCAATCTTTATTTCAAGATGAAAAATATTTAGAATATTTAGAAACGTTTATAACAGAGAATAGAAAAGAAGGTTTTAAAAAAATTTTAGCTAATAGAACTAAACATTTTACTGTAGTTTGTGAAGATGTTTATCAATTACATAATACCAGTGCCGTAATGAGAAGTTGTGAGGTTTTTGGTATTCAAGAGTTAAACGTAGTAGAACAACGATTCGGGAAAAGAATTGATAAAGAAATTGCGCTTGGAGCAGAAAAATGGGTAGATATTAAGCGGTTTTCTAATAATCAAGATTGTATTAATGATTTAAGAACTAAAGGATACCAGATTATAGCAACTACTCCACATGAAAAAGATAGTATGCTTGAGGATTTTGATATTTCTAAGCCATCGGCAATTTATTTCGGAACTGAAAGACTAGGAATATCAGAAGAAGTTATAAAAAATGCAGATGGATTTTTAAAAATTCCAATGGTTGGATTTACTGAAAGTTTAAATATTTCAGTATCAGCAGCTATTATTATACAAAGTTTAACCAATAGACTACGTCACTCTAATGTTAATTGGCATTTAACAGATCTAGAATTTTTAGAAAAAAGAATTGATTGGACTCGTAAATCTATTAAAGATATTGATTTTATTACTGAAAGATACTTTGAACAGATTAAGATGGAATGATTCTAGTTTTTTTATTTTAGATGTGTGAAATTTTAAAATTTTTAAACAAAATAACTGTGATACGGTTTGTAATTAAGCAATGTTAACCCTGTATTTGAATTATTATATTAACCCAAATAAAAACAGATTTAAAACACTTAAAAAAGTCTTTTTTAGACTTTTAAAAACAATTTTTTTGATATAAGATGAAAATTTTGAATTACTTTTGTATGCAATAGATATGAAGCCTCAAAGAAATGAAAAAAAGAGTATACCAATTTATATTTTTTAAGTTAATGGGATGGAAAATTGTAGGGGACTACCAATCCTACATGATTGATATAAAAAAAAGTGTAATGCCTGTAGTTCCACATACTAGTTGGCATGATTTTTATATAGGATTATTAACAAGAGGTTCATTAGGTATTAATATTAATTTTGTTGCTAAAAAAGAACTTTTTAAATTTCCTTTTGGTTATTATTTTAAATGGGTAGGAGGAGAACCTCTTAATCGTTTTAAAAATGAAAACAAAGTAGACGCAATTGCCAAAATCTTTTCACAAAAAGAAGAATTTAGATTATCTATTTCACCCGAAGGGACTCGAAAAAAAGTATCCGAATGGAAAACGGGATTTTATTATATAGCTATAAAAGCAAATGTTCCTATTGTTGCTATTGGTTTTGATTGGAAAAATAAACAAGTTATTGCTTTTCCTAAAATGATACCCTCTGGAGACAGAGAAAAAGATTTTGCTATCTTAGAAAGCTATTTCAATGGAATCGTAGGTAAAGTTCCTGAATATAGTTTTACCAAATAATTTTTAGATAATTTATATAAAATAAATTATCACCACTATTTCTGTTAATTTGATTTTTACATAGCCTTTAGTATATATAAAGAGAAAAATTTAAGTTCTTAAATTTGATGAATTTTAAAAAATAAATTTTTTCTTGGATGAGGTATGTGACTGTCTCAATTAAATTTTTTTTTAAAAAAATCAAGTAAAGCAAATGAAATTTTATTCGGATTATAAAGAAAAAAGTATTTCAGGGCGTTATATTACCAATACCCACCTAGAAGCAATATTAGATCAATTAAACTCAAACTTTGAAATTGAAATATTGGGACAATCTGTTCAAGAACGTCCTATTTATTCTGTTAAATTTGGAACTGGAGCTACAAAAATATTTATGTGGTCACAAATGCACGGAAATGAATCTACAACCACTAAAGCATTGTTTGACTTTTTAAACTTTTTAGCTTCAAAAGAACCATTAGCTCAAAGGTTAGCAAAAACGTGTACTTTTTTTATAATTCCTATAGTTAATCCTGACGGAGCACTTGCCTATACAAGAGAAAATGCAAATCAGGTGGATTTGAATAGAGATTCTATAACTTTAACGCAACCTGAATCAAAAATTTTACGTAAAGTTTTTGAAAAAATTAAACCTCATTATTGCTTTAATTTACACGATCAACGAACAATATTTGGAGTAGGAGATTCAGGTATGCCAGCAACTGTTTCTTTTTTGGCACCTTCTTTTAATGAAGCTTGTGAATATAATGAATGTAGATTACGTGCGGTAGAGGTTATTTTAGCAATGAATAACGAATTACAAAAATATATACCCAGCCAAATAGGTAGATTTGATGATGCTTTTAACTTAAATTGCATTGGCGATTATTTTCAATATTCAGGAGTACCCACTATTTTATTTGAAGCAGGACATTACCAAAATGATTATGAAAGAGAAGAAACAAGAAAATATATTTTTATAGCTTATATAACAGCATTAGAAAGTATTATTTCTTCAGAAAAGACAAAAGTAGATTTAAACAAATATTTGAATATTCCGCAAAATAAAGTTGTTTTTTATGATTTTATTTATAAAAATGTTAGAATAAAAGATGATTCTTTAGATATTATTACTAAATTTGCATCCCACTATAAAGAAACCCTTCTTGATGAGAAGGTTCATTTTGAAGCCGAGATCGTAGAAATCGGAGAGCTAGAAAGAAGTTTTGCACATCAGGTTTACGACTTAAAAGGTGAGTTATATCAAGATGAATTAGGGAACTATCCCAAACTAAAAAAAAACACTAACTTTTCTGTAAACATTAACAATATTTTTGTAAATGGAGTGCTTAAAAAGTAATATTTTAGACGTATTTAAACAAAAACTAAAAAATAAAAACACAAACAAAGAAATAATTATATGAGTAAGTTTAAACTAGATGAGGTTGATCATCAGATTCTTGATATGTTAATTGATAATACGAGAATACCATTTACAGACATTGCAAAAAAACTTTTAATTTCAGCAGGAACTGTCCATGTACGTGTTAAAAAACTAGAGGATGCTGGTATTATTCAAGGATCATCATTAACATTAGACTATGAAAAATTAGGTTATTCGTTTATTGCCTATGTTGGAGTATTTTTAAATAATACATCACAAACCAAGTTTGTTTTAGAAAGAATTAATGAAATACCATTTGTAACTGTTGCTCACGTGACAACAGGAAAATTTAATATTTTTTGTAAGATTAGAGCAAAAGATACAAAACACGCTAAAGATGTAATTTACATGATTGATGATATTGATGGAGTATATAGAACAGAAACCATGATTTCTTTAGAAGAAAGTATTAATGATAAAAAAAGATTAATGCACACAATCTTTAGAGAGATGTAAAATTATAAGTATTAATAATTTTAAAAAAAGAGTATTGAAAAAACATTTTCAATACTCTTTTTTTATTTATATCAATTGATTATTATCCGAAATTAATACCATTTAAACTTAAAATATACTAGATTAAAAAGTGAAATTCTTGATCTGTTTTTTTATTTTAAAACAACTCGAACAAACGGTTGAGTGTATAATTGAAATCATCGTTAGTTCGAGCCCAAAGCGCATCGAGAACCAACACTAATTCTTGTTGCTTTTGTAGGATCAAGGAATCTCCCTCTGGTCGAAATGAAAGATTACAAACTTTTTGGACAGCCTCAAGGTTAAAAAATATTATGAGGAAATTTCAAAGTTAAAATGGTATTACACTTTTTTTATGTAAAGAAATAATAAATAAATTTATTATCAATACCTCTAATTAGATTTGTGAACAATCTTAAAAGGTTTGTAAATTTGGTTACAAAGTAAAAAACTAATTATATAAAAACTTTCACCTTATTTTTAGAAGAAATTTTATCCATATAAGTTTGTCTGATTTTAAATTCTATTAATACACTTTAAGAATATATAATATGCCTTATTTTTTTAATAGAGAATGAAAAGTCTTAGTTTGGGTTAATAAAAAACTAATAAAATTCGTAAATTTATTCATTCGAATTTAATTACCTTAAATGAAAAAAATATTACTGGTTTCGTTATTTTCTATTATTGCTTGCTCTAAAAAAGCAACTAAAGAAATAAAACCTGAAAAAGGAACAGTTACAGAAAGTGTTTATGCTTCTGGTGTAGTAAAGGCAGACAAACAATATATAGTTTTTAGTACCGTAACAGGTGTTTTGCAATATATTAATGTAAAACCAGGACAACCTATTATAAAAGGACAATCATTATTTCAAATAGAAAGTGAAAAAGCTAATCTAGCCACCGAAAATGCTCGTTTATCGTATGAAATCACACAAGAAAATGGGAGATATATCCAAGATAAAATAGCAGAAGCAGAATTACGCATTCAAAGTGCTAAGGACAAATTAATTTTAGATGAATCACTTTACAAACGTAGTAAAAATGTTAAGGAGTATAACGCTATTTCGGAAGTTGATTTTGAAAAGGTAGAGTTAGCCTATAAAAATTCTAAATTAGCCTACGAAACGGCTATAAAACAATTATCTCAATTAAAAAATCAGTTGCGAAATGAACAAGATCGGAGTAATATAAACTTAAAAATAAGCCAAAAAACAGAAAGTGATTTTACTGTTAAAAGTGCCTTTTCGGGCGAGCTATTTGATGTTCTAGTAAAAGAAGGAACTGTTGTAAATCCACAAACACCTCTAGCGATCGTAGGTAAAAAAGATAATTATATATTAGAGTTAGATATAGATGAAAATGATATGGTACGCGTGCAAGTTGGTCAAAAAATAAGGGTTACAATGGATAGTTATAAAGGTAAAATTTTTCAAGCTACTGTTACTAAAATTTATCCCATTATGGATGTGCGTTCACGAACATTTAAAATAGAAGCCCATTTTGTAAAATCACCACAAAAACTATATCCTAACTTAACTGCTGAAGCAAATATTATTATCCAAACACGTAAAAATATACTCACTATACCAAGGAATTATTTAGTAGAAGAACAATACGTTTTGGTGAAGGAAAACGAAAAAAGAAAAATAAAAACAGGACTAAAAGATTACCAAAAAGTAGAAATAATGAGCGGATTAAAAGAAGATGAAATCATTTATTTACCTGAGTAATGAATTGTAAATTAATTTTTTCTATAGCACTACACTTAATGCGCTCTAGACTCAAACAAACAATCATTGCAGGAGCAGGGGTCATGTTTGGAATTGCCATGTTTATTACTTTGGTTAGTTTTATGTATGGAATGAACGATTTGTTAGATGGTTTAATTATTAATCGTACACCGCATGTTCGTTTGTATAACGAAATAAAACCTTCTCAAAATCAACCTGTAACTATTGATCAAGAATATAAAAAGCATAGTAATTTCATTCATTCAATAAAACCTAAAGATAGAGGAAAATCTATTTACAACGCTAAGTCAATTATTCAGAGTTTAAAGCAAGATAGCCGTGTATATGATGTGGCAGCCAATATTAATACACCTGTTTTTTTTAATTCTGGAACAATAGAAATTTCTGGAGTTGTAAACGGTATTGATGTTCTAGTAGAACAAAAATTATTTGCTCTTAATGATTATATGATAGAAGGAAAAATAGAAGATTTACAACAAAACAATAGTATTGTGATCGGGAAAGGTTTATCTGATAAAATGTTATTAAAAAAAGGAGATATTCTTAAAATTACTACACCCAAAGGAAATTTAACTTCTATGAAAATTGTAGGAATTATTCAAATAGGTATTGCAGATATAGATGATATAACCAGTTATACCTCTTTGTCCATGGCTCAAAAAATTTTAGGTGTTCCCAAAAACTATATTACTGATATTCAAGTAAAAATTTATGACATTTTACAAGCCTCCGTCTTAGCTAAAGAATATAAAATAAAATATGAAACAGATACAATAGATTATCAAACAGCTAATTCACAATTTGAAACAGGTACTACTATTAGAAGTATTATATCCTATGCAGTAGGTGTTGTCCTTTTAATCGTAGCAGGTTTTGGAATCTATAACATATTAAATATGATGATTTTTGAAAAGATGGATAGCATTGCAATTCTAAAAGCAACAGGCTTTTCAGGAAATGATGTGAAATGGATTTTTATATTGTTATCTATGGTTATTGGAATTACAGGAGGTGTTTTAGGTTTGTTTTTAGGTTTTGTTTTTTCAAACATTATAGACCTAATTCCATTTAATACAGCCGCTCTACCTACAGTTAAAACATTTCCAATTAATTACAACCCTCTTTTTTATATCATAGGAATTACATTTGCTTTATTAACTACTTTTATAGCAGGTCTGTTTCCAGCACTCAAAGCCAGTAAAATTGATCCAGTAGAAATTATTAGAGGAAAATAATGAATAATATTGTTTTAGAAACTAAAAAACTAATAAAATACTTTAATGACCCTGTACGTATACAGGTTCTTAAAGAAATTGATTTACAAATAGAATACGGTCAATTCGTTTCTATTGTTGGAAAATCAGGTTGTGGAAAATCTACTTTATTGTATTTATTATCAACTATGGATACTGATTATGAAGGACAAATTTTAATGGATAAACAACTAATTACAGATAAAACAGATAAAGAATTAGCTCAAATTAGAAATGAAAAAATAGGATTTGTATTTCAATTTCATTATTTACTTAATGAATTTAGTGTATTACGAAACGTAATGCTTCCAGGACTCAAGTTAGCTAAACTTTCAGAAGAGGAAATAGAATATAATGCAATGGAATACTTGCGTACATTGGATATGCACGAACAAGCATTAAAAATGCCCAATCAATTAAGTGGTGGACAAAAACAACGAGTCGCAATTGCTAGAGCACTTATCAATAGACCTGTTATAATCATGGGTGATGAACCAACAGGTAACCTAGATAAAAAAAATAGTGATATCGTCTTTGATATTTTTAATCAATTAGCTGAAGAATTCAATCAAACCCTATTAATTGTAACACATGATCCTGATTTTGCTAATCGTACACACCGTATTATAACCATGGAAGATGGTAGAATTAAGATTTAAGAATTGTTGTGCAAGGCTCTGTTTTTATACGTAAGTGTTCTTCAGCAATAAATTTGCCCCAGTTTGAAATTTCATTCAATAAAGGAATTAATGTTTTACCTAATTCTGTAAGTTCATATTCTACCTTTAAAGGAGCTTTATTCGTAAAAACAGTTCTAGATATCAAACCATCTTCTTCTAACTCTTTTAACTGTAAACTAAGAGTTCTCTCCGTTATCATAGGTATTTCTTTTCGTAGC
The DNA here is from genome assembly GCF_052828645.1 of Flavobacterium sp. TN-1. Lineage (NCBI taxonomy): Bacteria > Pseudomonadati > Bacteroidota > Flavobacteriia > Flavobacteriales > Flavobacteriaceae > Flavobacterium > Flavobacterium sp. TN-1. The sequence continues at coordinate 2,325,312 of NZ_CM128253.1, forward strand.
TCGTTATACCTTTTTTTATTAAAAAGATGAATTAAGATAACAGCTTTCCATTTACCTCCTATAAAATTCATAGTTAGACTCGTGCTACAAGGAAATTTTTTATGATCTATTTTATACATTTTACTATCCTTTTTGACCGTTATTGCAAATATAAAAAACTATAAATATGTTTGCAACTATAAAAAGTATAGTTTAATTAAAATAAATAAACATGAATTTTCTAGAATTAGCAAAAGAACGCTACACTACAAAAAAATACGATCCTAATGAAAAAATTTCATTAGAAATGATTGAAAAATTAAAATCAATATTAAACTTGTCACCATCCTCTATTAATAGTCAACCTTGGCATTTTACATTTGTATCAAATACAGAGATAAAAAAACTTTTGGCAGAAGCATCCTATTTTAATGCCTCAAGAGTTTTAGAGTCAAGCCATACGGTAGTGTTTAGTGTAATTGATGATGTACAAAAATTTGAAGAAAAATTTGAAAAAAAATAGAAAACAAATTACCAGAAGGCGCAACAGGGTATTACAAACAATATTTAAAACCTCTTCCAGAAGAAGAAATAAAATCTTGGATGAAAAATCAAGTATACTTATCATTAGGGTATTTTTTATCAGCTTGTGCCAGTTTAGGAATTGATTCAACTCCTATGGAAGGAATAGAAACAGATGCTTATAAAAAAATATTAGGATTAAAAGATTATCAGCCTTTATTTGCAGTAGCAATAGGAAAAAGAGATCAAAAAGATGGAAACCAACCTCATGTAAGATCTAAATCACGTCTAGAGCTAAACGAAGTGATAAACGAGTTTAAATAAGCTTTATTTGTTATATATTACCTCTTACTTTTTTTAGTTTATACTTTCTATAAACATCAGATTGAAGTAGGAGGTATGTATTTTTATTTGAACTTTTACCTAAAAAATACTTACTTAATTATAATCTCATACTGATCTAATAAGCCTTTTATGTTTTCTTGAGAAAAAATAGCTTTTTTTAATTGATTCTTTTCAGGATTAATTGAAAAATTATGACTGGAATAAAAATCAGATTTTGTAAGATTTGTATTTGAAAAAACGGCTAATCGAAGATTACAGTTGTCAAATAAAGCCTCCGTAAGGTCACTTTCCATAAAATCTACCGAAACCATACTGCAATTTGTGAATTGAATTTTTTTAAGTTTTAGTTTATAAAATTGAGCATAATCTAAAAGACAATTTGTAAAATGAAACTCATAAATAACTTGATCAGTCATAGCAAAATTTACATTTGTAAAATTACTATCCACAAATAACACATTTCGTAAACCTACATGACCTATTTTTGCTTCCTTGAAATTACAATTTTTAAAATTACAATCTACAAAGATAGTTCCCGTAAAAAAGGCTTGTGTAAAATCACAATCTATGAATGTACAGTTTTCAAATTCTTTATTAGTAAGCTCATAAAGACCGTATGTAATATGATTAAAATTTTGATCGTATATAAAATCGTGCATATATTTTGTGTAAAGTAAAGAATAGCAATTATTCTTATTCAAGTAAAATAATTATTATTCCTTTAGGTTATTATTCAAGTATAATATTTATTAAAAGAATTATTTAAAAAATAAAAAGCTGTTCAATTTTTGAACAACTTTTTATATACTGTAGTTTTAAAAAATAATTAGCTTCTACGACTTCTACGATCAGATGAAGAAGAATCGGAACGTCGAGGACGTCTTTCGTTTTTAGGAGCTCTATCATCAGAAGAGTTTCTTCTGTCAGATTTTCTACCTCCATCACGTCTTTCGCCTCTAGGAGCACCTTCTCCGCGTCTTTCTCTACGATCTGTTCCTTCGCGTTTTCCTCCTCTACCGCCATGATCACGACGTTTACTGTTAGAAGAACCATCGTTTTTAGATATTTCTACGTTTATACGTCTGCCTTCTAAGGTAATGCCGTTTAAAGTGTTCATAACTAAATCTACATGCTCAGCATCTGTATTAAAGAACGAGAAACCTTCTTTTACATCTACTTTAAATACGTCATCACGACCTAATTCTAGTTTTTCTTTTAAGAAATCCTTTAATTCCATCCATTCAAAACCATCACGAGCTCCAATGTTAATGAAGTAACGAACAGCACCTTCTGTAGGGATAGTTGCCTTAGCACCTGAAGACTCTTGATGTAAATCACGTGATTTTTTATAGTAAGACAAGAAACGATTGAACTCTACCGATACCATTTTTTTAATTAATTCTTCTTTAGTTAAATCTTGAAGAACGTCATAAATAGCGGGTAGGTAAGTATCTATTTCATGGTCTACCTCTACATCCTTTATTTTGTTGGCTAAGTGATATAATTGGATTTCACAAATTTCAATTCCATTAGGAATTGGTCTTTCTTCAAATTTAGTTTTGATGATTCGCTCAATTTGATTAATCTTACGAAGTTCACTTTTCGTTATAATAACCATTGAAGTACCTGATTTTCCAGCACGACCAGTACGACCAGAACGATGAGTATAGGTTTCAATTTCATCAGGTAATTGATAGTTAATTACGTGAGTTACATCATCTACATCTATACCACGAGCTGCAACGTCAGTAGCTACTAACATTTGAATCTGACGACTACGGAATGCTTTCATAACAGCATCGCGTTGTGCTTGCGATAAATCACCATGTAAAGCAGCAGCATTATAACCATCTTCGATTAATTTTTCAGCAATTGCTTGTGTATCTCTTTTGGTTCTACAAAAGATAACAGAAAAAATATCAGGATTAGCATCTGCTAAACGCTTTAGAGCAGCATAACGATCACGAGCATTAACTAAATAAAACTCATGAGATACATTAGTTGAACCTTGGTTTTTATGTCCTACTGTAATTTCTTGTGGAGTGTGCATGAACTGTTTGGCAATTCTTGCTACTTCAGCTGGCATAGTAGCCGAAAACAACCAAGTGTTTTTGTCTTCTGGAGTATCCGCTAAAATAGAACAGATGTCATCATAGAATCCCATATTTAACATTTCATCTGCTTCATCTAATACACAGATTGAAATGTTTTTTATGTTAACCATTCCACGGTTAATCATATCTTGCATACGTCCAGGAGTAGCTACAATAATTTGCGCACCTCTTTTTACTTCTCTTGCCTGTTCATTAATGCTTGCACCACCATATACTGCCACGGTATGTAAACCCTTAATGTACTTAGAATAAAGTTTAATTTCATTTGTGATTTGCAAACATAATTCACGTGTAGGCGATAAAATTAATGCTTGAGTTGTTTTGTCTTCTGCATTAATCTTTTGAATAAGAGGGAAACCAAATGCAGCTGTTTTTCCAGTACCAGTTTGCGCCAATGCAACAATGTCGGTATCTTGCTCTAATAATAGAGGAATCGCTTTTTCTTGTACTTCAGAGGGATTTTCAAATCCTAGATCTTTAATCGCCAGCACTAGCGATTCATTAAGACCTAATTGTTCAAATTTATTCATTACTTATTTTTAAATTGGGCGCAAAGGTAATGAAAAGTTATAAGTTAATGCTGCGAAATATATTTTTTTTTAAATATCCTCAAAAAAATAAGAGTTTGATTATTAAAATTTTAAATAAAATTTAAAAAAAGAGGGTGAACTAAAAGATTCTGATCTTATCATTTCGATCAAAGGAAGGCTCGAACGAATTGAAAAGATGAAACAAATTTGTTACTTTTCTTGTTGTCAAAGTGACAAACTAGACATTAAGTTACTAATTTTTAGACACCCCTTGTATTATTGTCAAAAATTATAATTTACTCATATTTTGAGCTAATGTTTCGATAAATTTAGTAATAGGTGCTTTTATCATCATTGCCATCATAGCATTAAATTCACCTTCAAATATTAATTGGATGTCTGTAGAGTCAACAGCCGTTTCATTTATATTAGCGGTTAATGTAAAAGGTAATTTGCTAGAAGCAGCTCCTAAAACAATCTTTGAAGTAGGTACAGATTCTTTTTTAACTAATTTAATTTCAGGCATACCCTTTAAACCAAATTCAAAGCAATTTTCATCAATTACCTCAAATTTAGCCGTATTTTCAGGCATTAATTTTTCAAAATTTTTAACCTCAGATAATTCTTTAAATATATATTCTGCAGATTTTGCTACTGTTACTTTTGGGCTTTCTAAATTCATACTTGATTTTTTTTAGATATTATATGTTAATATTCCATTCAGCTGGATTTTTTTTCCAATCTATAAGTAATTCATGTTCTTTTTCTGTAATATACTCTTTTATTACAGCTAATTCTAAAAGATTTTCATAGTTACTCAAGGTAAACAAGTCTACATTTGCATTTTTAAAACTTTCTTGAGCAATTGGAAAACCATAAGTAAAAATAGCAGCCATTCCTTTAATATTAGCACCTTCATTGCGTAAAGCTTCTACAGCTAATAAACTACTATTTCCTGTACTGATCAAATCTTCAACTACTACCACATTTTGACCTTTTTGTAAAAAACCTTCCACTTGATTTTTACGACCATGTTTTTTAGGTTCAGGGCGTACATATACAAAAGGGAGTCCCAATTCTTGTGCTACCAATATACCTATACCTATAGCACCTGTAGCTACCCCTGCAATTACATCAGGTTTACCAAATTGTTTCTCAATGTTCTTTGCAAATTCATCTTTTACATAATTTCGTATTGCCGGGAACGAAAGTAATATCCTATTATCACAGTAAATTGGCGATTTCCAACCAGAGGCCCATGTAAAAGGATTTTTAGAATTCAATTTAATTGCATTTATTTGTAAAAGCAATTCGGCAGTTTTACTCGCTGTATCTTTATTAAAAATCATACTGCAAATGTATAAAGTTTTTGTGAACGACAAACCACTTTTCCTGACAAATCAATTTGTTAAGGAAACTGATTTCAAGTTTTTTTTGCTTGAAAGTATTGACATCGAACAGCTTATTGTGAGCTATTTTCAAAACAAAATTCAAAAGGCCTATTTGTATCATCCTGATGAAAAAGAAATTCTTAATACTTTAAAATCTAAGATAAAAGTAAATTTTGCAGGAGGAGGTTTAGTATATAATAATAAAGGAGAAGTTCTTTTTATTTATCGAGGAGGAAAATGGGATTTACCTAAAGGTGGGATTGATAAAGGAGAGGAAATAGAAGAAACAGCTATTCGTGAAGTTGAAGAAGAAACAGGGGTTACAAATCTTAGAATTACTAAAAAACTTCAAAAGACATACCATATTTTTAGAAGAAATGGTAAGTATAGGTTGAAAATTACTCAATGGTATGAAATGCAGACCGATTATGAAGGCTTATTAGTAGGACAATTAGAAGAAGGTATTGAAAAGGTAGCTTGGCTTAATCCTAATCAAATAGACGAAGCATTAACTAATTCTTACGAAAATATTAAACTTCTCTTTGAAAAAAATAAAAAAATGCAAGAATAAAATATTATCTTAAAAGAGGCTGTCCGAAAAGGTCGCAATCTCTCATTTCTACGAAAGGGAGGTTTGAACGAAGGAAACAAGGAAAAGAAAGTTATATAATGCTGAAAATGTGATTTATCCTGTCATTTAAGTGATATGTTAAACGTTGAGTTTTGACTTTTTAGACACCCTCTTTTTTTAAAATAACTATAAAAGAATTTTCAAATTATTACTTTTAATACGGCTGGAAATAAATGTTAATAGAAGTAATAAAATTACTATTTAACTTCTTAATTAAACTTGATTAATAAAGCATCTTCAGTTTTATTATATCATTTATTTTCGTCTTTTTTTAATAGCTTATCAGAGTAAAAAAATAGAATAGACCTATTAAATAGTGCTTTTAAATATTAAATAAATTACAGATTTTAAGTTTTAATTATGTAATAATATACTTTTGTTTTTTTTTGTTTGTTATATTGTGTTTTTTGTTTAAAATTATAATTAAAACATTGTTTATGGTTTAAAATTAAAATTAAATACATCAATTTTGCTTCATAAATATATTATTAATCAAATCTGGATTCAGGTAATTAAAACTAAAATATAGTATGTGTGGAATTGTATGTGCCTTTGATTTAAAACAAAAAACAGAAACTTTAAGACCTCAAGTGTTAGAGATGGCAAAAATTATACGTCATCGCGGACCGGATTGGAGTGGGATTTTTTCTAATGACAAAGCTATTTTAGCGCATGAGCGTTTAGCAATTGTAGATCCAGCTTCTGGAAAGCAACCTCTTTTTAGTCCTGATCAAAAATTCGTTTTAGCTGCAAACGGCGAAATATACAACCACCGTGAATTGCGTAAACAATTTGAGGGTAAATATGAGTTTCAAACTCAAAGCGACTGTGAAGTTATTTTAGCATTGTACCAAGAAAAAGGACCCACATTTGTGGATGAAATGAATGGAATTTTTGGTTTTGCATTGTACGATGTTGAAAAAGACGAATATTTCATTGCTAGAGACCATATCGGAATTATTCCATTGTATATCGGTTGGGACAAACACGGAACTTTTTATGTTGCCTCTGAATTAAAAGCTTTAGAAGGATATTGTTCTAAAATCGAATTATTCCCGCCAGGGCATTATTTACATAGTAAAGACGGTCAGTTGGTAAAATGGTATGATAGAGAATGGACAGAGTACGAGGCAGTAAAAGAGAATGAAACGAGTATTCAGGCCATACGTGAAGCTTTAGAAGCAGCTGTACATCGTCAGTTGATGAGTGATGTACCTTATGGAGTATTACTTTCTGGCGGATTGGATTCTTCCATTACTTCGGCTATCGCTAAAAAGTATGCGAGTCGTCGTATTGAAACTGATGATAAATCGGAAGCTTGGTATCCACAATTACATTCCTTTGCTGTAGGTTTAGAAGGTTCTCCAGATCTAGCTGCGGCTCAAAAAGTGGCTGATCATTTAGGAACGATTCACCATGAAATTAAATTTACTATTCAAGAAGGTTTGGATGCTATTCGTGATGTGATTTATAATTTAGAAACCTATGATGTTACTACGGTACGTGCCAGTACGCCAATGTATTTAATGGCTCGTGTAATTAAATCTATGGGGATTAAAATGGTGCTTTCTGGAGAAGGTTCTGATGAGTTATTTGGTGGCTATTTATATTTCCATAAGGCACCTAATGCGAAAGAATTTCACGAAGAAACGGTTCGTAAATTAAGTAAACTCCACATGTACGATTGTTTAAGAGCTAATAAAAGTTTAGCGGCATGGGGAATTGAAGGGCGTGTTCCTTTCTTAGATAAGGAATTTATGGACGTGGCTATGAGAATTAACCCCCAAGATAAAATGATTAATGGAGAACGTATGGAAAAATGGGTTTTACGTAAAGCTTTCGAAGATATGTTGCCAGAAAGCGTAGCTTGGCGTCAAAAGGAACAATTTAGCGATGGAGTGGGGTACAGTTGGATTGATACATTGAAAGAAATTGTAAACAAAGAAGTCTCAGATGAACAATTAGCAAATGCTAAATTCAGATTCCCAATTCAAACGCCAATGAATAAAGAAGAGTATTATTATCGTACCATTTTTACTGAACATTATTCAAGTGATACAGCAGCATTATGCGTGCCACAAGAAGCTAGTGTGGCATGTAGTACAAAAATAGCATTAGAGTGGGACGAAGCTTTTAAAAAACTAAACGATCCTTCAGGACGTGCTGTGGCAAAAGTACATGATGATGCGTATGAAAAATAAATAAAATGATTTTGTGTTCTGATTGACTTTCTTATCAATTCAATAGAAAGTATAAACCTCAATAGTTTTTCTTTTGAGGTTTTAAATTTTAATTTAAATTACGTATTGGCTTTTATTACAAAAAAGAATTAATATCTATCCCGTAATTTGACTTTAAATGTATAAAAAGGTAAATAGAGAGATTTTAAAAGGTTTTTTATAAGATTTTAATTTTAACATTTTCTAAAAAATAAAGAAAATATGATTTAAGGCTGTTTTTGGTTGATTTAAAGAATGATCTCTTTGTTAACGCTTTAATGTTAATAAACTAAAAAGGTTTTAAACGATTTTGTAATTTTAAAAAGCAGTATTTCACTATATTTGCGTGTTTGACAAAAGAATATAATTACACGAAAAAGATATTATGAGCGAAGAAGTTAAAAAGAATAATTATTCTGCTGACAGTATTCAGGCGTTAGAAGGAATGGAACACGTGCGTATGCGCCCATCCATGTATATTGGAGATACTGGAGTTAGAGGTCTACATCATTTAGTATATGAGGTAGTAGACAACTCAATTGATGAGGCTTTAGCAGGACACTGTGATACTATTTTTGTAACAATTAACGAAGATAATTCAATTACTGTTGAAGATAATGGTCGTGGTATTCCAGTAGATATTCATAAAAAAGAAGGCGTTTCCGCACTTGAGGTTGTAATGACTAAAATTGGTGCTGGAGGTAAATTTGATAAAGATTCTTATAAAGTTTCTGGTGGTCTTCACGGGGTTGGGGTGTCGTGTGTTAATGCACTTTCTGACCATTTAAAAGCGACAGTTTATCGCGATGGTAAAATTTACGAACAGGAATATGAAAGAGGTAAAGCGCAATATCCTGTAAAGCAAATAGGAACTACGGAAAAAAGAGGTACCACCGTTTGGTTTAAACCTGATGGAACAATTTTTCAACAAACTTTGGAGTACTCTTATGATACGCTTGCAGCTCGTATGCGTGAGTTGGCATTTTTAAATAAAGGAATTACAATAACGCTTACGGATAAACGAGAAAAAGATAAAGACGGTAACTTTTTAGGTGAAACTTTCCATTCTAAAGAAGGTTTAAAAGAGTTTGTTAAGTTTCTTGATGGTAATCGTGTGCCTATCATTGGTCACGTGATTTCAATGGAAAATGACAAAGGAGAAATTCCGGTTGAAGTAGCTTTAATTTACAATGATAGCTATTCAGAAAATATATTCTCGTACGTAAATAATATCAATACACACGAAGGAGGTACACATTTACAAGGTTTCCGTATGGGGTTAACTCGTACGTTGAAAAAATATGCAGATGCTTCTGGTTTATTAGATAAGTTGAAATTTGAGATTTCTGGTGACGACTTCCGTGAAGGTTTGACAGCTATTATTTCGGTAAAAGTTGCTGAACCACAGTTTGAAGGTCAAACAAAAACAAAATTAGGAAATAGAGAAGTAGTTTCTCCAGTATCCCAAGCAGTAGCTGAGATGTTAGAAAATTACTTGGAAGAAAATCCTAATGATGCTAAAATCATTGTTCAAAAAGTAATCCTTGCAGCACAAGCACGTCACGCAGCTAAAAAAGCACGTGAAATGGTGCAACGCAAAACCGTAATGGGCGGTGGTGGATTACCAGGTAAATTATCAGACTGTTCCGAGCAAGATCCAACAAAATGTGAAATATTCCTTGTCGAGGGGGACTCGGCGGGTGGAACGGCTAAACAAGGACGTGACCGTAATTTTCAAGCGATTTTACCACTTCGAGGTAAGATTTTGAATGTAGAAAAAGCAATGCATCATAAAGTGTTTGAAAACGAAGAAATTCGTAATATTTTTACTGCTTTGGGAGTAACAGTGGGGACTGCCGATGATAGTAAAGCATTGAATCTTGAAAAACTTCGTTATCATAAAGTAGTAATCATGTGTGATGCTGATATTGATGGTAGTCATATTTCTACACTTATTTTGACTTTCTTCTTCCGTTTTATGAAAGAATTAATAGAAGAAGGACATGTTTATATTGCCACTCCTCCTTTATATTTAGTTAAAAAAGGAAATAAAAAAGAATATGCTTGGGATGAGAAAATGCGTGACGCGATTAATGAAAGAATGGGCGGTGGTGCAAATATTCAACGTTATAAAGGTCTTGGAGAGATGAATGCTGAACAGTTGTGGGAAACAACATTAAATCCTGAATACAGAACATTGCGTCAAGTAACGATTGACAGCTTAACAGAGGCTGATAGAGTGTTCTCTATGTTAATGGGAGATGAAGTTCCTCCTCGTAGAGAATTTATTGAAAAGAATGCTATTTATGCTAATATTGATGCATAATTTATAAAGTATAAAAAAAGATATAGAAAGACTGGAATAAAACACCAGTCTTTTTTATTTGTATAAATTTTCCTGTTAATGAATTGATATTGTATTTTTTCGTATATTCGAAAGAAGCTAATTACTTAAAACAGCTTAAAAAAATAAAATAAAATTTAACAAAAAAAGATAGTTTATTATGAAAGTATCAATTGTAGGAGCAGGTAATGTTGGAGCTACCTGTGCAGACGTTATGGCTTATAGAGGTATTGCTAGCGAGGTGGTTTTATTAGATATTAGAGAAGGATTTGCAGAAGGAAAAGCATTAGATATATCACAATGTGCAACTAATACAGGATTTAATACTAAATTAATAGGCGTAACGAATGATTATTCTAAGACAGCTAATAGTCATGTAGTAGTTATCACTTCTGGAGTTCCAAGAAAGCCAGGAATGACAAGAGAAGAATTAATAGGGATTAATGCAGGAATTGTAAAATCAGTTGCTGAAAATCTTCTTGCTTATTCACCTAATGCAATTTTTGTTATTGTTTCAAATCCTATGGATACAATGACTTATTTAACTTACAAAACTTTAGGAATTCCTAAAAACAGAGTGATAGGAATGGGAGGAGCTTTAGATAGTGCACGATTTAAAACATATTTAGCTCTAGCTTTAGATAAACCAACTAATGATATTGCAGCTATGGTTATTGGAGGTCATGGAGATACCACGATGATTCCATTGACGCGTTTAGCATCTTATAATGGAATTCCAGTATCACAGTTTTTATCAGAAGAACAATTGACTAAAATAGCTAAGGATACAATGGTAGGAGGTGCTACTCTTACGTCTCTATTAGGTACATCAGCTTGGTATGCACCAGGAGCTTCAGTAGCCTATTTGGTAGATTCTATCCTAAATAATCAGAAAAAAATGATTGCTTGTTCAACATATTTAGAAGGTGAGTATGGTCAAGATGATATATGTATAGGAGTTCCTTGTATAATAGGAAGTAATGGAGTAGAAGAAATAATAGATATAAAATTAGATAATCAAGAGAGCGAATTGTTTGTGAAATCTTCATTGGCAGTTCGTGCCATGAATGATACTCTTTCAGAATTATTATGAAAAGAATTTTAATTTTATTAAAAGACTGTTTTTTAAAACAGTCTTTTTTTTGATATAATTTTCTTAAATTAATTGGTTTATCGTATTCAGAATTATATATTTGCAAGTTCTAGTAAATACTCCTATTGTGTTTAGGAGTCTTTTATTAACCAAAAACTAACGTAGAACAAATTAATTAATTTTTTACAAAGAATGCAGAATAGAGGACTCATTAAGTTTTTTGCAATCATCTTTGCTTTAGTAAGTATTTACCAGCTTACTTTCACTTTTGTAGCCAATAAAGTTAAAAGTGATGCAAAAGCATTTGCAAATGGAAATCAAGAAAAGGAGATTAAGTATCTTGATTCAATTGGTAAACAAAAAGTTTTTAGTTTAGGGTTTACTGATTTCACTTACAATGAAGTAGCTGATAAGCAAATTAACAAAGGTTTAGACTTAGAAGGAGGTATTAATGTTACCTTGCAAATTTCTGTGAAAGATGTATTAAAAGGTTTAGCTAATAATACATCAAATGCCATATTTAATAAAGCTTTAGCAGAAGCAAAGAAAAACCAACAAGGAAATCAATCTTTTCTAGATGCTTTTTTCGAAGCATTTGAAAAAGCTTCAGCTGGCTCAGGAACTAAATTGGCTTCTCCTGATGTTTTTGGAAATAGAAATTTAGCTGATGAAATCAACTTTAATATGTCAGATTCACAAGTGAAAGCTGTAATTGCTAAAAAAGTTGATGAGTCTGTACAAAGTGCATTTGGAGTATTACGTGAACGTATAGATAAATTTGGTGTAACACAACCTAATATTGTTAAATTAGGAAATACAGGACGTATTTTAGTAGAATTACCAGGAGCTAAAGACGTAGATCGCGCTAAAAAATTATTATCTTCTACCGCTCAATTAGAGTTTTGGGAAACGTATAAAATGGAGGAAGTTGCTTCTTATTTAATGACTGTTAATGAAGCTTTAAAGAAAACAGAAAAAGTAGAGCCAGTTATTAAAGAAACTAAATCTTCTTCTAAAGTAAACGATTTATTAGTTGATAAATCAAAAGATTCTACAAATAATACAAAAGGAAACAATCCATTGTTTGATAAATTAATGCCGTTACAGCAAGGAGGTTCTATTATAGGTATGATTGCAACTAAAGATACAGCGGTAGTTAATGCTTATTTGAGAAGAACTGATATAAAAGCTTTGTTACCCGCTAATCTAACAGATGTTAAGTTCTTATACGGAAAAGCAAAAGATGACGAAGCAGAAGCAGTTGAGGTCTATGCTATTAAAGGTAATAGAACTAATACTCCTCCAATGAGTGGAAGTGTTTTAATAGATGCAGCAGATACTTTTGATCAAATGGGTAAACCAGCTGTTTCTATGCAAATGAATGGAAAAGGAGCTAAAATTTGGGAAGAACTAACAGGTAGAGTGTTTTCTCAAAAAAATGCAATTGCAATTGTTTTAGATGATGTAGTTTATTCTGCACCAGGTGTAACTTCAGGTCCTATTGCAGGTGGTCGTTCTGAAATTTCTGGAACTTTTAAAATTGATGAAACAAAAGATTTAGCTAATGTTTTACGTGCTGGTAAATTACCAGCAGCAGCTGAAATCGTTCAATCAGAAGTAGTAGGTCCCTCTTTAGGTCAAAAAGCAATTGATAATGGTACTATGTCAGCTATTGTAGGTTTATTAGCTGTAATGTTATGGATGTGGGTATATTATGGTAAATCAGGTACTTATGCAAATATAGCATTAGTAGTTAATTTATTATTCCTATTTGGTATTTTAGCAAGTTTAGGTGCTGTATTAACATTACCAGGTATTGCAGGTATCGTACTAACGTTAGGTACTGCAGTAGACGCTAATATCATTATTTATGAAAGAGCAAAGGAAGAGTTGAGACACGGTTTAAATTTAGGAGAAGCTGTACAAAAATCATTCTCTTGGACTGGAGCTATGCGTTCTATTATTGATGCAAACGTAACACACGTTTTAACAGGTGCTATTTTATATACCTTTGGAACAGGTCCTATTAAAGGTTTTGCCACTACTTTATTAATAGGTATCGTAACTTCATTATTTACATCTATTTTTATCACAAGAATATTCTTAGACAGAGCGGTAGCTAAAAACATTACTTTATCATTTACTACAGATTGGTCTAAAAATTGGTTTACAGGATACCATTTCGATTTCTTAAAAATTAAAAAATTCACGTATGGTTTCTCATTAGTGGTAACTGTAATCAGTTTAGTTTCAATTTTCTTTATAAATGGTTTAGATCAAGGTGTAGACTTTGTTGGAGGTAGAACTTTTCAAGTAAAATTTGAAAAACCAGTTGATGCTGCTGTAGTATCAGAGGAATTAGGAAAAGTATTTGGTGTACCTGCTGAAGCAAAAGTATTTGGTGATTCAGATCAATTAAGAATTACAACTAAATACAAAATTGAAGAAGAAGGTGTAGCTGTAGACGAAGAAGTTAATAAATTATTATACCAAGGATTATCTAAATATTTCCCTGGTATGGATTATAAAACATTTATTACCCTAACAGATGGTAAAAAAATAGCAGTATTATCAGGTTCAAAAGTAGGTGCTGCTATTTCTAACGATATCAAAACAAACTCTTTTTGGGCAGTTATCGGAGCAATGTTAGTAGTAGGACTGTACTTAGTAATTTCATTCCGTAAATTAGGATATTCACTAGGAGCAGTAGCAGCAGTAGCACACGACGTAATTTTTGTATTAGGTATTTATTCTATATGTTATAAGTTTATGCCTTTCCACATGGAAATGGATCAGCATTTTATTGCAGCTATCCTAACAGTTATTGGGTACTCAATGAATGATACCGTAATTGTATTTGACCGTATTCGTGAGTTCTTAGCAGGTAACTTAAAAGGTAACTTTAATCATATTGTAAATGAATCTATTAACACCACTTTATCAAGAACAATCAATACATCATTAACCATGATTCTAGTATTAGCTATTATGTTCGTGTTTGGTGGAGAGTCTATTAGAGGATTTATCTTTGCTATGTTAATAGGTATTATTGTAGGTACTTATTCTTCATTATTCATTGCAACACCAGTGTTAGTAGATACTTTATCTAAAAAAGATAAAGAAGAAATAGAAAAAAGACATGCAGAAATAAATGCTTAGTGTCAGACATTTTTTAATAAATTAGAAGTCCCGATTTCTCGGGACTTTTTTTATACATCAAATAATCATTAAAAATAATAAATATGAAAATTTCTTGGTCTGATTTTGAACGAGTAGAAATGAGGGTTGGAACAATAATTACCGTAGATGATTTTCCTGAAGCACACAAGCCCGCCTATCAACTAACAATTGATTTTGGAAGTCAATTAGGGATCAAAAAAACTTCGGCTCAAATAACAAAACGATATTCAAAAGAAGAATTGATTAGTAAGCAAATTATAGCTGTTATAAATTTTCCTGAAAAACAAATAGGCAAGTTTATGAGTGAATGTTTGATTCTTGGAACCCTAGGAGAAAATAATGATGTCGTATTGCTATCTACAGATCAAAAAGTAATAAACGGTTTGCGTATTGGTTGAAAACCTAAGATTGTTAGGTCTATTTTGTTCTAAAAAATGTCTTACGATTTTTATGTTAGAAGAATATAGATTATCCAATTTTTTTATACTGTTTATTTATTTTATCTAACGGACAAAGAAAAAATGAAATCAAATAATAAAACTAATATTCTTTTTAATTAAGATATGCAGTTATAATTGTTTAAAAATAATATAGGTATATAAAAACAGATTTAAAGATAATCTAAGAAGCATACAATATGTTTTTTTTATTTTTAAAACAGCTCGAACAAAGGGTTGAGTATATCATTGAAATCATCGTTAGTTCGAGCGCGAAGCACATCGAGAACCAATACTAATTTTTATTGCTTTTGTAGAATCAAGGAATCTCCCTCTGGTCGAAATGAAAGATTACAAACTTTTTGGACACTCTCAAGGTTAAAAAAATATTATGAGGAAATTTCAAAGTTTAAATGGTATAAATGGTTTTTAAAGAAACGGGAATTATTTACCAGTTTTAAGGAAAAATGAACAATTCTTTTAAAGTTACTTAATCGTAACTTTGTATAATAAAACAAAAATAAAAGAGTTATGAGAAACAAAGAATTAAATTGGACAGATGTAATTCGATTTGCTACAAAAGGAAACTTAACTCCAGATATAAGAATTAAAAAAACAGATGATGAATGGAAAGAAATACTAACCCAAGAGCAATTTTATATTACGAGAAAAAAAGGTACAGAAGCTCGTTTTTCGGGTGAACATTGTACTCAATATCAACCGGGTGTGTATAGTTGTATTTGTTGTAATACACCTCTTTTTGATTCCTCAGAAAAATTTGATTCAGGAACAGGATGGCCTAGTTTTACCCAGCCAATTAAAGAAAATGTTATTCAATATATAAAAGATAGTTCTTACGGAATGATTAGGGTAGAGGTAATGTGTAATATATGTGATAGTCATTTGGGACATGTTTTTCCTGATGGACCAGAACCTAGTGGATTACGTTATTGTATAAATTCTGTCTCACTATATAAAAATGAAAATTAAAAGAATAAAAAGCATGAAAAATATAGAAATAGCCACTTTTGGAGGAGGATGCTTTTGGTGCATTGAGGCAATAATTCAAAGACTAAAAGGAGTAGAAAAAGTAGTGTCAGGTTATACAGGAGGTAAAATAATAAACCCTACTTACGAAGAGATTTGCAAAGGAGATACTGATCATGCTGAAGTAATACAAGTAACTTTTAACACAGATTCTTTATCTTATGTAGAATTATTGAATGTTTTTATGATTTATCATAATCCTACAACCCTTAATTATCAAGGAGCAGATTATGGAACCCAATATAGATCCGTTATTTTTTATCATAATGAAAAACAAAAAATATTAGCACAAGAAGTAATCAAAAAATTAAATCCTGTCTTTGAAAACAAGATAGTTACGGAATTAGCTCCTCTAAGAGATTTTTATCCTGCAGAGATTTATCATCAAAATTATTATAATAAAAACAAAAATAAAGGATATTGTCAAGTAGTTATTTCTCCTAAAATAGCTAGACTTAAAAAAGAATATGCCGATAAACTTAAAGAAAATATTTAAAATAAAATATATGAAAACACAAAATTGGAATACAATAAAAACAGAACAAGAAGTACTTAATATTGTTGAAAAATCTAATAATAAGCCACAAGTTATTTTTAAAGATAGTGTAACTTGTGGTATTAGTGCATTTGCAAAAGAACGACTAACAAATGGTTTTAATCTAATAGAAAATATATGTGATTTTAATTATTTAGACCTATTAACTTATAGATCCGTATCAAATTTTATAGCAGAAACCTTAGAAGTAATTCATCAATCACCACAAATCATTGTTCTTATAAATGGTAAAGTAATTTATAGAGATTCTCATCATACTATTGAGGCACATAAAATAGCAGAAAAAATTAATGCTTTTACAAAATAATACTACTACATAATATAGACTATATATTTTGCCCCAAATTAAATGTTATACCTTGTAATAAAGGAGAAAAAAGATAAAAGAAACGGGTTATATTAAAGCTAAAATAACTTTTTAGATTCAAAGTTATTTTAGCTTTAATACGTTTTTACCACGTAAATTAAATTTATAAAAAGAGACTGACTTAAAAATAGAGTATAATATATCATAATATATAAGAGAGAACCATTAATAAAAGGTGTTATATAATTATGAATCTCTTTTAAGATAAGATGAACTAAAAATATTCTAGACAGTCTCCTAATTAAAAATTTATTGTTTTTTAGTATGAATAATTTATCTTATTCTACAAAGTATAATAAATACCTACGTTAAATCTATTTCCTAGAGAATTAAGATCAAAATTAAATGTGTTCGTTTCTTCTTTTACATCTGTTTCTTTATTTTTTGATGTATGAGATGAAAAGCCTAAAACACCTAAAGAACCTACTACCGTAATTTTAGGAGAAAGAGCATAACCAAATCCTGCATTTAAATTTGTATTAAGTTCAAAAAGAGTATTTTTAGATTCTAGATTACCTAAAAGAGTTTTTTTAGTAGTAGTATAGTTTCCAGGTAATAATCCAATATTAACCCCTACGAAAGGTCTAAAAGCTTTACTTCCTTCTCCAAAAAAATAACGACCATAAAGTGTACCTCCGTATTGATTTTCTTTTACTTCTGTATTCCCAAATTCTTTTGTAGAACCTTGAGTTGTAAAGCCCACACCTAATTGTACATTATTTGTTAAAAAAGTACCTACTTCTGGTGAAAAGTTCCATGTTGAACCCTCTAATGTAGTTGTACTCTCTATTTTTGTCTTACTACTTGAATAGCCCACTTGACCTCCTACATAAAAACTTCCCTTTTGAGCAAATACACCTGAAGTAATTAATATTGCACTTGCAATTAAAAAATTTTTCATAAAAACTATGTTTTAAAAATTAACAAAATGACTTTTTTAAATTTTATTCCAAAAAAAAAGTTAAAATTAATAATTAAGGTTTTTTGAAATGTTATTTTTTTATAATATTCAATTTAAATAAAACAAAAATGTTTTAATTTAAAAATAAATAGTGATATTTAGATTAATTTTGATTGTGTTATTGTTTATGTTGATTATATAACAAAACGAATTTTTGAGTAATAATCTGTTTCGGTATGTCAAAAAAAACTTTATTTGTGAAATTATGTCAGTATATTATGTCAGTATTTTTATATTTGTTGTTTTTTATTGTTTATTTGTTTAATTATTTTTTAAAAGTTAAATAAAGTTATTTGTTTAAATAAAAAAACTTATTTGTTTTATAATGATAATAAATTTAACCTGAAAAAATATTTAGATTCAAAGTATCTGAAAAGTCAAAATTGAATGTTTGCCCTGTCACTTTGACTAAAGGAAGAAGTTAGATTATTAGCGTTATGTAATTTTGTTTAGCTTGTTTACTTCGTTTGAACCTCTCTTTAGTTGAATCAGAAGATTGTCACCTTTTTGCACTGCCCTCTAAAAAAGTTAAAAATTTAATCTAAAAGTATAAACATTAGATTGTCATTATGACAAGTGTATAATAAATACTTAAATTGAAGAGATAGATTTTAAAACCAGATTAGATATAATGGAAATAAAAGAGATAATCATAAAAACCTATTAATTATTTGCTTATCCAAAAAAATCTAAATACTATCATTCAAAAGAAAAAATCAAATAAAAAATAAGGATTATATATAAAAAAGTAGGTATAAAATTTATCTTTAAACTCCTAAGTAATTTTTTATCTTTGCGATGCTTTAAAATTTGATAAATATTCAAAATGAAAATTTCATATAACTGGTTAAAACAATTTATTAAGACGGATTGGAGTTCTGAAAAGACAGCTGAATTATTAACTGATCTTGGTCTTGAAGTAGAAGGTATTGAAAAGTTTTTTTCAATAAAAGGAGGATTAGAAGGTTTAATAGTAGGACACGTGTTAACTTGTGAAAAACACCCAAATGCTGATAAACTAAAAATTACTACAGTAGATTTAGGAAATGAAGAACCAGTTCAAATAGTTTGTGGAGCTAGTAATGTAGCGGCGGGTCAAAAAGTAATAGTAGCAACTATAGGAACAAAATTATATGATAAAGAAGGAAATTCTTTTGAGATAAAAAAAGGTAAAATTAGAGGAGAGGAAAGCCACGGAATGATCTGTGCAGAAGATGAAATAGGTATCGGAAATAGCCATGAAGGTATTATAGTTCTAGAAGAAACTGTAAAAGCAGGAACGTTAGCCTCGACCGTTTTTAATGTAGAAATAGATGAAGTTTTTGAAATAGGACTTACTCCTAATAGAGCAGACGCTATGAGTCATTGGGGAGTAGCCAGAGATTTACGAGCAGGTATGCTTCAACAAGATATTAGTACAGAATTAATTACACCATCTGTAAGTTCTTATAAAGTAGAAAAAAGAACTTTGAAAATAGATGTAAATGTTGAAAATACAACATTAGTACCTAGATATTGTGGTGTTACAATTTCAGATATAAAAGTAGCACCATCACCAGAATGGTTACAAAATAGATTAAAAGCAATAGGACTTATACCTAAAAATAATGTTGTAGATATAACAAACTATGTATTGCATGAATTAGGACAACCTTTACATGCTTTTGATGCTTCTAAAATACACGGTAAAATTATTGTAAAAAATGCCACAGAAGGAGAAAAGTTTATCACATTAGATGATGTAGAAAGAACTTTACATAAAGAAGATATCATGATTTGTGATGAAAAAGGACCTTTATGTATTGCAGGTGTAATGGGAGGCAAAAACTCAGGAGTATCAGAAAGAACAACTTCTCTATTTTTAGAAAGTGCTTACTTTAATCCTGTTTCCGTGCGTAAAACAGCCAAAAGACATGCAATTAATTCAGATGCCTCTTTTCGTTTTGAAAGAGGAATAGATCCTAGTATTACAGAATACGCTTTAAAACGAGCAGCAATCCTTATATGCCAAATTGCAGGAGGAGAGATGACTTCAGATATAATGGAAGTTTATCCTAAAAAAACAGAAGATTTTCCTGTTTTTTTAAATTTAGAGAAAGTTAAAAAAATCATAGGTCAAGAAATTCCAGATGAGGAAATTAAAAATATTCTCGTTTCACTAGATATAAAAGTAAATAGTATCTCAAAAGTAGGTCTAGGATTAACAGTACCAGCTTATCGTGTGGATGTAACTCGTGAAATAGATGTGATAGAAGAAATTCTAAGAGTTTACGGTTATAATAATATAGAATTTTCCCAAAAATTAAACGCTACAACTGCACACTCATCTAAAACAGAAGATTATAAGATACAAAATATTATTGCTAACTTGTTAGTAGGTAATGGATTTAATGAAATGATGGCAAACTCATTAACTACCCCTAATTATGTGAGTTTAAGCGATAGTTTGCACGAGAAAAATAATGTTTTGATGCTTAATCCTTTAAGTAATGACCTATCTGCTATGCGTCAATCTATGTTATTCTCAGCCTTAGAAGCAGTTTCCTTTAATGTAAATCGTAAAAATGCTGATTTACGCCTGTTTGAATTTGGGAAAACCTATCATAAACAATTAGCAGGACATGAAGAAAAAATGCACCTAACCTTAACTATGAGCGGAAATAGTTCAAAAGAATCTTGGACAAATCCTCAAAAAATGACCAATTTCTTTTTATTTAAAGGATATATACTAAATATTTTTGAAAGATTAGGAATCAAAAATATTGTTACCATGCCAATGAAAAGTGATATTTTAAGTGAAGGAATGGTTTATGAATTAGGAACTTCTTGTTTAGTAGAATTAGGAACAGTAAAAAAATCAATTTTAAAACATTTTGATATCAAACAAGAAGTATTTTTTGCTGATTTTAACTGGAGTGCTATATTAAAACATTTATCAACTAATGTGAAATTTGTTGAAATTTCCAAATATCCAGAAGTTCGTCGTGATCTAGCCTTATTAGTAGACGAAGGTGTAGAATTTGCAAAAATCCTTGATATAGCAAATAAAACAGAAAAAAATCTATTAAAAGGAATTGATTTATTTGATGTTTACCAAGGTAAAAATTTACCAGAAGGGAAAAAATCATACGCAATAAGTTTCTTATTACAAGATAGTACTAAAACACTTACAGATTCACAAATTGATAAAGTGATGAATAAATTAACTCAAAATTTTGAAACAGAATTAGGAGCTACTTTAAGATAAAATACCTATTTAAGTAAGATACCAAGGCTCGGATTTTTTATAAATCCGAGCCTTAGTTTTGATTGTACTAATAATTAAGCTTCTTTAACAAAAGTAATAGAGCTGAGCTATATAAATTTTAAAAATAAAAATCTATTAATACAGATACTTTATCAACCTATTTTATTATTCAATTAGTGCAATCTTAGATGTCAAAAATAAAGTAGATAAATTGAAAAAAGATAATTATGAAATATTTTAAGAATTTAAATAAAACATATTTATCGTCTAAGTCTATTTCTTGTAATAGTACTTTTTAACTTATTTTTTAAATCCTCTCCTGAATCATATATCATTTGCTCATTTGTTGGAAAAGAAGTAGGCCTACGATTAAAATATGGTAAATAGTTTTCATCACAAGCTCTAGGATCACCATTATAATTAGCATAAATGTTTTCAAATACGAAATTACTGGTTATAGGAAATGTATTTATTAACTGATTAGTATTTAAATTTAAATAATCAATTTTGGCACTAATACTACATGATTTGTTTTGTCTAAACTCATATACAGTACTTCTAACAGTAATCATGTTATCTATCATAATTGTATTTCCTTTTTCATCTTTTACGGGTTGACCATTTGAATTTAATTGAGGTTTAGTGCCATTTTTAATTAATTTTTCTTTTGAAAACTCTCTTTCAAAAACCTTTTCAGGAGAAATATTAATGCCTCTAAAACTAACAACCATCGCAAAATCATAATTTGTATTTTTTTGTTTATTACTATGATATATAGTCCACTTATCATTTAATCCAAGAGTGCTAAAATCTAAAAGATCATTTTGTAAACGAGAAGGAATAACCATGTTAGTTTCATTTTTCGTGTAAACATGTACAAAATCAGTTCCCTTAAGATGACATTCATCCATTAATTTATTACAATCTTTATATCCTGGATTTATAGTATTTAAATATTCAAAGTCATCAAAAGCACGACGAAAACTAATCTTATCTTTTGTTTTCATTAATTTTAATGCGTTTTCATATAAAAAATCAGAAAGTTTACTTTTAGTAGTAATTAAGGCAGTTGAATAATCTTCAAAAGAAAATTGTGCATTTCTACCTTCTTTTATTAAAGTTAGAGGTAATAAAGGTTGTATTTTTTCTTGACGGTTTTGTAGCTTGATATACGTATTGTATATTTTTTCTAAGTGATTAGGATTGCCTTCTTTTTCCCAGATAGAAATAGCTTCTAAATCCCTTTTCTTGGCTTTAGAAAAAGCTTCTTCTAGTAAATAAACATAATCTTGTTTGCCTTTGGAATTTTTATTACTCTTCAAATTGTCAATTGATTTACTAATGGCTCCATCATAATTGCCATCATTTAACATTGATTGTGTTTGTTTTACACCACTACAGCTAAATAAAAAAACAACAAATACTATTAGGGAGGTAATTTTTTTCATACAATTTAATTTTAAATCTGATTATGCAAAATTCAAGCCAAAAAATACTCCGAATCTTTCGGAGTATTAAAAAATGTTTTATTTAGTAGGAATAGGAGGCAATAATTTGCTTGAAACCTCACCAAAACCAATTCTTATCTCTTCATTTTGGCAGTAGCCTCTCATAATAACAGTATCACCATCATTAATGAATTTTCTTTCAGAACCATCTTTTAAAAGAATAGGGTTTTTTCCACCCCATGTTAATTCTAACATAGATCCAAGAGAATCTTCAGTAGGGCCAGATATTGTACCAGATCCCATCATATCACCAGAGTTTATACGACAACCGTTAATAGTATGATGTGCTAACTGTTGATTCATAGTCCAATACATATATTTGAAATTAGTATTGCTAATAATGGTTTCTTCCGAATCCTCAGGAGTTATACTTACCTGTAATTTGATGTCAAAAGCATGTTCACCAGTTTGTTGTAAATAGGGAAGAGGTGTTGGTTCCTGAACAGGTGATGCACAACGGAAAGGTTCTAAAGCATCCATAGTAACAATCCAAGGAGAGATAGAGCTTGCAAAATTTTTAGCTAAAAAAGGACCCAGAGGAACATATTCCCATTTTTGAATGTCACGAGCACTCCAGTCATTTAGTAATACCATACCAAAAATATAGTCTTCGGCTTCAGCTACTGGGATATTTTCGCCCATTAGGTTGGCATCTGTAGTTATAAAGGCTGTTTCTAATTCAAAATCTACCAAACGAGAAGGACCAAATATAGGAGCTGTTGCATCAGGAGGCATAGTTTGTCCCATAGGACGATGCACTGGAATTCCTGATGGCACAATCGTAGAACTTCTTCCATGGTACCCTACAGGGATATGTAACCAGTTTGGTAATAAAGCATTAGCGGGATCACGAAACATTTTTCCTGTATTTGTAGCATGTTCTCTACTTGAAAAGAAATCAGTATAATCCCCTACAAAAACAGGAAGTTGCATTTCTACATCTTCTATTTTAAAAATGACTACTTCACGATGTTTATCATTATCTCTTAAATCTGCATTTTCAGCATCAAAAATATCCGCAATACGATTACGAACTAATCGCCATGTTTTTTTTCCACAAGAAATGAATTCATTTAAAGCATCTTGAAGAAAAACATCATCTGTTAAATCAATTCCTTCAAAATATCCTAATTGATGCAATGCTCCTAAGTCAATAGCGTAATCTCCAATACGAGTACCAACGGTTACAATATCGTCTTTTGTTAAAAAAATACCAAATGGAATATTTTGAATAGGAAAATCGCTGGTAGATGATACTTCTAACCATGATCTTCTTTCAGGATTGTTAGCTGTAATAGGCATATTATATTTTTTTGTGATTTTAATTAATTTTTACACCTCAAATATAGTTTCTATTGGGATTATACCAAACACTTTTTGTATTTTTGACAACCATTTATAAAAAAATATTCAAAAATGTTACGCGACGAACAAATATTCGATTTAATTCTTGATGAACAAGATAGACAAATTCACGGTATTGAATTAATTGCTTCTGAGAATTTTGTAAGCGACCAAGTAATGGAAGCGGCAGGTTCTTGTTTAACTAATAAATATGCAGAAGGTTACCCAGGTAAAAGGTATTATGGAGGTTGCGAAGTAGTAGATGTGGTAGAACAAATTGCTATTGATAGAGCGAAAGCTTTGTTTGGAGCAGCGTATGTAAATGTACAACCTCATTCAGGATCTCAAGCTAATACAGCTGTTTTTGCAGCTTGTTTACAACCAGGAGATACAATTTTAGGTTTTGATTTATCACATGGGGGCCATTTAACGCACGGATCTCCTGTAAATTTTTCAGGAAAATTATACAACCCTGTTTTTTATGGAGTAGATCAAGAAACAGGAATGTTAAATTATGATAAAATTCAGGAAATAGCTACGAAAGAACAGCCTAAAATAATTATTGCAGGTGCTTCCGCGTATTCTCGTGATATGGACTTTAAACGTTTTCGTGAAATTGCGGATTCTGTAGGAGCTATTTTAATGGCAGACATTTCTCACCCAGCAGGTTTAATAGCAAAAGGATTAATGAATGACCCAATTCCTCATTGCCATATTGTAACAACCACTACCCACAAAACATTACGTGGTCCTCGTGGAGGTATGATTATGATGGGACAAGATTTTCCAAACCCTTGGGGCTATACAACCCCTAAAGGAGAAGTAAAGATGATGTCTAACTTATTAGATATGGCTGTTTTTCCTGGTAATCAAGGAGGTCCTCTAATGCACATTATAGCTGCTAAAGCAGTTGCTTTTGGTGAATGTTTATCAGATGAGTTCTTTACTTATGCAATGCAAGTACAAAAAAATGCAAAAGCAATGGCAGAAGCATTTATAAAAAGAGACTATAACATTATATCAGGAGGAACAGACAATCACATGATGTTAATAGATTTACGCAATAAAGGAATAACAGGAAAAGAAGCCGAAAATGTATTAGTAAAAGCAGAGATTACAGTAAATAAAAATATGGTTCCTTTTGATGATAAATCACCTTTTATAACATCAGGTATTCGTGTTGGAACACCCGCTATTACGACTCGTGGTCTAGTAGAAGCGGATATGGATAAAATTGTAGAACTGATAGATCGTGTATTGATGAATCATACAAATGAAGAAGTAATTGAAGAAGTAGCTAATGAAGTAAATGAAATGATGAGCGAGCGAGCTATGTTCGTTTTTTAATTCATAGTACAAATATTAAATAAGGCTGTTTTAGATAGACAGCCTTAATTTTTTTGAATGTTCTGAAAAAAAACAAAATAAACTTATTTAAAAAACATTCTCTTACTATTTGTTAATAATACTCTAATCTAATGGCAGGAAATTCTTTTGGAAATATATTAAAAGTAACCACTTTTGGAGAATCACATGGACAAGCTTTGGGAGGTGTAATTGAAGGATGTCCATCAGGAATTGAGTTAGATATGTCCTTCATTCATCAACAGATGCAAAGACGTAAGCCTGGTCAATCCTCTATTGTTACACAACGTAAAGAAGAAGATGAAGTACAATTTTTATCCGGAATTTTTGAAGGAAAAACAACAGGTACTTCTATAGGTTTTATAATCCCTAATACCAATCAAAAAACAGAGGATTATAGTCATATAAAAGATACATACAGACCTAGTCATGCTGATTATGTTTATGATCAAAAATACGGTTTTCGTGACTACAGAGGAGGAGGACGCAGTTCTGCAAGAGAAACGAGTTGTAGAGTATTAGCAGGAGCCGTAGCAAAACAAATAATTCCTCAAATCAAAATAAACGCTTTCGTATCTTCCGTAGGAGAAATAAGTATAAACAAACCGTATCAAAAATTGGATTTCTCTAAAATAGAATCTAATCCCGTTAGATGCCCTGATTTAGAGGTTGTAGAATTAATGGAAAACCATATCAAAGAAATCAAAAAACAAGGCGATACAATAGGAGGAACCATAACTTGTGTAATCCAAAATGTACCAATAGGTTTAGGTGAGCCTGTTTTTGATAAGTTACACGCTGAATTAGGAAAAGCTATGCTATCTATAAATGCAGTTCATGGTTTTGAGTATGGAAGTGGTTTCTGTGGAGCTAAAATGAAAGGGAGTGAACATAATGATCGTTTTAATCCAGATGGAACCACCCAAACCAATTTATCAGGAGGAATACAAGGAGGAATAAGTAACGGTATGGATATTTATTTTAGGGTAGCTTTTAAACCTGTGGCAACTCTAATTCAAAAACAAGAAGTACTAACGGTTGATGGACATATTGTAGAGCAACAAGGAAAAGGCAGGCATGACCCTTGTGTGGTGCCAAGAGCCGTACCAATTGTAGAAGCAATGGCTGCTTTAGTAATGGCAGATTATTATTTATTAAATAAAATTTATCAATTTAAATAATGGAAATAACTAAAAACGAGGTTTCTAAGAAATCTATTTTTTCAAATCTTACTATGCAAATCTTATTAGCAATGCTTTTAGGTGCAACATTAGGGATTTTTATACATAATAATTGTGATGAGGCTACTGCTAAAGATTTTAGTGGATATATAAAAATGTTAGCCACTATTTTCATTCGTTTAGTTCAAATGATTATTTCACCTCTAGTTTTTACAACATTAGTAGTAGGTATTGCTAAATTAGGAGATATCAAAGCGGTTGGACGAATAGGAGGAAAGGCCTTAGGCTGGTTTTTTACCGCTTCTTTTATATCATTATTAATAGGCATGTTTTGGGTAAATATTCTAGAACCAGGAGCTGGATTAAACTTAAGTGGAGTAGATATAACCACAGCAGCGGAAGTTACCGAAAAAACACAAAATTTTTCTGCACAGAATTTTATTGAACACATAATTCCCAAAAGTGTTGTAGAAGCAATGGCAACTAATGAAATTTTACAAATTGTAATCTTTTCAATCTTTTTTGGTTTAGCAGCTGCTTCCTTAGGAGAGCAAACAAAATCGGTTATAAACGCATTAGATAAAATGTCTCATATCATTTTAAAAATGGTAAACTATGTAATGAAGTTTGCCCCACTAGGTGTTTTTGGAGCTATAGCAGGCGTATTTGCCATTCGTGATTTAGGAGAACTTTTATTAACTTATACAAAGTACTTTGGTTCCTTTTTAGTAGGAATTACTTCATTATGGATTGTATTACTAATTATAGGTTCTTTGTTTTTAGGAAAAAGAATAAAAATACTTTTAAATCATATTATTTCACCTTTAGTAATTGCATTTGGTACAACAAGTAGTGAGGCTGTTTTTCCTAAACTAACAGAAGAATTAGAAAAATTTGGTATAAAAGACAAAATTGTATCATTTATGTTACCATTAGGTTACTCCTTTAATTTAGATGGTAGTATGATGTATATGACTTTTGCCAGTATTTTTATAGCACAAGCCTACGGTGTATCATTAGATTTAGGAACTCAATTAACAATGTTATTAGTTTTAATGCTAACAAGTAAAGGAATAGCAGGAGTTCCAAGAGCTAGTTTAGTAGTTGTAGCAGCCACTTGCGGAATGTTTGATATTCCCGTAGAAGGCATTGCTTTAATATTGCCAATAGATCATTTTTGCGATATGTTCAGAAGTGCAACAAATGTTTTAGGTAATGCCTTAGCAACTTCCGTAGTTGGAAATTGGGAAAAAGACTAATGAAAGATAAATTCATAGAGGGTTCTAAATACAACCATTATTAGGTAGATCTTGTAATTTTTAAAACTCCATTTTTTAGAACTTTTGTCTAAAAAATGGAGTTTTTATTTTAATCAAATTTTTATGCTTAATATGAATGCTACTTCTTTCTATCTTTTAAGTTAAATTCTGATTTTAAGATCGAATAAATAACAGAATCCCAAAATTTACCCTCAAAATATTCATTCTCTCGTAAATGACCTTCTTTTATAAAGCCTAATTTCTCTAATACTCGTGCAGAAGCTTGATTTTTGGGATCTATTACAGCTTCTATAGAATGCAATCCCATTTGACTAAAACCATACTCCAATATAAGTTTAGTAGCCTCTGTAATGATACCTTTGCCTCTATATTCGGGTAATATCATATAACCTATTTCAGAACGATAATTTTCTCTTTGTATGCGATAATGACCTAAAAAACCTATTAATTTATCATTCGGTTTTTCAGTAATTGCCCAATTAATTCCTTCATTTTCCTTAATTTTATTATTGATTGTGTCAATCAATTCTAAGGCTTCTATTTTGTTTTTTAGTAAAGGACGCGGTATAAATTGCATATTATCAGCATTACTTCGTAATGCAAATACCTCATCTACATCATTATGAGTCATTTTTCTTAAGATTAATCGTTCTGATTCTAAATTTTGAAACGGTAAAAAAGCAAAGGAATTCATAAAAAAATGTAATTTATTGTAAAAAATCATTAAATTTATAATATCTCAGACCCATAAAAATAAGTGTAAATATATGGAAACAAAATTTGAATTAATAGAAAAAGAATTAATTGAAAATCTACATTTTCCTACAGAACAAGTATTGGAAGAATTAAAGGATAGAAAACAGTTAAAAGCAGAGTTAGAAAGAGCACAGGTATTAGGAAATGTAGAACATGCTAAAATTAAAATTTATTTTGAAGATGACGTTTCAAAAAAAGTAGTGGATACAACGGTTTGGGGAGTAACAGATCAAGAAATAATTCTAAAAAAAGGAGTTACTATTCCAATACATCGTATTTATAAAATTATGTAAAAACTTAATGAAATAAAGAAGTAACTTCTGTTAGACTTTTTTAGATTAACAGAAGTTTTTTATTTGTTTATTACGAAAGAAATAAGAAAGACAAAATCATATAAGAAGTATTATCATTTCCTTTTTATTTAAATAAATATTAAGGTTTTATACATACTAAACACCTACAATAAAGTGAAATTGTAAAAATTTATTGATGAAGAAACGAAAATAAATAGCTCTTATTTTATACCATGCGATGATTTCAATTATATACTAAAACGTCTGTTCGAGTTGTTTTTAAAATGAAAAAAAACGTATCGAGAACTTTATTTTTTAATCCAGTATATTTTAAGTTTAAATGGTATAAATTAGGAGGATTGTTACTTCTTCAGAATTGGGTAATATTATTTCTAATAACGAACAATATTATAACGGAAAGAAAAAAACTTATAATAATGGATTAGTTTGCGAAAGGACGCTAATTGATACGTTTTATCACAAGACAAATTCGAGATTTACTAACTTTAATTTTGAATTTAAGAATAAAACAGGAATAGAATTTACTCCTATTGATAATTTTGATAATGAAACATTAGAATACAGAAGCAAACTACTTTATGAAATAGTAAAAAAATATGGGAAATAAGATAAAATAACTACTAATGAATACTATCCCAAAAAGTACTATTACATTTCAAAGGGTTCATTTATATTTGTATACAATTTTATTTATAAAATAATAACAAGTCATAACAAAGAAAATATTTACCCATTTACAAAATAAAATTTAAATGATATATAGAGGATTAAATGACGAATACATAGAGTTAATAAACTTACAAAAAGGAAGTTCATTAACCTTTGATGATACTTCATCTTATCCTCTTTTATTTGTATGGGTAAAAGGAAATGAATCCGAAGTATCTTATGAAGGCATAAAATTATCTCTTAATAATAATACTATTTTTTGTCTGACAGCATTCCATAAAATAGAATTTATAAACTTAGAAACAGCAAGAATAATAAAATTCAATCGCGAGTTTTATTGTGTTAAAGACCATGATAGTGAAGTAAGTTGTAAAGGACTTTTATTTTATGGAGCCAATCAATTACCTTATTTTCAAATACCTAAAGAAGAAATTGATAAATTTGAAATATTTTGGCAAATGTTTCAAGTAGAAATGCAATCAAAAGATGATTTACAATTAGAAATGTTACAAATGATGTTAAAAAGATTTATCATACTTTGTACACGTGTCTATAAATCTCAAATGAACTTTTCTAAATTAGAGATAAAAGAAGTAGATTTAGTTAGAGAATATCATTATTTAGTAGAACAACATTTTAGAAACAAACATACCGTAAAAGAATATGCTGAATTATTAAATAAATCAGCAAAAACTCTTGCTAATCTTTTTTCAAAAGTTTCGGACAAAAGTCCATTACAAATTATTCATGAAAGAAAACTTTTAGAAGCTAAAAGAATGCTTAGATATACAGACAAACCTATAAAAGAAATAGCATACGAAATAGGGTTTGAAGATATACAAACTTTCAGCCGTTTCTTTAAAAAATCTGAAAATCTAAGTCCGTCAGAATTTAAAAAACATCTTTTGGGAAATATGGACAACTCATCGGGAACGATAACCTAACAGATTCCTTTATTCTTACCTCATCTTTGCATTGTAATTAATTTATTAATATTTAAAATTAAAAACAATGACAAAGTTTACAGTTCCTACACGAGTAGAAGTATCCGAAAACAATCAAGTAATTTTTGATAATTTACAAAAAGACTTAGGTTTCGTACCTAATTTATATGCCTATTATGCAAAAAACGAAACAGCACTAGGTGATTACTTAACTTTACAAAATAGAAAAAACACTTTAAAAGCAAAAGAAAGAGAAGTTATTAATCTTGTTACAAGTCAAATTAATGGTTGTCGTTATTGTCAATCAGCGCATACTGTTTTGGGAAAAATGAATGGTTTTACCAATGATCAAATCATAGAATTAAGAAAAGGAACAGCTTCTTTTGATTCTAAGTTAGATGCCCTAGTTAAGTTTACCGCATCAGTAGTAGAAAATAAAGGAAGAGCTACAGAAGAAACTAAAAAGACTTTTTTTGAAGCGGGTTATACAGAAGCTAATTTAATAGACTTAGTTATTACTGTAGGGGATAAAATCATCAGTAATTATATTCATAATTTAGCTGGTTTTGAAATTGATTTTCCAATAGCAACTGAAATTTAATTATTAACAAAAAAAAAATGAATTTAGGAAATTTAATTATCAGAATAGCCTTTGGTTTATTATTCATTTGGGGAGGACTTGAAAAATTCTTTGAAGGTTTTTTAGGAGGAGCAGGTTTACAAAATATGGCAGGTTTTCTAAAGTCCACAGGTTGGAGCTTTTTAGGAGATACAGGCGTTTTTATTTTAGCAATTATTTTAGCATCATTAGAACTACTTGCAGGAATTTTACTCATTATTAATAAAAAACTATTTTATTCCTATAGCTTTTTATCATTTGTTATGTTTGTTGCTCTAACAACAGTTCATATACCTTCCGCAAATTGGATGAATATTATGATTCATATAGCATTATTGGGTTCATTATTAGGTTTAGCATTAGATCAATTTAAAAAAGAAAAACCATTATGGGAGCAGTAATCAAGATAAAAAATTTACCAGAAGGATACCAAAGTATTATTACTAACGGAACACATACCATAGTTGGTGATGAACCTTTGGAAAGCAAAGGTACTGATCTAGGCTTAAGTCCATCAGAATTAGTCTTGAGTGGTTTAGCTATGTGTAAGGTAGCAACAGTTCGTTTTATTGCACGAAAAAATAACTGGGAAATAGGAGAAGTCAAAGCAGAACTTTCAGAAGAGATAAAGAAAGAACCTAGCAGATTAAAAACCACTATAAAAGTGGCTATTCATATTGACGGAAATATATCCCAAGAACAAAAAGAAGAATTACTCAAACAAGCCAATGCGTGTTATATTCATCGTCAAATAATGGGAGAATGGAACATAGAACATGCTACAGAACTAGAATACTAAAAAAATAAAAATTAACTTGCAAATTATAAGAACATATAAGAATGCACTGCACCTAAATAGATTTAACTTTTTTAGAGCAGTGCATATTGCGATTATAGATAATATGGTAAATTAATAGATGAGATAAAGTAACTATATTAATTGATTTATAAATATTTGTATTTATTTGTTAAACCTTTAATTTAGTTTTTTAAAACACATTAAAAATAACAGGTTGTCAAACCTTGTCAAGAGATAACGACCATTAAAAAACAATTAAGTAAAATAATATATAAAGTTTTCATGCTATCTGATAGTATCTTTAATGTTTAATTTATAGTTGATAAAAAGTTATTTAGTAAAAAATAATATTCAAAGAAAAATAAATAAATAAAGAAGAATTATCAAACACACACAAGATATGTCATATTATTCTTTATCCCTTTTATTTTAAGAGAGTTTTGGATCTTATTATTTACTGTAATAAATATTTGTAAATCAGAAAAAACAAAGTATTGAATTGAAGTAATTGCTGAGGTTGAAAATCTAACGTCTGCTTATAATAACAAAGACAAGTTATCCGAAGTTAAGATTAGGTACGTATATATTGTTTAAAACAAAAAATATAAAAATAATAAAATTGCTTTTGGTTATGGATCTAACAGCGTGGAAGATTGTGAAAAGTTATTTGATAAATTAAAAAAAGCTTAAAAAATAAGAATTTATATAAATCCTTATAATCATTCAGATTCCATATTAGTTAGAGGACTCAATGACCCAATAATTAAGATGCTAATTTTTTCTATAATCAGGAACTCCTTACTTTCACTATTTTTAATTCCCTTATTCACAAAAGAGGACTCTGGAAATACACATAAAAAAAAATCGAAAATTGTATTCATAGTATGGAGTGTTAGTCTTTACCTAATATTTATAAAACCAATCTGTATTTCCATAGTAAAAAAGATAAAAATAATTGAAAATAAATTAGTAATACCATTTAAACTTTGAAATTTCCATATAATAATATTTTTTAACCTTGAGACTGTCCAAAAAGTTCGCAATCTTGTCATTTCTATCAAAGGGAGAAATCACATAATGTTGATTTAGACACTATCCTACAAAAACAATAAAAATTAGCGTTGGTTCTCGATACGCTTCGCGCTCGATATACTCAACCGTTTGTTCAAATTGTTTTAAAAAAGAAAAAACGTATCAAGAACTTTATTTTTTAATCCAGTATATTTTAAGTTTAAATGGTATTATGAAAGTTGAATAATGTAGAAAAATAGACAAAACATTATTGTTGCTAAAGAACCAATATTTCTAAAAAATCATACTTTTTACATCAAGATTAACAGAAAACCATCTAGCTAAACTTTGTCTTTTTTATCTTTTACACTATATTTACCTAATAGCAGGTTAAACAACCAAAAATAATATCCGATTAAAAAAAATACAGTTTACAAAAAGATGAGCGAGATACTAAGACATCAAATAGAAAAAATTACGCCATTAACAGATAAAGAATTTGAATATATTTTGTCTCATTTTACAACCAAAAAGTTAAAAAAACACCAATATTTGATTCAAGAAGGAGATTTTGTGCAAAATGATCATTTTGTCACAAAAGGTCTTTTAAAAGCTTATTATGTTAATCAAGACGGTAAAGAACACATCATGCAGTTTGCAATGGAAGATTGGTGGATTACGGATTATCAAGCTTATTTTAATGAAACAAAGTCTATATTAAATATAGACTGCATTGAAGCAACAGAAGTACTTTGTCTATCCTTGTGTAATAGAGAAAAATTATGTGCAGATATGCACAAAATAGAACACTTTTTTAGAAAAAAATCCAATTCAGGTTATATGGCCTTACAAAGAAGAATACTATCTTTATTAAATAGCAATGCTAAAGAAAGATACGAGCAACTTCGTGAAAATTATCCAATATTATTTCAAAGAGTGCCTAAAACCCTAATTGCTTCTTATTTAGGTGTTTCAAGAGAAACCCTTAGCCGTTTTAGTTCTTAAGTGTGATATACATCACATAAAACTTGTGATTTATCTCCTATGAGAAGAAAAAGAATGCGATGAAATTTGCAACCAACTAAAAACAGTAAGACAATGAATAAATTGTTTCAAAACATTTCGACAAGAATTATAATAATTCTAAGTTATATTACTTTTAGTGGTTTATGTCAAGTAAATGCGCAAACTTTAAATAGAAAAAAAATGAATAAAAAAATTTTATTTGTGGTTACGAGCCACAACAAACTCGGAGAAACAGGTCAATCTACGGGATATTATTTAGGAGAAGTAACTCACCCTTGGGCTGTTTTAAGTGATGCAGGATATGAAATAGAATTTGTTAGCCCTAAAGGAGGTAATCCTTCATATTATGGAGAAAATAATGAAGACCCTATCGACCAAAGATTTTTAACTGACAAAAAATATCAAGCTAAAATCCAAAATACAATGAAACCATCGGATATTAATCCGTCAGATTACGTAGCTATCTTATATGCAGGAGGACATGGCACCATGTGGGATTTTGCAGACAATGAAGAACTAGCACTAATTGCACAAAAAATTTATGAAAATAATGGTGTAGTAAGTGCTGTTTGTCATGGACCAGCAGGTTTGGTAAATATTAAACTTAGTAATGGTAAATATTTAGTTGATGGAAAAAAAATAAACGCTTTTACCAATGAAGAAGAAAGTGCAATAAAATTAGAAAATGTCGTGCCATTTAGTCTAGAAACTAAACTTATTGAACGTGGTGCAAAATTTGAAAAATCAGGACTATGGCAATCTCACGTAGCAGTTGACCAAAGAGTCGTGACAGGACAAAATCCACAATCCGCTCATGGAGTTGGAGAAGCTGTTTTAAAAGAACTTCAAAAACTTTAATTTAATTCTCAAAAATAATTTAAGGCAACAATTATATGTTGCCTTAATGCGTTTAAAACAAAATATGTTAAAGAGTATTCATCATATAGCCATTATTTGTTCAGACTACGAAAAGTCAAAATATTTTTATACTAAAATTTTAGAATTAGAAATCATTAAAGAAACATATAGAGAAGAAAGACAATCTTATAAACTAGATTTAGCATTAAATGGAAACTATATTATTGAACTATTTTCCTTTCCAAATCCTCCAATGAGAGTTTCAAGACCAGAAAGCTGTGGATTAAGACATTTAGCCTTTGAAGTTTCAAATCTAGAAGAAATGATAGAAAAATTAAAAAAACATAATATCATAGTCGAATCTATAAGAATTGATGAATTTACGCAAAAAAGATTTACCTTTTTTCAAGATCCCGATCAATTGCCAATTGAATTGTACGAAATCACCATAAATTAGTTATTAATATATAAGTCAAACATAATAAACCCTAAATAATTGAACAAAAAAAGAGATATTTTCAAATTACCTTAATTTTTACACCCTAGTTCATAAAAAGGGAGAAGAAATACCAAACTAAAATTTTAAAATACTATATCGTAATAAATTTCAATCGTATAATTTTATCTAAATAAATTATCATTGAAAAATTCCTATTCCTTTTAGAAAAAACACTTTCACTAAAAAACATTTATTTTAAAAACAAAAGCATACTATTTACTTATATAAAAACTAATATTAAATATTAGAAAAATTAACTCATTTGACTTAATAATAATAAATAATTCAGGTAGTCTTTTTTAGAAAACACAACGATTTTTGGTATATTTGAGTTAGATAAAAAATAAAATCTTTATAAATTGACTATTCTTTAGGTTTGTAATCAAACCAAAATGATGATACACTTTTATAAAAGTTATTACTGAATTACAAAAAAGCCATGAGGTAAATTTTTAAAACCCTAATATAATAAAAAATAAAATTTAAATAAAAAACTATGAACAAATCAAAAGAAGGAAAATGTCCCTTTCACCAAGGAGCTAACACCGAAATTAAAAAATCGGTTGTAGATAAATGGCCTAATGCACTTAATCTTGATATTCTACATCAACACGATACTAAGACAAATCCTTTAGGTGAAAATTTTAATTATGCAGAAGAATTTAAAAAACTTGATCTTGAAGCATTAAAAAATGATTTAAAAAAACTAATGACAGAAAGCCAAGACTGGTGGCCAGCAGATTGGGGACATTATGGAGGTTTAATGATTAGAATGGCATGGCATGCAGCAGGTACGTATCGTTTAGCAGATGGACGAGGTGGAGCCAATACAGGAAATCAACGTTTTGCTCCACTTAATAGTTGGCCTGATAATGGTAATTTAGATAAAGCACGTAGATTGTTATGGCCCATTAAGAAAAAATATGGAAATAAAATTTCTTGGGCAGATTTAATAATCCTAGCAGGAAATATGGCTTATGAATCAATGGGTTTTAAAACATTTGGTTTTGCAGGCGGGCGTGAAGATATTTGGCATCCTGAAAAAGATATTTATTGGGGAGCAGAAAAAGAATGGTTAGCAAAAGAAAGATATTTTGATGATGCGGATAGCGACTCTCTTGAAAATCCTTTAGCAGCGGTACAAATGGGATTAATTTATGTAAATCCTGAAGGAGTTAACGGAGAGCCAGATCCGTTAAAAACAGCTCAAGATGTTCGAACTACGTTTAAACGTATGGCTATGGATGATGAAGAAACCGTAGCATTAACAGCAGGAGGACATACAGTAGGTAAAGCACACGGAAATGGTGATGCTTCTATCTTGGGACCAAATCCTGAATCTTCAGATGTTGAAACACAAGGTTTTGGTTGGATCAATCCAGAAGGGAAAGGAAATGCCGAAAATACTGTAACCAGTGGGTTAGAAGGAGCATGGACAACCACTCCAGATAAATGGAATCATACGTATTTTCATCTTTTATTAAATTATGAATGGGAACTAAGAAAAAGTCCAGCAGATGCTTGGCAATGGGAACCAATCAATATAAAAGAAGAAGACAAACCATTCGATGCGCATATACAAGGAGTACGTAGAAATCCTATTATGACAGATGCAGATATGGCTATGAAACTAGATCCTGAATATAGAAAAATAGCAGAAAAATTCTATAAAGATCCAGCTTATTTTGAAGATGTATTTGCAAGAGCATGGTTTAAATTAACACATCGTGATTTAGGTCCTAAAAATAGGTATCTTGGAGCTGATGTGCCAAAAGAAGATTTAATCTGGCAAGATCCTATCCCAGTTGTTGATTACAAATTAAATGATGCTGAAATAGAAGAGTTAAAAATAAAACTTTTGAACTCAGGACTAACTAAAACAGAACTAATTAATACAGCATGGGATAGCGCAAGAACTTTCCGTAGTTCTGATTTTAGAGGGGGAGCTAATGGTTCGAGAATTCGTTTAGCACCTCAAAAAAATTGGGAAGGAAATGAGCCTCAAAGATTAGAAAAAGTATTAAATAAACTTCAAGAAATTAAGACCCAATTGGCTCAGAATATTAGTATAGCAGACTTGATTGTTTTAGGAGGTTGTGCAGCTATTGAAAAAGCAGCAGCAGAAGGAGGCATAAATATTAAAGTACCTTTTAATGCAGGAAGAGGAGATGCAACAGAAGATATGACAGATGTGGAATCATTTTCTGTTTTAGAACCAATTCATGATGGGTACAGGAACTGGCTAAAAAAAGACTATGCTGTTGCCCCAGAAGAGTTACTTCTAGATAGAACACAACTGATGGGACTTACAGCACCTGAAATGACTGTTTTAGTTGGTGGTATGCGAGTTTTAGGTACTAACTATGGAGGTCTAAAACAAGGTGTTTTTACAGAAAGAGAAGGTATTTTAAGTAATGACTTTTTTGTAAATATTACAGATATGAATTATACTTGGACCCCTGTTTCAGAAAATCTTTATAATATTGTTGATAGAAAAAGCGGAATCACAAAATGGACTGCTACAAGAGTTGATTTAGTATTTGGATCAAATTCTGTTTTAAGAGCTTATGCAGAAGTTTATGCACAAGATGATAATAAAGAAAAATTTGTACACGATTTTGTTAAAGCTTGGGTAAAAGTTATGAACTCTGATCGCTATGATTTAGTAAAATAGCCTTTGTTTATAAAATAATAAAACTAACCTCCTTTAAAATAATTAATGAGGTTAGTTTTGTTAAGATAAAATTTACGTGTAATTCTTTTTCCTTGTCTTTTTTATGCTCTAAATAAAAAAGAGAGTGTCTAAAAGTAATAACGTGACTTCTAGCTTGGGTACTTGGAGGATAGTAAAATCCTTATTATCAGTACTTTTTAATTCATATTGTCTATTTACATTCTTTGATGAGAATGATAAAAAGGAAAAATTTTAAAAAGACTTTCCTTTTTTATTTAAAATAAAAAAATAACTTTAGTATAAGCTTGGAAATTTGCTAGGATTAGATTCGTGCATAATTTCATACACTTTTTCAAAAATATCTTCCACAGAAGGTTTTGAAAAATAATCGCCATCAGTACCGTAAGCTGGACGGTGTGCCCTTGCAGTAAGAGTTTCTGGTTGGCTATCTAGGTATTTATAAGCTTTTTGTTCTTCTACAATTTGTTGTAAAATATAGGCAGCAGCACCACCTGGTACATCTTCATCAACAATTAACAAACGATTTGTTTTTGCTACTGATTTTACAATGTCATGGTTAATATCAAAAGGGAGCAATGATTGAATATCAATAATTTCTATATCAATTCCTATTTCTAGTAATTCTTTTGCTGCCTGTTCTACTAAACGTAAAGTAGAGCCGTAGGATACTATAGTTATGTCTTTCCCTTCTTTGAGTGTTTCTGTAATGCCTATAGGTGTCTTGAACTCACCTAGATTCGTAGGCATTTTTTCCTTTAAACGGTAACCATTTAAACATTCTACTACTAATGCGGGTTCATCTGTTTGTAATAGAGTGTTGTAAAATCCAGCCGCTTTTGTCATATTACGAGGAACTAATACATGAATGCCTCGAATTGCATTTATAATCATTCCCATAGGTGACCCAGAATGCCAAATGCCTTCTAAACGATGACCGCGAGTTCTTATGATTAAAGGTGATTTCTGACGACCTGCTGTACGATACTGTAGTGTTGCAAGATCATCACTCATGATTTGAATGGCGTATAATAAGTAGTCTAAATATTGAATTTCTGCTATAGGTCTTAATCCTCTCATAGCCATACCAATTCCTTGACCTAGAATAGTGGCTTCACGAATACCGGCATCACTCACACGCATTTCGCCATATTTTTCTTGCATTCCTTCCAAACCTTGGTTTACGTCTCCAATGTTTCCAGAATCTTCACCAAAGATTAAAGTTTGTGGGTATTTTGCAAAAATAGCATCAAAATTGTCTCTTATAACTAAACGAGCGTCTACTTCTTCTGAATTTTCATCATAAGTAGGTTTTATTTCATTGATAGCAAGTACATTGTTTTCTGATTGAGAGAACAAATGAGAGCTAAATTTAGGTTGAATTTTAGTAATATATTGACTAATCCAATTTGCTAGAGTTGTTTTGGTATTTTCTTGTATTAGCATTCTTAACACTTTACGTGCAGTTATAAGAATGTCTTTACGAATAGGTTCTTTTATGTTATTTAAATCATGAGCATATTTTTCTATAAAAACT
Organism: Flavobacterium sp. TN-1; assembly: GCF_052828645.1. Lineage (NCBI taxonomy): Bacteria > Pseudomonadati > Bacteroidota > Flavobacteriia > Flavobacteriales > Flavobacteriaceae > Flavobacterium > Flavobacterium sp. TN-1. The sequence goes on from NZ_CM128253.1 coordinate 2,364,677, forward strand.
TTATTTGTTGACTCAGATGCAATGTTTTGTAAGATCGTTACTAGTTCGTCTCTTTCGGTTTTTATAGGGTTTGTAAAATTATTCCAAGCTGTTTTTTTGCCTTCTAATACATCCTTTTTAGCTTGAGTATCAATTTCGTCTAATTCTTCGGTTGTGGCTAAACTGTTTTCTAGCAACCATTTACGCATTTGAGATAGGCAGTCAAATTCTGTTTCCCAAGCGAGACGTTCAACGGATTTGTAACGTTCATGCGATCCTGAAGTTGAATGACCTTGGGGTTGGGTTAATTCATTTACGTGAATTAATACAGGTACATGTTCTTCTCTTGCTATTTTAGAAGCTTGTTGGTAGGTTTCTACTAAGCCAGGATAATCCCAACCTTTTACATTTAGTATTTCGAAACCATTGTTTGTTTGATCTCTTTGGAAACCTTTTAATATTTCGGATATATTTTCTTTTGTGGTTTGATAACGTGCGTGTACTGAAATACCGTATTCATCATCCCATACGCTCATTACCATAGGAACTTGTAATACGCCTGCTGCATTGATTGTTTCAAAGAACAATCCTTCTGAAGTTGAGGCATTTCCAATGGTTCCCCAAGCTACTTCATTTCCTTTTACAGAAAAATTAGTAGTGTCTATTCCTTCTACATTTCGAAATATTTTAGATGCTTGTGCCAAACCTAATAAGCGTGGCATTTGTCCCGCTGTAGGAGAAATGTCAGCACTTGAATTTTTTTGTTTGGTTAAGTCATTCCAATTTCCATTTTCATCTAATGAGTGTGTTGAAAAATGGCCTCCCATTTGACGACCTGCACTCATAGGATCGAATGCTAAATCTGTATGTCCATAAAGACCCGCAAAAAATTGTTCAATACTCAAAGCACCTATGGCCATCATAAAAGTTTGGTCACGATAATAACCAGAACGGAAATCGCCATTTTGAAATGCTTTTGCTAAAGCAAGTTGAGGGATTTCTTTTCCATCGCCAAAAATGCCGAATTTTGCTTTTCCTGTTAAAACTTCTTTACGACCTAATAAACTACATTCGCGACTGATGCGCGCAATTTTATAATCATTTAAAACTTCTGTTTTAAAATCTTCAAAAGTTAATTCTTTTTTTTCTTCTACTTGTGCCATTTTCTTAAATGTAAGTACGCAAATTTAATTAAAAAGCCGTTATGTTGTGCTTTATTTTGAAAAAATAAAATTTAATTATTCGTATTTTTAATTCAATATAATCTTTTTTAATTATTTATTTTTTATAAAAATGTTGTTTTTTATTAGATATTTTTACTTAAAATGTGTTTTTATTGTTTTAAAACCATTTTCTGTTGAAAATACCTAAAAGAGTTTTGGGATTAATAGTAAATTGGAAACGTATTTTTTCGGCATAATTTTTTTGTCCTATTTCCCATCCATTTTTTGAATAAATAGGACAAAATATTTCGAAATAATCAGGGACTATATTAAAATGAATTCCAGTGTCATAAACCCAATTAGGATTACTATATTTGTTTTTGTAGAGGCCTACATCGCCATATACTTGAACCCATTTCCATAAAGAGGAAGTTATGTTAACGGCGGTTAACCATTGATTAGCATAAGGATTACTAAATTTAGATTTAAATCCACCTTCTGCTATAATAATTTGTTGGCTAAAAAAACCTGATTTTTCACTTCTTCCATAAAATGAGTAGTCAAAAAGATAATCTTTTGGACGATCTAATCCAAAATCATAATAGGAAGAATTAGTGTTTTTGTAAAGAAATATTCCGCCGTAAAAGCGAAAACCTATTTGATAATTATTTTCAAAAAGTTTTCTATAACTAATTTCATTAATATATTTTGCAAATTCATTACCTATTTGTATTTGATTTGATATATGGTATCCTTTTGCGGTTTCATTATTTCCAAATGAATAACGAGCGTTGAAGACGGAGTATTTTAATGGAGATAACGTATCTTTAGACAAAGGACTAAATTCTTTGTTTACAAAAACTTGTCTAAAAGAAAGGGTTTTGTATTCATTTTTCGTAATATCTAAATTTCGGAATCGAAAGATAAGAGCAGGTATAACCCTAAAATAGGAAGCATTTTGTATGTAATGGTAGTAAGAAGTAGATAAGGTAAAACGAGTTTGGAAATTAGTATTAGAAGGTTTGTTTAATGAATAACCTATAAATCCACTACCTGTTAAGGACTGGGTGTTAAATGAATAACTAGGATTTATTTCGTAATTAAAAGGACGTGCAATAAAGCTTTCATTGTTTAAAATCAAGGAAATTAAAGCACCATCATACACATTATAATCAATATTGGGATAATAAAAAATTTGGTTTCGTTTAGAATTTTCTAGATCCCTAAAAAAAGTAAAATCTATTGGGCGGTTAGGTTTAAAAAAATTAGTAGTCTTATAATTATTTTTTTTATTTAGTTCTGGAAAATAATTATTTTCATTGATAACAAATTGATCTAATTCTTTTGTATTAAAAGCAAAAGTTGTATCCTTTTCAAAATGAGGAATAATCCATTTTTGAAATATCTTTTCTTTGTTTTTATAACCACTTAATGTAAAGGGAATACTAGAATTGTGATTTTTTTTAATTTCTAGTTGAATTTGATTATTATGTTTTTGAATTTTACCAAAATGATAGTCAACTAATTCTTTAGAAGAAACTAATTCGTGAAAAAACCAATCTATATTTTTTTCAGTATTTTTTTTTAAAATAGTTTCAAAATCAATTGTGTTACAAAATTTTTCTTGATTAATATTAAAGAATTCTTGGATACTTTTTTCTAATGATCGATCTTCTAAGTAATTTTCAAGATATTTAAATGCTAATCCAGCTTTGTATTTGAGTGCAATTTGCTCGTTGAATTTACTGAGTTTGTTCTTAGGAGTGTTTAAAGCTTGATCTAGTGTTTTTCTAGCCATTATAAGATAAGCATGATAATACTGTTCGTTAAACTTAGCATTTGTGAACTCATATCCTTTTAGTATTTTAAATCGGTTAAGTGTTCCCGCTAAATTTATATTAGGGTAATATTCTTCAATGTAATTAATCAGGTAATAGTGTTGAATAGCATCTAATAAATAATGATCTTTTCGCCAATCAATGTTTAAATTAGATTTCAAAAAACTTTGTGAATACACTTTTAAAAATTTTAATTCATATAAAAAACTATCAGGAAAAGGACTCAAAAGACTTGGTAGTTGATTTAACCCATAGAAAGGATTTCGGTCATAGTCAACTTGTGAAATAAGCAAACGTTTTGTTTTAGACTTTCCTATGTGTTTTTCAAAATACTTAATGATTCTATCAATGATAAGGAATTTTTGAATATCATTAACATTTTTACTTTCTAGATTGGTTATAATAGATATATTATCGTTAGAAAGAGTTTCAAACGTTTTATTTTTTTCTATTATGAATTGATATTCTTTTGAATGGGTGCTTTTAAACGTTTTGGAATTTATTGAGTCCAAGTTAGAAATAATATTATATTGATCGGGAATTTCAAAAGAAAACAGCATTTCCTTAACTTCTTCATAAGTAGCATCTTCTGTGTTTTCATTGCTATAAGTAACACCCGTATTACTGTTTATCTGTTTGTTGATTAACAAAAAACAATCTTTCAAATAAAAATCTTCTTTATTTGTTCCCCATCGAGTAAATTTACTATTAGGTATTTGGAGTTCGTAGTTTAATTGTATTTCTATTGAATCACCCGATTTTAGATTAAAAACAGGAATAGAAAATAGGTCTATTTGATTTGAAAATCTTTGTGGTGTAACTACGTTATTATTAACTGTAATTGTGTTTAAAAAAGTTTCTCCTCTTTCACTTTTATTGGATAAGTGAAAATTTCGAACAAATTGATCCGATAATTTTTTTCCAAGGGGTGTTTGCCTGTTAGAAAAACTATGATTCCAATCACTAAATGTTAATTGATCAATAGGATAGGGGTACTGATTTTTATAAATTATTTTTTGCTGAACAACCAGTTTTTTAGAATGAGATTCTAGAAAAACTTTACAATTTAGTGATTGCTGGCTGTATGTATAATTTATATGACCAAGTATGAAAAATAAAATGATTATTAAGAGTTGTTTCTTCAAAATTTTAGTTTTATTGCAATATAAATAAAGAATTTTAAATTATAGATTATTCTAAATAAATGGAAATCAATTTTTTCTTTGCATATTGTTATCAAAAAAAACAAAGTATTAATAAAATATTAATTTGTGCTTAAGAATATAGGGAAGGAATTTATTTTTAATGATTTTTATGCTTGTTTTTAACGTATTTTTTAAATTTGAATGTAAAATTAAAATTGTGTTAAAATTTGTTATTAAGTGGTTTTCTTAAGAATTAGTTAGAAAGAATAGAATCTATTCATAAAAGAATAACAAAACAGGAGATTCTACAAAAAGTTCGCAATCTTTTTCATTTCGACCAAAGGGAGACATCTTAATGCTAAATTTTGATGAGGCTTCTTTGTTACTAAAATTCTTCAAATTTTACTTTTATATTTTTTTTAAATCTAATAGGAATGGGAACTTTAAGTATTTTTGCGATAACTGGGTATGGCTCCACAGATAAAGAAATAAAATTGGCAGATAGTATTTGGAAAAACTTTAAGCTAGGAAATTAAATAATTCAAGTTGCTAGTTAATTGATTTATTTAATTGCAAGCCAAAGACAAATAATGTAAGTTTTATTAGAAAACCTTCTAAAGTTATTGCATGTATAGTTCTTGGAAACATTTTTTTAATATCGCTTATTGTTGTTTCTACCCTTTTTCTCATTTTTAGTTTTTCATTTTTTTGTTCTAAAGTATCCATTCTTTTAGCATTTGATTTACGCTGAATTTTTAATGAAATACATCTTCTTTCATATACAGCATCTTCTAAACTATAATCAGTATAAGCACTATCTCCATATATTGAAGCCTCTACTGGTAATTTGTCAATCATTTTTCCTAGTGCTTTTGCATCTGCTGTTTTTCCTGGTGTAAAATGAAAAGCTATTGGGATTCCATTTTTTGTGGTAAGTAATTGTACTTTAACTCCATAAAAATAATTTCGCATACTTGCTGTGTAACCTCGCCATTTTTCTTCTTTGAGGATTTTGCAGTTCGAAATCCTCATATTATTGCAAACAGCAACTGGAAATGAATCTATGATATACTGCATCTCACAGCATAAATCTTTAAAATATGAACTTATTATTTCAAATAACTCATAAAGCAAACTTCCAATCTTATGTAATCTTCTATTAAATCTACTCTTGTCAAGCATCTTTGGTATAAATCCATATTGTTTCATAAACTTTATAGCTGAACTATGATTTCCATAAAAGCTTGTCGATGACACAATCGCAGTTAAAATAATTTCACTATCGCTAACCTGTCTTCTTATATCTTCTGGATGTTCAATTCCTTTTAAAATATCATCAATTAAACAAAAATTGATATAATTTTGTCTTTGCAAAGCATTGGTGTTGTTTTTTTGGTTCACAAAACAAAATTACTTAACCTTTGCTTTGTTTTTTATAAATATCAACTTGAATTAAATACTTAAAAAATATAAAATTTTTAAATATTACAATTTTTGTTGAAAAACAATTCCAACAATGTAAATATTAAAACATTTTATCCCTATTTTTGACACATTATGTCAACAAGAAGTATATCAACAGAAACGATAGGCGAAAAGCTAAGACACATTCGAGAAGAAAAGGAGCTTCCCTTACGGAAAGTTGCTGCATTACTCGACATTGACGTTGCTATTTTGAGCAAAATGGAGCGAGGAGAACGCAGAATTACAAAAGAAGTAGTTCTGAAACTTGCCAACATATACGAATATAACGCGAACGCCCTTTTGATTTCATTCCTAAGCGACAAGATTTTATATGAAATTCAGGACGAAGATTTAGGAATAGAAGCGTTGAAAGTAGCGGAGGAAAGAGCCAAATATATTAAAGCGAATAAGAAGAAATGACAATAAAGCAACTCATAGAAAAATATAGAGCCGACAGGGATTATTACTTGACAAGTAAGTATAATGAAACACTGCTTCGCAGTGATTTCTTAGACCCGTTTTTCGAGTTGCTAGGTTGGGACATTAAAAACAATGCAGGTAAACCAACCAATGAAAGAGAAGTAATTTTGGAAGAAGCACTAAAAGCAAACGCTTCCGAACACTCCAAAAAACCAGATTACACTTTCCGACTTTTTTCTGAAAGAAAATTCTTTTTGGAAGCTAAGAAACCGTGCGTTTCCATTGAATCAAATAATGACACTGCAAAGCAAGTCAGACGATATGGATTTACAGCGAAGTTGAAAATTTCAGTTCTTTCAAACTTTGAATATTTAATCATTTACGACACTTCTGTAAAAGTTGAGAAAGACGATAACCACATAAAGGCACTTGTAAAAAAATATCATTACACAGAATACGAAAGTAAATTTGAAGAAATCAAACAGCTTTTAGGAAAGGAATCTGTTTATTCAGGAGCATTTGAAACGGAATGGAAAGAAATTGAAAGTAAAATCAATCAATACTCGATTGACAATTTATTCCTAAATCAAATCAATGAATGGAGAAAAGTCCTCGGTACTGAAATATACAAACACGACCCGAAAATTGATGAGCAACAACTGAATGACATTGTTCAAAGCTATTTAAACAGGGTTTTGTTTCTGCGTGTTTGTGAGGACAGAAATTTAGAAGATTATCAAACGCTTTTGAAGTTTGCCAACAGAAACGACTTCAAAGCACTCATAAAGAAATTTGAAGAAGCCGACAAACGATATAATTCAGGACTTTTTGACCAGCTTCTAAAAGACAAGATTATTGAAAATATCAGTTCTGTTTTTTGGACGATTATCAAACAATTGTATTATCCCGAAAGCCCTTATTCTTTCAGTGTTTTTTCTTCTGATGTATTAGGAAGCATTTATGAAATTTTCCTTTCTGAGAAACTAAACATTCAAAGCGGTGCAGTTGTTTTGGTAAAGAAACCTGAAAATGTTGACCGTGATATTATCACAACACCGACTTTCATTATAAGCGATATTTTAAGAAATACCGTTTTGAAAAAATGTGAAGGGAAAACAGATAAGGAAATTCTAAAGCTGAAATTCGCTGATATTTCTTGCGGTTCAGGTGCGTTTTTATTAGAGTTATTTCAGTTACTAAATGATATTTTGATTGACTACTATCTAAAAAATGAGAAATCAAAACTCATTCAAACTAATATCAATACCTACAAACTGCCGTTTGAAATTAAGCGACAACTTTTATTGAATTGTATTTATGGTGTCGATAAAGATTATAATGCCGTTGAAGCAGCTAAATTTGGTTTGCTTCTCAAATTACTTGAAAGTGAAGATGTGAATTCAACTAACAAAACAAAACCAGTTTTACCCGACCTTTCTGAAAACATCTTTTTCGGAAATAGTTTACTGAATCCAGAACAAGTCACCAATAAAAAAGACCAGATAATTATTAATCCATTTGATTTTTCAAAACTTCGTTTTGATGTCATTGTAGGCAATCCGCCTTATATGAAGTCGAAGGATATGATAAGATTTACCCCCCTAGAATTTCCACTATATAAGAAATCAGAAAACTATAAAACATCATACAAACAGTTTGACAAATATTTCCTATTTATTGAGCAGGGAATTAATTTGTTAGCTGATGATGGAATTTTAGGCTACATCGTTCCGAGCAAATTCACAAAAGTTGGTGCAGGCAAAAAACTTCGTGAATTGCTTTCAAACAATGAATATCTGCATTCAATTGTTTCATTTGGAGCAAATCAAGTTTTCGTAAATAAAACAACATACACTAGTCTTTTAATTCTTAATAAGAAAAAACAAAAAACATTTTCTTTTACTGAAGTTAAGAGTTTGAAAGAATGGAAAGTTAGAAATTATGAAAGAATTGAATTTGACAACCTAGAATCCAAGAAACTTTCAAATGAATTATGGTTTTTGATACCACCACATTTAAAACCTGCTTATAATTCTATTTTAAGTCAAAGCGAAACTCTTGAAAAAATTGTAGGCAAAAAGAATATAAACAATGGAATTCAGACAAGCGCCAATGATGTTTTTGTGTTAAATCCAATAAAGACTGACAAACATTTTATTTTTTTTGAAAAGAATGGAAATTCTTATAAAATAGAAAAAGATATTACAAAGCCGTATTATGAAACGGTTAGAAAAAAAGGAGAAGATAAATTACATACCTACAGAAATTTTAAACCCAATACTTTTGTTATTTATCCTTATCAAATAGGTAACGAAAAAGTAGAATTTATTGATGAAATACAACTTAAAAAGAATTATCCACTTGCGTTTGAATATTTGAACAAAAACAAAACTCGATTATTAAAAAGAGACATTAAACCAACTCCAAAATCTAACAATGAATGGTACAGATACGGAAGAAGTCAATATCTTGAGCTTGGTAATATAAAGGAAAAAATTATTATTGGAGTTAACTCAACAGGTGAAAAATATCCTATAGACAAATATCAAACATTACACACTGCTGGAGGAACTGCGGGGTATTGTAGCATTTTTTTAAATCAAGACAGCCCATATTCCATTTATTATATCCAAGCTATTCTTAATTCAAGATACGTAGAGTGGATTATTACTTTAAGAGGTGAAGTTTATAGAGGAGGCTATAAAGCAAGAGGTACAAAGGTTTTGAAAAATCTTCCCATCAGAAAGATTGATTTTTCAGATCCCAAACAAAAAGCACTTCACGACAAAATCGTAGAAACTCAAAAAGAGTTAATCAGCATTTATGACCAAATAGATGCAAACGCAGGAAATAAAAGAGCTTTAACTCCACTGCAAGGACAATTTGTTAGAGAAAAAGCGAACCTAGAAAAGCTATTAGCTAAACTATACGATTTAGGTAGTGAAGATTCATTAATCCCATTAATAAAAGAATTGTATGAAGCTAATTAAAAACGCAACAGCCGAGAAATTGAGAGGTGGGTTTTACACACCAGAGCCAATTGCTGCATTCATTTTGAAATGGGGCATTAATGGAAGTTCTGATTATGAAATTTTAGAGCCGAGTTGTGGCGATGGGGTTTTTCTTGAACAATTGAAAGAAAACAACCATAAATTCAAATCGGTAACAGCCATTGAGTTTGATGATGTGGAAGCAGAAAAAGCTGATAAAATCAGACTCAACAACAAGAATGTCATCAATACCGATTTTCATTTGTATTGCAATGAAACCACACAGAAGTTTGATTTAGTGGTTGGTAATCCGCCATACATTCGATACCAATATTTTCAGGAAGAACAGCAAAATGAAGCCATTAAAGTTTTCAACCGGGCTAAACTAAAATATTCCAAACTGACCAATGCTTGGGTTTCTTTTGTGGTTGGTTCAAGTTTGTTGCTCAAAGAAAAAGGAAAGATTGGTTTTGTAATTCCTGCGGAATTGTTGCAGGTATCTTATGCTCAACAACTCCGTGAGTTTTTGGCTCATTTCTACAATAAAATCAATATCATTTCTTTTGAGAAGTTAGTTTTCCCTGACATTCAGCAAGAAGTTGTTTTGCTATTGTGTGAGAAAAACGAAAGCGATTCACATTTGATTGAACATCTTGAATTAAGAGATGCTTCAGACCTTAAAAAGCTTGATGTGAATATCCTAAAAAGTCCAACCAAAAAGATAGATTTTAAATCAAATAAATGGACTTATTACTTTTTAGAACAAGAAGAAATTGATTTTTTGGAACAGATTACCAAAAAACGAAAAGTTCCGACAATTGGAAATTACGCAAGTATTGAAGTTGGCATTACCACAGGAGCAAATGATTACTTCACTGTTCCTTTGCCAGTTGTAGAAGCTTATGACCTTAAAGAATATGCAAAACCAATGGTTGGCAGAAGTGTTCAAGTCAACAGTGTAATTTTTACGGAAAAGGATTGGAAACTTAATAGACAAACCAAAGCCAAAGCACACTTATTGGTGTTTCCAGCCAAAGAGAAAATAAACGAACACAAAGGAGCGAACTCATACATCCGTTTAGGTGAATCAATGGGCGTAAACAAAGGTTACAAAACAGGCATTCGTGATGATTGGTTTGTTATTCCTTCCATCAAACTTTCTGATGCGTTATTTATCCGCAGAAACAACCTTTATCCTCGTTTAATCTTAAACGAAGCAAACGCCTATACCACGGACACAATGCACCGTGTATTTATGAAAAAAGACACAAACAAAAATGCATTCATTGCCAGTTTTTACAATTCCTTGTCTTTGGCTTTTTCTGAAATTGTTGGACGTAGTTATGGCGGAGGCGTATTGGAATTGATGCCAAGCGAAGCAGAAAAAATACTGCTCCCCTACCAAACCGAAAATGCTGATTTACTAACCGTCATTGACAAAATGATGCGAGAGAAAAAAAGCATTGATGAAATTTTAAAAATCACCAATAAGCAAATCCTGAAAGATGGATATGGCCTCACTGATAAAGAAATAAAATTGGCGGATAGTATTTGGAAGAAGCTTTCGGCTAGGAGATTAAATAGAAATAAAAATTAAGCATTATGAAAATAACTAAACTGCAAATAGATAATTTTCGTTTGCTTAAGCAATTTTCAATGGATTTAGAAGAAGATCTTTCCTTAGTTATTGGTAAAAATAATACAGGAAAAACTTCTATTCTTTCTGTTCTTGATAAGTTCTTGAATGAGAAAAGTAAATTTTCTTATGACGACTTGAATATAGATTTTAGGAACGAATTAGAAAACCTTATAAAATCCCCTGATGTTGCTGATGAATTTCACCCCAAAGGCATCAAATTAAAGGTATTTATTGAATATAACGAGAAAGATGATTTATCAAACGTCAGCAGGGTATTGATGGATTTAGACCCTGAAAATAATAAAATTGTATTGGGTTTTGAATATACATTAAGCTATACTAATTTTCTAAAATTAAGGTCTGATTATGTAGCTTTTTCCATAAGTGAAAAGGCTAAAGTTGAAGAGAAAAAGAAAAACAAGCCCAGAGAGTTAAAAGAATTTCTAAAACAAGAGTTAGATAATTATTTCAACACTCATAAGATGTCTTTTGAGTATGACATACCAACCGAAACAGCTAATGAAAATAACTTTATTGACTTAAAGGATGAAATTACTGGTATTAAAGATATTATTAGCTTTAAGTACATTAGTGCAAGAAGAGACGTAACCAATAAAGAAAAAGAAAACACCCTGTCCAAACAAACTTCAAGCCTATATAAAAAGAAAGAAGATAATAGCGACAAAAATCAAGCTACCGAAAACTTTAAAGACCAACTTTCAGAAACCGATAGTACATTAAGTGAAATATACAAAGTCTTGTTCAGTGATGTAATAAAGAAAGTACAAGATTTTGGAGGAATAAAACTGAACGATACAGACATAGCAATAATTTCAACATTGCAACATAGAGAATTACTTGAAGGAAATACAACCATAGTATATACCCACGATGACCATAAGCTACCGGAACATTACAATGGCTTAGGTTATATGAACCTTATAAGTATGATTTTTGAAATTGAAATTCTTGTCCAGGATTTCAAAAGGGATAAAGACAAAAAGCCAGCAGATATTAATTTGTTAATCATTGAAGAGCCTGAAGCACATACCCACCCACAAATGCAGTATGTCTTTATTAAAAACATAAAAAAATTACTTGCTGAAGGTATCAAAAGAGATGACGGAATAAATAGACCACTTCAATACATAATTACAACACATTCATCTCACATTGTTGCTGATAGTGATTTTGATGATATTAAATATTTGAAAGCGGAAACAAAGAACAATGTAACTGCAAAAAATCTTTCAGATTTGAGAAAGCAATATGATGCCTACCCAAATCAATACCAGTTTCTAAAACAATACTTAACTATAAGTAGGGCTGAAATTTTCTTTGCTGATAAGGCTGTTTTAATTGAGGGGGATACGGAAAGAATATTGATACCAACCTTTATGCGAAAAGTCGATTTGGAAGAAGCAGCTCGTCTAAAAGCAGAGGGTAAAGAAGACACCTTTCTTCCACTATTATCTCAAAATATATCCATAATTGAAGTTGGTGCTTATTCACAAATCTTCGAGAAGTTTATAGAATTTTTAGGTATTAAATCTTTGATTTTAACGGACATTGACTCTATTGGAGATATAGGAAATAAAGACGAAAAGGGAAATCCAAAAATTGAAGCTTGCCCCGTAATTAATGGCTCTGAAACAAGTAATTCTGCGATTAATCATTTTTTGAAAGAAGTTACTTGGGATGATTTAAAAGCACTTCCTGTTGCAAATAGGACAATTACTATTGGAAGTGCTACAGTTTGTATATGTTATCAACAAAATGAAAATGCCTATCACGCAAGGAGCTTTGAAGATGCTTTTATCCATTTGAATAGAGAATTTGTGAAAGGAGGCAAAGCTACTTTTCAAGGATTAAAAAATGCTTCTTATTTTGATGATGATGCAAAAAGTCCTTATGAATTAGCGGGTTCTTGCATCAAAAAGAAAACTCATTTTGCATTAGACATTTTATACCACAGTGATATGAATTTTAGTAACTGGAATATTCCTGCCTACATAAAAAATGGTTTATTATGGTTGAAGGAAGATTAAGTTTAGAACCTGAAGTACAGCAAATTTTCCAATCAATTGATGAGGGAAGAAATTTTCTTTTAAGTGGCGGTGCAGGAAGTGGTAAAACCTATTCGTTGGTAAGTGTTATAAGACAGGTAATAGTTGAGAATCCAACTGCAAAAGTAGCTTGTATGACATACACCAATGCCGCAGTAAAGGAAATCGAAGAAAGAGTAAACCACAAAAACCTCAATGTATCTACAATCCACGATTTTTTATGGGATAATATAAAACACTTTCAAAAAGAGCTTAAAGAAGCAATTATTTCCTTAGCAAATGATGATGAAGTTAGTAACGTTTCAATAGATGGAGTAAATCCTATTCCCGAAAACCATTTTGATATTTTGCCAGACGGAATACAATATAAAGAGTTTGTTAGGTTGCGTGAAGGAATAATCTCTCACGATGAGTTGCTCATCGTTGCAAATTATCTTTTTGAGAAATACCCGAAACTTAGCAGTATCGTAAAGGATAAATACAAGTATATTTTTATTGACGAATATCAAGATACAAGCAAAACTGTTGTTGATACATTTCTTACTCACTTCAAAAAGAGCGAAAGAAAAAATATCATCGGTTTCTTTGGTGATGCAATGCAATCTATTTATGATGATGGGATTGGAAATTTAGACGAATACAAAGGAGATGATGCAGATACAGTAAATGAAATTCCAAAGAAACAGAATAGAAGAAACCCTCAGCTTGTTATTGATTTAGCAAATAAACTTCGGACTGATGGTATTACACAAGAACCTTCTACCGACCCCAATGCACCCAATATATTTAAAGGTATAGTAAAACAAGGCACTGTACTATTCCTTCATTCTACTGATGGTGGTATTGATAAGGTTGAAAAATTCTTGGAAGAAACATATAGTTGGGATTTCAATAATTCAAAAGAAACAAAGGAACTGAACCTAACCCATAATTTAATAGCAGGGAAAGCAGGGTTCAGAACGTTAATGGATATTTATGATAGAGACCCTGTGCTTGGATTGAAATCTGAAATTCTTGAAAAGATAAAATACAATAAGAAAAATAACAGACCCGAAATTGAAATCACCGATGAAGATACTTTTGATGCTGTGGTTGATAAATTTGAATTAAAGAACAGACAAGGAGAACTCAAAAAGAATCTTTTATTATCTGACCCTGCAAAAGCGGAACTGTACAACCAGTTGAAAAATAAACCATTTTCCGAAGTACGGAAGATGTATTTGGGAAAAGATGCTCTTGTAGATGACAAAAAGCAAGATGAAGATGATGAAGATAAGAAGGGATCAAAAAGAGACAACTTAATAAAGCATCTTTTCAAAATTCAAACGAATATTTCATTGTATCAAAATAAAAAATTCAATGAATTTTTGAGAGCCACAGATTTTCGTTTTAAAATTACAAGTATAGCAAGCAAAAGAACTTTAAAAGAAAATATTGAAAACCTTATAAATGTTGGCGATAAAACAATTGAGGAAGTAATTACAGATGCCAATGAAAAGGGAATTTGTATGATTGATGATAAGCTAAATGATTTTAAAGAGAAAAAAGAGTACCTGTATAACCGTGTGAAAGATGTCAAGTTTAGTGAATTTCAAAAGCTATATGAATATTTAGAAGGTCAAACACCATTCTCAACACAGCATAAAACTAAAGGAGCTGAATTTGACAATGTTTTAGTTATTCTTGATAACGGAGGATGGAACAATTATAATTTTGAAAAAATGTTTTTAGGTACAGCTTCGCCAAGTGTGTCCGAAAGAACTCAAAAGATATTTTATGTTTGTTGCACAAGAGCTAAAGAGAATTTGGCAGTTTTTTTTCATAGCCCTGCTCCTCAAGTGATAGCAAAGGCTAAAGAATGGTTTGGAGATGAAAATGTAATTGATATTGGTTAAATACTGTTACATAAAATAATACTTTATGAATGTTTCCTCAACTCAAATTCAAGTCTTCCGCTCCCTCCTCAAAGGACGTGAAGATGTGTTTGCTTTTCGTTGGGAGAAAAACTCAAAATCGGGTTATATGCCAGCCTATTTTTATGACCGTTATCGTCTTCGGGCACATAAAATGAATGGTGGAACATTTCAGAATTTTACTGAAAAGTCTTATTTGAAACTTACAAATGAACAAATACAAAAGCATTTGGACGGTTTTCACCATATTGGAATTTATCCCTTACTGCAAGACAATACCACTTGGTTTTTAGTAGCTGATTTTGACAAAACCAATTGGCAAAATGAAGCTATTACTTTCCTAAACGCTTGTAAAGAAAAGGCAATTCCTGCCTACTTGGAGCGT
The DNA here is from genome assembly GCF_052828645.1 of Flavobacterium sp. TN-1. Classification (NCBI taxonomy): domain Bacteria; kingdom Pseudomonadati; phylum Bacteroidota; class Flavobacteriia; order Flavobacteriales; family Flavobacteriaceae; genus Flavobacterium; species Flavobacterium sp. TN-1. The sequence goes on from NZ_CM128253.1 coordinate 2,379,679, forward strand.
TCCCGTTCAGGAAATGGCGGACACGTTTGGATATTTTTTGACAAACCTTATCCTGCCATAAGAAGTCGAAAAATATTCATTTCGATTTTAGAACAATCGGGTGTTTTTTCAATGTTTGACAAAAGTTCAAGTTTTGACAGATTGTTTCCAAATCAAGATTTTCTTTCAGGAAAAGGTTTCGGGAATCTGATTGCATTGCCACTTTTTAAACCAACTTTTGAAAAAGGAAATAACTGTTTTATCAATCCTGAATCATTTAAACCTATCACTGACCAATGGGACTTCCTGAAAAATATCAAAAAAGTTTCCACAAATCATTTAGACGAACTATATGATGCTTTAAAACCATCAGTACAAACATTGAAATCAGGTATTGAACCTAATATTTCGGTAATAAAAAACGGCAAACTCAGCATTTCTTTAAACAATAATATAAGACTAACCCGAATTGGATTAACACCCACATTGATCAATTTTCTGAAAGAAGAATTGAATTTTGCTAACTCTGAGTTTTTTGTCAAAAAGAGATCAGGTAGAAATACATTTGAAACAGCACGATATTTTAAATTAGTTGAGGAAACGGAAAGTGAAATTTTCATTCCAAGAGGTTTTATCGGAAAGCTTTTACGCTTTTGCAAGGAATCACAAATCGAATTTGAGTTTGTTGATGAAAGAAAACTAAAAGTATCTATTCCTTTTGCGTTCAATGCAGCTTTGCGAAATCATCAACTAGATGTAATTGAAACTGTTTCTAAAAAAGATTTCGGAGTAATAGTTGCCCCACCTGGTTCAGGAAAAACAGTTATTGGCCTAAAAATAATTGCGAATAAAAGACAACCTGCGCTTATTCTTGTGCATCGAAAACAATTGCTAGAGCAATGGGCAGAACGGATTGAAGCTTTTTTGGGTATTCCAAAAAGAGATATTGGGGGTATTGGACAAGGAAAATCAAAAATCGGAAAACAAATCACAGTAGCAACAATTCAAAGTTTGCTAAAACAAATAGAATCTGTTCAAAATCAATTCGGAACTATCATTGTGGATGAATGCCATCACGTTCCTGCCGAAACATTCAGAAATTCAATTGAAAAATTACAAACATATTATTTGTATGGATTGACTGCTACCCCTTTCCGCAAATACAGTGATGGAAAAATGATTTTCACTCATTTAGGAGAAATCATTACCAATATTAAACCAACGGAAATTGAGAATTATAAGCAGGCTAAAATCATTATCCGCAACACAGAATTAGATGTTCCATATAACTCCAAGACAGACAGTTTTGAAACATTATCAAAAATTTTGGTTCACGATACCATCCGAAACAAAGTTATTTTAGAAGATGTAAAAAAAGAACTAAATCAAGGAAAAAAGATAGTTATCATTACCGAACGAAAAGAGCATATTGACACCCTATATTTGTTTTTAAAACAATCGTATGAAACCATTACACTAAGCGGGGAAGATTCAGAAAATTCTAAAAAATCTAAATGGAAAACATTAGAAGAAGGTAATTTTCAGGTTTTAATTACCACAGGACAATATTTTGGTGAAGGATCAGATTTACAAAATATAAACTGTTTATTTTTGGTCTATCCATTTTCTTTTGAAGGTAAACTAATTCAATATATAGGTAGAGTGCAACGCTCGGAAATAAACCCTACTATTTATGACTACAGAGATTATAAAGTTGAATATCTCAATAAGCTTTTCCTGAAACGCAATACTTATTATCGAAAAATTGACAAGCAAGCAACTTTATTTGATGAACCAAAGGAAGAAATCATTTCTTCAAATAAAGTTGTAAATATTGAAAAAACAATCAAAGTTCCAATTGAAGAATTGGAGTTTCATTATGGAAGTGTCACATTTGAATATACTATATATGAAATGAACACCACACTTGCATTCCAAATTGAAAACATTGAAATAAGACCTGAGTTTGAGGTATTAAAACACTATTTCATCAAAACATTAAAATCGAAGAAGATTACTATAGAAATATTCGCCGAGTTTGAAAACGGAAAATTGGTTTCTCAATTAGCACTATCAACTGATATTGACCATATAAATAAAGAAGTCGTTGAGGGTGTGAAATTTCAATTCTTAAATAAAAGTTTGTTAAGGCAAATCGCATCAAAAAAACAAAACATCCTGACATCTGATGAATTACAAGAGCAGGGAAAAATTTATTCTAATGCAGAGGAGTTGATGAATGAAATTCTCAAAAACAAGCAATACAAACATTCACAGCAAATTCAATATTTAGCAGACAAACACGAAAGTCAAGTAATGAAGATTCGATTTGTGTTGAACCCTTTTTCATTCTTATTTCTCCTCTCAGGAGAGCAAAATTATTTTGTTGTTTTGGAAACATTAGACACAGAAGAAGCTACTTACATTTGGCATACCCCTAAAAACAAATTGTCTCTAATTGAAGAAATAAAACAAATTGACAACCAATTAAATATCATTAGAGAAAAAGGGAGACATATTTTTTTAGAAGATAGCCCAAACAACTTTACAAGAATTATTCACGATTATTCAGATAAACTAAAAGGTTTTTTGACTTGGAAATCAACTATAGGTCAATACATCTGAGTTGAACAAGAAATTATTTTAAAAACATAAAAAAGGTTGTCTAAAACTTTTCAGACAACCTTTTGATTTATTAATTCATCTTACATATTCCTTCTATATTGCCCACCCACTTCAAACAACGCGCTCGTAATTTGTCCTAACGAACACACCTTAGCGGCATCCATTAGTTTTTCAAAGATGTTGTGGTTTTGGATTGCGGCTTCTTGAATGATCGTGATTTGTCCTTCTACTTCTTTAGCTTTGGCTTTATGTAGGTTTTCTAGGGTTTTGATCTGGAATTGTTTTTCTTCTTCCGTCGCACGAATTACTTCCGCAGGTACAACCGTTGGTGATCCTTTAGAACTTAAGAAGGTATTTACCCCAATAATTGGGAATTCACCGGTATGTTTCAAGGTTTCGTAATACAACGATTCTTCTTGGATTTTCGAACGTTGGTACATCGTTTCCATTGCTCCTAGTACCCCACCTCTTTCGGTGATTCGGTCGAACTCGGCTAATACCGCTTCTTCCACTAAATCGGTTAACTCTTCAATGATAAATGAACCTTGGATAGGGTTTTCGTTTTTCGCTAAGCCTAATTCTTTATTAATAATCAACTGAATAGCCATGGCACGACGAACGGATTCTTCTGTTGGTGTCGTAATCGCTTCGTCATAGGCATTGGTATGTAACGAGTTACAGTTATCATAAATCGCATACAAGGCTTGTAAAGTCGTACGGATATCGTTAAAATCAATTTCTTGTGCGTGTAACGAACGTCCAGATGTTTGGATATGGTACTTCAACATCTGCGCTCTTTCGTTGGCACCGTATTTATTCTTTAAGGCTTTTGCCCAAATTTTACGCGCTACACGTCCTATCACGGCATATTCTGGGTCAATACCATTAGAGAAGAAGAACGATAAGTTAGGACCAAAGTCGTTGATGTTCATTCCTCGGCTTAGGTAATATTCTACATACGTAAATCCGTTTGCAAGTGTAAATGCCAACTGCGTAATAGGATTGGCACCAGCCTCGGCAATATGATACCCTGAAATAGAAACCGAATAGAAGTTACGTACATTTTGTTGGATAAAATATTCCTGTACGTCACCCATTAAACGTAAGGCAAACTCAGTCGAGAATATACAGGTATTTTGGGCTTGGTCTTCTTTTAAAATATCGGCTTGAACGGTACCACGCACTTGCGCTAAAGTTTTTACTTTGATGTCTTGATACACATCGGCAGGTAACACTTGATCCCCTGTTAGTCCTAAAAGCATCAACCCTAATCCGTCGTTACCTTCTGGCAATTCGCCGTTATAGCGAGGACGTTCTAATCCTTTCGCATCATAAACCTCTTTGAATTTTTTCTCTACTTCGGCTTCCAAACCATTTTCTTTGATGTATTTTTCACAGTTTTGGTCAATCGCCGCATTCATAAAGAAGCCTAACAACATAGGCGCTGGTCCGTTTATCGTCATCGACACAGAAGTGGCAGGATGGCTTAAATCGAAACCAGAATATAATTTTTTAGCATCGTCTAAACAACAAATAGACACCCCTGCATTACCAATTTTACCGTAAATATCAGGTCGGTGGTCTGGATCGTTTCCGTATAAAGTAACCGAGTCAAATGCGGTGGATAAACGTTTAGCTGGCATTCCTAAGGATACATAATGGAAACGGCGGTTGGTTCTTTCTGGACCTCCCTCACCCGCGAACATACGCGTAGGATCTTCACCCTCACGCTTAAATGGATATAATCCCGACGCAAATGGAAATTCCCCTGGTACGTTTTCTTGTAAGTTCCATTTTAAGATATCGCCCCACGCTTGGTATTTAGGAAGCGCTACTTTTGGAATTTGGGTATGCGAAAGTGACTCGCTATGTGTTTTTATTTCAATTACCTTATCACGTACTTTAAAAGCGTAAATAGGGTTTTTATACTTGTTTACTTTCTCGTCCCACGTTTGAATAATTTCCCAGTTGTACGGGTCTAAATTCATTTTTACGCGGTCGAATTCTTTGATTAATAAGCCTAAGAAATCTTTGTTTCCTTCATTTATTTTCAACGAAGACTCAATGATTCCAGCTTTATCGATTTGTGGCAGATTCCCATTCACCGATTCGATAGTTTTGAAAATACCGTATAACTTTTGTGCTACTTCCACTTGCGATAAAGCCTTTTCGTCATATTTACGATTATTTTCGGCAATTTCAGATAAATAACGTGTTCTATGTGGTGGAATCACGAAGATTTTCTCGCTCATTTCACGAGTAATCTCAAAAGTCGATTTTAGGTCGGCTCCCGTTTTTTCCACAATTTTATCCATAATCGACTTATACAAAGTATTCATCCCTGGATCATTAAATTGAGAAGCGATTGTACCAAAAACAGGCATTTTATCAGGATCTACATCCCATAAATTGTGATTGCGTTGGTATTGCTTTTTCACATCGCGAATCGCATCAAGTGCCCCACGTTTGTCAAATTTATTTAAAGCTACTAAATCGGCGAAATCTAACATATCGATTTTCTCCAATTGCGTAGCCGCGCCAAACTCAGGTGTCATTACATACAACGAAACATCTGAATGATCTAAAATCTCCGTATCCGACTGACCAATTCCCGAAGTTTCCAGAATAATCAAATCGTATTTAGCTGCTTTAAGCACTTGAATGGCTTCGGCAACATATTTAGACAAAGCCAAATTCGATTGACGCGTCGCCAACGAACGCATATACACACGTGGGTTATTGATCGCATTCATACGAATTCTATCTCCAAGTAAAGCACCACCAGTTTTACGTTTTGAAGGATCGACAGAAATTAATCCGATGGTTTTTTCTGGAAAATCGATTAAAAATCGACGTACTAATTCATCTACTAACGAAGATTTACCCGCGCCACCTGTACCTGTGATACCAAGAACGGGAAAAGCCCCCCCCGCCCCCGAAGGGGGTGCCTGAAATACTTTATGAAAAGTATCGGGTTCGTTTTCTGCTAATGTTATAAGTCTTGATATCGTGTTAATATCTTTTTCAGCCAATTTATCGTTTATCTCGTTGGCTCCCCCTTCGGGGGCGGGGGGGGCTGGTTCTGCTAGTTGAACCAATTCGTTAATCATTCCTTGTAACCCTAAGGCACGACCATCGTCTGGAGAATAAATTTTCGTGATTCCGTAAGCGTGTAATTCTTCAATTTCAGAAGGAAGGATTACTCCGCCACCGCCACCAAAAATTTTGATATGACCTGCTCCTTTTTCTTTAAGCAAATCATACATATATTTAAAATATTCGTTATGACCACCTTGGTACGAAGTCATCGCGATGGCATTGGCATCTTCTTGAATAGCTGTATTTACTACTTCTTCTACACTACGATCGTGTCCTAAGTGAATTACTTCGACTCCTGTAGCTTGGATAATGCGACGCATAATATTGATGGCTGCATCGTGTCCGTCAAATAAAGAGGCTGCGGTTACAATTCTAACTTTATTTTTAGGTTGATAAGGTTGTACTTGTTCCATTTTGATTTTTAGTTATCGGGTGCAATTTACTGATTTTAGGGTAAAAAAGAGATGAAAAAAAGGAAAGCAAATAAAAAAAAATTAGGCACATAATTTGTGTATTTTTGAAAAACATAATTAGAAAAATGAAAAAAATATTTATCCTAGCTTTTTTGATTCCTAGTATGAGTCAAGCTCAATTAAAAGACTTTATAAAAAAAACAACAGAATCCGTAATGACTAATACTACTAAAAAAAATGTTTTAGATATTTCAGGAGGTTTAAAAGAAGCGTTAAACAAAGGGGTTACCAATCAAGTTTCTAAGCTTACTGCAATGGATGGTTTTTATGGTAATGAATTAGTTAAAATTGTACTTCCTGACGAACTTCAAAAAGTAGATAGTATGTTACGGAAGATGGGGATGGGAAATTTGGCTGACGATGGAATAAAAGCATTGAATAGAGCAGCCGAAGATGCAGTGAAGGAATCTACACCCATTTTTGTGAATGCTATTAAAAATATTACGATAACGGATGCTAAAAATATTTTATTGGGCCAAGAAGATGCTGCTACTGAGTTTTTACAGACGGGAACTCGTAAGCCTCTTTATCTAAAATTTAACCCAGTTGTACAAAAATCAATTGGAAAGGTAGGAGCGGATGCTGTATGGAAAACAATTATAGATAGATATAATATGATTCCTTTTGTTTCTAAAGTTAATCCTGATATAACGGATTATGTAACGAATAAAGCGCTTGATGGTGTTTTTAAAATGATAGCAGTAGAGGAGAAGGATATTCGAACTAATTTTGATTCTCGTACGAGTGATTTATTGAAAAAGGTTTTTGCTTTACAAGATAAAAAATAAGTTTAAATATATTTTTTTAATTTATAAAAAGAAGGGAAAGAGGGTGTTTTAAAAGATTTTAATTGGGTTTGTTTTAGTCAAAAAGAAGACTAAAATGAATTTTACAGATGGAAAAATGGAGTATTGATAATGTGATTTCTTTTACTTTTAAAAAGTAGAAAACCAAAAATTAAGTTACTACTTTTAAAACACCCACTTTTGAATAAATGATTTTTAGAAATTCATTTATTAGGTATAGAATTTGTTTTAGGAAACATTAAAAATCTTCTTATAATTAAAATTTTCATTTTTTAAGATTTTTTTTAATTTTGTACATGCAACACAATGTACTTATTTTAGATTTCGGGTCGCAATACACACAGCTTATTGCACGCCGCGTTCGCGAGTTAAATATTTTCTGCGAAATTTTTCCTTTTAATCATGTTCCATCAGATTTAAGCAGCTATAAAGCTGTTATTTTATCAGGAAGTCCTTTTTCAGTTCGTGCTGAAGATGCGCCTCATCCCGATTTATCTCAAATTAGAGGTAAAATGCCATTATTAGCGGTTTGTTATGGAGCGCAATATTTAGCTCATTTTAATGGAGGTGAAGTAGCTCCTTCTAATATTAGAGAGTATGGTAGAGCCAATTTGTCATTTATAAAAGATGATGAGACTTTTTTTGAAGAAGTAAATATCAATAGTCAGGTATGGATGAGTCATAGTGATACGATCAAACAGTTACCAACAAATGGGATTCGTTTAGCCTCTACTAAAGATGTTGAAAATGCAGCTTATCGTATTGAAGGAGAAACTACTTATGCTATTCAATTTCACCCAGAAGTTTACCATAGTGAAGATGGGAAGCAAATGCTTGAAAATTTTTTAGTAAAAATAGCGCAAGTTCCTCAAAATTTTACACCTAATTCATTTGTTGAAGATATAGTAGTTGAAATGAAAGCTAAAATCAATAATGATAAGGTAGTATTAGGGTTATCAGGAGGTGTAGATTCTACTGTAGCAGCTGTTTTGTTAAACCAAGCTATAGGAGAAAATTTGTATTGTATTTTTGTCAACAATGGTTTATTACGCAAAGATGAGTTTCAAAATGTATTAAATCAATATAAAGGAATGGGATTAAACGTAAAAGGAGTTGATGCTTCAGAACGTTTTTTATCTGAGTTAGCGGGTGTTGAAGATCCTGAAACAAAACGAAAAATTATAGGTCGCGTATTTATTGAAGTATTTGATGATGAAGCGCATAAGATAGAAGATGTAAAATGGTTAGCACAAGGCACAATTTATCCAGATGTTATAGAATCTGTATCTGTAAAAGGTCCTTCGGCAACTATAAAATCACATCATAACGTAGGAGGATTACCTGATTTTATGAAATTGAAAGTAGTAGAGCCTTTGCGTATGCTATTTAAAGATGAAGTGCGTAGAGTAGGTAGAAGTTTAGGTATAGATGAAGAACTTTTAGGACGTCATCCTTTTCCTGGGCCAGGATTATCTATTCGTATTTTAGGTGATATTACACCAGAAAAGGTAAGAATTCTACAGGAAGTAGATTCTATCTTTATAAAAGGGTTAAAAGAGCATGGTTTATATGATAAAGTATGGCAAGCAGGTGCTATTTTATTACCTGTAAATAGTGTAGGTGTTATGGGAGATGAACGTACTTACGAAAAAGTAGTGGCACTTCGAGCGGTAGAATCTACAGATGGTATGACAGCTGATTGGGTTCATTTACCTTATGATTTCCTAATAAAAGTGTCTAACGAAATTATAAACAAAGTAAAAGGTGTTAATAGAGTAGTTTATGATATTAGTTCTAAACCACCTGCAACTATAGAATGGGAGTAATTCTTTGCAGTTGATATTTAAATAAAAATGCCGTGTAAAATAAAAATACACGGCATTTTTATTTAAATTGGTGTTCTCAAATAAATTACTAAACTTATGCTTAAATACCTACTTTTTATTTTCTTTTTTTTATCCCAATATTATTACGCCCAACAAGAAAAGACATTTAAACACCTGATTCAAAAAAGCGAAACCTTAGAATCTATTGCTTTAAAATACAAAGTTTCAAAAACAGAAATTCTAAAACTAAACACAGGTGCTGAAAAAGGAATTCAGGAAAATACGATTTTAATAATACCCAATGTGCATTCTATTTCTTATATGTTTAAAAAAAATGATGTAAACGCGGTATCTTATGATAAACATGAGGTTTCAAATAAAGAGACTTTATATAGTATAGCAAAACAGTATCAACTTTCCGTAGAAGAATTAAAAGAAGCTAATCCGTTACTTGTTCAAACCAATATTAAAGAAGGCTATGTTTTAAATATTCCCCAAAGAGGAATTCCTTATCAGAAAAAAGTAGTCTTTGATGGTAAATTTCATGAAGTACAATCACAGGAAACATTATTTAGTATTGCTCGTTTGTATAATGTATCGGTAAAAGATTTAGATGAAAAAAATGAAATTATACTAAAAGAAGGACTTCAAATAGGACAAAAGATAGAAATTCCTAATAAAAAAAAGACACTAGACGGAAAAGCAAGAATTATAAATGAAGAAACTATTTTTCATATAGTTCAGGCTAAAGAAACTAAATATTCAATTACAAAAAAATATGGTATAACAATTGATCAGTTAGAAAAACAAAATCCTGAAATTATTAATGGTCTGATTATTGGTAATAAATTAGCTATTAATAAAAATATGATTAAAGCAAAAAACGAAAATGAAGAATTAATGATTGCGCTAGCAGAAAAACAAGCTGTTATTGAAAAGTCAAAATCACAAACCTTAAAAATTGAAGATTTAGAAGATCGTTTAAAAGTTCAAAAAGAATTTAATAAAAAAATGATCACACTCAATAAATTAAATATTAATTTAAATACTATTGATGAAACAAAAAATGGTTCTGTAGAACGATTGCGATTAATTTTAGATGCTAATAAAAAAATTCAAGAAGTTTTGATTGCTAAATTAGATTCTTTGGTTATTACGATGGAATATGACTTGAAACAATTAAAAATAAAAAATATAGAATCTTTAGAAGAATCAAAACGTTTGCAAAAAGAATCAGATCAAAAAAGAAAAGAAACAACGGATTTGGTACAACAATTAAAACATGATTTATCTGAAAATCGTCGCATAATTGTTGGAGTTATGCAAAAAGTCCAAAAGATAAATCAACAAGAAAATCAAGAATATAAGAAAAAAATACGAGAGCAACTTTCTGATAGAGATCAAGTAAGACTTAATGAAATAAAAAAAATAGATCAAGATTTGACAATGAAAGAAGAAAGGAAAGAAAGTTTACTGTCTAAAATCAATGATTTAGAATTAGAAGAAAAAACAGTTTTAAAACGTAAAATTGCGAAGGCTACTTTTTATAGTACTGAAGCAAGAGATTATGATGATCGGTTAGCCTTAGTGAAATTAGAACGAGTTCAAAAAGAAATACCAATAACAGAAATTTCTAATACAGAAACAACACTTGAAGAAAAAAGAAAAATTTTAAATGAAAACACTAATGAAGAATCTACTAAAATTGAAATTATTAATAACCTTCCAGAATTAGAAACAGGTTATTATTTAGTTGCAAACACTTTTACTGAATCAATAGAGCGCGATGCTTTTGCGCTTCGGTTAAGTTATTCTGGTGAGCGTCAAACCAAGTTTTTTTATAATATAAATAATTTTGGATATTACGTTTATACTAATAAATATCAAACATTAGAAGAAGCTTTGTTTGAATATAAGGTAAAACCAAGATCTGATTTATTTAAAAAACTGTTCATTGTTCAAATCAAAAAAGAACTCTAAATTTGGCCTTGCAAATAGTACTAAAAACCTTTTGAATAAAAAGAGGCGAATCATTTTGTTATCAATTGTTTATAGTAATCTAATCAAGATTTTGAAATTGAAAACGCATAATAAAGTTTTGCTTTAAAGGACTAGTTGTCATAATAATTTAAAAGAATTGTAATAAATATAATTTACACACATGAAAAAATTTTTTGGGATTTTATTGATTTTAGGAGGGCAATTTGTGTCAGCTCAAGTAGCAATGATCAAGCACAAAGTGGTAAAAGGGGAAAGTATTTCTCAAATTGCACAAAAATATGGAGTTCCAGCTTCTGAAGTATATGATTTAAACCCAGATGCGCGCGTCAAAATAACAGAAAATACAATATTAATCATACCTGTTAAAAAGAAAAAAGAAACCGTTAAAAAAGAAGATTTAAAAATTATAAATCACACAGTAGCTGAAGGTGAAACATTATTTAGCATTGCAAAAAAATATCAGGTAACACTAGCTGAAATAGAAAAATTAAATCCTTCAATTGTAACAGGTTTAAAGATGGATGAAGTATTGAAAATACCTGTAAAATCAGAACTTAAAACAATTCCTAAAAAAATAACACCACAAGAAAAAACACGTATAGAGCATACGGTTGAAGCTAAAGAAACTAAATTTGGAATAGCTAAACAATATGGTATTACAGTAGATGAATTAGAAACTAAAAATCCTGATATCGTTGGAAAAGAATTGGCTATAGGTCAAATCCTATTTATTAGAGGAAATAAATCAAAAGAAACAATAAAACTCAAAGTAGAAGAAGGAAGTCAAGTAAAAAAAACAGAAATACCTAAAGGGTTAGGAACGACATATACAGTGAAAGCTCAAGAGACTTTGTATGCTTTAGCTAATCAGTTTAGTTGTTCACAAGAAGAATTAATAGGACTTAATCCAGAGTTAAAAGAAGGTTTAAAAGAAGGTATGATATTAAAAATACCAACTATTTCTAAAAGAAAAGAAATGAAAAAAGAAATCATTGATTTATCAAAATACATTTCAATGGGAACTTCTAAAAAAATGGCTCTTTTACTACCTTTTAATATAGCCAAACTAGATCAAGATACGATCAATTCAACTAAATCAAGATTGAAGAAAGATAAGTTTTTAAATATGACTTTAGATTTTTACTCAGGAGCTTTGATGGCTATTGATTCAATTAATAAGCTAGGCGCAAAAGTAGATGTAACCATTTTAGACTCTGATGAAACTCGCTCTTCTTCAAATGTATCAGCCTTAGTAAATGAATACGAATTAAAATCATACGATGCAATCATAGGTCCTTTTTATCAAAATAATGTTGAAAAATTAGCAGCCATATTAGAAAAAGTACCTGTTATTTCACCTTTGTCTAAAGATTATGATAAAAAATATCCTAATCTTTATCAAGCTACTCCATTGCCAGATGATATAAAGAAAACCATGTTTGAATTTATGCGATCTAAAAATGGAAATATTATAGCAATAGTAGATCCTAAAAAACAATCAGCAAAACAATATATACAAGAAAATTGTAAAGAAGTTAGGTTTGTAAATGTTTCTGATTCAGGTGTTTTAGATGTTTCTAGTCTAAAATCATTATTAGTTACAGGTAAAACAAATTATGTGGTAATGGAAACAGAAAAGACAAATTTAATTTTGTCTATTACAACTAATCTTTTAGCATTACAAAAACAGTTTGATGTAAAATTAGTTATTCTAGGAGAAAATGAAGCACTTGATTTTGAAGAAATTCAAATGAAAAGATTGACCAAATTAAAAATGCACTATCCTTCACAACATAGAGTAAATACCTCTAAAGAATACCAAAATTTTGAAACCCAATACAAAAGAAAAAATAAAATTAATCCTAATACATTTGCAATTAGAGGTTTTGATGTAACATTTGATACTCTTTTAAGACTTATGCAAGAAAAACCTTTTGCCGATACTGCTAATGATAACAGTACGGAACAAGCAGAGAGTCGATTTGATTACCAGTCTAATTCAGAAGGAGGATTTTATAACAAAGGAATTTATATTTTATATTACGATACTGATTTAACAATTAAACAAGCAAATTAATGGCAACTTCTAAAGTAACTTATTTAGGGGCTTTACGCACCTCTTCTGTTCATTTAAATTCAGGTTCTGAAATTATTTCAGATGCCCCAATAGATAATCATGGTAGAGGAGAGGCATTTTCGCCAACAGATACAGTAGCTAATGCTTTAGCTTCTTGTATGTTAACGATTATGGCAATTAAAGCACAAGAAATGGAGTTAGAAATTCTAGGTTCAACAGCAGAGGTAACTAAAATCATGGGAACAGAACCTAGACGTATTGCCGAAATCCATATTGTTTTTTCAATGTCTATAGATTCGAATGAAAAAGTAAAAACTATTTTAGAACGTACTGCTATGACTTGTCCCGTTTTTTATAGCTTACATCCTGATATTAAAAAAGAAATAATTTTTAATTGGAAGTAATTTAAGAATCATTATAAATGGTTTTAAAATCAAAAAATAATTTCATTACTATTTAGAAAAAAATGAAGTAATTCAATAAAAATAGGATGAGATTATTTTTTTTGAATTGTAATAAATAAAAAGGACTTTACATAAAAGAGTATTTTGTTCTATAAAAATATTGATTTTTATAATTTTAAAAATTTCTCTTAAAAAGTAATAGTTTTTTAGTAAAAAAGGAATGGACAAAGAACAACTTATAAAATTAGCTCATGCTAAAATGCCTTTTGGAAAATATGAAGGACATTATTTAATTGATTTGCCAGAACATTACATAGTTTGGTATAAACAAAAAGGATTTCCAAAAGGTGTATTAGGACAACAATTAGCATTAGTCTATGAACTTAAACTTAATGGAATTGAGGAATTAGTGCGTAATATTCAACGAAATTTTCCTAAAAAATAATATGAATTTTAAAGATCTGAAAATTTTGTTTTTTTGAAATTCTAAATTTAAAATTGTTGTTTAAATTTATTTGTTTTTTGTGATTTCTAAATTGGAAATTCATTCTAAATAATTGTATTTTTGCGCGGTTTTAAACAACAACACAACAACACAACAAAATGAATCAAACAAAGTATATTTTTGTTACAGGAGGGGTAACATCTTCCTTGGGTAAAGGAATTATAGCGGCATCATTAGCAAAATTATTGCAAGCAAGAGGTTATAGAACCACTATTCAAAAATTTGATCCTTACATTAATGTAGATCCAGGAACACTAAATCCTTATGAGCATGGAGAATGTTATGTAACAGATGACGGAGCAGAAACAGATTTAGATTTAGGTCATTATGAACGTTTTTTAAACGTGCCTACCTCTCAGGCTAACAACGTTACAACTGGTAGAGTTTATCTGTCTGTTATAGAAAAAGAAAGACGTGGTGAGTTTTTAGGAAAAACAGTACAAGTGGTACCTCATATTACAAATGAAATCAAGGAACGTATGCAGTTACTTGGTAAAAGTGGTGAATATGATATTATCATTACAGAAATAGGAGGGACAGTAGGAGATATTGAATCTTTACCTTATATAGAGTCAGTTCGTCAGTTACTATGGGAGCTAGGCGATGATAATGGAATTGTAGTACATTTAACCTTAGTTCCATTTTTATCAGCAGCTGGAGAACTTAAAACAAAACCAACACAACATTCTGTAAAAACATTAATGGAAAGTGGAATAAAGGCTGATATATTGGTTTGTAGAACAGAACATGAACTAACTTCCGATATGCGTCAAAAGTTAGCTTTATTCTGTAACGTAAAAAAAGAAGCTGTAATTCAGTCTATAGATGCTTCTACTATTTATGATGTACCTAACCTGATGCTAGAAGAAGGATTAGATCAAGTAGCTCTAAAAAAATTAAATTTACCAGAAAAAAATACACCTGATTTAAAACAATGGAATGAATTTTTACATCGTTTAAAAAATCCAAAGCATCAAGTAAATATAGGACTAGTAGGAAAATATGTAGAATTACAAGATTCATACAAATCCATATTAGAAGCGTTTATTCATGCAGGAGCAAGAAATGAAACGAAAGTAAACGTTATTTCTATTCATTCAGAGTATTTAGATGCTAAATCAGTGGAAACACAACTAAAAGGGTTAGACGGAATATTAGTAGCACCTGGATTTGGTGAACGAGGTATAGAAGGAAAAATAGAAACCGTTCGATACGCCCGTGAAAATAAAATACCTTTTTTTGGAATTTGTTTAGGAATGCAAATGGCTGTTATAGAATATGGTCGTAATGTATTAGGATTAAAAGATGCCAATTCTACAGAGATGAATAAAGGAACTTCAGCACCTGTTATCAACTTAATGGAAGAACAAAAAAGTATAACAGATAAAGGAGGGACAATGCGTTTAGGAGCATGGAAATGTCAGTTAAAAGAAGAATCTCTAGCTAAAAATATTTATGGCGTAACTGACATTTTAGAGCGCCATCGACATAGATATGAATTTAATAGTGATTACCTAGAAGCAATGGAAAAAGCAGGTCTAAAAGCTTCTGGAGTAAATCCAGATACGGGCTTGGTAGAAGTAGTTGAATTAGAAAATCACCCATTTTTTATAGGAGTACAATACCACCCAGAATATAAAAGTACAGTAGCTAATCCACATCCTATTTTTGTTAAGTTTGTGGAGGCTGCCGTGAAAAATAAAATTAATTAGTTTAAAATAAAATGTTTGATGTTTAGGTGGTTCTAAAACATTAAACTTTCCGAATTTTAAACGCTGAACTAAAAAGGAAATGGAAGAAAAAAAGTTAGACCTTAATTCGATTATCGGATTTACGTTAATTTTCGGTATTATGATGTGGATAATGTATAAAAATCAACCCACACAAGCCGAAATTGATGCTGAAAAAGCTAAAAAAGAAAAAATAGTAAAAGCTAAACAGACACTAATTAAAACAACAGATTTAACCTCTGTAGTAGAAGATTCTACTAAACTAACAGCGGCTTTAAAGGCTACATTAGGAAGTTTTGCTTATTCAGCAACCTTGCCTTCAGCTAAAGGGGAATTTACGACTTTAGAAAATGAATTAGTACGTTTAAAAATTGCTAACAAAGGAGGATATATTGTAGAAGCTACTTTAAAAAACTTTAAATCAATAGATGAAAAAGGACCTCTAGTGCAATTAATAAAAAATAATAATGCGCAGCTCAATCTGGCTTTTCAAACCAAAGAAGGAAAGAATTTAAATACAAAAGATTTATTTTTTGAACCTACTTTAGTAAAAGAAGGAGCTAATCAAGTACTTTCAATGCGTTTAAAAACAAATGAAAAAACTTATTTAGAATATAAATATACATTAAAACCTAATGATTATATGTTAGATTTTAATGTGCGATCACAAGGTTTAGCTAATGTATTGAATACTTCAGCACCTGTTAATCTAACTTGGGATTTAAAAACGTACCGTAATGAAAAGAGTGTAAGCTATGAAAATCGTTACACCGAAGTAGTTTATGAATATGAAGAAGGAAAAGATAATTACTTAAACCAATCAGAAGAAGAAGAAAAAGTGTCAAATTTGACCTATGTGGCTTTCAAACAGCACTTTTTTACATCTATTTTATTAACTAAAAAACCTATTAAAATAGCAAAATTATCAACTCAAAATTTAGTAAAAGATGCCGCTATAGATACTACTTTTACTAAAAAATTTGCTGCTGTTTTACCTTTAGCTTATGCAAACGGTGAATTAGATTATAAGATGAACTGGTATTATGGTCCTTCAGATTATAAGATTTTAAATGCTTATGATCGTAATTTAGATGAAATTATTCCTTTAGGTTGGGGGATTTTTGGTTGGATTAACAAATTTATTTTTGTCCCATTATTTGGATTAATGAGTACTTTTCTGCCTTACGGAATAGCCATTATCTTATTTACAGTGTTAATAAAATTGACCATGTCTCCATTTACTTATAAATCATTTTTATCGCAAGCTAAAATGAAAGTTTTGCGTCCAGAAATGAATGAAATAAATGAGAAGTTTTCTAAAGATCCAATGAAGAAACAACAAGAAACAATGAAGCTTTATAATAAAGCAGGAGTAAACCCTATGGCAGGATGTATTCCAGCTTTGATCCAGTTGCCTTTCATGTATGCTTCTTTTCAGTTTTTCCCATCAGCTATACAATTAAGACAACAAGGATTTTTATGGGCAAAAGATTTATCATCGTATGACTTAATAGCTAAATTACCATTCAATGTTCCTCTATATGGAGATCATATCAGTTTATTTCCAATTTTAGCTGCTATTGCTATTTTCTTTTATATGAAATATACAACAGGAGATCAAGCTATGTCAGCACCACCACAAGAAGGTATGCCTGATATGGCAGGAATCATGAAAATGATGATTTGGATTTCGCCTATTATGATGTTAATTTTCTTTAACAACTATGGTTCAGGTCTAAGTTTATATAACTTATTTTCAAATTTAATGACTTTGGGATTAATGTTTTATATTAAGAAGTTCTTAGTAGATGATGCAAAAATTCATGCACAAATACAAGAAAACAAACAAAAAGAACCTAAAAAACCAGGTAAGTTTCAACAGAAATTGCAAGAAGCTATGGAACAAGCTCAAAAGCAGCAAGAAGAAAAGAAAAGAAAGTAAAAAATATTATTACAAAATAGATTTTATAAAAAAACGTCTCAAGTTTAAATTTGAGACGTTTTTTATTCGATATAGGTTACCCAAGTAATGTATTATACCATTTTAAACTTAAAATATACTAGATTAAAAAATAAAATTCTCAATATGTTTTTTCATTTTAAAACAACTTGAACAGATGGTTGAGTATATAATTAAAATCATCGTTAGTTCGAGCGCGAAGTGCATTTAAAGTTTAAATGATATTAAACCCCTAAAATTACATGTTAAGATAGCGTATTAGGAAGAAAAAGAAATCTTTTTGTTGTAACGAAAACTAGAAATTACGACTAATGCCTGTACTTCAAATAATAAAATACAATTTAATTAATTTTTAAAAAATGTACAAAAAACTAGTTGTTCTATCACTATTAGGCTTTGTTATGTCTAATTGTTACGATTATAAAGAAGATATAGTAACAGAGGTAGATAAAGGAGGATCAGTTGAAACAGAGATGACTATTGAGCATATTGATAGTGAAAAAGATCTTGTGATTACTAAGCATAAAGTTTGGTCAAAAGGAAGTTTAACTAAAGAAATCGTTTATAAAGATACAATACCAGCATTAGGAGAATACGAAGAGGAAGATGAAGAAGGCGAAATTGTAAAAGGGAAAAAAGAGTATGAAATATATTTTACAGCAAAATAAATGAAAAAATCTAACATTATCAATTTAGTTTTGGTGGCAACTATTACAGCTGCCTGTGGCAAAAAAGAGGAAGACTGGGAAGGTGGAGGAGGATCTAATAGAAAAGTTTATTTACGCTCAGATACTACAGCGGTTTATACTAAAAGCGAACAACACCAGCATTCCTATCATGCTTTTAGAGCTTATAGTTCATCAGGAGGTTCAGGGAGTTATTCAAGACGAACAGGTTATTATTCAGATGGAATACATTATAGCTCAAATGTAGGACATAATACTACTAAAGGTAGTGTGAGTAGAGGTGGTTTTGGACATTCAAGTTTTCACGTATCATCTTAAAAATAGATCACTAATTTTTAGTTTATATAAAACTATTTAAAATATTTATTGTCAAATTTTTAAACTAGTTTAATTATATAGTTACTCTAATTAAAAATAAACAAACTAGAATGAATAGAATTACAATTACTCCAAGAGTTGATTGGAGAAATAAAGTAGAAGAACTAGGTTTTAATTTTCATTCTACAGGAGATAAATACTGGGATGAATCAGTATTTTACGAATTTTCTATAGATGAAATTACAAGAATTGAAAAAGCTACTGCTCAGTTATGGGAAATGTGTTTACATGCTGTAGAGTACGTAATTGAAAATGATTTATTTCATAAGTTTCATATTCCTAATTGGTTTATACCACATATAAAAAAAACTTGGGAAAATGAAGACCCTTCTATTTACGGTCGTTTTGATTTTTGTTATAAAAAAGGTAAATTAAAACTATTGGAGTTTAATGCGGATACTCCTACATCATTATTTGAAGCGAGTATTGTACAATGGTTTTGGTTACAAGAATGTTATCCGTATTGTGATCAGTTTAATTCTATTCATGAAAAACTAATTGCTTATTGGGAATATGTTAAACCTTATTTAAAAGGCTCAAAATTACACTTTACTAGTGTGCCAGATTCATTAGAAGATATTACCACGGTGCGTTATTTACAAGATTGTGCAATGCAAGTAGGTTTAGATACATATTATACATCTATAGACCAGTTGGGATGGGACACTGATAATCAAATTTTTGTTGATGATAAAAATAACAGTATCTCTTCTATTTTTAAATTATATCCTTATGAGTGGATGATTAATGAAACGTTTGGAAAAAATATTATATTAGATAAAAATGAAACATTTTGGATAGAACCTAGTTGGAAAATGTTATTATCTAACAAAGCATTACTTCCTATTTTGTGGAGATTATATCCAGATCATGAATTTTTATTAGCCTCCTATTTTGATTCGCCTGAAAATTTGACCTCTTGGTGTGAAAAGCCCATTTTGTCAAGAGAAGGATCTAATATAAAATTAATTAAGGAAGGAGACTTGTTAGCTATGACAGGAGGAGAATATGGAGAAGAAGGTTTTATATATCAAGAACTAGCAGAATTACCAGATTTTCATAATAATTATCCCTTAATAGGTAGTTGGATTATAGGTCAAGAACCTGCAGGTATTGGAATAAGAGAGTCAAAATCTTTAATAACAGATAATACATCTCATTTCGTTCCTCATCTTATAAGAACATAATTAAGTAAATTTTGGGTATATAAAGACTTGTTTATCAATTTTAAAATAATAATACATGAGGCTGTCCAAAAAGTTCGCAATCTTGTTCATTTCGACCAAAGGGATAAATTATATAATGTTGATTTATTATTTTAGGACAGCCTCATGATTATCCAGTCAATTCTGAAAATTGTTATTTTTTTTAGAGTGTATTCTTTTATAATGAACTTTTTATCATTTAAAGATTAAAATCCATTATCACCATCTAATAACTTACCAAATCCACCTAACAAACTACCTTCTTCTTTGTTTTGCCCACCAATATTAGATGCAGTAATGATGCGTCCAGCTAAACGACTAAAAGGTAAAGATTGTATATATACTATACCAGGTCCCCTTAAAGTAGCATAGAATACACCTTCTCCTCCAAATAAAGTATTTTTTATACCTCCTATAAACTCTATGTCATAATCTACATCTTTTGTGAATCCTACAATACATCCTGTGTCAATTTTTAAAATTTCTCCGTTTTGTAGTTCTTTGCGAGCTAATGTTCCTCCTGAATGGACAAATGCCATACCATCTCCTTCTATTTTTTGCATGATAAATCCTTCTCCACCAAATAAGCCTCGACCTAATTTTCGAGAAAATTCAATACCTACAGACACACCTTTTGCTGCACATAAAAAAGAATCCTTTTGACAGATAAATTTACCTCCATATTTCATTAGATCTATTGCAATAATTTTTCCAGGATAAGGGGAGGCAAAGGATACTTTTCTTTTTGAAAAATCCTGATTTTGATAAGCGGTCATAAACAAACTTTCGCCTGTTAATACGCGTTTACCAGCACTTAAGAGCTTGCCTAATATTCCTGAACCCTGATGGTTTGAACCATCGCCAAAAATAGTTTCCATTTTAATTCCATTTTCCATCATCATGAAACTCCCAGCTTCAGCTACAACGATTTCTTGTGGATCTAACTCTATTTCTACATATTGCATTTCCTCACCATAAATATGGTAATCTATTTCATGTGCTTGCATTTTCTTAGTTTTTAATGTTTAATAATAAGTTTTATATTATAAGAAAATGTTACAAAAAAGAGTTTAATTTTTTTGAATGTTTCTTAACCATGTATAGTTTCTTTTTTACCATAATTTACAATAATACTTTCTTCAAAAGCAATCCATTCTTTCCAACGATTATCTACGTAATCTCTTTCTCCGTATTTTCTAGCAAAATTTAAAAAAATAGTGTAATGATTAGCTTCAGAAATCATGAGTTCTCTATAAAATTTAGATAATTCTTGATCTTGAATATTTTCTGAAAGTACCTTAAAACGTTCGCAACTTCTAGCTTCAATCATAGCAGCAAATAGCAAACGATCAATCATAGATTGTTCGCGACTTCCGTCTTTTTTAAGGAATTTAGTTAATTGACCTACATAATCGTCTTTACGTTCGCGTGTAAATTCATAATTACGTTCTTTAATAATATCATGAACCATTCTGAAATGATCCATTTCCTCAATGGCTATTTTGGTCATTTCGGTTACCAAATCTTCCTTTTCAGAATTGTTAATGATAAGGTTGATTGCGTTAGTAGCTGCTTTTTGTTCGCACCACGCATGGTCTGAAAGAATTTCAGCAAGGTTTCCTTCTGCTATATTAGCCCATCTAGGGTCTGTTTTTAATTTTAATCCTAACATATAAAAATTATTGAAATACAAAATTACATTTTTTACTCCTAAATTATAATTGTTATTTTGTACAAAAAAAGACTTGGAGACAGTTTTATTTATAGGTTTAGTTTTTCCAGAGCCTACTTCTTCTGCGGCTGGAACTAGAATTTTGCAGCTCATTAATTTATATAAGGAGTTAGGATATAAAGTTGTTTTTGCTTCAACAGCTCAAAAAACAGAAAATTCTTTTGATTTGTTATCTATTGATGTACTTGAATATGCTATAGAACTAAATCATAATAGCTTTGATGAATTCATTTTACAACTTGATCCAATCATGGTTGTTTTTGATCGTTTTATATCAGAAGAACAATTTGGTTGGCGCGTGGCTACTATTTGTCCTCAAGCAATACGAATATTAGATTCAGAAGATTTGCATTGTTTGCGTTATGCAAGACATACAGCAATAAAAAAGAATACGATTTTTGAAGTAAAAAATATTTTAGAAGAACCATCAGCATTCAGAGAAATAGCTAGTATATACAGATGTGATTTAACTTTGATAATTTCTGAATTTGAAATAGAAATACTCAAAAATGTTTTTAAAATAGATGAGTCATTACTCCTTTATTTACCTATTTTTTATTTAAACAAAGTTCAAACGATTGTTTACGAGGATAGAAAGGATTTTGTTTTTATTGGCAACTTTTTACATGAACCCAATTCTGATGCTGTTGTTCAATTAAAAAAGATTTGGAAAGAGATACGTAAAGAATTACCAGATGTTAATCTTAATGTTTATGGAGCCTATGTTTCTCCTAAAATAAATCAGTTGAATAATAAAAAAGAAGGATTTAATATAAAAGGAAGAGCTTATTGCGTGTATGAAGTACTTGAACAAAGTAAAGTTTTATTAGCTCCCTTACGATTTGGAGCAGGAATAAAAGGAAAATTATTAGAGGCTATGGTAACAAATACACCATCTGTAACCACACCTATAGGGGCTGAAGGGATAAGTACTACAAATTTTTGGAATGGTTATGTAGTTAATGATATAGATGATTTTATAAAAAAGGCAATAATTTTGTATAAAGAAAAACAAGTTTGGATGAAATCCTGTAAAATAGGAGAGCAAATTCTTTTTGATAAGTTTAAAAAAGAATTATATGAAAAAGTATTCAAAGAACTCATTTCAAAGTTAAGAGAAGATTTAAATAATCATAGGAATCAAAATTTTATTGGTAAGTTGTTATTACAAAATCAATTCGCAACCACAAAATATATGTCAAAATGGATAGAAGAAAAAAATAAAAAAATAATTACTTAAAAGCTCTGTTTTTTTGTATTTTTAATAAAGATTTAGGATAAAAATTAAATTTTATACTTTTGATTAAGATTTTGTATTTTCAGATGATTCAATTATTAGGATTAAATATTAACCAGTCTTCATGGTTTGTATTTTTTTCTTTGTTTGTTGTCTTTTTTATTTTTTATTATGGTTTTTTAAATAAATCTGTACTAAACCGAGAAATCATACGTGATTTTTCAGAATTAGAAAATTCTTATGAGCAATACCGCTTATACTTTTTATTTGTAGGGATAGGATTAGCCTTGATAGAATTTACAGTTGTCATTTTTAATTTAAGAGAAGACGAAATTTTTCCTATTAATTTTACAATTGCTGCTATTTTACTTATCCTGTATGCAGCCAGTTATAAAATTAAATTTATAGAAAAGCATCTAAGAGTATTTTTTACTCTAATATTTTTTGCCTATTTTTTAATTACTTTATTAAGAATAGTAGTACATCCAGAATATATATTTACTTATTTTGATTGGATTGTTTTATTCTTTTTTTCATATTATCTTTTTGCTACCATACATTTTTATTGGGTTTTTGTAATTTTTAATTACTTACTCATAATCTTTCTGTTTTTTTATAAAATACTAAACGAAGTAATGTTCGTTACCTTAGGATGCAGTTGTTTAATGATTTCTTTAATTAATCAAGTACGTTACATTATAAAATATAAAGCAAAAGATACTTTTTTATTTACCAATAATGCTATTAATAAAAAAGCAACTTTGGTTATAGGAATTAATAAAAATGGGACAATAGTTTATTGTTCCCAAAATGTAAGAAATATTTTAGGATATACTTCTGAAGAACTTAAAGGAATGAGTTTTTTAAGCTTAATTGAAGATCCAGAGTTTACAATTGAAAATTATCAAATAAACCATGAGTTTTATACTCGTAAAGTATTAGCAAAAGAAGGCTCCTATAAATATATACAATGGAAGAATGTACAATATTCTGATGATATGTATTTAAGTATAGGTCAAGATATTACAGAAGTAATTAATTTAGACCATCAATATAAAAATTTGATAGAAACCGCTACTGATATTATTTATGAAACAGATAAAGAAGGGAGGTTTACTTTTGTAAATACTTTTGCTAAATCTTTGTTTAATTTGACAAACGAGGAGGTAATAGGTGAAAATTTTGCTCTATTTATTAGAGAAGATTATAAAATGAAAGTCCTCCAGTTTTACCGTTCTCATTTATTAGGAAGAAAAGATATTCCTTCAATAGAATTTCCTGTTATTTTTAACAAAGGAACAGAATTATGGTTATCTCAAAAAGTAAATATAAAAAAAAATAAAGAAGGAAAAATTCTTGGTTTTTCAGCAATAGCAAGAGATATTACACTACTCAAAAATATAGAAATAGAACAAAAGAATAGACAAAAGAAAAACGAAATTTTTAATAAAACAATACATAAACTAGCTATTTTATCTTACAGAGAAAAAGAAAATTTTAATGATAGAATTAATTTAATATTAAAATCTGCAGCAGAAGGAATAAAGATTGATAGAGTAAGTTATTGGACGTATGATAAATTAAGTTTAAAATGTTTTTCTTTATATGATTTAGAATTAGATCACTTTAAAAAGGGTTTAGTATCCTTTAGATCAGATCGTCCTAACTATTTTGAGTATTTAGAAAAGGAAAAATTAATAGTAGCAACCGATGTATATGAATGTTTTTATACTAATGAATTTGTAGATGATTATTTTTTAAAAGAAAAAATTAAATCTATGTTAAACCTTCCTGTTTTTATTAACGGAGAATTACATTCCTTATTAAGTTTTGAAACAACCAAACAAAAAAGAGAGTGGGATAATGATGATATTAATTTTGCAAGATCAATAGCAGATGTCGTTTCTTTGGCAATTGAAACGTATAAAAGAAGAGAAACAGAAGAAAAGTTAGAAGAAAAAACAAAAATATTAACAGCAATTGCTGTTTCAACAGAAAAATTGCTTAAGAATAACAACTTAAATCAATTATTTGAAGAGATCTTTTCTATTGTAGGACAAGCTACTAATATTGATCGAATTTATTATTTCGAAAATAACGAAGCAGAACATTATTTTAGCCAAAAAAATGAATGGGTAAACAAAAATAAAAAGATACAACCTGAAATAGATAACAAATCATTGCAAAAAATGCTTCATAAAGACAATTTAATTTATTACGAAGTATTGTCAAAAAAACAAGTATTTAAAGCCAAAAGTTCCCAAATAAAAAATCCTTTTATTTATCAAAGATTACGTTCACAAGGAATACTATCTATTTTGCTATTTCCTATATTTATAAATGATGTATTTAGAGGTTTTCTAGGATTTGATGACTGTTCAAGAGAACGTGAATGGACAGAAGAAGAAGTAAGTATTTTACAAATTCTAGCTAATAATGTTTCTATTACAATAGAAAGAATAGAAAACTTAAATCTAATAGAAGAATCTCAAAAACAATTCAATCTATTAGCTGATAACATCCCAGGAGTCGTATTTCTGTCAGAATACGACCAGAAATTTTCTAAAATATATATCAGTGACAAAATAGAAAATTTAACAGGATATACTCGTGAAGAATTTCTAGAAGGTAAAGTGTATTTGCTTGATTTGACCCATAAAGATGATAGAGAAAATGTAATATATGAAAATAAAAGAGCATTTGAAGGAAATATACCATTTCAATTAATCTATAGAATTAAGAGAAAATCAGGTGAATATATTTGGATTGAAGAATTTAGTGACACCGTAATTAAAGAAGGAAAAGTATCTTATATAGGAGGGATTCTAGTAGACGTAACTGAAAAAAAAATAATAGAAAAAGAAATCAAAGCACGAGAATATGCTGAAACTTCTAATAAAGCTAAATCTGAATTTTTGGCCAATATGAGCCATGAAATTAGAACACCTTTAAATGCTATTATAGGCTTTTCAGGTTTAATGAAACAAACAAAGTTAGATATGATTCAAAATGAATATCTATCAACAGTAAATGAATCAGCTAAGATTTTATTAGAGGTGGTAAACGATATTCTTGATTTTTCTAAAATTGAAATGGGGAAATTAGACTTAGAATTTAAAAAATCTGATTTACATGATTTAGTATTGCAAATAGTAAAAATTATACGTTTTGATTCCGAAAAAAAAGGAATAGATCTAATTTTTAAATTTGATAAAAAAATTCCCAAATATGTTTCAATAGATCCTTTAAGAATAAAACAAGTCCTATTAAATTTGTTATCAAACGCCGTGAAATTTACAAATGAAGGAGGAGTATTGTTAGAATTAAAACTTAAAGAAATTCAAGAAAATAAAGCTAAAATTCAGTTTTTAGTTCAAGATAGCGGAATAGGAATTAAAAAAGGAAATCATCAGAAAATTTTTGAGCCTTTTTCACAAGAAGATAATTCAACAACTAGAAAATATGGAGGTACTGGTTTAGGTTTAACAATTTCTAATAATATTTTGAGCTTAATGGGAACACAACTCCAATTAGAAAGTAGTCATAGATTAGGAAGTACCTTCTTTTTTGAATTGGATTTGATATTTTGCGAACAAAATGTGGAATGTAAAAAAGAAGAAACTCATAAAAAAGAAGTAATTTATGAAAATTTTACTGCTGAATATTTAAAAACTACGAAAGAAAGAGAATTCAAAATATTAATTGTAGAAGATAATAAAATTAACATGATGTTAGCCAAAACTCTTTTGAAAAAAATATTACCCAATGTGATTCTTATTGAAGCTGAAAATGGAATCATAGGAGTAGAAAAATATATTGAAAGTAGTCCAGATTTAATATTGTTAGATATTCAAATGCCTTTAATGAATGGATATGAAGTTTCATTAGAAATTAGAAAGACAGATCCAAATATTCCAATTGTTGCACTAACAGCAGGAACTATAAGAGGAGAAAAAGAAAAATGTCTAGAAGTAGGTATGAATGATTATATATCTAAACCTATAGACAAAGAATTTTTTGAAGTAACAATACTTAAATGGTTAAAAATTATAAAATAATAAGAATATGAAATGGCAAGGAAGACGTCAAAGTGATAATGTAGAAGATAGAAGAGGTGTATCTAGAGGAGGAAAGATGGTTGTAGGCGGAGGAGTTCTAGGTATTGTTATTCTATTGTTAAGTCTTTTTGGAGGAGAAACAGGAAAAATGATTATCCCCGTTTTAGAACAAGTAAATCAATCCAATTCACAGGAAACTCCATCAATACAACGTTCACTTACAGCAGAAGAAAAAGAGATGGGTAAATTTGTAGCCACTGTTTTTGCTGATACAGAAGATATTTTTGGTAAATTATCTAAAGAAAATAATATTAATTATAGAAATCCTAAAATGGTTTTATTTACAGAAGCAATTGAAACAGCCTGTGGTAGTGCTTCTTCAGCTTCGGGTCCTTTTTACTGTCCTGGAGATGAAAAAGTATATATGGATTTAGCATTTTTTGAAGAATTAAGAACGCGTTTTGGTGCTAAAGGAGGAGATTTTGCAACAGCTTACGTTATTGCGCATGAGGTTGGACACCATTTACAAACAGTTATAGGAACTTCTAATAAGGTACGACAATTACAACAAAAAACCACTCAAGAAGAAGGAAATCGTTTATCTGTAGCTTTAGAATTACAAGCTGACTTTTATGCAGGTGTTTGGGCTAAACATAATCAAAAATATTTAGATCCAGACGATATTGATGAAGCTTTAAGCGCCGCACAAGCAGTAGGGGATGATGCTATTCAAAAAAGAATGCAAGGATATGTTGTACCTGAATCATTTACCCACGGTACGTCCGAACAACGTAAAAAATGGTTTTTAAAAGGTTATCAAACAGGTGATTTACAAGCAGGAGATACTTTTTTAGAAATAAAGTAGGAAAAATATAGGGTTTTTAAGAATTTCCTTAGAATAGATAAAAACAAAAATATTTTATATCGTTTATGTTAAATTTTGGTTTACTTAAGAGATTAAGAAGAATAGGGGAAATTATAAAGTATAGATAGAAATTATTTGAAAAGGGATTTCTGAAAGATGTTTTAGAAGAGGAGATGATAATGTTAAAAAAAATCCTAAAAAATTTCTAGTTTATATAATATAATAGAAATTAAGGTATTCAAAAACAATGATTTCATTGTATGTTAATTATTAGAATTATTTAAAGAGAAAACAATTAGGGTATTTTTAGTAAAATGAAGTAAAAATAATAACATAAAAACAAAAGCCTAATCGAAAGATTAGGCTAAGGTTTAAAAAATATTATTATGAGGAAAATATGATTCTATTATGGTTGAGCAAAAGATGCTCTAGCGCCACCAGCAGCAAAGATAGCTAATGATCTTTCTTTTTGTCCTTGTGAGAACATATACATGCCTCTGTCGTCAGTATAATCCATATAATTCATATACATTTCTAGTGGGGTACCAGTACAAGTAGATCTATGTCCTACAGCAGGCACTCCGTAATTTGAAGAATCATGTAGCGGTGTGTCAGCTACAAAATCATTTCCGCAATTTGCATCACCCCAAATATGACGTAAGTTCATCCAGTGACCTACTTCGTGAGTAGCTGTTCTACCTAAATTAAATGGAGCTGTAGCTGTACCTGTTGTACCTGTATATTTATAATGTAGTACTACACCGTCGGTTGCAGCGGCACCTCCAGGAAATTGAGCATATCCTAATAAGCTTGAACCTAAATTACAAACCCAAATATTTAATTTTGTAGTTGGAGATGTAGGGCTTATACCACCTTGTGTTGATTTTTTCATAGAATCATCAGTTCCCCAACTTCTCTTTTTAGTGCTTTTACGAATTACTTGGTCTAAAACAAAGCGAACGTTAAAATTACCACTTCTTACAGAAGAATAAGGATTGTTAGCTGTGTTATAATCAGCATTTGTAGCTGCATAATCGGCATTTAACACATCAATTTGTGATTGTAATTGAGCTAGTGAAATATTTTCTGTGCTACCATTATATAGTACATTGAAAACAACAGGGATTTCAATAACACCGTTTACTAAACGGTTGTTTTTAATTGCCTCAGATGCTTGTTTTTCAAAAGATGCCATTCTAGAAGCTAAAGAGGGATCTTCTTGCATTTGTCTTTCTAATACTTCATGTGAAGCACATCCTCTCTGAGCTAGAGTATCTGCTTGAGTTGTCGAAGAGCTATCTTCTTTTTGACAAGAAAAAATCATTAACGCTACTGATGCGGATAATAAAACTTTTTTCATAATTGATTGGTTTTTGGTTGATAAAGTTTCTTTTATTGTGTTGCAATGATATAAAATATATTTTAATTTAAAAAATATTTTTTTTATTAAATTGTTTTTATTTTGATAATATGTTTATTTTATTATGTTTTAAAATGTGTTATTTGTATTTATTTTTGTTTTTTATTGCATATTTTATATGTTTTTGTGTTTGATTTTCTGTAGATATTAAGGTGTTTTTAATGATTATCCCTATTCTTTTTATAGTGTAATCCTTATAGGCTAAGAAAATGGAATTAAGAATAAGATTTAGATAATGATAATAAGTTTTGTCAAGAGATAATTATATCTTGGTAAATTAAAAGTTAAAATAGTATTATTTATTTAATTGTAGAGTTAATTCGTAAAGAGCTATAGATAGAGCTTGGACAACATTCATGCTGCTATTATGTCCAAACATAGGAATATGGGTATGAATTTTGCAGCAATTTAGTATTTCAGATGAAATTCCCTGTATTTCGTTACCTATTATTAAAATTATAGGTTGGTTTGGATTTATTTTTACTTTATTAAGAGAGATGCTAGATTGAGTAATTTCTAATGCAATACAGATAGAAGGGCTTGAATGAAGATAATTGAGTAGTAATTCTTTTTCTTGTATAATTTCAAAAGAAACTCTTTTGTGAGTACTTCTAGATGTTTTATTGATTTTGCGCTCAGAAAAGATAAAATTTGAACCTGAAAAAATAATTTTAGAAACACCCATTGCGTCACAAATTCTAAAAATACTGCCTATGTTTTCTTGAAAATACACACCATCGCATACTAAAGTTATAGGGTGCTTTTTAGTTTCAAATACAGTGTTGTAATGAGTAAGCTGTTCCAAATGTTTAATGATTAAAAACGTAATTTAAAATATTAGCTCCCATTTTTAATGCTTTTTCACGTACTTCTTTTGGGTTGTTATGAACTTCATAATCTTCCCATCCATCGCCTAAGTCACATTCATAAGTGTATAATAAAACTAAACGATTGTTTATAAAGATACCAAAGGCTTGTGGTCTTTTTCCGTCATGTTCATGAATTTTAGGTAAACCATAAGGGAAAGGGAAAGGCTTTTCAAAAATAGTGTGCGAAGTGGGAATTTCGGTTAAAGGTTGATTAGGGAAAAGTTTTTTAATTTCATTTCGTATATATTGATCCATACCATAATTGTCATCAATATGTAAAAAGCCTCCTGCATTTAGATAGTTTCTTAAATTTTCGGCTTCTTGTGAACTGAAAACAACATTTCCATGTCCTGTCATGTGTATAAAGGGATATGAAAATATATCGCTACTACCAGGGGTTACAGTAGAAGGTTTTTGTTTGATACGTGTGTTAATTGTTTGATTTGTAAACTTTATTAAATTAGGTAATGATGTAGGATTAGCATACCAATCGCCACCTCCATTGTATTTTAGCAGAGCTATTTCTTGAGAAAAAAGAGGATAACTAAAAAATCCTAAAAAACTAAAAATTATAAGATATATTCTAAACATTTTGCCTCGTAAGTCTTATTTTTTAAAAATAATATTGTAATTGATATAAATTTCTAAAAAGTGTTTTAATTATTCATTACTAAAAACCACACTATGACAGGCAATAACCGCTGCGGTTTCTGTTCGTAATCTTGTGTTTCCTAAAGTTACAGGTATAAAACCTTTGTCTATGGCTAATTTAATTTCTTTTTCTGAAAAATCACCCTCAGGACCAATTAAAATAGTGTATTTAGAATTAGGATTAATTTCATTTTTTAATTTTTTTTTATCAGAATCTTCACAATGTGCAACAAACAGTTGTCCTTCAAAATCTTTACTAATAAAATCTTTAAAAGAGATAGTATTGTTTAATTTTGGTAAATAAAATTGATTAGATTGTTTCATAGCAGATTGTAAGATTTTATCAAAACGATCTACCTTGATAGTAGTTCTTTCAGAATGTTCGCAAATAATAGGAGTTATTTCATGTATACCTATTTCGGTTGCTTTTTCTAAAAACCATTCATAACGTTCGTTCATCTTAGTAGGAGCAACAGCTAAATGTAAATAAAACCCAGTTTGGTCAAACATTTTATGATTGTTAATTTTTATAGAGCATTTTTTTTCTGAAGCCAAAGTAATTTCTGTTTCAAATAAAAAACCAACACCATTGGTAACAAATAAGATATCGCCTTCTTTTTTGCGTAATACCTTTACTATGTGTTTGCTTTCTTCTTTGTCAAAAGAAAAATCTGTCGAAGCAATAGTTATGTCTGGATTGTAGAATAATTGCATTATTTCTTATTGGTCGTTAATGGTTTTTTAAAACTCGATTCTTGCTTTGGAAGTTACGGAATTGTTACTAAAATGATTTTCTAAAAATTTATAATATCCCACTATACCTATCATAGCTGCGTTGTCGGTGGTGTATTCAAATTTTGGGATAAAGGTTTTCCAACCATATTTTTTTTCGGCATCTTTTAGTGTTTGGCGAATACCGCTATTAGCAGAAACTCCCCCTCCTATAGCAATTTGTTTAATTCCTGTTTGTATAGAAGCTTCTTTAATTTTATCCATTAATATTTTAATAATGATATATTGTATAGAAGCACAGATATCATTTAAGTTCTCACTAATGAAATTAGGATTTTCTTTGATGTTTTTTTGGATGAAATATAAAAATTGTGTTTTAAGTCCACTAAAACTAAAATTAAGACCATCAACTTTTGGTTTTGTAAATTCAAAACGTCTGGGATTTCCTAGTTGAGCATATTGGTCTATAAGAGGTCCACCAGGATAGGGTAAGCCTAATATTTTAGCAGATTTATCAAAAGCTTCCCCTACGGCATCGTCAGTAGTTTCTCCAATAATTTCCATTTCAAAAAAGCTATTTACCTTTACAATTTGGGTATGTCCTCCTGATATGGTAAGGGCTAAAAAAGGAAATTCTGGTTTAGAAAATCCTTCTTCATGTATAAAATGAGCTAATATATGAGCGTGCATGTGATTAACGGCTATTAAAGGGATGTTTAATGCCATTGCCATACTTTTGGCAAAAGAACTACCTACTAATAAAGATCCCATTAATCCAGGACCCTGTGTAAAAGCTATGGCAGATAATTTTTCTTTGGTTATTCCTGCTTTTTTTAGTGCCACATCTACTACAGGTACAATATTTTGTTGATGTGCCCTAGAGGCTAATTCAGGGACAACGCCTCCATATTCTTCATGTATATTTTGACGAGCAACAACATTTGATAACATTTTATCGTTCTGTAGGACAGCGCAAGCCGTATCATCACAAGAACTTTCGATTGCTAGTATGTAAATATTTTCTCTTTTCATTTGAGACATAGATTTTATTTCTAAAGTTGTGTAAAATCAAGGAATAGATTATTTTTACAACCTGTGCAAAGTTACTAAAATTTAACTCAAAAAAATATTTCCTTTGGAAGAGCAAAAAGATGAAATAAAAAAAAATAAAAAAAATAAAAAAAATCTATGGGTAGTGATTTTAAAATTCAAGATGTATTTTTTTCTTGGAATAATATTATCGTTACTTACATTGGTTATTGCTCTTTCTATGCCTTCTGTTCAAACGCGATTAGGACAGTATGCAACAGAGTTTTTAAATAAAGAATTTGGAACTGATATAACTGTTCAAGAAGCTAACTTTACCATTTTTGGAGGAATTAAACTAAAAAAAGTTTTTATCAGAGATTATAAAAAAGATACATTGTTTCATATTAATGTATTGAAAACGAATATTCTTGATTTTAAAAAACTTACAGATGGTGATTTGCATTTTGGAGAAGTCAGAATGGATGGACTTAAGTTTAAAATTAGGAATTATAAAGGAGAGCGTGATACCAATCTAGATAAATTTATTGAACTTTTTGACGATGGAAAATCTTCTACCTCTAAGAAAAAATTTTTAATGACCATAAAAAATATTCACTTGATGAATAGTGAATTTTATTTTTGGGATGATAATATATCCAATCCTCTGCTCTTTAGTGCTAAAAAATTGAATGCAGAAGCAGCTAATCTAAAAATTTTAGGACCTGATGTTACAACTCAAATCAAAGAAATGTCTTTTACAGACGATAGAGGAATAGAAATAGAAGAGTCATCGTCAGATTTTACATATACAAAGAAAAATATTCACCTTGCTCAATTAAAATTAAAAACTAAAGAATCAAATTTAAAAGGCGATGTAGAATTACGTTATGATCGTAAAGATTTTGCAGATTTTAATAATAAAGTTCTATTTGATGTAAAAATACAAGAAGGAATAATTTCATCTAATGATTTGAATAAATTTTATGGAGAATTTGGGAAAAATCTAAAATATCAAGTAAAAGGCAAATTATTAGGAACATTAAATAATTTTTTTACAAAAAAATTGATTGTATTAGACGATTTCGGATCGCAAATAAAAGGTAATTTTCAATTTAAAAATCTTTTTTCAAAAAATGAAAACACTTATTACGTAAAAGGACACTTTTCTAAAATAACTTCTACTTATCAAGATTTAATTAAAATATTGCCTAATGTTTTAGGAAAAAAAATACCCACTAATTTTAAAAAATTAGGTGTTTTTTCGTTAAGCGGTCAAGCAGAAATAGATTTTAATAAATTAAAAGCAAACGTTTCACTTTCTTCTGCCTTAGGAATTGTAAAAACAAATTTAGCAATGACTAACATCAATAACATTGATAAGGCTACTTATCTAGGAAATGTTAGGTTAACAGAGTTTGATTTAGGAACATTTTTAAACCGTAAAGATTTAGGAATTGTAAACTTAGATACAGAAGTAGACGGAACAGGTTTTGTTGAAAAGTATTTAAATACAAAAATAAAAGGAACCGTAGGGAGTATCTATTATAACAAATATAATTATAGAAATATAATCGTTGATGGTCAGATGAACAAAGCCATTTTTGAAGGCTCTATAAAAACTAATGACCCCAATTTAATTATGGAATTTGATGGTTTCCTTGATTTAACTAGAAAAGAAAATAAATATAATTTTCATGCAAAAGTAGAATACGCCAACCTAAAAAAACTAAATCTATATACTCCTGATGCTGTTTCCGTTTTTAGAGGAGATGTAAGAATGGATTTACAAGGAAATTCAATTGATGATATTTATGGTAATGTATACATAAATAAAACTTCGTATGAAAATCCTAAAGAAACCTATTTTTTTGACGATTTTATGGTTAAATCTACTTTTGAAAAAGATGGATTTAGAACCATTATAGTCAATTCTCCTGATATAGTAGAAGGAAAAGTAGAAGGAATCTTTAAGTTTAAAGAATTACCTGATTTGATAGAAAATTCACTAGGAAGTCTATACGCCAATTATTCACCTAACAAAGTGAGTAAGGGACAATTTATGAAGTTTGATTTTAATGTATACAGTAAACTAATAGAAATATTTTATCCTGAAATTTCATTAGGTGAAAATACTTTTATGAAAGGAGAAATAGATTCTAATGAAGGATTATTTAAACTTAATTTTAAATCCCCTAAAATAAAAGCATACGATAATGAATTTGATAATATAAGTGTAGATATAAACAACAAAAACCCTCTTTATAATGCTTATGTAGAAATGGATAGTATCAAAACAAAATACTATAAAATTTCGAAAATGAGTTTGATAAACGTAACCTCAAACGATACATTATTTGTTCGAACTGAATTTAAAGGAGGAGACAAAGCAGAAGATTTTTATAATTTAAACCTATACCATACCATTGATAAAGATAATAAGAGTGTAGTAGGAATTAAAAAGTCAGAAATTAATTTTAAAAATTATTTATGGTTTTTAAATGAAAAAGAAGAACATAATAATAAAATTATATTCAACAAAAAATTAACTGATTTTTCTATTGAAAAAATTTCCCTATCCCATAATAATCAAGCAATGGAGTTAATGGGAGTTTTACAAGATTCTACCTATAAAGACCTCCGATTATCATTTAAAGATGTAGAACTAGATAAAATTACGCCTGCCATAGATAGCCTACGGTTTAAAGGGAAACTAAATGGAAACGTAGATTTTAAACAAGAAAAAAACATTTACGAACCAGCCTCTGAATTAACAATCGATGATTTTAGAATAAATGATTTAATCTTAGGTAAATTTGATATAGGAGTAATAGGAGATGATAGCCTTAGAAATTTTAAAATTAATTCTGTTTTAAATAATAAAGGAAATGATATACTAAAAACAGAAGGAAGTCTTTATTTTCAAGGTAAAAAAACGTTGATGGATCTTGATGTGAGACTCAAAGATTTTGATCTTTCCTTTTTTACCCCCATGGGAGCTGATATAATAACAAATATAAGAGGGCTAGCATCAGGTTCAGCCAAATTTGAAGGAGATATTTACAACCCAGAAATAAATGGACGATTTTATTTAAATCAATCAGGTTTAAAAGTTCCCTATTTAAATACAGATTATAATTTTGGAAATAATTCCATAGTAGAAGTTACAGAAAATCAATTTTCATTTAGAGATGTAAAAGTAACAGATTCTAAATTTAAGACAACCGGTACAATGGAAGGTTGGGTAAAACATAATAAATTAAGTGATTGGTATCTAAATTTTAATATTAATTCAGATCGAATCGTCGTACTTGATACAAAAGATCATGAAGATGCTTTGTATTATGGAACAGCTTATATGGATGGAAAAGCAACGATCAAAGGTCCTACAAATGCTTTGGTTATTAATGTTAATGCTACTTCAGCAGAAGGATCTTCCTTAAAAATTCCTATTAATGATGATCAAGCCAGTTCAGAAAAAAACTATATTAAATTCATAAATTCTAAAAATACTACCCATAAAGAAAAAAATAAAGAAAAAGACTATAACGGTTTAGAGTTAAACTTTGAATTAGATATCACTCCTGTTGCAGAAATAGAAGTAATTGTTAATAAAAATAATGGACATGGGTTAAAAGGTCGTGGACGAGGTTCTTTGTTAATGGAGATAAATACCCTAGGTAAATTTAATATGTGGGGAGATTTTCAAGTATATGATGGAGTATATAATTTTAAATATGGTGGTTTTATAGACAAAAAAATAAAAGTTAAAAACGGAGGATATATTTCTTGGGATGGAGATCCATTAAACGCAACTCTAAACATGGAAGCCGTTTATAAAACGGAAGCAAACCCCTCTATATTATTAGATAATCCTAGTTTTAATAAAAAAGTTCCAACAGAGGTAGTTATTAAACTAACAGATAAATTAACAAATCCAACACCTGAAATTTTTATAAATTTTCCAACTGTTAGTTCTGTGCTTCGTTCAGAAATAGATTACAAATTAAATGATTTTGATACACGTCAAAAACAAGCCTTATCATTAATCTCTTCTGGAAGTTTTTTATCAGATAAAGGGGTCGTAGAAAACGTTATTAGCGGAAATATCTTAGAGCGCGCAAATAGTTTATTTGATGACCTATTTGCTAATGATGATCGTTTTAAATTAGGATTAAACTATGTGCAAAATGATCGATTAAATCAAGAAACAACTACGGGAGGACGAGTAGGATTTACAGTTTCAACCCAAATTAGTGATAAAATTACTATTAATGGTAAATTTGGGGTACCGGTAGGAGGCGTAAATGAATCAGTTGTAGTAGGTGATGTAGAAATCCAATTGCGTTTGAATGAAGATGGTTCATTAAAAGCTCGTGTATTTAATAGAGAAAATGATATAACCTATTTAGGACAAGGAGGAATAGGCTACACCCAAGGAGTAGGGGTAAGTTATGAAGTAGATTTTAATACATTTAAGGAACTAATGTATAAAGTTTTTAATTCTAAAAATAATAAAAACAAAGGAAAATCCGATAAACCTAAAGATCAAATACCAGATTCTGATTTATTACCAGAAATTATCCAATCTACAGAAAAAAGACAAAAAAAATCTTCTGATAAAACGAAAGAAGATGAGGATAGAATTCCAGAACTAAATTAGTTGTTTATTTCTAAAAAAAATACTACCTTAGACTTTCGTTGAGTACTTTTGTCAATCTTCTTTACTTTTTGATTGTAAAAAAATACTTAAAAAATAATATTTATCATTTTTAAGTAAAGTGAGTGTTTGTACCTTTACTTATTCTGAAAATCCTTTTTTAATGTCAAATAATAATATAAAAAAAATAGGAGTCTTGACCTCTGGTGGAGATTCCCCAGGGATGAATGCGGCAATTCGATCAGTTGTAAGAACATGTGCCTTTTACAATGTAGAATGTATAGGTATTTATAGAGGTTATCAAGGAATGATAGAAGGAGATTTTAAAGAAATGGGACCTCGTTCCGTAAATCATATAATAGATAAAGGAGGTACAATACTTAAATCTGCTCGTTCTAAAGATTTTAGAACCATAGAAGGAAGAACACTAGCTTTTAAAAAAATAAAAGAAGCCCAAATAGATGCCCTAGTTGTAATAGGAGGAGATGGAACCTTTACAGGTGCAGAAATCTTTAATAAAGAATTTAATTTTCCCGTAATGGGAATTCCTGGTACCATTGACAATGATATTTATGGTACAAGTCATACATTAGGATATGATACAGCCCTAAATACCGTAGTAGAAGCTATTGATAAAATTAGAGATACAGCCAGTTCTCATAACAGGCTTTTTTTTGTAGAAGTAATGGGACGAGATGCTGGACATATTGCATTAAATGCAGGTATAGGAGCAGGAGCAGAAGAAATCTTAATTCCTGAAGAAGATTTAGGATTAGAAAGATTATTAGAATCATTAAAAAAAAGCAAAGCTTCAGGAAAATCATCAAGTATAGTAGTAGTATCAGAAGGAGATAAAATAGGTAAAAATGTGTTTGAGCTAAAAGAATATGTCGAAGAAAATTTGCCTGAATATGATGTCCGAGTTTCTGTATTAGGACATATACAAAGAGGAGGTTCCCCTTCCTGTTTTGATAGAGTATTAGCAGCTCGTTTAGGTGTAAAAGCCATTGAATCCCTTTTAGAAGGAAAATCCAACTATATGGTAGGATTATTAGAAGATAAAGTAGCTCTAACTCCTTTAGAACAAGCTATAAAAGGACATTCTAAAATAGATCAAGACCTACTTAAAGTTTCTGACATCATGTCTACCTAACAAAATATTAAAAATAAACAAAAGTAAAATTAGACACAAAATAAATACATAATGTAAAATTATATCATATAGAGATTAGTGAAAGTAAATATATTGAAGTTGCTAAAGAATTTTAAAATATTGAAAACGAATCACTATAAACGATTGAAAACGAATTAAAAAAATAGTATATGAAAGTAAAAATAGGAATTAATGGTTTTGGACGTATAGGACGTATAGTATTTAGAGAAGTATTAAAAAGAGACAATGTAGAAGTAGTAGCAATTAATGATCTTTTAGATATAAATCATTTAGCTTATTTATTAAAGTATGATTCAGTTCATGGACGTTTTGATGGTAAAGTAGAAGTAATTGACGGAAAATTACTCGTAAATGATAGATATATTAGAGTAACTGCTGAAAAAGATCCGAAACTAATAAAATGGAATGAAGTAAATGTAGATATAGTTGCAGAATGTACAGGAATTTTTACAAAACTAGAAACAGCCCAAGCACATATTGATGGGGGAGCTAAAAAAGTAGTAATTTCTGCA
Organism: Flavobacterium sp. TN-1; assembly: GCF_052828645.1. NCBI lineage: Bacteria > Pseudomonadati > Bacteroidota > Flavobacteriia > Flavobacteriales > Flavobacteriaceae > Flavobacterium > Flavobacterium sp. TN-1. The sequence goes on from NZ_CM128253.1 coordinate 2,418,369, forward strand.
CCTTCAGCAGATGCTCCAATGTACGTAATGGGCGTAAATCATACCGAAGTTTCTGCCAATGATACAATCGTATCAAACGCATCTTGTACAACCAACTGCTTAGCTCCTTTAGCAAAAGTTATTCACGATCATTTTGAAATTGTAGAAGGATTAATGACCACAATACATGCAACAACAGCTACCCAATTAACAGTAGACGGTCCTTCTAAAAAAGATTTTAGAGGAGGACGTTCAGCATTAGTAAACATAATCCCTTCTCAGACAGGAGCCGCTAAAGCAGTAGCTAAGGTAATTCCTAGTTTAAAAGGTAAACTTACAGGAATGTCAATGAGGGTACCAACAGCAGATGTATCTGTAGTAGATTTGACAGTAAAACTAGCCAAAGAAACATCTTATGAAGAAATTATGACAGTACTTAAAAAAGCATCTGAAACCACAATGAAAGGAATTCTTGGTTTTACAGAAGAAGATGTAGTTTCACAAGATTTTGTAGGAGATACTAGAATATCTATTGTTGATGCCAAAGCAGGTATTGGTCTTAATTCAACTTTTTTTAAGATCGTATCATGGTATGATAATGAATATGGCTACTCAAGTAAATTAATAGATTTAGCCGTACATGTAGCTAATTTATAACTAAAATGATTATTTTTATATCCCGTTTCTTTATCTTAATGAAACGGGATTTTTATTATAAGTAAATCAAAACTATTTGATTGTTCGTCTTATTCCCTAAAAGATATAAAGTAAAAATTTATAAACAATTAAAAAACCATTTTAAACAAGAAAGAAAAGTTTATTTGTCAATCTAAACTTTTAAATGATTATATTAATAAAACTTAAAACTATAAAGAGATAAAATTATACAAATGAAATTAATAATTGATAGTGGCTCAACTAAAGCAGATTGGATTGCAATAGATGAATTAGGAAACATTTTATTTTCTACAAATACACAAGGCTTAAATCCTGAAATTTTAACAGAAACAGAAGTTCTAAAACGTTTAGATGATAATTTAGAGTTAAGTTCAAATAAGGAAAACGTTTCAAATTTATATTTTTATGGAGCAGGATGTGGAACGAATCGTATGAAAGATTTTTTGACTTCAATCTTTGAAAAATATTTTTTAAAAGCAAAAATAGATGTTTATGAAGATACTTACGCAGCTGTATATGCTACAACTTTAAAAGAAGAAAAAGCCATTGTTAGTATTTTAGGAACAGGTTCTAATTGTAGTTATTTTGATGGTTATCTATTACATCAAAAAGTACAATCATTAGGGTATATTATAATGGATGATTGTTCAGGTAATCGTTTTGGTCGTCATTTATTAAGAGGATATTATTATAACAAAATGCCTAAAAAATTAGCTGAAATTTTTGAAAATTCATATAATTTAGATCCAGATGTTATTAAGCAAAATTTATATAAAGAAGCCAATCCAAATGCTTATCTAGCTTCATTTACAGAGTTTTTAATTAAACATAAAGAAGAAGCATTTTGTCAGCAAATTATATATAAAGAAATAGAATCCTTTATAGAAAATAGCATCAAACAGTTTGAAAATTATGATGAAGTATCTAACCATTTTATAGGATCAGTTGCTTATTTTTTACAAGATGAAATTAAATCTGTCCTAAAAAAACATAATATAAAAATAGGGAAAATTTTACAAAGACCAATAGATGGACTAATAGCATACCATTTACAGAATAATTAAACAATATGGAGATAGCACTAATAGCACATGATGTAAAAAAGGCAGACATGGTTCAGTTTGTAAATAGAAATTTAGATTTACTTTTAAAAGAAAATATGAAAATTATAGCAACAGGAACCACAGGAAGCAAGGTAGAAGTAACAGGTATAAAAGTAAAAAAACTATTGAGTGGACCTTTAGGAGGAGATGCTCAAATAGCAGCTAGAGTTGCCGTTGGTAAATGCAAAATGGTTTTGTTTTTTAAAGATCCTATGAGCAGTCATCCGCATGAACCAGATATTAATATGCTCATAAGAATTTGTGATGTACATAATGTCCCTCTTGCAACTAACGAAGCAACAGCACAATTGTTGTTAGATGCAATAGCAGGATAAATGAGGATTCTTATAAAATCAACAAAAAAAAGAATGTTTTTTTAAAAAAAAGTTTTATATTGTATTGATTCTTGTTTTTAATACCGTGTGTTGCATTTTGCGGCTTATTTGTAAAAATAAAATCCTTGCTAGAAAATTATAACTCATAAAATGTCTGTCCATGAATAAAATAATTCTACTATTAAGTTTTCTTGTGTTGAACTCAATTCAAGCTCAAAAAACAAAACCTATTGATTATACAAATAGTCTTTTATTAGTTAAAAATGGAGAGGCAACTATTGTATTTAATAAGAAGAAAGAATTGTATTTAGTTGTATTAAAAGATAGTATGTTATTAACTAAAAACAACCCGAACCTTATGCCTAATACAATGAAAGTTAGTGCATTAAAAATTAAAAATAAAACGTTTTATCATGTTAACTGGAAAGCCACTGAAAAAAGAGAAACTTCGATACGTAAAGAGTTTGCTATTCTAAATGAAAATCAAATTTGGAATCCAGTAACTAAAACACTTTTAATAGCTAATACAGAAAAAACAACAGATATAACCGAAGTAGAATATTTAGATAAGTTGAAGAACACGTCGCAAACTATTTCCAAAAAAAGAAATGAAGGATACTTATTTACTTTATTATCTAATGGTGATTTTAGTTTGAGTAATAAATCAATGATAACTAAATATAGTTATAATGATAAAACAGATAGATATGAACCAACAAAGAAACAATAAACTAAAATGAACTAGAATTTTAAAAAAATATGAAAGATCTAGTATTTTTTATAGATTTTATGATTGTATAAAAATAGAAAATCCATCTTTTTTGTATTATTTTGGTGATAATTGCTTGTTTTTTAAGGGTAAAATAAAATTGAATTGTTAAATTAAAAATAGTCCATTTTTTGATTGTAATATAGAAAATGGACTATTTATAAAGTTATCTAGTGCGGGGTATTTTAAGGGGTTAGGTATTTTATTATTCTTGCATGGTGTGAAATACATTCATGACATCATCATCTTCTTCGATTTTTTCGAGTAGTTTTTCAACATCAAGTATTTGTTCTGGTGTTAGTTCTTTGGTTACTTGAGGTATTCTTTCAAATCCAGATGATAAGACTTCTATACCACGATTTTCTAGTTCTTTTTGTATAGCTCCAAAGCTTTCAAAGGGAGCGTACATGACAATTCCGTCTTCGTCTGTAAATATTTCTTCTACTCCAAAATCGATCATTTCTAATTCTAATTCTTCTACATCTTGTCCTTCAGAAGAGATTCTGAAATTACAGGTATGATCAAACATGAATTCCACAGAACCTTGTGTACCCAGCGTGCCGTTGCATTTATTGAAATAGCTTCTGATATTGGCAACAGTTCTATTATTGTTGTCTGTTGCGGTTTCTATTAAGATGGCGATACCATGTGGAGCATAACCTTCGAACAGTACTTCTTTATAATTTGCTGTGTCTTTATCGGTTGCTTTTTTTATTGCTCGCTCCACGTTGTCTTTAGGCATATTAGCTGCTTTGGCATTTTGTATAACGGCTCTTAATCGAGAATTAGTTTCAGGATTTGGACCGCCTTCTTTTACGGCCATTACAATGTCTTTACCAATTTTTGTAAACGTTTTAGCCATTGCTGACCAACGTTTCATTTTACGTGCTTTTCTAAATTCAAACGCTCTTCCCATTTCTATTTATAATTGGACTATATGAATGTTTATTGATTTTTATTGTTACAAAAATACTACATGTATGGTTAAAAAAAAATTTTTAAAAAGTTTTGATAAGCTGTTTGTTTTTATTCTTCGTTTATTAATTCTTCTTCATCGTATTCGTCATCTTCTTCTTGTTCAAATTCAAAAAAAGTAAATACAGAACCTCCATAGGCTTTTTCGAATGAAAAATTTTCTTTATGTGAGAGTTTTGTGTATTTTGAATGTTCTATAATAAGCATTCCATCTAAATTGAGCAGATTGTTTTCGAAAATTAGGTCTAATATTTTTTCAAAACTTTTTTGATCTAGATCATAAGGAGGATCCGCAAAAATAATATCATAATTATTTTTGTTTTTTTCTAGAAATTTGAAGACATCACTCTTTATTGGGGTAATGTTCATTTCAAATTCTTTAGCTGTTTTTTTGATATAATTAATACATCCGAAGTCTCCATCTACACTGATTATATTTTCTGCTCCTCTGGATGAAAATTCGTAGCTTATATTACCTGTACCACTAAATAAATCTAATACGCGTAAGCCATTAAAATTAAAGTAGTTGTTTAATATGTTAAAGAGTGATTCTTTTGCCATATCGGTTGTTGGTCTTACGGGTAGATTTTTAGGGGCAACTAAACGTCTACCTTTGTATTTGCCTGAAATTATTCGCATGCGTGTATTAAAATAAAGTTTTTTAAATAGTTGTCTTCGGATATTGATTGGTCAAATTGTAGGTTTTCGGTGTATAAACTTACATTTCGGATATACTTATATGCTATTTGAAATAATTGACTGGTTTTTGTTATTTTTCCAAGTAGTTTTACAACAATTGATTCGGGGTTTAGTTTTAGTTGTTCGGCTGTGAAAAGTAGATGGTATATAAAATCTTCTTCTTTGTTATATTCGAATGAATTGTAGAGGAGTAATTTTTGGTTTTGAACGACGATTATTTGAAAATGTTTTTCTTGTATATGAACAAAAATTTGAGGTTCTGCTACATTTTTACTTATTTCTAAGATTTTTTTAACTAAAATGGAGGCTGTGTGTTTATAATGAAATTCGCCATACAATTCGATTAATGAATTGTTAAGTTTAGTAAAAGGAATGTATATGTTATTCATATCGTTTCCAGTTATTTGATCGTAGGTAACGAAATCAGTTGGAGAAATTTTTACATTGTAGTGTAAATATGATTTTAGATTTTGTTCATCAAATAGTGTTTGTGGAACAAAAGTATTTAGCGCGTTATCATGTAATATTAATACATCATCGAAGCCTGTTTGTAAAATAGTACTTTGGCGAATTAAATTCAAAATTTCTTCTTCCGTTTCTTGAACGGTATTGTTTTGGGTTAAAATATAGTTGCTAAAGAACTCTATTTTAGAGTCTAAAGTGTTATATAAGCAAAATGATACTTCATGTAATGATATTTGAAGAAGTAATTTTTTATATTTTTTATTAAGTATTGTATTAGTTGATGTTTGCATTCGTTTTTGTACCCTTATTAATGACAAAACTACGATTTTTTTGATAAAGAATTACTTTTAATGAGTTTTAGATTAGTAATATTTTGAGTGTTTTTATAAAGTTAAATTACGGAATAGAAAATTATTACGAATAATAATGGATTTAAATTTTAAAATGGGTTTAGTTTTTTGTTTTAAATGTTAACAAGGTGGATCTATGGGGGATTTTTATATTTTTTATTTTGATCGGAAAGTTTGATGTATAATTTTAGATGAAAGAAGATTGATAATGTTTGGGTAATATTAGCTAACTAAGAATATGATATTTTATTATATGTTTTATATTTGGCTTCTTTTTTAAATAAATATTTTATGAGTTCAGGATTATTTTATAGTATTTTACGAAAAAAGTTCCCTTTTCAACTTACAGTAAAGCAGGATCTATTTTTTGGTAAGGTGGCTGAATTTATAGAAAGTTCAAATAAGAATGAATTATTTGTTTTAAAAGGGTATGCTGGTACAGGTAAGACCACTTTAATTTCTACTATAGTAAATCATTTAGTGGAAGTCCAAAAAAAATATGTTTTGTTAGCTCCTACAGGTAGAGCTGCAAAGGTTATTGCTAATTATTCTGATAAAAAAGCTTTTACGATACATAAAAAAATTTATTTTCCAAAGAAAAGCAATGGAGGTGGTGTTCGTTTTACTATGCAAACTAACAAGCATACGGATACAATTTTTATTGTAGATGAATCGTCTATGATTTCGGATGTGGATACGGATTCTAAAATGTATGAAAATGGGTCATTATTAGATGATTTGATATCGTATGTATATTCTGGGCAGAATTGTAAAATGATTTTTATAGGTGATACGGCTCAGTTACCTCCAGTTAATTTAGATATTTCTCCTGCTTTAAACGTAGAGACTTTAAGTTTAAATTATACAAAAGAGGTTTATTCTATGGAATTAGATGAAGTTATGCGTCAAGAATTTAATTCTGGAATTTTGCATAATGCTACTGAATTAAGAGAGTTATTAAAGGAACATTTTATTACAGATTTTAAATTTAAATTAAAAGGTTTTAAGGATATAGTGAGACTTACTGATGGGTATGATATACAAGATGCTATTCATCAAGCATATAATAATTACAGTATAGAGGATACAACTTTTATTGTTCGTTCAAATAAAAGGGCTAATCAATATAATCAACAAATACGCTCTAAAATTTTAGGAAAAGAAAGTGAATTATCTACAGGTGATTTTTTAATGGTTGTAAAAAATAATTATTTTTGGCTTAAAGATTCAGATGAGGCGGGTTTTATTGCAAATGGTGATATTATTGAGATTTTAGAAATCCGTTCTATAAAAGAATTATATAGTTTTAGGTTTGCAGTAGTAAAAATAAGAATGATTGATTATCCTAATCAACCCCCTTTAGATACTATTTTGTTGTTAAATACGATCATGAGTGAATCACCTTCTTTGACTTATGAAGAGTCAAATTTATTGTATCAGGAAGTAATGAAGGATTATGAAAACGAACGTGCACATTATAAAAAATACCTAAAAGTAAAAAATAATGAATATTTTAATGCTCTTCAAGTAAAATTTTCGTACGCTATTACTTGTCATAAATCGCAAGGAGGACAATGGAATACTGTTTTTATAGAACAACCATATTTGCCTAGTGATATAGATAGAGATTTTGTACGTTGGTTGTATACTGCTATGACACGTGCAAAAGATAAATTGTATTTGATTGGTTTTAAGGATGAATTTTTTATAACTTAATTTATTTTTAATTCTGTTTTTGTCCCTAATGTATTTAAATAGAATTTACTATATTGATAGATAATTAAAAAACAAAAAAATGAAAATAATAGCTGTAATACCTGCTCGTTATGCCTCTACTCGTTTTCCTGCGAAATTAATGCAAGATTTAGGAGGTAAAACGGTTATACTTCGTACCTATGAATCTGCTGTGAAGACTCAATTATTTGATGATGTATTTGTAGTAACTGATTCCGATTTGATTTATAATGAAATTGTTTCTAATGGAGGGAAAGCTTTAATGAGTATAAAAGAGCATGAAAGTGGAAGTGATCGTATAGCCGAGGCAGTTGAAGATATGGATGTTGATGTTGTAATAAATGTACAAGGTGATGAGCCCTTTATTAATGAGGAACCGCTAGTAAAAATTATTGAAATTTTTAAAAAAGATGTGGATAAAAAGGTAGATTTAGCTTCTTTAATGTTTGAAATAAAAGATAAAGAGGAAATTCAAAATCCTAATAATGTTAAAGTAATTGTAGATCAAGAAGGATTTGCCCTGTATTTTTCACGTTCAGTAATTCCTTATCCAAGAGAAGAAAATGTAGGGGTTAGATATATGAAACATATAGGTATTTATGCTTTTAGAAAAGAAGCTTTAATGGATTTTTATTGTTTGCCCATGTTACCTTTGGAGTCAGCAGAAAAATTGGAGCAATTGCGTTATTTAGAGTATGGCAAACGTATTCGTATGGTTGAAACTACGCATGGAAGTATAGGTATAGATACTCCCGAAGATTTAGAAAAAGCAAAGGCGTTTCTAAAGCAATAAGTTGGGCTTGATGTTATAATTTAGAGAAAATAGAAAACATAAAAAAACCAATCTTAACTTGCAGATTGGTTTTTTATGATGATTTTAAGAATCTAATTAATCTCAACGATTCCTTTTATTTTTAAATGAGTTAACCCACTTTCGGTATTAGTTGCATTACTTTCTACCATAATAGATTTGCGAATAGGACCTGGATTCATATTATATTTAACCTCAATCTTTCCAGACTTTCCAGGATCAACAGGATCTTTAGAAAAAGAAGGAATTGTACAGCCACAGGTTGATTGCACATTTTTTATAATAAGAGGAGCATCTCCTGTATTTGTAAATTCAAAAAAACGAATGCCATTGTCAGTAGATTTACTAACTGTGCCATAATCAATTTCATGTGTTTTAAATTCTATTTTTGCGCCATCTTGAGCTTGTAAGGAAAAACTGAATAATATTAGTGTTGTAAAATATAAAACTCGTTTCATTTGATTTAATTGATTAAGTAAAAAAACTTTCTTTGAAGTAAACCTACAAAAAAAAAACTTAAACTTTTTATTTTTATGTGGTTTATTTATTTTTGCATAAAAATACAAAAATTGTACCAAAAAAATACTTATATTTTTCTACAAGAACGAGTCTGTCTTTTGTGTCAGTAATTCTTAAAAATTTCTAAGGATTGACTATATAATAGTTAATTAAATTAGAACTATTTGATTATTTCTAGTACTTTTATAAAAATATTTCAGAAATTCTGAATTCTAATATTATTTAATATCAAAAATCAAAAATTTAAAATGATACCAGCACAATTCGATCCAAAGTCAGTAGAGAAAAAATGGTATGACTATTGGATGGAAAATAAATATTTCCGTTCTATTCCAGACCATCGTAAACCTTATACAATTACCATTCCACCACCTAATGTGACAGGAGTTTTGCACATGGGACACATGTTAAACAACACGATTCAAGATGTTTTAATTCGTCGTGCTCGTTTAAAAGGATTTAATGCTTGTTGGGTTCCAGGTACAGATCATGCTTCTATTGCTACTGAGGCAAAGGTAGTAGCTAAATTAAAGGCAGAAGGAATTAATAAAAATGATTTATCTCGTGAAGAGTTTTTAAAACATGCTTGGGATTGGACAGAGAAATATGGAGGAACTATTCTTGAACAATTAAAACAGTTGGGATGCTCATGTGATTGGGATAGAACCAAATTTACTATGGATGATGATATGACGGCATCAGTAATTAAGTCATTTGTAGATTTATATAACAAAGGAATGATTTATCGTGGTTACCGTATGGTAAATTGGGATCCTGAGGCTAAAACAACTTTGTCAGATGAAGAAGTGATTTATGAAGAGCGTCAAGGAAAATTATACCACTTAAGATATAAAATAGAGGATAGTAATGAGTTTGTAACGATTGCTACAACTCGTCCTGAAACTATTTTAGGAGACACTGCCATTTGTATTCATCCTGAAGATGAGCGTTACCAACACTTAAAAGGAAAGAAAGCAATTGTTCCTATTTGTAACAGGGTAATTCCTATTATTTTTGATGAGTATGTAGATATGGAATTTGGAACAGGTTGTTTAAAAGTGACACCAGCACACGATATAAACGATAAAGAATTAGGAAATAAACACAATTTAGAAATCATTGATATTTTTAATGAAGATGCTACCTTAAATAGTTTTGGTTTGCATTATATTGGCAAAGATCGTTTTGTGGTTCGCGATGAAATTGCAAAAGAGTTAGAAACTATTGGAGCATTAGTTAAAACCGAAAATCACCTAAATAAAGTAGGAACTTCCGAAAGAACTAAAGCTGTAATTGAGCCAAGATTGTCTGATCAATGGTTTTTACGTATGGAAGAATTGGTTAAACCCGCAATTAAAGCAGTATTAGAAACCGAAGAGGTAAAATTATATCCATCACGTTTTAATAATACTTACCGTCATTGGATGGAAAATATCCGCGATTGGAATATTTCCCGTCAACTATGGTGGGGACAGCAAATTCCTGCGTATTACTATGGTGAAGGAAAGGAAGATTTTGTAGTAGCTGAAACAAAAGAACAAGCACTTGAATTAGCTAAACAAAAAACAAAAAACCAAGAGCTAACAAAGGATGATTTACAACAAGATGCAGATGCTTTAGATACTTGGTTTTCTTCATGGTTATGGCCTATGGCCGTTTTTGGAGGTATGTTAGATCCAAAAAATGAAGATTTTAGATATTATTACCCTACTAATGATTTAGTAACAGCTCCTGATATTTTATTTTTCTGGGTAGCACGTATGATTATTGCAGGTTATGAATATACAGACGCAAAACCTTTTACGAATGTATATCTAACAGGTTTAGTGCGTGACAAACAAGGACGTAAAATGTCTAAATCCTTAGGAAATTCACCAGATCCGTTGGATTTAATTGATAAATTTGGTGCCGATGGAGTTCGTTGTGGATTGTTGTTAAGTGCAGCAGCAGGTAACGATATTTTATTTGATGAAGAATTATGTAATCAAGGGAAATCTTTTGCCAATAAAATTTGGAATGCTTTTCGTTTAATAAAAGGTTGGGAAGTAGCAGATATTGCACAACCAGAAGCCTCTAAATCAGCAATTGCTTGGTATGAAGCTAAATTACAAAAAACATTAGTAGAAATTGAAGATAATTTTGATAAATATAGAATTTCCGATGCTCTAATGGCAATTTATAAATTAGTTTGGGATGATTTTTGTTCGTGGTTTTTAGAAATGATTAAACCAGGTTATCAGCAACCTATTGATAAAACTACTTTTGATAAAGCAATCGAAATGTTAGAAGCTAATCTAAAGTTATTGCATCCATTTATGCCCTTTTTAACAGAAGAAATATGGCAACATATTGCTGATAGAACCTCTGAAGAAGCATTAATCGTTGCTCAATGGCCAGAAATAAAAACTTATGATGAAAAATTAGTTTCAGATTTTGATTTTGCAACAGAAGTAATTTCAGGAATTAGAATGATTAGAAAAGATAAAAATATTTCGTTTAAAGATGCTATCGAATTGAAAGTAGTGAATAACGAAACAATTTCTACTTTTTTTGATAGTGTAATTATTAAGCTAGGAAATTTATCTCATTTAGAATATGTTTCCGAAAAAGTAAATGGAGCTTTATCTTATCGTGTAAAATCAAATGAATATTTTATTCCAATAGGTGAGGGAATTGATATTGAGGCTGAAATAAAGAAATTAACCGAAGAGTTAAATTATATAAAAGGATTCTTAAAATCAGTTCAAGGAAAACTTTCTAATGAAAAATTTGTTTCAGGAGCTCCAGAACAAGTAATTGCTAATGAGCGAAAAAAAGAAACGGATGCTTTAGCTAAAATTGCAACTATTGAACAGAGTTTGGCAGGACTGAAATAAGAAAATATCCTACTAAAATTTTATGAGGGTGTCTAAAAAGGAGTAACTAAACCTTTAGTTTGTTATTTCAACAAAAGAAAGTATATTATATCAGTACTATCTGATTTTTTCTTTGGTAGAAATAATAGAGTTACGATCTTTTAGGGTACCCTCATATTTATTTATGATTTTTATTTTATTCTGGGATCTCTTTTTCTTGATTCAGAAATTTAAAAATTAAAGAAATTATAAAAACTATTATAGATCTTTATCTAGAACCTAATTCAATAACTTCTAGTTCTTTAATGGCCTCGCCATCAATAATAAATCGCAACATAGTTCGTATTTGATGAAATCCACTTTTACCACAAGCACCAGGGTTCATGTGCAAAAGGTTCAATGTCTTGTCAAATTGAACTTTCAGTATATGAGAATGCCCACAAATAAATAATTTAGGAGGATTTTTATAAAGTTCTTCTTTAATTTCTGCATTGTATTTATTTGGGTAACCTCCAATATGAGTAATTAAAACATCAACCTTTTCACAATAAAAACGATTGTGTAAAGGAAATTCCATTCGAGCACTGGTTCCGTCTATGTTTCCATAAACAGCACGCAATGGTTTATATTTTTTTATAGTATCTGTGACGATTAGATTTCCTATATCGCCAGCATGCCATACCTCATCTGCCCAATTTATATGTTTAAGTATCAATTCATCTATATGTCCGTGGGTATCAGATAATAATAAGATTTTTTTCATACAAGGAAAAGCTAATGGATAATTTTAAAAGTTGTTAGATGATTTAAAAAATATTCTTTTTTATTCAGAAGTATTTTCAGATTCAAATATATAAAATCATTAAATTTGAAATGAACAAATACAAAAGATAATTTCAGATAAAAGTTATATAAAATTAACTATTATTTTAGCTGTTTTAAGATTTAAAAATGAAAAAAGTATATTTAGATAATGCCTCTACAACTTCATTGTATCCTGAAGTAATTGAGGAAATGACTCGAATATTAAGTACTCAATATGGAAATCCATCGTCTTCTCACGAAGTAGGTAGAGAAGCAAAAAATGAACTTGAATTAGCCCGAAAAAGTATAGCTAAAAACCTTCAATGCAATGCTCAAGAAATTATTTTTACATCTTGTGCAACAGAGGCTAATAATTTAATACTTCGTTCAGCTATAAAAAGTTTGGAAGTAAAAAGGATTATTACAAGCAAAATAGAACATCATGCCGTTTTACATACAGTAGCCGTTTTACAAAAAGAATTTGAAATACAAGTAGATTTTGTCTCTATTAACCCTGATGGGACAATTAATTACGCTCATCTAGAAAACTTACTAAATTCAGATGTTAAAACCTTAGTTTCATTAATGTATGTTAATAATGAAATAGGAACCATTTTAGATTTAGAAAAAGTGGCCCATCTATCAAAAAAAAGCAATGCTTATTTTCATACAGATGCGGTTCAAGGAATAGGAAAATCAGTTGTTGATTTATCAAAGATTTCAATAGATTTTTTGGTAGCCAGTGCTCATAAATTTCACGGACCTAAAGGGGTTGGTTTTGCATTTATCAAAAAAAATATTGTTTTAGAACCCATATTGTATGGAGGAGAACAAGAAAAAGGACTTAGAGCAGGTACCGAAAGTATTCATAATATAGTAGGAATGGCTAAAGCCTTAGCTATTTCATTAGCTCATTTAGAAACGAATAAAGAATACCTTCAAGGGTTAAAAAAATATTTAGTAGAAGCATTAAAAAAATATTTTCCAGAAAGTATTTTTGTTGGAAACCCAGAAACAACTCAATATAATATTGTAAATATTATTTTACCATTAGAAGAAACTAAATCAGGGATGATTGTTTTTTTAATGGATATGAATGGAGTAGCTATTTCAAGAGGAAGTGCTTGTCAATCAGGAAGTTCTAAACCTTCGCATGTTTTAGAAACATTTATTCCTACTGAATATTTAGCTAAACCCAATATTCGAATTTCATTATCTAAATACAATACCTTAGATGATATTGATTTTTTAATTGAAACTATTAAGAAACTATGAAACAAATACTAAAACTATTATTATTTTTACCTTTTATGAGTCAAGCCCAAAAATTTGATATTCAAGGGCATCGAGGATGCCGTGGGTTACTTCCTGAAAATTCAATAGAAGCAATGAAAAAAGCTATTGATCTAGGAGTTACTACTCTTGAAATGGATGTCGTTATTAGCAGAGACAAACAAGTTTTATTATCACATGAACCCTTCTTATCACATGAAATTTGTTTAGATAAAGATAATCAAACCATTAGTGAAGCCACAGAACAATCATTTAATTTATATCAAATGAATTATGATGAAATAAAAAAATGTGATTGTGGTAGTAAAATACATCCCCGATTTTTAGAACAAGAAAAGATAAAAATCAATAAACCATTATTAATAGAAGTAATTGATTTTGTTGAAAAATATGTTCAGACAAAATATCCTAGTAAAAAAATCTTTTACAATATAGAAACTAAATCAGATCCCAAAGGAGATGAAATATACCACCCGTTACCCAATGAATTTGTAGATTTATTGGTTAACGTTTTAGAAAATAAAAATATTATAGATAGGACTTATATTCAATCTTTTGACGTTAGAACGTTACAGTATTTACATCAAAAATACACTTCATTTAAAACCGTTCTTTTAGTTGAAAATAAGTTGTCTATTAATGAAAATTTAAAGCAATTAGGTTTTAAGCCAACTGTTTATAGCCCAGAATTTATTTTATTAGATAAAGAAAAAGTAGATTATTTGCATACAAAGAATATAAAAGTAATTCCTTGGACTGTTAATAAAAAAGAAGATATGCAAACAATAATGTCATACGGAGTAGATGGGTTGATTACAGATTATCCGAATCGTTATTTTGAGTTAAAAAGAACATAAATTTTTCTAAGTTCAAAACATAAGTGATTATATTTTGAACTTAGAAGGTAAAAGAGGGAATTATTTTTTATAAAAAGGTAATTTAACCACTTTTGCAGCAATGTCTTTATTTCTAATTCTGATAAAAATTTCAGAGTCAGGAGTAGATAAAGTTGTTGGTACATATCCCATACCAATTCCTTTGTTTAATGAGGGAGATTGTGTACCCGATGTTACAATACCTATAATATTTCCATTAGCATCTACAATTTCGTAATCATGACGAGGAATACCTCTTTCTAATAATTCAAAACCAACTAATTTACGAGTAACTCCTTCTTCTTTTTGCTTTTTCAAATTTGAAGAATTTGTAAAATCTTTATCAAATTTTGTAATCCATCCTAAACCTGCTTCAAGAGGAGATGTTGTATCATTAATATCATTTCCGTATAAACAAAAGCCCATTTCTAAACGTAAGGTATCGCGTGCAGCTAATCCAATAGGTTTAATTTCAAAAGAAGCCCCTGCCTCAAAAACTTTATTCCAAATAGTTTCAGCATCTTCGTTTTTAAAATAAATTTCAAATCCTCCAGAACCTGTATAACCAGTAGCAGATACAATTACATTATGTACACCCGCAAATTCGCCTATTTGAAAAGTGTAATAACCCATATTTACTAAATCAATTGAAGTTAGACGTTGCATAGCTTCAGCTGCTTTAGGTCCTTGAATAGCTAATAAGGAGTAAGCATCTGAATGATTTTCCATTGTAACACCTAAATCATTATGAGATGAAATCCAGTTCCAATCTTTTTCAATATTAGAAGCATTTACGACTAACATATAATGATCATCAGCAATTTTATATACAATTAAATCATCTACAATACCTCCTTCATTGTTTGGAAGACAAGAATATTGTGCTTTACCATTAACTAATTTTGAAGCATCATTTGAAGTTACTTTTTGGATTAATGCCAAAGCATTTTCACCTTTGAGCATAAACTCACCCATGTGAGAAACGTCAAAAACACCTACACCGTTACGAACCGTTTCGTGTTCTATATTTACACCTTCGTATTGTACAGGCATATTAAATCCTGCAAAAGGAACCATTTTAGCTCCTAAATTCTCGTGAATATGAGTTAATGCTGTGTTTTTCATTTTAAAGTAGTTTGTAAAAAATTGATTGCAAAATTAATATTTTTAAATAGAAGTTTCGTGTTATTATTCTTTGAAATCAAATGAAAATTGTTTTATTTTATTATACTATACCATTTAAACTTTGAAATTTCCTCATAATACTATTTTTTAAACCTTGAGATTGTCCAAAAAGTTCGGAATCTTGTCATTGACCAAAGAGAGAAATTACATAATATTGATTATGAGACTCCTCCTTACGCAGGATTAACAAACTGTATGTTGATTTAGACACATTCTACAAAAACAATAAAAATTAGTGTTGGTTCTCGATGCGTTTCGCTCTCGAACTGACGATGATTTCAATTATATACTAAACCTTTTGTTCGAGTTGTTTTAAAAATGAAAAAACTACATACTTAACTTCAGTTAGTGTGTAAATTTTTATTTGAAATACTAAAACTTCTTTTTGATTTCTGATCTTTTTTATGGAATTTTGGGCAACAAATTTTAGAATAAAGATGGATACTACTCATTATATTTCTTCTGATATATTTTCATTAGAAACGTTACAAGAAATTATTTCACAAAATCAAAAATTAGCATTATCAGAAGAAGCACGCTTAAACATTGTAAAATGTCGTGAATATTTAGATAAGAAAATGGTGGAACACAAAGACCCCATTTATGGTATAAACACTGGCTTCGGTTCGTTATGTGATGTGAAAATTTCAAATGAAAATTTATCAAAACTTCAAGAAAATTTAATGAAATCACACGCTTGTGGAACAGGAGATGAAGTACCACAAGAGATTGTGAAAATTATGTTGTTGTTGAAAGTAAAATCTTTAAGTTATGGACATTCAGGTGTACAACTAGCAACAGTAGAGCGTTTGATAGATTTTTATAATAATGATGTTTTTCCTGTAGTGTATACACAAGGATCATTAGGAGCCTCTGGTGATTTAGCACCATTGGCGCATTTATGTTTACCATTAATAGGAGAAGGAGAAGTATATTTAGATGGATTTCGTCAACCAGCTATGAAAGTACTTGAAAAAATGAATTGGCAACCTATTATCCTGCAATCTAAAGAAGGACTAGCATTATTAAATGGTACACAATTCATGAGCGCTTACGGAAGTTATGTCTTGCTAAAAGCGTTGAAATATAGTTATTTAGCTGATGTGATAGGAGCTGTTTCATTAGAAGCTTTTGATGGTAGAATTGAGCCATTTAATGATTTAATTCACATGGTTCGTCCACATAAAGGACAAATTGTAACCGCACAACGTTTTCAAGAGTTGCTAGATGGAAGTCAAATTATTAAACAACCCAAAAAACACGTACAAGATCCTTATTCTTTTCGTTGTATTCCACAGGTACACGGAGCGTCAAAGGATACAATTGATTATGTAAAAAAAGTTTTCAAAACAGAAATCAATTCAGTTACTGATAACCCGAATATTTTTGCAGAAGAAGATTTAATTATCTCAGGAGGAAATTTTCATGGGCAACCTCTGGCGTTAACCTTAGATTTTCTAGGTATGGCATTAGCTGAATTAGGAAATATTTCAGAAAGAAGAACTTATCAATTAATTTCAGGTTTACGTGAATTACCAGCATTTTTAGTAAGTGATCCAGGATTGAACTCTGGATTTATGATTCCACAGTATACAGCTGCTAGTATTGTAAGTCAAAACAAACAACTAACAACACCAGCCAGTACAGATAGTATTGTTTCTAGTAATGGGCAAGAAGATCATGTTTCTATGGGAGCTAATGCCGCAACGAAGTGTTTGAAAATAATGGAAAATCTAGAACGTATTTTAGCTATTGAATTAATGAATGCTTCACAAGCTATTGAATTTAGACGACCATTACAATCTAGTACGTTTTTAGAAAGTTTCTTAAAGTTATATAGAGAAGAAGTTCCTCTTGTAAAAGAAGATCGAATTTTACATTATGATATAGAAAAATCAATTGCTTTCTTATCTAGTTTTTATGTAGAAGATTTAGAATAATTTAAAAAGCTATCCGAAAAGTTCAAAATCTTGTTATTTTGACTAAAGGGGGAATTACATAGTGTTGATAATATGATTTCTCCCTTTAGTTAAATGACAGATTATATGTTGAGTTTTTTTCAGATAGCCTCTTTTATTAGGATTTAAAAATTTATTTAGTATTTTAATTGAACTTTTAATTCAAATTCATCATCAATAGCTTTGTCTGCTAGGGCACCAAAGTTTTTAGAAGCATATTTTACATCGTATTTAGTTCGGTCTACCATTAGGGTAGCATTTGCAACATTTTTATTAGTTACTAGATCAAATTTTATAGGATTTGTAATTCCTTTTATAGTTAAATCAGCTTCTATACTATAAGTGTTTGTGGACTTTTTACCAATTTTTTTGAATACTAAAGTTGAGGTAGGAAATTTATCTACAGCAAAAAAGTCACCATCTTTAAGATGTACATCTAATTTGTTTTTCCATTCACCTTGTAAATCCAAAGTATTAATAGTAGTCATATCTACTGTAAAATTTCCGCCTTTTAATTCTTTTCCATTAAAAATTAATTGACCTTCTTTTAGTTTTATATCTCCATCGTGTTGACCACCAAATTTTTTTGCCAACCATAAAACTTTACTTTTTGATGCGTCTACTTTTTTTGAAGTTTGAGCAGTGGCAGTTAAGCCCCCTAAAGTTACGAGTATTGCTAAAGCAAAAGATTTTAAAATTTTCATTTTTTATGTAGTGTTAGATATTAATAAATAATTCTTCGTTTGATTTTCTTACTTTTTTATCATGTTGAGTAAGATCTTACTCATGTCTATAACCTATAGTAGCTACTAAAGAGGCATTTAAATTTTGAGAATTTAGATTTAGTATTTCATTGTACTTTTCGGCTTCAAAACCTTCCATAGGAGTTACATCTATTTTTAGTTCAGCAGCAGCATTTAACAAATTACCAAGTGCTAAATAAGTTTGTTTAGAAGTCCATATATTTTGTTCTTTAGTGCTTAGTTCTAAAATTTTACTTTTCATAAATGCACTATAACCAGTTAAATGTTCTTGTGGTACTTCTCTAACAAAACTCACTCTTTTTATAAAATCATCAATAGTAGTTTCATCTAAATGACTATAGTTTGCAAAAACAAATAGATGAGAAGCATCTGTTATTTGGGACTGATTCCAAGAAGCAGGTTTTAATCGTTCACGAATCTCTGGATTATCAATAATTAGTACTTTATAGGGTTGAAGCCCATAAGAAGAAGTACTTAATCGAATAGCTTCTTTTAGTATATTTAGATCCGATTCACTAACTTTTTTAGAAGAATCGAATTTTTTGGTGGCATATCGCCAATTTTGGTATTCAATAAATTTACTCATTATTTAACTTCTGTATTTTTCTAATAATTCATTGAAAATTTCTAATTCAGCAGGTGTTAACTTATTAGCAAACTCATTTTCGTGTGCTAATACTAAAGGATCCAAGGCCTCTAATACTTCTAATCCTCTTTCTGTAATTGTAATTTCCATTTTTCTTTTGTTCTCAGGACAAACTTTTCGAACGACTAGTTCTTTTATTAATAATTTGTCAACCAATCGGGTAGTGTTACTAGTTTTGGCCAACATACGTTCTTGTATACATGCCATATTAACAGGTTTGCCTTTTTGTCCTCTTAAAATTCTTAATACATTATATTGTTCACTTGATAAGTCATGAGGTTTTAATATTTCTAAAAATTTATCTCCAACAACATTTCGTGTGAACGTAAGATTTAGAAGTACCCTTTTTGCTAGCGATAAGGTAACTGTACTTTTAATTTCTTCTTCTATTTTCATTTCTATAGAAATTTGATACAGCAAATGTAAAAAAAATAAACATTTGTATATACAAATGTTTGGTAAAAAAATGTTAATTTATTTTATGTAATAATAAAAAGAAATTCTAAAAGCTATCTTTTTATTTTTATTAAAAGTAAGCTCAAATGAAATGAATAGATGAAGAAAATTATATAACATTGATAATGTGATTGCTTTTGTTGTTGAAGAGATAAACTAGATTTTAAATGACTATTTTTTAGAGAGTCATTTCGATATTTGTTTTTATATAAAATGTTTTTGCAATTTTGTGTAACTTTTTTTGTCAACAAACGTACAATTAAGGTATTTAAATTTAATCAATGTAAGAATGGCACTAAGGTGTTACTAAATTAAAAATAGAATTCTAAATTTTACTGCAGTAAGAATTCCTATTTGTAATAAATCGAAAAATAAACCCCTATTTCATTTGGTTAAATTTTATTAGAAATATTTTATTCAAACTAATTAATTGTTTTATTATGACATCAATTATTTCATTATGGTGGTTATTACCATTGGTATTAACTGTTGTATTTTACAAATTTGTTTTAAGAGTTTTTTTTGGAATGGTCATCGTACCTGAGGACTATCCCCCCTAAATACAGATACCCAAATACACTAAAACATAAAAACCCCTGAAAACCCTTGTAAAATAAGCCTCTCACGAATGTTGGGAGGTTTTTTTTTGAAAAATACAAATGCCCAGATTATACCATTTGCTACAGTTATGCTACCGTTTGAGGATGCGATATTGTACCATTTTAATGATACACTACCATTAGCAAGACAAATATAGCAAAAAAAGCCCTTAAAACCCTGTAAATACAAGCTTTTAAGCTATAAATACCCTAACACACCACCACGCTAAAAACCCTTTTTAAAACCAATTTAAATGCGATTTTACAAGAAATACGACTTTTTGTATTTTACCTGTTTTTTTGCAATGGATGAACAGTTGGGTGAACAGTTGGGTGAACAAAAATAAGATTTAAAAACACGACTTACACCCTATACCCTAGTATTAAAAACCATAGTTAAGGCGTAAAAATAGCCACTTAACCCCCCTATAATTGCAATAAAAAAAGATAGCTATAAGTGTTATGTTTTTGAATTTCAATAAAATAACGATTTTAAGCCTTTTTTCACACCTTCTTTTATTAGCGTTTTAGGTATTTTACACCTCCTCCAGCACCTCGTTTTTATGCACAACCCAGTGCCTTGGCACTTTATCCTGCCACTCTGGACTGTCCTGACCCTGATGAACTGGCTAGCTCTTGTTTTAAACGAGCAACCTCGGATTCTAAAAATGCGATTTGCTTTTCACTCATTTCCGAATTCTTTTCCAATAGTTTGATTTTATCATTAAGTAATCCAACAACTAGTGATGAGTCAGGTTGTGCTACTTTGACTTCGTTAGTAATTTTGAGCATTTCGCCTTTACCAGTTAATAACCAATTAGCGTCAATCTCTTCAAATCGAATCAGTGTGTTTTGTATCGGAGTTATACCCGCATTAGTTCTTTTTTTACAGATTTCTGTAATTAAAGATGGACTTACTTCGATTTCATTTGCGAATCCTTTCGGAGTGTATACTTTTTTTTCCTTTTTTAGATAATCATAAACATCTAAAAACCTTATAGTTATGTCGTTCATTTAGAAAATTTTACAAAAAAATGTATAAAAGCTGTTTTTAAATACAGAAAACTGTATATATTTGCAACATCAAAACATTATAACAATGACAAAAGTAGTAGAATTATCGGAGATTGTTACGATTTGCGAACAAAATAAACAAACAGGCGATGTGTACACCTTATCTAAGATGTTCAACATGACCACCGATGCAATTCGTATGCGCATATCACGCAAGGATGAAAGAACTTACAGAGCCTTATACATCATTGTATGTCAGCGTGAACAACTTATAAATGACTTTAAAAACCATCAATATGAATCAACTAATTAACATTACCAACCAAAACGGAACCTCAGTAGTTTCAGCAAGGGATTTACACCAATTTTTAGAAGTAGAAACAAAATTTACAATGTGGATTGAAAGAAGAATTGAAGAATACGGATTCGTTGAAGATGTAGATTTTGTTTTGCTTCCCAATCTTGGGAAGCAAAAAGAAAGAGGAGGACACAACCGAAAAGAATATGCTATCACTTTAGATATGGCTAAGGAGTTGAGTATGGTGGAAAAGACAGACAAAGGTCGTGAGGCACGTCGCTACTTTATAGCGGTCGAAAAAAAGGCACTCGCTCCACAGCTATCAGCAACGCCGTCGGTTTCAGTAATTGAAGAAAGAAACAAAAAGCGTGATGAGCTATTACTTCTTATCAGAAATAATCTTTTGCAAGGCGATATTAAGCAAGTAGCAATAAGTAATGACTGGAGTTACGAAATGGTTAGAAATGTAGTAAGGCGAAAACACTTTAACTCTAAAATGGTAGAGGCTTTATTTAACAAGGCAATGAGTAACAAGCAAAATCAAAATATTGAAATCACCGAAATGATTAATCAATTAAAATACCAGTAATGAACGACCTAAACGCACAGTACCGAGCGCAAATAGAAGCCTTACAAAAGGAACTTGAGCGCAAGAACAAACAACTAAAAGAGGCAACCACGCTCATTCAGGAACTACACGACTTGTTTGCCTCTGAATTAAAAGAGCTTTAAAACCTTATTATATACAGACAATGGAACAGACAGTTATTATAAATATTGATAAGTTAATAGATAATATCTCTATTACTCATCCCTCACAAGCTGATAATCATCAAGCACTTAATGAGCAACCTGAACACAAAGAAATAGAAGTATTAATAAAGGTAAGCGATTTAAGTGAAATGATTAACGAAATAAAAAGGCTTCGTTATCACGAAGCTACTACGGTAGGGCTTTGGGCTATTGACCAAAAACCCTCAAAAGTAAATCACAAATGGATTAGGAAAAATGCTTTTAAGATTAAGAAACTCGGTACTCATCCCTTATCCTAAGGCTAAAAAACGAACCTTTCGAACGTGCATTTAAGAAGTCTTTAAAAACATACTCGGGTACACGATGATATTTATAGAGCATACCAGACTTAAATTTTACATATAAAACAGAATTTTCGGAATCATAGCCAATAGCACTAATAACAGAAGAACGAACAGCAATCATATTACTATATTTTTTGATTAGACACCTCAAATATAGTAAAAATCCCGCCACGGCATTAGCGTGGTTTCGACACCACGGCGGGAACAAAAACTAAAATTCAAATGGAAAAAGAAACCCCATACGAATACCACGATAACAAACTGGGCGTAAAGCTCAAGTACTTAATTGCTGATAGAAATAAACATGAGGATAGTCTTTGTCTTTTTACCTATAGAGCTTTAAGACAAAGACTAGATAGATTTAGTTCACAAGAAGAAGAGCTACGTCGTGGATGCTATGGTAAAGATGCATTAGTAGTATTCGAAAGTTTGGACAGACGCACTAAAGATATTCTAATACTAACTTTTGGAGAACCTGAAAAAGAGGTTAAGAAAAATTGGTTTGCAAGTGCTTATATGCCTGATTCATACGCTAGGCAGTTTTTTGAAAAACACACCTACGGTGAAGATAACAAAAAACTGAAAAGCAAAGATATAGACTTGTACACAAATAATGCTTCTGTATTAAACACAGTAATTAAAATAAAAGAACAAAGAAAATACGGTAATAAAGCAAGGCAAGTACAAGGAGTTGATATTTGGGAAACCTTAAGTAATGATGTAAATGCGTTTAGAGAAATTACACATAATTTACCTACTTCAAGTCATGGACTAAGACGTAAAATTAGAGAATACCAAAAAAATGGATATGCTTCGCTTATTTCGGGCAAATTAACAACCAAAAATGCGATCAAGGTAAAATCAAGAGAGCAAATGGCATTGCTAGATGAATTGATTTCAAAACATAACAATTTTGAAAATCAAACTATATCAGAAATATACAACGCATTAGCAGAACGTTTAGAATGGAAGTTAATAACAGCTCAAACAGTAGGTAACAGAAGAAAATTAAGCAATCTAACCACTTATGCAGGTCGAAAAGGAACAAAAGCATTGAGTAATAATATTCTAATGCAAAACAAACGAAGTAAGCCTACTAAACCAATGCTTTACTGGACACTCGATGGATGGATGGCTGAGCTTTTATATCAAAAAACAACGGTAGATAATAAAGGATATTCAACAACTACATATCACAATCGATTGACAATTGTTGTAGTACTTGACCCTTTTAACAAATATCCTGTAGGTTATGCCATAGGTCAGCAAGAATCTTCTGAATTAATAAAGGAAGCAATGCTTAATGCGGTAATGCATACAAAGGAGTTATTTGGTCAGTATTTCAAACCTGTACAATTACAGTCAGACAACTATCAGATGAAGAAATTAAAACCAATGTATGAAGCCTGTACCAAATATTTTACCCCAGCAAAAGTGGGTAATGCAAAAGCAAAAGTCATTGAACCCTACTTCGCTCACATAAATAAAAAATATTGTCAAATGTTTGAAAATTGGAGCGGATTTGGGGTTGAAAGTGGAAGTAAAAAGCAACCTAACGATGAATATTTAAACAAAATTCGTCACTCCTTTCCTGATGAAGCAGGTTGCCGTATGCAATTAGAGTCTATCATTTCGGCAGAACGATCCAAAAAACAAAAAGAATATTTACAACAATGGAATGCTGTCGAAGATGAACTAAGGCTTCCGTTTGAAAAGGAAAGTTTCTTAATGGCATTAGGAAGCACTACAGGAGGGACAAACAGATTAACTGGAGAAGGAATACGATTAAAAATAAATGGCAGTCCAGTATTTTATGATTGTTTCGATATGAGTATGAGAAAAAAAGCGCATTTGGACTGGAAGATTCTCTATAATCCTCACAATTTAGAGGAAGCCATAGCACTGAGCCCAGAGGGAGATTACCGATTTGAATTGGAACAAAAATACATTCAACCTATGGCACTTGCAGAACAGTCTGAAAACGATACAGCTCAAAGATTAAGGATAAAAGAGTTTAATGAAAAAACCACAACATACATTATTGAGAAACGTCAGGAAAATATTGAAACCTTAAAGTCGGTTTTTGAAAATCCTTTATTAAACGACACACTAGCAAAACATTTACTAGTAGATAGTAGAGGACAGCACAAAGACACACAAAATAAAGAAAGAATGCTACAAGTAAAAGCAGAAAAAGTGATGCTAAAACAAGAAAAAGAAAAAGCCAAAAAAGAAGAAAAAACGTGGCTTGAAGAGCAAAACGAATACATAAAAGAGAAAATTGACCTAACCAAATACGCACAATACTAATGACAACAGAACAAAAAAACACAATAGTAAACGCACTAGAAGCATATTTAAGCAAATATGATATATCAGCAAATGTATTTGTTGAAAAAACAGGAATTAACGAATCCTACATCACTAACATGCGCAACCGAAGCTTTAAAGTAGGTAAGACAGAAATTAAAGAAAAATGGTTTATAGCAGTTGCCAAAAATATAGGATTTGAACTTGAAAAAAATTACTGGAAAAGACAGTTTACAAATCAAACCACAGCTATGCTAGCGGTTTTGGAAGATGCTAAATTTTATGGTTTGACCAATGTAATTATAGGCGAAACAGGATGCGGTAAAAGCTATACAGCTCAATGGTTTGCAGATGCGAACCCTCAATATATGTTTATTATCAAAGTAGGCTCTAGCGATAACCTTTCGGATCTGATTGATAAAATCTTAGAGGTAACAAAAATTCCTATTTCTAAAACCAAATCAAAAAACATTAGTTCGATTGTAAAATATTTTAAAAAGCTAAAGTTCGAAGGTTATAAGCCTATGTTAATTTTTGATGAGTGTGAGTATATGAAACAAGCTACTTTGTGTATGATGAAAGAACTTTACGATGACTTGTTGAAAGAGTGCTCTATTATACTCATTGGCACAGATGAACTACTAGATAAGCTAGATAAAATGCGAAAAAGGAAAAAGGAAGGAATGCGCCAGTTTTACCGTCGTTTAAAATTTAGAGTTAGAGTACTACCGAGTATCGATACTTCTTTTAAACTGTTTTTAAATGAAATTGAAGATAAAGATTTAAAAACCTTTTTACAGCGTAATTGTGAAAATTATGGAGAATTACATGATGCCTTAGTTCCAGCCATGCGTGAGGCTGATAGAACAGGTGAGCCTCTAACGGAAGATTTTGTTCGTAAAGTTTTAAATATACCAAAAACAATGTTTTTATAATGGAAAATACCCTAATGCAACCTACAGATGTAATTGCAAAAGCATCGGAAATAAAACAAGAAAAAAAAGCGAAAAAGCAAAAAAGTATTATCCCGCTTTCAGATGTTTTAGCTCAAAATTTTAAAACAATTAAACTTGAAGGCGAATGGTATGAAGCTTTTGGAGAACCACAAGACAAAGGGGTTTGGTTAGTTTGGGGAAGTTCGGGAGGTGGTAAGAGCTACTTTGTTATGCAGCTCGCAAAAGAGCTCGCAAAAACAAAAAAAGTACTTTACAACGTGCTTGAAGAAGAAACCTCCGATACTGATTTTATAAATCGAGTAAAAAATGTAGGGATGAATGATGTTAAGGATAAATTCAAAATGCAACGTCACGGTTATGAAGACTTGGTAAACTTTCTGAAAAAAGCAAAGAAAAGTTATAATCCAGAAGTAATTATAATTGATAGCCTACCTTATTTCATTAAAACATTTGATCAATACATAAAATTAAAAAAACAATTTCCTAGTAAAATATTCATTTTCACCGCTCACGCTAAGGGAGCTAATCCGAGGAGCGAACTAGAAACGAGAGTGCAGTATGATGCTAAAATGAAAATTTTTGTAAACGGTTACTTAGCATCTTGCAAAGGGCGAACCATAGGACCTAACGGTGGACACTTTATAAGTTGGAAAGAAGGTTACGAAAAAGTAAGAGGTACAATAGAAAATGAATAAAAATGCAAACAACAAACAACATTCACAAGCTACTTGGCATAACGCCACAAAAATACCAAGAACAAGATTTTGAACGCTATATAGGCTGGTGTGAAAGTGTAACCAGTAATACTAGAGACTTTCAAAAAGTAATAGCCAACTCGCTTATTAAAAATTGGTACAATATGGAAATGAAAAAATGCGAGCTAACTTTTTTAGAAGATATAAAAGGCTATAGCAATGCAAGTACTACAGACTATATTCAAGCTTATGACAAAAGTGTGGTCAAACTATTTAGCATTTTCCCAAAGTCATTACTCCAATTAGCTAAGAAAAGACCTCCCGTAAATGAGCGGTGTATGTACCAAATAGGATGTGTACGACTTGAACCTGATTTTTTAACACTTAACTAATAATGAATCCGAACGAAATTAAACAACGATTAAAAGTGCTTTACTTGGTATTACAGTTCCACTCGCAATACCAATCTAAGTTCACCACAGGCGAACGCATAGTTATCAATCAGGAACGAGGACAACTCTTGCAACTGCTACAAAACACAGAACAAGAACCTCGACCTGTACCTGCAAGTATTGAGAAAAAAATTAAAGAAGTGCTACACTTAGTAGATAGCATTGACTGGATTCCTTTGAATTTTATTGATTTTATAGACGAATAGATTTAACCATGAACACAGAAGGAACAATAGACATCAGTAAGATGTCAGTAGCAGAACTGGAAGCCTTTTTGAAAAAAAAGAAAGACAAAGAGGCTAAACAATTAGCTAAAGAAAAAGAAACCTACGAAAGGGAGCGAGACGAAAAAGCGCAAACGATGGTCAGAACGGCAAAAGCTTTTTTTAAAGAACTCAGCGAGTTCAAACAATATTGTCATATAGAAATGGAAGACCAAGCTAATAAGCTGGCTAATTATGGCAAAATCAGGGGAAATAGTAAAGGTGGTTTTTCTATATCGGACACAAACGACAGCGTTAAAGTAACCCGCCGTAGAGATACCGAGCCTGTGTGGGATGAACGCTCTAACAAAGCCGTGGAATTAATAAAAGACTTTTTAAGTGATTCCATAAAAAAACGTGACTTGGATATGTACGAAATTCTAATGAGTTTTTTAGAGCGTAACGAAAACGGCGACCTCGAGTACAAGCGTGTAATGGACTTATACAAGCACGAGGACAAGTTTAACGACCCACGATGGAAAGAAGGCTTGCGATTGATAAAAGAAAGCTTTAGCAATCACTTAAAAGGCTATGGCTACGAGTTCAAGTTTAAAAACGAAAGTGGAAAGTGGGAAAATGTAATCTTAAATTTTTCAAGTTTATAGTATGAGCATTGTAATTGAACCCAAAACCGACCACGAAAGCTATTTAGTAAATGGCAAAGAAGTGTATAAAAACAGTTATAACCATTGGTTTTCGCCCGTAGAACTAACCACACAGGAACGTAAAGCCTTCGAGTTATACAAACGTACGGATAGAAAATAAAGCTTTTAAGAAACACACTAGGGCAACCTATAAGATTTGAGTTTTTTGGTTGATTGGTGACCCCAAGTAGTTTAAATGGAAAAACTTAATGATGCAGGTTCGAATCCTGCCTTGGGAACTAAATTTTAAAAATAAGTAAACATGAATAATCTTACAGTACTAATTTACTACATCTATGTAGTCGTTATTTGTTCACTAACTGGATATGTGGTATTTATTCTTAACGAATCAGTATGGTGGTTTATACCCGCCTTTTTATTAATTCAAATTACTCCTTATTCTAAGAAATAAAAAAAATGCGACTAGGTAAACCAAAAAACAAACCAACTGACGGAACGTTCCTTGGCTTTACGCAGGTGGGGCTTTAGAATGATAAACTTTCAACTTGCACAAAAGATTATTAAAAGCACGTAAGCTGGGTTTAAACGCTAACCCCCACTTGCGTAAAACCAATGTTAGCAGATGTAATTTATCCCTTTCGAGCGTGGGATGCTCACAACATAAAAAATAAAAACAATGTTACAATTAACGAAAAACTTACAATTAACAAGCATTGACGAAAACAATGTTCAAGGCGACAAATTATTAGCAGTAGTTTGCTATTTCACATTCTTTGGTGAAGAAGGAATCGCTTACATTTCAACCAATAAATTAGATGGTGATTATCCTTCTTATGGTATGACTGAAATTTCATCGGAGTTAAGCGATTCATTCAATGACTTACTTGAAGATGATGACAACTGGCAAAAGATAGTTGCTAAAGTGAAAGAGTATATCAAAGAATGGGAATTGCAAAATGCCGATTAGAACGGTGTGGTGGCAGGGATAAATTATTTCTGCTAACTACCATATTTGACGAAATGAAACTCGCAAGACAAAAAGCCTTGGAACTTTCTAAAAAAAGAAAAGAAGTAAAACCCATAAAATATATTTTGAAAAGATGACAACAAAAGTAAAACCTGTGTATGACCCGAATGGTCAAATAACTGACCATCAAAAAAAGAGCATTCTTAAACTTTGTAATTACGATATGGCGTTTAAGGACAAATTAATCCTTCAAGCGACCAATGGAGCGACCAGCTCAATTAACAAACTAACTCAAGCGCAAGCTACCAAAATAATGAGGAAATTTGATGGACACAAACAAGCACAACCACAAGAATCCTCACACGAGGCGAACTGGGGTAATTTTGACCCTAAAAACCCTCAGCACGTAAAAATACTATCCGTATTGCGTACCGCAAATATTACGATAAAACACCATCGCTGGGGCGAAGTAGCAGATATGAAAGGGTGGTTTTGCCATTTTCTGCATTCCAAACGATCACCTGTTCAAAAACCACTCAACAAAATGACCAAGGAAGAAGTGACTAAAATCATTGTTGCCCTTGAAGGAGTAGCGGTATGGAAAATGAGCATTTAAAAAACTGCAAGCACAAGCGCACCATAATAAAAGTACTTAAAGCATTTTGCTCCTGCGAAACCACCGCCGTAAAATGCCTTGATTGCGGTGCTTTATTAACCGAACCTAAAACAGACTGCAGATGAGCGATATACAGGAATTTATAATAAAACATACTTCACAATTTGAATTACATCTAATAGAATTACAAAAAATATTTTCCTCTTATATAGAGGAAAAAAACTTGGTTAGTTGTAGTACACCAATGGTTTATAAAGACGACCTTCCAATGAGCTTAACCTATTTTATTTCTTTTACTGCAAGAAAAAAAACACATTCGGAGATATTAAGAGAGCAAATTGAATTTCAAATAAAACAATTGACTGATGAGAATAATACTTAAAATAAACTACGATGCGAATGTAGCTATTATAAAACTAATGTGTCAAATGATTGAAGCCCAACCTATGACGAAAGAGGCAAAATTGGTGCAAAGTATAATTTTTGAAACATTGCCTAAATTTCAAAAAGCAAAAAATACAGCAATTGAAAACCAAACTGTTTTTATAGACTCAAAAAAAAATACGATTACGTTAAAATATCACCAAGCCTATGCTTTAGAACAGTTAATTATCAATTTAATTTTTACGGTCAACTGTTTTCTTGCAAAAAAGCATTTAAACGATATTAAAGACTTTTTAAATCAAAAATTAGCTTAAATGGAACAACTCACAACTATATACAGTGTCAAAATGCCGTCGGGTGAAATATGGCAATTTAAATACAATTTAAAAGGTGTTTTAATTGCTTTTAAAGCACTCGATGGAGAATTAAGCGAAAAGCAAGAAGAGTTTTTATACTTAAAGGGCAAATTTCCTTGGAAAGAAAGTCATATAAAAAATTGGAAAACTGAATATAAACACGTTCAAATAGAAGTTGGAGAGCCGAATATTGAGTTCGAGGTGTTTTGGAAGCTTTATCCTTACAATGCTCTAAGTAAAAAGAAAATAGCCCGTGACAAATGGGGAAAACTCAAAGAAAGCGAAAAGATTAAGCTATTAATGAACCTACCCGAATACAAAAAACTAAAGGCTAAAGAAGGTACTGCCTTTCCTTATGCGGAGGTTTTTATAAATCAAAGATGGTGGGATAAGTAATTTAAAAATAAAAAAGATATGGCAAAACTAATTTTTAGAACAAAAAAACCAAGAAAAGACTACGTAGGTCACGAGTCTTTTATGACCCACGAAACGGTAAATTTTATTGATAAATTACCCCCTTCGGAGACACAAAGTGAAGCTCATAAACTAGTTCAAGAATCAATGTGGGAACTTATCAAAAAACTGAAAGAGATAGGTTACGATGAAACGAGGGTAGGATTTTTTATACATTATTCAAAATAACAAAAGGCGATATATGTCACAATATTTCATAAAGGTTTCAAGAACCTATACTACAAAAAACAAAATTCAAGAGATTTGTCTGAACGAGTTGAAGGAATTAAACTTCTCCCTGGTGTCAGATTTAGCAACGGCAAAGAAAGTTATAAAAAAACATTTTGAACAAGCCGTAAATAGCTATATGGGAAGAGCCAAGCATCCAGAACTAAAGGAATTTGACAAAGCAGGAAAAGGGGCAATATCTTTCTATATTGAAGACGTTATTTACCTAGATGTTTATCCTGTTTTAAATGTGATTTAAGATGAAACTAAAATTTAATACTACAATAAACGGGAAGCCTAATTATTTCATAGAGCGTATTCATAAAAGTTTTAGAATAAAAGAAGTGTACATGATTGCAGGTTTGTGTCCCCAAACACATTATCTCGTAGGATATAACTTTAGAGCAAAAGACATCTTACCACCAAAAATTCACACGATAAGAAGGGATATTGAAAACCTATGGAACAAAGGTGTAACAATCGAATTTTGGGCAGGTGATTTTTTCAAATTTGCGCCTGAAATTCCTGTAATAAGTACACAAAAAATAGTGATCAAGCATATTTTAACCATTCCAAAAGGGGAATTGCGCCCCGTCGTTTGGATAGACGATAAGCTCTATTTTGATATGGCTGGTATTAATCATCCCCAAATGTTAGAACTAGCTCAAAACGACGGTTTTGATACGATTGAAGATTTTTTCAAATATTTCAATAAAGACTACGACGGTAAAATTATTCACTGGACTACAAAAAAATACTAATGACTCCAGAACTTTTAAAAATAGAAAAACATCAATCCTTTTTTAATGGGATGATGGTGGGAACTATAGTTACTGTAGGGATAATTTTTGCACTGATTATATTAACAGAAAGCTACTGATTTTTCAGTAGCTTTTTTTGTGCTTAAAAGTCGCCTTGACCGATATTCTTTTTAGGTCTATTTTTGTAAAATGGCGTACAATAAAAACAATTACTTCAAGCGTGCCCGCTATATCATAGCGGTTTACAATGCGCATAAACATGAAGATGTACCCGACACTAAAATTATAAATCAAATCTTCCCGAAACATAATATTTACCTTTCGTACCGTCAATGGATGAACATCAAAGGGATGAGTGTTCCTAAAGAAAATCCAGCCAATCAACTTAGTTTGTTTTAGTTTTTTTGTTTTTAAGCTCATATTTTAATTACTTTACATTCTAATTAAAACAAATAGTTATGAATATATCTAAAAAATGGACTGTAATTGTGTTAGTAGCCATAGTGTTATTTGCGTTTGGCAAATACAATGAATATCAAAAAGGAAAAAGTAAAAGGGAAGAAACTCAAGAAGAATCAGAAATCAATGTTAATGACAAAGCTATAAAAGGGCTTATGCCAGTTGATATCTATATGAATTTAGAAAAAAAAGGGTATCAAATAACTAAAAATCATTCAGCTGAATATGGTAATATAATTAACTGTAAAAACTCTGATTCAGGTATTGATTATATAGTAGATGTGTATGGAGATAACGAAAATCCAGTTTTAGAAGTGCGCGCTACAGCTAGTCTTAATGGTATGGATTCTGAAAAAAAGATAATTGCTGTTAAACCATTTATTAAATATATATCCAGCATTCCTTATGAAGGAAGCAATCCAAGTAAAATTTCAGATTGGTTAGAAAAGAACTTTGATAATAATGGTGCTTCTATTATAGTTTCAGATGTTAAGTTTACTTTGAATGCTCCGACAAAATTTGTAAGAATGTTGAATATACAAAAAAGTTAATGAATTTTTCAAATCTTAAAAGCCACTATTAAGTGGCTTTTTTTATAGCATAATCTCACCGCTAAAATTAAAAGTTACATTCTTATATTGGTCATCCTCCAAGCTCCAATCCTCGTATGAAGTTGTAAAGGTTAGCTCTCGAGCACGCATTCCTATTTCGTTGTTATTACGGCTTTGGGTATTGGTGTGAGCTAATGGAGTAAAATAGTCCTCATTCCATCCCTGCAGTGCGTTTACTACTTTTTGTTCTATTCGTAAATACTCTAAACCTTTTTCTTTGACCTCTTGAGGTGCTAAATGATGGGTTTGCGAATAGTTGTTAAATAATAACAGTATTGATATTGAAGGTTTCACCAGCTTAATATTTTGCCCCATATACTCCACTGGAGCGGTGGGAAAATCAATAAGCATCGTGGGGAAAATCATACGCCTGTATTCGTCTGAGGCTAATTGTCCTAAGTCTTGGTCTATCCATAATATTTCAGGAACTTCTTGAGTAATTCGGTTTTGAATAGCTAAGAAGATTTTTTCGAAAAATGAATCCATACGTTATTTTAATAAGTTTTTTAAATCTCGTGTAACTTCCCTTTTTATAGCATTGTTTAATGTAGGACTGTCGTTTTGGTCTATAGGCATAAATTGGCGTTGTTCAATATCTACATTACGAGTATGCGCCTTTACGGTTCTTTCTCCTGTTTTAACGGTTACGCTTCGGGTGCGTTCCGTACCATTACGAGTAAATAAACCCGTTCCTACACGCTCTGTTTTATACGTATTGCGGGTATGTGCTTTTACGCTTACTACGCCCTTAAATCCCTCGTTATGCGTTTTAGCATAAGGTATATTGTTTTTAATGGTAGCTTGACCATTTTGAGTAGTGAAAAAATTAGCTGACCGTAAAGCACCCGTTTTCACAAGTGTAGTGCCTTTACTTTTTTTCCACTTCTTAAAGGTTGCGCCTTGAAACCCCTGAGCTCTAAAATTACCATTGATAAAACGTAAGGTAAGTTCACCCGCTACACGAGGGAAGGCAACGGAGGCGTATTGTCTGACCTCTCTTGCATTGTTTCTAAGTGCTTGTTCAAATTCTTGCGGTGTCATGTTATCGGTTTTAAAAAATTTGTATATTTGTAGTGTCAAGAGGTCAGAAATGACTATGGTTATAGGAGGTCTAAACAATCTCGGCTATAATCGCCGCCTTGACTAAAAAGCACCTTCTAACGAGGTGCTTTTTTATTTCTTAAAAAGTAACACTCCTTTCCTTGTTCTGTTCAATTCTCCTGTATTTTGCTCTTTAATGTCATATAGGGTCACTGCTTCCATTTTTTCATTTACAACCAACTTTAATGTAGCTTGTTCATAGTACTTAATGTAAAACCTAGAATTATCATCTAGAGTATTAAACCATATTTCGTCGGGATCTTTTATGATATTAGTGGCTTCTGTTCCATATTCAAAACGATTTTCTTTTTGCTTTTTTAAGATATGTTCTTTAAATAAATCGTACGATTTTCTTTTTTTACCTTCATGTGAAGGAAAAAGGATGTCTTGCCCTAATACATCTCTTAAAATAAAGTCATCGCCTGTGTGCTTTTTTTGTTTTTCCCACCAATCATAATATTCTTGTAAACTTGTTTTTGGGTACTCAGGGAGTTTGTTAGTTTTAATTTGATCTAATGAACGCAAACCATATTGTTGCCAGCTCAGGTTTTTGACCTCACCATCTACATTTTTAAAATACGGGTGATTGTCATTGAAAACCAATCTACTCAACCCTACATTATTATCAAAAGGCGTGTTTTTAATATGCGGGTTTATTGCTTTAGCGGCTTCAATAGCAGTCATTTTCTTTTCATTATTAACCTTCTTTCCTGGTATAACAGTACACCTGCAGTTGAATGCTAGAGGCGGGTAAATTTTTTTCCATACTGGATCCGATTTTAAAGCCGTGAACTTATCCAGTACAGCGTGTTCTGGACGCACTCGGTCATCGCCCACGGTTGAAAACTCTAAATACTCAGTATCTAAAACCTCCCATTTATGTGCCATAATAGCACTTTGTTGTGCTGTGTTAAATTCTGTGTTAAGGAAGCGGTCGTTAAATAATAATCCCGCATCGGCTATTTTCTTTCGATAAGAAGCGTAACTACGTATTTTTCCCTCTTCGTCCAGCATAGCGTCCTGAAAGTACAATAACTGAGTAAAAGACTTAGCCGCACTAAAAGCATAAATATTGTGCTGGAGGTGCGCTCCTAAAACCGCCCTTTGGTCGTCGTATTCAAATTGCGTAGCTCCCAAACCTTGATAAACCGCATCCATCAATATTCCCGCCGTTTTGAAATACAAATCTGAGGGTACATCCTCGATATTTCCATCTAGTATTTTTTTTGCAATTCGGTCATATATGGCATTCCACCCTGATTGGTCAACCAAATTAGGTAATGACCCACCACAACAATCACAAGAGTCACTATAAAGTGTGTTGATTTGCCCAACTAGTGTTGGGCTTGGTCGAAAAAATCGGCTAATCTATTAAGAAACCCATCCATCAAACGTTTCTTTTTCTTATCCTCTAAGACGTTTTCTTTAGGTTTTTTTTGAGGTTTTTCCTTGCTTTGCTTTTCCTCCTCACTGTCCTTATTCTCGGGGATTATTTCTTTTGCTTGCTTTTCCTGCATTTGTTTTTTTAACTGCAGGTAATTTTTTGGCTTGGGAATACCATAAGTGCTATACCAATAGTCGTCGTCAATGGGTACTTTTTCACAAACGACTGTATCAATTTCCAAACGTTGTTTAAGTTTGGCTAAATTAAGTTCTAACTCAAAGGCGAATTTACCTCCTTCGGGATTAAACCCATAGGATTTTAGAATAGCGAAAAACTTTTTGCTATTAAGGTAGTTCTCTACCATAATAAGGTCGGAGGCGGTTATTTCGTCTTGTTGTTCCCCATGTTCTTTACTTTGAGCATAACCAGAGCTTTTACTTGACGATGTGGTTTCGGTGTTCCCTAAAATAGCAATTGCCATTTCTTCATTACACGCCCTTTTAAAGGTGTCTTGAAGTTTACCGTCGCCATTACTAGCCTTACCGTCTTTCATTTCAAATTGCGCCTGCTTGGGTAGCATAATAGCCAGTGATGTACCACTTTCAGTAAGTGCTTTTCTTAATTCCTCTTTGGTTAAATTATCGTAGGCATCATAATAAGCAATTCGTACAGGTTGTCCGAATATTTCAACATATTGCGCCCAATCCCCCCAATTACCACGTTTGTAAACGGCATACAAGGAGCAAGTTAGCAATAAGCCTAAATTTGTTTTATTTCCAATAACCCACACCATAGGCATGTCGTCGTATTTGAAACCATCTGCTTCACTAATACTGTATTGGCTTTTACCTATAATTCCTTTTTCGGGTTTAATGTGTTTGCGTGGAATTTCCTCTAAAGCAAATTCGTCGCCAATTTTAAACTCAACGCCTGATATTCCCCATAGTTCACTTTCAATAATTTTGGTAATTAAATTGCGACCGTGCAAAGAAGTAATCAGTTTGGTTAAATTCTCATCTTCTTGCCCTTGCGTATTAGTAAACTTAATTTTCTTGTTTACTACCGAATTGATTCTTTTTTCAACAACTCCCTTTAAATAACCATCCATAGAAAGTAGGTCATGGTATAAGTCATACAATTGCACACGGCTTGGGTAATGTATGGCTTCTGCTGTTATTACGGCAGTTTTCAAGTTAGCAATATCTTTACGATTACGGTCAGGAGCTACAAGCGTTAAATCGTGTATAATGTATTGTTGGTCTTTTTTTTCCATCGTTTAAAATCTGTTAATTCGTTTTTTTTCAGAGTTCCAAAAAAACCCGTTTACCTTTTGACTTTCGTCTTCTACCGTTTGGGGATTATCAGGTTTTAGTGGCCAGTCGGGAACTATTATACCTTTTTTTATATCGGTTAGCCATCCTGGTTCTTTCTCCGTTCCAACCATCAAAAGCCAATCTTCCCGAAAGAGTTCGATGCTTCCGCTAGGATTTGCCTTTCGGACAATGAAATAGCTAGCTATAACTTTAATAGCCTTTGTGAGCATTTCATCATGAATTATTGGCGGTGTTTGCGCATCACCAAAAAGGGCTTTTAAATCAAATTTAAAAAGGTAGGCTTTAGCAAAGTCCTCCGCTGCTTTAAGTTGTTTTTTTAGTTCGTCACGGTCGCCACGTGAAATTACTGAGAGCACCTCAGTGTACATTTCCGTTTTTAAATCTTCAATAGTCACTAACATAATTAAGCTCTGTGTTTATTTGGTTTTCTTGGAATTGTTTCAATATTGCCCGTTGCTTGTGTGATTTCAATATTTTCAAGAATTTTCACACCTCCTTCCACGGCATCAGGACCATCTATTTTTTTGGCTTTAGGGCTAAAGTTTTTAAACTGTGAAACGAGTCTCTCCATGTGTGGGTTCATCAATTCTTTAATATTAAAAAGCAAGTATCCCAATCGCACGAGTGGCTCTAGTGTTCCCTCAACACGCACGTACTTATTGGGCTTTTTTCGCTCATCTGGTCGAATAGGCAAAACCGTTTGTCTTTCTTGCGAAATTCTATAAATGAGAGGCAAAAGCACTTGTTCATAAAAAGGGTTTTGAAGCTTGTTATTTTCAATATAAACATACACAGGGTCAACCTGTGCATTTTTACAAATCAAATGAGCTTCAAATAAATACTCACAAAATTTTGCGTTTGTCATTTGATCAAGCCAAACTTTATAAATGTAGTAAAACAATCCTTTTTTAGCTAAAATAACCACAGCCTTACTGGATGATTGTTTAAGCTCTGAATCACTTGGAGCGGGGTCAGCATAGATAACCACACCATTACAAGAGCGAAGAGGCGGACATTTTTCAAAAAGAATATTCTTAAACGTATCACCTCCATCCATAGGGTTATTGAAATATTCCTTTTGTGAAGATTCGTGGCTAATAGTATTTAAAACTCGGTCTATGGCTTCTTCGGTGTTCTTTTGAGGCCAGGTACTTTTACCTTCATTGTCTCTAATATTTATCACGTCCCATCTATCGGCTTTTTTACCCATTTCGGTAACGCAACAATAATTAGCAATAATGTTACCGCAAACGATAATTAGTAATCCGTTTGATATTGAACGTGTTGGTATTAAAGCCTGTTCTATCCAGTTTATTTTGTTTTGGATTATTTCAGAATTTCGGCAGTCTTCATCTGTATCGATGTCGTCAATAAGAATTACATCGGGTCTAAAGTTTTCATTCCTTGTACCCCTTGGCGATTGTCCAGCACCCAAGGCACGAAAGGACGCCCCTATTCGCGTTTTAAATTCGCCCGACTCCCAAGAACCTATCTTTTTTTGTTCGCCGTAATCGTTTATAATTCGATTGTTGGATTCAAAAATTACCTTATAGGGCAATAATAGACGTTCGGCATTGTCGTAGGAATTAGAAACTAAAAGGATGTTCTTTTTCTTTTTAGTCATTACCAGATACACAACCTCCATCATAGTACGCCCCGACTTTGACAACTCACGTGCCCAAGAGCGCACCTCGTACCACTCAGCATTTTTTAAAACCCTTTTGGTGGCTTTTATATGAAATTCGGCAGGCTCACTGGTATAGAAATTCGGGAAGTAATATTTAAACCACTCTTCGGGATTAGCCTCTAAGTGTTTGATGCGTTTTAGTTTATCCGAATGCGATTCGGATAAATCTATAGGCGTAGCATTATCCATATTAGCGGAAAACTGCTTCCATAAGTCTAAATACGCTTTATTGCTTATCTTTTTCTTAGCCATGCTTCAATTTGGCAGTTATAAATTCGTCGTAATAATTCTTAAATTTTTTCGCATCTTCAAGGTGTATCTCTTGAATGAATGTTAAAACCTTCATGCCTACCTCGATGTATTCGCCCAGGTTAGTTTCAACTTCTAATTTTTGAATGTTAGAAGTAATCTTACTCATTGTATCAGCTTCTGTATTGGTTGGGATATTATCCCGTGAGGCTACTTTTTCATTAATTGCCTCGAGCTGATTGTACCAATGCGTAAGCTGGTTTTGTTTAGTTGTCAAAAGGCTTTTTCTGAGTTTATCCCAGTTTTCCTCTTCCGCCCACTTGCTCACCGTTTTTTCGGTGACTTTTACACGACTAGCAATTTCCTTATAAGTAATTCTCTCGTTGACGTATAGAATCCGTGCGTACTCCCTCTCTTCTTTCTTCTGAATCCCCATTTTGTTACTCTTTTATAGTGCAAAAATGCCCACAAATTCACCTTTAAAGAAAAAACTATGCAATCCTTACTTGTTAATTTTCAAGGGTTTGCAACTATTCGCAAGTTTGCATCAACAAAAAAACGCAAGGTGGAGAAAGCAAAGAAAATCGATAAGGAATTTTGTCTAACTGACGACTCGGTAAACGTGTACGGTTATAGATGTTTAACCTCTGGTTTACTACTGGATGAAGTAAAAAGAAATCCTATAGGTTTCAAAATGCATAATCGTGACAATGGTATTGTTGTGCGTTGGGAGGACTTTCGTTTAGAAGGTGATAAGGTAATGGCTAAGCCTGTTATAAACTTATCACATCCTGAGGGAGAGCAAACCGTTTCAGAAATTGAAAACGGGTTTTTAAACGCCGCTTCGGTTGGGCGAATTGTCGTCCTAGAAGCCACAAACGCTCCAGAACTACAACTGGAAGGACAAACACAGCCAACGGTTACTAAGTGGTTTCCTCGTGAAATATCCTTAGTGGACATTCCTGGAAATTACAACGCATTAGCAAACCTGTTTGATGAGAATGACAATGCGCTAAACCTTGCAGACTTCACAAATAATTTAGAACCTATGAGTAAAACAGTACTGAACGCCGCACAAATTTTGACGGCACTCAATTTAAGTGATTCCGCTGCGGAAGCGGATGTACTAAATGCGGTAACCAATTTGATTGACACGGCGGCTAAAGTACCGCAGTTAGAAAAAGATTTAAGCGATAAGACTACAGAGCTTAACAGCTTGAAAAGTGCAACCCAAAAGAAAGAGGTTGAGGATTTAATTGCAAAGGGTAAAGCCGATAAAAAACTAACCGTTGAGCTTGCTAATACTTTGTTAGCAGACTACGAGGCTAATCCAAGTGGCTTAAAAAAATTAATCGATGCTTTACCAGCACAAATGTCACTTATGGACAATTTAGATTCAGGTGCAGTACCTGAAAAATTTGCGGGTAAATCGTGGGATGATTTATATGCGAGTAATGAACTTGAAATAGTTAGAACTAAGTACCCTGATTTGTTCGAGAGTTTAAGAAAAGAAAAATTTAAAACCAATTAAATATGGCAAACCCTAAAATTCCACAGGAGTTCTGGAACTCCTATATCGTGGAAAAATTAAGACGTACTAACCCGCATCTAAATTTATGTTTTGATGAATCTGCACATGTAGTAGGTGGAGCGGTTGTGTATATTCCGCAAGCTGGAGCAAAACCCAATGTGGTTAAAAATAGAGGTTTTGGAGCGGCTACGGCAGTTCAACGAGGCGATACCGCTATTAGTTATGTACTTGATGTATTTACAACTGACCCAACCGCAGTATTAACTTCTGAAAAACTAGAAATCAGCTACGAAAAACAGGACAGTGTACTTGCTGACCATACGGACACGTTAGCGGAAACTATTGGTGACGAACTTTTATTCTCATGGGTTAGAGGATTAAAACCTACGGTTGGCGGAGGAGTAACTGTAGAGTATATTCCAACTTCACGAAGATTTGCTACAACTGGTGGATCAACAGCGGTTAATACCGAAGATGGACAAACAGGAAGCCGTAAGGCAATGACTTATAAAGAAGTTCAAGCCGTTAAAGCAAAATTTGACAAAGATAACGTGCCTAAAGATAACCGTTACGCAATGTTGGAAAGTTATATGCAACAAGAGTTTGTGGATAGTTTATCGAGTAATCAAATGGCGGCATTTCAAGCGACAGCTGATTTAGCTAATGGAGTGATTGGGAAATTTGCTGGTTTTACCTTCTTAGAGCGTAGTTCTGTTTTAGCCTTAAAGGCAGATGGTACTTTTAGACTACCAGGAGAAGCACTAGGGGCGACGGATAATCTAGCCAGTTTGTTTTGGCATAAAAACAGCGTGACAAAATCGGTGGGTGATACAAAATTATTTCAAGATTTTGACAACCCATTATACTACGGCGACATTCATTCAGGACTAGTAAAAATGGGAGGTCGTTGCCGTCGTGAAGACTGGAAAGGAATTGCCTTAGTCGTGCAAAGCTCTTAATAGAACATAGAATAGAAACATAAGCAAAAAGGCTTCTTTTTGAAACCTTTTTTAAAGACAACATGGAACAAATTTTTCAACATTCAATTACCGCCTTTTTGTCCTCTTTAATCATGTGGGTGTTTTCAAGGCGAAAAAATTTAGCTGAAGATCGAGGGAAAGAATTGGATAATGCCGTAAAAGCAGTTAAATATTACCGTGAATTATTAGATGACATGGCTAAACGTTTAGCTGAAGCAACAGAGGCATTAATGAAGTTGGAAGAAAAGCACCATGATTTAATGCGTATAAATCAAAGCCTAGTATCAGAATTACAAAAATATAAACAACTTGACGGTAAACTATGATAACATCAACAGCCTGTACAAAGGCATTCGGAAAACCTGATATAGATTTCGAAATAAAATATATGGTAGTATGGAAAGTGCCTGAGGCTATCAGGGTGAAAATACCAGTGTTACCACAAAAAATATACTGCCATAAATTAATGGTAGCACCTTTAGAAAAGGCTTTTAAAAACATCATTGATAGAGAATTAACATCCGAAGTTATTTCGTGGAATGGTTGTTTTTGCATCCGTAGAAAAAGAGGTCAAAGCACTTTATCCATTCACAGCTGGGGATTAGCCGTAGATATAAACGAAAAGGAAAACGCTTTTGGAGCTAAACCAACAATGAGTGCCGCTTTAGTAAAATGTTTTACAGATGCTGGATTTGAATGGGGTGGAAAATGGAGCAAACCCGATGGAATGCATTTTCAATTGTCAAAAATATATAGTATGAAAAATATTAGTTTGTTTAGAGTTGTGTTGTTTGCAATGCTTGTTGGAATGCTGGGAGCTTGTAAAAGTTCCCTAGCTCCAACAGTTACAAGCCAAACGAACGACACTATCATTAAGGTGCAAACCCTTAGAGACACCATTATAAAAACGAAACAAGATAGTAGTTTTTATAAGGCACTACTAGAGTGTCAAAACGGAAAAGTTGTAATTAACAGACCTATCAGCGTTACACCGGGCGAAATATTGAAAATACCAGGAGTAGAATTACAGGATAACTATTTGACTGTAAAATGTAAGATGGAATCGCAAGAAGTGCCTGTTCAACTCAAGGAGAACCACACCCAGCGAATTAAAACCGTTTTGAAAATTAAAACGCAATATGTTCCAAGGGAATTAACGTGGTGGCAAACTACCCAAATTAATATGGGTAGAGTGTTTATAGGACTCGTATTACTCATCTTAATCATAACCTTTTTAAGACTTTTAAAAATTGTTTAAAAATCATTTAAAACAAATTGAAATGAATCAAGATAAAAAAGAATTGGCGCAAGACTATTTTAAGCGTCACGCAGGCAATACTGAATGTTTTATCACAAGTGATAACCGAGTATTTCACACACAAGGGAGTGCGGCAGGTTATGCCAATACGCTAAAGGATGATGCAGTTGACAAATTCACAAGAGGGGAAGAAACTCCTGTATTTGATGATTTAGAAGAGGAAGAAGAACAAG
Organism: Flavobacterium sp. TN-1; assembly: GCF_052828645.1. NCBI lineage: Bacteria > Pseudomonadati > Bacteroidota > Flavobacteriia > Flavobacteriales > Flavobacteriaceae > Flavobacterium > Flavobacterium sp. TN-1. Next base: position 2,460,503 of record NZ_CM128253.1, read on the forward strand.
AGAATCAATTCAGTGAAGAAGATATTTTAAATTTCGATACAACAAAATCTGAATATCCTGAGATAAAAACTTTGTTTACTTCTTTGAATTTGGAAGCACCTACGCAGAAAAAACAGGATTTAGTAGAGGCAATCGAGAAAGAAAAAAGTAGAATCTTAAACGAGAAAAACCAATAATCATGGCACAAGGAAACGGAACGCCTAAAGTGAACGTAGCGGTCACTAGTGGTAATCTACAGCGTCAAATAGTAGTTTTAGACAGTATTGCTGGAATTGTTGCAACGGCTGAAAAAGCGGTAAACATAGGCGTAATAAAAACCGTTTTCGGCTATGAAGACGCTCTAAAAAAAGGGTACACCGAAGCAGATGAACCTTTTTTACACCGTCAAATCAAGGACTTTTATCAAGAACTAGGCGGAAACCAAGAACTATGGGTTATGGGGGTAGAAGATACCATGACTTTAAACAATATGGTTAATGCCACTAATGCCAATGGAGTAAAAAAACTGTTGACGGTAGCGCAAGGTAGAATCACGCTTTTAGGAGTTTGTCGTAAACCAGCTCCAAGTTACACAATGGTGGCGGGGAAGTTCTTAGATAAGGACGTAGAAGACGCAATTCTAAGCAGTAAATCCATTTGTCAATATCAACAATCTATTAACCGACCTATTCGATTATTAATTGAAGGACGAACCAATGATATTGCAAAAACCCCTTTTAATAGTAAAGGGGCGGAGAACAGTTACGTCGGAGTGGTTTTAGGAAATTCATACGGCGATGGTTCGGCTAATGTAGCTACTGCTCTAGCTCGAGCGGTCAAATATCCAGCGCATATCAAGTTAGGAAATGGACAAAACGGAGCTTTAACCTTAACAGATGCCTATATAGGCAACAAACCTCTTGAGCAATTCTATAATGAGGAATTGGATGCGCTAACTGATGCTGGTTATATCATTATGCATCGCCGTGAAGGTTCTGCTGGTTATTATTACTCGGTAGATACAATGGCTGGTGCTGACGACTATCGAATATTAGTACATGGCAGACTGATGGACAAAGCCCAACGAATAGCAACGGCTACCACTAGCGCACTTATTGAAACTTCGGTACGAATGGAGAAAGATGGTAGCATTAACAAAGCCGATGCAACTTATTTAGAGGATTTGGTAAAAGCTCAAATCCGTTCTAAAATGGAGGGGCAAATAAGCAATGTTGACGTACTAGTCCCAACCGATCAAGATTTAATAAACACCAGCACGTTAAGCATGCAAATCAAAATACAACCTTTAGGTTATATGACTTGGATTGCGATAACTATGGGTTTAACTAAAAGCATTTAAGTATGAATATCAATTTAACATCTTCTGAATGCGCTTGGGCGCAATTTGAAATAAAAATCTTAAACCGAAGCATCAAAGGACTGCGTGGTTTTAGTTTAAAAAAGTCAATTGAAAAGGAACATTTGTACGGTGCTGGCGATGAGCCTATAGACATACAAAGCGGGAACAAAAAGTACGAAGGAAGTATAAAAGTACTAGGCTTTGAAGCTGATGCATTAAACAAAGCCGCCTTTTTAGCAGGGTACGATGATATTACCGAAGTATCGCACGAAGCTATTGTTCTAATCTGTTCGTTTAAAAAGCGAATTGCTGACCCTACTAATATTTATACCATTACAGGTGTAGCCTTCACCGAAACGGGAGCGGATTTAGAACAAGGTGCAAAATACAGAGAGGTCACACTCCCTTTCATCGCTATGAATATTGATTACAAACAAATTTAACAACTCATAAAAATGAATAAATCAAATGCAAATCCTTTTCAAGCTCGTAGAGCAAAAGGGGAACAAAAAGTAAAAGAAGAGCCGAAAGTGGTTGAGAATAAAATGGAGGTGTTTATTGAACGTTTCGGACAACCGCAATTGGACGGATGGAAACAAATGTATGGTAATCGCCTGTTAATTTTCTTGAAAGTTGAAAATTATTTAGCAGTTCTTAGACCGCCTACAGCTGAGGATTTGGGTGAGTATCTAATGAGTGTGGGAACTGTAGGAATGAGTAAAGCGGTTTTAATGATTGTAGAAACCTTATGGCTTGATGGAGACTACGAACTTATCCAGGATGAAGACAACTTTATGTTTGTGTTCTTACAAGTAAATAATTTCTTGGAGGGGAAAAAAGGCGAGTTTTTTCGCGCTTAGCCAAAAAGGAAAAGAAGACTGCAAAAAAAACAAAGCAGGTTTAGATTTCCTTATTGTATTTGGGAGTATGCAATTTGGAGCTAATGCTTTAAAAGAATGGGGTTGTGAAACCTTCTTTTACAGAACAGGAATAGCCTTGGAACTTTGGGAAAAAGGTATGAAAACAAAAATTTAAGATGAGTAGTACAGTTGAGTTTGTTGTAAGAATGCGTGATATGATGAGTGGTGGCTTGAATCAATTAGCCACCACCTCACAAAGTGCCTTTTCTCGCATGAATCAACAAGCGCAACAATTCACAGGCAGGAATCGAATTTTAGCCCAAAGTTATTCCGAAATACAAAGGCGAATTCAAGAAGTGGAAACTACGATTCGTAATAGTACATCAGTTTCGCAAATTCGTGAAGCTCGAAGAGAATTGAGCTTATTGCAACGACAGACAAACAATCATAGTTCGGGTATGGGTTCGGGCGGTGATAAAAAAGGGTTAGGAATTGGCGGTATTGCTTTAGGTTCTATGGTTGGTGGTGTAGCCACTCAGGCTATGGGCGCAATTGCGGGGGCAGTTAGTAGCGGTGTAGGTGCTATGATTCAAGGCTCTATGGATAAAGAACAAGCCATTACGGGTTTGAAAACCTTTTTAGGTGAAAAAGGAGCGAATGATGCTTACGCTAATATTAGAAAAGATGCCGCCGTAACTCCTTTTGACACAGCCTCTTTATTAGAAGTTAATAGAGCTCTTATTTCGGCAAAGCTAAATGCTACAGATGCTAGAAAAGACACTATGAACCTAGCCAATGCCGTAGCGGCTGTGGGTGGTGGTAACGATGTTTTATCGAGAATGGCAGCTAATATGCAACAAATAAAAACCGTGGGTAAAGCTACGGCTATGGATATTAAGCAGTTTGGAATGGCGGGAATTAACATTTACGAAATGTTATCCAAGTCCACAGGTAAAAGCATTGCGCAAGTTCGTGAAATGGACGTCTCTTATACTGATTTATCCAAAGCGTTAGAAATGGCTAGAGCTAAAGGCGGTATTTATGCTGGAGCACTCGAAGCACAAGGGCAAACCAAAGCGGTTAAATGGAGTACGTTTAAGGATAACCTTAGTAATGCGGCTACAGATATAGGTGATGCCTTTTCGCCTGTGATGAACAAGCTCCTTGATTTAGCCGTTCGATTTAGTAATAGTATAGCTCCAGCTATACAAAAAGCTCAGCCCTATATTGATATGATGGCTAATGGTGTTGGTAAAGCCGTGGACTGGATTATGAGCCTTGTAAACGGCACCAGTAAATGGTCGGACTGGGTAACGATTGTTCGTGACATTTTCAAAGTAGTTGTTGACCATGCTCAAAATATGCTGGCTAAAATATGGCATATTGTACAAGGTGTAATTGAGTTTATTAAGAAAAGTGAACTATTAAAAGATATATTTCGCTTTTTAGGTTGGTTACTAGAAAAAACATTCGGAATTATTGGTAAAATGGCTGATGCGTTGGTTTGGCTTTGGGATAAACTCATATTGCCCTTTTTTGAAAAAGTTGAGTGGGCTTATAAAATGATTAAAGATTTATGGTCAGACGACGAAAAACATATAAAGGTAACGGCAACCAAAAAACTACTGCTTGCAAAAGCCAAGGATGAACCAATAAAAGACAGCCCTTTAATTACTGGAGGTAAACTAGCTCAAGAAAATTCAAGCTCAGGAAAAAGTGCAGGAGTAACCGTATCAGGTGGAGGTCCTAAAACGATAAATATTTATGTAGAGAAATATGCCGATGGATTGAACTTTTATACAATGAACGCACAGGAAACGGCGGAACAAATATATAAAATTGTTTCTGAATTTTTAGGCAGAACATTAATAGACACAAGTAAGGTAATTTAAAATGAGTAATGTAATAAACTTAGTAGGACTTTATAAAACCTATTTCAACGCAACACCTTTCTCCGTAAATAAAGACGGTGTAAAAGAAAAAAGTGAAGAGGTCAATTATACGGGGCTCAAGCAAAATAATTACGCAAAGGATTTTATTCATTATACAAAAAATCAAATTGCCTTAAATAAGGTTGGTTTATACGGTCGGTCTATTTGGTTTCCTGTCACGTTTTGGAAATCCACAGAGGCGGTTTTGGAAATAGATGCGTGTACAATTAATGTTCAATTGGCTAAAAACATCGTAAAAACGGCAGTAAGTGAGCGCAAGGGTACAGTGAAAGAACAATTTTCAATTGAAGATTACAAATTCACCATTAAAGGTTTTTTGATTGGTAAAGACAGAAAATTTCCTGAGAGTGAAATTTTAGCTTTAAAGGATTTGTTTGAAAGCCAAGAGCCTATTTCATTACACGGCGGTTATCCTGAATTGTTCCTGGATAAAAGTTGCCAGATTGTGATAAATACGCTCGACTTCCCCGAAGTACAAGGCAAAGCACATTGGATTAGACCTTTTAGCCTAACGTGTGAAAGTGATTTTATTGATGATTTAATTTTAGAATAATATGTTTTACATGACCAGCGACATCACCATTGGTGGACTAAAAAAAGTAAAACCTGCCAAGGTAGTTTGGAAAACAGATGTAAATGGATTTATAGACACTTGTACTATAGAACTACCTAGAATTAGTTATCTAAAAAATGATAAAACTAACACCGAGGGGCAAAAAGTAAATGATTATTTAATTCAAGAAAATGACTTTGTTTCAGTTGCTCTAGGCTATGACGGCAGAAATGAAAAAAGATTTGAAGGTTTTGTAAAAAGAGTAAATACAGGGACTCCTTTACAGGTAGAATGCGAAGGTTATAGTTACCAATTGTATGATGTAGTGTTTAGTAAAACCTATGCAAGTACCACGGTAAAAGAGCTTTTAACTGATGTTTGCCAAGGAACGATAATAAAGCTAGCGGATAAGATACCTCATATACCTTTAAGCAACGTTCGTTTTAAAAATGCTGGGGGTTTACAAGTTTTAGAATGGTTGCAAAAGGAATGTAAACTAGCGGTTTATTTCAATTTTAATGAATTATATGTAGGAACAAAGTTTGGTAAGCTACAAAATAAAGTAAAGTTAAAATTAGGCTGGAACACAATAAAAGATGATGATTTTAAACAGCGTAAAATCGATAAAACAACTAAAATAGTTATTAAAGAGAAATCAGGCACGGGTGAAGTAAAAAAAACACCTGCAGACGTTGAAAAATACAGTAACGAAAAAGCCGTAAAAATAAAGCAAGGTTTCCCTGCAGATGTTTTAAAAGACATTGCCAATCGTTTACAAACAAAGAGTAACTATAAGGGATATGAGGGCGGTATTAATTGTTTTTTAGAACCTTATATGATAAAGGGAATGCTCGTGGAAGTTGACGGGTATCGCTACCCTGAAAAGTCAGGTACTTTTTTCATTGAAAGCATTGAGGGGGAATTTTCAAAAAGTGGCGGTAGACAAAATATAAAACTAACATACGTAAGTCCATGACACCCGAAGAGTTTAGAAAAAGGTTTCAAGATTTAGCCTCGCAGTATGGTCCTGCAGTAAGCAATATCGCCAAGGTTAAGGCAATTGACAAGGAAAATTGGATTTGTACCCTTGAAGATGAGGACGGTCAGGAAATACCAGCCGTAAGACTTCGACCTGTACAAAGTAGTAACAAAAGTATTTTGTTGCTCCCATCCATTGGTTCTTATGTGCTTGCGGTTCGTATTGAAGATGATGAAGATTGGTTAGTTATCGCTTGTGATAAACTTGAAAAAGTAGGCATCTACGTAGAAGAAACACTACTAGAGATTGACAAAGAAGGGTTTCTTTTAAAAAAAGAAAACGAAAGTTTAAAAGCAATTCTTAGCGATTTAGTTAGCTATATAAAAGCGATGAGTTTTACAGTAAGCACTACAGGAACTGCAACTGCACAGAGTGGCGCAACGCAAATACTAAATAATTCAGCCGACTTTGAAACTATTGAAACACGACTTAAATCCCTTTTAAAATAAGTTTAAATGATACCTAAGGATATAATGCTAGACGACGATATGGATTTGCTTATTCAAGGTAACGATTTGGTACTTGGAGAAAGCACGCACCAGCATCAAAAAATTTTGATTATGGTGGATAAAGGCGAATTCAAAGAAAATATTACCCGAGGCGTGGGAGCTTTACGATACGCTGAGATGCATAATCCAGAGAGCTTAATGCGTGAGATCAGACAGGAGTTTATAGCCGATGGAATGATAGTAAACTCTTTGAGTTGGAATGATGGAAATTTAGAAATAGACGCTAATTATGATAGTAAAAGTTAAGGTGCTACAGAACTGGTTCGATGTAGCCAGCATTTATACAGGTGATGCCTCTAATGCTTATCCATTGGCATTCTATAACAATTCATCAATTACCGATGACTTACAAAGCGGTCAAGAGGTAGAAATACCTAACACTATAGCAATTAACCAAAAAAACAAAAAATATTTAGAGGCTAGAAACCTTCAACCCGCAACGGGATTGACATTAGAACAAACACAATACGATAAACCACTAGGCATTGGCGAAATGGTTATAAACTCAAGTTTTATAGTACGATAATGGCACGAACTGAAAAAGAAATACACGATCAAATTTTAAACGAATTATATACCAGTTCGGTTTTAGATATACAAGCTCCTTTGAGTTCAGCTAATCTATTTTATCGTTTCACGAGAATTAATGCTGCCGTTATTCAAACTTTTGAAAAATTGATGGATACGCATAAAACCCAAATAGACACCGCAATTTACGAATATAAACCTGGCACAGCAAGATGGTACAGAAATATGGCGTTAGCCTTTCAAATGGGGTTTGATTTATTGCCTGACGACGACCAGTTTAATAACTCAAATGCTACATCTGAACAAATTGAAGCGTCAAAGATTGTGAAGTATTGTTCCATACCCGAGGAAGGCGTGGAAAGTTCAAGACTAATCATCAAAATTGCAGGCGAACAAGGCGATATTTTGCGAAAATTAAGCGATTCCGAACTAGTTAGTTTTACGGATTACATCAAAAAAATACGCTATGCGGGTGTGAAGTTTTTAATCGTGAACAACCCCGCCGATAAACTGCTTTTGCAGATGAAAATTTACGTGAATCCTTTGGTTATAGGTAATGATGGCGTAAACATTCGAACTGGTTCAAAGTCGGTAGAATTAGCTTTAAAGAATTATTTGAAAAGTTTGCCATTTGACGGTGAGTTAATCATAAACGATTTAATTGCTAAGCTTCGGGAGGTTGATGGCGTGGAAAATGTCAACATTTCAAACATTCAAAGTTCGAAGTACAATAATGATACAAGAAGTTATGAAGGTTTCAAAAGTATTAACATTAAAACAATCCCCGAGGCAGGTTATTTCGAGTTAGACAACCAAAGTAGTTTGAATTATGTGGTATGAAGTTGACTTTAAGAAATTAGCAGTATTACTGTTACCAATAGCACTGCGTAAACCCAAAACAATTGCTTTTCTACATTGTTTGGTACAACCAATTGACAGCGTTTACAGGTCCTGGAAATCGAAGCGTGACGACGATTGGTATAAGCTGGCGCATAATGGGCAAGTGTGCAAGCTTGAAGCCGTTTTGAATGACGAATTTGACAAAACACTAAGGCGCATTTATATAGACGACGGAGACTCTTTTCAACAGGAGTACATTTTTACAGACGAAGAGGGCGAAGAAGTTTTTTTAGATGATACGCTTTTTGTCTTTTCCGAAGATGAATACGAAAACACAGGCGTTGACTTTGTAGTGTTTGTGCCGTCGGAATTGGTGGATGCAAACATTCATAAACTAAACTATTTGATAAAATATTACAAACTGGCGGGTAAACGCTACAGAATAGAAAAACTATGAATTATCAAAAAATTAACCAAAGTGGTGGTTTTCCTATCAAAACCCAAACTTTAGAAGATATGCAAACAAGCTGGCAACTTTTAAACAGCTTGGGCGAACTAGCGGGGAATTTTGCCATCTTGAAAGGATGTCAGGAAAGCAATGGTACTGTGAGCGATGGCGTTGTGTATATCAACGGTGAAGTGCTTGACTTTGTTGGAGGTCTGAAAGGACCTACTGTTATAATTACTGAAACAGCTTATAAAAGGGAATTTAAAGACGGTACAAACAAAGATGTTCTATTCGTTCGAAAAGCAATGTTTGGAATTGGGTCAGTTACTTTTAATTGGGCTGATTTCAAACGCCCAAAATCGACCATACAGCTCACGTCGGATTTAAAAACAGTTAATGAAGAGTTGCCTAAAAAAGCTGACAAAACGATAATTCAAAGCTTAATTGATAGAATTATAGAGCTTGAAAAACGTCCAACGTTCAATAATCCTATTAAAAACAAAGGGTACTTCACTTTAGGTGATATTACAGGTGGACAGCCTGTAGGCTCAAACCTTCCTGTCTTTGGGGATTGTGTTTCTGCTGTTGTAGCATCTTATGTCGATGGAGGTAATCATTATATAGATGTAAGCTTTTTGAATCCAATGCCATCAGTTAATTATAAAGTAAACTTAATGGTCGAATCTTTAGGTACTATATCGAATGACGACGACGCTGGAAATCCTGTATTCAAAATCATCGACACCAACAAGTTTAAAGTAGGCTTGTACGAAGCTGCATCAACAGTACAGTCTATTAGAATTCATTTCGAAATCACAGAACTATGACAGCGAAAGAAAACATAAAAAAATGGTTTAAAACAGGTTCGAAACCAACCGAAGAACAATTCAGTGCTACATGGGATTCGTTTTGGCACAAGTCAGAAAAAATCCCAATCAATCAGATTGAAGGAATTACCCAAGTCTATGAAAGCATCAACCAAATCAGTCAGCAAAACCCACGAATTGTACCCGTCGGGCAGTTGCAGATATTTAAAGTAGCACCAAATGCTAATAATAACGTTTTAGAATCGGGCGATTTTGTGGTAGGATTTGTCGAAGAGCATTTTATAAATGCTACCTATTTAGAAGGTGACCCGCAACGGCTTGCCAGTTATGGAATTATTTAAAATATTGAAAACTAAATCTAAAATCTAAAATGAGTAAACAAATTATTAATAAGCCGATTTGCCTTAATAAAGTGGCAAAAGGAAGACTTACCGACAGTTGTCTATTGGTAAGAAGTAAAGATAATATTATAAAAGAAATTGACGTGAAAGATTTGAACTCTTCTAAACAATGGATGTGGCATATCCCTTTAACCTCATACCCCTCAAATATATTTTTCACAAATGTGAAATCTGCGGGTTCTTACCCTGTTCACTCAAAATATATAGGCGTTAATTACTTCCAATTAATGAGTGACTCTCCCTATAATACAGATTTGAATATCAATGCTTTTGAATCAGGTGTTAATCTTTTTATAGGAGACAGTTTATCTGTTGATTTTCTATATGATTCGACGATTAATCCTGTCCCTGAATTTTATAACGACACGTGCTGGCGTATTGCTATTGGACAGACAGGAGTAGAAACTGATTTCACAGGTCTTGACTTTTCTTTAAGCGCAAGCTTTGAAATAGCGAGCAAACGGAATACTGATATCACAAGAATTGACACAGGAATTTTATTTGCTAAAGATGTCATATACAACGTACAAATAACACGAAGCGCACAGGGGTATAACGTTAAAATTTCAGATAAAAAAACAAGCGAAGTTCTTTTTGAAAGCGAGCTAACTACAAACGTTTCAGAACTAAGTGGTTTTTCTGTGTTTCCGTACAACAAAACGGGTTCAAGCCCTTCAGGGTTATTTAAAATGGGTATTGTTCGATTAGGATATTGTCCCTCAAAATAATTTATATGATGAAAGCAATTTTTAAAAACTGGAAAACCACGTCCGCTGGCGTTGTTTCCATCGTGTCAGGAGTTTTGTTGTTTGTTAATGACAAAACAAAAACTATTGAAGCTTTAACAGCGGTATTAGCGGGAATTGGATTAATATTTTCGCAGGATGCCGTAAAGTAAAATTTCCTTTGGAGGAAGGGAATAAAAAAGTCCTCCGCAAAATTAAACATCTCACCTTTTAATTTTAGTGCAAAAACCACACAGCGGAGGACTAAAGTCTTCTGTAGTGTGGTTTTTTATGCTAAAAAGGTGAGTTTGCAAAGACAATCATCAAATTTAATTAAACAATCATCGATCAAAAAAAATCAAAAAAATGAAGAAAGTATTTTCATCCGCTCCGTTACCATTTATGGGGCAAAAACGAAAGTTTTTAAAACAATTCAAACCTGCTTTAAATGTATTTCCAGCCGATGCCATTTATGTAGATATGTTTGGTGGTTCGGGATTATTAAGCCACACAGTTAAGGCTTATTATCCAAATGCCACGGTAGTTTATAACGACTTCGACGGGTATAGCCAGCGACTGGCAAACATCGACAAAACCAACGTTTTGCTTGATGATATTAGGCTAATCTTGGTAAATCATCCAAAAGATAAACTCATTAAAGGAGAGGCACGTGAGCAAGTATTAGAGCGTGTCAAGTCAGAGGAAACCAAAGGCTATGTTGACTATATTACGCTTTCAAGCTCAATTCTTTTTAGTATGAATTACGCCACTTGTTATAAAGAATTTGAAAAATCTACGCTGTACAACTGTGTGCGACAATCCAACTACACCGCAGACGGTTATTTGGATGGAATTGAGGTCGTGCAAATGGATTATAAAGAATTGTTCAAGAAGTATAAGGACAGAAAAAATGTTGTGTTTTTGGTAGACCCGCCATACTTATCAACTGATGCCAGTACATATAAAGACTACTGGAACCTTAGGGATTATTTAGACGTTTTAAACGTGTTGGAAGGCTCAAATTATTTTTATTTCACGTCTAATAAGAGTCAAATCGTTGAGCTTTGTGAGTGGATTGAAACAAAAACGCCAATGAGTAATCCGTTTCACGGTTCGAAAATGGAAACTATGAATACACAAGTGAACAAAGCGAATTATACGGATATAATGTTGTATAAAAAAATAGCATAATGATAATGAGATAAAAAAACAATGGTTTAAATAGAGTTTAAAGTTAATTTAAAAAGGCATTGCGTGATAAGCAATGCCTTTTGTAATTTTGTAAAAAAATGGGCATTTGAATTTGAAAAAATGGGCATTTGAATTTTTTGATTATAGGACAAAATAGGTTTAGTAACCAAAAAATTTGTATTGTTTGGGACAGATAAATCGTTGCCAGATGGTAGAATTATAGCAACAAAGGGAGAAGCTGGTTTTCAGGCACAAACATTGGCTCCAGGATTGTATTGGGGGATGTGGATCTGGCAATATTCAGTAGATATGACCGCATTTACGATTATTCCAGAAGGAAAAATAGGTTTAATATTAAGCAAAGATGGAAAAGAAATTCCTACAGGTAGAATTTTAGCACGCAGAGTAGAATGTGATAATTATCAAGATGCTACAGGCTTTTTGGATAGAGGAGGACAAAAAGGTCGTCAAACAGCCTTTATTACGAGTGGATCGTATCGTATTAATACCTATTTATTTGAGATCGTTATCGTAGACCAAATTAAGATTTTTGAAAACATGGTTGGGATTGTAACAGCACTTGATGGAGAGCCTATACCTCATGGTCAAATTGCTGGAAAATTTGCTGATGGGCATAATAATTTTCAAAATTTTGATCGTTTTTTAGATCAAGGTGGAAATCGTGGTTTGCAACCGCAAGTAATGTTAGCAGGTTCTTATTATATAAACCCTTGGGCAATACAAATAGAACAAAATCCTATGACTGATGTTCCAATTGGGCATGTAGGAGTAGTGATTTCTTATATAGGAGAAGATGGACAAGATGTAACAGGAGAAACTTTTAAACACGGTAATATTGTTTCTAAAGGACAAAGAGGTGTATGGATGGAACCGCTAGGACCTGGTAAGTACGCGTTAAATAAATATACCACTAAATTAGAATTAGTTCCTACAACGAATTTGGTTTTAAATTGGGCAAATGCACGTAGTGAATCACATGATTTAGACAAAAATTTATCAACTATTACGGTTCGTTCAAAGGATGGATTCCCGTTTAATCTAGATGTATCTCAAATTATTCACGTTCCTGCAAATGAAGCACCTAAAATTATTGCCCGCTTTGGTAGTATGACTAATTTAGTTTCTCAAGTGTTAGAACCAACAATAGGAAACTATTTTCGTAATTCAGCACAAGATAGTGATGTAATATCATTCTTAAGTACACGTAAAGAGCGTCAGGAATCAGCAAAAGTACACATTAAAACCGTTTTAGATGAATATAATGTAAACGCAGTTGATACCTTAATTGGAGATATTATACCTCCTGAATCATTAATGAAAACATTAACGGATAGAAAAATAGCAGAAGAAGAACAAAAAACATATCAAACGCAAAAAATGGCACAAGAACAACGTCAAGGAGTTGAAAAAGAAACAGCCATTGCAGATATGCAAAAAGAAATTGTTCGAGCAGCTCAAAGCGTAGAAATAGCACAGCGTACAGCGGATGCTACTGTTAAAAAAGCAGAAGGAGATGCTGCTAGTTTAAAATTAAATGTTAATGCAGAAGCTGAGGCTACTAAAATGAGAGCTATTGCCGAGGCTGAGGCTACTAAGGCAAAGGCTGCTGCTCAAGCAGAAGCAACTAAATTAAATGCAAGTGCAGAAGCTGAAAAAATATCAAAAACAGGTCTAGCCGAAGCTGAAAAAATTATGGCTATTGGTAAATCAACAGCAGAATCATATCAATTACAAGTTTCCGCAATGGGTGGCGATAATTTTACTAAATATAAAATTACAGAAGAAATTGGTAAAGGAAATATTAAAGTAATTCCTGAAGTACTAATTTCAGGTTCAAATGGAACGGATGGAGGTATTAGTGGTCTATTAGGTATGAAATTAATGGAACTTATGAACACATCTAACGACTCTAAAAAAGAATAACGATTTTTTTATCATTTATTTGTTACTGTTTAATAATGACTAACAACTGGGTGTCCGAAAAGTAATATTTTAATGTGTAGTTTGTTTTTTCAACAATTAAATCCAAATTGCCATTAGAAAATGTTACAAATTAAGACACCCTTTTTTATAAAATACCTATCATTAACTTTTGATTAACTAACTCTTAACCTACGATAACCTAGTGTTTGCGCAATTTTGAATAAAAAAATATACGTCATTCAGTTGTTTTATTATTTCTATTTCTAAATTGGAAATTAGTCAGTAAAGAAGTTAAAAAAGATTCAAGAAAAAGGATTCAAGAAATTCAAATTCTTAATACACAAAAAACTATTGAGCGAAAAATAGATAGAGTACAGTTTATAACAACTCCAACCAATAAAGCCAGTACTGTATGGGGTATTTAAAAAAAATCTCAAGGAATTATTACCAAAGGTAATAACTTGACAGTAAAAGGAAAAAGTATTAAGCTTATGATAAATGATAAAACTATTAATCTGTCAGGAGAAGAACTCAAATCGTTTTTAGAAAACATGAGAGGGGATGAATTAAAAAAAATGAGATCATAGAAAATCCACCTGTACGATATGATGCTCAAAATGGAGTCATCATTAATTGAAAAACTAAAAAAAGGGATCAACTTTAATTAAAAGTTAAACCCCATTATTATAACTTACACACTTTAGTGCCTAAAAAATATTAAAATAAGTTAATTTACTTTTAGTACCCTGTTTTTTTAATCAATATGCCATTTTCGTAGCTTATTTAGTTCTTCCTGTTCTCTAATTTCTTCTACAGATAAGACCTTTAAAAAAGAAGGATGCTGTTCTATTGCAAATTCAATCTTTTCTACAATAGATTCAATAGACTCGTTATCATAATCTATTTGTAGAGGTTCTTTAACTGTAAAACTTTGTAAAATACCTTTTTTCTTAGTAATAAGTCCCTTTTTATCAAAAGATCTTCTAAAACCATCTATTACAATAGGTACAACAATAGGTTTATATTCTTTTATAATATGGGCAGTTCCTTTTCTTACAGGTTTAAAGGATTTAGTAGTACCTTGTGGAAACGTAATTACCCAACCATCATTTAAAGCAATTTCAATATTTCTAAAATCAGATAGATTAACTTGTTTTTGTTCGTGTTTTTCTAAATCTTTACCACCCGCTCTCCATGTTCTTTCAACAGATATGGCACCTACATAAGACATAATTTTAGTAAGTAAATTAGCATCAAGTGTTTCTTTAGCTCCTATATAATAAAGATTTAACTTAGGTTTCCATAAGTAACCAATATTTTTAATATTATTTTCACGACCTTTTAGGCTTGCATTAAAAACATGAAACATGGCTACTACATCAGCAAAATAAGTTTGATGATTAGATATAAATAATACATTCGTATTAGGTAAATTACGTATGATTTCCGATCCCTCAATGTTAAGTTGGTTAAATCCTCGGTATCTACGATGAGTACAAATTCCAAATAGAATAATGATCCATCTTTTTATAAGTAGTATATGTCCGAAAGGATTTCGTTTAAATAGTCCCATATTTTTTAATTTGGAGCTGGCAAATGTATGAAAAAAAAATTACAAGACTTTTTTTATAGTATCTTTAAGTTCGCTCATCATCATAGCAGTTGCGCCCCAAATGATACGATTCTGTATTTCAAAAGCAGGAATTTTAATTTCAGTTGCATAAGATGTGTTCATATTTACATAAGTAATGTTGCGATCGTCTAAAAAATCTTGTAAAGATAGTTCTATTATACCAGCGACTTCTTCTGGATTTAATTGAAACAAAATTTCTTCATGACAAATTCCTAAAAAAGGGGAAACTAAGAAATTACTAGGTGGAATATATACTTCTGTAAAAGGTCTTATGATCTCTATTTTATCTTTAGATATTCCAATTTCTTCATAGGTTTCTCTTAGAGCAGTTTCAGATAAATCTTTATCAAAAGGTTCAACCTTTCCTCCAGGAAATGCTATTTGAGAAGAATGTACTCCAGGGTATGAATTTCGGATAATTAAAGCCAAATAAGTAAAATGATCTTTAGGATAAAAGAGCATCATTACAGCCGCCTTTTTAGCTATGATACTATCTGTATTAAGTTCTTCTAAAAGCTTGATACGTTCAGGAGGAATCATTTTAGAATGAGACTTTATTGCAGGGAGTGTTTCTTTTGCTATTTTTGGGATATATTTTAAAAAACTAGTAAATTCCATCTAAATCAAGTTTTAACAAGATTATTTGTAGTAAGGATGCTACATAAATCTTATAAATTTAAAATTATTTTTTGGGATATACAATTATTAAAAGTTTTAACTATGTATAGTAAAGAGGAAAGTATACAAATAAAAAAGGAATTTTGGACAAAATTTGCAGAAGCCTACCCTAGAAAATGGCTGTTGTATAATACAAAAATAAAAGATGTTAGTTTTAAGTTTTTTATAGACAATAAAAAAGCGCAAGTTTTATTAGAAATAGAACCTAGAGATGAAGAAAAAAGAAAAATATATTTTGAAAAGATAGAATCTTTAAAAACTATCTTATTAGAGGATTACTTACCAGAGGCCATTTTTGAACGTAATTATTATCTTGAAAACGGGAAAATAGTAAGTCGTATTTGGGTGGAACTCTCAGGTATTAGTATTAATAATAAGTCAACTTGGGATCGTGTTTTTGATTTTTTCTATGAACAAATGGATGCTTTTGAACGATTTTTTTATGAAAATGAAGATTATATAAAGGATCTTGAAATTAATACTTAAAGAGTAATAAAAACAAGAAAAGAAATAAATTTTAGAAAAAGATAAAGAGGGTGTCCTAGAAACATACAATCTCATTGTTTTATTTTCAAAGGAAGCTTAAGCGAAGTAAAACGGAAAAATCCATTACTATTATATTGATTATGAAATTTCTTCTGTTCTTAGAGTAACAGATGAAGTTTTAATTTTTTGTTTTGGACAGCCTCTTTATTTGTAAAAATATTAAATACCTAAATAATTATTAGGGGTTATAGCTTTTAACTCTACTTTAATAATATCAGAAACATTTAGCGTATCGATAAAAGTATGTATAGAATCTTTGTTGATAATTGTATTAGTTCTTGTAAGATCTTTTAAAGCTTCATAAGGATTAGGATAACCTTCTCTTCTAAGGATAGTTTGAATAGCCTCTGCCACTACAGCCCAATTTTTTTCTAAGTCTTCTGTAAATTTTTCTTCGTTTAGTAATAATTTATTAAGTCCTTTAAGAGTAGCTTCAAAAGCAATGAGGGTATGTCCCATAGGAACTCCTATATTTCTAAGAACGGTACTATCTGTTAAATCACGTTGTAGTCTGGAAATAGGTAGTTTAGAAGACAAGTGCTCAAAAAGAGCATTAGCAATACCTAGATTACCTTCTGAATTTTCAAAATCAATTGGATTTACTTTATGAGGCATAGCACTTGATCCAATTTCTCCTGCTTTTATTTTTTGTTTAAAATACTCCATTGAAACATACGTCCAGATGTCTCGATCTAAATCAATAAAAATAGTATTAATTCTTTTTAAAGCATCAAAAAAAGCTGCAAAATGATCGTAATGTTCTATTTGTGTAGTAGGAAAAGAATGGTGTAATCCAAGCGTTTTTTCTACAAATTGAGTTCCAAAAGACTTCCAGTCATGGTTAGGATAAGCCACTTTATGAGCGTTGTAATTGCCTGTAGCACCTCCAAATTTAGCAGCAAAAGGAATGCTATATAATAATTTGAGTTGTTCTTCTAAACGTTGAACAAAAACAAAAATCTCTTTACCCAAACGAGTAGGAGATGCAGGTTGCCCGTGTGTACGAGCAAGCATAGGCACCTCTTTCCATTCTATCGCCAACTCTTTTAGTTTTTCAATAACACGGGTTAAGCTAGGTATATAAATATTTTCAAAAGCATCTTTCGTAGAAAGAGGGATTGCTGTGTTATTAATATCTTGTGAGGTAAGCCCAAAGTGAATAAATTCTTTGTATTCTTCTAAACCTAATTCATCAAATTGCTTTTTTATGAAATATTCAACAGCTTTTACATCATGATTAGTGGTTTTTTCAGTATTTTTTATCCATAATGCGTCTTCTGTAGAAAAATTCTGGTAAATTTTTCGTAGTTCAGGAAAAATAGAAGCGTTGATTTCCTTAAGCTGTGGTAGACCAGTCTCAATGAGAGCAATGAAGTACTCAACTTCTATTAAAACACGGTATTTAATTAAAGCTTCTTCTGAAAAATAAGGAGAAAGACTAACGGTTTTACTTCTATAACGACCATCAATAGGTGATATAGCATTTAATTCTGTTAATAGCATTTTGTGTGTTGTTTTTAAAAAGAGCAAATATAGTCAGAATTCTTTTTTTAGACTTAGAAAATATGATTAAGAAAGAGAGATTTTAATCTTTGTTTATGTTAAATAATAAAAAAAGGGGGAGGTTGTCTGAAAAGGAAAAATTTAATATCTACTTTGTTACTTTAGCTAAAAAGGGAGAACTCACATTATGAATGTTGTGTGAGTTCTCCCTTTGCCTAAAATGAAAGATTGTACATTTTTCAGACAATCTCATATTTTTTTATTTATGGAAAAATAAAATGTTATTTTTTAGAGGCTTTGATAACTAAATAAATACCTATAATAATAAAAGGAACACTCAACCATTGTCCTGTACTCATAATGCCTAATGTGTTTTCAAAACCACCTTGACTTTCTTTTATTGATTCTACAATGATTCGTATGGTGAATAAAGTAATAAGGAAAGTACCAAACAATAACCCTTCTTTATTTCTAGCATCCGTTTTCCAGTACATATAAAATAATAAGACAAAAACAAAAATGTAACCAAATGCCTCATATAATTGTGAAGGATGTTTAGCTGGTATACTATCTACTAATGAAGCATATTTTGGATTTGTGGTTAATTCTTTATATGCTTCTCTATAGTTGCTAATGCCTGTTGTAGTAATAGCTTCATTTTTAGAAATGGCATCTTGAACAAATTTTATTCCAAAGATTGATTGAGTCTGATTTCCTACAATTTCTGAATTAAAAAAGTTTCCTAGTCGGACAAATATAGCTCCACTTGCCACCGGAATTACGATTCTATCTAATACCCATAAAAAAGGTCTGTTGAGGATGTTTTTAGAATAAAAATACATACAAGCAATTACAGATATAGCAGCCCCATGACTTGCTAATCCTTGAAAGCCTGTAAATTCAAATTCAGGTCTAAAACGTACAGGAAGTAATATTTCTTCTAGATGGTTTTTATAATAACTCCAGTCATAAAAGAAAACATGACCTAAGCGAGCTCCCAATAAAACAGAAACTACCATCCAGATAAAAAGAGAATCTAATTTTTCAATTGACTCTCCCTCTCTTATAAAGATTCTTTTCATAATGGCAATTCCTAAAGAAAATGCAATTACAAACATTAAACTATAAAAACGGATTGTAAAATTGCCTATTGAAATACCATCTACTGGATTCCAAATAATAGCTAATAAATGATTCATAAGTTATTTTTTCAAGTCTACCAAAAGTAGAATTATAAAAATAGAAATCCAAATCTACATATAAAAATAGTTTAAATAGAATATAATATATAACTCAGAATAGTTTCGGATTGATGATTTTATGAATCCTTTATTTTATCTTTGTCCCATGCAAAATTTAATGTTTTTTCAGCCTTTTAAAAGTAATATTTCAGGGATTACGTTGCCTAAAAAATTTACATTTCCGTTTTATTATGAACCGCATGAGTTAGCTGTAATTGCTAGTCAGGAATTACAGGCATATTTAGAAAATCAAAATGATTTTGAACATAATTTTGGTTTAAAACAAGGACAAGAAGGGCTTATTATAGGTAAAATGTTTGGTGTTTTAGTATGTCAGGATTTAGAAGGAAAAATGGGGTATTTATGGGCATTTTCAGGTAAATTGGCAGAACAAAATCAACTTAATTATTTTGTGCCCACAGTATATGATATGCTAGATTCTTCTAGTTTTTATAAAGAAGAAGAAGCCCAGATTAATCAATTAAATAAACATATTAATTTAGCAGAAACAAATCTTGAATATTTAGCCTCATTGTCTTTTTTAGAAAAAGTAAATGCAGAAGCTGAGAAGGATATTCAAAGTCAAAAAGAACGTATAAAAGAACAGAAAAAAATCCGCGAAGATTTACGGAATAAAGCTTTCTTGAGTATGACTAAAGAGCAGCAAGAACCTTATTTTATACAATTGAGTGAACAAAGTAAAAACGAAGCTATTTTACTAAAAAAAATGACAAAATATTGGAATTTCAAAAAAACAGAAGCAAAAGAAAAGGTTCAAGTTTTTGAAAACCAAATTTTAGCATTAAAAGAACAAAGAAAAAAACGATCAGCTCAAACGCAACAACGATTATTTGCTGAATATTCTTTTTTAAACCAATTTGGAGAAACCAAGAGTATAGGAGAAATTTTTAATAATAATCCGCCTGCTGGAGCAGGGGAGTGCGCAGCACCTAAACTATTGCATTATGCTTTCAAGAATAAATTAAAACCTTTATGTATGGCTGAATTTTGGTGGGGACAATCACCTAAAAGCGAAATACGTAAACATAAACAGTTTTATCCTGCATGTAAAGGTAAATGTGAACCTATTTTATTAGGACACATGTTAGAAGGTATTAAAATGGAAGACAACCCATTTTATAAAAATCCTGCGGAAGGAAAAGATATTGAAATTATATATGAAGATAATTATATGTTGGCAATTAATAAACCAGCAGAGTTCTTATCAGTACCTGGTAAATTAGTATCCGATTCAGTATATGAACGAATTAAGAAAAAATATCCAAATGCTACAGGACCTTTAGTAGTACATCGTTTGGATATGTCAACTTCTGGTATCATGTTAATTGCTAAAACAGAAGAAATATACGTGGCATTACAAAGTCAATTTATTAAACGGACAGTAAAAAAGTGCTATGAAGCTATTTTAGATGGTTTGATAAAGGATGATAAAGGATATATAGATTTACCATTGCGAGTAGATTTAGAGGATCGTCCAAGGCAAATGGTATGTTACGAATATGGAAAACCAGCGCAGACAGTTTGGGAAAAAATTTCAGTTGAAAATAATAAAACAAGAGTGTATTTTTATCCAATAACAGGACGTACTCATCAGCTAAGAGTACATGCTTCACATTCTCTAGGATTAAATACTCCTATTGCAGGTGATGATCTATATGGTACAAAGGTTGAACGATTGCATTTACATGCTAAATCTATAACCTTTGTACATCCAATAACTCATCAGAGCTTGACTATAGAAGTAAAAGCTAATTTTTAGTTTATGCTTTTATTTTAGTGCGAGGGAATAAAAAAACGATTAAAATTCGTTTGTAAAACGAGTCAAAATTTTTATTCTATAATTTTTATTTCAAACATTTTATCCCAATTTTTACCCGTTACAAACAAAGTTTTGCTACTAGGATTATAGGCGATACCATTTAAAACGTCTAAATCAGGATGTTGTGTTACTTTATTTTTTAATTCACCCAAGTCAATTACTGACTCAACAGCACCTGAAGTAGGATTGATAATAACAATAGCGTCTTTTTGATAAATATTGGCATATATTTTATCATTTACCCATTCTAATTCATTGATAGCAGGCACTTTTGTGCTATTTGTATAAACATTAATGTGGTCTATTTCCTTGAAATTTTCAGGATTTATAATGCTAATTCTTTCAGAGCTATCAGTCATAAAAAGATTTTTACCATTTGTAGTTAATCCCCATCCTTCCATTTTTTTGAAATACTTAAAAGTTTTTTCTTTTTTAAAAGTACGAGCATCATATACATAACCTTCATTATTTAGCCAAGTCAATTGGTAAATTTTGTTATTTAAAAAAGTAATACCTTCACCAAAAACAGATTCAGGGAGTTCTATTTTTTGAATTACCGCACCTGTTTTATAATTTGTTTTTCGAAGGCTAGAAATACCTTTTTGTCCCGTAGAAACTCCTGATCCGTTACCTGTTCCTTCATATAAAAAGCCTTGATAAAACTCTAATCCTTGAGTATATGCTTTTAAATCATGAGGATAAGTAGCTACTAGCTGATATTTTAAAAGTTTGGGTTCTTCTTTAGCAACTAATTCTACTCTTGCTGCTAATTCTTGTACATCGCCTTCGTAATATACCATGGCTTTTAGGTTCTGATAACCTAGTTTTATTTCATTGAGAGTATATATAAAGTTATTATTTCCTTTTATAGAACCAATTCTTTTTTCATTATTAAAAAAAGAAATAGAGTCGATGTTTTTCTCATTTTTGTTTGTTACTGTAATAGAAATTTCATCACCTGAGTGATAAAAGGCTTTAAATTGCGTCTCGTCTATAGAAAATAAATTTTTTTTATCACCTTCGCAACTGCTTCCTATTACAAGTAATGATATGAAAGTTAGTAAGTTATAATTTTTCATTTTTCATTTTTTTTTCATTCACAATATACAAAAGGAATTTTGTTTATCAAAAGGCTTGCAAAAATATAAAAAGGTTGTATATTTGCACCGGCAAGTCCTACACGACCAGCTCCTGCAAACTCCTCCAGGGTGGGAACGCAGCAAAGGTAAGCGGTTGTAGCGGTGCGATGTAGGTCGCTTGCCTTTTTTGACGAAAAAAAAATGTTTACAACTATATGATCCCGATTTATTCGGGATTTTTTATTTTAGACGAAATTTTATTCCATGGAACTAACTTGGCAAAAGGTTAAATTACCATTAAAAGAAACTTTTTCTATAGCTTATGGAAATTATTCTTTTAGAAATGCTTTGATTGTAGTTTTAAAAAAATCAGGAACCATAGGTTATGGAGAATGCACGGAAATAGATTATTACAATATTAAAATAGAAAATTTAATAGTTGAACTAAACTCAATCAAAAAATGGATTGAAAATCAAAAAATAAAGCACCCTTTCGAGTTCTATAAATTAATTTCTCAAAAAAAACTTTCTTCTTTTATTTCTTCGGCTTTAGACTGTGCTTATTGGGATTTGTATGGGAAACTTGAGAGAAAACATTTTATAGAATTAAATAAAATAGATAATAAAATTATACCTGAATCATCTATTACAATTAGTGTAGATAGCTTGGAAAAACAAAAGGAAAAAATAGAGTCATTGACTTGGAGAAAATGTAAAGTAAAATGCAAAGGATTGCAAAAAGATTCTCTTTATATGTTATCTCAGTTACAAAAGGATATAGCTATTGATTCTAATGCTAGTTTTACAAAAGAAGATTGTAAATGGTTAGAAGCACAAGAATTTGTTTCAAAATTTATTTATTTAGAACAACCTATGAAGGTTGGAGAATATAAGAACCTAAATAAATCTAGTTATGCCAACTGGATGGCAGATGAAGATTTTCAGAATAGCTTACAGTTAGACGAATTAGCAGATCATTACGGAAGTATAAATATAAAATTAGTTAAATGTGGGGGATTAACACCTGCTTTAAAAATTATTTATGAGGCTAGAAAATTAAAATATAAAATTATGATAGGATGTATGACTGAATCTACCATTGGTATTTCAGCAGGTGCAGTATTGGCTCCTTTAGTAGATTATGTAGATTTAGATGGGGCTAATTTACTAGCGTCAGATATTGCCTATGGGTCAGAAGTAATAGGAGGTAAAATTATTTTAAATGAAGCGCCAGGATTAGGAATATCAGTTAAATAAAAAAAAGAATAAAATCAGTTTTTTCATAAATAAAAAAATGGATAAAAAAGTAGTAGTAATTACAGGGGCATCTTCAGGAATAGGAAAGGCAATAGGAGAACTTTTACAAGATAAAGGATATATTGTGTATGGAACGAGCAGAAATCCAGTAAGAGTAGAGAAATCTAAAATTCAATTAATAGCATTAGATGTTAGAAATGTTGATACAATAAAAAAAGCGGTAGAAGAAATTATTGCTAAATCAGGTAGGATAGATGTATTAATTAATAATGCAGGCGTTGGAATTACAGGTCCTATAGAAGAAATTCCTACAGAAGAAATGCGTATTCATTTTGAAACAAATTTATTTGGACCTATTGAAGTTATAAAAGCAGTTTTACCTCAAATGCGCTCACAAAAATCAGGTCTAATTATAAATATAACATCTATAGCGGGCTATATGGGATTGCCTTATAGAGGGGTTTATTCCGCGTCTAAAGGAGCTTTAGGTTTGGTTACAGAAGCTTTACGTATGGAAACAAAACAATTCGGTATAGAAATTACAAATATTGCTCCTGGTGATTTTGCTACTAATATAGCAGCAGGACGTTATCATGCTCCCGTAATCAAAGGATCCGCTTATGAAAAAGTATACGGAAACACTCTTAGCGAAATGAATATACATGTAGACAATGGTCATGATCCTATAGAAATGGCGAAAGCTGTATTAAAAATTATTCATACTTCTAAACCTAAAGTACATTACAAAGTAGGTGCTTTTATGCAAAAAATGTCTATTGTACTAAAAAGGATATTACCTGATAGAATGTACGAAAAAATGCTAATGAATCACTATAAACTTTAATTCGTCAATATTTAAATCATAATTATTTTTTTGACAGAATTGTTTAGGATAATTACTATTGATATTGAAATTGAATTCGTAATTTTGCTTTATACACAGCTATAATTTAATATTAAAAAAAGAAGATGAAATTTTTTATTGACACAGCCAATTTAGATCAAATTAGAGAAGCGCAAGCATTAGGAATCTTAGATGGGGTAACCACAAACCCTTCTTTAATGGCAAAAGAAGGTATTACGGGTAAAAATAATATCTTAAAACATTATGTTGATATTTGTGCTATCGTAGAAGGAGACGTAAGTGCAGAGGTAAATGCAATGGATTTTGAAGGAATGATAAAAGAAGGCGAAGAGTTGGCTGAATTACACGAGCAGATTGTTGTTAAGCTACCTATGACAAAAGAAGGTATAAAAGCTTGTAAATATTTTTCAGATAGAGGAATCAAAACAAATGTAACTTTAGTGTTTTCTGCAGGACAAGCATTATTAGCTGCAAAAGCAGGGGCAACTTATGTTTCTCCTTTTTTAGGACGTTTAGACGATGTGTCTACAGATGGTTTAAATTTAATAGCAGAAATTCGTGATATTTATGATAACTATGCTTTTGAAACTCAAATTTTAGCAGCTTCTGTTCGTCACACAATGCACATTGTAAACTGTGCTAAAATAGGAGCAGATGTTATGACAGGTCCTTTATCTGCTATTACTGGTTTGCTTAAACATCCTTTAACAGATATTGGAATTGCACAATTTATTGCAGATTATGAAAAAGGAAATAAATAATTTCTGATTTTAGATACACAAAAAGAATATATTAAAAAAAAACACTTACCAATCTTTATGGTAAGTGTTTTTTTTTAATAATTAGTAAATCTTATCAGACGGAATCAAATAAAAATATTATACCATTTAAATTTTGAATTTTCTTTTTAAAAATAGTACATCTACAAAAGCAATAAAAATTAGTACTGGTTCCCGATGCGCTTCGCGCTCGAACTAACGATGATTTCAATTATATACTCAATGGTCTGTTCGAGTTGTTTTTAAAATGAAAAAAAACGTATCGAGAGCTTTATTTCTTAATTCAGTATATTTTAAGTTTAAATGGTATTAGTTTTCAATAAGACTTTTTTATACTGAATTATTTTTTATATAAAAACCTGTTTTTGACTATTTTTGTTCAAAAACAGGTATGTATTGTATTAAATAAGTTGAATTTTTGATTTATCTCTTAAAATAATTTATTTTAAGAATAAAAAAATTTTAGAATAAGAAAAAAACTAATTAAAATTGATTAATTGTTTGTCTAATTGCAACTAATTTTTTCATTAGATTTTCAAAATAATCTAAATGTAACATATTAGCTCCATCACTTTTAGCATTAGCAGGATCAAAATGTGTTTCTATAAATATACCATCTACACCTACTGCTATTCCTGCCTTTGCAATGGTTTCAATCATATCAGGTCTACCACCTGTTACACCTACTAATTGATTAGGTTGTTGTAATGAATGAGTTATATCTAATACGGTAGTAGCCATTTGACGCATAGTAGGAATTCCTCTGAAATCAACAATCATGTCTTGATATCCAAACATAGTTCCTCTATCTGTAACCATTACGTTTTCATTATTAGAGTCTAATACTTTTTGAACAGCATGTTTCATACTTTCAGGACTCATGAATTGTCCCTTTTTTAAATTGACTGTTTTTTTTGTTTGTGCAGCAGCTACAACTAAATCTGTTTGGCGTACTAAGAAAGCAGGTATTTGTAAAATATCAACAAATTCGGCTGCCATTGCAGCATCTTCGTTAGTATGAATATCAGTAATGGTAGGAATATTGAACTCCTTACTTACTTTTTGTAAAATTTTCAGGGCTTTTTCATCTCCAATACCTGTAAAACTGTCTACGCGAGAGCGATTAGCTTTTTTAAATGAACCTTTAAATACATAAGGAATTTTTAGATCATCTGTAATTTTTACTAAACGTTCAGCTATTTTCATGGCCATTTCTTCACCTTCTATGGCACAAGGTCCAGAAAGAACAAAAAAATTGTTGCTATCTAAATGTTTGATATTAGGAATATTTTCTAGATTCATTTTAGATTAATTTTTGCAAATATAATTTATATATATGAGTGTAGCAGTACTTCAATCGAAAATCATCTTCTAAACAATACGGATTTCATATTATTTTGGAATTTTTATTTTAAGTATTTTTTCTATAACTTTTATAGTTTAAAATTTAGTGCATAGCATCTGCAGCACTAATATTAGATTTTCGAGTTTTGATGACTACTACTATAGGAATGCAAATTAAAAACAAAATGCCTAAATACATAAAGATATCCATAAAGGCTAATATATTAGATTGTTTTATAATTTTTAATTCAAGAACTTGATATGCTTTGTTCAAAGCTTCATTATAGGAATATCCCTTAGCAATGAAACCTTTTTGGATCATAGTTATTTGATTTTGAATTTGAAAGTTTGTTTTGTCTAAATGAGCTACTAAATGAGCTCTATGTTTTTGTCCCCATCTAGAAATAAAAGTTGTAACAATGGCTATACCAAAAGATCCTCCTAATTGTCTTAACATCCCTGTAAAAGCTGCTCCATCGCCTATATCCTTACCTGTTAGTTCACTTAAAGAATAACTTGTTACAGGTACAAAAAGGAGTCCTAAACCTAAACCTCTCAAAATTAAAGGCCACCAAAAATGTTCTTCACCTGTATTAGGAGTTAATATGTTATATAACCAAAAAGCAAAAATAGAAAAACAAGTAAAGCCAATGATTAATAAATACTTTATAGAAACTTCTTTTTGTAATAGTTTGCCTACAAAAGGCATGGCAAATGCAGTCATTAATGAACTAGGAATTAGTAAAAGTCCTGATTGAGTTGCGTTCCATCTTAAAATAGATTGGGTATATACAGGTATGACAAAAATTGTGGTATAGACTCCAAATCCTAAAATAGTGGAAAACAAAATACCCATTTGCAGCGAATTATACTTTAAGACTTTTAGATTTACAATTGGAAACTCGTAAGTTAATTCTCTATGAATAAAAAAGACAAAGCCAAATAATGAAACGATGCACAAATTAATAATCGTTTTACTATTAAACCAATCATCTTGTTGTCCGTGTTCTAAGACATACTGAAGGGAACCTACAAATAGGGATAGATAAATAATGCCTAACCAATCTACCTGATTTGCTTTTAATTTAATACTAAATTTAGGGCTTTTTACATACATTATAGACAAAACGGTGGCAATAATTCCGAGTGGAATATTGATGTAAAAAATAAAAGGCCAAGAAAAATGATCTACTATGTAACCTCCTAATGGAGGACCAAAAGTAGGACCTAAGATTACACCTAATCCGTAAATGGCTTGAGCCATTCCTCTTTTTTTGATAGGATAACTTTCTGTTATAATGGTTTGTGCAGTTACTAATAAAGCACCTCCGCCTAGACCTTGAATAAATCTAAAAAATACGAGTTCCCAGATATTGGTTGAGTTTCCACATAAAAAAGAAGTAATGGTAAAAATAATAATTGAGGCTGTAAAATAGTTTTTTCTACCAAATTGTTGAGAAAGCCAATTGGTCATGGGTATAATAATTACGTTGGCTATGGCATAAGCCGTAATTACCCATGAAACATCGCTTAATGTAGCTCCCAAACTCCCTTTCATTTCGTTAAGAGCTACATTAACAATGGTCGTATCTACTATTTCTAGTAGTGAACAGAGTATGGCAAC
Organism: Flavobacterium sp. TN-1; assembly: GCF_052828645.1. Classification (NCBI taxonomy): domain Bacteria; kingdom Pseudomonadati; phylum Bacteroidota; class Flavobacteriia; order Flavobacteriales; family Flavobacteriaceae; genus Flavobacterium; species Flavobacterium sp. TN-1. The sequence continues at coordinate 2,488,048 of NZ_CM128253.1, forward strand.
TATTGTTACCATAATTCTTCTATAGCCATATTCTACTAGATCATTTGTAGTGTCTTGTATCATTTTAGAATTATTATTTTAAGTGTACATCTACATGTGCATTCATACCAGAGCGTAGTAATTCAATTTTTTCTTTTTCATTATCATTAGTGAATTCAATTTTAACGGGAATTCTTTGTACTGTTTTTACAAAATTTCCAGTTGCATTGTCAGGAGGAAGTACAGAAAATTGAGAGCCTGTAGCTGGCGAAAAGGAAGAAATTTTTCCTTTTAATTCAAGATCTCCAAAAGCATCTACCTTTATTGTTACTTCTTGGCTTACTTTCATCTTTCCTAATTGTGTTTCTTTAAAATTAGCTATTACCCATGTTTCGGCAGTATTAACTAGATAAAAAAGAGATTGTCCTTGATTAACCAATTGACCTGGTTGAATATTTACTTTAGAAACTTGTCCATCTATAGTTGCTTTTACCACAGTGTATTCTAAATTTAATTCAGCGGCATTTAAAGCGGCCTTTGCTCTACTGATATTAGCAGATGCTACTTGCGTTTGTTTATTAGAAACGATTGCTTTAGATGCTACTACATTTTTTTGATAACTACTGGCTTTTTGTTGATTGGTTAAGATTTTTATTTGGTTTTCGGCTTCTAATTTAGCAGCTAAAGCCTGTTCATATTGTTGCTTTGTAATAGAACGATTTTTATAAAGATTATGGTATCGCTCATAATCACTAGTAGCACGTTCTAAACGAATTTTAGCTGTTTCAATGGTTCCTAGTGCAGAAGCTACATTAGCATCTGAAGCAGCAACACTTGCGTTGGCACTTCCTACATCTGCCTTTGCCACTTCAAAAGTACTTTCTGCTGCTACTAATGAGGCTTTAGCTTCTTCTACTTTTACTAAATAATCGCGATTGTCTATTACAAATAAAGTATCTCCTTTTTTTACAAAATCATTGTCTTTAACATATACTTTTGAAACATAACCAGAAACACGAGGAATAATAGGAGTCATTTTTTTTTCTATTTGTGCATCGTCCGTTTCTTCGTGTGTTTGAGCATGTAAATATTTACTAATTCCATAGCTTCCACCACCAATTACTAATGCTCCTAATATGATTGCGAATTTTTTATTAATTGCTTTTTTTTCAGTTTCCATAAGACGAAATTATTTTGTTAAATTGAATGATGTAGTTAGTTGACCTGATGTAGCTAGCATTTCATAATACTTTAAAAGAACATTTGCTCTAGAATTAGCATAATTTATTTTAGCATTTAATTGTTCAACATCTGCATCAATGAGTTCTGTAGCTGTTGCTAAACCATTGTCATGTTTATCCTTAACAATTCTATAGTTTTCACTTGCTTGCTCTATAGCTTGTTGATATACCTTATTTTGATCTTGTGCAAGATTAAAATTTTCTATACTTTGTTGAGTTTGAATTTTTATTCCTTCTTTTAATAAATTTTGAGTAAGTTTTAATTCTTCGGCTTTATTCTTAGCTGTTTTTACTTCTTTTGAAGTTTTGTATAGAGAGCTTAGATCATAAGAAATCCCACCGCCTATATTTATTGCATTGGTAACATTTATCACGTTTTGTAAACTCATGGCTATATATCCTGCGGATAAGCCTATTTTAGGAAAATAATTACTTTGTGCTATTTTTATATTATTTTCATTAGCTTTTTGTAGGTAATTTATAATTTCTAAATCTTTTCTGTTTTGTAAAGCATCTTGTTCGTCTATGGTTTTAGAAATTGGAGACTGTCCATCAAATTGATGTTCATCAATTCCTATTTGATATCCTTCAGGAAGATTTAGCAATGTAGTTAGAGCATAGTTTGTGATATTTACATTTTTATTTGCTTCCTGTAAACTTAGTTTGATTTTGGCTAATTGTAATTGTGCTTTTAGGAGATCATTTCGAGCAATAATTCCGTTTTGTTCCATATTTTTAAAATCTTTCACACGTTGCTCAGCACTTTTAATATTATCGCCTATGAGCTCTACGGATTTTAATGATCTATATAATTGCGCATAATATTCAATTACTTTTAGTGAAACATCTTCTTTTGTACTAGATGACTTTGCTTTTTCAGCTAAATATAAATTTTTTGTTACTTGAATACTATTTTTAATTTTTCCTCCTGCAAATAGAGGTACACTAACATTTGCTTGCCCCATCATAAATTGGTTTATATTAGATGGGTTTACTGAAGAATGAAAAGGTAATTTTAGTTTTAGATCAATTGTTGGTTCGGTAAGATAAAAATAGTTTCCACCTATTTTAATATCTGGGTACTGATGATCTTTGGCTTGTTGCCATTCTAATTTTTTTGTATCAGCTTTTGTTTGAGCCAATAAAATTTCATTATTGTTTTTTTCTAGAAGTATTAAAGCATCCTTTAAATTTAAATTGGTTCTTTCTTGTGCGTACCAATTATAATTTATTAGTATCAATAAAGGGAGAAATTTATTTGCATTCATTTTTTTACTAATGATTTTATAACTTGTTTTATATGTTTAGTAAGCTCAATATTTATATAATTTTCCCATTGATTTTCATCCTCTATACCTATTAGTTTTTGATAAAAAGAACGACTATTATAAAAATGAAAATAGGTGCCTAATATAGTAGGAGCTAGTAAAAAAGTGTTTATATCCTCTTTAAATAAACCTTGTTCTTGCCCTTCTTTAATTACTCTATTGAGTTCAATATAATTACCTTCTTTAGCTTCGTTTATCAGTTCAAAATCAATTTTTCTTTTTTGATTATTGAACTCCATATTTATTATTTGATAAATAGATTTATTATTGTGTATTATTGCAACATAAAATTCAACTAAATTATCTAATTTTTCAAAAGGACTTGTTTCGCTATTTCGAATATTTTCCATTTGAAAATTTAAACCTGCTGAACGATAAAGGACGATTCCTTCCAATAATTTTTCTTTAGAACCAAAATAATAAGAAATCATAGCTACGTTGATGTTTGCAGCTTTTGCAATATCTCTTACAGACGTTCCGTCAAATCCTTTCTCCGCAAATAGTTTTTCAACTACTTCTAATATGGCAATTTGTTTATCGTTAAATGGATGTGTTCCCATGATTATAATAATTTTCGGCAAAACTAAACGATTGTTTGTTTTAATCGGTTGTTTGAAATTGTTTTAACATTTTTTTAACATTTACTGTTTTCATAAATATCCTTATAACTATTTAAAAAATGAAATGATTTTACAGAATTAATGTTTTAATTTAAAAAAAACGAAGAATATCTTTTAATTTTTCAAAATAAAATACCATAGAGTGTTTATAAGCTTATAACTTTATCATATATTTGCGCCCTCAAAAATAATGATATGCGATTACATAGAAACCTTGTTTACACGACTATAGACTCTTTAAATGCTATTTTTAATGAAGGAGAATACGCTGATAAAGTAGTAGCTAGAGCTCTAAAAAAAGATAAAAGATGGGGGAGTGCTGATAGAAAGTTTGTAGCTGAAACAATCTATGAAATAGTAAGATGGAAACGTTTATATGCTGAAATCGGAGATGTTAAAGAACCTTATAATCGTGAAAATTTATGGAGAATGTTTGCTGCTTGGGCTGTTTTAAGAGGTTATCCTATACCTGATTGGACTCAGTTACAAGGTACTCCAGAACGTAAAATAAAAGGACGTTTTGACGAATTATCTAAAAAAAGAGTTATAAAAGAGTCTATTCCAGACTGGATGGATACTCTTTGTGTAAAGGAATTAGGAGAAGATCTTTGGAGTAAAGAAATTAAGGCTCAGAATGAGCAAGCAAAAGTAATCCTACGGGTTAATACTTTAAAAACAACCAAAGAAAAGTTACGTGCGATCCTGATGGATTTGAATATAGAAACGGAATTTTTAAAAGATCAGCCTGATGCCCTAGTATTAAAAGAACGCGCAAATGTATTCTTAACACAAGCCTTTAAAGAGGGTCTTTTTGAAGTACAAGACGCTTCATCACAATTAGTTGCCCCATTGTTAGATGTTCAACCAGGTATGCGTGTAGTAGACACTTGCGCAGGAGCTGGAGGCAAAACACTCCATTTAGCGTCTATTATGCAAAATAAAGGACAATTAATTGCTTTAGATTTATACGAAAGTAAATTAAATCAATTAAAATTAAGAGCACGTCGTAACGGTGTTCATAATATTGAAACTCGTGTAATTGAAAATTCTAAAACAATCAAAAAACTTCATGGAACTGCTGATCGTGTATTGATAGATGCTCCTTGTAGTGGCTTAGGCGTTTTAAAACGAAATCCAGATAGTAAGTGGAAATTACAACCAGAATTTATAGATAATATTCGAAAAGTACAAGCTGAAGTTTTAGAAAATTATTCTAAAATAGTTAAGCCAGGAGGAAAGTTAGTATATGCCACTTGCTCTATATTACCATCTGAAAATCAAGAACAAATTCAAAAATTTTTAGCAACAGAAAACGGTCAAAATTTTACTTTAATTAAAGATTACAAAATATTAGCACATCAAACAGGGTTTGATGGGTTTTATATGGCATTATTAGAAAAAAAATCTTAATATAAGTTTTTAATCAATATATGAAAAAGAATTGCCTTTTTTTTATTTTTATTTTCAGTTCCTTTTTTGGAGTTGGACAAAACTGTCCTAATGATTTAAAAACGTATTATTCTTCCGCAACAGGAGTGGGCTATATTTTAAAAACACAGCTTTATAATATTATTAAAGATCATACAGTAATTAGTTATACGCCCGGTTTATGGAATTTATACTATACTTCGGATGTAAATTCTGATGGAAAAGTCTGGGATATATATTCAAACTGTAATTTTGTTTTTGGAGCTCCCCTCTTAACAGGAGGTAATCAAGATGACGGAAAAGGAGGGAAAGTTGAATGCGAAAGATATAACAGAGAACATACTTTTCCTAAAAGTTGGTTTGGCGGTTCATCAGGTATGCCCATGTATACAGACGCATTTCATGTTATGCCTACTGATAAAAAAGATAATGGAATGAGAGGAAGTATGCCTTATGGAATAGTAGGAAATAATCCTACTTATATAACAAATAATAATTCCAAAATAGGAATTTGTACAGCTCCCAACACACCCACTAATCTTACCGTCTTTGAACCTGCAGATCAATATAAAGGAGATATAGCAAGAAATTATTTTTATATGGCTACACGCTATGAAGATAAAATTTCAAACTGGCAAAATATCACAGTTGATGCAAATGCTGTTTTAGATGGATCTAATGATCAAGTTTATGAAAAATGGTATCTAGACCTAATGATTGCTTGGCATCTTCAAGATCCCGTTAGCCAAAAAGAAATTGATAGAAATAATGCAGTTTGTGCAGCACAACATAATAGAAATCCTTTTATAGATCATCCAGAATATGTTTGCCAAATATGGTCAGCACAATGTCAAGCTTTATCTAATGTTGAAGTTGAATTACAAACCAATATTAGTTTATATCCCAATCCATCCAATGGAGAATTAATTATTATTAATTCAGAAATTCAATTAGATGAAATTCAGGTATATAATATAAATGGACAATTAATACAAAAAGAAAAAAATCCTATAAAGAAAGGAATAAGTTATGATTTAACAGGTTTGTCTAAAGGATTCTATTTATTGAAATTGACTGCAGGAACGCAATCTATAACGAAAAAAATTATCGTACAATAACAAAGTGGCTATGCGCCACTTTTTTTATATCTATGTTTTTTAATAAATTAATTATACACCCAAAACAATTTAAAAACAACCAATGAAATCAAAAACTACTTTTTTTGCACTTTTTTGTGCATTAGTGGGACATGCACAGGCACCCTCAGGTTATTACAGTTCCGCTACAGGTTCTGGTTATACCTTAAAAACACAATTGTATAATATTATCAAAGACCATACGGATAAAGGGTATGCTGGACTTTGGACTACTTATCAAACTTCTGATAGAGATAAAGAATACGAAAATGATAATTCAATCATTGATGTTTATTCTGAAAACCCTACAGGAGTAGATCCTTATGTATACCAATATGGTACAAACCAGTGTGGAACTTATTCAGGAGAAGGTGGATGTTATAATCGAGAACACATGATTCCGCAATCCGTTTTTAATAATGCAGCACCTATGGTATCCGATGCACATTTTATTCCACCTACTGATGGTAAGGTTAATGGAATGCGATCTAATTATCCTCATGGTATGGTAGCTGTTGCTAACTGGACATCAAGAAATGGAGGGAAATTAGGATCAAGTGCTGTTTCAGGTTATACAGGTACCGTTTTTGAACCAATTAATGAATTTAAAGGAGATATTGCTCGTATGTATTTTTATTTTGCTACACGCTATGAAAATACAGTTGCTAATTATTCTTCTTATGAAATGTTTAACAGAACTTCAAATCAAGTTTTTGCAAAACCTTTCTTAGATATGTTATTAAAATGGCATGCACAAGATCCTGTAAGTGCTAGAGAGATTGCTAGAAATAATGCTATTTATGCTCGCCAAGGTAATCGAAACCCATTTATTGATAATCCTAATTATGTAAACCTTATTTGGGGAGGTTCTACTGCTGATACGATAGCCCCTACCGTACCGTCTGATCTGACATCTTCAGGAATAACAACGACCGCTTGTACTTTATCATGGACTGCATCTACAGATAATGTTGGTGTAACCAGTTATAATGTGTATCTAAATGATGCTCTAAAAATAACGGTTACAGGTACTAATGCTATTATAACAGGATTAACAGCTTCTACTTCTTATTCATTTATAGTAAAAGCAAAAGACGCAGCAGGGAATTTGTCAAATGCAAGTACTACATTAAATGTTATAACAGCTACTGGTGCTGATACGATTGCGCCTTCAAATCCTACGAACTTAATTGCTTCAAATATTACAACAACAACTTGTACATTATCATGGGGAGCTTCAACAGACAACATAGGAGTAACAGGATATGATGTATATCAAGGAACAATATTAAAAACATCTGTTACAAATACTAATGCTACTATAACAGGATTAACAGCTTCCAGTAATTATTCATTTACAGTAAAAGCAAAAGACGCAGCAGGGAATGTTTCAGGATCAAGTAGTGTATTAAATGTTACAACAGCTACTGGTGCTGATACGATTGCGCCTTCAAATCCTACGAACTTAATTGCTTCAAATATTACAACAACAACTTGTACATTATCATGGGGAGCTTCAACAGACAACATAGGAGTAACAGGATATGATGTATATCAAGGAACAATATTAAAAACATCTGTTACAAATACTAATGCTACTATAACAGGATTAACAGCTTCCAGTAATTATTCATTTACAGTAAAAGCAAAAGATGCAGCAAGAAATGTTTCAAGTTCAAGCAATCTATTAAATGTTACTACAAAAGCTAATGTTACTTCTGTTTCTGATTTATATTTTTCAGAATATTTAGAAGGATCTTCAAATAATAAAGCTTTAGAAATTACAAATAAAACAGGTGTTGCTGTTAGTTTATCTTCTTACGTAATAAAAAAACAAACCAACGGATCTGGTTCATGGAGTACAGGTTTAAAATTAGCAGGTACATTAGCAGATAATCAAAAATTTGTAATTGTAAATAGTTTAATAGCGTCATCTTGCTATTCTTCTACATTAGCCAATTTATCAACCACTGCTGGAGAAATGGCTTATAACGGTAATGACGCTATAGGGTTGTTTAAAAATGGTATTCTAATAGATATTATTGGTAAATTTAACGGAGGTACTGCTGATTTTTCAATAGATGAAACAATGAGAAGAAAAGAAACAGCGGTTGTACCAAGTACTACCTTCAATAAAAATACTGATTGGGATATATACGGAGTTGATATTTGTTCGGGTTTAGGAAATAGAATAGGAAAATCAAACCAAAATAAAAAAGAAATAAATATAAAATTATATCCAAATCCAACAAACGGAAACTTTGAAATAATTTTCGAAGATTTATCAGATAGATATACAGTTGAAATTTATACTACCTTAGGTCAAAAAATTCATGAAATTACAGAAATTACTTCTGGATCAATTTCTGTTAACGATTTATCTAAAGGAATTTATTTAGTAAAAATAAATCAAAATGAAAACTCTATTATTAAACAAGTTGTAGTAGAATAAAAAAATACTATAAAATTAAAAAAGAGGGATAAAAAGTTATAACCTTGTCATTTTCGACCAAAGGAAGACACGAATGAGATGAACAGTTGAAATGATATAACGTCTAATATATGACTTCTAAAATAAGAGAAATTATAATATTATAACGTTAAATTATTACTTTTTAGCCCCTTTTTTTTATATGCCCCTAGTTTAATATTAGAAATTTATTACAAATAAAAATTTCCATCCGTTTTATCTTCTTTGCCCTTTTTATCTTCATCACAAAGGAGAAACCACATAATGTTTATTATGAAACTCCTCCTTACGTCAGAGTGACAAACTGTATGTTGATTTAGGTACTATCCTACAAAAACAATAAAAGTTAGTGTTGGTTCTCGATGCGCTTTGGGCTCGAACTAATGATGATTTCAATTATATACTTAACCGTTTGTTTGAGTTGTTTTAAAATGAAAAAACATATTGAGAATTTTGCTTTTAATCCAGTATATTTTAAGTTTAAATGATGTTATATTAATTCTATAATTAAACATAAAAACATAATTGATGTATTTTTTTATTATACCATAAATTATATTTATTTTCGTGCTCTGAAAAACTTGAAAAATCAAAATAAAATGAAATACGATATTATAGTTTTAGGTAGTGGACCAGGTGGTTACGTTACTGCTATTCGTGCATCTCAATTAGGCTTTAAAGTAGCTGTTATTGAAAAAGAAAACTTGGGAGGTATCTGTTTAAATTGGGGATGTATTCCAACAAAAGCCTTATTAAAGTCCGCTCAAGTTTTTGATTACCTAAAACACGCTTCTGACTATGGTTTAAAAGCGGATAATGTAGATAAAGATTTTGGTGCTGTAATTACTCGTTCAAGAGGTGTTGCTGAAGGAATGAGCAAAGGAGTTCAGTTTTTAATGAAGAAAAATAAAATTGATGTAATTGACGGTTTTGGAAAGGTTAAACCAGGAAAAAAAATAGAAGTTATAAATAAAGAAGGTCAAATCACCGAATATGCTGCTGATCATATTATTATAGCTACAGGTGCTCGTTCACGTGAATTACCTAATTTACCACAAGATGGTAAAAAGGTAATTGGATACCGTCAAGCAATGACATTGTCTGAACAACCTAAAAAAATGATTGTGGTAGGATCTGGAGCTATTGGAGTAGAATTTGCGCATTTTTATAATTCAATGGGAACTGAAGTAACAATTGTTGAATTTATGCCTAACATCGTTCCTGTAGAAGATGAAGATATATCAAAACAATTTGAACGCTCTTTAAAGAAAGCAGGAATCAATATTATGACCAATGCTTCAGTTGAAAAAGTAGATACTACAGGAGAGGGAGTAAAAGCAACAGTTAAAACCACTAAAGGAGAAGAAATACTAGAAGCTGACATCGTACTTTCTGCAGTAGGAATTAAAACCAATATTGAGGGAATAGGATTAGAAGATGTTGGAATTGCAACTGATCGCGATAAAATTTTAGTAAATGATTACTATCAAACAAATATACCAGGATATTATGCTATTGGTGATGTAACGCCAGGGCAAGCTCTTGCGCACGTTGCTTCAGCAGAAGGAATTCTTTGTGTTGAAAAAATTGCAGGCCTACATGTTGAGCCACTAGACTATGGAAATATACCAGGTTGTACTTATGCAACTCCAGAAATTGCTTCAGTTGGTTTAACAGAAAAAGCAGCTAGAGAAAAAGGATACGAAATAAAAGTAGGAAAATTTCCGTTTTCGGCATCTGGTAAAGCATCAGCAGCAGGAACAAAAGATGGTTTTGTAAAAGTTATTTTTGATGCTAAATATGGCGAGTGGTTAGGTTGTCACATGATTGGTGCTGGTGTAACAGATATGATAGCAGAAGCGGTTGTAGCTCGTAAATTAGAAACTACAGGACACGAAATTCTAAAAGCAGTACATCCGCATCCTACGATGAGTGAGGCTGTAATGGAAGCAGTTGCAGATGCTTATGGAGAAGTTATTCATTTGTAAATTAAGATTACATTAAAAATAGATATAAAGAGGGAGCCTTAAAAAAATAAATTTTTTCATTTAGATTAAAGTGAGAAAGCATACAGTTTTAATACCAGATTTTAGTTAACATAACTAAATCAAACGATGAATTGTAATTTAAGACCTCCTCTTTATATTTTCTTTCAATTACATTACCTATTTAAAAAGAGGTAATAAAAAATATTTTTTAAATATAAAATAATTTAAAATTAAGTATAATTAAATAATATCAAGAAAGTTTTAGATTTTTTTTAGTTGAAAAATTATAGATCTTTTTTAAATTTGATAAAAACAAATATTATGGATTTAAAGCAAGAAGATTGGTGGACTAAATTACAAGAAGATACTAATGCAGTCGTATTAGATGTGCGTACGGCGGATGAGTGTATAGATGGAATTATTCCTAATGCTGTAAATATAGACATTTATAAAGGTCAAGGTTTTATTTATCAAATAGAAGAATTAGATAAAACTAAAAATTACTATGTATACTGTAAAGCAGGAGGGCGTAGTGCACAAGCATGTAATATAATGAATCAAATGGGATTTAATGTTACATATAATCTAATAGGAGGTTTTTCAGAGTGGAATGGTCCAGTAGATCAATTGAAATAAAAATTTAAAGATTTTACAAAAAAGCTACCTTTAGATAGCTTTTTTGTTTTGTATTATGTTATAAAACTAATTTTAGAGAAGTTATACCATTTAAATTTAAAGTATACTGAATTAAAAAGTAAAATTCTCGATTTGTTTTTTTATTTGGTCGAAATGAACAAGATTGCGAAATTTTTGGACAGTCTCAAGGTTAAAAATAGACATCTAGAAAAGCAATAAAAATTTTTTAGACTAAAATTCCATTTTGATTAAATAAATCAAAATGGAATTTTCTTTTTTAAAGAAAAAATCAAATTACGATTCTCCTTCATGATCAAAGTAGCCTTTAACTTTGACCTTAGTAGAAAAGAAATTTAAAAATAAAACAACAAAAGATAAAAAAAACATAGATTGTATACTTACTAAAACCCGTCCTAATAAAGTTATAGGATGAAAATCGCCATATCCTATAGAATTAGATGTAATAAGACTAAAATAAATAGGCTCAAACCAATGTTTAAAAGGCTTATTCATTTGATTACCCATAGCATATAATACCCCAAATCCAATAACAACTTCGGCATAATTTAAAAATAATAGTAACATAGAACGTTTATATGAACGAGGTCTTGAAAACAAATCTGAAGCAAATATTAAAGTAGGAATATAAAAAAAAGTTTCTAGTAAAAGATAAATCATTATACTAATGATAAAGATATTATTTTGCCATCCATTTATTAATATAATAAGTGGAAAAACAACCTTTGCCACTACATAAAAATCTATAGTAATGTCTTCGTACTCAAAATTTATTTTGTGCGCAAGCTGCTTTATATAAATTCCAGGAAAAAGCAGCTGAGAAGAAGATAAAAGTAAACGTACAATTTTTTCAATACCGCTATCATCCTGATGATCATTATTCCATATAGAAAGGATATTTAGTATTCGTTTTTTTATAGGATCATGTTTAGGCTTATCTTTTTTATGTTGTTTCCCTAAAATTAGTTTTTTATAAAAATGTTTTAAAGGCATGGTAAAAATATTACAATGTTAAAAGATAAATATTTTAGAAATGATTCAATTTTGAAAACATAATAGATAAAGATGAATCCTATAAAAACATTTCTAAAAGCTGTAGAATTACAAATATACATTTTCAAAAGATACCATTATTAATAAAAGCAAAGTTATTAGAACAAGTAGTATAGAGTATTTATTATAAAATAAGAAATAACAATTCAGTCATTAGAATTTACAATTCAGTATTAAATAATTTTTTTAGAATTTATAGTTTTTCAATTTTGGACAGTAAAATAACGAAATCAATGAAAAAAATAGTAAATTTTTTAATGATTGTTTTTAGTACTCTTTCTCTTTCACAAACTAAAATAGAAGGAAAAGTGATCGATAAAAAACAACATGTTATATCAGGTGCTAACGTTTTTATAGAAGGAACTTATGATGGAAGTATAACCTTAATAGATGGAACTTTTTATTTTGAAACCTATGAAAAAGGAGTACAAAACTTAATTATAAATCAGTTAGGGTTTGATGAATTAAAAGTGCCAATAAACATAGAAAAAAATCAAACAAACACCTACATCTTAAAAACTACTATAAATGCCTTAGATGCTGTAACAATTACTGCGGGAACTATTAAGGCAGGAGATAATAGCAAAGTATCAGCCTTAAAACCACTAGATATATTAACTACAGCTGGTGCCTTAGGTGATGTTGTAGGAGCTTTTCAGACAATGCCAGGAGCACAAATAAATGGAGAAAGCGGCCGTTTGTTTGTTAGAGGTGGCGAAAGTGATGAAACACAAACTTACATAGATGGAATTAGAGTAGCGCAACCTTATGGGGTTACACCAAACAATTTGCCTACTCGAAGCCGATTTTCTCCCTTATTGTTCAATGGAATGACATTTTCGACAGGAGGTTATTCAGCAGAATTTGGAGATGCTTTATCGAGCGTTTTGCTAATGAATACAATTAATGAACCAGAAATAGAAAAAGCTGATTTTGGAATCATGTCAGTAGGCACCTCAATAGGTAAGACTAAAAAATGGAAAAAAGGTTCATTAAGTTTAAATACCTCCTATATTAATTTAGGACCTTATCAATGGTTAATTCCCCAAAATATTCAATGGAATAAACCCTATCAGACTTTGGGAGGAGAAAGTGTTTTAAGACAAAAATTAAATAATGGAATTTTTAAGTTTTATGTAGCATTAGATCATTCTTCATTTGATTTAAATCAAACAGAAATAGGTACATTAATCTTAAAAAGAATTCATAATACTAATAACAATCTATATCTAAACTCTTTCTATAAAAAAACGTTTATGGATAATTGGACCCTTACAACAGGGGGGAGTTTAGGTAGAAATGAAATAAATATGTTCGTGAAACAAGATGATTTATATACAAAAGAATTGGCAACACATCTAAAATTAAAAATAGATAAAAAATTTTCAAATAGATTTACATTATCCTTTGGTGGAGATTATTTTTATACTCGCTTTAATGAAAAATACACACTTGAAAATAAAACAGAATATAAATTAGGTTATCAAAGCCAAATAGGAGCATTATTTGCAGAATCAGATTTGTACCTATCAAATGATTTTGCATTAAAATTAGGTACTCGTTTTACATACAATAGTTTGATAAACCAAAAGGTATTAGAACCAAGAGCATCACTAGCCTATAAAATTTCAAAAAATAACCAATTTTCATTTGCCTATGGTGATTTTCATCAAGCACCTAAACAAGATTATTTAAAATATACAGCTTCATTAGACTTTGAAAACACACATCATTATATTCTAAATTATTTATATACTGCCAATAAAAGAACACTTCGTGCCGAATTATATTTTAAAAACTACAAAAACCTTATAAAATATAATACAATACAACCTTTATATAATTCGCAATTTACTAATACAGGACATGGGTATGCACAAGGAATAGATCTATTTTGGAGAGATAATAATACGTTTAAAAAACTAGAATATTGGATAAGTTATAGCTACATTGATAGTAAGCGGGATTTTAAAAATTATTCGTATGAAGTAACTCCCTCTTTTGTAGCTAATCATACCTTATCATTAGTCGGTAAATATTGGATAGAAGACTGGAAATCCCAAATAAGTATAACAAATAGTTTTGCTACAGGTAGACCTTATAACAATCCCAACGAATCACAGTTTATGAATGGCAAAACCAAAGCCTATAATAATTTAAGTCTTAGTTGGGCTTATTTATTAACAACTCAAAAAATACTTTATTTCTCAATATCAAATGTTTTAGGACGCGATAATGTTTTTGGTTATCAATACGCCTCAAAAGCAGATTCAAGCGGTGTTTTTCAAAGAGAAACTATTGCTCAACCAGCTAATCGTTTTTTCTTTATAGGCTTTTTTTGGACAATAAGTAAAGACAAAAAAAACAATCAATTAGAAAATTTATAGATTTTAAAAAAGAGTGTTGTTGTTATTTATCAATTAATAACAATCCATCTATAAAAAATTACAGTTCAGCTAGAATTCGTTTTTAAAACATACTACTTACAGTAATTTTGAAATAGAAAAAATAGAATATTCAAAAACAATTAAATTTAAAAATTATGGTACGTCTTTTAACATTTTTAGCATTTATAATCAGTTCAGTAATCTTTGGACAAGAAGGGAAATATGAACAAACCATGGGAAAAGCATTAGCAATTTGGAAAGAAGGGAAAACAATGGAAGCATCTGCTATTTTTGAACGAATAGCATTCGCTGAAAAAAAAGAATGGTTACCAGATTATTACATTGCTTTGATTAATTGCACAGAAGCATTTAATCCAATAAATAAAGAAAAAAGTACAGATCTAATAAATAAAGCACAAACAGCCTTAGAAAGTGCTAAAAATAAAAGTCTTAAAAACGATGAAATCAATGTATTACAAGCACTAATCTATCTAGTAACTTTAGTTCAAGATCCTATGAATAATTCTATAAAATATTCACCATTAATCATGACTGAATACCAAACAGCTTTAATCATTAACCCTAATAACCCACGTGCTGTTTTTGGAAAGGCAGAGTTTGAATTAGGAGGTGCTAAGTGGACAGGAGTTGATACAAAGCCATTATGTGAAGAAATAAATCGGTCATTAGAACTTTTTGCTAATTTTAAACCTGAATCACCCTTACACCCAAAATGGGGATTTGAAAGAGCAAAACAAGTTGCAACTACTTGTAAATAATAAAATAAAAATAGAATAAAAAGACATCAAATGAATAAATGGATCAAAACAATACCTACAGCTATTCTAATTAGCTTTTTTATAGGACTAGCATTGTTATTTATCAACTATCTTAATGGGGCAATTATAACTTGGACTTATTTAAAATGGAGCTTTTTTTATGCTTTTCTTTATGGAATAAGTTTGTATTACGCTAATGGTATTGTTTTTGTCTTTTTTGATCGTCTGTTTAAAGAAAATAGATTTGCTCCAAAGCGACTTATTTTAGGAAGTGCAACTTCTTTTGTTGTTTCTCTATTTATGATTTTTCTTTTAAGAATTTTTGAAAGTGTTATGATAGATGATGAAACATTTTTAGAATTTATAAAAAATGAAAAAGCATCTAATTATGTGGTTTCTATGGTTATTACCTTAATTGTTACTTTAGGTCTATATTTATTCCATTTCTATAAAAATTATCAAGAATATAAACTCACAGAACAAAAAGTAATAGCGGGTACAGCTTCTGCTAAATTTGAAACATTAAAAAATCAAATAGATCCTCATTTTTTATTCAATAGTTTAAATGTTTTAAGTTCCTTAATTGAAGAAAATCCAGAACAAGCACAACGGTTTACTAGCTCATTATCTAAAATTTATAGATATGTTTTAGAACAAAAAGATAAAGAATTAGTACCTGTAGAAGAAGAATTATCTTTTGCAAAAACATATATGAATTTACTTAAAATGAGATTTGAAAATAGTTTGAGCTTTGAATTGCCCGTAGATTTTAATAATTCAGACGCTAGAGTTGTTCCTCTTTCTCTTCAGTTACTTTTAGAAAATACCATTAAACATAATGTAGCAAGCGAAAAAAAAACATTGTACATAAAAATTTTTATAGAAAACAATTATTTAGTAGTAGAAAATAATTTACAAAAAAAAGAAGTATTACAAAAACATAAAGGAGTGGGCTTACAAAATATTATTAATCGTTATGAATTAATTTCTTATCGGAAAGTTTTAATTCAACAAACAGGTACTTGTTTTAGGGTTTATATTCCTATTTTAACAAAACAGATTACTATTATGGAAACACAAGATATTTATAACGAAAATTTAGCCTTTACTAAAGCTAAAGAAAGAGTAGAAAAAATAAAATCTTTTTATGCAAATTTAATATCCTATTGTAGTATAATTCCTTTTTTAATATTAATCAATTCAAAAACATCAAATTTTAATTGGTTTTGGTTTCCACTAATAGGTTGGGGAATGGGATTATTTTTTCATGCTATAGAAGTTTTTGGTTATGGAAAAAATTGGGAAGAACGAAAGATTAAAGAAATTCTAAGAAAAGAAAATCTTCAAAATAAAAAATGGGATTAGTAAAATGATATAATAATTTTTAGATAAAATTATAAAAAAATGGAAAATTTTAATGATGGTTTTCAACGTTATGAAAAAGCAAGGAAAAAAGTAAAAGAAATCAAAGATTTTTACTCACATCTTATTTCTTATTTATGTATAAATACTTTTTTCATTTTTATAAACCTAAAATATTCATCAAATCATATTTGGTTTTTTTATCCAATGCTAGGTTGGGGGATAGGCTTGTTTTTTCATGGTTTAAAAGTTTATGACTTTTCTTTTATTAGTAAGAATTGGGAAGAGCGAAAAATTCAAGAACTCATAGAAGAAGAAAAAAAAAGAAATAATAATAAATAAACAAAAAGAATGGAAAATAGAGAAGAATATAAAAAAATGAAACATTTTATCCCTACAAATGAAGAAGAATCTCGTTATTTAGAAGCTTATAAACAAGTAAAGAAAATAAAAGGATTTTATACCCATTTAATAATATATATATTTATTAATACAATACTTTATATAGCAAATATTCAAAATATAAAAGAAAATGAAAGTTATTTAGAATGGCATTATTTTTACACAGCATTTTTTTGGGGAATAGGTTTACTTGCACACGGATTATCCGTATTTTTACCCAATATGATTTTAGGCTCTAAGTGGGAACAAAAAAAAATACAAGAATTAATAAAACAAGAGCAACAAAATAAAAAGCAATGGAATTAATCTATAAAATATATTTAAAAAAATGAATATTATAATTATAGAAGATGAAAAACCATCAGCACGTTTATTGCAACGTAAAGTAGAAAAATTAGGACTACTTGTAAATCAATTATTACATTCTGTTGAAGAAGCAATACAGTGGTTTCAAAATAATCAACACCCCGATTTGATTTTTTTAGATATTCAATTATCAGATGGTTTATCATTTGAAATTTTTGAAACAATTGATATAAAAAGTGCTGTTATTTTTACAACCGCTTATGATGAATATGCCTTACGTGCTTTTAAATTAAATAGTATTGATTATTTATTAAAACCTATTGATGAAGATGATTTAGAGAAAGCTATTCATAAGTTTAAATCTCGTACATCAACTCTACAAAATCTTTCATTAGATTTTGATATGATTAGGCGTATGCTCGTAAATCCTGTTGAAAAAGAATATAAAAAACGTTTTACTGTAAAAATAGGACAACAATTAAAACTAATTGAAATTCAAGAAATAGAATGTTTTTATAGTCAAGATAAAGGTACCTATTTGCATACTCTAGATAATCGTGATTATTTATTAGAAGGAACTTTAGAACAATTAGAAAACGAACTTAATCCAGAAGATTTTTATCGAATATCTAGAAAATTTATTGTGCCTTTAAAATCAATTAAAGAAATTCAATTACACAGTAATTCAAGATTAAAATTAATATTACCCTCATATAAAGATGATGAAATAATAGTTGCTCGTGAAAGAGTGAATGATTTTAAAAAATGGATAGGTTGATACTATTTTTATTCATAATGCCATTTAAATTTAAAATATACTAGATTAAAAAGTAAAGTTTTCTATACGTTTTTTATTTTAAAAACAACTCGAATAGATGGTTGAGTATATACTTGAAATCATCGTTAGTTCGAGCGCGAAGCACATCGAAAAAAACATTAATTTTTGTTGCTTTTGTAGATGTACTATTTTTAAAAAACAAAATTTAAAGTTTAAATGGTATAAGAATTAAGTTAGAAAACACAAATAAAACCCTAAAGAGAAAAGATTAATGAATATTAAAAAGTAGAAAAAGTAATGAAGAGTAATTATTTCCTACTTTTATTTGTCTTTTTTGGATCAACCAAAAAATAAATATAATAAGGATAAAAAATAAGAGGAAATATTGAATAGATCCTCTTATTTAATTTTATTTACTTAAGTTTTTCATTTCTTTTTCGATCATTTCATAAAATTGATCAATTTTTGGCATGATAATAATTCTTGTTCGTCTGTTTTTAGAACGATTTTCAGGAGTATCATTATCAACTAATGGAATGTGAAAACTTCTTCCCGCAGGTATTAATTGCTTAGGATTTACGCCTAAATCTTTTTCTAATACACGAACAATAGAGGTAGCTCTTTTTACAGAAAGATCCCAATTGTCTAGTAAAACACTATTTTTTATAGGCAAATTATCAGTATGACCTTCTACCATACACTCAAAATCAGGTTTGCTATTAACCACTTTGGCAACCTTTCCTAGCACTCCTCTAGCCCTATCACTCACATCATAGCTGCCTGATTTAAATAACAAATTATCTGCTATAGAAATCATTACAACTCCTTTTTCTACATTTATATTAATATCTGGATCATCTATTCCTACTTCACGTTTTAAACTTGTAACAAGTGCCAAGGTTACGGAATCTTTTTTAGTTAAAGCATCTTGTAAACGATTAATTTTTAAGTCTTTTTCTTTAATTGTTTCCAATGCTTTTTCTATATTCTGAGCTCCTTTTTGCGTTAAAACAGTCATTTCTTTCGAACTATTAATCAAATCAGAAGTGTTTTTTCTTAAATTTTGATTTTCATTTTGTAGAGCAGCTAAACTAGCATTAAGTCCCGATTTTTCTTCTAAACAAGAATTTAACTTAATAGTTGCAGTATTCAACAAATCTTGTGTTTCTTTATTTTTAGCTTCTAATTCAGTATATTTTTTTTTAGAAACACATGAGGTCGTTAAAAGACCTAAAAGTGATAATGTTAAAAATGTTTTATTCATTTTATTTTAATTTTGATATAGATCAGCAAAAATTTTGCCATTTTTAATAAAATAACGATAAACTATAGAATTTATTTTGTAATAATTTTCTTTTTGATTTAGATCTCTATTTTTTAAATATTTAGGAAGATTAGTGTATAAATAGTAATGTGATTTTAAAACAGCCCAAAAATGTTTAGGTTTTAATTCAATTAAAAATTTTATACCAGCTATTCCATCTAATAGCATTCTTACAAGCAAGATAGGAATTAATTTTGATGTGGGAAGATTTTTAGTCATCATCCACAATGAGTTTCTAAAATTTAAAAATGTTTTTTGAGGAGAACCTGTTTTTAAAGTACCTCCACCAAGATGATAAACAGTAGATAATCCACAATACTTAGTTTGGTAACCTTTATTAAAGGCTCTCCAACACAAATCAATTTCTTCTTGATGCGCAAAAAAATCAGAATCCAATCCATTAAGTTCTCTAAACACGTCTTTTCGTATAAAAAAACAAGCACCTGTAGCCCAAAAAATATCAATAATATCGTTGTATTGACCTTTGTCCTCTTCTAAAGTATCAAAAATTCTACCTCTGCAAAAAGGAAATCCATATCGGTCAATAAACCCTCCAGCAGCACCTGCATATTCAAACATAGTTTTATTTTTATAATCTAATATTTTAGGTTGTGCAATAGCAACTGTTAGATCTTTTTCAAATAAATCTATAATGGGGTTTAGCCAATCTTTTGTTACTTCTATGTCAGAATTTACTAATGCGTAAATATCTTCTTCAACATACTTTAAAGCTTCATTATAACCTTTTGCATAACCAAAATTCCCTGTATTTTGTATGATTTTTACAAAAGGAAATTGTGTTTTTATAAATTCTACAGAATGATCAGTAGAAGCATTATCTGCAACATAAATAGTTGCTTCTGAAGAATGCTGAATAATTGATGGAAGAAATTGATCTAATAATTTTTGTCCATTCCAATTAAGTATGACAACGGCAATTTTTTTCATATTTAGGAGTTTTACTAAATAAGCCTTTTAATTTTTTTAATAATTAATCAAATATTTTACAACTACAAAAATAAGTGTAATAAAAGAGATAGTGTAATAGATACCTTTAATTATTGTAAAAAAACTCGATAATTCAATTAAATTTTTAGAAAGAATAGGATGGATTTCTAGTATGCAGATAATGCAAATGTTTTCGGTATAATCAAATAAAGCCGAAATGATAGGTAATAAAACTATGTAAATAAATTGAGTTTCTAATAAATTAAGTTTTTTGAGAAAATAAATACAGATAAAACTAATTGCAAATAAAATAGGAAAGATCAAATCTAGGGGAATTTGCTGATACAAATAAGCTTGACGACCTTTTGTGTCTAAATTATGAAATAAATTTTTTGCTTCAATGTAAGAATAACCCAAAAGACGAACGTCAAATATTCTTATTTTAATTTCATCATTTTTTACATTAGGGATATTAATACTCAGGATTAAAATAAATACTATGATTGTACTAAAAAATAAAACGAGTACTTTTTTCCGTTTATGTTTTGTGAGATATTATTAAGCACAATTAAATAGGATATTCAGGAAGGTTATGTAAAAAAATATATTTCTCATTTTCAAAATCCATTTTACAAAAATAATGATTTAAGCCATTTGTAACCATTAAATATTGAGCATTTAAAACCAAATTATAACGAGCTATTTGATCAAAAGTTTGTTGTGAAATTTTTACTTCAGGTGCTTTGCATTCTATTAATAAAAAAATAGATCCATTAGGTTGAAAAACAGCAATATCATACCGTTTAATTAAATCATTAATTTTAATTAATTTTTCAACATTAATACATGATTTAGGATATTTTTTTTCTTCCAATAAGAAACGAATTACATTTTGACGAACCCATTCTTCAGGTGTAAGCATTATAAATTTTTTACGAATTTCATCAAAAATAGATACTTTATTTTCGTTATTTTTGAACCGAAATTGATAGCTAGGAAAATTTAATTTTATCATTTTCCAAAAATAGTTTTTTTACTTTCAGGTTTCAAGTTCTTTTTAATCTGGATTATGCGTTAGCTTTTGTATGAAGATAAAAAAGACAAAGAGGATAAAAATGCACGAAAATTTTTATACAAATATATTTTTATTATATCGAGAATAAAAAACGTACTACTTTTTTAGATTCAAAGTTATTTTTTTGTAATAAACTGACAATGCGTAAGCTAGGTTTAAAATTTAAACCTTAAAAAAAGAAATATGGATGAAGCACTAAAGATTATAAAAGACATAAAGGCAGGAATTATTAAACCTATTTATTTTTTAATGGGGGAAGAACCTTATTATATTGATAAACTTTCAGAATATATAGAACAAAATATTTTACAAGAACACGAAAGAGATTTTAATCAAACAATACTTTATGGTCGTGATGTTACAATAGAAGATATTGTAGGAAATGCGAAACGTTATCCTATGATGGCAGATAAACAAGTAGTTATTGTAAAAGAAGCTCAAGAATTATCACGTACCATTGATAAATTAGAAGCTTATGCTGAAAATCCACAAGATACCACAGTTTTAGTACTCTGTTATAAATATAAAACATTAGACAAAAGGAAAAAGGTTACTAAAGTTTTAGAGAAAAACGGATTAGTTTTTGAAAGTAAAAAGTTATATGAAAATCAAGTAAGTACTTGGTTGACCCGGGTTTTACAAGGTAAAAAACTACAAATAGAACCTAAAGCAGTACAAATGTTTGTTGATTTTTTAGGAACTGATTTAAGTAGAATTGCCAATGAAATAGACAAACTTTCTATAATATTAAAGCAAGGAGAAGTTATTACACCTGCTATTATAGAAGAAAATATTGGGTTCAGTAAAGATTTTAACCCCTTTGAATTACGAAAAGCAATCGGTGAACGAAATCAGCTTCAAGCATATAAAATAGCAGATCATTTTGCTCAAAACCCAAAAGATAATCCAATTGTTTTAACCATAGGTTTAGTGTTTAGTTTCTTTTCACAATTATTACAATATCATGGATTGAAAGATAAAAATCCTAAAAATGTGGCATCAGTATTAAAAGTAAATCCCTTTTTTGTAAAAGACTACGAATTAGCAGCCCGAAATTATCCTATGAAAAAAGTAAGCGGTATTGTAGCAACACTAAAGGATATAGATTTAAAAAGTAAAGGAGTAGGAGCAACTAATCTTTCACAAGATGATTTATTAAAAGAAATGTTAGTTAAAATTTTTAACTAAATTTACGATATTTGCAACTTTAAAGTAATTAAAATATTGAGTTTAAAATGAGTGTAGGAATGAATAAAAATACAGTTCTAGCATGGGCAACATTTATAATGATTGTTATGGGAGTAATTTTAATAGGGTTAGGTATTTATCGTTATGCAGAGGTAGCAGGATGGGGATTCAGTGCAGTAGGAATTGGTTTTTTTGCTAATGCTTGGGTTTTTAATGCTTTAAAAGGAAGAGTTTAAAATAATAATCAATCATAGTTTTTAGTTTTCAATCATTATTTTGAGTTCTAAATTTTAAAATTATAAATTATAGTTATGTCAGACGATAAGAAAGTAATATTTTCAATGTCGAAGGTAAGTAAAACTTACTCTTCAACAAACAAACAAGTATTAAAAGATATTTATTTAAGTTTTTTTTATGGTGCTAAAATTGGTATTTTAGGATTAAATGGTTCAGGTAAATCATCTTTATTAAAAATTATAGCAGGGATTGATAAAAATCACCAAGGAGACGTGGTTTTTGCGCCAGGTTATACAGTAGGGTATTTAGAGCAAGAACCTCAATTAGACGAAGAAAAAACAGTAATAGAAATTGTTAGAGAAGGAGCAGCAGAAGCCGTTAAATTACTTGAAGAATTTAATATAATTAACGATCAGTTTGGTTTGCCTGAAGTTTATGAAAATGCTGATAAAATGCAAAAACTAATGGATCGTCAAGCAGAATTACAAGATAAAATAGATGCTTGTGGTGCTTGGGAACTAGATAATAAACTTGAAGTAGCAATGGATGCACTTCGTTGCCCAGATGCAGATACGCCAATAAAAGTATTATCAGGAGGAGAACGTCGTCGTGTAGCATTATGTCGTTTATTATTACAAGAACCTGATGTACTATTATTAGACGAGCCTACTAACCACCTAGATGCAGAATCAGTTCATTGGTTAGAACAACATTTACAACAATATAAAGGAACTATTATAGCAGTAACCCACGATCGTTATTTCTTAGATAATGTGGCTGGCTGGATTCTTGAACTAGATAGAGGAGAAGGTATTCCTTGGAAAGGAAACTACTCATCTTGGTTAGATCAAAAAGCCAAACGATTAGAACAAGAAGAAAAAACAGAATCAAAACGACGTAAGATTTTAGAACGAGAGTTAGACTGGGTTCGTCAAGGAGCTAAGGGACGTCAAACAAAACAAAAAGCACGTCTTCAAAATTATGATCGTTTATTAAATGAAGACTCTAAACAATTAGAAGAAAAATTAGAATTATATATACCTAATGGACCTCGTTTAGGAACGAATGTAATTGACGCTAAAAATGTTGCTAAAGCATTTGGCGATAAATTATTATATGATAATTTAAATTTTACTCTACCACAAGCGGGCATTGTGGGAATTATTGGACCTAATGGTGCAGGTAAGTCAACCATTTTCCGTATGATAATGGGAGAGCAGCAAGCTGATTCAGGTTCATTTGAAATAGGAGAAACTGTAAAAATTGCATACGTTGATCAAACCCATAAAAACATTGATCCAGAAAAATCTATATGGGAAAATTTCTGTGATGGTCAAGAATTAATTATGATGGGAGGACGACAAGTAAATTCGCGTGCCTATTTATCTAAATTCAATTTTTCGGGTAGTGAACAAAATAAAAAAGTTTCAACATTATCAGGAGGAGAGCGTAATCGTTTGCATTTAGCAATGACCCTACGTGAAGAAGGTAACGTATTGTTATTAGATGAGCCTACAAATGATTTAGATGTAAATACTCTTCGTGCATTAGAAGAAGGTTTAGAGAATTTTGCAGGTTGTGCTGTAATTATTTCTCACGACCGTTGGTTCCTAGACCGTGTGTGTACACATATTTTAGCTTTTGAAGGTGATTCACAAGTATACTATTTTGAAGGAGGATTTACAGATTATGAAGAAAATCGTAAAAAACGCCTAGGCGATTTAGTACCAACCAGAATAAAATATAAAAAATTGGTTAGATAAAATATTATTTTAATAAATTTCCTAAATCCCCTAAAAGTATTTTTAGGGGTGTTTTTTTAAATAATATGATAAAAAAATACCTAAAATAATGTGAAAAAGGTATAATATCATTCAAACTTTGAAAATTCCTCATAATAATATTTTTTAATCTTGAGATTGTCCAAAAAGTTCGCAATCTTGTCATCGAGACCAAAGAGAGAAACTACACAATGTTGATTATGATACTCCTCCAATGTACTTATAGTAATTTTTATTCAAAATATAAATGATATGAAAAAATCACTTTACTTAAGATCTGTCTAAGTATAGAATTTAAAAAATTAATTTTCTTGATAGTTAATTAATAAATCAATAAACTTACTGTAACTTTTCATACCCTCTTTCTGTTGATTTAGCTTTAAAAAATAATCATAAAAGATTTCAAAACCTTCATTTATGATAGATTCATGTGATGACCAAAAAAAATTACTTTCATCAAAGTTTTTTAAAATCCCAGGATTGATTGTTTGTAGTATTCTTTTGAGTTCTTTTTGATCTTTAGATTCAATATTTACTAGACAATAACGTAAAGCATACGTATAACCGGCGTATTGAAAGAATAAATTTTGGTTATGGATAGTAGCTAGAAATCCAATAAAATTACACTCACTCTCACTAGAATACCCGATTTGATGAGCCATTTCATGACAAACTATTGCGGGTAAATTATAAGATGGAAGCATATTATTTATTTGTGCCTCATTTGTAAAAGGATTTAAATAACCTCCAAACCCCATATAAGTTAGTGGGTAGCTAAACAAAGAGTTTTTTATACTGGTCTTTTTATACTCAAAAAAAGAATGTCTGTTTTTTAAATTAATATATCCAGATTGAGCTAACTCAAATATTTGAACAGCTGTATAAGGACTGATTACTTTTTGATTTATATTACGTGTTAATTTAAACTGAATTTTATTTGTTTTGTGTATAAGATTTTGGGTAAATTGTAAAAGTTCTTTTTGACTATAATCTGTTTTAAGATTCATCTTTTTATAAAGAGGTATTCGATAATAGTTATAAGCCCAAAGTAAATGAAAAATAAAATACATGGTTACTAAAAAAGAAAAGAGATTTTTAGTGTTTTCTTTCCAACATATTTTACGATTTTTATATAACCAATATGGAAGATAAATTAATGTTAAAATATAAATACAATCACCAATAGAAAAAGGAATCCATCCAAAAATAATTCTATTTAATTTTGAAATCATAAGGTAAAATCCATTACTATAATATTGCTCTACAATAGTAGGGAATTTTGAAAATATCTTTAAGAGTAATATTTGAAATACAAAGAATATAAAAAATAAGATATTTTTTGATATTTTTAAATTATTGATTTTTAGTGGTTTCATGTTTTTTAATTAATCAATAAATTTAGTTTTTAACTCTGGAGAAGGGATCATACAAGTTACTTTTTTTCCATACCATTTATAACGATTTTTAGCAACAAAATCATATAGAAAGTCTCGTAAGTTAATTGGAATTATTTTAAAAATAAAGAACCAATTTAGAATAGATAAACTTTGTGCAATCTTTAAAACAGCTTCTGATTTATAATAATAAGCTTGATTGGGAATATATAATACAATACTTTCTATATTTCTATTTTTAATTCCCAGATATTGAAGTACTTCTTGTCCTAACTCAGATTCTAAAGTTACAAAACGAAAAATATCATTTTTGTCATGCTTAATGATATATTGTACCCAATAATTACAAAGATTGCACACTCCGTCAAAAAGTATGATTTGTTTATCTTTTGGTAGTTTCTGCATTAATTTAATATTATTTAGGTTGAATATATTCTAATTGTTCTAAACTGACTTTAGAGGTAAAAAAGCCATAATTTACAATGGCATTGTTTTTTTCAATTTTATCAATAGTACCTATAGACTTACCGTCAATCATGCGAACACGATCACCTACTTTAAGTACTACTTTAGGTTTGTTTTCTTCTATTTTTTTAGCAATTTCTTTCTTTTCTTTTTTCTCTTTCCGAATTTCTTCTACTTTAATATTTACTTCTGCTAATACTTCTTTTTCTACTTTTTCTTTGACTTTCTTTTCTTTTAGGGTAATTTTTTTACGTTTTGAATTTTCTATTTCTACCATTTTTAAAAATTCACCAATTAAATCTTTTTTGTTTTTATCATTAAAATATTTTTCAGAAATATCATCTATTTTTTGCCCCATATAAATCAAACGTTGATTAGTATCATATAATTCTTGATAGCGTTCTAGCTTATCTTGAATTTTGGCATTGATGGTTTCCATTTTTTTATTTTCTTGGCGAGCTTTTGTTTCTTCTTCTTTTAAATTTTGTGAAGTTTTTTCTAGTTTAGAACGTTCTTTTTGAAGGGAGGAAATGGTTTTGTCAAATCGTATTTTGCTACCTTCTACCTTTTTTTTAGCACGATTAATTAATCCGTAAGGAATACCATTTTTTTGAGCTACTTCAAAAGTAAATGAACTACCTGCTTGACCTATAATTAATTGGTACATAGGTTCTAGTGATTTTTCATCAAAAAGCATATTAGCATTGGTTGCGCTTGGTAATTCATTAGCTAACATTTTTAAATTGGCATAATGAGTTGTTATAATACCAAAGGCTTCACGATGATAAAATTCTTCTAGAAAGACTTCTGCCAAAGCACCACCTAGTTCTGGATCGGAACCTGTACCAAATTCATCAATTAAAAATAAAGTGTTGGAATTACATTTTTTTAAAAAGTAATTCATGTTTTTTAAACGATAACTATAAGTACTTAAATGATTTTCAATAGACTGGTTATCTCCAATATCCGTTAAAATTCTATCAAATAAGCACGTTTCACTACGTTCATGTACAGGAATTAGTATTCCTGATTGTAACATTAGTTGTAGTAAACCAACGGTTTTCATAGAAATGGTTTTACCACCAGCATTAGGTCCTGATATAACAACGATTCGTTTACTTTGATCAAATTCAAAAGTTTGAGGATAGGTAGTTTTTCCTTTTTCTTTATTATTTAAAAATAAAATAGGGTGAAAGGCTTCTTTTAAAAAAACTCTTTTTTCTTCATTTATTTTAGGTAATAAGCCGTTTATTTTTAAGGCATATTTAGCTTTGGCCGAAATAACATCTAGATCACTTAAAAAATCTTGGTATTGTGTTAATAATTCATGAAAAGGGCGAATATTGTTGGTTAGTTGCTTTAGAATTTTAATAATTTCTTCTCGTTCTTCATATTCTAAATTAGCTAGTTCACGAGAATAACGAAGGGTAGATTCAGGTTCAATATAAGCAATGCTACCTGTTTTAGAACTTCCTAATATAGAGCCTTTTACTTTACGGCGATACATTGCTTGAACAGCTAGTACTCTGCGATTTTCTACCACAGTTTCTCGAATTTCATCTAAATAACCTAATGAATTGTATTGGTTTAGTGCCATCCCAAAACTTTGATTTACTTTACCTCTAACTAAATTCATATTTCTACGGATTTCTAATAGAGTAGGAGTAGCCTCATCTTTTATTTCACCATATTTATCAAAAATAGCCTCAATGGCTTTTGTTATTTCTTTTGTGATAGTTATTTGACTTGCTTTTTTGTGTAAAGCAGGATAATAATCATCAAATTTTTTTAAGAAGATTAATAAAGCATTAGTGTTTTCAGCTAGTGAATGAATCTTTTTAAAACTTGAAGCTTCTAGATAACTATCTTCTATAGCTAAAAATTTAAGCTCATTTATTATGGGGTCAAAATTATGACTAGGTAGGGCGTTATTATTATCAAAAGAAGAACGATATTCAGAGGTTTGAAATAAAATATCGGTTAGTTCTTCTTTATTTTTATAAGGAATTATATGTAATGTTTTTTCAATTCCTATTTCAGTTGTACAATATGCCGAAATGGTTTCTAAAACGGTTTGAAATTCTAAATCTTGTAAGGTTTTACTATGTATTGAAATCATTTTATCTCTTAATGTAGTCACAAATTTACAATTTAAATTAAAAAAGGAGATTGAATTTTCAATCTCCTTTTAAATTAAATTTATTAAAAGTTATCTTTAATGTAGATTATGTTTTAAAATGGTTTTTTTGATCTTATTTCTCCATAAAGTAGGTTTTGTTGAATACCCAGTTAAACTTATTTTTTTTAACCATAGTAAATAATCATCACTTCCTTTTAGATTTAAATAAAACTTTTTTGAAGCCATTTTTAAACAAAAATCTCTAAAAGAATCTTCAACACTTGAGTATTGCTTAAAACTAGACCAAGTTACTTGATTTTTTCCTTTAATTCCAAAGTGGTTATTTAATCTTTTTGCAACTTTACTATTACCGTAGCCTGATTCTACTATGGCAATACTTAGAATTATAGATCTTGGTATTCCAAATTCAAAGGATAACTTATCTGCTATTTCACCATATTCTTTAATGTACGACTCACTTTGTGAATAGCTGTTATAAAAGCTAAGAAAAGTAAAAGCAAATAAGAAGTATAATTTTAGATTTTTCATAAGCATAAATTTCTTTATAATTAAGTTGGTATTACTTAAAATATTGACCAAATTTGCCAAATGATTAATAATTATATTGCTTCTTTTTGAAGAAGTAGGGTACAAATTTAATAAAAAAAGTTTTCTAAACATCCTTTTTATCAACAAATTAACTTAGAATTAATATTTTATGTCTTTTAAGAAAAGAGTTTTTTTATTTATTTATTTTGTTTTACAGACTGTTTCAGGGCAAAATATATCTTTATTTCAATATAAAAAAGCAGACTCCTTATATCCTAAGATAAATTTAAATTTGGAGAAAAATATAATTATAAATGAAAATCATTTAAAACCTCTTTTTCTTAAACTTTTAAAATTAAAAAAAGATAATTTAAAACAAGTTTCATTTGTTCATATAGGAGATTCTCACATACAAGCTGATATATCTACTAAAGTTATACGTACTGAATTACAACGTTATTTTGGGAATGCTGGTAGAGGCTTAATATTTCCATATCAATTAGCTAAAAGTAACGCTCCAACAGATATTATTTTTAGTTCAAATTCTAATTGGAAAGGAAGTCGATTAATTAAAAAAAATCCAGAAATACCCTGTGGTATAAGTGGTTTTGCGATAGAATCTATGGAACCCAATTCTCTTATTAATTTTAAGTTCAGAGGAACTGAAACATTTCATAAATTTGATAAGCTTACTTTGTTTACAAATAAAGAAATTAAAAATGTTAATTTAATTGAAGATACAGCAAAATATAGTGTTAAAGATGGTGTTTTAGATTTTAAATTTGATGGTCTTCGGTCTAATTTTAATATTGTATGCAATGATTCTATTTGTACTAAATTATATGGTATATTTTTAGAAAACTCTATTGATAAAGGAATTATTTATAGTGCAATAGGAGTAAATGGAGCTAAATATTCTGATTATAATTCTGAAGTTTTATTTTGGGAACAAATTAAAAATGTTAAGTCAGATTGTTATATTTTATCTATGGGTACTAACGAAGCACAAAATATTGTTTTAACTCCTGAGAGCTTTGTAGAGTCAATAAAGGAAACAATTGATAAAATAAAAATATTTAATCCTGAAGCTGTTTTTATATTATCAACTCCTCCTGTTTCTTTTTATAAGAAAGTAGTACCTAATAAAAAATTAAAAGATTTTTCTGATGCAATTATGGCTTATTGTATTGATAATGAAATTGCATTATGGGATTTATTTGAAATTTCAGATGGATTAAAAGGAAGTTGTGAGTTTGCAAAAAATCAACTTTTAGTTAATGATCTTGTTCATTATTCTAGAAAAGGATATGAATTACAGGGGTATTTATTTATTGAAGCATTTGCTAAAAGTTGGAATAATTATATAAATTCACTCTCTACAATTAAAATGAATTAATACCATTTAAACTTAAAATATACTGGATTAAAAAGTAAAATTCTCGATACGTTTTTTTTCATTTTAAGAACAACTGGAACAGACGGTTGAGTATATAATTGAAATCATTATTAGTTCGAACGCGAAGCGCATTGAAAACCAACACTAATTTTTATTGTTTTTGTAAGATAGTGTTTAAATGAACATACAGTTTGTCACTCCTACATAAGGAGGCGTTTTATAATCAACATTATGTGGTTTCTCCCTTTGGTCGATTGACAAGATAGCGAACTTTTTGGACAGTCTAAAGGTTAAAAAAATAGTATTATGAGAAAATTTCAAAGTTTAAGTGGTATAAATTAAAATATGAAAAAGTGCGTTGTTTTTAACTGTATTCAATAAGGAGATTTTTAGAATTAGAAAAAGGCTCAGATTATAAAAATCTAAGCCTTAATTTTTTTGTTTACAACTTTTAGGAAGTTGTTATTAATGTTAATGATTTTCTTGTGTTAAGAGAGTGTAAATAGAATTTTGAATATTTCTTTTTTGTTGTACCCTCTTTTAAGTTTTATATAGATTAGATATTATAAATTTGTTTTAATTTATCTTTCCACATTGTTAATTCTTCTCTATTACGTTCAATACTTTTCTTTACTTCAATAATCATTGGATTATCTTTTTTAGCATTTGAGAAGAATTGGATATTGTTTTCTAATTGAAAAATTTCATTTTGTACTTCTTCTATTTTTCTTTGAATGAAAATCTTTTCTCCATCTATTTTATGTTGACCTTCTTGGCTTAGTTGTTCTAAACGACTGTTAAATCGAACCATTTCAGCTTCACGTTTACTTGATGTCAAATTTTCAAAAAGAGTATCTAATACTTTGTTAAATTTTCCTTCTATATGACGTCTAGAAAAAGGTACTTTGCCAAAGGATTTCCATGTTTCTATGTGAGTTTTTATAAGGTCTAAATCTTTTCTATGATCTCCAGAGAGAGTCAATGTTTTTACGATTTCTAAATAATCCTTTTTCTTATCAAAAGCAATAATTTCAATTGCTTCATTTTGATTTCTAAAGGCTGTTAATCTGTCAAAATAGTGATTGCAAGCTTCTTTAAATTCTCCCCAAACATGATCCGAAAACTTTTTAGGAACATGACCTATTAATTTCCAATCTTCTTGGATTTTTTTCATAATAGGGGTTGTTTCATTAAAGTTATCGTTATTCATTAATTCTTTTGCTCTAGCAACTAGGGCGTTTTTTTTATCTAAGTTAGCTTGTTGTTCTTTTTTTATATCTTTATAAAAAGAGTTTTTGTTAGCATTAAAACTTCGGACAGCATTTTTAAAATCAGCCCAAACTTCTTCATTGATTTCTGAAGGAACTTTTCCTGCTTCAAAAAATGCTTTTCTTAGAGTTTCTATTTTGTTTATTTGGCCTTGCCAAGAGGAATGTGCTGTTATTTTTTCTTCGGCAATTTTATAGATTTGATTTATTATATCCTTTTTTGTGGCTAAATTTTCTTCTTCTTTTAAGCGTTGTTGTTCAAATAAATTTTCACGTTTTTCGTGCATTTGTTTGGTTACTTCGCTAAATGCGTGCCAAATTTCTTCTCGATTTTCTTTAGAAACAGGACCTATTTCTTCTTTCCAAACTTTATGTAATAATTGAAGTTCTCTAAAAGCTTTGAAAACGTCTAGTTCGTTTAAAAGATTTTTAGCTCTTTCTATAATTTTTAGCTTTTTATCTAAATTATGTTTAAATTCTAAATCACGTGCTTCTCTATCTAAATGCAGTAGATCATAAAAGTTTTCTACATGAAAATGATAATTATTCCAAACATGATTGTATTTGTCTTTAGGTATTGCACCAGCACTTTTCCAACGATCACGAATGTCGTTAAATGGTTTCAATAAATCCTTTATTTCAGCATTTGAAGTTAGTAATGTCTTTAGTTCTTCTATTAGATTTAATCTATTTTGGAGATTTAATTTTAGCTTAGCTTCAAGATTTTTAAAATAAACGTTTCTTTTGTTTTTATATTCGTTATAAAGAAAGTCAAATTTAGATTTTGTAGGGGAATGATACTCGAAATCTTCATTAGGATTTTCATGTAAAAATTCTTCTTTTTTTTCTTCAATAAAATGATTGTATTTAGATAAAAAAGCTGATTTTATTTCCTCTATGTGATTACGGATAACCATAATTTTGTCTAGGGCTAATAATTGTTCAAATTCTAGCACTAGG
Organism: Flavobacterium sp. TN-1; assembly: GCF_052828645.1. NCBI lineage: Bacteria > Pseudomonadati > Bacteroidota > Flavobacteriia > Flavobacteriales > Flavobacteriaceae > Flavobacterium > Flavobacterium sp. TN-1. The sequence continues at coordinate 2,520,663 of NZ_CM128253.1, forward strand.
GAATCCATACTCATGGTATGATAATCTTTCATTGGAATTTCATGTTCGTGTTCCAATGTATTGTCTTCATTTACTTCTGCATTTAAGTTCTCGATGGTTTCTATCGCTAATTGAGTATCTGATTGCGATAGATTTTGATCATTTCCATCTGCTTTTAGCAGGTTATCATTCATTTCTTCTTGCATATTGCAGGATATTTACAGTTAATAATATTTGCACAAGTTAATAAAATCAAATTTAAATAAAAAGAGACTGTCCAAAAAGTTCGCAATCTTTCATTTCGACGAAAGAGAGAAATCACATAATGTTGATTATGAGACTCTTTCTTACGTTGGATTGATAAACTATAGGTTGTATTTTGATATATATTTTTAAAGGAAAATCCTGTTTTTAACTTTTTTTGAGCTTTTTAGGGGGTATTTTTTTTAATATAATCTATATTTTATTGATATACAAGCTTTTATTTGATTATGAATGAGCTTATAAATTGGTTAATCTAAAAAAATATTTCTAACAGCTCTAAATTTTTTACTTCTAAATGCTTTCATTTTAGTGTTAAATTTATGCTGAATATTAGTAACTTCTATTGTTAAATTATTTGGTATTGTTTTGGTGATAGTTTTAAAAGAGATTCGTTCTAAACTATGATGATTTGTAAAAACAAAAGAAGTATGCTGAAAATGTGTTTATACTTCTTTTGTTTATTTATTTTATTAAGGTTAAAATAGGATAGTTTAGATTCTATTTTTAACTACGTTATCTGTTTTAAATTTCAAACCAGTTTTTAATAAGATTATCAATGGACTGGGCATTTTTATGTGTATATTCATTAGTTTTAGGATTGTATAGGTAATCTTTACCCCATTCTTTATGATTTTTTGCTAGAGAGATGATGGCATCACAAACATATTTAATTTCCTCATTTGTAGTGGTGGGGTGTATAGACATTCTTATCCATCCTGGTTTAACAGTTAAATCACCAGAGTCTATATTACAAGTAATAGCATTGGATTTATCTTGATCAACATGTAATAAGTAATGACCGTAAGTACCGGCACAACTACAACCACCCCTGGTTTGAATACCGAAGTGATCGTTTAATATTTTAACTCCTAGGTTGTAATGTAGGTTATCTATATAAAATGAAATAACTCCTAATCGTTCTTGATGTTGTCCTGATAAAATGGTTAAATTAGTTTCTTTGTTTAATTCTTTAAAAATATAATCGACAATTTCTTTTTCGCGTTTTAGTATATTAGCTACTCCCATTTTTTCTTTTAATTGTATAGCTAATGCTGTTTTTATTACTTGAAGAAAGCCTGGGGTGCCTCCATCTTCGCGATCTTCTATATTGTCAATGTATTTATGTTCTCCCCAAGGATTAGTCCAAGATACTGTTCCTCCTCCTGGACAATCAGGGACATTATTTTTGTATAAATTTTTATTAAAAACTAACACGCCTGAGGTACCAGGTCCTCCTAAAAATTTATGAGGAGAAAAGAAGATAGCATCTAGATAGGCTTCTTGATCTTCAGGGTGCATATTGATTGTTACATAAGGACCTGAACAGGCAAAATCGACAAAGCAAACACCTCCATTTTGGTGCATAATTTTTGCTACTTCATGATAAGGCGTTTTGATACCTGTAACGTTTGAACAAGAAGTAATGGAAGCTATTTTAAAACTTCTATCTTTATATTGTGCTACAATTTTCTTGAAATTTTCTAAACAAAAAAGACCTTCTTTATTAGCAGGAATTATGACTACATCAGCAATTGTTTCTAACCAAGAGGTTTGATTAGAATGATGTTCCATGTGAGATATAAATACTATAGGTTTTATTTCTTTAGGTATATTGGTATAATTTTTTAAGTTTTCGCTAATTCGTAAGCCTAAAATTCTTTGAAACTTATTAACAACACCTGTCATTCCTGTGCCATCAGTAATTAATACATCGTTTTCATCAGCATTTACATGTTTTTTTATGATTTTTCGAGCTTGGTGATAAGCTATGGTCATAGCAGTGCCGGAAACAGTGGTTTCGGTATGAGTATTTGCTACAAAAGGGCCAAAATCTTTTAAGATTTTTTCTTCAATGGGTCTGTATAGTCTTCCTGAAGCGGTCCAATCTGTATAAATAATTTTCTTTATTCCAAAAGGAGAATCAAATTCTTGATTAATACCTACAATATTTTCTCTAAATTTTAAAAAATATTGTTCTAATGTTGTAGATTTTTCGGTTGTAATCATTTGTTTTTTATTTGGTTTCAAATATACATTATTTACTTATTTTGAAATAGATTTTTAAAAAAAATGATTAATAAATTATAATATTTTATTGAAAATAAAAAAAGTGTATTTGAAGTATGAAATAAAATTTTAAAATCTTTTTTGTTTTCGTTCTTTTATTTGATTGAGTAATTTATGTTTGAACTCTATTTCTATTTGTTTTAGTTGAATAATTTTTTGATTTGGTATAATACCTTGTAAATTTTTGACTAATGATCGTTTGTTTTGTCTTATTTCATTTTCTATTTTTTCTTCTTGATCCATTAAGTTTTGCATTTCTTTATCTGATAAGGAATTTGTATTTTCTGTATTTAATTGGTGAATTAATTTCTTTTTTTGTTTTTGAAGTTCCAATTGTGTATCATCAAATTGATTGAATATAGGCCAAAATTTTTGTGCTTCTTCAGAGGTTAAATTAAGTTTATCGGATATAAAAGCTATACGTAATGTTTTTATTTTTTCCATTTTTTCTTCTCTTCCTTGTCCAAAAGTAATTTGGTTTAATATAATTATAAGGAAAGTTATTATCTTTTTCATGACAATCATTTTATTGGTTAATTTGTGTATTCGTTTAAAAAAATAGGAGTTTGATGATCTATAGGAATAACTTCTTTTTCTAAATCTTTTAGATCTTCAATTGTTAGGTAATCAACTAGTTCTTCTGTGGTTAGATCATCTGCATAGGTTAAGTATTCTTGTGTAGAATTGATGGTGTAATTGTCTATTTGATTAAAATAAATATTTGTAAAAATTGAAATAATTATTGTAGCGGCAATTGCATAAAGTATAATATTTTTTTTCTTCCAAAATGAAATTACGTTTGTTTTTTCTTTTTCGTCATTAATTATTGACATTAGACGATTTTCAAAATTTAAAAAATAATCATCGGGAACTTTATATCCGGAATTAATTTTTGGGTCTGTATTTATATTAATAGGATTCATATTAGTAGGACAAAAATAAAAGGGAAAGGTTTAATTTGAGTTTAGAAAATATTCAATTTTTTTGACTGCATGGAAATAGGAGGCTTTTAATGCTCCTACGGAGGTTTTTAATATTTCGCTAATTTCTTCATATTTTAATTCTTGAAAATATTTCATCTTAAAAACTTGTTGTTGTTTTTCGGGTAAGGAGGCTATTGCTTTATGCAGTTTTAATTGAATTTCATTTCCGTCAAAGTGTATGTCTGCTTCTAATTTTTCTATCATTTTTCCTTTTAATTCTTCATTTGACAAGCCTTTTTTCCTTGCTTTGCTATTTAAAAATGTGATGGTTTCATTTGTAGCAATACGATAAATCCATGAATAAAGTTTACTTTCTCCTTTAAAATTTTCGAGATTTTGAAAAACTTTTATAAATGTATTTTGTAAAATATCGTCTGAATCATCATGATCTGATACGATATTTCTTATGTGGTAATATAGTGGTTTTTGATACTCACGAATCAATTTCCTAAAAGCTTCATTTTGAGTTTTAGGATTTAGGAGTTCATTTAAGAATAATTTTTCGTCTTGCAAAATGTAAGGTGTTTGAGTATAAGACTAAAGATATTTAAAAAGGTTTAATTTAAAAGGAAAAGGCTTTGTATATTTGGTTAAAAATTAAATTTTATGATTAAAACAGTTATTTTTGATATGGATGGTGTGATTGTAGATACTGAACCAGTTCATAAATATGCTTATTATCAATGTTTTAAAGAATTGTCAATAACGGTTTCAGATAGTATGTATGCGTCATTTACAGGGAATTCTACACGCAATGTTTTTCAAAAATTAAAAGAAACTTTTAATCTAGATTATGAAGTAGAAACTCTTGTGTTAAGAAAAAGAGAATTTTTTAATGAGGCATTTGATATAAAACCTGATTTAGAATTAATTGAGGGGGTTTTAGATTTAATTAAAAAATTACACGCTCAGGGTATTCAGCTTATTCTAGCTTCTTCTTCTTCTGCAAGTACTATAAATCGTGTATTTAATCGTTTTGATTTAAATCAATATTTTACTCATAAAATAAGTGGTGAAGATTTTCCTAAGTCAAAACCAGATCCTGCTATATTTTTACATGCAGCCTCACTTTCGGAAGCTTCTAAAGAAAATTGTATTGTAATTGAGGATAGTACTAATGGTGTAAAGGCAGCCCATTCAGCTGGAATTTATTGTATAGGCTATAATAGTGTTAATTCAAAACTTCAAGATTTATCCTTAGCTAATGAGGTAATTCATCATTTTGATGAATTTGATTTTTTAAAGGATATTATGAATTAATGAGAACACGTTTTGTGTTTGAATAAATTTTTTAAGAAAGGGGAGTTGTTATTTGTTGTGAGTATAATTTATGGATATAGAAATAGTTTCTAAAATAAATTATTAATCTTTATTGTATTTTGAATTTTATTTATTTCAGTACTATTTTTTATTTGATAATAAATTAGTTAGTTTTATTTTCATTCCAATAATAACTATCAGGATAAGCTCTTTGTCCAAATATTGCAGTGCCTATTCTTATGATAGTTGCTCCCTCTGCTATGGCTGTTTCTAAATCTCCACTCATACCCATTGAAAGTTCTTTCATTTCTACATTGGGGATATCTAGTGCTATTATTTCTTCTTGAATGTTTTTAAGTAAGCGAAAACAATCTTTAACTTTATCAGTTTCGGCACTAAATAGACCTATAGTCATAAGTCCTTTTATTTTTAGAGTATTAAATTGAGCTACTTTTTCTATAAAATTGCGAGCATTATTAGGATTTATACCAAATTTACTTTCTTCTCTTGATGTGTTTATTTGTATTAAAACATCTATGGTTTTATTTTCAAGTTGTAATCTTTGATGTAATTTTTCAGCTAGATCTAAACGATCAAGAGATTGTATACATGAAACATCATATTTTAAAATTTCTTTTATTTTATTGGTTTGTAAATGTCCAATAAAATGATTTACATGAGAGATTTCTTTTAACGATTCATATTTTTCCTTTAGTTCTTGTACTTTATTTTCAGCTATTAATTTACTACCTGTACTTAATGCAATTTTTATACGCTCAGCTGAAACGGTTTTCGTTGCTAAAAGTAATTTTATTTCATCAGGATTTCGGTTGTTTTGTTTGCAAGCATTATTTATACGTTCTTTTATAATGTTAATGTTTTTTAAAATTTCTTCAGTCATTGGATGATTTTTTATTTTTTTCTTCTAGGTTTTTAATTAATATTGATTTTATAATGGTATATGCGTAGTCTTTAGCTTCAGCAAAAGAGATATTATATTTACGTTCTATATTTTGTAAATCTTTAGGAAATCGGAGTAAGAGGTTGTTGTAATATTGTTCTAAAATTTCTTTTTCTGGGATTGCAAAATTTACTTGTAATTGAAACCGTCTTAACAAGGCTATATCAATAATTTCTACATGATTTGTAGCGCATATCAATAAAGATTTATTAGGAAAATAATCTATAAGTTGGATAATTGTATTTACTAATCTTCTCATTTCTCCTACGTCTTTATCATCATTACCTCTTGCTTTTCCTATTTGGTCAAATTCATCTAAAAATAGAACAGCATTATCTCTAGCTGCTTTGTCAAAAATTTGTTTAATATTTTGTGACGTTTCACCTATTCGTGAACAAACTATATTACTTAAATTAAGTATTAAAATATTTTTACCTAATTCTTTTGCAATAGCTTTTGCAGTCATTGTTTTACCACAACCTGAACTACCATGAAGTAAAATTTTATTATTTATAGGTAACTGATATTTATTTAATTCATCAAAATAGGTATGTTCTTTTATCAGTTGGAGGATATTTTTTTTATTGTTTTTTTCTAAAAAAACATCCTTTAAGAATATTTGTTCTTTGTCTTCTATAATAAGATTTTGTACATTCATTCTACTTTTATTATGAATTTTCTATTTATATTTTAGAAACAGAATTAATGATTCAAATTTAGTTAGGATAACTAACTTAAGCAAGTAAAATTTATTTTTTTTTTGAATTTAAAGAAGGACTTAAATTGTGTAATTAATTATCTGTATGCTAAGGCAATGATTTTATATTAAGTTTATCCTTTTATTAATGTCAACTTAAGTTAGCCGTCAAATTTTAGGATAAATGGAAAAAAGGAAAAGGCTATCCAAAAGTAATAAATTAACATGCAGTTTGTCACTCCGATAAGGAGGAGTCTCATAATCAATATTATGTAATTTCTCTCTTTGGTCGAGATGACAAGATTACGGATTTTTTGGACAGCCTCAAGGTTTAAAAAATAGTATTATGTGGAAATTTCAAAGTTTAAATGGTATAATTATTTAAAATGTGTATTAAATGTACACCGTAACTATATTTACTAAAAAAAGAAATTATTTTTGAATCATTTTGTACAAAATCTTTAAAATAATAAAAATATTCCAATAGAAATCATTAGTACGTTAGGAATTAAGAATGAATCAAAAACCTCCATAAAAAAACTTTATATTTTGATGCAAAATAAGTTCTTAATATTGAATACTCCAAAAAGAAAAGGGATTACTATTCTTAAAACCCTTTTTCTAAATATTCTTTTGTGTTTTTATAGCTTTTAGAAAAAAATCAAAGTTACCGAAATCTATTGGTAGAGTATTTCAGATGAACTATGTAAAAAAATAAGACTAAATGTAGCCAAGACTCTTAAAAAAGTTATCAATTCAAATTTTGATGATTCATTTTAGTTTTTTATTAGTTTTATTTTACTAATTGTATTTTCCTGATTAAGTATCAGGATATAGATTCCACTATTTAGGAAACTAGTATCTATATGATTTTTTACTAAATTTTCTTCTGAAATAATAATTTTTCCACTTAAATCAGTGATACTAAATTTAGTTTGAGCATTTTTTTTAGTTTCTATATGTATAAAATCTCTTATTGGGTTAGGATAATAGTCATAATTTATTGGTTTAGTTTGATCTAGGTTTAAAGAAATAATCGGAATAGTTTTAGTAATAGATTCTGAACAATTATTTTTGCGAGTTGTTAAAGTAATAGATTTATCACCTGTTGATTGAAAATTATAAATAGGGGATAATTCATTTGTTCTATATTCATTATTAATATTCCATGATATAGAATCATAATTATTAGATTGATTTTGTAATTGAATATTTGTTCCATTAACTAAAAAAGAGAAATCAGGGTGTAAATTATAAGTATTTATAAGCCAATTAGGTTTATTTTTAAGTACAACACTATCGGATATTTTTTGTAGGTAGATAGCCGTAATCTCATCAATACCTCCATAAAAATTACAAGGTGCTATATTTTCTTGATATAATGTATTAAATATAGAACAAGCTACAAGATATGAGCCTTTTAATCCGGGGTGAACGTCATTATAAGTAGAATGTAATAAAAGATCCTTGCTAGAAATATAATGTTCTTTGAAACATTCACCTGCTGAAGCGAAAGGAACTTTCATACCATGCGCAATTGCAGTTATTGAATCTTTTATTTTTGTTTGACTTGCAAAATAATTTTCGTAATTACCTCCGCCATTGTTATTACTACCAATACCATTTGATATTTCATACAATATTATTTTAGAACAAGGACTATATTTTTGTATAGAATCCATTAGTCTTCTTCCTCTATTTATTGTTGTTTTTGTAGAGGAAGAAAAACCTACAGACTCTCCTGTACCAGGTTGAAGAATGATTGCATCCCATTTCTGTGAAGAAAATAAGCGATAAATATTATGATCATTTACATGATTTACAAATCCAGTTCCTCCTTGTGCATATTGTTGTACCTCAACATTCTTTCCTTTTGTGTTTGCAAGATTTTGAAATAATGTGGGCATATTATTATAGTAGGTCATACTATTTCCTATAAATAATATTTTTTCTTGTGCAAAGAAATTAAGATAAGAATATAAAAAGAAGGTTAAAATTATAATTTTTCTCATTTATTATTATATTTCCGTTAGTAGTAAATTAATGTTTTTATAAGGAAAAACAGAATTGCGAATACGATCTGTATCTTATTTACGATTATCTAAATAAAACTTGAATAGATAAATTTAGTGATGATTAATTATGTAAAAGTACTAAAATCATTGTGAAAATAAGATATGTGTAAAAAGAACAGAATACATTTTTATTTAATAGAACTATTATATTGTAATGAAGAGCCTAATCTTTATATTTTTATTAACATTTTATTAAATATTAGAAGCTTATATTTGGGAAAACGATTTTACTGATGCGATTTATAATAAAAGCCACTATTTTTCTAGGTTCTTTGTTTGCACAAGCTCAAATAAAAGTTCCACAAGCAAGCCCTAAAGCTCTTTTTACACAAACTGTTGGTTTAACAGAAGTAGAAATAGAATATTCTCGTCCTAGTGTAAAAGGAAGAATTATTTATGGAGATTTGGTCCCCTTCGGAAAAATATGGCGTGCAGGTGCAAATGCTAATACTACAATTAATTTTTCTGATGATGTAATAATTAATGGCGGTACCTTAAAAAAAGGGAAATATGCTTTATATGTAATGCCTAAAGCAGAAGAATGGGAGATTTATTTTTATAATGATACCCAGAATTGGGGAACTCCCGAAAAGTGGGACGAAACAAAAATAGCTCTCAAGGCATCTTCTAAAACCGAAATATTACATAAATCAGTAGAAACATTTACAATAGGAATTTCTAATATAGATTTTAGTGGTGCCAATCTTGAATTTTTGTGGGAAAAAACTTCTGTATCCTTGCATTTTGAAGTGCCTACAAATAAAATAGCTATTGCTTCTATAGAAAAAACATTAAACGGACCTACCTCAGGAGATTATTTTGCAGCTTCTCAGTATTATTATAATACAAACACGGATTTTAATAAAGCTTTACTATATATTAATAAAGCGTATGAAATGAATGAAAAAAAACCTTTTTGGTATATGAGGCTTAAATCACAAATTCAAGCCAAATTAGGAGATTATAAAGGAGCTGTTGAGACAGCAAAAAATTCATTAGAAGGAGCTAAATTAGCAAATAATTTAGATTACATAAAGATGAATGAAGAGAGCATTAAAGAATGGACTAAAAGATAAGCTAATAAAATTATCTTTATTATCTATAGTATAGATTGCTTATTATAAGCTGTTTTTTATCCGTTTTGCTTTTCTAGAGTTCTATCTTTAAATAATCAATTTTAAACAATTTTATATTATAAGAAAAGAAAATATATTTAAAAACTAACGATTCTATTATTTTGCTTTGTTTTAGCGGATCAAAAGAGAAAATATTCAATAGGAAAAAATTAGTATATTGATTTTGAGGTGTTTTCTAATATAAGAACGATAAGTTAAAAGTTATTTTTTACTTTAAGAATACCCTCTTTTATATTTAGTGATAATTATCATTTTTTATATGAATATTTAAGAGTAAATTAGAGCATAAAATAAGCTAAAGAACTAAATCTTTTAATAAGTAAACTATCTTAACTAAAACTTATATATATGAAAACCATTTTAGTCCCTACTGATTTTTCAGATGCAGCTAATAATGCAAGCCTTTTTGCTCTAGAATTAGCAAAAAAAAATCAAGCAAAAGTACTTTTGCTGCATAGTTATAACCTACCTATAGTAGATGTACAGTCAGGTATTTTAAGTGCCAATATGCTTTATACGAGTGTAGATCTAGATGAATTTGATCTTTTTAAAGAAAATAATGAAAAATTAAATAAGTTAGCTTATTCAAAAGGATTGGAAGATGTAGAAATAAGTCATAAAATTGTTCTAGGAGAATTGAGTGTTAGCATAAATCAATGTGTAAAAGAAGAAAAAGTAGATTTTATTATAATGGCAACTTCTGGAGATGATGATTGGTTTTCTAAAGTAATGGGAACTAATACTGATTCCGTAATTTTAACAGCAAGTGTACCCACATTAGTATTACCCGACGGATGCAACACAAAAGAATTAGAAACTATAGGGTTTACTACAAGATTTAAAGAAAAAGATAGAGAACCATTTATTCAAACAATAAATTTAGCTAATAAATTAGGATGGTTCGTTAAATGTTTGCATGTTATAACTTCAGAAAATGAAGTGTCAGAGGAGATCATAGATTCTTGGAGAAAAGAGTTTGAAAATGATAACGTTAGTTTTATTCTTAATAAATCAGAAAACGTAGTAGATGCTATAGAATATTTTATTAATCATTATCAAATAGATTTATTAGGAATGGTTACTTATAAAAGAGATTTTTTTACAGAGCTTTTCACTAAGCGATTGACTCAAAAAATGACTCATAGAGTACAAGTTCCAGTACTTGTTTTTCATGCTTAGTAATTATTGAACATACATTATAAAAGGCTGTCTTAAATAAAGTAATCTTTAATTTCTAGTTTGTCAATTACATAAATAATAAGTAACAATGTTATGTAATTCTTTAGGTGTCCATATCTTACAAAGACTAGACAAAAATTAGATGTAAAAAAGAAATTGTAACTTTTAAGACAGCCATTTTAGTATGATAGTATAACTAAAATTTCAAATGATTTAATATATATTTAGTAAATTCGGTAGCCCCTTGATTATTTAAATGACCACAAGATGAAAAATAATGATCATCAGTTATTGCGTTTTCAAAATTGTGAATTTCAGGATAAATTTTGTTTATTTTTTCAAAATAGCTCATCCCTTTAGTAGATTTACACATAGGTGTCATTACCAAAAATAATTGAATATTGTGTTCCTTGCAAATTCGTTTAATATCATCTAAATAACGGTTACGCATAGGTTTTAATCCTGAAATATTGTTATTCATTCTTTTCCAATTTGTACCCCTTAAAGGATAATACCCTTTATTATCTAATAAATTTGTCCTCTCTTTTAAAAAAGATTTATTTACTTCTCTAAAACCAATTTTATTATCAAATTTTAGGTATCTATAAAAAGGAATATAGTAAAGTTGTAAAAAATCAACCTCTGATCTAAAATGATCTTTTATTATTGGATTAGAGTGTAAATAGGGCATAAAGCGAGAAGTAGTTCCTTCATCTCTTTTTTCATTACAAATACTTAAATCTGCTTCCAATAATAAATTTTTGATTTTAAATTTTTGTTGGAGCATTATTTTTAACATAAGATTGGTTTCAAAAAGATGTGATCCACTCATACCAAAATTAAAGGTTTTGTATCCTTTTTCTTCAAAAATAGAAGGAACAAAATGATTATTAGCTCTAGATGTTCCCATAATAACTACATCATAGACCTTATTTTTTGTATGCAATACATATTCAACTTTATTTCTCTTATTTGAAGAAGAAATAATAAAAGTATAAAGTATATCAAGGAAAATACTACTTATTAGGATAATAAATAGTATCGTTAAAGCATGTTTGAAAAATTTTTTCATTAGAATTGAAAATATATAAACTCTTTATAATCAGAATAAACACCTAATGCAATTAAAGCTAAAATTAAGATAAATAATTTAATATAAACAAATTTACCAGAAATAGGCTCTATTTTATTTCTATTAAACCATTCAAATAAAATAAAAGATAATATTAATGGAATTAATTCATAAGAATAACGTTCATTATCTAAATACTGTGCAGAAAAATCGTTATTAGTAAATAATTTATAAATATAATTATAGGCATCTGTTATAGATTTAGCTCTAAAAAATATCCATGCTAAAGAAGAAAGAAGAAAGGTATTTATAATATTGATCAAGGTTTTAATTCCCGAAAGATTCCATTTGATATATATATATCCAATATTATCTCTATTTTTATTAAATAATAGTAGAGGTAAAAAATAAATTGCATTTATAAGTCCCCAGACAATAAAAGTCCAATTGGCTCCATGCCAAAATCCACTCACTAAAAAGATAATAAACGTATTTCTAACTTGCATCCATTTTCCTCCTTGACTACCACCTAAAGGGATATATAGATAATCTCGAAACCAAGATGATAAAGAAATGTGCCAACGACGCCAAAATTCAGCAATGTCCCTAGAAAAATAAGGATAATCAAAGTTTTTTAATAAATCAATTCCAAATAATTTAGACGTTCCTAAAGCAATATCCGAATAACCGCTAAAATCACCATATATTTGAAAAGCAAAATAAATAGCCCCTAATAATAAAGAATAAGAATTCATTGCGCTCGAATGGTCAAAAATAGCATTTGCATACAATGCACAAGAATCAGCAATGACAACTTTTTTTACTAATCCCCATATCATTTGATAGGTTCCTTCTTTCGCTTTTTCGAAATTAAATTCTCTTTTTACTTTTACTTGAGGAAGTAAATGAGTTGCTCTTTCAATAGGTCCAGCTACTAACAAAGGAAAATAACTTACAAATAGAGAATAATCAATAAAATTATATTCAGCTCTGATTCTTTTTTTATAGATGTCAATAACATAAGACAAGCCATGAAAGGTATAAAATGAAATTCCAACAGGTAGTATAAGTTTTAACAGATAAGGATGCGCCTCAAATCCTATTTTATTACATAAATCAGCAAATGATTGAGCAAAGAAATTATAGTATTTGAAAATTCCTAAAAAGCCTAAATTTATTCCAACACTTAACCAAAACCAAAATTGAGCAACTTTTTCATTAGTACTTCTTTCAATTTTTATGCCTGAAATATAATCTAAAAGTGTTGAAAAAATTAATAAAAATAAAAAATGCCAATCCCAACAAGCATAAAAATAATAACTAGCTACTATTAGTAAAGTGTTTTGTCCTTTTTTAGATTTGTTAAAAACAAACCAATAAAGAATAAAAATAATAGGTAAAAAAATTGCAAATTCTAAAGAATTAAAAAACATTGTATCTTAACATTTTATTTAAAAATCAAAAAAGTATAAGAAAATTAAAAGACTTATATAATTTCTAGACGATTTTGAGTGTACAAAAATAATTCAATTTATACTTGTTAGGTACTATTTTATCTAATTCTTTTGAAGAGCATAGGAAAATGATACCCTATATAAATAGTATAAATAGATTTTTTTAACCTTTAGTAAATATTTAATCATTTATAAATTGCGCACTCATTATAAATATGGTATTTTCGCTTTTTAGAATTTTAACGAGTCATAAACCATTTTATAAAAAGGCAAATCATGAGTTATTATACCATAAAGGATTTAGAAAACTATTTTAAAATGTATAAAAAATCGGTACGAGAACCCAAAAAATTTTGGGATAAAATAGCCGATGAAAATTTTATTTGGTATCAAAAATGGGATAAAGTCTTTGATTTTGATATGCAAAAAGCTGAATTTAAATGGTTTATTGATGCAAAAGTTAATATAACAAAAAATTGTATTGATCGTCATTTAGCAAGAAAAGGAGATAAAACAGCGATTATTTTTGAGCCTAATAATCCCGAAGAAATATCACAAAAAATAAGCTATAATGAACTTTATCAAAGAGTTTCAAGAATGGCCAATGTTTTACTTGAACAAGGTATAGAAAAAGGAGATAGAGTTTGCATTTATTTACCAATGATACCTGAATTAGCAGTAGCCGTTCTAGCTTGTGCAAGAATAGGGGCTATTCATTCTGTGGTTTTTGCAGGTTTTTCAGCAGGTGCTTTAGAAGCTCGAATAAATGATTGTCAAGCCAAAATGGTAATTACATCTGATGGTGGTTATAGAGGTGATAAAAAAATCAATCTAAAAGGAATTGTAGACGAGGCGTTGGAACGTTGTCATGGTGTTAAAACCGTTTTAGTTGTTGAGCGTACCAAAGAAAAAATAGATATGAAAATAGGACGTGACCACTGGTTACAACCCTTATTAGAAAATGCTTTAGATACCAGTGTGGCTGAAATAATGGATGCTGAAGATCCATTATTTATCCTATATACTTCAGGTTCTACAGGAAAACCAAAAGGAATGTTACATACAACAGCCGGATACATGGTTTACACAGCTTACACATTTAAAAACGTTTTTAATTATAATGATGGAGATATATTTTGGTGTACAGCAGATATAGGCTGGATTACAGGACACTCTTATTCATTATACGGGCCACTTTTAAATGGTGGAACAACCGTAATAAGTGAAGGCATATTATCATATCCCGATTTTTCACGTTATTGGCAAATAATAGAAAAACATAAAATAACACAATTTTATACAGCTCCTACAGCCATTCGTTCTTTAGCTAAAGAAAATTTAGACTATGTACAAAAATTTCCTTTAAAATCATTAAAAGTAATAGGTTCAGTAGGAGAACCTATTAATGAAGAAGCTTGGCATTGGTATAATGACCATGTAGGAGGAAAACGTTGCCCATTAGTAGATACATGGTGGCAAACAGAAACAGGTGGAATTATGATTGCACCCATACCTTTTGTAACTCCTACTAAACCCACTTATGCTACTTTACCATTACCTGGAGTTCAGCCCGTTCTGATGGATGAGTTGCGTAATGAAATAGAAGGCAATCAAGTTGTAGGAAGTTTATGTATTAAATTTCCATGGCCAAGTATTGCAAGAACTATTTGGGGAGACCATGAACGTTATAAAAAAACTTATTTCTCTCAATTCCCTGGAAAATATTTTACAGGAGACGGAGCACTACGCGATGAAGTGGGATATTATAGAATAACAGGTAGAGTAGATGATGTAATTATTGTTTCAGGACATAATTTAGGAACCGCTCCTATTGAAGATTCTATTAATGAGCATCCAGCAGTAGCTGAAAGCGCTATAGTAGGATCACCTCATGATATAAAAGGAAATGCTTTATATGGTTTTGTTATTCTAAAAGAAACAGGAGAACATCGTGATCGTGAAAATTTAAAAATTGAAATTAATCAAATTATTTCTGACCAAGTAGGACCTATTGCTAAATTAGATAAAATTCAATTTGTTAGCGGTTTGCCTAAAACCCGTTCAGGCAAAATTATGCGTAGAATTTTAAGAAAAATAGCTTCTGGTGATCTAGAAAATTTTGGTGATACTTCTACTTTATTAAATCCAGAAATAGTGGAGGAAATAAAAAAAGGAAAAATATAAATAAACCTAATTATTTAAATTGCCCCAAAAAGTAATAACTATTTGGGGCAATCCGTTTTTTTGAAAACTTTTTTTACAACCAATCTTAAAACCTAAAATTTATTACTATTTAAAAACACTAATTCTCTAAAATCTTACATTTTTATGATCTTCCATAAGGCTGATTTCTGATCTTTTCTAAATAATTACACTATTGATATTTCCTATTTATTTTTAATTTAAAATAACATTTTTTATTTGTAACTTTATGTGAATTAAAATAGTTCTTGTTTTAAAAAAAAAATATTTTATTTGATTGTTTTTGGAAATTTTGTTTGTGGTACAAACTTTATAAAAGTTATGAAAAAGTAATAAGTTTTTTAAAATGATTTATAACAGACTTGTATCGGATGAAAGATTATAACATTTTTAGTTATATAAAAGAAAAATAGACATGACTTAAAGTATTATTGTCTCTTTTTTCTTCTATGTAAAGTGTTTTTGAGCGATTAAAATCGTGTTTTGTCGATTTTTATCTATAATATACTTAATACTATCAATATTACGTATTTTTGTATAAATTTTCATATAAAATGAAGAGAACGTTACCCCTTTTTGGGAAAATTGCTCCCACAGTTTTCCTATTCGTATTCGTGATACTATTTAGTCAAATTTCAAAAGCCCAATGTGGTGGAGATGACTCTGGCGTTATTACGGTTTGTGATATTACCAATCCAGGTAATAAAACTATTGATTTATTTTCTTTATTAGGAGGCAATCCTGTTAGAGGAGGAGTTTGGCTAGATGATGAATTATCTGGAGGATTAAATCCAACAACAGGCATCCTAAATGTCCAGAAAATTAGAAGAAGTGGTAAGTATACTTATACTTACACAGTTTCAAATGTTTCTGGCTGTGTAGATACCACTGGTACTGTAGAGGTAACAGTAGGAAATTATGCTGGTGTTCCAGGACCAAAAGGAACTGCTTGTGGAGATAATGTTTATAATTTATTCTTATTATTTGACGGAACAGGATCCAATAATATAAGCCCTCAATTTAATGGAGTATGGGTGAATGAAACGAATAATTTAGGCGTTTCATCTAACTTTTTTGATACTTCTGTTGAAAATCTAAAAGAACCTAAGACTTATACATTTTCTTATACCGTAAATGAAGTAAATGAATGTCCTGCAAGTAGAGCTATAGCGCAGTTAACCGTTTATCCACCAGCACAAAAAGGAACAGCTTTACCTCTTAAAATTTGTGATAACGAGGATTTTTCAGTATATCAAAATATAAATTTGTTTGATAGATTAGAAGGAGAAGATCCAGGAGGTAGATGGTATGATGACAATAATACGGGTGAATTAACTTCTTTATCAGATTCTTTTATAAATGTTGAAAGAATCTACAAAAAATTTGGAGTAGGATCTTATTCTTTTACTTATGAAGTATATCCTACTAATCCGATATGTGATAAAAAAACATCAGTTTTTGTTATAACAATAGAGAAATTTATAGATTATTTAAATGTATCATTAGTCGTTACTCCAAATAAAAGATGTATTGATGAAGTTCAAACAACTTCTTTTAACGCTATATTATCTCAAAATCCAGTTTTAATACCTGATGGGAATTATTTGGTCACTTATAATGTTGCAGGCGATAACGGTAATTATTATAATACTAAACAAGGAATTGAATTTAAAAAAGGAGTTGCTGATTTTACGATTCCTAATATGAAATTTAATATATCAGGTAATTATTCAGTTAATGTTACAGATCTTGTGTATGTTGATGCGTTAGGAATTTGTCCTAATAATTTTATAGATCAATCATTTATGGTTAAAATTAATCCATTACCTAATCTCCAAAATAGTATTTTAACTGTAAATGAAGTCTGTCAAAATTACAATGCTAATGCAACTATAAAGAATGCCTTATTGTTAGAAAATGGTAGTTATTCTATTCTATACAATTTGAGTGGAGCCAATGTAGCAGTTAACCAATTTTTAACTTTTAACGTATTAGGAGGAGTTGCTAATTTTAACATACCTAAGAATTTATTGCTTAATGCTGGAAAAACAGAGATTATAGTTACAAAAATAACAAATAATGAAACAGGATGTTCAAGTATAGTTAACTTAAGAAGTATCTTTAATGTAAAGCCTTTACCTTTCGTTTCTAATTTAAAAGTATTAGTTAATGATGTATGCAAGGATAAAGAAGTTGAAGTATTTATTACAGGTTTAGAATCATTAAAACACGTCAAATTATTTTATGATCTTAATGGAGCTAACAATTCTCATAATAATGAAATAGATTTAGATATAGTTTCAGGAAAAGCTAAATTTATTTTGCCCAAAAAAGTATTACCCAATATAGGTATTACAACAATATTATTGACTGAATTGACCAATATAGATAACTCCTGTAATATAGTGTTGAATAATATTATAGATACTTTTAGTATATATAATTATCCTGAATTACCTATTGTATCAGATCAAGTTTTCTGTGAAACAGAAAATGCTACAATACAAAACTTAAAACCACAAGGAAATGATTATTTATGGTATAGCTCGGATCTTGCTATTAGCTCATTATCAAGTACTTTTTCTTTAAAATCAGGTAAGTACTATGTTTCAAAAATTAATTTAGCAACAGGTTGTGAGACAGAGCGAGTACCTGTAAATATTATGATTGATATTGTTGAAGCCCCGATATTAAATCCGAATGGAGAAAATTTTTGTGGATTAAATAAACCTACAATTAAAGATTTGTCTAATAAAACAAATGCCTCTTCAACTATAGAATGGTATGATGCTTTAGTCAAAGGAAAACTAATGCTACCCTCTAATTTACTACAGGAAGGAATGACCTACTACGGATTTAGTACAAATTCAATAAATGGATGTAAGTCAAAAGAGGTCCTAACCGTGACTGTTTCATTGACAGATTGTAATGTTCCTGATAACTTTTTTATTCCTGATGGTTTTTCTCCTAATGGAGATGGTATAAATGATACTTTTCATATTCCGAATATAGAATTTGTTTATCCTAATTATACTATTGAAATTTATAATAGATATGGTAATTTATTATTTAGAGGAAATAAAGATAATGATTGGGATGGTAAAAACTCTGCCTCAGTTAATTTGGTTGACTCAGTAGTCCCTAATGATGTATATTTTTATTTAATCAATTTTAATAAAGATAATATTCCAGCAAAACAAGGACGTCTATATTTGAATCGTTAATATTATTAAAGTAACAAGATCAATGAAAAAGTATATATATATAGGCTGTTTATTATTAATTAGCCTTACGGATTTTGCTCAACAAGATCCTCAATATACACACTATATGTATAATATGAGTGTGGTAAATCCAGCTTATGCTACAGTAAAAGAATCCGTTTTAGACTTAGGTGTGCTATATCGTTCACAATGGGTTGGAGCTGTTGGAGCTCCTAAAACGATGACTGCCTTTGCTCATATACCTGTAAATAAAAAAATAGAATTAGGACTTTCATTAGTTACAGATAATATAGGAGATGGTGCTAAAAAAGAAAATAATTTTTATGCTGATTTTGCATATATACTTCAACTGGAAGGAAGCCAAAGATTATCTTTTGGGATGAAAGCAGGATTTACGAATTTAACAACAAATTTTAATGGTTTCAAATTAGAATCAGGAAATACAACTACAGATCAAGCTTTTAATAATAATATAAATGCTTTTAAACCAAGTGTAGGAGTAGGAGCTTATTACTTTACAGATACGTATTATATAGGAATTTCAGCTCCCAATTTATTACCAACTAAACATATTGAGGAACGTCAAGGAATTAATGCATTAGGATCAGAAGAAATACATTTATTTGCTACAGCAGGATATGTTTTCGATATAAATGAAATGTGGAAACTAAAACCTTCTATCATGGCAAAAATTGTAAAAAACGCCCCAGTATCATTAGATATTTCAGCAAATTTTTTATATAATAATCGTTTAGAATTAGGAACTTCTTATAGATTAAATGATTCAGCAAGCGGTTTAATAGCCATTAATGCTACGAGTAACTTAAAAATAGGATATTCATACGATCATACATTGTCTAATTTAGGGAGATTTAATTCAGGTACACACGAAGTATT
This sequence comes from Flavobacterium sp. TN-1, assembly GCF_052828645.1. NCBI lineage: Bacteria > Pseudomonadati > Bacteroidota > Flavobacteriia > Flavobacteriales > Flavobacteriaceae > Flavobacterium > Flavobacterium sp. TN-1. Next base: position 2,540,113 of record NZ_CM128253.1, read on the forward strand.
CTTAATTTTTAATTTAGATTTATTGACAAAAGGATATGATAAATCACCAAGATTTTTCTAACAATATACAATATCAACTTCCTTTTAATTGCGACCGTTAAAAAATAAATTTTAAAAAGATGAAAAGATTATTATATATATCAATTCTTTTATTTTCATTATTGGGATTTACTCAAGAAAATAATTTAGAACGAGCAAGAAAATATTTTAATAGAACCTATTACAGTGAAGCGATACCATTGTATGAAAAGCTAGTAGTTGAAAATCGTTCACAAGAGATCATTCAAAATCTTGGGGATTCATATTATTTTACAAATGATTTGAAAAGTGCACAGCGATATTATCGTTTTTTGATTAAAAATTATGGAAAAGATTTATCTGAAGAATACTATTTTCGTTTTTCAGAATCATTAAAAGCTACCGCAAATTATGCAGAAGCAAATCAAGTTTTAATTGATTACTATTCTAAAAAAGGAAAATCTTCTGAATTGATACTATTAGAAAAAGATCTTAAAATATTGGAAAATGTAACAGCTATTGGTGAACGTTTTAAAATTAAAAATCTAGAAATAAATACTAATAAATCTGAGTTTGGAGCTGTTATTTATAATGATAAATTAGTTTATGCAGCTACTAAAAAAGAACCAAATTTTTTAGATAAAATATATAAATGGAATAATGAATCTTATTTAAATTTAGTTTCAGTTCCATTAAAAAACATTTATATAAAAGATTCAGTAGTAAACTATTTTGCAAACGAGTTAAAATCTTCAATGCACGAAGCAACTCCTGTTTTTACAGCAGATGGAAAAACAATGTATTTTACTAGAAATTACACAAAAAAAAATGGTAGAAGGGCTAAAAATGATGATAAGATTTCAGTATTACATATTTATAGAGCTCAATTAATTAATGGTAAATGGGATAATATAATTTCATTACCCATTAATAATCCTAATTATTCTACAGCTCATCCAGCATTAAGCCCTGATGAAAAAATGCTTTATTTTTCATCTGATATGCCTGGAAGTAAAGGTTCTTTCGATATTTATAGTGTTGAAATTAATGATGGTTTGTTTGGAAAACCAAAAAATTTAGGCAATTTAATAAATACCACACGTCGTGAACAATTTCCTTTCGTTTCAAAAGATAATAAGTTATATTTCTCTTCTAACGGACATATAGGTTTTGGAGCTCTGGATGTTTTTGTTTCAGATATTGCCAATGAAAACTTTTCTAAGCCAACAAATATAGGTTTGCCAATCAATTCAGGAGTAGATGATTTTGCTTTTAATATTGATTCAAACACTAAAGAAGGTTTTTTTTCATCTAATAGAAAAGGAGGAAAAGGAGGAGATGATCTTTATTTTATATCTGAAATAAAACCTCTTATTCTAGAAGATTGTAAACAATATATATCAGGTATAATTACGGATCTAGATACAACTTTACCATTAAAAGAAGTAAAAGTTATTTTATATGATCTAATTAATAAAAAAGATATAGAAATTGTTACAACTGATTTTAATGGTAAATTTAGATTCACAGTCGAATGTGAAAAAGAATATACAATAAAAGCATCAAAAGAAGGGTATATAGATGATAAACACTCATTATTAGTTCAAAAAGAACGAAATAAAGAAAATGATGCTTCTATGAAATTAAAATCTTTAGCCAAAATTCAAGAAGAAAAAGATATTGCAGAACAAGTAAAGAAAAAGGCAGAGGAAGAAGAAAAAGAAAAAGAAAGAGCTATAGAAGAAGAAAAGAAAAAAGAAAAAAGAAAAGAAATTTTAGCAAAAGAAAAAGATATTATTGTTCAAAAAGATAAACTAATTATAAAAACAGATCCTATATATTTTGATTATGATTTGTGGTATATTCGTCGTGATTCTAAACCAATACTAGATAAAGTAATTGATTTGATGAAAAAATATCCTGATATGATTGTAGAAATTGGCTCACATACAGATATAAGAGGAGGAAAAACATATAATTTAATTTTGTCAGAAAATAGAGCAACTTCTACAAAAGATTATTTTATAGATAAAGGAATAGAATCTAAAAGAATTATTGCAAAAGGATATGGAGAAAGTCAACCTGTTATAAAATGTAGTACTGAAGAATCTTGTACAGAGGAAGAACATGAGTTAAATCGTAGAAGTGAATTTGTTATTAAAGATTTGTAGCAAATATTTATATTAAATATACTAAAGCCGTTTCATTTTTATAGAAACGGCTTTTTTTGATATTTATGCCTAAAAAAAGTAATAGTATTACAGTAAATATTTTATTGAATTATTTTTTATGAATAAATTTACATAAAAAAAGTATGTTTTCTAAAACTTGTAAATATGGGATTAGAGCAATTATTTTTATTGCATCTGAATCTGTAATTAATAAAAAAATGAGTCAGAAGGAAATAGCTAATCAAATAGATTCTCCAATGGCTTTTACAGCTAAAATTTTACAAAAGTTAGTTCATAAAAATATTGTTTCATCTTCTAAAGGAAGTGGAGGAGGGTTTTATATTGAAAAAAATAGATTGAATAAAATAACACTGCTAGAAATTATTGAAGCTTTAGATTGTGATTCTATTATTAAAGGTTGTGGACTTGGGTTAAGAGATTGTTCTGAAGAACATCCATGCCCCTTTCACGATAAGTTTAAAATAATAAAATCAAATTTATTGAATGTTTTTAGAAATACAACCCTAGAAGAATTAGCATCAGGAATAAAGAAAGGTAGCGCATTTTTAAAATACTAAATACTGATAAAAGTCATAAAATAAAACCTTGTAATAAGATATTTTTATCCTATTATAAGGTTTTTATTATATAAATAGATGAAAACTAACCAAGGTAAGACTTTCTATTAAGAGATGCTAATTACAAACTGTTGAAACCTATTTTTGAAATAAAAATATGAGATAAGTAAATATAAAGTAGAATTAAATTTAGTTTAATAAATAGAATATGATTAAGTATTATGACGATTTTATAAAGTATGGGGGGGTAGAAAAAATATTTAAAAAAAATGAAGTAATTTTTAATGAAGGTGAATCAGCTTTATTTTTTTATTTTATTATAAGCGGTGGTATTAGGATGTTTAACAGAAACGAGGAAGGAAAGGAGTTTGTACAAGGTTATTTTTTGACTGGACAAAGTTTTGGAGAACCTCCTTTATTTATTGATGAAAGTTATCCTACTACAGCAGCTTGTATAAAAGATAGTATGGTTTTAAAACTTTCTAAAAATAAATTTTTCAATATGCTTGAAGACATACCAGAATTGAAGACATTATTCATTAAAATTTTATCTAAAAGAATTGTAGGAAAAGCTAAGTCTTCAAAGGATATAATTAATCAAAATACAGAACAAAAAATAATTTCTTTTTTAATGATTCAAAAACCAGAAAACATAAAAAAAAAGATTTTTATTCCTTTTACTCGTCAAGAAATTGCAAATTTTACAGGGCTTAGAGTAGAAACTGTTATTCGAGCTTGTTCAAAATTAAAAAAAACAGGCATTATTGAAATTATTAATCATAAAATCTATTTTTAATGAAAATTACGAATAAGAATTGGTTATTCATTTCTATTTTTAATTTGTTTATTGTTGTAATTTTAGGAACTATAATGCGTTATAAAATAGCTTTTGAATTTCCTTTTTTTCAACAAAAAAATCTTCTGCATTCACATTCGCATTTTGCCTTTTCAGGTTGGATTACTCAAACATTATTTATTTTATTAGGATCATTTCAAAATCAATTAGTTTCTAAAAAGTATAATATGTTACTTGTGATAAATCTAATTTGTTCTTATGGAATGCTTTTTTCATTTATAATGCAAGGTTATGGTTTAATATCCATAATACTATCAACTTTATCTATAATTATAACTTATTTTTTTGTTTATTACTTTTACAAGGATAATAAAGAAAATACTATTTCAAATATATGGATTAAAGGAGGATTGTTTTTTAATATTTTTTCTACTTTAGGAACTTTTTGTTTAGCCTATATGTTGGCTACAAAAAATATAAATGAAACAATTTATTATTCTTCTATTTATTTTTATTTACATTTTCAATATAATGGTTGGTTTTTCTTTAGTATTATTGGATTGTTTATTAAAAATTTATCATTGGACATAAAAACAACAAAACAGTTAAGAAATTCTTTTTATGTATTTTTTATTTCTTGTATAATAACGTATGTATTGTCTATACTTTGGGTTAAAATTCCCAAATGGTTGTTTGTATTAACTGCTATTTTTACTTTTTTAAATTTTTATTTTTGGTTAAAGATTCAATATGTTTTTACTATAAAATTTAAAGAAAAATATAGAATATTACCTTCTATTGTAAAAAGAATTTTATTGATAATTCTGATAGCAACTAATTTAAAATTTCTTTTACAAATAGGTTTACTTATAGATGATTTAAAAGAGTTTGTATGTACTAATAGAACTATCATAATTGGTTATTTACATTTAGTATTTTTATGTATCGTTACATTGTTTTTATTAGTTATTTTGTTTATAGAAAGAATATTAGATCTCAAAAAAAATACTATTTTGGGTTTAAAAATATTTAGTTTAGGAGTAGTTTTAAATCAAGTATTTTTATTTGCTCAAGGAGGTTTCCCTTATTTTAATATTTACTTGCCTTTCACAAATGAAGTTTTAATTTATATTTCTTTATTAATATTAGTAGGAGTGTTATTAGTATTGATTTCTCAAATAAATAAATAGCACTAATACAATATAATTTTGTTAATTCAAGAAATTTTATCATTCAGGTATTTTGGATTTTATCCGTTACTTATATAGTTTATTGTTTAAATATTGATAAAAAGAACAATTATTATAATTAGAAATAAAAAACTTATTAGGATAAATTTCCAAGCGATATTTGCTTTTTTTAGTTCCATAAATTCAAATGCTACTACTACTAATTTTATTAAAAAAAGAAGCATTGTAAGGCTAATCTTGATAATATGATGTATATCAGTTGTTTGTAAAAAAGATGTTAATAAGGTTAATATTAATAAAAGACTATACGTTTTAATTAAATGTTTTTCCATAGTTTAAAAAATTAAATATAAAGTAGGAAATAAGATTAACCAGATTAGGTCACACATGTGCCAAAAAGCTGCAGACGCTTCTATATCAAAGAGATTTTTGGTTAAATTATTTTTGTCTTTGTTAAAATAAATAGCTAAGAGAATGAATAAACCAATTAATACATGTAAATAGTGAAAACCTGTTAGTAACCAATAATAAGTAAAGAATGTATTTGTTTCTAAGTATATATTATGACTTAGTTTTTCAAAATACTCATAGCTTTTTAAGACTAAGAAGAACACTCCTAGTAGCATGGTTATTTTTAGGTATAGATTAAATTTTTTATGATTATTCTTTTTAGCATAATTAACAGAAACAGCCATAAAGAAACCACTTGTAAGTAATATAAAAGTATTGATAACTCCTATTAGATTATTTAACTTTAAACGTGATTCGTTAAATATTTTTATTTCTTCTTGTGCATTATAGCTCATAGCTATAATTGCCATTCCGAAAGTTAAAATTTCTAAAAAGATAATTATCCATACTAAAATACCTCCAGGAGGATAATAAAAGTTTTTATAGTTTTTTGTCGTTTTGTTCATTTACAATGTTTTAGAGTTATATATTATTGTCTTTTAATTTTATCAAACAAATAGACTAGGGCATTTATTAGTTCGATAGGGTTTTTAAGTATTTGAAAATGATTTTGACCAAACATTTGAGGTAAATAATATTTAGCTTGTGCTTCTATAGTTAAGGCATAAGAATTTATTTGATTCACATATAATTCTTTTAATGCTTGTTTTACATCATTTATGCCATATTTACCTTCATATTTATCATAATCATTTGGTTTTCCATCAGAAATTAAGATAATCCATTTGTTTTTAGTTTTACGTGTTTTTAATCTATTTCCCGCGTGTCTAATAGCACCTCCAATGCGTGTGTAACCTCCAGGTTTTATATAACCAATTCTTTTTTTACCGATGTCCCAAGTTTCGGTAAAGTCTTTTAGTGTAATATAATTTATATGATTTCTTGTTTTTGATGAAAAGCAGTCTATTGAAAAGTCAATATTAAATTCATGTAAAATTTCACCAAATAAGATAGAAACTTCCTTTTCTACATCTAAAACTTTGTTTCCATCTACATAACTATCACTAGATAAGCTGACATCCAGTAATAATAAAATGGAAAGATCTTTCTCTTTTTTTCTATTTGAAAAATAAATATTTTCAGAAGGTGTTTTTTGGGTATGTACATCTACATATAAATCAGTTAGAGCATCAATATCAAATTCGTTGCCTTGTGTTTGTTTTTTTTGTTGTAATAATTTATTATTTATATGAGTTAATGATTTTCTTAATTTGTTTAGAACAGGAGTATAGTTTTTTATAGTATCATAATAAAACTTAGGATCTGTTTTTAGTTGAAGTTTTGGATATACTTTACAAAAATTAGTACGGTATTTTAGTGCAGAAAAATCCCATTCATTGTAGTATATATAAGTTCCTTTTGCATCTTTTTCGGTTGATTCTGCTATGGTTAGGTTTTCAATAAAATCAGATTGATAAATAGAATGGGCTGTGTCATCTACTCGTACAGTAAAACGCATTTTTATTTCTTCTAAAGCATCGTTATGTTCTTCTAACTCGTCTTCACCATCAAAATTTTTCCAATTTCCATAAAATTCATCTACAGTTTCTACTTTTTCAAAACTATGATTAAGTACATCATCATCTTGTTGTTTTTTATCTATTTGAAGGGATTTTATTTCTTCAACTCCTACGGTTTTTAAAGTCGTTTTTACCTCATCATTCTTGGTAGACTTTAAACTTGTATGATTTGTATTTTCTTCTTCTATATTTTCTTCTTTTTTTGCAAACATAAATTTTCCATATAACCAGTACAAATGTGGATTCGTTGCTTTTTTACTAAGAAAATGATCTAATAAAAAAGCATATATATATTTAGTTTTAGGGAAATTTTCAAAAAGGATAGGAAGTATTTGAACGGAAGCTATTTTTGCTTCATTTTGTGATTTTTCTACGTCATTTTCTGGCTCATTCCAATTTAATTCAAGGGATTGCTGTGTTGAGAGGTATAGAATTCTAAAGAAATAAAAAGCAATATTTTTCTCATAGGATTCAAATTGGTTAAAATATTCAGGCAAAAAGAAGTTGTTGTTTTTGTAACCGCCTTCTTTTTCAGCGGGATAAATAGTAATAGATTTTCCACTAACGGCATTAGCTATAAGTGTTAATCGTGGTGTAATGTCTTTTAAAAAAACGGTATTTTTATTGGATTCTAAAGCTTTTTTTTGTGATTTTCGTAGATATTTTGCTACAAAACTAAATATTATTTCGTCTAAATCTATACTCATAATTGATTCCTTTTTTAATTTGTAATTTAGGGTTGTTAATTTGTACTATATGATTCATAGATAAAGAGTTCAGTCAATTTTAATATTGAAAAGATATTATATCATTAAATCACACAAATCTTTTAAGGATTGAACAGTTTGTAAATCGTCCGTTAAAGGTTCTACAACAGCGGTGTGTATAGACAATCTTTTGGGCAATCCTGAATGAATAAGTTTAGCGGCATCTACGAGTAATCTTGTTGAAACGGTTTCGGTTAAACCAAGTTCTGTTAGATTTCTAATTTTATTAGCAATGGTTACAATTTTATTAGCAATGTTAGGATCAATACCCGTTTCGCTAGCAATAATTTCAGTTTCAATTTTACTTTTTGGATATTCAAAAGACAAGGCCACAAAACGCTGTCTTGTAGAAGGTTTTAGCTCTTTGAATCCTCTTTGATAACCAGGGTTAAAGGAAGCAACGATCATAAAGTTTTCATGTGCTTTATAGGTTTTTCCAAGTTTGTCTATGAATAGTTCTCTTCTATGATCTGTTAATGAATGGATGGCCACAATTACATCAGGACGAGCTTCGGCTATTTCATCTAAATATAAAATAGAGCCTTCTTTTAAAGCAGTTGTTAAAGGACCATCAATCCAGATTGTTTCGGCTCCTTTTATGATAAATCGGCCTATTAAGTCAGTAGATGAAGTTTCTTCATGACAACTTACGGTTAAGAGTTTTTTATTGAGTTTATATGCCATATACTCAACAAATCTAGATTTACCTGTTCCAGTAGGACCTTTGAGTAAAAGAGGAAGTTTATTTTGATAAGCATGAGTAAAGACATCTTCTTCTTTACCTAAAGCAAAATAATAGGGTTTTATATCTTTCATGATTAAATAAGATAAACGGAATCTTATCCGATTTTGTAAATAAGGTATGAACGTGTGTAGAAGGGGATAAAGATTCCGTTTGATTGTTTGTATAAATTAATTTTTTAGAGTTTCAGTAATTTTATGGATTGTATTTTCATTGTTTACTCCTAATCCTTCTTGTTGATAAATAAGTTCTCCGTTTTTATTAAATACACTTATAATATTTGAGTGTGAAAAATCCATAGGAGAAATTTTTTTATATTTAACAGCAAGTACGTTAGCAAATTCTTGAACGGTATTTGGATTACCTTGCAAAAAAGTCCAATGTGGTGCATTCATTAGGTTATCTTTGGCAAATTTTTTTAATCTTTCAGGGGTATCGTTTTCAGGATCTATACTGACTAAAACAAAATTTAATTGTGTTAATTTGTTTTTAGGTATTTTTGATTCTATATCGCGCATATCCGCTACTAATCTAGGACAAGCCGCCTTGCAGCTTGTATAAATCATAACCATTACAGTTACCTTTCCCTTTAAGTTTTCAAGGTAAATGGTTTTGTTATCTTGGGTTTTCCATTGGCTGGTTAGGTTAAAAATAGATTCTTCTGATATAGTGTTATTTTCTGTTTTTGAGTCTATTTTTTTACATCCCAATAATGAAAGAAAACTAAGTATAAATACTAATTTTTTCATGTATATAAAATTTATCTTTTTATGGAATCTTTTACGCATCTAAATCCAAGGTTTTGTATGGCATAATTAGCTTTTATACTACCTCTAAAAGCGTATCGCATAAAGGCTGCATAATTCATTAGATCCGAAGCGTTTAATGAGCCGCTGCCACAAAATAGGTTTTTGTCAGTAGTAACATCATTTCTAGATTCTCCTGTTAAAAGGATGGAGCTAAAGTCAGAAGTCCATTCCCATACTAATCCGTGTAAATCGTATACACCATAGTAATTTTTGAATGTTTTTCCTACTTCATGATCAAATGCTTGTGGTTTTTCGTACCAATCTAAAATGAATTGATTATATGATTTTTGTTTTCGTGCATCGGGGAGTTTATCATTTGCCATAGCCACATATTCCCATTCGTCTACTGTGGCTAGACGTTTGCCTTGACATTCGCAATAGGCATTTGCCGCATACCAAGAAACATTTGTAACAGGGTAATTTAATTTATCTTTATTCTCAATTTCAGTATTAGATTTCCAATTTTTAAGATAGTTTTCATCAGCAAAAATTTTTTTAATTTTTGATTTTTGCCATTTACTATTGGTTTTTACAAAAGCTAAAAAGTTTTGATGGGTTACAGGATATACATCCATATAAAAACTAGAAATATTAACTTTTTTATTATTTTTTCCATAAAGAGGGATATAAGCCCCTCCTTTTATGTATACCATCTGAGTTTCTACTCCGAAAGACTTGTCTTTAAGAGTAGAAATAGATGGTTTGTTTATATTTCGATTCGTTTCTAAATTTGTTTTTTCTTGACAAGAAATAAAAATAAGTATTATTATAAGGAAATATAAACGTTTCATAGAATTAATAATTAAAAAATTTGGATATTATTTTTTAGCTCTAACAGCTGCAACCATGGCAGATGTAACTTCTTTTTTACTATTACCCCATTGGCTATATACGTAAGTAAGAACATTTGCTACTTCTTCATCTGTAAGTGTTTGAGCGGTCATAACACTATTAAATTTTTTACCATTTACAGTTATTTCACCTGTTTTACCTTTTAATATAATTTCAATAGCTCTATTAATATCAGCATTTAAGAAATCAGATTTGGCAAGAGGAGGGAAGGCATTAGGTAATCCTTCTCCATTAGCTTGATGGCATGCAAAACAGGTTTTTCCATAAACTGATTTACCGTCAGCAATACGTTCTGTAAGTGTAACTGCTTTAGCAGGTTTAATGACTTTTTCGTTAGGCATAGACTGAATTGTTCCTCCTTCAGGAAGATATACTTGATCTGATTGAGTTCCAGAATATACTTTTTTATTATCCTCTCCAGTAACGTTAATCATTCCTAAACTACCTTTATTAAAAGTTCTAAAGATTGAGTGATCTACTAATATTAAGGTACCAGGAACTTCTACTTTAAAATCTACAATAGCAGCGCCACCAGCAGGTACTAGAGTGGTTTGTACATCATGATTAATTGTTTTTCCTCCTTCTATGTGAACATTATCAAATATTTCGCCTATAACATGGAAAGAAGAAACTAAGTTAGGACCACCATTGCCTACAAACAAACGAATTCTTTCTCCGACTTTTGCGGTTAAGGCATTATCACCTACTAACGAACCTGTTTTACCATTAAAAACAACATAATCAGGTTCTTCTTTAATGGCTTTTGCCATATCAAAAGGTTGTAACCCTTTTTCACCGTTGGCTCCTTTTGTATAGAAATCACCTTGCATTACGTAGTATTCTTTATCAACTGGGGGTAACCCTCCTTCTGGTTCAACAAGTATTAAACCGTACATACCATTTGCAATGTGCATACCTACTGGAGCAGTAGCGCAATGGTATACATAAAGACCTTGATTGAGTACTTTAAACGAAAAGGTAACTTCATGACCAGGAGCTACAAACGAAGACTTTGCGCCACCACCAGGACCTGTAACAGCGTGTAAATCTATATTATGAGGAAGTTTATTGTTAGGGTGATTTTTTAAATGAAATTCAACTTCATCGCCAATTCTTGTTCTAATAAAGCTTCCTGGTACAGAACCACCATAGGTCCAATATACATATTTTACACCATCCGCCATTTCACCTTCTTTTTCAATAATTTCCATATTGACAATAAGTTTTTTGGCAGATCGATCGCCTACAGGTTTGGGAACAAAAGGAGGAGCTGTTAATTCTGCCTGAATTGGATCGCCTTCTACTTCGATTGAAGCGGGATCAATAGATGAGGAATTAGATGCTTTCTTACAGCCAATAAGCAATAAGCTGGCTAAAGAGGCCGAGAATATTAAATGCTTAATCATAATGTAAATTTTAAATATTATTGTATTTGTATTAGGGTTAATTTTGAATCTTAAAGTTTGAATAGAATAGGTTGGGGTTAATTTTTATGGATAAAAAACCCCAATTATTACCATTGTTTTTATTACCACCTTTTATAATTTCCATAGAGGTTGTGGCAAACATTTGAGAGAATCCACCGTCTAGGGTTATATTTTCAAATAGTTTATAAGAAGCTGTAAAATCAATTTCAGTACCTAAATAATTATCTTTTTTTTCTCCTAATTGATAAATATTTGCACTTGATAAAAAGTAATGAGGTGAAAGACGTGCAGAAAATTTATCTTTTTCGTATTGTAAATTCAGATAAAAATCAGTTAAACCTACAGTATTAATGTGATTTCCTACATAAAAATAATCCATATATCCATTAAACTTATGATTTGTTCCATACAACGGATTAAATGATTTAATGTCGCTACTAGTATCATCTTGATCTTTTCCTGATATATATTCAAAACCAAGACCTGCTAGGAATGACGGAACAAATTTGTAATTTATGTTTGTAGTAAAGTAATTAGCCATTACACGATTTGTATTTATTTTTCCTGTTTGAAGATAAGTAGCTCCATCAATATTCCAATTTCCTTTCTTGAATACGAATCTAGGTCCGAATGTTTGACTATAATCTATTTTTTCTTCTCCATTTATCAAATAAGGCATACCATTGTTTAAGATTAATAAGCTTAAATTTAAATTCTTAAAAGTTCCATTATACCAAGCATATTGGAGCGATTTATATTGAGAAGGAAGATAAATTTCTTTAAAATTAGTTTCTTTATTTGCATTGTATGCAAGACCTAGATGTATGATTTGTTTACTAGAAGGAATAATCTTAAATAGAAAAGCATCATGACTTTTAGCCTGCATTGTCCAGTCTATACTTCCTAAAATTCTATGATCGTCATACGCTATTTCTTGTCGTCCTATTTTAAAAGATAATTTGTCATTTAATTTTACTTCTCCATAAGCTTCATGGAAATTTATACCTGTATCATTTTTTGAATTAGTTAATACATCCCCCCAAGTTCTCACGTTTTGAGGCGAAGCGACTAATTTTATATTATTATAACTATAATCAAAAGAAATACGAGTTCTTTGAGTAGTAAAAGTGGCTGCTTTTTCATTAACAGGTTTTAATGTGCTATAACCATTTCTATTTTCTAGTCGTACTCTTAAATCAGCATTTATATTAAATTGTTGAGAAAAAATTACAGAAGAGAATAATCCCGCAATTGTAAAATATACAGGTTTCATAACTATTAAAATTTATTTGTTAGTAACGGTTGTTATGGTTTGTTTTTTAGCTGTTATATTTTTTAGCCAATTATGGCCTCATCGTTCGTTTTACCATGTTTAATAAAATCGTATATGTATAAAGAAATTCCTAGAGTAAATAATGTGGCACACAGTAGTAATACTACAAAGTGAATAGCTATTTCATTCTGAACGGTCATGAACTCCATTTTAAACTTTCTTTCAAGATATACTTGAGCTACTCCAGCTACCCCAAAAGCGGTGGTCATACCTAACATACCAATATTTGATAACCAAAATGCCATACGTCCTGTAACTGAATCATATCTTTTTCTTCCTGTAAGATTAGGTATAGCATAACTAATAATTGCTAATACAATCATGGCGTATGCTCCCCAAAATGCTAGATGTCCGTGCATTGCGGTAACTAGAGTTCCGTGTGTATATACATTGGTTTGAGGAAGGGTATGAGCAAAACCCAGTAGACCAGCACCTATAAAAGATACAATTGCGGATCCTAATGTCCAGTATAGAGCTAATTTATTAGAATGTTTTTTTTCTCCTTTTCTATACATATTTACTGCAAATAAAGCCATACCTAAAAAAGCTAAAGGTTCTAGAGCCGAGAAAATGCCTCCTATGATTAACCAAATTTTATTTACGCCTATGTAGTAATAATGATGACCTGTTCCAAGAATACCTGATAAGAATGTTAATCCCACAATTACATATAACCATTTTTCAATAACTTCACGGTCAACACCTGTTAATTTGATTAATAAGAATGATAAAATACCTCCCATGATTAATTCCCAAACGCCTTCTACCCATAAATGAACTACCCACCAACGGAAAAAAGAATCCATTACTTGACTATCAAACCAAATCATACCAGGTAAGTATAACAAAGCCGCAAATACTAAGCCCATTGATAGAACCAATGCAGTTGTTGTTTTTCTTTCTGCTTTAAATAGGGTTGTTATTATTAATCCTAGGAATAAAAGCACATTTATGACTACTAAATAATCTAATTCTCTTGGTATTTCTAAAAATTTCCTACCTTCCCAATGATTAAAGTGATAGCCTATTACAGCTACTACACCTACAATACCAAGTGATATTAATTGAACATAAGCTAATTTTACATTTACTAATTCTCGTTGTGCTTCTTCGGGAATAATGTAATAAGCAGCTCCCATAAAACCTGTTAATAGCCAAACTACGAGTAAATTAGTGTGTACAGCTCTAGCGGTATTAAAAGGAATGATGTTGTGTAATCCATCCAATCCAATTCGGGCAAAGCCCATAATAAAACCATAGATTATTTGAAGTGCTAATAACAGCATACATAAGGCAAAAAACCAATAGGCTACTTTTTGTGATTTATATTTCATTTTAATTACTTTTTATTAATTATTTACTTTTGATAATGGAGAAACGATTCTGTCAAATCCATTTAAATCAATATCACCAATCCATTTTAAGTAAGCTACCACAGCATCAGCATCTTCAGAACTCATTTTATAGGCTACCATTTTTCTTCCGTTAGGAGCCCAAGGTATAGGTGACATTAAAACAGCTTTAATATAATTTTCACCTCGTCTATCAATAACTTTGGTTAACTCAGGAGCATAATAAGCACCCTCTCCCAAAATCGTATGACACCCCATGCAATTATTAGATTCCCAAATTTCTTTGCCACGGATTACCTGTGTGTTAATCTTAGTGTAGTTTGTTTGATCGTTGTTTGAGGAAAATGAATAGATTGTTAATCCAATAAAAATTAGAAACGTTACTAATGTACCTCCCAAAAAAAACATTCTTGCCTGCGATTTTGATAGCATAATTATTCTTTTTTTAATTATTATTAATGAGATGTTTTTGTCTTATTTGAATAACAAATTTCATTAACATTAGCTTAACTATATATGATATTTGTCATACAAAGGTTTTTTAATAAAGGTTTTTTGCTATATGATCTGAGTCATAAAAAGAAAAAGAATTAAGAAGTAATTTCGAGAGATTAATTATAAAACAGACAAAAATGGATATAGTAAAAAATAAATTAATAGGCGAATATGTTGCAGAAGACTATAGAACGGCTCAAATTTTTTCAAAATATGGAATAGATTTTTGTTGTAAAGGAAATAGAACCATCAATGAAGTATGTGAGATAATAGGAATTAAAGAAGAGATTTTATTAGATGAACTAAATTCCTTTGATAAAAATGTAAATGATGATTTAAATAATTTTAAAACGATGCCATTAGATAGACTTATTGAACATATAGAATCAAGACATCATACCTATGTCGAAGAAAAACTACCTATCATAATACAATTTCTAAATAAAATTTGTGATGTTCACGGGACGAAGCACCCAGAACTTTTTGAAATAAGAACACTTTTTGTAGCCAGTTCAAATGATTTAACCCAGCACATGAAAAAAGAGGAATTAATTCTTTTTCCTTTTATAAAAAAAATGGTAGAACTAGCCAATGATAATACGGAAATTCCTCTACCTAGTTTTATAACCGTTAACAATCCTATTCAAATGATGAAGCATGAACATGAGAATGAAGGAGATAGATTTAGTAAAATTAGTAAGCTCACTAACCAATATACACCCCCTCAAGGAGTTTGTAACACTTACAACGTTACCTATGCAATGCTGAAGGAATTTGAAGAAGATTTGCACAAACACATTCATCTTGAAAACAATATTCTTTTTCCTTCTGCTATACAATTAGAAACAAAATTAATTCATTAAAAAAATTGTTATGTCTCATTATAGGACGACCGCGAAAAAATAAATATTCGAGCTGACATTGGACAAATTTTTCAAAGCTTCGTAAAATTAAGAGAGTTAAATTTAGTAACTTGAGAACTTAAAATTAAGACAGATAATAATGCTTTTTGAAGAATATAAATACTTTAATTACCAATTTCCTGAACCTCAATATTTAGGTGCAAAGTATACTTTATTGCCTTGGCTTAATCAATTCATTCCTAAAAATATAAACTCTGCGATTGATGCCTTTTCTGGCTCGCAATCTGTTGGTTATTTATTGAAACAACAAGGATACAAAGTAATTACAAACGATTTTCTAAATTTTAATAACCAAATTGGTAAAGCATTAATTGAAAATAAATCGACCAAATTAGAAAAAAAAGATTTAGATATTCTATTTCAACCTGCAAAAAACAAAAGTGAGTTTGACTTATTTGAAAGTACATTTACCAATGTGTTTTTTGAGAAAGAAGAGGCACAGTTTTTAGATAATTTTAGAGCAAATATCCCATTATTAGAAAATGAGTTTAAGCAAGCTCTTGCTTTCACGGTTATGAATAGAAGTATGACCCGAAAAATAACAATGGGGCATTTTGGTCATACACAGGCTTTAGTCTATGCAAACGACCCAGAAAGAATAAAACGTAACAGGAGTCTAATCAGACCAGTCAAAGAAATTTTTGAAGAATTACTTCCAAAATACAATGATGCCATTTTTGATAATAAGAAAGACAACCAAAGTTTCAACCAGAATATTTTAGACTTACTACCCAAAATCGAAAATATTGATTTGGCTTATTTCGATCCACCATATTGTGACAGTCACGCAGATTATCAAGGATTTTACCATTTATTAGAAACTTATACGGAGTATTGGAAAGACAAAGATTTTATAAATGGTATTAAACGTTATGAACCGCAAAGATTTAGTGGTTTTGAAAAGAAAAGAGATGTTATATCTTCTTTTGAAAAACTATTTGAATTATCAGAAGGAATTCCTAATTGGTTAATTAGCTATAACAATAGGAGTTATCCTGGAATTGAAAAATTTGAGAAATTAATCTCAAAATACCGAAACGTAACAGTAGAAGCTAAAACATATCAAAACGGAAGAGGTGGAAAAGGAAGTGTTGCAGGTAGTCAAGAAATACTATTTGTCTGCAGTCCCAAAAAAAGCATTTCGTTTCAAGTATTCAAAAAAACAATTAGTTAATGAAGGACTTTAATTACTGGGATAAATTACACAAAAACGAAGAACTAGAAGAATTTAGTAATAATAATGTTGGGCTTTTATGGCTCAAAACAAAATCAATTATAAGAAAAAAACTTATTGCTGAATTTTTAAAAATCAATAACATTACTTTACAAGAAACTGCTCTTGCCAAATAATTCAGCGAATTATTTGGCATTTTAAATTCTGATGTATTAAACTCAAACAATCTCCTTCACGACTTCATTAAATCAGAAAATGCTAAACAAGTAGGAGCGTTAAATACAGATGAACTCGTATCTGAATTATACAAATTAAAGAATTTTGATTGGGGTGGAGATTATCAAAATTCTTTGGACAAATATTTAATTAAACGTTACGTAAAAATCCAAAATCCTTCTTATGAAAACTTACTTTCTAAATTTGAAACTGAAATCAACGCAGCAGTTCAAGGATATGTTTTAAATAGTTGGTATAACCATTGGAGCAGTATTTTAATCGAACATATTTTCAAATCTCATACGGAAGTTTTGCCAACGGTTGGACAAATCAAAAGCGTTGACTTTTTTATTAATCATATACCATTTGATTTGAAAGTAACCTACTTACCAGCAGAGTATATAAAAACTAAACGCAAAGAAAAAGGATTGCCAGTTGAACTAACTTTTCTAAAAAAGAAAGCAACAGAAGCAAAAATTATTTTTGACAAAACAGCAAAATCAGCAGACATTTTCTACGAAATAGTTGAAAAAATGAAAGATAGGAATGATACTTTCTGTTTGAACGCTTTAAAGACCTTAAAAGACGAAAAATTAGAAATTTTAAAAGAAGTACAAAACAACCCAAAAGTATTAGCTACTTGGCTTTATGAAAATCAAGGAGAAATGCGTTTTGGCTCTGAAAATCGTTTATTCCTTGTGTTGGTTGACACAGATGACTTTACAAATTCGTGGAAATTGAAAAGAAATATTGACCTTTTAAAGCCAACAATCCTAACCTATTTGGACAACTTCAAAACCAAAAAGATAGAAGATCTGAAAATTGAATTCGAATTCAAAGGAAAATCAAAAACATTTACAGCATTGACAGACATAATATTTGTAGTGAAATAGGATACTCAACGGCTGAAAAAACAACGAAGGTATAACAGCAGTTTGGTAAAATGGCGCATTTATTGCTAAAATGAAAGTAAGTGCTTTTAAATTCATCACTTCGCTAAGCTTCAAATCGTTATATCCTATTAAAAATATTAATAAGAGAGAGTGTATGTTAGATTTTAGAGAAGAAAAAAAATAAAATTCTTTTTTCTTCTTTAGTCGTTTTATAAATTTAACCTATCCCCCCTAAATACAGATACCCAAATACACTAAAACATAAAAACCCCTGAAAACCCTTGTAAAATAAGCCTCTCACGAATGTTGGGAGGTTTTTTTTTGAAAAATACAAATGCCCAGATTATACCATTTGCTACAGTTATGCTACCGTTTGAGGATGCGATATTGTACCATTTTAATGATACACTACCATTAGCAAGACAAATATAGCAAAAAAAGCCCTTAAAACCCTGTAAATACAAGCTTTTAAGCTATAAATACCCTAACACACCACCACGCTAAAAACCCTTTTTAAAACCAATTTAAATGCGATTTTACAAGAAATACGACTTTTTGTATTTTACCTGTTTTTTTGCAATGGATGAACAGTTGGGTGAACAGTTGGATGAACAAAAATAAGATTTAAAAACACGACTTACACCCTATACCCTAGTATTAAAAACCATAGTTAAGGCGTAAAAATAGCCACTTAACCCCCCTATAATTGCAATAAAAATAGATAGCTATAAGTATTATATTTTTGATTTTCAGTTAAATAACGATTTTGAGCCTTTTTTTACACCTTCTTTTATTAGCGTTTTATGCATCTTACACCTCCTCCAGTACCTCGTTTTTATGCACCACACGCATATACACGCTACTAACCTGCCGCTCTGTTACCGCCTTGCCTTGTTGCGTTAGCTAACTCTTGTTTTAAACGGGTTACCTCGGATTCTAAATAGTTTATTTTGTCATTTTTTGCAATTATTTCATTTTTTTGGCTTTCAAGAGCAATGTTTTGGCTATCTATGGTTAGTTTATATCCCTCAATAACTTCTTTTCGTGCATCAGCAAGTTCTTTGTAATCAAAATCTTTGTATTGATTTAGTTGATTTGGCACAATACGAGTTTTGAGCATGTCGCCACGTCCTAAAATCCAAAATTTGTTTATATTTTCATTTGCCTCACATAGTTTTGTTATGAATTTATCCGAAAGCGGTACTTTTTCATTAATTATCTGTGAAAATGAAGACTTTGTGTAGCCTAATTTTTTAGCTAGTTCAGTATCATTTTCAGCGAATCCCTCATAAATCAACCATTTACACAGTTTCCTAACCCTCTCTATTTTAGTCATATAGAATTATTTCGTTTATTTTTTAAAAAAAGTTTCGATTTTAAATAAAAAAATAGAAACTTTGTTTATATATTTGCCACATCAAAACATTATAACAATGACAAAAGTAGTAGAATTATCGGAGATTGTTACGATTTGCGAACAAAATAAACAAACAGGCGATGTGTACACCTTATCTAAGATGTTCAACATGACCACCGATGCAATTCGTATGCGCATATCACGCAAGGACGAAAGAACTTACAGAGCCTTATACATCATTGTATGTCAGCGTGAACAACTTATAAACGACTTTAAAAACCATCAATATGAATCAACTAATTAACATTACCAACCAAAACGGAACTTCAGTAGTTTCAGCAAGAGATTTACACCAATTTTTAGAAGTTAAAACAGAATTTAAGGACTGGATAGCTAGAAGAATCGAAGAATACGGATTCGTTGAAGATGTAGATTTTGTTTTGCCGCTCAATTTTGAGCAGCAAAAAGGTAGAGGTGGTCACAACCGAAAAGAATACGCCATCACTTTAGATATGGCTAAGGAGTTGAGTATGGTTGAAAAAAACGAAAAAGGTCGCAAAGCACGTCAGTATTTCATCCGTATAGAAAAGGAACAACGTCAAAACAGTATTCTTATTCCTGCCAAAGTAGTTTCTAACGGGGTTACGTGTCTGCCTTACACGCATTGGTTATTGCAAAATGGTTATTCTGTAAATAGTGGTGCTTTTAGAAGGCGTATCAAGAAAAACCCTAGCCAATTTGTAAAAGGTGCAAAAGGCTGGTACATCAGCGAGGGTATGGCGCAGTATTTTTTGAACCACCGTGAGAATACGCAAATGGTTCAACAATTGCCACCAGCTAATCCTTTACAACTAAACATTTTTGAATAATGAACGACCTAAACGCACAGTACCGAGCGCAAATAGAAGCCTTACAAAAGGAACTTGAGCGCAAAAACAAACAATTAAAAGAGGCAACCACGCTCATACAAGAACTACACGACTTGTTTGCCTCTGAATTAAAAGAGCTTTAAACCCTCATAAATAATATACAGAAAATGGAACAGACAGTTATTATAAATATTGATAAGTTAATAGATAATATCTCTATTACTCATCCCTCACAAGCTGATAATCATCAAGCACTTAATGAACAACCTGAACATAATGAAATAGAAGTATTAATAAAGGCAAGCGATTTAAGTGAAATGATTAACGAAATAAAAAGGCTTCGTTATCACGAAGCTACTACGGTAGGGCTTTGGGCTATTGACCAAAAACCCTCAAAAGTAAATCACAAATGGATTAGGAAAAATGCTTTTAAGATTAAGAAACTCGGTACTCATCCCTTATCCTAAGGCTAAAAAACGAACCTTTCGAACGTGCATTTAAGAAGTCTTTAAAAACATACTCGGGTACACGATGATATTTATAGAGCATACCAGACTTAAATTTTACATATAAAACAGAATTTTCGGAATCATAGCCAATAGCACTAATAACAGAAGAACGAACAGCAATCATATTACTATATTTTTTGATTAGACACCTCAAATATAGTAAAAATCCCGCCACGGCATTAGCGTGGTTTCGACACCACGGCGGGAACAAAAACTAAAATTCAAATGGAAAAAGAAACCCCATACGAATACCACGATAACAAACTGGGCGTAAAGCTCAAGTACTTAATTGCTGATAGAAATAAACATGAGGATAGTCTTTGTCTTTTTACCTATAGAGCTTTAAGACAAAGACTAGATAGATTTAGTTCACAAGAAGAAGAGCTACGTCGTGGATGCTATGGTAAAGATGCATTAGTAGTATTCGAAAGTTTGGACAGACGCACTAAAGATATTCTAATACTAACTTTTGGAGAACCTGAAAAAGAGGTTAAGAAAAATTGGTTTGCAAGTGCTTATATGCCTGATTCATACGCTAGGCAGTTTTTTGAAAAACACACCTACGGTGAAGATAACAAAAAACTGAAAAGCAAAGATATAGACTTGTACACAAATAATGCTTCTGTATTAAACACAGTAATTAAAATAAAAGAACAAAGAAAATACGGTAATAAAGCAAGGCAAGTACAAGGAGTTGATATTTGGGAAACCTTAAGTAATGATGTAAATGCGTTTAGAGAAATTACACATAATTTACCTACTTCAAGTCATGGACTAAGACGTAAAATTAGAGAATACCAAAAAAATGGATATGCTTCGCTTATTTCGGGCAAATTAACAACCAAAAATGCGATCAAGGTAAAATCAAGAGAGCAAATGGCATTGCTAGATGAATTGATTTCAAAACATAACAATTTTGAAAATCAAACTATATCAGAAATATACAACGCATTAGCAGAACGTTTAGAATGGAAGTTAATAACAGCTCAAACAGTAGGTAACAGAAGAAAATTAAGCAATCTAACCACTTATGCAGGTCGAAAAGGAACAAAAGCATTGAGTAATAATATTCTAATGCAAAACAAACGAAGTAAGCCTACTAAACCAATGCTTTACTGGACACTCGATGGATGGATGGCTGAGCTTTTATATCAAAAAACAACGGTAGATAATAAAGGATATTCAACAACTACATATCACAATCGATTGACAATTGTTGTAGTACTTGACCCTTTTAACAAATATCCTGTAGGTTATGCCATAGGTCAGCAAGAATCTTCTGAATTAATAAAGGAAGCAATGCTTAATGCGGTAATGCATACAAAGGAGTTATTTGGTCAGTATTTCAAACCTGTACAATTACAGTCAGACAACTATCAGATGAAGAAATTAAAACCAATGTATGAAGCCTGTACCAAATATTTTACCCCAGCAAAAGTGGGTAATGCAAAAGCAAAAGTCATTGAACCCTACTTCGCTCACATAAATAAAAAATATTGTCAAATGTTTGAAAATTGGAGCGGATTTGGGGTTGAAAGTGGAAGTAAAAAGCAACCTAACGATGAATATTTAAACAAAATTCGTCACTCCTTTCCTGATGAAGCAGGTTGCCGTATGCAATTAGAGTCTATCATTTCGGCAGAACGATCCAAAAAACAAAAAGAATATTTACAACAATGGAATGCTGTCGAAGATGAACTAAGGCTTCCGTTTGAAAAGGAAAGTTTCTTAATGGCATTAGGAAGCACTACAGGAGGGACAAACAGATTAACTGGAGAAGGAATACGATTAAAAATAAATGGCAGTCCAGTATTTTATGATTGTTTCGATATGAGTATGAGAAAAAAAGCGCATTTGGACTGGAAGATTCTCTATAATCCTCACAATTTAGAGGAAGCCATAGCACTGAGCCCAGAGGGAGATTACCGATTTGAATTGGAACAAAAATACATTCAACCTATGGCACTTGCAGAACAGTCTGAAAACGATACAGCTCAAAGATTAAGGATAAAAGAGTTTAATGAAAAAACCACAACATACATTATTGAGAAACGTCAGGAAAATATTGAAACCTTAAAGTCGGTTTTTGAAAATCCTTTATTAAACGACACACTAGCAAAACATTTACTAGTAGATAGTAGAGGACAGCACAAAGACACACAAAATAAAGAAAGAATGCTACAAGTAAAAGCAGAAAAAGTGATGCTAAAACAAGAAAAAGAAAAAGCCAAAAAAGAAGAAAAAACGTGGCTTGAAGAGCAAAACGAATACATAAAAGAGAAAATTGACCTAACCAAATACGCACAATACTAATGACAACAGAACAAAAAAACACAATAGTAAACGCACTAGAAGCATATTTAATCAAATATGACATATCAGCAAATGTATTTGTTGAAAAAACAGGAATTAACGAATCCTACATCACTAACATGCGCAATCGAAGCTTTAAAGTAGGTAAGACAGAAATTAAAGAAAAATGGTTTATAGCAGTTGCCAAAAATATAGGATTTGAACTTGAAAAAAATTACTGGAAAAGACAGTTTACAAATCAAACTACAGCTATGCTAGCGGTTTTGGAAGATGCTAAGTTTTATGGTTTGACCAATGTAATTATAGGCGAAACAGGATGCGGTAAAAGCTATACAGCTCAATGGTTTGCAGATGCGAATCCTCAACATATGTTTATTATCAAAGTAGGCTCTAGCGATAACCTTTCGGATCTGATTGATAAAATCTTAGAGGTAACAAAAATTCCTATTTCTAAAACCAAATCAAAAAACATTAGTTCGATTGTAAAATATTTTAAAAAGCTAAAGTTCGAAGGTTATAAGCCTATGTTAATTTTTGATGAGTGTGAGTATATGAAACAAGCTACTTTGTGTATGATGAAAGAACTTTACGATGACTTGTTGAAAGAGTGCTCTATTATACTCATTGGCACAGATGAACTACTAGATAAGCTAGATAAAATGCGAAAAAGGAAAAAGGAAGGAATGCGCCAGTTTTACCGTCGTTTAAAATTTAGAGTTAGAGTACTACCGAGTATCGATACTTCTTTTAAACTGTTTTTAAATGAAATTGAAGATAAAGATTTAAAAACCTTTTTACAGCGTAATTGTGAAAATTATGGAGAATTACATGATGCCTTAGTTCCAGCCATGCGTGAGGCTGATAGAACAGGTGAGCCTCTAACGGAAGATTTTGTTCGTAAAGTTTTAAATATACCAAAAACAATGTTTTTATAATGGAAAATACCCTAATGCAACCTACAGATGTAATTGCAAAAGCATCGGAAATAAAACAAGAAAAAAAAGCGAAAAAGCAAAAAAGTATTATCCCGCTTTCAGATGTTTTAGCTCAAAATTTTAAAACAATTAAACTTGAAGGCGAATGGTATGAAGCTTTTGGAGAACCACAAGACAAAGGGGTTTGGTTAGTTTGGGGAAGTTCGGGAGGTGGTAAGAGCTACTTTGTTATGCAGCTCGCAAAAGAGCTCGCAAAAACAAAAAAAGTACTTTACAACGTGCTTGAAGAAGAAACCTCCGATACTGATTTTATAAATCGAGTAAAAAATGTAGGGATGAATGATGTTAAGGATAAATTCAAAATGCAACGTCACGGTTATGAAGACTTGGTAAACTTTCTGAAAAAAGCAAAGAAAAGTTATAATCCAGAAGTAATTATAATTGATAGCCTACCTTATTTCATTAAAACATTTGATCAATACATAAAATTAAAAAAACAATTTCCTAGTAAAATATTCATTTTCACCGCTCACGCTAAGGGAGCTAATCCGAGGAGCGAACTAGAAACGAGAGTGCAGTATGATGCTAAAATGAAAATTTTTGTAAACGGTTACTTAGCATCTTGCAAAGGGCGAACCATAGGACCTAACGGTGGACACTTTATAAGTTGGAAAGAAGGTTACGAAAAAGTAAGAGGTACAATAGAAAATGAATAAAAATGCAAACAACAAACAACATTCACAAGCTACTTGGCATAACGCCACAAAAATACCAAGAACAAGATTTTGAACGCTATATAGGCTGGTGTGAAAGTGTAACCAGTAATACTAGAGACTTTCAAAAAGTAATAGCCAACTCACTTATTAAAAATTGGTACAATATGGAAATGAAAAAATGCGAGCTGACTTTTTTAGAAGATATAAAAGGCTATAGCAATGCAAGTACCGCAGACTATATTGAAGCTTATGACAAAAGTGTGGTCAAACTATTTAGCATTTTCCCAAAGTCATTACTCCAATTAGCTAAAAAAAGACCTCCCGTAAATGAGCGGTGTATGTACCAAATAGGATGTGTACGACTTGAACCTGATTTTTTAACACTTAACTAATAATAATGAATCCGAACGAAATTAAACAACGATTAAAAGTGCTTTACTTGGTATTACAGTTCCACTCACAATACCAATCTAAGTTCACCACAGGCGAACGCATAGTTATCAATCAGGAACGAGGACAACTCTTGCAGCTGCTACAAAACACAGAACAAGAACCTCGACCTGTACCTGTAGGTATTGAGAAAAAAATTAAAGAAGTGCTACACTTAGTAGATAGCATTGACTGGATTCCTTTGAATTTTATTGATTTTATAGACGAATAGATTTAACCATGAACACAGAAGAAACAATAGACATCAGTAAGATGTCAGTAGCAGAACTGGAAGCCTTTTTGCGAAAAAAGAAAGACAAAGAGGTAAAACAATTAGCTAAAGAAAAAGAAACCTATGAAAGGGAGCGAGACGAGAAAGCGCAAACCATGGTCAGAACGGCAAAAGCTTTTTTTAAAGAACTCAGCGAGTTCAAACAATATTGTCATATAGAAATGGAAGACCAAGCTAATAAACTGGCTAATTATGGCAAAATCAGGGGAAATAGTAAAGGTGGTTTTTCTATATCAGACACAAACGACACCGTTAAAGTAACCCGCCGTAGAGATACAGAGCCTGTGTGGGATGAACGCTCTAACAAAGCCGTGGAATTAATCAAAGACTTTTTAAGTGATTCCATAAAAAAACGAGACTTGGATATGTACGAAATTCTAATGAGTTTTTTAGAGCGTAACGAAAACGGCGACCTCGAGTACAAGCGTGTAATGGACTTATACAAGCACGAGGACAAGTTTAACGACCCACGATGGAAAGAAGGCTTGCGATTGATAAAAGAAAGCTTTAGCAATCACTTAAAAGGCTATGGCTACGAGTTCAAGTTTAAAAACGAAAGTGGAAAGTGGGAAAATGTAATCTTAAATTTTTCAAGTTTATAAGATGAGCATTGTAATTGAACCCAAAACTGACCACGAAAGCTATTTAGTAAATGGGAAAGAAGTGTACAAAAACAGTTATAACAGCTGGATTGCGTCAACTGAATTGACATGTCAAGAACGCAAAGCTTTTGAAATTTACAAACAAAAAGTAATTGATAATCCAGCCTTTAAAAAGCATACAAAGGCTACGTTTAAAATTTAAATTTCATGATAGAGATAATTAGAAATGGTATTCAAGAAACTTGGGAGTGTTGGATTGGAGGTAGAATATGGGAATGGAACGATGATCTACAAGCACTTTTAAAAAAGTTAGCCTCTCAAGCAGAAGATATAGAAGAAGATATAAATAGTTAAAAACAATAAAAAATGGCAACAATAAAACAACTTCAAACCCTATTTAGCAAGCTTGGAATACTAAAAGAGCAACGCGCCGAACGCATAAACGCTTGGACTTCTGGCAGAACTCAAAGCAGTAAAGAGCTACAACAAGATGAATTAGACGAACTATGCGAATCTTTAACAAGCGAAGTAAAATTGCAAAAGCAACTTTTAGAAGATACAAAACGTCAAAGACGTTCTATCATTCTAACTATTGCTACAAGAACGGGTATTAAACAGCCAAACGACTGGGACACATTCAACCATTTTATGCTACACAAAAGCTGTGTGAGAAAATCATTAAGGCTTTGCAATTTAGACGAATTGGAGCAGGTTATACTTCAATTTAGAGCTTTAGAACATAGTAATGCTATTTCTGCTCAAAAAGCAGGAACAAAGGCTTATTTTAATCAGTTTGGAATGCAAAAACCAAGTAATAATTAATGAAGACAGCAATATTAAACTACTATATTGATGAGAATGGCAGAAAACAACCCATATATGGTAATAGCTGCGATCATAAAAATACTCATATAAGAGTAATTAATAATATAGTAACCTGCGAAACAACTATTGTAGTTTGTGATGATTGTAAAATAACAGTAACTGAACCAATAACCGATTGCAGATGAAAAAAATAAAAATAGGAAAAGTAATTGACAATTGTCCCTTAGAAGATTATAAAGGAAATAAAAAATAGAAGAATGAAAATACCCATAATAGTCACGCTAGAAACTTTAGCAATAGTTACAATAACTTTACAACCAGTATATAATACAAGAGCACACACAAGGAGAGAAAAGTCAGCCTTATCAATTGCCTTTGATGTCTCTAAAAAAATAGAGAGTAAGACTTTTAGTTTGAAAGGACAACCCTTTGGAAAGAAAGTAACAATATCATTAAAGCATCACGAGGCTGATATGCTAGAACTTTTACTTATTGACCAAATAAAAAATTCCAAAGATGAATTTATCGATGAATTTATCAAAACTAAAATTCAGGGAGTTATAAACCAAATAAATCAAAAATTAGCATGACAAAACCCAATTATATAATCGTTGATGATTTGGACGACGATGCTCAACCAAAAGTTAATTTAAAACTTTGGATTGAAAATCACCTTCCAGAGATAGAAAAAGTAAGACAGGTGTCAGCATTTCACTTGAATAGAATTAACAGAATTTTAAAAGATGACAGAACAACTAATAACCTACACAGTCAAAAGTAAAACTGACGGCTTTATATGGCTGTTTAAATACGATTTAAACGGCATTTTTAAAAGCTTTGAAATATTAGACGGCGAACTATCACCAAAGCAATACCAATGGCTATTTTGTTCGGATCGTTTTCCTGGTAAACAAATAATGATTGAAGCTTGGAGAGAAAAACTAAAAGCCAATTTTGAAATCCTAAAAGCGGATCCAGTAATAGACTTTGAAACCTTCTGGCACACCTATCCAAAAAACGAACTGTCTAAAAAGAAAATCGCCCGTGACCGCTGGGAGAAACTCAAAGACGGTGAAAAAATAAAACTGATGATGAATCTACCCGAATACAAAAAACTAAAGGCTAAAGAAGGTACTGCTTATCCTTATGCGGAAGTTTTTATAAACCAACGTTGGTGGGATAAGTAATTTAAAAATAAAAAAGATATGGCAAAACTAATTTTTAGAACCAAAAAACCAAGAAAAGGCTACGTAGGTCACGAGTCTTTTATGACACATGAAACGGTGAATTTTATTGATAAATTACCACCTTCGGAGACACAAAGTGAAGCTCATAAAGTAGTTCAAGAATCAATGTGGGAACTTATCAAAAAACTGAAAAATATAGGTTACGACGAAACGAGGGTAGGATTTTTTATACATTATTCAGAATAAAAAAAGGCGATATATGGCACAATATTTCATAAAGGTTTCGAGAACCTATACTACAAAAAACAGAATTCAAGAGATTTGCCTGAACGAGTTGAAGGAATTAAACTTCTCCCTGGTGTCAGATTTGGCAACGGCAAAGAAAGTTATAAAAAAACATTTTGAACAAGCCGTAAATAGCTATATGGGAAGAGCCAAGCATCCCGAACTAAAGGAATTTGACAAAGCAGGAAAAGGGGCAATATCTTTCTATATTGAAGATGTCATTTACCTAGATATTTATCCTGTTTTAAATGTGATTTAATATGACTAAAGAACTTTTAAAAATAGAAAAACGTCAGTCATTCTAATGGGATGATGGTGAGAACTATAGTTACCGCAGAAAATTTTTGCACTGATTATATTAACAGAAAGCTACTGATTTTTCAGTAGCTTTTTTTGTGCTTAAAAGTCGCCTTGACCGATATTCTTTTTAGGTCTATTTTTGTAAAATGGCGTACAATAAAAACAATTACTTCAAGCGTGCCCGCTATATCATAGCGGTTTACAATGCGCATAAACATGAAGATGTACCCGACACTAAAATTATAAATCAAATCTTCCCGAAACATAATATTTACCTTTCGTACCGTCAATGGATGAACATCAAAGGGATGAGTGTTCCTAAAGAAAATCCAGCCAATCAACTTAGTTTGTTTTAGTTTTTTTGTTTTTAAGCTCATATTTTAATTACTTTACATTCTAATTAAAACAAATAGTTATGAATATATCTAAAAAATGGACTGTAATTGTGTTAGTAGCCATAGTGTTATTTGCGTTTGGCAAATACAATGAATATCAAAAAGGAAAAAGTAAAAGGGAAGAAACTCAAGAAGAATCAGAAATCAATGTTAATGACAAAGCTATAAAAGGGCTTATGCCAGTTGATATCTATATGAATTTAGAAAAAAAAGGGTATCAAATAACTAAAAATCATTCAGCTGAATATGGTAATATAATTAACTGTAAAAACTCTGATTCAGGTATTGATTATATAGTAGATGTGTATGGAGATAACGAAAATCCAGTTTTAGAAGTGCGCGCTACAGCTAGTCTTAATGGTATGGATTCTGAAAAAAAGATAATTGCTGTTAAACCATTTATTAAATATATATCCAGCATTCCTTATGAAGGAAGCAATCCAAGTAAAATTTCAGATTGGTTAGAAAAGAACTTTGATAATAATGGTGCTTCTATTATAGTTTCAGATGTTAAGTTTACTTTGAATGCTCCGACAAAATTTGTAAGAATGTTGAATATACAAAAAAGTTAATGAATTTTTCAAATCTTAAAAGCCACTATTAAGTGGCTTTTTTTATAGCATAATCTCACCGCTAAAATTAAAAGTTACATTCTTATATTGGTCATCCTCCAAGCTCCAATCCTCGTATGAAGTTGTAAAGGTTAGCTCTCGAGCACGCATTCCTATTTCGTTGTTATTACGGCTTTGGGTATTGGTGTGAGCTAATGGAGTAAAATAGTCCTCATTCCATCCCTGCAGTGCGTTTACTACTTTTTGTTCTATTCGTAAATACTCTAAACCTTTTTCTTTGACCTCTTGAGGTGCTAAATGATGGGTTTGCGAATAGTTGTTAAATAATAACAGTATTGATATTGAAGGTTTCACCAGCTTAATATTTTGCCCCATATACTCCACTGGAGCGGTGGGAAAATCAATAAGCATCGTGGGGAAAATCATACGCCTGTATTCGTCTGAGGCTAATTGTCCTAAGTCTTGGTCTATCCATAATATTTCAGGAACTTCTTGAGTAATTCGTTTTTGAATAGCTAAGAAGATTTTTTCAAAAAATGAATTCATAGTTATTTTAATAAGTTTTTTAAATCTCGTGTAACTTCCCTTTTTATTGCATTGTTTAAAGTTGGACTGTCGTTTTGGTCTATAGGCATAAATTGGCGTTTTTCAATATCTACATTACGAGTATGTGCCTTTACGGTTCTTTCTCCAGTTTTAACCGTTACGCTTCGGGTGCGTTCCGTACCATTACGAGTAAATAAACCCGTTCCTACACGCTCTGTTTTATACGTATTGCGGGTATGTGCTTTTACGCTTACTACTCCCTTGAATCCCTCGTTATGCGTTTTAGCATAAGGCATATTATTTTTAATGGTCGCTTGACCATTCTGTGTTGTAAAGAAAGTTGCCGACCGTAAAGCACCCGTTTTCACAAGTGTAGTGCCTTTACTTTTTTTCCACTTCTTAAAGGTTGCGCCTTGAAACCCCTGAGCTCTAAAATTACCGTTGATAAAACGTAAGGTAAGTTCACCCGCTACACGAGGGAAGGCAACGGAGGCGTATTGTCTGACCTCTCTTGCATTGTTTCTAAGTGCTTGTTCAAATTCTTGCGGTGTCATGTTATCGGTTTTAAAAAAAATGTATATTTGTAGTGTCAAGAGGTCAGAAATGACTATGGTTATAGGAGGTCTAAACAATCTCGGCTATAATCGCCGCCTTGACTAAAAAGCACCTTCTAACGAGGTGCTTTTTTATTTCTTAAAAAGTAACACTCCTTTCCTTGTTCTGTTCAATTCTCCTGTGTTTTGCTCTTTAATGTCATATAGGGTCACTGCTTCCATTTTTTCATTTACAACCAACTTTAATGTAGCTTGTTCATAGTACTTAATGTAAAACCTAGAATTATCATCTAGAGTATTAAACCATATTTCGTCGGGATCTTTTATGATATTAGTGGCTTCTGTTCCATATTCAAAACGATTTTCTTTTTGTTTTTTTAAGATATGTTCTTTAAATAAATCGTACGATTTTCTTTTTTTACCTTCATGTGAAGGAAAAAGGATGTCTTGTCCTAATACATCTCTTAAAATAAAGTCATCGCCTGTGTGCTTTTTTTGTTTATCCCACCAAGCATAATATTCTTGTAAACTTGTTTTTGGGTACTCAGGGAGTTTGTTAGTTTTAATTTGCTCTAATGAACGCAAACCATATTGTTGCCAGCTCAGGTTTTTAACCTCACCATCTACATTTTTAAAATACGGGTGATTGTCATTGAAAATCAATCTACTCAACCCTACATTATTATCAAAAGGCGTGTTTTTAATATGCGGGTTAATTGCTTTAGCGGCTTCAATGGCAGTCATTTTCTTTTCATTATTAACCTTCTTTCCTGGTATAACAGTACACCTGCAGTTGAATGCTAGAGGCGGGTAAATTATTTTCCATACTGGATCCGATTTTAAAGCCGTGAACTTATCCAGTACAGCGTGTTCTGGACGCACTCGGTCATCGCCCACGGTTGAAAACTCTAAATACTCAGTATCTAAAACCGCCCATTTATGCGCCATAATAGCACTTTGTTGTGCTGTGTTAAATTCTGTGTTAAGGAAGCGATCATTAAATAATAATCCCGCATCGGCTATTTTCTTGCGATAAGAAGTATAGCTACGTATTTTACCTTCGTCATCCAGCATAGCATCTCTAAAATGCAATAACTGAGTAAAAGACTTAGCCGCACTAAAAGCAAAAATATTGTGC
Source organism: Flavobacterium sp. TN-1 (assembly GCF_052828645.1). Taxonomy (NCBI): domain Bacteria; kingdom Pseudomonadati; phylum Bacteroidota; class Flavobacteriia; order Flavobacteriales; family Flavobacteriaceae; genus Flavobacterium; species Flavobacterium sp. TN-1. The sequence goes on from NZ_CM128253.1 coordinate 2,571,664, forward strand.
TGGAGGTGCGCTCCTAAACCCGCCCTTTGGTCGTCGTATTCAAATTGCGTAGCTCCCAAACCTTGATAAACAGCGTCCATTAATATTTCCGCAGTTTTGAAATACATATCTAAGGGTATAGCTTCAATATCTCCCTGAAGTATTTTTTTTGTAATTCGGTCATATATATCATCCCACCCCGATTGGTCAATTAGATCAGGTAATGCTCCACCGCAACAGTCGCACGTGTCACTATATAGTGTATTGATTTGCCCAACTAGTGTTGGGCTTGGTCGAAAAAATCGGCTAATCTATTAAGAAACCCATCCATTAAACGTTTCTTTTTCTTATCCTCTAAGACGTTTTCTTTAGGTTTTTTTTGAGGTTTTTCCTTGCTTTGCTTTTCCACCTCACTGTCCTTATTCTCAGGGAGTATTTCTTTTGCTTGTTTCTCCTGCATTTGTTTTTTTAACTGCAGGTAATTTTTTGGCTTGGGAATACCATAGGTGCTATACCAATAGTCGTCGTCAATGGGTACTTTTTCGCAAACGACTGTATCAATTTCCAAACGTTGTTTAAGTTTGGCTAAATTAAGTTCCAGATCAAATGCAAATTTTCCACCCTCGGGATTAAAACCATACGTTTTTAGAATAGCAAAAAACTTTTTGCTATTAAGGTAGTTCTCTACCATAATAAGGTCGGAGGCGGTTATTTCGTCTTGTTGTTCCCCGTGTTCTTTACTCTGAGCATAACCAGAGCTTTTACTTGACGATGTGGTTTCGGTGTTCCCTAAAATAGCAATTGCCATTTCTTCATTACACGCTCTTTTAAAGGTGTCTTGAAGTTTACCGTCGCCATTACTAGCCTTACCGTCTTTCATTTCAAATTGCGCCTGCTTGGGTAGCATAATAGCCAGTGATGTACCACTTTTAGTAAGTGCTTTTCTTAATTCCTCTTTGGTTAAATTATCGTACGCATCATAATAAGCAATTCGTACAGGTTGCCCGAATATTTCAACATATTGCGCCCAATCCCCCCAATTACCACGTTTGTAAACGGCATACAAGGAGCAAGTTAGTAATAAGCCTAAATTTGTTTTATTACCAATAACCCACACCATAGGCATGTCGTCGTATTTGAAACCATCTGCTTCACTAATACTGTATTGGCTTTTACCTATAATTCCTTTTTCGGGTTTAATGTGTTTGCGTGGAATTTCCTCTAAAGCAAATTCGTCGCCAATTTTAAACTCAACGCCTGAGATCCCCCATAGTTCACTTTCAATAATTTTGGTAATTAAATTGCGACCGTGCAAAGAAGTAATCAGTTTGGTTAAATTCTCATCTTCTTGCCCTTGCGTATTAGTAAACTTAATTTTTTTGTTTACTACCGAATTGATTCTTTTTTCAACGACTCCCTTTAAATAACCATCCATAGAAAGCAGGTCATGGTATAAGTCATACAATTGCACACGGCTTGGGTAATGTATGGCTTCTGCCGTTATTACGGCAGTTTTCAAGTTAGCAATATCTTTACGATTACGATCGGGCGCTACAAACGTTAAATCGTGTATAATGTATTGTTGGTCTTTTTTTTCCATCGTTTAAAATCTGTTAATTCGTTTTTTTTCGGAGTTCCAAAAAACTCCATTTGCCTTTTGGCTTTCGTCTTCTACCGTTTGTGGATTATCAGGTTTTAGTGGCCAGTCAGGAACTATGATACCTTTTTTAATATCCGTGAGCCATCCTGGTTCTTTCTCCGTTCCGACCATCAAAAGCCAATCTTCCCGAAAGAGTTCGATGCTTCCGCTAGGATTTGCCTTTCGGACAATGAAATAGCTAGCAATAACTTTAATAGCCTTTGTTAGCATTTCATCATGAATTATTGGCGGTGTTTGCGCATCACCAAAAAGGGCTTTTAAATCAAATTTAAAAAGGTAGGCTTTAGCAAAGTCCTCCGCTGCTTTAAGTTGTTTTTTTAGTTCGTCACGGTCGCCACGTGAAATTACTGAGAGCACCTCAGTGTACATTTCCGTTTTTAAATCTTCAATAGTCACTAACATAATTAAGCTCTGTGTTTATTTGGTTTTCTTGGAATTGTTTCAATATTGCCCGTTGCTTGTGTGATTTCAATATTTTCAAGAATTTTCACACCTCCTTCCACGGCATCAGGACCATCTATTTTTTTGGCTTTAGGGCTAAAGTTTTTAAACTGTGAAACGAGTCTCTCCATGTGTGGGTTCATCAATTCTTTAATATTAAAAAGCAAGTATCCCAATCGCACGAGTGGCTCTAGTGTTCCCTCAACACGCACGTACTTATTGGGCTTTTTTCGCTCATCTGGTCGAATAGGCAAAACCGTTTGTCTTTCTTGCGAAATTCTATAAATGAGAGGCAAAAGCACTTGTTCATAAAAAGGGTTTTGAAGCTTGTTATTTTCAATATAAACATACACAGGGTCAACCTGTGCATTTTTACAAATCAAATGAGCTTCAAATAAATACTCACAAAATTTTGCGTTTGTCATTTGATCAAGCCAAACTTTATAAATGTAGTAAAACAATCCTTTTTTAGCTAAAATAACCACAGCCTTACTGGATGATTGTTTAAGCTCTGAATCACTTGGAGCGGGGTCAGCATAGATAACCACACCATTACAAGAGCGAAGAGGCGGACATTTTTCAAAAAGAATATTCTTAAACGTATCACCTCCATCCATAGGGTTATTGAAATATTCCTTTTGTGAAGATTCGTGGCTAATAGTATTTAAAACTCGGTCTATGGCTTCTTCGGTGTTCTTTTGAGGCCAGGTACTTTTACCTTCATTGTCTCTAATATTTATCACGTCCCATCTATCGGCTTTTTTACCCATTTCGGTAACGCAACAATAATTAGCAATAATGTTACCGCAAACGATAATTAGTAATCCGTTTGATATTGAACGTGTTGGTATTAAAGCCTGTTCTATCCAGTTTATTTTGTTTTGGATTATTTCAGAATTTCGGCAGTCTTCATCTGTATCGATGTCGTCAATAAGAATTACATCGGGTCTAAAGTTTTCATTCCTTGTACCCCTTGGCGATTGTCCAGCACCCAAGGCACGAAAGGACGCCCCTATTCGCGTTTTAAATTCGCCCGACTCCCAAGAACCTATCTTTTTTTGTTCGCCGTAATCGTTTATAATTCGATTGTTGGATTCAAAAATTACCTTATAGGGCAATAATAGACGTTCGGCATTGTCGTAGGAATTAGAAACTAAAAGGATGTTCTTTTTCTTTTTAGTCATTACCAGATACACAACCTCCATCATAGTACGCCCCGACTTTGACAACTCACGTGCCCAAGAGCGCACCTCGTACCACTCAGCATTTTTTAAAACCCTTTTGGTGGCTTTTATATGAAATTCGGCAGGCTCACTGGTATAGAAATTCGGGAAGTAATATTTAAACCACTCTTCGGGATTAGCCTCTAAGTGTTTGATGCGTTTTAGTTTATCCGAATGCGATTCGGATAAATCTATAGGCGTAGCATTATCCATATTAGCGGAAAACTGCTTCCATAAGTCTAAATACGCTTTATTGCTTATCTTTTTCTTAGCCATGCTTCAATTTGGCAGTTATAAATTCGTCGTAATAATTCTTAAATTTTTTCGCATCTTCAAGGTGTATCTCTTGAATGAATGTTAAAACCTTCATGCCTACCTCGATGTATTCGCCCAGGTTAGTTTCAACTTCTAATTTTTGAATGTTAGAAGTAATCTTACTCATTGTATCAGCTTCTGTATTGGTTGGGATATTATCCCGTGAGGCTACTTTTTCATTAATTGCCTCGAGCTGATTGTACCAATGCGTAAGCTGGTTTTGTTTAGTTGTCAAAAGGCTTTTTCTGAGTTTATCCCAGTTTTCCTCTTCCGCCCACTTGCTCACCGTTTTTTCGGTGACTTTTACACGACTAGCAATTTCCTTATAAGTAATTCTCTCGTTGACGTATAGAATCCGTGCGTACTCCCTCTCTTCTTTCTTCTGAATCCCCATTTTGTTACTCTTTTATAGTGCAAAAATGCCCACAAATTCACCTTTAAAGAAAAAACTATGCAATCCTTACTTGTTAATTTTCAAGGGTTTGCAACTATTCGCAAGTTTGCATCAACAAAAAAACGCAAGGTGGAGAAAGCAAAGAAAATCGATAAGGAATTTTGTCTAACTGACGACTCGGTAAACGTGTACGGTTATAGATGTTTAACCTCTGGTTTACTACTGGATGAAGTAAAAAGAAATCCTATAGGTTTCAAAATGCATAATCGTGACAATGGTATTGTTGTGCGTTGGGAGGACTTTCGTTTAGAAGGTGATAAGGTAATGGCTAAGCCTGTTATAAACTTATCACATCCTGAGGGAGAGCAAACCGTTTCAGAAATTGAAAACGGGTTTTTAAACGCCGCTTCGGTTGGGCGAATTGTCGTCCTAGAAGCCACAAACGCTCCAGAACTACAACTGGAAGGACAAACACAGCCAACGGTTACTAAGTGGTTTCCTCGTGAAATATCCTTAGTGGACATTCCTGGAAATTACAACGCATTAGCAAACCTGTTTGATGAGAATGACAATGCGCTAAACCTTGCAGACTTCACAAATAATTTAGAACCTATGAGTAAAACAGTACTGAACGCCGCACAAATTTTGACGGCACTCAATTTAAGTGATTCCGCTGCGGAAGCGGATGTACTAAATGCGGTAACCAATTTGATTGACACGGCGGCTAAAGTACCGCAGTTAGAAAAAGATTTAAGCGATAAGACTACAGAGCTTAACAGCTTGAAAAGTGCAACCCAAAAGAAAGAGGTTGAGGATTTAATTGCAAAGGGTAAAGCCGATAAAAAACTAACCGTTGAGCTTGCTAATACTTTGTTAGCAGACTACGAGGCTAATCCAAGTGGCTTAAAAAAATTAATCGATGCTTTACCAGCACAAATGTCACTTATGGACAATTTAGATTCAGGTGCAGTACCTGAAAAATTTGCGGGTAAATCGTGGGATGATTTATATGCGAGTAATGAACTTGAAATAGTTAGAACTAAGTACCCTGATTTGTTCGAGAGTTTAAGAAAAGAAAAATTTAAAACCAATTAAATATGGCAAACCCTAAAATTCCACAGGAGTTCTGGAACTCCTATATCGTGGAAAAATTAAGACGTACTAACCCGCATCTAAATTTATGTTTTGATGAATCTGCACATGTAGTAGGTGGAGCGGTTGTGTATATTCCGCAAGCTGGAGCAAAACCCAATGTGGTTAAAAATAGAGGTTTTGGAGCGGCTACGGCAGTTCAACGAGGCGATACCGCTATTAGTTATGTACTTGATGTATTTACAACTGACCCAACCGCAGTATTAACTTCTGAAAAACTAGAAATCAGCTACGAAAAACAGGACAGTGTACTTGCTGACCATACGGACACGTTAGCGGAAACTATTGGTGACGAACTTTTATTCTCATGGGTTAGAGGATTAAAACCTACGGTTGGCGGAGGAGTAACTGTAGAGTATATTCCAACTTCACGAAGATTTGCTACAACTGGTGGATCAACAGCGGTTAATACCGAAGATGGACAAACAGGAAGCCGTAAGGCAATGACTTATAAAGAAGTTCAAGCCGTTAAAGCAAAATTTGACAAAGATAACGTGCCTAAAGATAACCGTTACGCAATGTTGGAAAGTTATATGCAACAAGAGTTTGTGGATAGTTTATCGAGTAATCAAATGGCGGCATTTCAAGCGACAGCTGATTTAGCTAATGGAGTGATTGGGAAATTTGCTGGTTTTACCTTCTTAGAGCGTAGTTCTGTTTTAGCCTTAAAGGCAGATGGTACTTTTAGACTACCAGGAGAAGCACTAGGGGCGACGGATAATCTAGCCAGTTTGTTTTGGCATAAAAACAGCGTGACAAAATCGGTGGGTGATACAAAATTATTTCAAGATTTTGACAACCCATTATACTACGGCGACATTCATTCAGGACTAGTAAAAATGGGAGGTCGTTGCCGTCGTGAAGACTGGAAAGGAATTGCCTTAGTCGTGCAAAGCTCTTAATAGAACATAGAATAGAAACATAAGCAAAAAGGCTTCTTTTTGAAACCTTTTTTAAAGACAACATGGAACAAATTTTTCAACATTCAATTACCGCCTTTTTGTCCTCTTTAATCATGTGGGTGTTTTCAAGGCGAAAAAATTTAGCTGAAGATCGAGGGAAAGAATTGGATAATGCCGTAAAAGCAGTTAAATATTACCGTGAATTATTAGATGACATGGCTAAACGTTTAGCTGAAGCAACAGAGGCATTAATGAAGTTGGAAGAAAAGCACCATGATTTAATGCGTATAAATCAAAGCCTAGTATCAGAATTACAAAAATATAAACAACTTGACGGTAAACTATGATAACATCAACAGCCTGTACAAAGGCATTCGGAAAACCTGATATAGATTTCGAAATAAAATATATGGTAGTATGGAAAGTGCCTGAGGCTATCAGGGTGAAAATACCAGTGTTACCACAAAAAATATACTGCCATAAATTAATGGTAGCACCTTTAGAAAAGGCTTTTAAAAACATCATTGATAGAGAATTAACATCCGAAGTTATTTCGTGGAATGGTTGTTTTTGCATCCGTAGAAAAAGAGGTCAAAGCACTTTATCCATTCACAGCTGGGGATTAGCCGTAGATATAAACGAAAAGGAAAACGCTTTTGGAGCTAAACCAACAATGAGTGCCGCTTTAGTAAAATGTTTTACAGATGCTGGATTTGAATGGGGTGGAAAATGGAGCAAACCCGATGGAATGCATTTTCAATTGTCAAAAATATATAGTATGAAAAATATTAGTTTGTTTAGAGTTGTGTTGTTTGCAATGCTTGTTGGAATGCTGGGAGCTTGTAAAAGTTCCCTAGCTCCAACAGTTACAAGCCAAACGAACGACACTATCATTAAGGTGCAAACCCTTAGAGACACCATTATAAAAACGAAACAAGATAGTAGTTTTTATAAGGCACTACTAGAGTGTCAAAACGGAAAAGTTGTAATTAACAGACCTATCAGCGTTACACCGGGCGAAATATTGAAAATACCAGGAGTAGAATTACAGGATAACTATTTGACTGTAAAATGTAAGATGGAATCGCAAGAAGTGCCTGTTCAACTCAAGGAGAACCACACCCAGCGAATTAAAACCGTTTTGAAAATTAAAACGCAATATGTTCCAAGGGAATTAACGTGGTGGCAAACTACCCAAATTAATATGGGTAGAGTGTTTATAGGACTCGTATTACTCATCTTAATCATAACCTTTTTAAGACTTTTAAAAATTGTTTAAAAATCATTTAAAACAAATTGAAATGAATCAAGATAAAAAAGAATTGGCGCAAGACTATTTTAAGCGTCACGCAGGCAATACTGAATGTTTTATCACAAGTGATAACCGAGTATTTCACACACAAGGGAGTGCGGCAAGTTATGCCAATACGCTAAAGGATGATGCAGTTGACAAATTCACAAGAGGGGAAGAAACTCCTGTATTTGATGATTTAGAAGAGGAAGACGAACAAGAGAATCAATTCAGTGAAGAGGATATTTTAAATTTCGATACAACAAAATCTGAATACCCTGAGATTAAAAAGTTGTTTACTGCTTTGAATTTGGAAGCACCTACGCAGAAAAAACAGGATTTAGTAGAGGCAATCGAAAAGGAAAAACTTAGAATCTTAAACGAGAAAAACCAATAATCATGGCACAAGGAAACGGAACGCCTAAAGTGAACGTAGCGGTCACTAGTGGTAATCTACAGCGTCAAATAGTAGTTTTAGACGGTATTGCTGGAATTGTTGCAACGGCTGAAAAAGCGGTAAACATAGGCGTAATAAAAACCGTTTTCGGCTATGAAGATGCCCTAAAAAAAGGGTACACCCAAGAAGATGAACCTTTTTTACACCGCCAAATCAAGGATTTTTATCAAGAACTAGGCGGAAACCAAGAACTATGGGTTATGGGGGTAGAAGATACCATGACTTTAAACAATATGGTTAATGCCAATAATGTCAATGGAGTAAAAAAACTGTTGACGGTAGCGCAAGGTAGAATCACGCTTTTAGGAGTTTGTCGTAAACCAGCTCCAAGTTACACAATGGTGGCGGGGAAGTTCTTAGATAAGGACGTAGAGGATGCTATTTTAACCAGTAAAACCATTTGCCAATATCAACAATCTATTAACCGACCTATTCGATTATTAATTGAAGGACGAACCAATGATATTGCAAAAACCCCTTTTAATAGTAAAGGGGCGGAGAACAGTTACGTCGGAGTGGTTTTAGGAAATTCATACGGCGACGGTTCGGCTAATGTAGCTACTGCTCTAGCTCGAGCGGTCAAATATCCAGCGCATATCAAGTTAGGAAATGGACAAAACGGAGCTTTAACCTTAACAGATGCCTATATAGGCAACAAACCTCTTGAGCAATTCTATAATGAGGAATTGGATGCGCTAACTGATGCTGGTTATATCATTATGCATCGCCGTGAAGGTTCTGCTGGTTATTATTACTCGGTAGATACAATGGCTGGTGCTGACGACTATCGAATATTAGTACATGGCAGACTGATGGACAAAGCCCAACGAATAGCAACGGCTACCACTAGCGCACTTATTGAAACTTCGGTACGAATGGAGAAAGATGGTAGCATTAACAAAGCCGATGCAACTTATTTAGAGGATTTGGTAAAAGCTCAAATCCGTTCTAAAATGGAGGGGCAAATAAGCAATGTTGACGTACTAGTCCCAACCGATCAAGATTTAATAAACACCAGCACGTTAAGCATGCAAATCAAAATACAACCTTTAGGTTATATGACTTGGATTGCGATAACTATGGGTTTAACTAAAAGCATTTAAGTATGAATATCAATTTAACATCTTCTGAATGCGCTTGGGCGCAATTTGAAATAAAAATCTTAAACCGAAGCATCAAAGGACTGCGTGGTTTTAGTTTAAAAAAGTCAATTGAAAAGGAACATTTGTACGGTGCTGGCGATGAGCCTATAGACATACAAAGCGGGAACAAAAAGTACGAAGGAAGTATAAAAGTACTAGGCTTTGAAGCTGATGCATTAAACAAAGCCGCCTTTTTAGCAGGGTACGATGATATTACCGAAGTATCGCACGAAGCTATTGTTCTAATCTGTTCGTTTAAAAAGCGAATTGCTGACCCTACTAATATTTATACCATTACAGGTGTAGCCTTCACCGAAACGGGAGCGGATTTAGAACAAGGTGCAAAATACAGAGAGGTCACACTCCCTTTCATCGCTATGAATATTGATTACAAACAAATTTAACAACTCATAAAAATGAATAAATCAAATGCAAATCCTTTTCAAGCTCGTAGAGCAAAAGGGGAACAAAAAGTAAAAGAAGAGCCGAAAGTGGTTGAGAATAAAATGGAGGTGTTTATTGAACGTTTCGGACAACCGCAATTGGACGGATGGAAACAAATGTATGGTAATCGCCTGTTAATTTTCTTGAAAGTTGAAAATTATTTAGCAGTTCTTAGACCGCCTACAGCTGAGGATTTGGGTGAGTATCTAATGAGTGTGGGAACTGTAGGAATGAGTAAAGCGGTTTTAATGATTGTAGAAACCTTATGGCTTGATGGAGACTACGAACTTATCCAGGATGAAGACAACTTTATGTTTGTGTTCTTACAAGTAAATAATTTCTTGGAGGGGAAAAAAGGCGAGTTTTTTCGCGCTTAGCCAAAAAGGAAAAGAAGACTGCAAAAAAAACAAAGCAGGTTTAGATTTCCTTATTGTATTTGGGAGTATGCAATTTGGAGCTAATGCTTTAAAAGAATGGGGTTGTGAAACCTTCTTTTACAGAACAGGAATAGCCTTGGAACTTTGGGAAAAAGGTATGAAAACAAAAATTTAAGATGAGTAGTACAGTTGAGTTTGTTGTAAGAATGCGTGATATGATGAGTGGTGGCTTGAATCAATTAGCCACCACCTCACAAAGTGCCTTTTCTCGCATGAATCAACAAGCGCAACAATTCACAGGCAGGAATCGAATTTTAGCCCAAAGTTATTCCGAAATACAAAGGCGAATTCAAGAAGTGGAAACTACGATTCGTAATAGTACATCAGTTTCGCAAATTCGTGAAGCTCGAAGAGAATTGAGCTTATTGCAACGACAGACAAACAATCATAGTTCGGGTATGGGTTCGGGCGGTGATAAAAAAGGGTTAGGAATTGGCGGTATTGCTTTAGGTTCTATGGTTGGTGGTGTAGCCACTCAGGCTATGGGCGCAATTGCGGGGGCAGTTAGTAGCGGTGTAGGTGCTATGATTCAAGGCTCTATGGATAAAGAACAAGCCATTACGGGTTTGAAAACCTTTTTAGGTGAAAAAGGAGCGAATGATGCTTACGCTAATATTAGAAAAGATGCCGCCGTAACTCCTTTTGACACAGCCTCTTTATTAGAAGTTAATAGAGCTCTTATTTCGGCAAAGCTAAATGCTACAGATGCTAGAAAAGACACTATGAACCTAGCCAATGCCGTAGCGGCTGTGGGTGGTGGTAACGATGTTTTATCGAGAATGGCAGCTAATATGCAACAAATAAAAACCGTGGGTAAAGCTACGGCTATGGATATTAAGCAGTTTGGAATGGCGGGAATTAACATTTACGAAATGTTATCCAAGTCCACAGGTAAAAGCATTGCGCAAGTTCGTGAAATGGACGTCTCTTATACTGATTTATCCAAAGCGTTAGAAATGGCTAGAGCTAAAGGCGGTATTTATGCTGGAGCACTCGAAGCACAAGGGCAAACCAAAGCGGTTAAATGGAGTACGTTTAAGGATAACCTTAGTAATGCGGCTACAGATATAGGTGATGCCTTTTCGCCTGTGATGAACAAGCTCCTTGATTTAGCCGTTCGATTTAGTAATAGTATAGCTCCAGCTATACAAAAAGCTCAGCCCTATATTGATATGATGGCTAATGGTGTTGGTAAAGCCGTGGACTGGATTATGAGCCTTGTAAACGGCACCAGTAAATGGTCGGACTGGGTAACGATTGTTCGTGACATTTTCAAAGTAGTTGTTGACCATGCTCAAAATATGCTGGCTAAAATATGGCATATTGTACAAGGTGTAATTGAGTTTATTAAGAAAAGTGAACTATTAAAAGATATATTTCGCTTTTTAGGTTGGTTACTAGAAAAAACATTCGGAATTATTGGTAAAATGGCTGATGCGTTGGTTTGGCTTTGGGATAAACTCATATTGCCCTTTTTTGAAAAAGTTGAGTGGGCTTATAAAATGATTAAAGATTTATGGTCAGACGACGAAAAACATATAAAGGTAACGGCAACCAAAAAACTACTGCTTGCAAAAGCCAAGGATGAACCAATAAAAGACAGCCCTTTAATTACTGGAGGTAAACTAGCTCAAGAAAATTCAAGCTCAGGAAAAAGTGCAGGAGTAACCGTATCAGGTGGAGGTCCTAAAACGATAAATATTTATGTAGAGAAATATGCCGATGGATTGAACTTTTATACAATGAACGCACAGGAAACGGCGGAACAAATATATAAAATTGTTTCTGAATTTTTAGGCAGAACATTAATAGACACAAGTAAGGTAATTTAAAATGAGTAATGTAATAAACTTAGTAGGACTTTATAAAACCTATTTCAACGCAACACCTTTCTCCGTAAATAAAGACGGTGTAAAAGAAAAAAGTGAAGAGGTCAATTATACGGGGCTCAAGCAAAATAATTACGCAAAGGATTTTATTCATTATACAAAAAATCAAATTGCCTTAAATAAGGTTGGTTTATACGGTCGGTCTATTTGGTTTCCTGTCACGTTTTGGAAATCCACAGAGGCGGTTTTGGAAATAGATGCGTGTACAATTAATGTTCAATTGGCTAAAAACATCGTAAAAACGGCAGTAAGTGAGCGCAAGGGTACAGTGAAAGAACAATTTTCAATTGAAGATTACAAATTCACCATTAAAGGTTTTTTGATTGGTAAAGACAGAAAATTTCCTGAGAGTGAAATTTTAGCTTTAAAGGATTTGTTTGAAAGCCAAGAGCCTATTTCATTACACGGCGGTTATCCTGAATTGTTCCTGGATAAAAGTTGCCAGATTGTGATAAATACGCTCGACTTCCCCGAAGTACAAGGCAAAGCACATTGGATTAGACCTTTTAGCCTAACGTGTGAAAGTGATTTTATTGATGATTTAATTTTAGAATAATATGTTTTACATGACCAGCGACATCACCATTGGTGGACTAAAAAAAGTAAAACCTGCCAAGGTAGTTTGGAAAACAGATGTAAATGGATTTATAGACACTTGTACTATAGAACTACCTAGAATTAGTTATCTAAAAAATGATAAAACTAACACCGAGGGGCAAAAAGTAAATGATTATTTAATTCAAGAAAATGACTTTGTTTCAGTTGCTCTAGGCTATGACGGCAGAAATGAAAAAAGATTTGAAGGTTTTGTAAAAAGAGTAAATACAGGGACTCCTTTACAGGTAGAATGCGAAGGTTATAGTTACCAATTGTATGATGTAGTGTTTAGTAAAACCTATGCAAGTACCACGGTAAAAGAGCTTTTAACTGATGTTTGCCAAGGAACGATAATAAAGCTAGCGGATAAGATACCTCATATACCTTTAAGCAACGTTCGTTTTAAAAATGCTGGGGGTTTACAAGTTTTAGAATGGTTGCAAAAGGAATGTAAACTAGCGGTTTATTTCAATTTTAATGAATTATATGTAGGAACAAAGTTTGGTAAGCTACAAAATAAAGTAAAGTTAAAATTAGGCTGGAACACAATAAAAGATGATGATTTTAAACAGCGTAAAATCGATAAAACAACTAAAATAGTTATTAAAGAGAAATCAGGCACGGGTGAAGTAAAAAAAACACCTGCAGACGTTGAAAAATACAGTAACGAAAAAGCCGTAAAAATAAAGCAAGGTTTCCCTGCAGATGTTTTAAAAGACATTGCCAATCGTTTACAAACAAAGAGTAACTATAAGGGATATGAGGGCGGTATTAATTGTTTTTTAGAACCTTATATGATAAAGGGAATGCTCGTGGAAGTTGACGGGTATCGCTACCCTGAAAAGTCAGGTACTTTTTTCATTGAAAGCATTGAGGGGGAATTTTCAAAAAGTGGCGGTAGACAAAATATAAAACTAACATACGTAAGTCCATGACACCCGAAGAGTTTAGAAAAAGGTTTCAAGATTTAGCCTCGCAGTATGGTCCTGCAGTAAGCAATATCGCCAAGGTTAAGGCAATTGACAAGGAAAATTGGATTTGTACCCTTGAAGATGAGGACGGTCAGGAAATACCAGCCGTAAGACTTCGACCTGTACAAAGTAGTAACAAAAGTATTTTGTTGCTCCCATCCATTGGTTCTTATGTGCTTGCGGTTCGTATTGAAGATGATGAAGATTGGTTAGTTATCGCTTGTGATAAACTTGAAAAAGTAGGCATCTACGTAGAAGAAACACTACTAGAGATTGACAAAGAAGGGTTTCTTTTAAAAAAAGAAAACGAAAGTTTAAAAGCAATTCTTAGCGATTTAGTTAGCTATATAAAAGCGATGAGTTTTACAGTAAGCACTACAGGAACTGCAACTGCACAGAGTGGCGCAACGCAAATACTAAATAATTCAGCCGACTTTGAAACTATTGAAACACGACTTAAATCCCTTTTAAAATAAGTTTAAATGATACCTAAGGATATAATGCTAGACGACGATATGGATTTGCTTATTCAAGGTAACGATTTGGTACTTGGAGAAAGCACGCACCAGCATCAAAAAATTTTGATTATGGTGGATAAAGGCGAATTCAAAGAAAATATTACCCGAGGCGTGGGAGCTTTACGATACGCTGAGATGCATAATCCAGAGAGCTTAATGCGTGAGATCAGACAGGAGTTTATAGCCGATGGAATGATAGTAAACTCTTTGAGTTGGAATGATGGAAATTTAGAAATAGACGCTAATTATGATAGTAAAAGTTAAGGTGCTACAGAACTGGTTCGATGTAGCCAGCATTTATACAGGTGATGCCTCTAATGCTTATCCATTGGCATTCTATAACAATTCATCAATTACCGATGACTTACAAAGCGGTCAAGAGGTAGAAATACCTAACACTATAGCAATTAACCAAAAAAACAAAAAATATTTAGAGGCTAGAAACCTTCAACCCGCAACGGGATTGACATTAGAACAAACACAATACGATAAACCACTAGGCATTGGCGAAATGGTTATAAACTCAAGTTTTATAGTACGATAATGGCACGAACTGAAAAAGAAATACACGATCAAATTTTAAACGAATTATATACCAGTTCGGTTTTAGATATACAAGCTCCTTTGAGTTCAGCTAATCTATTTTATCGTTTCACGAGAATTAATGCTGCCGTTATTCAAACTTTTGAAAAATTGATGGATACGCATAAAACCCAAATAGACACCGCAATTTACGAATATAAACCTGGCACAGCAAGATGGTACAGAAATATGGCGTTAGCCTTTCAAATGGGGTTTGATTTATTGCCTGACGACGACCAGTTTAATAACTCAAATGCTACATCTGAACAAATTGAAGCGTCAAAGATTGTGAAGTATTGTTCCATACCCGAGGAAGGCGTGGAAAGTTCAAGACTAATCATCAAAATTGCAGGCGAACAAGGCGATATTTTGCGAAAATTAAGCGATTCCGAACTAGTTAGTTTTACGGATTACATCAAAAAAATACGCTATGCGGGTGTGAAGTTTTTAATCGTGAACAACCCCGCCGATAAACTGCTTTTGCAGATGAAAATTTACGTGAATCCTTTGGTTATAGGTAATGATGGCGTAAACATTCGAACTGGTTCAAAGTCGGTAGAATTAGCTTTAAAGAATTATTTGAAAAGTTTGCCATTTGACGGTGAGTTAATCATAAACGATTTAATTGCTAAGCTTCGGGAGGTTGATGGCGTGGAAAATGTCAACATTTCAAACATTCAAAGTTCGAAGTACAATAATGATACAAGAAGTTATGAAGGTTTCAAAAGTATTAACATTAAAACAATCCCCGAGGCAGGTTATTTCGAGTTAGACAACCAAAGTAGTTTGAATTATGTGGTATGAAGTTGACTTTAAGAAATTAGCAGTATTACTGTTACCAATAGCACTGCGTAAACCCAAAACAATTGCTTTTCTACATTGTTTGGTACAACCAATTGACAGCGTTTACAGGTCCTGGAAATCGAAGCGTGACGACGATTGGTATAAGCTGGCGCATAATGGGCAAGTGTGCAAGCTTGAAGCCGTTTTGAATGACGAATTTGACAAAACACTAAGGCGCATTTATATAGACGACGGAGACTCTTTTCAACAGGAGTACATTTTTACAGACGAAGAGGGCGAAGAAGTTTTTTTAGATGATACGCTTTTTGTCTTTTCCGAAGATGAATACGAAAACACAGGCGTTGACTTTGTAGTGTTTGTGCCGTCGGAATTGGTGGATGCAAACATTCATAAACTAAACTATTTGATAAAATATTACAAACTGGCGGGTAAACGCTACAGAATAGAAAAACTATGAATTATCAAAAAATTAACCAAAGTGGTGGTTTTCCTATCAAAACCCAAACTTTAGAAGATATGCAAACAAGCTGGCAACTTTTAAACAGCTTGGGCGAACTAGCGGGGAATTTTGCCATCTTGAAAGGATGTCAGGAAAGCAATGGTACTGTGAGCGATGGCGTTGTGTATATCAACGGTGAAGTGCTTGACTTTGTTGGAGGTCTGAAAGGACCTACTGTTATAATTACTGAAACAGCTTATAAAAGGGAATTTAAAGACGGTACAAACAAAGATGTTCTATTCGTTCGAAAAGCAATGTTTGGAATTGGGTCAGTTACTTTTAATTGGGCTGATTTCAAACGCCCAAAATCGACCATACAGCTCACGTCGGATTTAAAAACAGTTAATGAAGAGTTGCCTAAAAAAGCTGACAAAACGATAATTCAAAGCTTAATTGATAGAATTATAGAGCTTGAAAAACGTCCAACGTTCAATAATCCTATTAAAAACAAAGGGTACTTCACTTTAGGTGATATTACAGGTGGACAGCCTGTAGGCTCAAACCTTCCTGTCTTTGGGGATTGTGTTTCTGCTGTTGTAGCATCTTATGTCGATGGAGGTAATCATTATATAGATGTAAGCTTTTTGAATCCAATGCCATCAGTTAATTATAAAGTAAACTTAATGGTCGAATCTTTAGGTACTATATCGAATGACGACGACGCTGGAAATCCTGTATTCAAAATCATCGACACCAACAAGTTTAAAGTAGGCTTGTACGAAGCTGCATCAACAGTACAGTCTATTAGAATTCATTTCGAAATCACAGAACTATGACAGCGAAAGAAAACATAAAAAAATGGTTTAAAACAGGTTCGAAACCAACCGAAGAACAATTCAGTGCTACATGGGATTCGTTTTGGCACAAGTCAGAAAAAATCCCAATCAATCAGATTGAAGGAATTACCCAAGTCTATGAAAGCATCAACCAAATCAGTCAGCAAAACCCACGAATTGTACCCGTCGGGCAGTTGCAGATATTTAAAGTAGCACCAAATGCTAATAATAACGTTTTAGAATCGGGCGATTTTGTGGTAGGATTTGTCGAAGAGCATTTTATAAATGCTACCTATTTAGAAGGTGACCCGCAACGGCTTGCCAGTTATGGAATTATTTAAAATATTGAAAACTAAATCTAAAATCTAAAATGAGTAAACAAATTATTAATAAGCCGATTTGCCTTAATAAAGTGGCAAAAGGAAGACTTACCGACAGTTGTCTATTGGTAAGAAGTAAAGATAATATTATAAAAGAAATTGACGTGAAAGATTTGAACTCTTCTAAACAATGGATGTGGCATATCCCTTTAACCTCATACCCCTCAAATATATTTTTCACAAATGTGAAATCTGCGGGTTCTTACCCTGTTCACTCAAAATATATAGGCGTTAATTACTTCCAATTAATGAGTGACTCTCCCTATAATACAGATTTGAATATCAATGCTTTTGAATCAGGTGTTAATCTTTTTATAGGAGACAGTTTATCTGTTGATTTTCTATATGATTCGACGATTAATCCTGTCCCTGAATTTTATAACGACACGTGCTGGCGTATTGCTATTGGACAGACAGGAGTAGAAACTGATTTCACAGGTCTTGACTTTTCTTTAAGCGCAAGCTTTGAAATAGCGAGCAAACGGAATACTGATATCACAAGAATTGACACAGGAATTTTATTTGCTAAAGATGTCATATACAACGTACAAATAACACGAAGCGCACAGGGGTATAACGTTAAAATTTCAGATAAAAAAACAAGCGAAGTTCTTTTTGAAAGCGAGCTAACTACAAACGTTTCAGAACTAAGTGGTTTTTCTGTGTTTCCGTACAACAAAACGGGTTCAAGCCCTTCAGGGTTATTTAAAATGGGTATTGTTCGATTAGGATATTGTCCCTCAAAATAATTTATATGATGAAAGCAATTTTTAAAAACTGGAAAACCACGTCCGCTGGCGTTGTTTCCATCGTGTCAGGAGTTTTGTTGTTTGTTAATGACAAAACAAAAACTATTGAAGCTTTAACAGCGGTATTAGCGGGAATTGGATTAATATTTTCGCAGGATGCCGTAAAGTAAAATTTCCTTTGGAGGAAGGGAATAAAAAAGTCCTCCGCAAAATTAAACATCTCACCTTTTAATTTTAGTGCAAAAACCACACAGCGGAGGACTAAAGTCTTCTGTAGTGTGGTTTTTTATGCTAAAAAGGTGAGTTTGCAAAGACAATCATCAAATTTAATTAAACAATCATCGATCAAAAAAAATCAAAAAAATGAAGAAAGTATTTTCATCCGCTCCGTTACCATTTATGGGGCAAAAACGAAAGTTTTTAAAACAATTCAAACCTGCTTTAAATGTATTTCCAGCCGATGCCATTTATGTAGATATGTTTGGTGGTTCGGGATTATTAAGCCACACAGTTAAGGCTTATTATCCAAATGCCACGGTAGTTTATAACGACTTCGACGGGTATAGCCAGCGACTGGCAAACATCGACAAAACCAACGTTTTGCTTGATGATATTAGGCTAATCTTGGTAAATCATCCAAAAGATAAACTCATTAAAGGAGAGGCACGTGAGCAAGTATTAGAGCGTGTCAAGTCAGAGGAAACCAAAGGCTATGTTGACTATATTACGCTTTCAAGCTCAATTCTTTTTAGTATGAATTACGCCACTTGTTATAAAGAATTTGAAAAATCTACGCTGTACAACTGTGTGCGACAATCCAACTACACCGCAGACGGTTATTTGGATGGAATTGAGGTCGTGCAAATGGATTATAAAGAATTGTTCAAGAAGTATAAGGACAGAAAAAATGTTGTGTTTTTGGTAGACCCGCCATACTTATCAACTGATGCCAGTACATATAAAGACTACTGGAACCTTAGGGATTATTTAGACGTTTTAAACGTGTTGGAAGGCTCAAATTATTTTTATTTCACGTCTAATAAGAGTCAAATCGTTGAGCTTTGTGAGTGGATTGAAACAAAAACGCCAATGAGTAATCCGTTTCACGGTTCGAAAATGGAAACTATGAATACACAAGTGAACAAAGCGAATTATACGGATATAATGTTGTATAAAAAAATAGCATAATGATAATGAGATAAAAAAACAATGGTTTAAATAGAGTTTAAAGTTAATTTAAAAAGGCATTGCGTGATAAGCAATGCCTTTTGTAATTTTGTAAAAAAATGGGCATTTGAATTTGAAAAAATGGGCATTTGAATTTTTTGATTATAAACCAAAGAGACCAAAATTAAATAAGAATCACTTTTCATCTTAAAATTTTATGATTATATTATTACTCAAATGGTCATAATTAATTAATTTTGGCAGAAAAAACACTTTGAACTCTATATTATACAAAATACTTATTGTAGTTACTTTCTTAAGTATTCAAATTACAACTGCTCAAATTACTAGTCCAATAGAAGCTTTACCTGTAGAAACAGGTAAACAAATTATAATTGAAGGTGCCGATTTTTTGGACAAATCAGAAACAGAAGTACCTGGAGCGATTGTTTTTACAGGGAATGTTCGTATTTTACACCAAGGCATACGTATGTCTTGTAATAAAGCATATCATTTTACTAAACAAAATTATGTAAAAGCATTTGGAAATGTAAACTTAGTTCAAGGTGATACGCTTACTATGTCTAGTCGTTACGCCGAATATAATGGAAATACCAAATTTGCTTTTGCAACAGGAAATGTGGTAATGACGGATCCTAAAATGACTGTAACTACCGATACTATTAACTTTGATCGTAAAAGCCAACAAGCTTACTATAATACCTATGGAACCATTCGAGATGCTGAAAATACGCTTACTAGTAAATCAGGACGTTATCATTTAAATCAAAAGAAATTTGAGTTTAAAACGGCTGTTACAGTAAATAATCCTACTCATACAATTCGCACAAATCATCTTGATTATTACACTAATTCAGGACATGCGTATGTTTTTGGTCCCTCAACCATAGCGTCCGCCAATAATACAATTTATACAACTAAAGGTTTTTATGATACAAAAAAGGATGAAGGAAAACTACAAAGAGGTTCTAAAATCAAATATAGAGATCGGATAATAGAAGGAGAAGATTTGTATTATAATCGAAAAAATGATTTTGCACGCGCTCGTAATAATGTTAAGGTAACAGATACAATTAATAAAACAATAATAAAAGGACATTATGCAGAAGTATATAAGAAAAAAGATTCTATGTACATCACTAAAAAAGCATTAGTATCAGGTCTTTTTGAGAAAGATTCAGTCTGGTTTCATGCAAAACGTATTGTAATTACAGGAAAAACAAAAAATCGAATCATAAGAGGATATAATAATGCTCGTTTCTTTAAAAAAGATATGAGTGGTAAATGTGATTCTATTCATTTTAATGAAAAAAAAGGGATTACTCAAATGATTGGAAAACCAGTGTTTTGGAATGAAAAAAGACAGCTTACAGGCGATTTAATACATATTATTTCAGATACAATTGCTAAAAAAGTAGATTCCTTAAAAGTGTTTAATAATGCTTTTATCATTTCAAAAGATACTATTGGAGATGGATTTAATCAAGTAAAAGGAGTTAATTTATACGGTAAATTTATAAACAATAAATTAAAAGAAGTAAATCTGATTAAAAACACAGAAGTTATTTACTACATGCGTAATGATAAGCAAGACTTAATCGGTATAAATAAAAATGTAAGTAGTAAAATAAATATGTTAATGGGAGAGGGAAATGCAATAGATAGCGTTACGTTTTTTACCAAACCAGATGGTCAAATTTATCCAGAAGATGAACTTCCCGAAAATGATAGAAAACTAAAAGGTTTTCTTTGGCGAGAAAACGAACAAATTTTAAAACTAGAAGATATTTTTCCAAAAGAAGAAATAGAACTAGATACTAAAGCCAAAGCAGAAGTTAAGAAAAAAGAACAAGAGCCCAATGTACCACTAAGTCCTACTAAAGAAACATTGGAATTTGATAAAACCAATAAGATTAAAACAAACAAAGAAAAAAATAAATCAAATTATAAAAAATAATTCAAAATTATCTTAACCCAAGATGATGTGTTAAATTTTTTGATGAAGGTAAAAGATACAAAAAAAATCAGAGATATAGTTTTTCTATATTAACGACAAAAAACAATACTTTTTTAGATTCAAAATTATTTTTATCAGTAATAAATTTTTAATACATAATCTGAGTTAAAAAATAAATTATCCTTTTTTATTTTAGAATATTTAGATAATAATCATGTTAAAAGATTTTTATAAATACCAAGCACAAACCTCTCCTCATCCCTTAGGAATGGAAGTATCTCACGCCATAGGTTCTTATATATACGATACAAAAGGGAAGAAATATTTAGATTTTGTAGCTGGAGTTTCAGCTTGCACTCTAGGACATCAGCATCCACGTGTTAAACAAGCCATCATAGACCAAATGAATAAGTATGCTCATGTAATGGTTTATGGTGAATACGCACAAGATCCCGCAGTAGAATTTTGTACGTTACTAGCTCAAAATATGCCAACTCAGTTAAACAAAACCTATTTAGTAAATTCAGGTACCGAAGCAACAGAAGGAGCTCTTAAATTAGCTCGAAGAGTAACAGGACGTAGTCAATTAATTTCTTGTTATAATGCGTATCATGGAAATACCATGGGATCAATGAGTGTTATGGGATTCGAAGAACGAAAACAAGCCTTTCGTCCATTAATTCCAGATGTAAACTTCATTACTTTCAATAATGAAGAAGATTTACAAAAAATTACGTCACATACAGCAGGTATTATTTTAGAAACAATTCAAGGAGGAGCTGGATTTATTCAGCCTCAAAATGATTTTTTAAAGAAAGTACGCCAGCGTTGTGATGAGGTAGGAGCTTTAATGATTTTAGATGAAATTCAGCCTGGTTTCGGACGTACAGGAAAACTATTTGGTTTTATGAATTATGATGTTATTCCTGATATTGTTGTGATGGGTAAAGGAATGGGAGGAGGAATGCCAGTTGGTGCTTTTACTGCCAATGAAAAACACATGGATTTATTAAGTCAAAATCCAAAATTAGGACATATAACCACTTTTGGGGGACACCCTGTAATAGCAGCAGCTAGTTTAGCTACCTTAAAAGAATTACTTGAAACAGATTTAATGCGTCAATGTTTGGAAAAAGAACAATTATTTCGTAAATTGTTGATACATAAGTTGATAAAAGAGATTCGAGGAGAAGGATTAATGCTAGCTATTATGACAGATAGTCCAGAAATTACAAATCAAGTTATCTTTAAATGCCAAGAAAAAGGATTAATCCTTTTTTGGTTATTATTTGAAGGAAACGCTATACGTATAACACCGCCTCTAACTTTATCAAATCAAGAAATAGAAGAAGGATGCAGAATTATTATTGAAGCTATGAATGAAATAGCCCCAATTAACAATCAAAATTAAAGGCATAGAATAAGCAAAAACCTATTTGTTTTGTTGACTAAATTGTTCAAAACAAATCGTTTTTTAACCCATTATAAACGCTAACTTTACTATTTTAGTAAGGATAATAAAAACTTAGGAGTATGGATTTGAGTCACGATGAAGAAGATTACAGTTTATCCTTATCAAAATTTGAATCAATGTTAAAAACCAATAAAATTTTATTTTTTGATTCAGAAGAATTTGAGGATATCATCCTCCATTATATGGATATTGGCAAACCTATTCTAGCCAAAAAAGCCCTAAAACTAGGACTAGAACAACATCCTAAATCCTTTGGATTAAAGTTAGTCCAAGTAGAAATGTTGTTATTTGAAGACAAACTAGAACAAGCCGAAAAGCTACTTAATGATTTATACGCTATAGAACCCACAAATGAAGAAATTTTTATACAAAAAGCAAACATTTGTTCTAAACGAGACGATCATAAACAAGCCGTTGAGTTTCTAAAAATAGCCTTACAATACACAGATGACTATGCTGATGTTCATAACCTTTTAGGCATGGAATATTTATTCATGGATGAACTAGAACTAGCCAAAACACACTTTATAGCTTGTTTAGAAGAAGAACCCGAAGAACAATCCGGACTCTACAACGTCATCTATTGTTTTGAATTTCTAGAACAATATCAAGAAGCCATTACCTTTTTACAAAACTATATAGACACAAATCCTTATAGCGAAATTGCATGGCACCAACTAGGTAGATTAAACTCAACTATAAAACACTACCAAGAAGCCTACATAGCATTTGATTATGCAACCGTTATTGACGATCAATTTATGGGAGCCTATATGGAAAAAGCCAAAGCACTTGAACGTTTAGAACGCTATGAAGAAGCCATCTGGAACTATCAAGAAACCATTCGATTAGAAGATC
Organism: Flavobacterium sp. TN-1; assembly: GCF_052828645.1. NCBI lineage: Bacteria > Pseudomonadati > Bacteroidota > Flavobacteriia > Flavobacteriales > Flavobacteriaceae > Flavobacterium > Flavobacterium sp. TN-1. Next base: position 2,594,743 of record NZ_CM128253.1, read on the forward strand.
CAACCTCCTATGCCTTATTACGGATAGGTAAATGTTTTGAAAAAATGGGAAATGATTCAGAAGCCCTAAATTATTACAACAAAACAGTACATGAAGATCCTTTATTAGATAAAGGATGGATTGCCATAACAGATTTCTATATACGCCAAGAAAACTTTCAAAAAGCACTCTATTATGTAAACAAAGCCCTTGGTATAGATACAGAAAATCCTTTATACTGGAAACGATACGCCTCTATAAATAAAGAATTAGAACTATTTGAAGAAGCAGAAGAAGGATATAGAAAAACAGTAGAATTAGGAGATACCCAATTAGAAACCATTCTATTTTGGGCTGACACACAACTATTTATTGGTGATCTTCAAGCTTCTGTAGAAACCTTAATAAAAGCAAATATTTTATTTTTAGATCATTACGAAATAGAATACCGTTTAGCAGGCTTATATTATACTTTAAACAATCCTACTAAAGGATTATATCACTTAACAAATGCTTTACATCATAATCTTAAAATGAAGAGTATTTTACAAGAATTATTTCCTGTGGTATTTGATTTAGATATAGTTCAAAAAACAATAGCCAAATATGACGAGTTACAGTAAAAAATAGATCTATTAAAAAACTAATAATTGAACATGATTTTTTAATCGTTCAATTAACAAACTCATCATTCTTTTATTTAAGTTTGAAGAGTTTTTTATATATTCCATATATTCATCAACAGTAAATAAACCAATTACCATTCCTTTTAGGGAATTTCTAAATTTAATATCCTTTTGTATAACATTTTCAATATAATTCAATTTTTTTTCTACAGAAAGACTAAAAAAAACATTCTTTTGTTTAATAGCGTAATTAATAAAAACCTGAATAAATAAATCATTCTGTAGTTTTAATATAGGACGAATTGTCATATTTTGAAATAATTCTTCATCAGAAGAATTAATATTTATATTTCCTAAAGCTTCTCCTCTTAAAATTAAAAGGTTTTTATCACGAGTTTCCATCTTTTATTTTTTATTAAATTTAATAAAAAATCCTTTAACATTTTAGAGTTTACTTTTAAAAATATTCGTACAAAGATTACTAAAAACTTAGCTTTTTCACTTCACATTGTGCATTAAAATTTGTAATGAAAATAAGAGAAGAAAGACAAAATACACAAAAAAATCTCATAGATTTAAATTTTCTAAAAAAGAACTCTTTTTAGATTCAAAGTCATTTTCATCTGTAAATAATTTCTATTATCTATAACTGTATTAAAATAAATAGTCATAATAATCTAATCTTTAATTGTCGAGAAATATGTAAATTTGTTTCTAATAAAATTAGGGATGAGATACAAGACACACAAATGGGTTAGACCAGAAGATCTAAATGCAAATGGTACTCTTTTTGGAGGAAAATTATTATCTTGGATAGACGATGAAGCAGCACTTTATTCAATAGTTATTCTAAAAAATAATAAAATTGTAACAAAGTTTATGTCTGAAATAAACTTTATGAGTTCTGCTCGACAGGGTGATATTATAGAAATAGGATTAGATGTTATTAAATTTGGAAGTACTTCTATTACAATGAAATGTGAGGTTAAAAATGTCATGACAAAAGCCACTATTATTACAGTAGATTCAATTACAATGGTAAATTTAGACAGTTTTGGTCAGCCAGCTAATCATGGCAAAACACAGTCTGATTTAGCCTTAGATGAAAAAAGTTTTTAAACTTTATAATTATATATAATAACACAAAATGCTGTATTCAATTTTTTTGATGAGCATTTTTGTTTTTTATACTATTCCTGAAAAACTAATAGAGCATTGTAATTTCCTTAATATCAAAAGTTTGGATTATGTCATCTTCCATCATGATTTCAATTAAACCGTTTTGGGTTACTCCTCTAATAATGCCCATAAATTTTTTACTTTTTTTATTTTCAAATACAGCAGGTTTGTTAATTTTAAATAAATAATTATGATAATAATTCCATAATTGTTCTTTATCCGTTTTTAATTTCTCTAAATTTTTATTTAGCTGATTTAATAGCATAAATAATATTTCCTCAATATCATACTCTTTGCCTGTTATACATTTTAATGAAGAAGCTTTAGGTAAATTACTGAAATTTTCTTGATTTACATTTAATCCAATTCCTATAATAGATTCTACCTGTTGATTTTCTTTGAAATAATTTTCTATTAATATACCTGAAATTTTTTTATTTCCTGACATAATGTCGTTTGGCCATTTTATAGATAAGTCAGGAATTTGATATTTTTCAAGAGTTTCCTTAATACTTATAGCAACAGCTATATTAAGATCAAATATGGTAACGGTATGATCTATTATTTTATTTACCAATATACTGGTTATTAGGTTTTTATCTTTTTCTGTACACCAGCTACTACCCATTTGTCCCTTGCCTTTCCATTGACTTTGAGCTGTAACTACTGTAAAATTTTCAAGGCTTTGATTTTGTGAAAGTTTCTTTAAAAAATCATTTGTAGAATCTATGGCATTGAGTTTGATTAACTTCATATATTGCAATTTGAAATAATAAAAATTAAGATCTATTTTTATCTTTCAAAATAAAGACAAAAAACAATAACTTTGCGAAAAATAATTATTTAAAATAAATGGCGAACAAAGAAGTAGGAAACGATATTTTATTAGCAAATATCATTAAGGGTATTGAAGACGTAAAAGGAAATGATATAGATATTTTAGATCTTAGAGAATTAGAAAATACAGTTTGTGATTATTTTGTTATTTGTAATGGTAACTCAAATACACAAGTTAATGCAATAGTAAATTCTGTTCAAAAAGCTGTTTCAAAAGAACTCAAAGAAAAACCTTGGCATGTTGAAGGAACTGATAATGGTGAATGGGTATTGATGGACTATGTACATATAGTAGTTCATGTTTTCCAAAAACACATCAGAGAATATTACAACATAGAAAGTCTTTGGGGAGATGCTAAAATTACATCAATCGAAAATAAATATTAATTGTTAGAGTATCTATGTCAAAAGAAAATAAACAAAATAATTTTAAATTTAATCCTTGGTGGATATATGGCTTAATAGGGGCTGTATTTATTGGGATGTATTTATCTGGTCAATCTCGTTGGGTTGAACCTACTAAAACAAATGTTTCTAAATTTTATGAGTTCTTAGAAGCAGGAGATATAGACAAAGTAGAAGTAGATAATGATCGTTTTGTTACGGTTTACTTAAAAGAAAATGCTTTATCAAAAAAAGCTCATTTAAAATTACCTAAAGAAGATTTATTAGGAAGTAAAAATTTAGGTCCCCATTATTCTTTTGAAATTAGCGGTGAAGACGGAAGTTTTTCAAAAGATTTAAAAGAAGCTAAGCTGACTAATAAAATTTCTCAATACGAATACAAAACATCAGGAGGTTGGACAGACTTCATGATTCAGTTACTTCCTATTTTTATTTTAATTGGTTTTTGGGTTTTTATGATGCGTCGCATGTCTGGAGGCGGTTCTGGAGGAGGCGGTCAGATCTTTAATATTGGTCGTTCAAAAGCGAAACTTTTTGATGAGAAAACAGATGTAAAAGTTACTTTTAAAGATGTAGCCGGATTAGAAGGAGCAAAAGAAGAAATTCAAGAAATTGTAGAATTTTTAAAGAATCCTAAAAAATACACCGACTTAGGAGGTAAAATACCTAAAGGAGCTTTATTAGTTGGCCCTCCAGGTACTGGTAAAACATTATTAGCAAAAGCGGTTGCAGGAGAGGCTAAAGTACCATTTTTTTCTCTTTCAGGATCTGATTTTGTAGAAATGTTTGTAGGAGTTGGAGCTTCAAGAGTACGTGATTTATTCAAACAAGCCAAAGAAAAATCACCAGCCATTATTTTTATAGACGAAATAGATGCCGTAGGTAGAGCCAGAGGAAAAAGTAATTTTTCAGGGTCTAATGACGAGCGTGAAAATACATTAAATCAACTTTTGACAGAAATGGATGGTTTTGGAACTGATACAAGTGTAATTGTATTAGCCGCAACCAACCGTGCAGATGTGTTAGATAAAGCTTTAATGCGTGCAGGACGTTTTGATAGGCAAATTTATGTTGATTTACCAGATATTAGAGAACGTAAAGAAATTTTTGAAGTTCATCTAAAACCCTTGAAAAAAGTAGAAGATTTAGATACTGACTTTTTGTCAAAACAAACTCCTGGGTTTTCTGGAGCAGATATAGCCAATGTATGTAATGAAGCAGCTCTAATTGCAGCCAGAAATAATAAATCAGCAGTAGATAAACAAGACTTTTTAGATGCTGTAGATAGAATTATTGGAGGATTAGAAAAGAAAAACAAAATAATAACAGCAGAAGAAAAAAGAGCAATAGCCATACACGAAGCAGGACACGCTACCGTGAGTTGGATGTTAGAACATGCAGCACCACTTGTAAAAGTAACTATTGTACCTAGAGGACAAAGTTTAGGAGCAGCTTGGTACTTGCCAGAAGAAAGACAAATTGTTAGACCACACCAGATGCTAGACGAGATGTGTGCCACAATGGGAGGACGTGCCGCAGAGAAAGTAGTATTTGATATGATTTCTACAGGAGCTTTAAGTGATTTGGAAAAAGTAACAAAACAAGCTCGTGCTATGGTTACTATATATGGACTAAATGAAAGATTAGGTAATGTAACATATTATGATTCATCAGGACAATCCGATTATAATTTTTCTAAACCTTACTCAGAAGAAACAGCTCTGACAATAGATAAAGAAATATCAGCCATTATAGAAAAACAATATCAAAGAGCAATTCATATTCTACAAGAAAATAAAGAAAAACTAGAACGCTTGGCAGATATTTTGATAGAAAAAGAAGTAATTTTTAAAGACGATTTAGAAGAAATTTTTGGAAAACGTCCCTATGACAAATCTTTACAAGAAGAAATTGTTTAAAACTTAGTTAATAAAATAAATAAAAAACTCAATCTTATGTTAAAATTAGATTGAGTTTTTTTTAACTTTGGCAATTAAACCAAACTACTTCTATTTGTAAGTAATATATGAGTATTTTTAGGAAAATTTTTGGGTCAAGTAATGATGCTTCTCAAGAAGCTAATGAAAGTGAATACAACCCTTTTCATGAAGTAAATGTTAATTTACCAGTAGATGAGTTGTTTACTTTGAATTTTAAAAAAAATGGAGGTAAATTCTTATACTGCGAAAATTTAGCAGAATTAAATGAACAGTTTGAAAATATTTTAGAAGAAAATGACTGGTTCGAATCAGAAGCCATTTGTTTAGAATCAAAATTGTTTGGAATGCTTGATTCTAACAATATAAGCTATTCAAATGTTATAAGTCCAAAATTTTTGTTAGCAACTTGCGAAGGTCTTATTGCTGAGGATGGCTCTATTATGTTTTCTTCTGCTCAAATAAAACATAATAAAATAAATGAATTACCAGATAATATTGTAGTTATAGCAGCTACTAGTCAGATGGTTCCTGGTAAAAGTGACGGTTTACGCGAAATTAAAAGACGTTATACAACTAATTATCCAACTAATATCACAACCATTAAGTATTTTGAAAAAGTGAAAGAAGAAGATTTTCTTCATTATGGAAGCTCTCCAAAAAATTTATATTTACTTTTATTAGAAGATTTATAGCATGAACGAAACATTAGTCCGTGCATTATCAGGCATTATATATGTTGCTTTGTTAGTGTCTGCTACTCTATACTCAGAAGAATCCTTTTTAATTCTTTTTGGACTTTTTTTATTCCAAGCAGTAAATGAATTCACAAATTTAGTTAGAATAAATAAAGGATTAGCTTTTCTGCTAGCCATTATCTCTTATTTAAATTATACCTATTTTAACAACTACCACTTTAATAATTGGATGTTAGTCATTATAAGTTTAATTGTATTAGCATTTCTTTGTAAATGGCTATTCGATTCTAAAATTAAAGATATTAACTATTTAAATTGGATAATCTTAATAGGATATATTATTATACCATTTATATTGATTACCAAATTAGGTAAAATAAAAGAAAATCATTATCCTCATATTATTATAGGAATTTTTATTTTAATATGGACAAATGATACATTTGCTTATATAGTGGGAAAGAAAATTGGAAAAAATAAATTATTCGAAAAAATATCTCCCAAAAAAACAATTGAAGGTTTTTTAGGAGGTACTCTTTTTACTGTTCTAGCTAGTTTTGTAATAAGTCAATATTATGTAAATTTGCTGCCAGTTACATATTGGATTCTGATTGCTTTACTAATAAGTTGTTTTGGTACAATAGGAGATTTAGTCGAGTCTAAATTTAAACGCTTAGCAGGAGTTAAAGATAGTGGTAATATTATGCCTGGTCATGGAGGAATATTAGATAGACTAGATAGTATTATTTTTACAACCCCATTTATTTATTTACTATTAAAAATTGTAGGATATGTTTCATAAAGAAGGAATTAAAATTATTTCAGTAGCTTCATTAATGATGATTATTAGCTTGTTTTTAGCTGATAAATTTTTGATTGATATTACATGGTTACGCTTAAGTATACAAATATTAGTATTATTTTTATATATAATAATTTTGCAATTTTTTAGAAACCCTAATAGAAAAATACAACCTAATGAACATACAATATTAGCACCTGTTGATGGTAAGGTAGTCGTAATAGAAGAAGTATACGAAGAAGAATATTTTAAAGATAAACGATTAATGGTTTCTATTTTCATGTCTCCAATAAACGTTCATGTTACTCGTTATGCTGTTTCAGGAGTTGTTAAATACAGTAAGTACCATCCAGGTAAGTATTTAGTAGCTTGGCATCCAAAAGCTAGTACAGAAAATGAACGTACCTCAGTTGTAGTTGAAAATAAAGCGTTTGGAGAAATTATGTATCGTCAAATTGCAGGAGCTTTAGCAAAAAGAATTGTAAATTATGCGAAAGAAGGCGATGTTGCAATTCAAGGAACGGATGCAGGCTTTATAAAATTTGGTTCTCGAGTAGATTTATATCTACCTTTAGGAACTAAAGTTAATGTGCAACTAGAAGAAAAAGCAATTGGAAATTACACTATTATTGCACAAGCTTAAAATGTCTCCTCAAGAATTAGATATTAAATTTAAAGAAGCTTTTATGAAGGTTTCTAAAATGCAACAGGACTCACTTCCTCAAGATGTTATGTTACGGTTATATGCTTATTATAAACAAGCTAGTAATGGCTCAATGTCTAATATGAATTATAGTAATCTAGATGTACGTGATGCTTTCAAATTAAACGCTTGGATGCAAGTAAGCCATTTATCTGTTGAGGAAGCTAAAAAAAGTTATATTGATTTAGTAAATGAAATAGTTACAAATGAATAAAAAAATTTTTTTTATCATAAATTGTGTTGGATTGTCTTTTTTAAGCTGTAAAAAAGATACTTTAGTAGAAGTCGTAGATGTTCCTGCTACTCCTATAGTGGCTATCGAAAAAAAAGATACTAAACCTTCAGATTTAAAAGCTAATGAAGGGGCTTTTCAATTATACAAATTACCTTTTGAATATCAATCTTTAGAACCTTATTTAGATTCTAATACTTTAGAATTACATTATTCAAAACATTTATTACCGTATGTAAACGCTCTTAATAAGACAATAATAGGGACTAAATATGAAGTGTTAGATTTTTTGGATATATTTAAAAATTTAAATTATTCTGATACTGAAATTCGTAATTACGCGGGAGCAGTATATAATCATAATTTTTATTTTGAATCAATAGCCCCAAAAGCAGGAGGACAGCCCACAGGAGAGTTATTAGAAGCTATTAATAGAGATTTTGGTTCTTTTGATCAGTTCATTCAAAATTTTTCGGAAGCTTCTATAAAAATTAACGGTTCAGGTTGGACTTGGTTGCTTTCGGATAAATATGGTAAATTAAAAATTTTGACCACAGCTAATAATGATGCTCCTCAAATGAAAGGATTAGGGATTAAAGACATACCCTTATTGTGTTTAGATATGTGGGAACACGCATATTATTTAAAGTTTCAAAATAGAAAAAAAGAATATGCTAATACCTTTTTTAGTATGGTTAGTTGGCCTAAAATAGAAGAGAGGTATAATGCTTTTCCAAAATCTAGTTACCCAACGACTAGTGCTGTTTCAACAACAACTGTAGAGGAAGAATCTAATTTAGTTCCTTTAGAAGATAAAAAAGAATGATATTATAAAATAAATATTGAAGGATTAAAAAATTATTTATTATTCTGATATTTTTCACTTAAAATAATAAACCTATAAAAAATATAAAGAGATGATGTATTCAATATAATATTGATAGGTTCAAAAATTTTTTCTAAGGTAAAGTATTTTTGAAGAATAAATATGAAATTTTGCATTACAAATAAAATAATGCTTATTAATAAGAAAGAATTTTTATTGTTGATTTCATTTTTTTCTAGATAATAATTAGATAATGAAATTCCTCCCAACAAAGACATTAATATTCCGTTGAATAAAAGTATTAAAAAATTAGATGAATAAAAATCATAAATTAAAAATATAACATATAAGTAAAAAAATAAAAAAGGAATTGTACAAATTAAAATAGGCATTATTTTTTTTGGGGTTATATTTTGATAAACTAGTATTAGACTAAGTAGTCTGTTAATTAAATAAGCAATCATTCCATAAAATAAAAATGATTTTGTCTTGTATTGGAAAAAGAAATTGCTAATAATCACAAAAATAAGAACTCCTATAAAAAGATAATTTCTTTTTGATGAACTATATATGTAAAGTATTTGTAATAAGATTAGACGTAATAATCCAAGATAGGATAATGAAGGATTTATATTAAATATTTCGTTTATTAAAAATAATAAGGCAATAGCAAAATAAGTAATACTAATTAGTCTTATTGTCTTTTTTTGGGTCAAATCTTCCATAATTTTTTTGATATTTTATTATGTCATTTTTATAAAAGACAATATGATTTAAGAATTATAAGTAAGAATTAACTAATTTTTATTCTCAAATTTAATAAAAAAAAATATAATTATGTAAGAAAAAAGCTTAAAAAAATAAATTTTAGATAAAATGTACTATATCTAATTTTCTTTCTCAGAAAAAGAATTACTTATTTTCTTTAGTTTATTTTTCCGTTCTATTTTTTTTGCCTCATTTTTAATTTTAGCTCTTCTAAGCTTATTATTGAATTTTTTAATATTCTCCTCGTTTTTACGGCTCATAAATATTGTTTTTTAATTTGATCTAAAGATAATTCTGTATAAATTAAGTCGTTTATTATTTTTTCTCTTAGAATATGAATATCTTCATCAAAATGTTTTGCCCAATTCGTAAGATTTAAAATATTTCGTGCATTTTTTAGTCTTTTTTTAGTTTCTGTGCTGGTTCTTAAAATTGCAGAATTATTATAATTCTTAGTTTGTTTGTGTAGATAATGAATTTCATTACGAATACGATCCCAATCAAGATAATATAATTTTTCTATTTCATTATCAGGAAAAAAACTATCCCAAGTAGCATAGCCTACTTTGAATTTAGAAGTTTCTAAATCGTGATTTATTAACCTCCATTTTGAATTTGCAAATCGTCCCCAATGATTTGATAATCTATAAATCCCTTTTTGTGAATAAAAATAGTTGCTTCCCGATTTACTTACAAAATCAGGTGTTAGATTAGAAATACAACTATATGAAACCTCTTCAAAAACACAGAAAGTTTTTTTGAGTGAATTAACTTTAGGATAATATTTAGAAATTATTTTCTCCAAAATTTTAAATAAAACTTAAAAATGACTTATATAACTACAAAAAGGCTATTTTTGTGGTTCAAAATTAGTAAAACTATTTTTATAGTTCTTTATATTATTAACAAATACATACAGATGAAAAAAATTTTAGGAATCAGTTTAGTAACCTTATCTATTGCATGTAATGGCATAATTGGTAATGGATTTAAATTTGAAGGGGAAATCAACGGATTAAAAGACGGAACAAAAGTCTTTTTACAAAAGCAAGACGAAAATACAGGAATGCCTGTTTCTATAGATACTGCAAAAGTAGAAAAAGGCAAATTCGTTTTTGAAGGTGAAGCAAAAGAACCACAAGTACACATGGTTTCTGTTGAAAATCAACAAGGAGGTTTTGTATTTATTTTAGAAAAAGGAAATATAACGGCAAAAATTAACAAAGACAGTATTCCTTTAACTAAAGTTGAAGGTACTTATAATAATGATGAATTGGTTAAGTACAACACTCAAATGATGGGCATATCTAAACGTATGATGTCATTTCAAAAAGAGAACATGGCAAAAATGCAAGAGGCTCAGAAAGTTAATGATTCTGTAACAATGAATAAAATTAATACAGAATTTTCTAAATTTCAAGAAGAATTTATTACTTCAGGAGCTAAATACATTGACGAAAATCCAAAATCGTTTATTTCTTTATTATTAATTCCAACTCTTTTTAATACGCCAAATGCTGATGTAGTTAAAATAAAAAAATCTTTTGATGCTCTAGAAAAAGATGTTAAAGAGACAACAGCAGGAAAGAAAATTAAAAAACAATTAGAGGATTTTGAAAAAGCAATGGCAGGAGCAAAAAAAAAAATGAACTAATTAAGAAAGCTCCCGATTTTAGTGCTAAAACACCTGATGGAAAAATATTAAGTTTAAAACAAGTTTTAGGAAAAGTAACCTTAATTGATTTTTGGGCTTCTTGGTGTGGACCTTGTCGAAAAGAAAATCCTAATGTAGTAGCTCTTTATAAAAAATGGCATTCAAAAGGGTTAAATATTATAAGTGTATCTTTAGATAAAGATTTAACGAAATGGAAAGAAGCCATTCAAAAAGATCAATTAACTTGGAATCATGTTTCTAACTTGATGCAATGGGAAGATCCCATTGCAAAAATGTATCAAATAGAAAGCATTCCTTCAACAGTATTAGTTGATGAAAAAGGATACATTATAGATACTAATCTTTTTGATAAAGAATTAGAAAATGAAATAAAAAAGGTATTAACTAAATAAAAAATAGTTATAAACTTAGTTGAAATTTGAAAGGGGATGATTAAAATAATCATCCCCTTTTTATATAATGTTTTTGAAAACTCAACTATTTATTTTTGTTTTGCTATTAATTGAGTAATTTCAACGATAACATCAATGGCTTTTTGCATACTTTCTACTGGGACATACTCATATTTTCCATGAAAATTATGTCCGCCTGCAAAAATATTAGGACAAGGTAGCCCCATATAAGATAATCTAGATCCATCTGTACCTCCTCTTATTGGTTTAATAATAGGAGTAATACCTAAATTTTTCATTGCTTTTTCAGCTATTTTTACTATGTGCATCATAGGTTCAACTTTTTCGCGCATATTGTAGTATTGATCTTTTATTTCTATTTCTACAATATTTTCACCAAATTGCTTTTTATATTTAGAATTGATCTTGTCGGCAATTTTTTGTGCAAACTTTTTACGCTTTTCAAATTTCTTACGATTATGATCGCGAATAATTAATTGAACTGTTGTTTCTTCTATACTTCCTTTTATATCAACAACGTGAAAAAATCCTTGGTAATCTTTTGTTTTTTCTGGGACTTCTTTTTTAGGTAATTTGCTTATATATTTATTAGCTAAAAGCATTGAATTAATCATTTTGCCTTTTGCATAACCAGGGTGTACGCTTTTTCCTTTAAATATAATTTTAACACCAGCAGCATTAAAATTTTCATATTCTAATTCACCTATTTGACTACCATCCATAGTATAAGCCCAGTCGCATCCAAATTTTTCTACATCAAAAAAATCTGCACCACGTCCAATTTCTTCATCGGGAGTAAAACCAACTTTTATTGTACCATGTTTAATTTGTGGATTTTGAATTAAATATTCCATTGCTGTGATAATTTCTGTTATACCAGCTTTATCATCAGCACCTAATAAAGTTGTGCCATCTGTAGTAATCAGAGTTTGTCCTTTATATAATAATAAATCTTCAAAATAACTAGGCGAAAGAATAATATTTTTTTCTTGATTTAGTACAATATCACCACCATCATAGTTTGGTACTATTTGTGGTTTTATATTAGCTCCCGTAAAATCAGGAGTAGTATCAAAGTGCGAAATAAAACCGATAGTGGGGACTTTTTCCTCTATATTAGAAGGTAGAGTTGCTTGAATGTAAGCTTTGTCATCTATACTTACATCTTGCATTCCTATGTTTTTTAATTCTTCTACTAGTTTATTGGCAAGATCCCACTGTTTAGCAGAACTTGGAGTGGTATTAGAATTAGGGTCAGCTTCTGTATCTATTGTTACATAGCTTATAAAGCGATCTATAATATGTTGCATAATTACGATTTTTGTTCTTTATTAAAATATACTAGATAATAATACATTTGTTTTTCTTCGTCCCAACCTTTTTCAACAAATTTCTCCGCACTTTCTGGGTTTACAAAATCCAATTTTATTTGAATATTTGTATCCAATTCTATTACATTTTTCATTTTTCTGCGAACATCAGTTACAGCCTGATTTGCAATTGGAAAGTTAGTTAAATCTTCTACACTGTATTTTTCGCCTTTATCAACTTTATAATTTTTGAATTCTGAAATTAAATCGGGATTATCTAATACATCATTTAAAAAAGTTGATTCTTCAAAATTATCATTTTTTGCAAAATGATTTACAGCTCGATTCATAAAAAGAACTTCTTCTTTTTTATCTTCAGCAGGTAAAACTACTTCTTTTGCAAAATCTTGACAAAATTTTAGATATTTTTTAGTCATAAAATTTTCATCTTGAAAAGCATCTACACTCAGAAAGTATTCTAACCAATAACGAGCATCATAACGATTACTATCTACTGTTAGTATTTTGTAACCTTCTTCTTTTTTATAATTAAAAATTAAACATCCTTTGTCTAGTTTTTGTAAATTAATGCCTTGTTGCAAAATCATTTCTAAATTACTTCCTTTTTCTTCAAATTGAAGAAAATCTGATTTTATTTCGCTTTTGAATACACCTATTGCATCTACCGGTTTATTATCTATTGATACATTTGTTAGATAAGTAATGTAAACTTCTCCGTTTTTTATATGAGGATGGTTAGATTGTTCAAAAAGATGTTTGGTTATCTTTTTTGAAAAGTCATGAATGTTAGCTGGATTTGAAAAAATTTCACTTGCTAGATTATACATTTCATTGTATTCTAAATCTACATCATGTGCAAATTGATAATAATTTTCTTCTTTTTCTCTAAAAGGTTTAAAGAAAAATTCTTTTAACAAAGGCATGATTTCATCATTTAAGCCATAAGGCTGATCTGATAAAAATATAGCTTCATTTCTACTTTTATTTCCTACGCGATGTATTGATAGGTTTTCTATTTGGGTATTAAAAAGATTAATCATATTTTCTAATAAAAGAATAAAGATTTTAGGAATCTAATTATTCTTAAGGTTTTTATTTTATGTTTTTTTTGATATATTAATTCCAGTTTTCTTCAAAACCAAAATCACTAAAAGAATCATCACCGTCAAACATATCAAAATCTTCATCATCGTAATCATCTTGAAAATCTTCATAGAAATCATCTTTTTCTGCATCAAATTCTTTATCTGGTGCCATAAGAGGTAATACTCCATGAGAAAATAATAAATCAGGATAAGACATACCTTGTTCTGGTTCTTCTATGGATGCTAATTCTACAAAGAAAGTCCACATATTTAAAAAATCATAGACATAAATGATTTTTGTATTATTTTTATCAAAAGTAGATGATAAAATATGATCGGCCATTGTTAATCCTTCTCCAGGATTATCACTTGTGTCAAATAAAGGAATTTCTTGATCTTGATTCCATTGATCATCACAGGTGTAAAAAGCGGCCATTTCCATACCATCAAAACCAAAAGCATTTACAATGGCATTATGTAAATCTTCTAAACTATTATTTTCTTCAATAGCTATATCTCTAAATACATCCTCTTCAGCATCAAGGATAACTCTGTATTTGTAAATCATAAAACGAATTATTTGATAGGGTCAAAGGTAATTATAATTTTAGAAAACGAAATTTAGAATTAGCTTTTGTTAATAATATTTTTAGAGATTTTACTTGTCTATAGAATTTATACTATTTATATAAAGAGGATTGAATACTTTGTAATTATCTTGTTTAGCTTTGTTTAGTATTATAAAGGTAAGAAATGGTACGAATAAGAAAAAAATGTTTGATGAAGTTTTAGTAGGATTTTATCATTCTTAGATTTTATTTTTATAGTGAAAGAAGTATTTTCTATTCTTTATATGAGTAGAATGCCATAAAAATGAAGTATTTTTGCATATATATGCTAAAAAATAAACAATATGTTTTATTTTAATTTACTGATTATTAATTTTTTATAATAAAATAACTACTATTTATATGAGTAAAATACAATGGGAAACAGCCTTAGAATTTGAGGATATTACCTATAAGAAATGTAATGGTGTTGCTCGAATTGCTTTTAACCGTCCAGATGTTCGTAATGCGTTTCGACCTAAAACAACTTCAGAATTATTAGTTGCTTTTAAAGATGCACATGAAGATACAAATATTGGGGTTGTACTATTATCTGCAGAAGGACCTTCTTCTAAAGATGGAATTTGGTCTTTTTGTAGTGGAGGAGATCAGCGTGCGAGAGGACATCAAGGTTATGTTGGAGAAGATGGATATCATCGCTTAAATATTTTAGAAGTACAACGTTTGATCCGTTTTATGCCAAAAGCCGTAATTGCGGTAGTTCCAGGATGGGCTGTTGGAGGAGGACATTCTTTACATGTAGTTTGCGATTTAACGTTAGCCAGTAAAGAACATGCCATTTTTAAACAAACAGATGCTGATGTAACTAGTTTTGATGGAGGATATGGATCAGCTTATTTAGCTAAGATGGTAGGACAAAAGAAAGCTCGTGAGATTTTCTTTTTAGGTAGAAATTATTCTGCTCAAGAGGCGTATGAAATGGGAATGGTAAATGCCGTTATCCCACATGCTGAACTAGAAGATACCGCTTATCAATGGGCTCAAGAAATATTAGAAAAATCACCTATTTCCATTAAAATGCTAAAGTTTGCCATGAATTTAACTGATGATGGAATGGTAGGACAACAAGTTTTTGCAGGTGAAGCTACACGATTAGCATATATGAGTGATGAAGCTATTGAAGGTAGAAACGCATTTTTAGAAAAACGTAAACCTAATTTTGAAAAGAAATATATTCCATAAAATGGTTTAGTTATAAAATACTTCTAACTTATTTTTATTAAAAAAATATATTGATAATAAGGTAGTAATTTCCCTGTTTGTAAATAAATTTTAGAGAAATATAAGGCTAGAAGTATTTTCAAATTAACTTTTAAATTTTATTAATGACGGGTCTAGTTTAAAAAAGTTAATAAAATTTTACTATATTTGGCATTGCCACTATTCTTCATGTAAGTAGATTCTGAGCTTTTTAAATAAAATTATTAAAAGCTTACTAAATTTTTAATTTTTTACTATTAATTCTTTAAAAAAGAAAAAAGAGTTTTATCACTTTGTTGAATTTATAACTCTCATTTTGTTTTTTAAAGAAATTATTAATTTTGTGGTTAAACATAATTTAAGAAATTATTATGAAATAATAATTGTTGACTATATATATTTATTCAAAAAATATGAAACATTGGATACAAGCTGCGCGTCTACGAACCTTACCTTTATCACTTTCTGGCATTTTGGTTGGTAGTATGTATGCGTATAAAACAAGTAAATTAACTTCTATTGAATTATTTGATTGGAAAATTTTTATATTAGCTATTTTAACAACTGTAGCATTTCAAGTACTTTCTAATTTTGCGAATGATTATGGAGATGGTGTAAAAGGAACAGATGCTAATAGAATAGGAGAGAAGAGATTGGTTGCAACTGGAGAAATAACTCCAAAAAAAATGAAAATAGCTGTATATTTAACAGCTATTATTAGTTTTTTGTTTGCGTGTTTATTAATTTACTTTTCTTTTAAGAATAGGTATTTAAATTATTCTTTGTTTTTTCTAGGATTAGGAATAGTTTCTATCATAGCTGCTATAAAATATACTGTTGGAAATTTTGCATATGGTTATAAAGGATTAGGAGATCTTTTTGTTTTTATCTTTTTTGGTTGGGTAAGTACACTAGGCTCCAATTTTTTATTTACAAAAGATTTTGATATTTTACTAATGTTACCTGCTTCAGCTATTGGTATGCTTAGCGCAGGAGTATTGAATTTGAATAATATGCGTGATGAAGTATTAGATAGAAGATCAGGAAAAAATACATTAGTTGTAAAAATGGGGGGTAATAATGCAAAAAAATACCATTACTTTTTAATTATTACGGCCATGATTTTAATTATCTTATTTGGTTTATTATCTAATTTTAAGTGGGATCAATATTTTTTCTTGACAGCCTATTTTCCTTTAATAAGTCATCTTATTACAGTTTATAACTGTCCTGATAACAGAGCTTTAGATCCTCAATTAAAAAAATTAGCAATAAGTACTTTTTTAATATCTTTAATATTATCATTAACATTAATTTTTAATCAATAATGAATTGTAGTTATCATCCAATTGCAGAAAAAGAAATAAATGAATGGTATTGTAATTTGAAATTTCAAAGTATATTGGATCATGTATATTATGAAATTGTAAAAAACGGTAGACGATTTAATCTTGGTGAAGAGAGTTTAAAATCTTATGTTGAAATAATGAAAATGGCAGCTAAAAATGCACAATCAAAAAATAATTTTGATGAAGCACATGCTTATAACATAGCTCTTGTTCAAGGTCTTTTTAGAAAATATTTCTATTTAAAAGATTTTTCTTTTTCTAAACTAATAGATAAAAAAACCTATTTCGAGCGATATACAAAAAAATGGCAGGAAATAGTAAAACAAGATAAAGAAATACTTCTGAATGTTAATAATAAAATTTCAGGAGAAAAAAGTGGAGGAGTATACATACCTTTTAATAAGGTAGCAGAACTATTACAAGATTACGCCAAAAAAGGAAGCGTACAAGATGATTTGAATTCTTTTTTTGGTGAACATATTACTATTTTTTTAAATAGTTTAGAATATGCTAAATCAAATAATTTAGGATTATTGGAAGCGTC
The DNA here is from genome assembly GCF_052828645.1 of Flavobacterium sp. TN-1. Lineage (NCBI taxonomy): Bacteria > Pseudomonadati > Bacteroidota > Flavobacteriia > Flavobacteriales > Flavobacteriaceae > Flavobacterium > Flavobacterium sp. TN-1. The sequence goes on from NZ_CM128253.1 coordinate 2,611,961, forward strand.
CGGTATTATTAATAAAGACTTTTTAGTTTCATCAAATGATGTGAGTGATATTGTTATAGAAAATTGTGATACTCAAAGTTTACAATTTGGCTCACCTATAAAATCTTCTAAACAGGAAAAAGTAAGAGAAATAGTATTAGATCTTCCAATTGCAAAAATACCCGAAGTAGAATCTAAAATTGAAAAAAAGAGTCTATGGAAAAAAATATTTGGGTAATATCTTAATAGAAAATTAAACTCTGTTTTAAAGCTATATAAAAGTTAAATATGTAATTTATAGTAAAAAATATAAAATTATAAATGATTTTGACTTCTATATAGCTTCTTTTTTTAATTTGTTATAATATTTTAAATGAAATTCTGTTTTTATAATATACTTTTTATTTTAAACCTTTTTGTCGGATACACCCAAACACCCTCTGGTTATTGGGATAATCAAAGAGGAACAACCAAAGAAGTAAACCTTTCTGCTGGTGAAAAAGGAGTCGTAAAAATCCAAGATTTACCAGTTGGAACAACTGAAATAGCGTATCGTATTACGTTACTTGACGAAAATCAGAAAATGGTGAATGACCTTTCATCTGTTTTAAAAGCTATTCCAGATCCTTATTTTATAGGAAAAGGTACAGGTAGTGCCATTTCTTTAGTATCATCTATTTCAGGTGTTGATAAATGTACTTATGCTGTGTTTTTAGATGAGTCTTCTAGCAATGATTTTGTTAAAACAGAATCAGTTCAAAAGGCATGTTTGTATCAAAAAAATCCTATTAGTAAAGATGCAAGACTTATATCTTTAAAATCCACTTGTTTAAATGAAAACACTAAAAATCTTTGGTTTACTTTTAAAAACCAAAATTGGTTAATGAGTGAAAAAATAATATTAGAAGTAATTCCTTGGGTTGATAATATAGCCAGTAGAGGATGGACAAAAAAAAATAAAGAAAATGTTATAGAAAATATTAAACATATTTCTTTATCTAAAAATTTAAAATCGGATGTATCTAATAGCATTGCCTTTTGTTTGTTAAATAAAATAATGGAAAAATATCGTTTTCAAGATTTTTTAAATTTAAGCAAAGAAGAACAAATTCTTTTTGTAGAACAAAACGATCCTATATGTTTTAAACAAGCTAATAATATGTCTTTTTATAATAACTTAATTTGCCAACAAGCTGAAAATTTATTTAAGAATAAAAGAGAAGAAGAAGCGATCAACTGGATTCAAAATAAATTAATTACAACTGAATATGCGAATGCTTTAGATTATAATTTTTTAGCTGAAATGTATATGAATACAAATCAATTTGAAAAATCATTACAGACATTACTTTTAGCAGAAGATAAAGATAAAAGTGAATTAAAAATAAAATTAAATTTAGCTCATATTTATATGTTTTTAGATGATATATCTAAATCCAAAGAAATTCATAAAAAATATAAATCACAAAATATTTCAACCAAGCAAACATGGACAAATAAAACAATAAATGACTTGGAAAAATTTAAAAAAACTTCTTTACCACAAGAGAATATAGATAGAATTTGGAAATTATATAATTAAATTTATATTTAACTTTTTATATGAAAGCAATTTATATAAAACATCTATTAGATTTTAAACGTCCTGCTGGAACTTCAAGAGGAATTTTAAACCAAAAAGAAACATGGTTTTTAATTTTAGAAAAAGACAATAAAAAAGGAATAGGAGAATGTGGTATATTACGAGGATTATCAGCTGATGATCGTCCTGATTATGAGGAAAAATTAAATTGGGTTTGTCAAAATATTCATTTAGGAAAAGATCAACTTTGGAATGAATTAATAGAGTTTCCTTCAATACAATTTGGAGTTGAAATGGCTTTTAAATCATTAGAGTCTTCTACTCCTTTTGAATTATTCCCTTCTAAATTTACGAAAGGAGAAGATGTTATTCCTATTAATGGTTTGATATGGATGGGAAGTGAAACCTTTATGCAGGAACAGATAAAAGAAAAAATCAAACAAGGTTTTCGTTGTATAAAAATGAAAATTGGAGCTATTGATTTTGAACAAGAATATAAATTATTACAATTTATTCGCTCAAATTTTTCAAAAGAAGAAATAGAGTTACGAGTGGACGCAAATGGTGCTTTTGATTATATAACAGTATTTGATAAGTTAGAAAAATTAGCCAATTTATCTATTCATAGCATAGAACAACCTATAGCTAAAGGTCAAAAGAATAAGATGAAAGATATTTGTAGCAAGTCAAAATTACCCATTGCCTTAGATGAAGAGTTAATAGGTGTTTTTTCATTAAAAGACAAAGAAAAACTTTTGTTAGAAATAAAACCTCAATATATTATACTAAAGCCTAGTTTTATAGGTGGATTTAGAGGTACTGATGAATGGATTGAATTAGCCGAAAAAAATAATATTCGTTGGTGGATTACTTCTGCACTAGAATCCAATATTGGTTTAAATGCCATTGCTCAATATACCTTTATGAAGCAAAATCCTATACCTCAAGGTTTAGGTACTGGTTCTTTATATCTTAATAATATTGATGGTCCTTTGGAGGTTAGGAATGGGTTTTTATCTTATAACCCAGAATTAAAATGGAATATAAACCTATAAATTTATATTTAACATAGAAGAGAATTTTAGATCTCCTGAAAATTAATAAGAATATAAAAAAGTATTTTATTATTATTATTTAGATCTTTTCAAAGAATATAATATTTTGATAGTTTACAAAAAAAGGTTTAATTAAGATTACAGACTAAATATTTCGGATTCTTGCCATCTCGATACTAGGAGGGATAGCATAAAGTACGTAACATAACCCTCTTAAATTCTGATGATGATATTCCTCTATCATTAAGTGTTTTGATTATGTGACTCCTCCTTACGTAGTGACAAATAAGAAACCAAAAATAAATAGAACTCAAAAGAGTCTTCGTTGAACCAAAAAGGATGGCTTTTTAAGCCTTTCTAAAATTAAACTTTCGGCAAAAAAATTATTCTATATCTATAAAAAGTTGTTGTAATTTTTCAAATGTTTCTGACTTAGGGTTTTTCCACATACCACGCTGAATAGCTTCCAACATTCGTTCAGTCATATCTTTTAGAGCCCATGGATTTACTTTTTCTATAAATTCTTTATTTTCTGGATTGAATAAATATTCTTCTGTAATTCCTTCGTACATAAAATCGTCAATCATATCAGTAGTAGCATCATAGGCAAATAAATAATCCATTGTTGCAGCCATTTCAAAAGCACCTTTATAACCATGTCGTTTCACACCTTCAATCCATTTAGGATTGACCACACGTGAACGATATACTTTTAATAATTCTTCTTTTAGTGTTTTGACTTTTGGATTATCAGGACGCGAATGATCTCCAAAATATACTTTTGGTTGTTTGCCACTAATTGTTTGTACGGCATTAGTTAAACCACCTTGAAACTGATAATAATCATCAGAATCTAAAAGATCATGTTCTCTATTATCTTGATTGTGCATTACAATTTGAATATCAGATAGGCGTTGTTCAAAAACTTCATGAGCTGATTCTCCTATTCTGTCATTGCCATAAGCATAGCCGCTCCATTGCATATATATTTTTGCTAAATCTTCTTTAGTTTGCCAGTTTTTTTCATCAATAACAGCTTGTAAACCTGCTCCGTATGCACCAGGTTTAGAACCAAACACACGAAATAAGGCTCTTTTATGAGCTTTATCATGCGTAATTCCTTTTGTCATCCATTCCGCCTTTTCTTTTAAAAAGCGTTTTCTGATAGGATTTATCTCAGGATCTTCATCTAGGTGTGCTAGTCGTTCAATGACCTTATTAAATAACGAAATTACATCAGGAAAGGCATCTCTAAAAAAACCAGAAATACGAAGTATTACATCTACTCTTGGTCGTTTGAGTATTAAAGGTGAAATAATTTCGAAATCAACAACTCTTCTGTTAGCTCCTTCCCAAATAGGTTTTACTCCCATTAAAGAAAAGGCTTGTGCAATATCATCTCCTCCTGTTCGCATAGTAGAAGTTCCCCAAACTGAGAGACCTATTGTTTCTGGATATTCTCCGTTTTCTTGAAGATAGCGTTCTATAATTAAATGGGCACTTTTTACACCTAATGTATACGCTGTTGGAGAAGGAATGGTACGTACATCTATTGAGTAAAAATTTCTACCGGTGGGCAATACGTCTAGACGACCTCTTGTAGGAGCACCTGAGCTTCCAGAAGGGACATATTTCCCATTTAATCCTGTTATTAAATTAGTAATTTCATTAGTTGTTTGTTGAATTTTAGGATAGGTAGTATTCATTATAGATTGAAGGACTTCATCAAAATGTAAATATCCTGTTTTTTTTCTATCTAATAAAAATTGTGATAGATAAGTACGTGAAATTAATTCTAGTTGTTCTACCACATCTCCAATAGTTCTGCAATGTACTTGATGAATTTCTTTTTTAAAAGAATCTGCATAATTACATTCTAAAGGATTAAAATCTAATTCTAAATCAATAGCTAAAGCTTGGGTTATACCTTTTGTTGTTTCCGAAGGCAAACGATGTAGGGCAATAAGTAAATCTAACAATTGATTATTTTTAGGAACTTCTCCAAAAATATGTAATCCATCTCTAATTTGTGCTTCTTTTAAATCACATAAATAACCATCTAATTTTACTAATAATTCATCTATGTCATCTACAGAAGTTTTTAGATCTGTATCTAAATGTGCTTCTTGAACTAAAGTTTTAATTTGCTTTTTTAGTAGTCCAGCACGTTTATTATCTAGTGTAAAAGCCTCATAATATTCATCTATAAGATGTTCTAATCTTGTCAAAATGCCATAATTTTCAGCACGTGTCATAGGAGGAATGAGATGATCTAAAATTACAGCTTGGTTTCTTCTTTTAGCTTGTGTTCCTTCTCCAGGATCATTTACAATGAAGGGATAAAAATGCGGAATGGCATTTAATAATACTCTAGGATAACAACTTTCTTTACTTAATGCTATACTTTTACCTGGTAGCCATTCTAAGTTTCCATGCTTTCCAACATGTACAATGGCATCCGCTTTAAAAATACTATTTACCCAAAAATAATAAGCTAAATAATTATACGTTGGAGGTAAATCAGGTGAATGATAAATAGCTTTTTCATCTTGATTATAACCTCTTGCAGGCTGAATACTTATAAAAATATTTCCTAATAAAAAACCTGGAATAGCAAATTGTTTATTATTGCAAAATGGAGAATCTTCTGGTTTTCCCCATTGTTTTTCAAGTTGTGTTTTTAAATAAGGAGAAAAAGATTCATATTCTTCATAGAAATCTTCTAATTTTAATGAAACCTGAAATGGACGAGCTTGTGTACTATCTACATCATTTGTTATATAGTGTGTAATTAATTTAATTAATTCGTTACTCGAACTAGGAATAAAGTTACCTAAATCATACCCATTTTCTTTAAGAGCTTTTATAATTCTTACCATGCTTTCTGGTGTATCAAGTCCAACCCCGTTAGCCAAACGACTATCTTTATTAGGGTAATTAGGCATGATTAGAGCTAATTTTTTTTCTGAGTTTATTTTATTTTGTAATTCATGCCAACGAATTGCAAAATCCACTACAAAATCCACCCCTTCAGGATGCGCTTCATATTTTAAAATATCTGAATCAGTAATAGCATCTTTACCTAAAGTTGTCTTAAAAGAAATAGCTGTAGTAATGATCCGTCCATCTAATTCAGGTAATGCAGCATTTATGGCCACATCAGTAGGAGGTAAGCCAAATAAATTATTTTCCCAAACAGTTTTAGTACAAGAAGCAAAAATAGCTTGAATAATAGGGATATTTAATTTTTGAAAAATAAAGGTATTGTCATTTTCAGTTATGTTTTTTATTGAAAAACTAGTTGTATTAATAATAGAACTTAAAGGAGAATGTTTAGGTTGAGTTAATAACTCATATAATTCATCTGTTGTATTTTTGTCTCTGAGATTATTAACAAAAGCAATGATGGGAAATATGTTTTTTTCTTGTAATTGTTTATAAATAGCGTAGACAGGCTCTAAATTATCAGCCAAATAATGTGATTTATAAACTAATATTACGGTATTAAATAGAGTATTAGAAGTTTGCTCTTTAGATAATATACCTTTTTTTAAATCATATAAAAATAAATCGGGTATTGATTGAGGTTCTTTATAAACTAATTCTTTCGCTTCAAAAAAATGATATGAAAGAAAATATAATAACTCTATTAAATTATTTTTTCCTCCAGCACAAAAATACTTCCAAACTAAATCTGAAATGGATACATCAACATTAGAAAGGTTTATTAGTTCAAGATCAGGAACATCATATCCTGATAAAAAAAGTACTGGAATATTTTTTTTTTGACATTCTATTTGAATTGATTCTACTAAATAAGGATAATAACTGATACCTCCTAATAGTCTGCATATAACAAGTTTTGCTTTTCCTACTACTTCTTCAACATATTTGTCTATTGTTAATTCTTGCTTTAAATAAGTAAGATTAGTCATTCGTAAAGAAGGGAGATCTTGCGTATTAAGATTTTCTATAAACTCTTTATAAGCATTATTTAAGGAATGTATTTCCGTATCCGCAGCAGATAAAAAAAGAATATCGCCTTTGGATTGTTCAATGTAAAAAACGCCGTCCTCATTAGGATTCCAGCCTCCAGGAATGGTAGGTATTAAGTGCATTTGTAATATTCAAAATTAAAAATGGATAATTAATACAAGTCAATTATCCATTCAAATATACTTTTAATTTAATCTTTCATTTATAATTTGTTGTAAATTTTTATTTTTTAATTCATCTCCAATGATAACTAGACTTGTTATTCGGGTTTCGTTTTCTTTCCATTTGCGATCAAAATAACTTTCAAAACGAGTAGAGACACCTTGTAAAACCATGCGCATGGATTTATCAGGAACATTTATAAAACCTTTAATTCTATAAATTTCATATTCTTCAATGATTTGTTTTAAAGTATTAATTAAAATTTCAGGTGTGTGATTTGCTGTAATTTCTACAACTACAGAATCAATATGATCATCGTGGTCGTGTTTATGACCATGAGCATGATCTTCTTCATGATGTGAGTGTCGGCTTTCTAAATCATTTTCTGCTTGTGCACCCACTCCTAGTAAAATATTAGATGAAATTACACCCTTATTAGCACTTACTATTTTTACATTAGGTCTAATTTTGTTTGTAATGATAGATTCTACTATTTCAAATTGTGCTTGATTTAGTAAATCTTTTTTAGTCATTACAATTAAATCAGCACATGATAACTGATCTTCAAATAATTCCTCAATTGGAGTTTCATGATCTAATGAATCATCTGCTAGACGTTGGGCATTAACTTTAGCACGATCGCAAATTTCTCCTGTAGCTTGTCCTACAGCATCAACAACAGTAACTACAGCATCCACTGTAATTTGTGGTTTTAATTCAGGCCAATTGAAAGCATGTAAAAGAGGTTTGGGTAAGGCAAGTCCTGATGTTTCAATTATTATATGATCTATAGAATCTTTTCGTTCCATTAGTTCTAACATAATAGGTAAAAACTCGTCTTGTACAGTACAACAAACACAACCATTATTTAGTTCTAAAATATCTTCTTCAAAACTACAACATGATTTTAGTAATTCGCCATCTATTCCCATTTCACCAAATTCGTTTACAATAACGGCTAATCGTTTTCCATTATTGTTTTCTAATAAGTTACGAATAATTGTTGTTTTTCCTGATCCAAGAAAACCTGTTATTATTGTTACAGGGATTTTATTTGTCATAATAGCTTTTTTTTATTGGCTAAAAATACTGTATATACAGAATAAAAAGAAAAATACTTTGATTTATTTATCTTTTTTCAAACAAAAGATAATAAGATATAAAATTGATTTAGGCTCAATTGAGATTACAAAAAATATTTTAAATATAGAGTATTTAATAAAAAATAAACTTTTAAATATTTTCATTTCTCATAAATATCTCTTTACCTATGAAAATTAAATTTGTGGATAGTTTTGCATATTAGATTTGGGTTAAACTCTTTATTTTACGTAATTTTGGAGGCATGTATACATCTAACGATATATTTGAAATTAGTTCTAAAAAAGAATTTGAAAAACGGACTCTTAAGATTTTTCGTTTTCAATATCATAACAATTTAGTTTATCAGCAGTTTTGTTCATTGTTAAAAAAAGATGTGAGCAATGTAAAAAAAATTGAAGATATTCCTTTTTTACCTATTCAATTTTTTAAAACAAATGATATTTTAAGTTCTAAAGAAGAAAAACAAATAACTTTTACAAGTAGTGGTACTACAGGAATAGCTACAAGTAAACATCATGTTACGGATTTATCTTTTTATAGAGAAAGTTATAGACAAGCCTTTAAGCAATTTTACGGAAATATAGAAGATTATGTTATTTTGGCATTATTACCATCTTATTTAGAACGAGAAGGCTCATCTTTAATTTATATGGTAGATGATTTAATACAATTATCTAATAATCTCGAAAGTGGATTTTATTTAAATAATTATGATGAACTTATAGAAAAATTAATTAAACTGGATGCTGAAGGGCATAATGTTTTATTAATTGGGGTTACTTATGCTTTATTAGATTTAGTTGAAAAACAAAAATTTAATTTAAAAAATACCATTATAATGGAAACAGGTGGTATGAAAGGACGCAGAAAAGAAATAATTAGAGAAGAATTACATAAAATTCTGAGTAATGGTTTTGGTGTACCCGTAATACATTCGGAATATGGTATGACGGAATTATTATCTCAAGCTTATTCTTTAGGAAACGGAATCTTTGAATGTCCTATGTGGATGAAAATTATTATTCGTGATCCTGAAGATCCTTTAACCTTACTTTCTGAAGGTAAGACAGGAGGAATAAACATAATTGATTTAGCTAATATTAATTCATGCTCTTTTATAGCCACTCAGGATTTAGGTAAAATAATAGATTATAATTCTTTTGAAGTTCTAGGACGATTTGATAACTCTGATATAAGAGGATGTAACTTAATGGTGGTTTGATACTTACTTATTCCTGTTTTAAAAATTTTGATATATTAAGAAAAATTAACACTACTCTATATATTTAATAAAAAACTTCTAATACAACACAATAATACTTTATAAAATGAAAAAAATACTTATTGCTCCATCTATTCTTGCTGCTGATTTTGCTAATTTACAAAGAGATATTGAAATGATAAACAAAAGCGAAGCAGACTGGTTTCATATAGATATTATGGATGGCGTTTTTGTGCCTAATATATCCTTTGGAATGCCTGTATTAGAAGCAATTAAAAGACATGCAAAAAAAACAATTGATGTACATTTAATGATTGTAGATCCAGATCGTTATGTTTCAACTTTTAAAAAACTAGGAGCAGATGTTTTAACGGTCCATTTAGAAGCTTGTGTACATCTGCATAGAACCCTCCAAGCTATAAAAGCAGAAGGAATGAAAGCAGGTGTAGCATTAAACCCACATACTAATATTTCATTATTAGAAGATGTAATTCAAGATATAGATATAGTTTGTATTATGAGTGTAAATCCTGGTTTTGGAGGACAATCATTTATAGAAAATACATATCCAAAAATAGAAAAACTAAAAACATTAATTGAAAAAAAGAAAGCCTCTACTCTAATTCAAATAGATGGAGGAGTTTCTACTCAAAATGCCAAAAAATTAGTAGAAGCAGGTGCCGATGTTTTAGTCGCAGGTAGTTTTGTATTTAACTCAAATAATCCAGAAAAAACAATTATTGATCTTAAAGAAGCAGTTAAATAATAAGAAAGGTTCCTATTATTGGTAAACTATCTTTATAAGCATTAACTAACAAACGCAAAAAATAAGAATAAGATTTCCTTAACCCTTGCAATTGCAGGGGTTGTTTTTAGAATAGAATCTATTTCTCTAGATTTCAAATAAAACATTCTAAACTCCTTACCTAGAAAAACATAGGATGACAAGAATCCGAAGTAAAATACTTCTTGTTTGTCACTCTGACGCTAGGAGGAGTCATATAATCAAAATCACTTGATGGAGAAGGAATATCATCACCAGAATTTAAAACCATGTTATTCAAAGGTTTTTTAGAGTTGTTTTAAAATAAAAAAAAGAGCGAGAATTTTACTTTTTAATACAGTATATTTTAAGTTTGAATGGTATAAATTGGTTGGAAAGAATATAATCATACCTACAGCAATGATGTAAAAACGATTCATACCCGATCTGGAACTAAAATTATTCTAAACGATTTACAAGGTTCTGTTTTTATACAGGATCCTAGTGGTAATAATTTAGAAATCAAATAACAAATCCTCTTTATTTAAAAAATTAATAATTAAGAGAGAGTCTCCCCAATAAAAATGTATATAGGATGCTATAACATTTTTTAATCTATAAATGGGAGTTGCTATTTCTATTCCTTTAGCATTAAAAATTTGACCAATAGTTGGAATCTTTTCCTTTTCTATTATTTTAGAATAGTGAAATTCATGTCCTTTAATTATTTGATTATCTAATTTTATTTCTCTATATCCTAAAGAAAGCTTAGCTTTTTCCATTGAGGTTTCTATAGGTAAAAAACCTACCATTGGATAAGCAATTCCTTCTGAATTGATAATTTGATTACCTAAATACATCATTCCACCACATTCAGCTATTACTTTTCCACCATTAGAGCAAAAATCAAGAATAGATTTACGCATCGATATATTATTTGCTAAATCTTTTAAATATAATTCTGGATAACCTCCAGCTAAGTACAAAATATCAGCCTTAGGCATTCTATTATCTGTAATAGGACTAAAATAGATAATTTTACCTAAATTTTCTAATCCTTTTATATTTTCAAAATAAGTAAAATTAAAAGCATTATCATGTGCTACGGCTATTGTGTAGTCTTTAAAAAAAGAGTTGGTTTCAGTTTTTAACTCTATTATATTTTTAGGAATAAAAACGTGATTTTCAGTATTAGAAATTTCTAAAATACGATTAATGTCAATAGATTTAGCTAAGTGTTTTGCTGCATTTTCAATTATTAATTCATAGTCATGTTCAGGAGATATAAACAAGCCTAAATGACGTGAAGGAATAGTAATATCAGTATTAGAGGGGATGTAACCTAAAGCTTCAATACCTACATCATTACAAGCTTCTTTTAAAAAAGAATAATGGCTCTCTGTATTTACAAAGTTAAATATAACTCCTGCAATTTTTATCTTGGGATTAAAATTTTTAAGCCCAAATAACAATGGAGCAACGCTGTATGCCATAGATTTAGCATTGACAACCAAAATGATAGGAATGTTTAATAATAATGCTATTTCTGCACTGCTTCCTTCCATACGATTTGCCCCGTCAAAAAGTCCCATTACACCTTCTATGATAGATATATCAGCCTCTTGACTATATTTTTTATATAAAGTTTTAACATGACTTTCACTCATCATATAGGTATCTAAATTAATACTTGGCTCACCCGCAGCTTTTGTATGGTGTTTCGTATCAATATAATCAGGACCGCATTTGAAAGGTTGTACTTTATATCCGTTATTTTTTAATAATCGTAGTAAACCAAGTGTAATAGTTGTTTTTCCTGAGTTACTAGATGGTGCCGCTATAAGAAATTGTGGTTTCATAGTTTCAAAGATAAAAATCAATTCTCAATTTTTATCTTTGTAATTCTATAAAGAAAGAGAAAATGATAATAAAGATTACTACTTATGCTAAAGTGGGGGAACTTCTTCAGGGAGCTTTTGGTAAAAATCAACCATTTTTAGTAAGCAATAAATCTTCTAAATTATTTAAAACAGATACTATTGCAAGCATCAATCCTATTGATGAAGAAACAAGACTGGATATAAAATCAAATAAGGCAAAGGAGTTATTTCATTCATTAATAGAAGAAAAAGGAATTACTCCTATAAACAAAATTTATTTTAACCAAAAAAGAAACTTTAAAGTTGGCAAAGGGTTATCTTCTAGTTCTACTGATATATTAGGTATTTTGCTTACTTTAAATAAATTATATAAGACCCAATATTCAAATCATTTTCTTTATAAAATAGCTTCTCAAATAGATCCTACGGATCCTTGTCTGGATTTTAATTCTTTATTATTTAATCAAAAGTCAGGAAAAATTTTAGAAAATTTAAATCCTATTTCTTATTCCATATTATATTTTGATTCGGATCCAAATGTAGATATTGATACAATTAAAATATCAAAGGCTAGAGAATATTCTGAAAGTCAAATGATAGAATTTAAAAATCTATATTCTATTCTTAAAGTAAGTGTAAAAAATAATGATTATAGAACATTTTTTGAATGTGTTACCAAAAGTGCTGTTATAAACGAAACTATTTTGCCAAAAAAAAAATTTACTTTATTGTATGATTTTGCTATAGAGAATAATTGTGGTTTATTTGTGGCACATAGCGGTACATTTATGGGATTACTCATAGAACCCTATCGTTTAAAATCTATAGATTTTAAAGTTAGGTGTTTAGTCGAAAAACACTGGAAAACAACTCTTTACATTGAATAAATTCTATGCAAAAATTAAGACCTATAATGTTTGTTGGTACCGCCTCTGATGTAGGCAAAAGTATTATTAATACAGGATTTTGTCGTATTTTTAAGCAAGATGGTTATAATCCAGCACCTTTCAAATCACAAAATATGTCACTCAATAGTTTTGCTACCCCTGACGGACTTGAAATAGGTCGTGCTCAAGCAGTTCAGGCAGAAGCTTGTGGGATTGCGTGTAGCACGGATATGAATCCTGTTTTATTAAAACCTACTAATGATAAGAGTTCACAGGTTGTTTTAAATGGAAAACCATTGGGGAACCAATCAGCTTTTGATTATTTTATGGAAAATGATAAAAAGGAATTACTGAAAGAAGCACAGGCCGCTTATACCCGATTATCAGAAAAATATAATCCAATTGTACTTGAAGGAGCAGGAAGCATTTCAGAATTAAACCTAAAACATCGAGATATAACCAATATGCGGATGGCAAAATATGCTAATGCCTCTACTTTTTTAATTGCGGATATAGATAGAGGAGGGGTTTTTGCAAGTGTTTTTGGAAGTATTGCTTTATTAACTCCTGAAGAAAAAGCTTTAATAAAAGGAATTATAATTAATAAATTTCGTGGTGATTCACGTCTTTTTGAAGAAGGTAAAAAAATAATAGAAAATCTTTGCGGTATTCCTGTAGTAGGATTGGTACCCTATAAAAAAGATATTTATATAGAAGAAGAAGACTCTGTTAGTCTTCAAAACAAACCTTCCCAAGCAGTAGAAAATAAAATAAATATAGCAGTTATTTTGCTTAATAGAGTATCAAATTACACAGATTTTAATGTATTAGAACAACATAAAAACGTAAATTTATTTTATACAAAAAAAATTTCTGAAATAGAAAAAGCAGATATTGTAATTATTCCTGGAAGTAAAAACACTATTTCTGACTTGATTGATATTAAAAATAATGGAGTAGCTGAAGCGATTATAAAAGCACACAAAAATAATAAAATAGTTATAGGAATTTGTGGCGGTTATCAAATGATGGGACAAACTATAGAAGATCCAAACCATATTGAAGGAACTATAGAAACTATGGCCGGATTAGGAATACTTCCTGTTAAAACGATTCTTACAGAAAAAAAAATAACACGTCAAGTACAATTTTATTTTAAAAAATACCAAAAAATATGCAGAGGTTATGAAATACACATGGGCGTTTCTACAATAGAAAACAAAGAGTATATTCTAAATACTTTTGATGACAAAACAGGCGATGGTTATTATTTATCTGATAAATGTTGGGGAACTTATATTCATGGAATATTGGATAATGAAATTGTTATCAAAGATTTACTTTTACAAACTGATAAAAAAGTGATAACAGGGATATTTGATTATAAGACTTTTAAAGAAGAACAATATGATTTATTAGCCCAACACTTACGAGAGCATATAGACATTCAGTATATTTATAAAGTTCTTAAAGAAACAGAAGCATGATTTTAGGACATGGAGATGACGGTTATTTATATAACGGAAGCATTAAAGCAAATTTTAGTTCAAACGTTTTTTATGAAGGATTTCCTAAAGGTTTGAAAGAACATCTTTCTCAGTATTGGGATAAAATAGCTCATTATCCCGAAGCAAATGCTGAATCATTGCAAAAAGAATTAGCTAGTTGGCACCAACTAAAACCCAATCAAATATTAGTAACCAATGGTGCTACAGAAGCATTTTACTTAATAGCACACTTTTTACAAAAGAAGTCAGCCACAATTATTATACCCTCATTTTCAGAATATAATGACGCTTGTCAAGTACATGATATTTCATTAAATTTCCTTAAATGGTCAGATCTAAATAAAACAAGTCTTTTTTCTACAGAAGCTGTTTTTTTAGGAAATCCTAATAATCCAACAGGATTGGTTTTTCATAAAAAAGACCTTCATTTTCTCTTAAAAAATAATCCTAATACATTATTTATAATTGATGAAGCTTATGTAGATTTTACATTGGTTGATATTTCAATAGTTAACGAAATAAATAATTTTTCTAATTTATTCATTGTAAAATCATTAACCAAAACCTATTCTATTCCAGGTTTACGATTAGGCTATATCATTAGTCAAAAACAAAACATTCAAGCAATTGAAACCGTTAAAATGCCTTGGTCCGTAAATACTATGGCAATTGAAGCAGGAAAATATATCGTTAAAAATGCTGCTAACATTGTATTACCAATAGAAAAAATACTAGCAGATACAACTCAATTTATTAATGCTTTACAAGAAATTCAAAATATAGACGTTTACTCAACAAACACTAATTTTTTCTTGTGCAAAACAAATAAAAAGACAGCTCCAGAACTAAAAGAATACCTTTTAAAAAAACATCAGTTGCTCATTCGAGATGCTAGCAATTTCCGAGGACTTTCATCACAATATTTTCGAGTGGCAACACAAAAACCTTTAGAAAATAAACTTTTAATTGATGCTATTCAACAATGGACAATTCTTTAATTATTTTTTCAATACCATTACTTATAGGTTATTTTTTAGATTTATTATTGGGAGATCCAAGAAGCTTACCACATCCTATTCGTTTTTTTGGAAACACAATCTATTTTGGTGAAAACTTTTTAAATAAAGGAAATGGTAGATTTATAAAAGGGCTCTTTCTTACTCTAGCATTATGCAGTTCTGTTTTTTTATTTTTTTATTTTTTATCAAGTATTTTATTAAATATTAATTTTAACCTTTATATCCTTTTTACCAGTCTTTTTATATTTTACGGTTTAGCTAATAAAAGCCTATTACAAGAAGGAAGAGAAGTATTTGATACATTAGAAGAAAAAGGATTAGAAGCAGGAAGAAAACGTTTATCATGGATTGTAGGAAGAGATACGTCTAC
Organism: Flavobacterium sp. TN-1; assembly: GCF_052828645.1. NCBI lineage: Bacteria > Pseudomonadati > Bacteroidota > Flavobacteriia > Flavobacteriales > Flavobacteriaceae > Flavobacterium > Flavobacterium sp. TN-1. The sequence goes on from NZ_CM128253.1 coordinate 2,627,488, forward strand.
ACTTTCTGAAAATCAAATACGAATAGCTGTTTTTGAAACATTATCTGAAAATTTGAGTGACGGTGTAATCGCTCCTCTTTTTTATTATGCTATTGGAGGATTACCATTTATGATGGTTTATAAAATGATAAATACTTTAGATTCTATGATTGGTTATAAGAATGATAAATATTATTATTTTGGAAAATTTGCTGCTCGATTAGATGATGTAGCTAATTATATCCCTGCTCGAATAACTGCTTTTTTAATGATTTTAATTAGTGGAAAACTTAGTTTATTTCCTTTTATATTAAAATTTGGAACTCAACATGCAAGTCCTAATTCAGGCTATCCAGAATCAGCTTTAGCAGGAATTATGAATTGTCGTTTCGGTGGACCTAATAAATACCACGGAAAGATCGTAGAAAAACCATTTATAGGAACCAATCCTCGTGTTATTAAGCATAATGAATTCAAAAAAGTATGTTTTATAAATCATTTAGTTACTCTAACGACAATTGCTCTAATATTGATAATAAAAATAGTATTTTGGGTTATTTTTGATAATTTCCACTATAACTAGTGTTTTTTTAACAAACTCTATTAGTTTTTTGTACTTTCGTGCCCGCAATGGTTTTGTTTCCATTTTGGAAATGAATTAAAAGGGAATCCAGTGTAAATCTGGAACAGTACCCGCTGCTGTAAGTTTTTAAAAAGATTATAACAAAATGCCACTGTTTTTATCTAAAAAGTAAAATGGGAAGGCGTTATAATTAAAACAAGTCAGAAGACCTGCCTTTGTATTGATTCGCGGCTTTCGGAGTAAAGGCTGACGGGTGAATGTAATGCTTCCCATCTTTCACACGTCCTTTTTCTAAAGTCGCTAATAATCAGTTAACGGGATTATTAACGAAAAAAAAATCAAACATGTCAAAGGATCTATCAAAGATTAAAAAAATCATTTATTTATGTAATGGTACTTGTTGTACTGATAATGGAGCAGAAGAAAATATTAAAACGCTTCGAAAAAACCTGACACAATACGAACTAAATGATGAAATTCATACCATTCGAACGAAATGTCAAGGATTTTGTAAAAAAGGCCCCATTGTAAATATCCAACCTGAAAATACTTGGTATAAAGAAGTCAATATTGAAACTTCAAATAATATTGTAACGACTCATATTCTAAAAGATACATTAATAAAAGAGCAGTTACTTTTTTCTTCAAATAGTACAAAAGATGATTTTAAACCTCAAAAAAATAAAAGCAATTTCATAACTAAATTGTTTAATTTAAGTTGTTTTTTACTTTTCCTATTTTTATTTCAAAAAACACAAGGACAAAGTAGTATTAACGGTTTTATTATAGACGTAACAAACCAAACTAAAATAGAAGGAGCCACAATAAGAATAAAAGAATCTGGCGAAAGTACTATATCACAAGAAAATGGAGTATATAAGTTGCAATCCGCTTCAGAAGGAATAAAAACAATTATCGTTTCTCACATAGGTTATAATGTATTTACTACAAAAATAAATTTCAAAAAAGACGAACAAAAATCACTAAATATTTCCTTGTTACACAATGTAATGAACTTGGAAGAATTGGTTATTTCTGCTTCATCAATCAAAAAACAAGAAAATAAAATAGATCAAATCAGTTTACAATTACAACCTATAAAATCAGCACAAGATTTACTTAGAGCCGTTCCAGGGCTATTTATTGCACAACATGCAGGTGGAGGAAAAGCGGAACAAATTTTTGTAAGAGGAATTGATAACGATCACGGAACAGACTTTTCTATTCAAATGGATGGTATACCCGCTAATATGCCTTCTCATGCACATGGACAAGGGTATGCGGATATGCACTTTATGATTCCAGAAACCATTGGTACTGTTAATTTTTTTAAAGGACCTTATGAGGCCTCTCTTGGAGATTTTTCAGTGGCAGGAGCTGCTCAATTTAATTCTAAATACCGTTTAGAAAATAATATAGTAAAACTAGAATCGGGCTTGTTTAATACACAAAGGGTTTTAACGATGCTTCAAATTTTAGATCAAAAACACTTAGTTTCTAAATGGAATGACAACGCTTATTTTGCCTCAGAGTATAATTATACCGATGGTTTTTTTGAAAGTAAATTAAAATTCAAACGTTTTAATTTTTTTGGAAGATACAACGCACAACTTACCCCAAAAACAACACTTATACTATCAGGATCTTATTTTTCAAGTACTTGGAATGCTTCTGGACAATTGCCATTACGAGCTATAGAAAAAGGTACTTTATCTAGATACGGTGCTATAGATGATTCAGAAGGAGGAATAGCATCAAGACTCAATACAAACGTTATTTTAGATACTAAACTAAAGGAAAATCAATCATGGAAAAATCAGTTTTATTATTCCAAAAATATTTTTGATTTGTTTTCAAACTTTACTTTTTTTATGAATGACCCTATCAACGGAGATGAAATATTACAATGGGAAAAAAGGGACTTATTTGGATTAAAAAGTACATATAATAGACTCGATAATATAAGTTCAACAAAATTATCATCAGAAGTTGGATTCGTCACCCGAACGGATATATTAGGATTAGGAAGAGATTATGTTCTACGAAGAGCATTTTTAAGCAAAGCCGCAAATGATGACGTAGCTATTACAAATTATAGTTTATATTTAGATGAAGATTGGCAATTTGCACCTAAATGGTCACTTAAATTGGGTTTTAGAAATGAACTTTTCAATTTTTATTTAAAAAATAAAATAGAGGATAACAATTCGGGCAAAAAGACTGTTTATCGTTTTAACCCTAAAGCACAAATTCATTTTACTCCAACTTCTAATTTTTCAGTATATGCAAAATGGGGTATAGGTTTTCATTCTAACTATGCGCATACAGCCGTTAGTAAAGATCCTACTGCCACGAATCCTGTTCCACAATCAGAAAGTGTTGATTTAGGTTTTATAATGAAATTGTATAAAAAGTCTATTTTTAATTTTACAGCTTGGTGGACAGATAGTGGCTCAGAATTTAAATTTATTTCAGATGATGGAAGTTTTGAAAATTTAGGATCAAGTAGAAAATATGGAATAGATGCCTCTTTAAAAATTCAATTTACAGATTTTTTATGGGCAGATACAAACCTAAATTATGCCTATAGCTTTTTAAGAGAAGCTCCAAAAGAAAAAAATCTAATTCCTTTATATACTAGATGGAACTCAACAGGAGGATTAACCTTAAAACTAGAAAATGGGATCAACGCTAGTTTACGTTACCGTTTTATGGGAGAACGTCCTGCTATTGAAGATGGCTCAGTATATTCTAAACCTTATACTATAGCAGATGTAGTTATTAGATATACCAGACCACGATACGAAATTAGTCTTTCTACCGAAAATATATTTAATACAAAATGGGATGAAGCCCAATTTTATGATCAATCACAATTAAAAAATGAAATAGAGCCAATCATAGATTTTCATAACACCCCTGGAACACCTTTTTTCCTAAAAGGAAGTATTTCTTATTTCTTTTAAATTTTAGCCCATTATGGAACTATTAAATAATAATTTATCTGCATTACTAATCCTATTTATTTTAGGTTTACGACATGGTTTAGATCCAGATCATATTACCGTAATAGACAATTACACCTATCGTTTACACGAAAATAAAAATACATGGTCTAGATGGGTCGGAACCCTATTTACTTTAGGTCATGGTATAATGGTAACATTAATAGCTTTAATTTTAAGTTATTTAAAAAATAATTTTCAAGTTCCTATTTGGGTTGATTGGGTTCTTAATTGGTTGCCCATGTTTTTATTATTAATAATAGGAATAGGAAATATAAATTCTTTAATATATTCTCGAAAAAACAATTCTTTGGGTCTTAAAAAATATTTAATACCTAAATTTTTAGATAAAAAAGTAAGTCCCATTACAGTATTTATAACAGGAATTATTTTTGGATTTATATTTGATACCTCTTCCCAAATAGCTGCTTTTGGCTTAGCTATTTCAGGTACCAATCACTGGTTATTTTCAGTCATAGGAGGAATTGTTTTTTCTATAGGACTTATTTTTACAGGAACAATTGATTCCTATTTATTAAGTAAATTATTAAAAACATTTGATCGTACCAAAATTCAAAAACATCGTTTTAAACTAAATATATTGATTACAATAATGTGCTTTATCATTCCTATTTATAAAATAGCAACTGTTTTTAAACCAAATATGGAATTAAGCGATTTAGAAAATAATTTAATAGGCTTAGGATTTTTAGGAATCATTCTTATTTTATATTTTGATTTGTATCTTCGTTCAAAAAAGCAAATAAAGTAAAAACAAAAAATGCAAAAAATAAGTCTATTAGGTTGCGGTTGGTTAGGATTACCTTTAGCAGAAAACCTTATAAAAAAAGGTTTTTTGGTAAAGGGATCTACTACCACTCTTGAAAAAATTCCTTTATTGAAAGAAAAAGGTATTTTACCTTATTTCGTTTCTATAACTGATACTCACATTGAAGCAAAAGACATAGCAGATTTTTTAGATTCAGATATTCTGATAATTAATTTTCCACCCAAAAGAAGAGCAGATATTATTACATATCATACAAAACAATTTGAAAAATTAATACCTGAAATTCTCAAAAGCAAAATACAAAAAATACTTTTCATTAGTTCTACTTCGGTTTATCCTAATACCAATAAGATAGTAACAGAAAAGGAGACAGGAACACCCGAAAAAGAAAGTGGAAAGGCTTTATTAGCAGTAGAAAAAATGCTTTTAGATCAAATTAAGTTTAAAACCACCATCATCCGTTTTTCAGGATTAATAGGTTATGATCGAATGCCAGGACGTTTTCTGGCTGGTAAAAAAGAGGTTGAAAATGGAGAAGCACCTATAAATGTAATTCATCAAGACGATTGTATTAATATTATTGAAACTATTATAAATAAAGAAATTTGGAACGATGTATTCAATGCTAGTGCAGATCTACATCCTAAACGAAAAGAATATTATGAATTAGCCGCAGAGAAAATAGGATTAGAAAAACCAACATTTGCAATTACCCAAAAAATAGCATATAAAATTATAAATTCAGACAAATTAAAAATTAAATTGGGGTATCAATTTAAATATCCCAATCCGTTGGATCTGTTAAATCAAGAATAGAATATGGATTCAGAATACAAAAAACAAACTACTATAACCATTGTAGGTGCTGGACCAGGAGATCCTGACCTTCTTACTGTCAAAGCAGTTAAAAGAATTCAAAATGCCGATGTTGTTTTATATGATAATTTAATATCACCAGAAATTCTAGATTTAGCTTCTCCCAGTGCACAAAAAATATATGTAGGCAGAAAGTATGGAGATATAGAAGATGCCATGAAACGTCAAGATACAATTCATGAATATTTTCTTCAATATGCAAAAGAAGATAAAAAAATTGTTCGTTTAAAATCAGGCGATTCCTTTATTTACGGAAGAGTAGCAGAAGAAATTCGATTTTTAACCCAAAAAAAAATTCCTTTTGAAATTATCCCCGGAGTTACAGCAGGAATTGCAGCAGCCAACTCTCAACATATTCCACTTACAGAACGAAACAAAACCAATTCCGTATTGTTTTGTACAGGACATACTGCTACATACGACTTTGAACAGTTAGAAGCGTTAGCCAATATGCTCAAAACAGGAACTACACTCATCATGTATATGGGATATAAAAATTTAAAAGAAGTAATTACTACTTTTAAAAGAATTACCCCAAACGAAATTTTATATATTTCCGCCATTTCTAAAGTATCCCAAAAAGAAGAAACCATTTTTACAGGAACTCTAGACGAAATGGAAAAAAAATTAGAAATAAAAACAGTTCCAATGCCTGTAGTTTTTATAGTAGGAAAATACGCTTTTCCTATAGATCATAATCCCATTAAAATAGTAGAAGAAAATGAATGCTAAAAAAGGAATCCTAATTTGTGGACACGGAAGTAGAGACCCAGAAGGAGTTAGTGGATTTAAAGAATTAGTACGTCTTTTGAAATTGCGTTATCCAAATTATGAAGTTGATTATGGTTTTTTAGAATTTGCGCATCCTATTTATGCCGCAGCAGTAGAACGTTTATACACTAACGGAGTCCGCGAAATAATAGCTATTCCTGCTATTCTTTTTGCAGGAAGTCATGCTAAAAATGATATTCCTTATGAAATGAATACACTTCAAAGTCAGTATCCCGATCTAAAAATTAGATTAGGAAAACATTTTGGAATAACCCCTTCAATACTTCAACTTTCTAAAAAATTAATAGAAACAGTTGAAGCTAAACTAACAACTATAGAACGAAAAGAAACCTGTCTATTAGTGGTAGGAAGGGGTACTGCTGATCCTGATGCTAATTCAGATATTGCCAAAATGACCCGAATGCTTTGGGAAGGTATGGGGTTTGGTTTTGCAACAACTACCTATATAGGAGTAACACAACCTTTATTAAAAGATACCTTACCTTTGGTAGATACTTTACCCTTTAAACGCGTTATAGTATTACCTGTTTTTTTATTTACAGGAGTTTTACTAAAAAAAATATATAATCAAATAGAAGAATTTGCAGAAAAATCAAATACTGAATTTTGCTATACAACCTCTTTTGAATGTGACGAATTACTTTTACAAACCATTGATGATCGTATTATAGAAACGGAACAAGGAAATCCTAATATGAACTGCCAGTTATGTAAATATCGTACACAAATCATAGGTTTTGAAAATGAAGTAGGAAAAGAACAAATAGGACATCACTTAGCAGTAAAAGGGATTCTATTTGAAGAAGAAGAAAAAATAGTCACCCAAAAAACAATTCTTACAACCCTAAAAAAAATATTAGGAATTTAATACACAAAATTAAAGATAAATAGAAAAAAGTATTAATGAAGAAAGGAAAAATATATGCTGTTTCATTAGGTCCTGGAGATCCAGAACTAATTACACTAAAAGGCTTAAAAGTACTTCAACATGCAGATAAAATTTATTATCCAGGATCTTTATTAGCTAACGGGAAAAAAACAAGTTTTTCTTTACCTATTTTGAAATACCATCAGTTAGATGAAAATAAATTAGTAGGTATGTTTCTACAAATGTCCGATGATAGAACCCAAGCAGAAATAACTTACGCAACTACTTTTCAGTCTATACTAAATGATTATAACGAGGGACTAACAATTGCCTTTGTAAGTGAAGGAGATAGTTTGTTTTACAGTACCTTTGCTTATCTGTTAGAGCATATTCAAAAACACCAACTGGATGTAGAAATTATTGCAGGTATCCCATCTTTTATATTAGGAGCTGCAGAATATCAAACTCCTTTAGCCATATTAAACGAAAAAGTTGCCATTATCCCTAGAATAAAAAATAATAATGAGCTAGAAAAAATACTAAAAGACTATGAAACAATAGTACTTATCAAAATACGAAGTGTAGTTCATAATTTAATATCTTTTCTAGAAAAAAGTAATCTAACCGTTTTATATGGCGAACGATTAGGAACTACTCAACAATATATTACTTCTAACATAAATGATATTAAAAACAGAGAGATACCTTATTTCTCATTGCTAATTATAAAAAAAAGAAAATGAAATTAAGCGTAGTAGGTATTGGACCTGGTGGTCAAGAGTACGTTTTGCCTTTTGCACAAAATGTTTTGGCTGATGCAGATGTAGTTATTGGTTATCATTATTATTTTCAATTTATAGAACATTTATTAAAAGAAAATTGTGAATGTATAGGAAAAGAATTAACAGAAGAAGAAGCGCGAGCTGAATTAGCTGTTAATGCTTGTCAAAGAGGAAAACATGTAGTTGTAATAAGTTCAGGAGATGCGGGCATTTATGCCATGGCATCCTTGGTTTATCAATATGCCAGTACGCAAACAGATAAAGAAATAGATTTACAAACAATTCCAGGAATTAGCGCATTTATAGCTTCAGCAGGAAAATTAGGAGCACCTCTAGGACATGATTTTTGTTGTATTTCATTGTCTGATTTAATGACCCCTTGGACTACAATAGAAAACAGGATTTATGCTGCCGCCAAGGGCGATTTTGTTACATCACTATACAATCCAAGAAGTAAAAAACGCTTTTGGCAGCTCAATCGTTTTAAAGAAATTTTTCTAGAATATCGTCATCCTTCAACTCCAGTTGCCATAATTCGTCAAGTTACACGCCCTGAAGAAAACATTATTATAACTACTTTAGATACATTTGATACCAACGTAGTTGACATGTTTTCCCTTGTAATGATAGGAAATTCACAAACCTACCAATTCAAAAATTTTTTAATAACACCTAGAGGGTATCTAGCCCGAAAACCTCATACAGGACAAGAAATCCAGGATGAAAGTTTCCGTCAAATCAGAGAACATTTACAAAAAACAAATCTTTCAGAAGAAGATAAATGGGCTGTAATACGTTGTATACACACCACGGCTGATTTTGAATATGAAGATCTTTATATATCTAATAATGACGCTATAAAAAAATGGAATAATTATCTCCAAAAAGGAGGAACTATTATTACCGATGTTACGATGGTACAATCAGGCATTACCAAAGAATATTCAAATAAATACAAAAACCAAGTACTTTGTTATTTAAACGAACCTGAAGCAATAGCACTAGCCCAAAAAGAAAATATAACGCGTAGTCAAGCAGGAATTAGACTAGCATTAAAAAAACATCCTAACGCTTTGTATGTTATTGGTAATGCACCTACAGCACTATTTGAATTGTGTGAACAAATATTAGATGAAAAATGCACTCCAGTAGGCGTAATTGGGGTTCCCGTAGGATTTGTTAATGTAATTGAATCAAAACTAAAATTACAAGCTTTAACAACTATTCCTTATGTTCTTATTAGAGGACGTAAAGGAGGTAGTAATGTAGCAGCAAGTATTGTAAATGCAGCTTTTACAGTTCATACAATAAATAATATTTAAAATGAAAAGCGGGAAACTATTTAGTAAAGAAGAAGCCAACCTATTAGAAGAAATTATTCTAAATAGAAGAGATGTAAGAGGGAACCACTTCCTGAATAAGACAATCGAAAAAGATTTACTAGATAAGTTATTATTCTCCGCATTAAACGCTCCATCTGTAGGTTTTTCTCAACCATGGGAGTTTATAATTATAAAAAATAAAACGGTTAAAGAAAAAATAAAACAAAGCTTTGACGAGGAAAATCATAAGGCCATTGATCATTTTCAAGACAAAAAACAAAAAGAATATATAAAATTAAAATTAGAAGGTATTATAGAAGCCCCTATAAATATAGCTGTATTCTACAAACCTTCTGATAAGCCTGTATTAGGCCAGACCAGTATGTCTAAAATGGGGTTGTATAGTGTAGTGTGTGCCGTTCAAAATATGTGGCTTACAGCTCGGTCATTAAATATAGGAATGGGGTGGGTAAGTATTTTAAATGAAAAAAAAGTAAAAACCATTTTAAACGTTCCTAAAGAAAATAAATTAGTAGCTTATTTATGCTTAGGATATGTAGATAAGTTTTATACTCAACCAGAACTAGAGCTAATCAAATGGGAAAAAAGAAAAGAAAAAGACAGTGTGGTCAGAATAATTGATAATGAATAATAAAATGACTAATAATTTATCCTTTACATTACCACTTAATACTCATAATTGTCAATTGTCAATTATAGATTATTATGTTATTGGAATTCCTAATAATCCTCATTTTATTCTAAGCGATGAAGTAAAAAAAATAATAAAAGAACATCACGTTTTTTCAGGAGGAAAAAGACACTATGAATTAATAAAAGAAAAACTTCCAATTAATCATCAATGGATTGAAATTACGAAAGAAATGCCTCTACTTTTTAATCAATACAAAAAAATAAATAAACCCATAATTGTTTTTGCCTCTGGAGATCCTTTATTTTATGGCTTTGCCAATACTATAAAAAAAAATCATCCAAATGCAACCATAAAAGTATACCCCAGCTTTAATAGTCTACAACTATTATGTCAAAAAAAAACCATTCCATATCAAAATATAGTTAATACCTCAATTCATGGACGTTCATGGAAAGAACTAGATATAGCACTTATTAATCAATCAAGTTTAATAGGCGTTTTAACAGATCATATTAAAACGCCAAGTATAATAGCTCAACGAATGCTTGACTACAATTTTAATAACTATGAAATGATTATAGGAGAAGCATTGGAAGCAGAAAATGAAAAAATAACCACTTTAAGTCTAATAGAAGCAACAAAAAAAACATTTGATGTACTAAATTGTTTGTTACTTATAAAAAAAGAAGAAAAACAAAAAAAATTTGGAATTAGAGATATTGAATTTATAGGTTTAGAAAATCGTCCCAACATGATTACCAAAATGCCTATACGATTAATTAGTCTTTCTCAATTAGATTTACACAATAAAAAAACATTTTGGGATATAGGATTTTGTACAGGATCCGTATCTATTGAAACAAAAAAACAATTTCCACATTTAAACAGTATTGCCTTTGAAAAACGAGAAGAATGCAGTACCATCTTTGATATCAATACAAAAAAACATTCCACACCAGGAATCACTAAAATAATAGGTGATTTTTTTGAAATAGATTTAAGTACACTTCCTGTTCCAGATAGCGTTTTCATTGGTGGTCATGGAAACAAATTAAAAGAACTTATTCTATTAATAGATCAATACCTTTTATTAAACGGAAGAATTGTAATAAATGCCGTAAAAAAAGAAAGTAAAGAATGCTTTATAAAGAGTGTTAAAAACTTAAATTACGATTTATTAGAACCAATAGAAATAACGATAGATACACATAATCCAATTACCATATTAACAGCAGAAAAAAAAAGAAATGAATAAAACAGCAATTATAGCAAGTACTGATAAAGGTATTGAACTTGGATTAACCATTCAAAAAGAGTTTCAAAAATCAATTTTAGTATCTACTAGAAAGAATAACGATATAACCCAAATAGACTCAATTCATACTTTTTTAGAAAATAATTTTTTAAAATTTGATTCCTTTATTTTTATTGGAGCATTAGGAATTTGTGTAAGAAGTATAGCACCCTATATTCAAGATAAAATAAAAGATCCTGCTATTATTAATATAGACGATACAGGAAAATTTGTACAATCAGTATTATCAGGACATTTAGGTGGTGCAAATACATTAACGCATAATCTTTCTAAAGTAATAGGAGCACAAGCCATAATTACAACATCAAGTGATGCGCAAAATATTTGGGCTCTAGATACTTTACCAAAAGAATACAATTGGAAAAGTAAAAGTACTATAGAAATGAATAAAATCATTTCTATATTTGTTAATAATAAACCTACCGCATTATTATTAGACATAAAAGATAAAGGCAGTGCTTTTTTAGAAAAAAACAAACCTCATTTTGTATCTATTTATTATCATTACGATGCCATTGACTTTTCTAAATACGAACTTCTAATAGCTGTAACTTATACAGTGTATGAAGCGCCAATTCCAGCATTATATTATTATGCTCCCGTTATTACTATGGGAATGGGATGTTCTAGAGGAATTGAATTTCATTTATTAGAAAAATCCGTTAAAAATCAATTACAAGAACAAAATATAGCTGTAGAATCTATAAAATCATTAGGCTCTTTAGATGTAAAACACGATGAAACAGCCTTTATAGATTTAGCAAATACCTTAGAAATTCCATTTATTACTTTTACTACAGATGAATTGAATTCAAAAATATCGCTAAATCCTTCAGAAATAGTTATGAGCAAATTGGGTGTTTATAGTGTTGCAGAGTCATCTGCAATGCTATTAGCACAGAACAATGAATTAATTTTAGAAAAGAAAAAAATACACCTAGTCTCAGGTAAAAAACACACCATTGCTCTAGCATTAGATAAAAGAGCACAACGAAAAGCAGAAATTATAATTGTAGGAGCAGGTCCAGGAGCAGCTGATTTAATTTCTGTAAAAGGAAAAGAACTATTAGAAGAAGCTGATTTAATTTTATACGCAGGAAGTCTTATTCCTATAGAACTAACACATTATGCAAAACCTAATGCTATTGTACGCAATTCAGCTAGTATGACTTTAGAAGAACAAATAGAAATTATGAGTACACACTATGTTAAAGGTCATTTAATTATTCGTTTACAATCAGGTGATCCTTCTATATATGGTGCTATTCAAGAGCAAATGACCATTTTTGATGAAAAAGGGTTTGATTACTCCATTGTTCCAGGTATTTCTTCTTTTCAAGCCGCCGCCGCCTATCTAAAATCAGAATTTACCATTCCTGAGGTAGTACAAAGTATTATTTTAACTAGAGGAGAAGGTAAAACCCCTCTACCTAAAAATGAAAAACTAAATGAAATGGCAAAACATCAAGCCACCATGTGTATTTTTTTAAGTGCTACCATTGCCAAATCCGTTCAAGAACAATTATTAGAACACTATCCAAAAGATACACCAGTAGCCGTATTGTATAGAGTTACGTGGCAAGATGAAAAAGTATTTATAGGAAAACTTACGGAATTAGCCCAAATAATTAGGGATAACAAATTAACCCTAACAACTTTAGTAATTGTTGGAGCAGCCATTGGAGCAAGAAAAAATCGTTCTTATTTATACAATCTCGAATGGAAACATATTTTTAGAACAGGAAAAGAAGTAAAAATCAAAGGTTAATCTATAATCGAAAAATTAAAATGTACCAAAATTGAAATTAAAACATACACGGAAATATGTTAGCGATTACAAAAATACAAAAGGCATTGCTTATCACGCAATGCCTTTTTAAATTGACTAGAGAAATAGGTTCAATAATTAATGTAAACGAAGAAGATGAAGTTTATACATTGCTATTTAACGACGGAGTCATTGGTTTTTATTCTTTCAACGCCGTAATTTTATTATAATATTAAAGCCCTCTTAAAGTAGTTTTAAAAGGGCTTTAATTTAACGAGCAAGCTTGTACAGCATTGTATCCGTATAACTCGCATTGTGATTGACGTTTGTATTCATAGTTTCCATTTTCGAACCGTGAAACGGATTCGCAAGATTAGACCTTGTTTCAATCCACTCACAAAGCTCAACGATTTGACTTTTATTCGAAGTGAAAAAAAAGTAATTTGAGCCTTCCAATACATTTAAAACGTCTAAATAATCCCTAAGTTTCCAATAACCCTTGTACGTACTGGCATCAGTTGAAAGATACGGAGGGTCGACCAAAAAAACAACGTTTTTGCAATCTTTATACTTTTGGAATAATTCTTTATAATCCATTTGAACTACTTCTATCCCGTCTAAATAACCGTCTGCGGTGTAGTTCGACTGCCTCACACAATTGTACAGCGTAGATTTTTCAATTTCATTGTAACAAGTGGCGTAATTCATTGAGAATAAAATTGAGCTTGAAAGCGTAATATAGTCAACATAGCCTTTGGTTTCCTCGGACTTGACACGTTCTAAAACTTGTTCACGTGCCTCTCCTTTAATAATTTTATCTTTTGGGTGATTTACCAAGATTAGCCTAATATCGTTAATCAAAGCGTTGGTTTTGTCGATGTTTGCCAGTCGTTCACTATACCCGTCAAAGTCGTTATAAACTACCGTATCGTTTGGATAGTACGCCTTTATGGTATGACTTAACAACCCCGAACCACCAAACATATCTACATAAATGGCATCGGCTGGAAATTCGTTTAAAGCGGGTTTAAATTGTTTTAAAAACTTTCGTTTTTGCCCCATAAATGGTAAAGGAGCAGATGAAAATACTTTCTTCATTTTTTTTTGATTGATGATTGATTTTTATTTTTTGATGATTACCTTTGCACCTCTCACGATAATTTAAAATAGTAAAGCCAGCATTAAGAAGACCTTTAGTCCTCCAACGCTGGCTTTGTTGCTAAATTAAATTACCGTGAGAAAGTTTTTAATTTGTTGGAGGACTTTTTCATTTCCTTCCTCCTAAGAAATTTTACTTTACTGCATCTTGCGAAAATATTAATCCAATTCCCGCTAATACTGCCGTTAAAGCTTCAATTAATTTTGTTTTGTCATTCACGAATAGCAAAACTCCTGACACAATGGAAACGACGCCAGCGGACGTGGTTTTCCAATTTTTAAAAATTGTTTTTATCATATAAATTATTTTTTAGGGACAATATCCTAATCGAACAATACCCATTTTAAATAGCCCTGAAGGGCTTGAACCCGTTTTATTGTACGGAAAAACGGTAAAACCACTTAGTTCTGAAACGTTTGTAGTTAGCTCGCTTTCAAAAAGAACTTCGCTTGTTTTTTTATCTGAAATTTTTACGCTATACCCCTGTGCGCTTCGTGTTATTTGTACGTTGTATATGACATCCTTAGCAAATAAAATACCTGTGTCGATTCTTGTAATATCAGTATTTCGTTTGCTAGCTATTTGAATTATTCCATTTAAACAAAAATCAAGCCCTGTAAAGTCTGTTTCTACGCCTGTTTGTCCAATAGCAACACGCCAGCATGTGGTATTGAAAAATTCAGGCAAATAATTAATTGAAGTATCATAAACAAGGTCAACGGATAAACTTTCTCCCTCAAACAAATTAACACCTGATTCAAAAGCATTGATATTTAAACCAGTACCATAGGGAGAGTCGCTCATTAACTGAAAGTAATTAGCTCCAAAATTGGCTGAATTAACAGGGTAAGAACCACCAGAGCTTACATTTGTAAAAAAAAGATTAGAAGGATATGAGGTTAACGGGATATGGTAAAACCATTGCTTAGGGCTCGAAACACTCAGATCCTGCTTGTTAATTTCTCTCACAACATTATCAGTTCCTAATACTAAAAGACTATCAGTAAGTCTTCCTTTTGCCACTTTATTAAGCTGAAGTGGCTTATTAATAATTTGTCTGCTCATAAGTTTTATGATTTAGTTTTTCAAAATTTTCAATAATCCCGTAACTCATTAAAAGTTGCGGGTCACCTTCTAAATAGTTAGCATTAATAAATTGTCCTTCAACAAATCCAACCACAAAATCCCCGCTTTCTAAAACGTTATTATTAGCATTTGGTGCTACTTTAAAAATCTGCAATTGCCCGACAGGTACAATTCGCGGGTTTTGCTGACTGAGTTGATTAATGGTTTGGTAAACTTGTTCAATACCATCTATTTGATTGATTGGGATTTTTTCAGACTTGTGCCAGTAGCTTTCCATCCACGCCCAAAACTGCTCCTGTGTGGGTTTTGAGCCTGTTTTAAACCAATTTTTTATAGTTTCTATTGCTGTCATACTACGCCTTTATATTGAATAAAATGGACTACTCGGTAAGGAGACATATTGTTATGAGGTTTATCGCCTCCACCTGAATTAATATACATGGTATGACTGCTACCTGGTGCCGGTGACCAAGTGTGTTCTGTACCGCCTGCTGGCGTGTCGTAAGCTGTGTCGTATTTCAACTTATAATTCGGGAGTTCGTCTTGAATTAGTTTATGTTCTCTAACTCCACCGCCATAACCAAGCGTTTGAAGGTTGTAATTTTTTAAATCACCATTAACATTGTTATCATATGAAGGGTCTAACCCAATTGGCATTCTACCACGCAACGGCTGATATTCTACCCAACCAACAGGAATTTCGTTGGCGGGTCTGTCCCAAATTGCAATCATCCCAATAGGCACGTTTGCCGTTGGTCGAGCTTCTAGTTGTTTCACTCGCTGGATTAGCTTTTCCAGCTCGGTTTGTTCAGCTTTCTCTTTTGTAAGCTGAATGGTCGATTTTGGGCGTTTGAAATCAGTCCAGTTGTAAGTGCTTGCCCCTATACCAAAAGTGGCGTAACGAATAAACAAAACGTCCTTTTCTTCGCCGTTTTCAAACTCTTTTTTTATGCGGTTTTCAACGATAATAACCGTAGATGAGACATTGCCACCTCTAAACTCCAAAACTTCTCCATTAATGAAAACCACCCCATTTGAAACAAAGCCGTTAGTTTCTTCGCATCCTGAAATTATAGCAAAGTTTCCCGCTATATTGCCTAAGCTATTGAAAATACTGAAGCTTTCTTGCATATCCGCTAAAACTTCCGTTTCTAAAGGAAAGCCTCCTGACTGATTGAAATTTTGCTTATTCATATTTTTTCAATGCGGTAACGTTTGCCCGCAAGTTTGTAATAATTGATTAAAAATTTTAGTTTGTGAATGCTTTTATCCACTATTGCAGTTGGTACATATACCACAAAATCGACCCCTGTATTTTCAAACTCTGATCTGCTGTTTATAAAATCTTTACCTAAGTAAATAGGTTTGCTTTCAGCTTTCGTATATATGTAGTTTCTTTTGAAACTTGTCCCGTCATCTATACGGATGCGCCTTTGCTGGTTGTCTAATTCGTCATTCAACACCTTCCTAAGCTTGCATCTTTGCCCGTTATGGTTTAGTTTATACCAATCCTGAAGCCTTTTTTGCTTCCAATTGTAATACACGTCGTCAATCGGTTTAATTAGGCAATGCAAAAAGGCAATCGTTTTGCGGTTTCGTAATGCTATAGGCAAAAGCAAAACCGTTAATTTTCTAAAATCGACCTCAAACCACATAACTAAACACGCTTTGATTATCTATTTCAAAATACCCCGCCATCGGGATAACCTTAACATTTATAGCTGAAAACGGCTTATAAACATTGGTGGTCAAATCCATATAACTACTTTGAATTGTGGTTATGTTTACATTTACAACCCCTTCAACCTTTCTAAGTGTTGCAATCAAATCATTAACAACCAATTCCCCATCAAAGGGTAAGTTTTTAAGGTAATTGCCCAACGCCTTTTGAACGGATTTTGCACCAGTACGAATGTTTGTTCCGTTGCCATCAATAAGAAGCGGGTCGATATATACATCCATTTTTAGCAGTAATTTATCAGCTGGATTGTTGATGATTAGCAATTTCACCCCGGCATAGCTCACCTCCTTCATGTATGCCGTGAAACTTGTAATTTCATCGTTAGTAAGCTTGCGTAAATTATCGCCTTGCTCACCAGCTACTTTCAAAATTACTTTGCTACTTTCTAAGCCTTCTTTCACAGAACAATACTTAACGATTTTAGAAGCTTCAATATCTTCTGGTGTTGCCCCTGAATTATCAAACTGATCGTCGTCTTTCAATAATTTAAAGCCGAATTGAAAGGCTAAAGCCATATTGCGGTACCAGCGAGCGGTGCCAGGTTTGTACTCGTAAATGGTGGTGTCGATTTGGGTTTTGTGTATGCGAAATAATTGGTCCATTGTCCAAATAGCAACCGCCACTATGTAGGCAAAAAGTCTATAAACAGCTACTTTACTTTTGCTATTTAACTCCTGCAAGTCGGGATGGTTGGCAATATTTGCTAGTATTGTGCCGTGTATTTCTTCAATTGTGCGTGCCATTATCTTACTGTAAAATCGTTTTCAATTATCATATAGCCGATGCCTTGGGGTTGTAATCCTTCGATTTGGGTTTGTGTGAGTGCGGTGGCGGGTAAATTTTCTAATCCTAAAAGTTTTATCTTATCAATTTTCAAATTTGCCACTTGAATTACTTTACCTGCAGGTACTTCATCGGTGAAAACACTATTATTAATCATTGCTAATGCCATTGCATTGTCGGCAGTTCCGTAAAGTTGTACGGATAAATCAAACCAACTTTGATTGCTATGTACTTGTATTTCCATATTGCCCTTTTAATTCAATTCCTGTAGTACCTATATTTAAAATCTCAATATCAAACCCATCTGCTTCCAATTGAACTTTAATGTTTCTTTTAAAAATCTATCAATCAAACCACTTTGTGATTTAATCAAATTCACGCCCAAATCAGGATTCTCTTTCCATTCGCCTTGCTGACTATTTAGGATTAGTTCCAAATGTTGTTGGTCGGAATTAGCTACAAAAAAATCTCCGTTTGCAAACATTAAATCGTTATCCTTGTCTAGTACAAAATCTTTCATTTTAAATTGGTTTTAAAATCATTTTAAAAAAGCATTAAATCGAGCTTCAATTTTTACAAAATCATCTAAATTGTTTAATAATGTTGTCGATCCCGTTTGTGCCGTGGGTCCTCCTGTTGTACTAACAGTATAGGTTTGAGCTTGTAATGCTTTGAGCAAATCGCTCATTAATGCTTTGAGCGTTTCATTCTCTTTTTTCAAACTAAAACCCTCGTTATTAATTTCTAAAATGGTTTGATTTTGCTTAAAACTCATTTTATCATTTAAAACCTCTAAAACGGTGTTTTTTATTTGAATACTTAGCAAATCAATCTCACCCGTATTAGCTAGTATAGCCGTTTCCTTATTGATGAAAACAACACACACCAAACTTTCTAGTTTTGGCATAATCAGCAATCCACCGTTGTCGCTATCTGCCTGCAGATAGACGTCTATTATTGTTGCCGAACCATCTAACGGTTGCACATCACACGTTTTTGTTTCTTGGTCTATAGCTATAACAGTACCCACTTTTGCATATACTTCATCGTCGGTTTTTGCTAATTTTTGAAAGATTTCTTTCATTTTAAGTTGATATTTAAAGGTTGCCCGAGTTCTATTTTTTGTCTAAAACCATTTACTCCAAAATCAATTTCATTTTTTTTTACCAAGTAAGTTCCGCTATTACCATCACTGGCAAAAATTTCCACTTCGTCGCATTTTCTTACCATAGGTTGTCCAAAAGTTTCAAAGCTTCCTTTGAAGCCACTTTGTTTATAGCGTTCTAAAGCTTGGTTCGCATATTTTTTTAATTCTGCTTCGGTCAATCCATCGATGCGTATTTTTATAACATCCCCATCGGTGTCGCCTACCTCGACATAGGTTTTTTTATGTTTTGCCCCAAAACTTGTTGCTTCTACTTTGGCTCTTATTTCGTTTACATCTCGATACTCAAAGCTTTCGGATATGATATTTTTACCGTGCTTGAAATAAATTCTTTGTTTCCCATCGGTAGGATATGCCAACCCGATATACAATACACTTTTTCCATCTATCACTCTAAAGTAACTTTGAAGCATGTGCTTTTCTTTCAACTCTTGTAAGGCTTCAGCAATGGTTGGTTTAGTAATTCTGTAACTGCCTAAAGCAATATTTTCAATCAGCTGATAACTGATTGTTGTACCATTAAGTAAATGAACGATAACATCATTAAGGTTTGCTTTTTTAAAAGCTTTTGGTTCTGCTTTTTTTTGCTTGAGTAAAAACATCCCATCTTCACATTTTATCCGAACGGGGCTTTTAGCATCTACTGATCGGATAAAGCCTGTAAATCGAATGTCTAATTCATTATCATAACCTAGTTTTACCGTAATTGCATCACCTCGTTTTATGGGTACAATTCCTTTTTCTTTCGATTCCCAAACAATCTTTTTTGGTAATTCTATTTCACAAGTGTCAGTAAGCGTGCCTATATCTTCAATAATTTTTACGGTGTGTACCGCATAAAAAACCCAAGTAGCATCGCCTTGAATGGTTATTTCACTACTTAGCCTTAACATCGTCTTGCTTTAGCTTAATTTGATACGGCGCATCAGATAATAATGAAATACTGATCCCTTGACGGTTACTGTGTGTCTCCTGGATTAGATTGTAATTTTTTACCACAACCGACTTGATATTAAATATGTCTAAAAAATCACTTTGGATTTGTAAGGCATCTTTAACCTCAAGCATTCTACACAAATCCTCGACTTTGCTTTTAGGATAATCGTAACTAGCCGATACATTTTCGCCATCTTCTTTATAATTATTGATACCTGCTTCAAGTGTTATTGAATAATCCCCATCGGATATATATTCTTTAATTGTTCCATCCCTTCCTTGCAATGGAGTGGTGACAATATTTCGCTCCTGGTTAATGGTCATAATACATTCCACTATTTCAATATCTTTCAACCCTTTGTAACGCAAGGCTACAGAAGTAAGAAAAGGAACGCCTTCTAGTTCTTTTATCGATTCAAATCGTGGAATGGCATTTTCACCATCAACCTGTAAAAACTTATCTCTTTTTCGTACTATTCTAAAAAGTAGGTTTTGCGCTGCTCCCTTTGCAAATTGTTCAGCATCGGGAAATTGAAATTGTATTGGGCTTTCCATTATTTTTTAACTTTCTAATCCTAAACTATAATCGGCTACACCTGTTAACAAAGCTTCTTTTATGGCATTTACAATAGCTTGTTTGTCCATTGCCATACCATTTTGATTGTAAATATTTATGCTTTCGACCAATTTGGTAATGTTTAAATTACCAACGGTTTTACCGCTTGACCCTTTAGCATCGTTTTTCTCTTTTACGGTTTTAGCTGAGTCAGAACCTATGGTTTTTGTTTTCGGGATTCCGCCTTTGGTCACGTCAAAAATGCCAGCTACATCCATCGATGGAGCATTCTTTTTTGCTTTTGCTTTTTTCTTGGCTTTTGGATGATCTTCGTCGTAGCTTTTAGCTCCTTTTTTTTCACCTTGTTTATAGGCTACTGTTACATCGGTCATACCTTCAGTTGAGAAAAGTGATTTCAATAACTTCTTAACAGGTGCAAAAACTTTAGAAAGTTTAGCCATAATTTTCTCAAATAAACTTACAATCCAATCCCAAACACATCCAAAAGCATTTTTTAAAGGTTGTAAAAGCCATTCATCAATCAATTGAATGAAAAAAGAAAATGCTTTTTTAAAACCTTGAAAAGCCTGTATCGCTGTATTTTTTATGTTGTCAAATACTGAAATTGTAGCTTGAAAAACCCACTTAACAGCTGATACAATACCGTTGAAAACCCATTTGATGAAATCCCATATTTTTCCAAAGACCATTTTAATTACTTCCCAATGCGCTAAGAATATTGGTTTGACAAACTGCCAAACTCGACCAATCACCACACCTATATTGTGAAAAACTGCTTTAGCCGCTTCCCAAATTCCAAATAAGATTTCTCTAAAACGCTTGGAATGATCCCACAATAATTTGACAATTACTATTACTACCATCACGGCGGCGATAATCCACCCAATTACTGGGATACTCATAATTGCAGCCGAAAAAGCTCGTACCCCCCCTGTAGCTCCAAGCATAGCATTACGAACCGAGTTAGTGGCACTACTATAAATACGTGAAGCAATTGCCCCAATGGTCATTTGTGCATTAATACTCATGATTTTTTCACGGTACCAGTGTGCAATGCGTCCACCAATACCCATGCTTACGGTATTAGTATTAGTGGCTACGGTATCGGCATTTGTTGCGAAAATTTTTCCCCATATATGCGTTTTAAATGCACCTGTAACGGAACTCAACGCATTTAGAGAAACTGCCATTTGTCCCATTACCGAAATTGCATTAAAAGCTTGTTGTGTATAAGGCATAATGGACTCGGTTAGATTGAAAAAACTAATTTTCAAATCTTCAATTTTAGCTTTCCAACGATTCATTTGTTCCTGGTAACTACCCATTACCACATTAGCCTGGTCAACTGCCGAATTTGTATTTGTAATTTGTTTCGCTAATACATCCGCTTGATCAGCTCCTTTAATCATTGCAATACCCGCCGCCATGTTTTCTTTACCGAAAACTTTAGTCATCAAGGCAGTATCATTCATAACAGGGCGAAGCATACGTAAACGGTCGGTTAACGGAATACTCGCATCGGCTAATGTTACTGTACTAATACCCAATTGTTTCAATCCTTCCGTTGCATCTTTGCTTGCGAATCTCCCTTCAGATAAAGTGGTCAAAACATTTCGTAAGGCTACACCTCCTTCAGCGCCTTTTTTTCCTGACTTATCTAAGAGCTGAATTTGGGCATTGGTTTCCACAAAACTTAATCCTGTTGTTTTAGCAACCATTCCGACTTGTTCTAACGCCGACTGTATTTGTGGCAGTTCTGCAGAACCTACCTGTGCACCAGCCGCCATGACGTTCATCATATCTGCCATAACTTTAGCAGCGGCTATTGGGTTTTCGGTACTCACCCCGAATTGGTTCATTGCCGTTGTTAGAACGTTTGTCGCCGCTACCGTATCACCGCCCATTGATTTGGACAACACGTTTACATTGTTACCCATCATTTTCATTGCTTCAGCATTTTTAGCAATGGCTGGATCAAGCTGTGAAAGAATTAGTTTATACGATTCAACGTTTGCCGAAGCGTCAGTTCCAAAAGTCTTCGCTGTGCTTCTTGCTGCGCTTTCTATACGGTCGAGTGCATCGCCAGTAACGTTAGTTATCGCACTTAATTCCGACATTTGGGAGTTAAGTGTAATGCCTGGCTTTAACAATTCATTTAAACCATCTTTTATCTGGTTTATTCCTTCAAAGGCCAGACTAAAGGAAAGTAAACTTTTGTAACAATCTCCTAAGCTTTTAGTTGTATTATTACTAGCATTCTGTACTTCATTTAAACTATTGTTTATTCCACCAATAACACTAGTTGCATTAGTTGAAAATTGAAGGTTAAAAGGAAGTACTGAACTCATTTTTTATTATATTTGAATAAAAATTTAGATATGCGTAACTATAAACTAACTAAACTTGGCTATTTCTTTTTTTTAAGTCTTATTGTTTCATTTTTTATTAATCCCTTAGTTTTCGGTATAGTAGTTGGACTTTGGCTTTGGATACCTTTTCTAATTGCACTTAATAAAAAATAAATTAGCCAAACATCTCCTTATACAATTCCGCTTGATTTTTCAAACGCCATTGTTCTAGCCATTGCGCTTGTGCATACAACTTAGCCCACTCACTTATTGGTATTATTTCAGGATTCACATTGAAATTAGCGCGAATTAAGGCATCGCCTTTCATTCGCTCTAATTCAGGATTTTCAACTTGTTGCTCTCCCGTGAGAGAGCTTACAAGTTTTTTACGCTAACCGAAAATGAATTCATGTGTTGCGCCAAGCTCTCTACTGCTTTCAACTTTAAGAAGTCTCTAACTGCAATGGCTTCATCAGCAACAACAACACAATTGTCATATAAAGCTATCGTTCCTTTGATGGCGTTTTTTTCACCAATTGAGCCCGTTGCTTCTAAAGTTTTGAAGTTGGGTTCCTTAAAAATAGCATTGTACTCTTGTTCTCCCTGTCTTACAGTCCCTACAATTAAAAAATCGTGTTTCTGTTTTAGTTCTAGGATTTCGTTATCCGTTAAACCGCAAATATTTTGATTCATTTTAAAATGATTTTAAAAAGGTTACTAAACTGATTTTTGTTCGATGTGAGACAGAATAAGTTCCAATTCAATTGGCTTACTCAAATCTCCTTCCTTCCAGTCGAAAGGTGTTTTTTTGAATTCGCAATTTTTTAGTAAATGCGTTACGAGTGCACCACCGTCTGGCTGATAGCAAACAGTAATGGTAAAAGGGGCGATTTTATGTAACTGATTATTTGGTGCTCCAGCTTTCAATCCCATAACCGTCCCTGAAAGTAATGTAACTGAAGCTGTAGTTTTCACACGACCATAGCCACGACTTACAGGATGTCTGCCCGCTCCATAAATGTTATCCTTTTCTTGTTCCTCTTCGTATTTTATTGCGGTAATTCCCATAACAGGTACCCCCGCAATAGTCACCGCTAAATCTGCCCAGCCGTATTCTCTCCCGTTAATTAATGGAGTGATGTCTAATCCCATTTTTTATTTTTTTAAGGTTAAACCTATTTTAACTTCTATATTTCTCAACACCCCAACAGGGATAAGTTTTACTAGTACTTCTAATTTTGAAGTACGCAAAACTTGTTGTGTCGGGTCAATAGTTACACTATAACCACTCAATTCAGCATCACGCATCATTTGGTCTAAAGGTTCAGCGGCCAATGCTTCTAAACCGCTAACGGTTTCCGCTCTTAAAAATCCAGAATCCGCATCAATGTAAGCAGGTCCCGAAAGTTGATGTCTGCCCGCTCCATAAATGTTATCCTTTTCTTGTTCCTCTTCGTATTTTATTGCGGTAATTCCCATAACAGGTACCCCCGCAATAGTCACCGCTAAATCTGCCCAGCCGTATTCTCTCCCGTTAATTAATGGAGTGATGTCTAATCCCATTTTTTATTTTTTTAAGGTTAAACCTATTTTAACTTCTATATTTCTCAACACCCCAACAGGGATAAGTTTTACTAGTACTTCTAATTTTGAAGTACGCAAAACTTGTTGTGTCGGGTCAATAGTTACACTATAACCACTCAATTCAGCATCACGCATCATTTGGTCTAAAGGTTCAGCGGCCAATGCTTCTAAACCGCTAACGGTTTCCGCTCTTAAAAATCCAGAATCCGCATCAATGTAAGCAGGTCCCGAAAGTTTAGGAAGTAACTTTTTATTAATTTGGCGAATAGCTTTGTCAATCGTGCGGTTGTTTTCGATATACAAAAAGTCACTTTCAATATCTCCTGCCGTAGCACTTGAATTAAAATAAGTACCAGTAGTTCCTACGTGCTTAATCCCGAAGATGTAGCCTTTATCGTGCAAGCTCGCAATTTGCGATTGGGTGTAATCTCTTGCTAAACTACCATCGCAAAATCCAACTATATCCATTTCACGCGCTAATACGCTACCACCCGTTAATTGTTTGGGATATGCTGTAGTTACCATGTTGAATTTTTCAACCCATTCAATAGATTCGTGTACATTGGCTGATGCTAATGCTCCGAGAACTGTACCAATAAAAGAGTGTGAAGGTTGTAGCGTTTTCAAATAGCTACCACGACCGCCTGCATCTTGACCTAATACCACCGAAACACGATCGCATTTAAGCAAGTGTAAATTGGGTAATGTTAACATATCTGCAGTTGCAACTTTCATGGAAAGCAAAATACTTAACGGTGTATTATTGCTTGCAATAGCAACTGCTAAAGCATTCAAAGTTGTAATGGCATTTGTAAGTTGCGAAACTGACGATTTGTAGTCGCAAATCGCTAATTGCTTGATGCTCCCTTCAGCAAAGTTTTGAAGCACTTTTACTTCCGAATAATTTCCGTCCGAAACGGCTACACTTTGAATATATAGTTTCGCTCCTGGACTCATTCGGTAGAATTCACTCACATGATAATGTAATACTGGGTGACTGGTTTCGGTAACTCCTAGCGATGGGAGTTCGTCTATTGACAACAATACATTTTTTTTAAAAGCAACATCTCCATAAACAATAAGTCCCGAAACATGGTCATCGCCCGCAATTTTACGAGCTAAACCTCCATTTTGTCGAATAAACTTAATCCCGTTCATTACTTTTTATTTTTGTTGTCAGATTCCGTTTTAGCCTCTTCTTTTCCCTCAGTACCTTCTTTTTTCTCTGTACTTCCAGTAGTTTCAGCTCCTTCAAATAACTCAGGCGAAGTGGTTAGCTGTTTTTCGTCAGTTGCTTGAATGTCTTTTTGTTCATGTTTCACAGTTTCTTGCTTTGCCTTTTCTTGTTTTTCAGCTTTAGCAGGTTTGATTTCCTTTGCTGTATCATTTACTTTCTTTTGAAAAGAATTATTACGCAAATGCTTTTTCACTTTGTCATCTTCCAAAGATTTAGCGTGATTTTTTGCATCACCTATCAAATAGAAAGCGTTGCCGTCTGAGGTTGTGAAAATTTCATCCAACTTTGGATTTTCGTCAAAAATTTTGTTTACTATATCTTGCATGATTTTTCGTATTATGAATTAGATAATTTATGAGCAAATAACTTAATGACCGTATCAACACTTATAAATCGTGCGATAAATCGAAGTACACGACCAGCATTGGTAGTCGCAGGACTTTTTGAATATTCTTGTGCGGCGGTATCTAAAACCTCCTTAAGAACTGGTGGAATTTCGTCAGGCATTTTTAAAAGTGTTTTAAAAGGTTTTTAAATTTTCAAATAGCCTTTAATGTCGGCTATGTTTCTTGTTCGTCTGCAAACTGCGTAACCTTCACGGCTACCGTCTGCGTTTGTGTTCCCTTCAATAGTTTGTATTTTTCCATTAGGCAGTACTTTTTCCACAAATCCCGTGTGTCCTAAACCTTTGCCAAAATCCATGATAAACACATAACCTGCTTTAGGTTTAGTTTGTCTTAGTTCAGGTTTACTATTCCACTGGTCTAGTACTCCAGCCGTTTTCTTTAAAGGGTTTGGAATGCCTGCTTTTTTGGAAGCTTCCAAAACACACCAATAAACGAATGCCATGCACCAGGAATACCCTTTTGTAAGTCCTACACTTTTTAAATAGATTTCTACCTCGGGACCCGCATTACTGCCCTTGGGAATCTCTGTTACTCCGATTTGCCTTGTGGCCACTTCTAAAGAGGATTGCGCTAGTGTCATGACTTCCCGTTTAACTGTTTATATTTTCTTAGTTGTTCTGTGAGTTTTTCAATTTCGTCGATGAGTTGCTCTGTTTTTTCATCGCGTTCACGAATGATTTTGTCTCGTTTTTCGATTTCAGCGATTAATATTTCAATCTTTTCGTCACGTTCACGAATTCTTTTGTCCCTTTCTTCTATCGCTTTTATTGCATCATTTAATCGTTTAGCAGCATCATCAAGTAAATTTTGATAGAATGAAGCTGATTTTACTTCATTGTCAATATCCATGGACTTAACTTGAACATTCTCTTTTTTTCGTCCGAAAAGCCAACCTATAAAGCCTGTTGAAAAGGCTACAAAAATTGTGTAAATGACTTTTTCCATTTCTTTATAAAAATGCCGTACCGAAATGATGCACGGCATTTGATTTATTTGATTTATTTTTTAAATGATTGCTCCAATTAATTCTTTTTTAAATGGAGTTGCTAAGAAATAATGACGGTAAGCCAAGTCATTGGTTTGACCACTTGGATTATTCTCAGCCTTAACAAAATATTGCTTCGTTAAACCTGTTTTTTTAGCAATGCCGTATTTATAGAACGCTACCGATGCTATTTTGTCAGTTCCAGCAGGAATAGATGAATAAGGTTTTTTAGCTCCAGACACATCATATCTTGGCATTTTTGAATATTGGAATATTTCAAACCCTAAGATTACTGGTGCAGGTTCTCCTTTTACATAGTCCACTAACTGATTTCCAAAATTTTTACGATCCATTAGTAAATCATTCCAGTGATTGTTGCACAACACTAAGCGTCTGTCCTCTTCAGGGATTCCAGCTTTATCACATAAATCCTTAAATGCTACTAAATCTTCATAGACTAATCGTAAACGTCCAGTTGGGTCCGTTAACGGAGTTGCTCCACCACCACCAGTAGCCGAAAAAATAGGCGTTTTTGTAGTGTTTACTTGTGGTGCAATCGAGTGAATTGCCTTCGAATATTTAGAAGATGTAATTCCTTTAACTCCTTTTTTTGTTACGGTGTCGATTTTATCGTAACTGGCTCCCATAATTTGGTCGTCTGATACCGTTATAACCTTTGTTTGATATTTATCTAATGAAAAACTCAAAGTACCATCTTCATACTGTTGTACAGGAATCGGATAAGTCGTGTTGTTTATCAAAATATCAACATCAAAATCAGTTGTTGCGATATGAATTACATTTGATTCCGTTGCTGTGTTTTCGCCAAATTGCGAAACATCGGCGTCAAGTTCTGGCACACCTTCTAACCAAGGTGCCTGATCTGAATTGTCAAGGTTTTCTCTAACTCGATCTACCCATACTTCAGGGAAATTTGCTGGCATAAGTTTTACTTGTTTTTAGTGAATAATTTTTTGTACTCGTCTGGGTTTTCGTCCTTGAACTTTAATTGTTCAGTCTGACTAAGCTTTAAAAAAGCTTCTTTGGTAGTTACACTACCTGAATTTGCTGGAGGAGTAACCGAAGCAGATAAATTGGCTTTTGTTGGGATTGATTCCAAAGTAGATTTTGCCAAATTGAAGTCGGCTTTGGCTAAGTTGATGAAGTCTTCTTTTTTGGTTGCTGGAATTCGCCCTTCTTTGATAGACAACTCAACTAATTCTGTAATTTTTGTTTCTTGTTCAGCTTCAAATTTGGCTTCAAGGCTTAAATTTTTAGCTTTCAAATTGGTGTTTTCTGTTTGTAAAGCTAAAACGGCTTGTTCCACCGCATCGACATCTACCTCAGGGGTGTTTTTATCGAATTTTAATGCCGTCAATACGGCTAATGATAAAGTGATTTTTTTCATATCTATAATTTCAAATTCATTTGTTTTGAGGGATAAGCATAGCGATTGAATTTCATCATCAGTATACGCTTCATTATCGGATTTGTACAATTGAACCGATGCTTTGTTAGAAGGGACAGCCACAATGGAAACCTCGGTTAACTCACATTTTGTTAACACCACTTTCCCTCCTATATAGCTCAAGTCTTCTGGGTGAAATAAAATCCCCATCGAACAGCCTTTGATGTGTCCTCTTTGTACTTTGCCTACTATTTTTTGTACTTCCTCATCTTCGATGTCGAATACAGGGAACCCTAAAAGCATTCCGTTTTCTGTGTACATTCCTTCCCAATGCCCTAACACACTTTCATTAGCGTTAATATGATTGCTTAACATCACGGGATTATCATTAAATCTAGCTAATGAAATTCCGTTAGTAGCAATGAAAAAACCGTGGTGGTTTTCTGTATTCTCGTCATTGAAAATAAAAGGTTTTGGCTTTGGCATTTTTTTGTGTTTTGTTGATGCAAATTTGGGGTGGTTTTGTCCTGAAAAAAAAGAAAGTACAAACAGCTAAACACTTATAAATACTGGCTTTTTATGTGCTTTTAGTCGCTTTACAGCTTCGTAAATTTTTGCTTTTTTAGTTTGAATTTTGCCTATAAAACAGTATAAAAATGGCACGTTCAAAAGATGCAATCAGGCAAAAAGCAGAAGCGTATTACATAGAAAATTTTGAGGCTACTCAAAAGGAAGTCGCCGACCTTTTTGGCGTGCTTCAACCCACCGTGAGTGCGTGGGTAAATAAATATGATTGGGATGAAAAACGTTTTAACTTCCACGCCTCACCCACAAAAATTAAGCAACTCCTGCAACAAGAGTTGTTACTTGTGGCAAGTGGCGAACCTCCCAAGTTGCACGCCGATTCTATCTCTAAACTAATGTCTGCCGTTGACAAACTGGACAAAACCGCTGATCCAATAGTAGTGCATAAAATTTTGAAAGATTTAGACCTATTCATTTCACAAATAGATCCTCAGTTTGCCAGCAAATGCACAGGGTTTCACAAACAATTTTTATTGCATAGGATAAGCCTAGAAAGCTAATGAGTACAGAAAATAAAAAGTATAGCAAATTAGTACAGGACTACGATAAGCACTGCCTTAGAATAGATCAAGCTACTTCCATCAATATACATGAAACGGCAAAAGAGAAAGCTGATAGAATTAAGCATTTAGAAGGTGATTATGTTAGGTGGTTTGAATATTACTTCCCGAATTATGCTAAAAAGAAATCAGCTTGGTTTCACAAACAATTAGCGAAACTAATCATTCAAAACAAGCGTTTACGTTTGCTTGCTGAAATGTATCGTTCGGCGGGAAAGTCTGTGCATATCGACATGGGGATTCCGTTGTTTTTATACCTGGTAAAGGGTGAACTAAAGTTCATGCTACTTATTGGCGAAACGGAACCCAAGGCTAATAAATTACTATCAGGCATACAAGCGCAATTGCAATTTAATAACCGTATAAAAAACGACTACGGCGAAAAGTTTAGCCAGGGTAATTGGGCGGATGGTGATTTCACTACTGCGGACGGGGTTCGATTCATGTCCATTGGTTTTGGGCAAAATCCGCGTGGAGCTCGTGAACAAGCAGACCGCCCGGACTACATTGTAGTCGATGACGTGGACAGCAAAAAACACGTAAACAATGACCGTATGATGCGGGAATCAGTGGATTTTATTACTGAAGACATTTGGGGATGCTTCGACACCGATGAAGATGCCATCGAGCGATTTGTTTATGCAAACAACAACTTCAACAAAAACAGTATTACCAACCGTTTGAAAATTTATTTCAAAGAGGTTATCAATGCTCCTGTGGATGAAGATGAAGAAGACTATGATAACGATATAATCTTTGAAGTTTTAACTGTTTGTGCCGTCAAGAACTTGGAAGACTTCGAACCTGAATGGCCTGAAAAAACAACCGCTTTATATTGGAAGAAGAAGTTTAAAAAAATGCCTTACCGCTCCTTTATGCGGGAGTATATGCACGTGCATATTGAGGATGGGGCGATCTTCAAGTATGAAGACATTCAGCACAAAAAAGGCTTACCACTAAAAGAGTACGAGGCATTGTGTTTATATGGTGACTTATCCTATAAAGTAAATGCCGATTATAAAGCACTTGTTTTGGCAGGAATGAAGGGCAAAGAATATCACATCCTGTTAGCTTATTTGCAACAAAAAAGCCGGGCGCATGCTGCCAAATGGTTGTACGATATGTATGAACGATTTGGGTTTGATAATTTAAACATTCGCTATTTGATTGAAGGACTTTTTGCCATGGATGAATTCGTTTCAGACTTCGATGCTGAAGGCGAAAAACGGGGCTATTACATCCCTGTAGTAGCTGATAAAAGAAGTAAAGCGGACAAGTACGACCGTGTGGAAAGTTTGTCCGGGCATTTTGAACGGAAGAATGTTTTTTTCAATTCGGACGACATTCCAGATAGTGACATTCAAACGTTAATTGACCAGTTTTTAGCCTTTGAAAAAGGAAGTGAAGCCCATGACGATGGTCCCGATGCTACGCATGGTGCTTTTTCTTATTTAACCAAAAGAACTCGAAAAACCACAAGCACTTATGCATTTGGTTCTAGGGTTAGCAATAAATTTTAAAATATGTTTTTAAGCAAAGAAGAATTAGGGAGTGTCATGTATGGTTATCAGATTGACCAAATTACACAGCACAATGATTTCATTGTACAGCAAGCCATACAAACGGCAATTATTGAAGTAAAAAGCTACCTAACAGGTAACAATCGTAAGGAGTGGATGGATGGTCGTATCGTGTACGACGTGAACGCTATTTTTTCTGCCCAAGGCGATAGTAGAAATGCAATGATTTTAGAAACAACCAAAACTGTAGCCAAATGGTGGCTCGTACAACTTTGTAATGCCGATATAATTTACGAGCAAACTAAGGAACGTTACGATCGTTCTATTACTTGGCTTAATAAGCTAGCCAAAGGCAATATAACCCTTGATGATTTACCACAATTAACCCAACAAGATAGCACCATAGAAAAGCAACCTTTTAGCATGGGTTCAAAACCAAAATTTAACCATGAGTACTAATGGATAGACGAAAAAAACATACCGCACAATTTTCTAAAAAAGGGGATAAACCTACTGCAATTGCTACTAATTCACGAATTACTACAAGTATTGCGCCAAAATCGGTAGCACGCACCCGTCAAGACATTGTAAGCTGGAATCGTGCTTTAACAATGGCACGAAAAGCGGAAGCCCCAAAACGATGGCAATTGTACAATTTGTACGATGAAATAATGCTCGATGCGTTGTTGAAGTCGCAAATTGAAAATCGCATGCTCAAATGTTTAGCACAAGCCTTTACCCTGAGTGATGAAAAAGGGGTAATAGACGAAGAGGCAACCAATTTACTCCAGAATCAAATTTGGGTAAATGAAATTAATAAGCAAATTTTAAACACGCGCTACTATGGGCATTCGCTAGTTGAATTTAATTACAATGACAAAGGTGTTTTAGTCGCTTCACTCATTCCCCGCCAAAATGTGGATCCAGCAAACGGATTATTTTACAAAGATTATTCCGAAGACAAAGGGTACAATTACCGATTAATGTCTGAGTACGGCACTTGGCTTGTAGAGTTTGGCGATACTAATGATTTAGGATTGCTCAACCATGCCGTGCCACACGTATTGTTTAAGCGGTTTGCACAAGCCTGCTGGAGTGAATTGTGCGAAATATACGGCATTCCACCAAGATACATGAAAACCAATACAAACGACCCTAACATGGTACGTCGTGCAGAACGCATGATGCGCGATATGGGTGCGGCGGCTTGGTTTATCATTGATGAATCTGAAAAATTTGAGTTTGCACAAACCACAGCAACTAATGGGGATGTGTATAATAATCTAATCACGCTGTGCAATAATGAAAATTCGTTGTTAATCTCAGGGGCTATCATAGGTCAGGATACTAAAAATGGATCCAGGTCAAAGGATGAAAGTTCGCAAGATATGTTGCAAACACTTGTGGAAAGTGATTTGAGTTTGCTAGAACAATACTGGAACTCAACCATTATCCCTGCGCTTATAAACATAGGAGTTTTAAGCAAACCACTAGTATTTAGCTACCCAAAAGCGAAAAACTTAGACGTGTTGTGGCAACGTACCAAAGATGCGCTTCAAAAGTACGATGTAAACCCTGAGTGGATTAAAGACACCTTTGGGATTGATGTGGTGGGATTTTCAAGAGACAATCAAACCACACAAAAACTGAATTTAGATTTTTTCGACTAAGCCCCAAAGCCTATTTTGGGGCAATGCATCAATCTTTAATTCGTCAATATACGAAATGCAATTGCTCTAGTTGCAATTCGTACCAATTGGCATTGCAAGATGATGATGCTTTTAAAAAGGTTTTAAAAGTAGCTCAAAAGGCTTTTAAAACACTTTACGAAAAAGGTACGTACAAGCCAAATGATAGTCTTGAAGTAGAAGCTTATAAAGAGTTGACCACAATTACTGCAGGTGTTCTGCAAAAAGGTATTACCCATGAAGTGCCTGCGGAACTAAAGAACTATTTGGATAAAGATGTTTTTGTTTTTAGCGGTCTGAAAACGCACGCACAATTATCCGAAGCACGTAGTTATTTGAAGGATGAAAGAGGAGATGTAAGAAGTTATGAGGACTTTGAGCGTTTGGTTACTAAATTGAACGAAAATTATAATCGGAATTATTTGGAAGCCGAATACTTGTTTGCCACCAGTTCCGCTCAAAGTGCTTCAAACTGGCACCAGTTTAGCGATGATACTAAACGCTATTACTTGCAATATCGTACCGCTAGTGATGACCGTGTAAGGGATAGTCACAGGGTTTTGCACAATGTAACACTCCCTAAGGACGACCCTTTTTGGGATTATTATTACACCCCTAACGGCTGGCGTTGTAGATGCCAGGTAATAGAAGTATTGGCAAACAAAAACACCAAAAGTAATAGCGTGGAAGCTATGGCTAAAGGGGATAAAGCGACTACTATTATTGGTAAAAATGGTAAAGAAAACAAACTATTTCAGTTTAATCCTGGTAAAACAAAAACGGTATTCCCGCCTAATCATGCTTATTCGAAAGTAGTAGGCGCAAAAGAGGTTGAAAAGGTTTTAAAGAAAGGGTTAACTGATAGGGTTAACTGATAGGTATGCGAATTATAGTTTTGAAAAATCTAAAGAAGTAAAAGGGAAAGGTGTTTTAGAAATTTTTACTACGGGCAAGCAAAATCCGCACGAGTTTAAAAACAACAAAGAGGCATTACTAATATTAGCAAATAAGGGTGATCGTTATAGGATGCTTCCCGTTATTGAAGATGGTAGTAAAAATCCTGACGCCTTCAATTTAGACACCAAAGAACTTGTTGATGTGAAAGTACCAACAAAAACCAACGGCAAAAACATTGTTCAATCAGGATTTAAAGAGGCAAGTAGTCAAGGTGCATCAGAGATTATTTTACATCTAAAGAACAAACCTGATAGTTATAGGGATATGTTTATTGCGCTAAAAAACACTATCAAACAGAATCGAGGTAAGGGAATTAAAAGTGCAGTAGTTATATACCCCAACGGAAATATCAAAAAATATGATATTGAAAAATTTAGAAAGAAATTAAATAACAAGGGGGCAAATTGAATAAATCAACTTGCCCCCCGAGGGGTAGAATGCCGAAAACGACAAACTACCAAGTCACAAATATACAAATTATAATAAATATTGCAAGTGTATGAAAAAAGATAAGTTAAAATTAAAAATCACCATTCAAATAGAGAAAAATGGTCAGCTTTTAGAACCTATGCACGGTAATCAATTAATACAAGAATTTGAATTAGAAAAAAATCAAATTAATGATTCTATTTGGTTCAGTGTTTTTACACTCCTAAATACACTCCCTTTTGAGTTAAGAAAAATATTAATCAATAAAGGGGTGATTTCAAATCGAAAAGGTTGTCTGACTTTCAGGACAATGCTTTGTAACGTCCTTTGGAATAAAACGAAATAACTTCTTTAAGTTTACTATTTAATTCTTTATTATGTGATTTAAGTTTAATTGTTAAATGGATACTTTAGAACAAAAAAATGAAAAACTAAAAATGAGAAAAAGGGTAGAAACAACAATAAGCGATATTAAAAAAATGTTTCCAAGAACTATACATGCAATAACTTTAGAAGGTTTTCTAATAAAACTTACATTATTTGTCTTTGGCTTGCAATTAAATAAATTAACTAGCAACTTGAATTAAATAGTAATCAATATAGATTGTACAGTTTTTATATGTCATTTGAAGTCTATTTAATTTATTCCAAAATTCGGAATTTATTCCAAAATGTTTGATGCTATAATTTTCAGGAAGTAACTCTTCATCGAAATGAAATTTTTGAGAATAACCTTTCATAATTTTTTTACTAATTGTTTTAAGCAAATATAAAATGAAAATTGAAGATTTTTTACAAAACTTCCTAACGGATGTAAAAGTAGAGCTCCATCAAAACTTTGATAGAAATTTTGAGCGCAAGGCATTTTTTACCCAGCGCTGGGCTTCTAGTTCATTTCCTAACCGAAAAGGCTCACCGCTTATGCGTACAGGTACTTTAAGGCGTTCCATCAATGCCAAAGTACAAGGCATGAATATTGTTTTTTCGAGTAGTGTACCTTATGCCGATATTCAAAACGAAGGGGGTGAGATTGTGATTACTGAGAAAATGAAAAAATTCTTTTGGGCAATGTACTATAAAAATGCTGGAGCAGTAACCTACAATGTCCGGGCAAGAGCTATGGCTAATACAGAACGCAATAGACGGTTAACTGCTGAAGCTGAAAAATGGAAAGCCTTAGCCTTGCAACCCACAGGTAAGGTGATGAAAATTACCAAACGCCAATTTATAGGGGACCACCCGATGACTAGGGCAATTATTAAAAGAGAATTTTATAAAAACACAGAAGCTTTAAAGCAGATTATCCTTAACATGCATAACCAATGAAAACGATTTTACTGAATTTACAAAAGGAATTATCCCAAATAGAAGGTTTATTTATAGACGAAAACTGGGGACAACTAGACTACTACAGCCCTAATATGCCTGTGCAATGGCCGTGTTGTTTGATTGATGTACATAGTGCTGATTATTCTAATATGGGTATAAATACGAATCAAACCCCCATAAATAGACAAAATGCCCAAGTACTCGCACGCATAACCATTGCTAACATGAAGCTAACAAATACAAGTTTTAACGCTCCACAAGCACAAAAAGAATATGCGTGGAGCATTTGGGATTTGATAGAGGAAATTCACGGTAAATTGCAGGGATTTAATCCTTCCGATACGAGTGGTCGTATGATACGAAAAAGTTTGCAACGCACCCAGCGTGACGATGGGGTCCAGGAATACGAAGTTGCGTATGCTTTTGAAATTAGAAATATTTAATGAAACAACGACAACTGCTGTTGTTGTGCCATTTCTACTTTTTGCATTTCTTTTTTTACAGGAGTGTTTAATATCGTGTAAAGCGTAGCCATACTAATTCCGAATTTTGGATAGATATGTTTTCGCCAAATGACAGTCATGGGGATGTCTTCAGTATTATGTTGGCTCAGTTCGTCCAACACTAATTGATAACGGTACAAGGTATTGCGTTTTGCGCCTAATTTTCTATTAACTACTGACATATAGGCAAAAATAAGAAAAAGGGAGCGAAACCAGAAAAGTTTGAATACAAAAAAAACGCCGATTATGGCGTTTTTTTTCCTAACAAAAATCCAAGTTGAAAATTAGTCTTAGCGTTGTGTTTTTTCCTAATTTTTTTCAACTCTTTTTCTATATAACTTAAGCTATTAGGCGTTATGCCATCATTAGCAAGCATTTCGGCAATTTCTTTTTGTGTAAAGCCTTCTTTCAAGTAATTTAAAATCTTTTCTTCCATTTTACCAAATTATTAAAATTGTTGCTATAATTATAAAACTTAATACCGTTCCCGCCATCATCCCATTAACGAAGGATTGACGTTTTTCGATTTTTAAAAGTTCTTTAGTCATATTACATTTTTTTCTAGCGTCACCTTATCCTCTGTGACTACAATTATTTCATTAGATTCTTCTTTTTTGACAATAAAAATCATTGGTTTGTGCCATTTAAGATGGCGAAAAACTAAGTCTATTGCGTTTTCTAAACTTCGTAGGTGGCTTTCTTCAACTGTTAGTTGTTTAGCTAGATTTTCAACTTCTTCTTTTTGAGCTTCTATTTTATTAAAAGCTTCGATTATAAAGCTTTTTGCTCTTTGTTCGTCTCTATCTATTTCATTGACTATCCCACTATAAGATAAATCATTGAAATTGAAATTATTTTCTTGTGCCATTAGTTATTTTACTCGTTTAGTATTTTTAAAGCTGCATTAATATAACCTTGAGCTGTTTCAGAATTTATAAGATCAAAAGCTTTATTTTGTTTTTCTTCTGTTTCAAAAAGGAGTTTATTAACGATTTTGAAATCATGAATATAAAACACAATTTGTATAGCTTCCGTTTCATCATCATCATCTAAGCATTTTTCGAGTAATACTTGATATTTTTCTAATTCTATTGTTTTGAAATTAATTTGTTTTTGCATTGCTTTTATTTTTAAATTACTTATAGTATTAAATTTTAGTTTCATCTTAAATCACATTTAAAACAGGATAAATATCTAGGTAAATGACATCTTCAATATAGAAAGATATTGCCCCATTATCTACTTTGTCAAATTCCTTTAGTTTTGGATGCTTAGATCTTCCCGTATAGCTATTTACTGCTTGTTCAAAATGTTTTTTTATCACTTTCTTTGCCGTTGCTAAATCTGACACTAGGGAGCAGTTTAATTCCTTCAACTCGTTCAGGCAAATCTCTTGAATTTTGTTTTTTGTAGTATAGGTTCTCGAAACCTTTATGAAATATTGTGCCATATTTTTTTATTTTTAAATTACTTATCCCACCATCTTTGATTTATAAAAACCTCTGCATAAGGAAAAGCTGTTCCTTCTTTTGCTTTTAGTTTTTTGTATTCGGGTAGATTCATTAATAGCTTAATCTTTTCGCTTTCTTTGAGTTTTTCCCATTTGTCACGGGCTATTTTCTTTTTACTTAGAGCATTGTAAGGATAAAGCTTCCAAAACACCTCGAACTCAATATTCGGCTCTCCAACTTCTATTTGAACGTGTTTATATTCGGTTTTCCAATTTTTTATATGACTTTCTTTCCAAGGAAATTTGCCCTTTAAGTATAAAAACTCTTCTTGCTTTTCGCTTAATTCTCCATCGAGTGCTTTAAAAGCAATTAAAACACCTTTTAAATTGTATTTAAACTGCCATATTTCACCCGACGGCATTTTGACACTGTATATAGTTGTGAGTTGTTCCATTTAAGCTAATTTTTGATTTAATTCATCAATTGTCTTTTGAATTTGTTGCTTTATATAAACATCAGTTACCCCTTTAATTTCTTGAAGCAAAAGAAGCTCTAATAAATGCGCTTCGTGGTATTTGAAAGTGAGTGTCACTTTTTTATTACTATCAAACAAATTCATTTTTGATTTTACAGACACGCATTTGGATTCTAGCTTATTGACTATGTCAATAGCTATTGATAGGGTAGCCTTTTCTTTTCTGTCTTTAGGTTTGCTA
This sequence comes from Flavobacterium sp. TN-1, assembly GCF_052828645.1. Taxonomy (NCBI): domain Bacteria; kingdom Pseudomonadati; phylum Bacteroidota; class Flavobacteriia; order Flavobacteriales; family Flavobacteriaceae; genus Flavobacterium; species Flavobacterium sp. TN-1. The sequence continues at coordinate 2,665,377 of NZ_CM128253.1, forward strand.
TTATAAATAGGTAATAATGTGGCTGTAATTATTCCTAATGCATCTGGACGTAACTTTATAGATGTTTTCATCTGTTTGTTTTAAAATAACTGATTAATTTTTCTAATCGCTCTATTTCACTTTTGTAAAATTTAATGTCTTTTTTTAATTGAGCATTTTCCTGCGTTTCCTTTTGATAATCCTTACTAATTCTTTCATAAATAACTATTAGCTCTTCTTTTGAAAGTTCGTTTGTCTTGAACAAGTCGCTCATCTGCAATCTGTTTTAGGTTCGGTTAATAAAGCACCACAATCAAGGCATTTTACGGCGGTGGTTTCGCAGGTGCAAAATGCTTTAAGCACTTTAATTACGGTGCGCTTGTGCTTGCAGTTTTTTAAATGCTCATTTTCCATGCTGCTACTCCTTCAAGGGCAACTATAATTTTAGTCACTTCTTCCTTGGTCATTTTGTTGAGTGGTTTTTGAACAGGTGATCGTTTGGAATGCAGAAAACGGCAAAACCACCCTTTCATATCTGCTACTTCGCCCCAGCGATGGTGGTTTATCGTAATATTTGCGGTACGTAATACGGATAGTATTTTTACGTGCTGTGGATTTTTAGGGTCAAAATTACCCCAGTTCGCCTCGTGTGAGGATTCTTGTTTTTGTCCATCAAATTCCCTCATTATTTTGGTAGCTTGCGCTTGGGTTAGTTTGTTAATTGAGCTGGTAGCTCCATTGGTCGCTTGAAGGATTAATTTGTCCTTAAACGCCATATCGTAATTACAAAGTTTAAGAATGCTCTTTTTTTGATGGTCAGTTATTTGACCATTCGGATCATACACAGGTTTTACTTTTGTTGTCATCGCTTTAAAATATATTTTATGGGTTTATCTTCTTTTCTGTTTTTGGAAAGTTCCAAGGCTTTTTGTCTTGCGAGTTTCATTTCTTCAAAAATGGTGGTGCCGTCGTTGGGTTTGTTTTTTTGTTTACCTAGTCGCATTATTTTTAAAATTTAGTTCCCAAGGCAGGATTCGAACCTGCATCATGTGTTTTTCCATTTAAACTACTTGGGGTCACCAATCAACCAAAAAACTCAAATCTTATAGGTTGCCCTAGTGTGCTTTTTAAAAGCTTTATTTTCTATTACCGTACGTTTGTACAACTCGAAGGCTTTGCGTTCTTGTGAGGTTAGTTCTAAGTGCGAAAACCAATGGTTATAACTGTTTTTGTACACTTCTTTACCATTCACTAAATAGCTTTCGTGGTCGGTTTTGGGTTCAATTACAATGCTCATGACTATACGGTGAAACGGAATTTTATTTTTTTAGTTAAACCATCCATTTGTATAAACTTCCATCCGCTCACATACATGCTATTCTGTCTGCGTTGCTGTGCGTTGAAAATGATTTCTAAACCTTCGTTGAATTCATCGGACTTAAAGTCTTCACGGAGCTTGCTCAATTCGATTATTTTCACGGGGTTCAACATTTTCGTTTTGGCATTAGGTTTCAAAAATGTATTCACCATCTTTGTTAACTTTTTTACGTTTTCATCATCCGAAGCTAGGGAGTTGATGAATTCTCTAATTTTTTCAACGCCTTCGTTTTCCGTACCGTCAAAACCTATCGTTACATTGTACCCTATGGTAATGCTTGCAGAACCATCGGCAAGAGTACTGGTGTGACTGTCTTGTGAATTTACCTTGTTTCCGTAGGTTTCTGCTTTCAGCTCACGGATAAGTTGGTACTCATTAAACAATTGACTGATGACTTTTTCAACGCTTTGATGCTTTTCAACCAAAGGGTCAATGTGTTTTAAAACAAAGTCCTCAGAGAGTTCTTTCAAAGCCTTTACATTCTCGGCTTTGGTTTCTTTTTCCTGCCTGTCTAATTCTTTTGCATCGTTTAATAGCGCTTTGCGCTCTTCGGGGGTCAATTGTGATAAATCTATTTTACTCATGGTTACACTTTTATTTTTTCTAACTCTAATTCTTCTAACTCTATAATTTTGCGGACATAGTAGTCTCTGTTTTGTTTTTTTTCGGCATACTGAACGTGGTTGAGTCTTTCGTGTTGCTGGAGCCAAGTGTTTAGCTCTTGTATTTTGAGCTCCAGCCATTCTTTAGTTACATTCATAGTTATTTATTATGGTGGTTATTTTAGCGTTTCTTACTAATGCTTTTTGATGGCGGTTAAAAATTTTTACCGTACAATCTGCATAAAGCTCTCGGTAATCTTCGGGTGTTATATTGGGGTCTTTTTGATATTCTTTTGCCATTTCTAAAAATTCAGCTTCTAATTTTCGATATTCCATCAAAAAGTATTTGTTAATGGGTGCGTTAGCCAGTAAACTTTGTAGTTCTTGTTCATAATTTTTAGTGCAAAAATCAGTACACCAGTGCATATAGGTTTCAAAAAGCATTGAGCTATATTGCTCAGGGTGTATATTAAGTAGATTAATTATTTTCATCGTTTAAAATTTCTGTGCCGTGATATAAAACTGCTTTTTCTTCATTTATAGGGATTGTTCCTCCAGGACATCTACCTCCCACAATTCCCGCATTGCCTACAACACGAATGTAGATGTCTGATAGTTTTTTGATAAATCGTCCTATTGCTCCATCAGGTTCTTTTCTATCTTCATGAGAAAGAAAGATGATTAGTTTGTTATGGTGTTTTTGTCGAAAAGCTAAGAACTTCGCTTTGTTTAATTCGTCAGCATAGGCGGAAACGTTATCGATAAAAACTATTTTAGGGCATTTCTTTTTGCTCAGGCGTTCATCTAAAGCTTCAAAATCAAGATACCTTATAGGCTTTAATTTTTTGTTGCTATGCTGAATTCCTGCACGTTTGCATGCTTGGACAAATGATTTACGCACACCTTCCTCAGCGCTTACGTATAAAACTTCTTTAAATTGACTTAGGTAATCGGCTAGTTGAAGAGACAAAGTGGTTTTTCCTTGTTTTTCGTTACCGTAAACAATCCACAAACCTGTTACTTCGGGCGCACCGAGTGTTTCCTTCCAAATACCTGAGAATTCAAAATCCTCAAAGGTTTGGTCGTAAACATTTTTCATATTTAGGGCTCTACTTGACATTATTGATTTTGAAATAGTATTAGTAAACTTTCTGCACGCCTTAAACCTCCAATTCGTTCGGTTTCGTCAGTGGTTAAACATTTTTTGGCAATAGTTGGTATCAACTTTTTGTCTTCGCAATTGACTGACAACACATCCATAATTAACTTATTGTAGAATTGCTTTTTCTCTTGCGGGTCGGTAGGTACTATGTTAGAATACTTATCAGAGAAACGTGAAAATATTTCTGAATACCCTACTTTTTTACTATTGATTCCTCTTCTTACTTTAGTTCTTAAGCCATCTGCTCCCATCAGATACCATGCGCAAGTATTTTCCGTGGCATTCCATAATTCTTTTAGTTCAAGGAACGCATCATATACAAGGTCACCCGCTTCATCAATAATAACAATAGGCTTAGGCAATGTTTTTAAGTAATACTTTACATTAGCAATCACATCGGCATACTTTCCTGTATTGTCTAACCCAATGGTTTTAGCAATTAACCGAATAAACAATTGCTTAGTTTTGGCTTGTGAGGCATCTACATAAAAACAGTTTTTAAGAATTCGTGACAAATGTTTTGCGGTAGTGGTTTTTCCTATGCTACAATCGTCGACAAAAATTCGGCTTTTTGAATTGTTTTGACAAAAAACAATGTCTTCTTCAATGGCGTTATACACTTCCGTTTTAGCAATGTTCCAAACTCTTTCGTATAAGTCGATGTTTAATTCACGACCCATTGTTAGCCACTGGTTGTCTTTGAGTAATCCATCACGTTTGCCATTTTTCAATTGCGACCAAACTGCATTGTTGATATTCCATTGTTTAGCAAACTGAGCATCGGATAAATCGTAGTTCTGACGAATGCGAATAAGCTCTGTAACTACCTTTTCTTTGAATTCTGCTGTAATTTGTATCATTTTGTGTTGTTTTAAAATCTGTCTATTAATGTTTTTGATTTGTAATTAGGTAATGTGGCTAGTTCTACGCCTGTATCCATATTGCCTAAATTTTCGACGGCTTCATTATCGCTTTTTCTTGCTTTTCGTTGCGCTCCCATTCCAGGTAGTTGAAACGATGTGCTTACCGTAACTGGGCGATTATCTATTACCGTCACCTTTTCAATTGTTCTAACTTGTTCCCTTTGGTAAGCTTCAATAGTGGCTACATAGGCACTCATAATTTTTTGAGCGTTCAAATCGTCCTCTGTTTGTTCATTCTTAGCACGATTATAGCGTGGTTTGGGTCTCGCTTCGCAGATATACTTTCCGTTTCTGTATATTAAGGCTTTGAAAATTTCACCGTAATTATCGTCTAACCAAAACACCTCAATTTTTTTACCCTCCACCTCATTCATTAATCTAATGAGTTTATCACCTGTGTAAATCATACCATTATCGCCTAGTAAAAACTCCGAGTATTGAAATTTTACAATCCCCGCCTTGCATGATGTTTCAGACTTGTACCCTAAATGCTGTAAAAAAGCTTTGTAATTTGTTGGGCGTGCATTCGGGTCTTGATTGTTTACGAAATAATCCCAACGGCTCACCGTTTTATCTTTAGTACTTGGCATATTATTCCAAATTACTATATCATTCAAACACTCGTTTACAATGCGCTCATACGGGAGAATTATCTTTTTTGTACTTCCCAGCTGATTGGCTTCACTTAGCGCATGGGGTCTGGCTAACCAGCCCTCTCTTTTCTTTTCTAAATCGTAGCGTAAAGGGCGGTAATACGCTTCAATGCGTTTCCCTCGTGCGTTATTAGCTTCAATTCGCACATCTTGAAACATTGTTCCCTCTCGTAAAAAGGTTTCGGTAAAACTGCTATTCAAAGAACTTTCACACTCTAACCCAAAAGGGAGTTGAAACCCCCACTCGTGGTAATTGCGGACTAATTGGCGGTAAAAATCAAGGATTAAACCCTCTTTTGTTTTACCATACACCCAACAGGTAAATGCGCCACTGGCTAAATCGATACCGTTGTAAAACCAAAGCCTTTTTGATTTGTCATATTCAAAAGGCGGTTGACGGTCATCGATGGAAATTAAAGAACCTGCAAACTCAGGGTTAATAAGCGAGTGATAAGGTTTGAATTTCTGCATCAATTTTTGACGGTCGCCACTCCTTTTAGCGTGAGTACCTATTTGGTTTTTCCATTGTGCCAAATATTTAGTTATTGTACCCTTGCTTATTTTTTTGAACTGCTTAGGTTCGTAAACCTCACCTGTTTTGTTGTTTATTACTTCCACATAACCCGCTAAAAAACCGTCGTACTGTTCTGCCACTTCGGTTTGTGTAGGCTTATGGCTTTGAGTTGCAAAAAGATTGTTCAGAAACTCCACCATTTCATCGGTTACGATGCGGGCATTTTGTTTGCCCGTTCCTTTTATATCTTTTACCAGTGCTACATACTCAAAGTCAATGAACTGTTTTAATTTTTCGGCAAACTTCCTTGGATTGGCAGGGAGGTTGTGCGTTAAATTGTACTTTCGCAATAAAACAGGGTTGAAATTTTGAACATCATAGCAAAGTGTCTTGATGATGTCTGATTTTTTACCACCCATTTTGATACGTTCGGTTTCTCGTAACTCTTTTAAGATTAAAACCGCTTTGAGCACACTTGCATTGATGTAATATTTTTGCTGTACTGTATCGTGTAACATACTACCATCATAGCGTTGAAAAGTGGAGTAATAATCTACTGCCTGTGCATCTATTTTGAAAAGAGGCTCTAATGGATGGCAGGCTTTTCGAGGGTCACCTAAATCCTTTTGAATATTAGGAGCAAGCGAATCAAAATACACTAGCAATCGCCTACCATTGCCACCTGATTGTGCTTTTTTTATTCCATATCCTTTCTTTTTATACCTTTCAATTTCACTTCTAAGCGTGTTAAGAGTATTGTAATGAATTGGCACGAGCTCTTCCCAGTCGACCACTATCGTATTATCTGACCATATTTGTGGCATACGCATTCATTTTGTTTGGTTATTTTGTTCCCGCCGTGGTGTCGAAACCACGCTAATGCCGTGGCGGGATAAATCACTATATTTGAAGTTCCTAATTTTAAATACTAGTGATATGGAAAAAAATGAGTTTGAAAGCATTAAGAACACTTTAGACCATTTATTAATTGAAACAGCTTTAAATACAGCCCTTTTAAAAACCCTAACGATTGGTTTTTTTGAGCTGGCTGACCACTGCCTTGATAAGGATGCGTTAGCCAACCTGAAGTCGAATCACTACAATACCTTATACGAGAAAAGCGCTCACGCATTAAATCAGCCTGACTATTTACACAACCCTTCGAGTGGTGTAAAAGCTCTTTTTGAACTACATTGTTTTGTTCAGGAGCATTTGAAATAATTGTTGTCATTGTATTTTGTTTTACTTAATTAGTTCCCGCCGTGGTATCGAAACCACGCTAAGCCGTGGCGGGATTTTACTATATTTGGGTTGTCAAACTTTAAAATATAGTGATATGTTGCCAGCTTATATTTTAACAGTCGATATTACGACTGTGGGCCAATCAATTTCTTATGAAGAATTTCGAGAGCAAGTTGCTCCTTATTTAACTTGCCTTGATGCGTTGAGGGGAGTTTTTCACCGCTCTCCTTGCAGTATAACTTATTATCCTCCCGAAGCTCCACAGTCCAAACACGAACTCGAAGAGTATTCGGTTCGGGCAGTTGTAGTCGTTTCGATAGGCAAACAAAGGGCTGAATATTTAAACACACTTTATGATGCAGTTGTGCGTTTGATAATGATTGAATTGTCTCATTTTGAAGTAAAAGCGGATTTGAATAAGTTTCAGTTTTCATAAATAGCTTTTGTTTTTTTAATTAATTTAAAATGTTTAGTTCCCGCCGTGGTGTCGAAACCACACTGAGCCGTGGCGGGATTTTACTATATTTAGGGTGTCTAATCAAAAAATATAGTTATGAAATGTTTGATGTTGCTTGACTTTGTTCTGTCTGAATCTAAAACCTACTCATCAGACCAGCAACGCCTCGACAATTTGTCGAAGCAGTTCGAAAATGCCCTGCTTCCATTACTGCAATTTTTTCATGTAACATATCAAAAATCAATTTTTCCTGATCGAGATGCGATTGCTGAGTTAACAGATGGCAAAAACGTAGGTAAGTTGCGCTACACAATATCGACTGAGGGATTAGCTCCTGTAGAGGTTTTGTATTTTTCTCAGATTTTGCAAGCCTATGCAAATCTCTTTGACCGTTTGGATTTTGTTTCCGTTTCATTTTTGTATGATTCTTGTTCATTTTAAATTACTTTTAAAAAGAGTTTAAATTGATGGTTTATTTACTGTTGGTATAATTTGTCTGTTATAATCATGCGCAGACTTTTATCCTCTATCAAACACACATACTTCATAATGTCGTTAACTCTCTCCACAGTAAGGCGGTTATGTTTGCGCTTGGGTGTTTGGGGTAATTCTTGGATTACTTGTTTCGTATTTCTGTTTTCAAGCTGTTCTATCACTAAATCCTCAGCCCAATCTCTAAAAAGCTTGGCTCTTTCGGATTTGATAAAGAAACCAAGGCGAACAATTCCACGTTTAGTCCAGAAAGTTTGGTGCGGTTGCGCCCCTTTACCAAGGGTGTTCAAAATTGTAACACCCTTTACAAAATGCTTACCTTCTATGAGGTCATTGGTGTTTTCTTGTATGTGTCTTCTTATAGTTACGTCCGAAATACCGTAAGCTGTAGCTACTTCTTTGCTAGTCATTAAAAACTCGTGGTCCGCAAAGGGTATAATTACTACCTCTAAATTATCAGCTACTTGTGTGGTGATTTTTTTCATTGTTTTATGCTTCTTGATTGTTATTGATTTCTTCTTGAAGTAGTTCTAAGGCACGTTTTCTAATTTTTAGCCCTAAATCGCTGTTGTTGAAGTAGCATAAAGAAGCATATACTGTTTGTCGGGTGGTTTTGCATTCTTGAGCAATTCGTTTGCTCATATCAGGGTGTATTTTTATTCTTTTCATATCTTTACCGTGTTAATTAATATTTTGTATTATTACCTGTTCTTGTATGATGCAAATATATTCACGTTTTTTGAATATTACCAAATTTCAATTCACTTTTTTTGAATTTATTTTTATTTATATGGATAAGTTACTCATTTTAAACAGTATAAAAAACCATCTAAACATACGTTTTGATAAAGAATTTGCAGAATTTTTAGGAATTAAGTCCACAACTTTAGCAATGTGGTACAAGCGAAACACTTATGATACAGAGTTATTATTCAATAAATGTGATTTTTTAAATGCAGAATGGTTGCTTACAGGCAATGGGGAAATGCTAAAAAGAGAATTTACGACAAATAGCCTAGAAATTGTAGATAAAGAATTTGAAGAAAAGGATGACCAAATAGATTTTATTCCTCTCATACCTATAGATGCTATGGCAGGTTATGGCACAGGGGAGGTTCAAATATCAAGAAAGAAACTTTTAAAGGGGTACAAAATACCTGAGTTCAAGCAACGTGGTGTTGAGTATATTATTCGTGTTAGTGGTTCGAGTATGTATCCGAAATACAGTAGCGGTGACCTACTTGGATGCAAAACAGTTAGAGACACTTCCTTTTTTCAATGGGGTAAGATATATGTTTTAGATACAGACCAAGGACCTATGGTGAAACGCTTATTTCCAGTTCCAGATAACGACGAATATCTTGAATGCAGGTCTGACAACAAAGATTATCCTCCTTTTAAAATCCACAAGGAATCTATTTACAATGTTGCCATTGTTATTGGTGTGCTTCGTATGGAGTAAACGTAAAAGAACAAACATTTTGTGAATGCTTATGCCGAAAAAACAACACAAAATCGGATGTGCGTGCGTTTTTTAATAATTCATTGAAAAATAAAATATTTAAAGTACTGTATATCAACACTAAAGGTGTTTTTTGTTTTCAAAAGCGGCATTCCCTAAAGGGGTACGTATCTGCAAAAAACGGCACTTTTTTAGGTTTTTTTGAACGCTAAAGGGGTGTATATCTGTATTCATTTACCCCGCTTTTGCGTCTCCAAATGCATCCCCAACTGCATCTGCAAAAACAAAAAACCTTAATAAATCAATTTTTTAAGAGGCGTGTGGATATTGCTTTAAAAGTGTTTTAGGGGTTATTTTAAAGGGGGTTAAGTTATGGGTGTAGTAAAGGGTTTTGCTTGCTTAAATCAAGGAAATTAAGGGGTTTGGGGTTGTTTTAAAGCAAAAGAAGGGGGTTTTGTATTAGCTTTATATGGTAAGTGTTTTTATCTGCTCCCTATTCCGGGTTTTTTATATGGCATTTATATGTTATTATATGTTTTGTGTATGTTTCAATTTGGGTATAAAAAAAGGCTTAAATCTTTGTTAAGCCTTGTGTTTATTGGGGTTTTCGAGGTTTTTTGTATTAGGTGTGTTGTGTATGTTTTAATTGTTTGCCCTTAAATCTGATATTTGTAATTCTGAATTAAATAAAAAATGATATTAGTTTTTGGAGGTACTACAGAAGGGAAAAAAGTAGCAAAGTTTCTTGAAAAAGAAGCTTTATCTTACTTTTACTCTACTAAAACGGAAATAAAATGGGATGAAGAGTACTCATTTGGAAACTACCGTTTTGGAGCATTAACACCTAATGAACTTATTCAATTTTGTACAAAAAACAAAATTCAAATAATAATTCATGCTTCTCATCCTTTTGCAGAATTATTACATGAGTGTATAGCCCAAGCAAGTCAAATTTTATCAATTCCAGTAATTCGTTTTGAAAGAAAATATCCTAAAAAAATAATTTCTAAAGAGATTATTTATGTTAAAAATTACAAAGAAGCTATTGATTATTTGATGGGCGGCACTTTTTCTAATTTGCTTGCACTTACAGGAGTACAAACTATAGAAAAACTAAAACCTTATTGGGAAAAACATTCTACTTATTTTAGAATTTTGCCTCGAAAAAGTTCAATAATAATAGCAGAAAAAGCAGGTTTTCCAACAAAAAAAATAATTATGGAATATCCAAGTAATGATTTAAATTATGAAATTAACATCATAAAAAAATACAACTGCGATGCTATTATTACCAAAGAAAGTGGTGAATCTGGCTTTTTATCAACAAAGATAGAAGCAGCAAAAAGAAACAATATTCCAATTATTATTATTCAAAGAAAACCTTTGCCTAATAGTTTTATACTCGTTTCAAATGAAATAGATTTGTTTAATGCTATAAGTTTAATAAAATAAAAAATGTCTTTAATTCCAATACCTAAAGGACCTTTACGCCACGGTTATACAACAGGTGCTTGTGCCACTGCCTGTGCTAAAGCAGCCTTTATAAGCCTTTTGGAACAAAAAGAAATTACAGAAATAGAAATTACCTTGCCCTTAGGAGAAAAGGTAGTATTTAAAATGAAATCTTCTATTTTTAATTCAGACTATGGAACTTGTACTACCATTAAAGATGCAGGAGATGATCCTGACGTTACACACGGTGCCACTATTGGTTGTACCATTTCATTAAATGAAACAAAAGAAATTCATTTTTTACAAGGTAAAGGGGTAGGAGTAGTTACCTTACCAGGATTAGCTATTGCAGTTGGAGAACCAGCTATTAATCCTATTCCAAGAAAGATGATTACAGATACCCTTAATTTTTTAAAACATAAATTTCAATGCAATAAAGGTGTAAATGTTGAAGTTTTTGTAGAAAAAGGAGAAGAAATTGCTCTAAAAACACTTAATTCAAGAATTGGTATTTTAAACGGAATTTCAATTTTAGGAACAACCGGAATTGTGAAAGCCTTTAGTTCTTCTGCTTATATTGCCAGTATTACTCAAGGAATAGATGTAGCTATAGCCAACGGTTGTACTGAAATTGTCATTAATTCAGGAGGACGATCAGAAAAATTATTAAAAAATCAGTTTTTAAATTTACCCGATTTTGCCTTTATACAATATGGTAATTGGATTGGAGATACCTTAACAAAAATAAATTCAGTTTCATTAAAAAAAGTAACCATTGGAATTATGATAGGTAAAGCAGCTAAATTAGCCCAAGGAGAATTAAATACTCATAGTGGAAAATCTACATGGGATAAGGAGTTTATTTATCAAATGGCTAAGAACTGTGGTTATACAGATAAACAATGTACTCCTATTTTAGAATTAAATATGGCAAGACGGCTTACTGAAATTTTTAATTTTACACTTGAAGAGCCTTTTTTTTACTCTTTAAGACAACATTGTTATAATGTTTGTAAACAATATATTCCCAATGTAGAATTAAATATACTTTTAATTGATGCAAATGATCAAATGATAGGTATTAACTAATTCATTATTAAATAAATAATAATTTAAAAAATAAAACAAAATGATAGGCTATTTATTTACAGATTCACTTTTATTAGGTATACAACACTCTTTTGAACCTGATCACATGGTAGCAGTTTCTGTATTAGCATCAGAACGAAAAAATAATAAAATAGGTCTAGGAAAACTCCTATGGCGTTCCTCCCAATGGGCTATGGGACATTCCGTATCTTTATTAATATTTAGTGCCTTTGCTCTATTGTTAAAATCTACTTTACCACTTAACCTTTCTACTTATGCTGAAATACTAGTAGGACCTGTAATGATTTGGCTAGGCATATCAGCTATTAGGCGTAATCATGAACTTAAAAAAATAATGGCTGATCATAGAGCTATTCCTGATCATGAACATACTACTAATGTTTTACACATACATGGTAAACAAGGCGAAGAAATTTCTATGAATTTATTAAGTCGTACTTTTTGGGTAGGAATGTTACACGGATTAGCTGGTACAGGAGGTGCCTGTTCTATTGCCTTAGTTATGGCATCTAAAGATTCATATACAGCAATAGGAATTATTATTTTACAAAGTATAGGAATTATTATTGCAATGACTACCTACAGCTGTGTTCTAACCTTTTCTGTGTCTCGTTTTATTGAAAGAAATCAAATAGCTTTCAAAATAATGAATGCTATTGTAGGTATTTTTTCTATTTTTATAGGATTTCTTTGGATTTATAACGCTATAAATGGTTAATAGTATGGAACAAAAAAGCTTCCCTTTTACAGCTATCTGCGCACAAGATGATTTTAAATTAGCTTTACTCTTATGTATGATTGATCCATCATTAGGAGGCGTTTTAGCACAAGGAGATAAAGGAACAGGTAAAACAACCACTGTTCGTGCTTTACAAAGTTTAATGAAAAATATTGAACCCCATTTTCCTTTTGTCAATCTGCCAATAGGTGCTACAGAAGATCGTGTTTTAGGTTCTCTTCAATTAGAAACTCTCATTAACGATAAAAAATTAGAAGTACAAAAAGGATTATTATCTAAAGCGCATAAAGGTATTTTATACATTGATGAAGTAAATTTATTAAATGATTATTTAATGGATGTTTTATTAGATGCTTCTTCAAGCGGAGGTTATTTTTTAGAACGTGATTCTATTTCTCATTGGCTTGAGAGTAGGTTTTGTTTAGTAGGCACTATGAATCCTGAAGAAGGTGATTTACGTCCGCAATTACTAGACCGTTTTGGGTTAGCTGTTACCATAAAAACACCTACAGATAAAAAAATTCGAATGGAAATTGTAAATCGTCGTTTGAAATTTGATTTAGATTCAAACGAATTGTGTCGTGAATTTGAAGATCAAGAAAAACAATTAGCTAACCAAATTATAAGTGCTAGAAAAGAACTTTCAAATATTTATCTTTCAGAAGAAATTAGAGACACTATTGCGGAAAAATGTATAGCTTATGAAGTAGAAGGATTACGTGCTGATATTTTACTTATAAAAGCCAGTCGTGCTTATGCCGCTTTTAAAAATTGTATAGAAGTAACATCTGTACATTTAGAAAAAATAGCCCCTTTAGTTCTAAATCATAGAGGAAAAAATTTTCCAAAAAACGATCAAACACAAACAAAGACAGAAGAAAACAATCATAAAAAAGAGGATAATTTTAATAAAAATGAAAGTAAAGGTTTAAATGATTATTTGTTACAAGCTACAAGTACAGATCAGTTTTTAAAAATTCAAATTCCCCAAAAGGAATCTCAAAGAGGCATTATATTTAATTCTCAAACTAACCAAAAAGGGAGCTATAATGTTTTTAAAAAAAACACAACAAGCATTAATATAGTAAATACAGTTAAAAAATATTTAACTACTCAAAAGTTTAAAATTTATTACAAAAAAGCAATCTCTGAATCTAAAATACATTTAGTATTTCTGATTGATTCCAGTAGTTCAATGATTAAAGATCAACAAATTTCTTTTATAAAAGGATTAATTTCAGAAACAGTCCATAAATTTCAAAATAAAAAAATACTCCTTTCGGCCGTGGCATTACAAAATGGTACGGCTACAATTGTTTTAAAACTTACACAAAATATAGAAACCTTTATTACAGAAATACAAGATCTACGATCTGGAGGAAAAACAAATTTAAAAGCAGGTTTACAGTTAGTACAACAACTTATAAGATCTAAAAAGACAAAAGAAGAAACTCTTTTATATATAATAACAGATGGTAAAATAAATCAAGGAAAAACACAAAACCCTTTTACAGAAGCAGTTTTATATTTTAAAACCTATCTAAAAATAAATAAAAATACAACAATTATAGATACCGAAAAAGGTTTTGTAAAATTAGCATTAGCCAAAAAATTAGCTAATGAAATGAGCGTAAATTACCAAACCATTGCATATTAAAATTATAAAATACTAAAAATAAAAAGATGAAAATATATACCAAAAAAGGAGATACAGGTAAAACAGGATTATTTGGAGGAAGTCGTGTTTACAAAGATGATGTTCGTGTAGATTGTTATGGAACACTAGACGAAGTAAATTCTACTATAGGATTATTACGTGCCAAATTAGGAGTTACACACGAATGGCAAATTAATTTACATAAAATACAAAAAGATATGATGGATATGATGTCTCATTTAGCACGTCCATCTGATTGCAAAAAAATAAATCCTAATCCAAAACCAGAAGATGGTCCCTCTTTTTGTGAAGAATGGATTGATGAATTAGAAGCAGCAATGACTACTAAATCAGATTATTTTTTACTTCCTGGAGGAAATGAAATTTCAGCTTTATGCCATGTAGTCCGTACACAAATACGTCGTGGCGAACGATTATTAGTAAGTTTAATGAAAGAAGATGAAGTAGATGACTATATTCCTGCTTATATTAATAGACTTTCTGATTTATTTTTTATTTTAGGGCGTGCAGAAATGGATAAAGCAGGAGTAGCAGAAGAAAAATGGCAATTATTTTTATATAAAAGGAAAAAACAACCTGAAGTAAAATAATAAAACTTAATTGTCATGAGGAGTTACATAAATATAGTATCTTTACTAATTATTATAGTACTACTTTTTATAGAACCTATTAGAGTTGTCATAATATTAATATTCTTAACTTTGGCAGGATTGATTCTTTTAGTATCTCCTTTTTTTCTAATTATAGGAATATTACGTTTCTTTTTTATAGATGAAGATAAAAAATTTACATTACAACTTGTTACGTATTCTATTATTGCACTCTTAATAGGATCTGGTACTTGTGGTATATTAACTCTAATAAACTAAAAATTATGATACTAAATTTTTTTTTATTTTTAATTGCTTTAGTAGAATCCATTAGTATAATAACCTTCCTTGTTAGTATTATATTAATTATTTTTTATAGAGAAGAACCCTATAAAACAATGGCTAAAAAAATGTTACTTTATTCGATCATTTCATTTATAATAGGATTTGGATCTTGTGTAGGAGGTATTGTATTACTTAATTAAAGAAATAAACTTTAACGCTATATTAACATTTTTTTGTAAAATATAAAAATAAATTTGCATAAGGTAAATACTAAATGATGATCGCTTATTATAAAAAAATACTTTTTTATACGTTAATATTTGTTCCTTTCCTTCTGATTTCTTGTAAAAACAAAGAAAGCGAGAAGGTTTATTTCGGCGGTGAAATAATAAATCCTAATTCAAAATTCCTATATCTCTGTAAAGAAGATAAAGTTATTGATACCATAACATTAGATCAAAACAATCGTTTTTTAGTAAAATATGATACCTTATCTTCAGGTATGTATACCTTTAGACATGAACCCGAGTACCAATATATGTATGTAGAAAAAGGGGACAGTTTAATGATTAGGTTAAACGCTCAAGAATTTGATAATTCATTAACTTTTTGTGGTCGCGGTGATGAAAAAAATAATTTTTTAATAGAATTATTTTTAAAAAATGAAGAAGATAAAAATTCAAGTTTTGATATTTATGATGAACCTCTAAAAAAATTTGAATATAGACTTAACAAAGAATATCAAGAAAGAAAGGTTTTTTATAATGAAAAAAAAGAAGAGATAGATTGGAATAGCGATTTTGATCTATACGCCAGTTCTATGTTAGAAATGCCATATCTAACTAAAAAAGAACTTTATCCTTTGATTCATCAATTTAGAACAAATAAAAAAGTTTGTGGTTTACTTCCAAAAGATTATTATGATTATAGAAAAGAAATTGATTTTAATAATCAAAAGTTGACTGATTTTGCTCCTTTTGTAGCATACCTAACCGCTATGCTAAACAATATTACATGTGATAGTAAAAAAGAAACTATAATTGTAAAGAATAATATAGATAGATTAAAAGTTGCTGATTCTATATTTACCAATAAGTCAATTAAGAACTCCGTACTACATAACATTGCTTTCATGTATCTTTTAGAAGATCAAAATACTTCTAACAATAAAGCTTTTTTATCAGAGTATTATAAGCTTTCTACTGATTCATGTAGTAAAAATATAATAAAAGAAATAGCTAACTCTATTCAATCCTTAGCTAAAAATAAATATTTACCTAAAATTGAGCTTATAGATCCAAAAGGAAAAGAATTTAATTCCGTTTCAACCAATGCCCAAAAAACAGTTCTCTTTTTTTGGAGCTCAGAAGCTAAATCACATTTAAAACTAGCTTATAAAAAAGCTATGGAAATTAAAAAAAGAAATCCTTTTATAAATTTCGTAGCCATTAATATAGATAAAGATCCTAATCAATGGAAAAAGGTTTTAGCACATCATCATTTTGAAATTCCCCAACTTCATGCAAAAGATTTTGAAGATATACAAAGTAAATGGGTTATAACCAAAATACATAGAGCAATCTTATTAAATGAAGATAAAACAATTAAAAATGCTTTTATAAATATTTTTGATGCCGAGTTTGATAATTATCTAAAATAATTTTAATTCATTTAATAAGTTTTTATTAAGAGGAAAGTTTCTCATTTCCAAAATAAGAAAGTTACATTATCAAATATTATGCGATTTATTCCTTAAAATTTAACTTTGGTAAAAATAACAAAATTAAGATTTTTTCAGATAGCCTGTCTTTTATAATAATCTAACGTTTATGCGTATTCTATTTTTCCTCTTTTCTTTTACATTATGGGCTCAATCAATTCCTAAAGTTGATTTTATTTCCTTGAAAGCTGAATTAACTCCTTCTTTTCAAACAAAGTCAATTTCAGGAACTTGTCATTATGTTTTTGAATTAAAAGAAAAAGTAGATTCTATTAAAATTGATGCCATAAAAATGACATTTAAAGAGGTTAAAATAAATGGAAAATACGTAAAATATAAAAGCACAAATAAATCGCTTATTTTTTTTGAAGGTTATACATTAGGTAAAAATATAATTACTTTCCATTACCAAGCCACCCCTAAACAAACTATGTATTTTATAGATATGGGGAATGATTTTAGTTTTTTATCATCTAGTAATCAAAAAATAAATTATAGAAATTATCAAATTTGGACACAAGGTCAAGGAAAATATACATCCCATTGGCTTCCTAGTTTTGATGATGTAAATGAAAAATTAATTTTTAATTTAAGTATTTCCGCAGAACCTTTTTATAAAGTAATTTCAAATGGTGTTTTAAAAAAAATTATACAACCTGGTATAAAAGCAAATAAAAAATGGGTATATGAAATGAAAAAACCAATGTCTTCTTATTTAGCAATGCTTGCAATAGGAATCTTTGGTTCAAAAGAAATAGTATCAAAAGGGAAGAAAAAACTTGAATTATATTATAAATATGAAGATGAAGATAAATTTGATTATACTTATAAATATTCAAAAGAAATTTTTAATTTTTTAGAAAAAGAAATTGATTTAGCCTATCCTTGGGAAATTTATAAACAAGTTCCTGTAGAAGATTTTTTATATGCAGGTATGGAAAATACTACAGCTACAGTGTTTTCTCAAGATTATGTAGTAGATAAAATAGGTTTTAATGATAAAAATTATATAAATGTAAATGCTCATGAACTAGCACATCATTGGTTTGGTGATCTAGTTACTGCAAAAGAAGGAAAACATCATTGGTTACAAGAAGGTTTTGCTACTTATTACGCATTATTAGCAGAAAAACATTTGTTTGGAGATACTCATTTTCAGTTTGAATTACTAAAATATGCAGATGAAATAAATGCTAATTCTACAAAAGATACAATACCCATTTTAAATAAAAAAGCAAGTGTATTGAGTTTTTATAAAAAAGGAGCATGGGCATTACATTATTTAAGAGAGTCAATAGGGGATTATAATTTTAAAAAAGCAATAAAAACATATCTAAAAAAATATCAATATAAAAATGTTGATACAAATGATTTTTTAAATGAAATAAAAAAAGTGGCACCTTATTTTGATATTTATCAATTTAAAAAAGAATGGTTAGAATCATCTCATTTCAATTTTGAAAAAGCTACTCAAATTTTGAGCAAAAATAAAGAAGTCAAAAAATATTTTGAATTAAAAGAATTAGAAACAGTTTCTTTTGATCAGAAAAAAGATTTTTTTAAAAATATTTTACTATCAAATGAATACGTTGCTTTATCTCAAGAAATTATCTATCAACTAAAAAATGTTTCTTATGAAGAAAAAGCAGAATTGCTAAAATTAGTAATAAATACTAAAAATATAACTATTCGACAAGCAATAGTTGAAACAGTTACAACAATACCTTTAGAATTTAAATTAGATTATGAACAATTTTTAAATGATGAATCTTATATAACTAAAGAAATTACGTTAGTACAATTATGTAAACAATTTCCAGAAGATGCTATTAGTTATTTAGAAAAAACAAAAGAAATAATAGGTTTAAATGACAAAAGTTTTAAAATTACTTGGTTAGGATTAGCCCTCCAATCAAAAGGGTATAAACAAGAACTTCAGGATTTATTTCTATCAGAACTTTTAAATTATACAACACTTCGATTTAATTCAACAATAAGACAAAATGCGTTAGAAGTTATCCTTAAAATTAATCCAACTCATCCGATTGTTTTAAAATCATTGATAAATGCTACACAACATCATAAATGGCAATTTGTTCGTTTTTCAAGAAATACAATTAGAGCAATGCTTAAAAGAGAATATTTTAAGAAAGCTTTTGAAGCTATTCTTCCTGATTTATCTGATAAAGAAGAATTATTTTTACGTAATGAACTAAAATAGTGGAGGAGATTTTATAAAATCTCCTCCATATTTTTTTTGATATTTTCAGCTATTTTATTAGTGGGTAAGTCATTTTCATCATTACCAAAAGGATCTTCAATTTCTTCTGCAATAAGTTCTAAACTGGCTAATACATAAAAAATGAATATGACTACAGGAATTGTTAAATAACCTAAACTAAAAACATATCCAAAAGGCAACGTCATAACATAAAAAAAGATAAATTTTTTTAGAAAAACGCTATAAGAAAAGGGTATAGGAGTATTTTTAATACGTTCACAAGCACCACAAATATCCAAAAAAGATATTAGTTCATTATTTATAAATAATAAATTTTCATCTGAAAGCTTATTTTGATTTTTAAGCTCAATGATTTTTTTAGTCATTAGTTTTACAATTTGATTAGGCTTATGTTTTTTATGACAAACATCTACATTTAGTTCCTCAAATAATTCTTGACTAACTTCTTCATTTTTTAGATGTAAATTAAGTACTTCTGCAAAATAAGGAATTAATTTTTTAAATAAAATTTGATCTTCTTTATCTATCAGAATAGCAGATAATTTTATGGCTAAGTTTCTACTGTTATTAACTAAAGCTCCCCATTGTTTTCTTCCTTCCCACCATCTATCATAAGCAGTATTTGTTCTAAAAACTAAAAGTAATGATATAACAAAACCCAACATGCTGTGCATGATGGGTATGTTCTTTAGATTATGATTTTCTGATAGTTTAAAATATTCTAGTTCTAAATAAGCAATGATGCCTGCATATATTCCAATACTTATTATTAATGGAAGTAATTGTCTAAAGGTATCTGCTTTATGAAATCTAAAAATAAAGGTAAACCAATCTTTTGTATTATAAGAAATCATTATTACTCTTTGTCTTTATGAATTCTTTCTAATTTAATTTTTTCTGGAGCATGAAGAACCATTGGGAATTTTTCAATTTTAACAGAACTTATATCTAATCCAAAAGCGCTTTCTTCTGATAAAGAGAATTTTTTTAGAAAGAAATAAGTATTCATAATTATTTTTTCAGTAAAATTCAAGAAACTATCATTAGAAAGATATTTTTCAGAAAGTACAAATTTAAAGTCTCCTATAATCTTATTTTTGTTTAAAGATTCATAACGACTTGTAATATCTACTTCTCCTTTTTCTACCATATCTTTAATTACCTCTTTAAACATTAAATTAATTTTAGTTGGTTCTCTAAATCCTAAATTAAAATCAATGCGGTATAAATCATCTTTGATAATTTCAGTTACACGATATTCTTTTTTATAAGGTTCGTTTGTAACATTAACGTGTATAAACCAGTAAATATCAGCTCTTTTTGGTCGTTTTTGTAAAATAGAATACATTACTTTTTCTTCAATTTCATCTACACGACCTGCATTAGTCATATATACTAAGTGAGTTGCATATTTAGGAATTGACAAATCAAGACTCAATTCAGCTAAAACTTTTTTATAATGATCAACTTTTACAAATTTTGTATAATTTTTACCAATTTGTTTTGCTCTATACCAAACTCCCATAATAAATATTAATAATGAGGCAATGATAAGAGTTACATATCCTCCGTGTGCAAATTTATCTAGACATGCAATTAAAAAACTAAATTCTATAGCTAAATAAAATAAAATTATAGGGATTATGATATAAATGGCTATACGTTTCATAATCATATAGTACATTAATAAAATTGTAGTCATAATCATACATAATACAATGGCAAGACCATAAGCGGCTTCCATTTTTCCTGACTCTTTAAAATATAGTACAATCCCAATACAACCTGCTAATAATAACCAATTGATTGAAGGAATATACAATTGTCCTTTTAATACAGTTGGATATTTAATTTTAACTTTTGGCCAAAAATTTAATCGCACTGCTTCATTAATAAGTGTAAAAGAACCTGATATTAAAGCTTGTGAAGCAATAACAGCAGCCAAAGTAGCTATTAAAATTCCAAAAGGTTGAAACCAATCTGGCATTACTAAATAAAATGGATTTATATTATTAGGATTTATACTTTTTAAAGTTTCACCTTGGTGTTTAATTAAATATGCTCCCTGGCCAAAATAATTTAATAAAAGTGCAATTTTTACAAAAATCCAGCTAATTCTTATATTTTGTCTTCCACAATGTCCCATATCTGAGTACAAAGCTTCAGCACCTGTAGTACATAAAAAAACAAAACCTAAAACATAAAATCCTTCTGGATGAATTTGTAATAAATGAATTGCATAATATGGATTAATAGCTCTTAATACATCAAAATTTTGTGAAATTTGAATGATTCCTAAGATTGCTAACATTCCAAACCAAATAGTCATCATAGGAGCAAAAAATTTACCTACTAAACTTGTTCCAAATTGTTGAATTAAAAATAATAATACTAAAATTGCTATTACTATCGGAACTGTATTAATTTCAGGAAAATATAGTTTTAAACCTTCTACAGCAGAGGAAACAGATATAGGAGGTGTAATAATTCCATCAGCTAATAATGCAGATCCTCCTACAATAGCAGGTATGATTAACCATCTAACTTTCGTTCGTTTTACTAATGCGTACAATGCAAAAATTCCACCTTCGCCATTATTATCAGCAGATAGTGTCATAATTACATATTTTAAAGTCGTCTGGAGGGTAAGAGTCCATAAAATGGCCGAAATTCCTCCTAAAATTACATCGGGGCTAATAGCATGATTGCCAATAATAGCTTTCATTACATACAAAGGAGATGTACCGATGTCACCATAAATAATTCCTAAAGTAACAAGAATTCCACCTAAAGTAAATTTATTATGGAGATCTTGATGATGCGTTGCGCTCATATTTGAAGTTAATAAAATAAACGACAAAATTAAATATTTAGAATTAAATGTTTGTGCTTTTAAGCTTTTTTTTTAGAAATTAAGAAATAAAAGTTTTAATAAATAAAAAGAAGTCTTTAATCTATTGTGTTTTTTTAAATTGCATCTACTTATTAAGAATAAATAAAAATAACCTTTTGAATTTTATAATAGCTCTTAGAATACACTTTATGAATTACCTTAAAGCAGTAAAATTTGATAATTACTATAGAAAAAGAAATTTTGATATACAATCAAAGTTTTTAAGCTAGAATAAAATTAGTTTTCTTTAAAAATAAATCCGAGTCCAATAGATTTTAACATTTTTTTACTAAATGGAAAAAAGAATATAGATTGACCAAAAAGCCAACCAAAAAACATTAGCATAAAAGGGTAGAGGGGCAATACCAAAATAAATAATAAAAAATAATAAATACTCCAATGTAAATTTTCTTTGGTTAATCCTAAAAATTGCATGAAATAAGCAGAAATTTTGGCTGATAAGGAACCATTTATAGCAAATACAATAAAAATAATTACTAATTGATAATTAGATTTAATTCCCCAACGTTCTTTAAGTTTGTTCATCTATTTTTATTTTCACAAATATAATTAACGTATAGCAACTCTACCAAATAATTGTTGATTATTACTGTTTTGAAAATAAACAAGATAATTAATTAAATAATTTATTTCATAAGCATACGAATATTAGAATCATAATTTAACTGGATTAAATTTAAAAGGCACTAGAATTTGATGATTGCATGCTTTAAGTCTATAAACTATTTTTATTGTAAAGAAATGTTAAACCATAATATTATCAGAAATGTCATTAATCAATTATTAAAACCAAAATTCATAATTTGATTAATTACTCTTGAGCTATTTTAAAAATTTCTTATAAATCATTTTTATTAAATCCAGAAAATATTTAAATCAAAGAATAAAATTAACCCAGATTACGCATTAGAAAAAATAATTTTTATAACTCATTGAAATAAAATGTTTTAATTTTTATCAATTTTAGTTTTTAAAAAATTAAAGGATTAGGGAATCAATAAAGTTATTTTAAAAATTCTCTAATGCGTAATTTGGGTTTAATTATGAATATTTTTTAAACACCTAATATTTTGAACTATAATTTATATTATGTAAAATAGAAAAATTAAACATTTCCTTTTGCTTCTATAAAAAATATTCTATTTTTACTCTTGATAATACTATTAAAATATATTTGATTTTTGGCAAAGTCTTTGATGTTCTAATAGTGTGTTTTTATGATTAATAAAGTTTTAAAAATTAGATAAATTAAATGAAAAATTCTATAGCTACTAATATTGCTAATTTTTTAAAAGATTTTAAACCATTTAATTTTTTATCTTTTGAAGATTTAGAACAAATTGCATACTACGTAAAAGTTATTCATTTAGAGAAAAAACAAAAACTTTTTCAAATAAATGATCCTTTGCATGATTCTTTTTATGTTATAAATTCAGGTGTTATTCATTTGACTGTAGTATCAGATGCTGAAGAAACATTATTAAATAAATGTTATGCTGGAGATATTTTTGGATTAAGACCTTTTTTTGCTAAAAATAATTATCAAATGACAGCAAAATCAAATGAAGAAGCCATTTTATTTGCAATACCTATTGATCGAATTAGACCATTCGTTATACAAAACTCACAAGTTTTAAATTTTTTATTAGAAAGTTTTGCTCTAAACTCAAATAATCCAACTGATCAAGACAAAAAAAAATTAATAGCTGATAATGTACAACTTTCAGAATTTCAAAATGATTTTTCCTTTATACAAACATTAGCATACAACCATTCCCCTTTATTAGTTAAAAGAGATCAAACTATTAGAGAAGTAGCCTTATTAATGACTAATGAAATGTTAGATAATGCCTTCATAATAGAAGATGATAAACTTATAGGAATTGTTACAGACTCTGATTTTAAATATAAAGTAGCTACAGGTAAAAATGCTATTCAATCACATATTGATAAAATTATGACTTATCCTGTAATAACAGTTACTGAAAATGTTTCATTATCAGAAGCCCAATTAGTAATGTTATCACACAAAGTACATCATTTATGTGTAACTGTAGACGGAACCCCACATACTCAGGTAAAAGGAGTCATAACTCAACAAGATTTAGTACAAGCACAAGCTAATTCACCTGGTGTATTAATAAAAGAAGCTAAAAGAGCCAATTCTTCATCTGAATTAAGAGCAGTTTATAAATCTATGGCATCTATGATGCAACAAGCTCTTACTAAAAATATTCCTTTACAACACCTTTATAACGTTGCAGGAGAAATTGTACTAGCTATCATTAATAGATCTATACAATTAGCTATTTTAGATTTAGGCTCCCCTCCTGTTCCTTTTGCTTTTTTAAGTATAGGAAGTCAAGGAAGAAAAGAACAATTATTATTAACAGATCATGATAATATGCTAATCTATGCCAATGTAGATATTCAGCAAGCTAGAAATGTTCGATTTTATTTTAGTCAATTAGCTAAAAAAGTAGCCGAAACACTTGAAAAATTAGGCTATAAACATTGTGAATTTGGTAATTCTGTAACAAATGAAAAGTGGTGTAAGCCATTAAATGAATGGATTATTCAATATGAAAACTGGATTAAATCACCAGGCGAATTTACAAATGAACATTGTGCTATTTTCTTTGATTATGAATTTGTATATGGAGATCAAAGTTTTGAAACATTAATAACTGATACTATTTCAAAAATAAAAAATAAAACTTTATTTCTAGATTATTTAGGAAATGATGCACTTAAAAAACCAGCTCCATTAAATTTCTTTAAAAAATTTAATGAAGAAGATTCAGGACCCTATCATGGTAAATTTAATGTAAAAGAAAAAAGCCTTAATCAAATAATAGATATTGCGCGTTTATTATCTATACAGTTTGAATTAAAAGGAATTAATAACACATATTCTAGATACAAAGAACTAGTAATAAGAGATATTGACAATGCAGAAGTTTATCGTCAAGCATCAGAAACCTTTTTATTATTATCTAAATATAGAATTTTAGAAGGTTATAAAAACGATAATACAGGAGAATATATAGATATAGAACATTTACCTAAAATAGAAAAAGAACGTTTAAAAGAATCTCTTTTTGTATTAAAAGATTTAGAAGAAATAGTAAAAGACACCTTTCAATTAACACAATTTTCATAATATGCTCGATTGGTTAAAACATTTAGGAAAAGAATATCCAGATTTTTGGAAAAATTATTTACTTCAATTAGAAAGCCCTTCTATAAAAAAAGTAGCTTTATATATTGAAACAACGGGATTAAATCCTTCAAAAGATAAAATTATTTCAATAGGAGCTGTTGTTATTGAAAATAATCAAATTATAGTTGAGCAAAGTTTAGAAATTCAATTAGAAAAAGATAAAATTCTAAACTCTAAAGAATTAACTTATGAAGAAGCACAAGCTATTGAAGCTTTTATACATTTTATAGGTAATGCTACACTTGTTGGACACCGTATACATTATGATGTAGAAATTTTGAATGAATATTTATCAAAATTACATAGCGGTCGTATAAAAAATAATTTATTAGATGTAGAGGTTATGGAAACAAGAATTTTAGATTTAAATTCTAAAATATTTTCTCTTGAAGAATTGTTTTCTACTTATAAAATAAAAAATCCTGAAATATTAACTTCAGGAAATTTAGCTTTCAATATAGCTTTATTATTTTTAAAAATGAGAGGAAAACTAAAAATTAATTAAAAGTCAAATTCATTTTTTAAAAATGTTTTTTGAGCTTCTTTATATCCTATAGAAAAAATTTCTTTCATTTTTGATTTATTTGTTTCAAAAGTACCAAATTTAGATAATTCTTCTGGCTGAATAAGCCAATTACAATTAGCAAATTTGTGAGTGCTAGAATTACCAAAAAGCAAATCAAAAGCACGAGCTGTCACAGATCTAATAGAAGTAAGATCTTTAGATTCAATTTTTTGTATAGGACTTACATAAACTCCTATACAATAATCACATTTTCCTTTTAATAAATCTGTTGGGAAATGATTTAAAATCCCTCCATCACTGTATAAATTCCCTTCAAATTCATAAGGTGAAAAAACACCAGGAAATGAGGATGATGCTAAAATAGCATCTACGACACGAGTTTTTTCATTAAAAACTTTTAATTCTCCTTTTATTAAATCTGTTGCAGTTATCTGTATTTCAATAGGTAAATCTCCTATTTTTAAATCTTTAAAAATTTTATAAAAATAAGATTCAAAAGCATTTCCATCTATTAAACCTGCTTTAGAAAATGTAAAATGTTTCCAATGAAAGAAATAAATTGATCTAAAAAACTCTAAAATTTCAAGAGGTGATTTTCCTATAGCATATAGAGCTGCAATTATGGCTCCTACACTAGTTCCTGAAATACTATTAGGTTTTATTTTATTTTCTTCTAAAAAATGTAAGACTCCTGCATGAGCCAAACCTTTACTCCCACCTCCAGAAAGTACTATACCTATATTTTCTAACTTCATTTTTATAAAAAAAACTGTCGGAAAAGATATTTACAAAAATTTATTTTTTTATATTACTTTTCAGACAGCTTATTTATTTTTAATTTATTCTATAACAAATCCAACTTGTACGTTTACAATTACAGTCATTTCTCCTACTGCCAAAATTTCTTTATTAGGAGTATCTTTTAAAGTTTCTAACATGCCTGCTGATTTATACATCATAGGTTCTTGTTGGTAATAATTTGATGTATTATCTGTTACTAAAAGAAGTTTTCCTACTTTTTGTCCTAAAGCAGATACAAAATCTTCTGCTTTTTGCTTTGCATTAAACATTGCTTTTTTACGAGCTTGTTTCTCTAATTCTTCTAATTTAGAAGTTTTAAACTCAACACCTCTTATATTCGTGATTCCTGTATCAGTAATTCCTAACATGAAATCATTATATTTTTTTATGTCTTTTAACAAAATAGTTATCGTTTGACTAGCATGAAAATTATATTTCTTTTTTTCGTAGTCATAATTTTTATTAAGACTTACTTCCGCTGTTTGATAATCAGAAGAAAGAATATTATATCCTTTTATATATTGAATGAGTTTATCTATTATGTCATCATTCGTTTTTTTTGCAGTTGCTGCGTCTTTAGCTGTATTTTCAACTCCTAAAGTAATTAAACATTGATCTGGGACTACTTTTATTTTACCTTCTCCAGAAACATTTATTTGTGGAGTTTGTTGTTTAAATTCTTGTGCTTGTATCATAAAAGTTATTAAAAATAATAAAGAAGTGATTAATTTTTTCATTTGTATATGATTTTAATTAGATAATTATTTTTTTAAAGATTACAAAATCTATGCCATTATATTTTTTTCATTTTTGTTAGGAAAAAAAGTATAATTATAGGAATAATTAATATAAAAATCATTTTAAAACTTGTAATTAAAATAGTAGGTTCTATTAATATTGTAGTTATTAACCCTCCTAATGCGCCTCCAAAATGTGCTTCATGTCCTATATTGTCATTTTGAACTTTCATACCATAAATGGAATATAATAAATAACCAATACCAAAAATATAAGCTGAAATTGGGAATGGAATAAAAAAAAGATATAAATTCATTTCAGGGTTTAATAAAATAGCAGCATATACTATACCTACTACGGCTCCAGAAGCTCCTCTAGCCCTATAATTAAAATTATTCTTATGATAAACGATAGATAACAAACTACCTGACAATAAACTAATAAAATAAATTATTAAAAATATATAAGAACCTAGATAATTAATTACAATATTTCCAAACATATAAAGTGTAAACATATTAAAAAATAAATGTCCCCAATCACCATGTAAAAAACCAGATGTAAACATTCTTATTTGTTCTCCTGAACGAATTTTCCCAATATTAAATTCGTATTGACTAGAAAAATAATAATCTGTAAAGCCTTTATAGCTTATGAAAACGGTAATACCTATTAGAGATAATAATATAAAATTCATAGAACTCCTTTTTATGAGCAATATACTACATTTTATAAATAATAGTTAAAGAATGAAATACTTTATTAAATAAATTTAATAAGTTATATTTGCCTTAAAATATTCAAATGCAATTAGTCGTTTATTTACTTTTATATCCTATAATTTGGTTTATATCTATACTCCCTTTTAAGTTGTTATATCTATTGTCTGATGGTATTTATTTTATTATTTATTATCTCATAGGCTATAGAAAAAAAACGGTACGTCGTAATTTAACAATTGCTTTTCCTAATTTATCTTTTAAAGAACGATTATCTATAGAAAAAAAATCATATAGACATTTGTGTGATATGTTTTTAGAAATGATAAAAACACTAAGTATTTCAGAAGAAGAAATGGATAAAAGGTATCAGTTTACCAATTTAGAGATTTATAATAAATTGGAAATACAACAAAAAAGTGTAATTATTATGTTAGCTCATTATGCAAGTTATGAATGGATAATAGCCATGAATAAATATATTAAGTTTGAAGGTTTTGGTGTATATAAAAAAATTAAAAATCCTTATTTTGACAAGTTAGTAAAAAAAATTCGTTCTAAATTTAATGCAACATTAATTAGTACTAAAGAAACTTCAAAAGTTATAGAAAATAATAACAAAAAAAATATACTATCCGCTTATGCTTTTATAAGTGATCAGACTCCTAAAGCATCCAGTAATATGCACTGGTACAAATTTATGGGTAAAGAAGCTCCTATACATATTGGAGCAGAAATGTTAGCTAAACGATTTGATATGAATATTATCTTTTTAAGGGTAAAAAAAATAAAAAGAGGTTTTTATCAAGCGACTTTTGAAATTTTAACAGAACAGGTCAATTCTGTCCCAAATTTTCAAATTTCTGAAAATTTTATTAAGAGAGTAGAAGAGCAAATTTATGAAGCTCCTGAATATTATATGTGGACTCATAAAAGGTGGAAACATAGTAGATAAACAAAAAATTATAACCAACTTTAGAAAATTTTCTAAAAAGACATGTATAAAAAGAACTAGATTTAGTTGGTCAGTTCGATGACAGGAGAAGTCACATTAAGTACTATGTAATTTGTGCTTCGCCTGTTTGTTTCATTCGAACTTTCTTGAGTTTAAATGACAAATTGCCATTTAAAAAACTTTCTTTATTTTTTACTTTTGAGGAATATTTTGTAAAATTTCTAAAACAAATTTCCAATATTTTTGAGCAGAAGAAATACTAGCTCTTTCATCAGGACTATGAGCTCCTTTGATCGTAGGACCAAAAGAAATCATATCCATTTCTGGATAATTAGTTCCTAAGATACCACATTCTAATCCTGCATGGCAAGCCACTACGTTAGGTTTTGAACCGTTTTGTTTTTCATATATAGAAGTCAATACATCCAATATTTCAGAATTGATATTAGGTGTCCAACCTGGATATGAACCTGAAAAAGTAACTTCACAACCAAATAATTCAAATGCTGAACGTAAAGAGTTAGCTAAATCAAATTTAGAACTTTCTACAGAGGAACGTGTTAAATTTTGAATTGATATTTGTCCTTCTTTTACAACTACTCTTGCGATATTATTTGACGTTTCTACTAAATCAACCATATCAGGACTCATACGATATACTCCGTTGTGAGCTGTGTAGATGGCGCGTAATAAACCTTCTTGAACCCCTAAATCCATTACATTTGCTGGTAAATCTGATTTTTCAATCAAGATTTGAAGATGGGGTTCCATCGTCTTATATTCAGATTTTATATCATTAATTATTTCTTGCATATCAAAAACAAAAGCTTCATCATACATTCCTGCAATAATTACTTTTGCTACGCTTTCACGCGGAATTGCATTTCGTAAACTTCCACCATTGATTTCAGAAATTTGGAGACCAAAATTTTCAAAGCCATCAAATAATAAACGATTCATAATTTTGTTAGCATTTCCTAATCCTCTATGAATATCCATCCCTGAGTGCCCCCCCTGTAATCCTTTTACAGTAATTGTGTAACCTACAGAACCTTCGGGAGTTTCTTCTTCATTATACTCACGTTCAGCCGTTACATCTACTCCACCAGCACATCCAATATCAATTTCGTCATCTTCTTCTGTATCTAAATTCAAAAGAATTTCACCTGATAACAAACCTCCCTTTAAACCTAAAGCACCTGTCATACCTGTTTCTTCATCAATAGTAAATAAGGCTTCTATAGCTGGATGTGTTATATCAGTGCTTTCTAATATTGCCATGATGGTAGCTACACCTAGACCATTATCTGCTCCGAGCGTGGTTCCTTTAGCTCTTACCCAATCACCATCAACATACATTTCAATTCCTTGTGTATCGAAATCAAAAATAGTATCATTATTTTTTTGACAAACCATATCTAAATGCGATTGCATTACTATGGTTTTTTTGTTTTCCATTCCTACTGTCGCAGGCTTTTTAATAATTACATTACCTACTTCATCTTTTATAGTTTCTAGACCTAATTTTTGTCCAAAATCCATCATAAAAGCAATCACTCTTTCTTCTTTTTTAGAAGGACGAGGTACCGAATTCAGATCGGCAAATTTGTTCCAAAGAGCTTTTGGTTCAAGGTTTCTTATTTCTTTGCTCATTTTATTATTATAAATTTATAAAAGTGTCAAATTTACGAAGAATGATTTTTTATTATATAATAAAAATACAATTTATGATATAAAATAATATTATACATAGGTCTAGGTTTTATATTTTTTATTTAATGTTTCTATCTATATTAATGATTTAGAAAAAGGTTAATAATTTAAAAGTTTTTTTAATTCTTTTTCAAAACGTATTTGGGGTAAATATTGATCTTCTAATGATTTCATAAAAGGAATTGGGGTTTCTAAACTCCCTACTCTATAAACTGGAGCATCTAAATATTTAAAGCAATTTTCCATAATTAATGCCGAAATATCACTTGCTATACCACCAAAAAGAGTGTCTTCTTGTAATATAATAGCTCTATTTGTTTTCTTTACTGATTTGTAAATCGTTTCTAAATCTAGAGGCTGAAGTGTTTTTAAATCAATTAAATCAGCTGATATATCTGGATTGTTATTTAATGTATCTAAGGCCCAGTGTACACCTGCACCAAAACTAATAATAGTTACATTATTGCCCTCTTTTATAAGTGAAGCTTTACCAAATGGTAATGTATAATAATCATTTGGCACATCTTGATAAATAGAACGATAAAGCATTTTATGTTCAAAAAAAAGGACAGGATTTGGATCATTAATAGCCGTATTTAATAATCCTTTAGCATCATAGGGAAATGCAGGATAAACAACTTTTAAACCTGGTGTTTTTGTAAACCATGCTTCATTTGTTTGTGAATGAAAAGGACCTGCTTGTGTACCACCTCCACAAGGCATACGAACTACCACATCTGCTTTTTCCCCCCAACGATAATGTTGTTTTGCAAACAAATTAACGATCGGATTAAAGCCTGTTGAAACAAAATCTGCAAATTGCATCTCTACAACTGCTTTATATCCGTTAATAGATAATCCGTTTGCAGTAGAAAGAATAATACTTTCACAAATAGGCGTATTTCGTACCCTATCTTTTCCAAATTGACTAACAAATCCTTCTGTAATCTTAAAGGCACCTCCATATTCAGCTATATCTTGACCCATAAGAATTAAATTAGAATGTTTTTTCATGGATTCTTTTAAAGCTTGCGAAATAGCATCTATCATACGAATATTTTCTATTTCTACATTAGAATCTATTTTTTCAAAATGATAAGGAGCATAAACATCATTTAGTTCATTTTCTAAACTAGCAATAAGAGCTGGTTCTTCTTGTACTTTAGACCATTCTAAATCAATTTCTTCTTTTATTTCTTTATGAATTATATCATCTTCTTCATCTGAAAGAACCATTGTTATTTTTAAATACCTTCTATACTTTTCAATTGGATCTTTTTCTGCCCAATGTTGTATTAATTCTTCTGGTACATATTTAACACCACTAGCTTCCTCATGTCCACGCATTCTAAAAGTTTTACACTCTATTAAAACAGGTCTAGGATTTTCAATCATTGATTTTTTTAGTTCAGATATTAGATTGTATACTTCTAGAACATTATTACCGTCTATTATATAACTTTCCATTCCATAAGCTATTCCTCTGTCTGCTAAATTTTTACATTTATATTGTTCATTTGTAGGAGTAGAAAGACCATAGCCATTATTTTCTATGATAAAAAGAATAGGTAACTCCCAAACAGATGCTACATTTAATGCTTCATGAAAATCACCTTCTGAAGTAGCACCTTCTCCAGTAAAAACAACTGTAACTTTATTATTATTAGCTAATTTATTAGCTAATGCAATGCCATCGGCCACTCCCATTTGTGGTCCTAAATGAGAAATCATGCCTATTATTTTAAATTCTTGGGTTCCAAAATGAAAAGAGCGATCTCTTCCTTTTGTAAAACCATTTAATTTGCCTTGCCATTGAGAAAATAATCTTTTTAAAGGAATCTTTCTAGTTGTAAAAACGCCCAAATTACGGTGCATAGGCAGTATATATTCATCTTGATCAAGAGCTGCTGTAACCCCTACCGCTATTGCCTCTTGTCCTATACCTGAAAACC
The DNA here is from genome assembly GCF_052828645.1 of Flavobacterium sp. TN-1. NCBI lineage: Bacteria > Pseudomonadati > Bacteroidota > Flavobacteriia > Flavobacteriales > Flavobacteriaceae > Flavobacterium > Flavobacterium sp. TN-1. Next base: position 2,697,598 of record NZ_CM128253.1, read on the forward strand.
ACTTTGAGACCTTTCCTTGACGAATTAAAATCAACATTTTTTCTTCAATCAATCGAGGTTTTAGTAATTGTTTATAAAGGTTTAATAAAACTTCATTTGTTAAATCTTTTCTTTCAAAATTCATAATTAATTTAGTTAGCTATCTCAAAAATAAAGATTAAAATTTCAGTAAAACTGACAAAAGTTAGTTTTTTTATAATTGTTAATAACTTTTATTTAAAAATCAAACATTTTATATTTACTTTTGTTCTATCAAGGTATTATACCAATTGAAGTTATTAACAAAAACTAAGACAATGCAAAAAATTCCTAGTGTTGACTTACGTGATTTCCTATCGGATGACCCGGTACGTAAACAAAAATTTGTAAATGAAATCGGAAAAGCCTACGAAGAAATTGGTTTCGTAGCATTAAAAGGTCACTTTTTAGATGACAAATTAGTAGAAAATTTGTACAGCGAAGTACGTAATTTCTTCGATTTACCATTAGAAGTAAAATCAAAGTATGAAATTCCTGGTATTGGTGGACAAAGAGGTTATGTATCTTTTGGTAAAGAACATGCTAAAGGACGTTCAGCTGGTGACTTAAAAGAATTCTGGCATTTTGGTCAGTATGTTTCAGAAGGTTCTAAATGGGCTGGAGAATACCCTGACAATGTTGTTGTAGAAGAATTACCTAATTTTAATGAAGTAGGTAAAGAAGCTTTCCAAATGTTAGAAAAAACAGGAGTTTATGTGTTAAGAGCATTGGCTTTATATGTAGGTTTAGATGAATTATACTTTGATAATTTTATTAAAGATGGTAATTCAATTTTAAGACCTATACATTATCCACCTATTACAGATGAACCTAAAGATGGTGCTGTACGTGCGGCAGCTCATGGAGATATTAACTTGATTACTCTATTAATGGGAGCTCAGGGTAAAGGCTTACAAGTTCAAAATCACGCAGGAGAATGGATTGATGCTATTGCACAAGATGATGAATTAATGATTAATGTAGGCGATATGTTATCTCGTCATACAAATAATAAATTAAAATCAACTATCCACCAAGTTGTAAATCCTCCTAGAGAATTATGGGGAACTTCACGTTTTTCAATTCCTTTCTTTATGCACCCTGTAAGTGATATGTCTTTGAACTGTTTACCAGAATGTATAGATGAAAAGAATCCTAAATTATTTGAAGATATTACAGCTGGCGAATACTTAAATGAGCGTTTAGTTGAATTAGGATTGTTAAAAAAATAATTTAATTACTAAGTATTTAAAATTGAGAGTTGAAGATTTTAATTAATTTTTAATTCTCAATTTTTGATTTTCACAAAAATGGATTTAGAAGATCAACTAAAAAAACTATTTCCAGATCATATTCCTTCTGATGAACCTATTGAAGAAGAAAAGTTACACACACTTTTTGTTCAAAAAGAACCCATGATTTGTAAATACGAAAAAAGAAAAGGAAAGCCCATTACAATTATAGCAGGCTATGAAGGTGAAGATGAAGATTTTAAACTTTTAGCTAAAGACATAAAGAATAAATTAGCTGTTGGAGGAAGTTTTAAAGATGGAGAAATCATTATTCAAGGAGATTATCGTGATAAAATCATGCTTATATTAAAAGAAAAAGGTTTCAAAGTAAAACGAGTTGGAGGTTAAATAAAACCTCGAAATTTACAATTATTAATTTTAAAATTTATGATTAAAAATTCAGAACTTATACTAAACCCTGATGGTAGCGTTTACCATCTTAATTTAAAACCATCAGATATTGCAGAAGACATTATTATAGTTGGTGATCAATATCGTGTTGAAAAAATTACAAAACATTTTGAATCAATCGAATTTTCAACACAAAAAAGAGAATTTAAAACACAAACAGGGATCTATAAAGGAAAACGAATTACAGTATTATCTACAGGTATTGGACCTGATAATATAGATATTGTAATGAACGAGTTAGATGCTCTAGTTAATATTAATCTAGAAACAAGAGAAATTAAAGAAAATTTAACTTCTTTAAATATTATTCGTATTGGAACTTCAGGTTCATTACAAGCTGACATACCTGTTGATAGTTTCGTTTTATCTAAATATGGTTTAGGTTTAGATAATATGCTTCGCTCCTATTTGATAGATCATATTACTGAAAATGAAATAGAAGATGCCTTTATCTCACAAACCAATTGGGATATGCGCAAAGGAAAACCTTATGTCATAGCTGGAAGCGAAATCTTACGAAAAACGTTTAGAAAGTGATAAAGTATTTAAAGGTTTTACAGGAACAGCAGGAGGTTTTTATGGACCACAAGGGCGTGTTCTTCGTTTAAATATTCAAGATCCTCAATTAAATAGTAAAATGGATTCTTTTCATTTTAATGGTACACGTATGACTAATCTTGAAATGGAAACCTCTGCTATTTACGGATTAGGAAAACTTTTGGGACATAACTGCTTATCTTTAAATGCTGTCATTGCAAACCGAGCAAACGGAACTTTTAGTGAAGATCCTTATAAAGCTGTAGATGCTTTAATACTTTATACACTTGATAAATTAGTTGAATAATAGCAAATCTATTATCCTAAAAATGGTACAAAAATTAGAAAGCAAAAGGTTACTCTTTAAACCATTTGAAATGAGTGATGCAGAATCATTGTTTAAAATGGATAAGAATCCTAATGTACATAAATATTTGTGGCAACAACCTGTTCAAAATATTCAAGAAGTTGAAAATACTATTAAAAAAGTTTTAGAGCAATATAACCGAAATAAAACAGGAAGATATATTACCATTCTAAAAGAAACTGGCGAATTTATTGGATGGACAGGTATTAAATTTGTAGATGATCATATAGAAAATGGTAATACCAATTTTTATGACTATGGCTACAGACTAGACGAACCTTTTTGGGGTAAAGGATATGCCTCCGAAGCTACAAAGTTTTGGCTCCAACATAGTTTTAATAATATGAAAATAAAAGAATTACATGCCTATACACATTTTGAAAATGCAGCTTCTAATCATATATTAAAGAAAAGTGAATTTAAATTTATAGAAACATATCTTACAAAAGATAACACATCATGGAACTGGTGGAAAATTATTAAATAGTTACTTAATGGATTTTATTTTAGAAACACCAAGGCTAATCATGCGACCTTTGGAAATCGAAGATTTAGAGATATTGCATAAAATAGATTCTAATCCTAATGTTCATGAATATTTATGGAATGCTCCAGCAACTGATATTAACCAAACAAAATTTGTAATTAATTCTATTTTAAGCCAATATATCAAACATAATATAGGAAGGTATGGCATTATTTTAAAAGAAACTAATGAATTTATTGGCTGGGGAGGTCTTAAATTTAATGAAAACACAGTTAATAATAATCAAAATTTTTATGATATTGGGATTTGCATTACACAAGAACATTGGAATAAAAAATTAGGTTTTGAAGTTTTTCAAGCATGGATTAAATACGCATTTAGAAATCTAAATTTACCTAAACTATACGCCTATACACAAACAAAAAATGACAGTAGTAATAGAATGGCAGAAAAGATCCAAATGCGTAAAACAAATGAATTTCTTTATGATGACCAAAATTGGAATTGGTACGAATTAGGAATACTAAAATATGATATGATTATTAATAAAGGAATAATAAAGGATATAGAAATAAATATTTTACCTATTCTAAAAAATGATTATGAATAGTCTATCAAATTGGTTTAATGAAAAAAGTATCTCTACTTGGGAAGAACTAACTACATACGTAAGAAAAATTCCATACGGAAGAAATAGTATACGTGACGATTTTTCTCTTGTATTAACAGAAAACAGAGGAACTTGTAGTTCAAAACACGCATTACTCAAATCTCTAGCTTCAAAATTTAATCAGGAAAACGTAGATCTTGTTTTAAGTATTTTTAAAATGAATGCTAAAAATACTCCCCTTCTAAATGAAATTTTAAAAAAACATTCTATAGACTACATCCCTGAAGCGCATTGTTATTTAAAAGTAAACGGTGTATATCAGGACTATACAAGTGAAGATACTTTTTATTCTAAAATAAAAGAAGACATTATTAATAAAATTATAATTGAACCCAAACAAGTTATTCAATATAAAATAGAATATCATCAAACATTTTTAAAAAACTGGATTCTTGAAACTAAACAAGATAAAACTTTTGAAGAAATTTGGAATATTCGTGAAAAATGTATAACTAAATTATCTCAAAACTAAATAATATTTTAAAAAATTATTTTCCCTAATTTAAATATGAAAACAGTAAGAATTGTTGGAGTTCCAGAACATTTTAATCTACCATGGCAATTATGTATAGAAAACGGAGAATACGATCAGGTAGGAATAGACTTACAATGGACTGATATTCCAGAAGGAACAGGAAAAATGTGTCAAATGTTACGCAACAATGAAACAGATATTGCAGTTATTCTTACTGAGGGAATAATAAAAGATATTGCATCAGGCAATGATAGTTCAATAATACAACTATACGTTCAATCTCCTTTAATTTGGGGAGTACATGTTAACGCTAGTTCTAAATACCATTATTTATCTGATTTAGAGAACACTAAAAGCGCAATCTCAAGAATAGGTTCAGGTTCTCATTTAATGAGTTTTGTAAATGCCAAACAACAAAATTGGAATTTAAATAAATTAAATTTTGAAATTGTTAATACAATTGAAGGAGCTGTAGAATCCTTACAAAGTGGAAATGCAGATTATTTTTTATGGGAACGTTTCATGACACAACCACTTGTAGATCAAGGTATTTTTAGAAGAATAAGCGAATGCCCTACTCCATGGCCTTCTTTTGTAATTGCCGTTCGAAATGAATTTTTAAAAAATAATCCAACTACATTAGAATTAATATTAGAAATTATTAATAATACAACCATTGAATTTAAAGAAATTCCAAGTATAGACAGAACACTAGCTGCACGTTACAATCAAAAAGTAGATGATATACAACAATGGCTTAAGAAAACAAGATGGTCACAAAAAAAAATGGATCAAAAAACATTTGACAAAATTCAAAACCAATTATTAGAATTTAATTTAATAGAAAATACACTATCTTTTGAAATGATCGTAAAATAATAATCTTTTTACGTGATATAAAAATGACTACAAATATGCTTAAAAACCTTTATTATAAATATAAAGATAAGCTTTCTTTACCTAAGCCTTGGGATTATGTAGTCATTTTTATTTTATGCTTATTATTAACTCTCCCTACTTTCATAATTGCTCATCATAATTTAAAAGAAATTGATTGCGAGATTCCTTTTGATCGTATAATCCTATTTATTCTTATTTCATTAAGTTATTATTTTCTATTAAAAAAAATAAAAAAGATAATTTTAATTTTTATTCTTATCTATACTTTGATTTTATTATACGGTACTTTTTTTGGAAATTATGGGTTTTATAAATTATATGATGATTATAGATCCATGATGTATACAATGGATGAAAATCCTTATCCACAAGATATTATTATTAATAAATTACTTCCTTTTCCTAATAAATATAAGGTTTTAAAAGCAATTGATTTTAATAATCCTAAAGTACGGAATTTTGCTGTTTGGTCTACTACTCAAAACTTTAAAAACGTATCACATTTAAAAAAATTTTTCGAATATAGAACTACCATACAATGTTTTGCTGTTTTTAAAGAAATTAAAAAAAGATGGAATTATGTAAATGATCCACAAGGTAATAATTACATAGCCAGTGCTTCTGAATCAATAGAGCATTTTTCAGGTGATTGTGATGATCACGCTATATTAATGGCTGCAGGTATTAAAGCCGTTGGTGGTATTCCCCGTTTGATACACACCGATGCTCACATTTACCCAGAAATGTTTATTGGTACCAAAAGAGATCTTGAAAAGATAAACTATTTAATACACGAAGTCTTATTTCCTCAAGAAAGTAAAAACAAAGCCTTACATTATCATATAGATGAACGAGGGTATATTTGGCTTAATCTTGATTATACAGCTAATTATCCTGGTGGAAAATTTATGAGCGAAGCTATTTTAGGCCAATTAACACTAAATGACTAAAGTCACCATTTTATTTCCTCTTTTTTAATAGATTTCAAATAGTCATTTGTTTTACTAAAATGCTTGTTATTAAACCATAATCCACGATTAGCACTTAATGGCGAAGGATGTCCTGCTTCTAAAACATAATGTTTGTTTCGGTCTATTTTTGCTCCCTTTTTTTTGGCAAATCCTCCCCAAAGTAAAAAAACAACATTTTCCTTTTTATCAGAAATTTGCTCAATAACGGCATCTGTAAATGTTTCCCATCCTTTATTTTGATGGCTACCAGCAGTATTTTCTCTAACTGTTAAAGTTGCATTTAAAAGCAATACTCCTTGTTCAGCCCAACGTTCTAAATTTCCAGAAATAGGAATTGGAATATTCAAATCTGTTTGAATTTCCTTAAAAATATTAATTAATGAAGGTGGAAATGAAATACCTTCATTAACAGAAAAACATAATCCATTAGCTTGTCCTAAACCATGGTAAGGATCCTGCCCTATTATAACTACTTTTACATTATCAAAGGGACAATGATCAAATGCAGAAAAAATAAGACTTCCTTTGGGAAAACAACGCCCTATTTGATATTCATTTTTTACAAAATCAATTAGATTTTTGAAATATTCTTTATCAAATTCTTCTGTTAAGATTTGACTCCAAGAATTATGAATTTTTACTTCCATTTTTTTTCTTACAAAAATATTAAAACTTATAAACTTATGATAACTTTTCCATACTTTTGCCCGGTTTTATAGCATATCAAATAACACTAAATGAACAGCAATAATAAAGTATTTGTATTTGTTTTATCGGTCACATCCGTATATTTTGGACTTTCATTTTTTGAAAAAAATATAATTAAATATTATCCTAGTTTCAAAAATGTAAGTTTATTTACTGACATAGAAAGCGATAAGGTAATAAAAATAAATAAAAAAAAGATAAAAAACGACCTTTTAATTAGTAAAACTAAAAAAGAAGATAGTACGTTTATAAATTTTGAGAATTACAACACAACTAACATTACTGATTTTGATAATGATACTAATAATTTTGTATTCCAAAATTTATCTAAGAAACTAGTTGAATTATATCAAAATAAAAAAACAAAAATTAGAATTGCTTGGTTTGGTGATAGTCAAATAGAAGGAGATTTAATGACTCAGGATCTTAGAGAAATGCTTCAAAGTTATTTTAATAAGAAAAAAGGTGTTGGTTTTGTACCTATAAATTCTATTTCTGCTGATTTTAGACAAACTGCTTCTTCAAAAACAGCGGGCATTTTTGAAACATTCAATTTCAAACAAAATCCTAAAAAAAATGTTTTTTTATCTGGATATTCCTTCCTTAGTTCCGATCTAGATATTACTTTACAAAATAATATAAAAAAGGATAGTGCACAAATTCTTGAAAAATGGTTATTATTTGGCAAAGGAAATGATATTTCTATAACTCAAAATGGAATTCAAACAAATTATAAAGCAGATAAAAATTTTAATAAAATCTTATTAGATAAATCTGTATCTAATAATATACACTTCAATGCTAAATTTTCTAATACTCCCATTTATGGTGTAAGTTTTGAACCTGAGAGCGGAATTGTATTAGATAATTTTTCTTTTAGAGGAATTACAGGAGTTGAGTTAGATAAAATTAGCATAGAATTACTACAAAATCTAAATCAAGAAAATTATTATGATTTAATTGTTTTTCAATATGGAGTAAATTTAATGTTTAGAGCTAATGATTTAAATTATGATTACTACTATCAAAAAATGACACCTATAATTAAAAAGTTTAAAAAAGAAATGCCTAAGACTGATTTTTTAATTTTTAGTTGTTCCGATAGAGCTTTTAAATATAATAATGAATGGAAAACAGCAATAGGAATTGATAGCTTAATAAAAATACAAGCTAGATTGTCTTATGATAATAAAATTCCTTTTTATAATCTTTTTAATTCAATGGGAGGAAAAGGAACTATGAAAAAATGGGTAGACACTATTCCTACTATGGCAAGTAAAGATTATATTCATTTTAATAATAGAGGATCAAAAGTCGTTGCCAAAACCATCTTTAAATCAATTCAAAAAGAATTTGAAAAAATAAAAACTAAATCTAAAAAACAAAATAATAAAAACTAATTTTAAAAAATGCTAACCCTTGATATTAATAAAATAATAGATCAACTATTTTATGATCCTAAAAACCCATTGCTTTTTAATAGTGGCTTCTTTGTTTACTTTTTTTTAATTTTTATTATTTGTTACTATATTTTAAGAAAAAATTATCTTGGGAGAGCTTATATTTTAAGTATTTTTTCACTTTATTTTTTCTATAAAGCAAGTGGTAATTTTGTTTTTTTAGTAATAGGATCAGCTGTTGTTGATTATTTACTATCTATAGCCATATACAAAGCGAGAAGTAATGCAGGACTCAAGAAATTTTTGTTAATTTTTTGTATTATTTTTAATTTAGGACTTCTTTTTTACTTTAAATATACGAATTTCTTTATAGAAATAATAAATAATTTAAATATAACGAAATTAGACCCCGTACACATTTTATTACCTATTGGAATTTCTTTTTATACCTTCGAAAATATTAGTTATGCAGTAGATGTTTACAAAGGTGAGATAAAACCAGAAGAGAATATTGCTAATTATATTTTATTCTTATCTTTTTTTCCAAAATTGGTTATGGGACCTATTGTAAGAGCTAAAGACTTTATTCCTCAACTAAAAAAGGATTATTATGTAAGTTCTGAAGATTTTTCTAAAGGGTTTTATTTAATAATAAGTGGATTAATTAAAAAGTTAATTATCTCTGATTATATAACTCTAAATTTAGTAAACTATATTTTTGATGGTCCTCATTTACACAATGGTTTTGAATGTCTTATAGCTCTTTATGGATATGCTATTGTAATTTATTGTGATTTTAGCGGATATAGCGATGTAGCAATTGGAATTTCTAAATGGTTAGGAATCACTATTCCTCCTAATTTTGAATCGCCATATCAAAGTACTTCTCTTACTGAATTTTGGAGAAAATGGCACATTTCATTATCATCTTGGCTACGTGATTATTTGTATATTGCTATGGGAGGAAATAAAAAAGGTAAATTAAGAACTAATATTAATTTATTTTTAACTATGCTTATAGGTGGATTTTGGCATGGAGCAAGTTGGAATTTTATCATTTGGGGTTCTTTACATGGTTTCGGGTTAATTTTTAATAAATATTGGACTAATATTACTTCTAAAATTAATATTCTTCCTAAATTTATTTCAAAAATTCTTTTTGGTCTTATAACATTTCATTTTGTATGTTTTTGTTGGATATTTTTCAAAGCAGAAAATTTAGAGACTTCCTTAACTTTTATAAACCAAATAATAAATCAGTTTAGTCTTGAAGGAGCTGAAGAATTTATAAGAAACTATGAACAACCCTTAATCATGATTATTGTAGGTTATTTAATACATTTAATACCTAATAATTGGAGTGAAAAATATATAAAAGTACAAACTAAACTCCCTTTGGTTTTTAATGTTATTGTTATGATTTTATTTATCTTTTTATATTCCTATTTTAAAAGTTCAGAATCTGTAATGCCTATTTATTTACAGTTTTAATAAATTTTTATTGTTTTTTGAACTAAACCTGTTTTTAATTTTTAGAAAATGGGTTTAGTTTAATAATATAGTTATTATTCAGAATATATTCGATAGTACTCAAAAATAGAGAATAGAGGAAAATGTTTTAAAATCTAACAAAAAAAGTTTATTACTCTTTTTCTAAACTGACTTTTAAATGCTTTTTTGCATTTAAAAAATATTTTATAATAACTTAGGCACATAAAATACCCCCCAATTCTTTCTTTGATTATCAATCTATTTATAGCCAATAATTTTATTTCTTATTAGAAAAAAATTGAAGAATTAATAAAAATTAGTATTGGTTCTCGATATGCTTCGCGGTCGAACTAAAGATGATTTAAATTATATACTCAACCGTTTGTTAGAGTTGTTTTAAAATGAAAAAAAAATATCGAGAATTTTACTTTTTAATCCAGTATATTTTTAAGTTTAAATGGTATTATTTGAAAAGATAATATTATTCTTTCAAAAGTATTTATAACAAACCATTGTATTTTCTTATAACCCATTCAGTACTTAATAATATTATTAATAAGATCAATCCATAAATCCAATCTATCAGAGGAGATTTTTTTATGACTTCTTTTTGAGTAGGTTTATATTTTTCTAAACTTTCCAGATGAAGCATCAGTTCTTCTATTTGTTTTGGAAAATATACCTTTCCTTGAGTATTTTCTGCTAATTGTTTTAATCGTGCTAGATCTGCATTTATAAATTGTTTTTCCGCATCAAAATACAAAATATGAAACTTGCCAGAATATTGTGTTCCTGACTGTTTTTCTTTTACTTGAAAAATATAATTACCTGCCTCTAAATTATCAAAAGCTACAGAAAAATCATTATTCCCTTTTACAAAATCATAGAGCTTTAGTTGTTTTGTATTATTATTTTTTAGTTGAATCGTAAGTTGTGCATTTTGGTCAAATTCATAATTTTTATTAAAATATTGAGCTGATATTATGACTGTTTCTCCTGAATTATAAAAATTTTCATGATTAACTACTAGATTTTTCTTTTGGGTATTTGAAGCTACATATTGTGTCATTTTATCGAAGAAAAGATCAAATTTTTCAAAAGTCTTTTCTCTTAAATAGCTTTCTAATCGCCATTTCCAAATATTTTCTCCAAATAAAAATGCGTTTCTGGTTATACCATTTTCTGTAAAGGCTAATAAAGGATTTTCTGTAATTACTGTACGGATACGGGCTGTAAGTAAATTATTTGCATTAGATTTTGGAATGATTGTTCCAAATGGGTTTTCTAAAGGAGGAAATTGCTCAAAACCAAAATCATCAATAGAAAAAGAATTAAAATTGGGATTAAACTTAGCAGAGTAATCTTCTTTTTGAAGTGATGTTTTAAATTCAAATTGATTGTAATATTGTGATAATAAATTAAAGTCTGTATGAAGTCCTGTAATTACAAAAGTATTGATCTTACGATTTTTATTTTGTTCTAAAATAGATTTAAATTCTGAATTTGGTTGATATAAAAATAAAATATTAAAATCATTCAAATTTTTAATTTCTTTTGGCTTAATCAAAGTTACTTTACGTTGCGCATTTGATTCTATGGCTCTTTTTATAGCTCCCATATCAGGATGAACAATAGATGACACTAATGCAACTTCTGTACGTTGATCTATTACTTCTACAGCAAAGTTTTTAATATTATTAAACTTATTTTTTTCTTTTTCTTTAGAGGTAATAATTGCTTTATAAGTATGAACTCCTACTTTATCGGCATTTAATAGAATAGATAAATTTTTTGATTTTTTGTTAGCTGAAAAAGAAACATTTTGCGTATAGACTGTTTTATTGGCTTTTTGTATACTTAAATTAGCTGTAACAGACTTATTTCCTGTATAATTTAAAAATATTTCTACTGGAAATTTATTTTTATAAAAAGCATATTTATTTGCATTTAATTGATTTACTCTTAAGTCTAGATGCTGAATTGTATCGCCTAAAACAACAGGAAAAACATGAGTATTTTGTTGGATATTAAAAACATAATCATTTCCTTGTGTTTGGTTTCCATCGGTGAGTAAAACTATAGGATGTTCTTCTGTTCTATATAATTGTTTTAAGCTTTCAAATACTTTATAAATATTTGATTTTTTTTCTTTAAAAGTAAGTGGTTTATCTGTATTTAATTCTTCATCAAAGGAAAATAATTGAATTTGATATTTTTCTTTGAGTTTTGGATTTTCAGCAATTTTTTGAGATATTTCCTTTGCTATTTCATTTTGTTTTAGAAATGTTATTGATTCTGAATTGTCAATAACTACAGGTAGTATCGTTTTTATAGTTTCATAATTACTTTTAGTAATAATTGGATTTATTAATAATAATAAAACTAAAAATAACGAGGAAAAACGTAAAGCTGTCAAAAATAAGTATAAAGGTGATTTATTTTTGGCTTTATATAAATATTGATAAAAAGCAATTCCAGCAGAAACTATTATTGCTAAAAGTAAAAGTAAAATTGTATTTATCGACATTTTTCAAATAATTAATTAAAGAGCAAAGAGTAAATTCATGAAAACCTAATCATTACTATTACTCTTTACTGGTATGTTAATTTTGTGATTATAAATTAGGTAAGCATTCCTCCATCTACGTTTAACACTTGTCCTGTAACATAGGCACTCAAATCAGATGCTAAAAAGACACAAGCATTAGCAATGTCTTCTGGTTTACCACCACGTTTTAAAGGAATTGTATCTCTCCAGCCTTGTACAACATCTTCGTTTAATTTAGCCGTCATTTCTGTTTCAATAAAACCAGGAGCTATTGCATTACAACGAATATTTCGAGATCCTAATTCTAATGCTATAGATTTAGTAAATCCAATCATTCCTGCTTTAGATGCAGCATAATTTGCCTGACCTGCATTTCCTTTTACTCCTACTACACTACTCATGTTAATGATAGATCCCGCACGGTTTTTTAACATCGTTTTTTGAACCGCTTTGGTCATATTAAATACAGACTTTAAATTAATATCTATTACCGCATCAAAATCTTCCTCTGACATTCTCATTAATAGGTTATCTTTAGTTACTCCTGCATTATTAATAAGAATATCTATTGTTCCAAATTCAGCTAAAACATCATCAATTAGTTTTTGTGCTTCAGTAAAATTGGCTGCATTTGATTTATATCCTTTTGCTTTAACTCCTAAAGTTATTAACTCATTTTCTAACGCTAAAGCACTTTCAGCTGATGAGCTATAAGTAAAAGCTACATTCGCTCCATTTTTTGCAAATACTTCTGCTATTCCTTTACCAATACCACGACTGGCACCTGTAATAATAGCTACTTTTCCTTCTAATAATTTCATTTTATTTCTTTAATATATATGATAATTTATTTGGTCGAACAAATATAAAAATACTTTAATATTATTCTATAACATTTTAGATTTAAAATTAAACCTTTTTCTTTTTATCTAGTCTTATAGAAAAGACTCTTTTAAAAGCTATTTATTTAATAATCAGAACTTATGAAAAAACAAAACTGTTTATATGTATTATTAATTTTAAGTGTAGCTTGTCAATCTAATGATGATTCCTATACTCAAGTTCCTGAAACTAACGAAAATTATCCTAACATTACAAGTACTTTTGCTAATACAATAGATTTAAAAAATCTCTATAATTATGCTAATCAAATAGTTCCTAGTTATATAACTAAATTTAATACTGGTACAAATCTTATAACAAATAAAGGGGCTACTCTTGGAAGGGTTTTATTTTATGATAAAAATCTTTCTTCTAATAATACCATTTCGTGTGCTAATTGTCATCAGCAAGCTAACGCATTTAGTGATACTGAATTAGCTAGTAAGGGAGTAAATGGAACAACCGATAGACATTCTATGCGATTAATAAACAATAGGTTTACTAATGAAACTCGTTTTTTTTGGGACAAACGTGCTTCTAGTCTGGAATTTCAAGTTACTCAACCTATTAAAAATCATACGGAAATGGGATTTAGTGGTACAAATGGAGATTCAAATTTTAATGATTTAATAATGAAATTAAGCACAATTCCTTATTACCCAGAACTTTTTAAGTTTGTGTATGGTTCAGAAGAAATTACAGAAGAAAAAATTCAACTTACTTTAGCTCAATTTGTAAAAAGTATTCAATCTTTTGATTCTAAATACGATATAGGAAGAGCACTTGTGTCAAATGATAATCAATCTTTTCCTAATTTTAATATTGAAGAAAATACAGGAAAAAATTTATTTCTTACTTCTCCTATATTTGATGCTTTAGGGAACAGAATAAGTGGAGGATTAGGTTGTGCAACCTGTCACACTGCTCCAGAATTTGATCTAAATCCTAATAGCAAAAATAATGGTATAGGAGGTTCTATTAAAGGTGGGGCTGATTTTAGTGTTACAAGAGCTCCAAGTTTGAGAGATTTAGTTAAAACAAACGGAATTACAAATGGTCCTATGATGCATACTGGAGTTATTAAAACATTACAAGCTGCTATTGGTCACTATGGAAATCTAACAAATGCAGCTACTAACAATCCTAATCTTGATAATCGCTTAAAACCAAATGGTTTTGGACAACAACTCCACCTCAATGCTAATGAGGTGAGTGCTGTTATTGCTTTTCTAAAAACATTATCTGGTACTAACGTATATACGGATCCTAAATGGTCTACTCCTTTTAAATCGTAAAAAATATTTATAATAAAATATCTTTGAATGTTCTTACTTTTTAAGTTAGCTATCTTTCTTATTAAAATATAGAGTAATTTTATTTTGAATTTCACTTAATACTGGTATCGTTCCTAATGTATTCTTTTTTAACTGATCAAAAGAATATTTTAAACTAAATAAAAAGATTAAAAATGATATAGTATAACTCAAAACATTTACTTCTCTGTAAATAAATATAAAAAAAACAACACTTAATAAAAAGAACATAACCATACTATTTTTAAAAATTTGTTTTTCAAACTGGAATGAATAACGTCTTTTTGTTATAAAATAAATTAAAATATTATATTGAAAGAAATGAATTAAATAAGCTATTCCTAATCCATTGATACCGTAATAAATATAAAAATATACATATAAAATCAGTTTAATTAAATTTCCGTATACGCCTTCAAAAAAAAGATAGAAAAATTTATCACTTTTTGCAAAAGAAATATAGCCCATACAATAAGAAACTAATTGAAAAAAAGTAGCCAAAGAAATCAATCTAATTAACAAAACAGAACTTAAAAATTCTTTAGACAAAAATAATTGAACTAAAAAAGGTGCCGTAATAATTAATATGATTAATAATGGCGAAACCAATAAAACAACCAGATCTGTTTGTTCATTAACTAATTGTTTTACTTTAAGGTTATCGTTAGAAACCCTAGACAACCTAGGAAAAAAATCAGTTGCTAATGCCATTAATAAAAAACCTATATATTGAGTTGTTAATGAAATGGCTGCTGAATACAATCCTAAATCATTTAATCCGCCTTTTCCTTCTATAAAAGTATTAACTAATTGATTGGTAATTAATCCTAAAAGAGAGGTTAAAATTAAGACCAAACCCAGTTGCATTATTCTTTTAAGATATAAAATTAAAGTAAAATTTAGCTGAAAACATACTTTAATTTTACTCTTTACAAAATAAAATGATGAAACCATGAAACTAATAAAAGCCGAGCTTAAAATTGAAAAAACGATAGCTTCTTCTTTATATTTATAAAAAAATAAAGTGGATAATACAAAACTAATAATTGCTGTGTATATACTTGAAGTAACTATACTTTGTATCATTTGTAAGGATTTAAAGATAGTTTGTATACCTTTTCCTAAAATTGTAAAAAATAAAAATAAAGATAAAAAGATAAAATCTTGATAGTGGTTATATGATTTAAATGTAAATAAACTCAATTGTTTAGCAAAAATAACCGTTAAAAACGTGCCAAAAAGAGCTGAAAATAAAAACAATAAGACTGCAACATTAATATTTTTTTCTAATTCTTTTTTGTCATTACGTTCTAAAGTATTTGATAATTCTCTTACTACACTTAATTCTAAACCAAATAAACTAAAAGTAGATATAATATTTAGAGTAGAATTAAAAAGATTATTTAAAGCAATACCTGAAGGACCTAAAAAAACAGCCATTATCTTCCCTCTAAATATTGCTATTATAACGTTTATAACCTGAATTAATCCAAAACTTAATGTATTACTTAAGGTTTTTTTATAACTGTTTGTATTTGGAGTTTCATTTTGCATGTTCTTTCTAATAAAGCTATTTCTTTGTGTTCTAAAAAACTATTCTTATTCCAGATTATGCCTTTGTCTTTCTTATAAAATGTAAAGATTTTTTATATAGATATTATTTTACTACATTAAAAAGAAAAAAATTTAAAATCTAATATATTTCTATTACATAATCCAAATTCAATATAAATGACAATTTTAAAAAAGATTTATTTTATTTATTATATAATCTACCTCTTCTTTAGTCATTACAGGACTTATTGGCAAACTTAGTATCTCATTATGAATTTGTTCTGTAATTGGAAAACTCAAATGATTCCATTCTTTCATTGCTTCTTGTTTATGAGGTGGAATAGGATAATGAATAAGTGTTTGAATACCATTAACTTCTAAATATTTTTGCAATTCATCTCTTTGTTTACATCTAACAACAAAAACATGAAATACGTGTTCTTCTAAAATTTTAATTTTAGGTAAAATAATTCGAGGATTTTGAATCTTTTTCAAATAATTATCTGCTATCTTTCTTCTTTTTTTATTATCTTCATTTAATGCTGGAAGTTTAATATTTAGAAAAGCCGCTTGTAGTTCATCTAACCTTGAATTAAAACCTTTTAACTCATTATAGTATTTAATTAAAGATCCATAATTCCGTAATTTTTTAACAAGATCCACAAATATTTTGTCATTTGTTACAACAGCCCCTCCGTCTCCCAAAGCACCTAAATTTTTACCTGGATAAAAACTAAATGTACGAGTGTGATTTCCTATAAAAACAAGTCCATGAGCTTGAGCACAATCTTCTATAATTAACAAATTATGTCTATATCCTATTTCAATTATAGCGTTCATATCCGCTAACTGACCATATAAATGTACCACCAAAATACCTTTTGTTCTAACATTTATATTTTCCTCTATTTTAGAAGGGTCTATAATATATGTATCTAAATCAGGTTCTACTAACACAGGTATAAGTCCTGCTTGTATAATACCTAAAATAGAAGCTATATAAGTATTTGCTGGCACTATTATTTCATCTCCCTTTTTTAAATCTCCTTTTTCTAAATACGCTAAAAAACTAAGTGTTATAGCATCTAATCCGTTACCTACTCCAACACAATAATTAGATCCACAATAATCTGCAAATTGTTTTTCAAATAGAGCTACTTCTTTTCCTAAAATATACCATCCTGATTTTAATATTTCTTGTAATTTATTTTGAAAAAATATTTCATAAGGTTCATTTATATTTTTTAAATTTAAGAAAGAGATATTCATAAAATCAGTATTTCCTTTTTTATCAGTCATAGAGCTTTAAATTCTATTTTTACTTATAATTTATATAATTTTATATTTCAATTTTGTACGTATCAAAATTGTAAATAGAACAACCTAACTCTAATTTTTGTTTTAATAAACCTATATTATACCCCAATGAACTATCATTAGTTACAGTACCCATATCAAAAAAATTAAATGAATCTTGGTACTTTTTTATTAGTTGAATAAATAAAAAATCAAGTGCTCTATATTTTTCTCCTAATATGGTTGTAGCACCATATTGTGATTTAATTCCTTTTTCTGAGATAAAGAGCGTAACTCCAGCTATAATTTCATTTTGAAAATAAACGGAATATTGTATGATATTAGAGGGAAATAAATCACGTAATTTTTGAATTTCTAATAATGAATGCACAGGCTTAGTTTTATAACGTTCTAGTAATCGAGGCTCTAAAACTTGTGTCCAAAAAGCTTTCAAACAAGTTTCTTCTCGTACTTCTAAACCTAATTTAATAATTTTGTTAAAATGCTTAATTTTACTTTTTGAAATAGTAACGAATCCTCTATAATCTATAATTAAGTTCATTTCACGTTTAAGTATAAAGCAATTATAACGATTAAACAACACAGCATCAACCCCTTGATTACCTGAAATATAAATACCCGGAATAGACTTCAATAAAACATCCTTGATTTTATTTTCTTTTAAAAAAATAAAAACATCTTCAATAATCATTTCTATTTTATCTATCGTAAGTTTTGATAAAAAGTAAAAACCAGCATAAGTCAGCCCTTGATGTGAATATAACGTTGCTCCTACTCTATTAGCAGGAAAAATAGCAACCAATAAATTATTATCAAAAACCATTAATGAAAAATCTTCAAAACGCTCCTTATGATATTCCATATAATCACGATGAAATAGAAAAGTAGCACTTTTAGACTCTTTAACAAACTGATTCCAAATAGTATAGTAATTTGAGTTATATTGTATTATTGTAAACAAACTTCAATGGTAAATATTAAAGTCGAAAAATACACATTTTAATATGGCAATACAAATTTTAACATCTCAGTTTTTTTAGATAATTTTGACCACTTATTCAAAATACAATGAAACAAATTAGCTCCATTCAAAATCCTTATATTAAATCATTAAATTTATTGCAAGAAAAGGCTAAAGAAAGAAAAAAAACAGGCACTTTTTTAATTGAAGGAATTAGAGAAATAGAATTAGCTAAAAAAGGTGGTTATCAAATAGATAGTATTTTAATTTGTACTGAAATACTTCCTGTATTTAACCCTGCTGAATTTGAATGTAGTCAAGTCATTGAAATTTCAAAAGAAGTATATCACAAATTAGCTTATCGTGATACTACCGAAGGTATTTTAGCTGTTGCAAAAATGAAATCTTTTGAATTAACCAGCTTAAAACTACCTCAAAACCCCTTAATACTAGTTGCAGAAGCTCCTGAAAAACCAGGTAATATAGGAGCCTTACTTCGCACAGCAGACGCTGCCAATTTAGATGCTGTAATTATTGCAAATCCAAAGAATGATCTTTACAACCCAAATATTGTTAGATCAAGTGTAGGATGTTTATTTACTAATCAAATTGCTACAGGCACAACAGATGAAATTATAGATTTCTTAAAAACTAACAACATTCCTTTTTACGCAGCTACGCTCCAAAATTCAACAAATTATCACACACAAGATTACACAAAACCCACGGCACTTGTAGTTGGAACAGAAGCTACAGGATTAAGCGAAGCATGGCGAACTGAAGCAACTCAAAATATCATAATTCCTATGCAAGGTGCTATAGACAGTATGAATGTTTCTGTTGCTGCTGCTATCTTAATTTTTGAAGCAAAAAGACAACGGAATTTTAAATAATTATTAAAATTCTAAATCCCTTTCCAAAAAAACTAACAAAATACATTTATCTATAAGAAAAAATTAGGTTTAAATTGTTTTTATTATTAAAACATATCTCTTGTTTTCATTTCTTTTAAAAATCAAGATATTATACGTTTAAATTATCTTTAAAAAATACTCCATTAACAAACAGATAGTTACAGAAAAAAACGTATTCATCTCTAAAAAATAAAACCTTATATTTTTATTACGAATACAAGTCTAATGTAAAAATACTGTTAAAGAATTAATTCTTTTAAGATATCATGATGTCATTACAAATTTTGTCAATAAATTTGATGGTATTATATAATACTATTCTAATTCCTGATTTCTATTTTTATTATTATGCCTAAATGATCCTAAACAAATAGAATTAAGAATTAAGATCTTAATATTTTCAAAAGAAATAGACTATATATATGCCAAATAATCAAAATAGATATATAGACCGAGAAAAAAGCTGGTTAGCTTTTAATTTTAGAGTATTACAAGAAGCTGCTGATGAAAAAGTTCCTCTATTGGATCGTTTGCGATTTCTAGGTATTTTTTCAAACAACCTTGATGAATTTTTTAGAGTTCGATACGCTGCTATTAGACGACTAGCTTTAGAAGGAAAAACCGATAATCAAATACTAGGAGGAATATCTTTACAACAACTAATAAAAGACATCATAGAGATTGTTATAGACCAACAATCAGAAAGTCTTCGAATATTAAGTATCATTGAAAAAGAACTAGAAAAAGAAAGTATTTTTATCATTAATGAAAATGAAATAAATAAGGAACAACAAAATTTTATTAGAAATTTCTTCATACAAAAAGTAAGCCCTGAATTAGTAACCATCATACTTAACGATTTAGACGAATTTCCTTTACTAAAAGACACTTCAGGATATTTAGCTATTAAAATGGTAATGAAACCTAATGAAGAGGGATCTATTCTTGAAAAAATAAAATTTAAAAAAGAGATTCGATATGCCGTAATTGAAATCCCTAAAACTATTAATCGTTTTGTCGTTTTACCTTCCAATAACGACAAACAATATATCATTATGTTAGATGACGTAATACGTTACAATATTCATCAAATATTTACCATTTTTGATTATGACAGCATAACCGCTCACATGATAAAAATTACTCGTGATGCAGAATTAGAACTTGATACAGATTTAAATAAAAGTTTTTTAGAAAAAATTTCATTAGGAGTTAAAGACAGAAGAATAGGTGAACCTGTACGATTTGTTTACGATCAAACAATTGATAAAGACACATTGAAATTTTTCTTACAAAAAATGGGTATTAACTCAAAAGAAAGCTTAATCCCAGGAGGTCGATACCATAATCGTAGAGATTATATGGATTTTCCTAATCTAGGTAGATTTGATCTATTATATAAATCAAACACACCATTAACGATAAAAGGTTTAAGTTTAGAAGGAAGTATACTAAAACAAATTGAACGTAAAGATTATCTATTAAATGCTCCTTATCAATCTTTTTCCTATATTATCCGATTTCTTAGAGAAGCAGCATTAGATCCATACGTAACAACCATAAAAATCACCCTATATCGTTTAGCTAAAAATTCACAAATCGTAAGTTCTTTAATCAATGCAGCTAAAAACGGAAAAAAAGTAATCGTTCAAATAGAACTACAAGCCCGATTTGATGAAGCTAGTAATATTTCTTATGCAGAAATAATGCAAACCGAAGGTATCCAATTAATTTTTGGTGTAAAAGGATTAAAAGTTCACAGCAAAATATGTTATATAGAACGAATTGATGAAAAAGGAAGATTAAAACGTTATGGAATCATATCAACAGGTAATTTCAATGAATCTAGTGCCAAAATATACACAGATGTAACTTTATTTACTGCACATCAAAAAATATTGAAAGATATGGTCAAAGTTTTTGAATTCTTTCAAATCAATTACAAAGTACACCGCTATAAACATTTGATACTATCTCCTCATTATACTCGATCTAAATTTTGCAAATTAATCGATCGTGAAATACTCAACGCCTCATTAGGTAAACCCGCTTATATAAAGCTTAAAATGAATAGTCTATCAGATTACAAAATGATAGATAAACTATATGATGCAAGTAGAGCTGGTGTAAAAATTCAATTGATTATTAGAGGAATTTGCTCCTTAATACCAGGAATTAAAGGAATGAGTGAAAATATAGAAGCCATTTCTATCGTAGATGCCTATTTAGAACATTCCAGAGTATATATTTTTTGCAATGAAAACAACCCAGATGTTTTTATATCATCAGCTGATTTTATGACCAGAAATTTAGATGCACGAGTAGAAGTTTCATGCCCTATATATGATGAAGATATCAAAAAAGAATTAATAGACACCTTTGATATTGGTTGGAAAGGAAACGTAAAAGCTCGTTTTCACTCCGAAAAATTAGATAACAAATACCGTTTAAGAGAAAACAATCCTGTTTTTAGAGCACAATTAGAAACCTATCAATATTATCGAAATAAAATAGAAATTATAGAAGAAATAATTTAAAATCAATCTCAAATGATTAAAATTAAAAAATATGCAGCAATTGATATAGGATCTAATGCCGTAAGATTACTAATCATGAATATAGTAGAGAAAGATGGTAAAGAAACCCAATTTAATAAAAGTGCTTTATTCAGAGTCCCTATCCGATTAGGACAAGATGCTTTTACAGTAGGAGAAATTACGCCAGAAAACATTAATAGAATGGTAAATGCTATGAAAGCTTATAAATTATTAATGGGTGTTTATAAAGTAGAAAAATATAAAGCTTGTGCTACTTCCGCCATGAGAGAGGCCTATAACGCAAAAGAGGTTGTAGAATTAATAAAAAAGAAAGCTGAAGTTAAAATAGATATTATTGATGGAAAAAAAGAAGCTGCAATTATAGCTGCTTCCGATTTACACTCATTCATAAAAACAGAACAAACCTATTTATATGTAGATGTAGGAGGAGGAAGTACGGAATTTTCCTTATTCAGTGAAGGAAAAATGATTGCTTCTAAATCATTTAAAAACGGAACAGTACGCTTACTCAACGAAATGGTAAACAATGTAGTTTGGGAAGAAATTGAA
Source organism: Flavobacterium sp. TN-1 (assembly GCF_052828645.1). Taxonomy (NCBI): domain Bacteria; kingdom Pseudomonadati; phylum Bacteroidota; class Flavobacteriia; order Flavobacteriales; family Flavobacteriaceae; genus Flavobacterium; species Flavobacterium sp. TN-1. The sequence goes on from NZ_CM128253.1 coordinate 2,719,921, forward strand.
AAATGGATCAAAAGTGTTACAGAACCTTATGAAGATATTACTCTAATTGGTTCTGGAGGAAATATTAATAAAATTTTCAAATTATCTGGAAAACAGCAAGACAAACCTTTATCTTATATTTATTTAAACACACAATACCAATACCTCTCCTCATTATCTTATGAGGAAAGAATTGCTGAATTAGGATTAAATACAGACCGAGCAGACGTAATTATACATGCACTAAGAATTTATCTAAACGCTATGAAATGGAGTAAAGCTAATAAAATTTACGTCCCTAAAATAGGACTCTCAGACGGTATTGTTAAAGCCATGTATTACGAAAAGATATAAAAAAACACTTCCTAATTTTAGCCTACACATACATTTTGCAAAATGCCCCTACTTAAGGCAAAAAACACTGACTTATATAATCTAAAATAAAAAACAGTTACAAAATAAAAACGCTTATAAAGTATCTTTAAAATCCTTTATAAGCGTTTTTTATATCTCTAGAAAACCAAATTGATCAAAATAAACGAGGTTTTTCAGTGACCTCCTCCTAATTTTATCTCCTTTTTTAGTTTTAGCTAAAAAAGGGGGTATTTTTTAAATGGTATAAATCAAACATATTTTTGAGTTAACCCTAATTTTTGTAGGAGTAATTAATAAAAAAAGTCCTACTAATTTAGTAGGACTTTTTTAGGGTGAATGATGGGTCTCGAACCCACGACCTTCGGAACCACAATCCGACGCTCTAACCAACTGAGCTACAATCACCATGATGTTATTTAAAACTTTTATCTTATTTTAGGGTGAATGATGGGTCTCGAACCCACGACCTTCGGAACCACAATCCGACGCTCTAACCAACTGAGCTACAATCACCATTTTCAGCAATACCAACTACTTCCGTATTGCGAGTGCAAATATACAACAAAAGATTAGTCTTGCAAACTATTTTATAAAAAAATTACAATAAATTTTCTAAAGTACTGACTGCCAAACATCTTTCTACTGTGAATCCTTCTGCAAAATCTGTCCCTATTAATCGTCCTAAATCTTGTGCACGATATTGAACGCTATCTAAAAAATTCTTTGAGGTAATAGGTGTTTCTGGCTCTGATGAATTAGGGTCATAAAATTGAGATGAATAAGCTAAAATAGATTGCATCTTTAATTCCATAAAACCTGAAATATCAACAGCAAAATCTGGTTTTATATTCATCCATTGTATATAATGATAGATTTTTTTGGGACGCCAAGCCTCTTGAAACTGTCCATCTAGTTCTGTCTCTATTTTTTGCAATCCTGATAAAAAACAAGCATCTGAAACTAAGTTACTTCCCTTAGGATGATCTATATGTCTATCCTGAATAGCGTTACATAACACTATTTCAGGTCTATATTTACGAATCATTTTTATAATTTCAATTTGATGATATTCATCATTCTTAAAGAAACCATCTCGAAATTTTAAATTCTCTCTTATCTCAACTTTTAAAATTTTAGCCGCTTTTAATGCTTCTAAATCTCTAATTTCAGCAGTACCTCTAGTTCCTAATTCACCTCTTGTTAAATCAATAATACCTATTTTTTTACCTAAACTTGCTTCTTTTGCAAGAGTCCCTGCACAACCCAACTCAACATCATCAGGATGAGCTCCAAATGCTAATATCTCTAATTTCATGATTTTAATTTTAATATTTTATATTCTTTTTATTTAGAGTTATTAATAATTATCCTCATAGTTTTACTTTTATTAAGAGTTTCATACCATTCTGATTCTGGATTACTATCCCTTGTAATTCCACAGCCTATAAATAAATTAATCTTATTTTCTAAAACTTTCATACATCTTAAATTGACATAGAGATCCGTTGATTTTTCATTTGTATTACAATCTATATTTAATTCTCCAAGAAATCCTGTATAAAATTCTCTATGATACCCTTCTTCTTTTTCTATAAAGTTTTTTGTTATCATTTTTGGAACACCACATACAGCTGGAGTCGGGTGTAATACATTTATTATTTCTTCTAAAATAGTAGCATCTTTTACAATCCCTTTTATATCCGTTCTTAGATGAAATAATTTACCCGCTTTACTAGTATAAGCATCTGAAATTTGAAGATCATAAATTATTCCTTTTAATTGATCTTTTATAAAATCTGTAACAAATTGCTGTTCTTTCTTTTCTTTTTTAGTCCATAAAACACGTTCTTCATTTTGGGCTATTTGTGTACCTGCCAAAGCCATAGTTTCAAAATTATTTTCTTTTATAGAAAATAATTTTTCTGGGGTTGCTCCCATCCACAAACCAATTTTAGGATGATACCAAGTATAGCAAAAAGCAGAAGGATACTTAAACAACATTTGTTCAAAACTTCTAAACATATCAAAACCTTTAATTAGAACCTCTTCTGTCCTTGAAAGCACTACTTTATCAAAATCTCCCGTTTCTATTATACTTATACCCTTTTTAACTAATTCAATAAAATTTTGTTTATCCAATAGATTTTCTAAAATATCTATCTCCAAATCTTTTATTTCATGATCAAAATAAACTGAATTATATTTTAGTTCAGATTTTTCTAATGGAAAAATAATAGGTACCCCAGTAAATGGTGCAAAAATAAAAGCTTCTTCTTTAAAATTTTCTGTAAAATAGATATGATCATTTTCTTGAAAAATACCTACTAAGGTTTTCGTATTGGGTTTACGATAAAGAACAAATGGCAAGTTCATTTTTTGTTGAATTTTTGCCCTTTCAAATATGCTTTTCATTCATTAAAAAATTATAATTCTCTTTTAGGAAGTACTATATTTGTCAACTTACACAAAGAAATAAGTGATTTATTTTCATCCTCAATTCTTATTTCCCATAAATGCAAAGATCTTCCTTTATGAACTAACTTAGCTATTGCTGTTACCTCTCCTGTTCTTTTACTTTTTAAATGATTAGCTGATATTTCAATCCCTCTAATCTCTTGTTTTTCTAAATTTATAAACATAAGCGAAGCAGCACTGCCTACACTCTCTGCTAAAGCTACAGTTGCTCCTCCATGCAATAATCCCATTGGTTGATGTACACTACTCTCAACAGGCATCTTAGCTATTAGATAATCATTTCCTGCTTCTATAAATTTTATTTTTAATGTTTCCATCAATGTATTTTGACACAAAACATTACATTTTTCAACAAATTTTTCCTTATCAAATATCATATCTATAAAAATATCCTATCAAAAGTACAAAAATTAGGACTAAAATATCTGAAGTGTTTTAAAAAACACTTTTTACATTTTTATTTTCTTTATTTTTATACCAAATTATAATCATAATGCGCCAATATTTCCTTTTTTTGATTAGTATCGTTTCGATATTTATTTCTTGTCGGAAAGATTTTGAAACGAAACCGAGTAACGGGCAATTATCTTTCTCTAAAAACACGGTTTACTTAGACACTGTTTTTTCTGGAATTTCTTCTAGCACTTATTCCTTAAAAGTATATAATAAAAGCAATGAAGACCTACACATTCCTACAATTTCTTTAGAAAAAGGATCTCTATCTAAATATAGGTTAATGATTGATGGTACAACAGGAACAAATAATCAAGGAAAAACATTTCATAATATAGAAATATTAGCCAATGATAGTTTGTATATTTTCATTGAAGAAACAGCCAATATTAAAGATGTCAATTCTACAGATTATCTCTATACAGACAAAATTTTATTTGACACAGGAATCAATCAACAAAAAGTTGATTTAGTTACATTAATTCAAGATGCTATTTTTTTATATCCTGAGAAAAAGGAAAAATTAACTCTAAATGACTTAGTTCCAAACAATACAGTCTATGGATTTGAATTAAATGAAAATGATCCAATTAATGGTAACGAACTTCATTTCACTAACACAAAACCCTATGTCATTTATGGATATGCAGGAGTTCCTGCTAATAAAACATTAATAATTGATCCTGGAACTAGAATATATTGTCATAATCAATCTGGAATTTTTGTAAAAAAATCAGGTTCTATTAAAATAGAAGGAACCATATCTACTGACCAAAAAAAATTAGAAAAAGAAGTCATAATTGAAGGGGATCGTTTAGAATCTAAATATGCCGAAATACCAGGTCAATGGGGAGGAATTTATTTAGCAGAAGGAAGCATGAATAATAATTTTAATCATCTGACTATAAAAAACAGTTCATTTGGAATTTTTATAGATCGAAATGAAGAATCTATTACCAATATTTTTAATACTCAAATATATAACTCTAGTGATTTCGGATTAGCAGCTAGAAAAAGTAAAATAAATGGAGAAAACATTGTTATTAACAAATGCGGACAAGCTAGTTTAGCTTGTACATTAGGAGGCGAATATCGTTTTAAATCTTGTACTTTTGCTAATTATTGGAATAATAGTAACCGTCAAATTCCTTGTGTTTATATAGATAATACCTATAAACAAAAAGAGGTATTATTTACTTCTGATCTTATTTTAGCTAGCTTTATTAATTGTATTATATATGGAAATAATAACATTGAGTTAGGTTTGAAAAAAAACGATTCAGCAGCATTTAATATTGATTTTAATCACTGTTTAATCAAATTTAACGATCCAAACAATTTATATAATAATTCTTTATACAACTTAATAAAAAATCCTAGTAATAATAATATTATAGACACACGACAAAATAATTTTGATCCAAAATTCAAAGATCCCATTAAAAACAATCTCCGAATTCTTAAAAATTCACCAGTTATAGCCAAAGGAAATAATTCTTTTTTAATTCCAAAAGATATAGATGACAAAAATAGAACATCTCCTCCTGATTTAGGAGCCTATCAACATTTAATAGAATAATAAAGATCTTTACGAAAATACCTATCTTATTTTCATTAAATAAAAACCCCAAAAAATAATGTTTTACTATTTTTTGGGGTATATTATGTGTTTTAAAAAGGTTTTTATTAAAAAGAACTAATTAATCTTTTTATTTGATTTTAAAAGACTAGCTTCTTCTGTTTTACTAGAAGGAGCTATTAATTTATTTAATTGATTAATTTCTTTTTCTGTTAACTCTCTATATCTACCTAAAGGAACATCTAATGATATATTAATTATACGAACTCTTTTTAACCTTACAACTTCATAACCCAAATACTCACACATACGACGAATTTGTCTATTCAATCCTTGTGTTAATATTATTTTAAAAGATGTAGTATCTATTTGTTCTGTTTTGCATTTACGGGTTATAGTACCTAAAATAGGAACACCATTACTCATTTTTTTTACAAAACGTTCGTTTATAGGCTTATTAACTGTTACAATATATTCTTTTTCATGATTATTACGAGCTCTTAATATCTTGTTTACAATATCTCCATCATCTGTCATAAATATAAGACCTTCACTAGCTTTATCTAATCGACCAATAGGGAAAATTCGTTTAGGATAGTTAATATAATCAATTATATTATTTTTAACTTTTAAATTCGTTGTACACTCAATTCCTATAGGTTTATGAAAAGCTAAATAAATGGGTTTACTTGTTTTTTCTCGAATAAGTTTACCATCTACTCTTATTTCATCATCTAAAGAAACTTTTGTTCCTAACTCTGGAATTTTTCCATTAATAGTAATACGTCCTTGTTCTAACAGCTTATCTGCTTCACGACGGGAACAAAAACCTGTTTCTGATAAAAATTTATTAATTCTTGTCTTATTCTCTTCCATTTTACAAAGATAGTAATAGAAATTAAAAATTATGATTTTAGAAATTAGATAATAGATACAAGAAAAAAAATAGACTTTTACATTAAAGCTATATTATCCCTTAAAAATTTAATCTGAGTATTCTATTTTTAACTACCTCCTTATTTTAAGCATTTTATATTTTTAATGAAGAATAGATTTAATGAAATAAAAACCAATTGATTTCTTTAAAAATTTTTATATCCTGTAATGAATGTCCTAATCCTTTAGTTTCAATAAGACGTGCATCTTTCCAAGCTTCTGCTATTTTTCTTCCTTCATCAACAAATACTGTTTGATCTTCTACATCATGAATAATTAATCCTTTTATTTTGGTATTTTGTACAAATCGTTGGGCTGAAAATTTATCTAACTCTTCTTGATATTCCGTTACACACCTATCGTTTAATTTTTTTCTCAATTTTGAATTTAAGTTTAATAAACAAACGTATTTTTTTAGAATAAAAACAAAATCACAAGGAGTTCCTAGTGTAATTATTTTTTTAATACAATCTGAAGAAAAGGCATATTGGTAGTACAAACAAGCATTTCCTCCTATTGAATGACCTATTAAATATTGTGGCTTATATTTTTGAACAGTTTCATTAATAAATTGACCATATTGAGGTATTGTAAATCGTTTTCCGTCTGAAAGGCCATGAGCAGGCGCATCTATTGCTATTATTGTACTTCCTGTAGCTTTTAAATAAGGAAATATATGTTCCCAACGAGAAGAATTACTTTCCCAGCCATGTATTAAAAGTATTTTAGTATCATTTCCGTGCCAGATATAAATTTGAAAAGTTAGGTCTTCTTTTTTCAATTTTTCAATTTTAGATTCTTGCAAAAATTGAGGAAGTTTTTTCGGGTTTAATTTTCCTTTTTTAGGAGTAGTAAAAAGCAGAAATACTAACTCTGACGTTTTTTCAGGAAATACACAACTAAAAAGATTAAGAAATAATCCTATGCTTTTAGTGAATAAAAAATATAAAAAATAATTCATAAAAAGAGACTGTCCAAAAAGTTTGAAATCTTCTCATTTCGACCAAAGGGAGAAATGATACAATGTTGATTATAAGACTACTCCTTACGTTGGAGTGACAAACTACATGTTGATTTATTACTTTTTGGACAGCCCCAAATATTATTATATTTTAGCAAATAATTGTTCCATTTTTTCTCTTTCTTCATCCGCTAAAACAGCATCTACTAAAATCCTTCCGCTATGTTCATCCGTAATTACTTTTTTACGAGCAGCAATTTCCATTTGTGTTTGAGGAGGAATTGTAAAAAAAGAGCCTGCTGAAGCACCACGTTCAATAGACACTACTGCCAAACCATTACGTACATTTCCACGAATACGTTTGTATGCTTTTAACAAGCGGTCTTCTATCTGTGCTTCAAATTCTTGTGACTTACTTACTAAAAAAACTTCTTCTTTCTCAGTTTCAGACATAATTTCTTCTAACTCTGACTTTTTGTGTTTTAAGTGAGTTGATTTTGCTTCTAATTTTTCTTTTGTCTGAGCTATTGAAACTTTTTTATGTTCAATTGAAGCCTTCATCTCACGAATATGCTTTTCTGCTAACTGAATTTCAAGTTCTTGAAATTCAACTTCTTTTGTCAATGAGTTAAATTCACGATTATTACGAACTTCTTTTTGTTGTGAAGTATACTTTTTAATTGCTTCTTTATGTTCTTCTATAGAACCCTTTTTAGCTTTTATTTGTTCTTCTATTGACTCTAAATCAGTTTTTAATTTTTCAACTCTTTTAGTCAAACCAGCAACTTCATCTTCTAAATCTTCCACTTCAAGAGGCAATTCACCTCTTACGTTTCTAATTTCGTCGATTCTTGAATCGATTAATTGTAAGTCGTATAACGCTCTTAATTTTTCTTCTACATTCAATTCTTTTGTTGCCATATTTCTACAAGTAATTAACTGGATTTGTATTTATTTCAGATAATATAATTTTGTCTTTCGACAAATAGTTTGCAAAACTACAAATTTTTTTCTTAAGAAAATCAACAATATACTTTTTTGTAAATCTTTCGCTTTCAAAATGTCCTATATCAGCTAACAAAATTTTATTTTCTGCTTCATAAAAATTATGATATTTTAAATCAGCTGTTAAGTAGGCATCTACTCCATTTTGAATTGCTTTTTGAATTGCAAAAGCACCAGAACCTCCTAAAACAGCTACCTTTTTTATCTTTTTTTCTGTAAAATCAGTATGTCTTATAACTCCACATTGCATTTTTTCTTTCACAAATTCAAGAAATTCTTTTTCATTCATTGGTGTTTCTAATTCACCTATCATTCCCAATCCAATATTTTGGTGTGAATTTTCTAAATTATATATTTCATAAGCAACTTCTTCATATATATGATTATTAAATAAAGCTTTTAAAATTTTTCCTTGTTTGTATTTTTCAAAAGTAACTTCTATTTTAACTTCCTCTGCTTCTATAAATTCAAGTCGTTCTCCTATTTCAGGATTACTACTTTCATTTCCCATATAAGTCCCCTTTCCTTTTGAATTAAAACTACAATCCTCATAGTTACCAATTTTCCCAGCTCCTGCCTCAAATAAAGCATTCCTAACTTTCTCTACATTTTCTGGAATTGTATAAGTAACTAATTTTTGAATAAAATTTACTTTAGGAATTAAAACTTTAGTACTTTGTAATCCTAAAGCATTACAAATTGTTTTATTAACTCCTTCTTGATGATTATCTAAAGCAGTATGTACAGCATAAATGGCAATATCATGTTTAATTGCTTTTAAAATAGCTCGTTCTACATAATTTTTACCCGTAATTTTTTTGATTCCCGAGAATAAAATAGGATGAAAACAAACTACTAAATTACACTTTTTCAAAATAGCTTCATCTATTATCTTTTCTAGAGCATCATGACAAACCAGTACCCCAGTAACTTCTAAATCTTTGTTCCCTACTAACAACCCTACATTATCAAAATCTTCAGCATAGGCCAAAGGAGCCATTTCTTCTAAAACAGAAATTATATCATTTATTGTCATATCCTTCAAAATTTATTTCTAAACATCATTTTATTACTTCTTTTTATCCCATATTAAATTACAATAGCCTATACTATTACATTAATTAAAGCTTTTATTTTTACAAATCTATATATTTTATTCTTAATCAATATATACAATTTCAAAGCCTTTTTTCTTTTCTAAAATTAAAATCTCTTCTATTCTTAAAACTAAAGTAAGACTACTACACAAGCCAACTACTCTTTTATACCCTACTTTAACCTTTAAAATTTTATTTCCCTCTTTTTTTCTACTTAATGTATTATTATCTTTGTATAATTTGACATTAAAATGAAAACCCTTCGAAAATTACTTTTCCCTTTTTCTATAATATATGGTTTCCTAACCAATATTCGGAATTTTTTATACAATATTGGATTCTTAAAATCTTATGCTTTTAATACACCTATTATTGCTGTTGGTAATTTAAGTGTAGGTGGAACAGGAAAAACCCCTTTAATAGAATATTTAATTCACTTATTACACGATAAATACAAAATAGCCACATTAAGTCGTGGTTATAAACGAAAATCAAAAGGTTTTATATTAGCTAATGAAAAAATTACAAGTGAAATATTAGGAGATGAACCGTATCAATTTTTTCAAAAATTCTCTACAATTAAAGTAGCCGTAGATGCTAATAGAAAAGAAGGAATAGAAAAATTATTAGCATTACCTAATAAACCTGACATCATTTTATTAGATGACGCTTTTCAACATAGAAAAGTAAAAGCAGGCTATTATATAATGCTATCTTCTTATGACGACCTTTTTTACAACGATCTTATCTTACCAGCAGGTAATTTACGTGAAAATAAAAAAGGAGCCCAACGAGCTAACATGATAATTATCACAAAATGTCCTAAAGAAATTGATGAAATTGCAAAGTCTAAAATACGTGAAAAGATAAGACTATTTTCAAAAGCAGAAACACCTATTTATTTTTCTTACATAGAATATGATAAAAAAATATTTAATGATGATAATTTTATCATTACTTCGTCTTTGGAAAGGGATTACCTTGTAGTATCAGGAATAGCAAAACCAGAGCCCTTTTTTAATTTTTTACAAGTAAAAAAAGAAAATCGAATGATTTTTACCGATCATCACAATTTTACAGAAACTGATTTAAAAAACATTTTAAAGCGTGCTGCTGGCAGAAAAATTATAACAACAGAAAAAGATTATATGCGTTTAAAAGGGAAATTACCAAAAGAACAGCTATATTATTTACCTATAAAAACCGTATTAAAAAAAGAAAATATATTATTTGAATCTGAAATTTTAAACTATGTGGGAAAAAGTGCAAGAAACCGTTGATTACATTACAAATAAAATCAATTTTAAACCTGAATATGGTATCATATTAGGTTCTGGATTAGGTGGTTTTACTGACGATATTGAGGTGGAGTTTATGTTATCTTATAATGAAATTCCTAATTTTCCTGTATCTACCGTACAAGGACATAAAGGAGCATTAGTATTTGGAACCATTGGTTCAAAGAAAGTAGTTGCTATGCAAGGACGTTTTCATTATTATGAAGGTTATAACATGCAGGAAGTAACTTTTCCTGTTCGAGTTATGAAGTATATTGGAGTAAATAAATTAATAGTTTCAAATGCTTCTGGAGGAGTAAACCCTAATTACAATGTAGGGTCTATTGTTTTGCTCAAAGATCATGTTAATATGATGCCAGAACATCCTCTAAGAGGTAAAAATGATGAGCGTTTTGGACCTCGATTTGTTAATATGAGCGAGCCTTATAGTAGACAAATGCTAGCCAAAGCAAAAGAAATTGCAAGTGATCTAGGAATTCAAGTACAAGAAGGAATATATTTAGCTTTACAAGGTCCAACTTATGAAACTTTAGCCGAATATAAAATGGTAAAAGCCCTTGGTTGTGATTGTGTAGGAATGAGCACTGTTCCTGAAGTAATTGTTGCTAGACACATGGAATTAGAAACTTTTGGAATTTCTGTAATAACAGATATAGGCGATGCCGAAAATATAGACAGTGTAACACACGAAGAAGTATTAGAGGCTGTAAAAACTACAGAACCTCATATACGTAAGTTAATAAAAGAAATCATTATACAATATTAAACTTCAAATTAAACAAGGTTGGTCTCGATGATTTTATAAAAATCATCGGGATTAAACGGTTTCGTTATCACATCTGTCATACCATAAGATAATAACATTTCTCTATTTTCATTTAAAGAAATAGCCGTTAGTGCTATAATAGGTGTTTCTTTATCAAATTTTCTAATTTTTTCAGTTGCAACTGTACCATTTATACCTGGTAAATGAACATCCATTAAGGTAATATTATATTGATTTTTACGCATCATCTCAATAGATTCCTCTCCTGTTTCACATAAAGTGACAAGCATTTTTTTCTTTTCTAAAATTTTCTTCGTGATCATTTGATTTATTTTGTTGTCTTCAACAAGCAAAACTTTTTTACCAATAAACACTTCATTATTTAAAATTTGATCTGTCTTTTCTACTTTAGAAGTTCCTTTTTCTAATGTTAAATTAAAATAAAATCGTGATCCTTTATCTACTTCACTCATAACTTTTATTTCCCCTTTCATAAGAGCCACCAATCTTTTTACAATTGTCAGCCCCAATCCTGTACCCCCATATTTTCTATTTATTTCAACAGAACCTTGAGAAAAACTTTCAAAAATTTCTTCTTGCTTATTTTCTGGTATACCAATACCTGTATCCTTAATTTCAAAATGAATATCACATACATCATTATTCTCTGAAATTAATTTAGCAATAAAAAGTACTTCTCCATTTTTTGTAAACTTTAAAGCATTATTAATTAAATTAATAAAAATTTGTGATATTTTAGTCGTATCTCCTATTAGATTTTTAGGAATATTTTCATCTATCTCTAATCGAAACAAATTATTATTTTGCTCTGCTAATTCTTTTAAAGATTTATGTATGTTACTAACTAGCTCTCTAAAATTAAAATTAATTAATTCTAGTTCTATATTATTAGATTCAATTCTATTGATTTCTAAAATTTCATTTATATAAGTTAAAAGATAATTACCTGAAAATTTCAATGATTTCAAATATTCTATTTGGCTTTTTTTAGGACTTTCCTCTAATAATAAATGAGATATACCATTAATGGCATTCAAAGGTGTCCTTAGCTCATGACTTACAGTAGATAAAAACTCAGTTCTAGCTTTAGATGCCTTTTCTATTCTTTCTTTAGCCTCTTTCAGTTCATTATTTTTTTCTCTTAGTAACTCATTAGATCTATTGCGAATAATATTATTTTTATAGAGAGAAAGACTCAATAAAGAAAGAATTGTAATCAAAGCAATTGCTAGAATATTTATTAATTTAGAAAATTGAGTTGCTTTTTCTTGACTTTTTTTATCCTTATCCATTTTCTCCATTGATTTCATCAAATCATCTACTTTTACTTGTTCGTTAATCAGATGTTGATTTTTAAGCTCTCCTACTCGTTCTAAAGAATCTTTTATGCGGAGATGCTTTTTTAGAAATAACAAAGAGTTATTAGTTAAAGTACTTGCTTCATAAACCCTACTTAATTCTTCTGTAGACCTTAATTGTAAACAAGCATTATTTTCTTTTTTACTTAATAAGTATGATTTTTTAAAATATTGTAAAGCATCTACATATTTTTTTTCTTTCTTTTTTATAATTCCTAATTGAAAAAATATCTCCGATTTATTTCTTTTAATCTCTTTAGAATGAGGACTATTCAATAGTTTTATAAGATTTGCTTCAGCTAACTTTAGATTGTTTTGTTTTATATAAATTTTAGCTTTTTCTAATAGTAGAACAACTTTAGCTTCTGGCAAATCAATATTATCATATACTGAATTAGCTTTACTAAAGTAAGCCTCTGCTTTTATATTATTTGCCTTATTCAAATGGCAAATTCCTATTTTAAAATAAGATAAAGCTAATTTACTAGACGGTTCTAAAGTATTATAAACAGAAATTGCTCTAATAAATTTTTCTATTGCATCATCATATCTTTCAGAATCTAGATAAATAATACCTAAAGTATAATATCCATTTGCCAAAGATGCCTTATTAGTTGTTTTTTTAGCAAATACAATAGATTTATTAGCATTTTCTAAAGCTCTTTCAAAAATTTTAAAATTTTTAAAACGTATTGCTTTCTCAGAATAATAATAAGAGCTATCTACAGAAGAATTATCTGTAGTGTTATAAAATCCTGAAATTTGTAAATTAACAAAAAGAAGGATATACAAATATATTTTGTTCATAGGGAGTTGAAAAAAACTCCCTAAATATAATTATTTTTTAAAAATATATTCAATTAAATTAATAATTCTTGAAGAATATCCTATTTCATTATCATACCAACCTACAACTTTTACCATTTTATCTATAACAGATGTTAATTGTGCATCAAACAAACATGAATGGGAATTTCCTAAAATATCAACCGAAACAATAGGATCCTCTGTATAAGCCAAAATATTTTTTAATTCATTTTTTGAAGCATGAAGAAAAGCAGTATTAATTTCCTCTATACTAACTTCTCTTTTAACATTAAAAGTAATATCCGTAAGAGATCCATCTGGAACTGGAACTCTAATACCACACCCTCCTATTTTTCCTTCTAAATCTGGAAATATTTTAGTTAAAGCCTTTGCTGCTCCAGTAGTAGTAGGAACTATAGATTGAGAAGCTCCTCTCGCTCTGCGCAAATCTTTATGGGGTTGATCGTGCAAACTTTGATCCGTAGTAAACGAATGTACAGTAGTAATATAGGCTTGTTCAATACCGCACAATTCCTGTATTACTTTTATCATAGGAGCGGCGTTATTAGTCGTACAACTTGCATTGGATATAATAACTTCACTTCCATCTAAAATATCCTCATTTACCCCTAAAACAACCGTCTTAATTGTATCTACTTCAGCTGGCGCAGATAATATTACTTTTTGAGCTCCTGCCTTAATATGTGCATATATAGACTCGTATGTTTTAAATTTTCCTGTACTTTCAACAACAAAATCTATATTTAAATCTTTCCAAACTAAATTTTTTATTTCTTTTTCATGAAAAAAGATATACTCTCTTCCTTCTACAATGATAGATTTTTCATTATAAGACACATCAAAAGGCAGAACACCATGTATACTATCATATTTTAACAAATGGGCCATAGTTCTATTATCTGCAATATCATTAATAGCCACAACATCTATCTGAGGATGATTAAGCAATAATCTGAATAGATTTCTACCAATACGACCAAAACCATTAATCGCAATCCTTATTTTTGTTTCAAGTTTCAAATTCAAAAATTAAAGTTAATAAGTTTACCTAAAAAACACAATTTCATTATAAACCCTATCCTTTTAAGATAAAAACAAGTTAAATAGAACTTTTATCCTATTTTAAAATGATAAAATTATTTTTCTCAAGACAACCTTCTATTAATTAAATTTATATTCTAAAATCTTTATAAGATATGTTTTTCTGCGTGATAACTAGAACGTACCAATGCCCCACTTTCTACATGACGAAACCCTAATTCTTTTGCATACTTTTCATAATTAGCAAATTCTTCTGGTGTAATATAACGTTTTACAGGCAAATGCTTTTTACTAGGTTGTAAATATTGTCCAATCGTAATAATATCTACATTCTGATTACGAATATCTCGAATCGTTTCATAAACTTCTTCCTCTGTTTCTCCTAGACCTAACATTATTCCAGATTTAGTTCTACGAATACCTTGCTCTTTTAAATATTTTAAAACAGCTAAACTTCTATCATATTTAGCCTGTATACGCACTTCTCTTGTTAAACGACGAACCGTTTCCATATTATGCGAAACCACCTCGGGGTTAGCCTCTACAATCCTATCTATATTACGTTCAACACCTTGAAAATCGGGTATTAAAGTTTCTAGAGTCGTCTGTGGATTCATTCTGCGAATTGCTTTTATTGTTTCCGCCCAAATAATAGACCCCATATCTTTAATATCATCCCGATCAACACTTGTAATAACCGCATGTTTGATCTTCATAATTTTAATAGAACGCGCCACTTTTTCCGGCTCATCCCATTCAATATCTTCCGGACGTCCCGTTTTAACCCCACAAAAACCACAAGACCGTGTACAAACATTTCCTAAAATCATAAAAGTGGCTGTACCCTCACCCCAACACTCTCCCATATTAGGGCAACTTCCCGAAGTACAAATAGTATTTAATTTATACTTATCTACCAATCCTCTCAATTCCGTATATTTTTGACCAATAGGAAGTTTTACCTTAAGCCATTTGGGTTTTCCTGTAGGAAGTATATTTGAAGTATTTATTGTATCCATTCTTAATTTATTTCGCCACAAAGATAATCATTGTTTATAAATAATAAGATTCCGTTTTTATGTTAAAATAACGTAAAAAACTATACATTATTCTCCCATTTTAGAATTAGTCATTCATCAATTATATCCTCCTAACCTTCTCAATTCCTTTTTAAGTTACCAAGAAAAGATTTTAAGAAAAAGAATGGAAAAACGAATTAATTAACCTTAAACAAAATCATTATATATTAATTAAAGAAGACCACTTTAGCAATCAAATCCCATACTTAATTTAACAAATTCAAAAAAACATAAAATTTGATAACTCTTTCTACGAAATTAATCCTTAACACAACAAAACTAATCCAAACGAAAAAAATACACTCTCAATAAAAAATTCAACTCTTTTAGAAAAAAATTAGCCTTTTACCCTCTTTCTCTTGATCCTGAATTTAAACTGATTGATCAAATACTACAATCTAAAACATCACGTATTAGAACCGATCAAATACCACTTACAAACCACGATTTAAATGGCTTTAAAACCCTTTTAGAGAGACTGTACTAAACAAACAATGATATAGTTTAACACCCAACCTCTGAGAGACACAATAGCTAAAAACAAAGTAGTTATACATTTAAACTTTAAAATTTCCTCATAATACTTTTTTTAACCTTGAGACAGTCTCAAAAGTTCACAATCTTTTTCATTTCAACCAAAGGGAAAAATCACATAACGCTGATTATAAAACGCCTCCTTACATAGGAGTGACAAACTGCATGTCTATTAGACACTATCCAGAACTCAAGCAAAATTTACAAAAACAAACAACTAATAAACTAGCCACCCACTTGTTAACATTTTTAAACAAAATTTCCCGAAAGTTCAAACACCCCTGCAACAAGCTTTCGGGGCTTCCCGAAAACTTCCTGCACCCTCGCAACCACTTTTCGGGAACACCCGAAACCCCCAAACACCCTCGCAACCTCTTTTCGGAAAAAATAATTATATTGCAGTTAAAATTTTAAACAAACAAACTTATGATTAATGCTATCGACTTGGTTAAACTACGCAATGCCGAGTACCTTCAGTTCATGAAAGATTTTGTTACCATCGTAGAACGTAACGATCCTAACGCCCTAAATGTAACCGCTAAATTAGCGGATTTACAAACTAAAGTTGGCGAAATGGATACGCTGTTCAAAAAAATGCTGGCGAACGAAAACACCACTACCCTATTAAACATTGACAAAAGAAGAGACGATTGTATAAATGGTTTATTCTATGTGGTTCAAGGCTATGAATACCATTTTGAGGAAACCCTTCGAGTAGCCGCACAAAAATTAGCCACTAACCTTCGATTTTACGGTTCGGGGATCTCTCGATTAAACTACCAAGCCGAAACAGCTACCCTGACTAACATCATCAACGATTGGGAAACAAAACCAGAACTTATAGCTGCTCTTACTACCCTTAATTTGACAGCATGGAAAGACGAAATGAAAAAACAAAACAATGCGTTTAACACCGTGTATCTTGATAGAACTCAAGAATATGGCAATGCTACACCAGAAAATTTAATCAGCAAACGCAACGAAGCCAACACCGTGTACTATGCCTTAAGAGATCGTATTACAGCATTTCACACGCTAATTGAGGCACCTGCCATTTCACCTTACGCAACCTCTATTAATCAGCTCAATGCCTTGATTGATCAATATAACAATTTGATTGTGGGTAGAGCTAAATCAGTTGATCTAACGACAAGTACTCAAAATTAAACTCAATAGTAATACTACAAATTAGTCTATACACGAAATGCAACTTTAAGATAAGGTTGCATTTCGTATTTATTAACGGTCAATTGCTGGGATATTCAGCTTACCCCATTGAAAATTTAAAAATTGAAAAGACTTTAATTTTCAAAAATACCCACTCAAAAAAGCATTACCATTCAACTATGCTCCTACATATAGATACCTTTTTTATTCTCCCTTATTGCTAAACGATTATCGTCTTGGTAAATCGTATGTGCGGTGGCACTTCGCATTCGGTTGATGGTACAGATGAAGAGGAGTTTTGAGAATTTTTTTGAGTGATTAAAAAACTAATATGTTTTTAGTTTGGCTAAAATAGGCTTTATTGCTTCAACAACATAAAGACTGAATCAAATTTTAGTTTTTGTGACAATTGTTTATTAAAAAATGAGCTAGAGGTTTAGAATTATGAAACTTTTTTTAGGCAAACTATTATATATGTATATTTGGTATTTTAGAACAAATACTAAAAAACTATGGCAATAAGACAAATTTCAGAAGAAGAATTCCAACATTATAATCTTGAAAGTTTTCCAACCTTTATAGCTAAAGAAAAATTATGGTACTCAGATGACGATGCAAATATTATTGCAACAATTTTACTAGATAATTTTGATAAGGATTATAGTTATGTCATTCTAGGAAAAGATGAAGATGAAGTATATAGAGCTATTGATGTTGAGATTTCAATTGAAGAAGCTAATGATGCAATTAAAAATCTTTACTCTAAAATGGATAGCATCGCGATGACAGGTAAAATAGAAAAAATGATTTATGAATCAAACCTATTCATCCCTAAATCCCCAATAATAATTACTGAAATTGATGATACTGTGAAAAAATATTTCAAAAAATTTCCTGAAAAATTATACGAAATTAACCCACGGAAATTTGAAGAATTAATAGCTAGTATTTTTAATGATTATGGTTTCGATGTAGAATTAACAAAAGTCACTAGGGATGGTGGAAGGGATATTATTGCAAGTATAAAAAATCCAGTTTATAATCTACTTGCTTACATTGAGTGCAAAAGATTTGCTCCAGATAATAAAATTGATGTTGGAATAATTAGAAATGTTGCAGGTGTACATTATTTAAGAAAACCATCCAAAAGTATCATTGTCACAACCAGCTTCTTCACAAAGGATGCTCAAGAAGAGGCTAAATTAATTGAGAATCAACTTGAATTAAAAGATTACAATGATATTAAAATTTGGCTTCAAGATAAATATTAACTATACCAACTCTAACTATATTTTTGTCAATATGCGCTATAAGTCTAAATTAAATTTGATTTTAACAAGTACCAACTATCTATTTCTAAAAGAATTAAAAGATTCGCTAACTCAAATATTTTGCTAAGCAGGCGAGATATCTTTCAAAATTTTCAACAAAAAAATGGAAATAAAACAAACATTAGAAGAAAGAATCTATAATTGGCTAAAAATTGGTTTCCAACAACCAAGCGAAAGAATATCTGAATTATTTTATTTTGATAAGCGTGATAATCAGTTTTTTTCAATTCTAATTACTGATTATTTTCACTTTGATGAGGATTATAATATTCCCAAAAATGCAACTTCTAGCTACCCAGAAAATATTTTAAAATTACTTGCTGATAGAATGATGAGAATTGAAAATGATGACAAATCAATTATTTCATTGCCTAGAACAAATAAAGAAGAAATTACAAGCGACGAGTATCTAAAGAAAAAAATAGAAACCTTTTTAAATATAAATTCAATAGATATTAAGACTGCAACAATTTGGGATATTGACACTGTTGGAAGTGTAACCATTAATCTCAAAGACGATACTGAAAGTGCATCTAAAATCGATGAAAAAAATGGTGGAAATTTTGGAAATAAAATTATCAATCCCCGCTCTATTTTCGTTGAATTTAAGAGCCTAATATAATTTATAATCCTGAACAGCACAGACTTCATTGGACAAAATCCATTCACTAAATTCCTTCAACAGACTAATAACACTTTAAAAAAAACAAATCAAATGGAAAATAAAAAACTACCTTCGCCTTTAAATTTAGTCAAAGCAAAATTTACATTCGAAGAAAAAACAACTAATGTTACAATAGATATTTGTAAAAATGTAGCCTTCCCAGAAAAACTTTATAAATATTATTCTCTATCTGATTACACTTTAAAAGGTCTCAAAAACAGCACTATATATTTCTCGCACGCACATTTACTTAATGATGTTATGGATGGAAATTTTTCATTATGGAATATGGAAAATTTTATCATCCATCATCAAAAGATAACAGGTGAAGATAGAGAGAATACAATAGAAAGTGTTAAAAATTTAGTTAAGAAATTAACTAATAAGGTTCTTGAATGCAGAGGTGTTTTATCCCTTTCAGATACATACAAAAACGAACTTTTATGGATTCATTATACAAATGAAAGTGGGTATTGTTTAGAATTTGAAACTGATAATTTAAAAAAGAGTATAAATCAAAATAGAGAAGAAAATGATTGTTTATTCTTTCCCATAAGTTATGACAATTTAAAACAAAAAGATTTCTATGAATATATTGGTTACGAAAAAAAAGAAAACAAAATAAATTTCGAAGCAATTTTAGCTATCTTATATTGTTTTGCTCAAAAAGACAAATTTTGGGGATATGAAAACGAATGGCGTTTTTTACTCCGTGATAGAAAATTTAATTCAATTTCTTTCCCTACTGAAATAATCAATGATGATGAAAAATTAATTGAAGATGATAGAAAATCTGGAGGCAATATACAAATAAACAAAGATGCTATCTCAAAAGTAATTCTTGCTCCTTTATTCTTTAATAATTCGAGATTCAATAAATTAGAGATTATTGATACAAATATCTATATATATAATTTCAAGGATAACAATAATGGTAAATCAAGTAAAGAATTTTTAGAAATATTAAAAAATAGTTTCAATAATAAAATATATCAGGTTGACAAATTAGTTAAAAACGAACTTATAATTAGAGAACTTATTTACAAAATTGAAATTATCGATATTGGTAATAACTATATTAAACTTATCAAAACTCAAATACTCTCATAACCAAAAATCAATTTTAAAATTTAGTTAAACCTAACAGGTTTCAAAAACCTGTTAGGTCTTCTAAATAAATTTAACTACTCCTCAAACCCCTTCCTAATCTTCCTCCTCCATTTCTCACCTGTTACGACATATACTTCTCTTAAAAATCCGTAGCCACAGGTTTATTTAAAAACAGATTCCTTTGTCATATAAAATCATATATCGAAGGTGTCCTACAAGGAAACAAAAAAATTCAACACGCTTTTTTAAAATTTGTTTTGGATTTTAAAAAAATAATTCTATACATTTGCATTATACAAATAATTAGAATAAAAATGCAAAATAGTTTAAACAATACTTGGTGGTGGAACAACTTACGTCAGTCGTCGTGAGCAGTACCAGCTATGTAGTAGTTTAAAACCATAATATACTCCAAAAGGCTTGTCAATCACGACAAGCCTTTTTTTATTGTCAAAAATTAGAAAAAACAAAATATGAACAAAATACAATTACATACCACGTATAAGCAAATCCTTGCCGACACCATCACTCCGGTAAGCATTTACTTAAAACTAAGGGACAAATTCCCACACAGCATTTTGCTAGAAAGTAACGATTATCATACTAATGACAAGAGTTTTTCGTACATCTGTTGCAATCCCATTGCTTCGATTACGATTCAGAACGAGACTATAACCACTTCCTTTCCTGATGGTTCTTCTACTACCAAAAGTATCAGCCATAAAAAAGAAGTCTTGGATGCCATAGAAAGCTTCACTACAAGTTTTGAAGTAGAAAAATCCAATTTCAAATTTATAACCAACGGACTTTTTGGATTCACTACGTTTGATGCCGTGCGCTATTTCGAAAAAGTGGATATCCAAAAAAAACAAGGGGATTTAGCCATTCCCGATATGCATTATAGCGTTTATCAAAATATCATTGCTATCAATCACTTTAAAAACGAAGCCTATTTGTTTTGCCATACTACAAACGGACAGGATAATTTAGCCGAAATCGAGCAATACATACAATCGAAAACCTTTGCTTCTTATACTTTTGAGCGTGAAGGGCAAAGTACTTCTAACCTGACCGATGAAGCTTTTAAACAAAATGTCAGCTTAGGTAAGAAACATTGTGCCCGTGGCGATGTGTTCCAGTTGGTGTTGTCGCGTCGTTTTTCACAAAAATTCAAAGGAGACGAATTTAATGTGTATCGTGCTTTACGAAGCATCAACCCTTCTCCTTACCTATTTTATTTTGATTATGGTAATTTCAAAATTATGGGTTCGTCTCCTGAAGCTCAAATCATTATTCAAAACCGCAAAGCTGAAATCCATCCTATCGCAGGAACTTTCAAACGTACGGGTAATGATGAAAAGGATGCGCTTTTGGCAAAACAATTATCAGAAGACCCTAAAGAAAATAGCGAACACGTGATGTTGGTCGATTTAGCGCGCAACGATTTGAGTCGGAATGGTCATAATGTTCAAGTAGAAAAATACAGAGAAGTCCAATTCTTTTCGCACGTCATTCATTTGGTTTCTAAAGTAACTAGCGAATTACACGAGTCGGCAACGACGATGCAGGTAGTTGCTGATACCTTTCCAGCGGGAACGCTTTCAGGAGCGCCTAAACACAAAGCCTTACATTTAATCGAAGAAATTGAAAACACCAACCGTTCGTTTTACGGGGGTGCCATTGGGGTAATGGATTTTGAAGGAAATTTTAACCACGCCATAATGATTCGTACTTTTATTAGCAAAAATCACGAATTGCATTATCAAGCTGGTGCGGGTATTGTAAACGATTCGGTGGAAGAAAATGAAAACAACGAAGTGTTTAACAAATTAGGAGCGTTGAATAAAGCCTTAGAGTTAGCAGAAACAATTTAAAGCCTCCCAAACCCTCCAAAGGAGGGCTTAAGAGCAACTAAAAAAAATATAAAGATGAATACAACACATACAGCAGTTCCCCCTTCGGGGGCTAGGGGGCTAATAGCAGTCATAGACAATTACGATAGTTTTACCTACAACCTAGTACATTACCTAGAAGATTTAGATTGTGCGGTTACGGTGTATCGCAACGATGAATTTGAATTAGCCGAGCTAGAAAAGTTTGATAAAATCCTGCTTTCACCTGGTCCTGGGATTCCTGATGAGGCGGGCTTATTAAAACAAGTAATCGAAAAATATGCGCCTACCAAAAGTATTTTGGGAGTTTGCCTTGGGCAACAAGCCATAGGAGAAGTTTTTGGCGGACAGTTAACCAACCTAGAAAAGGTGTATCACGGGGTAGCCACAAAGGTCAAATTAACGAATCCGGATGAAAGGCTTTTTAGAAATTTACCATCGGAGTTTGAAGTGGGACGTTACCATTCGTGGGTGGTGGCTAATGAAAACTTCCCAGCGGTTTTGGAAGTAACTTCGGTGGATGCAAACGGACAAATTATGTCCTTAAAACATAAGTCTTACGATGTTCGTGGGGTGCAATACCATCCTGAAAGTGTACTAACTCCTTTGGGTAAAAAGATTTTAGAGAATTGGGTGAGTTGGCGTGGGTAGTTTATCTGAGCGATTTTGTCATTTCGACCAGAGGGAGAAATCACATAAAGTTAATAGATTATGAGACTCCTCCTACGTCGGAGTGACAAACTTGATGAAAAATTCATAAACAAAAATTCACACCTAATGAAATCAACACTTAATAAATTATTCCAACACGAAACGCTTTCGCAAGACGAGGCGTACCAAATATTAGTCAACATCTCACACGGACAATACAATCCGAGTCAGATTGCATCGTTCTTAACGGTTTTTATGATGCGCCCTATTACCATTGCTGAATTAGCAGGTTTCCGTCAAGCGTTATTAGATTTATGCATCGCAACCGATTTTTCGGCTTATGACACCATCGACCTTTGTGGAACGGGCGGCGATGGAAAAGATACATTTAATATTTCGACTTTAGCGTCTTTTATCACGGCAGGTACAGGTACCAAAGTGACTAAACACGGTAATTACGGACTTTCTTCTATTTCTGGATCGAGTAATGTAATGGAAAACCTTGGGGTTACATTCAGTAATGACAAAGGCTTTTTAGAAAAATGCTTGGAAGAAGCAAATATTTGTATTCTTCACGCACCGCTTTTCCACCCTGCTATGAAAGAAGTAGCACCTATCCGAAAGGAATTGGGTGTAAAAACCTTCTTTAATATGTTAGGTCCAATGGTAAATCCAAGTTTTCCTAAACATCAAATGGTGGGTGTTTTCAATTTAGAATTGGCTCGTATGTATGCTTATTTGTACCAAAATACCGAAACTAATTTTACCATTTTACACGATTTAGATGGTTATGATGAAGTATCGTTAACCAATGCGACCAAAGTTATTTCTCGTAATACCGAAAGAATCTTAAAACCTGAAGATTTTAGCGTAACCAAATTAAACGCTATCGATATTGCTGGCGGAACTACTGTACAAGAATCGGCTAATATTTTTATGAACATTCTTCAAGGTAACGGTACTACGGCTCAAAACAATGTGGTCTGTGCTAATGCTGGATTGGCTATTGCTACCGCTCAAAATTGCTCGGTACTCGACGGATTTGAACTAGCAAAAGAGAGCTTAATGAGTGGAAGGGCTTTGGAGAAGTTGGAGAAATTACAAAAATTAAGTAATTAGTGAAAAGTAAAAAGTGATTAGTCAGAGAGTTACTAAAAATGAACTAATCACAAAATACTATTCACTTATCACTTATCACTTATCACTAAAAACAATGAATATTCTAGATAAAATAATAGCAGATAAAAAAATAGAAGTTGGTCTTAAAAAATCGATTATTCCGGTGAGCCAATTGGAGCAATCGGTGTTATTTGGAGGTAAAACGACTTCGATGAGTAAAAATTTACGAAATAACTTTGTGGGTATTATCGCCGAACACAAACGTAGGTCGCCATCTAAAGCGGTTATCAATCAAAATCATAGTGTGAACACCGTGGTTACGGGGTATCAAAATGGTGGTGCTTCGGGGATTTCTGTGCTGACTGATGGAAAATACTTTGGAGGCTCTTTAGATGATTTACTATTAGCTAAAGCATCGACTTCGGTGCCTTTATTACGAAAAGAATTTATCGTGGATGAATACCAAATTCTTGAAGCGAAAGCTTATGGTGCCGATACCATTTTATTGATTGCTGCGGTTTTAACCCGAGAAGAAATCAAACAATTATCGGAATTTGCGCAATCATTGGCTTTAGAAGTTTTATTGGAGGTCCACAACCAAGAAGAATTGGAAAAATCGATTATGCCTAGTTTGGATATGATTGGCGTAAACAATCGTAATCTAAAAACCTTTGAAGTAAGTCTGAATTACAGTAAAGAACTCGCTCCTAAAATCCCAAATGAATTTGTCAAAGTTTCCGAAAGTGGAATTAGCGAACCTAGTTCTGTGATTGAACTCCAACAATATGGTTATCAAGGTTTTTTAATAGGTGAAAATTTCATAAAAACTGATAATCCAGAAGTGGCGTTAAAAGAATTTATAAATCAATGTAAACACTAATGTTTCAGTTACACAATGTCACACGAAGTTAAGCACAAAGTCACACAAGTTTTATAAACTTCGTGAAACTTAGTGTAAAACTTTGAGAAACTTTGAGAAACTTTGTGCCACAAAAAAATATATGTCAATAAAAATCAAAATATGCGGTATGAAATACCCTGTAAACATACAGGCGATTTCGAAACTAAAACCCGATTATTTAGGTTTTATTTTTTATGAAATGTCTCCAAGGCATTGCACAGGAAATATCCCTGAGATTCCCAATACCATCAAAAAAGTGGGCGTGTTTGTCAATGCTGATTTGGAAACCATCACAAAAAAGGTTGCAGATTACCAACTAGATGCTATCCAATTACACGGAAGCGAATCGGTAAAAATGTGTGCGGCTGTCCAAAAATTAGGCGTAGAAGTTTTTAAAGTATTTTCGGTGGATGATACTTTCGATTTTCAGCAAATTCTACCATATGAAGGTGTTTGTGATTATTTTTTATTTGATACCAAAGGGAAACACCACGGTGGTAACGGCTATACCTTCAACTGGAAAGTATTGGAAAACTATCCATCGGAAAAGCCTTTTATTTTAAGTGGAGGTATTGGATTAGAGGAAATAGATTCGGTTCAAGCATTTTTAAAAACCAATATCGGTCAAAAATGTTACGCCATAGACGTTAATAGTAAATTTGAAATTGACGCAGGGCTGAAAAATGTGGAGAAATGTAGGTTACTGATTGATGATTTAAGATTAACGAATTTTGAGTAAAGAGTAAAGAGTGAAGAGTGAAGAGTGAAGAGTAAAGAAGTGAAGAGTAAAGAAGTGAAGAGTAAAGAAGTAAAGAGTAAAGAAGTGAAGAGTAAAGAAGTGAAGAGTGAAGAGTAAAGAGTGAAGAGTAAAGAGTAAAGAGTAAAGAGTAAAGAGTAAAGAGTGAAGAGTGAAGAGTGAAGAGTAAAGAGTGAAGAGTAAAGAGTGAAGAGTAAAGAGTGAAGAGTAAAGAGTGAAGAGTAAAGAGTAAAGAGTAATAATTAATAAGCATCAAACTTTGTGAAACTTTGTGCCTAACTCTGTGTAACCAAAAAACTTGAAACAACTAAAAATAAAAAAATGAAATATACAGTAAACGAAAAAGGATTTTATGGTGATTTTGGAGGGGCTTTTATCCCAGAAATGCTGTATCCTAATGTGGAGCAGTTACGCCAACAGTACCTTGATATTATTGAAACGGAGAGTTTCCAGCAAGAATATCTACAATTATTAAAAGACTATGTGGGTCGCCCTACCCCTCTGTATTTTGCTAAAAATTTATCGGAGCAATATGGTACCAATATCTATTTAAAGCGAGAAGACTTATGCCATACAGGAGCACATAAAGTCAATAATACCATTGGCCAAATTTTATTAGCTAAACGATTAGGCAAACACCGCATCATCGCCGAAACGGGTGCTGGTCAACACGGAGTAGCAACTGCAACGGTTTGTGCCTTAATGGGTTTACAATGTATTGTGTATATGGGCGAAATAGACATCAAACGTCAGGCACCCAATGTTGCTCGTATGAAAATGCTTGGAGCGGAAGTCCGTCCTGCCACCTCAGGTTCAAAGACCTTAAAAGATGCGACTAATGAGGCTATTCGTGATTGGATTAACAATCCGCTTGATACCTTTTACATCATCGGATCTGTAGTAGGACCTCATCCCTACCCTGATATGGTAGCCCGTTTTCAGAGTATTATTTCGGAAGAAATTAGAAAACAATTACTCGAAAAAGAAGGTCGAGAAACCCCTGATTATGTCATTGCTTGTGTAGGTGGAGGAAGTAATGCCGCTGGCGCTTTTTATCATTTCCTAGACGATGAAAATGTCAATTTAATTGCTGTTGAAGCCGCAGGAAAAGGAATTTATTCAGGGGAAAGTGCCGCTACCTCCATATTAGGAAAAGAAGGCATTATCCACGGAAGCAAAACCCTATTAATGCAAACCGAAGACGGCCAAATTACAGAGCCCTATTCCATCTCGGCGGGATTAGATTACCCAGGTGTAGGTCCGTTACACGCCCACTTATTCAAAAGCGGACGCGCCACTTTTATGTCGGCTACCGATGACGAAGCGATGCAAGCAGGCCTTAACCTTTGTAAAAAAGAAGGCATCATTCCCGCAATTGAAAGTTCGCACGCTTTAGCCATTTTTGACTTAAAAAAATTCAAGAAAGAGGATATCGTAGTCATTAACCTTTCAGGAAGAGGTGATAAAGATTTGGAAACCTATATAAAGAGCCTCCCCAACCCCTCCAAAGGAGGGGCTTAACTGGACGCAATAGAAGTCCAAGAAGCCCCCTAACCCCCGAAGGGGAATGTAGGAACACATAAAAAGTATTAATAAAAACACTTTAAAGTTTAAGGTTTCAAGTTCCACGTTACCTAACCTTAAACTTGAAACTTGAAACAGAAAATTATGAATAGAATAAATAAACTTTTCACGTCAAAATTCAACGCAACAGCTAGCCCCTCCTTTGGAGGGGTTGGGGAGGCTTCTAGGGGACTTTTATCCCTGTACTTCACCGCTGGGTATCCTGCTTTAAACGACACCGTACACATTATCCAAGAACTAGAAAAAAACGGAGTCGATATGATTGAAATTGGATTACCATTTAGTGATCCCTTAGCCGATGGACCTACTATACAAGAAAGTTCGACGATTGCATTAGAAAACGGAATGACTTCTGTCCTACTTTTCGAGCAATTAAAAGACATCCGTCAAACGGTGCAAATTCCGTTATTGATTATGGGGTATTTGAATCCGATACTACAATTTGGAGTAGAAAAATTTTGTCAGCAATGCGCCCAAGTAGGCATCGACGGTTTAATTATCCCCGATTTACCTTTGGAGATATACCAACAAGAATATCAGGTTATTTTTGAGAAATACGACTTAAAAAATATCTTTTTAATCACTCCGCAAACCAGTGACGAACGTATTCGCCAGATCGATGCTGTTTCCAATAGTTTTATCTATATGGTCAGTACCGCAAGCGTTACAGGAAGTCAAACTGGCTTTGGCGACGAACAAATGGCGTATTTTGAACGAATCGCCCAAATGCAACTCAAGAACCCGCAGGTAATTGGCTTTGGAATTTCTGATGCTAAAACGTTCCAACATGCCACTACGCACCAACAGGGAGCTATTATAGGTAGTGCATTTATCAAACATTTAACCGCTAATGGTGTGGATGGTATTGGGGATTTTATTAAGAAAATACGATAATATAAAGCCTGAGATTTTCAGGCTTTTTTTTTATTTGCTATTACACGGAAATACTCAAAGAAGACACAGATATACTCAAAATTGCTCCATCCAGTTTGTCACTCCGAGGCAACGAGGAGTCTCATAATACTTTGACTAGCTGTTTAACCGCAAAGTTCGCAATTCCTATATGGGGGATATGAAAAGTATAAAAATTTGCCACTGATACACAGATAAAAAATCTGAGTAGACCGTCGTACCGCTACGACGATCTAATATGAACTCAAAGAAGCCGTTATGCTATTTTTTTTTTAAATATAATTCACACAAGGAACTCCACACAGTTTGTCACTCCGAGGCAACGAGGAGTCTAAAAAGAATCAAGACTCGAACTTACTTTTATTGTCATTTAAAAGTTCATCAATTATATCAGTTTTAAATTTTGAAAAAGGTCTTTTATGAAAATTTTCCGCTTTTTCTTCTACTCCAAAAATTATCCGATATGCTTCTTCTTTTGACATTATTCCTCCAAAATTATTACTAACCATATTCAAAAAAGTGTCTGAATATTTAGAGCGTAAATGCACCAAATCTCTTAACTCTAAATTAGAATGTGCAGAATAAATCTCTTCTATCCGATTAAACTTTAAAGTATTATCAGTTTTAGAATCTTTCTCAACTTCAATTTTCAAATTAAAATCATCTAAACTCTTATAATCATAACTAAACCTGAATTTGTTAGATTCTTGATAAGGATGATTTAAATTATTTAGAGCATTTTCCCAACCTTCATCAGGAGCATTATTTGATTTTATATGATTACAAGATGGACAACTTGGTATTAAATTAAAAAATGACAACGCCAAAATAGGAAACTTATCCTTAGGAAACCAATGATCAAGCTGGGCACTTGCCCTGTTATCAACAATTTGAATAGTATAATTTCTATTACAATATACGCAAGTATTTTTATCCATTTGTTTTAAAAATTCTTGTGAATTTTCACTTTGAAACTCTTTATAAATGGTTGAAAAAAATTTTTTTAATTTTTTATCATCCTGTCCATTCACAGTTAGTTTAAATTTATTATCAACTTTTATCAACAAATATGGCCTACCACTAATTAAAATGTTTTTATACCTTTTTAAAAACAACCTTGTTTCATCAATTAATTTATTTTTACCCTTTTTTTTTGTTATAATTTTTTCAAAGAGTGCTGAAACTTTTTTATAATGAAATTTAATTATATCTTCTTTTGGTTCTAACTTAATCATAATAAACCTAATTCAATAGCACGATTCTTTATATACTCCTTTTCTTTATCAAGAAGATATTCTTTATCAAAAACTTCGTAATACATTTCAGTTAATTTAGTTCTTATTAATGGTTCATCTATTAAATCAATGATACGTTTATGTTTTGCCTTTTCAATTACATTAATTTTAGACTCGTCGATTTCATTTTTCATATCATTCAACCATTTAATAGTTTTATTAATTTCACTTTTAGCAAAATCGCCCATCAACAATTTATGTTCACTGTCATTATTAAAAAAGAAGCTATCTTGCAACAAATCAGCAATGTTAGCTCCAAATGTATTTTTCTTTTCAAATTCTTGAGGTTTACCATCTGATAAAAACAACACATTCTGTTTTGGAATATCAGATAAAATAAAAGGGGAATGGGTGATGAACAAAATATTTATCGCTTTCAAACCTGATAAATAAGTAGAATTAATTTTATATAATAAATCATTTAAAAAATCCTTTTGCATTTCTGGATGAAAATATAATTCAATTTCGTCGAAAATAATGTTTATGAATTCATACTTAATATCAACACTTTTACCTTCTGAATTAGTATATAAATTACTATTGTGTTTTGAATTTAGATTGATTAAATGGTACAAAATCGTATTTATTGAGAAGATTTTTTGAGTTTCTCCTGAGCTAAGCGATGAAAATTCACCACCTGTATCAAATTCAAAATCAATTTCATAAATAGATGGTGGAACAAATGCTATATTACTAACTAACCAAAAAGGATATGTAAAAAGATCAACATTTTTATTTCCCATTTCTGTGTTATAATCGAGTAACATTTTTCTTCTAACATCATCTATTCTGGTTGCTAACTCTTTAATTTCAATTCCTTCAAAAGTCAATTTTTCCTTTTTTTCATAAATATCATATTTCAAATAGTTTATAACTTTTCTAAGCTTAAAAGTTATATCTGAACCATGTTCTCTCAATTCTAAATTCTTCAAAAAAGAATCCACTGAAGAATTGTCTTCATAATTTATTTCTTTAAAAATAGTTTCTGATTTAGAATATATAGTAGATATTTTTCTTAATTTAAAAAGTATATAATCTGTACAATAAGTGACTATTTTCTCTTTTGAAAAGATGATTTCATTTATTTTTTCATCCGAAATATTTTCCTCAACATGACTATTCTTTAAAGAATCAAAAATTAACTTCAAGTACTGTTTTAAATATTTTGTTTTATTCTTCCTCTCCTCTTCGGTTAATTCAATTTCTTTTTGTTTTGGTTTTAAAATAATACGCTTAACTCGTTTATTTTTTAATATTTCTGTAGCATTTTTATTAACCGACTGACTTTCTAATACATTAGAAATCAATCTATCCTTAGCCAATTCATATTCTCTATTTATATCAATTATACCTTCTGTTCTCATTGGATTTAACACAAGAGGAGTTTGATAACCATCATTTTTATGAAATAATTGGTCTATCCAAGAATCAAGTATTTTTGAATTTAATCCATATAAAGAATAATTAGAAACAATGTTATAAAACAAATATTCGTTAACGTTATTCATTTTCTGTGAAAAAAAATGAACTTCAATCTTATCTTTATTTATTTTTAAAGCATAATAATAATCTTTTTTAATAATTTTCTCATCTTCTTCAAAAGAATGATGTTCACAAAAAAAGATTTCGCAAGCTACATCTAGATATTTGTCAACCTTAGAAAATTCAGGAATATTCTTTTTCGAATAATTATAAATACTTGCAAATAACAACTCCGTTAAAGCACTTTTCCCACTCCCATTTTTTCCAACAATAGCAGAAACGTTAATTTTTAGTTGTCCTTGATTATATAAATCTGCTGGGACAGTTTCTTTATATTCAATTTTTTTAACCTCTTTATAATTGTCTTTTCCAAACTCTTTTATAACTCCGTTTTCATCATAAAATGTATAATCATTATAAAACTGGTAAATCCTATTTTCTTCTAAATTCTTTAAAAATTTTTCATTACATCCGTCAAGGGGTCGTATGGCAAGTAATTTGAAACTCATTGGTTTGTTGTTTAATGGTTTGTTATAAAGTTAAACTTCTATATTTTCATAAACTTACGGTTTCTCGTAAAAACAATATCCAAAGGCTAAAAAAGGAACACTAAACAATAGCGCAGGGTTTAGTAGAGGAAAATGTTTTGTTTATTTGCTATTCAAAAATAGCATTTTATACAAAAGAGCGTTCAAAAAAGTTATTCTGTTGGGTACTTTTTTTTTATCCTACAAAATTTTCCATAAATACCTGCGTTTTAGTATCTTTAAGAACTACTAACCCAAAATCGGCTACGCATGTTACTACGTCCACTTCTTTTTGCATTGTTAGCTATACAAGGCATTGGTGCACAAATC
The DNA here is from genome assembly GCF_052828645.1 of Flavobacterium sp. TN-1. Lineage (NCBI taxonomy): Bacteria > Pseudomonadati > Bacteroidota > Flavobacteriia > Flavobacteriales > Flavobacteriaceae > Flavobacterium > Flavobacterium sp. TN-1. The sequence continues at coordinate 2,751,428 of NZ_CM128253.1, forward strand.
AAAAAACAGGAACACAAAGATTTTAGAACCCCTCAGGAAATTGAGTTGGAGCAAGTGGTATTGAAAATGCGTGCGCAGTTCAAACAGCATTACCGCTCAAATACCACCGATTTTTACACGGTGAAAGCTGTAGCGCAAATCAACCAAACGCCTTTTTACAGTTTTAAAGGCACGTGCCTCTTGAAGTCCGTTTCGCCTATTGGTTGCGAAAGTACTTATCAATTGGACAAAGCTAAATTTGATACGTATCAGCAAGCCGAAAATGCTATTTTTAAAAAAGAACGCAATCCGAGGGAGCAAATTCCATTTTATTTGACTTCGGTTTTTGGGCAGTTGGAGCACTTCTATGAAAGCTATGCTTTTTTGAATCGCAAAGATTTGCAATTCAAATTGGAAGAAACCAGTGATAAAGCTAACTATATCCTGCATTTTCGCTCGCAAAACCCTAAATTACCACTACTGGGCTCCTTGACGCTTACCAAAAAAGAATGTCGCCCGATAACCTTGGAATATCATCTCCTTTCGGACTATACTTTTGAGATGAGTACTGATAATTTCAACTATAAACAAAGTACGGGATATACCGTAAGGGTGTTGAAAGAAGTAGTAAAAATAACCTTTCAGGAAACAAACGGTGTTTTCGTTGTGAGTCAATACGAATCGGATTATAGGTTTAAAAACGAAACCAAAGACACTTCGGTTACCATCCAAGGAGATGTGGGACATTCTGTAATTAAAATGAGCAAAACGACTAACGAAGTTAAAATCTGCAAAAAAGATTTTGATATAGATATTTTTGAGTAAATTTTATAGTTAGACTAAGGTTGAAGTTACAAACGAGAGGTATTTTATACCATTTAAACTTAAAATATACTGGATTAAAAAGTAAAATTCTCGCTCTTTTTTTTCATTTTAAAACAACTCGAACGGACGGTTGAGTTATAATTGAAATCATGGTTCGTTCGAGCGCGAAGCGTATCAAGAATGAATGCTAATTTTTGTTGCTTTTGTAGATGTACTATTTTTAAAAAGAAAATTTAAAGTTTAAATGGTATTATATTTTAATTAAGTTGTTTTCTAATTTCTTTTATAGATTCATCTCTATAAAACAGATTCATGGTTTCAAAAGGAATTAATTTTCCTTTTTTGTCAACGATATGTACACATGATTTTTTTACGGCTCTTACATCAAAATCATGAGCATCCATAAAATTCATAATGATAATTCTAAATAAATTGTCATATTGTAAATGGTCTGATTTGACTCTAGGTAAACAACACATTAACTCTCCTAGTTCTTCTTCTGCGCAATCTACTGAAATACCTGTACTGAATAAGGTAAGTAAATGATTTTTGAGTTTTTCATCACTTTCAAAAACAATTGTATTTTTAGAGTTATTTAAAAGGTCTTCGGGATTAATAAGATTGGTCATAGGAAAAACTTCTCCATTCATTTTTAGGGCATAAGCCATACATAAAGCATCTGGATTACATGGTACAGGTATTAAGTCTTGTGGAGTAAAAACAGGATATTGCTCATAAATTTTTCTGCGAACTTCTGTTAATGTTATTCTTCCTTGGTTGTCATCATAATTTTCGTTTCTTCCTGCAACTTGGGTGGGTTGAAAAGTGACTCCTCTAACAGATTTTTGCTGTAAAGCATATTCTAAAATTTTACCAATTTCGTCATCATTTTCTCCTTTTTGTAAGGTAACGACTAAAGTAGTAGATAAATTGAATTGGTTTAAGTTTTCAATGGCTTTTTTTCTAATTTCGCTTAAATCTTCTCCTCTCATTTTTTCTAAAACTTCAGGTTTAAAGCTATCAAATTGAAGATAAATTTCAAAATCAGGCATATAAGATGCTAGTTTTTCCACAAATGAAATATCTTTGGCTATCCTTATTCCATTAGTATTAACCATTAAATGTTTAATGGGTTTTGACTTGGCTAAATCTAAGATTTCAAAAAATTGAGGATGTACAGTAGGTTCTCCTCCTGAAATTTGGACTACATCGGGTTCTCCTTCATTGGCAACAATGGCATCTAACATTTTTTCAATTTCGTCTAACTGTCTATGATTGCCATAATTAGGAGCTGAACTGGCATAGCAAGTAGGACAAGCTAGGTTACACCTGTCTGTAACCTCTACTATAGATAAACAAGAATGTTGTTCATGATCAGGACATAATCCGCAATCATAAGGACAACCATAATGTAGCTTTGTATTAAATTTTAATGGGACTTCGGATTGTTTGTTATAATTTCTTATCTGACGATAGTACTCTATATCATCCGCAATCATAACTCTTGAATCACCATGGGTTTTACAATGTTTTAACATCCATACTTTTTCATCTTTAAATACAATTTTGGCATTACAAAGATGTAAACATTCTGGGCAAATACTTTGCGTGGCATCGTAATATATATAATCTCTATTGGGCATTTAATATTTTTTTTATAATTCTAATAATAAAGTGATAATAATAAATAAATATAAAAATAGATATCCAATGGATAATACTTAATTTTAAGATCAAAGATTCATAAGGTTTTAAAAACTCAATAAAGAAACGGTATAAAAAATAAAGCAGGAAAAAAAGCTTAAAACGATCTCCATTTATTAAATCAACATTTTTAAGTTTATTGAATAAAAAAATGAGGCATACTAAAAAAGTAATTTCGTATAAAACTACTGGATGTCTTTGTTTTTCATCACCCAAGTTGATTCCTGTAAAAAAGGAAGTTTCTATTCCATAAGTAGGTTCTTTAATTCCCATACCAAAACATCCTATCCTACCTATAATGAGTGCTACTATAATAGGGTAAACATATAGATCGCCAGAAGCTTTTTTTTCGCCAATAATTTTTTTTATTATTTCTACACCAAATAAACCTCCAAAAAAACCACCTGCTACTGTTTTACTTTGAAAAACAGTTAAAAAGGACATTTTATGAATTAAACTGGGGGTTTCTAAAACTGCAATAAATCTTGAACCAATAAAAGCTCCTATCATAGCTCCTAATAATATCCAAAGTCTATTTTCATCTGATATAATACGATTCTTTTTTTTTAGATAGAAATAAAAGCGCATACCTATAAAAAATGCAAGTATTTCTAACACGTAATGATAAAAAGGCGCATTTTCAAAAGGTATTTTCATGCTTAATTTTTAGAATTTCACGCAATTTATAAAAAACTAACAACTAATCACTAATTAGTGATTAGTTATTAGTACTTTTGCAACGTTTTAAAAAAATAAAAAATGCTAACAGTTTCAAATTTATCAGTACAATTTGGTAAACGAATTTTGTTTGACGAAGTAAACGTAACTTTTACCCAAGGTAACTGTTATGGTATTATAGGCGCAAACGGTGCGGGAAAATCTACATTTTTAAAAATTTTATCAGGTGATATAGATCCTACTTCTGGACATGTAATATTAGAGCCTGGTAAGCGTATGTCTGTTTTAAACCAGAATCACAACATGTTTGATGATCATACTGTTTTAGAAACGGTATTAATGGGAAATAAAATTTTATATGCTGTTAAAAAAGAAATGGATGAGTTATATTTAGATTATAACGATGCTAATGCTGACAGAATAGGAGAATTACAGATTCAATTTGAAGAAATGAATGGTTGGAATGCGGATTCTGATGCAGCTACTTTATTATCTAATTTAGGTATCGGTCCTGATTATCATTATACATTAATGAGTGAAATGGAAGGAAAATTAAAAGTACGTGTATTATTAGCACAAGCTTTATTTGGTAATCCAGATGTGCTTATTATGGACGAGCCTACGAATGACTTAGACTTTGAAACAATTGGTTGGTTAGAAAACTTCTTAGCTAACTATGAAAATACGGTATTAGTAGTTTCTCACGACCGTCACTTTTTAGATGCTGTTTGTACCCACGTATCTGATATTGATTTTGGTAAAATAACTCATTATTCAGGAAACTATACTTTCTGGTATGAATCATCTCAGTTAGCAGCTAAACAACGTGCTCAACAAAATAAAAAAGCAGAAGAGAAAAAAGCAGAATTAGAGGAATTTATTCGTCGTTTTTCTGCAAATGTTGCTAAATCTAAACAAGCAACATCTCGTAAAAAGATGATTGAAAAATTAAACATTTCTGATATTAAACCTTCTAGCCGTCGTTATCCTGCTATTATTTTTGATCAAGAACGTGAAGCAGGTGATCAAATTTTAAATATTCAAAATCTATCAGCTTCTGTAGATGGGGAAGTTTTGTTTAAAAATGTAGATTTAAACATGGCTAAAGGAGATAAAATTGTTGTATTCTCTAAAGATTCTCGTGCTACTAGTGCTTTTTATGAAATTATAAACAGTAATATGACAGCTGATTCTGGTACATTTGATTGGGGAGTTACTACTAATCAATCCTATCTACCTGCTGATAACCATAGCTTTTTTCAAAACGATTATACATTAGTAGATTGGTTACGTCAGTGGGCTAAAACCGAAGAAGAGCGTGATGAAGTTTATGTACGTGGTTTTTTAGGAAAAATGATCTTCTCTGGTGAAGAAGCATTAAAAACAGGGCGTGTATTATCAGGTGGAGAAAAAGTACGTTGTATGATTTCTAGAATGATGATGTTACGCGCTAATGTACTAATGTTAGATGAACCTACTAATCACTTAGATCTAGAATCTATTACTGCATTTAATAATTCATTAAAAAACTTCAAAGGTTCAGTATTATTTACAACACATGATCATGAATTTGCTCAAACAGTTGGTAATCGTATTTTAGAATTAACACCAAATGGTGTTATTGATCGTTATATGACTTTTGATGAATACCTTGAAGATGATAAAATTCAAGAAATGAGAAAAAAAATGTATACTACATAATATTAGAAATAAGTATACCCTTTATAACTTACATTAATAGCTCAATTATCTTGGGCTATTTTTTTATTATAAATGTATCTATTTTTTAGTATTTATACCATTTAAACTTAAAATATACTGGATTAAAAAGTAAAATTCTCGATCTGTTTTTTTTCATTTTAAAAACAACTCAAACAAACGGTTGAGTATATAATTGAAATCATCCTTAGCTCGAGCGCGAAGCGCATCGAGAACCGACACTCATTTTTATTGTTTTTGTAGGAAAGTGTCTAAATCAACATTATGGAATTTCTCCCTTTGGTGGAAATGAAAAGATTCTGAACTTTTTGGACGGTCTCAAGGTTAAAAAATAGTATTATGAGGAGATTTCAAAGTTTAAATGGTATTATTTACATTTTTAACTTTTCATTTATTTATTTTTTATAAAAAACTAAGAGCTATCCTTTATAAATCAGAATTCATAATTTACTTTTTAAAAATACAATGTTTTTGTAAGTTTACCATAAAATCTCAAAAATTGAAATCAAAAGCTATTTTTAATTGGAGCAGTGGAAAAGATTCAGCATTAGCTCTTTATAAAATTTTAAAAACCAATGATTATGATGTAATTACTCTTTTAACAAGTGTTAACAAACATTATGATCGTATTTCTATGCACGGTGTTCGTACTGAACTTTTAGAAGAACAAGCTAAAAGTTTAAAAATACCATTATACAAAATGGAAATTCCAGAGGCACCAACTATGGAAATTTATGAAACCATTATGCGAAGTACTTTATCTAATTTTAAAGATAAAGGAATCTCTATTTCTATTTTTGGGGATATTTTTTTAGAAGATTTACGTAATTATCGCGAAGATAAATTAAAAGAACTAGGATTTAAAGGTGTTTTTCCTTTATGGAAAATAGATACCAAAGAATTAATTTATGATTTTTTAAATTTAGGATTTAAAACGATTGTTACTTGTGTAAATGAACGATATTTAGATAAAAGTTTTGTAGGTCGTATTATAGATCATCAATTTATAAATGATTTGCCCAAAAATGTAGATCCTTGTGGTGAAAATGGAGAATTTCATACTTTTACTTTTGATGGCCCTATTTTTTCAAAACCTATTAATTTTGAAATTGGAGAAATTGTTCATCGAAAATATGAACGACCAAAATCAGACAACTCAAATAAAACTTGTAATACCAGTTCAGATGATGTAAACCTTAATTACGGTTTTTGGTATATAGACTTATTGAAAAAAAATTAAGTTATTAAATTAATTCCTGATTGTTGCAATGTCATTATTAGAAACCCCTATAGAATATTTAAAAGGTGTTGGACCACAGCGTGGAGAGTTATTACGCAAAGAACTCAATATACATAAATATGCTGACTTAGTAAATCTTTATCCCAATAGATATATAGATAGAACTCGTTATTACAAAATTAACGAGTTAATACCTAGTAATAGTGAAGTGCAAATTGTGGGTAAAATTATTCATTTAAAAACCGTTGAATTTGGCAAAGGAAAAAAACGTTTAGTAGCAACATTTATAGATGGTACAGGCGAAATAGAATTAGTTTGGTTTCAAGGTATTAAATGGATTCGTGAAAATATAAAAATTAATACCCCTTACGTCATATTTGGAAAAACGAACGCCTTTAATGGTCTATTTTCTATGCCACATCCTGAAATGGAATTAATAGAAGAACATAAGGCTAATTTGCGTACATCAATGCAGGCCGTTTATCCTTCTACTGAAAAACTACAAAACAAAGGGATCTCTAATAAAGTAATCAATAAGATGATGCAACAACTTTTTATTGAAACTCACACTTTATTTATGGAGAACTTACCTTCTTATCTTTTAGAAGAATTACAACTTATACCTAAAAATAGTGCTTTGTTTAATATTCATTTCCCTAAGAGTCAAGAACTTTTACAAAAAGCACAATTTAGATTAAAATTCGAAGAACTTTTTTTTATTCAATTACAGTTAATTTCTAAAAATTTAGTAAGAAAGCATAAAATAAAAGGGCATCCTTTTGAAAAAGTAGGTTATTACTTTAATGAAATGTATACAAAACACCTTCCTTTTGATTTAACAAATGCTCAAAAAAAAGTATTAAAAGAAATTCGAAACGATTTAGGCAATCCAGCTCAAATGAACCGATTGCTACAAGGAGATGTGGGTTCTGGTAAAACAATTGTTGCCTTAATGAGTATGCTTTTAGCTTTAGATAACGGATTTCAAGCCTGCATTATGGCACCTACGGAAATTTTAGCTACCCAACATTTTAATGGTATTACTGAATTAGCTAAAGCATTGAATATAAACATAAAATTACTTACAGGTTCAACAAAAACTTCAGATCGGAAAATCATTCATGAAGAACTCCAAAAAGGTAGTTTACATATACTGATTGGCACCCATGCTTTATTGGAAGATAAAGTACAATTTAAAAATTTAGGATTAGCCATTATAGACGAACAACATCGTTTTGGAGTTGAACAACGCAGTAAATTATGGAAAAAAGCAGCCCTTCCACCCCATGTATTAGTAATGACTGCTACTCCTATTCCTAGGACCTTAGCCATGAGTCTATATGGTGATTTAGATGTTTCAATCATTGATGAACTACCACCAGGAAGAAAACCTATACAAACAGTACATCGTTATGACAGTAATAGATTAAAAGTTTGGAAATTTATGCGCGATGAAATTGAAAAAGGAAGACAAGTCTATGTTGTATATCCCTTAATTCAAGAATCAGAATCTATGGATTATAAAGATTTAATGGATGGTTATGAAAGTATTTCAAGAGATTTTCCTTTGCCTAGATATGCCATTTCTATAGTACATGGTAAAATGAAAGCAGCAGAAAAAGAAGAAGAAATGAATCGTTTTGCAGCAGGAAAAACAAATATAATGGTTGCAACAACCGTAATTGAAGTAGGTGTAAATGTTCCTAACGCATCAGTCATGATTATTGAAAGTGCAGAACGTTTCGGATTGTCTCAATTACATCAATTAAGAGGACGTGTAGGAAGAGGAGCAGAACAAAGTTACTGCATCCTTATGACAGGCGTTAAACTTAGTAATGAAAGTAAAATACGCATGGAAACCATGTGTAAAACTAATGATGGTTTTGAAATATCAGAAGTTGACCTAAAACTTCGTGGTCCGGGAGATATTATGGGAACTCAACAAAGCGGCGTATTAAACTTACAAATTGCTGATCTTGTAAAAGATCGTGATATTTTGCAATTAGCCAGACATCATGCTATCCGATTACTCAAAGAAGATCCTAGCATGGAAAAACTTACACATCAAAAACTTAAGCAAGCACTCATAGAACTAAATAAGAAAAAAAATATATGGAATTATATTAGTTAAAAATATTTCATTCAGTACTTTTCGCTTTTAACATTTTTTTTAATTCCGCATTTTCTTTCTTAAGATCTATAATACGTTCTTTTTGTAATTCAATAATATAATCTAATCTATTAATATCAATCTCTGGATGTTCCATAGATTCTCCACGAAATAACCAATTAGCATCTAAATCTGTAAAAATATTCAATATTTTGAACATTTTATCAGCTCCAAAAACCTTTCCATTTTTAACATTACTAATCTGACTACCTGATAATTCCAAAATCCTAGCTATTTGATTAACACCAAGTCCCTTCGATATTAAGTATCTATTAAATCGTACTCCTAAATCTTCAAATTCATTCATCATATTGTATAAATATTCAAAATTTTGTTTATATTTGCATAGTAAAAATAATCAATGCTTAAATCCCCAAAAATAAATTAAATTTTAACTTAATAATTAATCATAATGTCAGATTTTTTAAAACAATTTGGTGAAGACCTGAAAAATAATGTACCAGGTTTTATTGCTGTTGCCATTTCTGAAATAAAAAGCGGAATTTCTTATTTTACTTTATCTACTAATCCCAGTTTTGATCCAGAACTAGCATCAGCATTTAATCTTGAAGTCGTAAAGGCTAAATTAAATGCTATTAATGCTTTAGGATTAAAAGAAACTATTGAAGACATTTTAATTAATTTAAAATCTCAAATACATATTATAGATGTTTCTGAAAACAACGAATATTTTATCTATTTAGCTGTAGATTCTACAAAGGCAAATTTAGGCATGACAAAAGCATTATTAAATAAATATAAAAAAGAAATTAAGGGAAAAATTTAACTTTTTAGAATATTCAAATTATTCCAATAAAAATTTGAGAGGCTGTCCAAAAAGTAATAGATCAACATGTAGTTTGTCACTCCAGCGTAAGAAGGAGTCTCATAATAAACATTATGTTATTTCTCCCTTTGGTTGAAATGAAAGATTGCGGACTTTTTGAACAGTCTCTTTCAAATTACTTATAACCCATTTATAAAAAACAGGTCTAAATATACTTTAATAGAGATAAAAAAGGGCAATTTTTAAAACAAATAAAATCACAAAATACTTAATAATAAGCATTTATAAAAAAAATAAAAAAAAGACTTTAAAAAAGCTTGTTTATCCAAAAAACAGTTGTATTTTTGCACCGCAATCAAGCAATCACGGTCAAGTGATGGGGAGATACTCAAGCGGCCAACGAGGACGGACTGTAAATCCGTTGGGAAACCTTCGCAGGTTCGAATCCTGCTCTCCCCACTAAATGATAAAAAAACCGATAATATTATTATCGGTTTTTTTATTTTTAAAAATTTCAACTCAAAAACGGATCAAGTCCGGGATCAAGGGTCAAGTCCAAAATATGTAGATTTGATAAAAATAGAATCTAAAATAGTATGGGATACTGAATTTAATTTAATCTCATATTTAACAAAAGGCTCAGATTATAACAATCCAAGCCTTTACTTTTTAACTTACACACTTTCTGGATAGTGTCAGTTTCTATAAATTATTTACAACTACTCTTTTACTATTTTTTTAAAAACTTTATAACCTGTTTTGTTTTCCCCAGAAAGTAGATAGATTCCTTTCGGTAGATCAGAGAGGTTCATAGTATTCATATTTTGTTCATTTTTAAGAACTAATTTGCCTTCTCCATTGTAAATTGTAATATTTTCTAAATCTTCTGAAAAATACAATACCTCTTTTACTGGATTAGGGTATAATGCAAAATTATTTTTTATATTTTCTGATATAGAAAGAGTTTGTTCTACAATATTAAAATCTTCCCAAACTGCAGCTGCTTGGTATCCAGCTACTCCCCCTTCAGGAATTTTTAGTTCTATATTATTCAAAGTAAGATTATTAAAAACATCGTTAGATATTACGAGTGGATTTGCCCAATTTACGGTAACAGTGGTTAAACCTAGGCAATTTTCAAAAGCTTTATTTCTAATGGAAGTAACAGAATTAGGAATGGTAACGTTTTTTAATCCTCTACAATCCTGAAATGCACTATTTCCAATAGAAGTAACGGAATTAGGAATAGTAAGAGTTGTCAAAGATCTACAATCCTGAAATGCACCATTTCTAATGGAAATAACGGAATCAGGAATGGTAATAGTTTTTAAACCTCTGCAGTTTTTAAAAGAATACCTTCCTATAAAAGAAAGTGAATTAGGGATAATAAGGGTGGTTAAAGCTGCACAATTTTCAAAAGCACTTTCACCTATAGAAGTAATAGAATTAGAAAGGGTAAGAGTGGTTAATCCTTCACAATTTAAAAACGCTTTATCATCAATAGAAGTAACAGAATCGGGAATTGTAAGAGATTTTAAATTAGTGCAATAATAAAAAGCTTTATTTCCTATAGAAGTAACCGAATTGGGAATAGTAACGGTAGTTAAACCAGCACAACCCGAAAAAACAGATTCCCCAATAGAAGTAATAGAACTAGGAATTGTAATAGTTGTTAAACTACGACAATTATCAAAAGCATTATTTCCGATGGAAGTAACGGAATTAGATAGGGTAACACTAGCTAAATTACGGCAACGCTCAAAAGCATTACTCCCGATAGAAGTAACGGAATTAGGAATAGTAACAGAAGTTAAACCTGTTTTATAAAAAACATTGTTTCCTATGGAAGTAACCGAATCAGGAATAGTAATAGAGGTTAAGTTAGAACAAAAATAAAAAGCTCTATCTTCAATAGAAGTAACAGAATTAGGAATGATAACAGTAGCTAAATTGGAGCAACCCGAAAAGAGACTACTTTTAATAGAGGTAACAGTATTAGGAATGGTAATAGTGGTTAAACCTAGACATCTAGCAAAAGCTAAATCTCCAATAGAGGCAACGGAATTAGGAAGATTAATAGCGGTTAATAGTTCACAACTAGAAAAAGCAGAGAATCCAATAGAAGTAACCGAATTAGGAATAGTGATAGCGGTTAAACCTTTACAATTTTTAAAAGCTTGGTCTCCGATAGAGGTAACGGTATTAGGAATGGTAACAGTAGTTAAATCTTTACAGTCTTGAAAAGCACCGTATCGAATAGAGGTGACTGTGTAGATGGCACCTGCATTATTTACAGTAGGAGAAATTGTAATGGCTCCTCTAATAGATGTATTAGATGCTCTTACACTTACATTCATATCTGATGTTACAGCATATATTAAATCTCCTACTGTAAATTCTTGCGGAAAAATACTCACTGTAAATAATAGGGCTACTATTATACTCAGTCTTTTAATTCTTTTTTTTATTTTCATCATAATATTTTTTGGCAAATTTAAAAATAACTTTTCTCTTTTCACCAATACTGTTTTATTTTATAGTATTATATAACTGATTTTTAATATCTTACCCTTTATCAAATATTTAATTTTAGGGTGTTTTTTTAAGTTTTTTTTATTTGTTATAATTATCTTTTTAAAAGAGATTTTGTATTATAAATTTATTACATATTAAATGGTATGGAATCTAAAAAGGGTTCCTTTTTTTATTTTAATATGAAAAAATTTATATTTATGCCAAACATTTATACATTTTTATGTATCTTTTATTTTTTTCATTTTATCATATACATAATTTATAATTTAGGTTAAATTAAAGTTTGTATATAATCTTTATATATTTATGTAAAAATTGTTAGAGAATGACAATAGTATTTTCTCTTTTTTTTAATAAAATTTTTAGAATTAAAGTATTAATTTATTTAAATATCTGTTCTAAAATTTTTTTTGTATATTTTCATCTTCTTTGTTCTTTTCTTATTCATCATAAAGTCTGACTCATAATTTGGGTTTAACTGTTTTTTTATTTCCTGATGGTAAAAAATATAATATGCTTAATCCTATACCAAATAAGATAGTCGAGGCAATAAAGGCAGGGATCAAAATTTCTTTATGATTATCTAGAGCGTTATTTAGTGCTGCGTATAGTAACCATATTTGAATTGTTATATTCAAAATCAAGATTAATATGATGGTAGAAAGTATGGCGTTTAACTTTCGGGTGTTGGCTATGTTTTGTCCTGTTCTAAAGGTACTCATAAACAAAAATATTAAGTTGTTTCAGATATTATGGCTTTTACATATAAACCTTCTTCTTTTTCTATTACTGTTAGTTGTGGTAAAGGTCTAGGTGGTGGCCCTGCTAGCACTTCTCCTGTTCTAGCATCAAAATATCCTTCATGACAAGGACAAATAATTTGTCCTGAACCTGGTTTATAATAAACGGCACAAGATAAATGGGTGCATTTTTGTTCATAAGCTCTAAAGGTTCCGTCTTCAAGGTGTATCAGGATATAAGGTATGTTACTTCCTTTTACTTGAAAAGCTTTTGTTCCGCCCATGGGAATATCTGTTTTTTTACATACAAATTGTTCTCCTTCTATTTCTTTTTTGGGAAATAAATAGGCTTTTGCTGTTACCAATCCGCTACCTATCATGAGTCCTCCTGAAACAAGGGTTAGAAATTTGGCAAAATCACGTCGACTAACTTGTGTAGCTTCTTGCTTATGAATAGGAAAATCTTTTTTCCAATTTTTACTAATATTCTTTTCTTTTGACATTGTTTAAGGTTTAATAGATAATTAATTCCGTACTTTCTTTTGGCATCATGATATTTACTTTCGTTAGTACTACTTCGTTTCCAAAGATAAATTTGTTTACGGGTGAGCTGTTAGGTCTTATTTTTTTAATTTCTTCTTTGGTTCCATAAAATAAGGCACCGCTAGGACATACGGTAGCACACATGGGTTTTTCTCCTATACTAGTTCGGTCATAGCACATAGTACATTTCATCATTAGATCATAAGATTCTATTTTTTTTGGAACACCAAAGGGACAGGCAATAACACAATTAGAACAGCCTATACATCGTTCTGTATTAGCAGTGTGTACGATACCAAATTCGTCTTTGGAAATTGCATCGGCTGGACATACATTTGCACAAACAGGGTCTTCGCAGTGCATACAAACTTGTACGGTGGTTTGTATGGTGGTTGCTCTTTCTACATAATTTACATGTATCATAGAGTCGTGACCATTTGTTTCACATTCAGCACACGCCATTTCACAAGCTTTACAACCTATGCAGCGTTGCATATCTAAAAAGAATTCTTCATTTTTATTAAACGAGGTGTAGTTACTCATAATTTTTTATCTTTTATTTACTCGCATAAGCTTTTGTAACGGAAGGACTTGGTGTCATTTTTTTTAAAGGTTCTAGTTTGCACGCTGAAACTTTAAATTCAGGTATTTTTGATATAGGATCTAAAGCTCCTATTGTCAATAAATTAGCTGATTTTTCTCCTGGCCAATGATACGGTATAAATACGGTGTCTTTTCGTATTGTTTCTACAATATTAGCAGGAAATGTACCTTGACCACGACGGGTAGAAACTTTTACTAATTCTCCTTGTTGGATGTTATATTTTTGTGCTAATTCTGGGTGAATTTCCACTAGTGGTTCTGGGTATTGATCTACTAATTTACCAATTCTTCTGGTTTGTGTACCACTTAAATATTGTGATACTACCCTACCTGTTGTTAAGGTAACTGGGTATTCGTCATTTGTTACTTCACTTGGTAATTTGTATGGTGCTGGATTAAAATGTGCTTTACCATCGGGGGTTTTAAATTTTTTATCTTCCCAAAGTCTTGGTGTACCAGGGTGATCATTTGAAGGACAGGGCCAAAATATGCCCATATTGTCTTCAATTTTTTTATAACTAATACCATAATAATCAGCTGTTCCCCCTTTTGAGGCTATTCTTAGCTCATTAAATATAGCTTCGCTGTTTTGAAAAGAAAATTTTTCTTCAACACCTAGTCTTTTAGCTAATTCTAATAGTATTTCAGAATCTTTACGTGCATTACCTGGAGGTGTTACGGCTTGTCTAATTCTGATGACTCTTCCTTCTGCTGAAGTGGTTGTTCCGTCTTCTTCTTCTTGTAATGAACCTGCTAAAATAACATCCGCATGACGAGCTGTTTCGTTTAAAAAAAAATCTATACAGACATAAAATTCTAGTTTTTCTAGAGCTTGACGAACATAATTACTATTGGGTAAAGAAACTAATGGATTAAAACAAATAGAAAGTAATCCTTTTATTTCGCCACGATGAATAGCTTCAATAATTTCATAGGCTGATAATCCTTTACTTGGTAAATCGGCTTCATTTATTCCCCAAACTTCAGAAATATATTTTCTATGTTCAGGGTTTTCAATATCTCTATTTCCTGGTAGTTGATCGCATTTATGACCATGCTCACGTCCTCCTTGTCCATTTCCTTGTCCTGTAATGGTAGCATATCCACAATAAGGTTTACCTATTCTACCTGTAGCTAGAACGAGGTTTATACAGCCTAAAACGTTATCTACTCCTTTAGAATGGTGTTCAATCCCTCTAGCATGTAGTAAGAAAGAAGTTTTAGCTTTTCCCCAAAGTTTAGCGGCTTCTTTTATTTTTTCTTTACTAATACCTGTTACCTCCTCCGCCCATTCTAACGTATAACTTTCTACTGCATCTATTGTATCTTGAAAACCAGAAGTATGATTATTAATAAAATCGTGATCGAGCATATCATGATCAACTAAATATTTTAGCATAGCACCATATAAAGCTGAATCAGTTCCTGGTAATATGTCTAGATGAATGTCGGCGGTACGAGCTAAAGGGATGATTCTAGGGTCAATTACTATTAATTTAGCTCCATTGTCTCGTGCTTTCCATATCCAATGGGTTAAGGTTGGAAAGGTTTCACTAACATTGGCTCCTGCTATGATTATGACTTCAGCCTGTTCTAAATCGGAATAATTATTAGAGGCTCTATCTAAACCAAAAGCTTTTTTGTTTCCTGCTCCTGCACTTACCATACATAAGCGACCATTATAGTCTAAGTTTTTTGTTTTAAGGGCTACACGGGCAAATTTACCGACTAAATAACTTTTTTCGTTTGTTAACGAAACACCTGATAACATAGCAAAAGCATCATTACCGTGTTTTTTTTGAATTCTTTGTATTTCAGATACGGTTTTGTTCATTGCTTCTTCCCAAGTAGTATTTGTAAAACCTTTTCCTTCTGCCCTAAGCATTGGATTGAGTAAGCGATCTGGATGGTTATTTTGTAGGTATCGTTGTACCCCTTTAGGGCAAAGTCTTCCTTCATTAAAAGGGAATTCCTTCCAAGGATCAAAGCCTACTACTTTATTATTTTTTACTAGAAGTTTTATCCCGCATTGCATACCGCAAAAGCAGCAATGTGTTTCTACTACGTCATCTGGTTCGTCTCTTCCTACATATCCTTCTTTAGGAGCATAGTTTAGATGGGGACCAAAATCTTCTATAATTTTTTCTATTGGTACGGGTAATTTTGCCATGTTTTTTGTTTTTTATCCAAATAAATTGCCTCCTTGTTGTCTTGCTTTAAGATGTGCTTGTGCTATTTTAGAGCGTTTTCCTTCAGGACTTAAATCTAAATGCGAGGTTCCATCTGGTTTAGAGAAGTCAAAACCTAACTTACGTGTTACTATTTTTAAATCGTTTATATGCAATTGGGTTGTAAATTCTTTTCCTGTGTGTGGACAAACGGCCATTCCTTGTTGTTTTTTTCCTTCAATTTTATAGATATGAGCTCCAATTTGAGCAGGTCTTTGAATGATATGGAAAAATTTTCCAAAGGGAATCCATATTAAAAATAAGATAACGGTTACTGCATGTAAAACAGCTAAAAAGTCAAAAGCAAAGCCTTTCATAAACTGGTATGAATAGGTTAATCCTAATCCTGTAGCCGAAATAGCTATTAAAAGAATAAGAGGTAATAAATCGCCTTCAAATGTTTGGGTAGCAATTAATCCAGGGTTTATTAAACGTCTTCTTAAATAGTATAGAGAACCTAATATAACGAACCAAGAGGACCAATTTAGTGCATGAAAGGTTAAAAAGGCAATAACAGAACCTAATTTGAAAGAAAATATTTTAAACCCGAAAAAATGAGCTTGGTATAAATCTATTGTGTCTGGTGCTAATGTAAAATGTATCCAACCAAAAGTTAACGGAATGGTAATCATAAATGCTGAAATACATCCTATAGCAATCATAAAATGAGCTAACCAACGATATTGTCCTCTGGGGTAAATAAATTTTTGTAGTATAATATTATTTGTAAATTCTTTAACAATAAATAATAAATGTTTGAATAGTTTTCCTGTGAATAGAAAGTACATTCCTCTTTTAAAATACATCCAAGTAGGAGGTCTTTGTAACCAAACTGAGGTGCGATACACAATTCCAAAAAAAGCAAATAGGGTTCCGAATAAATAAGTTATTAAGGCTGCATCAAAATTTTGTAAATTCCGCGAACCTAAATAAACTAATACAACCATGATTATACAAGATAATATGGCTATAAGGAGTGCATTAAAATTTATTTTTTTTAATCTCATCTCTTTTATTTTATAGAATTAACTTGGTCTTTCGCAACCTTTTTTGTTATAGTAGTACCAGTTGATGAAGGTTGCTAATGAGGTAAATAGAATTACGCCTATGAAAAATTCATTAGCTGTTCCGTTGCTTGTAATATTATTTCCTATCAATTTTGAGAAGATAAAAGGACCAAATGCTGCAATAGCGGCTGTCCAACCGATAACACCTGCGGCTTGACGTTGATTATCTGAAAAAATAATGGGATACTGTCTAAAAGTCCCTGCATTTCCCATACCAGTAAAAAAGAACATCATTAGGATAACTCCAACAAACGTAGGAAATTGTTCTACGCTAGTGGGTGCTAAAAGACCTTGGGTTACTAACATGATACATCCTAATAAAATTCCTAGACCTGTTAGTGTTGTAAGGATTGCTCCTCCTACTTTATCTGCTACAAAACCAAATAACACACGTGTTGCTGAACCAATTAAGGGACCATAAAAGGCATAAACTAACGGATCTGGAGCATTAGGAAAATCACCATATAAAAATTTAATCATTAGCGGAAATGCAGCTGATAACCCTGCAAAGGTTCCAAAAGTCATTACATAGGTAATAGTACAAAACCAAGTATGTTTATTATTAAAAATATCCATTTGCTCCTTGATAGAGGCTTTCATAGGGATACTTTTTAAATAGAACCAACTTATAATTGATAGTAAAATCAATAATGGAATATACCAAAAGGCTGCTGACTGAATGTAAATTTCTGTATGTGTAACGGCCTTATTATTGGGTTGTAATTGATTAAGTATTTTTTCTGCCAATTTAGGATTTGCATTTGCAATAGCTTTTGCTCTTGCTTTTAATGGTAATGATTTAAATATTGTAACATTATCAGTTGATTTGACTGCTTTTTTAAGGGAATCTAATACTTTAGGTTTTACATTACTTAATAAGATTTCTTGTTTTTTAGATTCCATTTTTGCAAATATGGTTGTCTGTTGTTCAAGGGGTGTGTTTTTTACTATTTCTTTAGCTTCCTTAGTATTTATATTTGTAAATAAAGAGGGAGTACCATACAATCCTACGCTCAAAACTAAGGGGGTTACGAATTGGGCTAAGGATACACCAAAATTTCCTATACCTGCTTGAATTCCTAATGCTGTTCCTTTTAACCGTTTTGGAAAAAACATATTGGTACTTGGCATATAAGAAGAAAAATCACCTCCTCCAAAACCTGTTGTAAAAGCTAATACCATGAATACCCAAAAAGGGGTATTTGTATTCATAACGGCTAAACCAATACCTAATACAGGAATTAATTTGATAAATGTAGCGAAGGCCACTACATGTCTTGTTCCAAAAATAGGGAGTATAAAAGTATGTATAATACGTAAAATTCCTGCGGCTATACCTGGTATGGCTGCAAGCCAAAACAATTGATCTTTGTTAAAAGAAAATCCTAACCCTGGTAGCTTGACTACTATAACGCTCATCATAAACCATGAGGCAAAAGATAATATTAGTGATATTGTTGTTATGGTTAGCGTTTTCCAAGCTATTTTATTTCCTGTTTGTTCCCAAAATTTTATATCTTCGGGTTCCCATTGATTTAACCAAGTACTCATATTTTTTTATTTTATTAATGATCGTGTTCTATATCTCTTGAAAATTCGGGGGTTTTTATTCTTAATATTCTAATAATGGTATTGTGCATCCATATCAAGCAAATACTTGAAATGATAAAAATGAATATCCAAGAACTGGTCCATAATCCTGTGGTATTGAGTAGGTATCCAAAGATAATAGGTCCTAAGAATCCTCCTAATCCTCCTATGAGTCCTACCATACCTCCTACTAAGCCTACTTGATTAGGGAAGTATTCTGGAATATGTTTGTATACTGCGGCTTTTCCTATTCCCCAAGCAATACCTATTAGAATTACTAACACAAGATACATCCACATATTAGCACTGAACTTAATTTGTGTAATTCCTTTTGCTAATAATTCTTTTTTCTTTACTTGTTGGTTTTGTTGTACTATAATTTCTTGCCAAGAAGATTTTACAGGTAATAATATACTTTCTTTTAAATGGCTTTCATTTTTTAGATTTACTTTATGTTCTTTGTTGTTAACTTGTATAATATTATTATTAATTTTAACGATACCATTTGTAGTGGCTAAAACTCCTGGTCCATCGGTTAGAATTTCCATTTTAGGAAAGATGAGTAAAAAACTAATGACTACTGATGATCCTAAAACCCAATACATGATTTTCCTAGCACCAAATTTATCTGATAAATACCCTCCAAAAGCTCTGATTATGCCAGATGGTAAACTAAACATTGTAGCAAATAATCCTCCTGTTACTAGACTGGTATGATATACATTCATAAAATTGGGTAATAACCATTGTGAGTAGGCCACAAAACAACCAAAAACTAAAAAATAATAGATACCGAACCGCCAAACTCTTATATTTTTTAATGGTTGTAATTGTTCTAATAAAGTTTTAGAGTTTGTTTCAATTTTTTTGTTTTTAGCAAATATCAAAAAAGCAAAGCCTATAATTATTAATGTAATAGCATATAGAATAGGTAGCATTTTCCATCCGTTTTCTGTATCAATTTCAGAAAATTTGTTCAACAATGTTGGGGCTATAAAAGTAGTTATAGCGGCACCTGCATTACCCATTCCAAAAATGCCTAGTGCTCTTCCTTGCCATTCTTTTGGATACCAAACTGAGGTGTATCCTATTCCTACTGAAAAACTGGTACCTACTAAACCAAATAAAAAGCTTAGTAGTGCAAATGCCCAAAATGTAGTAGCAGTAGTTAAGGCAAATAATGGAAAGGCGCATACAAATAAAAGGGTTGAAAAAACAATTTTTCCTCCATATTTGTCTGTTAAAATACCAATAGGTAGTCTAAAAATTGATCCTGATAAAATAGGAATACCTAATAACCAACCTACTTGAACTATACTCCAATCAAAAATATTTTTGTCAACAAGGTAAGTAACTAATACACCATTTAGTGTCCAACAAGCAAAGCATATCATGAAGGCTAGTGTATTTAAAAACAAAATTTTGTGCGATTCTCTTAAATGGCTCATAATATCTCTAATTTAATATAAAGATAAAAATGTCCTATTTGAGTTTGTATGACTTTTATCAGTTCTATTAAAATTTGATTTTTGGTTATCCTCCAATAGTAATCATACTACGATTTAAATTAAAATTTAATGAATCTGTAAAAGATTCGTTTGTATCAAAGCCAGCTCTTGTTTTTTCTTTTAATAATATATTGTTTTTTAATAAGGGGATTATAGAGTGTCCTGCTCTTAAGGTATCTAACAAGGAGGTTTCTAATTTTGAAAATAAACAGTTTTTTAATTTCCCATCAGCTGTTAATCGTATTCTATTACAATGATCACAAAAAGGATTAGTAACTGTACTTATTATTGCAAAACTTCCTTTAAAATTGGCTATTTTGTAATTTTTGGCGGTGTCATTGGGTTTGTCCTCTTTCTTTATAACATTAGTTGGTGTATAATAGGTATTAATTTCTTCTAAAATTTCATTATAACTTACTAATTTATCTTTATTCCATTTATTTCCGTCAAAAGGCATAAATTCAATAAAGCGAATTTCTATTTTAGTATTTTTTGTGAGATGAATAAAATCTAAAATTTCATTATCATTGAATCCTTTTATCAGGACAACATTTAGTTTAACATGAAAATCATTTTCTATTAACAAATGAATGTTTTTGAGAACTTTTTCAAACTGATCTCTACGTGTTATAAATGAAAATTTATCTTGTTTAAGACTGTCTAAACTTATATTAACAGATTGTATGCTTGCTTTTTTAAAAGTTTCAATATATTGATCTACTAAAATACCATTAGTTGTAATTGCTAATTCAATATTTAATTTTGAAAGTTGTTCTATAATTTTTTTAGCATCTTTTCTTAGTAGAGGTTCTCCTCCTGTTAATCTTATTTTTTTTATTCCTAAATCAACAAAAGTCTGAGCTATTTGAACAATTTCATCTGCTGTCATTATATGATTTTTAGGTGTGAGTTTAATTCCTTCAGCTGGCATACAATAAGTGCATCGTAGGTTACAATGTTCAGTAATTGAGATACGTAAATAATTATGAAATCGACCAAAATTGTCCGTAAGCATGTTTTATTGATTATGATTAAAACCTTTAATAATTTTAAAAAGATGTAATACTGAAGGAAACACAGCTTCTATAGACTCTGCTGCTCCGTTAGTAGATCCGGGTAGTGCCATAATAAGCATATTGCCTTTAAAACCTACGACACTTCTTGATAACATTGCATAAGGCGTACGCTGTTGTCCATAATTTCTAATGGTTTCTTCAATACCTGGAATTCGTTTGTCTAGTAATGGTATTAGGGCTTCTGGGGTAATATCACGAGGTGATAATCCTGTACCTCCTGTTATAATAACTAAATCAAATTGATTGGTAAATAAGTTCATTACTTCTGATTGAATATCTAAAATTTCGTCTGGAATTATTTTATAAAAAGAAGATTCTAAACCTAATTTTTCAATTTTTTTAATGATCGTTTTTCCTGCCGAGTCTATTTTTTTTCCAGCTGAAATACTATCAGAACAAACAATAATTCCAATTTTTAGTTGATTTTCAATGGTTTTAACATCTGATTTACCTCCTTTTTTCTCTATTAGTTTTATACTATGTATTTCTACTGATTTATCAATGGGTTTTAGCATGTCGTACATGGTTAGTGCAACGATGGAAGCTCCGTGCATGGCTTCTACTTCTACTCCTGTTTTATAAATTGTTTTGACTGTAACTGTTATTTCTATATTTAAATCTTGAATATGATGTGATACTGAGGTAAATTCTATAGGTAATGGATGACAATCAGGTATAGCATTTGATGTGTTTTTTACGGCAAATAAGCCTGCTATTTTAGAAGCTTCAAAAACATCACCTTTAGGAACATTTTTTTTTATAATAGCTTCTAGGGTATTGGGGTTGCCTACTTTTACAATAGCTTGTGCTACTGCTGTACGCAATGAATTACTTTTTTGTGTGATGTCTACCATATTATTTATTTTTTTTCCATATATAGGTGTGATCTTCTAAAATTTCTTTTCCAAAAATGGGTACTTCGTGTTTTATTGCTTCAACTATGTATTCTAAGGCTTCATAAGTTGCTTTTCTTCTAGGTGCTGAAACAAATACAAACAAACATATTTCACCTGCTTTTACTCTTCCTAGACTATGATAGATGTGCATACATGTAATATTAAATTGCTGAAAAGTGCTTTCTCTAATTTCATTTATTTTTTGAATTGCCATTTCTTCATAAGCAGAATAATCTATTGCTATTACATGTTTATCATGTATTATATCTGCTCGTACTTGTCCTAAAAATATTTGATGAGCTCCTATATTGGTTTTAGCTTGATGTTTTGTTATGGAAGTGGTTATAAAATCGGACTGAATAGCTCCTTGAATAAAAAGTTTATTTTTTGTTATATCCATTTTCTAATAAATTAAGAATTGAATTGATCCCGTTTTTTAATTGCCCTATATTTTTAAACCCTTTTTCTTTGAGTTTATCTTTTGCCAGAGAACTTCTTATTCCACTTTGACAAATAAATATTATTTTTTCATTTTTATCCCATTTATGACATTTTTCGTATAACTGATTGAGAGAAATTGATTCTATATTTTGAAAAGGTAGTTTTGGTTGTTCTAGTAGGTCTCTTAAATCAATAATTTTGTATTGGTTTGTTTGACATTTTTCAAGAAACTCAACACCATTAATATCTGAGAATAATTCTTTATTAGCTTCTTTTAATTTTAATCCTTTTTCATAACCCAATCTTATTTGATTTTCATTTCTTGAAAATTGAATTTCAGTAGTACTTTGTAATAATAAATCATATAAAAGTATTTTTCCTGAAAGTATTTTTCCTATTTGAAGGATTATTTTAACTACTTCTGCTGCTTGTAAAGTACCTAAAATATTAGGCAAAACGCCCAAAACGCCAGCTGATGTGCAGTTCGGTATAAAATTATTTTCTTGTTCGGGAAATAAACATCTATAACTAGGACCATCATCATAATTAAATACAGTTAATTGTCCTTGAAATTTATAAATAGATGCGTATACGAAAGGCTTTTTTGTAATCAAACTTATATCATTAATTAAATAACGAGCTTTTATTTCATCTGTACAATCAACAATTACATCATATTGTTGAATTAGTTCATACGCATTTGTTTCATTTAAAAACACGGGATAGGTATGAATCTTTGTTAAAGGATTGTGCTTTTTTAGTGTTTTTTTAGCAACCTCTGATTTACTTTGTCCACAATCTTTTGAAGTATATAAAATTTGTCTATGTAAATTAGTTTCTTCAACGATATCACCATCTATGATCCCTAATGTTCCTATTCCCATTGCCGCCAAATTTTGTAATACGGAACATCCTAATCCGCCTGCTCCTACAACAAGAACTTTTGCTGATTGTAACTTTTCTTGACCTGTTATGCCTACTTGGTCTAAGATTATTTGACGATTGTAACGTTTTAAAATATTCATTTTTTAAATTTTATCCTCCTGCAAAAGGAGGAAGTAATGCAATTTCATCTTCCTTATTTATTTTATAATTTGAATCCTGAATTTTCTTATTAATTGCTATTTTAAAGGGAGTTTTTTCTAATTTTTCATATTTGAATGACAAAAGTTCAATGATTTCAGCACAAATAATTTCATTTTTATCTATTTCAATAATCTCTTCTTCTAGACCTATAAGGTCTATCAATTGACCAAAATATTTAATTTTAATTTGCATTCTTATTAAATTGGTTTACAATCATTTCGTATTCTTCTTTTGTATTAATATTTTGTACTTGATATTTAAATTTTTTAGAAATAGGAATTTTGTATGTTTTAACTTCTTTTAACACTTCCCTTAATTTTAATTTATTATTAATCGTAGCCTCTCTAAATAGTTCTTTCAAACTAGTATTATAAACACCTATAAGAGGAATTTCAGTTTGTTCATTTATAAAAACAGTAATATCTGTATTTTGAATAATATGATTTCTAATAAGTATTTTTATTAAATCTGTAGTAATTAGAGGAGCATCTACACTTATAATAATTGTATAAGGTGTTTGAGAATAATGTAAGGCAGTATAAATTCCTCCTACTGGTCCTTTTTCTTTTATAATATCTTTAACTATATTACAACCTATTTTTTTATATTTTAAATTATTTGTGATAACCTTAATATTTTTGCAAATAGGATTTAAAGCTTTTTTTATACATATTACAAAAGGAAGATTATTTAATAATAAAAATCCTTTATCAGTACCCATTCGACTACTTCTACCACCTGCTAATATATATCCATCTATTTCCATTTAGACTATCATTAATTTAGCGGAAGCTATAACTAATACAAAAGACAAAATGTATTTTAATGTCATACTATTAAATTTAGCACTCCCATAAAAAGCCCCTAATGTACCTCCTATAAATACAACTAAAATTACAGACGTTAGATGTGAAGGGAACGAACCTTTATTAGCTAAAAAACCTAAAAAACCTGATATAGAATTAACAAATATAAACAAAGCTGAAACCGCTGCTGTTTCTTTTATATTTCCCCAACCTAATAATAAAATCAAAGGGGTTAAAATAATACCTCCTCCTATTCCTAAAATACCAGATATAAAACCTATTACTGCACCTATAAAAAGAGCCTTTTTAAATGGAACTACTTTTATATTTTCATCCTTATTTTTCTCAAATTTTACCAATATTCTTATCGCAACAAACAGTAAAATAATACCTAAGATTACTTTATATAAATGGGTCTCTATCTTAAAAAAACCTCCCATAAAAGAAAACGGAATTGAGGTAATAGCAAAAGGGTAAAATAAATTCCAGCGAAATTGATTTAATTTATAAAAAAATAAAAAAGCAATTGAAGATACTAATATGTTTAGCACTAACGCTGAGGGTTTCATTATTTCGGGCGAAAACGAAAACAAACTCATCAATGCTAAATAACCACTTGCTCCTCCGTGTCCTACACTTGCATATAAAAATCCAATAAGTCCTATAAGGAATAAAAATAAATTTGATTCAATATCCATCTTAACTAAATTACGAGCATAGAGTATTACTCGTTACCCTAATTAAGACAAATTTATCTTTTTCATATTTTAATTTATATGATAAATATCAACTATAGAGTTTGATTTAATCTTATATTCTCCAGCTTCTATTTTTACAAGTATATTAGCTAATGCAAAAGTATTAAGCATATTAGAATTTTGATGACTAAGTATGGTTACCTTTTCACCATCATAATAAGCCTTTAAAAACTGAGTTCTTGAATTTTTAACTACATAATCATGCGCAAGAGTTGCTTTCATAAATGTATTAGGGACTTGTCCTTGCATTTTTTTTATAATAGGCAATACATATATATAATAACAACTAAGCGAAGCCGCTGGATTTCCAGGTAAAGCATATACGATCTTGGAATCCTTTAAACCTACATATAACGGTTTTCCTGGTTTTTGATTTACTTTATAAAAAAGGGTTTCTACGTTTAATTCTTGTAACGCATCGTACACAAAATCATAATCTCCTACAGATATTCCTCCTGATATAAGTATAATATCATGGTACAACATAGCTTTTTGGATACTATTTGTAGTAAGTTCTTGATCATCTTGTACTTTGTAAACATTAATTTCCTCTGTATAATTAGTTAGGGCTGATTGTAACATAATACCATTACTCTCATAGATTTTTCCGAAAGTTAACTCTATACCTGGATCAATTAATTCGTTTCCTGTTATAACAATTCCTATCGAAGGTTTTTTATATACGGATACATGGGTAATTCCTAAACAAGATAAAAAACCAATAGCTGGCGGAGTAATTTGAATTCCTCTTTTTAGAGCTAAATTTCCCGATTGTATTTGTTCACCAATAGGTCTTATATTTTCATTATATTTAGGTAATTCTAATAAAATTAATTTTTGATTTTTAATCTTACATTTTTCAATAGGAATGACAGCTACTGTACCTCTTGGGATAGCTGCTCCTGTAAAAATTTTTATTGCTTGAAATTCTCTAATTTCAGACTGAATACTATCTCCTGCTTTAATTTTTCCAATTATTTGAAACTCTAAAGAATCAAG
Source organism: Flavobacterium sp. TN-1 (assembly GCF_052828645.1). Classification (NCBI taxonomy): domain Bacteria; kingdom Pseudomonadati; phylum Bacteroidota; class Flavobacteriia; order Flavobacteriales; family Flavobacteriaceae; genus Flavobacterium; species Flavobacterium sp. TN-1. The sequence continues at coordinate 2,777,406 of NZ_CM128253.1, forward strand.
ATTTGCTATAGCAAAACCATCCATTGCAGATTGTTCAAAAGGAGGCATATTTATAGGAGAAATAACATCTGAAGCAAGTACATAACCATTAGAATCCTTTAATAAAATTTCTTTTGTAAAAAGTTCTACTTCTATTTCTTGTATTTTTTTTAAAGCTTCTTCAACAGATAGCATATTTTTCAGTTTATATAAAGATTTGTATTTAAATGACTAAAGAATAAGATTTAATCATATATGTAAAAATAATAAATGTCTTTATTTAAATGAAATTGATTAAGAGTTATTTTAATAAGTATTTCTTATCCTAAAAAAATATTAACCAAAAAAACAATATGTTAAAAATCAAAAAAATAAACTATATTTATTTAAGAAAATAACTTAATATTGTAGCTTCATCATAAAACAAATAGATATGAAAAAAAATTATGTTTTATTGTTTTCTATATTATCTATGACTTCAAATATGAAAGCACAAGAAAATGCAAAATTTGAATCAAAAAAAGAATATCAGAAAACGTTACGTATGGACAAAGGTTCCTCTCATGAAAAAGCATTAAATGCCATAGAGAAATCATACGGACTGGATAAAAATAACCAATATAAAGTTAGCTCAGTAACTTCTGATATTAAAGGTTTTACACATCAAAAACATCAACAATATTATAAAGGATTAAAAGTAGAATTCGGTACTGTCATTACCCATGAAAAAAATGGTTTGGTTGAATTAGTAAATGCAGAACTATATAATGCAAAATCAGTAGATTTAACTCCTAAACTTTCAGCTCAAAGATGTTTTCAATATGCTTTAGATTACGCAAATGCAGAAAAATATTTATGGGAAAATTTAGAACAATCCAAAATTTTTGAATATGAAAAACCTAAAGGAGAATTAGTCCTTTTTCCTGATACCAATTCTGGAAAAGTATATCTAGCATACAAATATGACATATATTCTATAAAACCTATTTCTAGAAAAGAATATTATATTAATGCTAACACAGGAGCTCTTTTATATACAAATCCTTTGATAAAACACTTCCATAAAAATTTAGTTTCAAAAGATCAAATAAAAAAAACAGGTAAACAAATAGAAAATATTATTTTTCCTACTGCATTAGCTTCTGGAAATGCAGCTACCCGTTATAGTGGTAATAGAACTATAGAAACCACTTTTGATACGAATCTAAACAAATATATTTTATCCGATGCAACAAGAGGAAAAGGTATTGTTACCTATAATTGCGCTAATGGTAATTATACTAATTCTCATTTTATGGATAATGACAATAACTGGACAGCTGCTGAATTTCACAATGCAGCTAAAGATGATGCAGGATTAGATGCACATTGGGGAGCTCTAAAAACGTATGATTTTTGGAAAAATATTTTTAATAGAGATAGTTTTGATAATAGAGGAAGTCTCATAAAAAGTTATGTTAATCTTGATCTAACCCTGGTTGATCCTACAAATAGCTCTAGTGATAATGCCTTTTGGGATGGTCAATTTATGAGCTATGGCAAAGGAACTACTCTTGATGCTTTAACAGCTGTTGATATTTGCGGTCATGAAATAGGGCATGCTATATGTACTTATACAGCCGATTTAGCATATAAAAATCAATCAGGGGCAATGAATGAAGGATTTTCAGATATTTGGGGAGCATGTATTGAACAATATGCTAAAAATGGTAATCTGAATGCAGCCGCTGATACTGCCAGTCCTGGTACATTAAATGTTTGGAAAATAGGAGAAGATATAGGAAACTCTTTACGATCTATGAGTTACCCTAATACAAAAAGAGATCCTGATACTTTTTTAGGATTATATTATGTAGATACGCAAGATGATACTGGAGTTACTCCTGAATGTACTGCTCCAAATGATACAAATGATCAATGTGGTGTACACACTAATAGCGGTGTCTTAAATCATTGGTTTTACATACTAACGGCTGGTAAATCAGGCACTAACAATGCTAGTTTAGCAAACGGAGGACAAGACGTATATAATGTTCAAGGAATAGGTATGGCAAAAGCAGCACAAATAGCCTATTATGCTGAAAGAGATTATTTAACCCCTAACTCAACTTTTATGGATTGTAGAAATGCAACCATAGCAGTAGCAAATTCTTTATATTGCTCATCCAGTCCTGAAGTACAATCCGTTACTAATGCTTGGTATGCTGTAAATGTTGGAAACGCATATAATGCTGTTGCTAATGATATTGTCTTAAAATCTCTACAAGGAGGTAATTTAAATGTAAATTGTGGTGCACCCTATAGCCCTACAATTACTTTTGAAAATGGTGGATCTAATGTTATTAATGCTGCTACTATTACCTACAATATAGACGGTGGAGCCAATTCTACTCTAAATTGGAATGGAAACTTAGCTCAATGCGAACAAGTAACTCAAGCCTTAAATGTAAATAATTTAAGCAGAGGTTATCATATACTAAATGCTACCGTTAGTATAGTAAATGATGACTTAATGACTAATAATAACAAATCCATGGTAATATTAGTAAATGATTCTAGTAACATAGGCACATTAAATACATTCAATACACCTAATGATGTTCTAGTTTCAGTAGACCAGGGAAATAAAAATAATACTGTTTGGGAAAGAGGTTTTGTAAATAAAACAAATTTATCAGCTGCAGCTACTGGTAATTCACCAGGGTATGCTACAAAATTAGTAGGAAACTATCCTGACAAAACAACCTCTTATTTAGTTTCTCAATGTTATAATTTATCTAATTTAACTAATGCCAGAGTAAGTTTTGATATGGCATTTGATCTTGAAAGCAACTGGGATATCATTTATTTTGAATATTCAACTAATAATGGTGCAACTTGGACTCCTCTTGGTAATGTAACCAACACTTGGTATAATAGCTCTAGAATACCTAATGGTATTGATTGCTTCAATTGTATTGGAAAACAATGGACTGGTAATTATAATATTGCTCCTTCAGGAGGTAATGGTAATAATGGTAATAAGAGAAATTATACCCATAGTTTAGCAGAAGTAGGACCTGCATCAAATGCTATTTTCAGATTTACTTTTATATCAGACGATTCTTCTAATCAAGAAGGAGTATTCATTGATAATTTTGTTATACAAGGAACTTTAGGAAATGAAATAAATAATTTTGAAAAATTTGAAATTTTCCCTAATCCTTCTAACGGAAAATTTAATATTACCTTATCTACAGATCAAGAAGTAACTATTCAACTTTTTGATTTAGGAGGTAGAAATATGTTTGAAAGAAAATATGAAGCAAAAGGATCAGAATTTAATAGTGAAATAGATCTATCTAATATCTCTTCTGGTGTTTACATTTTAAATATAGAAAGTAAAAATAAAAAAGAATCAAGAAGAATTATTATAAATTAATTTTAAAAAATCTATAAAGAAGGTATCCAAAAAATAGACAATCTTATCATTTAGCTTTGTTTGATCAATTCTTTCTAATTTACCAAGAAAGTTAAAAATAAACAGATAAAATAAATCAAATAATACAATATATTATTAGGTTTCCCTATTATCTAAACAAAAACTAAGTGCTGGTTATCTACTTATGGAAACCTTCTTTTTTTATTCTATCTCAAGTATAAAATATTTTCTTACAACAATATAAAACCTTAATGAGGCTGTCCAAAAAGTAATAAACCCATAGATGACGGTATTGAGATTTGTGAGCAAAATTATAAGGCTAAGTTCTGGGAAAAATAAAGAAGAATGGTAGTTGTACGTCAAAAATTAAAAGAAAGACCCAATGCGCCAGGTAAAATATTAAGTCTTTTTCCTGAGGATCAGATTCACAAAAACTACAGATACACAGCCTATTTTACAAATCTAGAATTTGCTCCATCAGAAATCTGGAAATTCTATCATCGTAAAGACGATGCTGAAAATAGAATAAAAGAATTGAAATATGACTTTAGCTTTGACAGATTTAATTTGAAAGATTTTTTCCTAACCGAAGCAGCTCCTATTTTTACTATGATAGCTTATAATTTAATGTTTCTTTTCAGAACATTTGTTTTTCAAGAAAAAACTCAGAAAACACTAACAACATTGCGATATAAAACCTTTGCCATAGCGACATATTTTTAAAAACAAAATGATAAATTTGTTTTTAAAATTGCACTTAACAAAAAAAGAAGAGCTTGGTTCAGTGGTCTTTGGAATTATAACATCACCTATCCTTTTGAAATCTCTAATGCGTAATTTGGGTTTATATATTTAATTTGATCACATTGATTTGATCCAAAAAGGCAAAAAAAAAGCCCCCTATAAAGGATGCTAATGTGGGCGATAAGGGATTCGAACCCCTGACCCCCTCGGTGTAAACGAGGTGCTCTGAACCAGCTGAGCTAATCGCCCGATAAATCTTTTAAACGTATGAAACTTTAAGTTTCTTTTGTGGGCGATAAGGGATTCGAACCCCTGACCCCCTCGGTGTAAACGAGGTGCTCTGAACCAGCTGAGCTAATCGCCCGATAAATCTTTTAAACGTATGAAACTTTAAGTTTCTTTTGTGGGCGATAAGGGATTCGAACCCCTGACCCCCTCGGTGTAAACGAGGTGCTCTGAACCAGCTGAGCTAATCGCCCGATAAATCTTTTAAACGTATGAAACTTTAAGTTTCTTTTGTGGGCGATAAGGGATTCGAACCCCTGACCCCCTCGGTGTAAACGAGGTGCTCTGAACCAGCTGAGCTAATCGCCCGATAAATCTTTTAAACGTATGAAACTTTAAGTTTCTTTTGTGGGCGATAAGGGATTCGAACCCCTGACCCCCTCGGTGTAAACGAGGTGCTCTGAACCAGCTGAGCTAATCGCCCGATAAATTTTTGAACGTATGAAACTTTAAGTTTCTTCTGTGGGCGATAAGGGATTCGAACCCCTGACCCCCTCGGTGTAAACGAGGTGCTCTGAACCAGCTGAGCTAATCGCCCGATAAATTTTTGAACGTATGAAACTTTAAGTTTCTTCTGTGGGCGATAAGGGATTCGAACCCCTGACCCCCTCGGTGTAAACGAGGTGCTCTGAACCAGCTGAGCTAATCGCCCGATAACATCTAGAAGAATATTCTTCCGTTATTGTGGGTGCAAATATAAGATAGTTTTTTTGTAAAACAATAAAAAAATAAAGAAAATTATACAATTTCTGCTACCACAAATGTACTTCCTCCTATATAAATAAAATCTTGAGCACTAGCCAAGTCCTTTACTCTTTTATAAGAATCTGAAACAGAAGAAACTATCTCATTAAAAATCAAACCATGTGATTCAGCAATAATTTTTAATTTTTCCGGAGCTAAACCACGAGGCACATTAGGTTTTGTAAAAATATAATAAGCATCTTTAGGGAAAAGCGGTAAAATATCATCTAAATCTTTATCATTAACAACTCCTAAAATAAAAAATAAACGATTATAGGTTTCTTTTTTAATTTGATTTAACACAATTTTTAATCCGTGACTATTATGAGCAGTATCACAAATAACTTTGGGCATAGCATCTAATTGTTGCCAACGTCCTAGCAAACCTGTATTCCTGACCACACTTAGTAAACCTTTTTTTAATTGTTCTTCTGTAATAACAAAATAATCTTGAAGAACTTCTATTGTCTGCAAAACTGTCTTTTTATTCTGTTTTTGATAATCTCCTAATAATTCACATTCGTATTCTTCAAATATTCGATCGGAAGCAAAATAAATAGTTGAATTCATTTTTTTTGCTTTCTCTAAAAATACGCTCTGTGTTTCGGGTAGATATTCTCCTATTACCACAGGAACATTGGATTTTATAATACCTGCCTTTTCAGAAGCTATAGCACACAGCGTGGTTCCTAAAAATTGTACATGATCCCAACCTATATTAGTTATAACGGATATTAAAGGTGTAATTATATTGGTGGAATCTAATCGTCCTCCTAAACCAACTTCTATGATTCCTATATCTACATTTTTATCTGCAAAATATTGAAAAGCCAATCCGACTGTCATCTCAAAAAAGCTTAAATGATTTTCTTCAAAGAAAGTTTTATTTTTTCGAATAAATTCTACTACATAATCTTCTGTTATAACCACCCCATTTATTCGAATACGTTCTCTATAATCTTTTAAATGAGGAGAGGTATATAGCCCTACTTTATATCCTGCTTCTTGTAAAATAGATGCTAACATAGAAGAGGTTGATCCTTTACCATTAGTCCCAGCTATATGAATTGTTTTAATTCTTTTTTCAGGATTTCCTAAATGATTAGCCAATAAAACAGTATTTGTTAAATCTTTTTTATAAGCGGTAGCTCCTTGTTGCTGATACATAGGCAGCTGTGCAAACATCCATTGAATTGTTTCTTGATATGTCATAAAAAAACAGGCAACTATTGCCCTACTTCAAAATTAAAAACGATAAAACCTATTTGCTTTTCAGGGGCATGCTCATCGGAATGCCATCTAAATGCTCTTGCAGCATCTATTGCAGGATTTACTAAACAAGGATTTGTATTTGTTGTTCCTTTTACATAGTTAGCCATTATTACCTGACCATTTCTATTTACTATAACTTGTACAACTACTCTTCCTGTTTCATTACAATCTTGTACTTTACGAGATCTAGATGCTAAACTTCTTCCTTTTAATCCCCATCCAGACCCTCCTACTCCTGAACCTGATCCGTAAAATGAATTAGCATACCGACTTCCTTTTAGTTCTCCTTTATCTCCTGATACTTCATCATTACCATGTCCTTCATTAGCTCCTGCTATTTTAGGTCCATTAATAAAACTAGATAAAGCATCATCCGTTGACTTACTAGGCTTTTGCTCCTCTTTTTTATCTTTTATCTGTTCTTTTAGTACAGTCTTTTTAATAACGGGAGCATCAGTAGATTCATTATTTAGTATATTTTCTTCTTCATTTAGATGATCGGGCTGGGCGATCTTAGGTTTTGGCGAAGAAATAACCATTTCTTCTGGCTGTACCTTACCCTGCCCTAAATCAGTTGTTCCAAAATTGATCATTATTCCATTTTCTGGCGGAGGATCAACATACGTTAATCCAAAAAACAGAAACAGGAAGAATAGGATTACAAAAATTACCGAAGTAATAACAAATGCTTTTTTTTCCTCTGGTGTTTCTAAAAATAACATATCATTTAGGTCTTACTGCTAAAACAATTTTTATTTGATTACGATTGGCTATATCCATAACGTAAACGGCTTTTTCTATCGGCACTCCCTCGGCTACACGAAGTATAACGGATTTATTTCCGTTACCAAGTACTGATAATAATTTAGCTTCTATTTCATTTTCGGTAATCGCTTGCTTATCTATATAATATTTTTTATCTTTATCTATACTTATTGATATACTTTTATTATTATCTGTTTTTCCCTTTGCTTTTGGCAAAACTAAGTCCAAAGCATTAGTTGTAACCATAGTTGATGTTAACATAAAAAATATTAACAATAAAAAAACTATATCTGTCATTGACGACATATTAAATTCAGCCGAAACTTTATTTCTTCCTCTTAGATTCATATCTATCGTTCATTTAATAAATCCAAAAACTCAACTGCATTTAACTCCATTTGATGCACTACTTTATCTGTTTTTACAACTAAATGATTATAGCCTACATAAGCTATTAAACCAACTATTAAACCAACTACTGTGGTCATCATAGCAGTATAAATACCTTCTGCTAACATACCTACTTCTATTTGCCCTCCTCCACTTGCCATTTTATGAAAAGCCATAACCATTCCTACAACTGTGCCCAAAAAACCAGTCATAGGACCAGCCCCTGAAAGTGTAGCTAACATGCTTACATTTTTTTCTAGTTTATAAACTTCTAATTTTCCTGCATTTTCTATAGCTGTATTAATATCTTCTAAACGATTTCCTATTCTTGAAATACCTTTTTCAATTAATTTAGCAACTGGTGAATCAGTTGCTACACATAATAGTTTGGCTGAATCCAACCTACCATTAGCAATATGATCTTTTATTAATAACATGAATTTATCATCTATTTTAGATGCTTTATTAATTGCCATAAGTCGTTCAAAATACAAATACAATGCAAAAAACAGCATAACAAATAAAGATAACATAATTATCTGACCTACTAATCCTCCTGAAGTCAATAATTCCCATACAGATAAGGTCTTTTCTACTGGTACATCTTTTAGATTAGCCTGATTAATAGTTGTAGTAAGTGAATCTACTTGAAGAAATAAGCTCATATTTTTTCTTATTTTAAACGATTTTATTTTGAAATAATTGTTTGGTAAATATAACGGTTTTTGATTTAAAGTTAAAAATAACACCAAATACTGTACCATTTATAACAGCATTAGAAGAATAACATATTAACTAGTTGATAACAAAAATTTTAATAATATATTCTAAACCCTAATGATTGACAAAGGCTATATTGTTTTTCAAATAAAGTCTCTGTTAAATCTATTATGTCATCAATTTCTTCCATTAATGAAAAATACAAATTATCTAAAATCGTACTCAAAATAGGGACATTATTAACGTATCCTGAAAGTGCTTTAGCTCCTGTAACATCTAAAAAGTACTGAAAAGTTTCTTCATTTAAATCCAAAGGAAGAGTATTTGCAAAATGGATTATTTTTCCTTTTAACTTTCCTTCAAAAAACTCTGCTATTTCTTCAAAAGTATAATAATAATTATCTATTTTAAGCTCATTAGCTCTTCCTTGCATTACTAAATAAATAACTGCATAATCCTTAAAATAACGATCTTGAAACAACAAAGCACTAATACTTTCTTCAAAACCTTCTATACTATCAAAAGTTTTGTATATATTGGTTATTTTATATTGATATGCTAAATTTTCTAATGAGGCTAAAACAACGCTTCTTTTTTCTTCTGTTACATCCGCAACAGATTCTAAACAATAAATATGGTGGTTTTGTGACATTATTCCTTAATTTGCTTACATTCAAATCATCTTATAAATCAAATATATTTTTCTTTTTGAGTCTTTCATTAACAAAACAACACAAAGTTATCTAATTCATAAAATAGTTTGGTAATATACCTTTTTTTATTTTACGAAATTATCATCAAATTATATTTTGGGTTTTACAAAATTAAACCCATGCAATATCTTTAATAAACAGTTAATTCTTTTTAACAAAAGAATATTTTATTCCATAATTCATATTATTTCTTTTTTAGCAGTAAGATAATAAGATTATATTATTCAAGTATCAATTAAATCAATATCTAAAAAAAATGTTTATTTAAATATTTTATTGCAAATTTGCATTACCAAATTAATTAAATCATGCCAAAAGTTTCAAATAAAGGGCTTCAAATGCCAGAATCTCCTATCAGAAAGTTAGTACCTTATGCAGAAACTGCAAAAAGAAAAGGGCACAAAGTATATCATTTAAATATTGGTCAACCAGACATTCAGACCCCAGAAGTAGCTTTAAAAGCAATTCAAAATACCGACATTAAGGTTTTAGAATACAGCCACTCTGCTGGTTTTGAAAGCTATAGAACAAAATTATCTGAGAGTTATAATAAAATAGGATTACCTATTAAAAAAGAAGATATAATTATAACAACAGGAGGATCAGAAGCACTATTATTTGCTTTGGGTAGTACAATGGATTCAGGTGATGAAATTATTATCCCAGAACCTTTTTATGCAAACTATAATGGTTTTGCTACCGCATCTGGAGTAAAAGTAGTTTCTGTAATGTCAGGAATAGAAACAGGTTTTGCTCTACCTCCTATTGCTGATTTTGAAAAATTAATTACACCTAATACCAAAGCAATCTTAATCTGTAATCCTGGAAACCCTACTGGTTATTTATACTCACAAGATGAAATAAACCAATTGGCAGAATTAGTAAAAAAATATGATTTATTCTTGATTGCTGACGAAGTCTATCGTGAATTTGTTTATGATGAAGAAGCAAAACATTATTCTGTCATGAATATTTCTGGAATAGAAGATCATGCTATTATGATTGATTCCGTTTCTAAAAGATATAGTATGTGTGGAGCGCGCATTGGATGTATTGTTTCAAAAAACAAATTAGTCATGGAAACGGCTATGAAATTTGCTCAAGCTAGACTTTCTCCTCCAACTTATGAACAAATAGCTAGTGAAGCAGCTTTAGATACACCACAAAGTTATTTTGATGAAGTAATTAAAGAATATAAAGACAGAAGAGATACTTTAATTACTGAAATGAATAAAATCCCTGGAGTAAAAATTGCCACTCCTAAAGGTGCTTTTTATTGTATTGCACAATTACCAGTACAAAATGCTGATGATTTTGCACAATGGTTATTAGAATCCTTTGATTTTAATGGAGAAACTGTAATGGTAGCACCCGCAGCTGGATTTTACTCAACACCGGGTATAGGACTCAACGAAGTACGTATTGCTTACGTATTAAAAAAAGAAGATATTATCAAATCTGCTCAAATTTTAGCCGAAGCACTAAAAACGTATAACAAATAATACAATTATTTTAGTTTTTAGTAATTCACTATATTTGCAATTCAAAAAATTTTGAAATAAACTATATTTATATTAATGGCTCATAACGAAGAATTTCACGACGAATTAGGACACAGTCATATAGCAACTAGTGCCACTACCCCTTTGCGTAGTGACGCTTTTGATTTATCAGACGAAGAAAAAATTGCTTCAATCCGCAAAGATGTTGAAAGTATTTTAAATACTTTAGGAATGGATTTAACAGATGATAGCTTAAGCGGCACGCCTAATCGTGTGGCAAAAATGTTTGTTAAAGATATTTTTGGAGGCTTAAACCCAGATAAAAAACCAGGATCTTCTACTTTCCAAAATCATTATAAATACAATGAAATGTTAGTAGAAAAAAACATTGTAGTTTATTCTACTTGTGAGCACCATCTTTTACCTATTATTGGTCGTGCACATGTTGCTTATATTTCTAATGGTACTGTAATAGGTCTTTCTAAAATGAATCGCATAGTAGATTACTACGCAAAACGCCCACAAGTACAAGAACGTTTAACCATGCAAATCGTACAAGAATTACAAAATGTACTAGGTACTGATGATGTAGCTTGTGTAATAGATGCTAAACACTTGTGTGTAAATTCGCGAGGCATTAAAGATATAGAAAGTAGCACTGTTACTGCTGAATTTGGTGGTAAATTCAAAAACGAAGCAACTCGTAAAGAATTTTTAGACTATATAAAATTAGAAACTAAGTTTTAAGTATTCAATTATAAGTGATTGAAAAAACAACCATTAAACACATAAATTCAATCACTTATTTTCAAATTTCAACAAATGCGTTTATATACATCCAACCCTATAAAAGTTTATAACACCTTAAGTGGCGAAAAAGAATCTTTCATCCCTTTACACGATGGTAATGTCGGTATGTACGTATGTGGTCCTACCGTATATAACTATGTACATTTAGGTAATGTTCGAACTTTCATGAGTTTTGATGTAATTTATCGTTATTTATTACATTTAGGTTACAATGTACGCTATGTACGCAATATAACTGACGCAGGACATCTAACCGATGATGGAAATGTAGAAAATGATCGTTTTGTTAAACAATCACGTTTAGAAAAATTAGAACCTATGGAAGTAGTACAAAAATATACCGTATACTTTCATAAAGTTTTAGATCTATTTAACTTTTTGCCTCCCAGTATAGAACCCACAGCAACAGGGCATATTCTTGAACAAATAGAATTAATTCAAAAATTAATTAATAAAGGGTTAGCCTATGAAAGTCAAGGTTCAGTTTATTTTGATGTAGAAGAATACAACAAACAAGGTCTTAATTATGGGGAGCTAAGTAATCGAAATATTGATGAATTATTTGCTAATACACGTGATTTAGATGGGCAAAACGAAAAAAAGAACCCTCAAGATTTTGCACTATGGAAATTTGCTTCTCCTGCACATATCATGAGATGGAATTCTCCTTGGGGAGAAGGATTTCCCGGCTGGCATCTAGAATGTACCGCCATGAGTACCAAATATTTAGGAAACAAATTTGATATTCACGGTGGTGGTATGGATTTAAAATTTCCTCATCATGAATGTGAAATTGCACAAGGAAAAGGATGCAATGGTTCTTCACCTGTAAAATACTGGATGCACGCTAACATGTTAACAATGAATGGATTACGCATGAGTAAAAGCACAGGTAACTTTATACTACCTATGGAATTAATTTCAGGTAATAACACTTTTTTCGAAAAAGCATTCAATCCTAGTATCATTCGTTTTTGTTTTTTACAAGCTCACTATCGAAGCGAGTTAGACATTTCTAATGATGCTATGATAGCAAGCGAAAAAGGGTATAATCGTTTAATGGAAGCTATTAAAAATATTGACTTGATTACGCCTAAAAATCAATCCTCTGTTGATATTCCTCAATGGGTAGAAAACTGCTATCAAGCCATGAACGATGATTTTAACACTCCTATTCTAATTGCTAATTTATTTGAGGGTGCTCGTATTATTAATATCGTAAAAGATGGCAAAGAAACAATCTCAAAAGAGGATTTAGATTTAATACGAAAAACAATGAATAATTTTGTATTTGACATTTTAGGTATTGAAAATCAATCATCAATTAATGATAATTCTAGCAAATTAAATGGTGTAATAGAAATGCTTATTACAATGCGTAAAGATGCACGTATTAATAAAAATTGGGCATTATCTGATCAAATTCGAGATCAATTACTAGAACTAGGCATCCAATTAAAAGATGGTAAAGAAGGAACTACTTATACGTATTAAAGCACATAAATATAAAAATCATAATCTCTTTTAAATTAGTATCGTTATTTTATTCTGATCAACGAACCGAAGAGTTTATAAAAACTTATACTATCTCGAAATAGCTGATTAAATATTAAATAATGCTCTTTTGAGATAGTTTTTCTTTATCTAATAAAAATAACATGAATCTAAAAAAAATACTAATTCTTTCTCTTGTCTTCCTAGTACGAATATATCAATATATTATTTCTCCTTTAATGCCTGCTGCTTGCAGGTATCAACCTACTTGCTCTCAGTATATGGTAGACGCTTTAAAAAAACATGGTCCTCTAAAAGGATTATGGTTAGGTAGTAAACGTATATTACGATGCCATCCTTGGGGAGGTAGTGGTTACGATCCTGTACCTTAAATATAAATAAATTTCTTATTGTAAATATAAAATTTGACAACAAAAAGCTGCCCTATCTCTTACTTATAATTCTTTTTCAGAAAAAAAGATAGGGTTCCAAATATCTATTCTATTTCATCTATTAAAAAGGAACAGTCTTCTGAATTAATAATTTCTTTTTCTCGTTCTAGCATATATTTATATAATGCAAACTGAGCAAAAAGATATAGAAACATACATACAGAAGGAAAAATAGCTATTGATAGATAAAAAAGCTTTAACACTAAAAGAAATTGAATAATTGCAAAAAAAACAGCGTTAATTAAGAGCCAAAAATTCTTTTTACATTCTTTAATCATATAATTTGAAAGGGCAACTCCTCCTAAAAAAGAAAGAAATAATACTTGAACTAGGTAAATATAAATCCCTTGTCCTAATTCATTTTTAGTTAAGAAAGTTAAATAGCCAAATGCTGTAAAAAAAGGAAGAGTACCTATAATTACAGGTAGTTTTTTTTTGATAGGTTGATCTTTTACTACCAAGTATATTACAATTCCTCTATATATAAAAAAGAAAATAGATGCTACTACGGCACTATTAAAAGTTCGTGATACAAACAAAATATTAGCTATTAAAACAAAAAATAGAGCTAATAAAAAATATATATTACGTTCTTTAGAAACCACCCAATACATCAGCATCATAATAGGCATCAATAAAGGCTTTAAAATATACATTATTAAAAAATTATTAAAATATTCAGCTACAACTTCAAGTAATCCTATTGTAAAAAACAAAATTAAAAATCCTTTTTCTTGAGATTTTTTTTCGCTATAAAGCATATATTTGACAGTAAATTAAACTCCTTATTTCTGACTCTAAAATTACAATTATTTTTTTTTCGAAGTATCATCTTTAATTAATTTCTACAGTTTTATACGAAAAGAGAAATCAACAAATTATAAGATAAAATTTTCAGATATTTTCACAAAAACATAAAAAAAGCTGCTTATAAATAGGCAGCTGATTATTTTTATGAAAGAAAAAATTATTCGTTATGCAAAAATGATTGTCTATTTAATAATATTTCTTCTGTTTCTACGTGATTATCATCAGGTACACAACAATCCACTGGACATACTGCGGCACATTGTGGTTCTTCATGAAATCCTTTACATTCAGTACATTTACCAGGAACAATATAATAAACATCATCCGAAATAGGCGTTTGTGCAGTTTCTGAATCTACTTCTGTACCATCTGGAAGTATTATTTTTCCTGTTAATTTTGTACCATCTTTCCATCTCCAATCATCAGCTCCTTCATAAATTGCCGTATTAGGACACTCTGGCTCGCATGCCCCACAGTTTATACACTCATCTGTAATTATAATTGCCATATTTTCATGCTTTATGCCGCAAGCCCTAAGCTGTAAGCGTTCAACAATTTTAAAAGCTTTAGGAAGTAACATACAGTCTACTAAAGCTAAATATCTTATTTTTGTGCAAAAATACAATCTAAACCATATATAAGCAAGTAACCTATGTCACAAAAAGAAATTATTATTGCATTTTCTAAATTAGGAAATTTCTTAAAACAGTTTACACCGCAGGGCAATCTAGCAAATAATCAAACGGCATATAATGACCTTTTTTTTGACCCATTTATCGATCTTATCCAGATCTCGAAAGCACATAATGGCTGGTTTACACCTGAACAAGTTTATTTTTCAATTCAATCTTGGGCAGATGCTTTAACAGAAGAAAACTTAATTCAATGGTTAGCACCTTACAGCTATAACGAAAAAAATCCCAAAACAATTGCACTTATTTTAGCTGGTAATATTCCCTTGGTGGGATTTCATGACTTTATATCTGTTTTACTTAGTGGAAATAAAGTGCTAGCCAAATTATCGTCTAATGATCAAAAATTACTTCCTTTTTTGGCTAATTATCTAAAAGCGGTAGAACCTAAACTTAAAAATAGAATTCTTTTTACAGAAGAAAAATTAGAAAATTTTGATGCTGTAATTGCTACTGGTAGCAATAATACAGCGCGTTATTTTGAGTATTATTTTAGGAATAAGCCTTCTATTATCCGTAAAAACAGAAATTCTGTTGCTATATTAGACGGTAACGAAAATAAAGAAAATTTATTTTTATTAGGAGAAGATATCTTTAGATATTTTGGTTTAGGCTGTCGTAATGTTTCTAAGATTTTTATACCTAAAGATTATGATTTCAAATTATTTTTTGAAGCCATTTATCCTTATGGTGAAATTATTCATTATGAAAAATATGCTAACAATTATGATTACAATAAAGCTGTTTTTTTAATGAGTCTTTTTAAAATATTAGATAATGAATTTTTAACATTAAAAGAAGATACAAGTTATGCTTCACCCATTTCTTCCTTATTCTATGAATATTACGAGGATCTAGAAGAAATTAAAAACCGTCTCATAAATGACCAAGATCTTATTCAATGTATTGTTTCAAATCAATTAGTAGAAAATAGCATTCCTTTTGGTCAAACACAAAAACCAAAACTCTGGGATTATGCAGACAATATTGATACTATTGCTTTTTTAAATTCACTATAAAATGGGGATTAAATTTTCAGACATAATAAAAAAAGAAAAAGAAAAAAAAACTCACATACACAAACCTCATTTTAACCTTGAGGCACGTATTAATTCCAATCGTTTACATACAACATACAATAAAAAGCAAACCATGAAAAAACACAATTATAGTGCAGGTCCTTGCATTTTGCCACAAGAAGTATTTGATCTATCTGCAAAAGCTATTTTAGATTTTAATGACATGGGATTATCGCTTTTAGAAATCTCACATCGCAGCGATGAATTTGTTGCTGTCATAGAAGAAGCTCGTGCTTTAGTTCTTGAACTTTTAGGATTAGAAAATAAAGGATATCAAGCACTTTTCTTACATGGTGGAGCTAGTTTAGAATTTTTAATGGTTCCTTATAATCTAATGAAAGTAAACGGAAAGGCAGGTTATCTTGAAACAGGTACATGGGCAAGTGGAGCTATTAAAGAAGCTACTCTTTTTGGTGAAACCATTATCTTAGCTTCTTCAAAAAATGAAAATTTTAACACTATACCTAAAAATTATATAGTACCTGATAATTTAGATTATTTTCATTGTACCAGTAATAATACTATTTACGGTACTCAAATGAAATCATTCCCACAATCTAATACGGTTATGGTTTGCGATATGAGTTCAGATATTTTCTCAAGAAATTTAGATTTTAGCAAATTTGATTTAATTTATGCTGGAGCTCAAAAAAACATGGGTCCTGCAGGTACAACTTTAGTAATTGTAAAAGAAGAAATATTAGGAAAAACAGGACGCATTATTCCATCTATGTTAGATTATCAACTACATATTGCCAAAGAAAGCATGTATAATACCCCACCCGTGTTTTCTATCTATGCCTCTTTATTAACATTGCAATGGCTAAAAAAAATGGGAGGAGTTCATGCCATTGAAAAAATAAATAATGAAAAAGCCAAACTTTTATATACCGAAATAGATCGAAATCCTTTATTTGAAGGTACAGCCGTCACAGAAGACAGAAGTCTAATGAATGCCACGTTTGTTTTAAAAAATACAAAACACGAATCCATCTTTGATCAACTTTGGGAAAAGGCAGGTATTTCAGGACTAAAAGGACATCGTTCTGTTGGCGGTTATAGAGCCTCTCTTTATAACGCCTTACCATTAAATAGTGTTCAAGTTTTGGTAGATGTAATGAGAGAATTTGAAAATTTAGTTTAACACAACACTTTATAAATGAAAATATTAGCCAATGATGGTTTATCTGATCAGGCCATTTTATTATTAGAAAACAATGGGTTTAAAGTATTAACTACTAAAGTAGCACAGGAACAGCTAAGTAACTATTTAAATAAAAACCAAATAGACATTCTTCTTATACGCAATGCTACCAAAATCAATCAATCTATAATAAATGCTTGCCCTAATTTAAAAGTAATAGGCAAACTAGGGATTGACACAGATAATATTATAACAGACCCTAATCATTCAAACACTATAAAAATCTTAAACACCCCAAACGCTTCAGTAAATGCTGTTGCTGAATTAGCTATAGGACATCTTATTTCAGGAGCTCGTTATTTACATGATTCTAATAGGAATATGCCTTTAGAAGGCGATACTCATTTTAATCAACTAAAAAAAGTATACAGTACTGGTTTAGAATTAAAAGGAAAGACCTTAGGAATTATAGGATTTGGAAAAATTGGTAAAGCCGTTGCTCAGAAAGCATTAGGGCTAGGAATGAAAGTTATTGGAACAGCAAAAGAAACAAAACAAGTTCCTGTTGACATTGAATTTTACTCCAATCAAAAAATTACAATTCATATTGATCTAATGCCTTTAGAAGACCTACTCCCCTTAGTTGATTTTATTTCTTTACATATACCCACACAAAAAAATTATCTCTTAACCGCTAGTGAATTTAAAAAAATGAGACAAGGTGTAGGAATAATCAATTGTTCAAAAGGTGAACTCATCAATGAAGTAGATTTGATTGAGTATCTAGAAAATAAAAAAATTAGTTTTGCTGGTTTAGATGTTTTTCAAGGAGAACCTAATCCTGCTGTTCAGTTATTAATGCACCCAGACATTTCATTAAGTCCTCATATAGGAGGAACTAGTGCTGAAACTTTAGAAAATATGAGTATCGAAATAGCTCACAAAATTATTGATTTATATACATAAGAAATATCATTTTTAATCATTATTTTTATAAACATAACCAAAACATAATCAAAATGTCAGAAATTTTAGATTTAATCAATAGTGATTTAGGAAAACAAATGGTTACTAATATCAGTAATAAAGTAGGTACTTCAGAAGGAGAAACTTCAAATGTTTTAAGCTCTGCTCTCCCTCAATTAATCCAAACCATGCAAAGTAATTCAGCTACCGAAGCTGGAGCTGGAGGATTACTAAAAGCATTATCAAACGGTAAACATAATACTAATTTATTAGATACTATTACTCATTTATTTAATAATGGAATAGACTCTCAAGATGGAG
This sequence comes from Flavobacterium sp. TN-1, assembly GCF_052828645.1. Taxonomy (NCBI): domain Bacteria; kingdom Pseudomonadati; phylum Bacteroidota; class Flavobacteriia; order Flavobacteriales; family Flavobacteriaceae; genus Flavobacterium; species Flavobacterium sp. TN-1. Next base: position 2,795,709 of record NZ_CM128253.1, read on the forward strand.
TTAAAATATTAAGCCATATATTAGGTAGTAATCAACCTAATCTAGAAAATAAATTAAGTTTATCAACAGGCCTTTCAAATGATAAAATTGGTTCTATTTTACAAATGGCTGCCCCTTTATTAATGTCCTTTTTAGCTGGTAAAGCAAAATTAGCCAATGTACAAAATGGAACTGATTTAGGAGGTTTATTAGGAAGCCTATTAGATGGAAAAAGTATAGGTAATTCAAGTATTACATCATTGTTAGATCAAGATGGCGATGGTCAATTAGGTATTGGAGATGCTATTGCTCTTGCTAATAAAAAAGGAGGATTAAATGGATTATTAGGAAACCTTTTTAATAAATAACGAGAGGATCTAAAAAGTCAAAACTCAGCACCTAACCTATCAACTCTGCAACAGAAGAAATCAGATTATCAGTGTCATCTCATTTACTTCGCTTGTTAGTTCGTTCAAATCTTATCTTGTTCGAAATGATACGATTACGACCTTTTAGATAGCCTTAACATTTTATCAAACCTTTTAGTTTATACAATTATCTTTTCAAAAAGACCACTAATTTACCTTTTATAGTGGTCTTTTATTCTAAATCCTACATACATATATGTTTCTACATTTAAAATAATAATATTAAAAACACTTTTATATCATTTAAAATTTCCTCATAATACTATTTTTTTAACCTTGAGATTATCCAAAAAGTTTGCAATTTTGTTCATTTCGACCAAAGGGAGAAATCACATAATGCTGATTATGAAACTTCTCCTTCCTTTGTCGGAGTGACAAACTGCATGTTGATTTAGACACTATCCTATAAAAGCAATAAAAATTAGTATTGGTTCTCGATGCGCTTCGCGCTCTAACTAACGATAATTTCAATTATATACTCAACCGTTTGTTCGAGTTGTTTTAAAATAAAAAAACATATCGAGAATTTTACTTTTTAATCCAGTATATTTTAAGTTTAAATAGCATTAACCACTTTTTACATATTTTTAAAATAAAGAACATAACTATCTATAAAATAACATTATAATAAAAATACAAACTATTTATTACATACATCAAACTTTATGTTTAAAAAAAATAAATAACAATCATTCTTACATATTTGTTTTTTATTAAAATTTTATTAAATTTAGGCGACACATATACCCCAAAAAACAATGGTTGAAATCGATATTGAAAAGGAAAATAAAGCAATAGCTCAGGAGTATAAAGAATTACTTCGCATAAGTTATCAGACATTGAGCGATGATGATAAAAAACTGATTCGCAAAGCTTTTGATTTTGCAGTAGATGCTCATCAAGATCAAAGAAGAAAATCAGGAGAAGCTTATATATTTCATCCTATAGCAGTTGCAAAAATTGTGGCTGGAGAAATAGGATTAGGTGCTACAGGTATAGCTGCCGCACTTTTACATGATGTAGTTGAAGATACAGACATAACAGTAGAAGAAATAGAAAAAGCATTTAATCCTAAAGTAGCTCAATTAGTAGCTGGTTTAACTAAAATCTCACAAGTCAAAAAAGACATGAATGTCTCTATGCAGGCTGAAAATTTTAGAAAAATGTTATTAACACTAAATGATGATGTTAGGGTTATTATCATTAAGTTGGCCGATCGCTTGCATAATATGCAAACTATGGAATCAATGGCAGAGCACAAACAATTAAAAATTGCCTCTGAAACACTCTATATATATGCTCCCTTAGCTCATCGTCTTGGACTCTATAACATAAAAACAAAACTAGAAGATTTGGGGCTAAAATATACAGAACCCATCATATACAATGACATTGTTAGTAAAATTAAAGAATCAAAAGAAGAACAAGATGCATATATAAAAAACATCTCAGACATTTTACAAAAATCATTAGATGAAGAAGGAATAGATTATATTATAAAAGGTAGACCAAAATCTATTTACTCTATTCGAAGAAAAATGGCAGCACAGAAAGTAAGTTTTGATGAAGTATATGACAAATTTGCTTTGCGTATTGTATACAAATCCAATCCACATGACGAAAAATTTCTTGCTTGGAAAATTTATTCCATTGTTACTGATCATTATCGTCCATCACCTAGTCGTTTAAGAGATTGGATATCCTCCCCTAAATCTACTGGTTATGAAGCACTACATATAACTGTTATGGGCCCACTAGGTCGTTGGGTAGAAATACAAGTTAGAAGTGAAAGAATGGACGAAATCGCAGAAAAAGGTTACGCTGCACATTATAAGTATAAACAAGGAGCTACAGAAGAAAGCAGCCTTGATACTTGGCTAAACCTTTTACGAGAAGCACTCGAAAATGCAGACAGTAACGCCGTCGATTTTGTTGAAGATTTTAAAATGAACCTTTACGCAAAAGAAATTTATGTATTTACTCCAAAAGGAGAAATTAAATCATTACCAAAAGGAGCTACCGCATTAGATTTTGCTTTTTCAGTTCATTCAGAAATAGGAATAAAAACACGTGGTACAAGAGTTAATGGAAAATTAGTACCGTTAAACCAAGAATTGAAAAGCGGCGATCAAGTAGAAATCATAACTTCTCCACATCAAAAACCCACAGTTACTTGGCTAGATTACGTTACCACTTCCAGAGCTAAAAATAAAATCAGAAATGTTTTAAATGAAAATACTAAAAAAATAGCTGAAGATGGAAAAGAAATATTAGAAAGAAAACTTCGCCATTTAAAAATTAATTTTAGTGAAAATACAATTAATGAACTCGTTGCTTTTTTAAGATTAAAAACCAGTTTGGATTTATTTTATAGAGTTGGAATAGGGTCTATTGACAATCAACAACTAAAAGATTATGCTTCCCAAAAAAGCAATACTTTAATTAATTTCTTTAGAGGGAAAATAAAAAAAGGACAAATAGCCAATCCTGAAATAATTCAAAAGGAAGAAATTACCCAAAAATATGATCTACTTGTGTTTGGAATTGAGCAAGATCGATTAGATTATAAATTATCAAGTTGTTGTAACCCCATACCTGGAGATCCTGTTTTTGGTTTTATAACAATCAACGAAGGGATTAAGGTACATAAAAAAGACTGCCCTAACGCTATTAGTTTACAATCTAATTATGCCTATCGAATCATTCCTGCAAAATGGATTGATTCTACTCAACAGGATTTTAAAGCTACATTAAAAATCACAGGAATGGACACTCTTGGACTTACCAATGAATTAACAAGAGTAATTTCCAATAATTTAAATGTCAATATTCAAAGTATATCTTTAAGTGGAGAAGCAGGGCTTTTTACAGGACAAATAACAGTTGTTGTTCCTAATATTTCTATCCTAAAAAAAATGATAGAAGGAATTAGAAAAATTGATGGAGTTGAAAAAGTAACAAGAGAGTACACTAATTAATTTCAATAAAATTACGCTCTTATTTTATTAATAAAAATTATTATCTTTTAAAAACCCATTATCTTTTTTAAGAAATGGGTTTAAAATAAATATCATTAAATCTAAATTATATGATAATAAATTCAAACAAAAAACGAATAAAACAAATCTTTTATTTTCATTCTAATTTGGATACCTATAAAATAAAATTTTGTGAATTTTTTATTTTGTAACATATATTAATTAAACAAAAACCAAACATTCTATGTATCCCTAAATTAAAAAAAAGAAATATTATAAAAACATTTGGGCTGGCATTAACTATTGTAAAACCAGCCCTTTTCACCTTAAGCTCTTGCTTGAGATTAAAATACCCACAGTTAAACACTCATACCTATTCTCGATATGTACTTCTATTGATTTAACATCTTAATAACCAACAAATAACAAAAAGTCCCCATCTTCCTTGTATTTTTGTTAAGATTAAAAACCCAGAATAAAATGATTTAGATCTGTGCGATAAAACTAAATAATTTCTCTATAGCATAAAGAAATAAAATAAATAGTAAACTTTTTAGTTGAACATATTTGAAGGTATATATAAACAAATAATTTATGACTTTACTCTTTTATTCAATATTTAAAACTAATTCAAGTATACTATTTATTATTAAAATCCTTATATTCTTTTATTTCTTCTTCTAATAATTCAATTGCTCGGTTACGTATTTTTTGTGCTGTTTCCGAATTATTGAAATATCTAAGAGCGCTATAAATTGTTTGTCTTGAAACCTCTTGAAACTCTTTTCTAAGAACTTGATGATGTTTAGTACCTAAATTAATTGACGACCCCATAAACTTACTTTATTATATTTACATTTGTAAATGTACTCACAAAGAGCACAAGCAAATATATATACTTTTTTTCAAACAAATTATGATTTATTAACTTTTTTTCAAACACCATGTCCATCCAAGAAAGAATCCTACAATATATTAATTACAAAACAATTACACCTTATAAATTTTGTAAAGAATTAGGCTTTGCAATGGGTTACCTTGATAAAAGGGGAGCTATAAGAACAGATAATTATTTGAAAATTATAGAACACTATAAAGATTTAAATCCAGAATGGTTATTAAAAGGGGAAGGTAATATGCTAAAAGATTGTGCTATTCAAAAAAACATTCTTGATAATGAAAAAATAAATTATAAAGAATTAGCAGAAGCAAGAGAAGAAATAATAAAACTGTTAAAAGAAAAAATAAATATACTTACAGAAGAAAATTTTATTTTAAAAACTCGCCTAACAAAACAATGAAAATAAGAGTATTAAGACACTAAAATGTGACACTAATTATTTTTTAAATAAACCCCAAAACATAATTTATTTAATTTTAAACAATTTTCTATTACCATTTAACTAACTTGTTATGTATATTCTACATTTTATTATATTATTTTTTTATTATCCTATCTCCCATTTTACCCAAACCAATTTAAAGGTATTTTAAAATTGATTTATTTTAAAGATATAAGATAGTAATTTTATTTAAAAAAACAAATATGAAACGTCAATTCAAAAAGATTACAATCTTTTCTTTCTATCCTTTTTTAGAAAATTTAAAACTTTTTAATTCTTTTACATTTAATATCGTTTTTTTACTCTCAGCTCAAACAAATAGTTTTTTTTGTTAGATTTGTAAAGACAAACATACATAATAGTTATGTAAATACAAAACTAAATATATTTTTTTTAACATAACTATTATGCTTTTAAAAACTAAAATGAATAAAAATGGATGCTAATTCTATAATTCTAGAAATTAAAAAAAGAGGGTTAACTGGTTATAAAATAGCTGAAGAAACAAAACTCACAGAAGTTGGTATTAATAAAATATTAAATGGCACTTCAAAAAAACCAAGAGAATCTACTCTTAAAATTTTACATAATTATTTAGCTAACAAAAATTATTTAGATGAAAATTCTAAAGTAAGTTATGAACACAAGGAATCAATTGAGATAAATTTTTTAAAAACGGAATTAAAAACCGCAAATGACACAATTGTTTTTCTTAAAGAACAAAATGATTTTTTAAGAGAACAAGTTTCTTTTTATAAAGATAAACACGCTAGTAAAGAATATGACAACTTAGTTAAAACAATTGATAATAAAGTAGATTATTTGTATGAAACTTTTAAAGAAAAGGAATTAATAAGTCAACTAAGTAAAATGAAAAAGAAAACAAAAAAGTCTCTATTATAGAGGCTTTTTAAAAAACATACCAATACAATCTTTTTTTATTTTTGAATTTTCTTCTGCTTGTATTCTTCTATATTCTTTCAAACATTGAGAAAATATCTTTTTAACGGTTTCTTCGTCAATTTCATTATTATCATACGACTCATTGGCTAACTTTGAAAGACGTATTAACTCATCATATTTACTCATAGGCTAATATTTATTTATTACTATATAAGACAAGTCTAACATTTTTTCAAGAAATATAATTTTTTTCTTAATTTTTTCTTTTTCTACTCTCTCTTTTTCCTTTATTTTAGAAATTCCTATCATAAAAACAATAAATAAAAGAGTTATAAAAATGGCATAAATTTTAGACCATCCATAGTCTGTTTTATCTTCTTTAAACACCCAAAATAAATACGTTGCATAGGTATAAACAGGAAAAATATAACTTATTTTATACGGTTTCATGTTAGCTCCTACAATTAGTAAAAGTGGAGCTATTATAATGGATGTTGCCCAAACCAAATCGGCTGAGTTATTATAACCACAATTATCATTAAAATTAATATTATAAACCATCACATATTTATCTAAATAAGATATTAATGCGGATACTATAATAAATATTGACCCTAAAGTTCTATACATTTTTAATTAATTCTCGGAGGTTTAATTGTTCCTCTTTTATCTATTTTCATTTTAGAAAAAAATGGATCATTGAAACATATTTTTTCTTTTTTTAACTTCATAAATTCGTTATTATCAGAAAAACGAAATATAAAACCTCTACATAGGTAAGGAGATATTAATATTAAAATAATTTTTTTTTTCATATAAGTATATGAATATCTTAAGTCATAAAACATTTTCATAAGAAAGATCATCAAAAACAGATATTTTTTACTCTATTTTATATAGATTATTTATATTCTTAAAGATCTAATTATTAAAATTTTATAGATAAAATTTACACTAGACTATGTTTATTTTCAAATATTCTAATTTTTCAGTTTTAAAAACTCTAAAAGATACAAAGATTAAAAATAAGCTCTTTTTTATCACTTTTTAAACACCAAAGGCATTATGCTTATTCTATCTTTATATTCTTTTTAGAGTTTTCATTCAAGGATGTCCAATCCCTTTTATAATTCTTACTGTAAATTGCTGTTTTTTTGTTTATAAAGTTTAACAAAGGAACAACTCTTCTCTATTAGCATGATAATTTTCCCTTTAATAACCGATAATCAAGAAGTTTTACGGGGCGCAATTTAGTTTGTTTAAAATTAATTTAATTATGGTTTTTCCGTATATTATGTTAAAACTATTTTAAGTTTTATTTATTTTTTACATCAATATAGAGCTTCTTTTTAAATATTATTTAAACTATCATTTTTTTTAGTATATTATTTTCCTTTAGTTTATCAATTTCCTAACTCCAATTGATTTTTAATTAAATTAAAATAATCGCCTTTTTTATCAACAAGTTCTTGATGATTTCCTTTTTCTACTATTTTTCCTTGTTTTAATACTATAATTTGATTTGCATTTTTAACAGTTGACAAACGATGCGCAATAATAACAACTGTTCTTCCTCTAAAAAATTCTTGTAAATTATTATGAATTATTTTTTCATTTTCTGCATCTAATGCTGAAGTTGCTTCGTCAAAAAAAATAAATTCGGGATTTTTATAAATAGCTCGAGCAATTAAAATTCGTTGCTTTTGCCCTCCACTTAATTCGATTCCAGAATTTCCTACTTTTGTATTAAATCCCATAGGTAATACTTTTATCAACTCTAATATATTGGCTATTTCAGCTGCTTCTATTAATTTTTCTTCATCTATTTTTTCATCTGCTATTGCAATATTTTCTGCTATTGTTCCACTAAATATTTTTCCATCTTGTAAAACAATACCGCATTTTTTTCTCCATAAATTAGAAGAAACTTCCTGTAAATTAAATGAGTCTAACTGAATTTTACCTTTTGTTGAAGAGTAATAAGAAAGTAATAATTTTAAAAGAGATGTTTTTCCACTACCACTTGCTCCTACGATTGCAGTAATACTATTTTTAGGAATTGAAAAAGATATATTTTCTAAAACAAATGGATTAAAATTTCCTGGATATTTAAAAGAAACTTCTTTTATATCTATAACATTAAAAGTATTTTTTTCTATATCTATTTTTGTATGATTATCTTCTTCTTCAGTATCATAAATTTCATTTATTCGTTTATTAGCTATTGTGGCATCTTGGGTATCTCTAATAAATGTGACTAAATTTTGAATAGGGTTTGTTAACTGACCTATGACGTATGAAATGCTCAATAATGTTCCTAATGTCATTTCTCCTTTTATAATAAAATAAGCACAAATGGCTATGGCTGTAATTTCTTTAAACTTACTTAAGAACTCGACTCCTATATTTTGATACATATTTAAAAATAAATTGCGGAGTTCTAGTTTATTTATTTTTTTCTGAATATTTAATATTTTATTTACTGTTTTATATTGAGCATTGTTTATTTTTATTTCTGGCATATTCATTATAAATTCATAAACTCCATTACTGTTTTCAGATTGACTTAAAAACATAGCATACTCTAACATTGCTCTTTTTCGTAAAAAAAAGGATACCCAAATTATTGAAAATATTGATAAGGTTATATAAATACTGAAAACAACAAGATTAAAATAACATAGTAAAGCACTAAAAATAAGTATATTAAATACACTCAAACTAAAATCAATTCCTTTCCAAGTAATAAAATTTTGTATTTTTTTTTGATCTTGAATTCGTTGTAAAGTTTCTGTATTAAGTCGAGTATCAAAAAAACGAATGGGTAGACGCATTAATTTGAGTAGTAAATTTTCTTTTAACAAGATACTCAAATGGTAATTAATTTTTGTTAGTAACAGAGTGCTTAAAAAATCAGATATAAAACTAGATATAAAAAGTACTATTTGTGCTGCTAAAAAATAATAAACTATATGAATATTTTTTAATATTATCCCTGAATCAATAATCTTTTGAAAAGTAAATGGAATATAAAAAGAAGTTATCAAACTAATGATTAGTAATATAATTGAACTCAGGTATTTCCATTTATTAATTTTTAAAAATGAAAAAGCGGTGATAAATGAGGGCGATTTTAGTATTGCTTTTTTACTTTCTTCTTGCCATTTAAAGTTTTTAAACTCTTCTGTTTCTTGAAATACAATCCCTACTCCCTTTTCATTATTTCCTTGCCATTCTTTTATAAAGATGTCCTTTTCTAAAATAATTTTACCATAAGCTGGATCAAGTATATGGTATTTATTTTTTTTGTTTTTATATGTAATTTTTTCGAGTACTACAAAATGGTCTTGTTTCCAAAATAAAATTGAAGGTAAAGGAATTTCTTCTAGTTGCTCTTGTGTTAATTTTAAAGGAGTGGTTTGCAATCCTATTTTTGATGCTACTTTTGTAATATCTTGAATAGAAACTCCTATTCGAGTAAAATCAAATTGTTTCTTTACCTGTGATAATGCAATTTTTTTACCATAATAACTGATAATCATAGCTAAACATGCCGCACCACAATCTGTACTTTCAAGTTGATTGTAAAAAGTTACTTTTGATTTATTATAATGCAACATTTTCTTTTAATATTTCCTCTATTTTGGTTAAAACAACTTTATCTTTTTCAGATTCATCTCCATGAAAAACACAATATTCTTTTCCTTCATTTTCTATAGCGTGCTGTGTACATCCTCCATTGCATAAAGGCATAATTTTACAATTAAGACAGGGTTTGTTTTTAAATTTGGATGTCATTCTTCTATCTAAATAGCCATTTTCCCATACAAGTTCTCCTTCTTGTGAGATATATCCTGCTCTATTTTCAGAAAGAAAATCTCTTGCGGTACATTTGAATAAATCTCCATTATAATTTATAGTTGCACTATTTCTTTTATCTGCATAACAAGATGCTTTTACATTATCTGGAGAATAGATAACATTTGTTCTAAAACCTTTAGACTCCATAATAGAGACGTTGTTCATTAAAACTTTATTACTATCATCAAGCTGATCATTTTGCCATACACGATGAAAATCTATCAATAATTTTTTATTTCTGATTTCTTTTGGAATTTCTTCAAAATCATCAATAATTTTAAAACAATTGTGAATATTTTTATCAGTGTAATTGATTCGAAGAGTAATATTAAATCGTTCGTTTAGAAGTAATTTTTTCACATTTGCTATAATTTCATCATAGCTTCCTTTCTTTTTGTTTACAAATCTAACTTCATCATGTTCTTCTTTATAACCATCTAGAGTAATTTGTAAACTCGCGTACATATCGTATTTTTTAAAATAGTCAATAAAATAATCATTGACTAAATATCCATTCGTGGTAAAACTAACGGAATATTTTTTATTGTAATGGTTACTTTCTTCCCTTACATGATCTATCAGCGGAATCACATTCATTTTGAAATACAACAAGGGTTCTCCTCCAAAAAATGATAAGGAAAAGTATTTCATTTCGTTTTTTGAAATAGTTTTTGTTACAAATTTTTTCACTGAATCTAAAACTGAATATTCTAATTTAGAATCTTTAATATGGGTTTCATAACAATACCAACATTTGAAATTACAGTTCATTGTAGGATTAACTGTAAGCAAAAAAGTAGAATTATTTTCGTCTATTTTTTCACTAATTTTTTTTAATTTATCCGTTTCGTCTACATTGTCATCTATAACAAAATTATTTTCGGACAAATAATCAAAAAAAGTAGGATGTATTTCTTTTAAGTTATTAATACCTTCTATAATAGAGGCTTCTAAAATTTCTTTTAACTCTCTTTCTATAAAAAGAAATTTTTGTTCTAATGAATTGTACAACGCATATTTTCCTTTGTAAGGTAATATCGTATTAAAGCGACTATATTTTTTCATATTTTATGTTAGCCTATTATTTAGTTTATAAAAATTAAAAACAATACACACTTTGTCTTTATATCATGAAGGATATAAAAAGATGATTATAGATAAATTTTATCTATTTCTTTGTACTACAACCTGGTACACAGTTACCTACGCAATTCCCGTTTTTACCTTTTTCTTTCGTTATTTTTTGTTTTTTACAAGTAGCTGCTGCACAGTTTCCTCCATGACAATTATTAGTAAGGTTTGAATCTTGGTAATCAAAATTATCAACTGTACTAAAGATCGAAGAAAATCCTCCTATAAGTTTTTGTTTATCAACCTCATCTAGTTTTTCAAAATTTAAAAGTTTCATAGATTATTCCGTTTCTTATAAGGAAGTTATCCGAAAAGTATAAATCAATATGTAATTTATTATTCAATAGAATGAAAATTTCATTTTTCTATTTTTATCTTTATTTATAAACAAGATTATAGAGTCTAGTATATTTAATTACATTGGATGTTATAACTTTCCGGATACTTCTTTTTTAATTATTCTAACTCAATTTTATTACTAAACTTCTGCTGTACTAATATCTGATCCGCAGCCTGCAACACAATTACCACTTTGACAATTGTTTGTTTGACCGCATTTATAGTAGTTATCACCTTCTTTTAGTAAACCGCCTACTACATTAATTGTTAAAGCAGTAGAAAAACCTCCTTTTAATGTTTCTCCATTAATTTCAAGAGCCTCAAATTTTGATAGATCAAATTTTTCTGTTTTGTTTGTTTTCATTTTTACTAGAATAAAAATTATTGTATTGTTTCTGCTTATTATTTCACCGAGCAGTCAGTTAATTTGCGCAAATGGTTATTTATAAATTCTATTTTCTGTATTGTACACTACAAATTATAGAAATTTAAAATATTTTAATTTGTTCTGTTTTTTTCTTCTTCGTTGCTTACTTTTCGATTTTTATTACTTATTTTATTATTACCCCATTTGTATATTAATTGTAAGTTTATATAACGAGAATCATAATATCCTTTATATTTAGTATCGATCATATTGCGAGTACTTAACGTGTTAAAATCGTTTGTTTTTAAAAGATTTTCAATTGTTATAATTGCTTGCATTTTTTTTTCAAAAAACGAAGCTCTTCCATAAAGACTTATCAATGTTCTTTCATAGTTATAAACTAGATCACCTGATCTATTAGGGAAGATATAGCTAACATCAAAACCTGCTGAAAGGGTTTTATCTTTTTTTAAAATAAAATTATTACTTGTATTTATTTGCGCGCCCAAACCTTCATTGGTTTTAGGTGTCAGAGGATAAATTCTAGAATCGGAGTGTTGAAAATAAATATATAAGGTATTTTGATTTTCCCACCATTTTTTCTTCGTATAATTTAGCATTTGATTTAATCCGATGCTATAATTGTCAAAATAGTTAAGTTGTGTTATTCTTTGATAGTATTCATTATCATTAAGCATTACTACTTGTCCGAAATTATTTGTTTTTTTTAAAAAAAACAAACTAGAACCTATATTGTCTTTATAATTAAAATTAAACTCGAGATTATTTGATATGCAGGGTTTTAAATTTGGATTTCCTTCTGAATATGAAAAGTTTGAGGTGTACCATCTAAATGGATTTAGATTAGAAAAACTAGGTCTATAAATTCTTTTGGAATAGCTTAATGAAATTGTTTTATTATCATTTATTTTGTACATACAATATATCGTAGGGAAAAACTGAGTATAATTTTTAGTTGTTATTTGATTTAAAGTGAGTGAATTTCCTTCTGTTTGTGTACTTTCAAGACGCATTCCTAATTGAGTTTGCCATTTTTCATTACCAAAAGTTTTATTTCCACTTATGTAAATGGCTTGTGTATTTTCTTTAAACTGAAATTTATTACTTTGATTAGAATCTTTTAAAGGTTGGCCTGTAGTGTTATCAAATAAATCTATATCATTATTGGTTTTTGAATATGATAATCGTATGCCGTAATTCAAATGAATCCATTTTAATGGATGTTGTATATCTACCTGAGTTGAAATATTTTTAATATTTTGACTTGTTTGATTTAGAGTATTTTGAAATTTTGAGGACAAACCTGATTGTGGTAGCGCAAAAGTTGTAGTGTTAAAATTACGATTAACAGCAGATGTATAACTCAAATAATCTAGATCAATACTTATTTTTTTACCTATTGTATCTAAATCTATATTTGAATGAAGATTAATTGTATTTAGTTCTTTTTTTCGCTTACTTTCTCCAATTGAATTAATATTAGCGGTTTGTTGTTGTCTTATATTATCTACAAGAGTTACTTCATTTGAATCATTTATATTGGGTTTACTGATATTGCCTACATATTGTATTCCTAAATTCCATTTTTTATTTACCTGATAGTCATATCCTAGACGATTACTCCAGATATTGGTATAATACTTTCCTATTCCTCTGTTTTCCCATTGTTGATTAGGATAATAAATAATCGAATTTTCAGTTCCTTTATAACTACCATTTGTATAAAGTGTGCTTATAACATAACTATTTTTGTCTTTTTTATAAGTAAATGTTCCTCCTAGTCCTCCTGTAAAATAGGTATTTTGTTTTAAATTGGTTCTAATACTTGTATTCCATGTATCATTTTTGGCTTTTTTAAGAATAATATTAAGTAAACCGCTATTTCCTTCAGCACTATATTTTGCTGGTGGTGTTGTAATAACTTCTATTGATTTTATATTATCGGCTGCTATTGTTTTAAGATAATTTGTTAAATCGTCACCAGATAATGACATCAATCTACCATCTATCATGAGTCCCATTCCGCTTTTTCCTATCATGGTTATTAGATCATTTTGAATTCTTATTCCTGGTGTTACTTTTAAAGCATCTAAGGCATCTCCACTTGAAGCTCTAGTAGAATTTTGTACGTTAAAAATTACTCTATCTACTTTACGTTCTATTATTTTCTTTTGAGATATTATGGTTATTTCTTCTATTTTATTTATCTTTTCGGGATGTAAAATTCCTAGATTTGTATTTTCTTTTATTTCAACATTTTTTTCTATAAGAATTGTTCCTAATTGCTTTATTTGTATAATATAATTTGCTCTTTTTGGAACCTTTATTTCAAAATATCCTTGCTCGTTTGTTAATTGAGTAGAAATGGCTTCATTTTCTAATGTTGACATAATTACTTCTGCCATTACTATGGGTACATTACTCTGTTTCATTAGTTTTCCTGTAATTGTAAATTGTGCTTTAATAGTAATTGGAATTCCTAAAATGAATAAATAGAAAATAATTTGTCTTAATTCTTGCATTTTACGTAGTTTGTTTAGTCTTTATTGATCTATCATTACTTTTAGGAAATTTCTTAAAAATCATATTCTTGTTATCTAACCCATCTAGTCTCTATTCTGTATCTTAAAGAAATTTGAACGAGTTAGCGGCGTTGATAATGTAATTTCTTCTATAGGTAAACAGAAATTAAATATCATTTCTTATAATTTTTATTTCCGTATTCATTAGTTTAAAAAACTCTAAAAGAAATAAAAGTTAAAAAAGATAATCTTCTATATTCTGTTTAGAGTTTTCATTTTAAGGATGTCCAATCCTACTACAATTTCAACTCAAATTTTGTTATTGTCATTAAAAAACAAATATTCTTGATTTTACCACAAGTAATCTCTCACACATAAATCACTGTGATTCAATAACTTTAAATAGAATAGTGAAATTTAATTAGTTTAAAAATATTCATAACGAGGTTTTTCCGTATATTTTGTTAAAATTTAACGATATTCATAAAAATATTTAAAAACAAAAAAAGAGAACTTAAAAAAGTCCTCTTTTTTTTAAAAAATATTTATTTTATTTTAAAAAACTACATTTATCTTGTAAATAATAATTCTCTATATTTAGTTAGCGTCCATAATTCGTCATCGACTAGCAATTCTAATTTATCACAATGTTCACGAATAACATCAAAATAAGGTTTAACGTGGTCACAATATGCGTTTGCCATATCTTCAGATGATTCTAAATTATTAGCTTTTTTACGCTCTTCTATCATTTGATCTACATTTTTATTAATTCCTTCAATGTGTGCTGAAATTTCTTTAATTAGACCTATTTGTTCTTTAGCAACATTTTCAAAATCGGAACCAAAAATTTCTTTTAATCCTTTTACATTTTCAATTAAAATATTTTGATAACGAATAGCTGTGGGAATTACGTGGTTACGAGCAATATCGCCAAGAACTCTTCCTTCTATTTGAATTTTTTTAGTGTATTCTTCTAATTCAATTTCATAACGAGCTTCTACTTCTACATGGTTCATTACCCCCATTTCTTCAAACAGGCTAACTGCTTTTTCTGAGACTTTGGCTTTTAGAGCTTTCGGAGTCGTTTTATGATTACTTAGACCTCTTTTTTCGGCTTCCTCTTCCCATGCGTCACTATAACCATCTCCTTCAAATAAGATATTTTTAGTTTGTTTGATATATTCTCTTAATATATTAAAGATGGCTTCATCTTTTTTCAATCCTTTTTCTTCAATTAAAGCATCTACTTCTATTTTGAATACTTTCAATTGTTTGGCTACGATTGTATTTAAGGTGGCCATAGAAGTAGCACAATTGGCTGATGAACCTACTGCACGGAACTCAAACTTGTTACCTGTAAAAGCAAAAGGAGAAGTTCTGTTTCTATCTGTATTATCTAGGAATACATCTGGTAATTTACCTACTACATTTAGTTTTAGATCTGTCTTTTCTTCTGGTGATAATTTTCCGTTTGATACACCTTCTAATTCTTCTAATACTTTTGTTAATTGTTGACCAATAAATACAGAAATAATGGCTGGTGGGGCTTCATTTGCTCCTAGTCTATGATCATTACTTGCCGATGCTATAGAAGCTCTTAATAATTCTTCATAATCATGTACTGCTTTAATTGTATTTATAAAGAAAGTTAAAAACTGTAGATTACTCATAGGTGTTTTCCCTGGTGATAATAAATTAACACCTGTATCTGTTGCTAACGACCAGTTATTATGTTTACCTGAACCATTTACTCCTTTAAAAGGTTTTTCGTGCATTAGCACTTTAAAGCTATGACGTTCTGCTACTTTTTGCATTACATCCATTAATAAAGAGTTATGATCTACAGCTAAATTAGTTTCTTCAAAAATAGGTGCTAACTCGTATTGGTTAGGTGCTACCTCATTATGACGTGTTTTAACAGGAATTCCTAATAGCATACACTCATTTTCTAAATCGCGCATATAGTTTAGCACACGTGTTGGAATAGATCCAAAATAATGATCTTCTAATTGCTGTCCTTTGGCTGAGGTATGACCTAATAGTGTTCTTCCTGTAGCTAAAATATCAGGTCTAGAAGAAGCTAAAGCTGAATCTACCAAGAAATATTCTTGTTCCCAACCTAAGGTAGGTGTAACTTTCTTAACGTTTTTGTCAAAATATTTAGCTACTTCTGTCGCTGCTGTATCAACAGCTTGTAAAGCACGTAACAAAGGTGTTTTATTATCTAATGCTTCTCCTGTGTATGAAATAAAAACGGTAGGAATACATAATGTTGTACCAAAAATAAAAGCAGGTGATGTTGGATCCCAAGCTGTATATCCACGGGCTTCAAATGTATTACGAATTCCTCCATTTGGAAAAGAAGAAGCGTCTGGTTCTTGTTGTACAAGTTGACTTCCTCCAAATTTTTCTACTGGATCTGATCCGTCAAAAGACGTTTCAAAAAAAGCATCATGTTTTTCTGCTGTTGTACCTGTTAAAGGCTGAAACCAATGTGTATAATGAGTTACTCCTTTTGACAAAGCCCATTCTTTCATCCCCATTGCTATATAATCAGCAATTTTTCGATCAATTTTAATTCCGTGTTGAATAGCATTCTGAACAGCCTTATAAGCCTCAGATGTCAAAAATTGACGCATTGCTTTATCATTAAATACATTGGTCCCAAAGATAGATGATTTTCTATCTAGTTCTTCTACTACTACAGTTGGACGACTAGTAGCCTTTTGGAGTGATTGAAAACGAAATGTTGCCATAAAATTATTGTTAAGTAGTTTATACCTTATTAGATTAGTTCAAAAGTATAAAAAAAAATATAAAAAACACCTAGACCCCCTTATTTTTTATAGAAAAAACAAAAAAAATAAATATCTAAAAGCAATTAACCCCCTATTTTTTATAAAAAAGTTATCATTACTTAGTATATTCTACAAAAACACCCCTTTATCATCTAATCTTATAATAAAAAATCATAATTATATTTTATACCATTTAAACTTTTAAATTTCCTCATTGATCTTTTTTATATATTTTTTTAGCTTCAAATTAATATTAGATTTTTTTCATAAATAAAAATCTTAATTAAACTAAAAAACCTCCTTTGCTTTTATAAACAATAGGAGGTTTCTTTTTCTTTATTCTTTTTATATTATTTCAATGTATCGTATACTTTATATTGTATAGCAAAATAAAAAGGGAAAGTAAAAAAGATTCCTATACAAAACGCAAAAAATCCCAAATATCCCAAAATAACGGATATGATAATCAATAAAAATACTTTTCCAAAATTTAAAAAGCAATCTTTAATACTTTTCTTTATTCCTTCTATAGGTTTTAAATTACTAAAAATAACATTGGGCAATGCTGTAAAAGTAAGAATAGAAGTTGATATTGAAATAAAAAAGGAAATGAAGTTTTTTATAGTATGATCTTTAATTAACACTTCTAAAGTTGTATTAAAAAATAGGCCAAATCCACTGACTAATAGGGTAACTAAGAGTATAGAGAAATAATATGGACTGTTTATATAATAATAAAAGGTATTAATACCTACTTTATTATTTTCTTGTGTATCTTTCATCATTTTTAGGATTCCTGCATTAAAAGGAGCGACTAAAGCTATGATCATAGTTAATACTGATAAATATAATAGTTTATCTTTTATGGAAAATTTTTCAGGATTAAAGTGTTTTAAATATTCTAATAAATCATCTCCTTTATATAACGTCTTAAATCCAATATTAAGTAGACTAACTAAGACAATAGTTAGGATAAAAAAAACAAGCCCTACTAGAAGTATATTTTTTTTGTAAAGTTCTATGCTTTGTTTAATAATTTGATATAAATCAATTTTTTTTAAAGTTTTCATTTTTAAATTATAGCCATTTTAAGATTTTTTTCACCATCTGAAATTTTCCTTTGTAAGGAGCGTAACGAAATGGAAGATCAATCCAATTTGATTTTTTTACAATTGATTTTTGATGTGAAAATGTTTCAAAACCTAATTTACCGTGATATGCTCCAATGCCGCTATGACCGACTCCTCCAAAAGGTAAATTTTTATTGGAGAAATGGGATAAAGTATCATTTATACAACCTCCTCCAAAAGATATTTCAGAAAGTAAATCTTTTTCAAAAGATTTATCTTTTGTAAATAAATACAAGGCTAGAGGTTTTTCAAAACGATTAACTATTTTATATAGTTCTTCTTTAGTTGTATATGAAATAATAGGTAGAATAGGACCAAATATTTCTTCTTTCATAACAGAACTCTCTAAATTAGGTTCATCTAATAGAGTTGGTGATACGTATAAATCTGTTTCATTTGTTTGACCTCCAAATAATATAGTTTGGTTTTCTAAGAAACTCTGTTGGCGTTTCCAATTCTTTAGATTAATAATGCGTGCAAAATCTTCTGATTCTTGCATAGAGCTACCTAATGCGTTCTGTATTTCTTGTATTAAATGAGGAATCATTTTTTCTTTTATACTTTTATGAACGATTAAATAATCAGGAGCTATACAAGTTTGTCCTGCATTAAATATTTTTCCCCAAATAATTCTTTTGGCAGCTAATTTTAGATCAGCTGTTTGATCTACAATGCTTGGGCTCTTCCCTCCTAATTCTAAAGTAACTGGTGTAAGATTTTCTGCGGCGGCTTTTGCTACAATTTTTCCTACTGGCACACTTCCTGTAAAGAATATATAATCCCAACGTTTACTTAATAAATCTTGTGCAATCGTATAATCTCCCGTTATTACTACTACTTGATCTATTTCAAACGTTTCTCTTATAATTTTAGATATAATGGAAGAACTATTGGGGGTAAGTTCTGAAGGTTTTAGGGTTACTTTATTTCCAGCCGCTACAGCCGCTATTAGAGGTGAAAATGCTAATTGAATAGGGTAATTCCAAGGACTTATAATAAGAATTTTACCATAAGGTTCGGAATATAAATAATCCGCTGAGGGAAAATTTAACAACGAAGGGAAAACTCTTTTAGGCTTAGCCCATGAATCTAGTTTTTTTATGGTATATCTTAGTTCATTAATAATATATTCCGTTTCTGAAATCATACTTTCAAAACGGGGTTTTTTAAAATCTTTATACAAGGCATCTTGCATATCTGTTTCGTATTTTACTAGGTTATCTAGTAATTTACTCAAAACTTTTTTTCGTTGAGATACAGTATACATAATATTTTTTTATTCTATTGATTTCCAAATAATATCATCGGGTACGGGTGCTGTAACACTAATAATTTCCTTTGAAACAGGGTGTATTAATTGTAATTTACGCGCATGTAAATGAATTCCTCCGTCTTTATTACTTCTATCAAACCCATATTTCAAATCTCCTTTTATAGGACAACCAATAGCACTTAATTGCGAGCGTATTTGATGATGTCTTCCTGTGTGTAAACTTACTTCTAAAACAAAATAATTATTTAACTCTTTTATAATTTTGTAATCTAAAATAGCTTTTTTACTATCTGCCACCTCTTTTAAATGAGCTTTAGATGTATTTTTTTGCGGATTTCTTTTTAAATAATGTATAAGGGTAGCTTCCTTCTGAGAAGGTTTATTTTTGACTATTGCCCAATAGGTTTTTTGAGTTTCTCTGTTTTTAAAAAGATCATTAAGCCTACTTAAAGCTTTTGAAGTTTTAGCGAAAAGTACAATCCCTGTTGTTGGTCTATCTAAACGGTGTACTACTCCTAAAAAAACTTCTCCAGGTTTATTGTATTTCTCTTTTAAATATTCCTTTACTACATCAGATAAGGGTTTATCCCCTGTTTTATCTCCTTGTACTATATCTCCTACTCGTTTATTAACTATGATAATATGATTATCTTCATACAAAACCGCTAGATTATTCTTATTTGAAATTATTTTCATCTTTCAATGAGCAAAAAATTACAGCAAAAACTTTTACTTATTTAAAACCTAAAATAATAGTTTTTGTACAATTTATTATATGTTTTATATTTTTTTTAATATTGTTCATTAGCATTTGGAAAATCTTCCGCTTTAACATCTGCCACATATTGTCCAATAGCTTGCGTCATTTCTTCGTATAAATTCATATATCTACGTAAAAAACGAGGACTAAATTCATGAGTCATTCCGATCATATCATGAAGAACAAGTACCTGTCCATCTACCCCACCACCAGCACCAATTCCTATAACAGGTATTGAAATACTTTCTGCTACTTTTTTAGCTAAATGGGCTGGTATTTTTTCAAGTACTAAAGCAAAACATCCTACTTTTTCTAATAATTTTGCATCTTCGATAAGTTTCTCTGCCTCTGTATCCTCTTTTGCTCTTACTGTATAAGTTCCAAACTTATAAATAGATTGAGGTGTAAGTCCTAAATGCCCCATAACAGGTATTCCTGCTTGCAGTATTTTTCTTATAGAGTCTTTAATTTCTTTTCCTCCTTCTAACTTAACGGCATGTCCTCCACTTTCTTTCATTACACGAATAGCAGATCGCAAGGCTTCCTTAGAATCCGATTGATAAGATCCAAAAGGTAGGTCTACCACTACTAATGCTCTTTGAGCTGCTCGTACAACCGAAGACGCATGATAAATCATTTGATCAAGTGTAATGGGAAGAGTAGTTTCATGACCTGCCATTACATTACTAGCTGAATCTCCTACCAGAATTACATCTACACCCGATGAATCCACAATTTTAGCCATAGTGTAATCGTATGCTGTTAGCATTGAAATTTTTTCACCTTTGGCTTTCATATCAAATAATGACTTTGTAGTTACTCTTTTGTAATCACTTTTAGCTGTTGACATAATTCAATAATATTTTAGAAGGTAAAAGTAATAAAAAGTATAGATGTAACAAATTTGTTATAACACAGAATAATACACATAAAAAAACCTCAACTATAAGATTGAGGTTTTTTTATATATGAAAGATTTTTAAATTATTTTTTTAATAAATCTCTTATTTGTACTAATAATTCTTCTTGTGTAGGGCCTGATGGTGCTGCAGGTGCTGGCGCTGGCTTCTTCATTTTGTTCATTGCTTTTATGATTAAAAACATAACAAAAGCTACAATTAAAAAATCAATAACAGCCGTCAAAAATAATCCCCATTCTATTGCTACAGCAGGAGCTGTTTCTTTTCCTGTTGAATCCAATACTGCTTCTTTTAGCACTATTTTTTTATCAGCTAAGTCTATACCTCCCATTAAAAGTCCAACGATTGGAGCAAACATTTTTTCAACAAAAGCCGAAGTAACTTTACCAAAAGCTCCCCCCATAACAAAAGCAATGGCCATATCTACAAGGTTTCCTTTTAGTGCAAATTCTTTAAATTCTGAAATAAATCCCATAATTGTAATTGTTTTTTTAGTTAATCAAAGTTACAAAGCTAAAATATAAATAATTAACTCAAAATCTATTCCCTGTAGAAAATTCTCGACACACGACGCGAAATACCTGTTAATATTTCATACGGAATAGTATCTATAGCCTTTGCAATAACAGTTACAGGCAAATCTTTTCCAAAAATAATTACTTCATTACCTTCTGCACAGGATATATTAGTAACGTCTATCATAAGCATATCCATACATATACTTCCTAAAATGGGTGCTTTTTCTCCATTAACTAAAAGATAACCTAGACCTCTACCCCATTTTCTAGATATCCCATCTGCATAACCAATAGGAATTACAGCCATACGTGTTGGTTTTTCTACAACAAAACGTCTATTATATCCAACTGTATCTCCTATTTTTAGAGTTCGTATCTGTGAAATAACAGATTTTAAGGTTCCGACTGTTTCTAAATATTTCATTTCATTTAAATCATTAGAAACACCATACATCCCTACTCCTAAACGAACCATATCAAACTCGCCTTCAGGATAATTACTAATTCCTGATGAATTACAAATATGACGGATAGGATTATATTCTAATGTGTCTATAATTTGTCTGGAGAGGCGATCAAATAAGTTTATTTGATTCAAACTAAATGTTCTATCTATATCATTATCACTTTCGGCAAAATGAGATAAAATAGTATTAACCTGAATCTTTTTATTTTGTTTTAATATAGATATTAATTCAGGTATCACTTCTTCATCAAACCCCAAACGATTCATCCCTGTATTTATCTTAATATGAATTGGATAATGATTTTGTTTTTTTTCTTCTAAAATTTTCAGAAAAGCTTTTAAACCTCGTAAACTGTAAATTTCAGGTTCTAATCCGTATTGAATAATGGATCTAAAACTAGTCATTTCAGGATTCATAACCATAATGGGTACTTCAATTCCTGCCTTTTTTAACTCAATTCCTTCATCTGCAAAAGCTACCCCTAAATAATCTACTTTATGATGAGCTAGTAATTTTGCTATTTCAAAACTTCCGCTTCCATAGCCAAAAGCTTTTACCATACCCATTATTTTAGTAGTAGGTTTAATTTTAGTTTTGTAATAATTAAAGTTATGACTTAATGAATTTAGATTAATTTCTAAAACGGTTTCGTGTTTTTTCTCTTCTAATAAGGAAACAATTTTTTCAAATTCAAAAACACGAGCTCCTTTAATCAAAATGGTTTCATCTGAAAAATCAAGGCTATCAAAAGCATTTAGAAAAGAAGCTGTTGATTCAAAAGAGATAGCATTCTGAAATTTACTTTTGTATTTTGTAATTGTGCTTCCAATACAAATAATTTTTGTTATTTTATTAGATATAATTAATTGTGCTATTCTAGAGTAAAGTTCTTCGTTCGTTAATCCTGACTGAAAAATATCGGAAATAATCAAAGTTCTTTTCTGGTTTTGTTTTTGATTTTGTAAAAAATCTAGTGCTATTTTTAACGACTGAAAATCAGAACTATAACTATCATCTATTAAAGTACAATTACAAATACCATTTTTAACCTTCAATCGCATTTCTACAGGATATAATTGGGCTATTCTTTCCTTAATAACTCGTTCATTATATCCTAGATACAACATAATCAAAATACAGTGCATACTATTTTCTAAAGAAGCTTCATCTATAAAAGGAACACTTATCTTAAAATGATGTTTTTTATAAATAACTTTTAAATCGGTATTCTGTTCTATTCCTTTTTTTTCAAAAAAAACATCTGCTTCTTTATTTTCTGTGCTCCATGTAAAAGTTTTGATGGATGGATCTAAAAAAGCTTCAATTGTTTTATTTTTATTCAAAATTAAAACTTCTACTTCTTTAAAAAGCTTTAATTTTTCTTTTATTTTTTCATAAATATCAACAAAACCTTGATCGTGAGCTGATCCTATATTTGTTAAAATTCCAATAGTGGGTTGAATTATTTTTTGCAAATTTTGCATTTCATTTACAGTAGAAATTCCTGCTTCAAAAATACCTAAATTGTGCATTTTATTAATTCCTATTATTGAAAGTGGGACACCAACTTGGGAGTTATAACTTTTTGGACTTCTTATAATTGTATAATCTGGACTTAACAAAAAGTTCAACCATTCTTTTACGATTGTTTTACCGTTACTACCTGTAATTCCTATTATAGGAAATGAAAATAAATTTCTATAATAGGTAGCTAATAATTGCAAAGCTTCTAAAGTATTGGTTACTTTTAAAAAATTGGCTTTACCCAACCATTTTTCATTAATAGTCTGTACTACAAATGATTTTACACCTTGTTCTATTAGAGTTTCTACATACTGATGTGCATCATGATGAGGACCAATAAGAGCGAAAAAAAGTGTTGAATTTGCATTTTGATGTGATCGACTATCTACTGAAACTGTATCAATTACAATAGAACTATCAACTTCTATAAATTCACAAGATAATGCTGTTGCAATTTGTTTAAGTATCAGTGCCATTATTTTTATTCTTCTTTCTTTATAATTTGTTCGTCTATTACATCTATATCATTACGCATAGCGTTAAAGTAGGCGGCTCTGCTTAAAGGCTCATATTCTTCTGTTTCTCCTAAAAGGACCAAACTATCATTAGCCGTTTTTCTATGACTATAATGTGCCAAATTTCCTGTTTTAGTACACACTGCATGTACTTTAGTAACGTATTCCGCAGTCGCCATTAGAGCAGGCATAGGACCAAAAGGCTTTCCTTTAAAATCCATATCTAATCCTGCTACAATCACTCTAACTCCTGCATTTGCCAAGTCATTGCAAACAGAAACTATTTCTTCATCAAAAAATTGGGCTTCGTCAATTCCTACTACATCACAACCTTGTGCTAAAATACGAATATTAGCTGCAGCTGGAACAGGTGTAGAACGAATTTCATTTTTATTATGAGAAACAACCATCTCTTCATGATAACGTGTATCAATACTAGGCTTAAATATCTCTACTTTTTGCTTAGCAAACTGAGCCCTTCTTAATCTACGGATTAATTCTTCCGTTTTTCCTGAAAACATTGAACCACAGATTACTTCAATCCATCCAAATTGTTCTTTTGGGTTTACTGTATTTTCTAAAAACATTTTTTAATTTTATAATGATAAAAATGAATAGTTTTTATTACTTTGTAACTCGCAAAATTATTAAAAAAGACTGGTTGTTTTACAGCTCAACTGATAAAGTTATCAATAAATTTTAATTCTTTCATCACCAAAAATTTAAACGCAATGAAAAAGAAATTGGAAGCCGAATTGATTAGTATTGCCCATAAAGTTTTACAATTAAAACACAAAGAAGATGTACGAGAATTACATCGTGAGGCACAACGATTGTATGAAAAACTTTCTGTTTTATTATTTGTTGAAGAAAATTTTAGTGACGTACAACCCACTATTGGAAAAAAACAAATAGAAGAAAAATTAGAACACGCTTTTGATTATAATGAGAAGATAATAATAGCTCAATTAGAAGAAGAATTGGATGAATCCATTCTGCCTATTGAAAACACAGAAGCTGAAAATAAGGAAATTACACCAATTGTAGAAACTATCTTAGCTGTAGAAAATTTTGAAGAAGAGATAACCGAAAAAGAAAACACCTCTCAAATTATAGAAAACAAAGAAGATAATAGCAAATCCGAGAACATTTCAATGGATGCTTTTTTCAATCAAATACATTCTAAAACCGTTTCTGAAAAAATAAATACAGAAACAGAAGAAAAAATTACTCCCAACGAAATCCATACATCAGCTGTAAAAGAGATTTTCCATGAATTCATGTCTAATTTTAATGAAATTACTTTTGAGCGCGTAATAGAGAAACCCGTAAGTAATTTAAATGATAAAATTTCTAGATCCGTTGGATTATCTTTAAACGATCGCATGGCATTTGAAAAAAATTTATTTGATGGAAGTACCGAAGATTTAAATCGTGTCTTATCACAATTAGAAACTTTTAAAAGCTACCAAGAAGCCAAAGATTTTATAGAAGAAATGGTAAAACCTGATTATAACAACTGGTTAGGTCGCGAAGATTATGAAGAACGTTTTATGGAATATATTATAAGTAAATTTGCATAATTTCTATCTTATTTTCTAGTTTAAGGATACACGAGGCTGTCCAAAAAATAATAAATCAACATGCAGTTTATCACTCCTACGCAAGGAGAAGTCTCATAATCAAGATTATACGACTCCTCCCTTTTGTTGAAATGACAAGATTGCGAACTTTTAGGACAGCCACCTTGTTTCTTTTCACAAACTCGTTTAATCATTTATTTTTAAACTTTTTGTTTTTTAAATAATTAATTCAAGTTGCTAGTTGATATTTATAAAAAACAAAGCAAAGGTTAAGTAATTTTGTTTTGTGAACCAAAAAAACAACACCAATGCTTTGCAAAGACAAAATTATATCAATTTTTTGTTTAATTGATGATATTTTAAAAGGAATCGAACATCCAGAAGATATAAGAAGACAGGTTAGCGATAGTGAAATTATTTTAACTGCGATTGTGTCATCAACAAGCTTTTATGGAAATCATAGTTCAGCTATAAAGTTTATGAAACAATATGGATTTATACCAAAGATGCTTGACAAGAGTAGATTTAATAGAAGATTACATAAGATTGGAAGTTTGCTTTATGAGTTATTTGAAATAATAAGTTCATATTTTAAAGATTTATGCTGTGAGATGCAGTATATCATAGATTCATTTCCAGTTGCTGTTTGCAATAATATGAGGATTTCGAACTGCAAAATCCTCAAAGAAGAAAAATGGCGAGGTTACACAGCAAGTATGCGAAATTATTTTTATGGAGTTAAAGTACAATTACTTACCACAAAAAATGGAATCCCAATAGCTTTTCATTTTACACCAGGAAAAACAGCAGATGCAAAAGCACTAGGAAAAATGATTGACAAATTACCAGTAGAGGCTTCAATATATGGAGATAGTGCTTATACTGATTATAGTTTAGAGGATGTTGTATATGAGAGAAGATGTATTTCATTAAAAATTCAGCGTAAATCAAATGCTAAAAGAATGGATACTTTAGAACAAAAAAATGAAAAACTAAAAATGAGAAAAAGGGTAGAAACAACAATAAGCGATATTAAAAAAATGTTTCCAAGAACTATACATGCAATAACATTAGAAGGTTTTCTAATAAAACTTACATTATTTGTCTTTGGCTTGCAATTAAATAAATCAATTAACTAGCAACTTGAATTAATTAAATTATTACTCCCCTTTTACAATCAAACAAATGAGTAAATTATACATAGTCCCGACCCCTATTGGCAATTTAGAAGATATGACTTTTAGAGCCATTAAAATTCTAAAAGAAGTAGATTGTATTTTGGCGGAAGACACCCGTACTAGTGGCAAATTACTTAAACACTTTGAAATTGCTACTCACATGCAAAGCCATCACATGCACAACGAACACAAAACCGTTGATCAAATAATACAGCGTTTGCAAACAGGACAAAATATAGCCTTAATTAGCGATGCAGGTACCCCTGCTATTTCCGACCCTGGTTTTTTGTTAACAAGAGCTTGTCTAGAAAACGGTATAGAAGTTGAATGCTTACCAGGTGCAACTGCTTTTGTTCCAGCATTAGTAAACAGTGGTTTGCCTAATGATAAATTTGTTTTTGAAGGCTTCTTACCCGATAAAAAAGGAAGACAAACCCGCTTCTTACAGTTAGCTGAAGAAAACAGAACGATGATTTTATATGTTTCGCCCCATAAACTAATCAAAACATTAACTGAATTTGTTCAATACTTTGGTTCCGATCGCTTAGTAAGCGTATCCCGTGAACTCTCTAAACTCCATGAAGAAACAGTACGAGGTACAGCAGAAGAAGTACTAAAACATTTTGAAACAAAACCTCCAAAGGGAGAAATTGTGGTTTGTGTAGCTGGAAAATCTAAATAAAATATTTTTTTAGTTTTTAACAAAACTCACTTAAACAACTAGTATTTTAATACAAATTACATATTGTAATCCAAAAACAAATACTAAAGTTATTATTACACCTATTTTATAAGATAACAACAAACACTCAAACCATTTCTTCAATCATGATTTACTATTGGAAAATAACATTATCATTTTTAACAATAAAGGATTAAATTAAAAAACAAAAATCAATAAAATACATGATTTTCATTTTTTTTATTATTTAATTCAAATTTTTCATTTCTTTTTAGCTATTTTCAAATAAAGTTCATTAATTCTTGCAAAACAATATAAAAAAACATTTCCATTTTATGAAAGACGACATTCAGATTATACAACGCCACCAAGAGTTTATTAAAACGATTTGTCAAACCGAAAAAATATACACCTTAGAAAAAGAAGAACTTTATTCTTTATCTTATACAAATAATTATCAAGATGAAGAAGGAAATCCTATTCAATTACTTTGTGTTTGGAGTCAAAAAAAATATGCTCAAACTTGTCAAAATGACGAATGGACAAATTACCAAATAGAAGAAATAGATTTAGTTGATTTCATAGAAAATTGGTGTATTGGACTTGATTCTAATGCAATGGTGGCTGGTATAGAATTTGATCAAAACTTATATGGATACGAAGCCGATCCTCTAGAATTAATATTAGAAATTATTGACTATTTAAAGATTATAAAAAAAGATTTAAAGTTATCTCATTATAAAAATTTAAATGATTTATCTCAAAAAATTAAAGAGGTACTTGATTAAATTATTTTAAAAAATAAGTATAACAAATTAATTTATATAAAAATATCTAAATTAACACTAATGATTCTCTAAGAAATAAATATTAAATTGACAAATAACAACTAGTAGCCCCCTCTAGGCTTCCTTATAGAATATTTAAAAAAAATAAATCTCATTAAAGTAGGACTCTCACTCTAAAAAACGAGGTAAAACAAACAATAAAAGACTCATTTTTTATTTTATTGTAAAAGTTAGCAACTAATGTTTAGTTACTAACTTTTACAGAATCTCTGTAATACAAGGTAAAATTCAACAAAAATAAAGGCTATTTTATTAACTTTTAAATCTTATCTAATAATCTTATTACTTTCTATTTCTCTAAAAAAATAAGGTCTTACATTTATAAAATATTCAATAATAAAGAAATAGGAAATAACTCTAAATATGAATTTTAAACATTCAAAAACTATAGTACAATTCATTTTTATCATAACTACATATACTATATCAGCCATAGCTGAAAAAACAATGGCTATCAAGATATTATTAAAACAAAGATTGTTTATTACCAAATAATTATAAGTACAAATTGAAATTAAAGAGGTTAATACAGTACCATAGACAACAATAGCCGCAGAATATTTCATATCTTCAAAAGCTAAACCATTTAGTAATAAATAAGTTAAAAGCATTAAAAAAATAGTACCTAATAATGAAAAACTAAATGCTTTCTGATAAAACCCTATTCTTTTTGTTTCCTTAATTACTAAAAATAATAATAGTAAATAGGGACATAAATCCAATCCCATATTTAAAAACTTTATGAACTCAAAATTAAATAGGGTGAGTGCATCAGTACAAAAATAAATTACAAATATAAGTGATACATATATTATATTTTGTTTTTCTTCTATGGCTAAATAACGGGCTATTAAAGCGGGAATGATAATAGGTTTACATATAATTAGTAAAAATTCATTACCTAATAGCATGGCTACAACTGACAAAAAACAAGCTAATAGGTATACGTATAAAGGAGCGTTTTTTAACATAACATTGCATTAAATTCTTCTTCTGATAATATCGTAATTCCAAGTTGTGTTGCTTTTTCTAACTTCGCAGGTCCCATATTTTTTCCTGCCACTACATAATGGGTTTTAGAAGATATACTACTTCCTATTTTTCCTCCATTATTTTCTATTAATTGTTTTAATTCATCTCTTGAAATATTTTCAAAAACTCCTGATACTACAAAATTTTTACCTTTCAATAAATCTGAACTTACTACAGAAGTTGTTTCTTGTAATTCTAACAATATTCCATAATTTCTAAGTCGATTCAAAATATCTAAATTATTTTGATTTTCAAAAAATTCTATTAGACTTTGAGCTATTTTCACACCTATTTCATCAACAGTAACCAACTCTTCTAATGTTGAATTTTGAAGATTTTCAATTGATTTATAATGTTTTGCCAATTTTTTGGCTACGGTTTCTCCTACATATCGAATACCTAATGCGTATAATACACGTTCAAAAGTAATTTCTTTCGATTTTTCTATTCCTATTAATAAATTATCTGCTGATTTGTCTGCCATCCTATCCAAAACAACAATTTGTTCTTTTTTAAGTTCATACAAATCAGCATAATTAGAAACTAATTTATTTTTAAATAGTAAAGCAACGGTTTCTCCCCCTAACCCTTCTATATCCATTGCTTTTCGAGATATATAATGTTGAATTCTACCTATTATTTGAGGTGGGCATCCATAATAATTAGGGCAATAATGCTGTGCTTCTCCTTCTTTTCTAATTAATTCCGTTTGGCACTCTGGACAATGAGTAATATAGTTTGTTTTGATTGAATGAATAGAACGTTTGGATTCATCTACTCCTATAATTTTAGGAATAATTTCGCCTCCTTTTTCTACAAAAACTTCGTCATCAATTCTTATATCTAATTTTTCTATCTGATCGGCATTATGTAAAGAGGCTCTTTTTACTATTGTTCCTGCTAACTGGACAGGCTCTAAATTGGCTACTGGTGTTATAGCACCTGTTCTACCTACTTGATAGGAAATAGAATTTAGCTTAGTTACCACCTGTTCTGCCTTAAATTTATAAGCTATTGCCCAACGTGGTGATTTAGCTGTATAACCTAATTCTTCTTGCTGATCTAAGTTATTTACTTTTACAACTACTCCATCCGTTTCATAAGGCATTTCATGACGATGGGCATCCCAATATTCAATAAAATCAAAAACTTCTTGCATAGAATAAGCTAATTTTGATTGTATAGGTACTTTAAAACCCCAATTTCTCGCTTTTTCTAAGCCTTCAAATTGAGTTGTGATAGGTAAATTAGTTCCTATTAATGAATATAACAAACAATCCAAAGGTCTTTTAGCAACTTCTGAACTATCTTGTAATTTTAAACTCCCTGAAGCAGTATTTCTTGGGTTTGAATAAGGTGACTCTCCTATTTCTATTAATTCTTGATTCATTTTTTCAAATCCAGCAAAGGGCAAAATAATTTCACCTCTAATTTCAAATTTCTCAGGAAAATCCCCCTTAAGTGTTAGAGGAACTGCTTTAATTGTTTTTACATTCTGTGTTACATCATCTCCCTGAAAACCATCACCACGAGTTGCTGCACGTAATAATTTTCCATTTTCATAGGTAATACTTATAGAAGCACCATCGTACTTAAGTTCACAGGTGTATTCAACTGGTCTATTTCCTAGTATTTTTTGAATTCGAATCTCCCAATCTAACAAATCTTCTTTTGAATAAGAATTATCTAAGGAGTACATTCTATATTCATGTTGTATTGTTTGGAAATTTTTAGTTACAGCCCCTCCTACACGCTGCGTGGGAGAACTAAGATCATTATATTCTGGATGTTTTTCCTCTAGCTCTTGAAGTTCTTTTAATTTTATATCAAACTCATAATCTGATATAGTAGGAGTATCTAAAACATAGTAATTATAATTATGTTGATTTAGTTCGTTTCTAAGGGCTTGAATTTTCAAAAAAATATCCATAAAAAGGGCTATTAAAGTAATAAAATACTAAAATAGCCATTTAATTATAGTTAAGCAAAAAAATTACTCAATGACCCCATTTATCTGCATATAAAGCTGTCCATCACTTAAGATTGCTCCTTCTTTTATAAGTTCAAATAGTTCATCATTGCGTTCTTTTTTATATTCTTTTTTTCCTCGTAGGAGTTCCACATTTTCTGTAAACAAATGGTCTCCTAACCATTTTAAACCATCATTAGTCAAAAAATCTACTTCAGCATTTAGTGCTTTGATAACAATAGTTTGCATAAAATATTCTTGACAATGAAACAAAAAAATATGTCTTTTTGAAAAATGCTCTATAAATTTTGCATTTCTTAATACACCTTCCCATATTAGATCTGAAAAGATATCTAATTCTTGTTCGGCTACTTCGGGATTATGTATTTTTAACTGATCCCACTCGGCTTTATCTATTTGCTGAGTAGCCAAAAAATTGGCAAATTCCTGATGTAAGGAATCCAATTGTTCTTTGGTAAGTCTCTTATATCTCAAGTCAATAAATTTTAATTGTTTATGGTAAAAATAAAAAAAAAGTCCCAAAAAGGGACTTTAAAAAAATATCGTTTTTAAAATTAAGCTTGTTCTGCTACAATTTCAAATGGTAAATCAACGATAACTTCACGGTGTAAACGAACAGTAGCACTGTATTTACCAATTCTTTTAATTACACCTGAAGTGATAAATTTTTTCTCAATAGCGTGACCATTTTTTTCTAAAACTTGAGCTAAATCAGCATTTGTTACAGATCCAAATAGTTTTTCACCACCTGCTTTAGCTATAATCTTGATCTCTAAAGTTTTTATTGCTTCTGCTTTAGCTTTAGCATCTGCTACAATTTTAGCTTCTTTATGTGCTTTTTGTTTTAAATTTTCAGCTAAAACTTTTTTTGCTGATGAAGTAGCTAATAAAGCAAATCCTTGAGGAATTAAAAAGTTACGACCATAACCAGGTTTAACTGTTACGATATCATCTTTAAAACCTAAATTTTGAACGTCTTTTTTTAAGATAAGTTCCATGTTGTTGTCCTTTTTATTTTAGAAGTTAGGTTCCTACTCAGGAAACCAACAACCTATTTGTTAATTATTATTTTAATAAATCCGCTACGTATGGCATTAAAGCTAAGTGGCGTGCTCTTTTTACTGCTACTGAAACTTTTCTTTGGTATTTTAAAGAAGTTCCTGTTAAACGGCGAGGAAGGATTTTTCCTTGCTCATTTACGAATTTTAATAAGAAATCAGCATCTTTATAATCTACATACTTGATTCCTGATTTTTTGAAACGACAATATTTTTTTTGTTTGTTCGTGTCAATATTTAAAGGCGTTAAATATCTGATATCTCCGTCTTTTTTTCCTTTTGCAGATTGTTCAATTGTAGACATATCAATTAAGCTTTTTTAGTTTTTAACTTCTCTCTTCTTCTCTCAGCCCAAGCTACAGCGTGTTTATCTAAACTTACTGTTAAGAAACGCATAACACGCTCATCACGTCTGTACTCAATTTCTAAACCAGCTAAAACTTCGCTAGAAGCTTCAAATTGGATTAATTGGTAAAATCCAGATTTTTTGTTTTGGATTTCGTACGCTAATTTTTTCAATCCCCAATCCTCTTTAGCAACAATCTTAGCTCCTTTTGAAGTTAAAAAATCTTCAAATTTGCTTACTGTTTCCTTTACCTGAGTTTCAGATAAAACGGGATTCAAGATGAAAACAGTTTCATAATGATTCATAGTAATAAAATTTATTTGTTATAAAATTGGGTGCAAAAGTAATAATATTATTTAAAATAGCAAACATTTAATTACTCTTTTCGACGAAACAACTGATTTTCATGAAAATAATTGGACAGTTTAAAAAAATGAACTATTTTTAACCTGTCCAATCTATTTTAAACTGTTTCCCATGAAGTTAAATTGTATTGTGGTAGATGATAGTTCTATCCAAAGAATTTTAGTAACTAAACTTGTAGAAGCGCATCAAAACTTAAATTTAATAGGTGAATTCTCAAATGCTGTTGAAACAAAAAGTTGTTTAGCCATAAATGAGGTAGATTTATTATTTTTAGATATAGAAATGCCTATCATTAATGGGTTTAATCTTTTAGACGGCTTAAAAGAAAAACCCCAGATAATTTTTATTACAGCCAAAGCTGAATATGCTTTAAAAGCCTTTGACTATGAAGCTACTGATTATTTACAGAAACCACTTACCAAAGAGCGTTTTAATATTGCTGTTAAAAGAGCAATAGATCTGCACATGCTCAGAAAAGATCACAATACTGAAGAAGAAGGCGAACATATTTATATCAAAAGTAATTTAAAAAAATTAAAAGTATACACTTCTAAAATAAAGTGGATTGAAGCTTTCGGAGATTATGTAAAAATAGTTACTGAAGAAGATAGCCATCTTGTTTTATCTACCATGAAATCCTTTGAAAAAGATCTTTCAAAAGAAAAATTTGTTCGTGTACATAAGTCTTTTATCATTAACATTGATAAAATAGAGAAATTTAATAGCAAATTTGCTGAAATTGGTGTGGCAAAAATACCTTTAAGTCGCAATAAAAAAGAGGAGCTAATGCGTGTATTAGAAGCTTAATTTACATCTACATTAACTCCTACTCTTATAGATTTATAAATAGGTACTGCTTCAAAACTATTCAGTATTTTCTGGATAGTTTTTTTTGTATTACCTAAATGCTTGTCCTTTGGTATTTTTATTAAAATAGTTCGAATATATTCATTCCTAATTTTACTAATTGGTGGTTCTTCTGGGCCTAATACAGGCATTTCTAAATTTTGTTTTAGCACTTGATAGAACCACATAGAACCTTCTTTTAACTTTTCAAATTCTTTATGTTTTAAAGTAAACTTTATTAATTTATAAAAAGGAGGATATTTATATATATGTCTTTCATACAACTGTTCTTTGTACATACCTAAATAGTTATGATCTGTAACTTGCTGTATTATATTGTGCATAGGATTATAACTTTGTATAACTACTTTCCCTTTTTTATCACTTCTTCCTGCTCTACCCGCTACTTGTGTCATCATTTGATAGCTTCTTTCAAAGGCTCTAAAATCAGGAAAATAGAGCATATTATCAGCATTTAAGATCCCAACCAGTGAAACATTATCGAAATCTAATCCTTTTGCTAACATTTGAGTTCCTACTAGAATATCTATCTCTTTATTTTTAAAATCATCGATCAAACGTTCAAATGAGTATTTCCCTCTAGTTGTATCCTGATCCATTCGTTTTATATTTTTAGTAGGGAATAAACTTACTAACTCCATTTCTATTTGTTCTGTTCCAAAACCTTTAGAGGTAAGATCAATACTTGAGCAAGCATGACAATTTGTAGGTTTTGCTATATTATAACCACAATAATGACAACGTAATTGATTTTTAAATTTATGATACGTTAAGCTTACATCACAATTTGAACATTGCGGAATATGTCCACAGGTCATACACTCTAAAATAGGAGAATATCCTCTTCTGTTCTGAAAAAGAATAATTTGTTCTCCATTATATAGTGCTTCTTGTATTTTGTCAATCAATATTTGACTAAAATGCCCCGTCATTCTTTTTCGAAAATAATTATCTTTTAAATCAACTAAAATAATTTCAGGTAAAACTGCATTTCCAAATCGTTCGAAAAGTTCTACTATACCATACTTATTTTTTTGAACATTATAATAACTTTCTAAACTAGGCGTAGCGGATCCTAGAAGAACTTTTGCTTTTAATTGATGAGCTAAAACTATAGAAGCATCTCTGGCATGGTAACGCGGTGCTGGATCTACTTGTTTAAAAGTTTGTTCGTGTTCCTCATCTACAATGATTAATCCTAATTTTTGAAAAGGCAAAAAAAGTGCTGACCTAGCACCTATTACTACCTTTGCTTTTTCTGAACCTATCAAGACCTCATTCCATACTTCTACTCTTTCATTATTTGAGTATTTAGAGTGGTAAACAGCTATTTTATTTCCAAAATGTTTACTTAACCTACTTACTAATTGGGTTGTTAATGCTATTTCGGGTAACAAGTATAAAACTTGTTTTTCTTGTTTTAAATACTGTTCTATGATTTTAATATAAACTTCTGTTTTTCCTGATGCTGTTACACCATGTAATAAACAAACTTCTTTCCTTTCTAAAGTTTCTAAAATTTGTTTGTACGCTTTTTGTTGTGCATCGCTCAAAACTATTTGATTTTGTTGTACATCTTCAAAAAATATACGATCCTGTTGTAACAAATATTCTTCAAAAATTTGTTTGTCTACTAAAACTTTTAGAGTATTTGCTTTTATTCCTGAAAATGTGAGCAAATTTTTAACTGATATTGTTTTTTTTTGAGTAGCGATGAGTTGAAAATAATTTAAAACTAATTCTTTTTGTTTTTGCGCATTTTTGAGGAGTAACAACAATTCTTCTAACTGATCTGGTTTATTAAATTTTTCTGCTAAACGAATATACTTGACTAATTTAGGTTTATATTCCTCAATCATTTCTTCTTGAAGAATTAAAATATCTTTATCTAATAAAGATTGAATAACTGGAAAAACTTTCTTTTTATTGAGGATGGCTGTTACTTCTGATATTTTTAAAGAAGTTTGACTAGAAAGTGCTTCTACAATCAGAAATTCGTCATCTGATAAATCAGTTGTATCTAAAACTTGTTTTTTTGCAGAAATTATGGTTTCACTTTCTAATATTAATGCAGATGGTAATGCTGTTTTATATACTTCTCCTAAAGAACACATATAGTAGTTGGCTATCCATTTCCAGAACTCAATTTGAATAGTTGTTAAAATAGGGATCTGATCTATAATCTGATGTATTTCTTTAGCTTCATATAAAGTAGGAGCTGTATGATGCTTACTAATGGTAAGTCCTGTATAGAATTTCGTTTTACCAAAAGGAACTGCAACACGCATTCCTATTTCTATAAAATAAAATTCCGCTTCCGAAACTTCATAAGTAAAAGTTTGTGGAAGCGAAATAGGGATGACAACTTCTATAAAATAGCGCATGAATTAACTTCTTATCCAAGTTTGTGAACGTCCGATAAGAGAAATTCCCATATAACCTCTTACGGTTAAACGATCTTTCCCATTTAATTTTATAAAACATTTGTATATATTTCCCGTTTCAGGATCCGTAATGTTTCCTCCATTATATTCATCGCCATCTTTTTCGAGACCTTTTATAATTAATAAGCCTAAAATAGGTTTATTTTTATCAGAACCTTCGCATTTTTCACATTTTCTATCACGTTTTGCTGGATCTAAAATCTCAACTATTTTACCAACTACTTTACCATTTGATTCAAAAATTTCAACCACTGATTTGGCTTTTCCAGTTTTATCGTCAATAGTTTTCCATTTTCCAAAAACAGATTGGGCATTCATTTGTAAACAACCTAAAAATAAGGTTAAAAGTGCAATTTTTTTCATTTTATTTAATTTTTTTAAGTTTTCGTATGGAAGCATCTAATTCAAAACCTAGTAATAATACCATACAATTGATCCAAAGATAAAAAAGGAATACTAAAAGTGTACCTATTGAACCATAAAGTTCATTATATTTTGAAAATTTAACAACCCAAATACCAAAAAAGTAAGAAGATACTACAATTAATCCTGTGGTAAAAACGGTACCAATTGTAATGAGTCGCTTTTTTTTAGATTGTTTAATGCCGTATTTAAATAAAATAGCGGTTGCTAAAAGAATCATAATAACTACAAAAGTATATCTTCCTAGTTCTATTAATGATATTTTATCAGAAACTCTGGAACTCAATACATCTTGTATTATGGTTTTTTGAATGATTATTTCTAAAAAAATAATAGCTGATATTGTGATTATTAAAATGGTAGTGAGCATTAGCGAAATAAGTAGAGCTACAAAGTATTGTCTAAAATAAGGTCTCTTTACACTAATATGTAAGGAGGTTTCAAAACCACTCATAACAGCATTTACTCCATTAGTCATTAAAAAAACTGATAAAAATACCCCCCATGACAATAGTCCTGTTTGACTATTATTAAGAATATCTTTTATAATATTTTCAATAGCATCAAACGTTGTAGGAGGTACATTATCTCTTACAAATAGTAAAAAATCATTCTGAAAACCTTTGATAGGAATGTACGGGATTAAATTTAAAATAAATAGAGCAAAAGGAAATAATGCCATAAAAAAACTAAAGGCAATGGCAGCTGCTCTATAACTAATTCCTCCTTGAAGAACGCCTACTAAATAAAATTCTATTAATTCATAAAACGATAATCCATTTAGCCATGGTAATTTTACATTATCTAAAACAATTATTAATTGTTTTATTAATGGTATTTTCAGAAGTATTTCTTTTGTATTTTCCATTTTTTATTTTTCAGAGAAGTTACTCATTTACCAGAAATTAGCTTATTTTCAAATTATCAAACAAAATCAGACTGCTTTTAGAGACAAGTCCATATTATAAACAGAGTGTGTCAAGGCACCCGAAGAAATATAATCTACACCACAATTAGCATATTCTCGTATGGTTTTTTCATTAATATTACCTGAAGATTCTGTTAAACATTTATTTCCGATCATCTGAACAGCAGTACGAGTGTCTTCAAAATTAAAATTATCAATTAAGATGCGGTACACTCCTTCTGTTTGTAAAATTTCTTCGATTTCGGTCAGATTGCGAGCCTCTACAATAATCTTTAAATCTAAATTATGATCTGATAAGTATTTTTTAGTTTTAGTTATTGCTGAAGTAATACCTCCCGCAAAATCAATATGGTTATCTTTTAGCATAATCATATCATAAAGAGCAAAACGATGATTTTCACCTCCTCCTATTTTTACGGCCCATTTTTCACAAGCTCTAAAACCTGGAGTAGTTTTTCTGGTGTCTAAAACTTTTGTTTGAGTTCCTTCTAATAACTGTACATAATAATTTGTTTTTGTAGCTATTGCACTCATACGCTGCATAGAGTTAAGGACTAATCGTTCTGCTTTTAAGATAGATTGCGAACTCCCTGAAACATATAAAACAACATCCCCAAATTGAACTGGAGTTCCGTCTTGAATTAAAACTTCTACCTCTAAATCTTGATCTACGTAATTAAAAATCATTTTGGCAAACTCTACTCCTGCAATAATGCCTTTATCTTTTACCAACAACTTTGCTTTACCAACTTCGGAAACAGGAATACACGCCAAAGAACTATAATCACCCGGTCCTATATCTTCCTTTACTCCTTTAGCTATTATATCTATAAGTTCCTCTTGAAACTGTTTTTCTGAAATCATATTAATCTGCATTAAAGAGGCTAAAAATAATCTAATTTTAGCAAAAAATAAATTAAAAATTCATCTTTCCTTTCTAAATCAAAACAACGCATCTATCCAAATCATTTATTTTCAAACAGTTAATTTAAGTTTTATTTTTTTACTTTTTCTCAAAACATTTTATTTAAAGTTCTTATTTGGTATTCAACAAAAGTTTTCAAATTGGTATTATTTTTCAAAATCATTAATTAAGCTATTGATCGCTATGAATTTCTTTTTATTTATAAAAATTTCTATTTATAGATTTTTACAAAGTTTAAAGTATATTAGCTTCATGAAAAAATATCTTTTAAAAATTCTTCTATTTTTTGTAATATTAAATTCTCATTCACAATACATAAATGTAAATGATCAGTATACTGCTAATGATTTAGTGACTATTTTTTTAGGGGGCGTAACTTGTGGTAATGTATCTAATGTTTCCATACATGGTGGCGAAAATTATGGAAATCCAAGTATTGGTTATTTTGATAATAATAACAGTTCTTTTCCTTTACAAAATGGTATTATTTTGAGTACAGGAAAAGTTGTAAATACTGTAGGTCCTAATGTAGGTAACTTATCTGATGGGGCTATACTTTGGCAAGGAGACAATGATTTAATGCAAGCACTGGGTATAAGTAACACATACAATGCTTCTGTATTAGAGTTTGATTATATTCCTTTTACCAACAAAATTTCTTTTGATTATATTTTTGCTTCAGAACAATATCTTGCAAACCCATCTCCTAATCAATGTGGTTATACGGATGGATTTGCCTTTTTAATAAAACCTAATAACAGTAATCAAAGTTATCAAAATATTGCTTTAGTACCTGGGACAAATACCCCTGTAACAGTGCAAAATATTAGAGGTTCTGGAACAATTTGCCCTAAAAGTAATGAAGAATATTTCGACAGGTTTAATGGATTTGATTCCCCTATTGCGTTTAATGGTCAAACTAAAGTTTTAAAAGCTCAATCTAATGTTATAGCGGGCAACTCTTATCATATTAAACTAGTAATTGCTGATCAAGGCAATGAAAAATATGATTCGGCTATTTTTTTGGGAGGAGGTACTTTTCAAAGCGAAACTTTTTTAGGAAATAATCATACTATAACTTCTCAAAATCCTTATTGCGCAGGAGAAATGGTAGAATTAGACGCATTGCAATATGGAACTAACAATACTTATACTTGGTATAAAAATAATATAAATACTGGAATCCATACTCCCAAATACCTAATTACAGATAATGCGAATACTAATGAAGTTGAATATCGAGTTGAAGTACTTATTAATGGAACTTGTGTTTCTAAAGGAAATGTTACTGTGCAATTTATAAATATTCCTTCTTTAACACCTCAAAATTTAATAGAATGTGATTTTGATAAAGATGGTAAAGGATATTATGATTTAACAAAATTGCATCAAGTATTAACTCTTAACAATCCTAATTATAAAGTTGTTTTTTCTGAAAATTCAAATGGAACACCTATCAATGATCCAACACGTTATCTGTCTTCTCCCAAAACTATTTTTGCTAAAGTAAGTAATGGCTATTGTTCAAATGAAACAACTGTAAATCTTCAGCTTTCCACCATTAGCCCTATTAATAAAAGTTATACTAAATGTGATCATGACGAAAAAATAGATGGTTTTACTAATTTTATTCTAGATCAAGAGCTAATTGATAACATTATTTTACCTCTTACGAACTATACAAAAATAAGTTTTTACAAAAGCGCAAGTGATGCTGAAAAAAAACTTTTACCTCTGACGAATACTTTTAATAATACAATAAAAAATGAACAAAAAATTTATGCTCGAATAGATCAAAATAATTCATGTCACAACATTATTGAAATAACTTTAAAAGTAAATTATATCAATCCAGATATTGTAAAAGATAGTCATCTTATAATTTGTAAAGGAGAAGCATTAACAATTGAAGCCCCTAAAAATTTCACACATTACCTTTGGAATACACTAGAAAACACCAATAGCATTATAATACATCAAAAAGGGATCTACACAGTTGAAATAATAGATTCTCAAGGGTGCAAAGCTTTAAAAAAATACTTTGTTCAAGAGTCAGCACCTGCTACTAATATAAATACAGTAATCACTGAATTTTCTAACACCAATTCATTAGAAATTTTTTATACTTCTAATGGTGGTGATTATGAATTTTCTATAGACGGAGTTAAATATCAAAACTCTAATTTATTTACTAATCTTGAACAAGGAGAATATCATATTTCAATTAGGGATAAAAATGGATGTGAACCAACACCTTATCAAACAGTTTATTTGTTAGATTATCCTAAATCTTTTACTCCTAATTATGATGGATACAACGATACATGGTATATAAAAGATTCTAATTTTAGAAATACTATTGAAAAAATAGAAATTTTTGATCGTTATGGTAAACTATTAAAACAATTAAATTCTAACCAATCATGGGATGGGACTTATTTAGGAAATAATTTACCAGCAGACGATTATTGGTTTAGTATTAAGTTTTATAACAATAAAACTATTAAAAATCATTTTAGCCTTAAACGATAAATAATTAGCTTTGTGGGTTTTTTATTCAATCTCAATGAAGGCAAAATTTTTAATATTATTTCAATTACTTACATTTACGGTAGTCGCTCAATTTAGCAAAACGCATTATTTACCCCCTGTTTCTTCTGGCGAGATAACTGCTGGTGAACAATATATGTATATTTCAACACCGAGTACATCACCTGTTAGTTTTAACATTACAGCATTAGGAGGTAACGTTATAACTGGAACTGTTACAAGAAATTCACCTTATATCCATAGAATAGGTTATGGTAATAATACCCAAGCTCATGTAAGTTCTTCTTTTGCGCATACCATTCTTAAAAATAAAGGTTATATAATTGAAGCACAAGACTTAGTGGCTGTTTCTATAAGAATACGATCAGAAAACAGTTATCATGCTAGTTCTATCGTTTCAAAAGGGATTGCTGCATTGGGTAAGGAATTTAGATTAGGTGCATTTTTAAACGATCATGTACCTACTTATGATAACTCTCATTATACATTTGCTTCGATTCTTGCTACTGAAAATAATACTCGAATTAAATTTAGCAACATAAAACCTAATACAAGATTAATTAATAATAACGAAGGAAACACTCCCAGTGACATAATTTTAAATAATGGTGAAAGTTTTGTTATTGCCCTAAAAGGATCTAGTTTTCAACCTCGCAATGCTCTTATAGGTGCATTAATATCAGCCGATAAACCCATTACAGTCAATAGTGGCTCATTTGCGGGTTCTAACGGAGATTCTCAAAACTTAGATATGGGCTTTGACCAAATTGTATCAGCTGAAACAATTAATAAAATTGCACCTGAAATTATTAATGGAACAACACCTAATCCTACAGAATATATATTTATAAAAAGTGACGGATGGGATCTTGCCGAAAGGATATTATTAATTGCACATAAAGATGATACTCAAATTTATTTAAATGGTAGCAATACTGCTGATTATATTTTAAATTCAGGAGAATATGTAACAATAGATGGTTCTCAATTTTCATTAAATAATAATCTATATGTAAAATCCACCAAAAACCTTTTCGCTTATCAATCTGTAGGCTCTCTAAAAGAATATAATGATAATAGTAGTAAAGATTTTGCTAATCAAGAAATGTTCTTTGTTCCCCCATTAAGTTGTCAAACCCCAGATAATATAAATAATATTCCATTTATTGATAACCTTGGCAATTATCAGTTTAATGGTCGGATTACAATAGTAACCAAAGCAGGTGCAATTTTAACCTTTAATATAAATGGTATTGATTATGACCTAAAAAATCTCCCTAGTAAGGAAATATCAGGTCCTAATCCTGTTAATGGTAATACAAATTATGTTACCTACACAATAAAAAACTTAACAGGCAATCTAGCTGTTTTTTCAACAGACGAGTTATATATAGCTGCTTATGGTAATAATGGAGCCGCTACATTTGGAGGATATTATTCTGGTTTTACCTTCAAACCCGAAATTGCTTTAGAAAAAGTATCTTTATCCGCTGATAATTGTATTCCAAATATTAAACTAGCAATAAGCACTGCCTCTTCGTTTGATACTTTCCAATGGTATGATCAAGACGGGCCTATTTTAGGCGCTAACACAAATACTTATATACCAACTAAACCTGGATATTATAAAGTAAAAGCAAGTATCTCTACTTGTGGTATTTTTTCTCCATTAGAATCTGATAATATTCCTGTTAGTAATTGTCCTGATAACAATAATGGTTTAATTAACGACAACATTGATATTGATTTAGATAATGATGGTATTTTAAATTGTACAGAATCTTACGGAAATCAAGCTATCAACACAAACCTTAACACTGGTGTTATTCCTTTTAGTTCAACAAATTACATTACTCAAACAATTATTGATGGCAATAGAACCACAACACCATTAATAGGTAATGCAAATGGCACTATCATAACTGAAGTTCAAAAAGGAAAACAAAATAGTGTAACGTATCAAATACAATTTGATCAACCTACGAGTATTGAATTAAAATACCCCAACAATATTCAAGTGAACGAATCTCTAAATGGAGATACAGAATATATAATCAACAGTGATATTAACAGAACTTTAACTGTTTTAAATCCAGATAATCAAATTTTAATTGATACCAACTTTGATGGAATTTTTGAAAATGGCGTAAAACAATTTTCTTCTTTTGAAATTCGTTTTAGACGCAATAGTACTACACCTTTACAATCAGGCTCAGGAACTTTTAAAATAGCAGGAAAAAATATTAATATATTAAAAATCAAACATAAAAATTTATCTGATTCAGTTTCAGCCAAATCCAGTTTAAATTTAGAGGCCTCTTGTGTTTCCAAAGATTCTGATGGTGACACAATTCCTGATAAAGAAGATATAGATAGTGATAATGATGGTATAAATGATCGTATAGAAGCGCAAAATAATACCCCAATAGCTATATCTAATACGGATACTAACCATAATGGATTAGACAATGCTTTTGAACCTGGATTAATACCAGTTGATAACGATAAAGATGGTGTTCCTGATTATCTTGATTTAGATTCGGATAACGATGGAATCTTAGATTCCGAAGAAAAAGAAATAGATTTTGATAACGATGGAATGAGTAACTATCGTGACTTAGACGCTGATAATGATTTATGTTTTGATGTAAAAGAGGCTGGATTTATTGATGCTAATACAGATGGCATATTAGGTAATATCACTCCTCCACAAGTAGATAACAAAGGAAAAGTTATAGGCTTTATAGGATATACAAAACCCAATACGATTTACTTACAATCTGCTCCTATAAGTATAACAGATCAGCCAAAACCAGGTAAAGGATGTCTTTTAGAAAAAACTAAGATTTCTTTAACATCAAACGCTGATACTTTTCAATGGCAAATCTCTACCGATAATGGTGTTAATTGGAATAATTTATCAAATACAAGTAATTATTCTGGGGTTAATACTCCTGAACTAGAAATAAAAAATTTATCTAACGCAATGACAAATCATTTATTTAGAGTTAAATTAAATCGTTTAGGCAATGCGTGTGATTCTTTTTCTAATAATATAGGATTAATCATATATCCTCTTCCAATATTAAAAAGCAATCAAAGATTGATTCAATGTACTAACTCAACAAATGGTCTTGCTCTATTTAATTTAGATAAAGTTCAAAGTTTAATTT
Organism: Flavobacterium sp. TN-1; assembly: GCF_052828645.1. Taxonomy (NCBI): domain Bacteria; kingdom Pseudomonadati; phylum Bacteroidota; class Flavobacteriia; order Flavobacteriales; family Flavobacteriaceae; genus Flavobacterium; species Flavobacterium sp. TN-1. Next base: position 2,839,882 of record NZ_CM128253.1, read on the forward strand.
CTGATAATTATGCTAATGAAACTTTTAGTTACTTCCATACACAAGCAGGCGCAATTACAAACAACGCAAATGACCAAATAAAAAATCACGAAACTTACACAAATCAAGCACAATCATTAGAAATTATTTGGGCTAGAGTACTCAATTCCAACAATTGTTTTAGTGTAATTCCTTTTGAAATTTATGTATCAACAGCACAAGCCTCTTTTCTTATACCTGAAGATATCATCATAACTTGTGATGATTATGTAGATGCAAATCATGATGATTATGACGGAATAACAACATTTGATTTATCTAAAAATTATAATGGTATAATATCACAATTTAATAATCCTGATATAGAAGTATATTTTTACAGAAATGAAAATGACTATTATCAACAATTTTCAAATGGTAAATCATTAGCTATTGATAAAAATAATTTTACTAACTTTAGAAATACAAATAAAGGAGGCGATAAAATATGGGTTCGAGTAGAAAATAAAATAACAAAAGCTTGTTTAGGAATACCTCTACAATTCGAATTAAAAGTAGAAGCTAAACCAAATATTGACACTAACATTTCAGGCTTATCAAACACCTATATATGTACTGACGACCCTGATTTTAATATTACTTTACAATCTGGACTTCCAATAGGAAGTGATCATCAAAATTTTTCTTACGAATGGTCAAAAGATGGCGTTACAATTCCTTTTAATACAGAATCTATTTCTGTAAATCAAATAGGTACTTATAAAGTAAAAGTCATTAATAAAACACCATCTGCTTGTTTTAGAGAAAGAACTATCAATGTAACAGAATCTAATACAGCTATACTTAACAATAATCTTATTATTCAAGATTTAGTTGATAATAACTCTGTTAGTATAAATGTGTCTGGTAATGGCAAATATGTTTTTGCATTAGATCATATAAATGCTCCTACTCAAAAAATAGGTTATTTTGACAATTTAATACCTGGCGTACACAAAATATATGTTATTGATTTAAATGGTTGCAAAACATTAGAAGTTTCATTTTCTATTTTAGGTTTTCCTGCCTTTTTTACTCCAAATGGTGATGGATACAATGATTACTGGAATGTAATAGGAGCTGATTCTATATTTAATTCTGATGCCAAAATTTTAATCTTTGACCGTTTTGGAAAATTATTAAAAGAAATTTCTCCTTCACAGTCTGGATGGGATGGTACTTATTTAGGCAAACCTCTTCCAGCAGATGACTATTGGTTTACAACTCAATTAAAAGACGGTAGAATTAGTAAAGGTCATTTTTCTATTAAAAGATAAATAAACATTGAAAATAACAATCTTTCTAACCCTCATAAGTAAAAAATTTGTGAGGGTTTTATTTTATATCACAATATTTATGTACACTTATATAAATCGTATATCCTAAAATTCTACAATAAAAAATTTCCGTCTATTATCATTTTTCTCCTTTTTCTTCCTCACCACAAAATCCAATGTATAATCTGAGTTAAAACAAACTCAATATTAATTCCAATTTTATATATTAATAAAAAAATGACTTTACAATGGTAATCATTAAACCCCAAAACACATAAATTAATCAAATACAATCAGTTACAAAATAATCAAAAAAAACATACTCTAAAACTGTAACAATTCATAAAAACTACCAACTAATGGGGAGTATGAATACTGAATTAGAAAAATCATTTGTGAATCAACTAAAAAATAACCAAAATTTGGTTCACAAAATTTGTAGACTTTATACCCAAAATGAAGAAGAACACAACGATTTATTTCAAGAAATTACAATCCAATTATGGAAAGCTTATCCTCAGTTTAGAGGCGATTCTAAATTTTCAACTTGGGCTTATCGAGTAGCTCTTAATACCGCTATTACTTTATATAGAAAATCTTCTAAATCAATTCATACAATTGAATTTGAAACAAGTAGGCATTTTGTATTACAAGAAGAATATAATTACCAAGAAGAAGAAAATCTAAAATTACTCTACAAGGCTGTATATCAACTTAGTGATATAGAAAAAGCACTTGTATTCATGTATTTAGAGGACAAAGACTATAATGAAATTTCTGAAACGCTAGGTATAAGCGAAGTAAATGCAAGAGTAAAAATGAATCGTATCAAAACAAAGTTAAAACAAATAATTAATCCGTAACGATAGAAGGAAAAATGGAAGAATTGGATTTATTAAAGAAAAATTGGAATAATACTAATAATTTTCCAAAAATGACCGAAGAAAATATTTATGCTATGTTACATAAAAATTCATCATCAGCAGTCAAATGGATTTTTATTATCAGTGTTATTGAGTTTTTATTAGGTATTATATTAAGTTTTTCATTTTCTTTAAATAAAAACAGTAAAGAAGATCTTTTTTTAGAAAAAATACATCTACCTGAAATTTATTTAAATATTATCACTGGTATTTCTTATGTGATTATACTGTATTTCATCTATAATTTTTATATATCATATAAAAAAATAGAAGTACTCAACTCTACAAAACAATTAATGAAAAATATTTTTATTGTTAGACAAATTGTTAAAAGATATATTGTTTTTAACCTCAGTCTTTTTGCTATAATACATTCTTATCTATTTGGGTATGGTGTATATATAGGTATATCAGATGAATTCAAATATTCGGAAAATCAAGTAAGTGAATATACTATTTTAATAATTTCTATTTTGATATCTATTTTATTAACGGGCTTAATGATTGCGATCTTTTTATTAATCTATAATTTCTTATACGGCAGATTATTGCGTAAACTAAAGAGAAATTACCTTGAATTAGAAAAGATAAGCTAACAAAGTTTTATGGAATTAATTTCCAAAAAGATAGTTTAAATTTAGTTTATGACTTCCTTATTTTAAATATCTAGGAAGCTTAATTTTTAGAGACCTCCTAGATATATTTATTTAAAAATAGCAACAAAATATTATACTAATTTATTAGTTACTAAATATTCTGCTATTTGCACTGCATTAGTAGCTGCACCTTTTCTTAAATTATCAGCTACAATCCATAAATTAAGGGTATTGGGCTGACTTTCATCACGACGAATTCTTCCTACAAAAACATCATTTTTACCTTCTGCATACAAAGGCATTGGAAACGTAAAAGTATCTATATTATCTTGTACAGTTACCCCTGACATTTCGTGTAGAATAGCGCGAACCTCTGAAACTTCAAAATCTTTTTTAAATTCAACGTTTACAGCTTCACTATGTCCTCCTACTACAGGAACCCTTACAGCAGTAGCTGTAACAGCAATTGTTTTGTCTTCTAGTATCTTTTGAGTTTCACGAACTAATTTCATTTCTTCTTTCGTATAACCATTTTCCTCGAAAACATCACATTGTGGGATTAGATTACGATGAATTGGATATTTGTAAGCCATTTCTTCTTTTATTCCAGCATATTCATTTTCTAATTGTCTTACCGCTTTAACCCCCGTCCCTGTAATAGACTGATAAGTAGAAACAATAACACGTTTTATATCATATTTTTTATGTAAAGGAGACAGTACCATTACCATTTGAATAGTCGAACAATTAGGATTAGCAATAATCTTATCTTCCTTGGTAAGAATAGCTGCATTAATTTCAGGAACTATTAACTTTTTTGTAGGATCCATACGCCAAGCAGATGAATTATCAATAACTGTTGTTCCAACCGCTGCAAACTGAGGTGCCCATTCTTTAGAAGTTTCTCCACCTGCAGAAAAAATAGCAATTTCGGGTTTCATTTCAACCGCTGTTTGCATACCTACTACTTTATACAATTTTCCCTTAAATTCTATATCTTTTCCAATTGATTTTTCAGAAGCCACAGGAATTAATTCTGTGATTGGAAAATTACGTTCTGCTAAAACTTGTAGCATTACCTCTCCTACCATACCGGTAGCACCTACAACAGCTATTTTCATTGTCTTGTGTATGTTTAATTTTTGCAGAACAAATGTACATAATATTTATTTTCAAACTATTTAGAACTCTTATTTTATAAGAAATTCTTAACATTAAAAAAGATAAATAGCATATTCTTGCATTTACATTTTTTTCACATTTTAAAAATAAAAATACCTGATTAAATCTACTATAAAAAAATAGAAAAAAACAATTGTAAGAATTGCTTATTGAATATATTTCGAAGTATTTTTGTAATCAAGGCATTAAATAAAAACATAATGAAAATTATTATATCTCCTGCAAAATCTTTAGATTTTGAAAAAAAATTACCTATTGATCAATTTACACAACCCTCTTTTTTAAATAAGTCAGAAGAAATAATTAAAGTATTAAAACAATTAACACCAAATGATTTATCTAATCTAATGAAAATATCACCTGCACTAGGAGAATTAAATTGGCAAAGAAATCAAGAATTTAAAATTCCCTTTACGCCTAAAAATGCTCGTCCCGCAGTGTATGCTTTTAACGGAGATGTCTACCAAGGATTAGATGCCTATAGTATATCAGAACAAAAAATAGATCAATTACAAAGTAAACTCCGTATACTTTCGGGACAATACGGCTTATTAAAACCATTAGATCTCATTCAACCTTATCGTTTAGAAATGGGAACAAAGTTAGCTATAGGTAATAAAAAAAATCTTTATGAATATTGGAAAGAAACCTTAACAGATAGTTTAAATCAGGAATTAGAAAATAACGATATTTTGATTAATCTTGCTAGTCACGAGTATTCTTCTGTCATTAATTTTAAAAAAATAAAAGTTCCTGTTATTGCACCTGAATTCAAAGATTATAAAAATGGTCAATTAAAAATAATCTCTTTTTTTGCCAAAAAAGCTAGAGGACTTATGGTTCGTTATATTATTGAAAACAATATTGAAACATTAGAAGATTTAAAAAGTTTTAATTACGAAAGATATTCATTTGACGCATCTCTCTCTACACATACTAAATTAGTATTTACAAGATAAACTAATAAAATGAATCTTTATATATAAAAAGAGGCTGTCCAAAAAATAATAAATCAACATGCAGTTTGTCACTCTGACATAAGGAGGATCTCATAATCAACATTATGTAATTTCTCCTTTTGGTCGAAATGAAAGATTGCAATTTTTTTGGACAGTTTCTTTTCTTTTATATTTTTTAACTATTGAATTTAATTCTTTTCATATTGCTTTGATTTTAGTATTTGAGAAACGGTTTGATAATTACTAATCGTTTCTTTTACCAATTGATTATCTATATCATTTTTAGTTATTTCATCATACATGATTTGAAATTCTTTTGATAAAACAGAAGGTTGTAAAACCAAATCAAATTGCTTCACTTTTTGCTTTGGTGAAATAATTGTAAGTATATTGTTTTTAATATACCCCAGATCTTGATATGTTGCTATAAATGCCCTTGGTTTGTAATCTATTGAATAAACATCTTGTCCATAAAATTTACTCGTATAACGAAAACCTAGCCTTCCAAATAAAGTAGGCATAATATCTATTTGAGACATTAATATTGGATTTATAGCTCCTTTTTTCATGGGTTCAAAAATCATAGCAGGTATACGATATTTATCCATAGGCAATTCTGTTTTTCCTGCACTTGATGCACAATGATCCGCAATGATTACGAAAATAGTATTCTTATACCAAGTTTGTTTTTTTGCCATATTAAAAAATTGACGCAAGGCATAATCAGTATATTTTACACCTCCTTCACGTGATTTTGCGTCATTAGGAATGTCTATTTTATTAGCAGGATAAGTAAAAGGTCTATGATTACTTACAGTCATCCAATGATTAAAAAAAGGTTTCCCTGTTTTAGCTTCTGCATTCATTACTTGAATAGCTTTTTTAGCCATATCTTCATCACAAACTCCCCAAACATTGGAAAAAGTTATTTCATTAGGTTTAAACGTTTTTTTATCTACTATTTCATATCCATTTCCTCCAAAAAAATCTTCCATATTATCAAAATAAGCATCTCCCCCATAAAGATATTTTACCGTATATCCTTTTTGTTTAAAGATACTTCCTGTAGAAAACTTATTCTTGTTGTCTTTTCTCTTTACTATACTTTCACCTGGTGATGGAGGAAGACATAATGTAACTGCCTCTAAGCCTCTTATTGTTCTATTTCCAACCGCATATAAATTGGTAAACTGTGTACTTTGAGTAGCCAAACTATCTAAAAAAGGAGTTACGTTAAGCTGATTTCCATAACATTTCATAAAATCAGCACTCAAACTTTCAATAGTTATTAAAACCACATTCTTCTTAGTTTCTGGTAATCTAGAAACAATTAATCTTTCAGATGTTTTATTTTCTAAATTACCTAATTGTTCTTTCAATAAAGTAAATGCTTCTTCTTCTGGAATAGTTTTATAAAATTTTTGATAATCTAATTCACTATTCATAAATGCTAAGTAAAAACGATAAAGACCACTTGCCTGCAACTCGTTAGCAAAAACATTTGAAGAAGTTTCTTGTTTAGCTAGAATAGGAATTAAAAAAAAACTTACTATTATTAAACCAATATAAGCAATAGTTGATTTTACTTTATCCTGAAAAGAAGGCAGATTTTTTAAAAACACCTCTGAGGTTTTTACTATTTTATAAGTAAAAAATGCCGTAATTAATCCAACTCCTGTAAATAAAGGAATTATAGGATACGATTCCATTATATTCTTGATTACTTCGTTTGTATAAACTAAGTAATCAACTGCAATAAAATTATAACGTACACCAAATTCATTCCAAAAGAAAAATTCGCTCACCGTATTTTGTACTATAATTAGCACCACTAAAAATACCGTTATTGAAAATAAAATAGTTCGAATTTGTTTTCTATAAGTAGGCATAAAAAGCATTAATCCAAAAAACAAAGTCTTAAGAGCTACAAAACTTATACCTATTTCGGGTAAAACACCCCCATATTCATTTAAAATCGTATTACCAAAACTTACATATAATAAAAGAGTGCAAAAGGAAACAAAAATAATATAGCCCCAAGGCTTTTCATATTTAGTATTCGATAAAAATAATAAATAGAGCCATAATAAACCAGAAGCCATAATAAAAACAAAAAAATCAGAAATAAATCCTGTTAGAAAAATCTTACCTAATTCTTTCCAACTAAAACTAGTAGTGGTAATAGGATGAAATAAGAGCACAATTCTTAAAATAAAGTTACTAAGTAAAAATAGACTCAACAACTGTTTGTAGGGCGATTTTTTTTCAAAAAAATTCATTGCATTTTAAATTTTAGCAAAATTAACTATTAAATTTGGCATACTATAAAATTTATACGATGAATTCTGTACATTTACATTTATTAGTTAACCATTTCCCAATCATTGGAGTATTCTTTGGTATCGCTATTTTAGTTTATGGAATTTTTAGAAAAAACGCTTTAGTTTTAAATATAGCTTATACTATTTTTATTTTTTCTATGATAATGGGCAAAATCTCAATGATAACAGGAGATAAAGCAGAACATTTTTTAGAGAAAACAAATAATTTCCCCCACGTTTTAATAGAATTTCATGAAGAAAAAGCAGAAATTTTTATGAAAACAGTATACCTTTTAGGTTCTATTTCTATAATAGGAATAATTACTAATAAAAAAAAACACCCTAAAGCTCAATTCTTAGCTTTTTTAATATTACTCATAGCAGGTACAAGTATATTTTTTTCACAACCAGTAGGTACTTCTGGAGGCAGGATTCATCATAATGAAATTCGTAAAAATTAAAATATAGTTTTAAAAATAATACAACTTCCTCTCCCCTATTTTCTTATCATTTATTTTTTTACATCATCTTATTTGATATAAAACCACTTTCCTTTTTTTACACCTTATCAAATCCTAAAGAGCTGATTTTTTATTTATTATGGTTTTCATTAATTCTAAAATATTTAAAATAAGAATTGAATAAAATCTGATCAAAATCATAAACTAAAGAATAAATCATATTCAAAATTCCAAACACTATTATCTAATAAATTTTAAAATAATCTTTATTTTAAATAAAAAATAAATGAACGTTCATTTATTTTTTGTAATTTTGTCTTCTTGAATTTAAGCAAATATGATCATCAAAGTAAACTAAATCCAAATATGACAGAACAAGAATTAATATTAGATATTCAATCTATTCTTCAAGAAAAAATGAAAAAAGATTATGTCGAGGGAAAAACAAAAAGAGACGCACATCCTAGATGTTTAGCCTTATTAAAAGCTAATTTTAAAATAATGAAAAATTTACCTAATAATTTGCAAATAGGAATTTTTCAACCTGGAAAGATTTATAAATCTTTTATTAGAATATCAAATGCAAGTGGAAAAGTACAATCAGATAAAGTAAAAGATTTCAGAGGTTTTGCTATTAAACTCATTGAAGTAGAAGGAAAACGTTTTGACTCAACAGAAAGCCATACACAAGATTTTTTGATGATATCTCTTCCTACAATGCCCCTTGGTACCGTAAAACTTTTTAGAGATGCCGTATATTATGCAGTAAAATGGAATCCTTTTATTTTAGCAATGAAAATGATGTTCACTGGCAATGGAAAAGCCCTAAAAGAACTTAATAATGCCAAAAAAAATGAACCTAGCCCTTTGGATTTAACATACTGGAGTACAACACCTTATATGTATGGAAATCAACAAATAAAATTCAAAATTGTACCTACCTCTGCTACAAAAAGTGAATTACCTCAAGTTATTACTGATAACTATCTAACCGAAAATATGGTAAATCATTTACAAAAAGACATTGCTAAATTTGATTTTTACATTCAGCCTTTTACTGACGAAAAAAATACACCAATAGAAAACGCAGGAATTGAGTGGAATAGTTCTTTTATAAAAGTTGCAGAAATAGAAATTCCAATTCAAAATTTTAACACAGAAGAGCATTTTGATTTTGCTGAACAATTATCTTTTTCTCCTTCTAATTCATTAGAAGAACATAAACCAATTGGAGGAATAAACCGTGCGAGAATAGAAATTTATAATGCGTTATCTAAGTTTCGCCATCAACGTAATAATAAACCAATAATAGAACCTACTTTAAATGATTTTAACACCAAATAATAATCACTCAAACAATGAATAATTTTAAATCAATCAGTTTTATAGTATTGCGTTATTTACTAGCAATATTTATGACAAATGCTGGTATTCAGCATTTTACAAAACCTAATTTTTACGTTCCTTTTGTTCCTGATTTTTTACCTTTCAAAAATTTTATAATATCAGGATCAGGAATTTTAGAAATAGGTTTAGGAGTATTATTAGTATTCAAAAATAATCTAGCAAAATATGCTGGATTAGGAATATTCTTCTTAATGCTACTATTTTTACCTATACACATAAAAGATGTATTGGTAGAAAATCCTTCTATAGGATCTCATAAACTAGCTATCATCCGTTTACCTATCCAATTTATTTTTTTAGCTTGGTCATGGTTTATTTGGAAATATTTAGACAAACAAAAAGAAACTTTTAAAAACAATTAATAATATAGAACATGAAACGAAAACATATTTATCTTTTATTGAGTATTTTAGGAATTTGTTATACTTGGTTTTTCAATATTCAATATTTCCAAACAGCAATAGATCCTTCTCTTCTAAATTTTTTCAAAGATGCCAAATGTAGTCTTCCTGCTCAATCATTAGAGGCTGATTTAAAAGTTGTTGTCCTTACCTTTTTTATTTTCTATATTCCTGATGCTATACGATTGAAGATTAAATATTGGTGGACTTTAATCCCTCTTACATTTTTAATTGCCGTAGCTTTTACTTTTCCTTTTTATCTATTTCTAAGAGAATTAAAACTTGAAAAAGAAAAAATTTAATTATAAGAAAATCGTTTTTTATAAATAAATCTAAGTAAAAACACTTGTTGCACAACTATAAAATTATGTCATAATACAATTTTTCAAAGTTGTGCAACTATCATAACAACAATTCTATCATTACATTATCTATCAATCGTCATTGTTTAAAAAACAAGAAAATACAATATAACAAAATGAAAAAAACAGCCATTATACTTGGAGCAACAGGACTTACAGGAAGCTATTTGTTAGATTTGTTATTAATGAGTGAAGAATATGAAAAAGTTAAAATATTTACCCGAAAAACAACAGGTAAAAAACATCCAAAACTAGAAGAATTTATAGGTGATATACTTTCTTTGGAAAATTTTTCTAAAGATTTCAAAGCAGATGAGGTTTTCTGTTGCATTGGTACCACAAAAGCTCAAACACCTAATAAAGATCAATATTACGCTATTGATTATGGTATTCCTGTTAGCGCAGCTAAATTATGTGAACAAAATCAGATTTCTACTCTTAGTGTAATTTCTGCTATTGGCTCAAATCCAAAATCTTCTGTTTTTTATAGCCAGACTAAAGGCAAAATGGAAGAAAGTGTTTTAAAACATAATATTCCTAACATACTTGTTTACAGACCTTCTTTAATTTACGGAGAAAGAAAAGACAAACGTCTTGCTGAAAACATAGCCACTATATTAATCAACGGATTACAGTTTCTTCTTATAGGTAAAATGAAAAAATACCGTGCTATCACAGGTAAAGAGTTAGCTAACACTTTGTTTTTAGGCGTAAAAAAAACAGGACATCAAATTATTGAAAGAAACACTTTTCATATAATTTGAAAGTAAAAAATGGTATCTCTATATAATACTAAACAAACTTTTTAAAACATTTTAATTCTTATCAAGAAGTATTTTATTTCATAATTTTCAAGTTTACTGAATCATTTTTAGATATAAAATTATTATCAACAGCAACTCTCACTCAAAAATATCTTATTTTTACTACCTTTGATAATTAATTTAAATGTACGATGAAAGTTTCCGTAGCTCTATGTACTTATAATGGTGAAAAATTCCTAAATGAGCAAATTAACTCAATACTCAAACAAACAAAAGAAGTTAATGAAATAATCATTTGTGACGACTGCTCTACTGATCAGACCATGGACATTTTAAAAGAATACCAATTAAAATTTCCTAATATTTTTAAAATTTTTAAAAACGAAACAAATCTTCGTAGCGTAAAAAATTTTGAAAAAGCAATCCAACTTTGTTCAGGAGATCTAATTTTTCTATCAGATCAAGACGACATTTGGTCTCCCAATAAAGTTTATGACTATATCCTTTTTTTTCAAAAAAATCCTAAAATAAGTGTTATAGCATCTAATGGTTATTGTATTGATGAAAATTCAAAATCTCATAAAAAATATGCTGTATGGGACATACCTCGATTCCTTGAAAATAAAGGTATTGAATTTAATTTTCACAGATTAATAAGTCTCTCGGGCAACATTGCCACAGGGGCTTCAATGGCTTTTAAAAAGGAAATAATACCCGATATAATTCCTTTTCCTACTATTCAAAACTTTCATCATGACGAATGGATCGCTATTATTTCCAGTTCAAAAAATCAATTCGCTTTTTTACACGACAAATATTTTTATTATAGAATCCATTCAAATCAACAAGTTGGCGGTATTTTTTATAAAAAAAATAAGTCTCAAAAAACAATTCTTATTGATCTTTTTAATATAGACAATCCAGCAAGTAATTTTATAGGTTATAAAAAGAGGATAAAAAAAATAATTTCAAATATCGAGCGTGATAGTTTACTAGAACAATCAAATCCTAAATATTCCTTTTTATTTGAGAAAAACAAAAAGGAATCAATCAATCTTTATCATTACAATAAGACTTTAATGAGGAATAAATTTCCTTTAAGATTTTTTTTATTGAAAATATCTGATAAAATTCTAAATAAAAGAAAATTTGACTACTAACGAAAGTCATTCTCTAAAAACTATTCAATACTAACAACCAACTAATTTTAATATCAACATTTATTAGCTAAAAGGTATAATTTTAGAATTAATATTTATTTATTTTGTTATTCTTTATTACTTTTTCAGATTCTATTAAATAAAAGCCATTTTTTTTAGATAGTAGATAAGAAATATTTAACAAGATGAATTATAATTAAAAATATAATTTTATTAAAACATATAAAAAATGATAAAAGTAAGTGTTTGTATGATTACCTATAATCATGAAAAATACATAAAACAAGCCATTGAAAGTATTTTAATGCAAAAAACTAACTTTGATTTTGAATTGATTATTTCAAATGATAATTCTAATGATACTACTCATAAAATTATTTTAGATCTTTTAGAAGAACATATTGACTCAAAAAAAATAAAATATTTACACAATAAAAAGAATCTAGGAATGATGCCTAATTTCATTCAAGCTATTCAAAATTGTAAAGGTGAATATATAGCACTTTGTGAAGGTGATGATTATTGGACTGATCATGAAAAATTACAAAAACAAGTAGATTTTTTAGATACCAACAAAAATTTCGCAATATGTTTTCACCCTGTCAATATTGATTATCAAAATGAAATAATTGAAGATAATATTACAAAAAAAGTAAAAAATCACACTTCCATTTATGACTTAGCTTCTGGTAATTATATTCATACTTGCTCCGTATTATATAGAAATAATCTCTATAATAGTTTCCCTGAATATTTTTACTCTACACCTGTTGGCGATTATTTTTTACATCTTTTGAATGCTCAATACGGGGATATTTATCGTTTAGAAGAAACAATGGGAAATTATAGAATCCATGATACTTCTTATTGGTCATCTAAGAAACAAAATGAAAGAGAAGCAATTTGGATTGAATTTTTGAAGAACATTAAAACTTCGTTTCCAAAAAAAATTCAAAAAATAATAGATAAACAAATAAAAACACATCAACCTAAAAAAGTAAGTTGGTTTAAAAAAACAAGAAGAGCTTTTAAAGATATTTTTTTTCAAAAAATTCAACTATCAAATTTGAGAAAAAAATATAATTTAATAATAGTAGATGACATTCTTCCATCTACCCTTTCACCATGGAGAAATTTAGAATATAATGAGCTAATTAAAAATTTTGATAATTCTATTATATATACAGATACCAGTACTTATGTTTCGTACTCACAAGGTAAAACCTTTAATGAAAATCTAAATTCGTTAGAAAAGCTATACCCTTTTATTAAAAATAAAATAAAAAAGTTAAAGCGAACCTCAAATATGAATTGCAACCTTTTTTATACCATATTTTACAATAATATAAATAAGCATTTTGATTTTTTAGAAGCAAACAAAATCCCCTTTGCTTTTACCCTATATCCAGGAGGAGGCTTTGTAATAAATAATGAAGAAATTGATGAACGTCTAAAAAAAATATTTAGTTCTAAATTTTTCAAAGGTGTCATAGTAAATCAATACATAACAAAGGAATATCTCTTAAAAAAACGATTAATAGATCCTGAAAAAATAAAACTTATTTTTGGAGTTCCAATTTCAATTGAAAAAACCTCTACAAAAATTGAAAAACCAACAGAAAAGATAAATATTTTATTTTTTGCCAATAAGTATACAAAAAATGGAGAGGATAAAGGTTTCGATGATTTTCAATTAATAGCTAAAGAACTTATTTCTAAATCTACTAATTATAATTTCATCGTCATTGGCAACTTTAATTACAATGATTTAAAAATAAATGATCTACAAAATCATTTCGATTTTAAAGGTATTCTTGACAAAAAACTATTTAATGAAGAATTAAAAAAAACACATATAATAATTTCTCCTAATAAACCTTTTAAAATTGCAAAAGGAAGTTTTGATGGTTTTCCACTGGCAACATGTATAAGTGCATCTATTTATGAAAATGTATTAATACTTTCTGATTACTTCAATGAAGCTGAAAAAATAAATCTAATAGATGGGGTTGATTTTATAAAATTTGACTCTAATATAAATAAGGTAGTAAATGAAATAGAGGCATTAAAAACAGATCCTGAAAAAATGAATACTATAGCCCTTAATGGGAAAAATAAATTATTAAATTTGTACGATTTTAATAATCAAATCATACCTAGAATTAATTTTATAAAAAACATATTAAATTGATAAACGTCACTAAAACTTTTTTGCCTAATCAAGAAGAATATATCAACTATCTAAATCGTGCTTGGGAAAAAGTATGGTTAACTAATAGAGGAGAACTAACCATTGAATTAGAAAACAAGTTAAAGCATCATTTAGGAGTCAATAATATAATAATTACCAACAATGGAACCATCCCTCTTCAGATTGCTTTAAAAATTCTTGGAAATAATAGTGAAATTATTACTACCCCTTTTTCGTATGTAGCTACAACTTCTTCAATTATTTGGGAAAATTGCACTCCTGTTTTTGTTGATATACATCCAGAGTATTTGACAATTGATGAGAGCAAAATAGAAAACGCAATCACTCCGAAAACTACTGCTATTTTAGCTACTCATGTTTTTGGAAATCCATGTGAAGTAAAAAAAATAGATGAAATTACAAAGAAACATGATCTTCATGTAATCTACGATGCTGCTCATGCCTTTGGTGTACAATACGAAAATCAATCCATTTTTAATTTTGGAGACGTAAGTACCTGTAGTTTTCATGCAACAAAAATATTCCATACAGGAGAAGGAGGAGCTATGTTTTGTAATAATCATGAACTGAATCACAAACTATTCTATAGTCATAATTTCGGACATAATGGCTCCATGGATTTTCATGGACTGGGTATAAATGCTAAAATTTCAGAATTGCAATCAGCTATGGGATTAGCCGTTTTTGATCATATTGATGAAATTTTTGAAGAACGCAAAAAAATAGTCGAATATTATGATATAAATTTGAATTTAAATAAACTACAAAGACTAAAAATTCGTAAAAACACTATTTGGAACTATAGCTATTACCCTATCATTTTTGATACAGAAAATACACTCCTTAAAGTTCAAAAAGAACTAAATAAAAAAAATATAATCCCTCGAAGGTATTTTTATCCATCATTAAACAAAATAAATTATATTAATGGTATAGAAATGCCTATTTCAGAATCTATTGCCTCTAGAATTTTATGTCTTCCTTTATATGTAGGTCTAAAAGAAAATGAATTAAAATTAATTATATCAATAATCAATTCATTATGTTAATAGTAGGTGCCAAAGGTTTTGCAAAAGAAGTATTAGAAATCCTTCATCAAAACAATAGTCTTGAAAATGTTGTTTTTTTTGACAATGTAAATCCTGATATAGAAGGAAAGCTATACGGAATTTATCCAATTCTAAAATCTTTTGATGAAGCAAAAGATTTTTTTGAAACACAAACAAATAAATTTACAATTGGAATAGGAAATCCAATATTAAGAAAAAATCTCTATAAAAAATTTACTGAATTAGGTGGAGAATTTACTTCTACAATAAGCTCCTATTCACAAATTGGAAATTATGATGTTTCTATTGGAATAGGTAGCAACGTTTTAACCAATTCCATTTTTTCAAACTCTTCAAAAATAGGCAAAGGGTGTATTGTGTATTATGGAGTTACTATTACACATGATTGTGAAATAGGTAATTTTGTGGAACTTTCCCCTAACTCAACAATTTTAGGTAATGTTAAAATTGGAGACTATTCACAAATTGGGTCTAATGCTACTCTTTTACCCAAAATAACAATTGGGAAAAATGTTATAGTAGCTGCTGGATCAGTAGTTACTAAAGATATTCCTGATAATTGTATGGTTGCCGGCATACCAGCTGTTATAAAAAAAGAGATTCTCCCTTTAGATTTTTAAATTATGAACATCAACACCGAAATACACAACGCCTTTGAAGTTATTAAAGATGGAGGCATCATCCTATACCCTACCGATACCGTTTGGGGAATAGGCTGCGATGCTACCAATCCAGATGCTATTAAAAAAATTTATGCTCTAAAACAACGTGAAGAAAGTAAAAGCATGATTGTTTTAGTTAATGGCGAGCGTATGATTTATAATATTTTCAACAACTTACCCGAAGTGGCGTGGCAAATTTTAGATGTTTCTGAAAAACCTACTACTTTGGTATTAGACAATCCACGAAACGTAGCTCCTAATATTATTGCTGATGATAAAACTCTTGGAATGCGTGTGGTTACTGAACCTTTTTGTTTTAAGTTGATGGAACGCATGAAAAAACCGCTAGTTTCTACCTCTGCCAATATTTCAGGACAACCCACTCCTATTTCTTTTAAAGAAATTAGCCCCGAAATTATTAAAGGTGTAGACTATGTAGTAAATTTGCATCAAGAAAAGATTTGTAATAAACCTTCTACCATTATAAAAATAACAAATGATAGTCAGGTAAAAATTATTCGCAAGTAATTTTAACTCCAAATCTAAAGTCTAAAGAAATAAAAATTTCTTTAAACTACATCCTTAAATTAGTGTTAATGAATTACAAAGAACATTTAGATCATAAAATTTTTGAAATTGTATCACAAGCCGCTCAATTACTGAACTTAGAATGTTATGTAATTGGCGGTTTTGTACGTGATATAATTTTAAAACGTAATCATAAAAAAGATATTGATATAGTAACCGTTGGAAGTGGAATAGAACTTGCATTAAAAGTTTCAGAACTCATCCCTAATAACCCTAAAGTTCAAGTTTTTAAAAATTATGGTACCGCCATGCTTCGATATGAAGACATGGATATTGAATTTGTTGGTGCTAGAAAAGAAAGTTATAATTTTGACAGCCGAAAACCTGTTGTAGAAAATGGAAGCTTAAAAGATGACCAAGAGCGAAGAGACTTCACAATCAACGCATTAGCTTTTTCATTAAACACTCCTAACTTTGGAGATTTAGTAGATCCTTTTAATGGTGTTATAGACTTAGAAAAAAAAATCATCCGTACACCTCTCGATCCAGATATAACATATAGTGATGATCCTTTACGTATGATGCGAGCTATTCGTTTCGCTTCACAATTAAATTTTTATATTGAATCCGAGTCAATTGATTCAATAAAAAGAAACAAAGATCGAATCCATATCATCTCTGGAGAAAGAATTGTAGATGAATTAAACAAAATTCTACTCTCCGCAAAGCCATCAATCGGATTTTTATTATTATATCAAACAGGTTTATTAGATATTATTTTACCAGAATTAACGGCCTTAAATAATGTAGAAGAAATTGAAGGACATACCCATAAAAATAATTTTTATCATTCTTTAGAAGTAGTAGACAATATTTGTTCAAATACTGATGATTTATGGCTAAGGTGGTCTGCTCTACTACATGATATAGGAAAAGCACCCACTAAAAAATTCCATAAACGACAAGGTTGGACTTTTCATGGACACGAATTTTTAGGAGGAAAAATGGTAAAAAATATTTTTATCCGATTACACATGCCTCTGAATCATAAAATGAAATTTGTTCAAAAAATGGTTCAAATGAGTTCCCGTCCAATCATCTTAGCCCAAGATATAGTTACTGATAGTGCTGTTAGAAGACTCGTTTTTGACGCAGGTCAAGATGTAGAAAGTCTAATGACCTTATGCGAAGCCGATATTACAACTAAGAATGCAAAAAAATTTCAAAAATATCACAACAATTTCAAAATCGTCCGTGAAAAAATTATTGAAGTAGAAGAACGTGATCGCGTAAGAATTTTTCAACCTCCCATCACAGGAGAAGAAATCATGGAAATTTTTGATTTAAAACCTTCTAAAGAAATCGGTATTTTAAAAGAAGCTGTAAAAGAAGCCATTTTAGAAGGAGAAATTCCTAATGAATACGAATCTGCCTTAGCTTTTGTTTTACAAAAAGCCAAGACAATGGGATTAAAAAGAGTAAACTAAATTATGCAAAATCATACATGATTTAAATCATACGTTTTAATATTTTTTTTTAATGATTTTGTATTAAAAAAACAAAAATGAAATTTATAAAAATAGCAAAAACAGCACTTATTTTAGTCTATTTAGTTGTAATAGCTGGTGCATTAGTTAGAATGACAGGTTCTGGTATGGGATGTCCAGATTGGCCAAAATGTTTTGGTTATTATATCCCTCCAACTAATATACAAGAATTAACTTGGACAGAAAACAGATTGTTCAAAAAAGGACAAGTTATCATTAAAAACGAACAACTATTAGTAGCCAAAGAAGATTGTATAACTGGCAAAGAATTTGATGCTACACAATGGAATAAATATACTAAACACGATTATGCAGAGTTCAACCCAACCCATACTTGGGTTGAATACATCAACAGACTCTTTGGTGCCTTATCTGGTTTTGCTTGTTTAGCTATGTCATTCTACTCTCTTGGTTATTGGAAAAAAAATAAGTTAATACCTATTTTATCATGGCTTGTTGTTTTTATGATGGGGTTTCAAGCGTGGCTTGGAGCAACTGTGGTTTATTCTGTATTAAACCCTGTAAAAATAACCCTTCACATGATAATGGCTTTAGTTATTATAGCCTTTATTATTTATATCATCTTTTTAGCAGATCTAAAATCTAACTCAAAAATACCAGATAATACCTTCCGAAATTTACTATGGGCAACTATTACTATGACATTAATACAAGTTGTTTTAGGAACACAAGTTAGGCAATTCATAGATGAACAAGTAAAATCAGGAATAGAAAATCCAACATTATGGTTGTCCAATCCTCAAATATCGTTTTATATACACAGAAGCTTTTCTATTTTAGTGCTAGCAACTAACCTATTTTTATATTTTAGAAATAAAAAACTAAATCTTGGTTTTAAGGAAATGAATTGGGTCTTATTATTGTTAGTCCTTGAAATTCTTTCGGGGATTTTTATATACTATCTAAATTTTCCTTTTGGTTCACAAACTATACACCTTGTATTAGCATCTATTCTTTTTGGAATTCAATTTTATATACTACTCCAATTTAAACAAAAAAACAATATCTCTTTCTAAATTTATATGTAGAGGCTGTCCAAAAAGTAATAAATCAACATGCAATTTGTCACTCCGTAATGAGGAATCTCATAATCAACATTATGTAATTTCTCCCTTTGGTCGAAATGAAAGATTGCGAACTTTTTGAACAGTCTCTTTTTATTTTTCTTACCTCCTTTATAATAAAAATACAAAATCTAAACCTAATAAAAACTAGAGAAATACTCTTCCTATCCAAGATGTTTATACTCCCTCAAAAAATCACACATAAAAACAACATATTCTAAAAAATTATTTTGAATACGACACTTAACTTATTATTTTTACCAGACTAAACATATATACCATGTCACACACTATATTATCACTCCAAAATGTAACTATTTATCAAGAAGGAAATAAGATTTTATCAGACGTTAATTTAAATATTAGTCCAGGTGAGTTTATTTACATTATTGGTAAAACAGGTTCTGGAAAAAGTAGTTTAATGAAAACACTTTATGCTGATTTACCTCTTACACAAGGCGAAGGCACTATAGTAGACTATGATCTTCATGGTCTTGTAGATAATGATATTCCCTTTTTAAGAAGAAAAATAGGTATTGTTTTTCAAGATTTTAAATTACTACCCGACAGGAGTATAAATGCTAATTTACATTTTGTTTTAAAAGCTACAGGTTGGACAAATGAATTAGATATGCAAACTAAAATTGATGAAGTTTTAGAAAAAGTAGGTCTTTTAAATTTAGCCAACAAAATGCCTCATCAATTATCTGGAGGAGAACAACAACGCGTAGCCATTGCTCGTGCCCTATTAAATGACCCTGATTTAATCTTAGCAGATGAACCAACAGGCAATCTTGATCCACAAACTAGTATGGAAGTAATGGAAGTTCTTCGTAAAATTAATCAAAATGGAAAAACAATTTTAATGGCCACACACGATTATGCCCTCTTAATGAAATATCCTTCTAAAACATTAAAATGTGAAGAAGGTGCTATTTTTGAAGTGGTACAAAAAACGGCTTAAAATGATTAAAAAGCCTTTCCTGTTATTATATATTTTATTTTCTTGTATATCAAATGCACAAGAAGAAAAAAATTTCAATATTCGTTATCAAAATTATTTAAAAGGTGATATTCATTTTATTGCCAACAGTATTATTGGAAAAAAATCAGGAAAAAATGCAAATGAACCCTATAATAAAACCAATTCTAATGCCAAACTAAATGACCAAGTTGATATGGTTTATATAGATATAGACCAAGATCCTGAAACTTTTTCATCTAGTTCAGCAATATTAGAGCCTATTCATCCGAATGACAAAGTTATTTTTGCTGGATTATACTGGTGTGCTACATTTCCTGATAGAAACAATGCTATACAACCTATCAACAAAATATCTATCAAAACACCACAATCTGAAAACTATCTTACAATAGAAGGAAGTATTCTGTACGATTCAAAAGAACATAATAAACACACTACAAATACACCATACCTATGCTTTTCAGATATAACAAATCAAATTAAAAAAAATCCTTGGGGTACTTATACCGTAGCTAATATTCAAGCCAGTCAAGAAAAAATTGAAGGAGGCAGTGCCGCAGGTTGGGTACTTTATGTTATTTATGAATCTGACTCAAAACCTTACCACATAATCAGTCTATATGATGGCTTTTCTTATATCTATAATAAACCCGTTGAAATTAACTTTAAGGAATTCATTACACCAAAAACAGGTAAAATTATTCCAAAACTTACAGTAGCTGCTTTAGAAGGTGATTTAAACATTGAAGGAGACAATCTAAGAATCAATACTCCTAATACTAAAAAGTGGTTTTATATTAGTAATTCTTTAAGAGATGGTCAAAACATCTTCAATAGTAAAATTACCCATTATAACGCTGATTTTACCAAAAGAACACCTGCCTCATTAAATACCTTGGGTTATGACGTTTTTCTAGATAAAATTCAAACAAAAGAACTTTCTTTTAGTGATATTGACCAAGTTAATTTAAAAATAAGTTCTTTAGGTGATAAATTTTATGTAACTAATATTGGATTTAGCATAGAAATAGACGAAGACTTTGCGAGAAAAAAAATAGACTCAACTTCATCAAACACTCATCCAATTACACAAAACAATCTACAAATATCTAAACAAAAAAAGATTCTAAATCCAATAGATACAGATACTACACACAAAACTATAATAAAACTTCCCTCTACAAAAAATAATAGAAAACCCAAAGAAATAAAAACCTATTTATTTAATTCCACAGTAGCCCCTGAAGGCTATTATATAATTGCTAACGCCTATCAAAACATTCATTACGCTCATGATTTTGCAAATAAAATAAATAGCAAAACAATACAGCCTTTTATTTTTAAAAATCCTGACAATCAGTTATACTACTTAAGTCTAAAACATTACAAATCACAAACAGCAGCAGAAAAAGCCTATTACAACAACATCAATAATACATATTTTCAAGAATATTGGATTGCTAAAATCCAACACCCTAATACACCTTTACAAACTTCCTACAAAAATAAAACTAGATTTGAAAAAGAAATTTCAACCATAAAAATTAACAAATCTAATACCATATTAAAGCAAGGATATTATTTAGTTTCTAATGTATTTGAAATTCCTACAAATGCAACAAAGTATGTAACCTTTTTAAAAAAACAAGGACTTAAAGCATCCTTTTTTATTAATCCAATAAATAACTATTATTATACTTATCTAAAATATTATACTGATTTAGAGAAAATAAAAGCTGATTATTCATCTAATTATAACAACCTCTTTTTTGATGAATATTGGATTATGCAAGTTACATTAGAATAATAAAACTGACAAATATCATTTTACTTAGCTTTACTGTAGACTACCTTTGATAATGTAAATTATTAGGTATGTCAACATCATTAATACAAAAATATAATGTACCTGGTCCTCGATACACCAGTTATCCAACCGTTCCTTATTGGGAAAATCATGAATTTACTGCTACAGAATGGACAAAAACAGTATTGAAATCATTTCACGAAAGCAATAAGAAAGAAGGCATCAGCCTGTATATTCATCTTCCTTTTTGCGAAAGTCTTTGTACTTTTTGTGGTTGTCACAAACGTATTACTAAACGTCACGAAGTAGAAAAACCTTATATAGAAGCCCTATTAAAAGAATGGGATTTATACTGCTCTCTTTTTAGAGAAACCCCAATCGTAAAAGAAATTCACTTAGGTGGTGGCACGCCTACTTTTTTCTCTAATGAAAATCTCACTTTACTTATTAATGGAATTTTATCAAAAGCTCAAATAGCTCCTGATCATGAATTTAGTTTTGAAGGACACCCTAATAACACAACACGAGCTCACTTACAAACCCTCTATAATCTAGGATTTCGTAGAGTAAGCTTTGGCGTTCAGGATTATAGTGAAAAAGTTCAAAAAGCTATTAATAGGACTCAACCTTTTCAAAATGTAGCCAAAGTAACTTTATGGGCAAGAGAAATAGGATATACCTCTATATCACACGATTTAGTATTTGGGCTTCCCTTTCAAGGAATAGAAAATATAGTAGACACTATTGAAAAAACCAAATCACTTTTACCTGAACGATTAGCCTTTTATAGCTATGCTCATACTCCTTGGATAAAAGGCAGTGGACAAAGAGGCTTTAATGACGAAGATGTACCTAAAGACGAAGAAAAAAGAAAATTATATGAGGTAGGCAAACAACTCTTATATAAAAAAGGATACCACGAGATTGGAATGGATCATTTTTCACGAAAAAAAGATTCACTCTATATCGCTTCACAAGAAGGAAAATTACATCGTAATTTTATGGGATATACGGCATCTAAAACCCAATTAATGATAGGTCTAGGAGTTTCTTCTATTAGCGATAGTTGGTATAGTTTTGCTCAAAACGAAAAAACGATTGAAGACTACTATAACGCTTTAGCAAATAATACACTTCCTATCTCTAAAGGTCATATCCTATCAAAAGAAGATTTAGTAATCCGCAAACACATACTTAATCTAATGTGTCAATTTACTACCTCATGGGATACTAATCATTTATATCTAGATGATATGCCTCAAATTCTTATTCAATTAAAAGAAATGGAGTTAGATGGACTAGTTGTTCTTCAATCCAATGCTATAACCGTAACAGAAAAAGGAAAACCTTTTGTTCGTAATATCTGTATGGCATTTGATTTAAGATTAAAAAGAAAAGCACCTCAAACCCAATTATTTTCTATGACTATTTAATATCATTAAACAAACAAATTTTTCAGTATTAAATTTTTCTACATTTAATTATTCATTTTTAGAAATCATAAAATAATTAAAAAGGCTTAAATTTGTAATAACTATAGATAACAAAAATATGAAAAAACTAACATTGAGCTTAGGCCTTTTATTATGCCTTTTAAATTGTAAAAAAGAAATTACTCCTGAAACAAATAATACTAGTAAAAATGATACACTCTCAAAAGTAGATACTACAAACACTGAAAAAACAGCTACTAATAATGAAATTATCGAAAAAGCTAGTAATACTTATATTTACAAAGCTCTTGATGGCAAAAACTACTCCATCTATCATACTGAAAAAGAAGGCAAAAGAGTGGCTATTATATCATTAGACGAAAAAGAATTAGTTATTCTACCACAAAAAGAAGCATGGTCTAAAGGAGCCATTTACCAAGACAACAAATATAACTTAGAATGTAATGGAGATAATGCTATTCTAAAAATAGATAATAAAGATCAAAAACTTGTTTTAATAAGTCCTATAAACACAATAGCAATTAACGGAAAAGACAAAAATGATCAAATTGAATTAAGTTATATAAATACAGAAAAAATAAATTTATTACGTATTACAAAATCTGGAAAAACAACCATATATAATCAAATTGAAGCTTGGTCAAAAGGCGCAAACTATACAAATGGAATCGATACCATATTCTGTCAAGGAAATAAAACCCCAACCCTCATTAAAATAAAATCTAATGGAATAGAAACTGATTATTTTCAAAAATAATTCGAAATAAAAAATCTTTAACAATTAATTAAAATAGGGGATCTAAAAAACAGTAACTTAACGTCAGTCTCTCACCTAGACGAAAGGAAAAATCTCTTGATCAGTATCATATTTTTTTTCTATTCACTTCGTTCGAGTTTTCCTCAAATCAAGATGAAATTACGCTCTTTTATCCCCTTTTTTCACATAGAAAATATACTCCAATAAATGTAAAAAATACCAAAAATAAGATCAAAAAAAATGATTTTATGATTGCACTTCAAAATAAAATTATAAAAACTCTATAATCTTTATAAATCCATAGTACATATTTGAATAAAAAAATACTATTTTTGGCATTATCATGAATGCAAATGAAATTATAGCTTTAAAAGATTTATTAGCTAGCCCAAAAAATATTACAATTATACCTCATCGCAACCCAGATGGTGATGCTATGGGCTCAACTTTAGGATTATATCACTTCCTAAAACAGTTAGGACACAAAGCTACAGTAATAGCGCCTAATGATTTTCCAAGCTTTTTAGCTTGGCTTCCTAACTCTGAAAATGTTTTGATATACGAAAAAGAAACACAATTTTGTCAAGAACAACTTAATTCTTCTGATTTAGTTTTTACACTCGATTTTAATGCCTTACATAGAACAGGTGATCTAATGGAACGTTTTTTATCTACCCTTGATAAAACATTTGTCATGATTGATCATCATCAATTACCTGATTCTTATGCTTTTTATAAATATTCTGATACTTCTATGAGTTCTACCTGTGAAATGGTATATCATTTTATACATCACATGGAATATGAAAAATTAATAGATAGTACAATTGCCACCTGTATTTATACAGGATTAGTAACAGATACTGGTTCTTTTAGATTTTCATCTACTACAAGTACTACACATGAAGTAGCTTCTGATTTAATAAAAAGAGGAATTAAAAATGCTGAAATACACAACAATCTCTTCGATACTAGTTCCTATAACCGATTACAATTATTAGGAAAAGCTCTGCAGAATATGCAGATAATGCAAGATTATAAAACTTCTTACATCACTTTAACTCAAGAAGAATTAAACCTTTTTTCATATCAAAAAGGTGATACAGAAGGATTTGTAAATTACGGTCTCAGTATAAAAGGAATTGATTTTACTGCTATTTTTATCGAAAATAAAGAAGAAGGAATCATTAAAATCTCATTCCGCTCCCAAGGTGATTTTGACGTTAATCAGTTTGCTCGAAAATATTTCAATGGCGGAGGACATTTAAACGCAGCAGGTGGAAAATCAACTTTAAATTTAGAAGAAACCGTAAATCAATTTATTAGCATTGTTAAAGACACAAGAAAATGAAAACACTAAAAATCATTCCCCTTATAATCCTTAACATGAATTTAGTTACTTGTTGTACACAGAAACAAGAAGCTAGAAAACCTATATCACACAAAACAGGGGAATTCATGAAACAATCTATTGATCGTAATAAAAAGTTAAAC
Organism: Flavobacterium sp. TN-1; assembly: GCF_052828645.1. NCBI lineage: Bacteria > Pseudomonadati > Bacteroidota > Flavobacteriia > Flavobacteriales > Flavobacteriaceae > Flavobacterium > Flavobacterium sp. TN-1. The sequence goes on from NZ_CM128253.1 coordinate 2,865,314, forward strand.
AAAAATGAAGAAGAAACGATCCTTAATATGATCAAAAAAGATACTGCTCATCAGTATACCGCTTCTACAAAAGGCTATTGGTATTTTTATAATATCAAAAATACAACCGAAGCCCCCAAACCCATCAAAGGTGATCTTACATTTTTTGATTATGAAATTAAAGATATAAAAGGAAAAATAATTTATACCCAAGCCGAGCTAAAACCCCAAATATATAAAGTAGATCAACAAGATTTTATAAAAGGGCTTCAAGATGGAATAAAGTTAATGCAAAAAGGTGAAAAAGTAACCTTCTTATTGCCTTCTCACCTAGCATTTGGATACCACGGAGACAATAATAAAATAGGCATCAACCAACCTTTGATCTGTACAATTACACTAAACGATATTAAAAAGGAAAAAAACAATAAAACTATTGTTCCTTCGGATATAGAAAAAAATAATAACTAAAAATCAATTATTAACTAAAATGAGAAAAATGATAAGTTTAATTTTAAGTCTTTTTACTTTTTTATTTTCTTTTTCATCTTGTAATTCAAAAGGTGAAAATCAAACAGGCGAAGGATTATTTGCAGAAATAGAAACAAATAAAGGTAAAATAGTCGTACAACTAGAATTTGAAAAAACACCTATTACAGTAGCTAACTTTGTTTCTTTAGCAGAGGGTAAAAATCCTATGGTAGATACAAAATATAGTGGAAAACCTTTTTATGATGGACTAAAATTTCATCGTGTAATTGCCGACTTTATGATTCAAGGAGGAGATCCCGATGGTAACGGAAGCGGAGGTCCTGGATATAAATTTAAAGATGAAATCGTACAAGATCTAAAACACACAGGTCCTGGAATCCTTTCTATGGCTAACGCAGGACCAGGTACTAATGGAAGCCAATTTTTTATTACACATAAAGCAACTCCTTGGTTAGATGGTCGTCATACAGTTTTTGGTCATGTTATAACAGGACAAGAAATAGTAAATAAAATTGCTCAAGATGATAAAATCAATAAAATAACTATCATTAGAAAAGGTAGTAAAGCTAAAAAATTTGATGCAGCAAAAGTATTCAAAGAAAGTGTTGATAAAGAAATAAAAGCACAAAAAGAAATAGAAGCTAAATTACTAAAAGTAAAAGCTAATAAAACTGCTTATTTTGCTCAAACAAAAACAAACGCTACCAAATCAGATACAGGCTTATTATACCAAATAGTTTCTAAAGGAACAGGCAAAAAACCAGAAACAGGATCTACTGTATACGTTCATTATGCAGGTTATTTTGAAGATGGAACTCTATTTGATACTAGTTACGAACAAGTAGCAAAAGATTTTGGTAAACTAGACGAACGTAGAGCAGCAGCTAAAGCTTATCAACCCTTCCCTTTTCAAGCTGGTAAAAAAGAAGGGTTAATTCCAGGCTTTTTAGAAGGATTAGAAAAGATGAACCTCGGAGATAAAGCTATTTTATTTATTCCTTCTAACTTAGGTTATGGAGCACAAGGAGCAGGTGGTGTAATTCCTCCTAACACAAACTTAGTTTTCGAACTTGAATTATTAGAGAAAATGCCAGAAGCAACTCCTAGTAAATAGATAAATATAAATCATACACAAGCGGGTGTCTAAAAAGTAGGTAGTAACTTAGTCCTTAAAACGACAGGAGAAGCCTATTATAAAATAGTCATTTCTCCTTTTAGAAATAAGACTGCAAACTTTTAAGACACCCTTTCCATATTATAATCCTTATTTTTATTAGATAAATTTCTATCTATACTACTGATTCTCCAAAAGTGATTTTGAATTAAAAACCATTTCCTTTTCACCTTTTAGATCTTAAAATCTTATCATTTTATTTTAAAATTGAATAACATACTAGGGAATTTAGGAAATTCACTTCTCATAACATAATCTAAAATCATAAAAAAATCCGTTTAAAATAAAACGGATTTTAGAATTTTACTCAAAAAAATATTTGCATAAAACTTATATGTTATTTCTTTAAATGTGTATCAAAATAATCAGCAATTTTAGCATATAAATGAATTCTATCCTTTCCTCCTACATTATGCTCGTGATTAGGATATAAGAAATAATCTACCTGTTTACCTGCCTTAATACAAGCTTCAATAAAATTCATACTGTTTTGCTGTACCACTACAGGATCTTGAGCTCCGTGAATGATTAACAAACGTCCTTTTAAATTTTTAGCTTTATCTAACAAAGAGGTTTTACTATAACCTTCTGGATTTTCTTGTGGCGTGTCCATATAACGCTCTCCATACATGATCTCATAGTATTTCCAATCAATTACTGGACCACCAGCAACACCTACCTTAAAAGTATCAACTTGACTTGTCATTAAGCTAGTCGTCATAAACCCACCGAAACTCCATCCAAAAACACCAACTTTATCTTGATCTACAAATGATTTTGTCTTTAAGAATTTTATACCTTCCATTTGGTCTGCCATCTCATTCACTCCTAACTGGCGATGATTTACATCACAGAATTTTTTACCACGCGAATCACTACCCCGATTATCTATAGTAAATACCACATATCCTTTTTGAGCCATATATAAATCAAAATAACTAGCTCCTCCTAACCAACGATTATTAACCAATTGAGCATGAGAACCTCCGTAAACATATAACATTACAGGATATTTTTTAGTAGCATCAAAATTAACTGGATAAATAATTCTTCCGTTTAAAGGCGTTTTCCCATCAGCAGAAGTTATAGTTACCAATTCTATTTTAGGCATATCAATCTTTCCTACAAAAGGATTATCAGCTTTTAACAATTGCGTTGTTTTTTTTGATTTAATATCAACTACTGAAATTTCATTTGGCGTTGTAATATTATTATATTGATCTAATACCAGCGTTCCATCTGAAGAAACGGAAGCTGTATGAGTTCCTGAAATAATTGTTAATTGTGTTGTCTTTCCAGATTGTAAATCAACTTGGTATAACTGGCGATCTAAACCATTATTAGCTGTTCCTATATAATTCACTTTTAGTCCTTTTTCATCAAAGCCTAAAAATTCTTTCACTACTACATCATTATACCCTAAATTCTTTAATAATTTACCATCCGTATTATATAAATACATTTGATTAAATCCATTAAAATCTGTTTGGTAAATAAATTGAGAAAAATTGTTAGGTACAAAAGTCAATGCGTGCTGTGGTTCAACCCAAGTAGAGGCTTTTTCTTCAAACAGAGTTTTTACAAAAGCACCTGTTTTTGCATCATATTTATTAAATTTTAAATGATTTTGCTCTCTATTTAAAATACCTATAAAAATATGTTTTCCAGTTGGTTCCCAAGAAACCATTGTCAAATATTGATCATTTGATTCTCCTGTTTGCATTGTTACTTTTTTACTAGAAGCCAAATCAAAAATAACTAAAGAAACTTTTTCGTTATTCATTCCAACCATTGGATACTTAATATCTTTATTAACCGCCTCTGGCTCATTCCAGTTTGTTAACGGATAATTAGCCACCATGGTTTCGTCTTTACGATAATAAGCTAATTGTGTTCCTGCTTCATTCCACCACATTCCTCTATCAATACCAAACTCTTGACGGTGTACGTAATCAGAGCCATTTACAATGTTTTTATCTGCATCATTTGTTACCTCTATTACATTTCCAGAAAAAGATGTAACTTTTATATTATTATCTTTTAGCCAAGCTACATTTCCATTGGATGCAAATTTTACTTGATTCCCTTCATTACTATAAGTTATAACATTTATAATTTCCTTATTAACAACATCATACGTTACCTTATAATTATTTTTTTTACCGGATATTTCTGTTTCAAATGTATCAATAGATTTCCATTCTATAGACATTGGAAAACTTCTTAACAAAAAATCATCTGAATTTATTTTAGTCTTTAAAGCTGTTTCAAAATCATGCTTTGTAGTCAAAATTGTCTCTTTCCAACCATTAGAAGCACTTTTTTCTAATAAATTTGAAAAATCTGAACTTAAATAAGTAATTGCTTTTGAATTTTTACGCCATTGTTGCGCTAATTGTGTACTGGGAGCAAACTTTCTTCCTCCTGTAACTGTCTCCTCAATAGTCAACTTTTGTGCAAATGTCATACCCCCAATCAAAAGCAAACTAAAAGTGTATTTTTTCATTAATTATTTTTTTGTAAATTATTTCCAAAAATAAGAATACTTGATAAGTTAAAATATTAATCAAAAGTTTTAGTTTTTTTTTCTAAATATAAATATAAAAGAATACTTTTAAAGAAAATTTTTAAACAAATGGACATCATAGATAAAAAATTATTGAAATTACTTCAAGAAGATAGTAAACAAACCACAAAAGAACTTTCTGGAAAACTCAATTTATCCGTTACCGCAGTTTACGAACGCATAAAAAAATTAGAAAAAGACGGTACCATAAAAAAATATGTAGCATTAGTAGACCGAAAAAAAATAAACAAAAGTTATGTCGTTTTTTGTCATATTAAACTAATACAACATAATCATGAGTTTATTGCTGATTTTGAAAATGCTATTCTAAAACTAAATGAAGTTTTAGAATGTTTTCACGTCAGCGGTGATTATGATTATATCTTAAAAATTTGTGTGGCAGATATGGAAGAATATAGAGAGTTTATGGTTACCAAACTAACATCTATTAAACACATTGGAAGTACTCATTCTTCATTTATGATTGGAGAAGTAAAAAGCACAACTGTTTATGATATTTAAAGAACTAATAAAAAAAAGTATCATTTTAACTTTTATCGTTTTCTTTTTTTCTTGCTACTCCAAAGTAATTAATGAAAAAGAAAGACATCTTAATAGAAAATGGATGCTTGTAGAAATGGATTCAATCCCTTCTGAAATACTTATAAAAAATAATGCGTATATTGATATGACTATAAAAAAAGGAGAAGCATCAGCCTACTTAGGTTGTAATAAATTTAGTTTTAGTTATCGTCTTAAAAACTCTAATACATTTTCTACCACTAATATTATTTCAACCAAAATGTTTTGTAAAGAAACTATAGAAATAGAAGAAATTTTTATAAAATTAATATCAAAGGTTAATAGTTTTAACACTACAAAAGCACATCAATTAGAACTTTTTATAAATGGGGAAAAAAAAATGCGTTTTGTTGCCGCTGATTGGGATTAAATATCACAAATTATCCTAATTTTTTATATTATAAATTACTAATTTTGCAATTAATTTTTTTTAAAACAACATAAAAATAAATATTTATGAGCTCATTTGACGTAGTTGTAATAGGTTCAGGTCCTGGTGGATACGTAGCAGCAATTCGTTGCGCACAACTAGGAATGAAAACGGCTATTATTGAAAAATATACCACTCTTGGAGGTACTTGTTTAAATGTAGGATGTATACCTTCAAAAGCATTATTAGCTTCTTCTCATCATTATGAAGAATTACAACACTTTGCAGATCACGGAATTGAAGTTTCAGGTGATGTAAAAATCAACCTTCAAAAAATGATTGAACGCAAACAATCTGTAGTAGATCAAACTTGTGGTGGCGTTAAATTTTTAATGGACAAAAACAATATTACCGTATTTCAAGGTGTTGGATCATTCGAAAACGCAACTACTTTAAACATAACAAAAGAAGATGGTTCTATCGAAAAAATTGAAGCAAAAAATACGATTATTGCTACAGGTTCAAAACCATCTAGTTTACCTTTCATCAAAATTGATAAAGAAAGAATTATTACTTCTACTGAAGCTCTAAAACTACCCGAAGTTCCTAAACACTTAATCATCATTGGTGGAGGAGTAATTGGTTTAGAATTAGGTCAAGTATACTTACGCTTAGGAGCTCAAGTATCAGTAGTTGAATTCATGGACAGAATCATTCCAGGCATGGACGGTGCTTTATCTAAAGAATTAACTAAAGTATTAAAAAAACAAGGCATGAAATTCTATACTTCGCACAAAGTAAAAGAAGTGTCTCGTAATGGAAATGAAGTAATTGTAAAAGCTGATAATACAAAAGGACAAGAAATTATTTTGGAAGGCGATTATGCCTTAGTAGCCGTAGGTCGTCGTCCTTATACAGATGGTTTAAATGCTGATAAAGCTGGTGTAAAACTCACAGAAAGAGGACAAATAGAGGTAAATAATCATTTACAAACATCCACTGCTAATATTTATGCCATTGGTGATGTAATTAGAGGAGCCATGTTAGCACACAAAGCAGAAGAAGAAGGTGTTATGGTAGCTGAATATTTAGCTGGACAAAAACCTCATATTGATTACAACCTAATCCCAGGAGTAGTATATACTTGGCCAGAAGTTTCAGCTGTAGGAAAAACAGAAGAACAACTAAAAACCGAAGGTAAAAACTATAAAGTTGGCAACTTTCCTTTCAAAGCACTAGGACGTGCTCGCGCAAGTGCCGACACTGATGGTTTTATAAAAATATTAGCGGATTCTACTACTGATGAAGTATTAGGAATACACATCATTGGTGCTCGTGCTGCTGATTTAATTGCAGAAGCTGTTACGGCTATGGAATTCCGTGCTAGTGCAGAAGACATCTCAAGAATGTCACATGCTCACCCTACTTTTGCAGAAGCAATCAAAGAAGCTGCTTTAGACGCTACTGGAAAAAGAGCATTACACATCTAATCTTATCATTATTACATAAAAATATCAAGATGGGTGTCTAAAAAGTACAACTTAAATACTTCGACAATATGTGATTTATCCCTTAGAATCGAAATAATAAAATTCTGTACTTTTAAGACACCTCATTCTTATCATCAAAAGCCTAAATAACTTATACGAAGATCGTTTTACTGTATACAGTTCTAAATAAAATCAATTCAATTTTTATCAGTAAATTTTGAATAAACACTTATAAAATTCTGTTTATTTACAAAAAATACAAAACAGATTAAAAGCTCCCTAAACAATACCTCTTAAAAATCAATAACTTACAAAAAAAACAAAAAAAAAGCCACAAAAAAGCTTGTTTATCTAAAAAACAGTCGTATTTTTGCACTGCAATTAAGCAATCACGGTCAAGTGATGGGGAGATACTCAAGCGGCCAACGAGGACGGACTGTAAATCCGTTGGGAAACCTTCGCAGGTTCGAATCCTGCTCTCCCCACTAAATATAAAAAAAGCTGTCATAAAGACAGCTTTTTTTATGCAGCAAAGAATCAAGAACAAAAGTTTTAAAGAATCAAGTGGATCAAGTCCAAAACCTGTGGATTTGACAAATTAGGCATATAAATTTGCAAGTCTAAAAAAAGATTGGACAATCTGAATAAGAAGAATTTCTGAAGGCTTTTATTTTTGCATTAAAAAGATTTCTCATTATATATTTATAGTTTATAAGGAGTTCTTGAATTTTATTTCTGCCGAAGCATTAAATACTCCTATTATCTCGAAATAATTGAAGACTGATTGACAATTAGAATCTATAATAAAAAAGGATAGATAAAAACCCATCCTTCTATTTTTTTACAGCTAAAAACATTATTAATCATGCGTTTATTTTATTTGATCAACTTAGATTCTAAAAATTCTATCCGTTTTTGTTGTTCTATCATATAAAGTGTTAATTCTTCTATTTTTTGTAATAACAAATTGGTCATTTCCCCTATTTGAAGGCCTTTTTCTTGAATTTCTTTAGCAGATGGGATATTAGGTAAATGGTTGTTTTCTTTAGTATATTTTTCAATTTCTGCCAGAGTAGGCATTTTATAATCAGCTTTTAAAATAGATTTTCCGTTATAATATTTTTCAAAAACATAATCTGCAGGTATTTTTTGATCAATACGTACCTCTTGTGCATGAATACTCCCTTTTACCGCAAGCATTTCATCTGGATTATTGGTACCAATTCCTATCTTTTTAAAAATTGCTGTCCCATTAACATCTAATTTTGCTGCAGGAATATTTGTTCCAATACCAATATTTCCATCAGAAGTTACTCGCATTCTTTCCTGATTAAATAAAGTATGAAATATTAAGTTCCCATCATTTCCATGAGTATACATTTCTACATCATTAGAAGTTCTTTTTAAACCATGAGAACTATTTCCTAAAAATAAACTTCCTCCTGTTCCATTTTCATTTCCAGACATAATTCCTCCTATAACCTGTAATCTTTCAGTAGGAGAATTGGTACCAATTCCTATTTTTTTATTAGGTAAAAAGGTCATATACGTATTATCCCAATCTTTACCTATAAAAGTATACGACAAGTCTAAATTTCCATTTAAAGCATTTCCATACGAACCAAATGCCATTGATATAGGTTTTCCATATTCACCAATCCAAAATGCCCTAGCCCATCCTCCTGTATAATTTTTAGCATACGTATCTACATCTAAGACAACTCCATATACAGGGTCTTCTAGTCCTATCTTAACATTATTAATAGTTTGTTGTCCTCTTATATTTTCAAATCCTGACAACAAAATGCCCACTATTAAAATCTTAAATCCTTTCATTTTATTTTTTACAATTTAATTATGCAACCGTTATTGTTTATAATTATTAAAATCTTTATACTCTTTATTTATATTGATTAAGCCATAAAAATCATATTGAATAAATTCACTTAGTTTTAAACCATTCAAGTACAGTGCTTGTTAGAATTATTAAACCATATTCTCTAACATTCTTTTATCATCATTTTTTATTTTATCATCATTTTTTATTTTATCATCTACATTATTTCTTATAGAATTTTACAACTACAAAAACCATAAAAGTTAATCTCCTAATTCTATTGATTTTAAATTAGCTTTTTCAATAGCTTTACTGATAATGCTACTCAAACTATTTTTATTAAAAATTAGAATAGCTTGTTCTGTAGTTCCTCCTTTTGAAGCTACTTTTTTAATTAATTCATCATTAGACAATCCAAGAGATGCTTTTAGACTTACTGCTCCTAAAAAAGTTTGATGCACTAACAATTCTGCCTCTGCATCAGAAAAACCTAATTCTTTTGCCGCTTGTATCATAGCATTCATAAAATAAAAAACATAAGCGGGTCCGCTACCTGACACGGCTGTTGCTGGATTTAACATTCCTTCATTTTCTACATAAATAGATTTTCCTGTAGTATTGATTAAATTTTGAATGATAAATAACTCTTTTCTATCTATTGTATCTGATGCTGAAAATACAGTCATCCCCTGCCCTATCTGAGTTCCTAAATTAGGCATAGAACGAACAATCTTGTTTACTTGTAATAAATTAGCTATTTTTTGAATTGAAACACCTGCCATTACAGATAGGACAATTATTTCTTTATTTAACTTATCACGTAAAACCTTTGCTACTTTCTCAAATTCTTGTGGTTTTACAGCTAATATAAGAATATCTATTTCTTCAGTAAAAGGAAAATGATCTGTAGAAAAATTATTTAAAGGAATTAAAAAACAATCTTCTCTTTTTGGCAATGTACGTGTATAAACAAAAATGTCTTCTTTTCTTATAAAATGAGATTTAACAAAACTTCCTGCAAAATTTTTCCCTAAATTCCCATAGCCTACTATTGCTATTTTCATTTTTATTATTTTTAAAATGGATATCTAAAAAGCAGTTACTTAACATTTAATTTATCTCTTCGACGACAGAAAAATCACGTTATGCAACTTGCTTCATTCATTTAATTCATTCGAGCTTCTCTTTTATTTAAATAAAAAATTTGTTAACTTTTAGGATATTTTATTTAAAAAATATCCAAACTTCCTTTTCCTTCTCGAATGATTTCGGGTTCTGAACCTGATAAATCTATTACAGTAGAAGCATAATTATCTCCATAACCACCATCAATAACTAAATCAACAATATTTTGCCATTTTTCAAAAATTAATTCAGGATCTGTCGTATATTCAATAATTTCATCTTCGTCATGAATTGATGTAGAAACAATGGGATTTCCTAATTGTTTTACAATTTCAATAGCTATTGTATTATCAGGTACCCGAATACCAACTGTAGTTCTTTTTTTAAATTCTTTTGGCAAATTATTGTTTCCAGGTAAAATAAAAGTATAAGGACCTGGTAAAGCTCTTTTTAAAATTTTAAAGGTAGTGGTATCTATTTGTTTGATATAATCAGATATATGACTTAAATCACTACAAACGAATGAAAAATTTGCTTTTTCAAGTTTAACTCCTTTTATTTTAGCTATTCGTTCTAGAGCTTTGGTATTAGTTATATCACATCCTAAACCATAAACAGTATCTGTAGGATAAATAATAAGTCCTCCTTCTCGTAGTACCTTAATAACTTTTGCTATTTCTTTTTCATTTGGATTTTGAGGATAAATTTTTAGAAATTGAGCCATATCGTTTTTATTAGCATTGTCAATTTAGTAAACTTATAAAATATAAGTTAGTCTAAATTTACTTTTTTTAGTTTCTATAAAAAAATAGAATATTAATTTGTTTAAATTTTTATTTTAAAAAAAGGCTTTCCTAAAGCTTCTTTTATCTAAGAATCGTTTATAGAAAATGATTTCCCATGGGTATTATAAATATTTCAGCAGTAAAAAGGTTGTCTTAAAATGTTCAGGACAACCTCTTTATTAATTATGAATTTATACTATTCTTCTTTTTGCCCCATCATCATCAAATAAGCTTTTAAAAACGAATCTAAATTACCGTTCATAACACCTTCTACATCACTGGTTTCATATTGTGTTCGAACGTCTTTAATTAATTTATAAGGGTGCATAACATAATTTCTGATTTGTGACCCCCATTCAATTTTCATTTTACTGGCTTCAATATCTGCTCTTTGTTCAAGACGTTTTTTTAATTCAATTTCATATAATTGTGATCGTAACATTTGCATAGCTCTTTCACGGTTATCATGTTGTGAACGAGTTTCAGAGCATTGAATTTGAATACCCGTAGGTTTATGCAATAATTGAACTTTTGTTTCTACTTTATTTACATTTTGTCCTCCTGCACCACTTGAACGTGCGGTAGTAATTTCAATATCTGAAGGACTTATTTCAATTTCAATAGTGTCATCTACGAGAGGATATACATAAACTGACGCAAAAGAGGTATGCCGTTTCGCATTACTATCAAATGGAGAGATACGAACCAAACGATGAACACCATTTTCACCTTTGAGGTATCCAAATGCAAACTCTCCTTCAAATTCTAAAGTAACCGTCTTAATTCCTGCTACATCACCTTCCTGAAAATTCAATTCTTTTACTTTGTATCCGTTTTTTTCTCCCCACATTAAGTACATACGCATAAGCATACTAGCCCAATCACAACTTTCTGTTCCTCCAGCTCCAGCTGTAATTTGTAATACAGCACTCATTATATCTCCTTCGTCAGAAAGCATATTACGAAATTCTATATGCTCTATGTGTTCTATAGTTTGAAAGTAAAGATCATCTAATTCTTCTTCTGTAAATTCACCTTCTTTATAAAAGTCAAATGCTATTTGAAGTTCATCTGTAAAATCAACAGCTTTATTATAATCTTCAACCCATTTCTTTTTAGAACGCAAATTTCTTACAATGGCTTCTGCTTCTTTGGCATTGTTCCAAAAATCTGGTGCAAATGTTTTTTCTTCTTCATTTGTAATCTCAATCATTTTAGCATCTATGTCAAAGATACCTCCTCAACGCACCTAGGCGTTCTATAATACCTTTAATTTGATCGGCATTTGTCATAATAAATTTCTATTTTTGGAGTTTTAAAAAAAAATTAAAATACTATTTTTGTATTTACTTGGAACATTATCTGTAAACATACAGAGTCATTTCCTCAACAAAAGTACCAATCCTTTTATAATTATGGAAATAAATTTGGTAAGTGATACCGTTACAAAACCTACACAAGAAATGTTACATGCTATGTATAATGCGAAAGTAGGTGATGATGTATACAAACAAGATCCAACAGTTAATGCTCTTGAAAGTAAGGTTGCTAATTTATTTGGAATGGAAACGGCTTTATTTTTCCCTTCTGGAACCATGGCTAATCAAACCGCAATTAAATTAAACACACAACCAGGAGACGAAATTATTTGTGATCGTTGGTCTCATATTTATTTATATGAAGGAGGAGGAACTGCTTTTAACAGTGGTTGTTCTCTAAACTTGGTTGAAGGATGTAGAGGAATGATAAATGCAGATCAAGTACGAAAAGCCATTAATGATCCTGAGTTTTATCATGCTCCAAAAACCAGTCTTGTAAGTATAGAAAATACAACTAATAAAGGAGGTGGTGCTTGTTATGACATTCAAACGTTAAAAGAAATAAAACAAGTTTGTATTCAAAATAATCTTAAATATCATTTAGATGGCGCTCGTATTTGGAATGCTTTAGTCGCTAAAGAACAATCACCTAGGCAATTTGGAGAATTGTTTGATACAATATCCGTATGTCTTTCAAAAGGTCTAGGAGCTCCTATAGGATCTTTATTAATTTCAGACGAAAAAACAATTCAAAGAGCATTTCGCATTCGTAAAATACTGGGTGGTGGTATGCGTCAATCAGGTTATCTAGCCGCTGCTGGTATTTATGCCTTAGATAATCATCTTGAACGATTAAAAATAGATCATAAAAGAGCACAAGAGCTGGCCTTAATGTTAAAACAATTACCTTGGGTAGCTTCTGTGGAACCTGTAGAAACAAATATTGTTATTTTCTCTATACAATCTTACTTAGACGAAAGAATGATCCTTGAAAAACTAAAAAGCAGAGCCATACATATAAGCTCAATGGGACAAGGAAAATTAAGAATGGTAACTCATTTGGATTATCGTCAAGTCATGCATGAGTATGTTTTAGATATACTTCCAAAAGTTGCTATGTAATTTTCTTAAAAAGATTTATAAACTTAGGTACTTAAGATTCGTTTTATTAGATTATTAAACAAATTTTCAATTTTACTATAGAATAATATTGATATAAAATTTATAAGTATAAAAACCGTCCAATAATTAAAGTATTTATGAAAAAAATCATAAAAGAGGCCTAAATGAATCAAATAAAAGGCATAGGAACTCTTTCCTAAAATTTGTACTATTTGAGTTGAAAGAAAGTTTCTAATAATAGTTTTTTCTTTTATTAAACCTATAAAAAGTGGTGTAAAGGCAAATAATGGGAAAAAAATAGTATTTATAATTTTACCAAGTAAAAGATCATTACCATACAATCCCTCTCCCGGTTTTAAATATACTAATCCCAAAAGGCCAATAGAAGTAAATAGAATTCCAATATAAGTTATATTAATCGTAAAAGAAACTTTATCATTCTTTTTTAAAAATAAGGCTAGATATATTCCCGAAAAAAATTCGAAAGATCGACCAAAAAAAGTAAAATCCAACATAAAGTTTATATCATTTCTATAAAATATTAGTCCTAAGATCATAAAAATAATAGGTAAAAAATAAATAGAAAATCCTTTTTTCTTAATAAAGATAAAAAAGAAAGGTGCTAATAAATAATTCAAGTTGCTAGTTAATTGATTTATTTAATTGCAAGCCAAAGACAAATAATGTAAGTTTTATTAGAAAACCTTCTAAAGTTATTGCATGTATAGTTCTTGGAAACATTTTTTTAATATCGCTTATTGTTGTTTCTACCCTTTTTCTCATTTTTAGTTTTTCATTTTTTTGTTCTAAAGTATCCATTCTTTTAGCATTTGATTTACGCTGAATTTTTAATGAAATACATCTTCTCTTATATACAGCATCCTCTAAACTATAATCAGTATAAGCACTATCTCCATATATTGAAGCCTCTACTGGTAATTTATCAATCATTTTTCCTAGTGCTTTTGCATCTGCTGTTTTTCCTGGTGTAAAATGAAAAGCTATTGGGATTCCATTTTTTGTGGTAGGTAATTGTACTTTAACTCCATAAAAATAATTTCGCATACTTGCTGTGTAACCTCGCCATTTTTCTTCTTTGAGGATTTTGCAGTTCGAAATCCTCATATTATTGCAAACAGCAACTGGAAATGAATCTATGATATACTGCATCTCACAGCATAAATCTTTAAAATATGAACTTATTATTTCAAATAACTCATAAAGCAAACTTCCAATCTTATGTAATCTTCTATTAAATCTACTCTTGTCAAGCATCTTTGGTATAAATCCATATTGTTTCATAAACTTTATAGCTGAACTATGATTTCCATAAAAGCTTGTTGATGACACAATCGCAGTTAAAATAATTTCACTATCGCTAACCTGTCTTCTTATATCTTCTGGATGTTCGATTCCTTTTAAAATATCATCAATTAAACAAAAAATTGATATAATTTTGTCTTTGCAAAGCATTGGTGTTGTTTTTTTGGTTCACAAAACAAAATTACTTAACCTTTGCTTTGTTTTTTATAAATATCAACTAGCAACTTGAATTAAATAAAAAAATTCCTCTACTGTTAACGACCAAGTCTGAGCAATTCCTGTAAATTTTAAATTATTAAAAAAACCCTTTATAAAGGTTATATTCAGCAAATATAATTTTATATTAAATGTATTCGTTTTATAGTAGATGTATAAAAAAGTAAACGTAGTTAAAATAAAAAAACTTGGATAAATTCTTGCGAATCTATTAATAAAATAAATTTTCCAATTTATTTTTTGATCATAATATCTATCTGCAATTAAAAATCCACTTAGAAAAAAAAATAATGTAACACCAATGTGCATTTCAGTAAAACAATCGTATAAAAAAGGGAATGATGTTCTTGTTGAAACAGGATTAAAATGATGAAAAAAAACCATACTGGCAGCTATAAAGCGTATTCCAGTTAAACTAGGATAATACTCTTTCATTTAGTTAGTCTTATTTGTTTTTATTTTAGTCAAAAAGAGTATCCCAAAAAAATCAACCCATTCATTTACAAAAGAGTATAAATTAGACAACAAAATAGTTGAAACAAATTACACAATACTAAAATATTCTACCATTATCGAAATAATAAACTAGACGTTGAATTGGTACTTTTTGGGACACTCTTCCCTTTTTATTTTAAATAACTCTTTATTAGCGTGAGTAATTAGGAGCTTCTTTTGTAATGGTTACATTATGGGGATGACTTTCACTTATACCACTTGAAGTAATTCGGACAAATCTTCCTTTTTCTTGTAATTCTTCTATAGTAGCTGCACCACAATATCCCATTCCTGCACGTAATCCTCCTATAAATTGAAGCATACTTTCATTTAGTTCTCCTTTATAAGGTACTCTCCCTACAATTCCTTCTGGAACTAATTTTTTTACGTCGTCTTCAACATCTTGAAAATAACGATCTTTAGAGCCTTCTTTCATAGCTTCTACTGATCCCATACCTCTATAAGATTTGAATTTTCTACCTTCAAAAATAATAGTTTCTCCAGGAGATTCTTTGGTACCTGCCAATAAAGATCCCAACATAACTGTAGAAGCTCCTGCTGCTATTGCTTTAGGAATATCTCCTGTATAACGAACTCCTCCATCCGCTATAACAGGAATCCCAGTTCCTTTTAGTGCAGCTGCCACTTCTAGAACAGCAGAAAATTGAGGAAAACCGACACCTGCTACTACTCTAGTGGTACAAATAGAACCTGGTCCAATACCTACTTTAACGGCATCAGCTCCATTCTCAACTAAATACAATGCTGCTTCTGGTGTTGCAATATTTCCAACTACTACATCAAGTTCTGGAAATTTATTTTTTACTTGTTTTAAGACTTCTACAACTCCTTTTGTATGACCATGTGCTGTATCTATAATAACGGCATCAACACCCGCATTTACTAAGGCTTCTGCTCTTTCTACAGCATCTACTGTAACACCTAAAGCTGCAGCTACTCGTAAACGTCCGTACTTGTCTTTATTAGCATTTGGTTTTTGAGTAAGTTTTGTAATATCTCTGAAAGTGATTAGACCTACTAATTTATTTTCAGCATTTACAACTGGTAATTTTTCTATTTTATTACCTTGTAAGATTTCTTCTGCTTTTTCTAAGGTTGTTCCTTCTGGAGCTGTAACCAAATTAGTTGAAGTCATCACTTCTACGATACTTCTTTGGTTATTCTTTTCAAAACGTAAATCTCTATTTGTAACAATTCCTTCTAGCTTTCCATTTTGATCTACTATTGGAATCCCTCCTATGCCATATTCTCTCATAGCATTTTTAGCATCTCCTACATTTGCTGTAAGGTTTAATATTACAGGATCAAGAATCATTCCGCTTTCTGCTCTTTTTACTTTACGAACTTCTGCTGCTTGTTGCTGAATTGACATGTTTTTATGCAAAACTCCTATTCCTCCTTCTCGCGCCATAGCTATAGCCATTGCACTTTCCGTAACGGTATCCATTGCAGCGGAAACAACTGGTAGGTTTAGGCTAATGTTTCTAGTAAATTTTGTTTGAATACTTACTTCTCTAGGAAGTACTTGTGAGTAGTTAGGAATAAGCAATACATCATCGTAAGTTAGTCCTTCACCGATAATTTTAGTTGTGTGTGCGTTCATTGCAATTTACGATTAAATTGCGAACAAATATAAGAATTTAAGTGTAACTTTTATCAATTATTTTTTTTCCTCTAAACAGTAAGAAAATATTTCTAAAATTATTACAAAAAAAGAAGTATGGATATGTAAAATAACCGCCTAGCATTCAACTTATTCTTTTATCATCTTCAAGACCAGAAGATTGTAAAATTTCAAGATGAACTTCCATTAAAATATTTTCAAAGTAAAAAAAGAGGATGTCTAAAAAAAATAATCTATAATTCGTTTATTCATTCGATTTTAATAAGAGTATACTTTTTTTTCGAATAAAATAAAGTTAAATAACAAGATTCTTAATTTTTAGAGAACATCCTCTTTAGGTTAATCAACTTAATAATTTAAGAACTTAAATTATTAAGCTTTTTTTTCTGCTTTTTTCGTGCAACATGCTTTTTTATCAGTACATGCTTTTTTATCTCCTTTAGAACAAGTTTTTTCCATTTTTTCTTTCTTGTCTTTTTTCTCTTCTTTTACTTCTTGTGCAAATACGCTAGAAGAAAATACAAATGCTACTAATGCTACTGATGAAATTAGTTTTTTCATAATAAAAATTTTAAAAGTTATTTTTTTTGTTTTAAATAAATTTACCTGCTAAAACTCTTAATTAAAATATTACATAAATTTAGTTTTAAAGCCTAGAGGTAATATAACAAGTTTCCGATGTCCTACTTATAATAGTAGTAATAGTAACTTGCTACAAGATCAAATATACTATCTAAAATAGTAGAAAAATGCTTCTTTAACATAACTTTATAAGATTTTATCTTTTATCATTTTTATAATTTCATTTTTTTGAAGTAATCCTGATTGACGGCATATAGGTTGTCCTCTTTGAAAGAGTATTAGAGTTGGAACTCCTCTTATTTGATATTTTCTTGCTAATTCTTGGTTTTTATCTACGTCTATTTTTATTATATCAATTTCATTTCCTAATATTTCTTTTACTTCTTTTAAAATGGGAGCTAACATTTGGCAAGGGCCACACCAAGTAGCAAAAAAGTCAATTAATACAGGTTTATCTTTATTAATAATATTTAAAAATGAATCATTCATCTTTTTTATCTTCTAATTGAATTTGACAAGTGTTTGAGGTACATCCCAAATTAAAAACTGCTTGAAATAAAAAGAATATTGCAAATCCTAAAAAAATCCACTGATGAGTTTCGAATGCTTGGAATATTAAAAAAACTCCTAATGCTAAACGAAAAAAACGGATTATATTCCAATTTAAAAAAAATCGTTTCATATCTAAATTTAGTAGGTTTTACTCTTACAGACAAAATCAGTTCTTGGAAGATCAGTTTTGGAAATAGCTGTGAAACCTCCTTCTATTTCTGTAAAATTTCGATAGCCTCGGGCTTGTAGTATTGATGCTGCAATCATACTACGATAGCCTCCTGCACAATGTATATAAAAATGTTCATTAGGATTAATACTACTTATCCAATCATTAATATAAGCAAGTGGTTTGTTGTAAGAGTCTTCTAGATGTTCTGCTTGGTATTCGTTTTCTTTACGAACATCAATGATTTTATCTGTTTTAAGATTTACTTTTTGAGCAAATTCTTCTGCTTTTATTCTATTAATCTGGTCTGTTTCTTTTTCTGATTCTTTCCACGCATTAATTCCTCCTTTTAAATACCCTAAAAGATTATCAAAACCTACTCTACTAAGTCTTATTATTGTTTCTTCTTCTTTTCCTTCTTCACAAACTATAAGAATAGGTTGATTTACATCTGCAATAAGTGTGCCTACCCAAGGAGCAAAATCTCCTGTTATACTTATATTAATGGACTGAGGTATATGACCTAAACAAAATATGGAAGGAGGTCTTGTATCTAGAACAATTGCTGCTTTTCTATCTGCTAAATCGTTAAATTCTTGGGCAGACAAAGATCTCAAACCATTATTTAGTACTTTTTCAAATGCTGTATATCCTTTCTTATTCATTGCTACATTCATTCCAAAATATGCAGGAGGAGGAGTTAATCCATCTAAAACCTCAGCAACAAATTCAGACTCTTTCATATCAAAACGAAGAGCGTAATTATTATGTTTTTGTTGTCCTATTGTAGAAATAGTTTCTTTACTCATATTTTTACCACAGGCACTACCAGCTCCATGGGCTGGATATACTATTACATCATCAGCAAGTGGCATAATTTTACTTCTTAATGAATGAAATAATGTTGCTGCTAATTTTTCTTGTGTCATATTAGCTGCTTTTTGTGCTAAATCAGGTCGTCCCACATCTCCAATAAAGAGAGTATCTCCTGAAAAAATAGCATGATCTTTTCCATTTTCATCTATTAATAAATAAGTTGTACTCTCCATAGTATGACCTGGGGTATGTAAAACCTTAATAGTAATATTACCTACTAAAAATGTTTGTTCATCTTGCGCGATGATTGCGTCAAACTCTGGTTTCGCAGTGGGACCATATATTATAGGCGCTCCTGTAGCTTTACTCAAATCTAAATGTCCTGAAACGAAATCAGCATGAAAATGAGTTTCAAAAATATATTTTAAAACAACATTATCTCTTTTAAGACGATCTAAATAGGGTTGTACTTCTCTCAAAGGATCCACAATTAAGGCTTCACCATTTGAAGTAATATAATAGGCACCTTGGGCTAGGCAACCTGTATAAATTTGTTCTATCTGCATTATTATCAATTTGGTTTACAAAAGTACTATTTATTTTTATAACAAATAGTGATAATAGTTACAAACCTTTCCCTTATATATATTAGTTAAAGCATACATGTTTGAGTATAATAATCAGATAATGTAATTTTTGTATTTTTTATTCCGTTAAAACCATCTTCAATTTCTATAAAATTTGTAATTCCTATTTTATATAGTATAGAGGCTGCGATCATGCTACGGTATCCTCCTACACAATGTATAAAAAACGTATTATTTCGTGGAATTTTATCTAATTTTATTTCTAATTGATGTAGTGGAATATTTATACTATTTATTATGTGTTGAGAATTATATTCATTTATCTTACGGACATCTATTATATATGAATTTTTATTTAGGATTGTACTTAACTCAATTGCTTTTATCCTTTGAATCGTATGAAATGGTTTATTACAACTCACCCATCTTTTAAATCCATCTTTTAAATAACCAATCGTTTGATCAAAACCTATTCTAGATAAGCGAATGATTGCTTCTAAAGATTGTTCTTTATTCTCTGTTATTAGTAGTATTTTTTGTTCTATATTAGGTATTAGCTCTCCTACCCATTGTGCAAAATTTCCATTTAATCCAATATTAATACTGTTAGGAATGAATCCTTTCGCGAATTGATCAGAATTTCGAACATCTAATAGTAGAATTGTAGGATCTTCTTCTATATATTTTTCGAATTGTATTATATCTATTTCTTTATGACTTCTGTCTATTACTGAGTATAAACTTTCGTATCCTTTTATATTTAGTAATACATTTTTAGGAAAATAAGGCGGTGGTGGCATTAACCCATCTAAAACGGTTTGTACAAACGTTTCTTCTGTTAAATTAGGATTTAAGGCGTAATTTACTTTTTTTTGATTACCTAATGTATCTGTGGTTTCTTTACTCATATTTTTTCCACAAGCACTACCTGCCCCGTGATTAGGATATACAATTAAATGATCAGGAAGAGGAAGAATTTTATTTCGTAATGAATAATATAATAGACGAGCCAGTTTATCTTGTGTTAACTCTGTCATAACATGTTGAGCTAAATCAGGTCTTCCTACATCTCCAATAAAAAGAGTATCTCCTGTTAAAATTCCTTTTTCTAACTGATTTTCATCTATTAACAACAAACAAGAACTTTCTAAAGTATGTCCTGGTGTGTGAATTAGTTTAATTGATGATTTACCAAATAAAAACATCTCATTATCAAATGCTATGTGGCATGGGTATCCTGTTTTTGTGGTGGTAGGACCAATTACTATAGTTGCACCTGTAGCACGAGCTAATTCTAAATGTCCAGAAACGAAATCAGCATGAAAATGAGTTTCAAAAATATATTTCAAAACAACTTTATCTTTTTCTAAACGATCTAAATAGGGTTGTATATCTCTTAAGGGGTCTATGATAACGGCTTCACCTTCTGAAACTATATAATAGCAAGCTTCAGCTAAACATTTGGTGTAGATTTGTTCTATTTTCATTGTGCTTCTATCAAAAAAGCAAAGGTAAAATACGATTTTAAAAAAAAGGCTGACAAAAGTCAGCTCTTAGAAATTGATTTCAATATGGCTTCGATATAGCTTAACTAAACCTCGTTGTTCCATTTTTTTTAACAAACGCGACACCACTTCTCTGGAAGTATTTAGTTCGGATGCTATTTCTTGGTGTGAGAGTTTTATGTCGTTACAATTACAAGCATCTCGATGTCTTTTTAAATAAAACTCTAAGCGTTCATCCATTGCTTTAAAAGCTATGTTATCTATCACCGTTAACACTTCTTCGAAGCGACTTCTGTAAGTTTCAATAACAAATTCATACCAAGAACGGTGTTTACTCATCCATTTTTCCATTAATGCAAGAGGAATCATAATAAGTTCTGCATCTTCAACCACTTTAGCCATTAAAGCACTCGTTTCTTCTTTAGTAGCACAAATCATAGAAATAGCACAGGCTTGTCCTGGCTGGAGATAGTACATAAAATATTCATTTCCTTCATCATCTTCACGGTATAATTTTATCTTCCCTTTTACAACTAAAACGGTATGTCGAATAAACTGACCTGAACGCATTATTGTTTCACCTGCTTTCATATTCTGTATATACGCGTTTTCTTCTATTTCTTCTATTAACTGAGGATTAAAATTGGGAAAATTTAGCTTGATTATATCTTTCATAAAAAATTAAAAAAACACAATACAAATATAGGTTACTTATCTCATCTTTTAAATTTAAAAATTCATTAAAATTTACTACTTTGTGCAAGTAACCTTAATAAACTAATAATGAACACAACAGAATTAAGAGAATCTATTTTTAGGCATTTAGATGGTATTGTAATTTTACCTATAGCGGCTCTATTAAAAGAAAAAAATATAACAAATTATATCATTGAAAAAAAAGACATTACATTAAATCAATTAAAGGAAGATTTTAATTTAAATGAAGGCTATTTAAATGTTGGGTTAAGAGCTTTAGCTTCACAAGGTTTTATAGATTATTTTGTGGATAACGTTCAAAATGAAGTATATATTAAAACAAATAATGCAACAGAGTTAGCTTTTTCTTTCTTTTATTTATACGAAGATATAGCTCATACATTATTTTTAACTGATGTTTTCACTTCCAATAGTATTAACGAGCATACTATTTCTATATTAGCCCCTTTATTTGAAAAGTTTCAAAAAATAGACATTCATTCTCTTGATCTAAATTCTGAAGCAGGTAAAATACAATATCAGATTATAAAACATTTAGAAGGATTTTTAGTAGGTCCTTTAATTGTAAATCTAGGCATGACAGGTATGTTTCACAAATATTTTATGGAAACTTCATTTAGTGCTGATGAATTTCACAAAGAACCCGAAGCGTTCAATATTATGCTTGATTTCTTCACTTCATTAGGATGGTTCATAGAACGAAAAGGAAAATATCAATTTACTGAATCAGGTCTTTTTTATGCTAAAAGAGCCTCTGCCTATGGAGTAACTGTTTCTTATCTACCTATGTTAAAGAATATTGAAATGTTATTATTTGGGAATCCTAACAAATTACGAGATATTGCTATTAACGATGCTGAAATACATGTAAATAGAGAAATGAATGTTTGGGGTAGCGGAGGTGCACATAGCACGTATTTTAAAGTAATTGATGAAATTATAATAGAACTTTTTAATCGTCCTATTTCTGAACAACCTAAAGGCATTTTAGATATGGGATGCGGTAACGGTGCTTTTTTACAGCACATTTTTAATGTTATAGAAAGACAAACAATGCGTGGTAAAATATTAGAAGAATATCCTCTTTTCTTAGTAGGAGCTGATTATAATCAAATTGCTTTAAAGGTTACTAGGGCAAATCTAATTAAGGCTGATATTTGGGCTAAAGTAATTTGGGGAGATATTGGCAATCCTGACCTATTAGCAGAAGATTTAAAAGAAAATTACAATATTGAGTTAAATGAACTATTAAACGTTCGTACATTCTTAGATCATAATAGAATTTGGAATGATCCTAAAAAAGATTACGACATAATCAGCACTTCATCAGGAGCTTTTTCTTATAGAGGAAGACAATTATCAAATAACCTTGTAGAAGCAAATCTTTATGAACATCTTGATAAATGGGCTCAATACGTTCAAAAATTCGGATTATTACTAATTGAACTTCATACTGTAAACCCAAATATTGTTTCTAAAAATATAGGAAAAACACCAGCAACTGCTTATGATGTAACACATGGATTATCTGATCAATATATACTAGAAATTGAAGAATTTATTAAAATAGCTCAAAAAGTAGGATTGTATTCTGATAAACGTTTTACACAACGTTTTCCCGATACAGATTATGCTACAGTAAGTATTCATTTATTAAAGGGTAAATAATTATTTCAAACCTAGACATCATAACAAAACATAACGCGTAATCTAGGTTAAAAACATATAATTTTAAAACAAAATGAAAAATTGTTTTTGTGGATCAAAAAAAACATATTCTGAATGCTGTGAACTTTTTATATTAGGTACTAAAAAACCCAATACAGCTGAAGAATTAATGCGATCTCGCTATAGTGCTTACTGTACCCATCAAGTAGATTATTTGCTTAATACTACTCATCTTGGTACTCGAAAATTTTATAACCGAAAGAACATTATGACTTGGGCTACTGAAAATAACTGGTTAAAATTAGAAATTCTAAAAGTAAGTGAACAAAATGTTGAGTTCAAAGCGTACTATACAGATGATAAGCTTGAATCACATTGTCATCATGAAAAATCTACTTTTAAAAAGCAAGGAGGAATCTGGTATTATGTAGAAGGAAAAATAGGTTAGTTTTTAAATAAAGTAAATTAAGGCTATCTAAAGATGTTTATAAAAACACTATTCTTTAGATAGCCCTTTTTGATTCATAATAGTAAATTAGAAATTTAAGATTACAACAAAACTCTAGTTTGTTATGTTCCTAAATTATTTTTTCCTGCAGGTAATTCAAAAATTTGTAAATCAAAATAAATTACAGAAGCTAAAATATGATCAAATATATCACTCATGATATATTCATAGTTTTCAAAACGTTTATCATTAGAAAATGCGTAAATTTCTAAAGGAATACCTTGATGCGTAGGCTGTAATTGTCTACAAAGAAGAATCATCTCTTTATTTAATCCTGGATAATTTTCTAAATATTTAGTTAAATATTTCCTAAACAAACCAAAATTAGTCAAATTTCTTCCATTAATAGATAAAGTTTTATCTATTTCATGCAATGAATTATGTCGTTTAATATCCGTTTGCTTTCTTTCTATATAATCTTTAAGTAATTGTATTCTTTTAAATTCTTCCAATTCTTCTTCTCGTATAAATCGGATAGAATTAGCTTTTATTAAAATATGTCTTTTGATTCTTCTCCCTTCAGAATTAATCATACCACGCCAATTCCTAAAACTATCAGAAGTAAGACTATAAGTAGGAATAGTTGTAATAGTATGATCAAAGTTTCTAACTTTTAATGTGGTTAGATTTATTTCAACAACATCACCATCAGCACCAAATTTATCCATTGTAATCCAATCTCCTATCCGAATCAAATCATTAGCTGAAACTTGAACAGACGCTACAAAACCTAAAATAGTATCTCTAAATATTAATATTATCAAAGCTGATACAGCTCCTAGAGTTTTGACTAACGTATCAGTACTAACATTAAAAATTTTAGCTACTATTATGATGATTCCTAACCCCCAAAGCATAATCATAATAACTTGAACATAACTATCTATAGGTTTATCTACATATTCCGCTTTTGTTTTCAGATGATCTCTTATTGCTTTTAATGTAGAATTTGTAATCCATAGAGTTAATAAAACAATATAAACCCCTACTAATCGACCAAAAATAGTTTCCCATGAGGTAAAATCATTCAATATAATGGGAACTGTTTTATAAATGTAAATCAGAGGAATTAAATGCGACATATACTTTGCTGTTTCATTAGAAATCAGCAAATCATCAAATTTTGTCTTAGTTTTTTTAGCTACTACTGCCATCCCTGTAACTAAAACGAATCGACAAAATAGATATATTATATAAACAATAAAACTGAGTATTACAATATTAATGGCTAATCCTAAATAGGATGCCAGTGTATCATTAAAATCTAATTTTTTAAAAAATTTATAACACCAGCCAAATATTTTTTCAGTTTTTTCAAACATATTATTTCAGATATTTTTTTTCTATATAAAATGTCCCAAAAGGAATTAAAGAAGCTAATAAAATTATTATTGTTGTTTTAAAATTCCATTTTAATTGCCTTTGCAAAAAAAATGCCAAAAGTACATACAAAATAAAAAGAACTCCATGACTCATACCTACAGGAAATAAAAGAAATTTATATAAGGCTAAATTAAATGGTTTTATCATTAACATATTCAACATTATAACGATGTAAGATACCCCTTCTAGCAAGGCAATATTTCGAAAGAATTTAAACATTTAAATCTATTTTAATTAAAAAAATCATTTCTAGTAAACTAGTATTCTTTTGCAAAGAAAAGCAAAGTTTATCAGCTAAACTATATTCCATACTTTTTTTTGGAAAGTTAAAATTTATATAAAATTAATTTCTAAAAAAAAAATATCTATAAACAGTTTTTTAAATGTAATTTTGCAAAAATTTCAAAAAAGGTATGATGCAAAGCGATATAGAAACAGTATTTGAGAATAAAAAAACACTCTATGATTATCAATCACGCGATATCAATACTATTTTTGATAGAATGGATAATACTTCTCCCAATTATCGCCTTTTATATCAATTACCTACAGGCGGAGGGAAAACGGTTATATTTTCTGAAATTGTACGTCGTTACATAGAAACCCATCAAAAAAAGGTAGTAGTACTCACACATCGCATTGAGTTATGTAAACAAACCTCTAAAATGTTAAGTAACTTTGGAGTACAAAATAAAATCATCAATTCAAAAGTAAAAGACCTACCCGATCAAGATGATTTTTCTTGCTTTGTAGCCATGGTTGAAACTTTAAAAAATCGTTTAAATGATGATTTATTACAAATTGATAATGTAGGATTGGTTATTATAGATGAAGCACACTATAACTCTTTCCGAAAATTATTAAATCGTTTTAAAAATTCTTTCATTCTAGGTGTTACTGCTACTCCATTGAGTTCTAATATAGAACTCCCTATGTATGAAAATTATAAAGAGCTCATTGTGGGGGATCCTATTAAAAAATTAATTGAAAATGGATTCCTTGCAAAAGCCACTACCTATAGTTATGATGTAACATTATCAAGCTTAAAAGTAGGTATTAATGGTGATTATACCGTAAAGTCTTCTGATGAACTTTACTCTCAATTAGATATGCAATCTAAATTATTGAGTGCTTATGAAGAAAAATCAAAAGGTAAAAAAACCTTAATTTTTAATAATGGAATCAATACCTCTTTATATGTTT
Source organism: Flavobacterium sp. TN-1 (assembly GCF_052828645.1). Classification (NCBI taxonomy): domain Bacteria; kingdom Pseudomonadati; phylum Bacteroidota; class Flavobacteriia; order Flavobacteriales; family Flavobacteriaceae; genus Flavobacterium; species Flavobacterium sp. TN-1. The sequence goes on from NZ_CM128253.1 coordinate 2,891,524, forward strand.
ATGAAACATTTAAAAAAGCTGGTTACGATATACGCCATCTAGATAATACAACTAGTAACGAAGAACGAAAAGATATTTTAAAATGGTTTAAATATACTCCTAATGCTGTACTTACTTCTGTAGGTATCTTGACTACTGGTTTTGATGAACCAACTGTTGAATCAATCATCATTAACCGAGCTACTAAATCTCTGACCCTTTATTTTCAAATGATCGGTCGTGGTTCTAGACGTTTACCTAACAAATATGAATTTAGTATCATAGACTTAGGTAATAATGCTGCGCGATTTGGTTTATGGGATGATCCTATAGATTGGCAACATATTTTTAAAACCCCAGAATATTATATTGAAAATTTACGTAGTGACGCTGAAATTGAACGCTATTTTAAATACGAAATGCCTGCTGATGTACGCGAACGTTTTAAAAACACTTTAAATGTCGAATTTGATATAGAAGAAGAGTTCAATAAAGCAATTGCTAAAAATTTACGCCCAAAAGTAGTCATAGATGATTCTATTCTAAATCATGCAAGTATGTGCGTAGATAATGCCGAAGAACTAAATGAAGCCAAACAATTAGCCAAATATCTTATAGAAGATATTGAATATAGAGTAAAAATATTTTGTCGATGCTTAGCTAACTCTACTAAAAACTATCGAGAATGGTTAGTAGATGATTATAAAACACGATTACAAGTTGCCATTGGTAAGTTATATCGCGAACGCCTGTTTGCTATGGAAGATTAGTTTTACTTACTAGAATCTTAAAAAAATAATATTTTTATATTAGTTTGCCTTTTTTTTACGACAGAAGAAGTCACATTTTCAACCTTATGTAACTTCTTCTTGTCATTAAAGGTACTTTATGTAAATCCCCTACTCCTTTTAACTTAATTTTACCCCATCTTTAATTACGCTATTTTTATTCAAATTAGCCTCATTTGACATATACAATTCCTTATAAAACCATTTTTTATCCTTGAGACTGTCCTAAAAGTTCGCAATCCTGTCATCTTCTACCAAAGGAAGAAACCACATAATGTTGATTATGTCATTCCTCCTTACGTAGGAGTGACAAACTGTATGTTGCATAAAAACAATTTCTTTCCCTCATCTTAATTTTTTAAGCATTGCTTATTCAAATAACCGCCCTTATTTATTAGACCTTTTATTATTTCATCATTTTTATTTGCTTTAACAAAAGCAAGTATATTTTCTCAAAACGTATTTTATTATATCTTTAACACAAATTAAGTGTTAAAGTTTATTGCAGATAAAAAATGACTTTGAATTTAGAAAAGTCCTTATTTTTTTGCATCCAATGTAGTAAAATTACATCTGTGCTTTTCTCTTCATTCTATCTATCTTCATCATAAAACCTAACATATAATCTTGATTTAATTAAATACAACTTAATTCAATATTCTTATGAAACTTCTACACCCCTTTATTTACTATTCTTTTTTATTTATGTCAACTCTATGCTGTACACAAACCAAGCAAGACAGTTTAGATATAAAAAAAGTAGCTTTAGATTATATAGAAGCACAACACAATCCAAATCCTTTACAAATGGAAAATGCACTACATCCCAGAATGGTAAAAAGAACTTTTTGGAAAGACAAATCTACAGGAAAAGATTTTTTAAGAGAAACCACTACTGAGTCTATGATATTAATTGCAGAATCATATAACAAAAAAGGAGATCAATTTCCCGAAAAACCAAAAAAAGAAATTCTTTTCCTAGACGTTTCAAATCGTACTGCTTCTATAAAACTAATTGCAGACGAATGGATTGATTATATGCACATCGTAAAGTTAAATGGAAAATGGACGTTGGTAAATGTTTTATGGCAATATCATAATATTAATAAACATTAAGACCTATATTTAGAACTCAAGAAATAGTTTCATTTAAAATAGATAAAAGTTTAAAAATCAAAATATAACATTCTTTTATCTAAACTTTAACTTTTCTTTTATTTTTGTAATTCTTCTTGTTTTCTATTATAGAAAATGAACTAATATTTAACCAACAAAAAAATTGATATTAAAAAGAAAATATGCCTTTTACTTTTTCGCATCCCGCAATAATTTTACCTCTAAACTATTTACCAAAAAAATGGATTTCATTAACAGGCTTGATTATTGGTAGTTTGACACCCGATTTTGAATACTTCCTAAGAATGAGGATTAAAAGTAACTTTAGTCATACTCTTCTTGGCATATTTTGGTTTGATTTACCCTTAGGAATTTTACTCACTTTTATTTTTCATAATCAAGTAAAAAATCAGTTGTACAAAAATTTACCTAAAATATTAAGTGAAAGATTTTTAAATATAAAAGAGGTTAATTGGAATAAACACTTTTTACAAAATTGGAAAATCATAGTAATTTCAATTCTCGTAGGAGCTATTTCTCACATCTTTTGGGATGGTTTTACACATCACGATGGTTTTTTTGTAAAAACCATTCCTCAATTATCAAAAGCAATAGAAATTAATAAATCCTCCATTAAAACATTTAAAATATTACAACATCTGAGTACGTTAATTGGAGCAACAACCATTGTCATTAGCATTTGTAAACTGCCAAAAATCAAAAATTTTAAAAACAAAATAAATCCAAAGTATTGGATTATGGTTATATTAATTACTTTCTCAATTTTTACGCTAAACACAATCACTAGCGAAAACTCAAAATTAATTGGAAATATAATTGTAAGTCTGATTACATCAGGAATGATTGGAATAATAATCGCTCCGTTCTTTTTTAATAAAGAAAACGGCTAGGATATGTAAATTGTATTTTGTTATAGGCTTTAACTTCCCAATATCGAATATTAATTCTTTTTAAATACCTTGCTCATAACAAAACTCATATTTTCTAAAAAATACTTTTTTTTGAAGCCTACATTCTTTTACAAAATTTTAAATTTTAGCGTTTTATACGAACTTACTCAAAGTCTTTATTAAGTATTTTTAGTAAATTAAGGTTCTAAAGCTAAATTTAAAAGCATTTTTATATATTTGACTTTCATCCTAATGTAGTATTTAAAAACAAAACATTAACTTCATAAAACTAATAGGAAATTATAATAAATAGCAGATGATTGAGAAAAAAATTTACGACTTTATCAATTTAAATAAAGGTGAAGAAAAGCAAGAAAAAGTTTTAGAAACTGTAAAATCTAATATTTCTTTTAGAGGATCTAACCTATGGACATTGGCCTGTGCAATAGTAATTGCCTGTGTTGGCTTAAATGTAAATTCTACAGCTGTAATCATAGGTGCAATGCTTATTTCCCCCTTAATGGGACCTATTGTAGGAGCTGGCTTTTCATTAGCTATTTATGATTTCGAACTATTAAAAAAATCTTCCAAAAATTTATTAATTGCTACCATATTAAGTTTAACTGTTGCAACTATTTATTTTTACTTTAGTCCTTTTAAGGATACAAACTCCGAATTACTTGCTAGAACATCTCCAAATATTTACGATGTTCTCATTGCTTTTTTTGGAGGTTTAGTTGGCGTTATTGCAATAACTCGAGTAGAAAAAGGCAATCCAATACCAGGGGTAGCTATTGCTACTGCATTAATGCCTCCTCTTTGTACTGCAGGACACGGACTTGCTATTGGTAATTTTTCTTATTTTTTAGGAGCCATTTATTTATATTCTATCAACTGCTTTTTTATCTGTATCTCAACCTTTTTAGTACTTAAATACCTGAATTACAACCCCATAAAAACACTCAATCAGAAATTTGAAAAACAAATACGTTACGGTATTTCAATTCTTATTTTGATTATGATCATTCCTAGTTTTTATATGGCATATAGCTTACTTCAAGAAAATAAGTATAACCAAAAAATAGAAGAATTTTTAACGCAAGAATTAACAAATAAAGGCTATACAATTATTTATAAAAAAACAAAACATAATACCACTCCTAAAACAATAGAACTGGCTTTTTTAAGTAAAAAATTTAATGAAAATGAAACTAAATTACTAAATGAAAGACTTTCTAAATACGATATTAAGAATACTATAATAGAAATAAAACAAGATCCAAAAGATTTAAAAGATGAAATTTTGAATGAAATTGGAATTCAAAATAAAACATCTGGTCAAAAAGATCTTTTAATAAATAAATTACAAAAAGAATTAAATGAGTATAAAATTTCAAATAACGAAACTCTAGAAGAAATTGCTATCTTATTTCCTGAACTAAAAAATGTATCATTAGGAAAACATATAATGGATACAAATACGAATGAACAAAAAACATTTACTGTTTTACTGTATGAATGTGATGATAATACAATTGACACAAATAAAATAAAAAAATGGTTGAGTCAAAAATTACAAACACAAGATATTGAATTAGTAAAAAAATAACATCTCTTTTTATTTTTCACATTCAAAAACATAAAAAAATATGGCACTATTATTGAGGCTAATGAAATAGCCCCAATTAACAATCAAAATTAAAGGCATAGAATAAGCAAAAACCTATTTGTTTTGTTGACTAAATTGTTCAAAACAAATCGTTTTTTAACCCATTATAAACGCTAACTTTACTATTTTAGTAAGGATAATAAAAACTTAGGAGTATGGATTTGAGTCACGATGAAGAAGATTACAGTTTATCCTTATCAAAATTTGAATCAATGTTAAAAACCAATAAAATTTTATTTTTTGATTCAGAAGAATTTGAGGATATCATCCTCCATTATATGGATATTGGCAAACCTATTCTAGCCAAAAAAGCCCTAAAACTAGGACTAGAACAACATCCTAAATCCTTTGGATTAAAGTTAGTCCAAGTAGAAATGTTGTTATTTGAAGACAAACTAGAACAAGCCGAAAAGCTACTTAATGATTTATACGCTATAGAACCCACAAATGAAGAAATTTTTATACAAAAAGCAAACATTTGTTCTAAACGAGACGATCATAAACAAGCCGTTGAGTTTCTAAAAATAGCCTTACAATACACAGATGACTATGCTGATGTTCATAACCTTTTAGGCATGGAATATTTATTCATGGATGAACTAGAACTAGCCAAAACACACTTTATAGCTTGTTTAGAAGAAGAACCCGAAGAACAATCCGGACTCTACAACGTCATCTATTGTTTTGAATTTCTAGAACAATATCAAGAAGCCATTACCTTTTTACAAAACTATATAGACACAAATCCTTATAGCGAAATTGCATGGCACCAACTAGGTAGATTAAACTCAACTATAAAACACTACCAAGAAGCCTACATAGCATTTGATTATGCAACCGTTATTGACGATCAATTTATGGGAGCCTATATGGAAAAAGCCAAAGCACTTGAACGTTTAGAACGCTATGAAGAAGCCATCTGGAACTATCAAGAAACCATTCGATTAGAAGATCCAACCTCCTATGCCTTATTACGGATAGGTAAATGTTTTGAAAAAATGGGAAATGATTCAGAAGCCCTAAATTATTACAACAAAACAGTACATGAAGATCCTTTATTAGATAAAGGATGGATTGCCATAACAGATTTCTATATACGCCAAGAAAACTTTCAAAAAGCACTCTATTATGTAAACAAAGCCCTTGGTATAGATACAGAAAATCCTTTATACTGGAAACGATACGCCTCTATAAATAAAGAATTAGAACTATTTGAAGAAGCAGAAGAAGGATATAGAAAAACAGTAGAATTAGGAGATACCCAATTAGAAACCATTCTATTTTGGGCTGACACACAACTATTTATTGGTGATCTTCAAGCTTCTGTAGAAACCTTAATAAAAGCAAATATTTTATTTTTAGATCATTACGAAATAGAATACCGTTTAGCAGGCTTATATTATACTTTAAACAATCCTACTAAAGGATTATATCACTTAACAAATGCTTTACATCATAATCTTAAAATGAAGAGTATTTTACAAGAATTATTTCCTGTGGTATTTGATTTAGATATAGTTCAAAAAACAATAGCCAAATATGACGAGTTACAGTAAAAAAACTATTTTATGAAAAAATTAGGATTACTAGGTAAAAATATTTCTTATTCTTTTTCTAGAAATTATTTTACAAATAAATTTCAAAATGAATTTTTAACCTCCATATTTTCGTATGATAATTATGATATTCAAAAAATTGATGAATTTAAAGAGATAATTATCAATGAACCTAATTTAATAGGTTTAAATGTAACGATTCCTTATAAAGAAGAAATCATACCTTATTTAGATGAACTTTCAGAAATAGCAAAAAACATTGAAGCTGTAAATACTATTAAAATTACTTCTGATAAAAAATTGATTGGACATAATACTGATTTTTATGGTTTTCAAAAATCACTTACTCCTCTACTTCAAAATCATCATAAAAAAGCCTTAATATTAGGTACAGGAGGTGCTTCAAAAGCCATTGCTTATGTTTTAAAAAGCCTAGAAATTGATTTTTTATTTGTTTCAAGAAAACAATTTAATGATACAATCACTTATGATCAATTAAATAATTCTATACTGACAGAATACACTATAATAATTAATTGCACCCCGTTAGGAACATATCCTAATATTCAAGACTGCCCTACGATTCCCTATGAGTTCATAACTTCTAATCATCTAGTATACGACTTAATTTACAATCCTGAAAAAACTACTTTTCTTGCAAAAGCTGAAGAAAAGGGCGCTATCATTAAAAATGGTTATGAGATGTTAGTGTTACAAGCTGAAAAAGCTTGGAAAATTTGGAATACATAAAAAATTATAAATACTATAAAATTTTGTTTATAAACCAGTAGTATATATCATCTCAAACATCTTATTATTTAGAATTAAAAAAGTACATTTGCCCTCCTTAAAATATAAAATTATGAGCGCAACTTGGTACGAATGCAAAGTAAAATTTAGAAAAATAGACGAAAATGGCATCCAAAAAGTCACAACAGAACCTTATTTAATCGATGCTCTATCTTATACCGAAGCGGAATCTAGAATTACACAAGAAATGATGTCTTATCTTAATGAGGAATTTAAAATAACAAATATTAAAGTAGCCAATTACGCTGAAATTCATCCTTTTGAAAATACAGATAGATGGTTTCGTTCAAAAGTTTCTTTAATAGCCTATGATGAAGAAAGCGGAAAAGAAAGAAAGACTAATTTATACTTATTAGTACAAGCAAATGATGTACGTGAAGCGTATGATAATACACAAATAGCTATGAAAAATACGATGGGAGATTATACTATTCCTGCTATTTCAGAATCTCCTATTGTAGATGTATTCCCTTATTTTAGTGGTGATGAAAATGACCTAGAAGCAGTAGAACGATTTAATAAACTTAAAACTTCTAGATCTGAAGTTGAAACACATTCAGAAACAACGGATCACATGGAATTTGATAATGAAATTATATCAGCGTATCAGGAATAATATTTATTACAAGAAAAATACTGATTAATCTTCTTTAGTTTTTTTACTCTTTTTTCAGACATATTGGTATATATGGAGTACAAAGTGTTTGTCATTTAAATTCATTGAAATCGCTTCGCTTTAGTCGATCAAAGAACAAAAATAACCTTAAGGTCTTCATTCGAATAAGCGAAGCAAATGACATATTACTTTTTTTTCTTTAAACGCTCTTTAAAAACTTTTTCAAATTTTTCTAATTTGGGTTGAATAACGTATTGACAATAACTTTTTGATTTATTATTTTCATAATAATTTTGATGATAATTTTCAGCCTTAGTAAAACCTTTAAATGGTTCTAGAGTAGTTAGAATTTTAGACCTGTAAGCTTTTGATTTTTCTAGTGCTGTAATAAGATCTTTAGCTGTATTTTTTTGTTTTTCGTTGGTATAAAAAATAACTGAACGGTATTGAGATCCTACATCAGCTCCTTGACGGTTTAGCGTCGTTGGATCATGCACTGTAAAAAATATTTTAAAAATTTCGTCTAAATTAGTTTTAGTAGTATCATATTTTATTTGAACTACTTCTGCAAAACCTGTTTCTCCTGTAGATACTTCTTCATAAGTTGGGTTTAAAATATTTCCTCCTGAATAGCCTGATTCAGCCGAAATAACACCATCTAGGTTATCAAAAACGGCTTCTATACACCAAAAACAACCACCTCCTAGCGTAATGGTTTCAATCTGTGATTTTGTTTTTTGAGCTGAACCTATCGTACTAAAAAAACTTATAATTATAATTGCTATTTTTCTCATTTTCTTATTTTTTATTTTTAGAATCAGGTTCAAAATCTAGGGCTATTGAATTCATACAATAACGTTTTCCTGTGGGTTCAGGACCATCATCAAACAAATGACCTAAATGTCCTTCACAACGACCACACAGTGCTTCTATCCTATCCATTCCGTGTGATTTATCACTTCTAAAAACAATGCTCTTTTTATTAACTTGTTCAAAAAAGCTAGGCCATCCGCATGAACTTGCAAATTTAGCATCTGACCGAAATAATGTATTTCCACAAGCAGCACAATAATAAGTGCCTTTTCCAGTATAATTCCAATATTTACCCGTAAAGGACGCTTCTGTATCAGCTTTTCTAGAGACTAGGTACAAATTTTCTGGTAAAATATCTTTCCATTCTTTATCCGTTAGTTTTAATTTATTAGTAGCTGTATGGGAATAATATGGATTTTTAATTTTTCCGTTTTGAGCATTTGTATAATTTAATGCAATTAGAAATAAAAACAAAACTCCTTTTTTTAGAATCCTAACCATAATTATTTTTCTTTTATATTATAAACTAAAGGTAGTTGTATTTTAATGAATTAAATGTTAACTAAATTACATCTGATTAATTTTTAACAGAATATTTTTGCTTTTTATTTAAAGTAAGCTCTTTATTAAAAATGAAAAGGTGTCCAAAAGGACACCTAATCTAAACAAACTTAACTAAAAAATAACACTCTACTATAAGAAGCATTATCCGTTTCTATTAGCCAAAAGCCTTTTTTGGAAATATAGCTTTTGAAAAATAATGATTTTGTTTTATCTAGTGAATTAAAATATTTTTGTAACGAATCAGAAGTATTCAAAAAATAAAGGGTTTCTTTATCTATTCTAAATTGTTTAAACTGATCTATTATTAAATTAGATTTAATCCCGTATTCGTAAACAACACTTTCATCAGAAGTAAATTTTAATAATTGATCTGATTTTTTTTGTCCTGTATCATTTTGAATGACAATTACATCTGAATAATTTAATTCTTTGGAATTGACAGTACATAATACCTCATCTTTACGAACTCTTAAGGACAAATTAATTTTAGATATATCTTGTTTTTGATTAAATCCTGTTATATCTATAATTTCTTGTACTGATTCCCAAATTAGTTTTCCTTTGGCATCAAATTTAAATACATATACTCCTAATGGAATATTAATGCTTTCTCCTAATTCTTTAGGTTCATTTCCAAAAATACCAAACACATATACGTTTCCTGTATCTTTATCAACTAGATAATTATTAATTGCTAATTCAGAAAGTTTTTTGTTGGCTTTAGCATCTAATATGGTTCCTCCTCCGTTATCAGCAAATAACAAATAATATTTAGGTACATCTATTAAATACGAAAAATCACCTATTTTTGTTCCATTAAGGTTGTATAAACTCCTATAAATAGTGGCTGATTTATAATTTTTATTTATTGATTTGGTAATAAAACTAATATTATCTTCATTTATACGAACATCAAAATTTACTCCTTCTGAATAAACGGTTGTTGTTTTATTTTCAATTTTATTTAAATCAGGTTTTACTAACTTATTTTGAGTTGATTGTCCTGAAAACAGATCGACTACTTTTAAAAATAACTCATCATTTTTGAGATCTACTTTATCATTATTTTTTTGATTCACTATGGAAAGTCCGTAAATATCATTAAAATATCTAAAGTTTTCGTTAATCTTAAAAAAATTACTTGAAGAACCGTCTAAATTCAGTTTATATTCTTTTGGGAATTCATTTTTATCTGAAATTTTACCAATCAAAAAAGCTGTTTCTATTGGTGAAAAAACACAGTTAGTTAATTTCTCGTTTGAAATTAATTTTTGTGTAAATCCATCTTTATCAAAAGACCAAATGTCTTGTATCTCGTTTTTGTATATTTTATTTACGGGCTTCCCTTGAATTAAAACAACTTTATCTTGATTAGGTAGATAAACATACTCTAAAGGTTGTTTTTCTTCTTTATAGGAAATTTCAGAAATTACTTTTTGACCAAAACTGGCACTGGTTATACCACAGGCTAAAACAATTAAATTTCGCATTTTATTAAAATCCTTGTTTAAACGTTACACCAAAAGTAAGAGCTCTCGTTAATCCATCAGGGCGAACTTTACGTATTATAAAAGGTGCTGCTAAAGAAGTTTCTATACTGCTATTAGCTCCTAATTTATAATTTGCAATAATATTTCCATTAAGTGTTAAACCGTTTGAATTAGCTATTTCTATTTTTTGATTTAATTGATCTATATAAGAATCATTTCCTAAATGATAAATAAATAGTAAATTAGGTTTTAGTGTTAATTGTTCATTTGCCAATAAAATCTTATAAGTTGATCTAAACAACACATCAGGTTTTCTATGCAATAAATTAGAGGATACAAATTCTTGATTAGAAGATAAATTACTCAAATAAGAGTTTTTATTATCACTTAATGGAATTTGAGTTGCTAAATTAAAATCCCATTTTTTTAATCCTACTTCAAGACCTCCTATAATATCATAGGTACCTAAACTTGACTGATAAGGCATAGGTAGAGAAATAGTATTAATCTTATCATTTCCTTTTGTAAATGGAATTTTAAGACCTAATAATCCTGACCATTTTAATTTATCTGAATCATTTAATTTATAATTAGCTGTTATAAATAAATCTCCTACATTTGTTTTGGTTCCTAAATTACCATTAGCAGATAAACCTGTAACCTTAACATTCATGGCCAATCTATCTGTAAACAAACGTGTATAAGCTATGTGAGAGGATATAATACCTGTATTTTTCTCTCCTAAACCATAACCAGCATTAACCTCTATATAATTTTTTATATCTTTATTAACTGTTTTAAAAGGATTTCCTACAGAGCAAAATCCAGCATCACTACATCCTTGTGCTGCTAAAGGTTGACTTACAATACCTGATAGTAATAATAATGCAATTTTTAACTTAATATTCATTTTTTTGTGTTATTGGTTATTTTTTTAGTTACTAAAATTTATCTTTTTATATATTCTTTTTTATTTTAGGCAATTCAGTCTATTATTTACAGTATTCCTAAAATTTAATTTATGATTACAAAGATAATTTTGAAATTCCTAATTAAATGTTAACTAGATTACATTATTTAAATTTGTTTGAATTTCTTTTTTTCTATTAATTTGTTGTATGATAAATCCATCAGCACACGGTTGGGTCCAGAAATTTTTCTTTGAGCAATCCTCACAAGAACAATTTAATATATTTGATTTTGAAAGTTTTTATCTAGCTACAAGAAATACAGGCTTCTTAGTTGGCTATACCACTCATTTTGTAACCTCTACTCCTATTGAAATTCATTCACTTACTATAGAAGAGATTTCAAAAATTGCTTTATTAAATTCTTTATTTGGTGTTTATCAAATTGTAAAAAAAAACAATGACTGCATTCTTTTTACAAAAGAAATTGTTACTTTTTATCAAGAACTACATCCAAAAGATTCTGGTCTTTTTGATTTTTTTCTACCAAATGATAGCCTTGAAAGTAAATTAGAAAAAATTATTTCTAATCGCATTAAAACTAATGACAACATTATTAGTAAAAATTTCTCTCACATAGTAACTAATGCTTTGTTATTCATTGATGTATTAGCATTTAAAAAATATATTGAAAATGGTTTTTTTCCTAAAAAATATCTAAAAAAAATTGAAGAAATAATTGTCAATGTTATTTCATTAGCTTTAACTACTAAAACTACGAAATCAGTATACGATGACCTTCTACAAAAATTATTTGATTCATCTGTACGTTATTCTAAATTTAACAGAATAAATACTAAAACAACCTTAGAAAATATTGACTTTTCTTATTTAGTAGATGATTATGAAAAATTTTACCTCATGGATCTTACTAATATGGCATTATGGAATGATGGTAAGATGGATGAGTCAGAATATCAATTTTTAAAGCTTTTAAATCATCAATTAAATCTTTCAGAATCTTTTATTAGTAAAAGTATAAAGGATATGGATCTTTTCCTACGCCTTAATAAGCAAAATATTCCTTATTTTAATTATTCAAACCCTGTCAAACATTTTTACGATCAAACTAGTTTAAATATTCAAACTTTGATACAAAGAAATAAAAAACGACTTTTAATCGAACTTTCACAAAGCAAAGAACTTGTTGTTTTATTATCACAATCTACTGTGCGTGAATTAAATCCTGAAGAAAAGAAAAAAGTTAAAACGCAAATTTTAGACATTTGTAAAACAATCCCTTCTCTTACTATTTTCTTAGTTCCTGGAGGTAGTCTACTATTACCTATACTAATCAAGTTTATTCCTCAGCTTCTTCCTTCAGCTTTCAATGAAAACTTAGACAAAAACTAATCCATCGTTTCTTCTAACCAAGCACTCATCATCCAAATAGTCTTCTCTTGTTCTTTTATAAAATCGCTCATCATTGAACTGGTACCTTCATCATCTATAACATCTGAGTCTTTTAAGATTTTACGTTCAATTACTAACAAAGTAGTAATAGATTCTACAATAAGTCTAATTGCCTTTTCGTCATTTGAAATTTTTTTACCTACTGTAAGTTCACTATTTTTTAAATAGTCTTCAAAAGTATGATAAGGAACTCCATCTAAAGTTAAAATACGCTCTGCTATCATATCTATTTTAAGTTGTGCATCATTATAGAGTTCTTCAAATTTTAGATGCAAGTCAAAAAATCGCTTTCCACGTATATTCCAGTGTAAACCTCTCAAATTTTGATAATAAATTTGAAAGTTAGACAACAACTTATTTAGTTGCACAACTAATTCTTTTGTTTCTTCTACTGGTAATCCTAAATTATTTATTTTCATTTCAATGCTTTTTAATTAATATTATTTAAATCTTAAAAATGTTATGATTTAAATTTTTATAAATTATTTTTATGAATAAAATAGCTAACTCTTTTTCTAAATTTATAAAATATCCCAATTTTAGTTCTATTAAAAAAGTACTTTACTTTTAAATAAACTTATTATTTTAAAGCTATAAAATACTTATTAAAAAATAAAAATAATTTACTTCATTTTACTTTTATAAAATAACCCCATCGTTTTATTAACTTTTCTATGACTAGAAGGCTCTTCCTTATTAAACAAAGCAGATCGTTATTTCACTTTACAAAAGTATTTTTATTTAACTACTTTTTGTTATAAAACAAATTGATTATACTTATATTTGTATAAAAGAACTTTATAAAATGACTATTACACAATTACAATATGTATTAGCGGTTGCTGAACATAAAAATTTCACACAAGCAGCTGAAAAATGTTTTGTAACACAGCCTACACTGAGTATGCAAATTCAGAAAATTGAAGAAGAACTGGATATTATCATTTTTGATCGAACAAAAAAACCTATTCAACTTACCGAAGTTGGAAGAAAAATTGTGGAACAAGCTAAAAATATAGTGAATGAAGCGGATCGAATTCAGGATATTGTAGACCAAGAAAAAGGGTTTATAGGAGGTGAGTTTAGAATAGGGATAATCCCAACAGTAATGCCTACCTTACTACCTATGTTTTTAAATAATTTCATAAAAAAATATCCAAAAGTAAAGCTTATTATAGAAGAATTAAACACCTCTGAAATAATAACTAAGTTAAAAAATGGTCATTTAGATGCTGCTATTGCAGCCACACCTTTAGAAGAAGAAAAAATAAAAGAAATCGTATTGTATTATGAACCTTTTATGGTTTATGTTCCTGAAAGTCATAGTAAGTTTAACAAAAATGAGTTAGAAATTGAAGATCTAAATGTCGAAGAAATTTTATTGCTACAAGATGGACATTGTTTTAGAGATGGAATATTAAATCTTTGTAAAAACAGAAACCTATCTAAAGAAAACAAATTTCAATTAGAAAGTGGTAGTTTTGAAACACTAATACGATTAGCTAACGAAGGCTTAGGCGTTACGCTACTTCCTTATTTACATACTTTAGAATTATCTGATAAAGAAAAATTAAAACTACGTCATTTTAAAGATCCAAAACCATCTAGAGAAATCAGTTTATTAATTCCTAAAAATGAATTAAAAATCCATATCATAGATGCTTTGCGCAATGTAATTTCAGGAATTTTAAGAGGTGCCATTGCTTTTCAAAATGTTGAAATCATTAGTCCCCTTTCAAAAAAATAAGTCCAATAAATATTTATTTACATAAACAAATTTTAGAAAATCTTTTTTTAAATTAAGATAATGTAGTTAAAAAAGTGGGCATTTTTCATTTTAAATTGCTTATATTCCAACATCAAATTCAAGAGGAAGTTGGCTCTGCTGAGGAGCAACCAACCAGCAATAAGTTTGATGATTATACGATAATTGAAAGGATAGTTTTTTAGCTATCCTTTTTTATTAATAGATGATTTTTTATATCTATCATCGGGATATGATTCTCTTATTTTAATTTCTAGAATGCCATAAATTTGGTAAATTTTTTCAAAATGTTATCCTTTCATTTTACCCTTAAATCGTTGTTTGTTTTTCCTTATTGTTCATCTAATTATTTGAATATTTTATACGTTAGGTAACGTTTTTTGAGTTTTCATAAATAAAAAAGAGACTGTCCAAAAAGTCCGCAATCTTGTCATTTGAACCAGAGAGAGAAACCACATAATATGTTGATTATAAAATTTCTCCTTACGTCAGATTGACAAACTGCATATTGATTTATCACTTTTTTGACAGCCCCTTTCTGCAATATTCTATTTTATAATGCTTCACAGCATTTTAGACGATTATATTTAAATATTAATCTTTATTTTATAAATTCTACTTTTTGATCTTCTGCGTTTACACTATCAAAAAAGCCTTGAGATCGCATCCATTCATCATTATATACTTTACTCATATAACGAGATCCGTGATCGGGTAATATTGCCACTACTACACTCTTTTCATTAAATTCAGCTTCTTCATCATATAACCTAATAGCTTCTAAAACGGCTCCTGAAGTGTACCCTGCAAAAATTCCTTCTGTTTTAGCTAATTTTCGAGACATGTGAGCACTTTCTTCGTCTGTAACTTTAATAAAACGGTCTATAATATCAAAATCGGTAGCGGTAGGAATCAAGTTTTTCCCTAATCCTTCTATTTGATAAGGATAAATTTCATCTGAATCAAACTCTTTTGTTTCATGGTATTTTTTTAGCACTGAACCATAAGCATCTACTCCTAAAATTCTAATATTAGGATTTTGTTCTTTTAAAAATTTTGCTGTACCTGATAATGTTCCACCTGTACCTGAGCAAGCAATAATATGCGTTATCTGACCACCTGTTTGTTCCCAAATTTCAGGACCTGTTGTTTTATAATGTGCTTCAACATTTAATTCATTAAAATATTGATTTATATAAATAGATCCTTTTGTTTCTTCATGTAACCGTTTTGCTACATTATAATAAGAACGTTCATCATCTGCAGAAACGTGGGCTGGGCAAACATATACTTTTGCTCCCATACTTTTGAGCATATCTATTTTATCAGGTGAAGATTTTGAACTCACGGCCAAAACACAATTATACCCTTTAATGATACTCACCATAGCAAGACTAAAACCCGTATTACCAGAAGTTGTTTCTACTATTGTATCACCTGGTTTTAAAATCCCTCTGCGCTCAGCCTCTTCAATGATGTATAAAGCAATTCTATCTTTTGTAGAATGTCCTGGATTAAAAGCTTCTACCTTAGCATAAAAATTTCCTTTAAAGGAATCCGTTATCTTATTTAATTTAATTAAAGGCGTGTTTCCTATTAATTCTAAAATAGAGCTATAAGCCTTAATTTCTGTCTTCATACAGTTTATTAATTTTTTCTGGATAATGAACTACAAAGCTATTAATTTTTTATCGTTTGATTCCTTCTAGTTGAAACAAAAACGAAAATTCTTTTGCTATTTCTTTTAAAGCTTCAAATCTGCCTGAAGCTCCACCATGTCCTGTATCCATATTTGTGTCTAAAAATAATAATTTTTTGTCAGTTTTAGAAGCTCTTAACTTAGCAACCCATTTAGCAGGTTCCCAATATTGAACTTGTGAATCATGTAAACCTGTTGTTACTAACATATTGGGATATTCTTTTGCTTCTACATTATCATAAGGCGAATAGGATTTCATGTAATCATAATATTCTTTATGATTTGGATTACCCCATTCATCATATTCTCCTGTGGTTAATGGAATCGAATCATCTAACATAGTTGTTACGACATCTACAAATGGTACTGCAGAAATAATTCCGTTATACAACTCAGGATTCATGTTTATAATTGCTCCCATCAATAAACCGCCTGCTGATCCTCCTTCTGCATATAAATGTTGAGCTGAAGTATATTTATTTTCAATTAAAAACTTAGAACAATCTATAAAATCGGTAAAAGTATTTTTCTTTTTTAGTAATTTACCTTCTTCATACCAAGGACGACCTAAATCTTCTCCTCCTCGAATATGAGCAATTGCATAAATAAATCCACGGTCTAAAAGGCTCAAACGGGTGGTTGAAAAAGTACAATCCATAGAATAACCATACGAACCGTAGGCATATTGCAACAAAGGTCTTTGTGCATTAAGTTCAATTCCTTTTTTGTATACTAATGAAATAGGTACTTTTACACCATCTCGAGCTGTTGCCCATACTCGGTTTTCTTCGTAATTATCTTTAACAAACGCACCTCCTAAAACTTCTTGTTCTTTTTTGATTTCTTTTTCTTGTGTACGCATGTTGAAATCTATAATTGAAGAAGGTGTTTTTAGTGATTGATACCCATAACGAAGAATTTCTGTATCAAAATCAACATTCGTAGATGTATAAGCTGTATAAGTTTCACTTTCAAAAGGAAGATAATATGCTTCTGCTCCACTCCATGGTATGATTCGTAATTGGGTTAACCCATTAGAACGCTCTTCAACTACCAAATAATCTTTAAAAATTTCAATATCTTCTAATAAAACATCTTCACGGTGTGGTAAAACATCTACCCAATTTTCCTTTGAAGTAGTTGTTTCAGAAGTTTTCATTAGTTTAAAATTAGTGGCATTATCTTTATTTGTTAATATATAAAAGTTGTCACCAAAATGTGAAATTGTATATTCTAAACCTCGGGTTCGTTTTTGGAAAATCAAGAAAGATTCATCTGGTGTATCAGCATTCAAATACTGATATTCAGTGGTCATGGTACTTTGAGAACCAATTACTAAATATTTTTTTGATTTTTCTTTGTAGATGTACACACTAAAAGTTTCATCTTTTTCTTCGAAAACTAATATATCTTCTGAAACATCTGTTCCTATTTTATGTTTATACACTTTATTTGAACGAAGTGTTACTGGATCTTTAGTAGTGTAAAAGATGGTTTTATTATCATTGGCCCAAATTGACCCTCCTGTACAATTTTCTATTTTATCAGTGAGGATTTCACCCGTTTCTAAGTTTTTAATTTGAATCGTGTATATACGACGACTTACTGTATCTGTACCAAAAGTAGCAAACTTATTATTTGGGCTTACACTTACTCCTCCTAATTGAAAGTATGCTAAGTTTTTTGCCATTTCGTTACAGTTAAACAAAATTTCTTCTGGAGCTTCTAAACTTTCTTTTTTACGGGAATAAATAGGATAATCCCCCCCTTTTTCAAAACGCGTAATATACCAATATCCATTATATAGATAAGGTACAGATGATTCGTCTTCTTTTATACGCGCTTTCATTTCTTGAAATAATTCTTTTTGAAAATCCTTCGTATGCGCAGTCATTTGCTGATAGTATGTGTTCTCAGCATTCAAATAATCAATTACGTCTTGATTTTCTCGATCATTTAACCAATAATAATTATCTATACGTACATCATTATGTATTTCTAATTTTTGTGGTATAATCTTAGCCACAGGAGGTATAAAGGTATCTGACATTTTATTATTTTTTGAATTACAAATTTACACTTTCATAAATGAAATTAGTAAGTTTGCGGCTAAATTAAAACTAAAAAAATTATGTTTGGAGATATTATAGGCATGATGGGCAAATTAAAAGAAACCCAACAGAAAATTGAAGATACTAAAAAACGTTTAGATACTGTTTTAGTAGATGAAAAAAGTAGTGATGGATTATTGCATGTAACCTTAACTGCTAATCGCCAAATAAGGAGTATCACCATTGAGGATACTTTACTAGAGGATAAAGAGCAATTAGAAGATTACTTAGTAACCGTATTAAACAAAGCTATTGAAAAAGCAACAGCTGTAAACGAAGCTGAATTAGGTGCTGTTGCTAAAGATGGGATGCCTAATATTCCTGGAATGGATGGATTGTTTAAATAATTTTTTAAGAGCTAAAATATTTAAAAAAATATTATCCTAATAACTGCTCCAGAATGAGATTTTTTGAGAGCAGTTTTATATTAAAGAAGTAGTGATAAATAACATTCTATTTCATAAAAATTGTTTTGGTTCTGATTTTTACTAAAAGGCATATCATGTATATTTAAACTGAGAGCTTTAACTAATACTTTTTTCTTATAAAATGATATTAAATATGATTCTTTTTCAAAATGTAGTATACAAAATATTTTATATTTTTTAAAATTATCTATATTTGAATGAAAAGGAATATTAAAGATCTTAGTACTTTATGTAATAAAAATATTTATTATAATTCTTTTTAAACACAAAAGAAATGATATAATTTTAACAATATTATCATCTATAGTTTATGCGCTGGACATTAAAAGCTAAGCCAAATCAAGAAAAAATACAAGCCTTACAAGATGCTCTTCAAGTGGATCTTATAATCTCTACTCTATTAATACAAAGAGGAATAGAGACATTTGATGAAGCTAAAAAGTTTTTTAGACCATCTTTATCTGATTTGCATGATCCTTATCTCATGAAAGATATGGATAAAGCGGTAGATAGAATTGAAAAGGCTATTTCAAGTCGTGAAAATATCTTAGTTTTTGGTGATTATGACGTAGATGGTACAACTGCTGTATCCTTAGTTTCCTCTTATTTAAAAAGTTTTTATCCTAATGTGGCTACTTACATTCCTGATCGTTATACAGAAGGATACGGCGTTTCTTTCAAAGGAATTGATTTTGCTGAGGATCATGATTTTACTTTAATTATTGCTTTAGACTGCGGTATTAAATCTGTAGACCATGTAAAATATGCTTCTCAAAAAGGAATTGATTTTATTATTTGCGATCATCACAGACCTGGATCTGTTTTACCAGACGCTGTAGCTATATTAGATCCTAAAAGAGAAGATTGTTTTTATCCTTATAAGGAATTATGTGGTTGTGGAGTAGGCTTCAAATTAATACAAGCATTAGCCTCTAAAAGAAATCAAACAATTCAAGAATTAATTCCTTATTTAGATTTAGTAGCTACGGCTATAGGAGCTGATATAGTACCTATAACGGGAGAAAACAGAGTTTTAGCTAAATTTGGATTAGAAGTAATTAATACGTCACCTAGACCAGGAATACAAGCTTTAATATTAAATTTAAAGAAAAAACAGCTAACCATTTCAGATGTGGTATTTGTTATAGCACCACGAATAAATGCAGCAGGAAGGATAAAACATGGAAATTATGCAGTATCATTATTAACAGAATTTGATTTATTACAAGCCTCTCAATGTGCCGCTGATATTGAAATTTTTAATTCAGATAGAAAAGATCTAGACAAACAAATAACAGAAGAAGCTCTCGAACAAATCATAGAAAACCAAGAAATAAATCGTTTTTCTACCGTAGTTTATCAAGAAAACTGGCATAAAGGAGTCATAGGAATCGTAGCTTCTCGTTTAGTAGAAAATTACTATCGTCCAACTATTGTTTTTACAAAAAGTGGCGATAAATTAGCTGCATCTGCTCGTTCTGTAAAAGATTTTGATATTTATAATGCCCTTGAATCCTGTGCGGAACATTTAGAACAATTCGGAGGACACATGTATGCTGCAGGTATGACACTAAAAGAAGAAAATTATATTCCTTTCAAAAAAGCATTCGAACAAACAGTAAAAGAATCTATCCATCCTGATTTATTGACACCAGAAATCAGTATAGATGCAGAAATCCAGTTAGAAGATATTACACCTAAATTAATGCGTATTTTAAAACAATTTGAACCTTTTGGACCAGAAAATATGCCCCCTATTTTTATATCAAAATCAATACATGATACAGGTTATGGCAAAACAGTAGGTCAAAACGAAGAACACCTCCGTCTTTTTGTAAAGCAAAATATGAGTGCTAGCTATAGCGCGATAGGATTTGGTATTGGAAAAAAACAAATCCTTACGTCTAATTTACGAAGATTTGATGCAGTATATTCCATTGAAGAAAATGAATGGAATGGAAACATTTCACTACAACTTAGATTGAGAGATATAAGATGATAAAAATAGTATATTTTAAATTTCAATTTAAGTTATTCAACAGACAACTAAAAGAGTTTGGAATTTCACCTCAATTAACATATACTCTTTTAATAGTAGGGTTTGGACTCATATCTAATTATTTGTTTAAAATAACAACCTATTCTCCTTTAATCTATTTGCTTTTTAGTTTTAACATTTACTTGTCTGAAAAACAAAAAATATTATACCATTAAATCACTTGAAAACGGTATTCTTAATTTCGTTATATTATTCTTATTGTTCTTAAAAGAATACTATTTAGAATCTTTATTTGTACTATTGCGTATAAAAACATCTGGCTAGATGTAATTTGATAAAAAGTAAAACGATTAAATAACAATAAAGTGTCAAAAATAAAACATAAAGATCCTTATTCATCATTAAGAATTGAAGAATTTAGATGGTTTTTAGCTATGCGATTAGCAGTTGTACTGGCTTGGTCTATGCAATTCATAATTATAGAATGGGAAGTATATAGGATTACCCAAGATCCATGGTCATTAGGGTTAATAGGTTTGATGGAAGTAATTCCAGCTATTGCTTTAGCATTATTTGCTGGGCATATAGTAGATAAAAATGAAAAGCGAAAAATGTTGATAAGGTGTTATATTACTTTATTTGTACTTTCATTTGTTTTAACAAATCTAGTCAATCCATTTTATTCCTCTTTTTTTACAGGTAAAGAGGTCCTTTATAGTATATACGTATTGGTTTTTTTAGGAGGTATAGCCCGAGCTTTTATTTTTCCTTCGGTGTTTAGCTTATTGGGTTTAATAGTACCTCATTCAGAAAAATCAAATGCTGCCGCTTGGAGTAGTTCCACTTGGCAAATTTCAGCTACTATAGGTCCTGCATTAGCGGGTTTTCTAATAAGTTGGATGAGTGTTTTTGGGGCTATGTGTATGGTACTAGTGTTTGTGTTAGTAGGATTATTTGCTCTTTTCCAAATTACACCTAAACCCGTTTTAAACACACAAAAGACAGAATCAATATATGAAAGTCTAAAGGAAGGATTGGTTTTTGTTTTTAATAATAAGACTATCTTAAACGCTATATCATTAGATATGTTTGCTGTTCTTTTTGGTGGTGCAGTAGCATTGTTACCAGTTTTTGCAACAGATATTTTAAAAGTCGGTTCTGAAGGTTTTGGTATTTTAAGAGCAGCACCTGCTATAGGCGGATTAATAACAATGTTAGTGGCAACACATCTTGATCTTAATCATAAGGCGGGTAAAAAACTATTATGGGCTGTTTTTGGTTTTGGTATTTGTATTATTATGTTTGGTTTATCTACAAATTTTTGGATTTCAGTTCTGGCTTTATTTTTAAGTGGTGTTACTGATGGAATTTCGGTAGTAATTCGATCTACTATACTCCAACTTTATACACCTGATAATATGCGTGGAAGAGTTTCCTCTGTTAACTCTATATTTGTAGGTTCATCTAATGAATTAGGTGCTTTTGAGAGTGGGTTTACTTCAAAACTTATGGGTACTGTAAATGCTGTCCTTTTTGGAGGAATCATGACACTGATAGTAGTAGGCAGCATGACTATAGCTTCACCAAAATTCAGAAGCTTAAATATTGACAAATAAAAATATTTATTGTTTTCCCCTAACTATATATAATAAACTTAAAATAAAGTGAGATGTAAGCTAACTTCTCTTCGTTTAAATATACTTTCAAACTTCATTAATAAAAAGGTAAGTATTATTTTTCAGTGATTAATTTGATCTCTGAACGATATATGTATATCTTAATTAATATTAATACCATTTAAACTTAAAATATACTGGATTAAAAAGTAAAGTTCTCGATATGTTTTTTTTATTTTAAAACAACTCAAACAAACGGTTGAGTATATAATTGAAATCATCATTAGTTAGAGCGCGAAGCGCATCGAGAACCAACACTCATTTTTATTGCTTTTAATAGGATAGTGTCTAAATCAACATGCAATTTGTCTTTCCTGCGTAAGGAGGAATCTCATAATCAATATTATGTTATTTCTCCCTTTGGTAGAAATAACAAGATTGTGAACTTTTTGGACAGTCTCAAGGTTAAAAAAATAGTGTTATGAGAGAAATTTCAAAGTTTAAATGGTATACCCCTAAATCATGTGTTTTATTTTGTAATGAAAGAATATACACGGATTTTTTTTAGACTTAATATTTCTAATGTGTAATTTGGGTTAAATCCTATTTTTTATATATTGAAATTACCTGTTTTTTTCAGAATAAAATTTCTTTAAGAATGTTTTTATTATTCTTGTTTTTTTATTCAATTACTCCACTTTCTAATATTTTAAATTTTTTATTTACACAATCTATCTCTGCTTCTACACCAAAGGGAATAGTAAAGGTTGGACAAGTATGACCAAAGTCCATTTGAGTTATTACAGGTAGATCCGTTAGTTTTTCTTCAAGCAATATTTTTTTTATTTCATTATCATACTCGCTTACAAACTCATTATGATAAGGTCTCCCTACAATAATCCCTTTTAAAGCTTTAAGAATACCTAGTTCTGCATAGTTTCTTAATGAATATCTTATATATTCAGGTCTCGGCATAACTTCTGAAGTTTCTAGAAATAAAATAGCATTTTCAAATTTATCTAATTCCGGCCAATAAACAGTTCCTTTAAGTCTTTCTAGTACTTCTAGGCATCCACCAATTAATTTTCCTCTTACTATCCCTTTCCCTTGTAAAAAATTCCAGCCTAAATTTTGTTCTAATTTTCTTTTAGTGTGTAATAAAGATTGATCAAACCATTCAAGTCGTTCTGAAGTCCAACCTTCTTTATTTGGTAAAATTTCTCCTATTAGATTTTTACTAAATAATGTTTTTTTTAAATCATCTATTTGATATTGATGCATTCCTCCATTTTCTGCAAAACCCACTAAAGTTGAAGTTCCGTAAAATGATGATAAACCTGCTTTTAAACATAAAAAATGTATGATTGTAGAATCTGAAAAACCAATAAAGATTTTTGGATTGTTTTTTATTATTTCAATATCTATGTATCGCAAAATACGAATACTATCTTCTCCTCCTATATTGGAAATAATAGCTTTAATAGAGGTATCTTTAAAAGCTTCCATTAAATCATTTGCTCTTTCTTGTGGATTTTCATAAATCCATTTTGCTGGTTTTAGAGCATTTTTTGTTTCAACAACCTCTAAACCAAATACTTCTTGAATTTGTCTTTTACCTTGTTCATATCTATATGGAATCTCTCCTGCTCCTCCCCAAGAAAGTGAAATAGTAGCTACTTTATCTCCTTTTTTAAGTAATTTTGGTTTAATTAAGTTCATTTTATAAAGGTTTATGTAAAATATTTTCAAATAGACTTTGGAGATAAGTATTTTTTACTCATAAAACTAAAATAATACAAACTATTAGTGTTTAAAATTAGATTCCACATTAGAAATTTATTACAGATAAAAAGTACTTTACGTCTATAAAAACATTCCATTTTTGTTCTCAATATTATAAAATAAAGTTTTGGTAAAAAATTTCTGTTATTTTTATGTACTTTGTTCTTTCTTCTTCATCACAAAATCTAACACATAATTTAATTTTAAATTAATTTCCTTAAATAATA
Organism: Flavobacterium sp. TN-1; assembly: GCF_052828645.1. Classification (NCBI taxonomy): domain Bacteria; kingdom Pseudomonadati; phylum Bacteroidota; class Flavobacteriia; order Flavobacteriales; family Flavobacteriaceae; genus Flavobacterium; species Flavobacterium sp. TN-1. The sequence goes on from NZ_CM128253.1 coordinate 2,915,844, forward strand.
AAACAAATAAGAAAATGTTTAAAGTAGCTCTATACGTATTTTTATTTTGGTAAAATAGCTTCTTTTTCGAATTTAATTCCATCCCAACCAAATGCAATAAAATTCCGTATATTTTGATGATCTTCTGCCTCTGGGGTTGCTATTACATCCTGATAAAATTTACCAAAAAGTTTTAACGTTTGTTCTTTAGATAATTTATGTAAAAGAGAAAAAGAAAATATTTTACAAGAACCATTATTTTCTCCTGCTTGATTTATCTGATTTCCATTTTTAAAAAGCGTAGGTACAAACTCATAATTTGCATCAATATGCGCAATAACCTCTTCAAAGGTAATATTTTCTTCTTTTATTATTTTTTGAATTAAAAGATCCATTAATTTTTATTTTTTGATTGAGTCAAAGATAAAAAAGCTATCCGAAAAAGTTACAATCTTATCATCTTAACCAGAAGAAAAAATCACATGATGCTGATAATGTAACTTCTCCTACCGTCGAAGTAACAGACTAAACATTGAGTTTTAACTTTTCAGACACCTTCGGAATTTAATTAATACATATATTAACAATCAGCCATATTTACGGCAACTGCCAATCCTCCTTCTGAGGTTTCTTTATATTTATTATTCATATCTTTAGCTGTTTCCCACATGGTATTTACCACTTTATCCAATGGTACTTTTGCATTTTTAGGATCCGTTTCTAGTGCTAGTTCAACTGCGTTAATAGCCTTAATAGCTCCCATTGTATTACGCTCTATACAAGGAATTTGCACAAGACCACCAATAGGATCACAAGTAAGTCCTAAATGATGTTCCATGGCAATTTCTGCTGCCATTAAAACTTGTTCTGGTGTCCCTCCCATTACTTCACACAAAGCACCCGCCGCCATAGCTGATGAAACCCCTATCTCTGCTTGACATCCTCCCATAGCCGCTGAGATAGTGGCTCCTTTTTTGAAAATAGAACCAATTTCGCCTGCTACCATCAAAAATTGCTTGATTTGTTCTTCATTAGCTTGATGATTTTCTATGACCATATAGTACATTAACACGGCTGGTATTACCCCAGAACTCCCATTAGTAGGTGCTGTAACAACTCTACCTAATGAGGCATTAACCTCATTAACTGCTAGTGCAAAACAAGATACCCATTTAAGTATTTGTCTAAATTTCACTTCGGTTTTACGTATTGTTTCTAACCACTCTTGTGGCGAATTATAATGCGCTAGACCGATTAAATTTTGATGTATATCAAATGCTCTCCTTCTTACATTCAATCCACCTGGTAAGATTCCTTCTGTATGACAGCCTATATACATACATTCTAGCATGGTGTTCCATACTCTTAATAGTTCATTATGAATTTGATCTTCTGTACGAATTGATTTTTCATTATCATAAACTATTTCTGATATTTTTCTATTTTGTTGCTGGCAATAATTTAATAATTCAGTTGCGTAATTTATGGGATATGGAAATGCCTTTTTTACTTCTTCTTTTTCTTTTGCAGATACTCTTTCTTCTTTTACAACAAATCCTCCTCCTATTGAATAAAATGTTGATTCATACTTTTCATTCTCATAAAATGCAGTAAAAGTTAATCCGTTGGCATGAAAAGGCAAAAAGTTTTTATTAAATACAATATCTATTTTGGGATTAAATTTTACAACAAATTCATTAGCTAATTTTAATTCATTAGAATCGTTAATATGATGAATGATTCCGTCAATATCTTGCACTGGAATATACTCTGGATCTTGTCCACTAAGCCCCAACATTACGGCCAAATCCGTTGCATGACCTACTCCTGTCAATGAAAGAGATCCATATAAGTCTACCTGTACTTTATTTGTTTTATTTAGAATGTTTGCTTCTTTAATTTCATTTAAAAATCGTTCAGCTGCACGCCAAGGACCTAGAGTATGCGAACTTGAAGGCCCTACTCCTATTTTTAACATATCAAATACTGAAATACACTCTTCCATAATTTTTTATTTTAGCGTACAAAGATAAGGTTCCTATTGCTTACAAAAAAGCGTTAATTTTTTAAAAAATATAAATAGAGATATCATTTTATCAATTACTTTTGTCCTAAAAAAACAAAGCAATGATCAAACATATTAGAATTCAAGAATATAAAGCTTTAATTTACAGAATATTACTAGTATATGCTTTTTACTCCTTCGTTCGAATTCTTTTTACTCTTTTTAATCTAAAATTTTTAAAAATAGACTCTTTAGGTCAATTTTTAAAATTAGCGTTTCATGGATTAACTTTTGATACTACTGCTATATTATACGTAAATTCTCTTTTCATATTACTTTCTATATTTCCTTTATGGATTAATACACGCAAAGGTTATCAAACAGTACTGTTATATGTATACTTCATTACTAATCTAATAGCCTACGCAACTAATTTTATTGACTTTATTTACTATAAATATATTTATTCAAGAACCACTATTGCTATTTTAGATATAGCTAAACATGAATCTAATAAAGGAAATATGTTTTTTAGATTTATTGTAAGCTATTGGTATGTTTATCTACTCTTTTTTATAACGGCTTTTGTCTGGATTAAATTATACAAGTTAGTTAAAGTTCAAGAAGAAAAAATTCAACATAATTGGAAATATTTTTTAACTTCAAAAATTGGAGTTATTATTATTTTAGTTTTATCAATAGGTGGAATACGAGGTGATTTTAAAAAAAGTACTCGTCCTATTAACCTCATAGATGCCAATCAATATGTTACAAAACCACAACATGCAGATATAGTTTTAAATACCCCTTTTGCATTAATTCGAACATTTCGCACAACAACATTTCAAAAAGTTAATTATACAATCAACGATTCTGTTTTAAAAAATCAAATACAACCCATTAAACAATACCGTAACTACCCTCTCACAAAACCTAATATTGTTGTATTTATAACAGAAAGTTTTGGACGAGAATATTGGGGATGTATGAATAAAAATACGACCATCCCTGGTTTTAAGAGTTATACTCCTTTTTTAGATGAATTAGCTAAAGAAAGTTTAATCTTTACAAATGCCTATGCTAATGGAAGCAAATCTATTCACGGAATGTCATCAGTTATTGCTGGTATCCCATCCTTTAGAGATGCCTTTACCTCTTCTCCTTACCCTAATCAAAAAATTCAATCTTTGGTTTCTTGTTTAAAAGAACTGGGTTACGATACTTCTTTTTTTCATGGAGCTCCTAATGGATCTATGGGATTCATGGGATTTGGAAATATTTTAGGTTTTGATCATTATTATGGAAAAACAGAATTTAATGACGATACACAACACGATGGTGTATGGGGAATTTGGGACGAACCTTTTATGCAATTCATGAAAAAAACATTAGATCAAAAGAAAACGCCTTTTTTTAGCACAATATTTACAGTATCATCGCACGAACCGTATATAGTACCTAAAAAATACGAAGGTAAATTCCCAAAAGGAACAAGCCCAATGCACCAATGTGTAGGATATACAGATTATGCTTTCAAACGTTTTTTTGAAGAAGCTAAAAAACAACCTTGGTTTAAAAATACAATATTTATTATAACCGCTGATCATACGAACCTTACAGCATATCCTGAATACGACAAAATTGTAAATAGGCAAGCCGTACCCATTCTTATTTACAAACCCGACAGGAGCTTAAAAGGTGAAAACAGTGATCTTGCACAACAAATAGATATTTACCCTACTCTATTAGATATGATTGGCTACTCAAAACCCTTTAGAAGCTGGGGAAGAAGTTTAGTAAATAAAACAGACATAATGCCTTTTGCAATAAATTTTAACGGTAATAGTTATCAATTACAAAGAGGGAATTATTTTTGTACTTTTGATGGTAATCAAGACATTCATTTTTACGATAAAAATGATAAAGCATTAGAAAAAGAACTTAGTCTAAAGCCTAACCAGGAAATGCTGGAAACAGCAGAAATTTGTAAAGCATTAATTAAAGACTATTTTGATAGAATTATAGACAAAAAATTAGCTCAATAATGAAAAAGAAAATAATATTATTCATAGCAATATTAGGAAGTGTCATAGGTGGTAAATACGTATATGATATGCACCTAAATCATAACTTTGAAACCATTACAGAAGGAAAAGTATACAAAAGCGGGGTTATACCACCAGATGAAATAGAAGATTACGTGAAAAAGTACAAAATAAAATCAATTGTAGACTTGCGCTTCCCTGGAACTGCTGATTTAGAAAATAACCCAGAAGTCCCTTCTGAATTAACGGCTGAAAAGCAAGCTATTGCAAAAATACCAGGTCTTAATTATTTTAACAATGGTTCTGACCAAGTACCTACAGAACAAAATTTAGAAACATTTTATAAAATTATGGATAATCCTAATAATTATCCTGTCTTAATTCATTGTTATCATGGTGTAGGCAGAGCCGAATTATACTCAGCTCTTTACAGAATAGAATATGAAAATTGGAATAAAGACAAAGCGCGTACTTCTACTAGAATATTAACCAAATATTCTTCTTTTGATTTAGGAAAACCAAAAGGTGATTTCCTTCACAATTATAAAAAACGAAACGAAACAAAATAGTTTTCACTATAAATTTTATTTAAACTCGAGTTATAGAACTCGAGTTTTTTTATAGTTCCAAAATAGATCTTGACTAAACTTATGTTATATTTTTTACTTTATCTCTTTTATGCTTCTAATTTTCATCACAAAATTGACCATTTAGTTTAGAACTCTTTAGAAATATTATAAAAACTCAAACAAAACCTCTATATATGCAAAACCCAAAACAGTATTAGCTGCTTTGGGTTTTTATTATTATAGGTAAACTAAAAATTTATTAAGATAAAGCCACTTTTACTTGATCGGCTGCTTCTTGAAATTGAACTGCTGATAAAATTGGCATACCTGAATTATCAATTAATTCTTTTGCTATTTCAGCATTCGTTCCTTGTAAACGCACAATAATAGGAACATTAATAGCATCTCCCATGTTTTTATAAGCATCTACTACTCCCTGTGCTACACGATCACAACGAACAATACCACCAAAAATATTAATTAGGATTGCTTTTACATTTGGATCTTTTAATATAATACGGAAAGCTGTTTCTACACGTTTAGCATCTGCTGTACCTCCTACATCTAAGAAGTTTGCTGGTTCATAACCTGCATACTTAATTAAGTCCATAGTAGCCATAGCTAAACCTGCACCATTTACCATACAACCTACAGTACCATCTAAATCTACATAGTTTAAACCTGCTTCTTTAGCTTCTACTTCAATTGGGCGTTCTTCTGTAATATCGCGCATTTCAGCTAAATCTGCATGACGGTATAACGCATTGTCGTCTAAAGATACTTTTGCATCTACAGCCATAATTTTATTGTCTGAAGTCTTTAAAACAGGATTGATTTCAAACATAGAGGAATCAGATCCAACGTATGCTTTGTATAAAGCATCAACGAATTTCACCATTTCTTTGAATGCTTCACCTGATAATCCTAAGTTAAAAGCAATTTTTCTAGCTTGAAAACCTTGTAGACCAACAGCCGGATCTATTTCTTCTGTAAAGATTTTATCTGGTGTGTGCTCTGCTACTTCTTCAATATCCATACCTCCTTCAGTAGAATACATGATCATATTACGACCTGTTCCTCTGTTTAATAATACAGACATATAAAACTCTTTTGTTTCACTTTCGCCTGGGTAGTATACATCTTCTGCCACTAAAACTTTATGAACTCTTTTTCCTGTTGGAGGTGTCTGAGGAGTTATCAAATCCATTCCAATGATTTGACCTGCTAATTCTTTAACCTGATCTAAGTTTTTAGCCAACTTAACACCACCACCTTTACCACGACCACCAGCATGTATTTGTGCCTTAATCACATGCCATCCTGTACCTGTTTCATCTGTAAGTTGTTTTGCCTTAGCAACCGCTTCTTCAGCATTGTTTGCTACATAACCACGCTGAACACGTACTCCGTAGCTTGCTAATATCTGTTTCCCTTGATATTCGTGTAAATTCATAATATTTCTTTTGACTTTTATAAAGTGGCACAAAAATAATAATTTTCAAAAGAAAAATATAATTCAATCTAACTTTTATTTAAAGTAATGAAATAATATTATTACTTGTTTTCTATTTTTTAAACCCTTTCAGATTTAAAGCAATCCCCTAACCCGAAATGTTATATAAAAAACATTTTGTTGTAATTTTATTTTAAATCTTTATTTTTTTTTCAGTCAAAAAAGAACTTTTTATTTTTATCAAAATTTTAAAAATGGAAGAAACTAATTTATTACAAATCGAACAGTTATAGGGAGCTCCCGTATATATTTATCACGCAGAAAAAATTGAAAATCAATATAACCGATTAAACAATGCTTTCAGTAAGGTTCAAAAACTTCAAATAAATTATGCAGTTAAGGCGTTATCTAATCTTTCTATTTTAAAACTATTTAATAATCTAAACTCAGGGTTAGACACTGTTTCTTTACAAGAAGTACAACTTGGTTTATTAGCAGGCTTTACCCCTGACAAAATAATTTTCACACCCAATGGCGTTTCTTTACAAGAAATAGAAACTGCCTCTGAATTAGGGGTTCAGATCAATATTGATAATTTATCTATTTTAGAACAATTTGGCAATAAACACCCTAATACTCCTGTATGTATACGTATAAATCCTCATATCATGGCTGGAGGAAATGCCAATATTTCAGTTGGACATATTGACAGCAAATTTGGTATATCCATACATCAGCTTCCTCATATCTTACGAATTGTTAAAAATACGGGCATGCACATTAACGGATTACACATGCACACAGGTTCCGATATTTTGGATATTGAAGTTTTCTTAGAAGCAACCGAAATATTATTTAAAATAGCCAAAAACTTCACTCTATTAGATTTTATGGACTTTGGAAGCGGTTTTAAAGTATCTTACAAAAAAGGAGATATTGAAACTGACATTGAAGAGTTAGGTAAAAAATTAAGCAAACGATTTAATCATTTTGAAAAAGAATACGGAAGAAAATTAACCTTGATGTTTGAACCAGGCAAATTTTTAGTTAGCGAAGCTGGATTTTTTTTAACAAAAGTAAATGTAGTCAAACAAACTACTTCTACCGTTTTTGCGGGAGTTGACTCTGGTTTCAATCATCTAATACGCCCAATGTTATACGGATCTGAGCATCAAATTATAAATATTTCAAATTCTAAAGGAAAAGAACGTTTCTACACCGTAGTAGGATACATTTGCGAAACAGACACTTTTGCCACCAACAAAAAGATAGCAGAAATTAAGGAAGGTGATATTCTGGCTTTTAAAAATGCAGGTGCTTATGGATTTTCAATGGCATCTAACTACAATTCCCGTTTTAAACCTGCCGAGGTATTATGGAAAGATCAAAAAGCGCATCTTATACGCCAACATGAAACCCTAGAGGATTTAACAAGAAATCAAATTTTAGTTGACTTTTAAATTCAATAACAAACTAATACCATTTTAACTTTGAATTTTCTTTTTAAAAATGACATCTACAAAAGCAATAAAAATGAGTGTTGTTTTTCGATACGTTTCCCGCTCGAACTAACGATGATTTCAATTATATACTCAACCGTCTGTTCGAGTTGTTTTTTAAAATAAAAAAAACATATTGAGAACTTTATTTTTTAATCCAATATAGTTTAAATTCAAATGACATAATTTCTATTAATTTTCCACAACAACCAAGGAAGAGGTAAAAAGTAATAACTTAATATGTAGTTTATCACTTATCTTATCATCGAAGTAACACTATCAGTATTGTAATTTACTTCATCTGTTCATTTTTTCAACCCAAATTATGCCTTAGTCACATTTTTTTACTTCAACTATAGTTTTAGCACATTGAAGAGAAAAAATAAAGTATTTCCTTAGATTTAAAGTCTTTTATCTGCAATAAATTCCTAACGCATAATCTGGGTTCAAATCTCTTTTTTGTTGATTGTAGTAATTTTAAAAAACTCCAACTTCAATAGTTTTTAACAACCTCTAAGTAATACTTCTCATTTTTTGATTATTTTCGCACAAAAAAATATGTACAAAATTTTAGCAAAAGTAAACAAGATTATCTTACCTAGTTTCAGTAAACAACAGTTAGACCCTAGTAAAGCCAAAAAATGGCAATTAGCAATATTAGCTTACCGCTATTATATAACAACTAGAGCTCTTACTAATAAGTAACCGCGGAAAATATTGGTTTTCCTTCTAATTTCTTACGACCCTTCAAAAAAGTCAATTCAATAAGAAAATTACATTGAACCACTTCTCCTCCAAGCTTTTCTACCAATTCACACACCGCCTTAGCAGTTCCTCCTGTTGCTAAAACGTCGTCGTGAATTAATACTTTTTCTCCTTTTTGAATAGCATCTATGTGCATTTCCAAAACATCTTCTCCATATTCTAGTTCATAACTAGCCGAAATAGTCTTATAAGGGAGTTTATTTTTCTTTCTTACAGGAATAAAACCCACATTTAATTCCTGAGCTAACAACATTCCGAAGAAAAAACCTCTTGATTCTATTCCTACCACCTTGTCAATTTTAGTATTTTTTAACTCTGACAAAAGTTTTTCTATAACTTCATGCCTTGCGGGAGGATTTAACAACAACGGCGTTATATCTTTAAACAAAATACCTTCTTTAGGAAAGTCCTGAATATCACGAAAATACTGATCTAAACTCATTTTTTATTAATTTTATTTTGCAAGATAAAGAAATTTTTCTACATTTGCACCCGCAATCGAGTTGTTATGCAAACAAAATGATTGAAAAATGGCCTCGTGGCGCAACTGAATAGCGCATCTGATTACGGCTCAGAAGGTTACAGGTTTGAATCCTGTCGAGGTCACAAAAATACAATAAAATTATAATGGCCTCGTGGCGCAACTGAATAGCGCATCTGATTACGGCTCAGAAGGTTACAGGTTTGAATCCTGTCGAGGTCACAAAAATACAACAAATTATAACGGCCTCGTGGCGCAACTGAATAGCGCATCTGATTACGGCTCAGAAGGTTACAGGTTTGAATCCTGTCGAGGTCACAAAGCTCACAACAGTGGGCTTTTTTTATACCTTTTATTTTTAACTATAGTTTAAATCTAATTATTACAAAATTCTTTAACAAATTTTAAAAAATTATTACATCTCTTATTTAATCCAAAAAAACTACCTTTGTGTTTTGCTTAATATATATGCAACATACAGAGGAAACTATTGAAATTATAGGTGCTCGCGCGCACAACCTAAAAAATATTGATATCACCATACCTCGTGAAAAACTAGTTGTTATTACAGGTTTATCGGGTTCTGGAAAATCTTCATTAGCATTCGACACTATTTATGCTGAAGGACAACGACGTTATATCGAAACTTTTTCAGCCTACGCTCGTCAGTTTTTAGGCGGACTAGAGCGTCCTGATGTAGACAAAATTGATGGCCTTTCTCCTGTAATTGCTATTGAACAAAAAACAACAAGCAAAAGCCCACGTTCTACTGTTGGGACTATTACCGAAATTTACGATTTTCTTCGTTTGCTTTTTGCTCGTGCTGGAGACGCTTATAGTTATAATACTGGCGAAAAAATGGTTTCATATTCTGATGAACAAATCAAAGAGTTGATTCTCCAAAATTTCGACAAAAAGAGAATCAATATTTTAGCTCCCGTTATTCGTGCTCGTAAAGGACATTATGCTGAGTTATTTCAACAAATAGCCAAACAAGGCTTCTTAAAAGTACGTGTCAACGGACAGGTACAAGACATTGTAACAGGAATGAAATTAGATCGTTACAAAACCCATGATATTGAAATCGTTATTGATCGTTTAGCTGTAGACAAATCCTCAGATAGCGAAACGCGATTAATGGAAAGCATTAAAACAGCCATGTATCATGGAGAAAATGTGCTCATCATTTTAGACCAAGATTCAGGAGAAATCAGATATTTTAGTAGAAACTTAATGTGTCCTTCTACTGGAATTTCATATCAAAATCCAGAACCTAATTTATTTTCTTTCAACTCGCCTAAAGGAGCTTGTGATCATTGTAATGGATTAGGAACTATAAATGAAATTAATCTAAAAAAAATTATTCCAGATCCCAAAATATCCATCAAAAGTGGAGGAATTATAGCACTAGGCGAATATAAATCCACTTGGATTTTCAAACAACTAGAAACTATAGGTGAAAAATTTGGTTTTAAACTAACTGACCCAATTGAAACCATTTCTTCGGAAGCCATGAATATGATTTTAAATGGGGGCAATGAAAAATTTAGTATTACTTCAAAAACAGCAGGTGTAACAAAAGAATACAAAATTGAATTTGAAGGAATTGCTAATTTTATTAAAAATCAGCACGACGAAACAGAGTCTACCTCTATAAAACGCTGGGCTAAAGACTTTATGGACGAAGTAAGCTGCCCTGAATGCCATGGCTCTCGATTAAGAAAGGAAGCATTATACTTTAAAATTAATAATAAAAATATCCAAGATTTATCCAATACAGATATAATTGACCTAAGCAAATGGTTTAACCAATTAGAAGATTATCTAACTGAAAAACAAAAAATAATTGCTTCAGAAATAGTAAAAGAAATTAAAGTTCGTTTACAATTCTTAGTAGATGTAGGACTAAACTACCTCTCTTTGAGTAGAAGTTCTAAATCTCTTTCTGGTGGTGAAGCACAACGCATTCGTTTGGCTACACAAATTGGATCACAACTAGTAGGCGTATTATATATTTTAGATGAACCGAGTATAGGTTTGCACCAAAGAGATAATGAAAAACTAATTCACTCCTTAGAGCAATTACGTGACATTGGCAACTCCGTTTTAGTTGTAGAACACGATAAAGACATGATTGAAAGGGCTGATCACGTAATAGACATAGGTCCTAAAGCTGGACGTTATGGAGGGCAAATTATTAGCCAAGGAACCCCTCAAAATTTATTAAAAGAAAATACAATTACGGCTCAATTCATGAGTGGTAAAATGAAAATAGAAGTTCCTGAAAAACGTCGTGAAGGAAATGGTAAAAAAATCAAACTTACAGGTGCAACGGGCAATAATTTAAAAAACGTTTCTGTAGATTTTCCATTGGGTAAACTAATTTGTGTAACAGGTGTTTCTGGATCGGGCAAATCAACTCTAATTAATGAAACCCTCTACCCTATCCTTAACCACCATTTTTTTAATGCAGTAAAAAAACCACAACCTTATAAAAAGATTGAAGGTTTAGAACATATTGACAAAGTAATTGATATAGATCAAAGTCCAATAGGTCGTACTCCTAGATCAAACCCTGCTACTTATACTGATGTTTTTTCAGAAATTAGATCTTTATACACACAAACCCCAGAAGCACAAATAAGAGGATACAAGCCTGGACGTTTTAGTTTTAATGTGGCTGGTGGACGCTGTGAAACCTGTGAAGGAAGTGGAGTTCGTACTATTGAAATGAGTTTTTTACCTGATGTATATGTAGAATGCGAAACATGTCAAGGAAAACGTTTTAATAGAGAAACCCTAGAAATTCGTTATAAAGGTAAATCTATTTCAGACGTATTGGATATGACTGTAGATGAAGCTGTTGATTTCTTTGAAAACATACCAAAAATCTACCGAAAAATTAAAACAATTCAAGATGTAGGATTGGGATATATTACATTAGGACAACAAAGTACAACCCTATCAGGAGGCGAAGCTCAACGGATTAAATTAGCTACAGAACTTTCAAAAAAAGACACAGGAAATACTTTTTATATAATGGATGAACCTACTACAGGTTTACATTTTGAGGACATTCGTGTGTTAATGGAAGTTATTCATAAATTAGTTAATAAAGGCAATACTGTTTTAATTATAGAACACAATCTAGATGTAATAAAACTAGCTGATTATATAATAGATGTAGGATATGAAGGCGGAAAAGGTGGAGGTGAAATTATTGCAAAAGGAACCCCAGAAGAAATAATTAAAAATAAAAAAAGTTATACCGCACAATTTTTGAAAAAAGAATTATCTTAGTCGGCTGATTTTTAAAAAAATTATACTAATAATAACCGAGTCAAGCCTAAAGACTCTCAACAATAAGAAGATGAAAGAAATATTTTCAAATGAAGACGAAAGAATCCAAGACAAACTAAAACAAAAAACTTGGAACGAGATACGCTCAAACGATTCTTGGGCTATTTTTAAAATTATGTCTGAATTCGTAAATGGTTACGAAACAATGGCTCGTATAGGACCTTGTGTATCTATTTTTGGTTCAGCAAGAACAAAACCCGAGGATAAATATTATCAATTAGCGGAAAGAATTGCTTATAAAATCACCAAAGCAGGATATGGCGTTATTACGGGTGGTGGTCCTGGTATTATGGAAGCAGGTAATAAAGGAGCACATCGTGGTGAAGGAATATCAGTAGGTTTAAATATTGAACTTCCTTTTGAACAACATTACAATCCTTATATTGATAAAGATAAAAATTTAAATTTTGATTATTTCTTTGTTCGCAAGGTAATGTTTGTAAAATATTCTCAAGGGTTTGTTGTAATGCCTGGCGGATTTGGCACTTTAGATGAACTTTTTGAAGCTATTACATTAATTCAGACAAAAAAAATAGGTCGTTTCCCTATTATTCTTGTTGGAACAGAATTTTGGAGCGGGTTACTTGACTGGATTAAAAATGTTATGATAGACAAGCAAAAAAATGCGAATCCTGAAGATATGAACTTAATAAAAATTGTAGATACAGAAGATGAAGTTGTAGAAGCTTTAGATAATTTTTACAAGAAGTATAATTTATCACCTAACTTTTAATTAAAACCTTTTTAAAAGGTATCTTATAATACCAAAGAAGTTGTGCAAAAAACTACAATCTTCTCATTTCGAACATAGGAAGGAATTGCATAATGCTAAAAATGTGATTTCTCCTATCGTTGAAGTGACGAACTAGACATTGAGTTTTAACTTTTTCAGATACTCTTTTTTATAAATAATACCATTTCAACTTTAAAAATACTGTAAAAAGCTTTTATATAAAATTCATAGCCTGTTATTGATTTAATTCATTCTCATCTGTTTTAATCAATTCTTCCATTTTTTGCTTTAAGTCGGCTAGAGTATCATAAATTTTCATTGAAATTTTATCTTTCATCCATTGCTAGATTTTTTCAGTAGGGTTTAGTTCTGGACAATATGGAGGAATTTGTAATCAGAAATATGTTCTCAGGAATTATACCATTTAAACTTAAAATATACTGGATTAAAAAAATAAAGTTCTCGATACACTTTTTTTCATTTTAAAAACAACTCGAACAAACGGTTGAATATATAATTGAAATCATCGTTAGTTCTAGCGCGAAGCGCATCGAGAACCAATACTAAAAATAATTTTATTTTCTATATTTTACTTAATTACAGTTTAATTTCTAGTGTTACATAATAAACTCTAGGTTCTGAAGGGATAATACCTGGTCCTGGATATCCTGTTGCTCTTTTGGTAAAATATTTATTATTAGTTAAATTATTTACACTAGCTTCTAATTTAAAACGATTAATTTTATAAGAGACAGATAAGTCAAGTACGTTATAAGAAGGAATTCCTCCAAATATACCTGATAAGTCATTTTGGTCAGAAACTCTATTAGAAGCGTCTGTAAATTGTGATGATACGTAAGTATATTGTGTACTAACTAGTAGATTTTTGTATCCTAAACTTAATCCTGACTTTAGATTATAAAGAGGTACAAATTCAACATGATTATCTTTAATATTAGGAATATCTGATTTTATATATTTAGACTTTGTTATGGATATATTTGAAAATCCATCAAATTTAAAGTTTAAATTATTGGGTACTATTATTTTTAAAAAATTGATATTAACTAATGATTCAACTCCATAAGTAACACCTGTTCCAATATTATCTCTTAAGCGTACATCTGGTTTTAATCCTTTGGGATCACGGGCACTATATTCGCCAATTTTATTGTCATATAATAAACCAAATCCGTTAATATCAAAATTTATTATGTTTCCTATTTTTCCTCGGATACCAATATCTGAGCCATATCCTTTTTCATCAGTTATATCATCAGCTACAACAATACTAGGACTAGCTGTTCTTATATCATTAAAAGTTACTGAGCGGTAGTTTTGTGTTAAATTAGCGTATAATTCTAAACCATGTTTAGGTTTATAACTAAAACCAAGTCCAAGTAATGAAAATTTTCTTTCAAAAATTCTATCTTCAAACTCTGTTTTATCTATATTTATGTTTCCTGCTAGATCTCTATTAATTACTCTAAAGAAACCAACAGCTTGTGTTTTAATATATTCATATCTAAAACCTGGCGTAATTGAAAAATGATCGGTTATTTTAAATATATTTTCACCAAATAATGATATATTAAGGTTTGGATAGCTATATGATGATTGGTTTTGATAGTATGGAAATTCTTTATCCGCAATTTTAAAATCAGCATCTGAATTAGAGCTTCCAGGACCTTGTATACCTGAATTTTTAGATTGATAATATTTGGCTCCTATCAAAAAAGCATTATTTCTATTCCATAAATTATATTTATTTAGATACCGTACTTCTGCTCCCCAATTTATAAACTCTCCAATAATTAAATCTCTTTCTGTATTAGGCGTATCAGGGTTAGAAACTCTGTTAGAACGATATCCTAATGCTTTTCTATAAGCATCTAATCCAAATAATTGTAATGATAAATCCGCATCATTTTTAAATTTATGTTTTAAGCGTAAAGCAAATAAATTCCAATTTACAGAAAACCAATTGCGTGATCGATTACTTTGAAAAGGATCATTTGCAAACATTCCGTTAGTTAATCCTCCAGGTTGTTTTGCTAAATAATTAAAATGCGTATAATCAAAATGAAGTGAAGTTTTATCGGATAATTTATAATTTAAATTCCCAAAGTAATTCTTTGATTCAAAATTTGAATTAGGCCTGAATCCGTCGCCTTTTTTATAATTGTAAAATGTATAGTAACTCCATTTATTTTTTGTTCCTGTCAAACTAGTAAAATTAGCAATTGTATTAAAAGATCCTGCTGTAAAACGAGAAATAGCTTCTAGGGGTTTAGTGCTTGGTTTTTTTGTTTTAAAATTAATCATCCCTCCAAACTGTGTTCCATACTGAAGAGAAGCTGCTCCTCTAATTACCTGAATTTCTTCTATAGCTTCTGTTGGAGTAGCATAATAACTTTCAGGATACCCTAATACATCTGCACTAATATCATAATCATTTTGGCGTGTATTAAAATTAGCTGTTCTATTAGGATCTAAACCACGTCCTCCTATTGATAGTTGTAGTCCTCCATCAATACTTTCATTCATTGTAATACCGACAACTTGCGAAAAAATTTGACGTGCGTTATTTATTGCTTTATTGGCTGTCAAATTATTTAAAACAACTACTTCTGTTTTTTTTCCAGCATATATAGCTGTTTCTTCAACGTCTTTTAAAGTTCTAATAGCACTTATTTTTTGACGTTGACTGACTATTTTTACTTCTGATAACTTTTTTATTTGTTCTATCTCTATTATTTGCAATTGGGTTAAGGGAGTCATCTTTTTTTCTATAATTTCATACCCTTCTTTATAAAAGACTAGAGTTGTTGGGTTTTTACTTTTTATCGTAAAATTTCCATTTGAATCAGTATAATAGTTTAGACCTTGTCCTTTATCTAAAATTTCAACTTGTGGAATTCCTACTCCATTAAACACAATCCTACCTATTATATTAGTTTGTGAAAACATTTTTGTAACTACTAATAGTAGTACTATAAATTTAAAATCCTTTAATTTCATCTTTAAATGGTAAAATCCATGTTTTATGTTTGAACGATTCTTTTTGTGATCCTAAATCTATATTTGGATCTATATAAGGTTGACTCAATCGCCCGTTAAGGGCCACAAAGCTTTCTACATATATTTTGGGGTTTACGAAGCCGTTATCTGTATAATATTTTTTAAGTATATGGGCATATTCTAGTATAAAATCAGGCTGAAATGACATTTGTTTCTCCTGAAAAGGAGTTAAAAAATCACGATTATCAACTAATATTACTTTACCTGTTTGATCTACAACTTTAAATTGTGTATATCCTGCTTTTTCCATTAGCATTACACGCCAAGAAAAACGAAAACCTTCTTCTGTCCAAAATAATTCTTCAGGGTACAATAAATATCTAAAGGGAAAAATTAATTGAAATAACATAAAAAAACTTAAAAAAATCACTTTCCATTCTGATGTGATAGCTTTAGAAAAATGGTTTGTTTGAAATCGAGAATTAGAAATATGTAATATTTTAATTACTTTTTCTAATGCTTTTTTATGAAAATTAGGAGAGAAATAGATTAATGTACTTATAATCATTACATAAGGAAAAACACCAATAGGGAATAATATTTTTGTAAAAATATGGAATATAACTACAAATATAAATCCAACTATTCTAGTTCTTCTATTTAATAGTAAAAAAGGAATGGATAAATCATAAATAGCACCCGCCCAGCTCATAGCATAATGAACTCCATTTTTAAGCAACAATGTACCTATAATTGGCAAGCCTGAATTCATAGGAAGCCATGTTTTTAAAGGTTGTGCTTCTAGTAACCAATCTGAATTTAGCTTTATTAGTCCTGCATAAAAATAAACGATTCCTAACATTAATTTTAGAATATCAATAGTCCATTGTGAAACATGTGAGTGCAACTTGGACTTATCGAAATATACGTCTAAAGAATAATTACAATTTGCAGGAAGAAAAATTAGAATAAAACTAATTATAGAGATAAAGTAATAGTGATTTAAATAGGTTGTTTTATCCATTAGTTCTACGTAAGTAAAACTGAGGAAAAAGCATATAATAGCGAGTTTATAGCGATAACCTAAAGCAATAAATAAGGCCGATAAGCCACAGATAAAAAAAATAAAATAAGTATAAACTCCTATTGGTTTAACCCATTCGAATCCGAAGTAAGTGAAATGATACTTAGGGGTTATATACAGACTTTTTATCCATCCATAACTCCAAAAACGAACAATACTAAAAAACATCATCAGACCAAATGCTATTCTATAAAAAGCTAACGTTTCGGAAAATGATGTTTTTTTTAAATATGTATGAATATTAATCCCCATCTGAGTCAACATAGCCTACTGCAATATTAAGTGCTGTTAACATATCTACTTTAAAATAAGATACATTAATTTGCATAGCATCATAGGCCTCTAACATTTTATTATTATTGGTATTTATCTGACTAACAAAATCATCATCAAGTGCATTATTTTTAATTTTAATTAATGAAAATTGATCACTAATAATGGTACTTAATAATTTATTATTTCTTTGTACGTTTAAGTGGTCTAGATAACTTTTTAATGAAGGTCCTGTTTGATTATTAGAATAATACTTTCCATTAAAAAAGTCAGCACTTGCACTTATTGCTTCATTTAGCAAAATTTTTGATACATTTTTTCTAAAGTAAGCTTCTATTTTGTTAGGTTGAATGCCATTAGAAAATTTTCCTGCTGGATAACCTACTTTCCCTAATCGGATATGCTTTTCAAAATATTCTATATACGCATTTACAATTAAATTTACAGAACCTGAGCTCGTATTATTTGTATTTGATATAAAAGTATTTTTATTAGCTTCCCAATCTTTTAATAACAAATCTGCGTTATTTTTTAAATCAGTTACTAAATCAGTCAAATAGTTTCTATATTTTAAAGCATCTGCGCCTGTATAGAACACTAAAATGGCATTATCTGTATCTGCTAAGCCATAAAGCATATAATCAAGAGCAGGATACCCTTGTTTATCAAATTGTGTTAAAGAAGTAAGGTTATAGTTTTGAGTATTTATATTTTTGTTTAGTTCAATAATATTTACAGGATATGTATTAGAATGTCCAATAAAATATAAATCTTCTGCTTTTCCTATTTTAAAGATAGCTACATGCTGATAAGCTTTGTATGAATTAAGCCAAGAAACTCTTAACTTGTTCAAATTATCTATAGTGGGGTTTTGTTTAAAAGTATTTACCTCTTCAAGAAGTTTATTTACCTCTATTTGGTAATTTTTATAAGCTGGGATAATAATATTTTCTGCCCAATTAACAAGCATGGCTTTTTTATCATAGTTATCTCCTATGGTAATTTGAGGTTCATCAATTTTTTTATCATCTGAACAACTTGTCAATAAAGACAAAAAAAGTACAAAAAATATTTTTCTCATAATCTCTTTATTAATACAAATATGAAACTGTCTAAAAAGGTTGTAATCTTATCATTTCAACCAAAGGAAGAAACAAACGAAACAAATCACTGATAATATGAGTTCTACTATTTTCTAAGTGATAGAATAAATGTTTAGTTTAAACTTTTCAGACACCTTCTTTATTTATGCAAATATAACCAAGTACTAATACGTATTAGTACTTGGTTAGTTTATCACTTTATTATAATTTATTAGTTAACTGTTTCTGCTTGCGCTACTGTAAAACCAAACTTATCTGCAATTTGTTTTGCTAAAGTTTCTAAATTATTCTTAGAATAATCAACATCCCAAAAACCGTTTTTACCTCCTACTAAAGTTTTTAAAATAGTATCTATTTCATTTTTAGATAAATACGGATTATTCGTTCCTGATTTATTTGTATATCTTAAACATTTTATAAAACCATATCCTTCAGATAATGCGTGGAAAGTTTTTCCTGCTCCATTAGCTAAACTTTTCTTTCCTTCCATTAAATAATATACCGCACGTACAGCCGCTACCTTTGCTAATTTTTCTTTAATTATAGCAATCTGAGCATCACGAGTAACATAATCATTATTTACAATGGCTGCTCTACCTAGTCTAAACGCTAAATTAATATCTGCTTTTAGAGTATTAAAATCTTTATCTGCATTTACTTGATCAATATAGCTATCCCAAAATTTAGCATTTTTACCTTCTGCATCACGACCAGCTCCATAAACATAGCCATAAGCTTCATCCCAAGCATGCTCCATCTCTGTGTAATTTACACCTGCTTTTAATTTTTTATTTGTATTATCTTCTCTATTTGTACCTGCATCTAGTTTTTTTGTACTTAAATAATTATTGCAAATCTGGTCTATAAAACAAGCTCCCATTAATCCTTTTAAAACTACTTGAATAGGTTCTAAACCATTAGCTGAATAATATCTTTTTTCAAAAATACCTGCAACTCCTTCAGTAGCAGCACCTGTACCAGCACTTCCTACTGCTCTCAATTGATTTTCAAAAAATGTTCTTTCTTCTCCCTGCTCTACACTATTAGATGAAAAATAATCTAATGATGCAGCCGTTTTATCTTTTAATTGCTTAGTAACTGATGTATTTAACTCTCCGCTTGTAAATGGAGAATTTGTATTAGTATACATATCTAACAACTTAGCCTCGTTAACAGCAAGACCACCAGCTCCTTGAGTTTTAACATAATCTGCTATTTCTTGAAGCATTAAAATTCTAGATTTTTGACCGCTGAAATCAACTGTTGTAACACCATTACGATTAAAAGTATAGGTAGTAGGTGTAATATAAGACTTGTCAACCTGTATTACCTGTTCATCTTTAGAACATGAAGCTAAAACTAAAGAAAATAAAGGTAAAGAGGCTAGTAAAATTTTATTAAAGTTCATTATTTAAATATTTTATTTAGATCATTTAAAAATAAGTTGATACAAATATAAAGACTCATTCTAAATAAAAAAAATTATTTAGATTATTTTTAAATACTCTTTTATTAATGATAATGATTAAAAATCTTCAATGCCTCATTATAAGCACTTTCAAAACTCATAGCACTTAAATTATGATTTACTTTTTTAGATGTAAAATAAGATAGCATTTTTTCTGTAGGCATATTTCCTGTTAGTTTATCTGTAGCCATAGGACAGCCTCCATGTCCTTTTATAGCACCGTCAAAACGTTTGCAACCTGCTTTGTAAGCACTATCTATTTTTTCAAACCATTTATCGGGGGTGGTATGTAAATGAGCTCCAAATTCAACATTTGGATATTTAGGGATCAGATTTGAAAATAAATATTCAATAACATCAGGTGTAGAAGAACCTATCGTATCTGATAGAGATAAAATTTTAATTCCCATAGAAGCTAATTTTTCAGTCCATTCTCCTACTATTTCTATATTCCAAGGATCACCATAAGGATTTCCAAACCCCATTGATATATAAGTAACTAGTTCTTTATTAGACTGTTCTGCAATATTCATTATTTCTTGCAATGTTACTAACGCCTCTGCTATAGTCTTATGAGTATTACGCATTTGAAAATTTTCTGAAATAGAAAAAGGGAATCCTAAATAGTTTATTTCCTTATATTGTGCTGCATTTTTTGCACCTTGTGTATTAGCCACTATAGAAAGTAATTTGCTCTGAGTGTTAGACAAATCCAACCTAGCTAAAACTTCAGCGGTATCTTGCATTTGTGGAATGGCTTTTGCTGAAACGAAACTTCCAAAATCAATCGTATCAAAACCAACACGTAACAATGATTGTATATATTGTACTTTTTTATCTGTTGGTATAAAATCTTTTATGCCTTGCATGGCATCACGGGGGCATTCGATTAACTTAATATTTTCAGCATTCATAAGAATCTTTATCTAAAGTTAGGCTTGTTCTAAAATTTTTTTATTGATAGCTTTAATTAAAGCGGGACCTTCATATATAAAACCTGTATATAATTGTACTAAACTGGCTCCTGCATTTAATTTATCTATAGCGTCTTGTGCTGAATGAATACCTCCTACCCCAATAATAGGAAATGCTTTATTACTGTTTTTTGATAAAAAGCGAATTACTTCTGTGGATCGGTCTTTTAAAGGTTTACCTGAAAGTCCTCCTATTTCATTTTTATTGGGAGATTGTAATCCTTCTCTAGAAATAGTGGTATTTGTAGCTATAACTCCTGCAATCTTTGAATTTTTAACTATATCTATAATATCTAACAACTGTTCATTTGTTAAATCAGGGGCTATTTTTAATAAAATAGGTTTTATTTCTCCTTGCATGGCTTCAACTCCTACATATCTTTTAAAATTAAGCTCTTGAAGTGATCGTAAGAGATTGGTTAAGGGTTCTTTATCTTGTAATTCTCGTAAACCAGGCGTATTAGGAGAACTTACATTAACTACAAAATAATCAACATAATCATATAATGCTTCAAAACATACTTTGTAGTCATCTACTGCGTTTTCATTAGAAGTTGCTTTATTTTTACCTATATTACCTCCTATAAGTACCCCTTTATTTTTTTTTAAACGATGAACGGCATCTTGCACTCCTCCATTATTAAATCCCATACGATTGATAATGGCAGAATCTTCCAACAACCGAAATAAACGTTTTTTTGGATTTCCTTCTTGTGCTTTAGGTGTTAATGTCCCTATTTCGATAAAACCAAAACCAAAGTCAGATAATTCATTAAACAATTTAGCATCTTTATCAAAACCTGCTGCAAGTCCTACTGGATTCTTAAATTTTAATCCAAAAACTTCTCTTTCTAGACGTTTATCTTCTATTTGAAATTTACCTTTAATAAAAAAAGAAACACCTGGCATTTTGTTTAATAAACGAATTGTATTAAAAGTAAGATGGTGTACTTCTTCTGGATCAAATCTAAAAAGTAACGGACGGATAAATTGTTTATACATATTAATTTGTTGTGTTGTTGTGCAAAAATAACAATTCAACAGCAAAATTTAAAATTGCTTTGTATTTTTGCTTGTAATAATTTCTTAAATTTATATGAACATCCGATTAATAGCTATTGGCAAAACAGACAATAAAAATTTACAAACACTCATTGATGATTATATCAAGCGTTTGTCTTTTTATGTGAAATTTGATCTAGAAATTATAATAGATATAAAAAATGCTAAAAATCTATCGGAGGTACAGCAAAAAGAAAAAGAAGGTGAATTAATTTTAGCCAAGCTTAACCCCACGGATCATTTAGTTCTTTTAGATGAAAATGGCAAATCATTTTCAAGTATAGGTTTTTCAGAAGAACTTCAAAAAAAAATGAATTCTGGAATTAAAACCTTGGTTTTTGTAATTGGTGGGCCTTATGGTTTTAGTGATTCTGTATATAAAAAAGCAAATGGAAAAATTTCTCTTTCCGCTATGACATTTTCACATCAGATGGTACGTTTATTTTTTATAGAACAAATTTACAGAGGATTTACTATTTTACGAAATGAACCTTATCATCATCAATAATGCTTTCTATACTAATTCCTACTTACAATTATAACATTTATCCTTTAACACTAGAAATTCATAAACAATGTGTTAAAGAAAATATTGTATTTGAAATACTCTGTCAAGACGATTTTTCTAATTCAGAATTAAATTTAGAAAATCAAAGAATAAATCAACTTCCAAATGCTTATTTTTATATTTCAAAAGAAAAATTAGGCAGAGGAAAAAACTTAAACGTTCTTGCTTCTTTGGCGCAATACAAATATTTTTTAATTCTTGAAGCTGATTCCTTTCCAGACTCTAATTTATATATTAGGACAATTTTAAAAAATCTAAACGATACTGTTTCTGTACTTTTTGGAGGTGTTAAATATCCTTTAACTCCATCGGGAAATGATAAAATTTTACGATGGAAATATGGCAATAAAAGAGAAATTAAAAACATATCACATAGAATAAAAAATCCTTATGATTTTACTTTTAGTTGGAATTTAGTTATAAAAAAAGAGATTTTTAACACCATTTATTTTCATAATCAAATAACAGAATATGGCTATGAAGATTTGATTTTTATAAATATGTTAAAAAAAAAGCAAGTTTTTATTCATCACATAAACAATCCTTTAATTCATCTAAACGAAGAAAGTTCTTTAGTTTTTTTAGCAAAATGTAAAAAAGCAAGTATCAACGCGTATTACCTTACTCAAAATTTGTTTATTGACAAAAAAGATATTCGCTTAACAAAAATATTTTATATTGTAAAGAAATTTAAACTAGAATATCTTTTTGCCTTCTTTTTTGATTTTACAGAATCTATGATAAAACAAAATTTAGTATCAAAAAGACCTTCTTTATTTTTATTAGATCTCTATAAATTAGGCTATTTATGCAAAAAAATACGTTTCTGTTTTCTGTAATTATACCACTTTATAATAAAGAAAATTATATATATAATACATTAATTAGTGTAATTAATCAAACCTATACTTATTTTGAAATAATTATTGTCAATGACGGAAGCACAGATAAGAGTTTAGAAATTGTAAAAAACATTAACGATTCTAGAATAAAAATTTTTGAACAAAACAATAAGGGGGTTTCTAGTGCAAGAAATTTAGGTATAAAAAATGCTACAGGCTCTTTAATAGCTTTTTTAGATGCTGATGACCTCTGGAAAAAAAATCATTTGGAAGAAATACAACAACTTTACTCATTATATCCTAAATGTGGTATGTATTGTAGTAGATATTTTATGAAAATTTCAAAAAAAAAGAGTATTCCAATTTCTTATTCTTATGAAATTCCAAATGATTACAAAGGTATTTTAGTTGACTATTTTAAAACGAGCCTCGTATATAGAGTTGGGCTACCTTCTGCAGTAGTAATACCTAAAACCTTATTTAAGTCAGGTTTTTCTTTTAATAATAACGTAAGCAGTGGTCAAGATCTTGAACTTTTTACACAAATAGCTATTTCTTACCCTGTAGCCATTACCAATTGTTATACAATAGAATACAATTTTGTTGTTGATAATCAATTATCAAAAACACCTATAACTCAAAAAAAACTATGCAATTTAAACCAATTTAATAAAGCTGAAGAAAACGATAGTTCTTTAAAACAATTTTTAGATGTTTATAGAAAGGAATATTCTTTGCATTTTAAAATGGCAAAGGATTTTAAACAAGCTAAGGATTATTACAATAAAATTTCTTCCAATAACATTAGTTGGAAATTCAGAATATTATTTCACTTACCCAGAATTATATTATTAAGTTTATTAATTTCTAAACGTTATCTAAGAAGTAAAGGTTTTGATTTTACTATTTATAATTAGAAATATAATTTACAAAGTCCGTATAATCTCTAATGTAATCATCTTCATCAAATTCATCAGAAGAAATTACTAAACATACTGCTCCTGATGAAAAGTTATCTAATTCTCTCCATATTTTTGTGGGAATAAGTAATCCTTTATCTGGTTTATTTAAAGTTATTCTTTCTTTAGTAATTCCATCGTCAAGTAATACATCAAAACTACCTGAAATAGAAACCAAAAATTCTAATTGTTCCTTATGAGCATGACCTCCTCTTGAAGCACTACTAGGCACATCAAATAAATAGTAAACCCGCTTGATCGGAAAAGGTAAGGTATTTCCTTCAATTATACCAAGATTTCCACGGGTGTCCTCTATCTTGGGGATAGAAATAATTCTAATATTCATTATTTTTTGTTTACAAAACAAAAATACATTTAATTTATAAATATAACTTTAATTCATATTGGATTTAAATAATAATAATTTATAAGTTTGTTTAAAAGTTTCAAATGAAAGTAGAAGAAAAAGATATTGAAATATTAGTTTCCACAATGAATAGAAATTCTTTAAATTTTCTATATCAAATGTTCCCTGATTTTAATAGTTTTTACTTTCGTATCTTAGTCGTAAATCAAACAACTCCAGAAAACATTCTCCATAGTAGTCATAAAAACATACGAGTAATAAATACGTATACCATTGGTTCATCTAGAAGTAGAAATATTGCATTAAAAAATGCTTTCGGAACTATTCTTGTTATATCTGACGACGACGTTATTTTTGAAAAATATTTTTATAAAACTATTCTCAAAAATTATACTGATTTACCCAATACAAATTTAATTTGTTTTCAGGCTAAAAGAGATAAAAATACTTTATTAAAAAAATATCCATCTCAAAAGAAAAAAAATATTAACGCTATGGATATACTAAATGTAGCCAATATAGAAATAACTATCAATCGACAAAATATTAATTTTTCAGATCTAACATATAATTCTTTTTTTGGATTAAATGCTTTATTCGGACTCGGAGAAGAAGCTGCTTTTTTATGGAATTTAAAGAAAAAAGGATATAAAATTGATTTTATTCCTGAAACCATCGTAACTCACCCTAATCTTACAACTACAGATAAAATTAATTTTAACGAAAAATATTTTGCTTATGGAGCTTTATATAGTCAAATGTTTGATAATAAATTTATTTTCTGGCTTTTTTTAAAACTATTTTTTGACTTAAAACACGGTCATCTAAAGTATCCTAATTTAAAAAAGGCTTTTTTAATGGGCTTAAAAGGTAAAACAAAATATTTAGAAGTATCAAAACAAAATTCCCTTTGAATAAATGGAAAACGCCCCTCTTGTTACAGTTATCTGCTTATGTTATAATCATGCTACTTTTGTTACAAAAGCTTTAGATTCTGTCATAAATCAATCCTATAAAAACATTGAGCTCTTGATTGCTGATGATGCTAGTCAAGATGAATCAGTAGCCATAATTAAAAAATGGATAGAAAACTATCCTCATGTCTTTTTTATGGTCAATAAAAACAATTTAGGAAATACAAAAACATTTAACAAACTCCTCAAACAAGCAAAAGGAAAATATATTATTGATTTAGCAGCAGATGATGTTTTAACTTCAGGTTGTATAAAAAAACAAGTCGATACCTTCTTAAATACAACCTATAAAAATTTAGCTTTAGTATATGGAAATTTAGAAATCATTGATGAAAAAGATAATCATTTAGAATATTACTATTCAGTCAGTTCTAATAAAAAAGTAATCAAACTCCCTCCTTCTGGATACATATACATATCACTTTTAGCTGGAAAAGAAAAAATGTGCTCCGTTTCATCCATGATAAAATCAGAAGTACTAAAGTCATTAGGAGGTTATGATGAATTATTAGCCTATGAAGATTTTGATATATGGATAAGAGCTTCTAAAAATTTTGAATTTGAATTCATTGATGAAATTCTAGTTCAAAAAAGAGAATTGAAAAGTTCTATGTATCAATATTTTTTCAAAAAACGGAATCATTTTACAAAACGTTTAAACAACTCTACTTATAAAATCTTAGTTAAAGCTTTTAAACAAAATACTAAAAAAGAAGAGTATTTAGCTATGCTTAAAAGAGTTCATTATGAAATAGTTTTAAATTTTAGAAATGGTCATTATAACCTTTGCATTCTACTAATTTTCTTAAAATTAAAAATTCATTTAAAATCATTTTTCAAAACATCTTCTCTGAAAGAATAAGATAAAATCTTTAAATAGCAATATTTGTAAAAGAATGCAAAACAAAGTAATACTCTTTATTGAAAATAAAAAGAGACTATCCAAAAAGCAATATTTTATCTTTGTTAATTTAAGTGAGAAGAAAAATAACATAATATTGGGTATGTTATTTATAATTCTGTTTAAACCTCTTTTTGAACAGTCTCCCTTTTCAAATTAATTTTTTAACATTGAAAAAATTTCATCTTTCAAGAATAGCAGTTTTGCTTTTAACTCGTGCATGTGTGCATCTGTAGTTACCTCTGCTCCAGAATTATATCTATGAATTTCATGTTCTATTTCATGATATTCATCAAATATTTTTCTGAAATGATTATCTGTTGTTTTTAAATCGTGAATTTTTTCAGTGAATTCAGGGAATTCATTCAGTAGGTTGTGTCTTTCCATTTTTGCTTATATTTAAATTATTATGAAATTCTATTTTTTTATTTTCTATCATTATTTACAATGTGGTGTATTTTGAATAAATAAACTCATAGTACTAGGGGAGAAAAAAGGTATATCTAAACCTAATCCTCTTAGTATAAATAATATTCCTACTCCAACGACTGTTATTGGTATTATTTTTTGAATTTTATTTCGTACGGATACTGTTAACAAATTAGAAGTATAAACTACTATGGTCATCATAGGAATAGTTCCCACTCCATATAAAGCCATATAAACCATACTTAACGGAATTTTTTGCATAGCAATAGCTCCAAAAAGTGCTACATATACTAATCCGCAAGGCAAAAAGCCATTAAGTAACCCTATCATAAAAATAGATTTATTGGTTTTATTTCTAAACTGTTGACCTAATAATGACTTTACTTTACTTAATATTGTGTATATAGGTTTAGAAAAGTTGTATTGGGCGAAGGCTTTTTCTGGAACTAAAACTATTACTATCATTAAAATGCCAATAATAATTGACATTTTTTGCTGAAAACCAGCAAGAAAAAGCCCTCTACCCAACAAACCAAAAAACAATCCTAATAGGATATAGGATATGATTCTTCCTATGTTATAGATGATAATTTGTATTATTTTTTTTGTTTGATTTGTTCTATTAACTGGCAACATCATAGCAATAGGTCCGCACATACCCACACAGTGCAAACTGCTAATTAAACCTAATATGAATGCTGAATATATCATTTTTAAATTTAAAGTAAAGGGATAAAAAACCTTTCTTTACAAATTTACTTTCTCTTTATTCAAATAGTTTATTCCTTTGTATTTCCAGTCAATAGTAATGTCCCAACGACCGCCAATCAGCTTGGTTTTAGGTATGAGCAAATTGGAAGAAGATAACGATATGGGCACATCGAAATCTAATTGCTGATTAGACGGTCTATAAAAGGACACCTTACCTATTATATTTTTATAATCAAATGATTTTGGAAATTTTATTATAAGTCCCTCACTTTTAATTTCTAAAAGGACTTTTTCTTTTAAATTAATTGCATTTTGTTCTTTATTTAATTGATCTTGGTATCCTACTTCTTTTTTATAATAATCCTCTGTAACCATTTCGTGATCATATTCTTTTGTTCCTTGTACTTTAAATACAAAATATAGTATAAATGTGATAAATAACCCAAATGCTATCACAATTCCTGTACCCCAATTTGCTCTCATAATTTTATTATTACATTACATACCTTTTAAATATTATCTTCCATAAGAAATGATTTTATATTTTAAAATCTTCTTATTTTGTTAAAAATTACTTGTTAGTTCCTAATTAAATCTTCTTGGCCCTAAGAAATTACTAGTAGTGGTTTCTATCAAGTTATTATTATTATAAACTTCTATCTTTATTTTTGTTTTATCACCTTCTAAAAATGCTGGATGAATTTCTACGAATAAAGTACCTTGTGCTAAATTATCTTTTTTAACCTGAATGCTTTGTTTGCCTACAATTTCTATTTTACCTTTTGGACTAACTAGTTTAAAAGTTACATTTTTAAAATCATCCATGGTTTTATTAACTATTTTATAAGTAAAAACGTTTGTAATATTTTCTCCTTTATGTTGAAATAACTGTCCTGGTAAACGTAATACTGTAGCTTCTATATCATTTCTTAAAAACAACATACCAATAAAAATTCCCACAAGAATACTTAAAACAGCTACATATCCTTTCATTCGAGTTGTAAAAACAAACTTTTCTTTTTTAACAATCTCATTTTCACTTGCATAACGTATTAGATTAACGGGTAGATTTACACTTCTCATAATTGCATTACACTCATCTATACAAGCTGTACAGTTAACACATTCTAACTGAACTCCGTTTCTAATATCAATTCCTGTAGGACAAACATTTACACATTGATGACAATCAATACAGTCTCCCTTGCCTAATAAAGATCTATCTTCTCCTTTTTTGAATTTCGCTCTTCCTTTTTCGCCCTCTCCTCTTACATGATCATAAGCTACATTAATAGTTTTATTATCTAATAATACCCCTTGCATACGACCATAAGGACAGGCTATAATACAAACTTGTTCTCTAAACCAAGCAAATACAAAATAAAAAACTGCTGTAAAAATTAAAAGAGCAATTAAAGTACCTGTATTGTGTAGTGGTCCTTGACGTACCATATCTAACACATGATCTCCTCCTATTAGATAAGCTAAAAAAACATTAGCTATAAAGAAAGAAACAACAAAAAAGAGAATCCATTTTGTTACTCTTTTTTTAATTTTTTCGGTATTCCATTCTTGCTTAGTTAACTTTATTTGAGCTCCTCTATCGCCTTCTATCCAATATTCTATTCGTCTAAAAACCATTTCCATAAAAATAGTTTGTGGACAAATCCAACCGCAAAAAATACGTCCAAAAGCAACTGTAAATAATGCTAACCCAACGACGCCAATGATCATAGAAATTACAACTAAATGAAAATCTTGAGGCCAAAACGGAAATCCAAAAATGGAAAATTTTCTTTCTATTACATTAAACAATAAGAATTGACTTCCATTTACTTTTATAAAAGGCGCTGAAAAAAGAAAAATCAATAATAAATAACTGACTACTTTTCTTTTATTATAAAATTTACCACTAGGTTTTTTAGGAAAAATCCAAGCGCGCTTTCCTTCTTTATCAATAGTTGCAATAGTATCTCTAAAACTATCAGATGGTGAATGGCCTGCCATAATTTCTTTTTTTATATCTTTTTAATAAATTAAAGTGAAATGAGAAATCTCAAAACAACACCTCATCATGAGATTTCTCATATCTAACACTTTAATCATTTAGCTTTGGTTGAGTCAACGTTTACTGAGGTTGTTTCAGCAGCTTTTGTTACTCCTCCTTCTTCCCATAGATCACCTTCAGGAGCTTTGGCTCCAGCAGGGTTAGTACCTTGTAAACTCAATACATAGCTAGCAATTTTTTGAATTTCAGAAGGTTTTATTTGATCTTTCCAAGCAATCATCCCTTTTCCTGCGCGTCCACCTTCCATAATGGTATTGAATACGTTTTTGATTCCTCCTCCTAAAACCCAATATTGGTCTGTCAAGTTTGGCCCAATTGCTCCTCCAGCATCTGCTTTATGGCAAGCAATACAGTTCGTTTGAAAGATTGCTTTACCTGCATTGATACTTTCTGAATCTGTCAATAAAGTAACTGTTTCTTTATCCATTAAATCTGGTGCTGTTTTTTTGTATTCTTCTACTTGAACTTTTGCTATAGCCATTTCTTTTTCAAATTCAGCAGTTTGATCATCATGCCCTAACATGTGGAAACGCACTAAATAAATGAACGCAAATGCTATGGTTCCGTAGAACAGGTATACCCACCAAGGAGGTAAAACATTATCTAATTCTTGAATTCCATCATAATTATGATTCATAATTAACTCATTTTCTTCTTCAACTTTACGAGAACGAGTTAATTTTTGTAAAATTCCTTTAAAGAACTGAGTTTCAGTAAAAGGTAAACTTTCTTCTAATTCTTTTGCTTTACGTTGTTCATCTGTCAGTAAAGTATCTAAAACCTTATCGGTTGCATTAAGAACTAATTCTACTGCTATTAATATTAACAAAAATATTAGCAGAATAACGTTTAATATAGGATACTTAATAAAAGCTGGGCGGTCACCCGAGTCTATAAAGAACTCCATGGTAATAAAAAAGATTCCAAAAAAAACTGGAATTCTTACATATATGGGAAATATTTTTTTCATGTGTTTAAAATTTATTTTTCAGCGCAAAATATGATACCATTCGTTAAGTCACACAATTATTTATACAAGCTTATTATTAATAGTGATCTCATAATGCCTAAATTTTATTTTTTAGTACATATACATTATCTTTTAATGAAAAGACAATTTCTTATGTTTTATAAGTTTAAAAATTCATCTGTAGTACCTTCTGCAAAAGGCAGATTACTTAACTGATTAATCTTATCTTTTTTATAGGTAAAAACCCAAAAATACAATCCTATAAAAAAGAAGAAAAAGATCAACAATGAAATGATAGGATATATCTCAATACCAACGATATTTTCCATAGTGTGTTTGACAAACTTTAACATAGTTTCTTAGTTTTGAGTATTTTTAACCTTAATATCCGTTCCTAAGCGCTGTAAATAAGCTATTAAAGCTACAATTTCACGATTTTTCATAGGAATAAATTCCTCTCTACGCATCTTCGCGTTTTTCTCACTTTCTGTATAACTTTTTACAAAATCAGGATCATTTTTTAGATTGGATTCTATTTTAGAAGATTGTTCTTCAATAGATAGTCTAGCATTCTTAATATCTTCTTCAGTATAAGGAACACCTAACGTTTTCATTACCTCCATTTTTTTCTCTATTTGAGAATAATCAGCTGGTTTATTATCAAACAACCATTTATAGGCTGGCATTATGGAACCAGCTGATGTACTTTGAGGATCCCACATGTGATTAAAGTGCCAGTTGTCATTATATTTTCCTCCTACTCTAAATAAATCGGGACCTGTACGTTTAGATCCCCATAAGAATGGATGATCATATACATATTCACCTGATTTAGAATATTCTCCATAACGTGCAACTTCTGATCGGAAAGGACGAATCATCTGAGAGTGACATCCCACACAACCTTCACGGATATACAAGTCACGTCCTTCTAACTCTAATGGTGTATAAGGTTTTACACTTGAAATAGTTGGAATATTGGATTTTACAACAATAGTTGGAATAATTTGTATAATACCTCCTATTAGAATTGCAATTGTAGCTAGAACAGTTAATTGAACGGGTTTTCTTTCTAACCAAGCATGAAATTTTTCATTTTTTAAACGGTATGGTGCAATAGTGGCTAATGCTGGAGCTTCTGCTAATTCATCTTCAACTGATTGTCCGTTAGCAACTGTTTTATACGCATTATAAACCATCACAAACATCCCTATTAAGTACAT
Organism: Flavobacterium sp. TN-1; assembly: GCF_052828645.1. Classification (NCBI taxonomy): domain Bacteria; kingdom Pseudomonadati; phylum Bacteroidota; class Flavobacteriia; order Flavobacteriales; family Flavobacteriaceae; genus Flavobacterium; species Flavobacterium sp. TN-1. The sequence goes on from NZ_CM128253.1 coordinate 2,947,730, forward strand.
ACTTCCTCCTATAGCACGAATAGCATACATAGGCATAATTTGAGTAACTGTTTCTAAGAAATTACCATACACTAACGATCCATCAGGGTTAAATTGTTTCCACATAGAGGCTTGTGTAAAACCAGCCACATACATTGGCAAAGTATACATAATGATTCCTAAGGTTCCTATCCAAAAATGAAAATTAGCTAATTTTTGAGAATATAATTGCGTTTTAGTTAATCTAGGTAATAACCAATAAATAATACCAAACGTCATGAAACCATTCCAAGCTAAAGCGCCAACGTGTACGTGCGCTACAATCCAATCTGTAAAATGCGCGATAGCATTTACATTTTTTAGCGATAACATAGGTCCTTCAAAAGTTGCCATACCATAACCTGTAAGTGCCACTACAAAGAATTTTAACACTACATCAGTACGTACTTTATCCCAAACTCCTCTTAAGGTTAAAAGACCATTAATCATACCTCCCCAAGAGGGCGCAATTAGCATTACAGAAAACACTACCCCTAAGTTTTGCGCCCAATCAGGCAAAGCTGTATATAATAAATGATGAGGTCCAGCCCAAATATATAAGAAAATTAAAGACCAAAAGTGAATAATTGATAATCTATAAGAATACACAGGTCTGTTAGCCGCTTTGGGCATAAAATAATACATAAGTCCTAAAAATGGTGTAGTCAAGAAAAATGCCACTGCATTGTGTCCATACCACCATTGTACTAAAGCATCTTGAACCCCTGCGTAAACAGAATATGATTTTAGACCATTAACAGGCAATTCTAAACTATTAAAAATATGCAACACTGCTACTGTTACGAAAGTAGCTATATAAAACCAAATGGCAACATAAAGATGTCTTTCTCTACGGCGCAAAATAGTCATGATCATATTTACACCAAATACCACCCAAATTAGAGCTATAGCAATGTCTATTGGCCATTCTAATTCTGCGTATTCTTTAGAGGTTGTATAGCCTAAAGGTAAAGAAATGGCTGCAGCAACAATAATTAACTGCCATCCCCAGAAGTTTAAGTTCGTTAAAAAATCACTATACATTCTGGTTTTTAATAATCGCTGAATAGAATAGTAATAACCTGCAAACATTGCATTACCTACAAAAGCAAAAATTATTGCATTTGTATGTAAAGGGCGTAAACGTCCGTAGCTCAACCACGAGATACCATCTGTAATATTAGGGAATAAATACATTGTTGCTAACAATAGCCCTACTAACATACCTACTACCCCAAAAACTATGGTTGCGTATATGAACTTGTTTACAATTTTGTTGTCATAATAAAATTGTTGCATTTCCATAATTAAATTTGTTTTTCTGAATTTATATTTGTTTTGGGTTTACTTTTTTTGAGCTCATCTTCGAATAACATACGAACCGAAGGAGTATAATCATCATCAAACTGACCACTTTTCACCGCTCTAATGAATATATAGAGAAAAGTAACAGCTAATACGATACTGATACAGATTAGTAAATAAATAATACTCATACCTTTATTTTTATACCTCAAAGTTACCTTGACTATATGGGATAAAATATGATTTTTATCATACTCTTTATTTTGTTTAAAATTTACACTCTATCTTATCATAAAACCCTTAAAATCTGAATTTTACAATCCTTTTTTAGACGCATAAAAATTACTCATTAATGTTACAAAACTTACAATAGTAATAGTACTCAACGGCATTATGATAGCTGCTACGATAGGTAACAAATTACCTGTTACAGCATAACTTAACCCCACAACATTATATAGGAGTGATAATACAAAACTCATATAAATAGTTTTCATCGCATTTTTCGAATATTTCATAAAAAAATCAATCTTTGAAAATTGAGTAGCATCTAAAATCCCATCACAAGCAGGAGAAAACACATTTACATTTTCTGAAATAGCAATTCCTATATTACTTTGAGCCAATGCTCCAGCATCGTTTAATCCATCCCCTACCATCATCACATTATCCCCTCTTTTTTGAAGTTTTTCTATATATTGCAATTTTTCTTCTGGTTTTTGATTGAATACTAAACATGTAGAAGAAGGTAGCATTTTTTCTAAAATTTTCCTTTCGCCATCATTATCACCTGATAAAACGACTAATTTGTATCTCTTTGATAAATTTTCAAATAATTGTTCTAATCCTTCCCTATACTGATTGTTAAACACATAATTTCCTTTATATACTCCGTCAATTGCAACGTGGACTTTGGTTTTCTTATGAGTATTTTCACTCATGTGTTCTAAAAATTGTGAAGAGCCTAACTTAACCGAGCGTCCATTCAACTCAGCAAAAATTCCTTTACCTATTATTTCTTCAAAATAAGTAATTTCTATTTTTTCTTGAGTTGGAATAAAATCATATAACCTTCTGCTTAGAGGATGATTAGAAGTACGGAGTACGTTTTTTAAAAGTTTTAATTCATCATCATTAAATTCACTACCTTCATAAGTTATAGATGTCTTTTTATTCGTTGTAATGGTTCCTGTTTTATCAAAAACAATTGTATCTACTTTTGCTAATTGTTCTATAACCGTAGCATTTTTCAAATAAAATTTTCTGTATCCCATTATACGAAGGACATTTCCTAATGTAAAAGGAGCGGTTAATGCTAATGCACAAGGACAAGCCACTATTAAAATTGCCGTAAAAACATTAAATGCTGTAGAAAGTTCTTGGAATATCCAAAAGGCAAAAGACACAAAGGCCAACAATAATAAAGCAGGTGTAAAATACTTACTAATAGTATCTGTAATTGTTTTGTATTTTTGTTCTACTCGTTTTTGAAAAACATCATTACTCCACAATTGTGTTAAATAACTTTGTGAAACTGAATGCAAAACTTCTATTTCTATAATTTTTCCTATTTGTTTTCCTCCTGCATATACCTTATCTCCTGATTTTTTCTTCATTGGTATTGCTTCTCCCGTAACAAAACTATAATCAATAGAAGCTTCTGACGAAATCAGAATACCATCCACAGGTATTAATTCTTGATTACGAATCAGTAATCGGTCTCCTTTAGTTATATCGTATACTTGAATAGGTTCTTCATTTCCATTCGTATTAATTTTAGTAATTGCAATTGGAAAATACGATTTGTAATCGCGCTCGAAAGACAAAAAGTTATATGTTTTTTGTTGAAATAACCTTCCTAATAACATAAAGAAAATCAACCCACACATACTATCAAAAAAACCTTGCCCATAATCAAAAACTATGTCAATTGTACTCCGTACAAACATTACTATAATTCCTAAAGCAATAGGAATATCTATATTTAACATTTTTGATCGAATGCTTTTCCAAGCAGACATATAATAACTCGAAGCTGAATAAAAAAAAGGAGGTAATGATAAAGCAAAAATCAACCATCTAAAAAATCCTTTATATTGCTCAATCCAAAACTCTCCTACCTCAAAATATTCTGGAAAAGAGAGTAACATGATATTGCCAAAGGAAAAAAAGGCAATACCAATTTTATAAATTAAAGTCCTATCTACTTCTTGTTTTTTATTTTCGTAATTTTCTAAACTAATATAAGGTTCGTAACCAATCTTACTGAGTATTTCAACAATTTCTTTTAAATTAATGATTTCTGGACTATAAGTAATTCTAACTTTCTTTTGATGAAAATTAACTTGCGAACTAACAATCCCTCTCATTAATTTTTGAAGATTTTCTAAAATCCAAATACAAGAACTACAATGTATATGAGGTATATACAAAGAAATAATATGAGTCCTTTCTTCTTCAAAATCTAATAATTTGGAAACTATTTTATCATCATTCAAAAAATTGTATTTCCCTTTTACATCTTGTGGGGTAGCTCCAGGAGATTTTTCGAAATCATAATAACAAATCAAATCATTTTGACTAAAAATCTCATATACTGTTTTACAGCCCACACAGCAAAAAGATCTATCTTCAAAATCAATTTTTTCTCTTTCTACAATATCATTTCCGCAATGGAAACAACTCATTTTATCCATAAATTTATTTGCTCTTTAAAACCTTTAACAAAATTCTTTCCTTATTCATAATTTTACTATGATATTTATCATACTTTAAATATCTTTGAACGCTGAATTTTGTGATATGAGCAAATGTGAACAATGTATCGTTAGACAATTCAGTTCTTTGAAGGCTCTAACAAAGGACGAATTATTACGAATGGCCGAATGTAAAACTTCGTATACCATTAAAAAAGGCGAACCTATATTTGAAGAAGGCGAGATGACTAATGGAATCTTTTGTATAAAAGATGGAGTTTGTAAAATGACCAAACTAAGTACAAATGGCAAAGACCAAATTGTAAAACTAGTAAAAGCTGGTGAACTTTTAGGACAGCGATCTATGATTAGTGAAGAACCGGCTAATTTAAGTGCTGTTGCCTTAGAAGATATGGAAGTTTGTTTTGTTCCCAAAAGTGAAATATTAAAATTTTTTAATCAAAACAATCAGTTTTCTATGAATGTCATGAAAACAATATGTAGCGATTTAAAAGAGGCTGATGATCACATGGTCTCAATGGCTCAAAAAAGCGTAAAAGAACGTTTAGCCGAAACACTCCTCTATTTAGAAGAAACCTTTGGTAGCAATGAAGATGGTTCACTTCGTATCCAGCTCTCTCGCGAAGAATTAGCTGGTATGATAGGTACTGCCACCGAAAGCTGTATCAGATTACTTTCCGAATTAAACAAACAAGAATTAATCAGTATATCAGGAAAAAAAATAGCCATTAAAAATAAAAATCAATTACGAAAAATGGCAGAGTAAACTTTAAAATTATTATTTATTTTACTTTTTTTATCTAAAATATAAGAACTATCCTTATATAGAATAAAATAAAATTCTTATACCATTTAAACTTCCTCATAATATTTTTTTTAACCTTGAGAGTGTCCAAAAAGTTCGCAATCTTGTTAATTTCGACCAAAGGGAGAAATCACATAGTTCTGATTATAAGACTATTCCTTACATAGAAGAGACAAACTGCATGTTGATTTAGGCACTATCCTACAAAAGCAATAAAAATGAATGTTGGTTCTCGATGCGCTTCACACTCGAACTAATGATGATTTCAATTATATAATTCAAATTGCTAGTTGATATTTATAAAAAACAAAGCAAAGGTTAAGTAATTTTGTTTTGTGAACCAAAAAAACAACACCAATGCTTTGCAAAGACAAAATTATATCAATTTTTTGTTTAATTGATGATATTTTAAAAGGAATTGAACATCCAGAAGATATAAGAAGACAGGTTAGCGATAGTGAAATTATTTTAACTGCGATTGTGTCATCGACAAGCTTTTATGGAAATCATAGTTCAGCTATAAAGTTTATGAAACAATATGGATTTATACCAAAGATGCTTGACAAGAGTAGATTTAATAGAAGATTACATAAAATTGGAAGTTTGCTTTATGAGTTATTTGAAATAATAAGTTCATATTTTAAAGATTTATGCTGTGAGATACAGTATATCATAGATTCATTTCCAGTTGCTGTTTGCAATAATATGAGGATTTCGAACTGCAAAATCCTCAAAGAAGAAAAATGGCGAGGTTACACAGCAAGTATGCGAAATTATTTTTATGGACTTAAAGTACAATTACTTACCACAAAAAATGGAATCCCAATAGCTTTTCATTTTACACCAGGAAAAACAGCAGATGCAAAAGCACTAGGAAAAATGATTGACAAATTACCAGTAGAGGCTTCAATATATGGAGATAGTGCTTATACTGATTATAGTTTAGAGGATGCTGTATATGAGAGAAGATGTATTTCATTAAAAATTCAGCGTAAATCAAATGCTAAAAGAATGGATACTTTAGAACAAAAAAATGAAAAACTAAAAATGAGAAAAAGGGTAGAAACAACAATAAGCGATATTAAAAAAATGTTTCCAAGAACTATACATGCAATAACTTTAGAAGGTTTTCTAATAAAACTTACATTATTTGTCTTTGGCTTGCAATTAAATAAATCAATTAACTAGCAACTTGAATTATATACTCAACCCTTTGTTCGAGTTGTTTTAAAATAAAAAAAACAGATCGAGAATTTTACCTTTTAATCCAGTATATTTTAAGTTTTAATGGTATTATTTAGATTCAAAATCATTTTTACATTCAATAAACTTATAACATCTTTAATCTTACAATAAAAAACAAACCCCGTTTTGGGCTATTTTCACTCAAAACAGGGTTTAAATTCAAAAAAAACTTAATATTTAGGAAACTTTTTTCGTTTTACCTTTCTTATAAATAAGTATTTATATACAAAAAACAATCTTACATTAGAGATTAGTCTTTACCTCTATTTAACTTATTCTTAAAAAACGCTTTTAAAAATTAATTTATTTTATTAAAATCTTTTTTCTAATAGTGTATTGATCTGATTTTATATCTAGCAAATAAACTCCTTTAGGATTATCTGAAATATTAATTTCATCATTAGATGTTAAAGATTTGAATGATTTTTCAAAGACTAATTTACCTGAAACATCATATATAGCCATTTTTAAAGGTTCATTAATATTAACATTTAATCTAAAAACACCATTAGAAGGATTAGGAAAAACACCTCCTTTATTCACATCTAATTCATGATTTTCTAAAGCGAGCGTTCCGCTTGGTAAAGCTACTCTCCATATTCCTCTTCCATAAGTAGAAGCTGTTAAATTATTTTCAGAAGTATTAATTTTTAACTCTGTTATCTTAACTCTAGGTAGACCATTACTAAAAAGACTCCAAGAATTAGATTCTTCGTCAAAATAATATACCCCTAAATTTGTTCCTACATAAACAGAATTTTTTTCATTTCCTTGTGCAGCTATACAATAACTAACCGAATAAGGCAAATTATACGTTATATTTACCCAAGTCTTTCCTGAATCAGCTGTTTTATAAACCTTTGAACCGTATATTATATAAAAGATATTAGGATTTACAGGATTAAAACAAATTGCTACTAAAGTTTTTGCATACATCCCAGGAGCAGGAGGAAGATTAATAACCCTTGGGACCAAATTACCTGAACTATCTTTGTTTTCATCTGTATAAATTAATTCATCAAAATTAGGATTAGCAGCACTTTTTCTATAATACAACAACCTATTAGGATATAATGGATTAACTTTCATATTTCTTATATTATACCCATTAGAATTATTAGTTCTTGGTTGCCAAGACCTATTTTCTAATTCCTCTATTTCTTTCCAACCACCATAAATATTTCCCGCACTTGATATTTCAAGAGGAGTAACCCACTCTCCCCGTGGATGACTCACAACAAAAGAACCTTCTGCTTTTAAATTAAAATCATATTTATATAAATTTCCTCCATATTGTGTAAAACCGTATGCTAAATTAGGCATTACAGGATTTATTGCAGCATCCATACCATCTCCTCCATAGAAATTAACCCAAGTATCATTATCCGATATAAATCCCCCATTATCTTGTAAGCCTCCCACTAATCTAGAATTCGTAGATGGGGAAGTATCTATTTTATAAAACTGACTTATTTGTAAACCAAACGTTCTATTCACAAAAGTATTACCATTATCTTTAGAAATATAAATTCCACCATCTGATGATACATACACATTAGACCCTACTGTTCTTATATCATGAATATCCGCGTGTGTATATCGTTGATCTAAAACACTCCCCCAATGATTCAAAGAAGTAAAAGTCTTTCCTCCATCATTTGAACCCCATAAATTCAAACATCCCGTATAAACTAAATCTTTATTAGTTTGCGATACCGCCAATCCTAAATCATAATAGCTCTGGTAACTTTCTAAAACATTAGTTGAATCATTTTTAAGCGTAAACGTTTCTCCTGAATCAACTGACAAATAAACCCCTTTAAATCCATTTAAAACACCAGATGTATTAGCACCTAACAAATACAAATAATTAGAGTCCGCTTGAGTAGTTGCCATAATCATTTTTTTTACTCCCACAAAACTTTTCTTTAATTCCCAAGTCAAACCATTGTCAATACTCTTATAAATAAAAGTATCATCCCCATTTGAAGTAGAAGCATATACCACATTGGAGTCATTAGGCTTAAATGCAATCTGAAAAACAATCTCTTCCTCTGAAGTTTGCTCAAAAGTAAGCCCTCCATCCTGCGAACGATACACCCCTGAATTTGTCCCTACAATTACAACATTGCTATTATTAGGATCTATCAATATTGTTCTCCCATAATTTATATCCGTCAAACCCATTTTTATCCAAGTTTCACCCCCATCATTTGATTTATAAAGACCATCAAATCCTACATTTGCACCATCTGCATCTCCTGTCATTGCATATATAACGTTCGTATTGTTAGGATCTATCGCTAATCCTGAAATACCTATTGAATCAATAAAATCAGTTTTAGGAGACCAACTTAATCCTCCATCTGTAGATTTCCAAACACCTCCTGTAGCTGCTCCTATATAAATTACATTTTCATTAGTAGGATCCGTAACAGAACAGTTTACCCTACCCTGCCCTGTACTCCAAGAACCTTTATTAGTATATGTAAAAGGACCAACAGGTGTCCACAAATTATTTAATGCCTCTCTATAAACTTGATCACTTAAAGAAGGGCTTTCTTTAAATTCAACTTTCATCTTATTAATAGCACTCGAATTAGGTAAATAACCATTCTCATCTACCTCAAAACTTGCCATATATTTCCATCTCTGATATACCTTCCATCCACTCCCCTTTGCATTAATATCACGATTATTAAAAGATTCTTCCACTCTTCTATCAATTTCATCAAATTTAATAGTCTTATTTTCAATTGACTTATATAATTTTTGATTAAAAATAAAAGACTGTGAATAAAAATTAAAATTTAAAAACAATAATGTTGTTACTAAATAGTTTCTCATAATCTTGTTTGTTATTTTTACACAAAATAAACCAAAATAATAACTAATACTTTAAAAAAAACGACGAAACGCACAAAAATCCTTTCAAGTGTTTTGAAATTCAAATTTCATTTTTCAAAAAGTAAATATTACATTTGCAATGACAAACACAACAACACACAACAATGATTCATTTTTTTGGTAACTCAACCAACACTGTATTTGCTGTACAAACGCAAAACGAATTATCGACAGAAGATATCAACAAATTAAATTGGCTTTTTGGCAACGCACATAAAATAGAAAAATCCGTATTGGCGGATTTTTTTGTTGGTCCTCGTGCCGCTATGGTGACTCCTTGGAGTACAAATGCCGTTGAAATCACTCAAAATATGGGTATCATTGGAATTATTCGAATTGAAGAGTTCCAAAAAGTTACTCCTGATTTTTCAGATTTCGACCCTATGCTGTCTCAAAAATACGCCGAGTTAAATCAAGATATTTATACCATCAATATTCAACCTGAACCCATTCTGGAAATTGAAGATATTGAAGCCTATAACCAACAAGAAGGTTTGGCATTAAGCCCAGAAGAGGTTGAATATTTACATAATCTTTCTACTAAAATAGGAAGAAAACTAACCGACTCTGAAATATTTGCTTTCTCACAAGCGAATTCAGAACACTGCCGTCACAAAATTTTCAATGGGACTTTTGTTATTGATGGCGAAGAACAGCCTACTTCCCTATTCAAATTAATCAAAAAAACTTCTGAAACACATCCTAACGATATTGTTTCGGCTTATAAAGATAATGTTGCTTTTGTTAAAGGACCAAAAGCGGTTCAGTTTGCACCAAAAAGTGCTGACAAACCTGATTTCTATCAAGAAAAAGAATTTGAATCGGTTTTATCCTTAAAAGCAGAAACCCATAACTTTCCTACTACTGTAGAACCTTTTAACGGAGCAGCAACGGGTTCAGGAGGTGAAATTCGTGACCGTTTAGCAGGTGGACAAGGTTCATTACCCTTAGCAGGTACGGCGGTGTATATGACATCGTACTCAAGATTAGAAGAAACTCGCCCTTGGGAAAAGGGAATGGAGGAAAGAAAATGGTTATACCAAACTCCAATGGATATTTTAATTAAAGCATCTAATGGTGCTTCCGATTTTGGAAATAAATTTGGGCAACCCCTTATTACGGGTTCGATTTTAACTTTTGAACATCAAGAAAATAATTCATCGACAAACTCCGACAGAGTTTTGAACTCTATTGGAGTTGAAAACAGAAAATTAGGATACGACAAAGTAATTATGCAAGCGGGTGGTATAGGTTACGGAAAATTAGATCAAGCTAAAAAACACGAACCTAAAGCGGGCGACAAAATAGTTATTTTAGGAGGAGAAAACTATAGAATTGGTATGGGAGGTGCTGCGGTATCTTCTGCCGATACAGGTGCTTTTGGTTCAGGTATCGAATTAAATGCTATTCAACGTTCTAACCCAGAAATGCAAAAACGTGCTGCTAATGCTATTCGTGGGTTAGTAGAAAGTGATAATAACCCTATCGTTTCAATCCACGACCACGGTGCTGGTGGACACTTAAACTGTTTATCAGAATTAGTAGAAGCTACTGGTGGACACATCGATTTAGACAAATTACCTGTTGGTGACCCTACCCTTTCGGCTAAGGAAATCATTGGTAATGAATCGCAAGAAAGAATGGGATTAGTCATTGGTGAAAAAGACATTGAAACACTAAACCGTATTGCTGAAAGAGAACGTTCACCTATGTACACTGTGGGTGATGTAACTAACGATCACCGTTTTACTTTTGAATCGAAAACAACGGGTGCAAAACCAATGGATTATGCTTTAGAGGATTTCTTTGGTAGTTCACCTAAAACGATTATGACCGATAAAAAGGTTAATCGTAACTATTCAAATCCTGATTATACTGTTGCTGATGTTCCAAACTACTTAAACAAGATGTTGCAACTAGAAGCCGTAGCTTGTAAAGACTGGTTAACCAACAAAGTTGACCGTTGTGTAGGTGGTCGAGTTGCGAAACAACAATGTGCAGGTCCGTTACAATTACCATTGAATAATGTTGGGGTAATGGCATTAGACTATAAAGGAAAAGAAGGTATTGCGACTTCTATTGGTCATGCGCCAGTAGCCGCAATTGTAGATCCAGTTGCAGGTTCTAAAAATGCGATTGGAGAAGCACTATCCAACTTAGTTTGGGCACCTTTAAAAGACGGATTACAATCAGTTTCCTTATCAGCGAACTGGATGTGGCCTTGTAAAAATGAAGGTGAAGATGCTCGTTTATATGAAGCAGTAAAAGGTTGTTCGGATTTTGCAATCGAATTAGGTATCAATATCCCAACAGGTAAAGACTCGCTTTCTATGAAACAAAAATACCCTAATGATGAAGTAATTGCACCGGGAACGGTAATTATTTCGGCTATGGGAAGTTGTTCCAACATTACTAAAGTAGTAGAACCTGTTTTAAAAAGAAACGGCGGAAACATATACTATATCAACTTATCACAAGATACTTTCAAACTAGGTGGTTCTTCTTTCTTCCAAATTTTAAATAAAATTGGTAATGAAGTTCCAACGATGAAAGATGCGGCTTATGTTAAAAAAGCTTTCAATACTTTACAAGACTTAATCAAAGATCGTAAGATTAATGCGGGTCACGATATAGGAAGCGGTGGTTTGATTACTACTTTATTAGAACTATCGTTTGCCGAAGTAGATTTAGGAGCAACATATGATTTAAGTGTATTGGGTGAAAACGATACTATAAAAGCTTTATTCAATGAGAATATTGGAGTAGTTTTCCAAGCAGATGCTACAGTTGAAGCTACTTTTAAAGCTAACGGAATTGAAATTTTCCACATAGGTACAGTAACTGAAGGTGATATCATTTCGATTAAAAACGGAAATGACCACTTTACTTTCTCTGTAACAGAAACAAGAGATACTTGGTACAAAACCTCGTACTTACTAGATACAAAACAATCACGCAACGGTATGGCAGAAGCGCGTTATGCCAACTATAAAAACCAACCATTAGAATTTGTATTCCCAGCGAACTTTGATGGTAAGATTGCTTCGTATCCTCGCAATGACAGACCTAAGGCTGCTATCATTCGCGAAAAAGGAAGTAACTCAGAGCGTGAAATGGCAAATGCAATGTACTTAGCTGGTTTTGATGTAAAAGATGTACATATGACCGACTTAATCTCTGGTCGTGAAACTCTTGATGATATCCAATTTATTGGAGCTGTGGGTGGTTTCTCTAATTCAGACGTATTAGGTTCGGCAAAAGGTTGGGCAGGTGCTTTCTTATACAACGAAAAAGCAAATACTGCTTTACAAAACTTCTTTAAGAGAGAAGATACTTTGTCGGTTGGAATTTGCAACGGTTGTCAGTTGTTAATGGAATTAGAATTAATTAATCCAGAACACGAAGTACATGGCAAAATGCACCATAACACTTCTAACAAACACGAGAGTGGTTTTACTTCAGTTAAAATTCAGAAGAATAACTCGGTGATGTTATCTTCGTTAGAAGGAATGACTTTAGGAGTTTGGATTTCGCACGGTGAAGGTAAATTCAAATTACCATACAGTGAGGATAAATACAACATTGTAGGTAAATATGCTTACGAAGGTTATCCTGCTAACCCAAATGGTTCCGACTATAACACTGCCATGATGTGCGACACCACAGGACGTCACTTGGTAATGATGCCACATATTGAGCGTTCGATCTTCCCTTGGAACTGGGCACACTACCCAGACCGCGAGCAAAAAGATGAAGTTTCGCCTTGGTTAGAGGCTTTTGTCAATGCTAGAAAATGGATTGAAAATCAAAATAAATAAAAGGAAAGCGGTTGTAAGACCGCTTTTTTTGTGGGGATTTTTTTATATTTGGATTTAGTAATCTTTTACTATTTAAAACAACTAATAAACTAGACTGACAATGGGCTCAAAATCTGATGCTTCAAAAAAAATACTTGGCTTTAAATATCAAGAAATGGTTGCTTTAAAAGAATGTTTTGAGGCTAAAGATGGATTAAAAATATTTTTAGAATGCTTCGGAGATATCTCTGATGGAGTTACCTCTACAGAAGTAAAGCATTCAATTGACGAAGATAAAAATCTAATAAATACTCATATTGATTTTTGGAAAACACTTTCAAATATAATTGATGATTATGATAACTTTAGGTTTTACAATAAATTTATACTTCACACGACTGCCAAAATTAAAAAAGGCTCAATATTTGAAAATTGGATTAATGACAGTGCAGATGATATAGTGGAAAAACTTTTAGGAGTTAAATCAAATGATACAATCAAAGACTACTTTGAAAATGTCAAAAATTCAAATAGTGAGGACTTAAAAAATATAATCAATAAATTTGAAATAAAAGATAATCAGAAATCAGCTAAAGAGTATTATGTAGAAATATTACTTGAACACTCAGCAATTATAAATATTGTAACTAAAGAAAATAGAGAATCTTTTATTTGTTCTCTATTAGGCTATATTTCAAAAGAACTTATAACCGCAGAAAATTATCAATGGAGAATTGATATTGATAATTTTAGAGACAGTTTTCAATTTTATGCAAATCATTACAGAATAAGTGATTTAAAATTCCCTATTTCTAAAATCGAAGCTGATTCTGATTTAAAAGATAACTTTCATTTTGTTAAAGAATTGGAAAGGATAAGATATGATTCTGCTATTGGCGTTTCAATGAAAAATTATCTACGTGCTAATGACAGTCAAATAAAAATGATTAATGCTAGAAAAAGTCTTGTAGAAAATCTTGAAAACTATGATGAAGAAATATTTGATATTGCTGATGAAACAAAATATTCACATATTGACCAACTTACAGATACTTGCGACAAAGAAGAAAAATCTAGAAGATATTTTGATGCAACCATAGATAAAGTATCTACTAAAACAAAAATTGAGGGTGTTACCCAAACAAGTTCATACTATCCAAAGGGAAGATTTTTGTATAATATTGAAAATGGGGCTTTAAATTTAAATTTGAGAAATGAAAGCGAGTGATATAGAACGTTTAACATTTACGCCTTTCCACACATCTAAAATTTTACATCATTTTTTAAGTGGCATAAATTCGGTAAATAAAAATGGTATAAAAACTGAGTTGATATATTTAGTTTTGCCATTCATACATTCAGAAAAAATTCAAAAAAAACTAGAAAATTTAAACAAAACATCAAAGTTCAACAACTTCATTGACAATCCAAAATTTGATATCTTTTTAAATGATATAAATGAAAATATTCAGAAGTTTAGAAAAACGACAAACAATGCAATTATTGTTTTATCAAATGATGTGAAATTAAATATAGATAAATATATAATTCCTGAAATAACAATCGATTATAAAACTGAAAAAGATAATTATCTAAAAGGAATTTATAAATCTGCTTTTAATCTTGGAGTTATATTAGGCAAAGAAGATTATATAAGTGCAATAAAAAAACTAAGATTAACTGAGTTATGAGCATAATTTTAAAACAGATTGTAGCATTCAACGAATCAGGAGAGAAGAGAAGTATTCCTTTTGAAGAAGGGTTAAATATAATATCAGGTGATTCAAAGACAGGTAAAAGCGCATTAATTGAAATTGTAGATTATTGTTTATTCTCTACAAGATCAAGTATTCCTGTAGGTGAGATAATAAATTTCACTAATTTATTTGTTGTTATTTATAAAGTCAAAGATTTCTTTATTGTTATTGGACGTCCAGCTCCAAAAACAGGGAATATGAGAAGTGCATATTTAAAAGTTGAAACCGATTATAATAATATTGAGAATTTAGACTACAATTATTTTAATGAATTAGCTTTAAAACCAATTAAAGATGATGTCCAAAATGATTTTGAAGAACTTTTAGGGCTATCATTAAAAAAATTTGAATCCGATTATGAAAGTTTCGGAAAGCTTTCGATCAGAGATACAGTATCATTTCTTTTTCAACATCAAAACCTCATTGCGAATAAACACGCATTGTTTTATAGATTTGATGATTTAATTAAACGAAAAAGAGTAATTCAAGCATTACCTGTTTTACTTGGTGTTGTAGATTCTAAATATTACCAACTAATTAAATCTATCAGGGAATTAGAACTAAAAATAAAAGCTGAAGAAAAACTTATTGAGCGATTAAAACAAAAAGATTCTGATCAAATAGACATCATAAGAAACCACATACAAAATTATTATACTCTACTAGACCTTAGACTAGATAATGAATATAAATCATTGACTGAATTAAAAAAAATTGGAAGTAATCTTCCTTTACCACCACAAATAATTGATAATGAAAGTAAGTTATATACAAAAATTGATGAGTTAGAAAAAGAAATAGAATTACTTAATATTGAAAAAGCAGAAATTGAAAAAGCAATATCAAGTTTACATTCTAATACTGATGAAACTTTTGACTATGTTCAAAATCTTAAAAAAATTAATTCTAAACAAAAATATAATATTGAAAATTCAAATATAATATGTCCTCTTTGTGAAAATTCCGCAACAGAAATCAATGAAAATATTTCTAAACTAAATGATTCTAAACAAAGATTGATTGAAGAATTAACCAAAGTTAGTTCATATACGAAGGATAGCACACAAATACTTGAAAGACTGCAATCTGATAAAAAGAGAATTAATACACAAATAAAAACAATATCTAAAAATTTAGAAATTCTAAACAAAGAGAATGTTGATAATCAATTAATAAAAAATAAAAGGGAAAAAATTATTCATCAGAAAGGAGTTATTGAAACAACAATAAAATTTTCACTTGAAACAAATGATTTATCAAAATACCAGTCAACTTTAAAAGAGTTAAAAAAAGAATTACAAGAAAATAAAAATGAAATTTCAAAATATATAGATATAAATGAATTTAAAAAAGAGACTGAATTGTTCTTAAAAAATGAAATGGATAGGATTGCGGACAAATTAGGTTTTGAAAAAGCCCTAGACCCTGTAGATTTCTATTTTGATATTGATAATTTTCAATTTTATCACAAATATAAAGGTGAAGAAATAAAATTATATGAAATGGGAAGCGGTGCAAATTGGCTTGCTTGTCATCTTTCTATATTTTTAGCATTCCTACATTTATCTTGTAAAAATTCTAAATCCGTAATTCCAAATTTATTGATGCTGGATCAACCGAGTCAAGTGTACTTTCCTCGAACAGCAAAAAAAACTGATTTCAAAGAAAAAAAAGAGCAAAAAGAATATGATGAAAATATTGTTCAAGTAAGAAAAATTTTCAAAGTTCTAAAAGAAGAAATAGATTTCATCCATAAAAAAACTAATGTAAAACCTCAGATTATAGTTTTAGAACACGCAAATGATGATGAATTTCGAGAATATATCATTAAAGAGTGGGATAAAAATAAAGAAGAAGGATTTATATAATAGATTATTAATTTTTTTTTATGCAAAACGAACGTGTATTTAGAATACCTTTTGCTAGTGTTTATCCGCATTACATTACTAAAGCTGTGAAAATATTATCAAATAAATCAAAATGAAAACCATCCCATTCCTACTAATTCTATTATCGATTCTATCTTGCAAAAACAATGAAGAAGAACACAAAATACTCTACAATAAACTAATAGAATATAGAGACGAACTAAAAATGAATTATGTTAGTAAAGAAAATTACTTATTATATTATTTTAGTGAGAATAACGAATACTTAAAAAAAAGAAATGATAGCTTGAATAAAATAGTAATAAATTTCAAAAATGAATTTGAAAGGATTAGATATAACGTTGATAGAGATACCATTTTAAAACTTAGGGACAACTTCAACAAAGAACATTATCTTTATGTAAACTTTAAAAAATCGGAGTATAGTAAAAAACTACCAGACAGCATATTTAATAGGGTAATTGAAGTTGATATCTATAAATTAATGAATCAGTTTCAAGATAGGCAAATGTTTAGACGTGGTTGCTTATAAAATTAACATTATTTCAAAAATATTATGTGACTCCTCCCTAGGTCGGAGTGACAAACTATACGGTTATTCATTTACTATAAAAATTATTTATAATCTTGTCATCCCGACGCAAGGAGGGATCACATAAAGTGAGTAACACAATACTTGAATTTGATTTTCTGACTCCTCCTTATAGTCAAAATGAACAACTAGACCTTGGTTCATTTCCCCATAACCTTTTTTAGAATCCTCTTATTTTAATATAAAATAAGTTTATATTTACAAAAAACATTCAAAATGGGATTCGCTCTTTTATTACTATTCATATTTGTGCTAGTTTTATACTTAAAGACTAGTGACTTAAAAAAAGATGTCAAGAACACTTCATCTGATATTAATAAATTAAAAAAGGAAAATAATTCGTTAAAAAAAGAATTAGAAAGTTTGAAACTCAAGCTTGAGAACGGTTTTATTACTCCAACACCTAGTATACCCGAAACTGAGAAACCTTTTGAAGTCATACAAGAACAAAAAATTGAAAGTGTTTCACGCATTGATATCGAATTTGTTCCTTCTGATACTATAGAAGAAAAAAAAGTCGTGCCTGAACCTATTAACATTAGAACCGAAGTAACTCCCGAGTTTGTTACCCCAATTATTCCTGCCACACCTGATGAAAAAATAGAAGTAACTTCTACAGAAACCGATCAAGAAGTATTGTCAACAAAACCACCTGTTATCAATAAAATAGTTGAAGAAGAAAAAGAAACTGTTCCTTTTACAAAAGAACCTATTAAAGAGGAAGTTTATCAAGAAAGTGCTTTTTCAATTTTCTTAAAAAAAGCCGAAAAACAATTTGCAGACAATTGGACTGGAATTCTTGGAACTGCCATTATGGTTCTAGGAATTGGTTACTTAAGTATTTATACCGCTTTGAAAGTGTCGCCTTTTTTTAGAATCCTAATTTTATGGTTATATGCTGGCTTATTGATAGGTTCTTACTATATCTTAAAAAAGAAAGAAAAATGGATAAGTACAGGTTTATGGCTTCGAAGCGCAGGTGCCAGTTTGTTTTTATTTAGTTGTTTTGGTGCATCCCAAGTTGATGCTTTAACTTTTATTTCCAACACAACGTTAGGTTATACGCTTATTGGTCTTGGAATAGGTTTAAATTTATATATAGGTTACATCGTTAAAAAACAAACTTTTTTATCGCTACACGTTGTCTTGAGTATCTTAATACTTTGTGTGATTCCAGATAAATTATTAATTACATTTTTATTAGCAGCTATTACAGTTACAATAGGTATCATTCTTTCTTATAAAGAAAAATGGGAATATCACTTGTTAATAGTCATTATTGGTTTTGTGATATTCGATATTTGGTTCAATGCACAAGGAACAAAATTAACCACTACAGAAAACATTCTAGCTATTTTAGGTATCATTATGGTTGCAGATAGTTGTGTATTTATGCAATACAGAGCCATTTATGAAAACTCTCATTTTGACAAACCTGCCTTTATTACCCATTTGACCAATTGGCTTTTGTTTGCAACGGGATTAGTATTACACGCGACGGGAAGTAAATTTAAAATAGTTGTATTATTCCTAGGCGCCCTAATTTGCTTTTTTATGGCACTCAAAGCGCGAAAGAAAAAAGTGTACTGGTTATATAATTTAGACGGTATGGTTTCTTTTATATTAGCCGGATTGAGCATTATTATGTTGAATGATTGGAATATAGGACTTGATATTATTGCTTTTATTCTTTATTGTCTTGTTCTCGTTTGTTTATTCATTGTACATAAAGAGAAGGAAGTTCTACTGCATAAAATATTACTAGGTGTTAATCATTTTATGGTTGTTGCTTTAATTATTTTCTTTTTATTATTAGAAACCAATAGTATTGCTCCAAACCAGAGTTTTAATATTTTATTTTCTTCTATCCTACTCTTTTGTATAGCGATAGCTGTACCTATAATTTCTCAGATAAAAAAAGAATTTCTAGAAGTTGATTCTCTTTTCCTAGAAAAAAGCATTAGCATCAATGGCCTATTAGCGATGATTGTTTCAACTATTATTGTTTTGAAATGCAATGCTTTATACGGAAAGGCTTTTTACTATGCTGTAATTGCATTTGCCGGAATATGGTTTGTTTTAAAATGGAAATTTAAGGCTAAAACTTTTGAAATAGGTAGCGTTATTTTTTACTTACTGACTATCGTAATTGGTCTCTTGCTAATTCAAGTACAAGATAAAACCTATCAAGATGGACTGTTTAGTTTTGGTTTATTAAGTATCATAGTCCTAAATTGGTACCAAAAAGAATTTTACAAGAACGATTTTTATATTCGCTTTTTCGGAATTATGGGGGTAAATATTTTACTACTAATCTTTAGTTTTAAATATCTAACTCATTTTGAAACACTTCAAATTTTGAGTTTGTTTGGTATTGCTTTATTAAATCACGAATTTCTTTGGATTTCTTATAAAAGAAAAAATCTTTGCAGTAAGAATCAATCGATTTTATATCTGTTCTACTTTTTATTTATAATCATAGGTACTATAACTTTTATTTTCAAAACAACTGCTTTTTCAAATGCAAACATAGGTTTTATCAGCATTGGAATTCTACTTATAGAATCCTATGTTTTATTTACAAAAAGATTTAGAAAAAACATAGGTGACAATTTACCTAATTGGGAAAAATTGAATGTTTTTAATACCGAGTTTATCATTATTACAACATTGATCTTTGGTATCTCTTGTTTAAAAATGACGTACTTACCTATATACGTTGCCTCTTTAGGAGTACTTTTCTTTATCGCTTTTCAAAAATTTTCAGAATGTAAACGCTTTTTAGTGTATTCATTTGCACTAACTGTAGTTGCTATTATTTTAATGGTATCTACAGCTTTAAATAATTCTACAAATGATTATTTTGTTTACCTATCTCAATTTATAACATTTGCAATTACTTTAGGATACTCGTATTTATATATCACAGATAAGAATTTACCTGAAGATAAAAATTACTCATTTGTTCTGCCTTATATTCAAAATATTGGTCTGTTATTTTTATTACTTATCCAATTACAGACCAATTGTATTTCTTTATTTTTAATGTTTTTAGCAATTAGCAATTATTTTATAATTACCCGATTCAAAGTAAAAACCCACCCTTTTACCATCTCTGCAATTGGTTTACTTTCTATTGCTACTTCTTTATATTATAGTGTGTATAAATGGAATCATTTTAGCCTGATTGATTGGTTTTTACAATTAGGAGCGATTGCCCTTGGGGTAGTATTAATTGGTTTATTAAATAAAACAGAAAAAGTTGAAGCGCAAAAATCGTATAATCAAATTATCGTAAACACTTGGTTATCTTTTATTATGTTTTCTCAATTAGAACATCAATGGTTGCCTATTTTTTGGTGTGTCGTAGCTATACTAAATCTGTACTTGTATTATAAGAAAATTAGCAAAGTTAAAAACATCCATTTTGTATATTATTTGTTAGCCAATTTGCATCTTGCTTTCTTTAGTTTTAACTTTTATGAAACTAGATTTTTAATCTTTTATCTGTTACTATTTATTTTACTAGCTGTTTATATATATCTGAGTTATAAATGGGCCGAAGAATTTAAACAAAAAAACAGCCTGTTGATTTACCCTGCTACATTAAGTATAGGTTGCTTTTTATATTTGACATTTGATAAAGGAATATTAACCTTCTTCTGGATATTAGAAGCTTTAGGATTGCTTATTTTAGGAATTGCTTTGAAAGAGAAATATTTCCGATATGTATCGCTTTCTTTGGTTGGTTTGTGTATTATCCGACTGATGTTCTTTGATTTATCAAATGCTGACTTCCTGATTAGAGCTTTAGTCTTACTGGGCGTAGGTGTGGTATTGCTAGTAATGAATACTTTATTTAAAAAATATAAGGATAGGTTTGACTAAAATTAGTTTTTATGTGAATGATTTTATTTAAAACTAATATATTACTTATTTTAAGAGAGAGGAATATATTTTTCTATTTTTAAAAAAAGATTAGAGAAGATTAAATTAATAGGAATAGATTTTTATATAATAGTCTTTTGATAATCTACAGGCAAGTCAATAAATTAAGATTTTGAGGTAATAATATTACTTCATAAAATTTTATTAGTTTTGTATAGATGACGGAAAAAAATTTATATATCATCTCGGGTTGTAATGGTGCTGGAAAAACCACTGCATCTTTTGCCATATTGCCTGAAATTTTAGATTGTAAAGAATTTGTAAATGCAGATGAAATAGCAAAAGGACTCTCTCCTTTTCAACCTGAAAAAGTAGCCTTTGAAGCGGGTAGAATTATGCTTCACAGAATAAATGAGTTATTTATACAGAATGAAAGTTTTGCTTTTGAAACTACCTTATCAACAAGAAGCTATAAAAATAAAATAATTGAGGCTAAGAATGAAAATTATAATGTAACTTTGTTGTTCTTTTGGTTAAGAACAATAGAGTTAGCAAAAGAGAGAGTAAAAACAAGGGTAAAAGAAGGAGGGCATAATATACCTGAATATATTATAGAAAGAAGGTACAAAAAGGGTATCTTTAATTTATTTGATATTTATTTACCTATTGTAGAACAAGTCCTTATATTTGATAATTCAGAAGGAAATCATCAATTAATAGCTGAAAAATCAAGTAATGATGAATTAAATATCATAGATCTTAAAAAGTTCAACGAAATTAAAAATATTTATGACCAAAGAAGCTAAAATTGAACGTCGTAACAATATTATAAAAGGATTGGCTATAGCCTACCAAAAAATGTTAGAATTTAAGAAAGAACGAAATAGTGAGCTCGTTATCATTAAGGATGATAAAATTGTAAAAATTAAATTATAAAAAATATTTTTATTTTATGATTTAACTCTGAAAATCTAAGATTTTATTTCATATCGTTTTAAACTCAGATTAAAATAGACTCAGGCTGAAATCTATAGACAAGGCAGGTTCGCTCTTCCTTTATTTTTGTTTTTAAATAATTATCAGATATGATATTCAGATTAATAATTATCTAATAAAAAAACCTAACAATAATAGTTGTTAGGTTTTTTTATTTTAAAAATTTGAAATCCCTTTTTTAAATTTTTAAAATATCTATAATATGTATACTTGTTTTGTAATAGTTGCTCTTCCCCAATTATAGTTAGGAGGAGATGAGGACCACATATTAAAAAGGAAATTAGAATTAAAAGATGAATAATATTCTATATAACCATTAAGAGAATAGGTAATATTTACTGGAGAAGCTCCAGTGGTCAACTTTTCTATGTATGTATTAGTAATAGTTGCCATGTTTGCAGTGGAGCCATTTAATGGTGCAGTTTCATAATTATTTACAATTGTTGATTTCCTAGAGCCAGCTTCTGCTTCAGTTCCATTCTTTAAAAATCGAACGCCATAGTATCCTACTACTTCTTGTTTAGGAAAATTTGAAATTCCTATAGGAACGGAATAGTTTATAATAATTATACAGTTTTTATTTGCAGGAAGGCTAATATTAGTTGACAAACCTAAATTCAAATTATTAACTATACCAGGAGCTGCTATTGAATAATTAACAGGATTTGAAGCTACAACTCCATCTACATCTGAGAGAAGATGTGTATTAAATGTTCCTATATTTCCATTACTATCACTCGTAAGTATTTGAGTTGAACTTGTGGTAACAGGAATATTGCGAATTCGTAAATTTCCATTTACATCTAATGTGGAAGTAGGAGAAGAAGTTCCTATTCCTAAATTACCCGCACTTGTCACTCTTAATCTTTCAACATTATTGGTTCTTGTTACAAAGTCATTTGCATTTGTTGTTCCTATAAAATTAGTGTTTGGATTCGTATTATTGTTACCTAAAATACTCCAATTGGTAGGTGTAGATGTATTTTGATTGGTTAATAATAACCATTTAGTACCATCCCAATAATAAAAACCTGGTATTACATCATTTGGGGTTACACCTGCTGTTACAGTATTATAAACTATAGTACCTGCTACAATTGAGCCTCCTTGTGGATTTAACACGGGAGCTTCAATATTTGATGCCATCAATTCTACTCTTGGAGGTATTAACCCGCTTGTATTAGAACTAATATCTAATATTCCTTGGGGGGTTACAGTCCCAATTCCCACTTGTCCATTAATTAATATAGAACTTAAAATAATAAAAATTAACAATAGTCTTTTTTTCATCCCTCTTACATTTAAAATCATTTACAAATTTAATCAATTAAGATTGTTTTAGGTAATTTATAACAAAAATATTAGAGTTATCACTCTAAATATCAGTATTTTACTACAAAAACACTCTTGTATATAAAATCAAAATCAATAATCGTACCAAAAAATATAATACAAAAAATATCATTTAAACTTAAAATATACTGGATTAAAAATAAAGTTCTCGATACGTTTTTCATTTTAAAACAACTCGAACAAACGGTTGAGTATATAATTGAAATCATCGTTAGTTCGAGCGCGAAGCGAATTGAGAACCAACACTAGTTTCTATTGCTTTTGTAGGATAATGCCTAAATCAACATGCAATTTATAACTCCTACGTAAGGAGGTGTCTCATAATCAAGATTATGTAATTTCTCCTTTAGTCGAAATGAACAAGATTGCGAACTTTTTGTACAGTCTCAAGGATAAAAAATAGTATTATGAGGAAATTTCAAAGTTTAAATCGTATAAGACTTTGCTTAAAAAAATATTTTATGAATTATTATATATTTTAATAAAATTAAAATAAGCTCAAATAGTTTTTAACTCTTCTGAAATAGTACAAAAAGATAATACAAACAATGTTACTTATAGAGAAGAATTTTTAATAAGACAAAATAACAAGTTCAGGTTTATTTTTTTACTTTTCAAGTTTTTTATTTGGTTCTAATTTTAGAATTAAAATAGTAGAAGGGATCTATAAAAGTTTAATTATGAGTTGTCAAAATTAATTTTATTTTACTTGTTCTCCTTTTATAAATGTATTAATAGGTTTTATATAAGGAATAGCATCTATATCCACTGTCATCAAATCATTATCATAAATAACAAAATCAGCCCACTTTCCTATTTCTAAACTTCCTTTTTCGTTTTCTTCAAAATTAGAATAAGCAGACCAAATGGTCATTCCTTTTATGGTTTCTTCTCTAGATAAGGCGTTTTCTGGTTGAAATCCTCCTTCTGGGTAATTTTTTAAATCTTTACGGGCAACCGAAGCATAAAAAGTAAGCATAGGATTTACTTCTTCTATTGGGAAATCAGTACCTAAAGCAATTATTCCTGCCTTGTTTAGCATTTTTTTATAAGCATAAGAATGTTTAATTCGTTCTTTACCTACTCGTTGTTCAGCCCAATACATATCTGATGTAGCATGTGTGGGTTGGACGGAAGGAATAATATTAGAAGAAAAAGCATCAAAATCTTGTTCTCGTATTATTTGTGCGTGTTCAATCTTCCATCTTCTATTGGGTTTGTCTTTTAAAACTTCTTTATAAATATTTAATAAAACGGTATTAGTAGAATCACCTATGGCATGGGAGTTCATTTGATATTCTGAATTTGCTATTTGTTTTGCTATTTTTTGTATATCGGTTACTGATGATAATAATGCTCCATGATGATTAGAACGATCGCTATAAGGCTGGTGTAAACAGGCTCCACGAGAACCTAATGCACCATCTCCCATAAATTTAAAAGATCTTACATTTAAATAATCCGTTTTATAAGGTCCTAATTGAGTATATAAATCTACATTATCTTGACTGGCACTTACCATGGCATAAATATTTATTTTTAATTCTTTTTTTTGCTGTAATGAATCTATCAAGTGAATGGTTTCTTTTTCTAATCCTGCTTCATTAATGGTTGTTAAACCATATTGAAACATTACTTGTTGGGCATCTTTAAGTGCTTGTACTTGATTTTTTTTACTTGGCTTTGGAATAATATTATAGATTAAATCCATTGGATTATCAATTAAAATACCTGTTAGTGCTCCATTTTTCATTTGGATTTCTCCACCTAACACCTTTGTATTTGTTGTAATTTTTGCTAATTCTAGGGCTTTACTATTAGCTAGAAGAGCATGGCCATCAATTCTAGTTAAAACTATAGGTATGGTAGGAAACAATCTATCTAATTCTTCTTTTGTAGGAAATTCTTTAATTTTCCAATCATTTTGATCCCAACCACGTCCTGTTATAAAATCAAGATTTTTTTCTTTTTGAAAAGTAACTATTCGATCTAAAACTTCTTGGTAACTGTTAGTTCCTCTCAAATCTACTTTTTGAAGATTTAAGCCAAAACTATATAAATGAGCATGTGCATCATAAAGTCCTGGGAAAATATATTTTCCTTGTGCGTTAATCTTTTTAATTGATTGGTATTTTTTTATTATATCTGCAGTTTTTCCTATGTCTATAATTTTACCATTCTTTACTGCAAATGCTTCTGTTTTTGAAAATTTTTTATCAACGGTATAAACTGTAGCATTCGTAAGAATCATATCTGCTTTTTGTTTTTGAGCTGAAGAGGTAAGACAAGTCAAAAGACTTAATTGTATTATAGATAAAATGGATTTCATTGTGGTCTTTTTCTTTGGTAGATATAATGTTAATGAACTTCTAAAACTTGGTATAAGACACCGTTTAGATCAAATTGATGAGATACTGATTGTCCTATTATTTTTTTTGCTAAAGGAGAATTGGGTGAGATCCCAAAAATAACCTGATCGTTTAATGTTAGTTTAGGCAAAGCACAACTGATAAAAACAATTAATTTATTTGTTTTTACAAGACTTCCTAGACCAATATTTTTATGTTTTTGTGATGTATCTATTTTTTCTAAAATAGCTTTATATTCAATTGCTTCTCTTAATTTAGCGGATAATTTTTCTTGTTCGAGGTGCATCATAGATAAAGCCGTTTCATGTTTATCTCCTGCTGATCCTTTAGCATCATTTGAAGCATCTTCAGTGAGTTCTTTAATCATGTCTTGAAAGATGTCTACTCTATCTTGAAGTATTTGAAGATATTGGTTATGAATTTGTTGTTTTAATGTCATTTTAAGTATAAAATATTTTTTTGTAAAATATAATCATTAGAATAATAAGTATTATTATTAAAGAGTTCGTCTCTTTTATTTTTTTTATAAATCAAATTTATAACTTGCTCCTCCCAATATTTGTATACCTTGCACAGGATAGTTTAACCATTTTTGATAATTTTGATTAGCTAAATTATTACCTTTTATAAAAAATGTTAAACGATCGTTGTGTTTATAACCTGTATATGCGTTAATATCAAAATAGGCTTCAATATTTTGTATTGAATCTGGATAAACAAAATCTGTTATATTCTTAAATTGATCTTTACGCTCGCCTATATAAAATAGTTGTGTTCCTGCATACCATTTTTTACCTATGGTAAAATCTCCTAAAAAACCAACTTTTATAATTGGCAAATTCCATGCTTCTAATTGAGTGTTTGTTTGATAAGAATTAAAAGTTGTATTAATTCCTAATGTTATATTTTTGTTTATATCTCCTTTTAACTCACCAAAAAAGATAAAATTTTTAATATCATCATATACTACATCAAATGAATTTCCATAACTATAATTTTCTGTAGGAGTAGACAAATAAGGATTGCTAATAAAAAGGGCTTTATTCTTTATTGATTCGTAAGTTGATTTTAAATAATATGAAACTGTATTGGCTAGTTTCCCGTTTAAACCTACAAATAATGCGTATTGATGATCACTTGGTTGGGAATCTAAAGTAGGTGAAAAGAATTTATTTTGATTTACAAAATTTTGATAAGTTTGTTGCTCTAAACCTCCTTCTGCTCCAGCGGTTGTTACCATTAGATCTCCTACTATTTTATAAGAGGCATAAATTTTTGGATAGAAATAAAAACTTGATTGGGTTCCTTGATCTATTCCTGAGTAACGATTTTTTAATCGAGCTAAATAAGTTAATTCAACTCCAAAATCTAAAGACAAATCGTCTTTTTTAAAAGTAATACTAGGATGTGCGCTAAAAATGAATGAAGATTTCTGTATAGATAGATCTTTGCCTTGGTTGTTTTTATTTATTTGAAAACTTTTATCAAAAGAGGTATTAGCATAATCTAGGTTTATATTGAGTTTAAAGTCTGTCTGATTTACATCAAAGTTAAAACGAGGATTTAATATAAAACGATTTTCAGCAGATCCATAATCATCTAAAAATCCGATATAACGAACATTCATTTTATTTAAAAAGCTTTTAACGAACATTAGTTCAGCATCTGCCTTGAATGTATTATAGATGTGTTGAGGTTTTATAAGGTTAATATTGGTAGTATTGAAATTAGGATTCTTTAAGGGTAAACCATACCAATTATATCCTTCTCTATTGTAAGAAGCATCTAATTTTAATATATTTTGTTCAAATGTATAACTATAGAATCCACCAAGTAATAAGTCTTCATACCCATTATTTAATGGTATACCTGAAATACCTCCTCCTGAACCTAAATATCGCACGGTACCTCCTAAATATTGGCTATCATCTATATCATGAGCAATAAAAAGTTCTGAATTAAGCGTATTATAATTAGCATAAGCTGCTGATATATAATTAGCCCATATTTTTTCTTGTTTGCTTTTTTCTATCTGATCTGCTTTCCCTTTAGAAGGGACAAAGGTAGATGCTACTGGAAAGGAAAAAATCTGATATTTAATACTTTCTTTGGGTAAGGACTCTGTTTCATTTACAGGAGGCACTTCTTTTTGTTTAAAAGCATCTGAAATGGTGGGTGTATATGGTTTTACTACATTTATTATTTCTGTACCTATTGTATCATCTTTTTTTTGAGTGAATCCTTTTTGAAAAAAAAATCCTAATAAGATTATTGCATATATATTAATTCTATTCATCTATTTTCTTTTTAAAAGTAGCTATTTTTTATCATAAAGATGTTTTTAAAGCTGGTATTCTTGTCCTTTTTTTATTTAATAATTTACAAGACTTTACTTGTGTCAGAGTAAAAAGCTAAATATTTGTTCTTTATTTTTTTATAGCTTCTATTTTTAAATTTAGGATTACAATATTTTTAAAACATTATCCTTTTATGGAGGAATTTGTTTTTGCTTCTTCTATTTTTATTTTATTTAATTCTTCTTGTGCTTCAATAAGCACGTCTTCAAAATTTTTAAAATTTTTAATCACACTTTCTAATATATAGCTTGCTTGATAACTATCTTTTAATCCGTAAAAATTTTTTGCCATAATTATTAAACTTTTAGCTCCATAATATTTATATCCTGAATATTCTTTTGCTATTTTTTGTACGACTGCATTGGAAAGTTCAAATTTACCTTCTTTATTTTTAAAAAATGAATCATAGTATAATGCTTCTGCCATTAGTTCACCTTGAGCCGTTTTTTGAACGTTTATATAAGCTTCTTTTGCCTTGCTTTCATCTCCCACTTCTCTTGCAGCTCGCGCTACGATAATTTGAGCATCTGTTTTAAGATTAATTTCTGTTTTGGGATTCATTAATGTTTTTTCAGCATAAATCACCGCATTACTATAATCTTTCTTTTCATAATAAATCTTCATTAAATTGGCTTGTGCGTAAATTTTATTTTGTACAAAATCAGATTCGTTTTCTAAACGAGTTAAGTATAAAAGTGATTTATCTATATTTTGTTTTTTTAAGAATAATTCTGACAAACGAGTAAGTCCTTGCTCTGTGTATTCATTTCTTGATTTTGAAACTAAATATTCATAGTTAGGAATAGAAAGATCTAGCTGTTTTCTTTGGTAATATAATTCTGCTAAGTAAAAATGCGCTTTTATTATTTGAGTTCCATTTGGAAAGGTATTTATATAACTTTTTAAATTTAGTCCGACTTGTTCTTTGTTTTCTTGTATATATTGTTTTTCTATTGATTCCCAAGCATCATGATCTAACTCTTTGTCATTTACTTCTACAAAATCTAGTGTTTTAACCCAATTTGCATATTCTTGTACTTTTCCTTTATCTATATAAATAAGTCTAGCTGTTCGAACGGATTCATTAGCTTCTTCTGTTTTAGGGTATTCTTGTGCTACTTCTTTAAATTTTAACAAGGCTAAATCATCTTTATCTTCATTATAGAATATAAGACCTTGACGCAAAATAGCTTTTGCTGTATAACTTCCTTTTTTATACTCTGCAATTAACTGATCATATATTTTTATAGCGGCTGTAGTTTGTCCTGTTATAGTGTATGTATTAGCTAATTCATAAAGGGCATCATCACGGTATTGTGATTCTGTAAATTTTTTAATAAAATTATTGAGTTCTACTATTTTTCTTTCATTTTTACCTACAAAACCATGAGATATTGCTTTTTGAAAACTAGCATAATCTGTATCTATTCCTTTTAAGTTTATAACTTTATCATAAGTTTCAATAGCTAGATTATATTTAGAAGTTACAAAATAACAATCTGCTAATCGTAAATACGCATCTATTAGTCGTACTTTATCTTCTTTTGGATTTTCTGTGTATTTTTGAAAAAATTTTGAAGCTTGTTCATATTCTTTTAATTTAAAATAAGTGTAGGCTATATTGTAATGTATATTCTTATTTTCAATGGTAGATTTTGATTCTGAAAAGCCCAGAAATTGTTTATAACTTAGTAAAGCATTTGAAAAATCGTTTTGAATAAACTCTGTTTCTGCTTTCCAAAAGGCTGCACGAGTTGTAAATAGAGGATCTTTTTGTTCTTCTATAGATTTTTTAAATAAACTCCATGCTTCATTATAATTATTTTCGCCATATAATTCAAGCCCTCTATAAAAAGCTACTTTTTGATAAATTGCTCGATTTCCTATATTTTTATTTTTTTCAAGTAACAGTAATGCTTCCTTATAGTTGTGAGAAGTTACAAAAGAGTTAACTAATAATCTTTCGATTTCAATTTTATGAACTGTGTTAGGATATTTTTTTAAGAAATTAACCAATACCTCTGGTGTTGTTTGATAGGAGTTTCCTATATCATAACTCAAACGGGCATAATTTAGATAAGCATCTTCTTGAATTTTTTTATCAAAAATCATTTCAGAAGCGTTTTTAAAAGCGTTTAATGCTTGTTGTTTTTTATTGGTTTTTAAATAACTTTCTCCTAAATGATAATACGCATTTTGTGCAACTAAATCATTTCCTTCAATAATTTTATTAAAATAACTTATAGCATTATCATAGTTCTTTTTTTGATAAAAGGCATACCCTAACTGATAAAAATCCGTATTAGTCCATTTTCCTTCTTTTCCTTCATATTCTTTTAAATACGAAATACTTCTATCATATTCTTTTAAATTAAAATAACTTTCTCCTATAATTTTATTAAGCTCTGATTTCTCTTCTATTGTTGAATGAGGTATTGCTTTTACCCCTAAATCAATTGCTTTTTGAAAAGCACCTGACTTAAATGCCATGTCTGCTTGAAAATAAGAAATTTTCTCATTGTATCTAGTATCTTTAGCTACTTGCTCGAAATATTTAGTTGCTTCGTCATACTGATCTCCTTCATAAGCTAAAAATCCTAGATAATATTTAGCTTTTGAACCATATTCACTAGACTGAGTAACCTTATTAAAATATTGTTTCGCTGATTTTTTATCGTGAGTTGTAAAGAATGTATAAGCACGATAAAAATAATATTTTTCAAGTTCATCATGCGTTAATGCGGATTCATCTACTTTTTCAAAATATTCTAAAGCATAGGCAAATCTTCCTTTTTCAAAAAAGTAAGTTGCTAATTCAGAATAAGCTAAATTCATTTTGGTACTTGTAGGGTATTCCTTTATAAACAAAAGCATTTTTTGGTCTGCACTTTCTTGCCTTAACCTTAAAGAAGTGAGTGCGCTGTAAAAAGAACAATCTGATGCGGTTTCAAATGGAGCTGTTTTTTGTATTTTATCAAAAACCAACTGAGCAGCTAAATAGTTTTTACTTTTAAGAAGATTAATCCCTGTTTGATAAGAGCTAAGAGTATTTGTATAAATTTCTGACTGTTGACAAAAAACAGATAGACTTCTCAAAAAAAGAATGATGTATATATACAAAGGTAATTGACGCATAAGATATTTTTTGTAATTCAAATGTAGTATTTTCTCCTATAAATATAGTTTAAAACGTTTATGTTATCAGTTTATTATTTTATACCGCTATTCTTCCATAGTAATAGCTTAAAAGATTTTTTTTCTTCAAGAACAGGACAAACACCATTAATATTATTAAAAATAAAACAATTAAACTAAAAAAAACATAATCCCCCCTTAAATCAAAGAAAAAAAAATATATTAAAATTAAAATTTTAACAAAAAAATTACACAAACAAAAATTAAATTTGTTTAAACAAAAAATAATATTAATTTAGCAAACGAATTAAAAAACTTATTTATTAATCAAACCAAACAAAAAAAACAAATTATGAAAAAATTATTATTATCAGCTTCTGCTGCATTAATGATGTTTTCTTGCCAAAAAGAAGACAGTGTTATTAACAATCAAGTTGACGCTTCTGCACACAGAGGATGTGCTTCTCACGAAGTCTTAGAAAGACAAATGCAAGAAGATCCAGGATTGGCATCTAGAATGAGTGATATTGAAAAACAAACTTCTGAAATTATCAAATCAGGAAGATTAGTAAATGGTGTTATTGAAATCCCAGTCGTATTTAACGTATTATACAGAACTACTGCTGAAAATATTTCATTAGCTCAATTACAATCTCAGATTGATGTTTTAAACAGAGATTTTTCTGCAACTAATACTGATTACAACACAGCTAACAATCCTTATGCAAGTGTAAGAAGTGGTAACCTAGGAATCCGTTTTGTATTAGATCAAGTAATCAGAAAAACGACTACTAAAACATCTTGGGGAACAGCTGATGCTATGAAAAAATCAACTCAAGGAGGTATTAATCCTACTGCTCCAACAACTAAATTAAATATTTGGGTTTGTACAATTGGAGGAGGAATACTAGGATATGCTCAATTCCCTGGAGGTTCTTCAGCTACTGATGGTGTAGTTTTAGATTCTAAGTATACAGGAAATACAGGAACTGCAACTTACCCATTCAACTTAGGACGTACAGCTACTCACGAAGTAGGTCACTGGATCAATTTACGTCATATCTGGGGTGATGCTACTTGTGGATCTGATTTAGTAGCTGACACTCCTGTTCATAACTCTGCAAATTCAGGTGTTCCTGCTGTAGGTCATAGATCAACTTGTACAGGTACTCCACTTGAAATGTACATGAACTACATGGATTATACAGACGATAGAGGAATGTATATGTTCTCTTTAGGTCAAAGATCAAGAGCTTTAGCAGTATTTGCTGCTGGTGGTGCAAGAAATTCTTTTGCTCAACCATAATATAAAATTTTTAATATGATTAAAATCCTGAGAGTATTTCTCAGGATTTTTTTTATATATTCGTTTCAAAAACGTAAAACATGGAAAGCAAAACCATTGCAAACGGAATTATAAGAGCAATCATTTCTTTAGTTCTCATTACAATTTTACTTTATTTTCTTTATAAAATTAAAACCGTAATTATTTACCTAATTATTTCATTATTACTTTCTATGA
Source organism: Flavobacterium sp. TN-1 (assembly GCF_052828645.1). Taxonomy (NCBI): domain Bacteria; kingdom Pseudomonadati; phylum Bacteroidota; class Flavobacteriia; order Flavobacteriales; family Flavobacteriaceae; genus Flavobacterium; species Flavobacterium sp. TN-1. The sequence goes on from NZ_CM128253.1 coordinate 2,980,382, forward strand.
TAGGCTCTCCTATTGTGGATTTTTTTAGAAAAAAACTAAAATTCAAAAATGTTTTAGCCGTATTAACAACCTTATTTCTTTTTGGACTTATCGTATTGGGATTCTTCTTAATGTTTATCCCATTAATAAATAGTCAAGCTACTCATATTTCCCTATTAGACAGTAAAGCATTATCTATACAAATAGAACATTTAATCATTCAACTAGAATCATTCTTAAATTCAAACGGCTTTAAAGCCGATCAAATACTTAATAAAAGCAACTTAACTAAATATTTTAATTTCCACTTTTTAAGTGAATTCCTAAATGCTTTTATCAATGCAATTAGTAATCTAGGAATGGGAATTGCTTCTTGTTTTTTCATTACTTTTTTCTTCTTAAAAGATAGAGCTATTTTTTTACGATTATTTAAAAATATCCTACCAGATGAACACGAAGAAAAAATAGTAGCTTCTATCCAAAAAATAGATTTTTTACTATTAAAATATTTTAGCGGTATATTGCTACAACTTCTAATTGTGTTTATACTTTATTTTCTGGTATTATTCTTTTTTGATGTAGAAAATTCTTTCATTATAGCCTTTATTTGTGCTGTTTTAAATATCATTCCTTACATTGGTCCAATCATAGCAAGTGTTTTAGCTGTTACTTTAGCTTTATTAAGCAGTTTTAATGGAAGTATTAATACCGAAATGCTATATCATGCGTTATATATTTTAGCTGGTTTTTTTGCAGTTCAATTTATAGATAATAATTTCAGCCAACCTATCATCTTTTCAAACAGTACAAATTCACATCCTTTAGAAATATTTTTGATAATCTTAATTTTTGGTTTTTTATTTGGAATTACGGGAATGATTATTGCCGTTCCATCTTACACTATACTCAAAGTAGTTGGAAAAGAATTTTTTCCTAACAATAAATTCATCTATTCTATCACAAAAAATTTATAATGATTTTTGATCTATTAGCACCTAAAGTACAAGAATTCATAGAAAATTCATTAACGTTAAATTTCACAAAAATAGCATTAATGAAAAACCCTTTTCCTGAAATACCCTGGAATGAAATTTTAAATCAAATTGCTTCTAAAGCAAAATCGAAAGAAAAACTACCTACTTGGTATCATCAAAAAAACATTATATTCCCAAGTAAACTATCAATAGAACAAACCTCATCTGAAATTACGGCTCTATACAAATCTTCTCTTATAAGCGGTAATAATTTAATTGATTTAACAGGTGGTTTTGGTATAGATGATTATTATTTTTCTAAGAATTTTAATCATCTCGTTCATTGTGAAATTAAAACTGATTTACATGAAATTGTAAAACATAATTTTAGTGAGCTAAAAACATATAATATTGAATGTTACCTAGGAGATAGTATTGAAACCTTAGTAAAATTAAATAATCATTTTGACTGGATTTATATTGATCCTTCAAGAAGGAATGACACTAAAGGAAAAGTCTTTTTATTAAAAGATTGTTTGCCTAACGTTCCTGATTTATTAGATTTTTATTTTCAATTTACAGAACATATATTAATCAAAACAGCTCCTATATTAGATATATCAGCAGGTCTAAATGAATTAAAAAATGTAAAAGAAATTCATATCGTAGCCTTTCAAAATGAAGTAAAGGAACTTCTTTGGATTATTGAAAAAGATTACAATAATACTATTTTAACAAAAGCCATTAATATTACTAAAGAAGAAAATGAGTCCATAGAATTTATATGGGGTAAAGAAAGTTTTAATTGTAATTATAGCAAACCTCAACTATTTTTATACGAGCCTAATAGTGCTATTATGAAATCAGGAGCATTTGATTATATCTGTTATTTGTTTCCTATACATAAACTTCATTCTTTCTCGCACTTATACACAAATAATGAACTTATTAATTTCCCTGGTAGAAAATTTAAAATAATTGAAAATATTTCATATAATAAAATAGAAATTAAAAAACACTTAGAAGGTAAAAAAGCAAATATTACAACTCGCAATTTTCCCGAAACGGTAGAAACTATTCGAAAAAAATGGAAAATAAAAGAAGGAGGAAATTTATATGCTTTTTTTACAACTGATATAGATAATAATAAAATTATTTTGCTTTGCGATAAAATTTAAAAAATGAAAATTATATTTAATTGGTTATTCCTTTTTACAAATTTTTATATTTGGTCACAAAAACCTTGCGAATTAGCCCTAAATATTAAGGACTCTATTAGTGTAATAAAGCAAACCAAAAGTTGCACAATCTATGAAAAAGTTTTTGGAGGAAAAACTACACTTATTTTCCTTTCTCTTATTTCTACAAACGGGATTCCTTCATTAAAATTAGAGCATCTTCAAAAAAGTCAGAAATTTGAAACACCAATTTGTTTTGATAAATCTTCTAAAATTATCTTTCAACTAAGTAATGGTAGAATTTATACTTTACTTTATGGTGATAATGATCGTTGTGATGATCTAATTTATAATGAAAAAGAACGTATAAATAATCGTTTTATAGAATCTAATTTCTTTTTTTTAAAAGATGATTTAGAAGAATTAAAGAAATACCCTATTAGTTTTATGCGTATTCACTTTGCTGGCACTTCTACAGATTATGTCATACGCAAAGAGTTAGATTGTGAGACACTGGTTGAAACTTATTTTCCTGCTCAATTTTTCATAGATCACTTTAATTGCATTTCCAATTAAAATTAGACAATTGAAAGTAACGAGCTCCTTCTAAACCATAATGCCACCATTCTGATTCTAATGCGTCAAAATGGTGTTTTTTCATCATGTCTTTTAACCATTTTCTATTTTTTAATATTTCTTTAGATAAATTACTATAAGTATGAGATGATTCTTTTCCAAAGTGATCAAATTCAGTTCCCATATTTAATTCATTTCCTAATTTATCTACTAAAGTTAAATCTACTGCTCCTCCTCTATTATGTATTGATCCTTTTTCAGGATTTGCTACATAATTAGGGTTGGAGATTATTTTCCACATTTTTTTTTGTATACTTAAAGGTCGATAACAGTCAAATAATTTTATTCTATATCCTTCCTTTAGAAATTCTTTATTAGCTTTTATCAATTGTTTAACTGTTTTATATCGCAAATAACAAGCATCGCAATCATATACCTTACTCTTTAAGAAGTTATCATTTGTGGCATATCTAATATCTAAAATAAAATTCTTAGAATAATCTTTTATATTTACAAATGTGGTATCATGTACAACAACAACGTTTTTATTTTGAGAAAAAAAACCCATTGAAAAAAAAATGGTTATTAAGATGATTATCTTTTTTATAAACATAAATCTTTTATATTTTTAAACTAATTCTCTTGTTTTGACTCTTTATAATATTCATAAAACCAAGTAATTGTAAAAGATGGTATAAAATCTAAACCTGGTGTTATTTCTTCAATAAAAGTCAAAAATCCTGCAATTTTACCAATTGTTCCTTTATAAAGAATACTCATTATAAATGCCGCAAAAGGAGCCCAAAAAAAGTCTATAAATTCGCCTGCTCCAGGAAATAAATAACTAAAATATCCCACAAGATCCATTACGATACTTATGGTTAATTTCCCAATTGTTGCTTGTTTCTTTTTTTTATTTAATTGATTATTGAATAAATACACAACAATAATATATAAATGATTAATATCTAGGATAAAATATTAGTTTTAAAATATCAAATATATCTATTTCTAAAATAATCTTACTATTTAAAGTGTTTTTTTGTGTTTTGGTATAAAAAACAGAAAACAGTTAAGTATTATATTTTATCTTACTATCTTTTAAAAAAATGCCATTGTACATTAAAGAATAAACAGATTAAGAAAAATACAGATAAAACACTTATTACTAATGATAAAGCTTTATAATATCTAGGTTTGTCTAAAATTGTTTTTATAAAATTTATGGACACAAAATCTTTATCTATCCAATTTTGTGATTTATATACGAATATGGAATTCAAAACAAAAAGATGACATGCTGTTGCTATTCTTGAATGAAAGAATTCATTAGCTTTAAAAGCTACTATAAATGAAGCTAGATGAACCATTAATACTGTCGCTTTGGGTAATAAAAATTTATTGTCGATTAATAATACTCCGATTAACCAAGAACCATAAATAAATTGTAATTCAAGGGGCGCATCATAGCCATAAATAAGGATTTTGTTATCAGGAGAAAGTATTGTTCCTGTTGATCTAAAATAATATATAAAAAGACCTATAGTTAATGCTATAGTGGGTATTAAATTATAATATGTTTTTTTAGTAAGTAAGGAAAGTAAAAAACCTCCTGATTGAAAAAAAAAGAATACAGCAAATACAATATCAAAAATAATCATTTCTATTTTTAAAGATGTATTTAGTTTTAAAGTGATACATATTAGATTAAAAAAAGTTTCTAATATTAGTAATCTTTTAATATCTGATGTTAAATTTTCTTTATTAAAAAAAGGAATAGCTAACAATGGAAAAAGTAAACTAATAATAATTTCATTATAAACACTTTTTTGAATTAGGTATTGAATAAAAAAACAGTAAAGTAGGCTTAAAAGGAAAAATAATGAGGTAGTATATAATTGATATTTTTTATTTGATAATAAACTCATTTTAAATGTATTAAATTATTTTTTTTAAATTGATATTTTTTATATTCTAAAGTTTTTAGATAAAGAATCAACATTTGGCTTATAACTCTAACAATAAGAAAACTTTAGATTTAATATCATACAAATTACATATAGATTAGAGCAAGACTAATCGTTATTTTTTTAATTTTTCAGGAATTTCATAAAATAGAGAGAGAAAAATAATTTATTAGGTGTAATTATTTTAATATCATTTTTTTATAGTATTTCATTTTAAATTTTCTATCCCAAATTAAATGTTAGACTTTGTGATGCGGATCAAAAGAGCAAAGAAGACAAAATATATTGAATTTTTTTCCGCAGATGTAGTTTTTCTACATGGAGGACAAAAATTTAATCTTTTCAGATTCAAAGCCATATATATCTGGAATAAATCTAATTTATAATATGGATTAAACTAAAATGATACTATTTTGTTTTCAAAATATTTAAAAACAAACGGAATGAATAACTACACCTAATAAATCATTAAAAAATTCTAAGCTTCTACTAAATAATCTTGTACTACTTTAGAACAAATAGCTGCATTTTCCATACATCTTTCAATTGTTGAAGGAACTGTCCATACTTGACTATCATCATTAATCCATTCTCCTGATATAAAAACGTTATCATAACTAGCTGAATTTATCCCTACTCTATTGTTATAATCTGGATTTATTAATTCATTTTCAAAAGCCCAAAAATATTTAGTGTTGTTTTCATTAATTATAGGGCCATGATGCCAATTTTTATATCTTTCTAAGTTAAAATCAGTATATTCAAGGTATTTTGCTCCAACACCAATATTTAAATTTCCATACATAATATCTTTATACATATTTTCCTTAATTCCTAATTGGAATAAGATTTCTTCTTCTACTTCTTTTAAAGTACATTCTATTAGAGGTTTGTTATGCAAAAGACCTTTTTCTTTTTCTGTTTTTGTAGCCGTAATAGAAACAGTTAATTTAACATTATTAGAAAACTCTTTATGTGCATATTTTTTACTATGATACAGTTTATAACTTAATCCCCAAGCTGAATCAGCTATAATTCCAATTGTTTTATTGATGAATAAATCTGGAATTTCTTTAAAATGAAATTGAAAACCATGACTTTTAATATAACTAACAGACAGTCTATCAGAAATTTTAGGCAACATACTTATAACTTGTTTAGGAGGTATGGCTAAAATAAAAGCATCTGCCTCAATAATGTTATCCTTTTCAGAAATTGCACTTAAAACTTTTCCATCGTTAATATTTAATTTTTTTACACCTTCGTTAAAATAAAAAGTTACTCCTTTTTGTTTTAAAAAATCATACCAAGGTTGTATTAAAGAATCAGATATAGGACCATTAAGAGTAATACTTGTTGTATTAGTTTCAGTATAGACTTTTTCTTTTGATAAGTTCTTATAATTAAAAAGTAATAAAAAATCTCCTGTCTTAGTATTTCCATTACCCCCTATCCAAGTAGATATTATTTTAAGAATGAAATTTGCCAATTTAGGTCTTTTTTCAAATTCTAAATATTCAGATAAAGGCATATTTAATGTGTTTTTATCTGCTTTATTTACTAACAATTTAGATCGAAACCAATAAATATCTTTTAAAGGTACTCCTGAAAAAAACAAAGAATTTGCTGATTTTAAATTATCTATCAATAGTTCAAAAAAATTAAAAAAGTTTCGTTTAAAATCCATGAACTTATTTTCATTTGCCCAATAAAATTGCACATTCTTTAAAGGTTCAATATTTTTTAACAAATTACTACCGTTATACTCTATTTCATTTAATGTATTAATAAAATTCATATTAGAGGCAAACATTTGTCTATGCGTAAGCTCCGTTGGTAAACCATCTTCAAAAGTCCCCATACATTTTCCTCCAGGTTGATCTTTTTTTTCATAAACAGTAACTATATTTCCTGTTTTAACTAATTCGTGAGCTAGTTTAAGTCCTGTAATACCAGAACCAAAAATTACAATTTTCTTCATTTGTTTAATTTATTATGCAAGCATACAAAATTAAAATTTTTTTTCACAATAAGCACTAAAAAACAAAACAATATCACAAATTAAATATAAAAAAAATAAAATAAAATAAAAACAACTTATTGTTTAAAAAAACCAAATAATAATAATATGCCTTAATGCTTTATTAAGTTCATAATAAAACCTCTTTAAAATAGATTCAATAATTTCAAAATTATTCTTCTTAAAATTCATTCAAAATAGGATACTGTATTAAGCTTAATAAAACTTTATTTGAAGTTCAATAAAATTCTTTGTTTATTTGTGAAAATACTTAGTAATGATTAAAGCCACTAATATTCATAAATACTTTGGACAACTAAAAGTTTTAAAAAGAGTAAATCTTGAAATCAAAAAAGGAGAAGTTGTCTCTATTGTAGGTGCTTCTGGAGCAGGAAAAACTACTTTATTACAAATTTTAGGCACTTTAGATCAACCTAGTTTAAAAAACAGAAAAGGTATAACCCTTAGTTCTTCTTTAAAAATTAATGGTCAAGATGTATTAAAAATGAATGATAAAGAATTATCTAAATTCAGGAATTTAAATCTTGGTTTTATTTTTCAATTCCATCAACTATTACCTGAATTTACTGCTTTAGAGAATGTCTGTATACCAGGTTATATTGCCAAAAGACATAAAAAAGAAGTCGAAGAAGAGGCTAAAAAATTACTAGCTTATTTAGGGTTAGAGCATCGAATGAATCATAAACCTATGGAATTGTCAGGAGGAGAACAACAGCGGGTTGCCGTTGCTAGAGCTATGATAAACAAGCCTAAAGTAATTTTTGCAGATGAACCTTCTGGTAATTTAGACACTACAACTGCAGAAAACCTACATCGATTATTTTTTAAACTACGTGATGAGTTAAATCAAACCTTTGTAATTGTTACCCATAATGAGGACTTAGCAGATATGGCGGATAGAAAGATAACCATTGTAGATGGTAACATAAAAGATATTCATAGTATAGAAGTAATCCTTGATTAAAATGGTTTTAACAGAATTAAAAAGTTTTTTAGATGAAAAAGTAGATTTATATAATCGTCTTAATTTTATAGACAGCGACCCTATACAAATTCCTCATTTATTCAGTATCAAAGAAGATATTGAAATTGCTGCTTTCTTAAGTGCAACTATAGCTTGGGGTAATAGAAAAATGATTATAAAAAATGCCCAAAGAATGATGAATTTGCTAGGTGATTCTCCTTATGATTTTGTTATGAATCATAATTCAAGTCAATTGGATAAACTGGGTTCGTTTGTACATAGAACTTTTAATGGACAAGATTTTATAGCGTTTATAAAAAACCTTCAACATATTTATTTACATCATGGAGGTTTAGAAACTGTTTTTACAAAACATACAGACCATAACTCCACTCAAAAAGCAATTAGTGAATTTAAAAAAGTTTTTTTTGAAATTTCAGATACTACTAGATCCCAAAAACATGTATCAGATCCTTTAAATAATTCCGCTGCTAAGCGAATTAATATGTTTTTACGATGGATGTGTAGACAAGATTCCTCAGGTGTTGACTTGGGGATATGGAATCAAATTTCTTCCTCTGCTTTATCTTGTCCGTTAGACGTTCATTCAGGCAATGTAGCTAGAAAATTAGGTCTCTTAAGTCGTAAACAAAACGATGCTAAAGCCCTAAATGAATTAGATAATAGCCTACGATTACTAGATCCAAAAGATCCTGTAAAATATGATTTTGCTTTATTTGGACTAGGAATTTTTGAAAATTTTTAAAACGATGAATTACAAATTTTATATTTTCAATCATTTAAATTAAGAATATAACATTTAAAAAAAATTAAAGTTTAAATAGGCACATTCAGAAGTAACCACACTTTTGTGAAAAAATAAAAAAATAACCCATTTTGATTTACAATCTTGGGGCATTTTGTTTTTTGATGGATTCAAGTCTTTAAAAATTGGTTTTTAGTTCGCAACAGGAGGCTAATTTTCATTTTTTATGCTACTAAAGTTTGCTGTTGCTGATAAATTCTTCGCCCTATTTCTAAAGTATTGGCTGTGTGAATGCCAAAGAAAATCCAAAGTATCTCACTTTTTTAAGATAAATAGGCAGGTAATACTATTTTTAAAATTTGATATATCCATAGAAATTTATATTAAAAACTTTAGTTCTAAAGCTTTTCTTTTTTATATAATTTTTTCCAACAGTAATAAGAGAGTTCGTAAGATTGCTTGCTTATTTGTGTCCATTTATGTGTAAAATTTGTAAAAGTAGAGGACTATCTATCATAATACTTATCAAAATTATAATTTTTATAGTAGTTTTTAGATATTGTAATTTCCCCTCTAATACACGAAGTATTAATATTATTAACTTTACAAGAAGTCAATTCACATTCGTTATGCTTTGGGTAATTAATGAATTGATTTTTAAAATCATATATATAATATAATTCATTATTTATAATAACTTGTATTGTATCAGTAGTTTGCAAACCATTATATTTGAAATTTAAACTGTTATTTTCATTATCAAATCGAAGTGATTTTCTAATTTTTCCATTGTTTACAATATTTCTGAACAATTCAAAAGCAAATTTTTTATAGTCATTTGGTTTTTCCTTAGCAAATAAAATAGAATATACAGGCCATTCCGCACAAAGAATTTCCTGCTTGATTAACTTTCCGAGGCATTCCTTTTGTGGTTCTCTCTTCCATTTCTTCTTCTAGCACCTCTCTATCAAACCATCTAAACCTATTATGTTTCCAAACTTTTATTTCTCCTTCGCTTTTAGGGTCGTCAATATAAGCTCTAACATAGATAAATCTGTCACACATATCCTCTTCATTCATAGTAATTTTAACAGTGTCCCCTGTAACTTTTAACGGTACATCTATCCATTTATTTTGTGAGTATTTTGGACTATGGTAGCGCATTTGCCATTTGGTTAGCCTACGAGTTAAAGGTGTTTCATTATCATATTGTGTGACTTGAAACGTATATTCTTTTCCAAAAATCATTCCTAGCTGAGTACCTCCTGATTTATCATTCTTTGAACCCAGATCTAAATTTGTAACTAGTTCTACTTTTTTTACTTTTCCTTGGTTTAATACTATTTTGGGAGGCTCTATTGGCGTTTTATATGATGTGCCTTTTTGGGCACAGTTAATAGAAATCTTTATATTTATCTTTATTAAAGTATTCCATTGTATCTTTTTTTGGATTGTTAGTGTTTTTAGCGTAGGTCATTTGTCCTTTACAATTCATCATTAATAGTGATAAAATTGCATTAATTATCAATTGTTTCATTGCACATTTTTTTTAACGATTTTCCATTGCCAGTGTAAGGTGCTTTTTCTATCTTTCCTGTAGCTCATTTAATTTAAAAAAACGGAAATCAATACTTATTTATTAACATAATAAAGAGTATGATTATCATTATTATTATTGTAATTATTGAAATGCTTACTGGAAATAGCCAAACAGAATTTCTTAGATTTGAAACATAAAAATATGCTAAAATCAATATAATTATATTAACCCCTGAAAAAATAATAAATTCAATAAAATCTGATGGAATTTTTGAACTTTGATATTTATGCACATACCAAAGTCTTACAATTGATAATAATTGAAATATAAATATTATAAACGGAATAACTTTATTCATGATTTTTTATTTTTTATAAGCCTCGAGAGATCCTCCCGCAATTTTGTTTTCTTGTCCTTTTTCTATAGGATAAATTTTTTCAAGCAACACATTTTCAAGGACTTTTATTGAAACTTTCAAGTCTTTCCATTCTTCTCGGTGTCGTTTAAAAACTAACAATACAATTTCAGAAGCCACAGTTGCCTTCATAGCCTCCTTTGATTTTCCTTGCTTGTCAGGCTCCCCATGTTTGTGAGAATCTTGTGCATCATAGCCCTGAAATTTAATTATTTCATCTTTACTATTTCTCTGCACATGCGATAATGAATATGAATCTTGTACCATATGCAATATTTTTCCTATTTCAAATAAACCATCATCACCTTTCCTCTTAATGGCTTCAGTAAACCAAATTTTAGCCTGGTTAAGAATTAAATTTCTAACTTGTTCATTGGTGTTTTTACCTTTTGGTGCCATTGAATGCCAAAATTGTTTACTTCCATTGTGACTTTCGTAGGCAAGTGTGCCCTTCTTATCTAAATCTCGCCAAGTTCGATAGTAACACGTTTCAATATTGTTACTATTACAAGGAACATCTGGCCATGCACATCCTTCATCTAAACGATAGTCATAAACAAATCCTACCTTCTTAGCCGCTGTTTTTGTAATCTCTTCATGGATAGCACCACCACCTCTAATTTTAAAAAACTCTACATTTATTTTTTCACCATTTTTAAGGGTTACCAAGCCATGGTCGTCTAAATCATCTTCAATGAAGATTAGATCTTTTGATTTTTCTTCTCTTGATGGATTATTACTATCCACTTTTCCTTCAAAATCACGAATTTCTCCTTTTGAATTTTTAATCTTAAAAGAAGCATAATTAAAATCCTTATTTAATAAATTATTATATTTTATAAAATCAGCCTCAAAAATTGTTCCTTCATCACCAGACGTTTCTCCACCAATATCATCATAATAATTTCTTAAAAGATCCTCAATGTAATGTCCTGTCTCTTCAAGCATTACTCTAAATAATAACCAATTTTTTTTGAATCTTTTTCCGCTTCAAATATTAAATTTTCATTTAAGTAAACTGTTTTTTGATGATAAAAACCTAACTCTGATTCTGAAAGTCCTTTTTTAGCTTTCCAATTTAACTTTGGGACAGATCCATTTTTTAAATTTTCCATCAATTTCTTAATTGAAGAATGTTTAATATCTTTCCCAAAGATCCCTTTCATTCCAGCAACAAATGGTTTTGAGGTTATATAATCAAAAACATCTTTACTGTTTAAATAAGGGGGCTTTAATATTCCTGTGTTTTTAAAATATAAATCAGATTCTATAAATACTATTTGTTCTTGTGACTCAATTTTAAATTCTGGAGGATCTTCAGGCTTCCCATAACTCACACCTTTTTCATCACCTTTAAAACTTATAGATTTAAGTGAATTTAATACTATATCTTCTTTGGCATACCAAATATCATTTCCTTTTGTTGTCTCTATAATTTTTCCGCCAACATTTCTTATCCTAGTCATTTTTTAAAAAGATTTAGATTGTTCAGCACTGTTTATTTTTGCTTCTTTTTTTGAATGTTTAGCTATTTCGCCTTCACTACTAGAGGTAATTCCTTTTTGGCTATTTGTAATCCTTTCCTTTTCAGTGTGCGATTCTAGATTTCCAATAATATTCTCTATTAAGTTACCTTTGACATCTATTAAACTATTGCCTGCTACGAATAAACTATTGATCATACCCACTGTTGCTGATTTATTAGCTCCAGCACTTTCAGTTATATTCATACCAGCGGAGGTTGTAATATTCATTCCTGCTGTCATGCTAATATTTCCACCAGCATTCATAGTAATATCATTAGGCGCATTCACATTAATATTCCCATGACCGTCCATCGTCCAAGTGTTGCCACTAGGATCCTCTATAAAAACAGAACCTTGGGCATCGTTTAGAATAATTTTAGTTCCAGATCGGGTATGAATGGCTTTTACATCATTGCCGCTAGTATGGTACCCACTGGTTTCGCTTCCGTTATAATGAGTGCCTAGTACAAAAGGTTTTTCTGCATTGCCGCTTTCAAAACCTACAAGAACTTCTTCGCCTATTTCGGGGATAAAATGAAATCCTTTGCCTGCTCCTGTAGATAATTGTTTTTTGAGTGTATCCCCTTTCAAAAAGCAATAATAGAAGCAAGAATCATTTCATAAAACTTAGTTATTTATATATTCACTATATTTTTTATCTATAACTTTACCAGTTTCAGCATCAAGGACAAAAGTTTCAATCAAATCAGATTGTTTGAACCAACTCACATACCAAACATTTTTTTTCAAAGCATTATCCATTCCTCTAGCTATTTCAGTATGAATGCCTCCAGTGATTGGACCTCTGGTTAAAGGGATTTTCTCTTTTTCGCAAAATTGTAATACTTGCTCGAAAGTAAATTTGTAAGGTGCGTCATAGTTGGTTTCTTTTATAAGTTTTCCATCTTCACCAAACTCATACCACGTGCCTATCTTACACTGTGAATTATTATTTAAAGCAGAACCTTTAATTTTAATATTACCATTCTTATAATATCCTTTTGTTAAAGTAAAATAAGAATTTGGAACTGTAAGTCTATAAGAACTATCTGTTAATTCTAAATAAGAATTATCTTTTAAATAAATAGTAAAGCTAACATCATTATATTTTATTTTCAGTTCATCATAATATTTTTTATCAAATTTTTCAAAATCTTTGGTAACTATTGGTTCCATAGTGTTATAGTCGTTAATCGTTTGTTGAGTATATCCCATTTGATAAAACAATAGTAGAAGCAAGAACCATTTCATAAATACTTAGTTATTGATATATTCACTATATTTTTTATCTATAACTTTACCAGTTTCAGCATCAAGGACAAAAGTTTCAATCAAATCAGATTGTTTGAACCAACTCACATACCAAACATTTTTTTTCAAAGCATTATCCATTCCTCTAGCTATTTCAGTATGAATACCTCCAGTGATCGGTCCTTTAGTTAATGGTATTTTCTCTTTCTCACAAAATTGTAATACTTGCTCGAAAGTAAATTTGTAAGGTGCGTCATAGTTGGTTTCTTTTATAAGTTTTCCATCTTCACTAAACTCATACCAAGTGCTTATCATACATTGAATATTGTTATTTAATGTTAATCCTTTTCTTATTATGTTACCGTTTTTATAATATCCTTTTACTAATGTAAAATAACTATTTTTTGGAGTTTCTCTATAGGTGTCCTCAAACATTTCTATGTATAATCCACTTTCTAATGTTTTTTCAACAAAATAATCCTTAGATGTAGGATTGACAGTTGTTTTATATTTATTAAAAAGTGTATAATCAAACTTTTCAAAATCTTTTGTTATTGTAGGTTCTTCCATAGTTGTATTATTTTTTTGTTGTGCAGAACACGTTTTAAAAAAAAGTAGTAATAATAGTAAATGTCTCATAATTATTTTGTTTTTTAGGTTATGCTACCATTTGCTATTATCCATTGCCATTGCCATAGAGTATAGCGTTCTTGTGGTGGATTCAACATATGGGAGTAATCCAATAAATTTTCTGTCTTAGCGTATTCAAAGGTAAATTTAGCATTTGCATCTGCTTCTTTGTTTGCAAAAGTGTGTGGTAGTTTAAAACTATGCAAAAATTCATGTGCTGCGGTTTGATCGTTTTTAGCTGCAAAAAGCATTACATTTTTACCACTAGAATAACCATTAAGACCTTTGTATGCATTACTGGTATCCATATAACCTCCATCTTCCCCAAAATAGAATGCAATAAAGTGATTGTCATATTTATGTTCATCTCTAGGGTTTATTGTTTTTAGTTTATCACTCAATTTTTTTCTTAAAAATTTTTCTAAATCTTCAAATCGAGCTGGTTGATGTGTGCTAATCATTAAAGTGTTAGTAGTGGTATTTTGCATAGGTTTATAATAGCATTTTAATACATTTTTATTATTTTTATTAGGATCTTGTGTTACATATTTTCCTCCTGCTTGTAATTCAGGTTCGGTACTCATATCAAGTATTTCGGTATCTACTTTTACATCTATTAGTGCCTGATGCAAATATTTTTCAAAAAGAGCTTGCTGGTTGGCATTATTGCCTGCTTTTTTATTTCCTACTATGTTTGCAACATTTGTTTCGACCTTTACTAACACGATTTTTGCTTTTTTACGTTGTTTGTTTTTCCACACCAGCAGTTTGCCTGCTAGTTTTTTCTCTTCAATAACTGTACCATTCGCATTGGTGGTTTTAGTAATAGCATTAAGTGTAATAGTTTGGTCTGAGGTAAATTCATCTATACATTCTATAGTTAGATGGTCTATAAGAGCGTGTTTTCCTCTACCTTTTCCCTTTACATCAATCTCCATTGGTGTGATTAAAAAGTTTTTGTTTTCTTCAAATCGCAATATTTCAGGCTCTTCTTCTATATCTACAATAAGGCTTAGAGTGGCTTTTGTATTGCTGTAGTTAGTGATTTTCTTTTCAATTAGTGGCTGTTTTCCTTGACCTTGAGGTGTTTTTTTTGTGATTTCTTTTGGGTATAAAGAAATCCACGTACAAAAATAATCTTCTTTTATAGGGTTATTTTGTGAATCTTTAATTTCGTTACCTGAGCTATCTTTTTTGTTTTTCCAAGTTATGGTGTGATATTTATAAGCTGCTTTGAGTTTATTAAATAAACCTGGGTCTGTTTTGTAAAAACCAGCATTAAAATTAGAATCAGTTACTAGATTTGTAAAAGCTGCTTCTTTATATTGTTTGACAATTATTTTTTCATAATTAGTATCACCAAAAATATTACTTCCTCCTGTAATTAGAGCAGTATCTTCAATTCGCATCCAATCACAGCCATATTCTTCACCTTTCCAATCTTTTTTAGGTCTAAAGTGAACAATACATTTAGCTTCAATTTTCCCAGATTCTACTGTAGGAGCAGTTCCTGGATTTCCGTGTGTAATTCCTTGTCTTGCCGTTATATTAACACTTCCTTCTAAAGAAGTTAAAGTAATAGGTCCTTCAGAATAAATGTTATATTCACCTCCAACAATTTCTGTAATTTTCCCTCCAACAATTCTAGTTCTACTCATAATTAATATTGCTTAGATTTATTAGCTGAATTTATTTGAACTTCTTCGCCTGAATGTTTATTTAAATTTTTTGTACTTGTTATATCCATTCCTTTATCTGAGCTGACGGAGGTCTTGCCTTTTTTAGTCTCACTATGCACATCTCCTTGAATAACTTCCGTCAACTTACCTGTTACTATCGTCATCATATCCATTGCAACTGTAGTATTTTTCATGGCTCCAATGGTTTCGTTTTTGTTGATTCCTGCACTTTCAGTTATATTCATACCAACGGTTGTGCTCATGTTTTTGCCTACATTAATAATCATATCTTCGCCTGCGGTAAAGATCATGTTTTTTGGCGCATTCACATTAATATTCCCATGACCGTCCATCGTCCAAGTGTTGCCGCTAGGATCCTCTATAAAAACAGAACCTTGGGCATCGTTTAGAATAATTTTAGTTCCAGATCGGGTATGAATGGCTTTTACATCATTGCCGCTAGTATGGTACCCACTGGTTTCGCTTCCGTTATAATGAGTGCCTAGTACAAAAGGTTTTTCTGCATTGCCGCTTTCAAAACCTACAAGGACTTCTTCGCCTATTTCGGGGATAAAATGAAATCCTTTGCCTGCTCCTGAGTGGGGTTGTATTAGGCGAATCCATGGGGTTTTTTGGTTTTTTCTTTCTTGCCATGGAAATTGTACGCGTATACGCCCCATGCTCATAGGATCGTTGTTGTCTACTACCCGTGCGGTTTGTTCTTCGCAATTAGGATAGGTGTTGTCGTCAAAATAAGGAGGGGTCCATAAATCGGGAATGGCTACGAACTCGTTGTAATAGCTATTGCCATCATGAAAATGTTGAATTTCTATGATGCGATAGGTTTCCATAGGGCGGTCGTTTATATCAACTAGTTTGGTTAGATCGCCTTGTTTGAGTTGGGGGTCTTTGCTTTTGCCTTTTACGATCATCAGGTTTTCTCTGAGTTCTTTTTGTTTTCGTACGGCATCTTGTAACTCTCTATCGGTTCGGTTGTTGATACCCGTGGGGTTGTGGAGTTTGTTGGGTTTTTTATGGAATACGTTTTTTGAGGCTTTTAGGGCTACTTGTTGATAGGGGTTGACTTTATTTTGTAATTGAGCCGAGGCGCTATCTCGTTGTAGGCTGGTGCCTGATTCTACATCGTAGGTGGTGTAGGTAAATTGTTGTGGTTTTACTGATATTTCAAAGGATACGTGTACTAGGTCTACACTTTCGTCTAGGTTTATGATTTTAGGGCCTACTTTGTTGCCTAACACTAGGCTCTGTCCGTTGTAATACAGGTATTCGCCATAGCGTATGGCAAGTTGTTGTAAAAATTGATAATCTGTTTGGTTGTATTGTACGGTGTAAGGCAACACATTTTGGGTGTTGTTGTTTCGGACAATGGTATGAAGGGTGTCTTTGGGGTATTGGGCGGTTATGTCTTGAAAGATTTCTTCTAGGGTTTTGTTTTCAAAACTTTGGGATTCAAGTCCTTGTTCTAACATAATGGTAGGAGCGTGTCCTGTAATATATAGTCTACCGTAACCGTCTTTTTTTAAAAGGTTTAAATGGGTTATAATGCCTGTAAAGGTTTGTTTTATTTCTCCAAATCGGTGCAGGTGGATGTGTATGGTTTTTCCTAGATAATTTTTAGAATTTTCCATGATGTAGGCTTCTTCATTGTCTAGGGAATCGGCACGGGTATCTAGGGTAAAGGTGTCGTGTTCGTTGGTTTTTTGATGGAACTGTAGGTTAAAATGGGATTTTTCTAGGAAGGATTTGCCTTCTATGGTAAGGGTGCAGTAGACTAATGGACTGGATTTGTCGGCTAAAAAGTCTTTAAAGGAACGTAATGAGGCGTATTGTGCTATATCATCAGGATGATTGAGTCTTCCGTAGTCACTGTTATAAGTATCCATAGCGTGTATGTGTTTTAGTTGTTTAGTTGTTGTTTAATCTTTCCATTTCTTTTCGTGTGTAGCTTCGTTTAGAACAAATCGTTTGGCCATTAGGCGTAGGGCTATTTGTAGCGGTTCGTTGTTTTTAGCATCAAAGTATTCGGAAAAGGAAACACAATAGGCTTTTTCAAATTTTAACTCTTGTAGTTTGCTCATGGCATCTCTTCTAAAGAATGTAATGGTACCGTTTTTGGTTTGACTGTGGTCGAGCATCCATTGTAATAGGTTGGATTTTCCGTTGCTTTCTATACGGATATTAATTTCGCCTCCTTGAGGCATTCCTTCGGGTTTTCCTGTAGCGTCTATTTGTTGTGTAAAATTATAGTCGCAACTGAGTATGTTATAGGTGTTTCCGTCTAGTTCTAATTTAGCTAAAAAGGACATGTTTGTTTGTTTTTAGGGTTGTTTATTTGAAAGAAAAAAGAAAAAAGGCGATCCCAAAAGATCGCAACTATCATTTAATGGAGTTCTTTTTAGACTAGGGTTGACCAGTGTAAAACCTAGGGGGTAATACAATGATTGATCTAGCCAATGTCATTTCCTTATGGAAAGTAACAAAGAACTGGGGGTTAAAAAGTTGCTTTTAGGGAACGCCTTTTTGAAGGGATTATACCCATTCGTTTTCGTAAGCTCCTGAACCTAGTTCAATTTTTTTAGCTGAAATGGTAAAGGTTTCTGTTAATGGATTTACGCCTGTTGAATCAAAGTTTTCTCTGAATTTTACTACGTAAGCTTCTGAAAATTTTAATTCTTTTAGAACTGCTTCGCTGTCTCTTTTAAAGAATTTTACACTTCCGTCTTTTCTTTCAAATGAGTTGGTCATCCACTCGAAGAATGAAGTGTCTGCAGTACCTTCAATTGTTAATTCAATTTTTCCTCCTCTAGTTACAGTAGAAGGTCTACCCGTTGCGTCTGTTTCTTGAAATAAACCGTAGTTTACATTTAATACTGTGTACTCTTTTCCTGCTACTGCTAATTTTGCTTTAAATGACATAATTATAAATATTTAAAAAATTAAGAAATACATAAGGATATACCTATAAAGGTATAGAGTAGGTTAAAAAATGATTTGGGGGTGGGTTTTGTTAGGTAATAACCAATTTGAGTAGGATCGTTTGGTTTTTGTGCTTTCATAACATATTTTTTTAATAATAATAACCATTTATGGAAATATGACTAATTCAAATATAGTAAACTTGTTTTATAAAAACAAGTTTTTGTTATAAAAAATTAAAAAGTAAGCAGTATTTTATTTTTTATTGTTTTAAAAAAGGATTTGCATTAATTGAGGTCACTGAAAAACCTTGTTTATTTTGATCAATTTGGTTTTCTAGAGATATAAAAAACGCTTATAAAAGGATTTTAAAGATACTTTATAAGCGCTTTTATTTTGTAACTGTTTTTTATTTTAGGTTATATGAGTCAGTGTTTTTTGCCTTAAGTAGGGTCATTTGGCAAAATGTATGTGTAGGTTATCTTTTTTACATTAATTTGAGTATTCTTTTTAAGTTGACTGTAAAAATTGCCATTGCACCTTGCATTTGCATATTGGTAATACCGTACGATATTGCTCTGTGGTAACCGTGTATGTTTTTCAACTCACTATTTTGGCTTCTATCTTGTATCTATGTTTTGCTTTTTCTTTGTAATATTCTGTATCTTGAAAAGCTATTTGGTCTCGATGCAGTTCTGATTTTATGGATACTGAATATGTTTTTGTTTTGGCTCCTTCTTTGTAACAACCTTTTTTTAAAGGACAAGACTTGCATTTTTCGATATCAAAATAATAAGTATCTACTTGATTTGTCCCAACATCTTTGGTTCCACCACGGGCTTTTCGTATTGCCAAATATCCTGCTGGACAAACAAATCTATCGGCATCTTTGTTGTAATCAAATTTATCTTCTTTTTTTCTAAATCCTTGTGTTATAGATGGATTTAAACGAGCTATTACTTTAATATTTTGTTCACTTGTAATCTTAAGGTTTTCTTTTCCAGAATAAGCCGCATCACCAATGATGGTATCAACATCAATTCGGTTTTCTTGACTTATTTCTAAAAGTTTAGGCAATTCTGGTCCATCTCCTTTTTCTGATTTCGGTGATAGCACAAACTCGTATAAAACAAAAAACCCTTCATCGTTTCGGATGAAGGGTTTCCAAAGAAAGGCGGCGATCTACTCTCCCACAGTATGCAGTACCATCGACGCAGGCGGGCTTAACTTCTCTGTTCGAAATGGGAAGAGGTGAGCCCCGCCGCAATAACCACCTTAAGGTTTTTAGTGATGAGTGATTAGTGAGAAGTGATTAGCTTAAATCTAGTCACTGGTTACTTATTACTTTTCACTGCAAGCTTTGCTTGCCAATATTTTAACATATTGAGATAAATATTCAATTTGGAAAGAATTTTACGCCCCACCCTTGCTCCTCCCCTTTGGGGAGGTTGGGTGGGGCACCAATAAGCTTACGGGTTATTAGTACTACTTGACTGTGACATTACTGCCTTTACATCTATAGCCTATCAACGTGGTGATCTTCCACGACCCTTAAAAGAAATCTCATCTTGTGGTGGGTTTCGCGCTTATATGCTTTCAGCGCTTATCCCTTCCCAACGTAGCTACTCTGCGGTGCTCCTGGCGGAACAACAGATACACCAGCGGTTGGTCCAACTCGGTCCTCTCGTACTAGAGTCAGATCCACTCAAATTTCTAACGCCCACAGTAGATAGAGACCGAACTGTCTCACGACGTTCTGAACCCAGCTCGCGTGCCACTTTAATGGGCGAACAGCCCAACCCTTGGGACCTTCTCCAGCCCCAGGATGTGACGAGCCGACATCGAGGTGCCAAACCCCCCCGTCGATATGAGCTCTTGGGGGAGATCAGCCTGTTATCCCCGGCGTACCTTTTATCCTTTGAGCGATGGCCCTTCCATGCGGAACCACCGGATCACTATGCTCTACTTTCGTACCTGATCGACCTGTATGTCTCTCAGTCAAGCTCCCTTTTGCCATTGCACTCTACGCACGGTTACCAAGCGTGCTGAGGGAACCTTTAGAAGCCTCCGTTACTCTTTTGGAGGCGACCACCCCAGTCAAACTACCCACCAAGCAATGTCCCCGCCAAGGGCGGGTTAGATCTCAGATAAGCAAAGGGTGGTATTTCAACAATGACTCCACAACGCCTGGCGACGCCATTTCATAGTCTCCCACCTATCCTACACATCACTTATCCAAGACCAATACTAAGCTATAGTAAAGGTGCACAGGGTCTTTTCGTCCCACTGCGGGTAATCGGCATCTTCACCGATACTACAATTTCACCGAGCTCATGGCTGAGACAGTGTCCAGATCGTTACACCATTCGTGCAGGTCGGAACTTACCCGACAAGGAATTTCGCTACCTTAGGACCGTTATAGTTACGGCCGCCGTTTACTGGGGCTTCAATTCAATGCTTCTGATTGCTCATAACATCTCCTCTTAACCTTCCAGCACCGGGCAGGTGTCAGGCCCTATACGTCATCTTACGATTTTGCAGAGCCCTGTGTTTTTGATAAACAGTCGCCTGGACCTTTTCACTGCGGCCAGCTTGCGCTGGCGACCTTTCTCCCGAAGTTACAGGTCTATTTTGCCTAATTCCTTAGCCATGAATCTCTCGAGCGCCTTAGGATACTCTCCTCAACTACCTGTGTCGGTTTACGGTACGGGTACTTATAATCTATGTTTAGAAGGTTTTCTTGGCAGCCTTTAGGTACTCTATCCCTTTGTCCGAAGACTCCGAGTACTATCGCATTTCACCAGTCCCAGCGGATTTGCCTACTGGGCCTATAGTTAGGTGCTTTAACGAACTATTCCGTCAGTTCGCGGTACTTTCACCACTGCGTCGCTCCATCACAATTATAAGTAGTACGGGAATATTAACCCGTTGGCCATCGACTGTTCCTTTCGGATTCGCCTTAGGACCCGACTAACCCGCAGCTGATTAGCATAGCTGCGGAAACCTTAGTTTTGCGGCGGGGGTGTTTCTCGCACCCCTTATCGTTACTTATGCCTACATTTTCTTTTCTAACTTCTCCAGCATCTCTCACAAGACACCTTCGGCGATGTTAGAATGCTCCCCTACCACTTGTACAGTGTACAAATCCATAGCTTCGGTAGTATGCTTATGCCCGATTATTATCCATGCTCGATCGCTCGACTAGTGAGCTGTTACGCACTCTTTAAATGAATGGCTGCTTCCAAGCCAACATCCTAGCTGTCGATGCAATCAAACCGCGTTTGTTCAACTTAGCATACATTTGGGGACCTTAGCTGATGGTCTGGGTTCTTTCCCTCTCGGACTTGGACCTTAGCACCCAAGCCCTCACTGCTGTGTATATTATATAGCATTCGGAGTTTGTCAGGAATTGGTAGGCGGTGAAGCCCCCGCATCCAATCAGTAGCTCTACCTCTATATAACTCAACCACAGCGCTGCACCTAAATGCATTTCGGGGAGTACGAGCTATTTCCGAGTTTGATTGGCCTTTCACCCCTACCCACAGGTCATCCGAAGACTTTTCAACGTCAACCGGTTCGGACCTCCACTGTGTGTTACCACAGCTTCATCCTGCCCATGGGTAGATCACACGGTTTCGCGTCTACCACTACTGACTATAGCGCCCTATTCAGACTCGCTTTCGCTACGGATCCGTGACTTAATCACTTAACCTTGCCAGTAACGGTAACTCGTAGGCTCATTATGCAAAAGGCACGCCGTCACAGCTTATGCTGCTCCGACCGCTTGTAGGCGTATGGTTTCAGGTTCTTTTTCACTCCGTTATTCACGGTTCTTTTCACCTTTCCCTCACGGTACTGGTTCACTATCGGTCTCTCAGGAGTATTTAGCCTTAGCGGATGGTCCCGCCAGATTCAGACAGGGTTTCTCGTGCCCCGCCCTACTCAGGATACCACTATTCTTTATATTCTTTGCTTATACGGGACTTTCACCTTCTTTGGTTAACCTTTCCAGGTTATTCTAATTCTGTTTATAAGAAATATTGTGGTCCTACAACCCCGTTATTGCCGTAACAACAACGGTTTGGGCTATTCCGCGTTCGCTCGCCACTACTTACGGAATCACTTTTGTTTTCTTCTCCTCCGCCTACTTAGATGTTTCAGTTCAGCGGGTTTGCCTCCTATTGGATAATGCATCTTCAATGCATTGGGTTGCCCCATTGGGATATCTACGGATCTATTCGTGTGTGCCAATCCCCGTAGCTTTTCGCAGCTTATCACGTCCTTCTTCGCCTCTGAGAGCCTAGGCATCCCCCATACGCCCTTATTTTGCTTATTGTTTTCTTTTTTTTAGTGATTAGTTCTTAGTAATTAGTGACTAGCCCTAAGACTAATTACTATTCACTCTGTACTAATTACTAAAGTGTTCTTTCTACTTGTTTGTATGTTTATCTCAATATGTCAATGAACTTTATTCAATTTGAAGATTTGATGATTCGTTAATTTGAAGATGTTATTCATTTTCAAATTTTCAAATCAATTCATTTTCAAATCAATTTGGTGGAGAATATCGGAGTCGAACCGATGACCTCCTGCGTGCAAGGCAGGCGCTCTAGCCAGCTGAGCTAATCCCCCATTCTTTTTCTATTTTGAATGTTGATTTATATATTTTGAATTATTTTTCAAATTCATGATTTAAAATTTATAATTCAAAATTCGCTTCTAGAATTTCCTTTTAAACTTAATTTTTTTAAATTTTCAAATTAATCAATTTTCAAATTTACTTGTAGTCCCGGGCAGACTCGAACTGCCGACCCCTACATTATCAGTGTAGTACTCTAACCAGCTGAGCTACGAGACTCTGTATTTTAAGTCTTTTTTTTTTTGAATTAACAGCGAGAGTAAGGGTCTATTTTCTTTTTTTTGTCTCTAGAAAGGAGGTGTTCCAGCCGCACCTTCCGGTACGGCTACCTTGTTACGACTTAGCCCTAGTTACCAGTTTTACCCTAGGCAGCTCCTTGCGGTCACCGACTTCAGGTACCCCCAGCTTCCATGGCTTGACGGGCGGTGTGTACAAGGCCCGGGAACGTATTCACCGCAGCATGGCTGATCTGCGATTACTAGCGAATCCAGCTTCACGGAGTCGAGTTGCAGACTCCGATCCGAACTGAGAACGGTTTTGTAGATTCGCGCCTACTTGCGTAGTGGCTGCTCTCTGTACCGTCCATTGTAGCACGTGTGTAGCCCAAGGCGTAAGGGCCGTGATGATTTGACGTCATCCCCACCTTCCTCACGGTTTGCACCGGCAGTCTTGCTAGAGTTCCCGACTTGACTCGCTGGCAACTAGCAACAGGGGTTGCGCTCGTTATAGGACTTAACCTGACACCTCACGGCACGAGCTGACGACAACCATGCAGCACCTTGAAAAACGTCCGAAGAAAGATCTGTTTCCAAATCTGTCGTTTCCCATTTAAGCCTTGGTAAGGTTCCTCGCGTATCATCGAATTAAACCACATGCTCCTCCGCTTGTGCGGGCCCCCGTCAATTCCTTTGAGTTTCACTCTTGCGAGCGTACTCCCCAGGTGGGATACTTATCACTTTCGCTTAGCCACTCAGATTGCTCCAAACAGCTAGTATCCATCGTTTACGGCGTGGACTACCAGGGTATCTAATCCTGTTCGCTCCCCACGCTTTCGTCCATCAGCGTCAATGTACTCGTAGTAACCTGCCTTCGCAATTGGTATTCCATGTAATCTCTAAGCATTTCACCGCTACACTACATATTCTAGTTACTTCCAAGTAATTCAAGTCTTACAGTATCAATGGCCGTTTGATCGTTGAGCGACCAGATTTCACCACTGACTTATAAAACCGCCTACGGACCCTTTAAACCCAATGATTCCGGATAACGCTTGGATCCTCCGTATTACCGCGGCTGCTGGCACGGAGTTAGCCGATCCTTATTCTTACAGTACCGTCAAGCTCCCTCGCAAGGGAGTGTTTCTTCCTGTACAAAAGCAGTTTACAATCCATAGGACCGTCATCCTGCACGCGGCATGGCTGGTTCAGACTTGCGTCCATTGACCAATATTCCTCACTGCTGCCTCCCGTAGGAGTCTGGTCCGTGTCTCAGTACCAGTGTGGGGGATCTCCCTCTCAGGACCCCTACCCATCGTCGCCTTGGTGTGCCGTTACCACACCAACTAGCTAATGGGACGCATGCTCATCTTGTACCGTTGGAACTTTAATAATTAAATGATGCCATTTAATAATACTATGGGGTATTAATCCAAATTTCTCTGGGCTATCCCCCTGTACAAGGTAGATTGCATACGCGTTACGCACCCGTGCGCCGGTCTCAAAGGAGCAAGCTCCTTCTACCCCTCGACTTGCATGTGTTAAGCCTGCCGCTAGCGTTCATCCTGAGCCAGGATCAAACTCTTCATCGTATGTTTTTTATAGCTTTTGAGCTAAATATTTTTGACAAAGAATGCTAGTTTTCTTACTCTCTTATTTTTTTGTTTTAATATTGCTATTAAAACGTGCTGTCAATCCAATATGTCTATGAACTTGTTTCTTTTGTTTTTCGCTTTTGACTTATTGTCTTAGCGGCTGCAAAGGTAGTGTTTCTTTTAGTATTTCCAAGTGTTTTTTTACTTTTTTTTGAAAGTTTTTTATTTTCTTGGTTTTCTTTAATAATAGGAACGTAGTTGCTTTGCTGGGATAAAAAATCCCCTGTTTTGCAGGGGATTTTTATGTTTAATTCTGTTTTTTCAGAATAAAGAAAGGCGGCGATCTACTCTCCCACAGTATGCAGTACCATCGACGCAGGCGGGCTTAACTTCTCTGTTCGAAATGGGAAGAGGTGAGCCCCGCCGCAATAACCACCTTAAGGTTTTTAGTGATGAGTGATTAGTGAGAAGTGATTAGCTTAAATCTAGTCACTGGTTACTTATTACTTTTCACTGCAAGCTTTGCTTGCCAATATTTTAACATATTGAGATAAATATTCAATTTGGAAAGAATTTTACGCCCCACCCTTGCTCCTCCCCTTTGGGGAGGTTGGGTGGGGCACCAATAAGCTTACGGGTTATTAGTACTACTTGACTGTGACATTACTGCCTTTACATCTATAGCCTATCAACGTGGTGATCTTCCACGACCCTTAAAAGAAATCTCATCTTGTGGTGGGTTTCGCGCTTATATGCTTTCAGCGCTTATCCCTTCCCAACGTAGCTACTCTGCGGTGCTCCTGGCGGAACAACAGATACACCAGCGGTTGGTCCAACTCGGTCCTCTCGTACTAGAGTCAGATCCACTCAAATTTCTAACGCCCACAGTAGATAGAGACCGAACTGTCTCACGACGTTCTGAACCCAGCTCGCGTGCCACTTTAATGGGCGAACAGCCCAACCCTTGGGACCTTCTCCAGCCCCAGGATGTGACGAGCCGACATCGAGGTGCCAAACCCCCCCGTCGATATGAGCTCTTGGGGGAGATCAGCCTGTTATCCCCGGCGTACCTTTTATCCTTTGAGCGATGGCCCTTCCATGCGGAACCACCGGATCACTATGCTCTACTTTCGTACCTGATCGACCTGTATGTCTCTCAGTCAAGCTCCCTTTTGCCATTGCACTCTACGCACGGTTACCAAGCGTGCTGAGGGAACCTTTAGAAGCCTCCGTTACTCTTTTGGAGGCGACCACCCCAGTCAAACTACCCACCAAGCAATGTCCCCGCCAAGGGCGGGTTAGATCTCAGATAAGCAAAGGGTGGTATTTCAACAATGACTCCACAACGCCTGGCGACGCCATTTCATAGTCTCCCACCTATCCTACACATCACTTATCCAAGACCAATACTAAGCTATAGTAAAGGTGCACAGGGTCTTTTCGTCCCACTGCGGGTAATCGGCATCTTCACCGATACTACAATTTCACCGAGCTCATGGCTGAGACAGTGTCCAGATCGTTACACCATTCGTGCAGGTCGGAACTTACCCGACAAGGAATTTCGCTACCTTAGGACCGTTATAGTTACGGCCGCCGTTTACTGGGGCTTCAATTCAATGCTTCTGATTGCTCATAACATCTCCTCTTAACCTTCCAGCACCGGGCAGGTGTCAGGCCCTATACGTCATCTTACGATTTTGCAGAGCCCTGTGTTTTTGATAAACAGTCGCCTGGACCTTTTCACTGCGGCCAGCTTGCGCTGGCGACCTTTCTCCCGAAGTTACAGGTCTATTTTGCCTAATTCCTTAGCCATGAATCTCTCGAGCGCCTTAGGATACTCTCCTCAACTACCTGTGTCGGTTTACGGTACGGGTACTTATAATCTATGTTTAGAAGGTTTTCTTGGCAGCCTTTAGGTACTCTATCCCTTTGTCCGAAGACTCCGAGTACTATCGCATTTCACCAGTCCCAGCGGATTTGCCTACTGGGCCTATAGTTAGGTGCTTTAACGAACTATTCCGTCAGTTCGCGGTACTTTCACCACTGCGTCGCTCCATCACAATTATAAGTAGTACGGGAATATTAACCCGTTGGCCATCGACTGTTCCTTTCGGATTCGCCTTAGGACCCGACTAACCCGCAGCTGATTAGCATAGCTGCGGAAACCTTAGTTTTGCGGCGGGGGTGTTTCTCGCACCCCTTATCGTTACTTATGCCTACATTTTCTTTTCTAACTTCTCCAGCATCTCTCACAAGACACCTTCGGCGATGTTAGAATGCTCCCCTACCACTTGTACAGTGTACAAATCCATAGCTTCGGTAGTATGCTTATGCCCGATTATTATCCATGCTCGATCGCTCGACTAGTGAGCTGTTACGCACTCTTTAAATGAATGGCTGCTTCCAAGCCAACATCCTAGCTGTCGATGCAATCAAACCGCGTTTGTTCAACTTAGCATACATTTGGGGACCTTAGCTGATGGTCTGGGTTCTTTCCCTCTCGGACTTGGACCTTAGCACCCAAGCCCTCACTGCTGTGTATATTATATAGCATTCGGAGTTTGTCAGGAATTGGTAGGCGGTGAAGCCCCCGCATCCAATCAGTAGCTCTACCTCTATATAACTCAACCACAGCGCTGCACCTAAATGCATTTCGGGGAGTACGAGCTATTTCCGAGTTTGATTGGCCTTTCACCCCTACCCACAGGTCATCCGAAGACTTTTCAACGTCAACCGGTTCGGACCTCCACTGTGTGTTACCACAGCTTCATCCTGCCCATGGGTAGATCACACGGTTTCGCGTCTACCACTACTGACTATAGCGCCCTATTCAGACTCGCTTTCGCTACGGATCCGTGACTTAATCACTTAACCTTGCCAGTAACGGTAACTCGTAGGCTCATTATGCAAAAGGCACGCCGTCACAGCTTATGCTGCTCCGACCGCTTGTAGGCGTATGGTTTCAGGTTCTTTTTCACTCCGTTATTCACGGTTCTTTTCACCTTTCCCTCACGGTACTGGTTCACTATCGGTCTCTCAGGAGTATTTAGCCTTAGCGGATGGTCCCGCCAGATTCAGACAGGGTTTCTCGTGCCCCGCCCTACTCAGGATACCACTATTCTTTATATTCTTTGCTTATACGGGACTTTCACCTTCTTTGGTTAACCTTTCCAGGTTATTCTAATTCTGTTTATAAGAAATATTGTGGTCCTACAACCCCGTTATTGCCGTAACAACAACGGTTTGGGCTATTCCGCGTTCGCTCGCCACTACTTACGGAATCACTTTTGTTTTCTTCTCCTCCGCCTACTTAGATGTTTCAGTTCAGCGGGTTTGCCTCCTATTGGATAATGCATCTTCAATGCATTGGGTTGCCCCATTGGGATATCTACGGATCTATTCGTGTGTGCCAATCCCCGTAGCTTTTCGCAGCTTATCACGTCCTTCTTCGCCTCTGAGAGCCTAGGCATCCCCCATACGCCCTTATTTTGCTTATTGTTTTCTTTTTTTTAGTGATTAGTTCTTAGTAATTAGTGACTAGCCCTAAGACTAATTACTATTCACTCTGTACTAATTACTAAAGTGTTCTTTCTACTTGTTTGTATGTTTATCTCAATATGTCAATGAACTTTATTCAATTTGAAGATTTGATGATTCGTTAATTTGAAGATGTTATTCATTTTCAAATTTTCAAATCAATTCATTTTCAAATCAATTTGGTGGAGAATATCGGAGTCGAACCGATGACCTCCTGCGTGCAAGGCAGGCGCTCTAGCCAGCTGAGCTAATCCCCCATTCTTTTTCTATTTTGAATGTTGATTTATATATTTTGAATTATTTTTCAAATTCATGATTTAAAATTTATAATTCAAAATTCGCTTCTAGAATTTCCTTTTAAACTTAATTTTTTTAAATTTTCAAATTAATCAATTTTCAAATTTACTTGTAGTCCCGGGCAGACTCGAACTGCCGACCCCTACATTATCAGTGTAGTACTCTAACCAGCTGAGCTACGAGACTCTGTATTTTAAGTCTTTTTTTTTTTGAATTAACAGCGAGAGTAAGGGTCTATTTTCTTTTTTTTGTCTCTAGAAAGGAGGTGTTCCAGCCGCACCTTCCGGTACGGCTACCTTGTTACGACTTAGCCCTAGTTACCAGTTTTACCCTAGGCAGCTCCTTGCGGTCACCGACTTCAGGTACCCCCAGCTTCCATGGCTTGACGGGCGGTGTGTACAAGGCCCGGGAACGTATTCACCGCAGCATGGCTGATCTGCGATTACTAGCGAATCCAGCTTCACGGAGTCGAGTTGCAGACTCCGATCCGAACTGAGAACGGTTTTGTAGATTCGCGCCTACTTGCGTAGTGGCTGCTCTCTGTACCGTCCATTGTAGCACGTGTGTAGCCCAAGGCGTAAGGGCCGTGATGATTTGACGTCATCCCCACCTTCCTCACGGTTTGCACCGGCAGTCTTGCTAGAGTTCCCGACTTGACTCGCTGGCAACTAGCAACAGGGGTTGCGCTCGTTATAGGACTTAACCTGACACCTCACGGCACGAGCTGACGACAACCATGCAGCACCTTGAAAAACGTCCGAAGAAAGATCTGTTTCCAAATCTGTCGTTTCCCATTTAAGCCTTGGTAAGGTTCCTCGCGTATCATCGAATTAAACCACATGCTCCTCCGCTTGTGCGGGCCCCCGTCAATTCCTTTGAGTTTCACTCTTGCGAGCGTACTCCCCAGGTGGGATACTTATCACTTTCGCTTAGCCACTCAGATTGCTCCAAACAGCTAGTATCCATCGTTTACGGCGTGGACTACCAGGGTATCTAATCCTGTTCGCTCCCCACGCTTTCGTCCATCAGCGTCAATGTACTCGTAGTAACCTGCCTTCGCAATTGGTATTCCATGTAATCTCTAAGCATTTCACCGCTACACTACATATTCTAGTTACTTCCAAGTAATTCAAGTCTTACAGTATCAATGGCCGTTTGATCGTTGAGCGACCAGATTTCACCACTGACTTATAAAACCGCCTACGGACCCTTTAAACCCAATGATTCCGGATAACGCTTGGATCCTCCGTATTACCGCGGCTGCTGGCACGGAGTTAGCCGATCCTTATTCTTACAGTACCGTCAAGCTCCCTCGCAAGGGAGTGTTTCTTCCTGTACAAAAGCAGTTTACAATCCATAGGACCGTCATCCTGCACGCGGCATGGCTGGTTCAGACTTGCGTCCATTGACCAATATTCCTCACTGCTGCCTCCCGTAGGAGTCTGGTCCGTGTCTCAGTACCAGTGTGGGGGATCTCCCTCTCAGGACCCCTACCCATCGTCGCCTTGGTGTGCCGTTACCACACCAACTAGCTAATGGGACGCATGCTCATCTTGTACCGTTGGAACTTTAATAATTAAATGATGCCATTTAATAATACTATGGGGTATTAATCCAAATTTCTCTGGGCTATCCCCCTGTACAAGGTAGATTGCATACGCGTTACGCACCCGTGCGCCGGTCTCAAAGGAGCAAGCTCCTTCTACCCCTCGACTTGCATGTGTTAAGCCTGCCGCTAGCGTTCATCCTGAGCCAGGATCAAACTCTTCATCGTATGTTTTTTATAGCTTTTGAGCTAAATATTTTTGACAAAGAATGCTAGTTTTCTTACTCTCTTATTTTTTTGTTTTAATATTGCTATTAAAACGTGCTGTCAATCCAATATGTCTATGAACTTGTTTCTTTTGTTTTTCGCTTTTGACTTATTGTCTTAGCGGCTGCAAAGGTAAAACTTCTTTTTAAATTCGCAAGATTTTTTTTTGAAAACTTTTTTTGAAGTAAGCTTCTAAAATTTATCTTAAGGTTTTGTTAAAGAACTTCGCTGTTGCGGCTGCAAAGGTACGTTCTTTTTTTTGTTTTTTCCTAGTCTTTTTTTGCTTTTTTTGTTTTTTGTTTTTTAGTTGCTGTTTTTCAAATATTTAACTTTGTTTTTTATTTGTTTTGGATTGTTTTGGGTTTTTTATTTGTTATTTTGGGTCGTGTTTGGTATTAGGTTTAATTGTAGTTATTTGGCTGTTTTGTTTTTTCTTGTTTGTTTCTAGGATATTTTTTGTTTCTTTTTTTTATTTGAGGCTAAGGATGCGTGAGGGATGGAAGTGTCATCCTTTTGCTGATTTGTATGGCTCTTTTTTATAGGTATGGTTCTTTCAGCAAAAGATAGAACGGACAGCCCGACCCGAAGGGGCACACTCATAAATATTTAATCAAATAAATCTTTAATCTAGTATTACGTATAAGTGATTTACTTATTATTATTATCTGATTTATTTGATAAATTCTATTTTCAAGTAATTTTTCAAATTCTACCTATATATATTGTATGTGTTTTTTTAAACTTATATATTTGCGTTCTTAAATTTTTAATATGATTAAGATTACTTTACCAGACGGTTCGATTAGAGAGTACGCAAGTGGCGTGACTCCTATGGACGTGGCTAAATCGATTAGTGAAGGTTTGGCGCGCAATGTTATTTCGGCAAGCTTTAACGGGACGACCGTTGAGACGGTTACCGAATTGACTACCGACGGTAACTTAACTTTATTTACTTGGGATAACGTGGAAGGGAAAAAAGCTTTTTGGCATTCGACTTCACACGTGATGGCTCAGGCTTTGGAGGAGCTTTACTCGGGTATCAAATTAACTATTGGTCCTGCCATAGAGAAGGGATTCTATTATGATGTTGATTTTGGTGAACATAAAATTACTGACGCTGATTTCAAGAAAATTGAGGATCGTGTGTTAGAAATCTCAAGAGAGAAGCACGAATTTAAAATGCGCAGTGTTACTAAAGCTGAAGCTTTAGCATTATATAAAGACAATGAGTTCAAAACTGAATTGATTGAAAATCTTGAAGATGGCACTATCACTTTTTGTGACCACTCTACTTTTACCGATTTATGTCGTGGTGGACATATTCCGAATACTGGGATTATTAAAGCTATGAAAATTCTTTCGGTAGCTGGTGCTTACTGGAGAGGCGATGAAAAAAATAAACAGTTAACTCGTGTTTATGGTATTTCGTTCCCTAAACAAAAAGACTTAACTGATTATTTAGCTTTATTAGAAGAAGCTAAGCGTCGTGACCACAGAAAACTAGGAAAAGAATTGGAATTATTCCATTTTTCACAACGTGTAGGTCAAGGTTTACCGTTATGGTTACCAAAAGGAGCTGCCTTACGTGACCGTTTAGAGCAATTTTTAAAGAAAGCTCAAAAGAAAGCTGGTTACGAACAAGTAGTTTCTCCACATATTGGGCAGAAAGAATTATATGTAACTTCTGGTCATTATGCAAAATACGGCGCAGATAGTTTTCAACCAATACATACTCCAGCTGAAGGTGAAGAGTTTTTATTAAAACCGATGAACTGTCCGCACCACTGTGAAATTTACAACGCAAAACCTTGGTCATACAAAGATTTACCAAAACGTTACGCTGAGTTTGGTACTGTATATCGTTACGAACAATCGGGAGAATTACATGGTTTAACTCGTGTGAGAGGATTTACTCAAGATGATGCGCACTTATTCTGTACTCCAGACCAATTAGACCAAGAGTTTAAAAACGTAATCGACCTAGTATTATATGTATTTGGTTCGTTAGGATTTGAGAACTTTACGGCTCAAATTTCATTAAGAGACCCTAAAAAACCAGAAAAATACATTGGTTCAGATGAAAACTGGGAGAAAGCTGAAAATGCGATTATCAATGCGGCAAAAGAAAAAGGTTTAAATACTGTAGTTGAATACGGTGAAGCTGCTTTCTACGGACCTAAACTTGATTTTATGGTTAAGGATGCGTTAGGAAGAAGTTGGCAATTAGGAACTATTCAGGTGGATTACAACTTACCGGAGCGTTTTGATTTGACCTACAAAGGTTCTGACAACGAATTACATAGACCTGTAATGATTCACAGAGCACCATTTGGCTCTATGGAGCGTTTTATTGCAATTTTATTAGAGCATACAGGAGGAAATTTCCCTCTTTGGCTAATGCCAGAACAGGCTATTATCCTAAGTTTGAGTGAGAAATATGAAAATTATGCGAAAAAAGTTTCAGAATTGCTAGAAAATCACGAAATTCGCGCCCTAATTGACAACCGAAACGAGACTATAGGTAAGAAAATTCGTGAAGCGGAAGTTAAGAAGTTCCCGTTTATGTTGATTGTAGGTGAAGAAGAAGAGAAAAACGGAACGGTATCTGTACGTAGACATGGACAGGAAGGAAAAGGAAATATAACCTTAAAAATAGAAGATTTTGCTACTTTAGTAAATGAAGAGGTAAGCAAATCTTTAAAAACATTTGAAGTTTAACTAAAAAATTAAAAGTTATCGCAATCAGGAACAACAGAGGTAATCAACCTCGCGTAGAAAAAAAAGATGAACACAGAATTAATCAGTATATTCGTGTTCCAGAGATTCGTTTAGTAGGAGATAATGTGGAGCCTGGGGTTGTAAAGACTTCAGAAGCTTTGCGTCTGGCAGATGAATTAGAACTTGATTTAGTTGAGATTTCTCCAAACGCTGAACCTCCTGTTTGTAAAATAATGGACTATAAAAAGTTCTTATACGAACAGAAGAGACGTGAAAAAGAATTAAAAGCGAAATCAACTCAGATCGTTATAAAAGAAATTCGTTTTGGTCCTCAAACAGATGAGCATGATTATGAATTTAAGAAGAAGAATGCTGAAAAATTCCTCAAAGACGGAGCAAAATTAAAAGCTTTTGTATTCTTTAAAGGACGCTCTATTATCTATAAAGAACAAGGACAAATCCTATTATTAAGGTTAGCTCAGGATCTTGAAGAAGTAGGAAAAGTGGAGGCTATGCCTGTTTTAGAAGGTAAACGTATGATTATGTTTATTACCCCTAAAAAAAAGGGTAAGTAGAAATTAGACATTAGCTTAATTGCTTTTGACTAGTTATTTAAAATAGTAAGTAAGTTAAATTAAATAAATTTGGGAAATTATGCCTAAAATGAAAACTAAATCTAGTGCTAAGAAACGTTTTAAAGTTACTGGCTCTGGAAAAATTAAAAGAAAACACGCTTTTAAAAGTCATATTTTGACTAAAAAGTCTAAAAAACGTAAATTAGCGTTAACTCACTCTGCTTTAGTTCATCAGTCAGACGTGAAAAGTGTAAAAGAACAATTAAGAATTATCTAATTAAGTGATTAGTAAAAAGTAAAAAGTGATTAGTTTTCTATAGCTATTTACCAATTACTACTAACTATTTACTCTGATAATTTCGGTTAAAACAATTAAAATAACCCTGGGGTGGGCTTTTAAGAGTCTGATAAATTTCAGAACGCCTTACTTCAAAAAAAATTAAAAAATTATGCCAAGATCAGTAAATTCAGTTGCTAAAAGAGCAAGAAGAAAAAAGATAATGAAGCAAGCCAAAGGTTTCTTTGGTAGAAGAAAAAACGTTTGGACAGTTGCTAAGAATGCGGTTGAAAAAGCAATGTTATATGCTTACAGAGATCGTAAAGCTAAAAAGAGAAATTTCCGTTCTTTATGGATTATGCGTATCAACGCTGGTGCAAGATTAGAAGGAATGTCTTACTCTCAGTTCATGGGCAAAGTAAAAGCTAACAACATCGAGTTAAACCGTAAGGTTTTAGCTGACTTAGCAATGAATCATCCTGAAGCTTTCAAAGCTATTCTTAACAAAGTAAAATAATAACGTTTAACAATATTTAACTTACTTTATTAAAATCCCGATTTTTTAGAATCGGGATTTTTTTTAATGCTGCACCCTTCATTATTTAGCTATATCCAATGGAAAACCAACAGAAAAAAAGTTTACACCCTCGCAACAAGCACAATCAGAACTATGATTTCGATGCTTTAATAGCTGTTGCTCCTGAGTTAGAAAAACATGTAGGAATCAATAAATTTGGCAATCAAAGTATTGACTTTGCTCATCCAGATGCCGTAAGAGCTTTAAACAAAGCTTTACTAAAACATTTTTACCAAATTGATTATTACGAATTACCTAAAATCAATTTATACCCTCCTATTCCAGGACGAGCTGATTATATCCATCACTTAGCAGACATTATTGCTAAAGGAATTAACGGTACTTTACCAACTGGAAGTGGTATTAGAATATTGGATATAGGAACTGGTGCAAACTGTATCTATCCTATTTTAGGTAACAAAATATATGGCTGGACTTTTGTAGGAACAGAAATAGATAAGCCTGCAAAACTAACTGCTGAAAAAATCATTCAAGAAAACAAGCTGACCAATGCCATCAACATTCGTTTACAAGAAAGTAGACGTAATATTTTCAGAAACATCATTCAACCGAATGAAAAATTCGATGCTGTACTGTGCAACCCGCCTTTTCATAATTCGAGAGAAGAAGCCACCAAGGGAACCACTCGTAAATTGAAAAATTTAGGCAAAACCATTGAAGGTAAACCAGTTTTGAACTTTGGCGGACAGAATAATGAATTATGGTGTGAAGGCGGCGAAAAAGCCTTTATCACCAATATGATTTACGAAAGTGTTCATTTTAAATCGCAAGTTAAATGGTTTACGTCATTAGTTTCTAAAAAAGAAAATTTAAAGAATTTTGAAACTATTTTAAAGAAATTAAAAGCTAAATTTGAAATTATCCCTATGAAACAAGGCAATAAAACTACAAGAATTTTAGCTTGGCATTTTTTGTAGTATTACGATTGTTTTATAACAATTTGAATATAGAATTATGTTTTCTGGTGCTTCTTTTTAGCCGCAGGAAATAAAATATTATTTAAGATCAGTCTAAACCCAGGTGAATTAGGATGCAAGTTCAAGTCTGTAGGCTCATCCCCCACTCTATGCTGATAATCCTCTGGGTCATGCCCACCATAAAAGGTAAAGAACCCTTTTCCTTTTTGTGCATGAATGTAACGTGCTTCACCGTTTATTTTACACTCGCCCATTACTAAAACGTTTGATTTAATTAATTCTTTATCGAATGCAGTAGTTTGCCCCATAAATCCTTTTACTAATGCGGTATGATTCTGACAAAGCATGCTGGGTATAACATCCCATTTTGCTGAATATTCTGACAGGGTGAAATAATCTTTATCGAAAGGTACAATTGATTGGTGTTTTTCAGTTGTATCTATATTTGAAAATTCATATTTTTCAGGTCTCCTTTCTAAAAGAAAATCTTTAAAAGCAAAAGTTTTTGAATAATCTATTTTATTTTGATAATTTGCTTCACTAGGATCTCCGTCGAACATTGTTTCACAAATATCTATTCCTTCGGCAGAAAGGGCTATATCAAAACTATCTGTTGCGGAGCACATAGCAAACATGAATCCTCCTCCAATAACAAAATCACGTATTTTTTTGGCTACGGCTAATTTTTCATTGGAGACTTTTTGGAAACCTAATTTGGTAGCTAAATTTTCAGAATCTTTTTTTTGTTCTATATACCAAGGCATATTTTTGTATGATCCATAAAATTTTCCATATTGTCCTGTAAAATCTTCATGATGTAAATGTAACCAATCATACAATAACAACTGATCATTTAGTACCTCTTGATCATACACTACTTTAAAAGGAATTTCTGCATAAGTTAAAACCATTGTTACTGCGTCATCCCAAGGTTGCTTTCCTGGTGGTGAGTACACTGCTATTTTAGGTGCTTTTTCTAATGTTACAGCTTCCATATTTTGAGATGGAGAGGCTATATCTGCCAGGATTTGTTGTGTTTCATTATCTGAAATAATTTCAAAACTGACACCTCTTATTTGACATTCTTTCTTAATTTCTTGAATATCTGGCAAAAGAAAAGAACCTCCTCTATAATTAAGCAACCAACTTCCTTTATATCCTTTGTCTAATACCCAATAAGTAATACCATAGGCTTTTAAATGATTTTTTTGAGCGGTTTCATCCATAGGAAGCAAAATAGAATTTGCTTTTATGGAAATATTAAAAAATGTAATTATAAAAATCAAAAAAGCTTTCATGGAACCTATCTGTATCTATTATCAAATATAATAATTTTTTATTATTTAATTAAAAAGGGACATCGCTATCGTCATCAAAATTATTCATAGTACTACCAAATGCTTCATTGGGAGAAGGTAAATTAGGCGTAATGAATGGATTAGAGTCTTCTAAATTCATTTTGGAAGGTAGATCATCAAAATCGCTTCCAAATTCGTCTAAATTATCAAATTTACCTAGATGTCCTAAGAATTTTAGTCGTATGTTTTCTAAACTACCGTTACGGTGTTTAGCGATAATAAACTCTCCTTGTCCTTGAGTTGGAGAACGTTCATCATCATCCCATTCTTCAATTTTATAATATTCGGGACGATAAATAAATGATACGATATCAGCATCTTGTTCGATTGCTCCTGATTCACGTAGATCGGATAATAGGGGGCGTTTACTGGACCCACGCGTTTCTACGGCACGTGATAACTGGGATAAAGCTATAACAGGTACATCTAATTCTTTTGCTAATGCTTTTAAATTTCGGGAAATGGTTGAAATTTCTTGTTCACGATTTCCTCCTCCTCCTTTTGCATTTCCTCCTGCTGTCATTAACTGAAGGTAATCAATAACTATAATTTTTATATCGTATTGTGACTTTAGTCTTCGTGCTTTAGCTCTTAAATCAAATATTGATAAGGAAGGTGTGTCGTCTATAAAAAGAGGTGCTTTTTCTAGATCTCTAACTTTAACTGATAATTGTTCCCATTCGTGTTTTTCTAACTTACCCGTGCGTAATTTTTCGGAAGACAGGCCTGTTTCGGAGGAAATCAAACGAGTAATTAACTGAACTGAGGACATCTCTAGGGAAAACACGGCTACTCCACTATTAAATTGGATTGCCATATTTCGTGCCATGGATAATACAAATGCTGTTTTTCCCATACCTGGACGAGCTGCAATGATAATTAAATCAGAAGGTTGCCAACCTGAAGTTACTTTATCTAATGCGTGAAAACCTGTTGGTATACCACTCAATCCTTCTTTACCTGCTATTTGTTCAATTCTTTTTTTAGCTTGAATTACTAAGCTTTGTGCTGTTTCTGAGCTTCGTTTGATATTACCTTGTGTTACTTCATAGAATTTGGCTTCTGAGCTATCTAATAACTCAAAAACATCGGTGGTTTCATCATAGGCTTCTTCTATGATTTCGGAAGAAATTTTAATCAAACTTCTCTGAATATATTTTTGAAGAATAATACGTGAGTGAAATTCTATATGTGCGGAAGATGAAATTTTTTGAGTCAGTTGAATCAAATAATAATCCCCTCCTGCTACTTCTAATTTGCCCATTTTTTTTAGTTGGGCTGAAACGGTCAATAAATCAATTGGCTGTGAATCGTTAAAAAGTGTAACGATGGCATCAAAAATATACTTATGTGCATCTTTATAGAAGGCATCGGGTTGCAAAATATCAATAACTTCATCAACTCCTTTTTTATCTATCATCATGGCTCCTAAAACAGCCTCTTCTAAATCAATGGCTTGCGGTGGCAATTTTCCTTTTTCAAGGTTTATTATAGCCGTTTTTTCTACTTTAGCTGGGTTGATATTTTTAAAATTTTCCATAGTACAAAGGTAGTTTGAAATCTCTAAAAAGAGAAGAAAAAACAATCCTTAAAGTGTTGACAACTAATGTTAATAATTATTTTGTTTTGTTAATATGAGAATAAAAAAATCCGAAACCATGGGCTTCGGATTTAAATATTTTAAATTCTTATATTATTCTTGATAATGCCCCATTTTACTATACTTATCCATTCGTTGAGCGATTAACTCTTCTGCTGACAAGTCTTTTAATTCGCCAAAAGCTTTTAATACATATTCTTTTACATTTTTAAAGGCTGTTGGTTTATCACGGTGTGCTCCACCAAGGGGTTCTGGAATAATCTCATCAATTAGTCCGTGTTCTTTCATATCTTTTGCTGTCAATTTAAGTGCTTCGGCTGCTTTTTCTTTATGTTCCCAGCTTCTCCATAAAATAGATGAGCATGATTCAGGTGATATTACGGAATACCAAGTATTTTCCATCATATATACTTTGTTCCCTACTCCTATTCCTAGTGCTCCACCAGAGGCTCCTTCTCCTATAATTACTGTAATTATAGGGACTTTTAGACGAATCATTTCGAAAATATTTCGTGCAATAGCTTCACCTTGTCCTCTTTCTTCTGCTTCTAAGCCAGGGTAGGCTCCAGGGGTGTCAACTAAGGTTAAAACTGGAATATCAAATTTTTCAGCCATACGCATTAAACGTAATGCTTTACGGTACCCTTCTGGATTTGCCATACCAAAATTACGTAATTGACGCATTTTTGTATTAATTCCTTTTTGTTGACCGATAATCATAAAAGACTGACCGTTTATCTTACCTAGTCCTCCAACCATGGCTTTATCATCTTTTACTCCACGGTCTCCAAATAATTCTAAGAATACACCTTGCGTTAAATTTTCAATGTGTTCTAAAGTGTAAGGACGATTTGGATGGCGAGACATTTGAACACGTTGCCATGCTGTTAAATTTTCATATAATTTTTTTTTTGTCTCTTCTAACTTTTCTGCTAATTGTTCACATGTAGCTGATACGTCTACTTGTGTATCTTCTCCTATAAGCTGACATTTTTCAATTTGCTCTTCAAGCTCTTTAATAGGTAATTCAAAATCTAAATATTCCATAAGATTTTATATTTCTAGTTGAGTGAGCAAAGATAAAATTTTAGATGGAGTTTTAAAGAAATATTTGATCTAAAGTACCTCTTAGCAACATAAACTACTAAAAAACAATTACTTACTCTTTTTTTTTGGTTTTATTTTTAAAAATTCCGTTCAAAATTACTGTTATTAGTATAATAAAAGCACCTAAATAAAACGGGGTATTCATCTTTTCTTTATCTCCAAAAACCCATAAGGCTAAAATTATACCGTATATAGGTTCTAAATTTATGGTTAGCATTACTGTGTAAGGGCTTAAATATTTCATGACTTGTACCGATGCTATAAATGCGTAAGCGGTACATACAGAGCTTAAAAGCCCCATCCATAGCAAGTCATTTGTTGATATTTGAAAAAAGGAATAATTAAAACTTCCGGTAAATAGTAAAAAAAGAGAAAAAAATAAAACACCTCCTAATAATTCATAGAAAGAAATAATAGTTGGTGAATCATCTTTAGCTAATTTTCCATTAATAATGGAAAAAGAAGCTGATAAAAATGCTGAAGTCAAGGCTAATATAATTCCTTGAATGTATTTTATTTCTACTTTAAAAATTAAGTACAGACCAGCAATTACCATTAAACCTAGTACTACTTCATACAGAATTATCTTACGTTTAAAAAAGATAGGTTCTAATATGGATGTAAAAAAAGCACCTGTAGATAAACAGGCTAAAGTTATGGATATATTAGATACCTTGATTGCTTGGAAAAACGTATACCAATGTAATGCTATAACTAATCCTGCTATAAGGTATCGTATCAATGATTGTAAAGTAATTTTTAAACTAATTTTTGCAAAAAAAACATAGATTAGAATAAAAACAGATGCTATACTCATTCTAAACCAAACTAAAGGCAGTGCTTCTAAAGTAATTAAAGCACCTAAAACGGCTGTAAATCCCCATACAAAAACAATTAAATGGAGATGTAAATAACTTGTAAAGGTTTTATCTTTTAGCATTTTTTAATAAGTAATAGGCTAAAATACCGAATATGACATTGGGTAACCAAACGGCAATAAAAGCTGGGAAAGAGGATTTTTCTGCCATTGTACCAAATATTTTATCTAAGAAAATATAGGAAAAGGCAACCGCTATTCCTATTGCTAGGTTTACTCCCATTCCTCCGCGTCGTTTCATTGATGAAACAGCAACCGCTATTATTGTTAGGACAAAGGCTGAAACAGGCACGCTGTATTTTTTATACTTAACAACTAAATAAGCATTAATATTGGAAGAACCTCTTTGTTTTTCTTTTTCTATAAATTCATCTAATTCAGTAGGCATTAAGGTTTCGGCTATATAGACTACTGGTGTCAAGTCTTCTATTTCAAAATTAAATTTATAATTTTTGCTTATATCAGATTCTATTTTGTCGTCTAATTCTCCTACTTTTCTTTTGGTGTAATTAGATAGTGTATAATCTTTTGTTTTAGGATTATAGGTAATTGAGGTGGCTGTTATTTTTTCGACTAATCTATTTTTATCGAATCGTTCGTATACAAATGTATAGGCTGTTTTTCCTTCTACATTTAAATTACTTGCATAGACATACTCGTTTTTACTAATTTGTCTAAAAACATCACTTGTTTGACGCATTTCTTCTCGTCCTCCTCCAATAAGATACATGTATCGAAAGCTTCTGAATCCTTCACTTGATTTTGGCACTAAAAAGAAGCCCATAATTAAGGCTAGTAAACAAACTATTGTAGCACCTATTAAATAAGGTCTTAAAAATCGCTGAAACGAAATACCCGAACTTAAAATGGCTACAATTTCTGTATTATTGGCTAATTTTGATGTAAACCAAATAATTGATAAAAATAAGAATATTGGAAAAAGTAGGTTTGCAAAGTAAATTACGAAATCTAGATAGTAAGATGCAACCTTAATAAAGGGAACTTTATTTTCTAATATTTTATTTATTTTTTCAGATATATCAATCGTAATTCCTATTGGGATGAACAATAAAAGCATAGCAGAAAAGGTAGCTAAATATCTTTTCAGTATGTAACGATCAATTAATGTTAATTTTGAAAATAGATTTGAGAACATTATAACCTTTGAGCCATTTGTTTAACCATTTTTTCTTTCCATTCGCGGAAATCTCCTGCTAAAATGTGTTTTCTTGCTTCACGAACTAACCACATATAAAAGCCTAAATTGTGGATAGTTGCTATTTGCTTGCCAAGATATTCGTCTGCTGCAAATAAATGTCTTAAATAAGCTTTTGTATAATCTGTATCAACAAATGTATGCCCCATTTCATCTATTGGCGAGAAATCGTCGGCCCATTTTCTATTTTTAATATTAATAACTCCATTTGCTGTAAACAACATACCGTTTCTAGCATTACGAGTTGGCATTACACAATCAAACATATCAATACCTAAAGCAATATTTTCTAAAATGTTTATAGGGGTTCCTACTCCCATTAAATATCTTGGTTTTTCTTTAGGTAAAATAGCGGTAACTACTTCTGTCATTGCATACATTTCCTCTGCTGGTTCTCCTACTGACAATCCTCCGATAGCATTCCCTTGTGCGCCAACATTGGCTATATATTCTGCAGACTGGGCTCTCAGATCTTTGTATGTACTTCCTTGAACAATCGGAAATAAAGTTTGTTCATAACCGTACATTTCGGGTACTTTTTTTAGGTGATCTACACAACGATCTAGCCAACGGTGTGTCATGTGCATACTGCGTTTAGCATAACGATAATCACAAGGGTAAGGTGTACATTCATCAAATGCCATAATAATATCAGCCCCAATAGAACGTTGAATTTCCATAACGCTTTCTGGTGAAAAAAAGTGATATGACCCATCTATATGCGATTTAAATTTAACTCCTTCTTCTTTTATTTTACGATTAGAAGAAAGTGAATATACTTGATAGCCTCCTGAATCTGTAAGAATATTACGATCCCAATTCATAAATTTATGTAATCCTCCTGCTTGTTCTAAAATTTTTGTTTGTGGACGTAAATATAAATGATAGGTATTCCCTAAAATAATATCAGGATTAATATCATTTTTTAATTCACGTTGATGTACTCCTTTCACGGAAGCAACAGTTCCTACTGGCATAAAAATAGGAGTTTCAATAACGCCATGATCCGTAATTACTTTCCCTGCTCGTG
Source organism: Flavobacterium sp. TN-1 (assembly GCF_052828645.1). Lineage (NCBI taxonomy): Bacteria > Pseudomonadati > Bacteroidota > Flavobacteriia > Flavobacteriales > Flavobacteriaceae > Flavobacterium > Flavobacterium sp. TN-1. The sequence continues at coordinate 3,023,174 of NZ_CM128253.1, forward strand.
CTTGTGTTTGTGGATCTGTATGTAATAATTCGAACTTCATAATAACTTTTCTTCCAAAATTTTAAAGTGCAAAGATAACCTATTGGATTTAGATTTTAGATTTCCCGCTATCAGATTTTTAAAATCTTTAACTAAAAAAGTATTGAAGCAAGATTTGTCTTTCGAAAAAATATGAAGTAATTTTGACACCAATTCACAAAAACTTATTAAAAAATGTCTGACATTCAACAACTAAATGATTTTACAACACAAGTAAGAAGAGACATTCTTCGTATGGTACATGCTGTAAATTCAGGACATCCTGGTGGATCATTAGGATGCGCTGAGTTCTTAACTGTATTATACCAAAATCTAATGAACCGTAAACCAGGATTTAACATGGACGGTATTGGAGAAGATATTTTCTTTTTATCTAATGGTCATATTTCACCTGTTTTTTACAGTGTATTAGCTAGAAGCGGTTATTTTCCTATTTCTGAATTGGCTACTTTTAGAAAATTAAACTCTCGTTTACAAGGTCATCCTACCACTCACGAAGGCTTACCTGGAGTACGCATGGCATCTGGTTCATTAGGACAAGGATTGTCAGTAGGTATAGGTGCTGCCCAAGCTAAAAAATTAAATAATGACAACCATCTTGTCTATTTATTATGTGGTGATGGTGAATTACAAGAAGGACAAAACTGGGAAGCCATTATGTATGCTTCTGCTAAAAAAGTAGACAATTTAATTACCACTGTTGATTATAATGGTCAACAAATTGATGGATCTACAGATGATGTTCTTTCATTAGGTAATTTAAAAGCTAAATTTGAAGCTTTTGACTGGGATGTTATTGAAATAAAAGAAGGAAATAACATTGAAGCTATTTTAGCTGGAATGACTGAAGCTAAAAATCGTACTGGAAAAGGAAAGCCTATTTGTGTATTACTTCACACTGTCATGGGAAATGGTGTAGACTTTATGATGCACACTCATGCTTGGCATGGTAAAGCTCCTAATGATGAACAATTAGCTAATGGATTAGCTCAAAATGCAGAAACTTTAGGTGATTATTAAAATGCGTTAGACTTTTAGCAGTAGTGCTTTATAAAACTACTGTATTAGCTTACAACTTATAGCTTTAAAAAATGAAAAAATATACAAATCAAGGAAGTAAAGATACACGTTCTGGTTTTGGAGCGGGTATGACTGAATTAGGTCAAAAAAACAAAAATGTGGTGGCGCTTTGTGCGGATTTAATAGGATCTTTAAAATTTGATGACTTCAAAAAAAACCATCCTGAACGTTTCTTTCAAATTGGTATTGCAGAAGCCAACATGATCGGAATAGCAGCAGGTTTAACTATTGGCGGTAAAATTCCGTTTACGGGTACTTTTGCTAATTTTTCTACAGGTCGTGTATACGATCAAATCCGTCAATCTATTGCTTATTCAGATAAAAATGTTAAAATTTGTGCCTCTCACGCAGGTTTGACATTGGGGGAAGATGGGGCTACTCATCAAATCTTAGAAGACATTGGTTTGATGAAAATGTTACCCGGTATGACTGTAATTAATACTTGTGATTATAATCAAACTAAAGCGGCTACTATAGCTTTAGCGGATCATCATGGCCCTGCTTATTTGCGTTTTGGTCGTCCTGTAGTGCCTAATTTCACATCTACTGACGAGCCTTTTATAATAGGAAAAGCTTTACATCTTAATGAAGGAACAGATGTTACAATTTTAGCTACAGGTCATTTAGTATGGGAAGCACTACAAGCCGCAGAAACATTAGAAGCCAATGGTATTTCTGCCGAAGTAATTAACATACACACCATAAAACCATTAGATGAGGAAGCTATTTTAAAATCAGTAGCTAAAACAGGCTGTGTAGTAACAGCTGAAGAACACAATATATTAGGAGGATTAGGAGAAAGTGTTGCTAGAGTATTAGCTTTAAATACTCCTACTCCACAAGAGTTTGTAGCTGTTAAAGATTCATTTGGTGAATCTGGAACTCCTGAACAATTAATGGAAAAATACAAATTAAATGCTCCTGCTATTGTAGAAGCTGTTGAAAAAGTAATAAAAAGGAAATAAATCCTATATCTTTTAATATAAAAAAGACTGTCCTTAATTTTTTTTATTAGGACAGTCTTTTTGTTTTATAATTCAATCATCTTTTAAAAAAACTGAATCATTTTCTTTTCTATCTTATTCATCCTTTCATCTTCATCATAAAGCCTAAAACTTAATTTGGATGGAGTTCTATTTATTTCAAAAAAGGTATCTAAAAAGTAATTAATTAACATTTAACTTATCAATTATCAACTTCAATAACAGGAGAAGTTACATTATCAGCACTATATTATTTTTACTTTGGGTTGAAATGACAGGATTTCAAACTTTTGGGTAACTCTCTTTTATAAAATTAAAATTTGTATTTGTTTATATTCAATACGTTTTCAACTGTTTTTTAAGATACGTTTTCTACACTACTTTCAGCTAATACTTTGTAAGTACCATTACTTAATTTTTCACGAATAGCTTCAAATGCAGCTAGTGTTTCGTCTATATCAGTAATAGTATGAGATGCGGTAGGTATCATTCTTAGTAAGATAATTCCTTTAGGAATTACAGGATATACAACAATTGACAAAAAGATATTATAATTTTCTCTTAAATCATTAACCATAACCATGGCTTCAGGAATAGAACCTTCTAGATATACAGGAGTTACACAAGTATTTGTATCGCCTATATTAAAACCTTTAGATTTTAAGCCATTTTGCAAGTAATTTACATTCTCCCACAACTTATTTTTTAATTCGGGCATTGTACGCAACATTTCTAAGCGTTTTAAAGCACCTACTGTAAATATCATAGGCAAAGACTTTGCAAACATTTGAGAGCGCAAGTTGTATTTTAAATAATCAATAATATCTTTATCACCTGCCACAAAAGCTCCTATACTAGCCATTGATTTAGCAAAAGTTGAAAAATAAATATCTATACCATCTTGGCAGCCTTGTTCTTCTCCAGCTCCAGCTCCTGTCTTACCTAAAGTACCAAAGCCATGTGCATCATCTACTAATAAACGGAAATTGTATTTTTCTTTTAAGGCAACGATTTCTTTTAACTTACCTTGTTGACCACGCATTCCAAAAACGCCTTCAGTAATTACTAAAATACCACCACCTAATTCAGCAGCCATTTTGGTTGCACGTTGTAGATTTTTCTCAAGGCTTTCCACATCATTGTGCTTATAGGTAAAACGTTTGCCCATGTGTAAACGAACCCCATCAATTATACAACCATGTGAGTCTACATCGTATACAATTACATCATTTTTAGTTACTAGGGCATCAATAGTAGATACCATACCTTGATAACCAAAATTTAATAAATAGGCAGCTTCTTTACTCACAAATGATGCTAATTCATTTTGTAATTGTTCATGTAAACTTGTATGTCCACTCATCATACGAGCTCCCATAGGATAAGCCGCTCCATATTGTTCAGCTGCTTCTGTATCAATTTTTCTAATTTCAGGATGATTAGCCAAACCTAAATAATCATTGATAGACCAATTTAAAATTTCTTTACCATGAAACTTCATACGAGGACCTAAATCACCTTCAAGTTTAGGAAATACATAGTAACCTTCCGCTTGCGATGCCCATTTTCCTAATGGACCTTTATTGTTTTGAATTCTTTCGAATAAGTCTTTTACCATCTTATTATTAGATTAAAAAATCGAAGCAAAAATATAAATTAATACCGATTAAATTAAAAATTGAAGGAACAATAAATAAAAAAAGTCATACTGTTTAGAGTATGACTTTTCTTGATAATTTTAAACGATCAATGTAATTCCCCAAAAACAAATAACGAGATAAAGCGTATTGTTTTACTAAAAATAAGAAGTGTTAAGAAGAAAACTACTCAATTAAATAATACGAAATATCTTTTAGTAAACCTTTACTCGCGTAGATCATTTAAAAATAAAAAATGTTTATTTGACTAAGCAATGCGAGGCAAAGTTAAGTAACTGCAACCTAATCTTGTTACGGGTTTTCCGTATATTTTGTTAAATATTTCTTATACCTAAGAACCATTTATTTTAATAAAAAAATAGCCATACAATTTGCATGGCTGTTTTTTTAATTTTTAAACGATAATTTTATATCTCCCAAAAACAAAATAAAAGATAAAGTCACGGTGTTTCTATATGTTTTGTCTACAATTTTAATAAAATTACAGAGTAAAAACACCCATAATATGGATTATAAATATGCTTTATCAAATAATACGTTTAAAAATTTAGTTTGTTTACTTGATTAAGAACGTATGACAAATTTAAAATACTAATATTAAAACTTATTACGGTTTTACCATATATTTTGTTAAATTTTACTTATACTCCTTTTTTGAAATTACTTTTTAGCAATCTGTCTTTTATATCTACAAGATAAAATATAAATTCTTATACCACTTAAAATATACTGGATTAAAAAGTAAAATTCTCGATATTTTTTTTCATTTTAAAACAACTCGAACAAACGGTTTAGTATATAATTGAAATCATCGTTAGTTCGAACGCGAAGCGCATCGAGAACCAACATTAATTTTTATTGCTTTTGTAGTATAGTGTCTAAATCAAACATTATGTGATTTCTCCCTTTGGTCGAAATGAGGATTGCGAACTTTTAGGACAGTCTCAAAGTTGAAAAAATAGTATTATGAGGAAATTTCAAATTTTAAATGGTATTATTTTCTAGCTTATTACTTCTAATCAACACATATAGATGTGTTTACGTATTTTTAAATACTCAACTATTCTTTTAATTTATATTATTCAAAATAAAATAGATAACTAAATCATGATTTTTAAGGGATAATCATTAGTCTTTAATTGATAAAATATGATATAAAAGCATTCTATTTAAATTAGGTAATTTCTTTAAAGAGAATATAAAAAATATCTTATAAAAGCTACTTGGTTAGAAAAGGAGTATTAATAAATTAACACTATGATAAAAATATTTTTCTGTATATATAATTTTGACTATTTGAATAATAAAAGATCAAGTTCTTTTTTTATCTATAAAGATTTGTTATACCATATTTGGATTAAGCCATAAAATCTTAAAATTAAAATAGCCATCATTTTTTAGGTGATGGCTACTTATTACTTAATAAAAAAATTATTTTTTATTTAATGCTATTGTCATGTCTGATGAAATGGCTGAACGTTCCATTTTTATCTTACCAGCCATCGTTTCTACAATAACTACACCTTCGGCTAATTCAGCTATTTTTCCATGAATTCCGCTTTTGGTAATGACCTTATCACCAACTTTTAGTGAAGATTCAAATTCTTTTTCTTTTTTTATTTTTCGTTGTTGTGGTAGTATTAAAAACACAAACATTACAACAAACATTAACAAATAAGGTAAAAATTGCATCATTTCGTATTAACTTTCTTTTTTATATTATTATTAGGATATTAAAACTATTTAGTAGTAGGTACATTATTTTCTACTAATATATTTGCTTTAAATGTTAAAATTTCATTTCCTTGTTCTGTATTGGTTAAAAGAGCTACTGATTTAGTTTGTTGACCCGATTTTCCTTTGGAATCAAAAATAATTTTTATTTCACCTGATTGTCCTTTTTTTACGGGTGTCTTTGTCCATTCTGGGGCAGTACATCCACAAGAAGGACGAACTTCCATTACATATAAATCATTTTTACCTGTATTGGTAAACTTAAATATATGCTCTACTTTATCTCCTTGTTTAATTGTTCCAAAATCATGTTGAAGATTATCAAACTCTATTTTTGGGTATTCACCTGGTTTTAGTTTCTTTTTCATGCTCTCTTCTTTCATGGAAAGCACACCTTGTGGTAATACTAAATTATTATCGTCTAATTGTTGAACCTCAAATTCGTCTTTAGATTTGCAGGCTACTAACGAAAGGATTGTAAAAATTGCAAAACTGTACTTTTTCATTTTGTTATTACATTAAGCCACGACCCGTCTTTTTTAACTTGCCGTTAGTGTTAAATTCTTTTACTAAATTATCTAAAACTCCATTGATAAATATAGAACTTTTTGGCGTAGAATACTCTTTTGCTATTTCTAAATATTCGTTAATTGTTACTTTAACAGGAATTGATGGAAATTTTAATAATTCGCAAATAGCCATTTTTAAGATGATTGTATCAATTTCAGCAATACGTTCTATTTCCCAATTAGGTGTTTTTTCAGCAAATTCTTTAGCAAGAGCTTCTTCATTTAAGGTTGTTTTACGAAAAAGTTGAGATACAAATTCTCGATCTTCAATATCAGAAAATAATTTAGGAACAAAGAATAGGTCTTCTTCACTTTTAATTGCTCTTAATTGTTTAACAATATATGTATTAATTAGTGGAATATCATCTATCCAAGTTAACTTATGATCTTCTAGATATTCATAAAGTTTAATATTTGGAGCTAAAATTTCGGTAAACAAACTGATAATAAACTCTTTATCTTCTTGAAAATCGTTAGTACGATTATTCATATATTTTTTATATAAATCGCTTTGTTTAATCTCAGCAGTAAAAATCTTCACATATTCTTCGTGTATATGCCAATCATTAATTTTTCTATCTGCTAAAGCTATAGATAAAGAATTGCTTTCTTCTAAAAGTTGAAGAACTTTATTATTAACAAGTTTTAAATTTGGATTTTTTTCTTCTCGGGTGGCTAAATACTTTTTGCTAGATAAGTCTAAAAACTCTTCCTCTTTTTTTCTTATTTCTAATAATAAAGATATGGTTACAAGATATAAGTCTTGCATATTATCGATACTACTAAATAAGAATCTTTCTTCTTTTTCAATATTATCAGAATGGTTTTGATGCATTGCATATATGGTTTGCATCACTTTTAGTCGGATATGTCTTCTATTTAACACCTTTGTAAGAACTTTTAAAAAATTAACGAAGCGAAAGAGTTTCTTTCGCTTCGCAAAAATACATTTTTTTTTAGAGATTAAAATATTTTAACAAAAGAGTAATTAACAAATTTTGTTATATATTTTATTTTCAACGAGCTAATTACTTAGCTAATTCTTTCTTTTTTAGATCAATTCTATTTTGAGCAATTTTGAAAGCAGCTTCGTGAGTTGTAATATTATTAGTATCTGCGTAATCAAATATTTCTAATGTAGTATTGAATATATTTTCTGTTCTACGCATAGCTTCTTCTTTTCCATAATTAGCTATTTCACCGTATACATTAATGATCCCTCCTGCATTAATTAAAAAGTCTGGAGCATATAAAATTCCTTTTTCTTTAAGCATTTGTCCATGACGTACTTCATTTGCTAATTGATTATTAGCCGCCCCCGCAATTACTTTTGCTTGTAACTTATTGATTGTATCATCATTAACTGTTGCACCCAAAGCACAAGGAGCGTAAATATCAACATCTAAGCTGTATAGATCATCTCCTTGAAAAATTTTAGCTCCGTATTTATTTCCTATTTCAATCAAACGAGCTTCATTAATATCAGAAATAACAACTTTTGCTCCTTCTTTTGTTAAATAGTCTACTAAAGTTTCTCCTACGTGGCCAATACCTTGAACTAAAACTTTTTTCCCGTCTAAATTTTCAGATCCGAACTTATATTTAGAAGCCGCTTTCATCCCCATATATACCCCGTATGCTGTAACGGGAGATGGGTTTCCTGATCCACCTATTGCTTCTGAGATACCTGTTACGTATGATGTGTGTTGACGAATTAGATCCATATCAGGCGTGGTAGTTCCTACATCTTCAGCTGTAATATAACGCCCACTTAAAGAATGTACAAATTGACCAAATTTCGCAATCATTTCAGGAGTTTTGTCAACTTTTGAATCGCCAATAATTACGGCTTTACCACCACCTAGGTTTAAACCAGAAATAGCCGATTTAAAAGTCATTCCTCGAGACAAACGTAATACATCATTTAATGCTTCCCATTCGTTTGTATATTTCCACATTCTAGTACCTCCTAATGCAGGTCCTAAAACTGTGTTATGGATACCAATTATTGCTTTTAAACCAGTATCTTTGTCTTGGCAAAAAACAATTTGTTCGTGATTATCAAATGAAACTTGACCGAAAACAGGGTCAACTTTATGTAATTCACTTGCTTTTACAGATTCAGTAATCATAATGAATGTTTTTTTAATAGTATGGTTTGTTTTTTTAAAACCATTACAAAATTACGCTTTTCGATTAATTTTTTGCAATTATAAGCTAAAATATTTAGTCCTAGTTATAAAAAATAAAATTTTATTATCTTTAAATTATCGTTTAAATATTAAAGTTTTATTAATATATTTTTATTTAAAACGTTTTTATTTTGAAAAAATGAAAGAACTTAGGTATATCACCCCTTATTTTTTAAAGTATAAATACCATTTTTTTGGAGGAATTTTAATTACAATAATCGCCCAATTTTTTTCATTATATACTCCTGAATTGATTGGAGATTCTATTTCTGAGATAGAATATTATTTTAGATCTAACCAATCTGATTCAACTGAAATAAGGAATAATTTAAGAAATTACATCATTCTTATTTTAGGAGCTACTTTATTGGCTGGTTTTTTAACTTTTTTGATGCGCCAAACTTTAATTGTTATGTCACGTCATGTAGAATACGATCTAAAAAATGAAGTTTTTAAAAAATATGAAACATTAAGTCAAAATTTTTATGTTGAAAATAGAACAGGGGATTTAATGAATCGAATTACAGAAGATATAGCACGTGTAAGAATGTATGTTGGCCCTGCCGTAATGTATACAATTAATACCTTAATTAGATTTGCTATCGTTATTTTTTATATGATAAAAATTTCTAAAATATTAACTCTAATTGTATTATTGCCATTACCTCTATTAGCTTATTCTATTTTTAAGATCAGTTCCGAAATTAATAAAAAAAGTACTATTTTTCAAGAAAATTTATCTAAGCTAACTAGCTTTGCACAAGAATATTTTTCAGGAATTAGGGTTGTTAAATCTTTTCATATTCAATTATTTAAAGGATTAGAACTTGAGGATTTATCTAGGATTAATTATAAAAAAAGTATTGATTTAGCTAAGACACAAGCTTTTTTTGCGCCTTTAATGTTATTATTAATAGGATTAAGTAATTTGTTCGTAATTTCCGTAGGAAGTTATATGTATATTCAAGGAAGTTTATTAAATCTTGGTGTTATAGCTAAATTCATACTTTATATCAATATGTTAATTTGGCCTGTTACCTCTATAGGCTGGGTTTCATCCTTAGTTCAAGAAGCAGAAGCTTCACAAAAACGGATCAATGAATTTTTAAAAATCACGCCCGATATTAGAGTTGATTTAAAGGCTACATCACATACTACGATCGATACTATTGAATTTAAAAATGTTAGCTTTCATTATCCTAATACAGATGAATTAATTTTAAAAGATGTATCTTTTAAAATAAAGAAGGGGGAAAGAGTCGTTATTTTAGGATCTACAGGTGCTGGAAAGTCTACTCTATTATCACTTCTTCCTAGATTATATGACGCATCGGAAGGAACTATTTTTATTGATGGAATAAATATTAAAAAAATTCAATTGCAAGACATAAGAAATGCTATAAGTGTTGTCCCACAAGATTCGTTTTTATTTTCAGATACAATTTTTAATAATATCTGTTTCGGAAAAGAAGGTTCTAACTTAAAAAATGTAATAACCGTAGCAAAACAAGCTGTTATTCATGATACTATTTTAGGATTTAAGGATCAATACGAAACATTGTTAGGTGAAAGAGGAATTACCCTTTCAGGAGGTCAAAAACAACGTCTTTCTATAGCAAGAGCATTAATAAAAGAGGCTCCTATATTGTTATTAGATGATAGTTTGTCCGCAGTAGATACAGAAACAGAGGAAAAAATTTTAAATAATTTTACAAAATATATTAAAAATCAAACGATTATAATGGTAACCCATAGAGTATCTTCTGCTAAAGATGCAGATAAAATTATAGTTTTAGAAAAAGGAATAATTACTCAGCAAGGAACTCATAATCAACTAGTAAATCAAGAGGGTTATTATAAAAATTTATATTTAAAACAATTAACTGAAAAAGATTTTCAATAAATATTTGGCTGTAAGTATTTTTTTTTACAAATTTGAACATCACAACACAAAATAATTTTTGATAGAATGAGAATGAACGAAAACGAAATGTTAGAAAAAGAAGAAATTTTTTCTAAAGTATTACGTGCAGGGAGAAGAACTTACTTCTTTGATGTACGTTCTACAAAGGCAGATGATTATTACATCACAATTACAGAAAGTAAAAAATTTACAGAAGATGATGGATCTTTTCATTTTAAAAAGCACAAAATCTATTTATATAAAGAAGATTTTGCTGCATTTAGAGATATTTTAGATGAAATGACTTCTTACGTTTTAGATCAAAAAGGAGAAGAAGTGATTTCTGAACGTCACCAAAAAGATTTTAAAAAGGAATATCAAAGAGAAGGAGATGGTTTAAGGAATTCTTTTACAGATATTGATTTCGATGATATTTAAAATTTTTGAAACAAAAACTAAAAAGAAAGTGTCTCCTAAAATTTAAACTCACTTTCTAAAAATCGGATATATAAAATTCATCTTCGATAGGTATTTGGATCTTTAATAATAAAAAGAGGCTGCCAATTTTTTTGGAACAGCCTCTTTTTATGAATTACAGTTTTAGTTACAAAATATCTTACTCTCTTCAAAAAAATTATTTGATAATAAATTCAGAGTTAACAAATCACTTTTTCAAAAATTATGTAATAAAAACAACATAACATGAAAAATTTGCTAGTAAAAAATTAAAATTAGTTTAAACTTAAAAAGAATATAAAAGCTCAAGTAACATAAAACAGTAAAAAGAGGCTTCGATCTTGTCTACCAAAGAAAAATTCCAGTCGAAGTATCACGTAACGCTGATAATACGAGTTTTCTTATTGCTGAAGCAGACAGGCTGAACATTGATTTTCACTTTTCAAACATCCTCTTTTTACATCATTCATTTATTTTTAATTTAATTTTTAGCTTTTAATGCTTTGTATTTATCTGTCATATCAAGTGCATTATACATATTTAATAATGTATTTTTAATGTCTTTATCACTTTCAAATAACTCGTACGCTTTTTCTAGATGAGGAATTGCTGATTTGTATAAATTTTCTCTTTTTACTTTTAAAGCTTCATACTTTTTCATGTCAGCTGCGGAAGTTCCTAATTTATTCATTTGATCTACAATTTCTTTTTCTCCATCTAATTTCAAAACGCCTAAATTCAAATACGCATTTTTGTATTTTGGATCTATCTGAATTGCTTTTAGATAATATCCTTCTGCGTCTATTTTTGCTTGTTTATCATTTGCTTGTCCCGAAATAACACCTAAGTTATAAAACAAATCGGCATTATTAGGATCTTGTGCTAGAGCTTCTTGTGCATATTTTTTATACGTTGCATAATCATTTGCTTTTAATGCTACTTCCATACCAGCAGTATACAATCCCGTATCTCCAGGATTAGCTTGTATTGCTTCTTCTACGGCTCTTTTAGCAGCTGACAAATCTCCTTTTTGATTTAGAATTAGTGCAATATTTTTAATTATTTCACCTCTTTTTGATGAGATATTTTCTGTTCTTGGAGCTTCATGAGTTCCTACTTTTACAGAAAAATCTCTATCTTTCATCGAAGCAAAAGTTTCTTCTTGTCCGTTTGATTTGTTTTTAGCTAAATAATTAGTTGATTTACCTGAATATTTCAGGTCTTTTAAGATTTTATAATAAGAAAGGGCTGTATCATAATCTTCACCGTTTATAGCTGTGCCTGCTGCATAATATAACATTGTTGTGTCTTTTTTATCTAAACCGTACACTTCGTATAATTTTTGAGCACTTTCTTTATAACGTTTTGCATTTGAGTCTGCAATAGCATTATTGGTCAATAAACGTTTAACTTCAATTAAAGAGGTTTCTGCTTGTCCTGTATATTTATTTTTTCCAGAGCTAGCTTCAGTTGATTTTAGTTCATTATAGGCTTTAGCTGCTGCTGCTAGATTTTTTCCTTCTTCAATATTTTTCTTAGCTAATTCTAGATTTGTATTTCCTAATAAAAAATAATACTGTGCTTTTGTTGGATTGTCTAAATTTACAATCATATACTCTATTTTATCTAATGCTGTTTTAGCTTCAGTAGGATTTCCTGATCGTAATGCTTTTTCAGCTACTTTGATATCTTCTTTTTGAGCATTTGTAGTAACTGACAAAAACAAAGCCGTTACTAGTGCTAAATTCTTTATTTTCATTTTATTTTTATTTATATTATTCTTGATTTTCTAATTCTGTTCCTTCTTCAGAATCAGTTGTTAAATGATTATTCAATTCATTTTCTTCTGAATTAATTTCCTCTTCATCTTCTTCTCTCATTACTTTACAAACTGCCGCAATAGAATCTTTTCCTTTGATATTAATCAAACGAACTCCCTGTGTTGCGCGTCCCATAACACGTAAATCTGAAACTCTCATCCGAATAGTTAAACCTGATTTATTGATAATCATTAAATCATCATCATCTGTAACGTTATTAATAGCAATAAGTGAGCCTGTTTTTTCTGTAATATTTAAGGTTTTAACTCCTTTTCCTCCACGGTTTGTAATTCTGTACACATCTTCTCCATCATCATCTACTAATTTAGTTCGTTTTCCATAACCGTTTTCTGTAACTACCAATATTTGAGAATCATTTACATGATCTCGATCAATAGACACCATCCCTATTACTTCATCTTTTTCATCAGCAAGGGTTACTCCTCTTACTCCTGATGCTGTTCTTCCCATTGGTCTGGTTTTTTCTTCTTCAAAACGAACTAGTTTTCCGGACTTAACAGCAATTAAGACTTGACTGTTTCCTGTTGTCAATTTTGCTTCTAACAACTCATCACCTTCTTTTATAGTAATAGCCGCTACCCCATTAGTACGTGGACGTGAATATTGTTCTAAAGAAGTTTTTTTAACTTGTCCTTCTTTTGTTACCATGATTACATAGTGACCATTGATGTATTCTTGATCTTTTAAATCTTTTGTACAAATAAAGGCTTTTACTTTATCATCTTGCTCAATGTTTATCAAGTTTTGAATAGCACGTCCTTTAGCAACTTTGCTTCCTTCAGGGATTTCGTATACTCTCATCCAGAAACATTTTCCTTTTTGGGTAAAGAATAACATGTATTGGTGATTGGTTGCTACGTACATGTGTTCTAAGAAATCCTGATCGCGTGTCCCCGCTGATTTTTGTCCTACTCCTCCTCTATTTTGAGTTTTATATTCTGATAACGGAGTACGTTTTATGTAGCCTGCATGTGATATGGTAATAACAACTTGTTCATCAGCAATTAAGTCTTCAATACTCATATCTCCTCCTGAGTATTCAATTGTAGAACGACGCGTGTCACCGTATTTTTCTTTAACTTCTAGTAATTCTTCTTTTATTAAATTCATACGAAGTTCTTTACTAGCTAATAATGCTTTTAACTCCGCTATTAATTTCATAATTTCTTCGTATTCTGCACGTAGTTTGTCTTGTTCAAGACCTGTTAATTGTCTTAAACGCATTTCTACAATGGCACGAGCTTGAATTTCAGAAAGATTGAATCGTTCTATTAATTTTCCACGTGCTTCTTCTCCATCTTTAGAAGAACGAATAAGTGCAATAACCTCGTCAATATTATCCGATGCTATGATTAAACCTTCTAAAATATGTGCTCTTTCTTCTGCTTTTCGTAAGTCAAATTGTGCACGACGTGTAACCACGTCATGACGGTGCTCTACAAAGTAATGTATTAAGTCTTTCAGATTTAACAATTGAGGTCTTCCGTTTACTAATGCAATATTATTAACACTAAACGATGATTGCAATTGTGTATATTTATAGAGTGTATTTAATACTACATTGGGTACAGCATCTCTTTTTAATATATAAACGATGCGCATACCGTTTCTATCAGACTCATCACGTATGGTTGATATTCCTTCAATTTTTTTATCATTTACCAAGTCAGCAGTTTTTTTAATCATTTCTGCTTTATTCACCTGATAAGGAATTTCCGTTACTACAATTGCTTCACGTCCATCTACTTCTTCAAAACCCACTTTAGCACGAATTACCACACGACCACGTCCTGTCTTAAATGCTTCACGCACCCCATCCATACCATAAATAACGCCTCCTGTTGGAAAATCAGGTGCTTTTATATAGGTAGCTAATTCATCTACTTCAATATCATTGTTATTTATATAAGCTAAAGTTCCTTCTATTACTTCAGATAAATTATGAGGAGCCATATTAGTAGCCATACCAACAGCAATACCAGATGCTCCATTTACAAGCAAATTGGGTACTTTTGTAGGCATTACTTTAGGTTCTTCTAAAGTATCGTCAAAGTTTAATTGAAAATCAACTGTTTCTTTATCAATATCAGCTAACATTTCTTCAGAGAACTTTTTCATTCTTGCCTCTGTATAACGCATAGCCGCAGGACTATCTCCATCTATTGATCCAAAGTTTCCTTGACCATCTACCATTAAATAGCGTAAGCTCCAATCCTGTGCCATACGAACCATGGCATCATATACAGAAGAATCCCCATGTGGGTGATACTTACCTAACACTTCCCCTACAATTCTCGCTGACTTTTTGTGTGGTCTATTAGAAAAAACTCCTAATTCATGCATTCCAAATAACACACGACGGTGTACAGGCTTTAAACCATCTCTAACATCTGGTAACGCTCTTGATACAATAACTGACATCGAATAATCGATATAAGCTGATTTCATTTCGTCTTCAATGTTAATTGGAATTAACTTTTCTCCCTCAGACATAAGTATTTACGTTAATTTATCAAATTTTTTACAAACGCGCTAATATACGGATTTATCTGATTTTGAACACACTCTTACTCTTGTTATTTCATTTTTTTATTAACAAACAAACAACCTGTATTGGTTAATAAATACACACAATAACCTTTGTTTGTCTCATTTTTTTTTTGTCTTTTAGCCTGACAGTATAATTGAAATGGAATGTTTTTTGTAATTCCGTTTATAAATTATTAAATTTACAATTACTAATAACTGTAAGATATGGATGACAATTTTTCACCAAGAGTTAGAGAAGTAATTACTTTCAGTAAAGAGGAAGCACTGCGTTTAGGTCATGATTTTATTGGTACTGAACACTTTATGCTTGGAATTTTAAGAGATGGCAATGGTTCTGCCATTCATATCTTAAACAATCTTTCGATTGATTTAGAGCATTTGCGTAGAAAAGTTGAGATATTAAGTCCTGCAAATCCCAATCTTTCTTTAAGTAATGATAAAAAAAATTTACATCTAACAAGACAAGCTGAAAGAGCTTTAAAAACTACTTTCTTAGAAGCCAAAGTTTTTCAAAGTACAACAATCAGTACGGCTCATTTACTTTTATGTATACTACGTAATGAAAATGATCCTACCACAAAATTATTACATAAACTCAAAATTGATTACGATACAGCTAAAGAACAATATTTAACTATGATGCCAAACGAAGAAGATTTTCAAGACAATTTTCCTAAAAACGAGTCGTCTTATGGTGATGATTCAAGACAAGATGACAGTTTTAGTCAAGGCCCCCCTTCTAATCCTGCCAATAAATCAAACAAAAAATCTAAAACTCCTGTCTTAGATAATTTTGGACGCGATTTAACCGAAATGGCAGAAGAAGGTAAACTAGATCCTGTTGTAGGACGTGAAAAAGAAATAGAACGTGTTTCGCAAATTTTAAGCCGAAGAAAGAAAAACAACCCGCTATTAATAGGCGAACCTGGCGTTGGAAAGTCAGCTATTGCGGAAGGCTTAGCTCTAAGAATTGTACAAAAGAAAGTTTCTAGAATTTTATACAACAAAAGAGTTGTAACATTAGACCTTGCTTCATTAGTAGCTGGTACTAAATATCGTGGTCAGTTTGAAGAACGTATGAAAGCCGTTATGAATGAGTTAGAAAAAAATGATGACATCATTCTATTCATTGATGAAATTCATACCATTGTGGGAGCAGGTGGAGCTACAGGCTCTCTTGACGCTTCTAATATGTTCAAACCCGCTCTAGCAAGAGGTGAAATACAATGTATTGGGGCTACTACATTAGACGAATACCGTCAGTATATAGAAAAAGATGGCGCGCTAGAACGTCGTTTTCAAAAGGTTATTGTAGATCCAACTTCCATTGAAGAGACTATCACAATACTAAATAACATAAAAGGGAAATACGAAGATCATCATAATGTGAGTTTTACACCAGAAGCTATTGAAGCTTGTGTGAAACTAACGGAACGTTATATGAGCGATCGTTTTCTTCCTGATAAAGCTATTGACGCACTAGATGAAGCGGGTTCTCGCGTACACATAACAAATATTGATGTACCTAAACAAATCCTAGATTTAGAACGTCAATTAGACGAAGTACGTGAATTAAAAAATACCGTTGTAAAACGTCAAAAATATGAAGAAGCAGCTAAACTACGTGATGATGAAAAACGCATTGAAAAAGAATTAGCAATAGCTCAAGAACAATGGGAAGAGGATTCTAAAAACAACAGAATAAGCGTTACAGAAGACAATGTTGCCGATGTAGTATCTATGATGACAGGTATTCCTGTAAATCGTATTGCGCAAACTGAAAGTAACAAGTTAGCTCATTTACCTGAAATTCTAGACAAAAAAGTGATAGGTCAAAAAGATGCAGTTCAAAAAATTGCACGTGCTATTCAACGAAATCGAGCGGGATTAAAAGACCCTAATAAACCAATAGGCTCATTTATTTTCTTAGGCTCAACAGGTGTTGGTAAAACCCAATTAGCAAAAGTATTAGCTAAAGAATTATTTGATTCAGAAGAAGCTCTAGTTAGAGTTGACATGAGTGAATACATGGAAAAATTTGCTATATCACGTTTAGTTGGAGCTCCTCCAGGATATGTTGGTTATGAAGAAGGAGGGCAATTAACCGAAAAAGTAAGACGCAAACCTTATTGTGTAGTTCTTTTAGACGAAATTGAAAAAGCACATCCCGATGTTTTCAATATGATGTTACAAGTGCTTGACGACGGTTATTTAACAGATAGTTTGGGTCGAAAAATTGACTTTAGAAATACTATTATCATTATGACTTCTAATGTAGGGGCTCGACAGTTAAAAGACTTTGGTCAAGGTGTAGGTTTTGGTACTGCTGCTAAACAAGCACAAGCAGATGACCATGCAAAAGGAGTTATTGAAAGCGCATTGAAAAAAACTTTTGCTCCTGAGTTCTTAAACAGAATTGACGACGTAATTGTATTTAACGCCCTTGAAAAAGAAGATATTGATAAAATCATCAATATTGAATTACAAAAATTATATGCTCGTATTAAAGAATTAGGATACGAACTACAACTAACGGAAGAAGCCAAAGCTTTCATTGCAGAAAAAGGTTTTGATAAACAATTTGGTGCTCGTCCGTTAAAAAGAGCCATCCAAAAATATGTAGAAGATGTACTTGCAGAAGAAATTATCACTTCTAAAATTCATGAAGGAGATATAATTGAGATGGATTTAGATACTAGTTCACAAGAATTAAAAATTCAAGTAAAAAAATCTCAAAAGCCTACAGACTAGTAGGCTTTTTTATTCGAAAATAATTATTGTTATCTTATTTTGTTTGTTTAAAAATATGTCATCTAAAAAAGAGATTATAGGGAGTGAAGAATGGTGTTCCTTCCCTGAGTTAGAAATTCCTTATATAAAAGCAAGAGTGGATTCAGGTGCTAAAACATCTGCTATACATGCCACAAATATTACTCCGTTTTCCAAAAATGGAGAAAATTGGGTCAAATTTGATGTAAATCCTCTTCAAAGCAATGTTAAAATAACTAGACATTGTGAAGCTAAATTAATTGATAAAAGGATTGTAAAAAGTTCTAGTGGCTATAGGGAACAGCGTTATGTCATAAAAACGAATTTAAGTATTGGCAATGAAACATTTCCCATAGAAGTAACCTTAGCCAATAGAGACTCCATGGGATTCCGTATGCTTTTAGGTCGTGAAGCCATGGTGGGAAAAATGATGGTAGATCCTCAAGAAAAATATATTTTAGGTCAACCTTCCTTTGACGAAATTAAATCTAATTACCACGTTAATAAAGAATCCAGTGCTAAACTAAGAATTGCTGTATTAGCTAGTAATCCTAACCTATACAGTAATCGTCGGATAATGGAAGCTGGTGAAATGCGCGGTCATGAAATGGAGTTTCTTAACATCAAAGAATGTTATATTAAGTTAGATGCCACAACTCCTGAAATTCATTATCGAGGCGGACGCGTATTAGATAATTTTGATGCTGTTATTCCTCGTATCCGACCAAGTATTACATACTACGGTTGTACCCTGATTCGGCAGTTTGAAGCCATGAGGGTTTTTACCCTTAACTCTGCAGCCGCTATTACTCAATCTCGAGATAAGTTATTTTCACTTCAATTATTATTACAAAGTGGCATTGACATTCCTACTACAGGGTTTGCCAATTCTCCTCTTGACACAAATGATTTAATTAAAATGGTTGGAGGATCACCACTAATAATCAAATTATTAGAAGGAACTCAAGGAAAAGGAGTTGTATTAGCAGAAACAAAAAAAGCAGCTGAATCCGTAATCAATGCTTTTAAAAGTCTTAATGCAAATATTTTAGTACAAGAATTCATCAAAGAAGCTAACGGTAAAGATCTACGTCTTTTCGTTGTAGATGGCAAAGTGGTAGCCGCTATGCAAAGAGAAGCCGCTCCTGGTGAGTTCAGAGCAAATATACACATGGGAGGAAGTGCATCTGTTATAAAAGTAACTGCTGCCGAAAAAAGAATTGCAATCAAAGCTGCAAAAGCAATGGATTTAAAAGTAGCTGGAGTAGACATCATTCGCTCTAGTAAAGGACCTCTTCTATTAGAAGTAAATTCTTCTCCTGGATTAGAAGGTATAGAAGGAGCTACACATAAAGATATTGCTGGTGAAATGATAAAAGCTATTGAAAAAAGTTTTAAAATAAAATAATGAATCCTTTTCTAGACATTATTATTCGTAGTTCATGCGTTTATTTCTTTATGATAATTGCGCTTCAACTATTTGGCAAAAAAGAGCTATCACAACTTAATACTGCTGATGTTATTCTCATTTTACTCATTAGTAATTCTGTACAAAATGCAATGGTAGGAAGTGATACTTCTCTATTAGGAGGTTTAACAGCAGCTTTAGCTCTTTTTATAATCAACATGGTGTTTAAAAAAGCTATGATAAAATCAAATGTTATTAAAAATTTAATAACAAGTAAACCAGAAATATTAATACATGACGGAATTACTGATTATAAAACTTTAACTCGTCTAGGAATAACTTTAGAAGAACTAGAACAAGCCATACGAGAACATGGAATTGAACATTTTGATAGTGTTAAACTTGCTATGTTTGAAACCAATGGAACTATTAGTGTGATTTCTGGAGAAAATAATTTAGTACAAACCAAACATAGACGCAAACATATACACAAATCATTTTTTTGATTCAGATGCTAAATATCCAAAGTTCTATTTTTTTTATTTATTAAAACTATGTCTTTATCTTTTTCAATTAAAAATAAATTTACAAAGGAGTTACCCGCTGACTCAATTAATGAAAATACAGTTCGTAAAGTATTCGAATCAGCTTTTTCGTTTGTTACTCCTACCCCTCCTAAAAACCCTCATTTAATTCATGCAAATATTAATTTCGCAAACGAATTAGGACTTTCCGTAAATGATGTAAAATCAGAAGATTTTCTTTCTTTTTTCTCAGGAAAAAAAATTTATCCTGAAACAAATCCTTTTTCAATGTGTTATGGAGGCCATCAGTTTGGTGTTTGGGCAGGACAACTAGGAGACGGTCGTGCCATTAATTTATTTGAAATTGAAAATAAGAACAAAAAATACACCTTCCAATTAAAAGGTGCTGGAAAAACACCTTATTCAAGAAATGCTGATGGTTTAGCTGTACTTCGTTCTTCAATTAGAGAATATTTATGTGCTGAAGCCATGAACTCTTTGGGTATTCCTACTACCCGATCCTTAAGTATTATAACAACAGGAAATGATGTATTACGAGATATTTTATACAATGGAAACCCTGCTTATGAAAAAGGTGCTATAGTCTGCCGCGTTGCTCCTTCATTCATTCGATTTGGTAATTTTGAGTTATTTGCTGCTAGAAATGATTTAAAAAACTTACAATTATTAACTGATTTTACAATTAAACACTATTTCCCTGAAATTAAAACTACAGGAAAAGAAGCCTATATTGCTTTTTTTCAAATGGTTGCTCAACTAACGCGAAAATTAATAATAGACTGGCAACAAGTAGGTTTTGTTCATGGTGTTATGAATACAGACAATATGTCTATTCATGGCATTACTATTGATTATGGTCCTTATGGCTGGTTAGATAATTTTAATCCTAATTGGACTCCCAATACTACCGATGCTCATCAGCATAGATATGCTTTTGGCAATCAACCTCAAATATCTCTTTGGAATTTATACCAACTCGCCAATGCTCTATATCCTTTAATTAATCAAACCGAGGAATTAGAAAAAATACTACACGAATATGAAAATGAGTACGAAAATGACTATATAGATATGATGCAAAAAAAATTAGGTCTTACTCAAACTCATAGCACTGATCGTGAACTAATCTATCAACTTATAAATTCCTTAGAATTAAAAGAAACAGATTATACTATTTTCTTCCGATTGCTTGGAAATGTTTCTAAAGAAAAAACTATGAAAAGCGCATTTGAAACGATACAATCTTCTTTTTATGAGACATCAAATAACAATCCTGAATTTGAACATTCATGGTCAATATGGTTACAAAATTATTTAAATAGAATTAACCTAGAACCTCTTTCTGATGAAGAAAGAAAAGAAAAAATGAATTTAGTAAATCCAAAATATATTCTTAGGAATTATATGGCTCAACTTGCTATAGAAAAAGCTGAAATGGAAGATTATACATTATTGGAAGAACTCTATCAAGTAATTCAAAAGCCTTATGAAGAACAGCCTGAATATGAAAAATGGTTTGCTAAAAGACCTGATTGGGCAAAAGAAAAAATAGGATGTTCACAACTCTCTTGTAGTTCTTAAACCAATGAAACATTTAATTGTCAATAGTCTGGCTTCTCTTTCTGGAGTAAAAAAGAACCTATCAATTGATTACACTATTTTAAAAATGTAGTTATTGTATCATTTTTGAAGTATATCATTCCTTTTAAATTATAACAAATACTTTTGGAGGTATATGCAGATTCAAAGTCGATTTATATTATTTTAAACTTTGAAATTTCCTCATAATACTATTTTTTTAACCCTAAAAATGTCCAAAAAGTTCGCAATATTGTCATTTCGCCCAAAGGGAGAAATCACATAATATTGATTATGAGACTCCTCCTCCGTAGGAATGGCAAACTGCATGTCGATTTATATTATTTAAAACTTTGAAATTTCCTCATAATACTATTTTTTTAACCCTAAAAATGTCCAAAAAGTTCGCAATCTTGTCATTTCGACCAAAGGGAGAAATCACATAATGTTTGATTTAGACACTATCCTACAAAAACAACAAAAATTAATATTGGTTCTCGATGCGCTTCGCGCTCGAACTAACGATGATTTCAATTATATTCAACCGTCTGTTCGAGTTAAAACGTATCGAGAACTTTATTTTTTAATCCCGTATTTTTTAAGTTTAAATGGTATATTTTTTTTAAATATAAAAAACCTTATAATGTATTATTTGAATGAGAATAAGGGGGATCTAAAAAATTGTAATAAAAGGGGGCAAGAACGAATAAACAGGTAATACCGTAAACTTTATAGGTGATTTCTCTTATCGTTAAAGTAACAAACTAAACGCTAAGTTTTGACTTTTATACATCTATTTATTATTATTATAAAACCTAAAGATTAGATTATGGATAGTTTTTTTTCGAACAGCCTCATTAATAAAGTATTTTTTTATTATCCTCTAAATTTCCATTCAAATTCATCTGAATGATCGTTAAATACGGCTCCTAATTCAAAACGGATTACAGAACCATACTCTACTTGAAAAATCATCCAATTTGATTCATTAAAATAGTTATCTACTGAATCGAAGGATTCTATTTCTAAGGGTTTCAATTTTCTAGTATTCAGTAATTCCTGAATTTCGTTAATAGGTTGTGCTAAGATAGTTTTTTCAAATAGTATTAAATCTGGATTAGAGGAAATAATATATCCTAAACGAAATTCTTCATCTTCATAAAACGTCAAACGCCATTTTTGATCATTATACAAATAGATTAAGTTTTGTTCTTCATCTTCAAATTGTTTATTGGGTTGACCGTATAATTTTATAACATCATTGGGTTTCATCCCGAAAACCAATTGATCAATTCCTATTTTTGGGTTAATTTTCATCATTATTCAGCAAATTCATCATATCGTATCGGTATTTGTGGATCATATAAGGGACATTTAAATTCATCCATTATTTGGCATAGTTTATCCATATCGGTTCCTTTAGTTCCGTAACAATTAATTAATACACTTTGATTAGTTATTTGTATATGAAAAGCACCTACTCCCATTGTATTTTTAAAACTCATCTCGTCTATTTTTTCCCATTTAAAAAACACATTGGAAATACGACTCATAATAATTGTAACAGGGAGTTCTTCTAGCTCTTTAATCATTTCTTTTTCTAACAATCTTTCATATACTTCATGATTATTAAGGTAGAATTCATCTTTATATTTCCAAAATAGTAATTCGTACATTGGGTATTGAATTTTTAGATTCGCTTTTATTTTTTATACATTGTAATTACTTTTAATCTAGGCTTGATTTGTTTTACCTAAATTAGTATTCAAAACTACCAAATTCAGACTTAATGGTTAATTTTTTAGTTTCAGAAGCTTCCACTCGCCCTATAATTTTTGCATCAACATTAAATGATTGGGCTATTGTTATGACATTGTTTGCTATTTCGGCAGGAACGTACAATTCCATACGATGACCACAATTAAAAACTTGATACATTTCTTTCCAATCAGTCTTAGATTGTTCTTGAATTAGTTTAAATAAAGGAGGTACCTCAAATAAATTGTCTTTAATAACGTGAAGGTTGTCTACAAAGTGTAAAATTTTTGTTTGAGCTCCTCCACTACAATGTATCATTCCATGGATTTGATTTGAAGTATATTTTTCTAAAATTTGTTTGATTATAGGTGCATAAGTACGTGTGGGCGACAATACTAATTTTCCTGCATCTATAGGGGATCCTTCAACAGTATCTGTAAGTTGAATACGTCCTGAATAAACTAATTCCGGTGGAACTGAAGCGTCATAACTTTCAGGATATTTACTTGCTAATTCATTAATAAATACATCGTGTCTAGCGGAAGTTAAACCATTACTTCCCATTCCTCCGTTATACATTGTTTCATAACTGGCTTGTCCGTAAGAAGCTAAACCAACAATTAGATCTCCTTCTTTAATGCGGGCATTATCTATAACCTCTGAACGCTTCATTCGGGCCGTAACGGTAGAATCTACAATAATGGTACGAACTAAATCTCCTACATCAGCCGTTTCACCACCCGTGGTGTGAATCGTAACTCCAAAAGTTTTTAATTCTTCTATAAGTTCTTCTGTACCATTAATAATAGCAGAAATAACCTCTCCTGGAATTAAGTTTTTATTACGTCCAATAGTAGAAGATAACATTATATTATTTACTGCACCTACACATAACAGATCATCTATATTCATAATTAGTGCATCTTGTGCAATACCTTTCCATACAGATGAATCGCCTGTTTCTTTCCAATACATATAAGCTAGTGAGGATTTTGTACCTGCGCCATCAGCGTGCATAACCAAGCAGTACTCATCATCTGACGTTAGATAATCGGGAACAATTTTACAAAAAGCTTTAGGAAATAAACCTTTATCAATATTTTTTATAGCGTTATGTACATCTTCTTTAGATGCAGAAACACCACGCATTGCGTAACGCTTTGAAGTATCAGAAGTCATTATATTAAGTTATGTTGTTGTAGCGCAAAGATAAAAAGAAGTTAATTCTTAGCATGGAATCCTATCTTTTTTTTTAAACTAATTATCAACTACTTCTATTTCTACTCTTCTATTAGCGGCTCTTTCTTCTTCGTTTTTTTCAGGCAAATTATATAATGGTTGGCTGCTACCAAATCCTTTATAAGACATTCTTGTTTTTTCTATATTTTTAAATTCTAAAAATTTATATACTGCTTTTGCCCGTTGAGTTGATAAATCTTGTCTATCTTTTGTTACGCAACATATATGCCCTTGAATCTGAATTTTCAAATTTGGATTTTGTTGCATAACTAACCATAATTCATAAAGTTTCCCTCTGGATTCTTGTGTTATAGCATAGGTATTTAAAACAAAATTCAAATTTTCTATTTTTAATTTATCTCCTACTTTTGACTCGCTCAATTTTTTCATAAATTGTACGTCCAATTTTATTTCTGTTTCACTTCCATCTGGATTATTTAACAGTATACTACTAGGAAAAACAATTACCTTATCCGTATTATTAGCAGGTGTTTTTAGAGCTATGATTTCTTTTTCTTTTTCTAAATCTTTTTCTTTTAAAAAAAAGAGTATGACTTTTCTATTTTCTGCTTTTATTTTTGATTGTTGGTGTAATTCTCCAAAATTAATTTTTTTAAAATCTGTTCGAATTGCCACCTTTCCTTTTATTAAATTAAAAACAGTTTCTGTTCTTTTTTTGGCTAAACTATCATTATATTGATTAGTTCCATCTTCATCTGTGTAACCACTTATGCTTAAAATTTTACTTTTTTTATTTTCTTGAATCCATTTTTCTACTTCTAATTTTTCAGATGGAGTCAATTCGTGTTGTCCACTTTTGAAATGAACAGAAAATTGTTCTTGTGTAAAACTCTTTAAGCTTAAAAAAAGCATTATGGAAACAAATAATATTTTATTCATTTAAAAGATTTTTTTATATGATAAGTATTAAAGATAAAGTATGTAATATACAAAAAATCTCTTCATATAATGTTAGTTTATAAAAATAAAAAAAAGAGCCTGACAATATCGAGGGCACTGAAAAACCTCGTTTATTTTGATCAATTTGGTTTTCTAGAGATATAAAAAACGCTTATAAAAGGATTTTAAAGATATTTTATAAGCGTTTTTATTTTGTAACTGTTTTTTATTTTAGGTTATATGAGTCAGTGTTTTTTGCCTTAAGTAGGGTCATTTGGCAATTGGAATAATTAAATCGTATAAAGAAGAATGCTCACTGAATTGTATCGTTTGTTGCTGTACTAACATCTAAAAAAAACTTGCAATTACAGCTGAATATACAAAAAATGGAGTAGAAAAACTAAGTTTTCTACTCCTTTCCTTTAACAATTAATTCTAAAAAGATTTTTTCAGTGACCTCCGTAAAAGGGCAGCTTTTTTTAAGTATCTAATCTTCTAAATAGATTTTACATTTTCTTAATTCTGGTTTTTCATGTGTATACTGATAAAACCAAGATGATAACTCTTCCACTTCATAGGGCAAAAGAATTTTAAGTGCTTTTTGTAATTCTTTTGCAAATAATTTGGCATCAAAACTTACTCTCTCTAAGATTGATTTAACAAAATCAATATTTCTCTTTGGCATGCTATTCTAGTTTAATTTTAGTTTACCAAATTTAACTATTTTGAGGTTAAAGAAGTCTTAAAATAACTATAATTTTTTTTTAATTTTTTTTAAATCCTATCATCATTTCTCTTTTCCCAGGAGGCCCCTCAACTTTAACTACCTCAAAACCAACATATTCCATATTCCGTTTAATAACACCTCGTGCTGCATACGTTACTAACACTCCATTGTCTTTTAATGCGTTATACATTTTACAAAATATTTCTTCAGTCCATAAATCGGGCTGTACTTGATAACCAAAAGCATCAAAATAGATCAAATCGAAACGATTTAAATCTTGTATTTCTTGAAAAAACTGTTTTCTTTTTTTAAATAAAAAGTTTTCACTCAACAGAATATCTTGCTCCCATTCAGAAATGTGTATTTTTTCAAAAATATCCATTCTTGATTCTTTATTTAATGTAGTACAATAATTCATCCGTTGTACTTCTTCTATACTTATGGGATAAGCCTCTACTCCTTCATATTTTATGTATTGCTTTTTTTGTTCTGATTCTAAAAATGTTATAAAAGCATTCAATCCTGTTCCTAAGCCTATCTCCAAAATTGAAATAGATTGGTTTTCAAAAAAATTCAAACCATTTTTTATAAAAACATGATAAGCCTCTTGAATGGCTCCCATTTTTGAATGGTAACATTCATTCCAATCTACTAATTGAATCGTGGTAGATCCATCTAAAGTTGTTATAATTTTTCTCTCCAATTTTATTTTTATATAATTTTTATTTATTTTATGTCAAAGGTCTTTTCTAGATTTTAATACGTTTGATGATTTGTATTTTTTTACAAATCTATAAAGTTCGTTTCATTTTTTAAAGAAGTCTATCCTCTTGATTTTTTCTATTATATTTATATATCTTCTTTTGTTATTATTTTTTTTACGAATATTTTTACTGATTGATGAAACTATAAATTTTATATAATCCTATACTAATTAGATTGTCTGTTTAAAAATTTATTTTATGAATTTAAATTTATTCACAAAAAAGCTTTTGAGTGAATATATTTAATTCTATTCTTCTTAATTTATAAAAAAAACACCAACAAAAAGCATTATTTTTTAATAAAATAAAAAAATAAACTCTTTTGAATGAAAAAAAATACATATTTCACAACAAAACATATTATTTTTTTAACTTAGCAAAAAAAAAGGTGATGAGCTTACAAACTATAAGTGACATTGAAATAATTAGAAGTACTTCTTCCAAGATCAATCAAATTGATTTTGATAATTTAGCTTTTGGCAGCGTATTTACAGATCACATGCTTGTTTGTGATTATAGAAATGGTGCTTGGGAAAAACCCATTATCAAACCTTACGAGCCCTTTACGTTAGATCCTTCAGCGAAAGTTTTTCACTATGGTCAAGCGATTTTTGAAGGAATGAAGGCATATAAAGCCGAAGATAATTCAGTTTGGTTATTCCGTCCTCAAGAAAACCATATTCGTATGAATAAATCAGCTGTACGTATGTGTATGCCTGAGGTTCCTGAATCTATTTTTATAGATGCTTTAAAAGAATTACTAAAAATAGATGAGGCTTGGATTGAGAAAGGAATAGGTAATACTCTTTATATTCGTCCTTTTATGATAGCTATAGGCAGCGGGGTAATAGCACAACCTTCTTCACAGTATCGTTTTTGTGTTATTTTATCACCAGCTAAAGCTTATTATTCAGGCGATGTAAAAGTAATAATTGCTGATTATTATAGTAGAGCTGCTAATGGCGGAATAGGTGCTGCAAAAGCCGCAGGAAACTACTCTGGACAATTTTATCCTACTAAACTAGCAAACGAAGCTGGATTTCAGCAAATAATCTGGACTGACGATGCTACACATACACAACTAGAAGAATGTGGTACAATGAATGTTTTTTTTAGAATTAACGATACTTTACTTACAGCCCCTACTAGCGATCGTATTTTAGATGGAATAACTCGTAAAACCTTGATTACTTTAGCTGAAAGTAAAGGAATACAAGTACTCGTACGTCCAATACTTGTTTCTGAATTAATTCAAGCTTCAAAAGAGGGTAGTCTACTTGAAATATTTGGTGCAGGTACTGCTGCAGTTGTTAGCCCTATAAAAGGTTTTCAATATAAAGACGAATATTATGAACTCCCTAATATTGACAATTCTTATGCTAAACAATTAAAAGAATCTCTAACTTTTATTCAACATAAAGTAACTCATGATCCTTTTAACTGGACTGTTAGACTATAATAGCCTTACGCGAGTCTTATGATTAAATTTTAAATAAAATCCCCTGTTTTTTAAAAAAATCTATAATTTTAAAAAACAGGGGGCTTTTTTTAGGTATTCAATCTTTTTTAGTGTTTTATATTTATTTTCGTTTATACTAAATATCAGAACATTATCTGCTTTATTTTTAGATTCATTTTTATCTGTTTTTCAGTAATTTACAAAGATCTAATGAAGGTACATCTTCTTTTTGTAATTTTAGGGTTAAAATTTTTCCATAAATTTTGTATTGCCATATTTTCTTCTAATTCAGGCGTTCTTATACATTTGGTTATTCCTTTTTTTGTAAAAACTTTATGGTATTCTTCAAATATAACTGCTGTTACTCCCTTACTTTGATATTCAGGGGCTATTCCTATTAAATAAAAGACTGCTTCTTTATTATTTTTCTTTGCTTGAAGCATTTTTAAGAAACCAAAAGGGAAAAGTTTTCCTTTTATTGCTTGTTGAGCAGGGGCATAATTAGGCATAACAATAGCAAAAGCAATGATGTTACCGCTATTATCTTCAACAAATTTTATATATTCAGGATTAACAAAGGGGATATATTTCTTTTTAAAATAATCAATTTGATCTTTACTAATAGCTACAAATGATTGAAGTTTTACGTATGTTTTGTTAAATAAATCAAACATACGATCTACATAGGGTTCTATTTGTTTTGTATTTGTAAAATTTATAGATTTAAAACCATAACGTGCTTTTACAAGATCAGAAGCTTTTTTTATGGGTTCATAAGGAACACTATTAAAACTAAAATCACTTTCTATAAATTTTTTTTCCATCTTAAAACCTAATTGTTCAAAATGGGTTATATAATATGGAGGTGTATACCAACCTATAGCTGTGCTTGTTTGATCAAACCCTTCTGTAAGAAATCCTACTTTATCTAGATTAGAAAACCCCATAGGTCCTTCTATATGATCCATTTGTTTTATCAAACCTAATTCTGTTACTTTTTCTATTAAAATTTTTGTAACCTCTAAATTATCAATAGTTTCAAACCAACCAAATCGTATTTTTTTTCTACCTAATTGTTCTACTTCGTCCCAATTGATTATAGCCGCTACACGTCCTACTATTTGATTATTTAAATAAGCTAAATAAAAATAGGCTTCTGCATTTTTAAAAACAGGATTTTTCTTTTTATCAAAAGTTTCCATTTCATCGCTAATTAATGGCGGTACCCAATAGGAATTATTTTTATATAATTGAAAAGGAAATTTTATAAATTCTTTTATTTCTTTTTTAGTCTTAGCTTCTATAATTGTTATCATATATAAAACCGCTTAATTACCTGATTCTTCTAGATCGTCAACTCTCTTTTTCTTTTCTTCTACAGGTTTTACTTCTTCTATTTTATTTTTTTCGTTTTTTCGTTTTTGTTTTTCTGCTTTTTCAGCTGCTTTTTCTAATTCTTCTTCTGATAAAATACCCGTTTTTGATTTTTTCTTTTCTTCTTTTTTAACTTCCTTGATCTCTTTACCATTTTTAATTTTTGGATCTTGATGATTTTTATCAAATCGCCAAGATACACCTAATCCTCCGTATAATAAATCGGGAGAATTTTTTATATTTTTGCTGATGGAAGCATCTAATTGAAGATTTTTGTTTAACAAATAAGCTCCTCCTAAAGTAAAGATTCCATCTGAATAATAATTTCCTTTAATGGCTTTATTTTCAAGCATTGCTGACCATTTTTCATTAATTCCATAAGTTACTGTTATTACGTAGCCGTAGTTAAATGTTTTAGATATAATTTTATCAGCAAAAAAATTAGTTACTACTACCCATCGTCTATCTAAATGATGTTGTGTAATGAACATAGCTTTAGGCGAAAAAGCTAATTCTTCTGGTATAGCATAATCGTTATTCATTGTATAATTTACACCCACATATCCTGATATAGCAGGAATCAATCGTTTCCAATCAAACTTATGGTTGGCTCTCCAACTATATATGTTAGGTTTTTTTTCACCTTTTTTAAACGGATCATAAAAAAGATATTTAGCTCCTAAGGTTGTTTGACGTAAACCATTTCTGTTTTTATTAAAGATTCCAGCAGTATAGTGATCCATTTGATATTGTAAATCAAGAGA
The DNA here is from genome assembly GCF_052828645.1 of Flavobacterium sp. TN-1. NCBI lineage: Bacteria > Pseudomonadati > Bacteroidota > Flavobacteriia > Flavobacteriales > Flavobacteriaceae > Flavobacterium > Flavobacterium sp. TN-1. The sequence goes on from NZ_CM128253.1 coordinate 3,053,464, forward strand.
CAGCTCTAATTCTTCTTTTAAAAGTCCATAACGAGCCGTTAAATCAACTCCAGAACCATTGGCATCATAATTTGATACAGAATGAGATTCATTTATGTAGTATATGCCTCCTTCTATCTGCAAAACCTTTTTTCCTACCGAAAAAGCGCCTGCTGAATTTCCAGGTCTATTGGTATTAATTTCATCTGTGTATTGTGCAGTAAGCTGATTAAAAGCGACTAAACAAAGTGCTACAGCTAAATATTTGATTTGCTTCATGACTGATATTCTATAGTTTCAAAAGTACTATTTTATTTTAAAGAAAAAAGATTTTTTAAAATAAGGCTTCTAATAATAATAGTATTTTTATTTCTGATAAAAAATAAGTTAAAACAGTTCAAACGTGTAGTGAATCTTTTTATTTTTGGAAAAAAAATAAAAAATGCAAGAAGCTTCTATACCTGGTTTATTTAAAACCATTATCTACATTTTAGGCTTTTATTATCTGGTAAAAATTCTAAGTCGTGTTTTTCTACCTATTATTATGCGAAAGGTAATAAACAAAGCGCAAGAAAATTTTAATCGTCAATATCAGCAGGGTAATTCTGAACAATCTTCACATGAAACTTCCTATAAAAATGAAAAATCTAATAAAGATTTTAGAAAACCAACAAAACAAGTGGGTGAATATGTAGATTATGAAGAAATAGAATAAAGTTTAATATTTCAATGTTTTTAATATTGGTTTGTCCTTATTTTTAATTAGTCCATTTTCTTTAAACGATTCTATAAATTCAACTGATAAAATTAGGAATTGTGTAAGATAAGAGCTTTATTGTTTCTTTATTAGATCAAAATTATATCAAACAAAATAAGGCTTGGAAATAAAATTAATGAATATTAACAATGCCTTTTGTTAAATGATTTTCTGACACCTAAAATCTAAAATTTTACTATCTTCACGCCTTATTTTGATTGACTCTTACTTTATGAATAATTTAAAACGTTTTTATCCGCACGCACTAGCCATTATAGGTTTTGTATTGGTTGCCATCATCTATTTTTATCCTGTTTTAAATGGTAAAAAAATTCTGCAATCTGATATTGTTCAATATACCGCAATGGCTAAAGAACAAAATGATTTTAGGTCACAATATAAAGAAGAGCCATATTGGACTAATAGTGCTTTTGGAGGAATGCCAACTTATCAATTAGGTGCTAATTATCCTCATAATTATATTAAGAAAATTGATTCTATTATACGTTTTTTACCAAGACCTGCTGATTATCTATTTCTTTATTTTCTTGGTTTTTATATTTTGTTAATGGCGTTAAGAATAAAACCTTTAAAGGCCTTTTTTGGTGCATTAGCTTTTGGTTTTTCTACTTATTTAATCATTATCTTAGGAGTTGGTCATAATGCAAAAGCGCACGCAATTGCTTATATGCCTATGGTAGTAGCTGGTGTATTAATGGTTTTTCAGAAAAGATGGATTATTGGTGGAATTCTAACAATGCTTGCTGCTGCATTAGAACTTAATGCCAATCACTTTCAAATGACTTATTATTTGTTCATTTTCTTATTAGTTTTAACTTCTTATTATGTTCACAAGGCTATTAAAGAGGATGATCTAAAAGAATTAATCTATAGTTTTGGAATATTTGTAGTTTCAGGCATTATTTCAATTGGAGTAAATGCAACGGGTATATTAGCTACTCAAGAATATGCTAAGGAAAGTACACGCGGTAAAAACGAGTTAACTTTTAGCCCTGATGGCAAAAAAAACAATACTGAAACCTCTATGACTTATGACTATATAACTGAGTATAGTTACGGATTAGCCGAAAGTTTAAATCTAATATCACCTAGAATTTTTGGGGGTTCTAATAGTGAAAATATAGGAACAAAATCAGCTATGTATAATTTTGTTTTATCGCAAGAAGTTCCTGAGGATCAAGCTAAGGAAATAGTAAAAGGATTACCTACTTATTGGGGAGATCAACCCATAGTTGCGGCTCCTGCGTATATAGGTGCTATTGTGTTCTTTTTGGCTGTTTTGGCTTTATTTATTGATAAGAGAAAAATTAAATATGCTTTTCTCATAGGAGCTATCGTTTCATTGGTACTCTCATGGGGCAAAAATTTCCCTTTATTAACGGATTTTTTCATTTATCATATTCCATTTTATGATAAATTTAGAGCAGTATCTTCTATACAAGTGGTTTTAGAACTATGTATGCCTGTATTGGCTGTACTAGGATTACAGTCTTATTTTATATCCGAAGAAAAAGAACAAAAAGAAGGTCTTATGAAAGCTAGTTTGTTCAGCATAGGAACGCTTTTGTTAATATTACTTTGCAAGTCATTATTTAGTTTTTCAGGTTCAGGAGATGGCTATTTTATTGATTCGTACGGCCCTGGATTTGTTGATGCTTTAAAGGAAGATAGAAAATCACTTTTTACATCTGACTTACTACGTTCAATGCTTTTAATCCTATTAACTGCTGGAACATTATTTTTAAGTTTTAAAAAGACTATTTCTCAGAAAGCAGCCACTTGGGTTGTAGGTTTATTAATGGTTACTGATTTATTTTTAATTGCTAAAAATTATGTAAATTCTTCAGATTTCGTTAATGCTTCTGAAGTAGACACCCCATTTATCATGGCTCCTTTTGATGAGGCTATCTTACAAGACAAATCACATTACAGAGTTTTTGAAGTTTCTCAAAACGTAATGAGTGATCCTCGTGCATCCTATTTTCATAAATCTATCGGAGGATATCATGCTGCTAAACCAAGAAGAATGCAAGAGCTTTTTGATTATCAAATTGCAAAAAATAATATAGAAGTGTTAAATATGCTCAATGTAAAATATTTAATACAAAAAAATGAAAAAGGAGAACAATTTCCTATTCGTAATCAACAAGCAAATGGTAATGCTTGGTTTGTAAAATCAATTAAATTCGTTAAATCAGCAGATGAAGAAATGAAAAGTCTAAGCAACTTTAATTCAAGATCAGTTGCTATTTTAAATACTGTTTCCGAAAAAAGTCAACAGCTTAAAGAGACTAAAACTATTTCAAACGAAAATGCTAAAATTACGTTACAATCATACAAATCAAATGATCTAAAATATGAGTCTATAAATCCAAAAAATGGTTTTGCTGTATTTTCTGAAATCTATTATGGCAAAGGTTGGAATGCTTATATAGACGGAAAATTAGTTGATCATTATCGTGTAGATTATATTCTAAGAGGCTTGCCTATTCCTGCTGGTAAACATAATATAGAATTTAAGTTTGAACCTCAAGTTGTAAAAATAGGTAGCATTATAGCATTAATAAGCTTTATTCTAATGATAGGACTTATCATAGGAGGTATTTATTTAATTAAAAAGAAATCAATAAACTGAAATCAATATTTTATATAGGACTTGGAGGAGGGATAGGTAGTATTTTACGCTACCTAGCCTCTCTTTTTTTTAATCGGTTTGTTATAAGTGGCTTTCCTACTGGAACTTTTATGGTAAACAGCATAGGTTGTTTTTTAATTGGTCTTTTTTTGGGTTATTTTGAAAAACAAATTTATCATACAACCGAATTGAGATTTTTTTTTATAACTGGACTATGTGGTGGTTTTACTACCTTTTCTACCTATTCTAATGAAACTATTCAATTATTACAAAATAATCAAATAGGAATCGCTTTTTTGTATACTTTTTTAAGTATAGCCATTGGTTTTGGTATGACTTACTTAGGTATTCATTTAGTAAAAAATTAGCTCCTCTTAAAAAAAAGTATTGTAATGAAAAAAGTATTAATCATAACTTATTATTGGCCTCCTGCTGGTGGTCCAGGCGTTCAAAGATGGTTGAAATTTGTAAAATATTTACCTGATTTTAATATTGACCCGATTGTATACGTACCTGAAAACCCTACTTATCCTTTACTAGATAAAAAGTTAACAGAAGAAATATCTTCTACTATAACCATACTAAAAAGACCTATTATAGAACCTTATACATGGGCTTCTTTTTTTTCGAAAAATAGTACTAAAAAAATAAGTTCTGGAATAATTCCCGTACAAAAAAAACAATCATTAGTACAAAAATTATTATTATGGATCAGAGGAAATTTATTTATTCCTGATGCACGTGTTTTATGGGTAACCCCCTCTATTACTTATTTATCTGAGTACATACAACAAAACAATATAGATACTATAATTACTACAGGCCCTCCTCATAGCCTACACTTAATCGGATTAGGACTTAAGGAAAAACTAAATATCAGGTGGTTAGCTGATTTTAGAGATCCTTGGACAACTATTGGTTATCATAAGGCATTAAAATTAACTAAGAGTTCTGCTAAAAAACATAAAAAACTTGAACATAAAGTTATGAATACGGCAGATGAACTAATTGTTACTAGTCCAACTACTAAAAAGGAATTTCAATCTATTACAACAAAGCCTATACATATAATTACAAATGGTTATGATGTAGAAAGAATAAATAAACAAACTTTAGATGAAAAATTTTCATTAGCTCATATAGGTTCTTTCCTATCCGATAGAAATCCTGAAATTTTATGGCAGGTTTTAAAAGATTTAACTATTGAAAATTCTATTTTTTCTAAGAATTTTGAATTAAAACTAATTGGTGCAACTAGTCAGGAAGTTCTTAATTCTATAAAATCTTTTAATCTAGATTCGTTTGTAAATAATTTGGGTTATGTTTCCCATGAAGAAGCTGTTGCACATCAACGAAAATCTCAAGTTTTACTTTTAATTGAAATAGACTCTGAAGAAACAAAAAGTATTATTCCAGGTAAAGTTTTTGAATATATAGTTTCGGAACGACCAATAATAGCTATTGGTCCAAATGGTTCTGATTTTGCATCTATTATAACAGACACTAATACAGGTAGTTTCTTTACTTATAATGAAAAAGAATCTCTTAAAGAAAAGATATTAGTGTATTTTAATGCTTATTTAGAAAACAATTTAAAGGTATATGCTGTAGGATTACAACAATATTCTCGTAAAAATTTAACAAAAAAACTGGTTGATATTTTGTAAGGTTTTTTTATAAAAAATAATACCATTTAAACTTAAAATATACTGGATTAAAAAGTAAAATTCTCGATCTGTTTTTTTATTTTAAAAACAACTCGAACAAACGGTTAAGTATATAATTGAAATCATCGTTAGTTCGAGCGCGAAGCGCATCGAGAACCAATATTAATTTTTGTTGCTTTTGTAGGATAGTGTCTAAATCAAACAATGTGATTTCTCCCTTTGGTCGAAATGACAAGATTGCGAACTTTTTGGACAGTCTCAAGGTAAAAAATAGTATTATGCGGAAATTTCAAAGTTTAAATGGTATGACAATTCTTTTAATTGTTTTTATAGAGGGTATTCATTTAGCCCATAAAAAAAGTTGTTCTCTAAAAATAAGAACAACTTTTTTTGTAGATTTTCTAATATTCGTTTTAGATTTTTATAGTTTCTTTTTATTAAGCTTGCTGTTTTTAAATCCGTATGAAAAATAAATAACTAATCCTATTACTAACCAAATACCAAACCATTTCCAGTTAGATACTGCCATTCCTGTTAACAAATAACAACAAGATATTAATCCTAATAAAGGTATAAGTGATAATTTTTTTAAGAAAGACAGAACAGTCATAATTAAAGTAAAGATAAAAAATACTATTAAAGGCAAGTTTGTTGCTAAATTAACCTCATTTAAACTGAATGTGGTGCTAAAATAATCAGGTAATAGAAAGTTTATAGTTCCTAAAGATAAAATAACTATAATTGGAAAAATCCATTTTGAATTTATATATGGTATTCTAAATTTTCCTCTTGTAGGAGCATTCGCTTCTTCGTCATTATGAGGTGCTAACATAAGAACACCTCCACAAACTAACACAAAAGCAAAAAGAGTGCCTATGCTAGTAAAATCTAGAACAAAATTTTCATCTGTAAAGAAGATTGGCAATCCTACAACAATTCCTGTAATCACGGTAGCAAATCCAGGTGTTTTGTATTTTGGATGTATGGAGGCAAATTGTTTAGGCATTAATCCGTCACGACTCATGGTCATCCAGATACGAGGTTGTCCCATCTGAAAAACTAACATAACGCTAGTCATAGCTGCTACTGCTGCAATGGATACAATAAACAACATCCACTTTATTCCTTTTAATGCAAAAATTTCCGCTAAAGGATCACTAACTCCTAATAGGTCATATTTTACCATTCCAGTCAATACTAATGCTAAAATAATATATACGATCGTACAAACTACTAATGAATAAATCATTCCTCTGGGTAAATCATGTTGAGGATTCTTACTCTCCTCTGCTAAAGTAGAAACGGCATCAAAACCTATGTATGCAAAGAAAACGGCTGAAACTCCTGCCATAACACCTTTAAAACCATTGGGCATGAAAGGAGTCCAATTATCAATATCTATATAAAATGCGCCAACTACTATTACTAGTACTATGACAACTAATTTTAGATATACCATAAAATTGCTTACATTTTTTGACTCGCTGGTTCCTCTATAAATTAAATAGGTTATTAATACGTTTATCAATACGGCTGGCATATCAAAAATAATTTTTAATCCTGCTATTTCTGGAGCATTTTGCCAAGCTAAGTATCCTTCTCCTGTCTTATTTTCTAAAAAAGCTACATGTGCTGATTTATAGTTTATTGTTAGCCATTCTGGCAAATGTAATCCGAAGGATTCTAAAAGATTGGTGAAATATCCACTCCATGAAAAAGCAATATAAATATTTCCTATTGAATACTCCATTAATAATGCCCAACCGATGATCCAGGCAAACAATTCTCCAAAAGAGACATAAGCATAGGTATAAGCACTACCTGAAACAGGAACTCTTGAAGCAAACTCAGCATAACACATAGCTGTAAAACCACAGGCTATAGCACAGATAATGTATAACAAGATTACACCTGGTCCTCCTGAAAAACAGGCATTACCTATAGCTGAAAAAGTACCTCCTCCAATAATAGCTGCAATCCCAAAAAAGGTTAAATCTTTAACTGTTAACACTTTATTTAATCCTGAGTGTTCTCCATCACCTCCCTGTTTTAAGATTACGTCTAGTGATTTTTTTCTAAATAATCGTGTTAATGACATATTTTTTGATTGATTTTTTTTATTAAGATCAACAAATATATAAAACTTGCGGATTTTTTTTTATTTATCTATTTTTTTTTATTTATCTATTTTTTTTTATGTTTTTATTTGGTTTTCTATGAAACGGTTTTTCTAATCCTAAAGAATACTATACTTTTAGTTAACTTCTAACGGAGATAAGATTTTTAGAATAGACTATTAAAAAATATTTTTAGAACAAATATTTTATTTTCTTATAATTTTTTGTTTTTTCAAAAAATAGAAACAATCAAACTTTTACGATTTTATTATAAAAAAGTATTCAATCTTTTTCATTCGATATTTTTATATTATCTATAAAACAAGTTATCTTGATCTGAAAACGATTGAATACTGAAATTTATTGCTAAAAATAGCTTGAATTTTTTTTATATATACAATTAATTAAATACCTGCTAATTCTTTTAACTCACTCACAAAACGCTCCGCCAAAATATCAGCTTCTTTTTGTGAAGGTGCTTCTGTGTAAATACGAATAATAGGCTCTGTATTTGATTTTCTTAAGTGTACCCATTCCGTTGGAAAATCAATTTTTACTCCATCAATTGTTGAAATATTCTCATTTTTATATTTTTCTGCTATTTGGTTCATTACGCCATCAACATCTATTTGAGGTGTCAATTCTATTTTGTTTTTACTCATAAAATATTGAGGAAAATCAGCTCTCATTTCGGCAACTGTTTTATTTTGATTAGCTAAATGAGTTAAAAACAAAGCAACTCCAACTAACGCATCGCGTCCGTAGTGAATTTCTGGATAAATGATTCCTCCATTTCCTTCGCCCCCAATAATGGCTTGTGTGGCTTTCATTAGTTCTACTACATTTACCTCTCCTACTGCACTGGCTTGATAGGTTCCTTTATGTTTTTCTGTAATATCTCTTAAAGCACGAGATGAGGACATGTTAGAGACTGTATTTCCTGGTGTTTTACTTAAAACATAATCTGCTATAGCAACTAATGTGTATTCTTCCCCAAACATTTCACCATCATTAGAGATAAAAGCTAAACGATCTACATCTGGATCTACCACAATTCCAAAATCTGCTTTTTCTTCTACCACTAATTTACAAATATCTGCTAAATGTTCTTTTAATGGTTCTGGGTTATGCGGAAAATGACCATTAGGTTCGCAATATAACTTGACTACTTCTACTCCCATTTCTTCTAATAATTTAGGAATAATGATTCCTCCTGAAGAATTAACTCCGTCAACTACTACTTTAAACTTTTTTTGAGTAACGGCTTGAACATCTACTAAGGGTAAATTTAATACCTCATCAATATGAATATCCATGTAAGCATTATTTTCTATAATTTTTCCTAAAGAGTCAACATTTGCAAAATCAAATGCTTCTTTTTCTGCAATTTCTAAAATTTTAGCTCCTTCTAAACCGCTCAAAAATTCTCCTTTGGCATTTAACAATTTTAACGCGTTCCATTGTTTAGGATTGTGAGAAGCGGTTAAAATAATACCTCCGTCTGCTTGTTCTAAAGGTACTGCAACCTCAACTGTAGGGGTAGTAGACAACCCTAAATCAATTACATCAATTCCTAAGCCTATTAGCGTATTAACAACCAAGTTATGAATCATAGGTCCTGAAATACGAGCATCACGACCAATACAAACTTTTAATTTATCTTTTGAAATATTTTGTTTTAAGAAAGTTCCGTAAGCTGAAGCAAATTTTACTGCATCTACTGGTGTTAAATTATCGCCTACGCTCCCTCCTATGGTACCTCTAATTCCTGATATTGATTTTATTAAAGTCATTTTTGTTATATTTATAATTAAAAAACAAATATACTTTAAAGATTTAAGTAAAAAAACTATATTTATAACACTTCTAAAATGATTAAAACATAATAATTTTGAATTTTTTAGCTCATATTTATTTATCTGGTGAAAATGAATTACTTAAAATAGGTAATTTCATGGCTGATGGTATACGTGGAAAAGAGTATACCAAATTTGATATTGAAATTCAAAAAGGTATTCTTTTGCATAGGTTTATAGATTCTTTTACAGATGCTCATCCTTTGTATAGGAAGAGTAAACATAGGCTTCATAAAAATTACGGTCATTATGCTGGTGTTATTATGGATATTTTTTATGATCATTTTTTAGCAAAAAATTGGATCAGCTATCATTCTATACCGTTAGATCTATATGCTCATGCTTTTTATCAATTACTAAAAGACAATTATAATTTATTGACTCATAAGACGCAAAATATGCTTCCTTATATGATTGCTAATAATTGGCTTGTAAGTTATAGCACACTCACAGGAATTGAAATGATTCTTTTACAGATGGATTATAGAACGCAACATAGGGTAAATATGCCGCAAGCAATTTGTGAACTAAAAGAGTTTTATCTTCTTTTTGAAGAAGAATTTACGGCTTTTTTTGAAATTCTAATGAAAGAGTCTGATTTAAAAAGAGCTTCTTTTTAAACAATTTATTATGGTTAAAAAAATAGAAGTTGTTTGAAAGTAATTATCTAATATTAGTTTTCCTATTGGCTAAAAAAATCAATTTATAAGCATTATGTAACTTGCTTTAGATGTTTTCTTCTGATTGAGAGAACTTTTTAGAGCATCTTCTAATGTAAATAATACAGAAAAATATTAAGTTAAGATATTTTTCTGTATTATACTTTAGACAATTAAACTGTTTTTAAAATTTGAGATGCGTGTTCTTTTGTTTTTACTTTTAAGATGATATCTTCTATATATCCTTTTTCATCAATTATAAATGTGGTACGATGAATTCCATCAAACTCTTTTCCCATAAATTTTTTAGGCCCCCATACTCCGTATGCTTGAATTATTTCTTTATTTTCATCTGCTAATAAAGGAAAAGGGAAACTAAATTTTTCTGAAAATTTTTTTTGGTTTTTAGCGTTATCTGCACTTACTCCTAAAAGAACATAATTAAGTGAGGTAAATTTTTCAAAATTATTACTTAAATCACATGCTTCAGCAGTACAACCTGGGGTATTTGCTTTTGGGTAAAAAAATAGTATTATTTTTTTACCAGTATAATTTTTCAATTCATGCAAATTTCCATTTTCGTCTAAAACTGAAAAATCAGGAGCTTTATCTCCAATTTTTAAATTTGTCATTGTTTTACTTATTTTTGGTAAAAATAAAGAATAATGAACAAAGCAGAAAAAGTTAATTTTGTAATTAATACTCTTAAAGAACTCTACCCCACTATACCTATTCCTTTAGATCATAAAGATCCTTATACTTTATTAATAGCGGTCTTACTTTCTGCTCAATGTACTGATGTAAGAGTTAATCAGATTACACCTCTTCTTTTCGCAAAAGCAGATAATCCATACGATATGATTAAATTAAGTGTTGAGGAAATTCAAGAAATTATTAGACCTTGTGGACTATCTCCTATGAAATCAAAGGGGATTTATGGATTATCTCAAATTTTAATTGAAAAACATGAAGGAATAGTGCCTGTTTCTTTTGATGCGCTAGAAGCTTTACCTGCGGTGGGACATAAAACAGCTAGTGTTGTTATGAGTCAAGCTTTTGGTATTCCTGCTTTTCCAGTTGATACTCACATTCATAGGTTAATGTATCGCTGGAATCTTTCAGATGGTTCTTCTGTACAACAAACTGAAAAAGATGCTAAACGGCTTTTTCCTAAAGAAATGTGGAATGATCTTCATTTGCAGATTATATGGTATGGTCGAGAATATTCTCCGGCAAGAGGTTGGAAACTTGAAAATGATATTATTACTAAAACGATTGGAAGAAGTAGTGTTATCAAGGAATATAATAAAAAGCATCCTATTTAAGGATGCTTTAACATTACATAATCAAGTATTAATTGGTAACTAACTCAATTTTTTTACCATCTACTTTTATTATTTTTAAATCTCTTGAGTAACTCAAAATAAAATTTACCGTTTCTTTTTTTGGCATTATTTTAGAAAATCGAGATGTTTTTTTCGTGTAAAGTTTTGCCATAATAGTATTAAATAATCATTTGTATTACAACGTAAACTTTTTATTTTTATTGTTTTTAACTAGCTAAAGTTATATTATTTTTTTCTATACTTCTTCTCATATTAAGTAAAGCATAACGCATACGACCTAGAGCTGTATTGATACTAACTCCTGTTATTTCTGCTATTTCTTTAAAACTCAAATCGTCATATATTCTCATTTCTAATACTTGACGTTGATCATCTGGTAGTTCTTCTATCAAACGGATCAAATCATTTTCTACTTGTTCTGTGATCATCTTCATTTCAATATTAGGCGAACCATCTGTAATCAGAGAAAAAACAGAAAATTCTTCTGTATCTCGATATTTAGGCATTTTCTTTTCTTTTCTAAAAGTATCTATAATTAAATTATGAGCAATTCTCATAACCCAAGGCAAAAATTTTCCTTCTTCATTATAATGTTTTCCACCTCCTTTTAAAGTTTTGATTACTTTAATGAAAACATCTTGAAAGATATCATTTGCTATTTCAGTATCTTGTACTTTTGAATATATAAAACTGTAAATTTTAGTTTGATGACGATCAACCAATTGAGCTAAGGCATTCTCATTACCTTCTATATAGCTCCTTACTAAGAGTGCATCTGGAATTATAGTAGTAGTCATAAACAATACTTTTTAAAAGTTATTCAGGTAAAAAACTAAAATTAAAAGTATTATTGCTTTATAGGCCTCTATATTATATGTTATAACACAAATTTATAACTATTTTCTTTATAAGAAGAAAAAATATTTTTTTTTAACATTTTTATAAAAATATTTTTTCTTACAAAGGCAGGTTCAGAATGCTTTTTAAAGTTATTATTTGATAAGTATCGTAAAAATCAAAACTGCTAACATGCTTCCTAAAATAGGTCCTATTACAGGAATCCAACTATAAGACCAATCAGCATTATCTTTATGTTTAATAGGTAAAATAGCATATATGATACGAGGACCTAAATCTCGTGCGGGATTAATAGCATATCCTGTGGCTCCACCTAATGAAAGTCCTATTCCTAAAACCAATAAAGCAACGGGCAATGCGTCTAAACTACCCAAAGAATTTTCTGCTCCTGTTAAAAACAAGATTCCTATGACTAGAACAAAGGTGGCTATTATTTCTGAAATTAAGTTGTGTAAAACATTTCTAATTGCTGGTTCATTACAAAAAGTAGCTTTTACTAATCCAGTATCTTCTGTTTCATCATAGTGTTGTTTATAAATTAAATACACTAATAATGCTCCCATCATAGCTCCTAAAAATTGAGATAAGATATAATATGACATGTCTTTCCAAGTTAGTTTACCCAAAATGGCTAAAGCTAATGATACAATAGGATTTAAGTGAGCGCCACTGCTTGAAGCGGTTATATAAACTCCTACAAATACAGCGATCGCCCATCCAAATGTAATGACAATCCAGCCTCCGTTATGTCCTTTCGTTTTATTTAATACCACATTAGCAACTACTCCATTACCTAGTAGTAACATGATCATGGTTCCAATAAATTCTGCTAAAAAAGGATTCATCATTTTTATTTTATTAAATATTGATTAGCTAATTGTTTAAATTCTTTAATTTGTTTTTCCATACTTTTAAATGTTATATTTTTTTCCTTGGCTATTATTTCGGCAACTGTATCTGTGCATTCTAAGCAAGCAGAGGCATCTAAAAATAATAATCGAATGCGTCTTGCTAAAATATCTTCTATTGTTTGAGCCATTTCGTTACGAAGAAACCATACTACTTCTGCTTTTGTGTAAGGATATTTTGGATGAAGTAATTCTGCAAGTTCATTATTATGAACTAATAGTTCTTTTATTTTAGGTATATCGGCTCCATAAATAGTTAAATGAGTAGAATCGTTTAGACGAGTCCAACCATGTATTTTTAATTGTTGTGTTTGGCATTTTTTAAACGGTAAATTAGCTGCTTGAATAGCTGTATTTATAGTATCTTCTGCCATACTTCTATAAGTTGTCCATTTTCCTCCAATAACATGAATTAAACCTGATGGTAAAATGGTTATTTCATGATCTCTAGGCATTACTTTGGTTGTAGTTATATCTTCTTTTTTTACTAAAGGTCTTAATCCTACAAATATACTTTTAACATCGTTTTTAGTTATCTTGTGAGAGGAATATTTATTAAAATGTTTTAATATAAACTGTATTTCTTCTTCTAGAGCTAAGGGTTCGGTTAAGACTTTATCGACCGCTGTATCTGTAGTTCCTAAAATTATTTTATCATACCAAGGAATGATAAAAAAAACTCTACCATCATCTGTTTTAGGCATCATTAGGGCGTGATGTCCTTTAAAAAAACAGGAATCAATAACTAAATGAATTCCTTGAGATGGTGCTATTGTTTTAGAGTTAGTATTTTCAGCTAAAGACAAGAGATCATCTGCAAAAACGCCTGTTGCATTAATCACTACTTTTGATCTAATGGAATATTCTTCTTGAGTTAACACGTCTTTTACTTTAACTCCTTTTAAATGTTTTTTATCTTTTATAAAATCTATTACTTCAAAATAATTAATAATTATTGCTTCTTTTTCAACGGCTGTTTGTGCTAAATTTATTGCTAATCGACTGTCATCAAACTGACCATCATAATACAGTATTCCTCCAAATAAATCTTTTGATTCTAAATCTGGTAAATATTCTTTTGTTTGTTTTTTAGATAAGAATTGAGTTACTCCTAAACTTAATTTACTTGATAACAGTTCATATATCCATAATCCTATTCCATAAAACCATTTATCATACCAATGATAAGCAGGCATTACAAAAGGCACTTTTTTACAAACATGAGGTGCATTATTTAATAATCTTCCTCTTTCTAATAAGGCTTCTCTTACTAATCGTATATTTCCTTGGGCTAAATATCGAACTCCTCCATGAACTAGTTTTGTAGCTCGACTTGAAGTTCCTTTGGCAAAATCATTTTTTTCTATTAATAATGTTTTATATCCACGAGAGGCAGAATCTACGGCACATCCTAATCCTGTTGCTCCTCCTCCAATTATAATAATATCAAAATCATTAGTAGATTTTAGTTTTTGTATTTGATCTTGTCTATTCATTTATATAAATGCTACGGATGCGTTAATAGTTTTTTTCCAACCTTCATTTAAAGAATTTCGTAATTCAGGTTCCATTGTGGAGGTAAATACTTTTTCTACTTGCCATTGTTGTTGTAATTCTTCTATACTTTTCCAAAAACCAATGGCTAAACCAGCTAAATAAGCAGCTCCTAGGGCTGTAGTTTCTGTAATAATAGGTCTTATTACTTTGCTATTTAATACATCGGCCTGAAATTGCATGAGTAAATTATTAACTGTGGCACCTCCATCTACGCGTAATTCTTTTATATAAATATGGCTATCTGCTTGCATTGCTAATAATACATCGCGTGTTTGATAGGCTATACTTTCTAAAGAAGCTCTAGCTATATGAGCTGCTTTAGTTCCTCTTGTTAATCCTGTAATAGTTCCTCTTGCATGCTGATTCCAATAAGGTGCCCCTAAACCAGCAAAAGCGGGTACTACATAAACTCCTTCTGTGGTTAATACTTTTTCAGCTAATGTTTCTACATCTTCCGAAGATTCTATAATACCTAAACCATCTCGTAACCATTGAACAACGGCACCCGCAATAAAAACGCTTCCTTCTAAAGCGTAATGTGTGACTCCATTTATTTTCCAGGCAACGGTTGTTAACAAATGATTTTGAGAGGGTATTAATTCTTCTCCTGTGTTCATTAGCATAAAACAGCCTGTTCCGTATGTATTTTTGACCATTCCTGGTTGAATGCACATTTGACCAAATAAGGCTGCTTGTTGATCTCCTGCTATTCCTGCTATTGGAATAGTAATTGTTTCGTCTAAAACATTTGTATAGCCGTAAATTTCACTACTACTACAGATTTGGGGTAAAATGCTCATCGGAATATTTAATATTTCCAATAATTCTTCATCCCATTCACAATTATGAATATTACAAAATAGGGTGCGACTTGCGTTACTAACATCAGTAACATGAACTTTACCTTGAGTTAGATTCCAAAGTAACCAAGTGTCAATAGTCCCGAATAAAATTTCTCCTTGTTCAGCTTTTGTTCTTGCTCCTTCAACATGATCTAAAATCCACTTTACCTTTGTTCCACTAAAATAAGAATCAACTACTAAACCTGTTTTTTGTTGAATTATGTTGTTTAGACCTCTAGACTTCAAATCATCACAAAAGACAGCTGTTCTTCTATCTTGCCAAACAATTGCATTGTAAATGGGCTTCCCTGTTTTTTTATCCCATAATACTGTGGTTTCACGCTGATTGGTAATACCAATAGCTTTTATTTCTGAAATTTTAATTTGTGCTTTTTTTATAACTTCAAAAATAGTTGTAAGTTGTGATTCCCAAATTTCTATGGGATCATGTTCTACCCAACCTGGTATAGGGTAAATTTGTGAAAATTCTTTCTGAGATACTGCTACAACATTTCCTTTTAAATCAAATAAAATAGAACGGCTACTTGTAGTTCCTTGATCTAATGATAATATATAATTTGACATAATATGCACGCATAGTTTTACCAAATATAACAAAATCAAAATCTATTTTTAAAAAAATGTCAAAAAATATTATTATTATTGTTTTCTAACTTTTTATTAAATAAGCTACAAGCTGAGAAATTTATTGTTTTTAGGAGTTAAAGAAAAAAGAAGTTATCCTAAAAGGTAGCATTTTGTATTTTAACTTCATTTAATTATCTTACTTAAATCGAAATTAAGGCAAAATGAGCAGCTATAAAGAATCAAATATTATTATGTTTAGATTCTTTCTTAGTGTGAAAATAAGAAACTTAACACTAAGTTGTTCTCTTTTAGGAATCCTTCTTTTTATATTTTTTTGTTGTTAAAATAATTATTTTTTTTTGATATCATCTTGATTTCTGAAGACTAAATGATTATCAAAACAGTCTAAAAGAATCATAGTTTCTGTGGTTATTTTACTTGCTAAAATTTCCTTCGAAAGCTGGTTTAAAACTTCTCTTTGAATTACTCTTTTTACGGGTCTTGCGCCAAATTCTGGATCAAATCCTTTTTCTGATAAATAGGTAATTGCTTCAGGTGTTGCATCCATTGTTATATTTTGATGTGCTAACATTTTGGTTACACTTTTTAGTTGTAAGGCTACAATTTCTTTAATGTTAGTATTGGTTAATGGAGTAAACATAACAATTTCATCTATTCTATTAATAAATTCTGGTCGAACGGTTTGTTTAAGCAAGCCTAAGACTTCTATTTTTGCTAACTCTGTAGCAGCTTCTATGGATC
Organism: Flavobacterium sp. TN-1; assembly: GCF_052828645.1. NCBI lineage: Bacteria > Pseudomonadati > Bacteroidota > Flavobacteriia > Flavobacteriales > Flavobacteriaceae > Flavobacterium > Flavobacterium sp. TN-1. Next base: position 3,070,016 of record NZ_CM128253.1, read on the forward strand.
CTCCTAAATTTTCAAATTTTTCTTGTATTATTTGACTTCCAATATTAGAGGTCATTATAATAATGGTATTTTTAAAATCGGCCAATCGTCCTTTATTATCGGTTAATCTACCTTCATCTAAAACTTGTAGTAAAATATTGAAAGTATCTGGGTGTGCTTTTTCAATTTCATCTAGTAATACTACAGAGTACGGTTTTCTTCTTACTGCTTCTGTCAACTGTCCTCCTTCATCGTATCCAACATAACCTGGAGGTGCTCCAACGAGTCTACTTACACTATGACGTTCTTGGTATTCGCTCATATCAATACGAGTCATGGCGTTTTCATCATCAAAAAGATATTCCGCTAATGCTTTTGCTAATTCTGTTTTGCCAACGCCTGTTGTACCTAAAAACAAAAAGGATCCAATTGGTTTTTTAATATCTTGTAAGCCTGCTCGGCTTCTGCGTACTGCATCGCTAATAGCTTGTATTGCTTCTTCTTGTCCTACGACTCTTTTATGAAGTTCGTCTTCTAGTTTTAATAATTTTTCGCGTTCACTTTGCAACATTTTTACTACTGGTATTCCTGTCCATTTAGCTACTACTTCTGCAATATCATCTTGCGTAACTTCTTCTTTTATTAAAGAATTTTCTTGTTGGTTTTCATTTAATTCTTTTTGTAAGCTATTTAATTTTTCTTGAGCTTCTTTAATTTTTCCGTATCTGATTTCGGCTACTTTTCCATAATCTCCATCTCTTTCGGCTCTTTCGGCTTCTAGCTTTAGATCTTCTATTGTTCGTTTTACATTTTGAATAGCGTCTACTAGATCTTTTTCTGATTTCCAGCGAATAAAGATATCATTTCGTTCTTCTTTTAAGTTAGCTAAATCTAAACCTAATGTTTTTAATTTAACCTCATCATTTTCTCTTTTTATGGCTTCTATTTCTATTTCTATTTGCATAATTTTTCGATCCAAAACATCTAATTCTTCTGGTTTAGAGTTGATTTCCATACGCAATTTAGAAGCTGCTTCATCCATTAAATCAATTGCTTTATCAGGTAAAAAACGATTAGTAATATAACGTTGAGACAATTCGACTGCGGCTATAATAGCGTCGTCTTTGATACGTACCTTATGATGTGTTTCATATTTTTCTTTAATTCCTCTTAATATAGATATGGCACTTTCTGTATCAGGTTCATCAATATTTACTTTTTGAAAACGACGTTCTAATGCTTTATCTTTCTCAAAATATTTTTGATATTCATCTAAAGTGGTAGCTCCAATAGCTCTTAATTCTCCTCTTGCTAAAGCTGGTTTTAAGATATTCGCTGCGTCCATTGCTCCTTCTCCTCCTCCTGCACCAACTAATGTGTGTATTTCATCTATAAATAATACAATATCTCCTTCTGCTGAAGTTACTTCTTTTACAACGGACTTTAGACGTTCTTCAAACTCTCCTTTGTATTTAGCTCCTGCTATAAGAGCCCCCATATCTAACGAATAGACTATTTTATCTTTTAGATTTTCAGGTACGTCTCCATCTACTATTCGGTGTGCTAGTCCTTCTGCTATGGCTGTTTTTCCTACTCCAGGTTCTCCTATAAGCATTGGGTTATTTTTTGTTCGTCTCGTTAGTATTTGTAATACTCTTCTTATTTCTTCATCTCTTCCAATGACTGGATCTAATTTTCCAATTCTAGCTAATTCGTTTAAGTTTTTGGCATATTTATTTAATGAATTATAGGTTTCTTCTGCTGATGCTGATGTAACTCGTTCGCCTTTTCGAATTTCTGCAATAGCGCTTTCAAGTCCTTTTTCGGTAACGCCTTGATCTTTTAAAATCTGAGCTACTTTACTTTTTGATTTGAAAATAGCTAAAATTAGATGTTCTATTGAAACATATTCATCATTTCTTTTTTTGGCTATGTTATTTGCTTCAATTAATGATGTGTTTGCTTCACGAGAAAGTATTAGATCACCACCTGATACTTTAGGAAAATTCTGAATTGTACTTTCTAGTATTTTTTTAAAAAGTTCTACGTTTACATTTAGTTTTTTTAGTATAAAAGGTGCTACATTTTCATCTACTTCTAGAATTCCTTTAAAAATGTGTTCATTTTCCAGTTGTTGTTGTCCACTGCCTTGTGCTATTTGTTGGGCTTCTTGCAAGGCTTCTTGCGATTTAATTGTTAAATTATTTAAGTTCATTTTAGTTTTAATTTCAAGTTCAACATTTTAGTTTTAATCTTAGGAGTATTTTTAAACTTTTATTTGTTTTAAAATAAACAATTTATGTTCCATTGCAATTCTTAAGACAAAATGTCTTTTATTTAAACATACAACTTACACAAAACAGTCAAAATGACAGAGTTATATCTTTCTTGTAGATGATTATAAAAAAATTAGATCAGAAGCAAAAAACAACAACGAATTGACCGAAATGAGTACGATAAATGTTGTTTTTTTGAATAGGTAGAAAATATTTTATATTTAAGAGTTCGTTATTTTGGTATGCTTCTATGTTTTTTAGTGATGAAAATGACGTTATACTTTCACTAGTAAAACTTTTGGAGATAAAAAATTAAACAAAATAGTGTTAATAAAAATTCAGTTTATATCAAACATCTAAATCAAACAATTTTCTTAAGGTATCTAAAGCTGGATTTATATCGCGCATTAATTGATATTTTTCTTCTGCTGTAAATGCTTTTTTTGTTTCAATGGTTTCGTTAAGTTTAATCTCTAAATTAATAGTATGGTTATGTAGTTTTCCTCTTAGATAACCTAACAAATCATGTTTTTCTCCTTCGAAATCTATTTTTGAACTTTCATTAGGCAATTCATGAATAATAGTAGTTCCTTCTAAAATAGGATCATTAATGAGCATTAAGGATTCTAAAATTTTATATCCTTTGTTTCCTAATTTTTGAGCATACTTTAACCATTGCTCTAGCATTTCGGTTTCAGTAAATGGTTCTACTGGTAGTTCATCATGATGTTTTTGTTCTGGTTTTAATTGAGCTTCTAATTCTTTTTTTACTCGGATACTTGACAATGATAAAGAGGATACTTTAGGGCCTATATCTTGGGTAGTTTCAGGCTTAGATTCTTTTTTTTCAGGAGAAACTTGCTCTTTATTTAGTTCTTTTCCTGAAAGATTTACTTTATTGGTGAGCTGATTTTTTGGCGTTTCAACAATTGGTTTTACCTCTGTAATGGAAAAACTAGAGTTTCTATAATAAGTAGGCGGGATTATAAATGAGTTAGCTTTTTTTTTTCTCCATCAAAAGTGATAGAGGCTAACTGCATTAAACACAACTCAACCAAAAGACGTTGATTTTGGGAGGTTTTGTATTTTAAATCACAATCATTAGCTAATTCAATACCTTGCAATAAAAAATCTTGTGATGCTTTTTGAGCTTGTTCTCCATAAAGTTTTTGTGCATGTTCTCCTGCTTCAAGAAGTATTAAAGTGGTTGGATTTTTACAAACTAACAAATTTCTAAAATGGGAAGCTAAACCTGCCACGAAATGATGGCTATCAAAACCTTTTGCTAAAATTTCGTTATAAGCTAATAATAAATCTGGAATTTTATTTTCTAATATTAAATCTGTTACCTTTATATAGTACTCGAAATCAAGTACGTTTAAATTTTCAGTTACAGCAGCTCTTGTTAAATTTTTACCACAATAAGATACTACGCGATCAAAAATAGATAGAGCATCACGCATAGCTCCATCTGCTTTTTGTGCAATTATATGCAAAGCATCATCTTCAAACATAATACCTTGATTCCTTGCCACTTCTGCTAAATGTTCTTTGGCATCTTTAACTGTTATTCTTTTAAAATCAAAAATTTGACAACGAGATAAAATGGTTGGTATAATTTTATGTTTTTCGGTTGTAGCAAGTATAAATATTGCATGCCTAGGAGGTTCTTCTAATGTCTTTAAGAAAGCATTAAAAGCCGCAGTTGACAACATGTGCACCTCGTCTATGATATATACTTTATATTTACCTGTTTGTGGTGGTATTCGTACTTGATCTATCAAATTACGAATATCATCTACTGAGTTATTAGAAGCTGCATCTAGCTCAAATACATTAAAGGCAAAATCTTCATAGGGATCATCATATCCTTCCTGATTAATTTTTCTTGCTAAAATTCGAGCACAAGTAGTCTTTCCTACTCCTCTAGGACCTGTAAATAATAACGCTTGAGCTAAATGATTATTATCAATGGCATTTAATAAAGTATTAGTAATAGCCTGTTGCCCAACAACATCCTTAAATGTTTGAGGTCTGTATTTACGAGCTGATACAATAAACTGTTCCATAGACAAAAATGAGCTACAAATATAACAGATTAAAACGATAGTTTCCAAAAGGAAGTTTTTTTTATTTTCAGATTGCTTTAAACATGAAAACTAAAATATTTTATTTTTTAGAATTAAATTGGCAATTATATCATTAGTTATTCATAAGTTTGCAGAGCAGATCGCCTTATCGCTCTCTATTTTTAGAGGGAGGAAAGTCCGGACACCATAGAGCAAGCGTAGCGGGTAACACCCGTCACTTTGAAATAATTCAGAGGAGGACAAGTGCAACAGAAAGAATGTACAGATAATGCTGTAGTGAAATCAGGTAAACTCTATGCGGTGAAATGCCATGTATATCAGTAGTTAAGGGTTGCTCGCCCGTTGCTGAGGGGTAGGCAGATGGATCAAATTAGCAATAATTTGACTAGATAAATGATAAGGACATATTTATTATGTACAGAATCCGGCTTACAGGTCTGCTTTTTTTTATTTTACTCCCACCTTTACACTCTCTTTTTTATTCAAGTAAAAAAATCAAAGTCAATAGAGAGATAATTTATAATTCTGATATTTATAAAAAAAGCCAACTTTGAAATTTTCAAAATTGACTTTTACCACACTAAATGAAATGAGTGTATACTAAACAAACATTCTTACAATATCTTCTTTTAAATAGCTCTATAAAATGAAAGAAAGCACCTCTATTCTTGGGGATAAGAGGCACTTCTCAATCAAATAAACAAACTAAAAAACTAAACTATCATGAATTTATTTTCAGATTTTTTAAAGGTCTAAAAACAAATGTTGTTCTGATTTCTGTTACAAATATAAAACAAGTTTCGATTAAATTACAAATAAAATCGATAAAAAGCATATTTTATTTTAAAAAGTAAGAAAAAACTTACGTTATGAGTTGTTTTCAAGGGGATAATCGACTAATTTCCCAATTAAATTCTTCTTTTAATTGATACCTAATACGATCATGTAGCCTATTTGGACGTCCTTGCCAGAACTCTACTTCTTTAGGTTCTATTAGAAATCCTCCCCAATAATCTGGTCGAACAATATCTTTTCCTTTTAAATCTATTTCTAATTTATGTAATTTTTGATCTAAAAAGGCTCTACTTGGAATTACTTCACTTTGTTTTGAAACTATTGCACCTAATTTACTTCCACTAGGTCTTGAATCAAAGTAAGCATCTGAGATAGAAGGTGAAATTTTTTGAGCTATTCCTTTTATAATGACTTGACGCTCCATTGAATGCCAAAAAAAAGAAAGACATACGTTTGGATTTGCTGTAATTGCTTTCCCTTTTTCTGATAAATAGTTGGTATAAAAAACAAAACCTTCTTCATTGTATCTTTTCAACAAAACCACTCTTGCTTTTGGAAACCCATCTAGTCCTATTGTTGAAATCGTCATAGCATTTACTTCATCTACTCCCCCAAATTCTTCTACCTCATGAAACCAACGATGAAAAAGATTTATAGGATCTTCTGGAATGTTTTCTTCTAATAATTCACTCCTTTGATATACTTTTCTATAATTACTTAAATCTTCCATTTTTGCTAATTCAGTTGTTATTTTTTTTACTGTGTAAGAAATACAAACTTATTATTTTTAACAATTCAAAGTTTTTTTATTCTACAAATTTACTTTGTATCATGATTTATTTTTATTTCAAGCGACTTTGGTTTTATAGCTGTATGCTATTGTTTCTTTATATTTCTGTATTGATAATATAAATGATTCTTCAGTATAGAATAAACTTCTTAATTTATCCTAAATTTTATTTTAATCTTTATTTTACGACAGATAAAGTATACTAAAATTTTCCACGTACTAAAATCATAAATGGAGTACTTTTTTAGATTTAAAAATTTTTTATCTAAAATTACCATTAACTAAATCTAATATTTCATTTTATTCAGATAGGTTAATGGTATAGATTTAAACTTGATGGAAGTTCTCAGAATAAATCTATTGTTACTTATCTTCTAATAACGATGGTTAATATAGTTTTTTTCTTACTATTAATTTAGAAGAATTTTATTTAAAATTCAAAACAAGCACCATCATCTCCTAATAAGACATTTTTAAATACTGCTTCTGCTTCTTTTTTAAAAGGTTTTATAGATTCGTATCGAGTAGAATAATGTCCTAGAATTAATTTCTCTACATTAGCTTGTTGAGCTATTAAGGCTGCTTGTTGAGCTGTTGAGTGCATTGTTTTTTCAGCAATATGTTCTTCTCCATTTAAAAACGTAGACTCATGATAAAGGACTTGTACTCCTTTTATGATAGGTACTATGCTTTCATCATATATTGTATCAGAACAAAAAGCGTAGCTTTTGGGCTTAGGAGGATCAAGACTTAGAACTTGGTTTGAAATTACACGTCCATCTTCTAAAACAACATCTCGTCCATTTTTAATATTTTGAAAATAACAACTTTCTATCTGATATTCCTGTACTTTATCTATATTTAGTTTTCGTTCCTTTTCTTTTTCTATAAATAAAAAACCATTGGTATAAACTCTATGTTTCAAAGGAATTGTTCGTACTATTACTTTTTTGTCTTCGTATATAATTTCTGTTTTTTTAGATTTAAGTTCTACAAAATTCAATTCATATTGAGGCCATGAGTTTGCTAAACGTAATTGTAATTTAATAACTTCTTTTATACCTACGGGTCCATAAATCGTGAGTGGGTTATGTCTGTTTAATAAGGTAAAAGTAGAGATTAACCCTATCAGTCCATAAAAATGGTCTCCGTGTAAATGAGAAATAAAAATGTGATTAATAGCCGTAAATCGAATTTTATTTTTCCTCAATTGTGTTTGTGTTCCCTCTCCACAATCAATTAAAAATAAACGATTATTAATTTCTAAAACCTGCGATGTAGGATTGGTAAATGTCCTAGGTGTAGCAGCATAGCAACCTAAAATAGTTAAATTCATCTAATTCATAAAATATAACAAACATTGCAGCTTTAAAATCATACGATATATGGAGCTGCAATATTTTTATTTTTGTTTTCTTCTGTTTCGTTCTTTTTTTATCAGTGTGAGTTCTCTACTTGTTTGACCTGCTACTGATGTATTTTCTTCGGCTCTTCTTATTAAATAAGGCATTACATCTTTAACTGGGCCAAAAGGTAAATATTTAGCAACATTATACCCGTTCGCTGCTAAATTATAACTAATATTATCACTCATTCCGTATAATTGACCAAACCAAACTCTAAAATCATTTTTAGCGACTCCTTTATGTGCCATTATTTCCATTAGCTTATATGAACTTTCTTCGTTATGAGTTCCTGCAAAAATGGCCATTTTATCTATATGTTCCATCATATAAGCTACTGCATCATTAAAATTATAATCTGTTGCTTGTTTAGATTCACATATTGGACTCTTGTAACCTTTTTCTTGCGCTCTTGCATTTTCTTTTTCCATATAGGCTCCTCGAACTAATTTCATTCCTATATGAAATCCTTCTTTTTTAGCTTGAGCATGTAATTTTTTTAAATACCCCAAACGATCCCAACGATACATTTGCAATGTATTATATACGATGGCTTTTTCTTTATTATATTTTTGCATCATTTGAGCTACTAAATTATCAGCAGCATCTTGCATCCAACTTTCTTCTCCATCAATTAATAGAGCAATATCATTTTCATAAGCTAACTTACATACCTTATCAAAACGTTCTTCTACTCGCTTCCATTCTGCCTGTTCTAACTCTGTTAATTCTTCTCTTTCCCCTATTTTTTGATACAATTCAAATCGCCCGAAGCCAGTAGGTTTAAAAACAGCAAAAGGAATCGCTTTTTTTTCTTTAGCAAAAAGAATAATTTTTAACGTCTTATTCATTGCATCATCAAAAGCCGATTCATCTTCTTTTCCTTCTACAGAGTAGTCTAAAACTGATGAAACTCCTTTCGTAAACATTTTATCTACTACAGGAATACAATCATCTTCTGATACTCCTCCACAAAAATGATCAAACACAGTAGCTCTAATTAATCCTTCTACTGGCAATTTTGCTTTTAGAGCAAAATTAGTAACGGCTGTCCCTATTTTCACTAAAGGCTCAGAATCAATTACTTTAAACAAAAAATGAGCCCTTTCCAACTCTGTATCGCTTTTTAAACTAAAAGCATTTTGTGTATTGTCAAATATTTTTTCCATCTTATTTTTTTTCTTATGCAAATATAAAGTCATGACTTCATAATTTATATAGTATTTTTTATTTTATTTTGCACAAAAACTTAATTCTCAAAAAAATGCAGGCTCCTTTTTCAGTATATTTTGTAAATAATGATTATTATGTATTAAATCATTTTCTAAAAGAAAATAAATTTTCAAAAATTTTCATTATTGTAGATGAAAACACTAATGAATATTGCCTTCCTCATTTTTTACCAAAATTAGAAACTGAACTATCTTTAGAAATAATAGAACTAGAAGCAGGTGAAGAAAATAAAACAATTGAAACTTGCGTGAATATATGGGAAGCTTTAACTGAATTAGGTGCTGATCGAAAAAGTTTAATTATTAACATAGGCGGAGGGGTTATTACAGATATGGGAGGATTTATTGCCTCTACTTTTAAAAGAGGTCTTTCTTTTATAAATATTCCCACAACCTTACTCTCTATGGTAGATGCTTCCATTGGAGGTAAAAACGGAATTGATTTAGGCGGACTCAAAAATCAAATTGGAACGATTACACAACCTAATATGGTATTAATTGATTCCTATTACTTACAATCTTTATCACAAAGAGAACTCCGCTCAGGTTTAGCAGAAATGCTCAAACATGGGCTTATTGCTAACAAAAATCACTGGAATCGTTTTAAAGATCTTTCTTCTATTAATTTTCAGGATTTTGATTCAATAATTAAGGAATCAGTAACTATAAAAGCACAAATTGTGGAACAAGATCCTCGAGAAATAGGCATTAGAAAAACGCTTAATTTTGGGCATACATTAGGACATGCAATCGAAACTTTTTTTTTAGAACATTCTAACAAAGAACGATTACTCCACGGAGAAGCTATTGCTTGCGGTATGATATTAGAAAGTTTTTTATCATTCAAAAAAAAGCTTTTATCAGCAGATGAATATCTGGAAATAAAAAATTTAATCTGTGGCATATACGATTCTATTTCTTTTGATTCTGATGAAATTAATTTTATTATCAATTTATTAATTCATGACAAGAAAAACGAATTTGGAAAAGTACAATTTAGTCTTCTAAATTCTATCGGTCAATGCGTAATAAATCAAACAGTAGAGCACTCTGAAATTCTGGCTGCTTTTAATGATTATAAAAATTGATTTTTTTAAAAATTTTCTTTGGAGTAAAAAGCTATTATTTTTTATTTTTGCCAGCATGGATGAACCCCTTTACACCGAACTAGAAATCATTTTTGCGAATATTCGTATTTGAATAAATTGTATAGAGTTTTTTTATTAATTTTAATTACAATTTATTTATAGCTAAATGAATACAAAATATTTCGACTTAATCAATCAAACATTTTATTTTCCTCAAGAAGAGTTCACTTTAAGCAAAGATCACCTACAATTTCATGGTATTGACCTAATGAAATTAGTGGAACAATACGGAACACCTCTAAAGTTTACTTATTTACCTAAAATTTCTCAAAATATCAACAAAGCCAAGATGTGGTTTCGTAATGCCATGGAAAAACATGGATATGAGGCAAAATATTATTATTGTTATTGTACTAAAAGTTCACATTTTGAATTTATTTTAAATGAAGCTTTAAAAAACAATATTCACATTGAAACCTCTTCTGCTTTTGACATTAATATTGTTGAAAAATTAATGGAAGATGGAAGAATCAATAAAAACACTTTTGTTGTTTGCAATGGTTTTAAACGCGGACAATATGTAACCAATATTGCCCGATTAATCAACAATGGACATAGAAATACAGTTCCTGTAATTGATAATTTTGAAGAATTAGACCTATTACAAGAAGAAATAGACGGTAAATTTAAAATAGGAATCCGTATAGCAGCCGAAGAAGAACCTAAATTTGAATTTTACACGTCTCGTTTAGGGATAGGTTATAAAGACATTGTCCCTTTTTATAGAAAAAACATTCAAGACAATAAAAAAGTTGAATTAAAAATGCTTCACTTTTTTATTAATGCTGGTATACGTGATACTGCCTATTATTGGAATGAACTATTAAAATGTATGAAGGTTTACATTAATCTAAAAAAAGAATGTCCTACTTTAGATAGTTTAAACATTGGAGGAGGATTTCCTATCAAAAATTCATTAGCTTTTGAATACGATTATCAATACATGGTAGATGAAATATTGAATCAAATTAAAATTGCTTGTGACGAAGCAGAAGTTCCTGTTCCTCATATATTTACTGAATTCGGATCCTTTACAGTTGGAGAAGCAGGAGGAGCTATCTATCAGGTATTGTATCAAAAAAAACAAAACGATAGAGAAAACTGGAATATGATAGATTCTTCTTTTATCACAACTCTTCCTGATACATGGGCAATTAACAAACGCTTTGTCATGCTAGCCGTAAACCGCTGGAATGACACTTACGAAAGAGTACTCCTAGGAGGTTTAACATGTGATGGTGATGATTATTATAATTCTGAACAGCACATGAATGCAATTTATCTACCTAAATACAATAAAGAAAAGCCCTTATATATCGGTTTTTTCAACACAGGTGCCTATCAAGAAACTATAGGAGGACATGGAGGTTTACATCACTGTATTTTGCCACAACCTAAACACATTTTAATTGATAAGGACAAAAATGGCATTTTTGCAACAGAAGTTTTCTCAGAAGAACAAAAAGCAGAAGAAATTTTAGAAATCCTAGGATACAATAAAAAATAATCACAAAAAATACAAACACAAACAATAAATAAAAATGAGTAAAGGACCTATTAGTCAATTTATTGAAAAACATTATCTTCATTTCAATGCAGCAGCCTTAGTAGATGCAGCCAAAGGATATGAAGAACATTTGTTAGACAATGGTAAGATGATGATTACTTTAGCAGGAGCTATGAGTACTGCTGAATTAGGCAAATCATTAGCAGAAATGATACGTCAAGACAAAGTACACATCATTTCATGTACTGGTGCTAACTTAGAAGAAGATATTATGAACCTTGTTGCTCATAATTCATATAAAAGAGTGCCCAATTACCGAGATCTATCACCACAAGAAGAATGGGATCTATTAGAAAATCACTACAACCGTGTAACAGATACCTGCATCCCTGAAGAAGAAGCATTCCGTCGTTTACAATCACATTTATTTGATATTTGGAACAAAGCAGATAAATCAGGCGAAAGATATTTCCCTCATGAGTTCATGTACCAAATGATTAATTCTGGTGTATTAGAACAATATTATGAAATTGATCCAAAAGATTCTTGGATGGTGGCAGCTGCTGAAAAAAACTTACCAATAGTAGTACCAGGATGGGAAGACAGTACAATGGGCAACATCTTTGCTTCTTATTGCATTAAAGAAGAATTTCAAGCAACTACCATGAAAAGCGGTGTAGAATACATGATGTGGTTAGCTGATTGGTACACTAAAAACTGCGAAGGAAAAGGAATAGGATTTTTCCAAATAGGAGGTGGTATTGCAGGTGATTTCCCTATTTGTGTTGTTCCTATGTTATACCAAGATATGGAAATGCACGACGTTCCTTTCTGGAGTTATTTCTGTCAAATTTCAGACTCAACTACTAGTTACGGTTCTTATTCTGGTGCTGTTCCTAATGAAAAAATTACTTGGGGTAAATTAGATATTACGACTCCAAAATTCATTGTTGAATCTGACGCAACTATTGTTGCTCCACTAATTTTCGCATACGTTTTAGGTCAATAAAAAAAGATTACCCCCAATTTATGAAAAGAGTTATTGTAGATTATTCAAAACTTACGAGTGAAATTTTAAACCTTTTAGTAGAAAAATTCCCTGAAGGTTATGATGATTCTGACATCATTCGTTTTAAAAATGCTAAAAATGAAACAATTGAAGCTGTTGAAGTTAGAACTGAAGATACTATTTATTTAGTAAAAGTAAGCACTAAACTAGCTGATCGAATTGTGAACTTTGATGACGATGACGATATCGATGGTGATGATACATTAGACGCATTAAAAGACTTAGAAATTGATTCTGATGCAGCATCTGATGAAGAAAAAGAAGACTCATCTGATGAGGAAGATTCTGAAGACGAAGAAGACGAAGAAGACGAAGAAGACGAAGAAGACGAAGAATAATAATAGAAAAGGGTTCAAAAAATTTTGAACCCTTTTTCTTTATATACAAATTCACTCGATTCTTTTCAGAAATCTTTATCATTTAATACTTCTTCTAAAATATTGAATCAAACTTACACCATTTAAACTTAAAATATACGGGATTAAAAAGTAAAATTCTCGATCTCTTTTTATTTTAAAATAACTCGAACAAACGGTTGAGTATATGATTGGAATCATCGTTAGTTCCAGCGCGAAGTGCATCGAGAACCAACACTAATTTTTATTACTTTTGTTGGATAATACCTAAATCAACATATAGTTTGTCACTCCTACGTAAGGAGGAGTCTCTTAATCAATAGTATGTGATTTCTCCCTTTGGTCGAAATGATTGCGAACTTTTTGGACAGTCTCGAGGTAAAAAAAATAGTATTATCATTAATTATAAATAACAGATCTTATTTATTATCAAAATAAAAGTAAATACATAATTTTAGTATAAATCTGGAAATTCATAAAAAACAAAGTATATTTTATTATCAAACATCTACCTCTCTAGCTGTCCCAGACAAGAATACCTCCCTCTATCCTCAATTACCAGAACCCTAATTCTTAATCAAAAAAAATTCCTTAAAAGAAAAAAATCATCATTTAGTTTAACATCCTCCTAACAGCACATAATCTACATAAGAAATATCATATAATTTATTTGCCTCATTCTTATTTAAATATTTTAAAAAAACAAAAGTAACCGAACTAAGTTAAACCAGAAATTTATTTAATTTCAAAAAAAATTTGCTCTATATAGAATTAAAATCCTAAATCACGTTCTATTTCTTCCATTTCAATTATATCATGTGCTTCTAACAAGGTAGGAACCACCAAAATAGTATCTGGAATTTCATTAAAGTCAATTCCTTCAGCTACTAATACAAAAGATTTTTTTAGTACCCTATGCTTATCTGACAATTCCACAAAAGAACTAATAGCTTCTAAATCAAATGATTGATCATGTGTAATATCAATAATTAAATTAGAATTTTTAAAGGAATTATATTGACTTATTAATTTTTGTAGAAAAATATCAGAATTTCCTTCTGTATCTTTTATAATGGTAGTATGGCCTTTATGATCAACTTTCATTGCTATTTTTTATTTGCTAAATTAAACATTCATTTATTAAATTAAAATGATAATCTATTTTATTTAATCTTTGATGCTAATAAATAAATCACCGCCATACGAACTGCTACTCCATTTTCAACCTGATTTAAAATAACTGATTGTTTAGAATCAGCTACATCGCTGGTAATTTCAACTCCCCTATTAATTGGCCCTGGGTGCATGATTATTATTTCTTTATTCAGATCATCTAAAAACTCTTTATTCACACCATATTGCATACTATACTCACGAGTCGAAGGAAAATAACTAATATCCAAACGTTCGTTTTGTACACGCAACATATTAGCCACATCGCACCATTCTAATGCTTTTCTTAAATTTGGTTCCACCTCTACTCCTAATTCACGAATGTATCGTGGGATTAAAGTGTTTGGCCCACAAACCTTCACTTGCGCTCCTAATTTTTGCAAAGAATAGATATTAGACAATGCCACACGCGAATGCAGAATATCCCCTACAATCACTACTTTTTTGCCCGCAACATCTCCTAAACGCTCACGAATTGTGTAAGCATCTAACAAGGCTTGTGTGGGATGCTCATGCGCCCCATCACCGGCATTTACAATACTTGCTTTTACATTTTTAGACAAAAAAACAGCTGCTCCAGGAGAAGAATGACGCATCACCACCATATCTACTTTCATAGCTAAAATATTATTCACCGTATCAATCAGCGTTTCCCCTTTGGTTACCGATGAACTCGAAGCTGCAAAATTTACCACATCAGCCGATAATCTTTTTTGGGCTAATTCAAAAGAAAGCTTGGTGCGCGTACTATTTTCAAAAAAGATATTGGCTATCGTAATATCACGTAACGAAGGCACTTTTTTTATCGGACGATTAATCACTTCTTTAAAATGGTCAGCTGTTTCAAAAATCAACTGAATATCTTCTTCTGTAATATATTTTATTCCTAAAAGGTGATTTACACTTAACTCCTTCATTTTATTTGGTAATTATTTCAACTGAATCTTCTCCGTGGATTTCTTGCCACTTTACTACTACTTTTTCATTATTAATCGCATCTACTTGACGACCTCTATAATCAGGCTGTATAGGCAAATGACGACTAAAACGACGGTCTATCAACACTAACAATTCCACCTCTACAGGGCGACCAAAAGATTGCATCGCTTGTAGAGCGGCATTGATACTTCTACCAGTATACAAAACATCGTCGATAAAAATGACTTTTTTGCCTTCAATCAAGAAATCGATTTGTGTTTTGTTAGCTTCCAAAGTTTCGCCACGACGGAAATCGTCACGGAAAAAAGTAATATCTAAGAATCCTAAGGGAATATTTTTCACTTGATATTCTTGTTCAAGTACTTGAACCAAACGTTTCGCTAAATAAGTTCCTCTGGGCTGAATACCGATTAAAACGGTTTGAGAAAAATCGAGATGGTTCTCGATAAGCTGACAAGCCAAACGATGCAGTATAATATTTACTTCTTTAGAAGTAAGGAGCGTTTTATGACTCATATTGTGTTATTTCGTTTGGAGTGTAAATTTATGCTTTTTATTTTATTAAACCATATAAGTCCCTTAAGAAATTGAAACACATAAAAAGTAAAAGAGAGCTTTCAAAAAGCAAAACCACGAATTCACAACAAGCGTACACTTCGTGAATTCGTGGCTTAAAATCTTTTTAGCTTGTTATTGCTTTACAAACTTCGTATGACTTGTTCCTTTATCAGAGTTAATTTTTATAAAATAATTACCCGAAGTCAAACCAGAAACATCAACATTTTTGACATTTTTAGCATTAGGAACTACTAATACTAATTGTCCAAGAGCATTATAAACCTGAACCGAATACAGTTCAATATCAGATTTTGTATCTATAGTTACATTCGAAGAAGCAGGATTTGGATACAAATTAAAATAAGTTTCAAACTCAAAATCCTGATTAGCTAAAGCAGCAATAGTTGTCGTAGCCGTATTTGTGGTAATTGGGAAATTGTAATCAAAATAAATATTGGCGTTTTTAGAAAAAGTATCACCTGCAACTAAGGATGCTTTAGTTTTTATTTTGAAAGACACATAACCATCATTGGTTGCATCATCAAACGGAAGATTAATATTTTCAAAAATAAATTCTACTTTATCCCCATTGACTCTAGTAGTAAAATCATGACTTCCTTTGATTGGAATGATTGAGTTTACATCATATTTAGCATTATCCACCCCGTCTTTTACCACAATATTTGTTGCATTAGCACTACCTGTATTTTCAAAACGAATCATATAATGCACATAATCACCAATTTTAGATGTTGATACTTTTGCCCCTTCTAAGCAAGTGATATCATTTGGATCAAATGAATTAACAACAGTTTGATTTAAGGTAAATGTATTATCGCTAGGTAATTCATCAGTATTCGCAGATGTAATAGTTGCAGTATAAATTAAAACATCACCACCATTTACTGCTGGAGTTTCCATGGGAGAATTCATATTGAAAACTAAATCAATCGTTCTGGTTTCAAAAGGTTGCAAATTACTGTAATTCCAAGTAAATTGGTTAGTCGCTTGACTATTGAAAACTGGACTTAAAGAAACATAATCCATTTTAGCATCATCAAAAGTTAAATTTACACTGCCATTTTCAACTTGGTTTCCTTTATTTTTATATATAATTTTATACTTAACATCAAATCCAGGTCTTGCAGCTTCGACAGGGATGACTGAAACTTCTACATCAGAATGAGTGCCATTAGGTGTTACACAAAAATCTTGTGTAAACGGACTAGCTTGTGTTGGGAAAGTCACAGTAGTACTTGCTGGAGAAACGTTAAAATATGTTGAGTTTTCTATAACTGGAGTAATTGTATGTGTTCCTGCTTGTACAGGAATTGAATAATTTCCAGTAGCATTAGAAATGAAACTACCAGTAATTGTTCCATTTGAAATATTGAATTTTAAATTTGCTAAATTTAAATCAGAAGCTTCACAACCATTATTATCAACATCTAACTTAGTTTGGCCATTTATTGTGTAAAAAGTTCCACCAGGAGTAAATGAACAATATGAATTTACATGGCAATTTTGATAACCGTAATAATTAATCATTGCTCTAAATCCATCAACATAAACATCATCAGCGCATATGTAATTTAAATTTGGATTATCATTAAAACCACTAATCCTTAAATCAGGATTACCATTTTTAATATATAAACTTGTTAATTTATTATAACTAACATCAAATTTATTTAAATAATAATTTCTATTAAAATCCAAAGTTGACAATTGATTGTAACTACAATATAAGGAGTATAATTTATAATTATCAGCAAGTTCCAAACTTTTTAATTGATTAGCACTACAATTCAAATCACACAACAATACATTTTTATTCAAAAAAAGATTCATCAATTGATTATTACTGCAATTTAAAGAAGCTAATGATACATTATTATTTAAATCAAGATTTCTCAATTGATTATTACTGCAATTTAAAGAAGCTAATGATACATTATTATTTAAATCAAGGTTTGTCAATTGATTATTACTGCAATTTAAAGTAGTTAATGATAAATTATTATTTAAATCAAGATTCGTTAATTGATTACCACCACAAAATAAGCTTGACAAAGCAATATTAGCACTTAAATCTATTGACGATAAATGGTTTGATGAAAGGAACAAACTTTTGATATTCGTAAAATTATTTATATCTACAGAAGTAAGATTATTTGCTGAATAATTTAATTTATCTAGACTTAATCCGTTTAAATTTAATGATGAAATATGATTGTTAGAACAAATTAAATTGTGAAGTGTATTTAACATACTCAAATCTAATGTTGACAGATTATTTGAAGCACAATTTAAATACAAAATATCAGTTACTCCTGTTAAATCTAATGTCGTAAATTGATTATTATAACAATTGATTGAATCCATATTTCCTATTCCGTCTAGATTAATAGAAGTTAATTTATTGTATTCGCAATGCATTATTTCTAAGTTAATTAAATTCGATACATCTAATGTTGAAAGTTGATTATACGAACAAATTAGTATCTCCAAATTATTCAATCCGGAAACATTTATATTCTTTAATCTATTAGAATTACAATTTAAATATTTCAAATTTTTTAAAGTTGAAACATTTAAATTTGTTAATTGATTTAACCTACATCGCAAATAAACCAAACTAGTAAAATTCTCAATTCCAGTTAAATCTACAATAGATGCTTTTGAAATATCTAACCATTTTACTGCTCGTGCTTCGTTCATATCAATAGCTCCATCATAATTAGTATCAATTCGTTCATAGGAAGAAGGAATCCAGCTTTGATAAGCTGCGATATAAATTGGTTCTTCTGTTGATGCAATTTTATTACTTGGACCTGCTGCCAACAATCTAGCTTTAAAATTAGCATCAGGAATATTAATAATCTGCGCATTAACACTAAGAAAAGAAACAAGCATTATAAGTAAAAAGTAGATTTTTTTCATTTGAAATATGGAAAAATTTAGTGGTGCAAAAATAACAAAAAAAGCCTCACATTTCTGTGAGGCTTTTACTATTTAGAGTCAGGAAATATTATTTCTCTCCTCTTTCCATTTTAGCTTTTAATTCAGCTAAAGCGTCGATATCACCTAAAGTTGATTTCTCAGCTTGAGTAGAAGTAGTTTTAGTTTCAGCTTCTTTAACTACTTTTTCTTCTTCTTCACGGAAGATAGCTGTGTGAGACGCTACTACTCTTTTGAATTCTTTGTTGAATTCAATTACTTTGAAGTCAGCTGTATCACCTTTTTTCAATTTTTTACCATCTTCTTTTTCTAAATGACGCGTTGGAATGAAAGCAACTACATCATCACCGAAATCTACAGTTGCACCTTTGTCAACCATTTCAGAGATAGTTCCGTTGTGAACTGTACCTACAGCGAAAGCATCTTCGTGTTTATCCCATGGATTAGCAGTAGTTTGTTTGTGACCTAAAGACAATTTACGTGCATCAACATCTAATTCTAATACAACAACATCTAATTTATCACCTACGTTAACAAATTCTGATGGGTGTTTGATTTTCTTAGTCCATGATAAGTCAGAAATATATACTAAACCATCAATACCTTCTTCTAATTCTACGAAGATACCAAAGTTAGTGAAGTTTCTTACTGTTCCTGTATGCTTAGAACCTACTGGATATTTAGCAGTAATATCTGTCCAAGGATCATTTGTTAATTGCTTGATACCTAAAGACATTTTTCTTTCTTCTCTATCTAAAGTTAAGATAACTGCCTCTACTTCATCACCAATTTTCACGAAATCTTGAGCTGAACGTAAGTGCGTAGACCAAGACATTTCAGAAACGTGAATTAAACCTTCAACACCTTCAGCCACTTCGATAAAAGCACCGTAATCAGCTAAAACAACTACTTTACCTTTAACTTTATCACCAACGTTTAAGTTAGCATCTAAAGCATCCCAAGGGTGAGCGTTTAATTGTTTTAAACCTAATTGGATACGAGTTTTCTCATCATCAAAGTCTAAGATAACTACGTTTAATTTTTGGTCTAATTCTAATACTTCAGATGGATGGTTGATTCTTGACCAAGATAAGTCAGTAATGTGGATTAATCCATCTACACCTCCTAAGTCAATGAATACACCGTAAGAAGTAATGTTTTTAACAACACCTTCTAATACTTGACCTTTTTCTAATTGACCAATGATTTCTTTCTTCTGAACTTCAATATCAGCTTCGATAAGTGCTTTATGAGAAACAACAACGTTTTTGAATTCGTGGTTAATTTTTACCACTTTGAATTCCATCATTTTGTTTACATACTGATCGTAGTCACGGATAGGCTTCACATCAATTTGAGAACCTGGTAAGAAAGCTTCAATACCAAATACATCAACGATCATACCACCTTTAGTTCTGCATTTCACAAAACCATTAACGATTTCACCAGACTCGTTAGCAGCGATAACTCTATCCCATGCTTTGATTGTTCTAGCTTTTTTATGAGATAATACTAATTGACCTGATTTATCTTCACGAATATCAATTAATACTTCTACTTTATCTCCTACTTTTAAGTTAGGATTATAACGGAACTCGTTTAAAGAAATAACACCTTCAGATTTTGCATTAATATCAACGATTGCATCTCTTTCAGTAATTCTAACAACAACACCTTCTACTACTTCTTCAGCACCTGTAGAAATGAAGGTTTTTGCTACTAAATCTTCAAACTCTTGTAAATTTTTAGCATCTACTGCGTCAATACCTTCAGCATAGTTATGCCAGTTAAAATCTGCTAAAAATTGTTCTTGTTCTTTTGTAATTTCAGACATGATCTGATTTTTAAAATTTGTATTCTGTCTCTTCGGTGTTTCATTAAGCAGTAAAAAACAGAAGCGTTTTACATATAATTACTTGAATTCCTTTTAGATACACCTACCGCTAAAAGGTTTGCAAAATTACACATAATTAATTAATTAACAAAAGTTTTTTCTTTTTATAAACAAAAAAGCCGATTTTATTAAAAATCGGCTTTTAAAATAATTTATTTTTTTTAGTGCGAGAAGGATTCTACATCTTTAGGATTATGTTTGTGCTTGAATAAAAAAGCAAAAGCAATTGCTATAATTAACGCATATATAGCAAAAGAAAACCAAATATTATGCCAATCTCTTTGTCCATTGATTGTAAAATAAGCATCTATTACCTTACCACTAATTAACCCTCCAAAGAAAGATCCAAAACCATTTGTCATCATCATAAATAATCCTTGTGCAGAAGAACGAATAGAGGAGTCTGTTGTTGTTTCTACAAATAAAGAGCCTGAAATATTAAAGAAATCAAACGCCATCCCGTATACAATACACGATAAAATAATCATCCATAATCCGCTTGCGGGATTTCCATAAGCAAACAATCCAAAACGTAACACCCATGCTAACATAGAAATTAGCATTACTTGTTTAATACCAAAACGTTTTAGAAAAAAAGGAATAGCTAATATAAATAATGTTTCTGAAATTTGAGAAATAGACATTATTAGGGTCGAGTTTTTAACTATTAAACTATCTGCATATTGAGGCATATTTCCAAATTCTGACAAAAACACATCTCCGTACATATTAGTCAATTGTAATGCTCCTCCTAAAAACATAGAAAAAACAAAAAACAATGCCATTTTATAAGTTCCAAATAATTTAAACGAGTCTAAACCTAATTTTTTAGATAATGTAGCATTTTCATCAATTAAGTTTTGAGGTTTACAAGCTGGTAGAGTAAATGAATACACTCCCAAAACTAGAGCTGTTAAGGCTGAAATATAAAACATATTAGCAGATGCTTTATTTCCTGTTAAATTAGTAGCCCACATGGCCAAAATAAACCCTACAGTACCCCATACACGAATAGGAGGAAATACCTTAACTACATCGAAATCATTTTCTTTTAAAATTGTATATGCTACAGAATTGGATAGGGAAATAGTAGGCATATAACACATCATTGCAGCAAAAATAACCCAATAAAAAGTGGTTGGATTATCTACTTGTGGAAGATAGGCTACACACAATCCTCCTAATATATGAAGTATTCCGTATAATCTTTCAGCATTCATCCATTTATCAGCCACAATTCCTGTAATAGCTGGCATAATAATAGAAGATATTCCAAGTGTTGAAAAAATGGCTCCAAACTCCGCTCCGCTCCATTGTTTGGTTCCAAACCAGTAATTCCCAACTGTAATTAACCAAGCTCCCCACACAAAAAACTGTAAAAAGCTCATTAGGGTTAGTCTAATTTTTATATTCATACGTTTTGATTTGGTTATTATATTCTAAAAAGCGAGTAAATCTATGAAAAAATCAGTACTTTGTGACGATTCTATAAAAAAATATCGACTTTTTTTACATTTTCTCTTTAATAATTTTCATAACCCATTCAAATTGTTCTTCTCGTGTTAATTCTGAATTATCAATTTCTATTGCATCATTTGCTTTAACTAAAGGCGAATCTTTACGTGTAGTATCAATATGATCTCGTTGTAATACATTTTCTAACACTTGATTATAAGAAACGATTTGTCCTTTTTCAGTCAGTTCATCAAAACGACGTTGTGCACGAACATTTGCTCTGGAAGTCATAAATAATTTAACTTCTGCATCTGGAAAAACAACAGTTCCTATATCACGGCCATCCATTACTACTCCTTTATCAACTCCCATTTGTTTTTGTTGGTTTACTAACATAGTCCTAATTTCTGATATTTCTGCAATTTTACTCACATAGTTAGAGACTTCTAATGTGCGTATTTCTTTTTCTATATTAGTTCCATCTAAGTGTATTTCTGCAAATCCAAGACTTGGATTAAACTGGAAAGTTAAATTTAACGTTGGTAAAAGCTTTATTAATTGCTTAACATCAATTTCTGACTTATCAATTAAATTATGTTTCATAGCAAAATAAGTTACGGCTCGGTACATAGCTCCCGTATCTACATAGACATATCCTAATTCTTTCGCTACTTGTTTAGCTAAAGTACTTTTTCCTGTAGAGGAAAATCCATCAATTGCAATTGTAATTTTTTTCAATTTTTAAAGATTTATAGTTAATCCAAACATCGAAGTATTGGATGCTAAAGTGTATCTTGCGTAAGAATAATCAAAACGAAATTTAGAAAAACGGATGCCTATCCCTGCTGAAAATCCGGCAAAAGTGCGCTGTTCTAATATTTTAAGTTCGGCTGCTCTTCTAAAATTATAACTTATTCTAAAATTAATCCCTTTATCTGGTAAAATTTCAGCACCTAAGATTACGTGACGTATGGCATTTCCTAAAAAACCAACTTTTTCTTCTTTTAGTGTTCCGTCTAGAGTTTGCTCGCTTCTTGCGGGATTAGAGAATGCTAATTGCCATTTTTGTAAATTATCTAATGTTAGATGCCAACGTATTGGTAAATGTTCTAATTTTTGAGAAACTCCTAGCATTATTTCAAATGGTAAGTTTTCCTGTATTCCATTATAGGTTTTTATCTGGGTGCCAAAATTTTTGATTAATAGAGCGTAGTTAACAGATTTTTGCTCATCTAAATAAGTAACTCCAATATCAGTAGCTATTCCAAATGACTGATAATTTTCTAAAGAAGATGCTATTAATTTAGCATTTGTTCCTAAATACCAATCGCTTCTAGGAATATTATATGCGTAACCTAAAGACATAGCTAATTCGTTAGCAGTAAAATTACCCGTTTGAGTACCTAACTCGTCTCTTCCATCAAATTTACCATAGTTAATATAGGATATTCCCCCATGAATTGTTTGAACGTGTCTATCATAGGTCAAGGCATAAGATGCTGTTCCATAATTTATATCCCCTAAATAGCTACCGTAATTAACCGCTAACTTTCCATCCATTTCTTGATTGATAGAGGCTGGATTCAAGATAGGCTGATTTACATCGTTATCGTATATCGTAATCGCTTTACCTCCTAAGGCTGCTTGCCTAGGGGATATACTTAAATTTAAAAAACGATATATACTATTCCCTCCTATTTGTGAATAGATAGAAAAGGAATAAATATAAGCTAAGAATAGGAGTTTAGATCGCATCAAAATTTGCGTTAATTAAATATTTATAACGCAGGGGCTAAGATATTATTTTTTCATGAGACTGTCCAAAAAGTTCGCAATCTTGTTATTTCGATCAAAGGGAGAAATCACATAATATTGATTATGAGACTTCTCTTAACGTTGGAGTGACAAACCGCATGTTTATTTATTACTTTTTGGACAGTCTTATTTTATAATGTTTTTGGATTTTTTACTTTTTCTTTTGTTATTGCTATTTCGAGTACTTCGCTCATTTCACTTACATAATGAAAAGTCAATCCTTCTAAATAATCTGGATTAATTTCATCTATATCTCTTTTATTTTCTACGCATAAGATGATTTCCTTAATTTTAGCTCGCTTAGCGGCTAGTATTTTTTCTTTTATTCCTCCTACTGGCAATACTTTTCCTCTTAGGGTTATTTCACCTGTCATTGCCAATTGTTTTTTAACTCTTTTTTGTGTTAATAAAGAAACTAAAGAAGTTAACATAGCTATACCTGCGCTTGGTCCGTCCTTAGGAGTAGCACCTTCTGGGATATGTACGTGAATATTATATTTAGTAAAAATTTCGGTATCTATGCCTAAACTACTTGTATTAGCTTTTACATATTCCATGGCAATTGTAATGGATTCTTTCATTACAGTTCCTATATTTCCTGTAAAAGTGAGTCCTCCTTTACCTGCTGAGATAATTGATTCGATAAATAAAATATCTCCTCCTACACTAGTCCATGCTAAACCTGTAACAACTCCTGCGGTTTCATTATTTTCATATTTATCACGTTCCATACGAGGAGCACCTAATACTTTTACAACATCTTCATCTGTAGCTTTTATATTGTACTCTTCTTCCATAGCTACTGATTTTGCCGCATTACGAACCATCTGTGCTATTTTTTTCTCTAAACCGCGTACACCTGATTCACGCGTATAACCTTCTACTATTTTTTCTATTTGTTTTTTACCTATAGAAAATTGTTTGGTATTTAGTCCATGATCTTTTATTTGTTTGGGAACTAAATGTTGTTTTGCTATTTCAATTTTTTCTTCAACGGTGTATCCTGTCATGGTTATAATTTCCATACGATCTCTGAGAGCGGGTTGCACGGCTGAAATATTATTAGAGGTAGCAATAAACATAATTTTAGATAGATCAAAACCCATTTCTAAGAAATTATCGTAAAATTCCTTATTTTGTTCTGGATCTAGTGCTTCTAATAAGGCAGATGATGGATCTCCACTATGGCTACTTGACAATTTATCAATTTCATCTAAAATAAAAACAGGGTTTGATGATTTTACTTTTTTTAAATTTTGTAAAATACGTCCAGGCATTGCTCCTATGTATGTTTTTCTATGCCCTCTAATTTCAGCTTCATCACGTAAACCACCTAAAGACATACGGACATATTCACGACCTAATGCTTCTGCTATAGAACGTCCAATAGAGGTTTTACCTACTCCTGGAGGTCCTGTAAAACATAATATAGGAGATTTCATATCATTTCGTAATTTTAAAACAGCTAGATGTTCTATTATACGTTTTTTAATCTCTTCCATACCATAATGATCACGATCTAATATGGTTTGCGCTCTTTTTAAGTCAAACTTATCTTTAGTATATTCGTTCCAAGGTAATTCTAAGAAAAGTTCTAAATAATTTCGTTGAATACTAAAATCAGGAGAATTAGGATTCGTTCTTTGTAATTTTTGTAATTCTTTTTCAAAATGCTCGCCTACTTTTTTCTTCCATTTTTTGACTTTTGCTTTTTTGCGCATTTCTTCTATTTCTTGCTCAGTAGAATTTCCTCCTAATTCTTCTTGTATGGTTTTCATTTGTTGTTGCAAGAAATATTCGCGCTGTTGCTGGTCTAAATCAAAACGAACTTTTGATTGAATATCGTTCTTCAATTCTAATTTTTGAAGTTCAATATTCATGTGTTTTAATGTTTCTAGTGCGCGTTCTTTTAGCTCATCTATTTCTAATAGCTTTTGCTTTTCTTCTGCTGTTAGATTCATATTAGAGGAAACAAAACTTACTAGAAAAGGATCACTTTCTATATTTTTTATGGCAAAAGTAGCTTCCGTAGGAATGTTAGGACTTTCTTTTATTATTTGAATTGCTAGCTCGCGTATTGAATCTATAATAGCATTTAATTCATCATCTGTTTGAACAGGACGAATCTCGGGTACTTCTTTTATAGTAGCTCGTATGTAAGGTTCTGTTGTAGTTACAGCATCTATTTCAAAGCGTTTTTTACCTTGTAAAATGACGGTAATATTACCATCTGGCATTTTTAATATTTTTAAAATACGTGCTACAGTACCTACTTTATTAATCTGATCTTCTGTAGGATCTTCATCTTCTTCGCTTTTTTGCGAAACAACACCTATGATTTTATCAAGACTATTTGCGTCATTCAATAATTTTATTGATTTATCTCTACCTGCGGTAATAGGAATAACTACTCCTGGAAAAAGTACCGTATTACGCAAAGGTAGGATCGGTAAATCTACAGGTAGACTTTCTTTATTCATTTCTTCCTCATCTTCTGGTGTTAGAAGAGGGATTAATTCTGCTTCATGATCTATTTCCTGAAGTGACATGTTGTCAAGTGTAATGATTTTTTGTTGTGACATATCGTAAACTAAGCCATTTTGACATTAAAAAAATTTTATCTGTTTTGTCTTTATTATTGTAAACAGTATAAAAAACATTGATTTACAAAGCCCTAAACACATATTGGGTTTTGTAAGCCCGAGTAAACTTTCAAGGATTATGCCATTTCTTTTAAATACTTGAGTATTTATTTTTTGGTATTCTTAAAAGTAATAATAGGCCTATCATAAAAAAAACAGCTAAAAATAATACTGAATTTCTCATGGTACCTGTAATTTGATCTATAATACCATAAATAGACATTCCTATTACGATTCCTATTTTTTCCGTTACGTCATAAAAACTAAAATAAGAAGCGGTATCTGTAGTTTCTGGTAAAAATTTAGAATAAGTAGAACGGGCTAATGATTGAATTCCTCCCATTACCAATCCTACAAATCCTGCTGTTCCATAAAATTGAACGGGTGTTTTTACATAAAAAGCAACTATACACAAAATAGCCCAACATGCGTTTAAAAAAATCAATACCTTAATATTTCCTAATTTACGTGAAGCTCTAGATGTTAAATAAGCCCCTATAATTGCTACTAATTGAATCAATAAAATACTTATAATTAATCCAGATGTTTTTTGGCTATCTGTTTTCCAAGTAATTTCTTCTGCTCCAAAATAGGTAGCTACTAACATTACCGTTTGAACAGCCATAATAAAAACAAAATAACTAGCTAAATAACGTTTTAATGCTAGATTTTTTTTTAATTCTTTCCAAACTAATTGCAATTCTCTGAAACCATCTAAAATCACGGCTCTTGTAACTCTATGTCCTGTACTAACTCCTTTGGGAAGATAATAATAGGTTATATGACTAAAAGCAATCCACCAAATACCTGTCATTACAAAAGAGTAACGCATCATTTCAATTGCTTTTTCATTAGAGTCTGCACTCATTACCATTCCTAGATTAACTAATAACAAAAGAGTACTTCCTAAATATCCCATAGAAAAACCGCGTGCGCTTACAGCGTCTTGCTGTTCTGGGTAAGCTATATCGGGTAAATAGGAATTATAAAATACCAAACTTCCCCAAAAACCTATTAATCCTAAAAGGTATATTGTAAAACTTAAAAAAAAGTTATCCGAATCAAACCAATACAACCCCATACATGCTATCCCTCCCATATAACAAAAGAAACGAAGAAATGCCATTTTATTTCCAACATAATCTGCTATTCCTGATAATATGGGCGAAATGAGTGCTACTATGACAAAAGCAATTGCTGTTACAAAAGAAATTACAGCGGTATCTTTAAAATGATATCCAAAAATATCAACAAAATGATTTCCTCTAATTTTAAAAATAGCACTATAGTAAATAGGAAAAATAGCAGAAGTTATAACTAAACTATATACTGAATTTGCCCAATCATAAAAAGCCCAAGCATTTAACAACTTTTTATCTCCTTTTTGAAGTGGTTGCATTTTTTTTTGATTTAGATTAAAAAAATAAAAGCCCCTTTCGGGGCTCCTAAAGTAGTCTTTTTTATTTAAATACAACACCAAATTTAGCGGCTTCTACTTTTACATTAGGAATCCACTGCTTTAGATTTGTAATACGAGTTTCGTTGCTAGGGTGCGTACTCATAAATTCAGGAGGTGCTTGTCCTCCTGCTTTTGCCGACATACGTTCCCAAACATATACTGCATTTTCAGGATTATAACCTGCAATGGCCATAAGTAACAGTCCTATTTGATCTGCTTCTGATTCATGTGATCTACTAAAAGGCAACATTCCTCCTACTTGAGAAGCTAATCCGTAATATTGCATAAACTCAGCTTGTTGTTGTTGTGATTTACTACTTGTAGCAATAGCAACCCCTATAGTTCCTGCTTGTTGTAATAAACCTGCGCTCATGCGTTGTTGTCCATGATTAGCAAGTGCATGTGCCACTTCGTGCCCCATAACTGCTGCCATTCCTGCTTCATCTTTAGTAATAGGTAAAATACCTGTATAAACTACTATTTTACCTCCTGGCATACACCAAGCATTTACCTCTTTGCTATCAACTAAATTGTATTCCCATGCGTAATTTTTTAAATAGGTTGAATTCCCATTTGCATTTAACCATCTTTCCGCTGCTGTTTTAATTTTTATTCCAACATTTTCTACACGTTTTGCATCTGCCGTTCCTTTTAGAACTTTATTTTCAGACAAAAACTGATTGTATTGCTGAAAAGCGGTTGGAAAAATTTGACTATCAGGCACTAATGCCATCGTGCTTTTTCCTGTAAAAGGATTTTTAGCACATCCTATTATGAGACATAAAATACCAAATCCGAGTACAATTATTTTTTTCATTATTTCTTTTTTAAAAAAGTAAAATTACATTTTTTTAAAAAGTCATTCTCATAAAATAAGTAGAAATTCATCTATAAATACTTCTTTTAAATCAAATTCTTTATTTAAACATCATCTTAAACCATTTTTTTTATTTATCATGAAAAATTTTCAAGAAAAAACAAATAAAATAATTATTTATTTCTTATTATTTTTTCATACAATAATTCATTTATATACTCTCTAATTAAATAGATAAATTAATAAGAATATATAATTAGAATTAAATAAAACAGAGTTACATTAGTCCATTTTAACTCAAATTCTATATATTTTTCTAATTTATTATATTTTTTTCAGTTATTCTCAAAAAAATCCCATTTAAAATTTCAATAAAAAACAGGAATAGCAATGCTTATATATTTTTAACATCTATATTTATGATTCATTAATTTGTATTAATTTAGCTTTAAAAAATTACTCTATTTTGAAGAAGAAAAAACAAAATGGTATTACTGTACCTAAGATAATTATTTATACAGCAAAAGGATTCTCTCTTTTTTCTAAAAAGTTAACTGCAAAATTTTGTATTCATTTATTTACAACCCCTACAAAGCATAAAACACCTAAGAGAGAATGGGAAATGGTAAAAAAATCACGAAAAGAATCTCTTTTTATTCCGAAGATAAACAAACCAATAGTAGTTTACCATTATGGAAATAGTCCGAGAAAAGTTTTATTAGTTCATGGTTGGTCAGGAAGAGGCACTCAACTTTTTAAAATAGCTGACGAATTATTAAAAATGGGATATTCTACAATTAGTTATGATGCTCCAGGGCATGGAGAATCAAAATCAAGTTCTACATTAATAACTGATTTTATAGCCTGTAACTTTGAGCTAGAAAAACAATTTGGACCATTTGATTATGCTGTTGGTCATTCTTTAGGAGGTATGTCTTTACTTAATTCTGTAAAAAGAGGGTTAAAAATAAAAAAAATGGTTACAATTGGAGCTGCAGACAGAATTATTGATATTTTACATTCTTTTGTTAAGCAATTAGAATTAAAGCCAGAAATTGCAGAACTCATGAAACAAAAATTTGAAACTAATTTTGGAAAATCTATAGATAATTATGATGCGGCTGGTGCAGCCAAACAAGTCACAATACCTACCTTAGTAATACACGACAAAGATGATTATGAAGTTCCTATTATTTGCGGACAAACTATTTACAATCAACTGCCTGATGGTTTTCTTATAGAAACCGAAAAATTAGGTCATAGAAAAATACTAGGAGATGATAATGTAATAAGAGAAACTGTATCGTTTTTAATTTAGTTTTTTTATTAGACACAAAAACAAACAGATTTTCAAATAAAACATACCTAAATAATATCATTATTTAGTCTCTTTACATCTTCTTTCTGGTCAATTTTCATTAAAAAAATAACGGATTAAACAAAAAATTAATACCTTGTTGTCTTTACAAAAAATTGGTTTGGTAAATTTGTTTTGCAAACTAAAAACCAAACCAATTCTTTGTTTTTTTCTTTATAATACCATTTAAACGTAAAATATACTGGATTAAAAAGTAAAATTCTCGATCTGTTTTTTTTCATTTTAAAACAACTCGAATATACGGTTGAGTATATAATTTAAATCATCATTAGTTCGAGTGCGAAGCGCATCGAGAACGAATACTAATTTTTATTGCTTTTGTAGGATAGTGCCTAAATCAGCATACAGTTTGTCACTCCGGTAAGGAGGAGTCTCATAATCAACATTATGTGATTTCTCCCTTTGGTCGAAATGAAAATTGTGAACTTTTTGGACAGTCTCAAGGTCAAAAAATAGTATTATGAGGAAATTTCAAAGTTTAAATAGTATAACAAGTAGTAGCAACTTGAATTAGTTATAAGAATACTATAGTTTTATTATATCTGTTTCGTTACCAGAAACACCTTACTCTTTATTACTTTTTTGTAAGAATATTAACTCGAAACATTTGTTTTTCTAATTTTAATTACAATTATCTATTTTTGTACTGAAAGAATTGAATTTTAAATTAATGAAATTAGAATATTATTTAGACAGAATAGAAGAAGTCGCAGCTCAGGTTTTAGCTTCTAATCCTGAGAAAGTCATCCTTTTTAATGGCGAAATGGGAGTTGGAAAAACAACTTTTATAAAAACTTTATGCAAAGTTTTAGGAGTACAAGAAGCAACCAGTAGTCCTACTTTTAGTTTAGTTAATGAATATCAAACTAATTATAATGAAATCGTGTATCATTTTGATGTTTATCGACTAAAATCACAAGTTGAAGCCTTAGATATGGGAATAGACGAATATCTTTATTCTGGTCATTGGTGTTTTATAGAATGGGCCGAAAAAATAGCCGATTTAATTCCTGAAAAACATACTGTTATTTCTATTTCAACTTTAGAGGATGGTAAAAGAATACTTCATCTAAACCCTTAAAATCCATATAAAAACAATGAACTATTTTAAAAAACATAATTAATTTCAAACATTCAATCATATAAAATAGTTCTTATTTTTAAATTCAACTAACAAATGAAGTTTTGTAACTTATACAGATTTAGAATTCAAAATAAAACAAAAGGTAATTTTGTTCCCATTAAGATTTTTTCGTAATTTGTTCCTATATAAAATATCATCATGGCCATTACTCCTTTTAGCAAAAAAGAGTTACTTCCACAAGAAGAAAAACTGGAAGTTACCAAACACAAAAGCGAACTTTTTATTGGTATTCCAAAAGAAACCGCATTTCAAGAGCGACGCATTTGTTTGACACCTGATGCTGTCAATGCAATTGTTAGTCATGGTCATAGAGTCCTAATTGAGGCAGGAGCTGGTAAAAATGCTAGCTATAGCGATAAGGATTATAGTGATGCAGGAGCCGAAATTACTAACGATACCAAAAAAGTTTTTGCTTGTCCTATGATTCTTAAAGTAGAACCTCCTACTCAAGAAGAAATAGAAATGATGAAATCTCAAACAATTCTTATTTCAGCATTACAAATAAAAACGCGTAAAAAAGAATATTTTGAAGCTCTCAAAAAAAAGAAAATAACAGCTCTTGCTTTTGAATATTTAAAAGATGATGACAATTCTTTTCCTGCTGTTAAGTCTTTAAGTGAAATTGCAGGGACGGCCTCAATTCTAATAGCAGCAGAATTAATGACCTGTAACAAAGAAGGAAACGGGTTGCTTTTTGGCAATATTACAGGAGTAAGACCCACTGAAGTTATCATTTTAGGAGCTGGCACTGTAGCGGAATATGCTGTTAAAACGGCTCTTGGTTTAGGTGCTTCGGTAAAAGTTTTTGATAACTCAATTACCAAATTACGACGTTTACAAAACAACTTACAACAACGTATTTTTACCTCAACAATACAAAACAAAACGTTACTAAAATCTTTAAGAAGATGTGACGTAGCTATAGGTGCAATGCGAGGCAAACACAGAACGCCTGTTGTAGTAACCGAAGACATGATAGGGCACATGAAAAAAGGCTCTGTAATAGTAGATGTTAGCATAGATACTGGAGGTTGTTTTGAGACTTCAGAAATTACAACACACGAAAACCCTACTTTTGTAAAACATGGTGTAACGCATTATTGTGTCCCGAATATACCTTCCCGTTATGCAAAAACAGCATCTCTTTCTATTAGTAATATTATAACGCCTTATCTACTACAAATTGCAGATGACGGAGGAATAGAAAGCGCTATACGCTGTGACTCAGGACTAAGAAATGGGATTTACTTTTATCATGGAATTTTAAGTAACAAAACGATAGGTGAATGGTTTAGTTTAACTTATAGAGATATTAACCTAATCGTATTTTAGTTCATAAGATTTACTACTTTTGCAAAAAAAAATTAAATGAGTACATTTACATATCGCTTAGCTTATTATTTGTTTGGTGTATTAGGAGGTAGCATTGTATTATTTTTTGTTTTAAATCAAAAAAAGACAAGCTGTAGTTATTTCCCAAATGATCGCGTTTTAAACAACTTACGTTCAAAACCATTTCATTACTCAAAAGAAGCTTCTCAAATTTTATCAGAAAAATGGATTGATACCACTGATATTAAAAACACTTTAACTTATGGTGATGTAGATTTTAGCAGAAGTAACATTCAAACTAAATCAGGTGGAAAACGCTACATAATAGAAGGGTTTACTACTAAAAAACAGTCTATTGAATTAGAAATAGAAAACTTTGAAGATAAAGCTGTTTTAAAAAATATTACTAAAATTAAATAAAAATATAAAACGGGTTTGTATAAAAATTTATTTTCATCAAACCCGTTTTTTAAATACCTTATTTTTCCTTGTTTCTTTAAGGTTTATTTAATTCAAAGAAAACTACTGAATCATTATCCCATTTTTTTTTCAAGTACAAAATCATCCATAACGTACCCCTCACCTATTTCAATTACTTCCTCTTTTATTATTTCAAATCCTATTTTTTTATAAAAATACAATGCTTTATTATATTTATTAACATTTAAATAGAGGTATAAATTATGGGCTTTTTTGGCTCTATTTTCTATCTCATTTAACAAGAGTCTACCTATTCCCTTTCCTTGTAAATTTGGAAGTATATAGATTTTATGCAGTTTTGTCTTTTTAGCTTTTGAGTTTATTTCATAGGAAGCAAAACCTAAATATTGGGAATCATTTTTTACTAATAAAAATTTCTGGTTAGTATTCATTTGTAATAATAAATTATCTTCATTATAAAACGAATCCAGCATGTATTCTATTTGTTTTAGATCTAAAATTTCACCGTAAGTATCAGGCCAAATAGTATAAGCTAAATTCCTGATTTTTTCTATATCTTTCGTTTGTGCTTCAATAATTTTCATTTTTTTTAATAATGTGAAAAAGGATAGCTAAAAAACATTTAAATTTACGATTACTCCATTGAATTATCTTATAATTTAAAAAAATTAAATAATATTTACTTATATGTGAGGTAAGAAACGTATGTTTATCTTAAAAAAATCACCTAGTCCTTTCTATCTTAAACTCACGAGCTAGTAATGTATTTTTCAACAACATAGCAATTGTCATAGGCCCCACACCTCCTGGAACAGGGGTTATATAAGATGCTTTTTTAGAAACATTTTCAAAATCTACATCTCCTTTTATCACATATCCTTTTGGATTGGTTTCATCGAGTACTCTTGTAATTCCAACATCTATAATTACTGCATCATCTTTAATCATTTCTGCTTTCAAAAAACCAGGCACTCCTAAAGCAGAAATAATAATATCAGCTTGTGATGTAATTTGATTAATGTTTTTAGTATGACTATGAGTTAAGGTGACTGTTGAATTTCCTGGAAATCCTTTTCTTCCCATTAAAATACTCATTGGTCTTCCAACAATATGACTACGTCCAATAACTACTGTGTGTTTTCCTTTTGTTTCAACATTATAGCGTTCTAATAATTCTAAAATACCAAATGGTGTAGCGGGAATAAAGGTTGACATATCTAATGCCATTTTTCCGAAATTTTCAGGATGAAATCCATCTACGTCTTTACTGGGATCAATTGCCATTAAAATTTTTTGTGTATCAATTTGTTCTGGCAGGGGTAACTGAACTATAAAACCGTCTATTTCGTCATTTTCATTTAATTCTTTTATTTTTTTAAGCAACTCTGTTTCAGAAGTAGTACTAGGCATTTTAATTAAAGTAGATTCAAAGCCAACTTTTTCGCATGCTTTTACTTTACTTCCTACATAGGTTAAACTAGCACCATCATTTCCTACAATCAAAGCGGCTAAATGAGGTACTTTTTCTCCTTTTGCTTTCATTGTTTGAACTTGTGCTGCTATTTCATTTTTGATGTCTTCAGAAACTTTTTTCCCGTCTAAAATTTGCATTATTATTTTTTTTGTGTGTTGTGTTTTAATTTAAATTAAAATAAAAAGGCGCGAAAACACGCACCTTTTTTTATTTCATTCCTGGAAGTCCTCCTTTCATTCCTCCCATCATTTTCATTAATTGTTTTCCTCCTGGACCTTGCATCATTTTCATCATTTTACTCATTTGATCAAATTGTTTTAACAACTGATTTACTTCCTCTATTTTTCTACCTGATCCTTTGGCTATTCTATTTTTACGTTTAGTATCAATTAATGAGGGTTTACTTCTTTCTGCTGGTGTCATAGAGTAAATAATAGCTTCAATGTGTCTGAAAGCATCATCTTCAATTTCTACATCTTTTAGGGCTTTACTTGCTCCTGGTATCATACCTACAAGATCTTTCATATTCCCCATTTTCTTAACTTGTTGTATTTGAGCTAAGAAGTCATCAAAACCAAATTCGTTTTTAGCAATCTTACGTTGTAATTTACGAGCTTCTTCTTCATCGTACTGTGCTTGGGCACGTTCTACTAAAGACACAACGTCTCCCATTCCCAAAATACGGTCTGCCATACGTTCTGGATAAAACACATCAATAGCATCCATTTTTTCACCTGTACCAATAAATTTAATAGGTTTGTTAACAACGGATTTAATTGATATAGCAGCACCTCCACGTGTATCTCCATCTAATTTCGTAAGAACAACTCCATCAAAATTTAAACGATCATTAAATGCTTTGGCTGTATTGACTGCATCTTGACCTGTCATTGAGTCTACTACAAACAAGGTTTCATTTGGTGTAATTGTTTTATGAACATTAGCAATTTCTGTCATCATTTCTTCATCAACTGCTAAACGTCCTGCTGTATCGACTATAACTACGGTAAACCCATTTGATTTAGCGTATTTGATAGCATTTTGTGCTATTTCAACTGCATTTTTATTTTCTGGTTCTGAATATACTTCTACACCTATTTGTTCTCCTACAACATGTAGTTGGTTAATAGCTGCTGGACGATAAATATCACAGGCAACTAATAGGGGTTTTTTATTTTTCTTTGTTTTTAAGAAATTAGCTAATTTACCTGAGAAAGTTGTTTTTCCTGAACCTTGTAAACCAGACATCAAGATAACAGAGAAATTTCCTGATAGATTAATTCCTTGCGCATCACCTCCCATTAGCTCTGTTAATTCATCTTTTACGATTTTAACTAATAACTGCCCTGGTTGTAAGGTTGTTAATACATCTTGTCCTAATGCTTTTTCTTTTACTCTTGTTGTAAAATCTTTTGCAATTTTAAAATTAACATCAGCATCAAGCAACGCACGACGCACCTCTTTTAAGGTATCCGCAACATTTACTTCTGTAATTTTACCGTGTCCTTTTAATATATGAAACGCCTTATCTAACTTCTCTGATAAATTATTAAACATAATTCCTTATTTTTTTAGAAGTTGCAAAGATACTATAATTAAGAATTATCTAAAATTTTTAAAAATAATTTTTAGATTTTATTTTTTTATTTAATCAAATATTCTTTATAATATAACTAAAGATAGGGTAAATTAGTTTCTATAAAAAGAATCTTTTAATGATATAAATTCACTTCAAAAAAAAACCGTCTGTTTGTGTTCAGACGATTTTATTTTTTTATATTACATAAAATATTTTTATGCTAATTTATTTTTTTGATCCCCATATTCCATAATGTAAATGCTTGTATATCTACATTTTCATTTATAGTAGCGGAAACTGATTTTCCAGCTCCATGTCCTGCATTTATATCAATACGTATCAAAGTGGGGTTTGTTCCTGATTGCTTATCTTGAAGTTCTGATACAAACTTAAAACTGTGTGCAGGCACTACTCTATCATCATGATCTCCCGTAGTTACTAAGGTTGCTGGATATTTTACTCCTTTTTTGACATTATGTATTGGCGAATATTTTTTGAGATACTCAAACATTTCTTTACTATCTTCTGTTGTTCCATAATCGTACCTCCATCCTGCTCCTGCGGTAAAGGTATGATAGCGTAACATATCTAACACTCCAACGGCTGGCAAAGCTACTTTCATTAAATCAGGACGCTGTGTCATGGTTGCTCCTACTAATAAACCTCCATTAGAACCTCCTCGAATTGCTAAAAAATCACTAGATGTAAATTTATTTTTTATGAGATATTCTGCTGCTGCTATAAAATCATTAAAAACATTTTGTTTTTGCAATTTAGTTCCTGCTATATGCCATTTTTTACCATATTCACCTCCTCCACGCAAATTGGCTACGGCATAAACTCCTCCATTTTCTAACCAAAGTGCATTTGAAACACTAAAATTAGGCATTAAACTTATATTAAATCCTCCGTATCCATATAATATAGTTGGATTTTTCCCGTTTAATTTAGTCCCTTTTTTATATGTTATAATCATTGGAACTTTTGTTCCATCTTTAGATTTATAAAACACTTGTTTTGATTCATACAGATCACTCTGAAAGTCTACTTTAGGTTTCTGATAAATAGCCGTCTCTCCTGTTTCTGGATTTAAAGAATAAATACTATTAGGAGTGTAATAATTAGAAAAAGAAAAATATAATGTTTTATCTTTTGGTTTTCCAGCAAAACCACTTGCTGAACCTATTCCTGGCAATTTAATTATGCGTATTAAGTTTCCTGAAAAATCATATTGTTTTACCATAGAAACGGCATCTTGTATATAGTGTGTAAAAATATATCCAGCTCCCACCGTGGAAGTTAATACATCCGTGGTTTCTTTTATCAAATCTTTCCAATTTTCTTGTTTTGGATTTGATAAATCAACTGTCACAATTTTTTTATTGGGTGCTTTATAATCCGTTGTTATATAAAAAACATCTTCTTTATTTTCTATTACATCATTATCTGAATCAAAATTATCTACTAAGGTTATAATGGGACTATTATTTTTCCTTAAGTCTTTTATATATAATTCATTACCATAAGTTGAATTAGATGCTGTTATGACTAAATAATGATTATCTCTTGTTACAAATCCTCCTACATATAATCTTTTTTTATCTAAACCAAAAACTATTTGATCATTTTTTTGTTTGGTTCCTAATTTATGATAATACAACTTATGTTGATCCGTTTTAGCTGATAATTCACTTCCTTTGGGCTTGTCATAACTGGAATAATAGAAACCCTCATTTTTATACCAAGAAACTGCACCAAATTTTACGTCTATTATTTTGGTATCTAATATTTTTTTGGTTTTGGCATCTATAATAATTATTTCTCTCCAATCTGATCCTCCTATAGAGATTTGATAAGCTACCTTACTTCCATCTTCTGAAAAGTTGACAGCTGCTAAGGATGTTGTTCCATCTTTAGAAAATGTATTAGGATCTAAAAATACTTCTTCTTTTCCGTGCTTATCTTTTCTATATAAAACAGATTGATTTTGCAAACCATTATTCTTATAATAATAAGTATAATCTCCTTCTATAAATGGGGAACTAATTTTTTCATAATTCCACATTTTTTCTAAACGCTCTTTCAATACAGCCCGATAAGGTATTTGATCTAAATATTTATAGGTAGCGGTATTTTGAGTCTTCACCCATGCCTCGGTCTCTAAGGAACGATCATCTTCAAGCCAACGATAAGGATCCTGAATAGCTGTTCCAAAATAGGTATCAACATGTTCCTTTTTTTTTGTTTCAGGATATTCCATAGAATTCATGTTTATTTTAGATTGTGCTATAGCCCCCAAACTAGTAGCCAAAATCACTGTAGATGTTAAAACTTTCATTTTTTAATTTATTTTAAACAAAAATACGTTTTCAAATGTTAGAAATACGTTAAAAAAAAGGCACTCTTTAAGAAAAGAGTGCTTTTTTGTCCAAAAATGAATTATTTTACAGTTTAAAATTAATTCCCAGTACAATATTTCTTCCCATATTTTGAATATTATCTGTCTTTAAACGAGACAGATGGGCTATATATTTTTGATTTAATATATTATTTGCTACAACATTCAAATTAAAATTTAATTTAAAAACAGAAAAATCACCTCCTAATCCAAAATTTAATAATGAGTAAGAGGATGTATTTTTTTCAAAAGTAGAAATATTATTTTGAGCAAAATTTGTTTCATAGTTAGCTAAAAGATAACCTTCTTTTATTGTCTTATTTATATTATATTGGGCTTTTATCGTATTCATCCATTTGTTTGCGGGTATTAATGGTAAAAATTCGTCATTTTGTTTTTTACCTATTACCATTTCAAAACTAGAAGTTATATGCAACCAGTCTATAGGATGCGGGTGTAAATGCACTCCCATTTCTCCTCCATACAATTTAGCATTTGTCTGTTCATAAGTATAAACATCTTTGTCATCTATACGATCACCTGTTGGAGCTATATAGATATAATTTTTTATATGGTTATAAAACCCATTAGCAAATAATTCGATATGAGAATTTCCGTATTCTAAATTCAAATCTGCTTGAATATTTTGTTCATTTTTTAAATCTTCGTTTCCTTTTTCATAACGATTACTTCCTTCATGCACTCCGTTAGATGTAAGCTCAGCTAGATTAGGTGCTCTAAATCCAGTAGCTAGATTTAATCTCATAATAAAATTATCAAACAAATTTGTTTTATAACCTAAAGACGCATTAATACTTCTAAAATTTTTATCAATGGGCTTAAAATATCCTTCTTCGCCTTCTTCTCCATGTAAATCTGTTTTTACATTTCTTTTATCAAAACGAATTCCTGCTTGTAAAACTTTTTTATTCCAAGTATACATAGACGTTATCAAAACACCTAGATCATTTGTTTTTGCATCAGGTATTAAAAGTTCTTCTCCAGAGTTCTTATTAGTTTGATACATTCCTTGCACACCTACAATTGTTTCAAGATTGCCTATTTTAGGAGTGTAATATTTTAGATTATAATTTAGTGTCTGTAAATTCATATTCAATGAAGCTATTGGTGAATTTTCAAATTCTTTTCTTTTATTAGCCACATATCCTATTTCGGCTTCTAATTTTGAATTATTTAAAAATAATGTATTATTCCAGCTGGCTATTTGACCTATTATTAATTGTTTGGGATCAAGCGTTTTTTTAGACAAACTTTGCTCACTCAATTCTTCTGGCAAGCCTAAATCTAGATTATTAATATTATATCTTAATACAGATGAAAATCTTGAATGATAATATCCTAAAGCTATTTTAGCATCTGTTTCATTAAAACGTGAATTAGTTACTCTTTGATTTTCTCCTGTCAAATAATCTGAGTGTGTATTATGTGCTCCTCTAATAGAAAATTTCCAATGTTCACCTGATGATTTCAAGCCAAAACCTGTAGAACTTCCCTGAGTATTACTGAAATATTTTTGAGAAAAATGAGCGGCGTAAGCGCCTGATGGTGCAAATTTTTCTGGATTAAAATACAAGACCCCTCCTAAAGCATCTGAACCATATAATAGAGAAGCGGGTCCTTTTATAACTTCAACACTCTCTACACCGCTATCACTCAAGCCTAAACCGTGTTCTTCTCCAAACTGTTGATTTTCTAATCGTACACCTTGTGAATATACTAAAACACGATTGCTACTTAATCCTCTAATCACAGGTTTACCTATTGATACTCCTGTTGACACGTTAGAAATACCAGGTATTGTAGCAATATTTTCCATTAATGTTGCTCCTCCTTTTTGTTGTAATGCCTTTAATGAACTATGTTCTACTTTCATTACATTTTGGCTCTGAGCTTTATTAAATGCGGTAGAAACAATTACTTCTTCTATATGATGTGTATGTTCTTCTAATAAAACAACATCATAGGTATTCTCTTTTTTATTCAACATCACTATTGAGGTATAAACATCGTAATTTGGATGTGATAAAATAATTGAAAAAACTCCTGATGCTAATTTATCTATTTTAAAGTTCCCAAAATCATCTGTTATTGTTTCTTTGTGCAGTTCAGGAATTGAAATTGATACTCCTTTTATTTCTTCTTTATTTATGTTTGTAACTTTTCCTTTCAGAATATTTTGACTATATACAATAGCATTAAGCCCCAATAATAGGGCTATTATTTTTTTTCTCATTTAAGTTGGAATATTTTTATTGTTAATATGTGGGATATATAATAATTTAAACAATAAAAAATGGAGGCGCTCTGGTATTTTGTAAACTGCCATTGAAAAAACTTACTTTCTCAATATAACCAAACAAATACGCAGTATTGTAATCTATTGATTCAAATTCAATAGTAGGTAATACAAAATTTAAGTAATCACCAAAAGAATAATGGCAAACAAAACAGTCATCAAAATCTTGGTGACTATGTGAAACAACCGTATGCGAATGATCATACTTATGTTTACAATGGGGTGTCCTTAATTGTTCTATTAAATGTTCTAATGAATGCAAAGATTGGAATGCTAAGACAAAGCCTAACACTCCTAGTAGCAAGAAACTAACTATATTTATCTTTTTATTCATTTAACAAAAATAAACAATCCTTTTTTAATAACGAAAAAATATCTGTTTTTTTTAAACAAATCACAAAACTTGTCCTATTTCTTTTTTAAGATACGCAAGAGCTACCGATGTAGGAGATTCTTGATGGGATAACTGACTTACGATAACTTGACGTAAATCATCAGCATTTTTTATTTTTTCGTTTTTGGCATTTTTTTGAATGTTATGTATAACTGTATTCTTTGCAGTTAAAATAACATTCCAACAATTATCTGTTAAATAGATTTGCTGTGTAATATTATGTTCTAGTTCTTGCTCTATATGATCTATTAAAAAAACAGCATACAGCATTTTATCTTCACTCATTGGGGCTACTCTCATTAATAATTTAGAAGGATTAATACGTTCTAAAAACAAAGCCATTCTTTCGTATGCTTGTAATTTTAAAGGTAAAGAGTCTTTTTGATTTTCTTTTTGTAACAACCAATAGCGCATATTTTGTTGATCTTTGAAATATGCTTGAAAAAAATAATAAGCAACACCTGCTGTCACTACAGAAGGAATTGTATACGCAGCAATCTCTAATATGTTTATTGAACTCATTTTTTAAAAATACTTTTTATTAATTTATGATGTGAATACAAATAAACTCAAAAAAATTATTGTAATCCAATTTTAGTAGCAGTATTTTTGACCCTTTGATTTTTGGTTATGATTCAAGAGATAATAGAAAAACTAAATGATGCACAAAGAGCGCCTGTTTTACAAAAAGAAGGTGCCATGATTGTAATTGCTGGAGCTGGTTCGGGCAAAACACGTGTATTAACAGTTCGTATTGCTAACTTGATGAGTCAAGGAGTAGATGCTTTTAATATTTTGGCCTTAACTTTTACAAACAAAGCAGCTCGTGAGATGAAGGTCCGAATTGCAAGTATTGTAGGAAATAATGAAGCCAAAAACCTGTGGATGGGAACCTTTCACTCTATTTTTGCAAAAATTCTACGTATAGAATCCGAAAAACTAGGCTATCCTTCTAACTTTACTATTTACGATTCTCAAGACTCTGTGCGTTTGATAGGACAAATTATTAAGGAAATGCAATTAGACAAGGATATTTATAAACCCAAACAAATATTAAGTAGGATATCACAATACAAAAATAGTCTTGTTACAGTAAAAGCATACTTTAATAATCCTGAATTACAAGAAGCCGATGCCATGAGCAAAAAGCCTCGA
Organism: Flavobacterium sp. TN-1; assembly: GCF_052828645.1. Lineage (NCBI taxonomy): Bacteria > Pseudomonadati > Bacteroidota > Flavobacteriia > Flavobacteriales > Flavobacteriaceae > Flavobacterium > Flavobacterium sp. TN-1. Next base: position 3,111,986 of record NZ_CM128253.1, read on the forward strand.
TTAGGTGAAATTTATCAAAATTATGTTGAGCGTTGTTTCAAATCAGGAGCTATGGATTTTGATGATTTGTTATTAAAAACCAATGAACTTTTAACTCGTTTTCCTGATGTCTTGATGAAATATCAAGATCGTTTCCGATATATTTTAGTAGATGAGTATCAAGATACTAATCATTCTCAATATTTAATTGTTAAGGCACTCTCTGATCGTTTTCAAAATATTTGTGTTGTGGGAGATGATGCTCAAAGTATCTACGCTTTTAGAGGAGCTAATATTAATAACATCCTAAATTTTCAAAAAGACTATGAGAATGTGCAAATGTATCGTTTGGAACAGAATTACCGTTCTTCAAAAAATATAGTAGAAGCAGCAAATAATGTTATTGATAACAATAAAACGAAACTTGATAAAGTAGTATGGACTGCTAACGATAATGGTCCTAAAATAAAAGTACACCGAAGTTTAACCGATGGTGAAGAAGGAAGATTTGTAGCATCTAGTATTTTTGAAGACAAAATGCAAAATCAAAAAAAGAACAGTGATTTTGCTATTTTATATCGTACCAATGCACAATCTCGCGCTATGGAAGACGCATTGCGAAAACGAGATATTCCTTATAGAATTTATGGAGGTCTCTCTTTTTATCAAAGAAAAGAAATTAAAGACGTACTTTCTTATCTAAGATTAGTAGTAAATCCTAAAGATGAAGAAGCATTAGTACGCGTTATTAATTATCCTGCCCGAGGCATTGGCGATACTACCGTAGAAAAATTAACCGTAGCCGCCAATTATTATAAACGTTCCATTTTTGAAGTTATGGAACACGTTGACAAAATTGATTTAAAATTAAATTCAGGTACAAAACAACGAATAAGTGATTTTGTAACCATGATCAAAAGTTTTCAGGTCATCAACGAAAATCAAGATGCCTTTTATCTAACAGAACATGTTACTAAAAAAACGGGACTCGTTCAAGAACTAAAAAAAGACGGAACCCCTGAAGGTATTGCCAGAATAGAAAATATTGAAGAATTACTAAATGGTATTAAGGACTTTATAGAAGGACAAAAAGAAGTGGATGGAGCTAGAGGTGCTTTATCTGAATTTTTAGAAGATGTAGCTTTAGCTACGGATTTAGACAATGATACAGGCGATGATGATCGTGTAGCATTGATGACTATTCACTTAGCCAAAGGACTTGAGTTCCCTACTGTTTTCATTGTAGGTATGGAAGAAGATTTATTTCCTAGTGCTATGAGTTTAAATACTAGAAGTGAACTAGAGGAAGAAAGACGACTTTTTTATGTAGCTCTCACACGAGCTGAACATCAAGCTTACTTAACCTATGCTCAATCTCGTTATAGATGGGGTAAATTAATAGATTCAGAACCTTCTCGTTTTATAGAAGAAATTAATTCCCAATATTTAGAATTTTTGTCTCCTGTAGAAACAAATTATCGTTACAAACCTACTATCAATGCTGATATTTTTGGAGAAGTAGACAAATCCAAACTACGCTTACAAAAACCTATTGCGGGTACACCTCCTAAACAAATTAACACAGAGCCAACATCTAACCCTGCAATTAGACGCTTAAAGCCTTTATCTAATCCTACATCAGGATCCGAAATTAGCAATACAACTAACAATACAGGTTTAACAATTGGTAATATTGTTATGCACGAACGATTTGGTAAAGGACAGGTATTAAATCTTGAAGGTGTTGGAGCAGATAAAAAAGCAGAAATACGTTTTGAAATTGGAGGTATTAAAAAATTATTATTACGTTTTGCTAAATTAAACATAATAGGATAAAATTTAAGAAATACACGTTTTATCCTTTATTATGATTCAAAAGAGGTTGTCCAAAATATGATTTATACTAATTTGTTCAACCTCTTCCTTTTTCTAAAAATACCTAAAGTAAAATTGATTAATTAAAAGAACAAAACTACGGTTATACTATCCACAATTTTTTTAAATTCAAACAAGAACCTAAAAATTTACAGACCTAATTTCAATGCCTTAATAAAAATATTTTAATTCTCTAAAATACAACCCCTTTATTGAATTTATGTTGAAGAATAAAAAATAAAATACATAGAAATTTTTATCTGTAATTATTTTCTACCACGTAACTTTAATTAGATTTTATTTATAAATTCTACTAACTGTTTAACCGCTTTTGCTCTATGACTTATTTTTGATTTTTCTTCAAGCGTTATCTCTGCAAAAGTATTTTCATATCCATCAGGGATAAAAATAGGATCATACCCAAAACCATTAAGTCCTCTTTGCTCAAACGTTATTTTTCCATCTATCGTTCCTGTAAACAAATACTGCTGATTCTTTAAATTAAGTGCTATAACCGTTTTAAAATTAGCTTTACGATTCAGCTCTCCAGACAATACACTTAAAAGTTTATCCATATTCTTTTGGTCATCTTTTTCTTCTCCAGCATATCTTGCAGAAAAAACACCTGGTTCTCCATTAAGAGCCTCCACTTCTAGCCCACTATCATCAGCAAAACAAGCATAACCGTAATGTTGAGTAATATAATCTGCTTTAAGCCTTGCGTTCCCTTCAATAGTTGTAGCCGTTTCTGGTATATCAACCAAACAATTAATATCCTTCAAGCTTAATATTTCAATTTCATCAGGTATTAGTCTTTTGATTTCCTTTATTTTATTTTGGTTATTAGATGCGAAGACTATTTTCATATTCTAGTTTTTTGTAAAGCAAGATACTATTTTTCAGAATAAAATTTAACATAATATACGGAAAATCCACACTAATTTTTATACTCGATCACATACCTTTGTATACGTTCTTAATCAATTAAAACAGACTAAATTTTTTAAACGAATTTTCGATAAAGTAACTACTAACTGATTTTGTATTATTGGGTAATTTTCTTAAAATTTTCTATTCATTAGTAGAAAAACTACCGCTTTATCTTATTTTTTTTGTTTTTGGGAGATATACAATTATCGTTTAAAAATTTATCAAAAAAAAGCTATGCAATTGTTTGCATAGCTTTTTTTAATTAGATTAAAATATTTAACATAATGTATGGATTATCCGTAATAAAAATAATCTTTAATTATCTATCTTTGGGTACGTTCTTAATCAATTAAAACAGACTAAATTTTTAAACGAATTTTCGATAAAGTAACTACTATGTAAATTTTGTATTATTGGGTAATTTCTTAAAATTTTCTATTGATTAGTAGAAACACTACAACTTTATCTTATTTTTTGTTTTTGGGAGATATACAATTATCGTTTAAAAATTTATTAAAAAACAGCTATGCAATTATTTGCATGGCTGTTTTTAATTATACACAATACATAAAACATCTATCACAAAAACACTTCTCATTTAGCTCTTTTTCAACACATTATTAATCAAGTAAAAATAAATTTTCAACCATTTTTTCAATAAAAACAACCAGTAGCTGATTTTCAATTATTAGACACATTTTACAAAATCCTCTATCTATCAACACAAAACTCTATTTTTCTTTTTGAAAAACACAAATAAAGCTTAAAGACTCTTATAACAAAAAACAAACTTTAACATAATATACGGCAAACCCGTAAATAAATTCATTTTCAATCATCTACCTTTGAAACACGTTCTTAATCAAGTAAACAAACTAAATTTTTAAACGAACTTTAGATAAAGCAAACTACTAATCATGTTTTGTATTTTATTGGGTAATTTTCTTCACAAAATATTATTGATTAGCAGAAACACCACTCTTTATCTTATTTTTTTGTTTTTGGGAGATATAAAATTATCGTTTAAAAATTTATATTTAAAAGAGGCTGTACAAAAAGTAATAAATCAACCGCAGTTTGTCACTCCGGCGTAAAGAAGGTTCTTATAATCAACATTATGTGATTCCTCCCTTTGGTCGATGACAAGATTGCGAATTTTTTGAACAGTCTCTTTTTTTATTCTATAAATTCCTATATCTAGTTTTTAAGATATATTATGGTTTCACCCAGAAATTTATTTTAAACACATTATTAAAAAAATCAATACAAAAACAATACGTATACAACTCCATTATAAATATTGAAGAATTTCAAGAAGAAATGAACCGTAACCATAACGAAGCCTGATTATAAAAAAAGGGGATCCATAAGACCAAAAGAAACCTTAATCACAGTAATAAAAAACGCTTATCGTATATACAGAATAATATCCTGATTCCATCCTCTTAAGAAGGAAAAACAACCTAAACGTTATTCAAAAAAGGAAACAATAGAATTTAATACACGGAAAAAATCTTTTTTAAATTCAATAAATTTCTAATGTGCAATTTAGATTAGACATTCATTTTTAAAATTTTAAAACAAAAAAGGTTTATTGAAAAAAATCCAACAAACCTTTATAAACAAATTCTTTAAATTAATTAAAGTATTACAATAAAATGAATATACTTAGAACAAGAGCATATAGTTCTTTATAAAATATTACTTTTTTAATCATTGGGATACATTAAAATTTCGGCTGGCTCAAAAGATACCTTTCCCTTTGGTTCTACAAAGTACTTTAAAATAACTTCTCCCCAACCTGATTCTCCTGTAAAATCAGCAATTATCCAACGATGATTTAAAAAACGAACTTTATTAATTACCATCCCTTCGTATGAAACTAAAGGATTTCCTTTGGGATTATTATTCATTTCTACTAATTGCTCTTTTATTCGAGGCATTAATTCATCTATATTCTGATCTTCAAAATAATCTCTGGCCTTATCATTGTACATTAATGAAAAATAATCACCTTCTTCTTTTTCTGCAACAATCTTAGCTATTGAATCTTTTATCTTTTTCTTGTATTTTTCTGTTGTTTTGCTATCATGATTAAATTTTTTAGTAGCATACATCAATTGAAAAATATTCATTAAAACGGAAAAGATGAATCCGTATAAAAGTAATTTTCTCATATATTAAATGGTTATTTCTAAATTATCATAAGCAACCCATACATTATCTGGTAATTTTTTTTGAATTTCTTCATGAAACCCAAACAAATGACTTATATGAGTTAAATAAGCTCTCTTTGGTTTTACTTTTTTTATTAATGTCAAGGCTTCCTCTAAGTTAAAGTGTGTGTCATGTAATTCTTCTCGTAACGCGTTAATCACTAAAACTTCCAATCCTAAAAGTTTATTTAATTCTTCTTCATCAATACTTTTAACATCAGTTAAATAAGCAAAACGATCCAAACGATAACCAAAGGTTTGTAAGTTACCGTGCCAAACACTTATTGGCTCTATTATTTTATCCTTTATTTTTATTACTTGTCCATTAATTACCCTATGTTCATCTACACTAGGAGCTCCTGGATATTTATCAACTTTTTCAAAGATATAATCAAATCTTTTTTCTAAATTTTTCAAAACCCGTTCATGTGCATAAATAGATATATTCCCTTGCTTAAAGAAAAAAGGGCGTATATCATCTAGACCTGCCGTATGATCAGCATGTTCATGTGTAAAAAAAAGAGCATCAATTTTAGAACATTTAGACAAGAGCATTTGTTGTCTAAAATCAGGACCACAATCTATTATAAAAGAATCATGATCCCATTGAATCCATACAGAAACACGCAAACGTTTGTCTCTTACATCCTCACTTAAACAAACAGGATGATCACTCCCAATAACGGGTATTCCTTGTGAAGTTCCCGTACCTAAAAAATATATTTTCAATAGAAATCCTTTTTGCACAAAAATAAATATTATTTGATAAAAAATAAGGCTTTTACTACCTTTGCCTCGTATTTAATTATGAAGATGAAAGATCTACAAAACGAAATTAGATTAAAAGGAGATAGAGAGATTGAACAAATCCCTTCTATAAGTGATAAAGCCCTAAGAATCAATCTAAACGAAAACATATACGGTACTTTTGCCGAAATAGGTGCTGGACAAGAAACTGTTAGACATTTTTTTAGAGCTGGAGCTTCTTCTGGCACTATTGCCAAAGCAATGAGTGCGTATGATAAGGATTTTAGTGATGCTATTTATGGTATAGAAGATGATGGCCGTTATGTTACAGAAAGTCGCTTACGTAAAATGCTTCAACACGAAATTGAATTAGTTGAACAACGACTCAAAAGAGAAAAACATCCTAATAAATTATTTTTTAGTTATGCAAACACGGTAGCTACTATAGATTTTGCAAAACAATACAAAGGACATGGATGGGTGGGGATTATTTTTCAATTAGACCCAGATGAAGCATATAATGAAATTATTCTTCATATTCGTTTCAAAGAAAATGATGCTAAATTACAACAAGAAACTTTAGGTAAATTAGGCGTAAACTTAATTTACGGTGCTTTTTATAAATACAATGATCCTAAACGTTTATTGCGCTATCTATACGATCATATAGACAAAGACCAATTAGAAATTGATACTGTAAATTTTTCAGGACCTCGTTTCAACCAAGTTGACAACCGCTTAATGAGTTTACAATTAGTACGCAATGGTATGACTGATGCCGTTATGTTTGATCCTAATGCCAAAAACGTATTACCCGCTCAAATCTTATATAAGAAAAATATTTTAGCTCTTAGAGGGAGTTTTCGTCCTGTTACGAAAGTAAACATGGATATGTATGAAAAATCACTACAAATGTTTCTTCAAGAAAACAAAGTAAAAGAAGAAAACACTCTTGTGGTCTTTGAAATTACTCTATCTAATTTACGTTCCGATGGCGAAATTGATGAAAAAGATTTCTTAGATCGCGCAGAATTACTTTGCTCATTAGGACAAACTGTTCTCATTTCAAATTTCCAAGAATATTATAAAGTTGTAGAATATTTCTCTAACTATACCAAAGAGCGTATGGGACTTGCTATGGGAGTAAACAACTTAATTGATATTTTTGATGAAAAGTACTATCGTCACTTAAGTGGTGGTATCTTAGAAGCTTTCGGTAAATTATTCTATCGTGATATGAAAGTTTATTTGTATCCTATGGAAGATGAAGATGGAACCATTCTTACTTCTCAAAACCTTAAAGTCCATCCTAGAATGAAAGAATTATATAAATTCTTTGCTTACAATGGAAAAGTAATTGATATTACAGATTTTGACAAATCCCATTTAAAAATATTTTCTCGAGAAGTCCTAAAAATGATTGGATCTGGTCAGCCAGGTTGGGAAGAAATGCTCCCAAAAGGTATTGCAGAACTAATTAAACGCGATCATCTTTTTAGTTGTGACGAAAACAAAAAGATAGAAAAAGTATAACTTTACACTATAAAATATTAAAAAACGACTTAGATAACTCACCCTAAGTCGTTTTTTATTAGATCTTCTAAAACACACCGTTTTTATTTCATTATGATAAGTAACTCTTCAATTACATAGCCCGTCTCAAATCCAAAAACTAATCAAACATTAGACTCGTATTATAAATTTTAATATTCCGCACACCTTTTTATAACTTTTCCTAATTAATTTAAAAAAGAAACATCTTTTCTTTTGATAATAGTTACTCCTTGTATCTAAAAATTAATCTCTTTTTGCTCATTGTATAGAGTCTAAGATTTTTTTATTTTTTGAGAACAAAAAAGTTATTTTATTTTCATAAAAATACTTTAATTTAATTGTTCTTGAAAAGCTCCTATAACGACCTCTGCTTCTAGCATTTGATTAGGCGACTTTTCCATTAAATAAAGTACTCTTTTCATAGCACTTGGGTTTAATCCCATATTAATCCCTATTTCAAATATTTTCTCTTTTTCTCTAGTATGCAAAACCCCATCACAGTGCATCAATAAAGCCAGTCTATAAAACTGCAAAACACGTTGAAACTCATCTTTCAACACTTGTTTTTCTTCTTTCAAATTAAATAACTCCAAAAATTTTGCTTTATCTATCTCTAATTCTTGCGCCACTATCCAGAGAAAATCATATTCTCTATCATGTAATTCTCCATCTATAACCGCAAATGCAATCATTTCTTGTAACAAATTAATCTTTTCTTTTTGGATACTCATACTTATTTCATTTCCTAACAAATCTATAATTTTTGTACTGAATATGCAAAAACAAATATGATAGTATCCTGTGAACAAGCCGTTTTATACGATAAATAATAAAGATTAAAACCGTATCTTTGAAAAAAATTAATGTCACATGACAAACAACGATATATTTAAAAAATTAAGAGTTGCTCTTCAACTTAGAGACGATCAAATAGTAGAAATTCTTGGACTCGTAGATTTTAGAATTTCAAAGGGTGAATTAGGAAATATTTTTCGCAATGAAGATCATCCTAAATATATGGAATGTGGTGATCAGATACTTCGTAATTTCTTAAATGGTCTAATTCTTTTTTTAAGAGGAAACAAAGAAGCTCCCAAAAATCCTTTGGAAGTTTTACAAATAAACAAAGAAAATATTAAAAAAAATCAATCTGATAAACCTATCGAAAAGAAGTCAGTTGACAAAACATTTAAGTCAGCAGACAAGCAAACTTCTTTTAAAAAAAACACCAAAACTTCAAATCCTGTTTTCGAATCTGTACGTTTTAAAAACGGTAAGAAAAAAAGCTAATACTATCGTTTCCTCTTACTTATTACGTAAAGAGGAAACATCTATTCATTATTTTAACTCTCTTTTTCTAGATATTTTTCACAAAACACTCTTTTTAACACTGCCTTTTTCTTAAACACATTGTTAATTTTACTTTAAACTCTAAGAAATATCATAAGGTTTAACTACATTAGCAAAGACAATTCTAGTTATGAGATATTTTATATTTATATTTTTAAGCTTTTTAGCTTCTCCTGTTTTGGGGCAAGAAACCACCGTAAAAGGAACTATCATCAACAACAATACCTTAACTCCAATTTGGAATGTTAATATAGTGAATACCAATAAAGTTCGTGGTGCTATATCAGATGCCAAAGGAAATTTTGAAATCAAAGCTGATGTAAATGACAATTTACTTATTTCTTGTTTAGGATTTCAATCTATTGAAATTAGAGTAACTAATGACTGGATAAAAAATCAAAATTTCCGAATAAAATTAACTGAAAAAGCTTATGCTTTAGAAGAAATTGTAATTCCTCCTTATGAACTTACAGGTTATTTAGAAGTAGACTCTAAATTAATTCCAGAACGAGAAAATTATTGGTACTCTATAGCAGGTCTTACCAAACGATACGAAGGAGGCGAAAACTCACCTAATGCTTTTAACAGGGTAATTGGTTCTTTATTTAATCCTGCCGATGCTCTTTATAATTTCTTTGGAAAGAAGCCAACAGAACTCAAGAAATTAAAAGAGTTAAGAAAAGATGACAACATAAGAAATATACTACAAAATCGTTATGATCGTCAAACCATTTATCTAATGTTTGGTATCAATGAAAAAGAATTAAATGAAATTCTGGAACGCTGTAATTATTCTGAATCTTTCATAAAAACAGCCAATGATCTTCAAATTCTAGATGCCATCAATGGTTGTTATGAGGAATATAAAATACTTAAGAAAAAATAATTTTTTATTTTTTTAAACATTTAAAATAAAAAGATGTTCTAAAAGCTGAACTCACTTTTTAAGAATCTGATATATAACCATCATAGGTATCCGAATATTTTAATAATAAAAGAGACTGCCCAAAAAGTTCGCAATCTTATTCATTTCGACCAAAGGAAGAAATCACATAATATTGACTACAAGACTCTTACTTACGTCAGAGTAACAAACTATGTGTTGATTTATTACTTTTCAAACAGCCTCTTTTCTTTTACAAAAAAAAGTTAATCATGATCTGGCGTAGGTGCTTCTACAGGGACACTATTTGATTTATCAATTGTAAAATTTAGACCACAAAATATAAAATGCAAATTTGTATTTGTTTTTAAACCAAAATCTCTTTGAAATAAATAACCTAAGGATACTCCAAAATCTTTGGAAAGTTGATAACCTCCACCTATATACATCCTATTTCTTTTTATAACAGGATTATCTGGTCCTAAAAATAGCTCATCATACGTATTTACAAAAAAAGTATTAGTATCAACTTTCTTATTATTAATAGGTACAATAATATTTATTCGATTTCTATAACGTTCTGTATTTGTATTTATATCTGTAATAGGATTATGAAAAAGTCTTTTTTCTCCCCTCATTCTATTTTCAAATTTAACACGTCCAATTGTTTTTGCATAAGTATACTGTAGCCAGAAGCGTAATTCTTCGTTTGAAATACTTTTTTCTCTATAATTAGCATATCTTCCTAAACCTAAAAAAGCTTGATTATTTGAATTTATATTATATCCGCTTCCTCCTTTTACTTCATAATAATCAACAGTGGTCAAATCAACAATTGATCGAGCTTGCAACTCGCCATAGACATACCATTTTTTATTAAATTTATACGTTAATGAAAGAGTAGAAAAACCCGACAAATGCTCTTCGTTTTGTCCTAAAACATTTCCCGTAATAAAGATTAGTAACAGGATTAGATTTTTTTTTTTCATGTTTAGTGTTAGATTAAAAAAATTTTAAATTAAAGTTGTGTGCTGTATATTGAATTATTGTTTTTTTAACTTGGGTTATGTTTTATACCCTGTTATGAAAGAATGTATATTTTTTTCTTATGAATATCTTTTTAGTAAATTAATAACAATAAACTAAGTATTTTTTAGATTCAAACTCTTTTTTTATCTGTAATAAGTTTATAATATATAATCTAGGTTTAAAAAAAAAGAGGCTAAAATAGCCTCTTTTTAGAGAAATAGTATAATTAATTAAAAACTGACAAAATATAATAAATAATTGCGGCAACTAATGCTGATACAGGAATGGTTAAAATCCAAGCCCAAATTAAATTAATGGTTACTCCCCATCTTACTGCGCTTAATCGTTTAGTAGCTCCTACTCCTATAATAGACCCTGTGATTGTATGTGTTGTAGATACAGGAACCCCCATTTGAGAAACAGTAAAAAGCGTTAAGGCACCAGCTGTTTCAGAACAAACCCCTTCTAAAGGAGTAACTTTGGTAATTTTCGTTCCCATTGTTTTTACGATTTTCCAACCGCCCATCAAAGTTCCTAAACCTATCATTAAATAACAACCAAAAGCAATCCATATAGGCATTGTTTTATTTGTAACCTTAGTTTCTATTTTTGCTTTGATCTCTTCTTTTAACTTTCCTTTTTCATCTACATACTTTGCAAAAATTTTAGCATAACGATAAGAAGGATTTAATTGTTTGTCTTTAAAAATAACTTCTTTTGTATCTGTATCATGTACATCTTTTTTATCAGTATATACATGTAATGTTTTTAGCTCTTTAGCCGCTTTTTCAAAGTTACTCAAATCAATATTTTCTTTTTTCAAATGTAAAATAAAAGGATTATTAGGATTAATTCCTGCTACTAACTTTTCATCTTCATAAATATTTTGTTTTGCAGATAAATCAATAATCTTTTTACCATCTACATAAATTGTATCTTTATCAAAGATACCAATAGCTGGTTTAAATTTTTTAATTTTACCTTCGTCGTTAGTATATTTCACTTGTAAAACTTCTGTTACTTGTAATAAACTAGGTACTTCTCCTTTTACCTCTCCTCTTCTTACTCCATTAGCATATACGATACAAGCGGCACAAATAATCCCCATTACTTTTTGAGAATCGGCTCCACCATGACCTAATGAAAAGGCTGCGGAAGATAATAATTGTAGTTTTTTGTATAAATTACCTTCTTTCATAGCTGTATTATTTTTACCTACAACTATTTCAAAAATGATAAAAATTAACACAAACGAAGACAATAAAACGCCTATGATCCAAATCATAATGGGCTTGATATCAAAAATATCTTTATAAGCCCAAGTCATATAAACTGTAAAAACGGTTAACAGGATATAACAGAACAATTTTATAAAGAAATTTCTTTGAATTGTCATGAGTGTAATAACAAAAGATATAACTCCCCCTATAATTGGTGCTAAAACAATAAACATCAGGGGTTTTGTAATTTCTTCTAACTTCAAAACATCAAATCCTGCATGTGCTACGGCTGCGCCCGCAAATCCACCAATAAGAGTATGGGAAGAAGAAGAAGGAATTCCTAACCACCATGTTAATAAATTCCATACTGTAGCTGCTAATAGACCTGATAAAATAACCCATAAATCAATAACTGAGTTATCTACTGTTTTCGCTACTGTATTACCTACACTCATATCAAAAACCCAATAAGCGGCGAAGTTAAATATTGCAGCCCATATTACAGCCTGAGTTGGTGATAATACCTTTGTTGAAACCACTGTAGCAATCGAATTGGCCGCATCGTGAAAACCGTTAACCAAGTCGAAGCCCATAGCTACAACAATTATTATAATTAATAAAGCAAATTCCATTTTTTTAAATAATTTAGAGCGACTAAGCGTGTTTAACTGAAATTGCTTCTAAAGTTCTAGATACGTCCTTACATTTATCTGTTGCTTTATGTAAAGCATATAATACTTCTTTGTATTTAATAATATTAACAACATCTGTTTCATTTTCAAACAACTCAGCTACTGCCTTATCAAATACTAAATCGGCTTTACTTTCCAATTTATTTATTTTCTTAACAGCACTGTTAATTTTGTCTAAATTTTTTAAATCTTTCAACTCTAACACTGCTCCATTAATATGAGTACAAGCCTCTAAAGTGATCTCAGTTAATTTACGAATAGATTTATTAATTTTAACTACGTTATATAAGTTCATACGATTAGAGGCCGTATAAATATTATTGGCTACATCTGTAATAGTAGTAATTAACATGTGAATATCTTCACGATCAAAAGGAGTAATAAAATTTCTACTTAGTTCAATATTCATTTTATGGTTTACACTTTCAATATCAGCTACTAATTGTTCTACTTGTTTATAGTAGTTCGTTCTATTTTCCATTTCGCTTTTTCCTATATTTACAGCTTCATGTAAATTTTCAGATAAAGCAAGTAAATCTGTTGTTGCCTTAGTAAACAAAGGATAAAAAGTTGTATCTTTTGGTGAAAAGAATTTTAGTACGTCTCTAAATGCCATTTTTAATCAATTTAATTTCGAAAGCAAAAATACCCCGAGTGTGTTAAGTTAATGTTAAGTCAAGATGAATTAGGTATTAATTCTGTTAACAGTATTTTAACGGTTTTCTAAATAATAAAACGGATTTTGTAATTTAGCACACCGAAATTAAACAATACACTATGGATTTAAACTTCAATAAGAACGAAGATCATAACAGACTTCTACTATCTGAATTAAAACAGCGTTTAGCAAAAGTAAAATTAGGAGGCGGAGAAAAACGTATTGCCAAACTTCATGCTGAAGGCAAAATGACTGCACGAGAAAGAATAGATTATTTATTAGATAAAGACACAAATTCAATTGAAATAGGAGCTTTTGTTGGGGAAGGTATGTACAAAGAACACGGAGGTTGTCCATCAGGAGGAGTTGTTATAAAAATAGGTTATATACAAGGCAAACAATGTATAGTAGTGGCTAATGATGCAACCGTAAAAGCAGGCGCGTGGTTTCCTATTACAGCTAAAAAAAACTTACGTGCACAAGAAATTGCAATGGAAAACAGATTACCTATCATCTATTTGGTAGATTCCGCTGGTGTCTATCTGCCTATGCAAGATGAAATTTTTCCTGACAAAGAACATTTTGGACGTATTTTTCGGAACAATGCTTTAATGAGTAGTATGGGAATTACTCAAATAGCAGCCGTAATGGGAAGCTGCGTAGCAGGTGGTGCTTACCTCCCTATTATGAGCGATGAAGCCTTGATTGTTGACAAAACAGGAAGTATCTTCTTAGCAGGCAGTTATTTAGTAAAAGCAGCCATTGGCGAAACAATTGACAACGAAACTCTAGGGGGTGCTACTACACATTGCGAAATTTCAGGGGTAACAGACTTTAAAGCTAAAGATGATAAAGATGCTTTAGATAGAATTAAAAGTATTGTTAGTAAAATGGGCGATTTTGATAAAGCTGGTTACAACCGAATCAAATCCGAAAAGCCAGCTTTAGATCCGAACGAAATCTTTGGAATTTTACCAAAATCACGGGCAGAACAGTATGACATGATGGAAATCATCAAGCGTTTAGTTGATAATTCTGAATTTGATGAATATAAGGCAGGTTATGGTCAGACAATCATCACAGGTTATGCTCGTATTGACGGATGGGCGGTAGGAATTGTAGCAAATCAACGCTTGATAGCCAAAACCACAGGAGCCAAAACAAAACCTAGTGAAATGCAATTTGGAGGTGTTATTTATTCTGATAGTGCTGATAAAGCAACTCGATTTATAGCAAACTGTAATCAAAAAAAGATCCCTTTAGTATTCATGCACGATGTAACAGGATTTATGGTAGGCTCTAAGTCTGAACATGGAGGAATTATAAAAGACGGTGCTAAAATGGTAAACGCCGTATCTAACTCTGTAGTTCCTAAATTTACAGTCGTAATAGGCAACTCTTATGGAGCTGGCAACTATGCTATGTGTGGTAAAGCCTATGACCCTCGACTCATATTTGCTTGGCCGAGTGCTGAATTAGCCGTTATGGGAGGAGCACAAGCAGCAAAAGTACTTACACAAATAGAAGCCACCTCATTAAAAGCCAAAGGCGAAGAAATTACCCCAGAAAAAGAAGAAGAACTATTCAATAAAATAAAATCACGTTACGACGAACAAGTTTCTCCTTACTATGCTGCTTCTCGTTTGTGGACAGATGCTGTTGTAGATCCTCTTGAAACTCGTACTTGGATTTCTATGGGAATAGAAGCTGCTAATCATGCTCCTATAGAAAAACCTTTTAATTTAGGAGTCATTCAAGTTTAGTTATAAAAAACCACATCTATGTTTCTTAATTATTCATAGTCTATTTAAAAAATCCAATAATAAATTATTTTTTTATTAAAACTCATAAAAATCTACCTTTACACGGTAGATTTTTTTTTATTATGAGAAAATATATTTTATTATTATTATTCCTTTTTTTAAAAACTCAACCTATATCAGCACAGCTAACTGTAGCCAAAGAACAATATAGCCATCGAGATTCTCTACAAGGAGGATTACGAACAGAACGCAGCTGTTTTGATGTACAACGTTATGATTTAAACATCAAAATCAATATTGATCAAAAATCAATAATAGGTTATAATGATATTACTTTTAAAGTAGTAAACCATACTTCAAAAATTCAAATTGATTTATTTGAAAACATGAAAATAGATAGCATCCTTTATGACAACCAAAAACTGAATTACAAACGTGATGAAATAGCTACTTTTATCTATTTCCCTAATACACTTCCTAAAGGAAGCACCCAAAAAATCAGATTCTATTATTCCGGAAATCCTAAAGTAGCCAAAAGAGCCCCTTGGGATGGTGGTTTTACCTTTACTCATGATCTAAACAACAAACCTTGGGTGGCTGTTAGCTGTCAAGGATTTGGGGCCAGTTCTTGGTACCCCGTAAAAGATTCACAAAGTGATGAACCCAATTTAGGAGCTTCTATTAAGGTGGCCGTTCCCAATGGACTGATGAATATATCTAACGGACGATTTCTAGGAAATGAAGATCTCAAAAATGGTTATACCCGTTGGGATTGGGAAGTTAAAAATCCGATTAACACCTACGACATTACTGTGAATATAGGTGATTATGTATTAATTGAAGACCATCATAAGGGCTTAGATCTAAAATATTATGTCCTACGAAATAATGAATCAAAAGCTCGAAAACACTTTGAAGAAGTAAAACCTATGTTGGATTGTTTTCAATCAAAATTTGGCGAATATCCTTTTAAGGAAGATAGCTATAAGTTAGTAGAAAGTCCATATTTAGGAATGGAGCATCAAAGTGCAATAGCATACGGAAACCAATATAAAAAAGGGTATCAAGGGAAGGATTTATCAGGAACTGGGATTGGACTATTATTTGATTATATAACGATACATGAAACAGGTCATGAATGGTTTGGCAATAGTATAACAAGCAAAGACATTGCTGATATGTGGATACATGAAGCCTTTACTATGTATTCCGAAATAGTTTTCATAGAATGTCTATACGGATATGAAAAAGCACTAGAATATTGTAAAGGACTTCGTATGAACATAGCTCATGACCGTCCTATGATAGGAGATTTTGGGGTAAACAAAGAAGGAAGTGGCGATATTTATTATAAAGGAGCTAATATGCTTAACACTCTACGTCATGTTATAGGCATAGATAAATGGTGGGATATTTTGTTAAATTTCTCTAAAAAATACAAAAAACAAATTATCGAAGGAAAAACAGTAATTGATTTTTTTAACAAAGAATCTAAGAAGAATCTAACCCCTATATTTAATCAGTATCTAAAATACACCACTATTCCCCTCTTAGAAATTCAAAAAAAAGACCGTACATTTGAAATTAGATGGGTTACGGAGGAGCCTAATTTTAAAATGCCTATCGAACTCTTTATAAAAAATAAAAAACAAACGATCTTGGTTTCCAATAATTGGCAAACGATTCCTTTTGATATAAACAAAATAAGCGACATACAACCCAATGAAAACGCTTTTTATATAAAATATAATCCAAAAAATTAAAACAATAAGCTGATTTTTAGTATATTAGATAAAAATTTATAAACTAACAGCTATGGAAACAGTAAAAAATTTGAATAAGTGGGCAAATGCGCACACTTATTATTCATTGGATTTGTTGAGAATTTTTGTAGGTATTTTTTTATTCATGAAAGGGGTTTCTTTTATGACTAATACCCTTTATTACACACAATTAATTGAACCCATAAAAAATTTTGGTGGTGGAATGCTAATTGTACATTATGTCATGGCAGCTCATATAATGGGTGGAATTATGATTGTATTTGGGTTATTAACACGTTGGTCCATTATAGCTCAAATTCCTATTCTTTTAGGCGCATTCTTAATTAATTTTATCGACCAAATGAATCCAACAAATTTAATTTTATCGTTCTTTTTACTATGTGTTTGTGCTTTCTTTCTTTTTTATGGAAGTGGCAAACACTCTGCTGATTATTATTTTAAAATGGGACAATGATAATTTAAAAAAGATATTATCATCTTTACATTCTCAAAAAAGTGATTAGTTAAATTAGTTAATATAAAAACGGCTTAAGTTTAAAAAAATTAAACTTAAGCCATAATTCACTAAATCTCGTCACTAGTAAATGTAATAAAACTTTTCTTTTTATAAGGACGAATAATCAAACGTCCTTCTCGATCAAAGCGAATGTAATTATAAACCCAATTTAAAAAAACAACCGCTTTGTTTTTAAATCCAATCAATGAAAACAAGTGAACAAACATCCATACAAACCAAGCAAAAACGCCATTAAAATGGTATTTAGGTAAGTCTACAACAGCTAAATTTCTACCAATAGTTGCCATAGAGCCTTTATCATCATATACAAAGGCTTTCATAGATTTATTTTGTTGTAAATTAAGTAGATTATCTGCTAATAAATCCCCTTGCTGTATGGCAGGTTGTGCCATCATAGGATGTCCTTGCGGATACAATTCATTTTCCATAGAAGCAATATCCCCTATGGCAAAAATATTTTCAAACCCTTTTACTTGATTAAACTCATTCACTCTTATTCGTTTCACTCCTTTGACAACAGATTCTTCTGGCAAACCATGTATACAAGCTCCTTGAACCCCTGCTGTCCAAATAACCGTTGCCGCATCTAAAACAAGATTTGTATTAGTCGTAATTGTGCGTCCATCATAATTTGTTACACGTACATTTTTCCAAATTTTAACACCCAATTCTTTTAAAAAATTTTCAGAAGCTACAGAGGATTTTTCTGTCATTGTATTAAGTATCCGATCGCCACTTTGTATTAAATGAATCTGCATTTTTTGAATATCTAAATCGGGATAATCTTTTTGAAAAATGGCTTTTTTCATTTCTGCCAAGGCTCCTGCTAATTCAACTCCTGTTGGTCCTCCCCCTACCAGAACAAAATTCATCAAAGCATTTCTTTCTACTTCATCTTTTGTTAAAACAGCCTCTTCAAAATTTTCTAAAATTAAGCTTCGAATATTTAGTGACTGAGGAATAGTTTTCATAGACATTGAATTACGTTCAATTTCTTTATTCCCAAAATAATTCGTTTTAGATCCAGTAGCAATAACCAAATAATCATAATGTATATCGCCTATTTCTGATAAAACTTTTTGATGATTCGTATCAATTTCTCTTACATTAGTCAATCTAAAGTAAAAATCCGTACATCCTTGAATTACTTTACGAATAGGATATGCTATAGAACCTGCTTCTAATCCTCCTGTAGCAACTTGATACAATAAAGGCTGAAATGTATGATGATTGTGTTTATCAATCAATACGACTTGAAAATTTTTATTTCTTAGTTTTTTGGCTAACGCAATACCTGCAAAACCACCGCCAATTATAACAACTCTTTTCTTTGAACTTTGTGGAATATTCATTAGTTAAAGGACTTGACATTTTTAAAGTTTTAAAATTAAGAAATATCTCTATAAAAAGATTATTAATACCATTTAAACTTAAAATATACGGGATTAAAAAGTAAAATTCTCGATATGTTTTTTCATTTTAGAAATAACTCGAAAAGACGGTTGAGTATATAATTGAAATCATCGTTAGTTCGAGTGCGAAGCGCATCGAAAACCAACACTAATTTTTATTGCTTTTGTAGGATAGTGCCTAAATCAGCATACAGTTTGTCACTCCGGTAAGGAGGAGTCCTATAATCAACATTATGTGATTTTTCTCTTTGGTAAAATGAAAGATTGCGAACTTTTGGACAGTCTCAAGTTTAAAAAATAGTATTATGAGGAAATTTCAAAGTTTAAATGGTATAAGAAGGCTCTAAATCTTTTCTACAAATTATTTATTACTACTGCTTATCTAATCTTTTATATACTTTAACAACTATTTAAAGCATTCTGATTTTCTATTCTGTAAAGTATGTAATATTTTAGCCTTTTGAAAAAAGTATATTGTGAGAATCTTAAAAAAAATAAAAGTTAATCCCATAATTATAAAAGAAAAATTACTTCTTTGGGCAGAAAATTTTCGTGAAGTAGCCTACCTAAACAGTAATGACTATCCACAACAATATAGTTCTTATGACTTAATTGTTGCCGTAGATGCTTTTACTTCCCTAAAAACAGACTATTTTAATGCTTTTGATGATTTAAAACAATATCAACAACAAACCAATGATTGGCTATTTGGTTACTTATCTTACGACCTAAAAAATGATATTGAATTACTAAATTCTAAAAATCATGATGAATTAAATTTTTCTGATTTATTTTTTTTTCAACCTAAAAAAATATTTTTCTTAAGAGGAAATGAACTAGAAATTGCTTATTTAAATATGTGCGATGATGAAATTGATTCAGATCTTGAAGAAATATTGCAGAAAAACAAAAAGGAAACCAAAAAATCTGCAATTATAATAGAACAACGTGTTTCAAAAGAGCATTATATAAAAAAAGTGAACCAAATGTTGACTCATATTCATAGAGGTGATCTTTATGAAGCTAACTTTTGTATGGAGTTTTATGCTAAAAACGTTAAAATCATTCCTTCTGAAATTTTTCAAGAATTAAATAAAATTTCAGAAGCTCCTTTTGCTTGTTTTTTAAAAAATCATATCCATTATTTGCTATGTGCTTCTCCTGAGCGTTATATAAAGAAAGAAAATCAAAAAGTTATCAGCCAACCTATTAAAGGAACTTCTAAACGATTTGAAGATCTCATTTTAGATACAAATTCTAAAACTGAATTAGAACAGAATCCAAAAGAACGGTCTGAAAATATTATGATAGTGGATTTAGTCCGAAATGATTTAGCTCAAACAGCTATAAAAGGTTCTGTAGAAGTAGAAGAATTATGTAAAATTTATTCTTTCAAACAAGTACATCAAATGATTTCAACGGTTATTTCTGAAGTAAAAAGCACAACTAATCCTGTTGATATTATAAAAACCACTTTTCCTATGGGAAGTATGACTGGTGCTCCTAAAATCTCGGCTATGCAAATTATAGAGGAATTAGAAGAAACCAAAAGAGGTTTGTATAGTGGAGCCGTAGGCTACTTTACTCCTTCTGGTAATTTTGATTTTAATGTAGTCATTCGCAGCATTTTATACAATTCTAATACTCATTATCTTTCTTTTTCTGTGGGCAGTGCTATTACCGCATTATCTGACCCTGAACAAGAATACGAAGAATGTTTATTAAAGGCTAAAGCCATGCGTGAAGTATTAAGTTAAAAAAATAAATATTATTATAAATCCATCAAAAAATATTTAATTTTCACAATTTTTCTCTAGTATCCTATTTACTTTTATAGTTTGCCATTAAAAAATTAATTATGTCATTCCTATTACTTCTATACTGGTTCCAACGAAGTCTAAACAATATAAGAATAAGGTTTTCTACAAATCTTTTGATTATAAAATGCAGAAATACTCAATGTATAATTTGAACACCTATATTGTATCAAATTAAAAAAAGGGATCTATACTCATAGTTTAGATTTTTTAAATAATTTCAATCTCAATTATTACTAATAAAATTCAATGAACAAAAATGCTGATACAATTACAGAATCACATTAATAAAAACCTTCCCTTCTTAAATGATAAAAAATTACTTCTAGCTGTTAGTGGTGGTATTGACAGCATGATTTTATTAAACTTGTTTTCAAAATTAAACTTACAAATAGCTATTGCACATTGTAATTTTCAATTAAGGGGTGAAGAAAGTAATAAGGACGAAGAATTTGTAAAATTTGAAAGTCAAAAATTAAAAGTTAAAAGTTTTATTAAAATTTTTGAAACGCAAATATATGCGAACGACAATAAACTTTCTATTCAACAAGCAGCACGCGAATTACGCTATAATTGGTTTTATGAATTATTAAACACACAACGATTTGATTATTTGCTAACCGCACATCATTTAGATGATTCGTTAGAAACATTTTTAATCAATTTCACCCGTGGTACAGGTATTGAAGGACTAACAGGAATCCCACAAATCAATGATAAAATTATACGCCCTTTATTAATTTTTTCTCGTGAAGAAATTGAAAAATACGCAGCAGAAAATAATATTCAATGGAGAGAAGATGCAAGCAATGCTTCTGATAAATATTTCAGAAATAAAATTAGACATCACGTAGTTCCTATTCTAAAAGAATTGAATACGAATCTATTAAGTTCTTTTCAAAATACAATTAAAAATTTAAAACAAACTGAGTCTCTTGCAAGTCATTCTATTTATAATAAATTGGAAGAAATAGCAATTAAAAAAGGAGATGACATTTATTTTGATGTTGTAAAATTACAAACTTTACCAAATTATAAAGCCTATTTATATGAATGGCTCAAATCATACGACTTTCATGATTGGGATGCTATTTACGACTTAGTAGAAAATCAATCAGGTAAACAAATATTTTCCGACGACTACCGATTAATAAAAGATAGAAATATTCTTATTCTAACTACAAAACAAACTTTTATTACTTTAGAGTTCTTTATTTCTAACGAAACTAAGTACACTGAAAATCCAATAAAATTGCGTTTTTGTAACTCAGGTTACAATACAATACCTACAAAATCTTCTATTTTTGTAGATAAGGAAACGTTAAAATTTCCTTTAAAACTTAGAAAATGGCAAAAAGGTGATTATTTTTATCCATCTGGAATGAAGGGTAAGAAAAAAATAAGTAAATACTTTAAAGATGAAAAATTTTCATTAGTTGATAAAGAAGATACTTGGCTTTTACTTTCAGACGACAAAATTGTTTGGATTATCAATCATAGAGCTGATAATCGTTTTATTGCCCATTCCGAAACAAAAAACGTATTAAATATAATTTTCACAGAATGAAAAAATTACTAGCCTTTTTATTTTTTTTAAGCTCTTTAGGTGCTTATTCTCAAATACTAAATCCAGTAAGCTGGAAAACAAGTGTCCAAAAAAAATCAGACACTGAGTTTATTATTACTTTCGATGCAAAAATAGAACACGAATGGCATCTATTTTCACAGTTTACACCTAATGGTGGGTCTTTACCTACTATTTTTACTTTTAAAAATGCAAAAGGAAATTACCAATTAGTTGGCAAAACATCTGAAAGTACTTATAAAAAGGTATATAGTGAGGTTTTTGAAGTAGATGAATATTTATTTGAAAACAAAGCACAGTTTAAACAAACAATAAAGCTTATTAATCCTAAAAACACAAATGTAAAAGTATATGTAGAATATCAAGTATGTAAAGAAGCTTGTATACAACAAGACAAAACATTTGATATACAATTACCCCTAACAAACACGGAAGCAGCAAAAGAAAACGTTACAAACACAGAAGTAACACCTACAGACACAACTAATAAGATAATTGCTGTTCCTTTGATCACAAAAGAAAATAAGCCATCATCAGATATTGACACAAACAATAGCTCTACTACAAAAACGGAAGATAACGATAAAAGTCTTTGGACGATCTTTTTATTAGCTTTTCTAGGAGGATTTGCTGCTTTACTGATGCCTTGTATTTTTCCGATGATACCAATGACGGTAAGTTTTTTTACAAAACAAAGCAAAACAAAAGCAGAAGGTATAAGAAATGCCATTCTATACGGATTGTCAATTATTGTTATTTACGTAATCCTTGGTTCTTTAATAACAGGTGTTTTTGGCGCAGAAGCTTTAAACGAATTATCAACAAGCGTTTGGTTTAACTTAATCTTCTTTGGATTACTAATTGTATTTGCTCTTTCTTTTTTAGGCGCGTTTGAAATTGTTTTACCAAGTTCTTGGGCAACAAAGTTAGATTCACAAGCGGATAAGGGAGGAATCCTTGGAATTGCATTCATGGCTCTAGCTCTTGCGGTGGTTTCATTTTCTTGTACAGGACCTATTGTAGGAACATTATTAGTAGAATCTGCTACAAAAGGAGGAATTGCTCCTATCGTTGGAATGTTTGGTTTTTCTTTAGCTATTGCACTTCCCTTTATGCTTTTTGCTATGTTCCCTGGATGGTTAAACACTTTACCAAAATCAGGAGGATGGTTAAACACCGTAAAAGTTTCTTTAGGATTTTTAGAATTGGCTTTTGCTTTTAAATTTTTATCTAATGCGGATTTAGTTTTACAAAAGCATCTATTAGAAAGAGAATTATTCCTAGCTATTTGGATTGGTATTTTTGGTGCTTGGGCTCTGTATTTATTTGGTAAATATATGTTACCTCATGATTACGAAAAAGCTGATAAAATTGGTATTGGAAGACTCATAATGGCTATTATTGTTACCTCATTTACTTTTTATATGATTCCTGGGTTATGGGGAGCTCCTCTTAAAATTTTAAGCGGATTAACACCTCCATTAAATTATGCAGAAAGCACAAATGGTTTAGGTTCTTCTTCCGCTGCTTCAAAATCAGAATTACCTGAACACGCGCATTACGGACCGCATAACATTGTTACTTTTGATGATTACGAAACAGGTTTAGCATACGCAAAAGAAGTTAACAAACCTGTCCTTCTGGATTTCACAGGAGATGCTTGTGCTAATTGTAGAAAAATGGAAGATAATGTATGGTCTAACCCTGAAGTATTATCTATCTTACAAGAAAAAGTTGTTATCATTTCTTTAGTTTGCGACCGAAAAATTGAATTACCAAAAGAGCAACAATATATTTCAAAAGCAACAGGTAAAGAAATCATAACAATTGGTAATAAATGGAGTGATTTCCAAATTACGAGATACAAAAGCAACTCTCAACCCCTTTATGTAGTTTTAGATTCTAACGGAAATGACTTGTCTAAACCTATTGGCTTTTCAGGTATAGATGAATATAAATCTTGGTTAGAAAACGGCATCAATAATTTTAAAAAATAATTATGAATCCCCAATTAATACAAAATCATTTAAAGGAGTATTTAAGTTCACTCCACATTTTAAATGAAGATGAAATTAATTGGGGATCTTCTTTTTTTAAAATCATTATTCTAAAAAAATCTGATTTTTTTATCAAACAAGATGAGCCTTGCTTGCTTTTAGGTTTTATTGCAAAAGGAATGGTCAAAGCTTACTCTGTAGATCATTATGGTAAAGAAAACATTTATTGTTTTGGTATTGAAAACGATTTTGTAACTATTTTAACTAGTTTTCAAAATAAAACACTTTCTACAAAAAACATACAGGCAATAGAAGATAGTTTATTACTTACTATTACCTTAGAAAATTTAAACCTACTTATTAAAAAAAGTACTAATTGGGAAAAAGTTGCACAACATATTATACAAAAAGAGTATTTAGAAAAAGAACGTTTTTTACAACTTTTTCATCATCAATCAGCAAATTTAAAATTTCGAAACCTAATTAAGTTTTATCCTTTTCTTCTTACCCGAGCTAAAACAGAAGATATAGCTTCCTTTATAGGAATTACTACTCGTACATTAAATAGGGCTAAACTACATTTTTATCAAAAAGAATAAGACAAATGTCTTTTTTTACTCATTTTTTCTGTTCTATTTTCGTTTCATATAAATTTTTAAGATTCATTTTTGAATATTTAAACCAAAATATCTTTTTTATATGATAAAAAAAATAGCACCCGAAGTATTTCATATTCCTTTATTACCCCGAAATAGTGTAAACTGTTATATTATAGAGGGAGTATTAGTAGATGCTGGCATAAGAAGTTCTTTTTCTAAAATAAGAAAAGCAACAGAAGAAATCCCTATTTATGCACACGCGTTAACACATGCTCATCCTGATCACCAAGGCGCGTCGCAATTAATTTGTCATACTTTAAACATCCCTTTGTATTGTCATACAAAAGAGGTAGAAAGAGCTGAATCTGGATTGGCAACTAAAGATTATCCTTCACCTAAAAATATAATTTCTTTATTACAACAAAAATTTTGGGCAGGAAAAGGAATAAAAGTAAACAAGGTACTTCGAGAAGGAGACTTTTTGGGTGAATTTAAAGTAATTGAAACGCCTGGACACTCTGATGGACATATTGCTTTTTTTAGAGAAAAAGATGGTGTTTTAATTGCTGGTGATGTAGCTACAAACATGAACCTAATTACAACTCAAAAAGGTTTGTATTTACCTCCTTATCTATTTACTTCTAATCTTAAAGAAAATCTTTATTCTCTACAAAAAATAGCTAAACTCAATCCGCGTATTTTGTGTTTTGGGCATGGCTCTGTTTTTTACAATCAGGATAAAAAATTTGAAAAATTTGTAGCTAAAGAATTTGAAAAACATTTACCTATATAAACTTTTCAGTAAAAATAGTAAGATAATTTTTTATTTTTTTTCTATTGTCTTGCTATTTTTAGCAATTCTTGTGATATTAAATTTTGCTTTAAACCCTGTGGCCAATCCCCATTTATCGCCCATCAAAATTTTAGATTGACTATCTGTAAACAAAAATTCCCCTGTATTAGGAGTAAAAGTTCCTTCGTTTAGAGCTTCAATTTCTATATGATTAATCCCTTCTGTAAGATAAATTATTACTTTCTTTCTAAATCCTTCTAAATACAAATAGTCAGTCACATTTTTGCCGTTTACCCAAACTTGAACCTGATCTCCATCTACCTCTCCGAAATCTCGATAGTTTAAGGTTATGGTTTCTGAATCTATAGTAAAATCTCCAAAATATTGATGTTTTCTAAACTCTTTTGGATCCAAAACACCTTCTTTAATCTGAGGCTTTAGCTTATCATTCATTTTTTCTGCATAAAGCTTTCCTAAGTCTAGATCACTACCTCCTCCTGTCATTTGCATTTCTTTATCTGTTTTAGGTAAATCATATTTTTTAGGAGGTACTCTAAACAATTTAGGCTCAAAAGGTTTATTTAACGAATATTGAGGAGCTATTTCTTGTTGTTCTTTATTTTTATTAGGTTCAGGAATATCTATTCGTGGTATTTTTAACGAAGGCAATCGTTTTCCATCGTTTTGCGCTTGCAACTTGAAACATACAAAAACTACAGTTATAAAAATTTGGTATCGTATCATACGGGTATATCAAAAATCTTTCTTTTTCTTATCTTTTTTAAAAGGTTTATTCTTTTTAAAAAAAGTTTTTAGGGTATACGCTTGGCTTCTTCCCAAAAAACATCCATTTCAGCAAGTGTCATATCCGAAAGGTCTTTGCCTAACACTTTTGCTTTTTGTTCTAAATAGGTAAACCGTTTAATAAATTTTTTATTCGTTCTTTCCAAAGCGTCTTCTGGATTAATTTTTAAAAAACGAGCGTAATTAATCATTGAAAAAATGACATCTCCAAACTCTGCTTCTATTTTATCTTGATTTCCTTTTTTTACTTCTTCTTGTAATTCTTGTAACTCTTCTTGTACTTTATCCCATACTTGATATGATTCTTCCCAATCAAAACCTACTCCTTTTACTTTATCTTGTATCCTACTGGCTTTAACCATAGCAGGCAATGATTTAGGTACTCCTTGTAAAACTGATTTTTTACCTTCTTTGAGTTTTAGTTTTTCCCAATTTTGTTTTACTTCTTCTTCATTATTTACTTCTACATCTGCATAAATATGAGGATGACGATGAATGAGTTTATCAGAAATAGCATTGGCTACATCAGCTATATCAAAATGTTGAGTTTCACTACCTATTTTTGAATAAAAAACAATATGGAGTAATAAATCTCCTAGTTCATTTTTAATTTCATTTATATTATTATCTAATATAGCATCTCCCAACTCATAGGTTTCTTCTATGGTCAGATGACGTAAACTTTCTAATGTTTGCTTTTTATCCCATGGACATTTTTCGCGAAGTTCGTCCATAATGTCCAGTAGACGATTAAAAGCTTGTAGTTGTTCTGAACGTGTATTCATATTGTTTTTTATAAAAAATAATAGGTTTACTAAATAACAAAAAATCCTGCATTTGTTGATCAAATACAGGACTTATATTTTTGTTAAAATTACAACTGATTATTCTTCAGATTTTGCTTTTTTTGTAGCTCTTGGTTTTTTTGGTTTTTCTTCTTTTTCACCAGTTGCTTCTTCTTTTTTAGCTCTAGTTGCTCTCGGCTTTTTTGGTTTTTCTTCTGTTACTTCTTCTGTTTTTGTTTCTTCAGCTAAAACCACTAATCCTTTTGCTTGTAGTATATTATACCAGTTCAAGATTTTTTTTACATCAGAAGGATATACTCTATCTTGATCGTAATCTGGTAAAATTTCTCCAAAATATGCTAATAAAGCAGCTTTATCCTCTTTTAAACGAGGGGCTTCGCCACCATTTTCTTTTTTGGCAATAGCACTCATTACATCTACTAATGGTTTTTCTTCTGAGTAAGTGTATACTGATATTTCAGATAATAGACTTACATTACTTTGCATACCTACTGTTACCTTTTTACCATCAACTAATGATTCTGCTACGAAACCAGTTCTTGTTTGCATTTTTAAAGCATATAAACCTGGCTTTCCTGAAATGGCTAATATTCTTTCTAAATTCATTTTGTTAAATTATTTTTATTGCTCCTCTATAGAAAGAGCAATTATATTACTTTTATTTTATTTTTGCAAAACGCATACGATAATCAGGTCGAGCCTTTCCTTCCATAATGTTTTGTAATTTCTTTTTTATTAAAGTTTTTTTTAAGGTTGAAATTTTATCTGTAAATAAAATACCTTCTATATGATCGTACTCGTGTTGAATTACACGCGCCACTAATCCGTCGTATACTTCTGTTTTCTTTTCAAAATTTTCATCAAAATATTCGATGGTTATCTGTTCATGTCGATATACGTCTTCACGAACATCTGGAATACTTAAGCAACCTTCATTAAAAGCCCACTCTTCTCCTTCTTCTTTTAGTATTTTAGCATTAATAAATGTTTTCTTAAACCCTTTTAATAATGTTGCTTCTTCTTTTGATAAGTCTTCTGTATCACTAAATGGTTCTGTATCTACAATAAATAAACGGATGGCTAAACCTACCTGTGGAGCTGCTAGTCCTACACCGTGTGCTTTGTACATGGTTTCGTACATATTAGCAATTACTTCTTTCAAATTAGGATAATCCTTTGAAATATTTTCACCTACTTTTCGTAACACAGGATCTCCGTAACCTACAATTGGATATATCATTCTTCTATTTTTTCAAAATAAATTCGGGTATGCAAAAGTACGAATACTTTTACACATTTAATTTTAAAACTTCATTTGTTTTTTGACGAATTTCTTTTGTCATTTGAGGATTTTTATTCAGCTCTTGACCATAAGAAGGAATCATCTCTTTTAGTTTGGCTTGCCAAGCATCGCTTTTAATTTTTTGAGGAAAACATTTTTCGAGTAATTCAATCATGATTGAGGTAGCTGTTGATGCTCCTGGAGAAGCTCCTAGTAATACAGATAATGATCCATCGGCAGCAGCTACAACTTCTGTTCCGAATTCTAAAACTCCGTTTCCGTTTTTATCTTTTTTTATAACCTGAACTCGCTGTCCTGCTGTTTCTAATACCCAGTCTTCTTTTTTTGCAGAAGGAACATATTCTTTTAGGGCTTTCATTCTATCATTCGTAGATTGAAATACTTGCTCTATTAGATATTTTGTTAAAGGTATATTTTTAATTCCTGCTTGTAACATAGGTTTTATATTATCCATTTCTATAGATGAGATCAAATCGAAATAGGATCCATTTTTCAGGAATTTTGTTGAAAAACCTGCATAAGGTCCAAACAGTAATTCTTTTTTTCCGTTTATTACACGTGTATCTATATGGGGTACAGACATAGGTGGTGCGCCCACTGAGGCTTTTCCATACACTTTTACGTCATGTTTTTTGATTACTTCTTCGTTGGTACATCTTAACCATTGTCCGCTTACTGGAAATCCACCATATCCATATCCTTCAGGAATATTAGCTTTCTCTAATAGTAACAATGAGCCTCCCCCTGCTCCTATGAATACAAATGGTGTATAGATTTTTTTCTTTTCACCAGTGGTAAGATCCGTTATTTTTAGACGCCATTTACCATCTTCTTTTTTTCGTAGTTTCTTAACTTCATGATTAAAATGCAAACTTACTCCATCTAAGCTTTCTAAGTATTTAAAAAGACTTCTTGTTAACGCGCCAAAATTAACATCTGTACCGTATTTCATTGTTGTACATGCAATATCAGTATTAGATTTTCGTCCTTCCATTACTAATGGAGCCCATTTTTTTATAACTTCTGGATCTTCTGAGTATTCCATTTCTTTAAACAACTCGTGTTTTTGTAAGGCTTCAAAACGTTTACGTAAGTATAGAACATTTTCTTTTCCCCATACAAAACTCAAATGTGGAACAGATTTAATAAAAGACTCTGGATTGGCAAGCAATCCTTTTTCAACTAAATAAGCCCATAACTGACGAGATACTTCAAAAGCTTCTGATATTTTGACTGCTTTTTTTACTTCTATTGTTCCGTCTTGTTGTTCTGGGGTATAATTAAGTTCGCAAAATGCCGCATGTCCTGTTCCTGCATTATTCCACGCATCAGAACTTTCGGCTGCTGCCACATCTAAGCGTTCAAAAATTTGAATCTTAATACCTGGTTCTAATTGTTTTAATAACAAACCTAAGGTAGCGCTCATTATTCCAGCGCCAATTAACACTACATCTGTTTCTTGATTTTGAGTTGTTGCTGCCATTCTAGTAAATTGTGATGCAAAGATACATCGTAAAAGTATTATTTTTTTACAATTTTTTAGGTAACGAATTAATTCTACAAAAATTGTAAAGAATGTTAAATCATTTTTCTAGTTAAATAATCTTTGAGCATAATTGTTGCTGAAATTTCATCTATCAACGCTTTATTTTGACGTTGCTTTTTTTTGAGTCCACTATCAATCATAGTCTGAAAAGCCATTTTAGATGTAAAACGTTCATCTACTCGGACTATTTTTATTTCTGGAAATTGCTTAGAAAATTTTTGAACGAAAGTTTCCACAAATGGAGCACTTTCTGAGGGTTGTCCATTCATTTGTTTAGGATCACCTATTAAAACTTTTTCTACTTTTTCCTTTTGGAAATAGTTTTTCAAAAAATCTAAAACTTCTGAAGAAGCTACCGTAGTAAGCCCTGAAGCTATAATCTGAAAATCATCCGTTACAGCAATACCTGTACGTTTTACGCCATAATCTATCGCTAAAATTCTTGACATGAATTAAAAATTTCAACAAAAATAGCTAAAACTTTGATTTTAGCTTTGCTTCAAATCATTTATCTTTGCTCAAAATAAAAATCACATGCAAAATTTACAGAATATAATAGAAAAAGCTTGGGAAGATAGGTCTTTATTACAGGAAGAAGCTACACAAAAAGCTATTAGAGAAGTCATAAATTTACTTGATGCAGGAACATTAAGAGTAGCAGAACCTATTTCTGATGGATGGCAAGTAAATGAATGGGTAAAAAAAGCGGTTGTAATGTTTTTCCCTATTCAAAAAATGGAAACTTTTGAGGTAGGTATTTTTGAGTACCATGATAAAATGCCTTTAAAAAAGAATTATGCTGAAAAAGGAATTCGAGTGGTTCCAAACGCCGTAGCGAGACACGGAGCGTATATTTCATCAGGTGTAATTATGATGCCTTCTTATGTAAACATAGGAGCTTATGTAGATGCGGGCACAATGGTAGACACATGGGCTACAGTAGGAAGTTGTGCTCAAATAGGAAAGGATGTTCACCTTAGTGGTGGTGTAGGTATTGGAGGGGTTTTAGAACCACTACAAGCTGCTCCTGTGATTATTGAAGATGGTGCTTTTATTGGCTCTCGTTGTATTGTTGTGGAAGGAGTTAGAGTAGAAAAAGAAGCTGTTTTAGGAGCTAATGTTTGTCTTACTGCCTCTACTAAAATCATAGATGTAACGGGGTCAGAACCTGTAGAATACAAAGGCGTTGTTCCTGCTAGAAGTGTGGTTATACCTGGTAGCTATGCTAAAAAGTTTGAAGCTGGAGAATATCAAGTTCCTTGCGCATTAATAATTGGAAAACGTAAAGCTTCTACTGATTTAAAAACATCTTTAAACGATGCTTTAAGAGAATACAATGTAGCTGTATAACCTCAATTAATAGCATAAACATTTAAATAAATGAAAATAGGATACGAAGCTAAACGCGTATTTCATAATAAAACAGGTTTAGGAAATTATAGCAGGGATTGCGTTAGAATCCTTGCTACTTTTTTTTCAGAAAATCAGTATTTTTTGTACAATCCCAAAAAAGCAAGTACTGTTTTATTCCCTTTTAATAAAAGTAATGTAGAAGAAAAACTTCCTTTTTCTAGCTTTTATAAGAAGTTTTACAATATATGGAGGCAATTTGGAATTTTATCTGATCTTAAAAGAGATGAAATAGCGTTATTTCATGGTCTTTCGGGAGAACTCCCTAGCGGTCTTCAAAAAAATGGGATTAAAAGTATTGTAACAATACATGACTTAATTTTTGTACGGTATCCTGAGTTATATTCTTTTTTTGATCGAAAAATTCATTTTTATAAATTCAAAAAAGCTGCTCAAGAAGCTGATCTTGTTATTGCTATAAGCAAGCAGACTAAAGAAGATATTGTTCATTTTCTAAAAATTCCTGAATCTAAAATTAAAGTTGTTTATCAGGGGTGTCAAGATGTATTTAAGATGATTTATGCTACTGAATTACAAGAAGAAGTTTTAAAAAAATTTAATTTACCGAAACAATTTGTATTAAATGTAGGAACTCTAGAAACTCGAAAAAATGCACTCAATATAGTAAAAGCGATAAGAGATATAGACACTCATTTAGTCCTTATAGGTAAAGAAACTCCTTACACGAAAGAAATTCATCAATATATAAATAAGCATCAAATTCAACACAAAGTAAGCTTTTTAAAAAATGTAAGCAATGAAGAACTAGCTATTATTTACCAGTTGGCAAGTGTTTTTGTATACCCTTCTATTTTTGAAGGATTTGGCATTCCTATTATAGAAGCTCTTTTTTCGAAAACCCCTGTTATTACTACTCATTCGGGTGTTTTTCCTGAAGCTGGTGGTCCAAATAGTTTATATATCAACCCGAATAATCCAGAAGAAATAAAAGAAAAAATTGAATGGGTACTCAATAATCCTCATGAGGCTGAAATCATTTTTAAAAAAGGTTTTGAATATGCTCAGCAATTTTCTGACGAGGTAATTGCAAATAATTTAATGGATTGTTATCTCTCTTTATTTTGATATAAATCATACAATTTTGCATATTTTAAAAAACTTCCAAAGGCTGAAAACATACTCCACACAAACCCTTCGTAACCATTTAATATGTTACGATGTATAAAATATACTCTAATAAATTCGAAGGGAAATTTGATGAAAGGCTTCAATAATGAAGCCTTTTTTTCTTTTTCAAAAAAGAGTTCACCGCTCAACAAAGAATATTTGATTTGTTTTTGTATGGCAGTAGAAATATCAAAGACTGTATAATGTAACATTTCATTTGATAAGACTCCTGTTTTGCCTTCTACTTTTATGGTTTCATGGACTTTATCTGGTGTAAAACTTCCTACTGTTTTATCAAATAGTCTCAAAATTGGTTTTTTATTTTCATTTCCATATTGAAAGACTTTATTTAAAAAAACATGTGTTCTTGGTATTAAAAATCCGCTTTTAGTGCTTTGTTCTAAATCTAATTTTTGAATTTCATTTATTAACTCATCTGAAAGAACCTCATCAGCATCTAAGGACAACACCCATTTATTAGTTGTTTGTTGAAGTGCAAATTGTTTTTGTTGTCCAAAATTTTCAAATTTATTATAAATTATTTTAGCTCCATATTGTTCACAAATGGCAACAGTTTGATCAGAACTTCCTGAATCTACAATTAGTATTTCATTAGCCCAGTATAACTTTTCTAAACATTTAGCTATTATATTTTCTTCGTTAAAAGTTATAATAAAGACAGATATTTTCATTTTATTTAATTGTTGCTATAAATTCTTTAAATGTTCCAAATATTTTATTTTTTTTCTTAAAATAAAGAATAAAATCATCTAATCGTTTTATTAATGGATCACCACTGTTTTTGACAACATATTTTGGGAAATTAAATTTTTCTGGCTGATTTAAATCTATAAATTCCCAAGGATGCAAGTATATATTTAAATAACCATCTTTATTATAAGTCCAACTAGTCAATAGTTTATAAACCCACATTGGTAAATTATGGAAAGATAACCAAAACAACGGAAAACGTACCCAAGGACTTACTGAAGCTGGAATTTGTAAAACTTGGTCTTGATAAAAATAGTTCCTTGGTTTGTTTAGATTATTATAGCGTCCTGGCAAAAACGTTGGATTTATAGATGAATTATATGTATAACCTGCTTTTTGAATTTCTTTTTCATCTACTGGATACATACGAGGCATTCTAAAACCTATTACTTCCTTACCTGTTAATTCTTCTAGTTTATCTTTTGACTCTTTAAGATGTTTTATTTCAAAATCTGTATGATAATAGTTATGTGAGGCTATTTCGTGTCCTGACTGAATGATACGATCTATGACTGTTTTTGCATTCATAGCAAAAGTGGCGGTGGAAAAGAAAGTAGCTTTAATCTGATGTTTATCTAATAGGTCTAAAATTTTGTTGGTTCCATCAATAGAAATAGACATTTGTTCTTCGAATGCAATTTCTTTACCATATTCAAAAGGCATATCAAACTCTTCTATATCAAAACTTAATAAAATCATACTTAATTTTTATAATTAGTGTCTCGAATTAAATAATTAGGTCTTCCTTTAGATTGCATAAATAATTTACCTACATAAATTCCTATAATTCCTAAAACAATCAGATTTAAGCCTCCAAAAAACACAACTGTACTTATAAGAGAAGCCCATCCTGAAATTACGTGTCCATGATAAATACTAAATAGGATATAAAAAAGGTACCCTATAAAAGAAGCTAATGTAACGAACAATCCTAGCAAAACTGCCAGATACAAGGGGCGTGTACTGAAAGATGTGATACCTTGTAGTGCAAAACGGAACATTTTTTTTACTGTATACTTACTTTGTCCTGCAAATCGTTTTGCAGGTTGAAATGAAATTCCGTATTGTCTAAACCCAAGCCAATTTATTAATCCTCTAATAAATAATTCATTTTCAGAAAAACCAGAAAAGACTTTTGCTACACGTTGATCCATCAGTCTAAAATCCGCGGTACCTGGCTCAAATTTAACTTCTGAGAGATAGTTCATCAAGCTATAGAATCCTCGAGATGTTTTTTTCTTAAAAAGGGAAAGATTTTCATCTTCTTCTCTAATAGTATATACTACATCAAATCCTTCTTCCCATTTAGCTAATAATTGAGGTAATAATTCAGGTGGATGTTGCATATCTCCATCCATTGTTATAATAGCATTTACTGAATCTACTACAATATCTACTCCTGCTTTTAGTGCATTTTGATGTCCAAAATTTTTGGATAATTCGATATAAAATAATTTATCGTCTTTTTCCGAAAATTTCTTTAATATGGATAATGTTGAGTCTTTACTTCCATCATCTACGAAAACTAATTTATATTCATAATTAAGAGTTGAAAAAACTTGATGTAAAGAATCAACCATAACTTTTAGATTTCCTGATTCATTATAAGCAGGAATTACTACAGCTATTTTTTTATTATTTGTCATTTTCCAACCTTGTATGATTATTATTTGAAGTAGGCAGTACTAACATTTCATATACTATTTTAAGCCAGACTAATACGCAAGGTAGAGCCTTTAAAGCATAGGGGTTAATATACTTTTCTCTTATAAATTTTGGAAATAAGTCAGTCGGAGAAAAACTCGTTAATAATATGGCTAAAACAAATAAAAACCAATCTACTTCAGTAATAGCTTTTCCTTTTAATACAAACCAAATGGCTACTCCAAAAAATGCAATTATATAGGTGGGTGATTCTGATCCTGAACTAAATATTACTGTAAATATTAAGACTGAAGCCAATAAGAGTAATTGAAATTTCCTATCCTTGAACGCAGACCATCTTAGATAAGGCATTCCAAAAAGCATGACTCCTACTCCTAAAAAAGGTAAATTAGACCATTCTGCATGTCCTGAAATACGTCTAAACATTCCCATTACAGAAATATCTTGTCTAGAAGTAAATGACGCATTTTCGTTGTTTTTTACTACTAATCTTTCAAACCACTCAATGTATGAATGATAAACAAAACTAGGCGATGAAATAAACATGGGCAATACAAATAAAAGGGCACTCCACAAAACAAGCCCGCCAATAAATTTAGGTTTGTTCTTGATGAAAAAGAAAAAAGCTAACCCAACAATTCCATATAATTTAATAAAAACGCCTAAAATTATACAAAAGGCGGCCCAAAGTTCTTTTTCTTCAATGATAAAAACATAGGTAAGAATTATCAACGCAGTCATAATTGGATTGAATTGTAATCCTAAATTAGATGTTATAAATTCATTTAAACAAATCCATAAAATCAAATTTATTTTTTGGGTATTCAAGGGAAGTTTAGAAACACTCCATACCAGCAAAAAAGCGTTAAAACAATTCCATAACACAATCCCAATGGCATCAGGTAAAATGGCAAATGGAGCTATAAATATACCAAATATAGGACCATAATGATTATGATCAAAATATAAACTAGGATACTCTGCATACAAAGATTGTTTTTCTAATGTATGCCAAAAAACATTTTTAAAGATTAAATAATTATTATAGCTTCCTCTTGCAAATTGTTTTATAGCTGAAACAGCCGAAATAATTATCCAAATTATTGCTATATTTTTTGGATTTTGAAAAAAACTAACTGTGAAAATATTTTTTATCTTTTCAACCATTTTTCTTTGAACTTTTTCTTTGCAATTACCTTCTTTTGAAAGGCAGATGTATGATATACTAATTTCTCAAAAACTTCTTGTTTTGTTTTACCATAAAGAATGGCATATTCTTCACTTATGACTTCTATTTGATCTTGTCTTGGAGTAATTCTCTCCATATTTTTCATCCTTTGATCAAAAGTCATATTGGTATGAAATTTCATTCTATTTAAATCTACAAGATAAAAATCATATTCTCCTGTGTTATTTTTCTTGATTAATGTATTACCAGGTGAGTGATCTAAGAACTCTATTCCCTCGCTATGGAGTAAGAAAGTAAATTTTGCAAATTCTTTTAAGACTCTTATATGATCTGATTCTTCTATTGGCAAATCTAATAGGTCTCTAAAAAGAAAATCATATTGAATATGCTCACATACATAATAACTATCTTTCAAAGTGAACAAAGAAAAATTTTCATAATAACCTACTGGTAAAGGAGTCCCTATTCCTTTTTTTGTTAAAAGATGAGCATATTCATAAGAACGTCTTGCTTTTGATTTTCGAAAAAATTTATATACAACACCGTTAAACAATGAAGGAATTTTAAAGATTTTCACATTCAATACTTTCCCTTCGTAAGGAATAGTTTTTATCTGATTTCTTGTTCCTATCGTAAAATTGGTCCCTTTTTCTTTTAGTTGTAGCAATAAGTCTTGAATCCCTCTATCCATGAAACAAATTTTAATGAGGACAAAAATAACTTAAAATTAATATCTTTACGCTTTTTATTAGAATAAAATGAGTCAAAAAATTTGTGTTATTAGTTTTGATCACTGGAATTATGATTATCATATTGTTGCAGAACTTAAAAAACTAGGCCATGAAAGTCACCATATAAAAATTGGAAATTTAAAATACAAGAATTTTATTGAACGATTAGCCAATACTTGTTCTAAAATTTTTTTAGGCAAAAACCCTAAAATCAAAAAACGTCAAGAGTATATATTATCAACATTAAAGCAATTAGGGAAACAAGATCAAATTTTAGTTATAAATCCAGAACTCATAGAGCTTGAGTATCATTTAGAAATAAAAAAGTTTACGAATAAATATCTAGCATACCTATATGATAGCATAGAACGAAATCCAATTAACCATTTACCACCTAGTATTTTTGATAAAATATATTCTTTTGACATTAAAAATTGCGAAGAACATTGCTTTATCAAAACATCCAATTATATTTATACTGTAGAAAATAAATCCGCAGAGAATATAACCCAGAATTTCATTTACATTGGTTCTATTGACGAAAGAATTGACTTATTGAATCAAATAGGTGAAATATTAAAAAGGAAAAAACTTTCTTTTAGCTTTTACAGTGTTGGTAAAAAATCTTGGATTTATAATTTTAAAAAGAGATGTTTAGGTCGTTATCCTAATATTATTTTTAAAAGAAAACGTTTTAGTCAATCTGAAACATTAGACTTATATAAGCAAAGTTCTGTTATAATAGACATTATACGAAAAAATCAGAGCGGTTTAAGTTTTAGGATTTTTGAAGCATTGGGTCTTAATAAAAAAATAATTACAAACAATCCTTCTATACAAAAGTATGATTTGATTAAAATTAATTCTATTTTTTATTTAAACGACCTTAATGAACTTGACAATATTGATAATTTTCTTAATTCTGATACAAAAATTGATGAATTAATTATGAAACAGTATAAGTTAACGAACTGGGTACAAAAGATTTTCTCTCTATAAAGAAAGATATTCTAAAAGACTTCAATTTGTTATTTAAATCAAAGGGAGAAATCATATAACACTAATAATATGATTTCTCCTGATATTGAAATAACTAGATGTTAAAGCTTCGTATTTTTTTTAACATCTATTTCTAAAATTATTTTTTATAGATTACCATTTTATAATAACGCTTCCCCAAGTAAAACCTGAACCAAAAGCAGCTAATACAACTGTATCTCCTTCTTTTATTTTTCCTTGTTCCCAAGCTTCTGTTAGTGCAATAGGAATAGAAGCTGCTGTAGTATTTCCATACTCCATAATATTATTATATACTTGATCGTCTGTTAATTGGAATTTTTGCTGAACAAACTGAGAAATACGTAAATTTGCCTGATGAGGAATAAGCATGTCTATATCAGACACTTGTAAATTATTTGCTTTTAGTCCTTCCATAATTACTTCACTAAAACGAACTACTGCGTTCTTAAAAACAAATTGTCCGTTCATATAAGGAAAATAACTTTCGTCATCTGGATTATTATCTTCAATTATATCTGTTACCCAACGTTTTCCCATACCTGGCGCAATAAGAGCTAATTCTTCTGCATATTGCCCCTCAGAATGTAAGTGAGTAGATAAAATACCTTTAGATAAATCTTCTTCACGTGTTAAAATAGCTGCTCCTGCTCCATCTCCAAAAATAACGGATACTCCACGTCCTCGAGTGGTCATGTCTAATCCTCTAGAATGAACTTCTGAACCAATGACTAATATATTTTTATACATTCCTGTTTTAATATATTGATCTGCAATAGAAATAGCATATACAAAACCAGAGCATTGATTGCGTACATCTAGCGCTCCAATTGTTTTTAGTCCTAAATCACGCTGCACTAGCACTCCTGGTCCTGGAAAATAATAATCTGGACTTAGCGTTGCAAAAATCAGAAAATCAATATCATCTTTATTAATTCCTGCTCTTTCTATTGCTATTTCAGCCGCTTTTACTCCCATTGAAGTCGTTGTTTCTTCGGGACTATTTACATGGCGTCTTCTTTTGATTCCTGTTCTTTCTTGGATCCACTCATCATTGGTATCCATAATTTTAGATAAATCGTCATTAGTTACTACATTTTCTGGAACATAATAACCCAATCCTGAAATTCTAGAATGATACATACTTAAAATTTTAGTTAAAAACCAGCCAACAAAGTTAACTTAACTTACAGTATTAACAAAATTTACAACTCTTTTTTTACAAATCAATAATTTTAAAAAAAACGGCTTTAAAATAACAAACCTCAAAAGACAGAACTTTAAAATTTAAAATATAACATGTTTATGAATACTAATTTTATTGGATCTTTGTTATTTAATTGATTTCCTCTTTTTTATTATTTAAACTATGATTTGATTATATTATTATTTGCATTGTTGCACTCGTAAGGGCTGACTTAACGCTTTTTTCTGGTTTTGGCTTAGGAACTCTTTTATTTCCTGTTTTTGGATTATTTTTTCCTGTTGAAATAGCAATTACATTAACAGCTATTGTTCATTTTTTCAATACTATTTTTAAGTTTTTTTTTGGTAAAAAGGCTGATAAAGACGTAATTCTAAAATTTGGGATACCCGCAATAATATCTGCCTTTATTACTGTATTTTCTTACATTATTAACGAATCAAAATAGCTTGTTTGAATATAAATTAGCCGACAAAGTTTTTAGAATAAGTCTTTTAAAAATTTTTATTGGTTTTTCTCTCATTTTCTTTGCATTGTACGATGTTATACCTAAACTAAAAAATTTAGAATTTAATAAAAAATATTTAAGTCTTGGCGGAATTTTAAGTGGTTTTTTTGGTGGTATATCAGATCATCAAGGAGCTTTAGGAAGTGCTTTTTTAATTAGAGCAGGACTAACAAAAGAGTCATTTATTGCAACGGGAGCAGTAATTACTTGTTTAATAGATATTTCAGGAATAAGTATTTACCCACCTAAAATTATTAACAATAATTTTAAATTAGCTATAACAGCTACATTATCTGCTTTTTGTGGAATTTTTTAGGCCACCAAAATATTAAAAAAACCACCCTTCTTTTTCTTCAACAAGTAGTGGCTTTCTTATTATTTATGTATGGATTTTGTCTTATAGTGGGTTTTATATAAGCACTTCTAAAGCTACATCTAATTGTAACTCTAATATTTCACGATGTTCAAAAAAAATTGGACGACCATTAAAAGCTGCTTTAATCAAATAATGACCTCCTTTATAATAACATTGCTTAACAGTTGCTTTTAACTGTCCTTCTTCTGAAACTCTTAGTTGATGAGGATATAATAATATTGTTTCTGACAATCCATTTCTATTAATAACTAATTCATTAACTTCTCCAAATAGAGAAGCAACATATTTGTTTTTAGGATTTGTATAAATTTCTTTAGAAGGTGCTTTTACAACTAATTCTCCTCCTCTTAGTACGATGGTTTCGTCTGCAAAAGCTAAGGCATCTGTACTATCGTGGGTAGCCACAATTACGGTAATACCTTTAGACTTCAAATAAGCAAATAAATTACGTCTTAATGCGTTTTTTCTAAAATTATCAATATGACTAAAAGGTTCGTCTAAAAGCAGTACTTCGGGTTCTAAAGCCAAAACTCTTGCTAAGGCAACACGCTGTTGTTGTCCTCCACTCAACTCACTCACTTTACGTCGTGAGAAGTCTCCCATTTCTACTATATCCAATAATTCTTGGATACGTAATCGTTTAATTGCCAACAATTGATTTGATAAAAACTTCCCTACACTTTCAGATACTGTTTCATAAGGCATTAATCCAAAATCTTGTGCCATATATTTCATAAATGGCATACCTGGAACTAAATTTTGTTTAGGGCCTGTAATAATTTTATCGTTCCAAAAAAGTCTACCTTCATTTACATCGTATAATCCGTAAATTAATTTTAACAAAGTACTTTTTCCACAACCACTTTCTCCAATTAATGCAATATTTTGTCCTTTTTGAACCTCAAAATCTATAGCCTTTATAATAGGGGTATCTGTATATCCGAATGAAATATTTTTTACTTGAAGCATTTTATCAAATTAGGGGTCACAAAAATAACAAGAATATCTAAGATCCAAATATTTTTTCAACATAAATAATAAGATTTAGTTATGATTTAAAAAGAAAA
Organism: Flavobacterium sp. TN-1; assembly: GCF_052828645.1. Classification (NCBI taxonomy): domain Bacteria; kingdom Pseudomonadati; phylum Bacteroidota; class Flavobacteriia; order Flavobacteriales; family Flavobacteriaceae; genus Flavobacterium; species Flavobacterium sp. TN-1. The sequence goes on from NZ_CM128253.1 coordinate 3,152,911, forward strand.
ATTGATATTAAAAATCTTTTTTTTAAAATTCATAATAATAAATTTAGAAAAAAGAATGGAAAGAATTGATTTTAAGAACAATCAAAAAGATATACTTGTTTCAATTATAAAATTTAAAAACACTAATTTTTGGAATTATATAGTAAGTAAAAACTTTTATGGTATTTTTGTTTTTGATAACGAAATACCTTCATCTATATGGTTTGAAAATATAAAATATGAAATCAAATCACATTCTATTTTATTTTTTTATCCTTATCAACAATTAGAATTTACATCAAATCTTTCTGGTAAATTACTTTTATTTCATCCTAATTATTTTTGTTTAGACATACAAGCTAAAGAATATGGTTGTCAAGGAGTTATTTTTCAAAATGTCTTGCAAACCCGTATCATAAGACTTTCAACTAGTGATTATAACAAAATAATACATCCATTTAATTTAATTGAAGATGAAATACGGAATACTACTATCGGAACTTATTTTCTAATTTTAAATTATATAGGGATTTTATTACTTCTATGTCTAAGAATCATAACTTCTCATAAAGAAGTTTTATTAGATACTGATTTAAATCGTTTTAAGATTTTAATAAATCAGTATATTACCTCTGAACATCAACCTAATTTTTATGCTCAAAAATTAAATATAACAACCCGAGAGCTCAATTTTATAATCAAATCTAAAACGGGCAAAACCACTCAAAAAATTTTGCATGAAAAACTAATTGCATTAGCCAAAAGTAAACTTTTTAATTCTAATTTAAGTGTTAAAGAAATTGCTTATGAATTAGGTTTTGAAGATCCTTTATACTTTAGTCGCATCTTTAAACAGCATACTCTTGTTTCTCCAAAAGATTTCCGCGTAAATTTAAAACAAAATCATATTGAAGATTTCCAGATAAAAGATTAGTTTTTTTATCCATATATCTGTTTTTTTGTCTATTCTATTATTTCTTAGCAAAAAGTAGTTTTGTTTCAGTAATGTTTAACCAATTTTAACTAACAATGAAATCAAAATTATTACAATTTGCTTTATTCAGTAGTCTTAGTATCCTAAGCTTACTTTCTTGTGAAAAAGACAATCTTTCTCCTTCAGAGATAACTCCTTCTCTTCAAAATGAGTTTATAGGAGCATGGGACAAACAGGATACTGTAAGGATTTCCTTTTCACAAGATGGAAAATTTACAGCTCAACGATGGATTGCTTCGGATAAATCTTACGCTAACAACTTTGCTGTAGAAGGAGATTATACGTCCACAAATGGAGAAGTTACTATTAATGTTAAAAAATCAAACTTAGCTCATTTATGGTCAAATCAGAAACTAGAAAAAATTATTTTGAAAACAGAGTTAACTTCAGATAAGCAAACGGTAAAAATCAAATCTGTTACAATATACCCTACAAATTTAGATGTAAAAGATGGGGTCATTAAAAGACTATCTAATTCATTTAAAAGAAATTTAGATCCTAAAACAACTCTCCCTTTTGAGTTGTTGACCTTAACTGACGTTATGACTTACCAACCTTCAAACTTACCTAGTATTAAGCCGTGGACTTACAAAGGGGGTGAATTTAATTTTGCGTTTAATAATTATCAATTGGGAATTTCTACGCCTGATCAAGCAACTGTTAATCTTCCTTTTTCACCAATGGGGCAACACTTGCACTTAATTATAGATGATGCTCCTTATATAGGAATTCCTAATAATCCTTTTAAATACAATCTAACTGACGGTGAACATAGTATTGTAATTGCAGCGGGACGTTCTTATCATGAAATATATAAAAATCCTGAAGCAATCATTACGGTAAAAAGCACAATTAAGAATGGGGAAGAAATAAATAGGGTAAATACTAATCAAGAATCAGACATTTTTGCCAGCAGACCTAGGGGATCTTATTCTACAACTGACGCTAAAAGGCTTTTAATTGATTATATTCTAACAGAAGCTTCTAAAATGAATATTGATTCCAAAAAATACACCGTTAGAATTACTTTAAATCAAACGCCTTTTTTGAGCGAAAAATGGGTTCCAAAGGTTTTAGAAGGATTAAACAGAATAGGAACACACAAATTAACTTTGGATTTATATGATTTAGAAACTAAAAAGATTATTTCTACCAAAAAATCTGATTTTACAATTCAATAATAACGAAAAATATGAGGTGACAAAATTAGACACCTCATATTTTACATATTGTAGTGGTTATTGTCCACTTTCATTCTTTGCATCTTGAATCATCTTTTGGTTGGCTGTAATAGCAAACTCTACACGACGATTTTGCGCTCTTCCTGCTTCAGTATCATTGCTTGCTAATGGATCTGCTTCTCCCATACCTGTTGTAATAAAACGTGCTCCATTTAAACCTTTAGATGCTAAATAATTTTTTACTGCTTTTGAACGATCGTCAGATAGTTTTAAGTTGTACTCATCAGATCCTTTGCTGTCAGTATAACCATAAATTTTAATATCTGTATCAGCATATTCTTTAAAAACAGGCACTAATTTATCTAAATTTGCTTTTGCTTTAGTTGTTAAAGTTGCTTTATTAAAATCAAAATTAACGGAATTTTCTCCCAAAGTTAATTTAATTCCTTCTCCTACTCTTTCTACTTGTGCTCCTGGTAATGATTCGCTAATTTTTCGTGCTTGTCTGTCCATTTTATTTCCAATAACTCCTCCAGCTACACCCCCTATAACTCCTCCAAGAACAGCTCCTAACGCGCCATTGCCTCCTTTTCCAATATTATTACCTAAAACACCACCTAAAACAGCACCTGCTACGGTTCCTATTGCCGCTCCTCTTTGTGTGTTATTTGTATTTTTTATTGCTTCACAACTTGTCATTCCGCTAATCAAAAAAGTTCCTGACAGAGCGTATATTGCTATCTTTTTCATCTTTCTATCTTTTTATTTTCTTCTAAAATGGTAAACTACTTTGCCTGCGCTATTTCCTACTTGTACTTTGTTAGTTAGATCAAATGTGTTTTGTGTTACATTTGAAACAATCAAAATATACCCAGAAGTTACCTTCCTTGGTTTTTCGCCTTCTTTGATAAACTTCAAAACCATTTGATTTTCATCTGTTACATACCATTTAATATCAGACGCATACGAAGGACAACCTACTTTATTTAGGGTCATATTACCCGAATCATTATTAGACACTAAATGCCATTCACTTCCTTCAAAACATTTTGCATCTGCAATTTCAAAGGATGTCACCTTAAAATATTCAGACCCTGCGTATTCTACCCCACTAACTACCCAATCTCCTTTTAGCGACACTTGTGTTTTTCTATTTACACTTGTTGTTACTAATGATTGTTTAGGTTTACAGGAAATCATGACACCTAACATAGCAGTCATTAAAACTAGTTTTTTCATTTTATTTTGATTTTTTACGTTTGCCAATAAAGCAAATTTAATACCAATTTAGCAATTTTTTAGTAGAAACTCTACTACAAAAACCGTCAATTTGTCACATTTTAAGAATTGGTATCTTATTTGACAATAATGATACGTATTAAATTTAAATAAATAACGTATGACAACAGGAAAAATTAATGTTTCAGTAGAAAACATCTTTCCCTTAATCAAAAAGTTTTTATATAGTGATCACGAAATATTTTTACGTGAGTTGGTTTCAAACGCTACAGATGCTACTTTAAAATTGAAGCATTTGACTAGTATTGGCGAAGCTAAAGTAGAGTATGGCACTCCTATTATTGAGGTTAAAGTTGATAAAGAAGGGAAAAAACTTCATATCATTGATCAAGGTCTGGGAATGACTTCTGAAGAGGTAGAAAAATATATTAACCAAATTGCTTTTTCAGGCGCTGAAGAATTTTTAGAGAAATATAAAGATTCAGCCAAAGATTCAGGTGTAATTGGACATTTTGGTTTAGGTTTTTATTCTGCTTTTATGGTGGCTAATAAGGTAGAAATCATTACCAAGTCTTTTAAAGACGAGTCAGCAGCTCATTGGACTTGTGATGGAAGTCCTGAATTTACTTTAGTTCCTCACGATAAAAAAGAAAGAGGTACTGAAATTATCCTTCATATTGCTGATGATTCTGTAGAATTTTTAGAAGAGTTTAAAATTCGCGAATTATTAACAAAGTACAACAAGTTTATGCCTATTCCTATCAAATTTGGCACTAAACAAGAAGCTTTACCTAAACCTGAGGACGCTCCCGAAGATTACAAAACGGAATATACAGAAGTAGATAATTTTATTAACAACACAAATCCTGCATGGACAAAACAACCATCAGAATTAACAGACGAAGATTACAAAAACTTCTATCGTGAGTTATATCCTATGAATTTTGAAGATCCTTTATTCAATATTCATTTAAATGTAGATTACCCATTCAATTTAACAGGTATTTTATACTTTCCTAAATTAACTGGTGATTTACAAATTCAGAAAGATAAAATTCAATTATACCAAAATCAGGTATTTGTAACAGATAATGTAGAAGGTATTGTACCTGAGTTCTTAATGATGTTAAAAGGAGTGGTAGATTCTCCAGATATTCCATTAAACGTTTCACGTTCATACTTACAAGCAGATGGTAATGTAAAGAAAATCTCTAATTATATTACGCGTAAAGTTTCTGATAAATTAAAATCATTATTCAACGAAAACCGTGAAGATTTCGAGAAAAAATGGAATGACATCAAAGTGGTTTTAGAATATGGTATGTTATCCGAAGCTAAATTTTACGAAAAAGCAGGTGATTTTGTATTATATCCTACTACTGATAATAAATATTATACTTTAGCTGAACTAAAAGAAGCTTTAAAAGATAACCAAACTGACAAAAACGGTAAATTAGTCATTCTTTATGCTTCTAATAAAGATGCTCAACATAGTTATATTGATATTGCCAAAGAAAAAGGCTATCAAGTATTATTATTGGATTCACCTATTGTTTCGCATTTGATTCAAAAATTAGAAGCTGATAATGAAAATATAACATTTACACGTGTAGACGCTGACCATATTGATAAATTAATTCAAAAAGAGGATACTGCAATTTCTAAATTATCTGATGAAGAAAAGGAAAAATTAAAAAATGCAATTGAAATAGTAGTTCCTAAAGAAAACTATACCGTTCAAATGGAAGCTTTAGAAAGCACCTCTGCCCCATTTATGATTACACAACCAGAGTTTATGCGTCGTATGAAAGAAATGAGTCAAACTGGCGGTGGCGGTATGTTTGGTATGGGAAATTTTCCTGAAATGTACAATTTGGTAGTCAACACAAACTCTGAACTGGCTACAGCTATCTTAAACAGCAATGAGAACATCCAAAAAGACTTGGTAAAACAAGCTTTAGATATAGCTAAATTATCACAAGGTTTATTAAAGGGTGAAGAATTGACTGCTTTTGTAAAAAGAAGTTTTGAATCTTTAAAATAAAAATACCAAAATAAAAGCCTGATTTTCATCAGGCTTTTAAAAAGTAATTTTATTTATTTTCTTTTCACATTAACAGCTGATAATCCTTTAGCTGTACGCTCAACTTCAAAAACCACTACATCGTTTTCTCTTACGCGTTGTGTTAAACCTGTAGTATGAACAAAAATTTCTTGTCCATCATTAGAAGTAATAAATCCAAAACCTTTTGTTTCGTTAAAAAACTTTACTGTACCTTCTTGCATTTCTATTTATATTTAATTAATAATTATCAAATGTGTAGCCCTAAATCCTTTTGGGGTTGTTTCTTTTTTAAAACTTACTCTTACGTTCTTTTTAAATTTAGTATTAGAAGCCTCAAAATGAAACAATAAATTATCCCTTGTTTCATCCTCCGTAATAAAACCAAAACCTGTATCTTTTATAAAAGTAATAAGACCTGTAGAAAAATCTTTTCTTATCTCGTTAGTATTCTTATTTGTATTTTCAGTATTCTTATCTGTTTCAACAGTTTGTAAATGAGGTGGAACAGACGTTAACTTTCCATTTTTATCCACATATACAAACATTTCCTCTAGGGATTTTCCTTTATTATTATTGACTTTACGCTCGTTTCTTCTAAGCGCTTTATCTTGTTGTTTTTTTACTTTTTTCTTATTATTTTCTTTTTTAGAATAAGAATCTGCCATATATATCTCGATTTACTTGTATCATTAACTATTAATTAACCAAATCAAAATAATTATAGTATTAAACCTTACTATGTAAATCATGATTTGTAATTAAAAAATAGATTTTAAAAAAATGGCAGCTGGAGAGTAATCACTGAGGAAGTCTAAAAAAACTACTTGAACAGAAAATCAAAAAGCAGTAACCTTTAAATTAAAGGGCAAATGTACATCAATTTATTGATAAATAATGTTTTATTTATCTTTTGTTATCATTTTTTATTTTTCTCATAAAAACATCTCTAAAACAATATTATTGATCTTCATTTTATTAAAAATATATTTTATAATAATTATTTTAAAAAAATCAACTCTATTAAAATTTTCGATTTCACTCAAAATAAATAGTTCCATATATTTTTATGTTTTTATAAGTATAAAAATCATTAGGTATTTTAGTAAATTTGACAAAATCTATTCTACGTCAGAGTAGATCATTAGGCTGATACTACCAAATATGAAACAATTAATTACTTTTAAACGAAAGATATTGTCTTTTTATTTTAACTTTAAAAATTTATACGCTGATGATTTCCTTCTTTTTTTATAGTATATAGAAATTTTATTCGTCCTAATTTATATTTATCATCCTATTTTCCTTTCTCTACTACATCTGTAAAGAAACTATTATTTATATGATTGCTTTGCCACATATTCTATATTTTCGATAACATAAGTGTCATTTTTTAATAATACGCCTTGGATATATAGATTTTATATTTTTTACAAAAATTAACCTCATTTTATATAATAAACAGAAAAAGAATTAACATGACCCTATCAATTGAAACTCCTGCATTACTATTTTCAGCTAGTTCATTAATTTTATTAGCATACACGAATCGTTTTCTAACCATCGCTCAAATTATTAGAAGTTTAAAAAAGAATTATGAAGAAGTTCATCGCAAATCTATTCTTCTTGAAATTAAAAATCTAAATGATCGCTTAACGCTAATCCGTTTTATGCAGTTAATGGGAGTACTTTGTTTATTTTTATCTGTTTTTGCTATGCTGCTATTATTTTTTGATTTACAATATATAGCTATCTATTTTTTTGGATTTAGTTTATTTAGTCTGTTAGTTTCTTTAGGTATTTCTTTTTGGGAAATCAGTATTTCTGTTCATGCTTTAAGACTTCATTTAAGTGATTTAGAAGATTTTTCGAAAAAGCATTAATTTTTTTGATCTAAAATTTTTATAACGAAAGACATTAATACCATTTAAACTTAAAATTTGTCTTTTTATTTATTTTAATTACAAAAAGAGGCTGTTCGAAAAAAATCAAAACAGCCTCTTTTAATACTATTGATAATCTAAGTGTATTTTAATTTCCTATTATATTTCCATTATCTTCTTTCTTTTCTTTGTTTAACATATTAGGATCTTCTTTTGCTATTTTATTTTTGGTAGGAATCTTGTAGTTTAGGGTTAATCCTATTCTACGTGTATCATTTTTATTAGACATATAAAGTGCGGTATTTAAAGCATTGAATGATGACTTATTTAAATTAAATATATCATCAACATTTACTGAAACAGTCAAGTGATTGGATAAAAACTTTTTAGAAAATGTCATATCTAAACTATGATTAAAAGGTCTTTGTGCTACAAAATAAAAATAATTACCTCCTTTTGTAATATGGCTATAATTCGTTACCCATTTTATATCTCCTGGCAATACGACTTGAGACATGATATTAAAAATCCAAAATGCTTTTGTATCAACATTTGGAATATCATGTTTTTGTCTACCTGCATAAATAAACATGAAATTAATTTTATCTGGATTAAAATTAAATTTAGCTGTTTCTTTTAGTCCTTTTGTAAATAACATATAAGGAATGGGTAATCCAAAATTAAATGTATGAATTTTTATTGAAGGTATATTTTCATTTGTACTAACCATTCTGTTTCCATTTAGATACATTCTCTGAGTTACTTGATTAAGTCCTTCGCTGATATTGTATCCTATGAAAGCATATTCAAAAGCTGATAATTTAAATTCAAAATTATTAAAAAGTGTAGGTTGTAATTGTGGGTTTCCTAAATACCCTACATTGGGGTTTTGATAATTTGTATTATTAGGATTAAGAGAGGAGGTACTTGGTAAGGTTATTTTTTTATTATAACTACCTGATAGAATTATGCTGTTAGCTAAACTGTATTGAATACTTCCATTAGGAAATAATCTATATTGTTTAAAAGGATTCAAGGCTTGTGTTTCTGTTTTTCCAGAAATATCATAATTTTCTCCTCTTAGCCCTAAAGTAAATTCAAATTTTCTATATTTAGTCTGTAGTTCTATATAGGTAGAAGCTGTCATCCTTTTGTACTCTAAATTATTAATATTTTTATTAAATGTATTAAAATAGAGTTCTTCGTATAGAGTTCCTATGCTAATTTTTCCTTCTTGTAATAGTTTTACAGATTGAGTATAATCTATTTTAAAATTGTAAAGGCGTTGATCAGATCCGTTACTCAATGTATTTAGGTTTAAACTTCTTGAAAATAAATCAAAATCATTTGTGACACTATTAAAATTAAATTTAAAATCTAATTTTTTATCGGAATCTAAAAACCGCATTTGATATGCTGCTACTGCATCTTGACGTAGTGTTAGTGTTTTACTGTCATCTATTGTAGAAAAAAAGGTTGAATTAGGCAGCAACCCCTTGGCTTCTGTTGTACTAGAATTAGTATTAGAATAAATATCATAATTTAATAATAATCTATTTTTACCTATATCAAATGTAAGTCCTGTTTTAGCAAACAGTGTTCGTAAAATACGATCTGAATCGCTGGAGGTTAATAGTGTAGACTGATCGCCTTCTTTTTTAAGCACTTCAGACCACATACCTCGTTCGGCATAATTTTGTCCAAAGTTTAGCTGCCATCCAAAAAATTTATTTTTAGCACTTAAAAGTATGCTATTATTAGTACGCCAACGATTTTTATCATAGGAAGTAAAATTACTGCTATTAGTATAGGTAGCGGTTAGGTAGTTCTTTGCTTTTTTATTGGTAACGATGTTTAGTATAGCACCACCAGAGGTAGCAGGAAACTCAGCTCCTGGATTTGTTATAACTTCTATTTTTTCAACTGAATTAGCAGGTAGTCCTTCTAGAAAGGCATTTAATTCGTTTGTCGAAATATTGAGTGGTCTTCCATCTAAGAATACATCTAATTGTTTTCCTTGATACATCATACCTGCTAAATCGGAGGCTACCAAACCGGGTAGTTTTTTTATTCCTTCTAGGACTGATCCTGAATTTAGATGAGCTTGACTTGCAAATTCAAAAATGGTTCTATCTGCTTTTTGTTCAATTGCTTTTTTTTCTTTAACAATTGCCACTTCTTTTAATTCGTTTGTTTTTTCTTTATTTTCTTGTGAATACGTAGCAAACGACAAAAAAGATAATAACAAAAGGGTGAATTTAGTTTTTTTCATGTAATGTGTAAATCATTTATTCTAATAGACCTCTTGTTTTGCTATTTGTTACAGATTTTAACTTTTATTTTAACAAATTTAAAATTTGCATCTTTTAATCTCCGTAGGTTACTAATAAATTGTAAAGCTTATCTATATCAAATGGTTTAAAGATGATGCCTGAGAAGTATTTCTTAAAATTTTGATCTGCATCTGCTAATATATCCGCTGTGAGTGCAAAAATAGGCGTTTGAATATTTAAATTTGGGGTCATTTTTATTTCTTTAGAAACTTCAAAGCCGTTCATTTCGGGCATGTGTATATCCATTAAAATAAAATCAAATTTTTGATATTTCACTATTTCAATTGCTTTTTTTCCTCCATCTACATATTGAATTTCCATGCTCCATTTTCTTAATAATTTAGAGAGTAGCATCCCATTCATTTTCGTATCATCTACGATTAGTACTTTTTTACCTATTAATTGTTGTTTATCATTTACTTTTATTATGATTTCTTCTGATTTTTCTAATTCAAGTTCAAAATAAAAGGAGGTTCCTTTATATAATTTACTTTCTACGGTTATGGTGCTTTTATGTAATTCTATCAAACGTTTTACGATTGCTAATCCTAAGCCTGTTCCTCCATGTTTTCGGGTTAAATATGGTTTTAGTTGTGAAAAGCTATCAAATATACGTGGTAAATTTTCTTGTGATATTCCTTCTCCTGTATCTGTGATTTTAAATGAAATTAGATCTTTTTGTTCTCCACAATCTACTATCTTTATTTCTAGTTGTACGCTTCCTTTATCTGTAAATTTTATAGCGTTGTTTATCAAGTTGTTTAAAATTTGCGTTAGCTTCGTAGGATCTATCAGATAATAATTAGATATATTTACTGTTGAGATGTATTTTAACTCAATATTTTTAGCATTTGCAAAACGTTCAAACACTTCAACTGTGTTTTGGCATAAAAAGTTGATATTGGTTGATACTAATTCTAACTTTACATTTTGTCCATCTAGTCTATTGAAGTCCAAAACATCATTTACGACACTAATTAAATTGTCAGATGCAAATTTTAAATTTCTTATAATCTTTTTACCTTCATTTACGATTTTATCATCTAATAATACTAGTGAAGCTACAATGGCATTTAATGGTGTCCTTATTTCATGACTCATTATAGATAAAAACTCTTGTTTTCTTTTATAATTTTCTAGTTCATCTAAATTTTTCTTTTCTAATATTTTTTGTTTTTCTCTTTGCAAAATGGCTTCGTTTTCTATTTTTTCCATTCTTGCTATTAACTCATAACTTTCAATTACTTTTAATGTTTGAGTATTAATAACTCTTTCTTTTTCTGAAAGGTGATTTTCAAAATAATGTAACGCTTTTTCATAATCTCCTAAACTTTTATATATAAGATAAATTATACGATTTAATTTTATTGTACACATTGAAAACTGTAATGATTCTCCTAAAAGTAATCCTTCTTGTGCAAATTGAAGAGCTTTATCTACTTGTTGCGTTTCAAAATAAAGGGCTGCTAACTTTGTCATAGTCATAACAACTCCTGTATTTTCCCCCATTTTTTTATGAATATCTAAAGATTTATTATATAGTTCTTTAGCTTTAGTATATTCTTTACAGAAATGGTATACTTTTCCTTTTCCGTATAGTGCATAAGCCATCCCTCTCATATCATCAGTCTGGCTCTTAAGTTCTATGGATTTATTAATAATTTGTTTTGCAAAATGAATTTTTCCTTTTTTAGTCAAAATTCCAGAAAGATTATTGTAGACATTCGATTCTAAGTTAAGATCTTTAATCTTTTTAGCGTTTCGAATTGCACTTTTATAAACTTTAAAAGCACTGGTGGCATCTCCTATACATTCAAAAATAGTTCCTAATGATTTTTCCGCACGAGATTGATTATAATAATCATTATATTTTTTATAAATTTTTAAAGCATCACTAAAATGAATGAGACCTAAATGATATTGATTTGTTTTATAGTAAACTCCAGCTAAACCATACTTAGCATCAGCCACTCCTCTTTCGTCTCCTAATTCATTAAAAATTTCTATAGCCCTTTCAGAATATTGTTTTGCTTTTTGCATTTCACCAACTATCATGTGATACAAAGCTAGTTGGCTATAACTTTTTCCTATAAGAGTTTTATCATTAATAAACAAAGAAGCCTTTAAAGCTTGATTTGCTATTATTATACTTTTTGTAAGATTATTAATCCTAATAGAATAAGCTTCTACCAGCTTTTGTTCTATAGTATTAACTGTATTTAGCATAAATTCCCCAATTATTCATACATTACAAATAAACAGAAACTTTTTTATAAAACGTTCATTAAACCTTTTAATTTTTTTTTAGTCATATACAAACGAACTTACAAATTTAATTCCTATGAGAAAATTTCTTTTTATCTATTTAACCTGTCTCTTTTTGACTCCAGAACATGCTCAAAATTCAGAGGTAAACGAAACAAGTCCAGAAAATTTTAGTTTAGAAGGTGCTTTAGCTATCTTTAAAACTTCTAGTTCGTTAGAGGAATTTGAAAAAGCTATAAACGAAGAAAACAACAACGTAAACAATCTTGATTTAAATGATGACGGTACTATTGATTATATTACTGTAGAAGATTTAATCGAGGGTTCAGATCATGTTATCATTCTAAGTGCATTAGTAGGTAATTCTGACAAACAAGATATTGCAACTTTAAATATTGAGAAAGTAGGTGATGAAGAGGCCTATATTCAAATCATCGGAAATGAAGATTTATTTGATAAAAATACAGTTGTAGAGCCTTATAATGTGTCTGAAAAAATAATTGATGATAAGGGACCTTCCATTTTAGATCTAGTTCCAACTCGAATAACCGTTAATGTTTGGTCATGGCCTTGCATTCGATTTATTTATGCTCCAGGATATCATATTTGGGTATCACCTGTACGTTGGTCAATATATCCGCGTTGGTGGAAACCTTGGCGTCCGATGAATCATTCTGTATTTATTACACACATCCATAAACACAGATTTCATTTTCATAGAACAAGATCCCATATTATTAAGCCACATAGAGGATATCTTTCTAGAAAAAAAGCTAGAGCTTCCTTTATAAAACCAAGAAGAGCGGAACATCATAATATTAGAGAAAAAAGACACAGAAGATAATTTTTTTTCTTTATTTCAAATATGTGTTCAAATAGTTTAGAGTTTGTATTGTTGACTCAGAAAGACCTTTTTCATCTAGTTGTCTTTCTACTAAATAAGCTTCAAAAAAACCTAATTTTTTAAGATTTTCTATTTGCTTCAAGGCTTTTTCTCTAAAGCCTTGAAGTTCTTTTTCTATTGTATTTAATTTTTCTTTAGAAATTTTCAAATATCTATTTTGATAATTATCTAAATTATAAATAGTTGCTAGCTCCATTTCCTCTACTTGCTGTATTAATACTTTTAAATGATATGGATTTTGAATCGTTGGTAAAATAGATCTAATGGTACGTAAAATTCGTTTTACAATTATTGGATCTTCTTTTCCCCATTGATAAATTTGATCAAAACAAAAATCAATAAACTCGTCATAATTAAATTCATTGATATGAATATCACTTTTAATTAATTGTCGAGCATCTGTAGAAGGAAATTGTCTTTCTGATAAAACTTTTACAATTTCACCTAACTGATCAATACAATTTAAACAAGTTGTAGGATCATTTACTGCTGGTGAAATTGCTTTAATACCTATATCAACTAATTTACGTACACCAAAATTTATATCCTGTGTATGACTTCTAAAACGGTTTACTTTAAACGTTTTAGAAACTAAATTTTGAAAAGTTTCTTTTTGTTTTTCTGAAACTTGATCAACAACAATTTGTAATAAGACTGTTGTATCTTTCATTATAAATTCACCAATCACGGGTTTTTGATATACTTCTTCCCATTGATTTGTTTCTTTTAACTCTAGCAATCCTTTTTGCAACAAAGCATAATCAACACTTTCTAAATAACCTGATTGAAATGGACTCACTATCTTCAATACATTTCTATTATTCAGGCATTGTTGGCGTTCATAGGTTAAATCATTCCCTTTTTCCCATTTTTGACTATATAAAATAGTTATTTCATCTACTACTTCTTTCTTAATATGGTGTGTAATACTCGATACATTCATGTTTACACTTAAATACGTAATCATAGATGGGTAGGACCATACTAAACCTCTAATAGCTAAAAAAGTCCCTACAAATAAGGTTATTAAAAAAGATTGATTAGGATAAAAAACAGACATTATTTGAGGCAATACACATAAGGCTATAGTTCCTACAAACAAGCCTATAAAGGCCTGTATTTTAAAATCATTAGCTAAAAAATGTCTTAAAATTCTGGGAGAAAATTGAGAAGAAGCTAATTGCATTACTACAAATATAACCGAAAATGTTGTTAAGGAAATTCCAATAATAATAGAAACCAAAACATTAGAAACAGGAATTAACCTTGAATAAATTTCTAATGAATGGGTAAAAAAATGATTATTATAATTAATTTGAAAATCTAAAAACAATAAAAAAGCACCTAAAAACAAAGCGTACACACTGCTCATTACTGTTCCCAAATGTTTTATTTTATGCTCTAATTGTTGATATAATTTAAATTTAAAAGTTGACATATTAATTATTCTATTCTGTAAATTTAATTAAAACTCTGCCCAATTTATTTGGTTTTTCAAATTAGATCGCTATTTATTTTTTTATACTTATAAAAATAATTAAAAAACTACACAATAGGTTTTCTAAAATTTAAATTGCCGTATAAAAACAATAAAAATAATGTTAATCAAAAAAAGCGAACATATTTTGTTTTTTGCTACTTTAAAAAAACTAACAAATTTTAATATTTAACATTTAACTTATTGTATCTTTGCCCCCCTTAATTTTGTAAAAATGTTAAAAAATAGTATTTTAAAAGGAGTTTTTTTAGTAGGATTGGGAGCAACTAGCTACGGAATGTTAGCTACTTTTGTAAAATTAGCCTACAAGGAAAACTTTACTACAGCAGAGGTTACATCCTCACAATTTATATACGGAATTTTAGGCATGTTATTAATAAATGCTTTTCAGAAATTCAAAAAGAAAGAAGAAGTTGTAAAAGCAACTTCTGCTAATATTTTACATTTAATGTTAGCAGGGACTTCACTTGGGATGACTAGTGTTTTTTATTACTTAGCTGTAAGATATATCCCCGTTTCTATTGGAATTGTTTTATTAATGCAAACCGTTTGGATGGGAGTATTATTAGAATGGTTTTTAGATAAAAAAGCCCCTTCTATTCAAAAAGCAATTTCAGTTGCAATCGTTTTGTTAGGTACTGTTTTAGCCACAAACTTATTGAGCAAATCAATTGAATTAGATTGGAGAGGAATTATGTGGGGTCTTTTAGCTGCTGCCTCATTTACTACTACTATGTTTACGGCTAATCGAATTGCATTAGGAATATCGTCTGCCCAACGTAGTTTGTATATGCTTTTAGGGGGTGCTGTTATTGTTTTTGGTTTTTCTATAGCCACACAAATAACACCTTTTAATATGACTATTTTTACCAAATGGGGAATCTTTTTAGCTTTATTTGGTACAATCATTCCTCCTATTTTAATGAATGCAGGATTTCCTCACACAGGAATTGGATTAGGCAGTATTGTCTCTTCTTTAGAATTACCTGTTTCTGTTATGATGGCATTTTTTATATTAAACGAAACAGTTGTTACATCTCAATGGATTGGAATAGGACTTATTATAATAGCTATTATAATAATGAACGTAAACCTCAATAAAAAATAACATTATTTATCTACTCCAGATTACTCATTAGGCTTTCTAATAAAGATGAAGGAAAGAAATACACTTATTTTTTTACTATAGCTGTCGTTATCTGTATTAAGAATAAAAAATGAGTGTTTTTTAGTTTCAATTTTTTTTATCTATACTAAATTTCTAATGCGTAATCTGGGGATAATCATATAAAATACACACATCAGAACAATCTTATAAGTATTAATTTATTTTATATTTGTGTAAAATAAAATTTCTTTATTTTACACAAATATAAAAACTAACAAAATGCTTTTTCCTGATGAAAAAATAGAGTTCTTAATTCCTGATGCAGAACTTATTTATTATCCTTCTTTCTTTTCTTTAGAACAAGCTAACATTCTTTTAAAAAAGTTAGAGTCCGAAATCCCTTGGCAACAGGACAAAATAACGGTTTATGGTAAAGAACATTTTCAACCTAGATTAACAGCTTTATTTGGAAACGAGGGAAAACCTTATGCGTATTCCAATATAGTAATGCGTCCGCATCCATGGACTCCTTTATTAACTCATATAAAAGATGAAGTTGAAAGAGTTTGTGATACTCATTTTACAACCGTTTTATTAAACAATTACCGAAATGGACAGGATAGTATGGGATGGCATTCTGATAATGAAAAAGAACTAGGCAGAAATCCAATTATTGCTTCTGTTAGTTTTGGAGCTGAAAGAAATTTTCAACTAAAACATAACTCTATTGAAACTGCTAAACAAAATATACATCTACAACATGGAAGTTTACTAATCATGCAAGGTGCAATTCAGCATTTTTGGAAACACCAAGTACCTAAAACTCAAAAAAACGTAGGAGCTAGGATAAATTTAACATTTAGAGTTATTAAATAGCCTTTATTTCCCAAAGTTTATATCTTTATCTATCTATTCTAGGATTAAATAACTTTTTAATTAAAATCGTCTGGTAAAATTTTCCCTGGATTCATTATATTATTAGGATCAAAAATATATTTAATTTGTTCCATCAACTCTAAATGTATTTTTGAAAAAGCAATATCCATATAATTTTTTTGCACCCATCCTATTCCATGTTCTCCAGACAAAGTTCCTTTTAAAGAAAGTGTTAACTCAAAAATTTCACGGATTCCTTTTGGTATTTCCTCATACCATTGGTCATCTGTTAAATTTCCTTTTATAATATTTACATGTAAATTACCATCTCCTGCATGTCCATAACAAACTGATTGAAAACCGTATTTAGCGCCAATTGATTTAATTCCTTTTAATAATTTAGGTAATTCATATCGAGGAACGACTGTATCTTCTTCTTTATATATCGAATTAGCTTTAACAGCTTCGGCCACACCTCTTCTCATTTTCCATAAAGCATTCTTTTGTTCTTCTGTATCAGCAAAAAGAATTTCGTCAATTTGAAATTTTCCCAAAACATTCATAATTTTTTCTGCCTCTAACATTAATATTTCAGGATAATTTCCATCTACTTCAATCAATAAATGTGCTTGATGGTTTGTTTTTACTTGAACTGCTATTCCTTCTAAATATTTTAAACTCCAGTCAATAGCGTCACGTTCCATAAATTCTAAAGCACTAGGCAATACACCAGCTCTAAAAATAGCGGAAACAGCTTCACAAGCTTGATCTGCCTTATAAAAAGGAACTAACATTAATAGATTAAAAGATACTTTAGGAAGCAATTTAAGAACTGCTTTAGTAACAATTCCTAATGTTCCTTCACTTCCTATCATTAATTGCGTTAAATTATAACCTGTTGCATTTTTTAGCGTATTAGCTCCTGTCCATATAATTTCTCCATTAGGTAAAACGACTTCTAAATTCAGCACATAATCTTTTGTTACACCATATTTAACAGCTCTAGCACCTCCTGAATTTTCTGCTATATTTCCTCCAATAAAACAACTTCCCATACTACTAGGATCTACTGGATAAGAAAGATTTTTTTCTGAAACGGCTTCTCGTAATACTTGCGTTATAACACCTGGTTCAGTAATGACTTGAAGGTTTTTTTCATCTATTTCTATAATTTTATTCAATCGTTCGGTCGAAAGACCAATTCCTTTAAAAATAGACAAAGCTCCCCCACTCAAACCTGTTTGTCCACCTATAGGAACAACCGCTGTATAAAATTCATTTGCTAATTTCATAACAGCTGAAATTTCTTCCGTACAGCTTGGCTTTACTACAACACTCGGAGGAAAGCGAAGATCTTCAGTTTCATCATGTCCATATTTCTCTAATGTTTCTATATCAGTAAAAACATAGGATTCTCCAACAATCGCTATCAGTTTTTGAATTAATTCTTTTGAAACAGGCATAACAATAGACTATTTGTTTATGTAAAATTAAAAATATTTAAATCATCTAATATTTAAATTTATTAACGATAATTTGTTAAAAACAAAAAGTCAAAATGTTTTAAAATACCAACTTTTAAAACTATTTTATAAAAAATGATATTTTTATTTGGTTAATAAAATTTTTTTATTAATTTTATTAACCCAAACGTAATTCTTTAACCTATGAGTACAATGTCCATCTATATCCAGAGAAGATTAGAAAAAGTTAGTTTAAATCCTGAACAATTTAATCAGGAGTTAAATCAGTCTATTAAAATCCTTATTTCATCAGAAATTGATGAATTAGCTAAATGGTTCGTAAATTTCACAAAAGACAAACCCCATTTAAAAAACCCTAAAAACAATACTGCCTATAACAGAAATCTACTTTTTTAATTTTAAGCAAAAGGCTGTCCAATAAGTCCTACTTCTTGTTCTCAAATTTTAACTAGCATACAAAATAGCTAAATTTATTCTGACCCCTAGAACAAAGCAGCAAAACGCCTGAACAGCCTTAAAAACAAAAAATTAACACATTTATTTTACCCAGTAGTTATTGGCTTTTGCTATAGTAGCAAATTCCAAGGCTACCGTCTGACCTATTGCTATCAGCATTGCAGCATCTTCTGCATAAACAGGTCTCAATTTTTCACGAATCAAAGCATCAGGCTGTGTATATTTTATAATCAATCTAGCCATTTTTACAGCCAACAACCTTCCTTCTTCAGGAGTAGCTGTAATTAAAGAATTATTTGGTATTAAAGCATCCATAAAAATTATTTTTTATCAAAAATATTTTAGTAAACCCAAAAGCACTGTGATCTAAATCACAACATTAGCTCTTCTTAGACATAATTCTCGAAACGCTTTCTCTACTAACCCCTAGATCAATTGCTATCTGCTGATGAGTCAATTTAACTCCATTTAACTGCAATTTAGAACTATATTTATCTAAATATTTCTCTAATCTTTTTTCCAAATCCTCGTTTTGTAGACTCACATACAATTGAAGCATATTCTGAAATTCAAAAGTCAATCTTCTCATAAGATAATTTACAAAAACCTGATCTTTTTCCAACAACTCATTTACTATATTCTTTGGTATTAACCATGCCTCTACCTCTGTTAAAGCTTGCGCTGAAAACACCAACTTATCTTTTATATCACAATGCGAAAAACTAACTACACAAGCTTCTCCTGCCACTACATAATCTAACAATACATCTTTTTCAATAGAAGCACAATCTAATCTAACAACTCCAGATTTAACAATTGGCAAATACAAAAAAGAATCTCCTTGAACAACTAAATAATCTCCTACTCTAAATTTTTTTATCATAATTTTATTTTGATATGCTTCCAAATTAAAAAACATATCAACTGACCGACAATCTTCATCTAAGCTTTTTTCATTCATGATAAAATATATTTGAATTTCAACAAAATAACTAAATTAGAAGATATTTTCACAATGTAAATTCTTAAGAGAGATTATTTTTTTCTAAAAAATAATTATCTTTACTTAAAATTAATTACTTTGAATACTTACGGAAAAAAATCAGCTTTAAAAGAAAACAAAGGCATAGAGCAACCTGAAAGTACCAACCCAAAGGCAATTGATCAAATTAAAAAATACAGAAAAACTAGCCTTTCTCCAGAAATACTTACACAAAACATCTTAAAAGGAGATAAAACAGCTCTTAGTAGGGCTATTACATTAGTTGAAAGCACCAATATTGAGCATCAAGAAAAGGCAAATACAATTATTCAAAACTGCCTTCCTTACAGCAATAAATCTATCAGAATAGGTATTACAGGTGTCCCTGGAGTAGGAAAAAGTACCTTTATAGAAGCCTTTGGAAAACTCTTAACTTCTTTAGGAAAAAAGGTTGCAGTATTAGCCATTGATCCAAGCTCTAGCATCAGTCACGGAAGCATTTTAGGCGATAAAACCCGAATGGAAGAGTTAGTAAAGGATCAACAAGCTTATATCCGACCTAGTGCCTCTGGCAAAAGTTTAGGCGGTGTAGCCAAAAAAACACGAGAAAGTATTATCCTATGCGAAGCATCTGGTTTTGACATAATACTTGTAGAAACTGTTGGCGTAGGCCAAAGTGAAACTGCTGTGCATAGCATGACTGATTTTTTCTTATTACTAAATTTAGCTGGAGCTGGAGATGAATTACAAGGTATAAAAAGAGGCATCATGGAAATGGCCGATTTATTAGTAATCAACAAAGCAGATGGTGACAACACAACTAAAGCTAAACTAGCCAAAACAGAATACAATAGAGCATTACATTTATTTCCAGAAAAAAACTCTGGTTGGATTCCGAAAGTCACTACTTGTAGTGCATTAGAAAAAAAAGGAATTGATTCTATATGGCAAATCATAGAAGAGTATACTTTGTTAACAAAAAAAAATGGTTATTTTGACAACAAAAGAAGTAACCAAAATCAATACTGGCTTTTAGAAAGCATAAACGAACAACTTAAAGACCACTTTTTTAATCATCCTACAACTTTATCTCTTCTAGAAATTGAAAAAAAATTAATACAAGACAATCAAAGTACCCCTTTTACCTCTGCACAGAAATTGTTAGATAACTATTTCAAAAGCAGATAAATAAATTAATCATAAAAAAACATAATAATACCATTTAAACTTTAAATTTTCTTTTTAAAAATAGTACATCTACAAAAGCAACAAAATCAATGTTGGTTCTCGATGCACTTCACACTCGAACTAACGATGATTTCAATTATATACTCAACCGTCTGTTTGAGTTGTTTTTAAAATAAAATTATATACATAAACGTATCAAGAACTTTACTTTTTAATCCAGTATATTTTAAGTTTAAATAATATTACATACCCTAGCTGTTTTTGACAAAAGAGGATCACCGGCGTGGTATTTTGGCGATAGCCAAAACTCAAATCCCTGCTAATTTTATAGGTAAGGTGATTTGTGTCCATAAGTGAAGGAAATCACTCAAAAAACCACCTAAAGTAGACTTCAAAAAAAAGAGGCGTTAAATACCTCTTGTATATCCTTAAATTTTTACTTAGCACCCCCCATAGTGCACGGAATCTTAATGGTTCCGTTCAACAGAGGTTTCATTGTTCGTGCTCCGCACGCAACGAAACCTTAGCTGTTAGTACTAGTTGTTTTACTTTCTATTCAAGTATGTTTTAACCTTTATTTTCCAATTAGATTTGTGAAATGTAAGTGATGATTTGTTGTTTTTTAGTCTTGAGTCTGAATGGAATGGAATTTTATCTTTGCTTTCTTTGTGGTTTTCTAGTATTAACAATTCCGTATTTTCAACTGGACAAAAATCATTTGACAAGCTAAATATTGTATTTATGCTATTTTCAATATAATAGTTTTTTCTCTTTTCATATAATTCCATTAGTTTGTTTAAAGAATGATTAGGATTTTCTGTTATATAATCTAAATCATATAAATCTTTTTCTGCGTATCTATTGGTTATAGAGTCTAATTTAAAAAGTCCTATATCGGTCTCGCTAGCAAGTCTTATTTCGTTAATTATTTCAAGTGGATGGAATAATTTAAATCCTTGTATTATTTCAACTTTAATATTTGTGTTGTTGGTTGAAATAATAGTTCGAAGAAAAACAAGTTCGTCATTTTGTTTTGTAGGATAACCAATATACAAAACTCTATCTTTGAACACCTCTTTTATTTCTTTTTCTATTAATTCAAAGCCATTAATACCGATAATATACTCACAAAATAAATCAATATCTACTGACTCTCTGTGTGAATATCTTAGCACTAAATTTGTACCGCCAGCTAAATAAAAACTACTTAATGAATTTAATTTCTGTAATTCTTTAATAGTTTTCTCTAACTCATTAGAGATATACATATTTGTTGAATTTACTTTTAATAGGAAGATTATATCTTTTTGAAGTAAGTGAACAAATTTCATCCGAAATTCTATCAGTTGAAGCGATAATTGTTCTTTTTATTGTTTCTTCGGTGTATAAACTTTCCAAAAGCAAGATATTATCACTGTAATTTGAAAAATCTGAAAACATAAGAATACGAGATATAATAACATCACTATCCCTTTGAATGTTAAGTTTGGTTACATCCAAATCCCAAAAAATATAATTTGGTATTTTTTCAAATATGTTAACAGTCTTCTTCATAGATAGTTATGACAAGAGTAATGATTATTTTTTATATAATTTCAAATTTTATACCAAAGTTTACTTTTCTAATTCTGTAATCATTTTATTTGCTTTTACAAAGATAGGTTTTTGAAGTTTTTTCTTTCAACGCATAGTTTTTCTTACAATTACCTACAACGTCAGTCTGTGAAAAAACTCACAAACCTCACCAAATATAGCTAAAATAGTTTGTTTGAAAAGAAGTATTTTCTTATTTTTAACAATGCAGCATATCCAAGGGATTTCCCGTAATCAGCTACATGTATCGAGTTTAGAAGACAAAATTACTTCTGAAAACCCAGTTCGATTCATAGATGCTTTTGTTGAACACATAGACTTTCAAAAAGTAGGATTTACACCTGTTGTTTTAAAATCCGAAGGTCGTCCAAGTTTTAAGAATCAAGTGTTTCTTAAAATCTATTTATATGGTTATTTAAATGGCATACGTAGCTCCAGAAAACTAGAAAAAGAATGCATTCGTAACATAGAAATGCAGTGGTTACTGGAAGATATTCGTCCTAATTATCACAGTATTTCTGATTTTAGAAAAGACAATCCCAAAGCTCTTAAACAACTCTTTAAACTATTTGTTTCTTTTTTGAAAGATGCCGATGGGGATACAATCATACCAATTTGATAGGATTAGAAAAAGTAAACGGTGAACATAGCTTGATTATGCTAGTGTACAACATCAAGCGTACCATAAATATTCTTGGAGTCCCTGATTTAATAGCAAAAATCAAAGCTTGGAACTCACCTTACAAGACAAAGGATTTGTTTTTGATAAAAACGACTTATTTAAACTTCTTTTTAGCGTTTGTATTTTTTGAAACACCTCAAAATAAGTTCAAAATAGCATTGTTTAAAATAAAGTTATGTCAGTTTGGTGGGATGAATTGTATTCAAAAAAGAGGTTTTTTCACGGCCTGACGGTTTTCGGCTTGGCGATGTGGCGGATTTCAAGGCACAAATGTTCAATTTAGCAATAAACTTTATTTGAAAACCAAATGTTCATTTTAGCACTGAACCCGTCATTTTGCCAAACTGCTGTTAGCCGTTCGTTGTTTTTATTCAGTTGGAAATTTAGTCATATCCATAAAAAATACTTCCCAAGTATGTCCATCAAAATCTTCAATAGTGCGCTGTTGCATAAATCCATAATCTCTCATTTCATTGGGTTCAATTCCACCTGCTTTAAGCCCATTTGTCATAAGATTATTCACTTCATCGATACTTTCTAAAGACAATGAGAAAAGTCCTGCAATTTTAGATTTTGTGTCAGCAATTTGTTTAGTAGTAAAAGTTGAAAATTTTTCGTGGTTTAGTAACATCACAAATATGTTTTCACTCCAAACCATACATTTTGCAGTATCGTCTGAAAATTGTGGATTATTTGAAAAACCTAATGCAGTATAAAAATCCATAGATTTTTGAAGGTCTGCTACTGCTAAATTGATAAATACTTGTTTTGCCATTTTTTTGTTTTTTTATTGTCTTAAAATTTTTTCTATTTTTTTTCCTTTTGCTAATTCGTCAATTATTTTGTCCAAATATCTTGCTTTTTTAGTTAATGTATTTTGAATTTCTTCAATTCTGTAACCACAAATTAATCCTGTTATTTTTTCCGAATTTGGATTTAAGGTTGCTCTTTCAAAAAAAGTTTCAAAAGTTACTTTTTCGTCAATGAGTTCTTGAAGTTTACTTTGGTCAAAACCTGTCAACCATTCAATAACTTGAAATAATTCGTCCTTTGTTCTACCCTTACTTTCAATTTTTGTAACGTAATAAGGGAAAACAGAAGCAAAAGTCATTTTCGCAATTCGTTGATTATGTTTTTCTGTTTCTTGCATTGTCAAATTTGTGTTTTAATGTGTCGCTCTACAATGACGGCTGTTAGCGGGTCGTGCTTTATCTATGTGCGTATTTTCACTATTCACGGTAGATTTTTTTTAGGTCTGATTTTTCAAGTTTTACAGTTGAAATCTTTAAAAGTCCGCTACTTAAAGCAGGTCTAAATAATTCTATTATACCATTTAAAAATCTTGTATTATCTCTGTCGTCTTCTGGAATTTCAACTAGAACTAAATTTAAGTAGCAATTTGTCTTTTTGAATTGTCTGTAGTGATGAATTTTACTTAACATCATATAAAGTCTGTCTGTTATCATAGATGCCATCATTGGAGTTGGTCTAATTTCAATAAAAACTTCCCTATCAATCTCGTTAATATATCCGTCATATATTGGACTATTATCACTAATTGGGTCAATTCCTTCAAATGCTTGAAGTTTCACTTCTTTAAACATTTTTGAAACATCAACATTGTTTTCTTTGATGTAATATTGAAGTGCGATTTCTTCTACTTTTCTAAAGTCAATTCTTTTTCTTTCTTGAGTGGTCTTATTTTCTTCTTCTTGTTCTTTTTGCTTTAATGTTTCAATTTCAGGTTCTTCCGCCTTTTGGATTGTAAACTGTTTGATTGTTTCTGGAGTAGCACCGTAAATATTCGTATTTGATTGTCTTTGTGAAAAATTGTTTGATAATGAAATGATTTGAGAAAGAAGCTCTCTTTTTTCATTTTCAACTTGTCTAATTTCAACATTCTTTTTTTCTATTACTGCTTCCTTTTCTTTTACAGCTCGTGATAAGGTTATAATTTTCCCTACAGAGAAATTGTCAAACGACTCAGAAAGTATTAAAACAATAGAAAAAGCTAGTAAAACAATTAATCCTGTTGATATTTCAGCAATAGGTTCATTACAAAAGAATTTGTAAACTATCATTGAAATAATCAATATAGTAAGGATTATTAGTCCTATTCTAGCAAACCAATTAATTTCTTTCTCTTTTTCTTTTTGATTTTCCATATTTTGTCGTTTGTTGTGTTTTAGCATGCCCGCTAACGTTTAGGGTATTGCCGAAGACGGGGACTTTTAGCACTAAAGTTCAATCGAAGAACCAAACTTGAACCTTGCACAAATGTCCAATCGAAGCCGTTCAGCCCCGCTTTTGGCAATACCTTGTTAGCCGTTCGTTTTTGTTATTATTTCTCTTATTTTTTTTCCTAAGTCTAATCTCATATAATCGTCTTGGGTACGAAATTGCATTTCAATATACCTCTCTCTTACCAAAGTTGTCGGTGGTAATTCTGTTTTAAACTTGCTTTCAGTAATCTTAATATATTCTAGAAGTTCACGTCCCCTAACTGTTAATGGTGCAATAAACGTTGGCTGTAATTGCCTTTCCTTCCAATCAATAAGATAGTCTGAATAGTCAATAGTTGCTAGATTTTGGCTCATCAAAAACTTTGCATACTCATGTAAAAACTCATGCTCACCGTAACCCATTCCTAGTCCAAATTCCGTTTCATTGTAGTAATCCGCAATTACCAAAGCAACATCCATACTGAAATAAACATGTCTGCACAAGTTAGTCAGCCCTTGTGTAAATAAGTCTAGGTAGCTAATATGAAAGGTTGGGTTTGGACATATGGTCTTTGCCATTATAGAAAACACTTGGTCAATTGAATAGTAGGGAACACTTAAATCTCCCGTTGTTTCAAATATATTTTTAGCCGTTAAGTTGTTCAAGAAGGAGCTCTTATCTAATGTTATATAGGTGTGATTTTGCTTTGGAATGTTTAGTTGATATCTTACATCTGTAAAATATATTCTATCGTCATTTGGATAGTACACAAATAAGATTACAGGAAGCGGAAAGACTGACCAGTAATTTTTATGTTTCTCGTGAGGGTAAAATGCAAAATGGTCTCCCTTGTCAACTAGATAAGAATTCCCTGATTTTATTTGTGCAGCAACAATTTTCCCTGTCGCTTCTCCTTGTTCATTTACATGTTCTATTTGTCCGTCAATTCCAATATCACCATTTGAAGTTTCACGAAATACATAACCATTAGAGTTCAACTCTATCGCAACTTTCAAAACGCCTTCACGTTCTTTATAATAATTTTCTGTGACTTTCGGAGTGTTCATAAAATGACGGCTAACGTTTCACGGCTTGGCTTGCCGTTGCGTAAATATAGCACAAAAGTTTGCAGGTACAAAACCAAGATTGGGAAAAACAGAGTTTTTCCAAGTATGCCCAAGCCCAGCAATGGCGCCAAACCGCTGTTGTGTGCAGTGTTAATTTATAATTTTTGTTTTTAATTTTTCAACAAATAATTTCTTTATTTCTTTATTTAAATCTCGCATATTATTGTGCTTCCCAACATTTATTTCAAGAAAAACCTCGTACTTAAATGTGTCGTCTAAAACATTTGCGACATTCTTGTTAAATTTCTTTATTATACTATTAATTCTAAATTCCACGTATTTAAGCTTATCTTGATTTTTTAAAATCGAAAAATATCCTTTATAATCAAATCTTGATCTTAACTCTGGAGAAATTACATTTTTAAAATTATCTTTAGAAATATTAGAAGTAAATATTATAATAAAACCGTTTAAATCAATTTCGTGTGCTAATGAGCTAATCATTTTTCCATTTTCAAGAACATCAAGAAAGTAATTGAAAAGCGTAGAATTTGATTTTTCAAATTCATCAATAAGAATTATACCTGTATCTGATTCTGCAACTCTAATAAATATTTCTCCATCTTCACTGCCTATATATCCTCTTGGGCTACCAATTAATGAATTTAAAGAATTGTCACTACTGTAATTTCCAAAATTTATTTTTGCAACTTTATTTTGTCCATTTAATGCTTTATGTATAGCTCTTGCTACTTCTGTTTTACCTACACCTGAATCGCCTAGTAAAAACAATGATAAAATTTTATGTTCTCCAAGTTTATTAAAAACTCTAAAATTATCAACCAAAGATTTGAAATCATCCTTGAATTTATTGTGACCATAAAGTGAGTTATTAAATGAATTAAAAAAGGTTTCTAATTCTTGGGGTTCCAAGTCAATAATTTTCTTATGTTTTTTTGCTAAATGTTTATTATTTGAATCATTTTCACTTGATTCTTTTTCAAAATAAGCTTCAAAAATTTTAAACTCTGAAAAGCAAAATCTTAATTCTTTTTCATAAAAATTTCTATGTTTTTCATCTGCAATGAATACGAAAGATTCATCAAATAAGCTGATAATTCTTTCAGAATGATATTGTGTTATTACTGCTAAAGCAGACACATCTATTACTGTCTCGAAAGCATAGTGCTCATTTATTAATTCTTCATCCATTATGAAGTCAGTTATACTTAATATGGATTTTTCTTGAACATCAAAAAACGCTTTTAATTCTTTATATTTAGATGTTGTATATAGTAATAATTCACTTTTTTTAATCATTCTTTTTTTGCGTTTTAATGATTTGAACTATTGACAAAATATCAATATAATGGTATTCTGTATTATCCTTTAAGCTACTTACGAAAGGATTAAAGGAATTTGTTTGTAAATTATCCTCATACTGACTATTTTGTATTTCTTCATCTTCATTTTTATTAAATGATTGTTGAAAATTTCCAATTTCTTGAAAGAATTCTAGCGAGTTTTTTAATTCACTTAATTTTATTTTTCCTTTATATAAGCCTAACAAAGAAACCTTTCCAATAAATAAATCATCGACACTGTATGAACTTTCAAATTCACTTTCAAAAGTTAGTGGGATTTTGACAAGTATTTTATCAGTTGAATTTGTTAGTTCTCCTTTAAGTTTGTATGCATAATCTTTGAACATTGAATTGAATAACCCTCCCATATCAAAACCATTTGCTCCTGGTATGGATAAACCTTTAAAAGCATCGCTTGTCATAAGTTTTACAATTCTCAATTCTGGCTCATTCTCCAATGAAAGTGAAACATTATCAACTCTAATTATTTCGCCTTCATTTAAGTCTTCAAAGTTTTGTATTGCTTTAGAATTTTCAATAATATCATTAAGAATAACGGATTTTGTTGTTTTTACTTCGAATGTTTCTAAAACCTTTTGTGCTGAACTTCCTGCGACTCTTGCTTTTCCTTCAGCCTCAACATTAAAAAGATTCAAAAATTTTGTTCCAAAATCAAATTTTGCTCTTAACTCTGTATCTCCTTCAATATTTTTATTGCTTTCAAGCTCTTTGTTTAGTAAAATAATGTTGCTTAACATCATTTTAATTTCGTAAACTTTTGGAAAATTTATGTAGTAAATGTTAAATATCATATTTTAGGCTTGTTATTCTGTAGATTTCGCGAAACATTGCACACAACGTTCCGGCGCTTGGCGAGGTTGCGAACTTCGGAACCGATTATTTTCTGTTAAAGATAAAATTTCTTGCGAAATGTAAACGTGAATTTACTACAAAATTCGCAATCTTGCCAAACGCCTGTTATGTGCTGGCTTTTTAATCATTATTATTTAGTTCACTCCAAATCAATCTAAATGCTGAATAATATTCAATATCATCATAAAAATTCAATTCCATATGTTCCAATTCATCTAAGACAATTTTATTTTCTACACATTTTAATTTTAGAGTACTTCCAAAATGACTAAAATCTCTCAGATTTCTCTTTGTTGCGAGTTTTCCAAGTTCGTAATTATATGTTACAGGTATTACGTTATTTTCAGTTTTTGTTATTTTTGACGTATCAATGAATTTTATTATATCCAAATTTAAAGCAGGCCTTTTAATTTCATATTCTTCAAAAACTTTTTTTGCCTGAAAAACTTCTATTGCAGAATCTTTTTTCTCTTTGAGAGAACTTTTCAAGTCTCTGTAAAATTTGTCAATTAGGTTTTGATATCTTTTATGTTCACTTCTTCGTGCGTAAATTTTAAGCAAAGATTCTTTATCATAAATAAAATCATATTTAAAAATTGATTCAAAGAAGGCAGATGAGATATTAAGAACTTCATTGAAACTTTTAGTTTGTATGAATGATTCCAATTTTTCTATTTCTTTTACAAAACTTGTCAGAATACGTTTTAACTTATTTAAGATTTCGTCAAAGTATTTTATTAAAAAATTATTATGGCGTAAAATAATATCTGATACTTCAAATTCCATTGACTCGAATTCATAATTATTGTCTTTATGATATCTTAAGTAGGTAATTTTATCACTTCCACCATTATAACCAAATAAACAAGAAGAGATAAATTGTCCACTTTGTTTTCTAATTGGATGTCCGACTAATTCATTTCTTATGTCTCTATTTATAATGTAGTTATTATCTTTCTTTAAATCTCCTTTATTTGTTTTGCATTTAAAAATTAAAAGTAATTCCTCAATAAAATCTTGTTGAACATATATACTTTGTAAAAAGCTAATTTGATTTGAAAATCTGTCTGAATAAGACTTTGATTCTCTGTTATCAAATATTATGTCAAATGTATCCCCAAAATATCCTAATATATCTCCAAAATAATTACTCCTTACTTCCGGTGTGAATTTTATAGTACGCTTACAAAAATCATATTCCCAAATGAAATCATTCCAAACACTTGCTATTTGGTCAAGTTTGTATTGAAGATTTTCTTTCATATTTTAGGTTTTAAGCTAGCACATAACGTTTTGCAGCTACAAGAAGTTGACGATTTCGAAGCACAAATGTTCATTAAATCACTGAACCGCCAATTTCTTGTAGGTGCTGTTATGTGCCGTTCTTCTATTCTTCGTCATCTTCTGTGTCCGAATCGTCATAATTAAATTCAACCTTACTTTGTAAAATTATTTCGTCAAGTATAGGTTTTAGATACCCTTGTTGATTTGCGATATTAAATCTCTCACGTAAAACTTGTATATTGATTACTTCTTCAATGCAACTCATATATTTCTCGACAATAGATTTTATTGAGTAAGTTTTGTTTGCATTGTCTCTTATTTTTTGAAGCAAATCTTCTGTGCTTTCTTCTGATTTGATTACAAATGAAATCGGGTATTTCTGAATTTTGTCAATGTCAAGGAAATACTTTTTAAAGTCAATTGTTTCAGTGACTTGAAAAAATCTACCTAATGGCTTCATTACAAAATCAATTCCACCATCGTTTGCATTTGTTCTGCCTGTTTTATATAACTGTAAAGATTCAGTTGTCAAATTATCCATATCAAATCCCCAAATAATGTTTTGGTCGTGATAATGGAATTTTAAAATCGAGTAGCTCACGATTTCAAATAGTCTTGCATCAACATTCGGAGCTAATAAACCAATAATAAAATCTTCAATGTTCTTAGTTTTATCTTCTTCAAACTTTTGAAGTTCTTCACAAGCTTTAATAAAACCCATAAAAGCTTCTTGCTTTGCGGCAAAATAAGAGTTGATTATCTCAATTACCGCTTTTGCGATATTCTGTTCTTTTACTCGAAGTAAGTTCTCATTAATCCAATATTTTTTTGTCTCAAGATTTCTAATAACCGGAATGAATTCAATTTCTTCCTTAAAAAACTTCTCAAATTCTGAGTTTACTCTATTGTTGAAAGAGTGGTTTTGAATTTTCTTACAAAATGGCAATTCGGTAGCTCTCGATTTTATTACTGTGAAAGTTGCCCCGTCATAATCTTTATAACTGTCATTTGTATCGAATCCTTTTGAAATGTAATCTTCAATAAGAACATATAAAACTGCAAGAGGGTGAAAACTCCCCCTTGATTTTGACCCTTTATTTGCCGACCTAGTTTTTAAATTTATGTAGCGAATTAAATAGCTATTATTGAATACGTCTTCAGCTAAATCTCCGAAGTGACTTTGTAAAACTTGTTTAATGTTTTGCGTGAATGTATGTTCCATTAGGTTCAAATAATGTTTGTTGATTAATGTTTGCAATCTTTTGTGTTTCAAAGGTGCGGATTTCCTTTTCTAATTTTTCGCCTTTAAACTCATTGGCTAACTGTAATCTCCGTAAACCGATTTTTACATACTCGTCTTGAAGCTCTATACCAATGGAATTTCTTCCAAGTTCTTTTGCAACAAAGCAAGTAGTAAATGTTCCCGAGAATGGGTCTATAACTAAATCTCCTTCGTTTGAACTTGCTTTGATAATTCTTTCGAGTAATGCGATTGGTTTTTGTGTCGGGTGATTTTCGTATTCATCCATACGATAACGAACCCTTGCAAACTCCCAAACATTGCCAGGAACTTTCTCTGAGCTGTAAACTGTTGGAACTGCTTTGCGATAGTCAATAAGTTTACGTTTTGCTCCTGTTTTGGCTTCTACTAAAATGTCATTCGTGTTAAAAGTGTAGTTGTTTTTGTCTTTTACGCAAAACAAGATTGGTTCATACATCGAACCGTAGTATTTTTTAGCTTGAACACCTGAACTGTCGTAATACCAAACAAGTCGGGAAAGTATGTCTAACTTTTTACGAAGATAAATGTCGAAAAACGGCATAAACTGTGTCGCTGTCATTACATAAAAACTGCCGTTGGGTTTAAGTTTTTGTATGCACAAGTCTAGCCATTCGTAACACCAGTCAAGGTAGGCTTCTTCAGTTTTCCATTTTTCAATGTGTCCGTTGAAGTTTTTGCCAATGTTGTAGGGTGGGTCAGCAAAAATTAAGTCCACAGAGTTGTCAGGAAGTATTTTTAATGCTTCCAAAGCGTCTCCGTGAATAATTTTATGTTGTTCGTTTCCTAATATTTCCATTTTCAAATTCAATTAAAAGTCGTTTCAAATTTAGTCAAAATAACAGGTCGTTCGATTGAAAGTTGTCTGTTTTTGTTCACAGTCATTTCGTTGTAGCACGGTCTTTTAGAATGGCACATAACGTTCCGGCGCTTGGCGAGGTTGCGAGCTTCGGAACTGATTATTTTCTGTTAAAGATAAAATTTCTTGCGATAAATAAACATGCATTTACTGCAAAATTCGCAATCTTGCCAAACACTTGTTGTAAGCAGTACTTTCTTATTTTCTTTCCATATTAAATTGCTCATTGGATATTTTAGATTTATAGAATTCAATTTTATTTTCAGTACAAAAGTCTTTAATTAAATCTTCCTTTTCTTTGTCCATATTTGCTCCTACAACTATTTCTTTAATTGACCTGTGTGGCACTTTGAATAAGTGAATATCTACGGGATTACTGTTGATTTTTTTGTCGGACATATTGAGTGTAGAAATTATTCTAACTTCTTCCTCGTATTTCCAATCTGTTGATTTTGTTATAAAAGGTTCAAATGCTAATTTTTTTTTACCAAGTTCCATTGGCATTTCTACTCTTTTATTAGAATAAACGACTTCCATAATTATTTTAGATTTTTTTCCGTCATTACTTAAAAAGTTTTGAAAATATTCGTCTTTTGGGTCAAATCCTACACAAAAACCTTTGTGTGAATTAGTGTAATGTGACCACATCAAAGTGTTATTCCAATTTTTGGTTAAGGATAAAATTCCAATATCGTTATTTACATTTTGATAAGCCTCATTATAGATTTTTTCAAGTTCCAATATTTCGTCATTTTCGTTCAATGGAAATCCTTTTTTGTGTAACAGTTCAGATACCATTTTTATGACATCTTTAAATTCCTTTTCGCTTGGCTTTTTTGGTAAACATTCAAATGGGTCATTTAGGTCAATAGGCTGGGTGTATCTCAATAATTCGTCATCTAAGTATGATAGTCTTTCGGGTGGTAAATATTTGTAGTATAGGTTCATTAGTATTGTTTACAACGTTCCGGCGCTTGGCGAGGTTGCGAGCTTCGGAACCGATTATTTTCTGTTAAAGATAAAATTTCTTGCGAAATGTAAACGTGATTTTACCACAAAATTCGCAATCTTGCCAAACGCCTGTTGTGTGCAGGCTTTTTTATAAATCATCAGCTGTAACGTTATAACCTGCAACTTTTAACTCTTTTACAAGTTTTAATTTCCAACCATCTGCATTATCAATTGGTACATAAACAATTCCATCTAAATCACCTGGTTTATCAACTCCGTTCTCCAATAATAGAAAAACTTTTTTTCGACCTAATTTTCCAATGAAGTAACCCATTTCAAAAACAACATTTTGTCTTGCTCTACTTTTATAATCAGTTTCCTTTTCAGCTTTACCAATATCATCAGCAGTTAAAAGTATGATTGCGAAATTTACTTCGGAACTATTTTGCTCAAATTTTTCTATAATAGTTCTGCCTTGGTCAGCTTGTTCGTGTAAAATAATTGGCTCTAATTTTATCTGAGTTAATGTCCTTGCTACAATTTGTTTTATTTCATTATCGTGACCGTGAACTATAAAAATTTTATTTGTAATTTTTTTTTCACTTTTATTATCCTGTTTAACAATTTCATCATTTGTTGGAATTAATGATAATCTCTCAATTAAGCTTTCCAAAACAGTAATTTGTTTTTGAATATCGTCTTTACGCTCAACAACAAAATCAGACCATATTCTATCACGTTCAGCCTCTTCATATTCTTTTAAATATTCATTTCCTGAAGTGTTAAATGATTGTTTTAAAAGTTCAACATTGTATTTTTTCCACTTATTATATTCAATTAAAAAATCTTTTTTTTCTGTTTCGTTGTAATTATTACTTTCTCCTAATCTACCATTTTTTCTTGATAGTATAGTTACGCGAAAATTTAATAAAACAATTCCTTTAGAAATTCTTTCCTTTATTTGTTTTTCGAAATCATCTTTTTTGATGATGAGTTTAGTAGTAGTTATTGTCAATTTTTCTGTTTTTTTATTATAATAAAATACTGTCAATTTTTGCTCGTCAGCACAGCTTGCACACAACGTTTTGTGGCTTTGCGAGGTTTGGGGAAAGCCATTCCCAATTTTTAATTTTTTAACGGCGATTGCAAGTACACGACCGACTTTAAATTGAGCCTTTAGTCCAAATCTTGCAAAACCACTGTTAGCAAATCGGCTTTGTTTTTTTGCTAATTTACGTTTATTTTTATTACTTTTGAATTCTACTCTTATATAACTTTTTTATGCAAAAATTTGGTACTTGTGAATTCACAGTTAATGATTTAGTCATATTCACTTTTCGTGAGAAAAATACTCCCAAAGAAGATAACTATGAAGTTATAAAAGTTTTACCAAACAAAGACGGAACTTATGAAGATAGACCTTTCATAGAAAATTATTGGATTAGAAACACTAGAACAAAGGAAGAATATTTAGTTTATCATTCTGAATTATCACTAAAACAATAATTATGGCTAAAAAATATATTACTAAAGAACCTAAATATAAGCAAGGGGATGTTTTAAAATATACAAACCCTATCTCAAAAGAGCAAGATACTGTGATTCTACTTCGCAGATATGATACTAAACCACAACATAGAATTGCGTGGTGGTATACAAGTTATCCAAACGGTTCAGCAGAATTGGGAGCTCCAGAGGAAGAATTTTCAAGAATAGATTTGGTATAGCTTTTTAGTTACTTCTATAGCCTCGTCAACAGGATATTCTTTTCCAGTTTCTCGGTTCACTATCTTCCATTTACCATCTTCATTGGGTCTTCGTGATGCGAATACATAAATAGGTATAATAAATCTTTCAAATAAAGGTTCTATATCATCTTTTGTAAACCCTGCAAAAGAATTAAAAACAACCTTACCCCACTCTTGAAGTTGCTCTTCTGTTGGTTGATATTTCATAATGTTACTTTTTTATTTAGCAACATTAACAAACTGGTAACTTTTCCGTTTTAGTTTTTCTGCGGAATTTTTGGTTAAGCTGTTTGCTAACGTTTTGCAGCTTGCAGAAGTGGCGGATTAAGGAAGCCTAAACTTTCGGTTTTCACTGACTTTGCAAGTACAAAACCAACTTTAAATTAAGCCCAAAACCCGCCATTTTTGCAAACTGCTGTTGTGCGTTCGGCTTTATTTTATAGTGAATTTTTGTGCTGTTGAATGAAATATAGAAATACCATAAACATTTAATCCTTCATCACCTTTTACATTGTCTAAATAATAACTATAAAACTTTCTTTCTTGTTCTAACACACCAAGTTTACTTAATTTTTCAGTTATTGCATCATAATTATTGTTAAATTCTATTTTATCTTTTTTTGAAATTTTGTCTGCATTCCAAACTGATTGACCAAGAACATTTATAAATGTATTTCTTTTTAAAATAGAATTACAGATTTTAATATTATTTTCTGCAGATTTTGTCAATTCTGTATATTTAGTTTTCCAAATTAAATAACCATCATTAAACTCTTTTAAATCTTCTTCATTTTTTGTGTTTTCATATTCAGATAGTAAAGAACCACTAACTAAAATATATTCTTTTGTTTCTGTATTTTGTAGTAGTGTACGACCTGTATTGTTCATTTCATAAAAGTTATTAAGCTTAAAGTTTATGTTTTTAATATTTTCCTCAAGTAAGATAATATTATTGTTTTTTTGATAGTATTTTTCAATTTTCATAAATGATCCATTTAAAGTCAAATAATCAAATTCAACGCTTTCAAAACCAGCTACCAAAACACTATCTCTGAAATTGTATTTTAAATCATATTTTTTTGGATTTGGGTCAAGTTTGTAATATTTTACTTTTGAAAATTGTTTTTCTCTATCCCAAGGTTTATTATTTTGTTTTGCATTGATACTATCTTTTTTAAACTCTTCATTTTCAGCTAAAATAACTGCATATTCTTTTGTGACTGTCTTAACTGTATCAAATCTTGCAATTTTAATTGAAGTTTGTTTAAGTTTTAACGGATTAATGTTGTAAGAAAATTTTCTTACTTGTTGTAAACGATTTTTAGAAAAAGTGTAAGTTTTCTCTTGCGCGAAAGTATTTGATACAATCAATAATACTAGAAATAAATAAAATTTAGTCATAATTATCTGTGTTTTCCTATTAGTGGTTTTGTTTGTTGTGCTAGTTTTAATTCGTAAAGTGTTATTAATTCAGACATATTTTCGTTAAAAACGCAATAGTTGAAGGTTAGTTTTAAGTTTAATTCTGTAGTCCACTCATTTAAAACCAATCCTTGACTGTGTTTATCATCGTGAAAACCTAAATGTAATAATAACCTTCCCCATAAACAACTTTTGCTTTTTCCTAAATACAAAATATTTGTATTTCTGGAATTTTTATAAATTGCTGGTAAGTTTCTAACACTAATATTTTCCTTATGGTTTTTAAAAATATTGAATAAATCATCAGGATTATGGATTTGATTATTAAATTCAAACCAATATACAGTTGGTTTTCTTTCTACTAATTTTAATTCATCGAAGTTTTTTTTAAAATATGGACTATCACAAATATGTATCGTTTCAGAATTATAGTTTAATTCTGTACAATCTATCTCAAAAGATTTTATTTCTAAATTTTCATTTTGATTTTTAAATTCATTAATCATATTAACAAATTCATCTGATATTTCTATAATTTTATTTTTCATCTCTTTTTTGGTTCGGTTCTGGTAAGCTGACGCACAACGTTTGGCAGCTTGAAGAAGTTGGGGAAAAGTAGGCGAGTAGTTTCGGTTAAAGACTGAGCGTTACAAATACAAAACCAACTTTAAATTTAGCCATAAACCCCAATTTCTTCAAACTGCTGTTGGGCGATCGTTGTTTTTTTGGTCGGAATATTTTCCAATTAATATTTTTTTCTTTTTAAACCCAATTCCACTAAAAATTGGTTTCTCACTTTTTAAATCAAGCCAAGTTAAATTAAACATTTTTTTGTTTTCTATATCTCTTTCGATAATTAATTTTGAAGCAAAGGCATTTTCATCTTCTAACCAATTTGTAGTATATTCTGCTTCAAATTTTTCTTTGCAAAATCCTTCGTTAATATTTGCACTTTCAACAATGAAATTTTTTAGTCCGTTATTTATAAATTCTCCTAATAAATTTCCACTTTTTGTTTTTGTGAAATAAAATGTTCCGTAAATACTCATAAATTATTCTGCTTGTTTGTTTAATTTTAAATCTGTTTTAAATCTCGTGTTTACGGATTTTCCATTTTTTTGTGCAGGAATCCATCGAGGCAATATTTTAATTACTCGTATTAATTCTTCGCTACATCCAAAACCAACATCTTCTATAATATTAAAATTTCCTGTTGAACCATCTTTATAAATTGTAAATTCAACAACTAATTTACCTTTAATTTCTTCTTGTACATCTGGATATTGAAACTTAAGTTTAATACTATTGTAAAATTTATCAATACCGCCTGGAAATTCTGGGAGTTTGTCAAGTTCTTCAACAGAATAAATTTGATTTTCAATTTTTTGTTTTTCTTCTTCAGATATTTTTAACAGTCTGTAGCTTTCTTTTTCTTGAATTGGTTTTAAATCATAACAGATTTTTTCAAATTTTTCACGTGCATGTAATTGATTTAATTCAGTTACGTTTTCTCTTGCTTTTCGTAGCCATTTTAATCGATTTTTTTCATAGCCACCAACTTTTCCATAATAATCAATAATAGGTTCAACGTTTATTGTATCTATCGTTACTTTATTCGAATAATTTGTATACTTCATAATGGCTTTGTAATATAAAATATTACTTGTAGAAGTCATATTATTTTGAATATTATTTAATTGATATATGCTTTTATTTAAGGTTTCTAATTCTAATGTATCTTTAACGTGATTTTTAAGACTTTTTGTAGATTCTAATACTTTTTCAATTTCGATTAAAAAGTCTTTAGTTAAATCATAATCTGTAACAGGTATAGATTTGATTAATTCAGATGACTTATATTTATCTTCATTATTTTTAAATATGTAAGAATTTTTTATTTCACTTTCTGTCAAAGGTTTAGTATTTTTATATTCGGTTTGTGCAACAGATAATATTGAAGTGAGAATAATTATTGAATTTAAAAATATTTTTTTCATTGTTTTGTAAAGAATCGATTTTGAGATAATTAAATTTATGTACTATTTTCACGTTCTGCGGTACAATGTCGCCCAACACACAAATATACGCAACTCAGCGATGATTACAAAGAACAACAAACAAAACTAGGTTCATCTAGCTAATACCTTTAAAATCAATACTTTTAAAAGATACATCAAATACGTATTTTATGTATCTTTATATAGTTTTATTGCGAAAAATAATATTTAAATATTTAAAATGCGCAGTTATGGATTTATCACAATATCAATTTTCATTCGGCATACATCAAGCTCGAAACATCATTTGGATTCAGTTTAAATATCAGCTTAGTTTGAAAGACGCACTCCGCGAACGCTTTCCATCAGCCCGTTATAGTAGTACACATAAAGCATGGTATTTACCTGACTTAGCTGCCGTTCGTAAGGAGCTAAAACTGCCTCTTAAAACTTTGGAAGAGCAAACTTTTAGTCATATTTCAGAAAATAATCGCTTGGCTGTAATTCAATATAGTAATCAGTTAGATTTAATAGCTTACAGCCCCCACACCAAGCGTACCTATCTGCAAGAGTTTATGCAATTATTGTCACTACTGGGGAACGTTTCTGTAAATTCTCTAACACCAGATAGATTGAAAGATTACTTTCTGTACTGTTTGCAAAAAAATGAACTTAAGGAGCAAAGTATGAACTCTAAAATTAATGCAATCAAATTTTATTTTGAAAAAGTCTTGCATCGCGAACAAATATTTTTTGATATTCCCAGACCCAAAAACCCTTTAACATTACCCAAAATGTTATCCAAAAATGAAATTGTGAAATTATTCTCAGTTTTGGAAAATAAAAAGCATCGGCTTATTTTAAAATTATGTTACGGGATGGGACTACGCGTGAGTGAAATTGTTAATCTAAAAGTAGAACATATTGATAGTCAGTCTATGCGGGTTTTGATTGTAAATGCAAAAGGAAAAAAAGATCGTTATACGAATCTTCCTGAATCGGTTTTAGAAGACCTCCGAGCTTATTATTTAGAATATCGTCCTAAGACATGGTTGTTTGAAGGGGCTTACGGTGGCAATTATTCGATTCGTAGTATTCAAGCTGTTTTTAAAAGTGCTATGAAAAAAGCTAAGATTACTAAAACTATTGGAATACATGGATTGCGACATAGTTATGCTACACATTTAATTGAAGGAGGGGCAGATATTCGTTTTTTGCAAAAGCTTTTAGGACATAGCAATCTTAAAACAACTCAAATTTACACGCATGTTACCGATGTGACACTTTCTAAAATAAAAAGTCCTCTAGATGGATTATTTTTGTGATACCATTTGAAAACCTTAGATTTTCTGGATTTTTTAATATATATTGCTATTTTGTGGTTTAGAATTGGGCGGATATAACTTTTGCTAATACTGACCATTCTGTCTGGAACGTTTTTGCTCTTTTTAATTCCTTTTTTTCTCTTTTTTTGAATATTTTTTGTATCGCTTACGCTAATCTAAATATTTAGTTCTTGGTAGTTTTATCCATTTAAACTTAAAATATACTGGATTAAAAAATAAAGTTCTCGATCTGTTTTTTTCATTTTAAAATAACTCGAACAGACGGTTGAGTATATAATTGAAATCATCGTTAGTTCGAGCGTGAAGCGCATCGAGAATCAAGACTAATTTTTATTTCTTTTATAGGATAGTCTCTAAATCAACATGTAGTTTGTCACTCCTACACAAGGAGGAGTTTGATAATCAACATTGTGTGATTTCTCCCTTTGGTCGAAATGACAAGATTGCGAACTTTTTGGGCAGTCTCGAGGTTAAAAAAATAATATTATAAGGAAATTTCAAAGTTAGATGGTATAAATCAACATGCAGTTTGTTACTCAGTAAGGAGGAGTTTCATAATCAATAGCATGTGATTTCTCCCTTTGGTCGAAATGACAAGATTGCGAACTTTTTGGGCAGTCTCGAGGTTAAAAAAATAATATTATAAGGAAATTTCAAAGTTAGATGGTATAAATCAACATGCAGTTTGTTACTCAGTAAGGAGGAGTTTCATAATCAATAGCATGTGATTTCTCCCTTTGGTCGAAATGACAAGATTGCGAACTTTTTGGGCAGTCTCGAGGTTAAAAAAATAATATTATAAGGAAATTTCAAAGTTAGATGGTATAAATCAACATGCAGTTTGTTACTCAGTAAGGAGGAGTTTCATAATCAATAGCATGTGATTTCTCCCTTTGGTCGAAATGACAAGATTGCAAATTTTTTGGGCAGTCTCAGGGTTAAAAAATAGTATTATGAGGAAATTTCAAAGTTTAAAATAATATAAATAAACATGCAGTTTGCACTCCTGCGTAAGGAGGAGTCTTATAATCAATAGTATGTGATTTCTCCCTTTGGTCGAAATGACAAGATTGCGAACTTTTTGGGCAGTCTCTAGGTTAAAAAAATAGTATGATGAGGAAATTTCAAAGTTAGATGGTGTAAATCAACATGCGGTTTGCACTCCTACGAAGGAGGAGTCTTATAATCAATACTATGTGATTTCTCCTTTTGGTCGAAATGACAAGATTGCGAATTTTTTGGGCAGTCTCAGGGTTAAAAAAATAGTATGATGAGGAAATTTCAAAGTTTAAATCGTATAAATCAACATGCGGTTTGTCACTCCTACGTAAGGAGGAGTTTCATAATCAATAGTATGTGATTTCTCCTTTTGGTCGAAATGACAAGATTGCGAATTTTTTGGGCAGTCTCAGGGTTAAAAAAATAGTATGATGAGGAAATTTCAAAGTTAGATGGTATAAATCAACATCCAGTTTGTCTCTCCTACACAAGGAGGAGTTTCATAATCAATATTATGTGATTTCTCCTTTTGGTCGAAATGACAAGATTGTCAGCTTTTTGGGCAGTCTCAGTGTTAAAAAAAGTATTATGAGGAAATTTCAAAGTTTAAAATAATATAAATAAACATGCGGTTTGCACTCCTGCGTAAGGAGGAGTCTCATAATCAATAGTATGCGATTTCTCCCTTTGGTCGAAATGACAAGATTGCGAACTTTTTGGGTAGTCTCGAGGTTAAAAAAAGTATTATAAGGAAATTTCAAAGTTTAAAATAATATAAATAAACATGCGGTTTGCACTCCTGCGTAAGGAGGAGTCTTATAATCAATAGTATGTGATTTCTCCCTTTGGTCGAAATAACAAGATTGCGAGCTTTTTGGGCAGTTTCAAGGTTAAAAAAATAGTATTATGAGGAAATTTCAAAGTTAGATGGTGTAAATAAACATGCAGTTTGTTTCTCCTGCGTAATCCTGCGTGAGGAGGAGTCTTATAATCAACATTGTGTGATTTCTCCCTTTGGTCGAAATGACAAGATTGCGAGCTTTTTGGGCAGTCTCGAGGTTAAAAAAAAGTATTATAAGGAAATTTCAAAGTTTAAAATAATATAAATCGACATGCAGTTTGTCACTCCGACGTGAGGAGGAGTCTTATAATCAATAGTATGTGATTTCTCCCTTTGGTCGAAATGACAAGATTGCGAGTTTTTTGGGCAGTCTCTTGAAATTGGATTTTTTTGAATGTTTTTTAAGGAAAAACTTTATTTTTTCTTTTTATAGACTTCTTTTATCAGAGTATATTTTATACTTGATCCGTCAGCTGGTGGATTTGGTATTTTTTCTTCTTTAATAATAAGTTCATATTCATTGCCTTGTTCGTATTTAAATCCTTCTATATTATTATAGAGGAATTCCCATTCTTTTTGATTTTTGTCCCATTTTATTTGTAAACATTGGGTTTCCATTACTCCTGCGTTACAAGGTTTTGTTTGAGCTCCAATATAAATGGTTTTTTCGTCTTTGTTCATAGAATTACAAGACATTAGTAAAAAGGTAAAGGTTGATAAAATTATTCGTATCATATTTATTTAGAGAATATAAATTAAACTGTAATTAAACTATGTTGAACTAAATCTTCGGTAGTTGCATTGCGTATTTTGATTATTTTTCAAAGATAACTTAATTATTTATTATGGCTACAAAAAAAAGCATCCTGATGATTTAAGAGAAAACAAAATCCTAAATCAAGCCAAACGAGAAGTAGAAGGCTTTTTAGTACTTATTTACCGCTTTGAACGTAGCATTTCTATATTAGGGAGAAGTCAAAGCACATTTAGCAATTATGCTCGACACGTTGCCGTCGCCGCGCTTTATTTCGGGAAGATTCCAACGGAGTTGGAATCTTCCCACCATTAGTAACCATCGACTCCAAGAAGTAAATTTAAAAGGTGTAACTTTTAGTTACAAGGATTACAAGACGTTTTGCTTTGCATATACTTCCTAAAAACTTTTTTAAAATAAGACATTACGTTTTTTTGAGTAGTATGGGGATTTTGTACCCATAAGTTAAGGAAATCACTATAAAAACCACCCAAAGTAGACTTCAAAAAAAGAGGCGTTTATGCCTCTTGTATATTCTTAAATTTTCACTTCGATATTCCCATAGTGGATGGAATCTCAACGGTTCCGTTCAACAGAGGTTTCATTGTTAGCTCTTCGAGCCCAACGAAACCTTAGCTGTTAGTGGTAGTGCCTTATTATAATTTGTTGATTTCTTCTTTGGTTAAGCCTGTTGCCTGCGTAATGATTTCTACTGAAACACCTAATCTTTTTAAGGATTTAGCCGTTTCAATCTTTCCTTCAATTTTTCCTTCAATTTTTCCTTTTATTTCTCCTTCAATTAATCCTTCCATCTTTCCATCGTCGAAAGCAGTGTCGATAACGCCTTTTAGATCTCGGTAAACTTTAAGGCTGCTCTCGTATTTGTCTAAATCTAATTGCCCGAAATTTGCCAACTCTGCTTTTTCAAAGGCTTGGGTAAATACTTCGTCTTTGAAAATTGTGGGAATATTTTGAAAATCTTCCAAGTTTTTGATGAAATATAACCATTTGTCTAAACGGGAATTTAATTGGTTTTCCTGTTTGTCAAAATTGGGCATTTCTAAGTAGATATAGGTCAGTTTATCGTAAAATACTTTTCCGTTTTGGTTTTTTAGTTTGATGGTATGTACTACTTCGCTTCTTTCGGGTTCTGTTTCGTAATCGTCGAAGGTGAAATCTAAAACACCTACGCAATAAACCGCTTTCAAATTATAGTTCCATTCGCCTTTTTCGGCTTGTTCTCTAATGGGAAATGTGGAGTAATAGATGGTTCTTTCTTTGAAGTAGTTTTGCTTGGCTTTTTGGAGTTCTACGATGAATTTTTCGCCTTTTTCGTTTTCGCAATAGATGTCGTAGATGGCTTTTCTGTCGAGGTCACTCTGCCCGAGTTGCTCGGTGTTTTTAAAAGAAAGTTCTTTGATCTGGTCATATTCTGGCAACAAGGCATTGAGGAAGTCGATAAGTAGGTTTTTACTGGCTTCTTCTCCAAATATCTTCTTAAACCCAAAATCCGTAAAGGGATTGATGTATTTTGCCTTCATGTTCTCAACTTGTTTTCTTGGTCAAATTTACAAAAAATAATCTTTGATGTTAAATTTCGGAGGATTCTGGTTGAGTATATAATTAAAATCATCGTTCGTTCGAGCGTGAAGCGCATCGAGAACCAAGACTAATTTTTAGATACTGCTTTTAAAAAGTGTTTAAATCAACATGCAGTTTGTCACTCCGATAACGTAAGGAGGAGTCTTATAATCAATAGTATGTGATTTCTCCCTTTGGTCGAAATGACAAGATTGCGGACTTTTTGGGCAGTCTCGAGGTTAAAAAAAAGTATTATAAGGAAATTTCAAAGTTAGATGGTGTAAATAAACATGCGGTTTGTTACTCAGTAAGGAGGAGTTTTATAATCACCATTATGTGATTTCTCCTTTTGGTCGAAATGACAAGATTGTGAACTTTTTGGGCAGTCTAAGGGTTAAAAAAATAGTATTATAAGGAAATTTCAAAGTTAGATGATATAAATAAACATGCAGTTTGTCACTCCGACGTGAGGAGGAGTTTGATAATCAACATTGTGTGATTTCTCCCTTTGGTCGAAATGACAAGATTGCGAACTTTTTGGGCAGTCTCAGGGTTAAAAAAAAGTATTATGAGGAAATTTCAAAGGTTAAATAGTATAAATCGACATGCAGTTTGTCACTCCGACGTGAGGAGGAGTTTGATAATCAACATTGTGTGATTTCTCCCTTTGGTCGAAATGACAAGATTGCGGACTTTTTGGGCAGTCTCGAGGTTAAAAAAAAGTATTATAAGGAAATTTCAAAGGTTAAATAGTATAAATCGACATGCAGTTTGTCACTCCGACGTGAGGAGGAGTTTGATAATCAACATTGTGTGATTTCTCCCTTTGGTCGAAATGACAAGATTGCGGACTTTTTGGGCAGTCTCGAGGTTAAAAAAAAGTATTATAAGGAAATTTCAAAGTTTAAATGGTATTTTTTTAAAACAAATGACACAAAGCGTCTGCATTTGCTTATAATTCTACTGTACTCACTTCTAAAGCAATTTCTGATTTGTGAGAAAGCGTACTTTGCTTTCATAACAAGTAGAGCTGTAGTAGTTTTCATCATCAGAGCAATTTTGCCTTTAGGTATAAAATAACAATGAGTTCTTTTTTGAGAGTCTTTTAGTTTGAAGATGCTTGAACAAGCTTTGAGGAAGGGATTGAAATATAATTTTTTCTAAAATCTGTTTTTAAAAATTGGGCGAAAAAATCATCAAGATCTTTATTGGGGGCAAAAATGAAATTTGATATTGAAATTCTCTTCAACGTATTATTTTTGGCATAGTATTTAAAGAAAAACCCCGTTTTTGACTCTTTTTGAGCAATTTCGGGGTTTATTTCTTCTAAAATAACATTTATTTTAAGATATGCTAGTGTTTGTATTATTATGA
Organism: Flavobacterium sp. TN-1; assembly: GCF_052828645.1. Classification (NCBI taxonomy): domain Bacteria; kingdom Pseudomonadati; phylum Bacteroidota; class Flavobacteriia; order Flavobacteriales; family Flavobacteriaceae; genus Flavobacterium; species Flavobacterium sp. TN-1. Next base: position 3,197,580 of record NZ_CM128253.1, read on the forward strand.
ATGTACCTTAAAAGAAAGCACGATGAAAAAACGTAAGCGTTTATTTTCAATCAATAAGTAAAAGCTAGACACTCAAAATCAGTATATTTTGGGTATATTTTTAAGGTTTAATTTATCTCTTCAGTAATTGGAGAAACAACACTATATACATTTTATCTGATTTCTCTTGATGGCTGGCTAGAGTGAATCAATTAGGCAAATTGACAGAACTAACTGCATCTAATTTTCAGGGAGTCTTTTCTTTATTTACAAAACGCTTTATTTTATTGATAAATTTTAGCATATAGATCTTTATATTTTTCTAAAACGACTTTGCGTTTTAGTTTTAGAGTGGGTGTAAGCTGCCCACCATCTATTGACCAAACGTCAGGTGTTAATTCAATTTTCTTTACTTGTTCCCAATTTCCAAATTTAGCATTAAAATGATTTATTTCTTGGTAAATTCTTTTTATTACTTCTGGGTTTTGAACAAGTTCTTCATTAGTCGAGCCAATATTTACATGATGAATATGAGCCCATTCTCTTATAAATTCAAAAGCTGGCTGAATGATTGCTGCTGGCATTTTTTGTCCTTCTCCAACCACCATAATTTGTTCAATAAATCGAGATTGTTTAAATATATTTTCTAAAATCTGAGGAGCTACATACTTACCTCCGGATGTTTTAAACATTTCTTTTTTACGATCTGTTATACGTAAAAAACCATCTTTATCAAATTCTCCTATATCTCCTGTATGAAAATAACCGTTTTTAATTACTTCGTCTGTTTGGGCTTGATCTTTATAATACCCCATCATTAAGTTGGGTCCTTTAAAAAGAATTTCGCCGTCTTCTCCTATTTTTATTTCTACATTATTTATAGGCTTCCCTACCGTTCCTATACGAAATAAACCATTTCGCATGTCATTTACACTTATAACAGGTGATGTTTCAGTAAGACCATATCCTTCCATTACAGGCATTCCAGCTGCAGAAAAGACACGGGTTAAACGAGTTTGTAAGGCAGCACTTCCTGAAACCATTATTTTTACATTTCCTCCTAAAGCTTCTTGCCATTTACTAAATATTAATTTACGTGCTATTTTTAATTGAAATTCATACCACCAACCATTTTTACCGTATGGTTCATATTTTAAACCTAGTTCAACTGCCCAAAAGAAGATTTTCTTTTTGATTCCTGTTAATTCGGTTCCTTTTGCATAAATTTTATCATAAACTTTTTCTAATAGTCTAGGAACAACGGTAAATACATCAGGTTTTACTTCTTGAAAATTATCTGAGATTTTATCAATAGATTCAGCGAAATAAATTGAAATTGAATAATATTGATAAATATATAAAATAACTCTTTCGAAAATATGACAAATAGGAAGAAAGCTCATTGCTTTTGCTTTACCTGCTACTAATGGAATTCTGTCAGAACTATTTAAAACATTCGATACAATGTTATGATGAGATAACATTACTCCTTTAGGCTTACCAGTGGTTCCTGAAGTATAAATAATGGTGGCTAAATCATTTGGTTTTACATTATTTTTTCGTTCTTCAACAAAATTTTGAGTGCTTGTGTCTTTTCCTATAGTCAATAGGTCTGTCCAATTTTTTTCACTAGGTATCTCATCGAATGTAAAAACATCTATTAAATTAGATAAATTAGCTTTTATGGCGTTTAGTTTATTCAAAACTTCCTTATCAGATACAAAGCAATACTTTGACTCAGAATGATTTAGAATATATTCATAATCTTGTTCTGATATGGTGGGATAAATAGGAACTGTTTGAGCTCCAATTTGCAACACTCCTATATCCATAATATTCCATTCTGTTCTATTATTAGATGAAATAATGGCTATTTTATCATCTCTTTGCACCCCCATAGCGATAAGTGCTCTTGAAACGGCATTTGCTTTATCTAAATATTCTTGGGTAGAGGTTTTAACCCATTTTCCGTTATATTTTGTAACTAACGCGTCTGGTAAGTTATTCTGTTCTAGCTGATAATAAGGAAAATCAAATAATCTTGTAATGTTCGTCATTATTAAATGTGGGTAAAGTTATAGTGCAAATTAAATAATTTAAACTTAAAATACAATTTTAATTTATTTTTTAAAATTAATTAGCAAAATTTTACACAAAAAAGTTTTTTTGTTTGAATAAAAGTATTCTATCTAAGCCTGTTTTTAAACAATAACAACGAATCTATTAAATGATTTTTGTCTTTTACAGACTGAATGTATAAAAGTTAATTTAAAAGGAATTTAAATTCAAATTATCTGATAAATTTTTATTGTAGGTAAAATAATTTCAAAACTAAAGAAGTACTCTTTTTTGTATTTTATACCATTTAAACTTAAAATGTATTGGATTATAAAATAAAGTTCTAGATATGTTTTTTGATTTTAAAACAACTCGAACAGATGGTTGAGTATATAATTGAAATCATCGTTAGTTCGAGCGCGAAGCGCATCGAGAACCAACATTAATTTTTATTGCTTTTATAGGATAGTCCCTAAATCAACATCCAGTTTGTCACTCCTACGCAAGGAGGAGTTTCATAATCAACACTATGTGATTTATTTCTTTGGTCGAAATGAAAAGATTGTGAACTTTTTTGGATAGTCTCAGTGTTAAAAAATTATTATTATGAGGAAATTTCAAAGTTTAAATGGTATTATTTCATAAAACTACGTCGCGTAATCTGGGGTTAAATGGATTCTTTAAAAACGAAAAAGGAATCCATGCTTTGGATTCCTTTTTATTTAGTTTTGGGTCATCTAAAAATTAAATATCCCTATTATTTTAAGTATTTTGTGTATAAAAATTTACCCTAATACTTCTTTTACTTTTTTACCAATTTCAGCTGGCGAATCTACAACGTGAATGCCATTTTCTCTCATAATTCTTTTTTTAGCTTCAGCTGTATCATCAGCTCCACCTACGATTGCTCCTGCATGCCCCATTGTACGTCCTTTTGGAGCCGTTTCGCCTGCAATAAAACCTACAACTGGCTTACGATTACCGTCTGCTTTAATCCATTTAGCCGCATCTGCTTCTAATTGACCTCCAATTTCACCGATCATGATGATACAATGTGTTTCAGGATCATTCATCAATAATTCAACAGCTTCTTTTGTAGTTGTTCCTATAATTGGATCTCCTCCGATACCAATAGCTGTAGTAATTCCAAATCCTTGACGAACTACTTGATCTGCTGCTTCATAAGTAAGGGTTCCTGACTTAGATACAATTCCAATATTTCCTTTTTTGAAAACAAATCCTGGCATAATTCCTACTTTTGCTTCTTCTGGAGTAATTACACCTGGACAGTTAGGACCTACTAATCTACAACCTTTTCCTTTGATATAATCATATGCTTTAATCATATCTGCTACTGGAATACCTTCGGTAATACAGATAATCACTTTAATACCTGCGTCTGCTGCTTCCATAATAGCGTCTGCGGCAAATGCTGGCGGCACAAAAATAATAGATGTATCTGCACCTGCTTGATCTACTGCATCTTTAACGGTATTAAATACGGGACGTTCTAAGTGTGTAGAACCGCCTTTACCAGGAGTTACTCCTCCTACCACATTAGTTCCGTACTCTATCATTTGAGAAGCATGAAAGGTTCCTTCACTTCCTGTAAAACCTTGTACGATTATTTTTGAATCTTTATTTACTAAAACACTCATAATATGTGTATTGTTTGTTATAAAATATATGACGCAAAAGTAAACCTTTTACTTTTACTTTAAAATTATTTTTTGAAAAGAATATGTGATTTTTTTAGAATATTTAGTTCTTATTTATTCTTCATTTTGATTAAGTTTATTCAGTATTTCAGGCATTTTTTTAAGGTTTGCTAACTGCTTAAATTTTTCACGAGATTCTTCTGCTGGTGTTCCAAAATAGGCTTTAGATCCTTCAAGTGATTTTGTAACTCCTGTTTGTCCCATTATTACTGCTTTTTCACCTATTTTTATACCACTAGTAATACCTACTTGCCCCCACAATGTAACTTCGTCCTCTATAACAACACAACCCGCAATACCTGTTTGTGAAGCGATTAAACATTTTTTACCTATTACGGTATCATGTCCTATATGTACTTGGTTATCTATTTTAGTTCCTTCTCCTACAGTGGTATCTCCTGTTACTCCTTTATCAATTGTACATAATGCTCCGATTCCTACGTTATCTTCGAGTATCACTCTTCCTCCTGACAATAATTGATCGAATCCTTCGGGTCTTTTTTTATAGTAAAATGCGTCTGCTCCAATAATTGTTCCTGAATGGATAATAACATTATTTCCAATAACGGTATGATCATAAATAGAAACATTTGAATGAATCAAACAGTTTAGGCCTATTTTTACATTATTTCCAATAAAGCAATTGGGTTGTATTATAGTTCCTTCTCCTATTTGAGCGGTAGAAGCTATAGAGGTATTAGAAGCCTGAAAGGGCTTAAAATATTTTGTAAGAAAATTAAAATCTCTAAAGGGATCTTCTGAAATCAATAGAGCTTTTCCTTCTGGACATTGAACTTCTTTATTGATTAAAATAATTGTAGCTGCGGATTGCAAAGCTTTATCGTAGTATTTAGGATGGTCTACAAAGACAATATCTCCTGATTGAACTACGTGTATTTCATTCATCCCTAAAATAGGAAAATTAGCATCCCCTATAAATTTACAATTTATGATGGATGCTATTTCTTCTAAACTATATTGCCTAAGAAATCTCATTATTCCTTAACACGCTCCATATAAGCGCCTGTTGCTGTATCAATTTTAATTTTATCTCCTTCATTAATAAATAAAGGTACATTTACTTGAGCTCCTGTTTCTACAGTAGCAGGTTTCGTAGCATTTGTTGCGGTATTTCCTTTTACTCCTGGTTCGGCATAGGTTACTTCTAAAACTACTGAAGCTGGCATATCTACAGACAGAGGCATTTCTGTTTCTGTATTGATTTGCACCATTACGTTAGTTCCTTCTTTTAACAAATCAGGAGCGTCTAAAATATCTTTATTTAAAGTTATTTGCTCAAAAGTTTCTTGATTCATAAAATGAAACTCTGATCCTTCGTTATATAAATATTGAAAAGTGTGTGTTTCAACTCTCACTACTTCAATTTTATGACCTGCTGAGAATGTATTATCTAGTACTTTTCCAGAAGTTAATGATTTTAATTTGGTTCTAACGAAAGCAGGTCCTTTCCCTGGTTTAACGTGTAAAAATTCAACGATTTTAAAAATATCGTTATTATACTTAATACATAATCCGTTTCTAATGTCTGCCGTACTTGCCATTTTATTTTACTATTTTTTTTAAATATTTCCTGTATAACCTTTCATAATACCTCTAGATGAATTTCTAATAAAATCAAGAATTTCATCTCGCTCTGGGGTGGCTGTCATTTCAGCTTCAATGATTGCTAGTGCTTGAGTTGTATTATAATTTTTTTGATATAAAATTCTATATATATCTTGAATTTCTCTAATTTTTTCTGTAGAAAACCCTCTTCTTCTGAGTCCAACTGAGTTAATTCCCACATAAGACAATGGTTCTTTAGCTGCTTTTGTATAGGGTGGTACGTCTTTTCGAACTAATGATCCTCCTGAAATCATGGCGTGATCTCCTATGGATATAAACTGATGAACTGCGGCTAATCCTCCTATTACGGCATGATCTCCGACTGTAACGTGACCTGCTAATGCTACGCCATTTACTATTATGGCATTATTTCCGATATGACAATCATGAGCAACATGGGCTGTGGCCATAATCAAACAATTATCGCCTATTGTTGTCTGTCCAGAAGCTACTGTTCCTCTATTAATTGTAACACATTCTCTAATGGTGGTGTTATTACCTATAACGGCTAAGGAATCTTCTCCTCCAAATTTTAAATCTTGCGGAACAGCCGATATAACGGCACCAGGAAAGATATTACAGTTTTTACCTATACGAGCTCCTTCCATAATTGTTACATTAGAACCTATCCAAGTCCCCTCTCCTATTACCACATTATTATGTATCGTTGTAAAAGGCTCAATTACAACATTTTTTGCAATCTTAGCCCCTGGATGTACATATGCTAATGGTTGATTCATTTCTAATTTATTATAAGTTTAAATTAACTAGTGTTTTTTTAAAAAAAACACTATACACTTATTGGTTTTTAACAATTTGAGCCATTAATTCAGCTTCTGCTACTAATTTCCCATTTGCGAACGCATATCCTTGCATGTGACAAATACCTCTTCTTATTGGTGATAATAATTCTAATTTAAAGATTAAAGTATCACCTGGTAAAACTTTATGTTTAAACTTAACATTATCTATTTTCATAAAATAAGTAAGATAGTTCTCAGGATCTGGAACGGTACTTAAAATCAGTATTCCTCCTGTTTGTGCCATTGCTTCAACAATTAAGACTCCTGGCATTACTGGAGCTCCTGGAAAATGTCCGACGAAGAAATCTTCGTTCATAGTAACGTTTTTGAGACCTACCACTTGGGTATCGCTCATACTCAAAATTCTATCTACTAATAAAAAGGGCGGCCTATGTGGAAGCATGGACATTATTTTATGAATATCCATTAAAGGTTCCTTGTTTAAATCATAAACGGGGACATTATTACGTTGTTCATTTTTAATGATTTTTGCGATTTTTTTTGCAAATTGTGTATTGACGAAATGTCCTGGTTTATTAGCTATGATTTTACCTTTTATCTTGGTTCCTATCAAAGCTAAATCACCTACTACATCTAATAGTTTATGACGTGCTGCTTCGTTTGGGTAATGCAAGGTTAAATTATCTAGTACTCCATTAGGTGTAATTGAAATTTCATCTTTACCAAAAGCAACTCTTAGTTTGTTCATTGTTTCATTTGATAATTCTTTATCGACATAAACAATGGCATTATTAAGATCTCCTCCTTTAATTAGACCGTGTTCTAATAACATTTCTAATTCATGTAAGAAACTAAAAGTTCTACAAGATGCTATTTCTGATTTAAATTCAGAAATATTTTTCATTGAAGCATTTTGCGTACCTAATACTTTTGTTCCAAAGTCAACCATTGTGGTTACAGAATACTCATCAGATGGAATCACGGTAATCTCACTACCTGTTGACTCATCTAAATAGGAAATAACTTCTTTTACTACATAAACATCGCGTTCTGCATCTTGATCTATTAATCCTACTTTTTCAATAGCTTCTACAAAATGTTTTGAGGAGCCATCCATAATGGGTAATTCTGAGGCATCTAATTCAATAATTACGTTATCTAAGTCACATCCTACTAATGCTGCCAAGACATGCTCAGGAGTTTGAATCATAACTCCTAATTTTTCTAGATTTGTACCTCTTTGGGTATTTACAACATAATTTGCATCTGCTTCAATAATAGGTTGTCCTTCTAAATCAACACGTATAAAAGTAAACCCGTTATTTATAGGAGCGGGTTTAAAAGTCATTGTAACTTCTTTACCTGTATGTAAACCAACTCCTTTTAGTGTAATTTCTGACTGAATGGTCTTTTGTTTAACCATGACTACTACTTCTTTATATTTCTTTTTAGTTCTGTTATTTCTGATACAATTTTTGGTAAGTTTTTAAAATGTACATAGGATTTATTAAAATCATTATAACCTAAAGCTGGACTTCCTTGTACAACTTCTCCGTCTTTTAAACTTCTACCAATACCTGATTGAGCCTGTATTTTAACATTGTTACCAATAATAATATGTCCTACAATACCTACCTGCCCTCCTATCATGCAATTTTCTCCAATTTTAGTAGAACCTGCTACTCCTGTTTGGGAAGCTATTACTGTATTTTTGCCTATTTCTACATTATGAGCTATTTGAATTTGGTTGTCTAACTTAACTCCTTTGCGTATAATGGTAGATCCTAAGGTTGCTCTATCTATGGTAGTTGCTGCTCCTATGTCTACGTTATCTTCTATAACAACATTTCCTATTTGAGGTACTTTGGTATATTCTCCATTTTCATCAGGAGCAAAACCAAATCCGTCGGCTCCTATAACTGTTCCTGAATGAATTGTGCAATTTTTTCCTATTATGGTTTCTGAGTAAATTTTTGCTCCTGCAAAGATCATTGTATTATCACCAATAACAACATTATCTCCTATGAATGTGTTTGGAAAAATTTTTACATTTTCACCTATTGTCACATTTTCACCTATATAACTAAAAGCTCCTAAGTAAAATTTATCTCCGTATTTAGCACTTTTTGATAATAGAGAGGGTTCCTCTATACCTATTTTATTGTGTTTTATTTGGTTATAAAATTCTAATAATTTTGAAAATGATTTGTAAGCATCTTCTACTTTAACTAAAGTAGTAGTCAATTCATTTTCGGGTTGAAAACTTTTATTTACGATGGTTATGGTTGCCTTCGTTTCATATATATAATTTAGGTATTTAGGATTGGCTAAAAATGTTAATGATCCTTCTGTACCTTCTTCTATTTTAGATAGCTTAGAGACTTCTGCATTAGGATTCCCTACTACTTGTCCATCTAATATTGCTGCAATTTGTTCTGCTGTAAACTTCATAATTCTTGCAAAAGTATAAAATTTTGCGGAAATTTTAACTTTTATTTAGTTGTTTTGGATAACACAAATAGTATTTTGTTACTTGTTTTGACAAAGCTTTTAAGGATAATTGATCTGACAAAACGGCTACGTCTTCCAATATTCCGTCTTTTTTTAGTATTCTAATGGGTTCTGCTATTTTACTATAGGCTTGATTTTTTATTTTCCCTTTAAAAACAAAATATTTTGCTTCTAAAGTTGATATTTTTTTTAGTCGAGCAAAATCATCTATTAATTGATTTACTTCTTCTGAAGGAAATTTCTCTTCTCCTAATTTTATTTTTAATAAATCTCTATTAATTATAATTCTACTTAATTCACTTAAGGTGTAATCTTCATGATATTGCCAATTTTTAATGGCTCCTACTATGTCCGCATCATCTAATTTTGAAAATTCTTCTAATATGGAATCATTAAATTTTTCAAAGTAGACTTTATTTTTTATAAAAAAGTATAGGGGTTTACTACATTCTACTTCTATTCCTTTTTGATATAATTCTTTAGCTCTTTTTAATATTTTGGTTAAAATCTCTTCTGCTACTAAATTTGTTTTATGCAAATATACCTGCCAATACATGAGTCTACGAGCCATTAAAAATTTTTCAACTGAATAAATTCCTTTTTCTTCTATAACCAAAACATCATCTACTACATTCATCATTTGAATTAAACGATCGGAATTAATTTTTCCTTCTTCTACTCCACTATAAAAACTATCTCTTTTTAAATAGTCCATTCGATCCATATCTAACTGGCTTGAGATCAATTGAAGCATAAACTTTCTATGATATTCTCCTTTAAAAACTTGAATGGCTAGGGTTAGCTTCCCTTCAAATTCCTTATTGAGTTTATTCATAAATAAAAGCGATATTTCTTCATGATGAACATTTTCTACTATACTATGTTCCATGGCGTGTGAAAATGGTCCATGCCCTATATCATGTAATAATATGGCGATATAGAGTGCATTTTCTTCTTCTTCTGAAATTGCCACATTTTTAAACCGAAGTACGCTTACTGCTTTTTGCATTATATGTAAACATCCTAATGCGTGATGAAAACGAGTATGATGGGCTCCTGGATAAACTAAATATGACATTCCCATTTGAGTGATCCTTCTTAATCTTTGAAAATAAGGGTGTTGTATTAAATCGTAGATAAAGGGATTTGGAATGGTTATAAAACCATATATTGGATCATTGAATATCTTAAGTTTGTTTGTATTACTCACAAATGTAGATTTAGTATAACAAAGATAAAAAAACCTGAGAATTTTCATCCACTATCAGTTTTTTTTTAATCATAGCTATATTATTACCAAATAATTACTCTATCGTCTTTAGGAATAAACATCTTTGTTCCTTCTTTTATTTTAAATGTTTCATAAAATATATCTATATTACTTAAAGGACCATTGATTCTGTAACGTGCTGGAGCATGAACATCTTCTATTAATTGTTGTGCTAATGCTTCTGGTTTAACATTAACCATCCAGGCATAAGCATAAGCTAAAAAGAAGCGTTCATTTGGATTTAAACTGGCTATTTTTTGTTTATTTTTAAACTGTTTTGTTTTTTTAAATGCTTCATATCCCATAATTACTCCTCCTAAATCCGCAATATTTTCTCCTTGGGTTGCTTCTCCATTAACGTATTTTCCGGGTAATGCTTCATATTTATTATATTGTTTTACGATGGCTTTAGTTTTAGCTTTAAATTTCTTTAAATCTTCAGTTGTCCACCAATTTTTTAGATTTCCTTTTTCATCATATTGACTTCCTTGATCATCAAAACCATGTGTCATCTCATGTCCGAAAGTTGACCCTCCTATTATTCCATACAATACTGCATCATCTGGCATACGTCCTTTAAAACCAGGAACGATTATATTGCAAGCAGGAACACATATTTCGTTATTACTTGGATTATAATAGGCATTGTAAGTTTGTGGATACATACCCCATTCTGTACGATCTACAGATTTACCGTATTTAGAAGCCATTTCATTATAATTCCATTGATTTACTGCCATTACATTAGCTAAATAATGATGTTTATCAATTAAAATGGAACTTAAATCTTTCCATTTATCTGGATATCCTACTTTCATAACGATTTTAGATAATTTGAAGAGGGCTTTTTTCTTAGTTTCTGGACTCATCCAATCTAATTTTTTGATTCGTTCTGCATAAACTTCTCGAATAGCATTCCCTATTTCTAATAATTTTTCTTTTGTCCCTTTTGGCAAGTATTCTTCCACATACACCTGACCAATAAGTTCTCCAAGTGCTTCATCTGTTTGCTCTACTACTCGTTTCCATCTTGGTTTTTGTTCTTTTACACCGCTCATAACGGTTGAATAAAAATAAAAATGTTCTTTTTCAAAATTGTTGCTTAGATAAATTGCGTAGGAATTAACTAAATTCCATTTTAAATACACTTTCCATTCTTGAAGTGTGTATTTTTTGACTGTTTCATTGAATGCTCTATAAAATTCGGGCTGTCCTACAATAACAGAATCTACTTTTTTAATTTTTAATTGTCCTAACATTTTATCCCACATTAAGTTAGGTGTTAACTCTTTAAACTTTGCCAAAGTCATTTTATTATAATTTAGTCTAGGATCTCTAAGTGATTCTAACTTTCTGGATTTTTTAGCTAATTCTGTTTCTAGTCTTAGAACTGTTTGAGCATCATTTAAGGCTGTTTTTTCAGTTCCTATTAATTTAAATATTTTCTTTAAATGTTCTAAATATGCTACACGTATTTTTACTGTTTCTTTATCTGTATTAAAATAATAATCACGGTTTCTCATGCCTAACCCTCCTTGACTAAAAAAAAGAGCATATTTAGCACTATTTTTATCATCTTGAGCAATATAAAAATCAAAACCTGGATTTGTTCCTATGGTGTGCATATATGCTAAATGTTCTAGCAATGAAGTTGGATTTTTTATGTTTTCAATTTTAGATAATTCTTTTTTTAAAGGATTGATTCCTATTCTATTTATGGTTAAAGTATCTATTCCTGAAATATAAAAATCGCCAATTTTTTGTTTGTTACTTCCTCTTTCTGCATCTTCTTTAGCTGATTTTTCACAAATCTGTTTAATCTGATTATTTATTGTGTCTTGAATAGTTCTAAAAATACCATTACTTCTTTCTGATGATGGAATTGGATTTTTTTTAAACCAGCCTCCATTAGCGTATTCAAAAAAGTCTTTTGAAAGAGCGGTTGTAGTATCTCTATTGCTAACTAAAACATCAGGAGTATTAACATTTATCATTTCTTTTTTACAACTTCCTATAAAAAGAGTAATGATCAATGATAAAATGAATAGTTTATTGATTTTCATATTATTTCTATATTTTTAAAGGTCAAATATATTTTAAATGTAAAAAAAATACTATAATTTATACTATTTTTAAGAAACGATAGTTTTTAAAATAGTAAATTGCATTGATTCTGCAGCAATAGAATCTAAAAATCATTACCTAATACAAAAAAAGGAGACCATGAAAATACTTTGGGTTGACGACGAAATAGACTTATTAAAACCACATATATTATTTTTAGAAAAGAAAAATTATCAAGTTACGACTTGCAATAATGGTAGAGATGCCTTAGATCTTTTTCAGGAAGAGAATTTTGACATCATTTTTTTGGATGAAAATATGCCTGGAATGACTGGACTTGAAGTTCTTTCTGAAATGAAAGAAAAAAAACAGGCTATTCCTATTATTATGATTACAAAAAGCGAGGAAGAATACTTAATGGAAGAAGCAATTGGTGCTAAAATTGCGGATTATTTAATCAAACCTGTTAATCCCAATCAAATTCTTTTAAGCTTAAAAAAGAACTTAGATCATTCTCGTCTAATATCCGAAAAAACTACATTAGACTATCAAAAAGAATTTCGTAAAATAGCCTTGGATATGGCTATGGTTGATACTTATGAAGAATGGGTAGATTTATATAAGAAATTAATGTTTTGGGAAATGGAACTAGAAAATATAGATGACCAAAATATGTTTCAAATTTTAGAATCTCAAAAAGCTGAAGCTAACTCACAATTTGGCAAATTCATTGAAAAAAACTATGAAGATTGGTTTACAAAATCTCATGATCGCCCCATTTTATCTCATGAAGTCTTCAGAAAGCTTGTAGTACCCGAATTAAGGAAAGATGAAAATATACTCTTCGTTGTAATTGATAATTTACGATATGATCAATGGAAATCTTTCGAAACGGTCTTAGGAAATCATTATAAATTAGAAGATGAAACTCCTTATTTTGCGTTATTACCAACAGCTACTCAGTATGCTCGAAATGCGCTATTCTCAGGATTGTTACCAATAGAAATGGAAAAAATGTACCCTCAATACTGGAAAAATGATGTAGACGAAGGTGGTAAAAATTTATATGAAGCTGAATTTTTAACAGAACAGCTCAAACGACTTAGATTAAATATTTCGCATGAATATTTCAAAGTAACTAATTTTGCCAATGGTAAAAAATTAGCCGAAAACTTCAAAGGATTAAAAGATAAAAAATTAGTAGCCGTTGTTTACAACTTTGTTGACATGCTTTCACATGCTAAAACAGACATGGATGTGGTAAAAGAATTAGCTTCTGATGATAAAGCATATCGTTCTTTAACATTAAGTTGGTTTAAAAATTCGCCTCTTTTAGAAATCATTCAACAAGCACAACGTTTAGGTTTTAAATTAATCCTAACAACAGATCACGGAACTATTAATGTTAAAAACCCTTCTCAAGTCATTGGCGATAAAAACACTAGTTTAAACTTACGTTATAAAACAGGAAGAAGTCTTACTTATGAATCTAAGGACGTTTTAGCTATCAAAGATCCAAAAAAAATAGGGTTGCCTGCTATTAACATGACAAGCTCTTTTATTTTTGCAAAAAGTGATCATTTCTTAGCTTACATAAACAATTATAATCACTATGCTAGTTACTATCGAAATACTTACCAACATGGAGGTATTTCATTAGAAGAAATGATTATTCCTTTTTTAGTATTTAGCCCTAAGAAATAAATTTTAATACACTTTTTTGTGTTACCATTAACTAATCCAAAAAATCATAATTTAACTGAAATTATGGGTAGAATTTTGTAAAGGAAAAACATACTCTGCTTTTTTCTACATTGAAAAAAAAAGTACTCTTATAAATTTAAAGCCATTTCTACCTGTAATATTTTTCTATGGCGTAATTTATATTTTAAAGAAAACAAAAAACGTAAATGTCCTTGATTTTAACAAAAAAGGACACCTTAAAAGACTCTAATTTTATCATTTAAACGAGAGGAAAAATCATATATATAATCCTATAACTTTTCCTCTCGTAAAGGTGACAAACTGAATGTTTAGTTACTCCCTATTAGAATTTTGTACTTTATATTTTTAAACTAATTTACTATTCTTCTGCCTTAGGCATAAGAATTGATAAAAGTACAGATAATACTAAAACAGTTCCTATTATAAGGAGTGATACAATTGAATCAACATGATAAAAAGGTGCTATAATCATCTTAATTCCTATAAAACTCAAAATAATAGCCAAACCATAAGGCAGTTTATGAAATAAGTATATAAAATTATCTAACAGAAAAAATAATGCTCTCAATCCTAATATAGCAAAAATATTAGAGGTGTATAAGATAAATGGATCTGTTGAAATAGCAAAAATAGCGGGAATAGAATCAACTGCAAATAGCAAATCTGTAAATTCAATAACTGCTACTACAACTAATAAAGGTGTTGCTATTTTCTTTCCATTTTCAATTGTAAAAAAATTATTTCCATCATAATCATCACTAACATTAAAAAACTGACGAACTAAACGTGCTCCCTTGGTATCATTATAATCTTGATTTTCATCCTCTTCATTGGCAAACCAGGACTTAACACCCGCATACACTAAAAACACGCCAAAAAGTGTCATTACTAGATTAATATCGTATTTAAGCCCTTGCAACCCTATAAGTCCTAAAATTTTATTCAAATAAGTTAACTCTATTAAAAAGGCTCCTGAAAATATGAATATTGCTCTTAAAACCAATGCTCCAATAACTCCCCAAAATAAAACTTTGTGCTTATTTTGATTGGCTACATCAAAAAACTTAAAGACCATAATAAACACAAAAAGATTATCTACTGAAAGTGCTTTTTCTATCCAATATGCTGATTGAAATTCATAGAATTTAATTGCTCCTGCAAAATGATATACTAGCCCACTAAATCCCATTGCTAAGGCTATCCAAACAAATGACCAAGTTACAGCTTCTTTACTAGATACTTCATGGCTCTTTTTATTAAAGATTCCTAAGTCTAACAACAGCATAAACAATATTACAATTGCAAATGTGACAATTAACCAAGGATGCTCTGCAAAAATTGGGTGTTCATTCATATTAAACTATTTTATTTTTTTATTTACTTTCTTTTCTCTTACTTTTGAAAATATATTTTATCTTTTAGGAATCTTACACCTAAACATTCCTTGATAGAATTAAAAAACGAACGAGGCTATCTAAAAAAGGATTGCGATGTTATTTTAACTAACAGTAAAACTATTGATCATTTAACCTCTGTTTTACAGAAACAACAAACTAAACACCAGATCATTATTTTTTAGATAGTCTTTTTCATAAATAAACTTATTTCTTATTATTCTTCATAGCGCTCCATTTCGCGATCATAAAATTCACCTGCTAAGATAATTAAATGCTCCATTTCTCTTGCTATTTCTGTTTCATCTTCATCATCTAATTCTTCTATAAATTCTACAGAATCATCTTTTAAATTAATTAAAAAGCGAGGAAATTCTAAATGAATGATAAAAATATCATCTGGAAAATCAGAATTATCTGCTAAAACAAATTTTGGTAATGTCATCTTATAATGGTTTTAAATATTAAGTTTTAAGGCTTTGAAAAATCATTTGTTTTGATAATTTTTCAAACCTATAATATAAAAGTAATGCTGCTGCAATAAGCCCTGATAATAATCCGATCCATATTCCTATAGCTTTTAAAGAAGTAAATAAACCTAAATATATTGATATAGGAAAACCAATAATCCAATATGCAACAAATGTAAGGTACATAGGTACTTTTACATCTTGAATTCCTCGTAATGCTCCGAGCATTGTTACTTGTATGCCATCAAAAATTTGAAAAACAGCTGCTATTAAAATTAAATTAGAAGCAATTGAAACTACTTCTAAATTATCTTTTATTGTTAATGTATTTTGAGAATCTATAAAAATTTTAGGTAACCAATTATTTGTCAACACAAAAATAAGTGCAAAAAATCCTTGGATTAGAATTGCTAATAAAAAAATAGAACGTGCAATAATTTGTAACTTTTTATAATCTTGTATTCCTTTCTGATTTCCCACTCGTACCATCCCTGCAACACCTAAACCTGAAACGAACATAAAAGTAAAAGTGGCTAAAGTTAGTGCTATTTGATTAGCAGCTTGACTAGTGGTACCAATGCTTCCACATAACCAAACGGCTCCCGTAAACAAAGCAACTTCAAAAAACATTTGCATTGCAGAAGGCAATCCTAAATTTACAATTTTTTTGGTCATTGTTTTCCCTATACTTTTAATGCTAAATCCTTCGAAATAAGGTTTAAACTTTTTCTTAGATTTTAGAGCAAAATGAATATAAACCACCATGATAATTCTAGACAAAACAGTCCCAACCGCAGCTCCTAGCATTCCCATTTTTGGAAAAATCCAAACACCATAAATCAATACTATATTGAAGAATAAATGCACTACATTACAAAGTAAATTGGCCCACATACCATATTGAGTTTCACTTTTACCATCAGCAAATTGCTTATATCCCTGAAAAACAATCAATGGTATTAATGAAAATGCAACCAAATCTAAAAAAGGTTTAGCTAACTCAACCACTTCTTCAGGTTGCCCCATATATACAATCAAAGGTTTAGCAAAATAAATAATTCCAAACAAAATGATCCCCAATCCTGTACAAAGCCATAATCCATGATGAAAAACACTACGTCCTTTAATTAGATTATTTTCTCCATCAGCTTCCGCCACCAAAGGAGTTATAGCTGTTGAGAAACCTAATCCTAACGACATTCCTATAAATACAAAACTATTTGCAAGAGAAACTGCCGCTAACTCTTTAGCTCCTAGTTTCCCTACCATTATATTATCTACAATAGAAACTAAAGTATGACCTAACATACCCAAAACAATAGGATAAGCCAATTTAATATTTTCTTTGAATTCGCGAGTATAAGTTGAAAGCTTCATAATATGCAAAGATAATTCATTCAATGGCAATTACAATAATAATTCCTAATTACGACTACTATTCTTAACAAAAGTCACACTCAGCTATCAGCTAATCTAATTCATTTCAAAAAACATTTTTCAGAATACCTAAAGCTACAAAACAGAATTTATAAGTTTAGTAGTTTTTTATTAAGTGATTATTTATTTTAAAAAATCTCCTCAGAAATTACCCTATTCTTTTTACACATATTTTAACATAATAACAAAAAACAAGGCACATAATTTGTTATAAACTAAAAAACAATTAACAAAAAAACAATTATCTCTATGAAAAAAACATTTTTGGTACTATCAATATTCGTATTATCATTCACCGCATGCAAACAATCTCCTGACATGATGACCGAAGAAATGGCCAGCGAAGCCGAAATTAACAACCTAATGATAAACAATCCGGAAATAGAAACTCCAGAAGAAAATAGAAGCGAAGAAAGTTACGCTGAAATAGAAGAAAATAAATTTGAAACCCCAAACACTAAACCTTTATCTACTTTTTCCATTGATGTTGATAATGCCTCTTACACCAACATTCGTCGTTTTATCAATAACGGTCAAGAAATTCCAAAAGATGCTGTACGTTTAGAAGAAATGATTAATTATTTTTCATACTCTTATCCTCAACCTAAAGATAATCACCCTTTTTCTATTAATACAGAGTACAGCGAATGTCCTTGGAACTCCAACCATAAATTATTAAAAATTGGTCTTCAAGGTAAAAAAATGGACAAAAACAATCTCCCTCCTTCTAACATTGTTTTTCTTATTGATGTATCAGGCTCTATGGAAGAAGAAAACAAACTTCCTTTACTAAAAGAATCCATGAAAATACTGGTAAAAGAATTACGTCCTCAAGATAAAGTTTCAATGGTTGTATATGCAGGAGCGGCAGGAATGATACTACCTCCTACTTCTGGAAATGAAAAAAATAAAATAATGAATGCTCTTGATAAACTAACGGCTGGAGGAAGCACTGCTGGAGGTGAAGGAATAGAATTAGCGTATAAAATTGCCGAAGAAAACTTTATTAAAGAAGGCAATAATAGAATTGTTTTAGCAACTGATGGCGACTTTAATGTAGGGGCTTCAACAGACAAAGAAATGGAACACTTAATAGAAAGAAAACGTAAAACAGGGATCTTCTTAACCTGTCTAGGATACGGCATGGGAAATTATAAAGATAGTAAGATGGAAACCCTTGCTAATAAAGGAAACGGAAACTATGCTTATATAGACAATATGCAGGAAGCTACTCGTTTTTTAGGCAAAGAATTCAACGGTTCTATGTTTACTATAGCTAAAGATGTTAAGATTCAAATTGAATTTAACCCAAATCAAATACAGTCCTACCGATTAATAGGATATGAAAATAGAAAATTAAATAATGAGGATTTTAAAAATGATGCTATTGATGCAGGCGAATTAGGAAGCGGGCATACCGTAACTGCTCTATATGAAATTATCCCTACAGGCGTTGAAAGTTCTTACTCTCCTACCCAATTAAAATACACATCGAAAGAAGGTTCTCAAAATTTAATTTCAAAAGAATTGGCTACCATAAAATTTCGATACAAAAGGCCTGATGGTGAAAAAAGTATAGAGATGATTCAAACTGTTTCTAATTTAAGCAAACCTTTAAAAATTTCTAGTTCCGATTTTAAATTTGCTTCTTCTGTGGCTTGGTTTGGCATGAAATTAAGAGACTCTAAATATATTGAAAACAAACAAACAGAAGACATCATAGCTCTTGCTAACAAAGGTATACATAACGATTTGGAAGGTTATAAAACGGAATTTATTCGACTCATTAAAAGTGCCAAATTATAATCCTTTTTTTTAAACCCAAATTATATGTTAGCCTTTAAAATAAAGATTAAAAGAACAAAGAAGGTAGAAATACACGGCTTTTTTACAACAGTTGTAGATTTATTATATTGAGAGTATTTTTTTTAAAAAAATTCAAAGTTTTTATCTGTAATAAATTTTCAATGCGTAATCTGGATTTAAAAGAGGCTGTCCAAAAAGTAATAAATCAACATTATGTGATTTTTCCCTTTGGTAGAAATGAAAAGATTACAAACTTTTTGGACAGCCTCCTATATATGTTTGTTTTATTTAGGATAGGATTAATTAAAAAACAATTCGCTAATATGAAAATATATATTTTTTAGAATCTGAACTATCAGATTTTTTTTCAACAGGGTAGCCATTTAAATCATATTTATAAGTATATTTCTTAACATCAGTAATATTATTATAATTTGATTTAAATGTCGATTTATATTCAACAATATTATTTTTAGAAACATAGTCAGAGTCTTCAAACGACAAAAGTTTATCAAAACCTAAGATATTTTTAAATGGATTATTTTTATCATCATAAGAATATTCAAGTGTTCTAGTTGATGAACCATCATTTATCTCGTGTCTAATTAAATTCTCATTTAAAAAGAATAATTTACCATTACATAATGGATCTAAATCTCCATTATATTTTACTCTATAAGTAACATAAGAAATAGAATTATCAGCATTATAAGTAAAAACCGTTTTATTCGTAATATTACCACTAGGAGTATTATATATAACTGCTAAATAATATTCTAACTTATTATTAACATATTTATACTCATGTTTATTTAACAAGGTATTATCCGTTAGCAAAACTTCCTTTCTAACGATATTATCTCCGTCATAGGTATAAACTTCTTTATTATATCCTACTACAACACATTGTTTAATCTTTTTGCCATCATAATCAAAAATTAAAGTATATGGGGCATATTTACTCTCTACATTTATTTTTTTTGGCAAAACTGTTGATTGTACAACTGTTCCTCCTCCATCAGTTACGACTGAAGTTGTATTTTTATCATCATCCTTTGAACATGATAATAAAAAAAGAAATGAAAATATTAAAAAAAAATTCTTCACAAAACAAACGTTTAAAAATTAAAAAAATGAATTTTTAAAACAACAAATCTAAGTTTTTTTTAAGATTTCACAAAGAAACTAGAAATTATAATGAGCTATAAAAATTAGAATTAAAATTATATCTTTTCATAGAAAATAAACTACAAAGATATCTATTTACTTCTCCATTCCATCCTCAATCAAATCTCAAATAAAGGTTTTTATTTTGATCATACTTATAACCATCTATAATCAACACTAAGAATATTATGGCTTCTAGAAAAAACAACTGGTTTAGTTTTTTCAACTCTTCAATTATTGTTTTTTTATTACCATCAAAAACGTCGCCTTAGAATTAGGCAAACTCAAGCCTTTTTCATATTCGAGATAACCAAAAAGATCACAAGTGCTTACAAAAATTCCAGTACAAGTACATCTTAGATTTCAAATATCTTCAACTAATTTGATTAATTTGCAATTTCTTTTGCACAGAATTGATTTTTCACATAAAAAAAGAGGCTCTTTCTAAAATTGAAAAGAGCCTCTTTTAGGTATGTAATCATTTTATTTCTCAATTTCCTTTAGATTTTCCATTTTCTTGAAAGCCAAGAAACCTTTAATATCTTCAAAATGTTCTCGAACTCTTTTATTTCCAAATTCAAATACTTTAGTTACTAAACCATCTAGAAAATCACGATCATGAGAAACTAAAATTAATGTACCATCAAAATCTTTTAAAGCTTCTTTGATAATGTCTTTCGTTTTCATGTCTAAGTGATTCGTAGGCTCATCTAGAATCAATACATTTACGGGTTCTAACAATAGTTTAATCATAGCTAAACGTGTTTTTTCACCCCCCGAAAGGACTTTTACTTTCTTTTGAATATCGTCTCCTTTAAACATAAAGGCTCCTAAAATATTTTTAATTTGGGTACGAATATCTCCTTCTGCAATTCGGTCTATAGTTTCAAAAATGGTCAAATCGCCATCTAATAATGCTGCTTGATTTTGAGCAAAATATCCTACTTGTACATTATGTCCTATTTCTAATTTACCACTATCATGATTAATTTCTTTCATAATAGCTTTAATCATTGTTGATTTTCCCTCTCCATTTTTCCCTACAAATGCTACCTTTTGACCTCGCTCAATTACCATATTGGCATTATTAAACACTATATGGTCATCATATTTTTTTGTAAGCTCTTCTACAACAACAGGATATTGTCCTGAACGTGGTGATGGTGGGAATTTTAGTTTTAAAGCGGATGTATCAACTTCATCTACTTCTACTAAAACTAATTTTTCTAACATACGTACACGAGATTGCACTTGTTCTGTCTTTGAAAAAGTTCCTCTAAAACGCTCTATAAAAGCCTGATTTTCAGCAATAAATTTTTGTTGTTCATCATACGCTTTTTGTTGTTGTATTCTTCTATCTTGACGTAAAACTAAATAATCTGAATATTTTGCTTTATAATCATAAATTCTGCCCATCGTTACTTCAATGGTACGGTTAGTAATGCTATCTACAAAAGCACGGTCATGGGAAATAACCATTACTGCTTTGGCCTGAGTAACTAAGAAATCCTCTAACCATTGAATACTTTCCATATCCAAGTGATTGGTAGGTTCGTCTAACAATATTAAGTCTGGTTTTTTTAATAAAATTTTAGCCAACTCAATACGCATACGCCATCCACCAGAAAATTCGGAAGTTTTACGGGTAAAATCTTCACGAACAAAACCTAGTCCTTTTAATACTTTTTCAACCTCTGCTTCGTAATTAACTTCTTCTATAGAGTAATATTTTTCAGAAAGCTCCGAAACGCGTTCAATTAACTTCATATATTCATCACTTTCATAATCTGTACGAATAGTTAACTGCTCGTTAATTTCATCTATCTCCGCTTTCATTCCTAAAACAGAAGCAAAAGCTTTTGAGGTTTCTTCCATTACTGTACTATCATCATTTAATAACAAATGCTGAGGCAAGTATGCAATTACAGCATCACTAGGTGCTGAAATACTACCTCGTGTAGGCTTGTTTTCACCTGCAACGATTTTTAACAAAGTAGATTTTCCTGCCCCATTTTTACCCATTAAGGCAATTTTATCATTTTCATTAATTGCAAAAGTCACATCGCTAAAAAGCGTAGTTCCGCCAAACTCTACGGCAATATCATTTACTGTAATCATAATTGAAGTTTAGAAGTTTAAGGATTTAAAAATATTCCTTAAATTTTTGAAGATGCAAAGATAAAATTAATGAATAAATTAAATAATTTGAAAATGAGAAAATTAAAAATTAATCATTTTTTCTATCAATAATTTTGCTTGCATTACATCTTTTTTGTTCACCAGAACATCAACACCTGAATAAGGGCTCCAAAATCCAGCCATAGCTGCAGCTTGAATTTCATTTTTTAAAATTGCCAAAATCCCATTTATTTCTAATTCTGCTTTTATAGCTAAAGCACTTATTTCATTCCCAGAAAAAACAGTCACCAGACTCATATTTTTTATTCTTTAAAACCCCACAGCTTTATCATCTCCTCTATAATCTGCCCCTCCTTCCAATTTTCCTTCAGGCTGAACTAATATTGCATCTACTTTTCCTATTATCTTATTTTGTTTTTCATTAATTATATAACCTTTTCTTCTTAGACCATCAATCAGGTCATTTGAAAATTTATTAGGTTCAAAAACTACCTCATCAGGCAACCATTGATGATGAAAACGAGGGGCATCTACAGCCTGTTGCATATTCATTCCAAACTCCGTAACATTTAAAAAAGTTTGTAATACAGACGTAATAATTGTTGATCCTCCTGGTGTACCCAAAACCATAAATAATTTACCTTCCTTTTCTACTATTGTAGGTGTCATAGAACTCAACATTCTTTTTTTAGGTTGAATTTCATTAGCTTTAGCCCCTACAAGTCCGTATAAATTAGCAACTCCAGGTTTTATACTAAAATCATCCATTTCATTATTAAAGAAAAAACCTAATTCATCTGAATAATACTTACTTCCAAAATTATCATTTAATGTTGTAGTAGCCGCAATCGCATTACCTAGAGAATCCACTATAGAATAATGGGTTGTTTCAGTGCTTTCTTTAGAAAAATGAACTGTTCCGTGTTTTATTTCGGTTGAAGGAGTTGCTTTATCAAAAGAAAACGTACTCATCCTTTCTTTTAAATAATTTTCATTGGATAATTCGTCTTGAGGAATCTTTACAAAATCAGGATCTCCTAAAAAATAATTTCGATCTGCATACGCTCTTCGTTCCGCCTCTACAATTACCTGAATCGTTTTTTCTGAGTTATACCCGAGATCTTTTAAAGAATAAGGTTCTATCATTTTTAAGATTTGAGAAAGAGTAATCCCTCCACTACTAGGAGGAGCCATTGTTATTAAATTATATTTTTTATATTTAAAGACTATTGTTTTCCTCCAAACAGGGGTATATTCCTTTAAATCTTTTAGAGAAATTACCCCTCCTCTTTCCTTAATAAAACGAACGATTTCTTTGGCTATTTCTCCTTCATAAAATTCTTTTCTTCCTTTCTTAAGAATTTTTCTTAATGTTTTAGCCAATTGTATTTGTTTTATAGTATCTCCTTCTTTATAAATCTTAGAATATAAACTTTTAATTCCATTCATCTTTACGAAATCATTTCTATAATGCGCAAAAGTAATCTCATTTTTTGATGTAACTAAAAACCCTTTTTCTGCTAAATCTATAACTGGTTCAAAAATTTCTTTTAATGGTAAAGCCCCCATTTTTTCATGTACTTCTAATACTCCTGCTATCGTACCTGGCACACCTATAGCCTTGCCAGAAGCCGTACTTAAACCATCTATTACATCCTTATTTTTATCTAAAAACATATCTTTATTAGCCATTAGAGGTGCCTTTTCTCTATAATCAAGACTTCCAATGGCACCATTAGCTTTTCTATATACCATGAATCCGCCTCCACCAATATTTCCTGCTTGTGGATAACAAACAGCCAATGCTAATTCAGTTGCTACCATTGCATCAAATGCGTTTCCTCCTTTCTTTAATATTTGAACGCCTATTTTTGAAGCTTCCTCTCTTGCAGATACCACCATTGCTTTTTCTGATATCAATCCTTTTGTATTTTGCCCTTTTAAATAGGTTAATTGAAAGAAAATTAAGATTGTAAAAATTAATTTATATTTTCTCATACTTTTAGTATTTATCATTTTTTTGACACAAGTTACCTATAAAACAGAAAATCTCCTAAAGACATAGGGGTTTTTCTAATAATTTTTAAAACAAAAGTGTATTTCTTTTTATTTTAAAGCTCTTTTTCGTTTTCTATTTTCGATATATTCCTGAAGTGCTTTTTTTGTAGTAACCCAAGTTTTTCCTTCTTTATGAGCATCTATCTTTCCTTGTCTAGCCAATAAACTAACATATTCTTGAGTAAAGCCATACGATGATGACGGCTCACTAACAATATTCGCTATTGGTAAATAATCATTATCATTATCAGGCAAAGCTGTTAAATAAATATTTAATGTTCGCTCTACTGCTTGACACATCAATAAGACAAGTTTTTGATAGTTTCCATTATTAGCTTGATTTAGGGCTTCATAATATTTCTTCCTATCATTTTTTAAAATAATAGCTGGAGGAAAACCTCTTCGCATTAATAATAAATTCATACATAAACGAACCGTTCGTCCATTGCCATCAAAAAATGGGTGTATCCAAACAAATTTATGATGAAATATGGCAGCTAACTCTATGTCATTCAAACTTAATGGATTTTTATTAACAAATTCTACTAACTCATCTATTAAATATGAGACTTTATTAGCATTGGGAGGAATAAAATTAGCACCTGATATACGAACACCTCCATTACGTAAACGTCCTGCAAAATCATCTTCTATAGATCTTAAAACATACCCGTGTAAAGCAAGCATATCTATACTCCTAAAAATATATTCTTCATTTACTATTTCATACAAATAATCTATTGCTTTTTCATGATTCTTTGCTTCAAAATGTTCTCTAAGTGAAACTCCTTTTATTGTAATTCCTTCTTGAAGTACCATTTGTGTTTCTCTTAAAGTTAAGGTATTTCCCTCAATACTATTAGAATTATAAGTCCATTCGATCGAAAGCGATTCTTTAATTTTTTCAATAGCCATTTTAGGTAATGGTCTGGCTTTTACCAACATTTCCTTTTTTTCATATAATCTTTCAAAAGTTGTTTGAAATTCTTTTCGATATGACAAATCTATATTCCACATATCACAAATTTATTAATATCGTTTAAATTTAAAAAAAAAATATCCGATATTAAAAATTAAAATAAAAAAATAAGACTGTCCAAAAAGTAATAAATCAACATGCAGCTTGTCACTCCGATAACTCTGGTTTCATAATCACATTATGTGATTTCTCCCTTTGGTCGAAATGAAAGATTGCGAACTTTTTAGACAGTCTCTTTTTAATTTATGATCTAATTATTCTTCATTATATTCATCTTCATTATATTCATCTTCATCATATTCTACTCCAAAAAGATATGGTTCAATCATTATCTTATCAGCTAAAATTTCAACACGCTCTGTTAATTCAGTAGTAAAAAATAATCTTTGTGTTTTTTCTACACTCAAAGACAAACGTTGGACAATAGGTTCTAAACGTTGTTTAAAAATAAGATCTGCATCGTCTACCACAAAAATTTTAACTGTGTTCATATTAAATCCAGCCCCTGAGAACATTGCATTAATCTTATTTGGAGTTCCTATTAAAATATCCATTCCTGCGGAAATCACATTTTTTTCTTCATCTATATCTGTTTTATCATTGACTCCTATTACCCTAAGATCATTGTGTTTTCCAAATTTTTGAAAATAATCTAACATTTGTAAAACAGATTCTTTATCTTTTACAAGAATCAATGCTCGTGTAGATTCTCCTATTGGTTTTTCTAATTTTTGAATAACTGTATAAGCTATAGTAGATGATTTTCCTTCTCCTTGATTCATTACTACAATAGCATCAGCCCCTCCTTTTAAAGTTCCCCAACAATCCGATTGAAGTTCTGTGGGTTCAATAATATTATTTTCTATTAACGCTTTTTGAAGGTTTTGGTTTATTTTTTTTAAATTCATAATATATTTAGTCCTTAATTAATAGTGCTAAGCATCAGATAATAAGCACTAAGTTTAAAAAATTGACTTTACTTTGATGCAAATAATTTCACATCTGTTTCTGAAATTTCACTTCCTCCTAAAATAATTAAACGCTCAACAACGTTTCGCAACTCACGAATGTTTCCTGTCCAATCATAATCTTGTAATAACTTGATAGCTGAATTTGAAAAGGATTTAGTTGCGCTTCCTTGTTCTTGAGCTATTTTATTAGTAAAATGTTTAATTAAAGCAGGTATATCGTCTCTTCTATCATTTAGTGAAGGAACTTTTATTAAGATAACTGCCAAACGATGATATAAATCTTCTCGAAAACGACCTTCTTCAATTTCTTTTTTCAAATCTTTATTTGTTGCCGCCACAACACGTACATTAACTTTTATGTCTTTATCAGCTCCTACACGTTGGATTAAATTTTCTTGTAGTGCTCTCAACACCTTAGCTTGTGCTGGCAAACTCATATCTCCAATTTCATCTAAAAAAATTGTACCTCCATCTGCTGCTTCAAATTTACCTGCTCTATCTTTCACAGCGGAAGTAAAAGCTCCTTTTACATGTCCAAATAATTCGCTCTCTATCAGTTCTGATGGTATAGCAGCACAATTTACTTCAATCATTGGGCCTGAAGAACGCTCACTTCTCTGATGAATTTGATGAGCTACCAATTCTTTACCGGTACCATTGGGTCCTGTAATCAAAACACGAGCTTCTGTAGGAGCTACTTTTTCAATCATCTCATTTATCTGTAATATAGAGACACTTTCACCTATCATTTCATAATTCTTGGATACTTTCTTTTTAAGAATCTTATTTTCTACGACTAATTTTTTTTTGTCTAAGGCATTACGAACCGTATTTAACAAACGATTTAAATCGGGTGGTTTTGAAATATAATCAAAAGCACCTAAACGCATGGTATTAACGGCTGTTTCTAAATCACCATGTCCCGAAATCATAACCATCGGGATTTCTGGTTTTATTTTTTTTATAGCTTCTAATACTTCTACGCCATCCATTTTAGGCATTTTAATATCACAAAGGATTAAATCGTAATCTTCATTCTTAGCCTTTTCAAGTCCTTGCGCTCCATCTTCTGCTTCATCTACTTTGTATGAATCATTTTCTTCTGAAAGAATTTTTGCCAAAACTCTACGAATGGCTGATTCGTCTTCTATTATTAATATTTTACTCATTCTATTTATTTGAAGATATCTTTTACTTGATTACTCGAATTTACAAAATCCAATAATTTAATTCTAATATTTAAGCCATTTATATAACTCTTTCCAAGTTGGTTTTTTACCATACATTAAAATTCCTACTCGATAGATTTTACTGGCAAACCAAACGACACCTAAAAAAGTTCCAAAAAGTAATGTTATAGAAACTACCAATTGCCAGATAGGTACTCCAAAAGGAATACGCATCAACATTACAATTGGAGATGTAAATGGAATCATAGAAAAGAGAGTTGCTACTGTACCGTGCGGATCATTTACTACTGTAAAGAATCCAACATAAATACCCAACATCAAAGGCATAATAATAGGTAACAAAAACTGTTGTGAATCTGTTTCTGAATCAACAGCTGCTCCAATGGCTGCATATAAGGAACTATATAAGAAATAACCTCCTATAAAATAAATTAAAAAGAAAACAAGGGTAGTTAAAACAGGTATTTCGTTATAGTAAAGATTTATCTTTTCAATCATAGAAGCTATATTTCCTGCTTGTGAAGGTAATTGTTGCATAGTATCATGTACAGCATTGACTGAATTACCTAAAAACATTGAAGAGCCAAACAACAATAATAAACCTAACACAACCCAAATTGCAAATTGTAATATTCCTGCTAACGAATTTCCTATAATTTTTCCCATCATTAATTGATATGGTTTTACTGATGAAATAATTACTTCTATAATTCTAGATGTTTTTTCCTCTATAACACTACGCATTACAAAATTTCCATAAATAATAATGAACATCATTATTAAATATCCAAAAGCACCTCCGAAAAATATCTTTATTTCGTTTAAATATTTTAAGCCTTCTTCCCCTGAAAATTTTGTGATATGAAGTTCTGATTCCACCTTTGCTTTTTCAATTTTATTAGAATCAAAACCTAATGATTGCAAATTTTCTTTAGTCAAATGAGTATCTACTACTTTTTCAATATTTGCAACAAATTCTAAATTGGGGCTCTCATCTGAAATGTATTCGACTTTATTTATTAGGTCTTTTGAATTAGATACTTTTGGTATGTAAATTAATCCTTCAAAATCTTTTGATGCTGTTTTTTTGGCTAAATCAAAAGGCATTTGAGATAAGTCTGTGTATTTTATTTCTTTATTATTTTTAAAGTCTTCTTTTAAAATTCCAGCTTTATCATGAATTGCAACTTTCTTTATTTCTCCTTTGTTTATATTAGCTAAAACTCCTATTAATATTGACATTCCTAAAAGTAACAAAGGACTCAAGAAAGTCATTACAATAAATGATTTATTGCGAACTTTGGCAATAAACTCTCTTTTTATAATTAAACTCAATATGTTCATATTTCGTAAATTTTAATTTTCAAATCACCAAACAAATAAAATAACAAGTGGTAAATTCTAAAATAGAAGCTTTAAAAGTTTCATTTGTTATTTTAAATTTTGTTTTATGTTATTTTTTATTGGTTACTGTTTGGATAAAAATATCATTAATTGATGGTATATTTTCTGCAAAATGTGTTACCTGCCCATTTTTTATTAAAATTTCTAACAATTCATTTTGTTTTCTATCTCCTAGATCAATTTCTAATTTAAGATCGTTATTTAGTGATTTGAAAGCTGTTTGTCCGATAGTAAATTTTTGTGTTAATTCATACATTAATTTTTCTACATTATCGGATAAGATCCCTACTTGAAATTTGTGTGTGCGATATTCTTTTTTAACATCACTTACTTTGCCTTCAATAAGTTTGTTTGATTTATGAATAAGCGCTATATAATCACACATTTCTTCTACGCTTTCCATACGATGAGTTGAAAAAATGATGGAGGTCCCTTGTTTGTTTAATTCAATAATTTCATCTTTTATTAAATTAGCATTTACA
The DNA here is from genome assembly GCF_052828645.1 of Flavobacterium sp. TN-1. Classification (NCBI taxonomy): domain Bacteria; kingdom Pseudomonadati; phylum Bacteroidota; class Flavobacteriia; order Flavobacteriales; family Flavobacteriaceae; genus Flavobacterium; species Flavobacterium sp. TN-1. The sequence goes on from NZ_CM128253.1 coordinate 3,226,792, forward strand.
GGATCAAAACCTGAAAAAGGTTCATCTAATATTAGTAATTTAGGTTGATGTAAAATGGTGACTATAAACTGAATTTTTTGTGCCATTCCTTTGGATAGTTCTTGTATTTTTTTGTCCCACCATCCTTCAATACCTAGTTTTTCAAACCAATATTTGAGTTGCTTTTTTGCTTCTGTATGAGGCATTCCTTTTAATTGTGCTAGATATAAAGCTTGCTCTCCTACTTTCATTGTTTTGTACAAACCTCGTTCTTCAGGCATATATCCTATATACGATACATGATGGGGGGCTAATTTTTCAGCATCCAAGAATACTTCTCCGCTATCGGGCATTGTGATTTGGTTGATAATACGGATCAAGGATGTTTTTCCTGCTCCGTTAGGACCTAAAAGTCCATAGATACTGCCTTTAGGAACTTGTAAGGAAATCGAATTCAGTGCAGTATAATTACCGTATTGTTTCACTACATTATTTACTTCAAGAATATTATTCATTATATAAGTTTGAGTCGTTTTCTTTGTTTCTATGTCAAGTTGTAAAAATAAATAATTAGTTGTTGATAAACAGAAAATTTTACAAAAAATCCCAACTTTCAGTATCAAAAGCTGGGATTTATTTTGAATTTTTTATTTACAATGTTAAAGTATTTAAAAATTACGAGAACATATCTTTTACTTTCTCAAAAAAAGATTTGTCTGTTTTTTCGGGCTTTGGATTAAAATTTGGGTTTTCAAGATTTTCTTCAAAGAATCTTTTTTGTTCTTTTGAAAGGTTTTTAGGTGTCCATACATTGATATGTACTAACATATCTCCATTACCGTAACTATTCAGACTTGGAATTCCTTTTCCTTTTAGACGTAAAATCTTACCTGATTGAATACCTTCTTCTAACTTAATACGTACTTTACCTGTAACTGCATCAATTTCTTTTGATACACCTAATACAGCTTCGGGATAACTTATATATAAATCATAATGTAAATTTTCTCCTTCTCGTTTTAGGGTAGGATGTTCAATTTCTTCAATTGCTACGATTAAATCGCCTGCTACTCCATTACCAGGTGCATCATTTCCTTTACCAGCTACTTTTAATTGCATTCCATCTACTACACCTGCTGGAATTTTGATAGATACGGTATCGTCTTCTAGGATCATTCCTTGTGAGTCTGCATTAGAAGGTTTTTTATCAATCATTTGACCTAAACCTCCACAAGAAGGACAGGGAGAAGCTGTTTGCATTCTACCCAAGATCGTATTTTGTATTTTAACTACTTGACCTGAGCCATTACAGGTTGAACAAGTTTTGTAGGTAACTCCTTCTGCTTGTGTTTTTCTTTTTACTTTTATTTTTTTTTCAACACCTGTAGCTATTTCTTCTAGTGTTAACTTTACTTTAATACGAAGATTACTTCCTTTTGCACGGCGCTGACCGCCTCCACCTCCAAAACCGCCGAAGCCGCCGCCAAAAGCACTTCCAAAAATATCTCCAAATTGGCTAAAGATGTCATCCATATTCATGTGATGACCTCCAAAACCTCCTGCTCCATCAAATGCTGCATGACCATATTGATCATATTTTGCACGTTTATCAGCATCACTTAATACTTCATAGGCTTCTGCTGCTTCTTTAAATTTTTCTTCTGCTGCTTTATCTCCAGGATTTTTATCTGGATGAAATTCAATCGCTTTTTTACGATATGCTTTTTTAATTTCTGATTCTGAAGCTCCTTTGTTAATGCCTAATATCTCGTAAAAATCTTTCTTGCTCATAATTTAAATTTGAAATTTGAAATTTGAAATTGTTTACCAATGTCTAATCTCAAATTATTAATTCCCTATCACTACTTTAGGAAAACGAATAATTTTATCACCTAGTTTATATCCTTTTTCAACGATATCTACTATTTTTCCTTTTAGATCATCACCTGCTGGAATTTGGGTAATTGCTTCTGCGTAATCAGCATCAAATAGATCGCCTTGTTTTATTTCAACTTCATTTAATCCTTTTGAAATTAATGTTGATTTAAATTTCTCGTGAATCAATTCAACTCCTTTTACTAATGCTTCATCTTCTGATTTTGAAATTTGAACCCATGCTCTGTCAAAATCATCTAAAACAGGTAACATTGCTTGTAAAACTTCTTGTCCTGCTGTTTTAAATAATTCTATACGTTCTTTAGATGTACGTTTTTTATAATTTTCAAATTCTGCAAAAAGACGTAAAAACTTATCTTTTTCGTTTGCTAATTCTTCTTGTAATTTTTCTTCAACAGTCAAATCAGTAGCTTGATTTGTTTCTGCTTGTTTTTCTTGAGTTTCTTCTGTATTATTTAATTCTAGTTCTTTTTCTGTATTTTCGGCACTCATTATCTTGTCTTTTTTTAATTGCGATTGCAAAAGTATTGCCAAAAAATTAAAAATGCCAAATTGTCACTTTTTATCTTTATTTAAATTGTAAATAAAAAAGGCTTTTTGTAAATTAGTAACTAATAATCAACACTTTAATCACCATGAAAAAGTTACTCTTCTTTTTTTCTTTGTTTGTCATTTTTCTATTTAATTCTTGTAAAAAGGAAAGCACAGAGATTCATAACAGTTATCTAACTCATTTACCTCAAGTAAAAGGAACAAAATATGAAGTAGACACATTAAGTTCTATAATTTATTGGGGTGGCTTTAAACCTTCTAAAAAACATACTGGTTTCTTAAAATTAAAAGAAGGTATTTTTATATACAATCTAGATTCTATTGCTTTAGGTCGTTTTTATATGAATATGAATTCTATAACGGTAACGGATTTAAAGAATAAAAAAGACAAAAATAAGCTAGAAAACTATCTGAAAGGGTTTACTAATAAAAACATTAAGGATCATTTTTTTAATGTTTCTAAATTTCCTATTTCTGATTTTAGAATTACTAGTTCTGAGTTAAAGAAAAACAAAACCATAATCTATGGAAATTTAACAATTAAAGGCATCACTAAGTCTGTTAATTTTCCTGCAAAAATTAGTTTTCATAATAATCAAATGAATCTAAAAAGTGACACATTACAATTAAATAGGACATATTGGAATGTTTGTCATGGATCAAACGGTATTTTTAATAACTTAAAAGATGATTTTATAAGTGATTACATTCAGATACAGGTAAATATAGTAGCTAGAAAAATAAATTAGACTAAACCTGCTACTAAAATTATTTTAATAAATTACCCAATGCCTCCTCTAGATTAGTATACTGAAATTGAAATCCTTTTTGTTCAATTTTTGCCGATGATACACGTTGCGAATCATATAACAACACGTGCTTTTCACCTAGAATTAATTTCATTAATAATTTGGGTAAGGTAAGTATAATAAGGGGAGGTTCTTTAATTTTTGTTAAACTAAAAATAAACTCTTTGTGTGTAACTGGATCTGGTGCTACTGCGTTATAAACTCCTTGTAATTGAAAATCTAGTGCAAAAACAAACAATTTTGCTAAATCTTCTATATGTATCCAAGATTGCCATTGCTGTCCTGACCCAAACAGGAGTCCTAAACCTGCTTGTAAGGGATTAAGAATTTTAGGTAATACGCCTCCTTTTTGAGACAAAACTAAACCAATTCTTAACTTACATACTTGTATTCCTAGCTCTGCAAAGTTGTCTATGCTTTCTTCCCATTTTTTTACTACATTAGACAAAAAGGAATCATCAAAATCTAAAAAATCTTCTGTATAATATTTTTCTACAGAAGATGGGTAGACACCTATAGCAGAAGCTGAAATTATGTTTTTTACTTGATTTGGGGTATTTTGCAAAAGCTCATATAATATTTGCATAGGAATTACACGGCTGTTTATTATTTCTTGTTTATACCCTGATGTCCATCTTTTACTTATGGAAGCTCCTGCTAAATGAATTATGGAATCCACTCCCTCTATACAAGCTAAATCTATTTTACCTTTTCGAGGATTCCAATAAAACCCTTTTGTTTTATTAGAATGTATTAACTTATCTTTAGAAGTGGTCAGATAATGCACAAAAACATCCTTTTCATGCAAAATCTTTATAATTTCTTTACCTACTAAACCTGTAGCTCCTGTAACTAAAACTTTCACTATCTTTTTTATACAAATTTAACGACAGAAAAAATGTACTTTATCTTATTTAGCATTAGTTTAACTATTTAGAATATTATTTCTTTACACGAACTGTCCATTCAAAATCCATAACAGAAACCTGGTCTCCTTTTTGATCTGTACCAATAGACTTCATCCAAAAAGTTTGTCCTTCTCCTGTAGCAATTGTATTTTTTATTGCTTCTTCAATCAAACGTCCGTCATTACAAGTAAATGTAATTCTACCAGTAGCTTTTTTGGTAAAAGTTCCTTTATTATTTGCTACTAACATTGAAATATTTCTACCGCTTTCTTTAATTTGCTTCATCACTAAAGCCCCTGTTGTTAGCTCTGCTGCCATGGCTTGAACTGCAAAATACATAGAATTAAATGGATTTTGATTAACCCATCTATGCTTAACGGTTGCTTGACATACATAATCTTCTATAGTTTTAACTCTAACACCACTCCAAAAAGCTGAAGGTAATTTAAAGAAAAGAAATAAATTTAATTTAGTTGGTGTAAATTTCATATTTATTTTAATTTATAACATTATGTTTTTGACTTGTTTAATTTAAATAAAATACACTTAATACAAAGCTATGATTTGGCTAATCTACAAAAAATACTATGCGTGCCTAGTTTTTTAAAATGTTAATTTTTTGTTAAATTAAACTACTTTGCTTTACATAGTACCTTTTTTTTACATTATCTTTGTATAAGAAATTAATAAGTTTAAAAAAGTATTAGCTTTATCAAACAACTATATAAAACATCATCAATCAAAAATTATATTTATGGAAACATTACCAATTACAAAACAAGAAAAAAACTATGCTTCAATTACACATTTGAGTGCTTTTGCTAAATTTATTTTTCCTTTAGGAAATTATATTATTCCTGTTATTTTATGGACTTCAAGAAAAAAAAATTCTTTTTTCGTTAATTTTCATGGTAAACAAATCATCAATTTTCAACTCAGTATTTTAGTTTACACGATTGTAATGATTATGATTTCTATTCCTTGTATAATAGGGAGTATATTAAGTAATTTTTCTTGGAAAGAAATAGAAAGGGGAGATATAATATTTGAAGACTTAGATTTTTTAAATCTATCAACTATAGGTGTATTTGGTTTGATTATTCTTGGTCTTACTATATTATTAAAAATAATAGAATTATTTTATATAATATATGGGGCGATTAAAGCTGAAGAAGGAGCTTATTTTAAATATCCTATAACTATCAACTTTTTTAAATAATGAAGATAAGAGAGTTTATTTTTTTTAGTCTTTTAAGTTTTTCTTGTTTTTCTCAATCGGATAAGGAAATTATACAAGAAATACAAACTTTAGACACTGAATTTTGGAAAAGTTATAATTCTTGTAACACAATAAATATAGCACAATATATTTATGATGATATAGAATTTTATCATGACAAAGGAGGTATAACATTAGGAAAAGAAAATTTAGTAAGTTCTATTAAGAATAATTTATGTTCAAATAACAATTATAAAATAAGACGAGAGTTAGTTAAAGGGACAGAACATTTTTCTATATTATATAATCAGGAAAAGCCTTATGGTCTTATACATAGTGGAGAACATATTTTTTTACTAACAATAAATCAAAATAGAGAGTATGCTGATGGAAAAGCTAAGTTTATACATCTTTGGCTACTTGAAAACAATCTATGGAAAATGAAAAGAATTTATAGCTATAATCATCAACCAAATAAAATAAAAAGTTTCAATCAATCAATCAATCAATCAATCAATCAATCAATCAATCAATCAATCAAAAATGAACAGTTTAACAACAAAAAAGGAATCTTATGAACATTGAGAATACAAAAGCTCAGATGCGCAAAGGAGTTTTAGAGTTTTGCATCTTGTCTGTATTAAAAGAACAGGATGCTTATACCTCCGAAATCCTAGATACATTGAAAAATGCCAAATTACTGGTAGTAGAAGGTACCGTATATCCATTATTAACAAGACTAAAGAATGATGGTTTGTTAACTTACCGATGGGAAGAATCTACCTCAGGACCACCAAGAAAATATTATGGTTTAACAGAAGAGGGTAAAAATTTTTTAAAAGAACTAAGCATAACCTGGAATGAACTTGCGGGTGCAGTAAACACTATAACATCACAAAACTAAGACTTATGAACAAGACAGTAAATATGAATTTAGGTGGTTTCTTCTTCCACATTGATGAAGATGCGTATCAAAAATTAAATAGATATTTCAACGCTATACGTAACTCGCTTTCTATTGAAGGACGAGATGAAATTATGAATGATATTGAGAGTAGAATTGCAGAACTTTTTTCTGAAAAACTAGGCAGTAATAAACAAGTTTTAAGTTTAAATGATATAGATGATGTGATTACTATTATGGGGCAACCTGAAGATTATAAAATAGAAGAAGAACCTCTTATTAGCCCTAATTATACTCATACTGAAAAAACTAAAAAATTATACAGAGACAAAGAAACAGCTGTGATTGCGGGAGTTTGTTCTGGTTTGGGGCATTATTTTGGAATAGATCCCGTATGGATTAGAATTGCTTTAACCTTACTAGTTTTTGCTGGTTTTGGTATAGGCTTATTAGCTTACATCATCTTATGGTTAGTTACTCCTGAAGCTATAAGCACTTCTGAAAAACTAGAAATGAAAGGAGAACCTATTACTATTTCAAATATTGAGAAAAAAGTAAAAGAAGAATTTGAATCTGTTTCAGAAAAATTTCAAAGGGCTAATTATACCCAAATGGGAGAAAACGTAAAATCAGGAGCACAAAGAGTAGGAAGTACTTTAGGTGATATTATTGTAAACATCATGAAAGTATTTTCTAAATTTATAGGTGCCATGATGGTATTTACTGGCGGGATTACTATTATTGGATTATTAATTGGATTTTTTACTTTAGGATCTACTTCTTTTATGAAGTTGCCTTGGATTGAGTATTTTGAATCATTTAATTATACAAGTACATCATTGTGGATCATTTGTTTAGTATCCTTTTTTGCTGTAGCTATTCCCTTTTTTTGCTTATTAATTTTAGGATTAAAAATATTAATTCCTACTATTAACTCTATAGGAAATGTTGCCAAACTAACTTTATCGGCTATTTGGTTAAGCTCTATCATAGGTCTTATTACTTTAGGAATTATAACTTCTAGTGAATTCGCGTATGAAAACAAGGTTGTTTACAAAAGTTATTTAAATCAAAATTTTAAGACAAACGATACCTTAACTATTAAATTTAAAAACAATGAGTATTTTTCTAAAGATGTAAATGATAGAACAGACTTTGAACTAGTACAAGATTCTTTAGGTCATGAATATATTTACTCTAACAATATTGAATTAGAATTAATGCCTACTGATGAAACAAAACCTTATATACAAATTGAGTATACTGCCAAAGGTAAAACTTTATCGGAAGCTCGAAAAAATGCGAATAGAATAGGATATAAATTCAGAAATGACGATGCTAATCCTCATCTTTTGAGTCTTGAAAACTATTTTTTAATAGATCCAAAATATAAATTTCGAGATCATCAAGTTAGAATTTTTTTATTTGTTCCTAAAGGAATGTATATAAAACCTGATAGTTCTTTAAAACATTACGATATAACAAGTGGGGATTACTTTAGATTTTATACTTCTTCTAATGACTATATATATGAAGTGGAGGAAAATAAAATAAGATGTAAAAATTGCCCAAGGAATCTATTAGACGATGAAGATCAAGAAGATGAACTAAATGATGATGCAACTGTCATTTTAAACGGAAATGGTTTACAAATAAAAAAAGATACTACTATTACAAATACTCAAGATATTAAAGAATTAAAAATAAGTAAAGACGGTATCATCATTAAAACCAACTAAATTCAAAAGACTGAAATTGTATAAAATTGATTATGCTCGTAGGGAAAATATTAGAAAATTAAATAATTCTATAACATGGAAATATAAAGATTGTATTTTTATTTATACAAGATTATTTCTATCTTAAATTAATATCTGTTTTTCAATAATAATTCTCCCTTTTTCTTTGATAAAAAATTATAAAAACAAAATAACATTATGATAAAACTTATGATTCATCTAGCCAAAATAATCGTAACCTTTATAATTGCTTTCATCTTTGGTTCTTGTAATTTAAACATTAATAAAAAATCTATAAAAGGCAATGGTAAAGTCATAATAAAAGATAGACAATTAAGAGGGTTTAATAAAATATCTATTTCAGAAGGTTTAAAATGCGAAATAACACAAGGTCCTAACTTTAAAGTAATGGTAGAAGCGGATCAGAATATATATGATGATATACTAACCGAAATAGAAGATAACACGCTAAAAATAAGTTCTGAAAATGGGAACTACATTAATATCAAAGCAAATAAAATTCATATAACACTCCCTTTTATTGAAGAATTGGAAGCTTCTAGTGCTGCTGAATTAAAAACAAAAGGCATCATAAAAAGCAATAATATTAAGTTAATTACAGATAGTAGCGCTGATCTAACAGCTTTAATAGAATCTGAAAAAATAACAATAGATGCTAGTAGTAGTAGTACAATAACGGTTTCGGGTAAAGCAATAAAACTTACCATTGATTCATCTAGTAGTAGTACTGTAAATGCTCGTAATTTACTTGCTAATGATATTATTGCAAATAGCTCTAGTAGTAGTGAAATACGAGTTCATCCTCTAATTTCATTACATGCAGACGCTTCTAGTAGTAGTAGTATTTATTATGCTGGATCTCCCAAAATAAAAAATTTAAATGATTCTTCTGAAGGAACAATTGAAAAACAATAACTTATAATCTCTTCTGTACTTTTTAAAAAGTCAATAAATAGAAGTAGTTAACCTTAAAAATCATTCCTTAGATCAGAATGATTTTTTTTATATTTGTATTTTACCAAATTCTACAAAAATGAAAAAAATTAGCTTATTATTTATTAGCCTTATGACAACCCTTGCTTTCTCTCAAAACAAAGAAAGGATTAAGGGAACCAAAATGGTGAAAACTGAAAAATATGGAACGGAAGTGTTTGAAGAAATTGAAATAGAAGATAACTTAGAGGTTTATTTAATAAAAGCTGACAAAAATGCAATTGAAATTGAAGCTGATGATAATTTACATGATGTTATAGATCGTAAGATTTATGGAAAAACGTTACGCCTTAATACCAACAAAGAAATAGCTACTTATAAAAAAATTGATGTTCGTGTATTTTATACTGATAGCTTAAAACTAATTAACGTTAAACATCATGCAAAACTCAACGCCTTTAATGATTTAAATGTAAAAAAACTCACACTTAAAGCATTAGACTATTCAAAAGTATCAATAAATGCCACAATTCCTAATTTTACTTTAATCAGTAATGACAAATCTAAAATAGAATTAAACTACAAAGGAACCAATGCAATTGTAGAAATGAGTAAAAATGCTGATTTAAAAGCTTTAATAAATGCTAATACTTTAAAAATAGATATGTATCAAAAATCCTCAGCAGCTATAGAAGGAGATACAAATGAACTAAAACTACGATTAGACAATAATACTAAATACGAAGGAAAAAATCTAGCTTCAAAAAGTACTACATTAACCGTTGAAGGATATACTGATTGTGATATATCTACAAATGGTAAATTGTCTATATCTGCGTCAGGAAAAAGTAAATTAGCCATTTACGGAGAACCTAAAATTGAAATCCTAAAATTTGCAGACGAAGCAATCTTAATGAAAAAAACAAAGTAATTGAGATTCCAAAAAACGACACTATCCCACAAAGTGTGTAAGTTAAAAGTTAAGGCTTGGGTTTTATAATCTGAGCCTTTTTCAAATATAAGAGTAAATTGATTTAAAACAATAATTCATCATCTCTTACCTCTTAAAAGATATCAATGATAAAATTATGTAGTTTCTCCTTTAAGGTTTAAATAAAAGAATACAATCTTTCACACAGGCACTTAAAAGATTCATCATTTCAAAGGCTGTCCAAAAAAATTAAGGACAGCCTTTTCATAACCAAAATATTTGAACAACCTTAAAAATTATATAGTTAGTACTGTAAAGATACACATATCTTAAAAATACATTTCTATAATCATATAACCACTTTATTTTTTCACTTTAAGGCTTCTTAATTAAAATTACTTAACAAGTCTTGTCGTAAAAATTTTGTTATCTGTATTTATTTTTATCACATAAATACCTTTGTTTATATTTTCTGGCAAATCTATTTCTAACTGATTTACTATTGAATTAATATTTTTATGATAAACCATCTGACCTGTAGAATTTAAAATTTCAATTTCTTTAAATGCTCTCGGTTCTGGTGTTTCTATAGTTACTTTTGAATTTGTCAAAACAGTAGGATATATATTAAAAGAATCGTTTTTAAATTCTTCATTAGACAACACCTTTTTTTCTAATTTTTGTTTATAAATTTCTATTTCTCGTTCGTATCTATTAACAACCTTATATTTCAAAAATACTCTATAATAATCTCCTTCTAACGTTTTTACGTAAAATTTCTTTTTAGACATTGTATATGATGGATTATAAAATTCAAAATTAAATTCCTTCCAATCATAGCCAATAACATTCATATCTTCTTTATATGTTAAATTTTCGAAATTAGAATTAATAATTTGATCTTCTTCTAAAACTTCTGCTACAACAATTCCATACTTATGTAAACAACCTGTAACTGTATACATATAATCACTAGGTCTAATTTCAGCTTTATTTAAATTTTGATCATAAGTCGTAAATAAGAAATCCCATGATTGAGGCTCTTCATCCACAACAGAATGAGTCTCTAGATTATAATACACAAATTTATTTCCTGAATTTCTATAATCTAAATCATTTATTACTTCTGTTTTTTCTGGTCCCCAATCATTTCCATCAAATTTTGAATAAGTAAAGACGTAATTTCTAAAACGAGAATTAATTTTTAATTTATAATAATTCCCTTTCCAAGCTCCATTTATAAAAGTCGAATGTTTTATAATAAAAACACGATTTCCATTAACCTTATGTGTCTTTATATCATAAGCTCCCCAACCTATATAATATTTATGAGGATTGGTTTGATCATCCCAATAATCATTATTTAGTGCCCCTATATTCCAATCTACAGTACTATTATAGAGTTCATTATCATTCCCTCTTGCCAATGAATTATAATTATCTTTCGTTACTTGACTTAATTCCGTTTTATCTGTTTTATAAACAGTACATATTGCACTACTGGTATTAACTCTAATTCCAAAACCTCGATCATTATCTATTTGAAAAGCCAGATGCCAATTAATTTCATTTTTGATATTTTTTATAACTCCTGAATTTAGCTTATAATAGGCCTTATTTTCTCCATCATTTCCTAAATTAATTTTTTCAACAATTGGGTTATAAGCTATTTGAGTATAAGAACACCAATTGAAAATCATCAATAAAAATAGTTTTATTGTTTTCATATATATAGTTTTAAATTATTTTCTAGTTGTTTTTCTTTAAGCTAGAAGAAAAGACTATCTCAAAATCAATACTTAGTTTGTAATTCTAACATAAAAGATTAAAATCATATCGTAATCTCAACTGTGAAATGATTCTATTTTATTCTTTGAAATTGTATTTTCAAATAAGTTTTAATTTATAATAAAGAATATTGAATTTTGGTATTCCCTCTTTCTCCTTTATCATTAGTCATTGTAAGAAATTTTATTTTATAATAATTAGATTCAATATCTTTTAAAACATAAAAACGGTCTGTTTTGATACTTGGTAATCCTCCAAATTGAGATCCTCCTACCCTCCAATTAGAACCTATTATCCTTTGATCCTTTTTAGAAGGTATAAGATTAGATTCTATTACATTTTCTTTTTTAAATTTTTCATAAGTATATTCCGATGTATTTACTTCATATACCTGTGTTCCTCCTTTCATATTAGAAATAACAAAATCTGCAAACCCATAAGTCACAATATCATCTCCCGATAAAATATAATTAGTGAAAGTAGTAAAACATAAATCCCATGATTCCTTTTTAGGTTCTACAACTACAACCTCATCTTTAAATAGGCTGAAAAAAGTAAAATTGTATGACCTATCTTTATCTATTATTTTTTCTTTAAAATCTTTATCTAATAAATCAGCATATTGAATTTTATATCCTCCATTATTAGCTCTTAATATTCTAATTTTTTTCCAGCCTCTTGCTTTTCCTTCTGTACTAACTGAACCTATTGCAGGTGTGTTTGTAGAAACTTCAAAACCTAGATTGAGCAGGTACACTTTGTTTTCGTTATCAACCGCAGAAATTTCTGCTATTGCAGTTCCTTCTCCTTTTCCTTTACCATTTAAAACACCTGTAGCATCATCACAGTATCCATTTTTAGCTAAATTAAACCCTCCTAAAGAGACTACATTTTTATCCGAGTTTTGGACTAAAGTTATATCTGTTTGATCTGTTTTTTTAACCGCCATAAAAATAGAACTGTTCAAAATTACTCTAAAACCATCTCCAGAATAAAAACCTAAATCCCATGTTGCTCTATTTACAACTTTAGATGTCTCTTTACTCAAATCTAAAAAAACCTGATTAGGCTGATTAGGACCTCCTATCTCTGGTTTTAAAATTTCTTCTTTAGAGATTACGGTCTTTGTTTTTTCATCTATTGTTTCTTTTGAACAAGAGATAAAAAATGTAGTTAAATACAGTAGTAATAGTCCTTTTTTCATATAGATTATTGTTATTGTTTATTAATTATTTTTATTGCTCATTTTACCTTATCTTTTTGTTTAAAAATTTAGGTTATATACTATTTTTACAAAAAAGGAACGACCATAAGCTAACATCAGTTGAGAGTTTCTTGCATGTCCTCTAGATTGCTCCATTCCTGACTGATTTATATTAGTTATGTTCAATATATTTCTAGCTCCCATACTAGTTTCTACTTTGTCTTTAAAAATCTTTTTTTGCAAAGTAAAGTCTAGCCAATTAGAAGAATCTACTGTTGAAACTTCATATTTAGTTGCTCCTTCTATTAGTTGCTGAACCCTTCCGTTATATTTATAATAAAGAGACACATTTAATTCTGGTTTTGAAAAAGAATAAGATAGGCTTGCATTGCAATTAAAAGAATACAAATAATCTTTATTGGAAGAAAAAACTTGGTTATCTATTTTTTGAGAAATCCCTACTAAAGAGGCTCCCAAACTAGCTGATACTTTTTGATTTTTCAGCTGGGTTAGAGCGGCTATATTAAGTATACTATATTTACTAATATTAATATATTGATATTCTGGATTACCTGTATCTGGATTAAATCGGGACAAAACCATATCTATTTTATCCTTTAAATCAATAAAACTAGTAGACAACTGATTAGAGAAAATGGTATTTTTTTTAAACTCTTGTACTCGTTTTAGACTAGCTTCATAAGAAGTACTGGTTTCTGGAATCAATTTTTCATTACCTGAAAAAAAATGTCCATCAAAAATTTGTTTAGAATAAAGTTCAGTAAAATTTGGGGTCCTATAAGAAGTGCCATAAGATAATCGCATCTCTACTCCTTTGTTAAACAAATGACGCAAAGCTAATGAGGAAGCATATTGATCTTGAAATAAAGATTGAATTGAAAAGCGTAAACCTGGTTTAAGAGAAAATTTATCTGTAATTGACAATTCGCTAGAAACATAAAAATCATAATTATTAATTCTTTTTTCAATAGGCTCCAAAACATTATTCTCCTTCTGAATCAAAGAAAATCCTTTATTAGAAACTATTTCGTATCCTAACAATAGATCTGCTTTATCAGTATTAAAAAAATTACTCAAAGAACCTGTACTATAATAAACCTCCATAGACTGATCCTTAAAAAGATCATTATTTAGTTCATTTTTATCGTATAAATTAAATTTAAAATTCTCTAATTTTCGTTCCTGTTTTTGATAAGAAAATGATCCCGTATAATTAATTTTTGAAAAAAAACGTCCCGAAAGATTTAAATTATGAAAAATTCTATTTACAAAATATCGTTTATCATTAGCGTAACGATAATACCCGAAATCATCATTATATCCTGATTGAACTGTACTGTTATAAAATCGAACCAATTCATTAAACATTTCTAATTTGTAATTCAAATCAAAATTATTAGCATGATAAACAACTGTTGTCGTTCCATTTAATTGTTCTTTAGGTAACCATCTTAATCCTCTAGTCCCATCATTTTCCCTATAAAACTTACCTTGCTTTGTATCATAAAACCCTTTAAAATCATTTCTATTAATACCTAAATCAAAATACCATTTACCTTTATAATTATAGGAGAATTTAAAATTTTGTATATGCCTTCCTTTATCAAAAATTTGAAACTCCTTACCTATAGTTTCTTCCTGAATTCCCATACGTAAAGCAAATTTCCCTGAAAGCTTCTTTTTTGTAATAATATTTAAAACTCCCGTAACAGTATTAGCCCCATGCGTAACACCCATAGATCCCTCTACAATTTCAATTCGTTCTATATCATTTAAATTAATTTGAGAAAGATCTATATTATTCCCTAAACCATTTTCGTTAATTAGCGGTACATTATCTACTAATATTTTAAAATACTGTCCATCTAATCCAAATAAAGAAACAGTAGAACGACCACTTGAACCGCTGGGCTGTAATGAAATGTTTAAATACTGATTTAATACATCTGTAAAATTATTTGCTGATAAATTTTGTATATCCTTAGAAGTAATAACTCTTACATTAAAAACAGATTTTTTTAATGATTGAGGAGTAAATTGTCCTGTAATTACTACTTCATCTATTTTTTTTACTCGCAATGAATCCCTAGAATCAATTTGCCCCATTACGATATTACTAAAAACAAAAGGGACAAGCATTATTATTTTATACATGATAGTAAGTGTATTCTTATTTGAGTGCAAATATACTCTTATTTTTATTTATTCTAAATAAATTTAATATATTTGTACAAATTTTTTAAAATACTCTTTACATGAAAAAAACAACTTTAACACTTATTTTAATAAGTCTATTTTCAACAAATTATGGACAAAACAAAAAAGAAGAAGATAGAAAAGCGATCAAATCTATGTGCGGATGCTATGAAGTTGAGTTTAATTTTGCCGAAACATTTAACTACTCAAAAAATAATGACTATAAACCTTCTCCTTCAAAACATGAAAAAGCTATAGAATGGATAGAACTCATTGAAGATGAATCAAACAAAATTTCCTTACAACACTTACTTATTACCGGAACAACAGAAGAATCAATAGTAAAACATTGGAGACAAGATTGGCTATATGAAAATACTGATTTATATCTATTTGATAAAGATCAAACTTGGAAGTACAACAAATTGAATAAAAAACAAGTAGCAGGCCAATGGACTCAAAAAGTATATCAAGTTGATGATAGTCCTCGTTATGAAGGAACAGCGTCTTGGATACACGTTGATGGAAGACATTTTTGGGAGAACACAACAGATGCACCTTTACCTCGTAGGGAACATACTATAAGAAACGATTATAATGTTTTAAAAAGAAATAACATCCATGAAATAAAAGATTTTGGATGGATTCATAATCAAGATAATAAAAAAATAATACGCGAAAATGAAGAAATTGTATTAGCTGAGGAAAAAGGCTAT
This sequence comes from Flavobacterium sp. TN-1, assembly GCF_052828645.1. Classification (NCBI taxonomy): domain Bacteria; kingdom Pseudomonadati; phylum Bacteroidota; class Flavobacteriia; order Flavobacteriales; family Flavobacteriaceae; genus Flavobacterium; species Flavobacterium sp. TN-1. The sequence continues at coordinate 3,242,608 of NZ_CM128253.1, forward strand.
GATGTATACAAAAAAATAGATGATTCAAAATGTACTTTAGCTCAAAATTATTGGAAAAAGAACCGTATCATTTGGAAAAATGTTAGAAATAAATGGTCTACTGTTTTCAATCAAAACAAAGACTTAATACTTAAAAAAGAAAAACAACCTTTATTTACAAAATTATTTGAATTAAAACCAGAATCTTCTCCAGAAGAAATAAGCAATATAATTGATCCATACATTAGTAAATAAATCCTTTTTAAAACCCCGTTTTTAAGTTTTTCTTAATTTCGGGGTTTTCTATTCTAAAAAAAATTGTATTTTAAACTACATAATACTAAATACTCTTTAATATTCTTTTGCAGCCAGATATCTTTCTGCATCAAGAGCCGCCATACAACCTGTACCCGCTGCCGTTATAGCTTGACGATATACATGATCTGCAGCATCACCTGCCACAAAAACACCCGCTACATTCGTTTTAGAAGTTCCAGGAATATTTAATATATAACCCGTTTCATCTAAAGTAATATAATCTTTAAATATATCCGTATTAGGTTTATGCCCTATTGCTACAAAGAAACCAGTAGCAGGGATTTCCGTAATTTCCCCTGTTGATTTATTTTTTGCTTTTACAGCTGTTACCACTTGTCCATCTCCTAGAACTTCTTCTGTTTCTGTGTGCATTAAAATTTGTATATTTTCTGTTTTACGCACACGTTCTTCCATAATTTTTGATGCCCTAAACTGTTCACTACGAACAAGCATTGTTACTTTTTTACACATTTTAGATAAATAATGCGCTTCCTCACAAGCACTATCTCCAGCCCCTACAATGACTACTTCTTGATTGCGGTAAAAGAATCCATCACAAACTGCGCAAGCTGAAACACCTCCCCCAATATTTAAATAATGCTGTTCAGAAGGTAATCCTAAATATTTAGCAGATGCTCCTGTTGAAATAATAACCGTATCACACAAAAGTTCTTTTCCATCATGAATCCATACTTTATGCAAATCACCAGAAAAATCTACTTTAGTAACCCAACCATTACGTATATCAGTTCCAAAACGCTTAGCTTGTGTTTCTAATTGCACCATCATTTCTGGACCTGTAACTCCTTCTGGATAACCAGGAAAGTTTTCTACTTCATTAGTTGTTGTTAACTGACCTCCTGGCTGAGTTCCTTGATATAAAACAGGATTCATATTAGCTCTAGCAGCGTAAACAGCAGCAGTATAACCTGCAGGACCAGAACCTATAATTAAACATTTAATTCTTTCTATTGTATCTGACATAATATTAATTTTTAAACATCAAAAATAATCATTTTAAAACGTAATAAAAGTAACCTAAATTACACTTTTCAATCTATCTATAAATATAAATGATTTCGTTAGTTGTTTTATCTTTCACAAGAAAAAGGAAAATACTCACATTCAAACTTTTCCATAAAAAGAGGCTGTCCAAAAAAAATTTTAGGACAGCCTTTTCATTGCTAAAATATTCGAAACCCATCGGAGATGATTTTCGTATATCTGATTCTCAGAAAGTGAGTTTAACTTTAGAACACCTTCTTTTTATTACTTTTTTTCTTTATAAAACTTCACTAAGGCTGAAATATATAATATTAAAGCTATTGTATAAAATAATAAAGAAATTTTTAAATTTTTAGTATACTGAGCCACTAAAAGAGCAGATGTTCCAAAAAGGAAAAAATGAAAGGCTTTAAATTTTTGCATATTACTTAAAGAAAGAGTCTACAAACTCATATTTATTAAACACCTGAAGATCATTAATCCCTTCTCCTACCCCTATATATTTAACAGGAATTTGAAATTGATCAGAAATTCCAATTACAACTCCTCCTTTAGCTGTTCCATCTAATTTTGTTACAGCTAAACAACTCACCTCTGTTGCTGTAGTAAATTCTTTTGCTTGTTCAAACGCATTTTGTCCAGTAGACCCATCTAATACTAATAATACATCATGAGGCGCATCTTGTACTACTTTTTGCATTACGCGTTTTACTTTTGAAAGCTCATTCATCAAACCTACTTTGTTGTGTAAACGTCCAGCCGTATCAATAATGACCACATCAGCGTCTTGTGCAACAGCACTTTGTAAAGTATCGAATGCTACTGAGGCTGGATCACTACCCATTTGCTGTTTTACAATAGGTACTCCCACTCTATCTGCCCAAATCTGTAACTGATCAATTGCTGCGGCACGAAATGTATCCGCGGCACCTAATACTACTTTATAACCTGCATTTTTAAATTGATTAGCTAATTTTCCAATAGTAGTTGTTTTACCAACTCCATTTACGCCTACCACCATAATTACATACGGTTTTTTATTAGCTGGAATCGCAAAATCTGTATCTTCTCCCGAATTAGTTTCTGATAAAAGAGAGGCTATTTCTTCTCTTAATATTTTATTAAGTTCATCAGTACCTAGGTACTTATCACGCGCTACGCGTGATTCAATACGTTCAATAATTTTTAAAGTTGTATTTACACCAACATCTGAAGTAACAAGCACTTCTTCTAAGTTATCTAATACATCATCATCTACCTTTGACTTACCAGCAACTGCTTTAGTTAATTTAGACAAGAAAGAAGCACTTGATTTTTCTAACCCTTTATCAAGTGTTTCTTTTTTTTCTGAAGAAAAAATTTTTTTAAAGAAATTCATTTATTATATATGATTTACAATTTACAACAATGTTTTATCATTTGAATATTCAAAAATACTAACTATACTAATTTTACAAGTAAGTATTTGATATTTTTTTAGCAAATATAAAACAAAAAAGCCACTTCAAGAAAGAAGCAGCTTTGTTATATTGAATAGATAAAATTATTTCTTTTTAAGAAATTCATCAACTTCTTCAGGAGACATGATAGCCTCAACAAAAGTATAAGCACCAGTTTTAGGAGATTTTACCATTTTAATAGCTTTTGATAATCTCTTAGATGCTGTCTGTAGGGTTGCAACGGTTTTCTTTGCCATGACTTACATTTTTTAGCTGAAATTTTTATTAATAAAAATTTCTAAATTATTTAATCTCTTTATGAACAGTCACTCTTTTTAAGATAGGATTAAATTTTTTAATTTCTAATCTATCTGGAGTGTTCTTTTTATTCTTAGTAGTGATGTAACGAGAAGTCCCTGGTACACCAGAAGTCTTATGCTCAGTACATTCTAAAATTACCTGAATTCTATTACCTTTCTTTGCCATCTTAAAATATATTTAATTTAGGAATAGATTATTTGATTAATCCATTAGCTTGGGCTTGTTTTAGCACAGCTGAAATTCCGTTTTTATTAATCGTTTTAATTGTAGAAGCAGCTACTCTTAAAGTAATCCATCTATCTTCTTCAGGAAGGTAAAAACGTTTTTTAATCAAGTTTACAGAGAATTTTCTCTTTGTCTTGTTCATAGCGTGAGAAACGTTGTTTCCTACCATCGCTCTTTTTCCTGTAAGGTCACAAACTCTTGACATTATACTTATGTTTTATCGTTATTCAAAATCAGGGTGCAAAGTAACAAAAAATAAAACGATTACACAAACTATTTTAGTAATTTTTTAAAATTTCTTTATACAACATTTCAAACGCCTTATTAACAGCTCTTTCTATAACCTTTTCTCTTGGCTGACCTAACTCACATTTTTCAACTATAATCTCTTTAGGTGTTGCTATTGCCAAATATACAGTTCCTACATCAGCATCTGACTCTCCTTTTGAAGGGCCTGCATTTCCAGTTGTAGCAATTGCAAAATCAGTTTTCAACAATTCTTTTACATTTCTAACCATCATTTCTGCTACTTGTTTGCTTACAACGGAGTAATCATTAATTATTTGTTTATCTACTTTTAACAACTCTTCTTTTACCTCTGTAGCATAGCTTACAATCCCTCCTTTAAAATAGGCTGAAGCTCCTGAAGTTGCGGTTAACAAAGAAGCCATTTTTCCTCCTGTACAACTTTCTGCAACGGAAAGTGTCATTTTTTTTTGAGTTAACATTCTTCCTAACATAACCTCAATTGTTTCTCCTTCATCTAACCCTACTAAACAATCTTTTATAAGAGGTTTTATTTTTTCTACTTCTAAAGCTACCTGTTCTTTCAAAAGTTGCTCATTTGCACCTCTAGCTGTCAATCTAAGCTTTACTTGAAAAGGACTTGGCAAATAGGCTAACTTAATAAAATCAGGTAATTTATTTTCCCATTCTTCAATTCGTTCAGCTAACATACTTTCTCCTACACCGTAAGTCATTAATGTTTGATGATATATATAAGGTCTGTCAAATTTTTCTACCAAATGAGGTACTACTTCATGATCTATTAAATATTTCATTTCGTAAGGAACTCCTGGAAGAGAAACAAAAACGGTCTTTCCTTTTTCCAACCACATTCCTGGTGCTGTACCTACTTGATTAAATAAGACTTTGCATTTTGAAGGAACTAATGCCTGTTCTTTATTCATCTGACTTATCGGTCTTTTAAAATAATTTTCAATCATTTTAGTCACATGCTCCAAAACTCCTTCATCATAGATTAAAACATCGCCTAAATACTCACATAAGGTTTTTTTTGTAATATCATCTTTGGTAGGCCCTAACCCTCCTGTTATAATTACAATTTCTACTTGATCTTGTAAATAAGAAAGTGTTTTTAAAATGTGTCGTTTATCATCAGAAATAGAAAGCATTTCTATTGTTTGAACACCTATTTTATCTAAAGATTTTGCTATATATCCAGAATTTGTATCTGTAATTTGCCCTATCAATATTTCATCTCCTATGGTTACAACGGCTGCTTTCATCTTGGTCTTTTTTTATATTTCTCAACAAAAAATAAGGATCAAAAAGAGTCTAAAATACCATCTCCTTCTAATCCTTACTCTAATCTTGTATATTTTAGTATTACACTATAAATTAAAATCTTTTTTTACTTCATCTAAAGCAGCATTTATCCTCGCCTTTAAGCTTTTATATACTTCTTTTATTTCCCTTTTTTTTCCTTGGTCTTTTGTCCATTGTTCTACTAATAATATTTCTTCTTTGGCAGCATCCATACCTAGCAAATCTAAAGTTGGTTTGGTTTTATGAGCAAAACCATACGCTTTGGCATAATCTTTATCTTCAATTCCTTCTTTTATTTGCTTGAGATCTCTAGGAACTTCTTCTACAAAAAGTGTTATTATTTGACGCACAAAATCATCATCATCATCTGAGATCGCATATACTTTTGCTAAATTATAGTGAATCGCCATTACTTAACCTGAATCTTAAATAGTTGTTTATCTTCTAAATATCCTTCCAAAATATCATTTGGATTTACTTTTGCTACCCCTGCTGGAGTTCCTGTAAAAATAACATCTCCTGTCTTTAAAGTAAAATATTGCGAAATATAAGCAATCATTTCATCTATTTTCCACAACATTTGACTGGTATTACCTTTCTGAACGACTTGTGAGTTATTTCTTAATTCAAAATTAAGATTTTCTAACGAACTGAAATTTTTTTTCGATAAAAAGTCACCTATTACCGCTGAACCGTCAAATGCCTTTGCTATTTCCCATGGTAAACCTTTTTCTTTTAATTTTGATTGCAAATCACGAGCCGTAAAATCAATCCCTACACTTATTTCATCATAATATTTATGAGCAAATTTAGAGTCAATATATTTCCCAACTTTATTAATTTTTACTAAAACTTCTATTTCGTGATGTACATCATTACTAAACTCGGGCAAAACAAAAGGAAATTGTTTAGGCAAAATGGCTGTATCCGGTTTCATAAAAATCACCGGCTCAGATGGTCGTTCATTATTCAACTCATTAATATGGTCCGTATAATTACGACCTATACAGATTATTTTCATTTCTCTAATAATTAGTGATACGTGACTAGAATTAGCTTATTTTTTTAGCTAATTACTCTTCACTATTTACTTTTTTGTATTTAACTTTCTTAATTTGATTCCTGTTAATACCTTTTTAGTGTACAAAGGAAAATCCGCATTTTGAATCCAACCAAAATAGCCAGGTTCTTTATCAAAAACCTCCTCTACTAAAGCTCCTTTATGTTTACCAAAAGCAAAAATCTCTTGTCCTTTATCATTTAAAGTTATAAATCCAGCAAAATCAACTGATTTTTTACGAGTGGTATACTCTGACAATATTTTCATATCATTTTCTAAATCAGGATAACGATCTAATTGAGCCTTTAATATTTCATACGTTGCACTTGTATCTGCTTCGGCACTATGTGCATTGTCCAACGTTTGATTGCAGTAAAATCTATAGGCTGCTCCCAACGTTCGTTCTTCTTTCTTATGAAAAATAGTCTGAACATCTACAGACACTCTGTTTTTCATATCAAAATCAACTCCTGCACGTAATAACTCTTCAGCTAGTAAAGGAATATCAAAGCGATCTGAATTAAATCCCGCTAAATCAGAATCTTTAATCATGTTATGTACTTGATTAGCTAATTCTGCAAAAGTAGGTTCATTAGCTACTTTCAGATCTGATATACCATGAATGGCTGCTGCTTGTTCAGGAATAGGAATGGTAGGATTTACCAACCACGTCTTGCTTTCTTTATTTCCGTTTGGAAAAATTTTTATTATTGAAATTTCAACAATTCGATCTTTTGAAATATCTGTCCCTGTAGTTTCTAAGTCAAAAAAACAAATCGGGCGATTTAATTTTAACTCCATTAATTTATTATTCGGTTAGCACTACAAATATATAAATCTACAAAACAAAAAATCCAAATAAGTTTCCTTATTTGGATTTTTAATTATTCTATTAGAAATATTACACCTCTCTATTAATATCCCAAGCTTCTAAAATATCAGCCACACGTTTTACAAACATTCCTCCTAAAGCACCATCTACCACTCTGTGGTCGTATGAATGCGACAAGAACATTTTTTGACGGATACCAATAAAATCACCTTCTGGAGTTTCAATTACTGCTGGTACTTTACGGATAGCCCCTAACGCTAAGATACCTACTTGTGGCTGGTTGATGATAGGCGTACCAAATACCGAACCGAAAGAACCTACGTTCGTTACGGTATAAGTACCTCCCGTGGTATCATCTGGTTTTAACTTACCAGCTTTTGCACGGTTTCCTAAATCATTAACCGCTTTAGCCATACCCACTAAATTCAACTGGTCTGCATTTTTAATTACAGGAACAATTAAGTTTCCATTTGGTAAAGCTGTAGCCATACCTAAGTTAATATTTTTCTTTTTGATGATAAAATCACCATCTACAGAAACATTCATTCCTGGGTAATCACGTAAAGCTTTTGCTACCGCTTCCATAAAAATAGGAGTAAATGTTAGTTTTTCACCCTCACGTTTTTCGAAAGCATTTTTATTTTTATCTCTCCATTTCACAATGTTGGTCACATCTACCTCAATGAATGATTGTACGTGAGCTGAAGTTTGCACTGACTCCACCATGTATTTCGAGATAAGCTTACGCATTCTGTCCATTTCCACAATTTCATCCGCACCATTAACCGATACCGGAACTGCTTGTGTAGCAGGAGCTGTAGCAACAGACGTAGCTTTTGGAGCAGAAGTTGTTACCGCTGATGCCTGAGCACTAGCCTGATTCCCTCTATTTTTAATATAATTTAAAATATCTTCTTTATTTACACGACCGTCTTTGCCAGTTCCTTGGATTGACTCTAACTCTGCTAAAGAGATACCTTCTTCTTTTGCAATGTTTTTTACTAATGGTGAGAAAAATTTATCTGATGCAGAAAAATCAGCTGGAGCTACAGCTTCTTTCGCTACTTCAACGGTTTTTATTATTTCAGCTACTGGAGTTGAAACTTCCTCTACTTTTGGAGTTTCAGCTACCACTGCACCACCTTCGATTTCAATAATAGCAATGGTTTGTCCTACTTGAACAACATCATCTTTTTGGAATAAAATTTCAACCAAAGTACCCGCTACTTCACTTGGCACTTCGCTATCCACTTTATCAGTAGCAATTTCAAGCACTGCTTCGTCCATTTCAATGCGGTCGCCCACATTTTTTAACCAGTTGGTTACCGTTGCCTCAGCAACACTTTCACCCATCTTAGGTAATTTCAATTCAAACCTTGCCATATTCTTAAACTAAAGTTGTGTTTTCTTATTTAGATTACAAAATTAATAATTATTTTGATTAATAATTTCATTAAATATAATTTTTACTTCCATCGTATTACTTGCCCTTTGTCGTTACTACTATTACTTCCAAGGATAAAACCGGAATTTTTTGGAAGAATCTTAAAAGTAAAACCATAATTCTTATATTTTTCTAAAAAAGCGATGATTTCTTTAAAAGAAAAACTATTGTTATCCAATACAATTTCTAGTTTAAAATTTGTAGGATAACTATGCGAAAATAACGGATTTTGATTAATATCAATCAGCTGAGTAGCTTTTTTTTTGAGTTGTTGCTCAATTTTCAACATTGTAGCATCTTCTTTTGTATACACTAAATAGCCATCGACTTCATATACCAGCTGTTTTTGCTGACTCCTTTTAAAAAAAGCAAAAGCTATTGCCCCCAATTTCATCATCCACTTGAAGACTAGCGAACCTCCAAAATGTTTGTTGTAAAAAAATTGCATGGCGTCGCTAAAACGTTTTACATACAGTTCGTCACGAACAGTACTTTCACCTTTATAATGTATAACGGTAGTTTCATGATAATAGTAGTTTTGCAAACCTTCTTTGGTCACCATATAACTCAAATCAATATCGTCCGAATACATAAAGCATTTTTCATCAAAACCGCCCACTTTCAGATACACTTCCCGCTTCATTACCATAAAAGCCCCCACTAATATAGCGACTTCCCCAGAGGCATTTTCTGAGAGATGCTGTGCATAATATTGATTGAAACATTTTGTTTTTGGAAAAAATTTATACAACCCAAAAATTTTGGTAAAAGCCACCCAAGGCGTTGGCACCCCACGTTTACACTCAGGAAGAAAATTTCCTGTTCCGTCAATGAGTTTGCAACCTATTATTCCCAGCCCCCCAGCCCCCAAAGGGGGAGTTTGAGCAACTTTGCCTAAAATTTTCAGAAAGGTATCTTCGGCTACTACAGTATCGGGGTTTAGTATACAAATGTATTCACCACGGGCTGCTGCGACACCTATATTATTCCCCTTTGGAAAACCAGCGTTTTCAGTGTTTTGAATAAGTTTTATTTCAGAAAAACGTTGTTGCATCATCGCACAGCTATCATCTTGCGAAGCATTATCTACTACGATGATTTCCCCATCAATATTTTTAAGGGCTTGTTGCACGCTTAAAACACATAGTTCTAAAAAATGTCGTACATTATAATTAAGAATGATTACGGAGAGTTGCACTGTATGAAAATGAATTAAATTTCTAAATTATGTTGGCTTTTAAATATCAACTTCTGACGTTCAATTTCATCTTGCAATTGTTCTTCTGTTGGTAAAAAGGGTAAATATTTTGAAGCGAACAGCTGATTATTCTGATTCAAAATAGAATATTTTGCAATTGTTTTGTCGGTTTCGGTACAAAGCAAAATTCCTATAGTAGGATTATCTTCCTTAGGTTTTTTTAAATCATCATACATTCTAACATACATATCCAATTGCCCTATGTCTTGATGCGTAATGGTATGCGTTTTTAATTCTATAATTACAAAACATTTTAAAATGTAATTATAAAACACCAAATCGATATAAAAATCAGCGGTTTCGGTTTTTATATGCTGTTGTCTTTCTACAAAAGCAAAACCTTTTCCTAATTCTAAAATGAATTTTTGCAAATTATCAATTAAGGCTTTTTCTAATTCAAGTTCAGTATAACTTAACGATGTTGACAAATTCAAGAATTCTAAAACGGATGGATTTTTTATAAAGTCGTGAATATTATTTTTCTCAGGTATACTCTTACCTTTTATTGTTTCTTTATCGTTTGAGGACAATAATCGATAATAATATAAGGTTGAAATATTTCGGTCTAATGTTCTCACTGACCAAGTGTTTTCAGAAGCTTCTTTTAGATAATACATTCTAGCCTTTTCATCCTGCACCCTCATAATCAATTCAAAATGAGACCAATTCAATTTGGCCGACAGTGTCGGCCAAATTTCAATTTCAGGAAAAGTTTGATAAAATTGTCTATATTTTCTAATATTTCGTTCTGAAAAACCTTTTCCAAATTCACGAGTGAGTTCAATAGATATTGTTTTAATTATTTCTTTACCGTATTGAGCACGTTCCTTCCCGTTTTGTTCTTCTTCAACAATTTTCCTACCTATATTCCAATATGCCTCTACCATTGCAGTATTTATTGCCTGATAGGTTTTTTGTCGCGCTTGCGATAGAATTTGCTTTATTTCCTGAATATAACTCATCGTTTATACAATGTGTAACTATCAATTTTCAAATAGTTCTTAGCAAAATCAAAATTGCGATTTTTATTTGGTAAAACAAAAAGCTTATTTCAGAAGTAAAATTATTAAAAGTACTTATCTATAACTTATTTCAAAACTAACATGGCTTTAGAATCAAGTTGAAACTTAAAAAACATATCTTCGCCATAAAATTTGAACACTACTAAAATTATGAATACAAAACCTCTATATTTTTTAACTTTATTACTGTACTTGAACGGCTTTTGTCAAAAAATTGACCAGTCTAAAAAAGAATTAAACACCAAAGAAACCAACACACAAAACTCATCCCAAACAAACACACATCAAACAAATCGTTCTAATCATAATTCAAGTGATAACTTATTTGTTGATTTATTTCTTTACCTTTCCTACTACGCCATTGTTGGAAATTATGAATTGGAAAATCATCTAGACAACGAGCTTACAACTTATCCGTATGCTGATGAGCGTACTGGAAATTATGGTGGTGAATCTCAAAAAACAACTTTCCGACTGGATGTAGAAAACAGTTTTTTAACCGAAAAATTAGGTTCAAATTACAGTTCGTATGGAAATCATTTTAAAATAAAAGGCAGAGTAAAACAGTACATCTACGGACAATTTGACCAAATTAGTCTTTTTGAAAATTATCAAGGCAAAACAGCTTCTTTACCCATTTATCAATTCAATCTTGGATACGACCGTTTGCGTTTTAAACATTTTAACTTTGGATTTTTGATTGGCGCAACTCATGTAGGTAGTACGGTAAATAAAACAGGAGTGAATTTTGGACTACATGTTGATGCTTTCATAGTTAAAAACTATAGTCTTGACACCTCTATTCACTGGAGCAACATCAACAACCAAACGGTACGCACATTTGATATCAAAGGAAAATATCACAGAAAAAACATGTTTTTTGCTTTAGGATATGAACATCTACAAATTGCATCTCCAACATACAATTACTTAACTACAGGTTTAGGATTTTATTTCTAAAATGAAAAGAGCGCTTAATTAGCGCTCTAAAATCTTCATAAGTTCTTTAGGCTTTCTCTGATTGTTCCAAAAAAGATATAAGTTGATACTTTTAGAATTTTCGTCTAGTCCATAATACAAACTAGTCTGTTTTGATATTACTAACTTATACACGTTCAACTCATCATTGTATAGCCCAACAAAAGGATTTAAAGCTAATTTTTCGAGTCGTTCAGAAACCAATTTTTCAAATTTCTGAACTTCTTTATAATTCCATTTCTTGAGTATAAATTCTGATTCAGCTAGTAAAGTCTCTATCGCAATTTCATCCCAAAGTATCAAATATATTATCGATTTGCATTTAATTTTTCTCTATAAATTATCATGGCTTCAGCAGTAGAAAATGCTTTATTGCTCGCATGATTGGATTTCGATTTGGACAACAAGGCTTCTAATATCAAGCGCTCATCATTACTCACACTTGATTTTTCAGAAATCCCACCATAAACCTCAGCAGGCTCTTCCAGCTTATTTTTCTTTTTATCGTCCATGGCATCATTTTTTTCAAAGTTATAAAAAAATAACATTGTTTGCCCACAAAACCCTACTTTTGCAACTCTTAATTCATAACTTATCATTTAACAATGAATTACCTTTCAGTTGAAAATATAGCCAAATCGTATGGCGAACGCGTTTTGTTTGAAGACTTATCTTTTGGAATCAATAAAGACCAAAAAATTGCCTTTGTAGCCAAAAACGGAACCGGAAAAACCTCAATTCTAAAAATCATTACAGGCGAAGACACTCCTGATAGAGGTCAAATTGTTATGCGCAAGGACATTCGCATGGCATTTTTATCGCAAGAACCCAACTTGCAAAGTGAATTGACCATCGAGGAAAGTATTTTTGCCAGCGATAACGAAATTCTGAAAGTCATTGAGCAATATGAAAAAGCCATTCAAAATCCAGAAGACGAAGAAGCTTACCAAAAGGCTTTTGACAACATGGACCGTCACAACGCATGGGATTTTGAAACGCAATACAAACAAATTCTCTTCAAATTAAAATTAGAGGATTTAAAACTGAAAGTTAAAAACTTATCGGGTGGACAAAAAAAGCGTCTAGCACTGGCCATCATTTTGATTAACAAACCCGATTTATTAATCCTTGATGAGCCTACCAACCACTTGGATTTAGAAATGATTGAATGGTTGGAAAATTATTTTGCCAAAGAAAATATCACTTTGTTTATGGTTACGCACGACCGCTTTTTCCTAGAGCGTGTGTGTAACGAAATTATTGAATTAGAAAACGGAAAAATCTACCAGTACAAAGGGAATTATTCCTATTATTTACAAAAGAAAGAAGAACGCATTGCTTCTGAAAATGCGAGTATTGACAAGGCAAAAAACCTATTCGTAAAAGAATTAGAATGGATGCGTCGCCAACCTAAAGCACGCACCACCAAATCGAAATCGCGTCAGGATGACTTTTATGTGATTAAAGAAAAAGCCATGAGTCGCCGTAAAGAGAATACGGTGGAATTAGAAATCAATATGGAGCGCATGGGAAGTAAGATTATCGAGCTTCACAAAGTTTCTAAAAAATTCAATGATAGAGTCATTTTAAACGGATTTGACTATACCTTTAACAAAGGCGAACGCATTGGAATCATTGGTAAAAATGGTACTGGAAAATCGACTTTCTTAAATATTTTAACCCAAACTATTCAGCCTGATAACGGTAAAGTAGTCATAGGCGATACTATAAAAGTGGGCTATTACACTCAGGCGGGTATCAACCCAAAACCTGAACAAAAAGTAATTGACATCATCAAAGAATACGGAGAATACATTCCGTTAAGTAAAGGTCGAACCATTTCAGCGGGTGGTTTATTAGAACGTTTTTTATTTGACCGCAAAAAGCAACATGATTATGTTGAAAAACTAAGCGGAGGCGAGTTGAAACGTTTGTACTTATGTACGGTGCTCATTCAAAATCCGAATTTCTTAATCCTTGATGAACCAACAAACGATTTAGATATTGTTACCCTAAACGTATTAGAAAATTTCCTATTAGATTATCCTGGATGTTTGCTCGTAGTAAGTCACGACCGCTACTTTATGGATAAAATTGTGGACCACCTTTTTGTGTTTAGAGGGCAAGGCGAAATTGAAGACTTTCCTGGCAACTATTCTGATTTTAGAGCCTACGAAGATTCAAGCCCCCCAGCCCCCAAAGGGGGAGCTGACGAAACGCAAACTGCGAAGTCAAATTGGAAACAAAACCAAAAAGCAACTAATGGATTAAGTTTTCAAGAACAAAAAGAATTCCAAAAAATTGAGCGTGAAATCAAAGATTTAGAAGCTAAGAAAAAAGAAATTGAAGATTTATTTTCAAACGGAAATGTGGCTGATAATGAAATTGAAACCAAGGCAAATGAATTACAAAAAGTAATTCAGAAATTAGAAACTAATGAAGAACGTTGGTTTGAATTGAGTGCTAAAATGGAATAAAAGTTTCACAAAGTAACATGAAGTATTCACAAAGTCTCACAAAGTTTTTATTTTATACTTACTTTGTGTTTCTTTGTGCCAAACTTTAAGAAACTCTGTGTTACAAATAACAAAATCATATCTAAATTTCCTAAAAAACTCCACCAACCAGCACGGAGTTCACTCCCCTTTTGTGTTTAGTTTAGTCACCAAATGTTTTTACGATAAAACCAGCTATTCTGAATACAAAATTTTAAACGAATACCGTACTACGCTTTTACAAAACCACGAAACTATCCAAGTAACCGATTTTGGTGCGGGTTCGCGAGTGTTTAAATCAAATACACGAAAAATATCTGCTATTGCTAAAAACGCGGGTATTTCTAAAAAAAGAGCCGAATTATTATTCAGAATTGTTCGCTACTTCCAACCAGATTCGATTTTAGAAATTGGTACTTCCTTAGGATTAGCAACTTCTGCATTAGCATTGGGCAACCCAAAAGCTAAGATTACTTCTTTAGAAGGATGTTCGAATACAATTACAATAGCTAAAAATCAATTACAAAAATTCAATATCAATACTGTCGAATCAATAAACTCAGAATTTTCAACTTTCCTAAAACAAATTCCCCCTTTGGGGGCTAGGGGGCTTGAACTCCTTTACTTCGACGGCAATCATTCCAAAAAAGCCACACTTGACTATTTCGAGTTATTACTTCCTACCATAACAAACGAATCAGTTTGGATTTTTGATGATATTCATTGGTCGAAAGACATGGAAGAAGCTTGGGCAGAAATAAAAAACCATCCTAAAGTAACAGTAACCATAGACACTTTTCAATGGGGATTTGTTTTTTTTAGAAGAGAGCAACAAAAAGAGCATTTTATCATACGTGTATGACCAATACCTTTCACAGAATTGCAAAAAATCAATTGCAATAATATTGAAACAATAAACTTAATTTACTTCGAAGGTAACCATTCTAAAAAAGCCTCTTTAGAATATTTTGAGTTATTACTCCCAGCAATGGGATTTGTTTCCTTTAGAAGAGAACAAGAAAGAGGCTGTCCAAAAAGTAAAAAATCAACATGCAGTTTGTCTCTCCTACGTAAGGAGGAGTCTCGTAATCAACGCTATGCGATTTCTCCCTTTGATTGAAATGACAAGATTGCGATTTTTTTGGACAGTCTCTTATACTTATTTTTTTAAAAAGCAGTATTTATATTTAGTGATAGTCCACTACTTTCAGGAACTATTCTACACACTCCTCCTACACACATTAAACCGCCTCTTTGTCTACCATAGGCTAATTGTATACGGGTTGATTTTTTTCTGAAGACACCCCCAAAATTGTAATAATGTTGACGTTTTTCCGCTTCTTCATTGCCATAATTATAAAGATCCGCAACATAAAGAGAAATTTTTTGATTAAAATTAAACTCAAGAGTTCCTCCATACCAATTCTTCTTATCAGAGTCTGCCCAAAGATGTTCTCCTAAAGCTCTTAATGAACGATTTGTATTTTTAAACTTGTATGTTCCTTCTAATCCAATACAATTTGTTTTAACCAGTCCATAGGTTTCCTCAACTTGCTTTTTATTGTAATACTGATTAACATATATTAAATTCATAAAAAAGTTTTCGTTTATTTTTTTATCAATTTCAATATTATAATCTGAAAAATATTTTTGACCAAAACTTAAAAAATCCGTTTGATAATCTCTTGGTGAATCAAATGAAAATTTTCCTCCTAATCCAAACCAATTTGAGGTATTAAATGCTATTTTGGCACCATATTTTCCTCCTAACATAGTTCCTTTTTTAACGTTATAAAAAATATCTATCTGTCCTCCTATTTCTCCTGCTTTTAAGATAGTTTCATCAGGCATTGAAACATTAGGTTGTGCTTGATAAACATAAATATTGGACAAACTATTATGATGCTGTTTTGTTAAACTTGGAACAAAATTTACTATTTTGTCATTATAAAAATTCCCTTTAGCTTTTCTTTCTGAAAAGAAGCTCATATTTTCTAATCTTCTAAAAGTTGCATCAATACCAAATCCTTTTTTTGAAAATCCTGTATTTATTAAAAGTGCAGAACCTGATTTTATAAAATTATTTTCAATTTGATCAAATTCTACTACTGCATCAGGTGATTTATAATCATATTCTGTGGAAATATAAAATGATTCTTTTGAAAAATTTAATCTTCCTGAATAAGTATTTGTTAGACTTAAAAAATTAGGACGTAAAACATCCGTCAACTCATTTCTACCTACATAACTAAAACCTATTTCAAGAGTAAAAGCGTCTTTTTTTAATAAATTAGTAATATCAATATCTGTATTAAAACCATAAATATCAGAGTTTGCTACTTCAAAACCTGTACGCTGCTTACCATACAATGCAGTTAAGGAAATAAAATCAAATGGTTTATACGTTACTCTCCCTCCTCTTAAAGCATTATTAATACCTAATGCTCTATCTTCCCAAGCTCGTAAGATTAAACCACTACCAAACTGCTGATAAAAATAACCTGCGGTTATGTCAAGTTTGTTCGATTTATAATTTAAATAATACGTTCCTATATTTGTTTTTTTATATTCAGGATTAAAATTCAATAAAGCCTTATCTACATAGGATTCTGTTTGAACACCCATTGTAAAACGTTTATAATTATAATTAAGTCCTAAATAATTATTTGAACGTATGGGATCATCTGGTTGATCAACTTTTAATTCTTTATCATTGAGATACCATTGTCCATTTGATTCAAAAAAACCAAATACTTTCCCATAGTCCCTTTTAGAAGTTTCTCCTGTTTGATTTTCTTGAGAGAATAATATTGTTGAAATAAATAAACAAAAAAATGAAATTATTTTTTTACACATAAGATTACAAAGTCTTTAATTTATTATATAATTCTTGTTCACTTCCTGGTGTATATCCATTTTGGGTGTAAACAATTTTTTCATTTTTAACAACCACTGTAAAAGGAGGATTAACTACTCCCATAGCTCTTTTAAAATCTTGATTGGTATCTAATAAAACATTATATGTCCACTCTTTTCCTTTTACTAATGGTTTTACTCTTTTTTGAGTTCTTGAATCATCAATTGAAACTGCTACAATTTCAAAATTTAGATTTTGTCTCCATTCTTCCTGAATTTCATTCATTTCTTCCAATTCTTTAATACAAGGTCCACACCATGTTGCCCAAAAGGTAAAAACATACAATTTATCTTTCTCTATAAAATCTTTTTTAACTGATACATCTTTGTTTTCTAGATCTTTTAATATAACATCTGGCATTTTTTGTTGAGCAATAGCCGTACTCATAATAAGAATAAAAAACAGGTTTTTAAGCACTTTAAACATACGATAAGATTTTTTTTACTAATTTTTTTTTTGCTAAAGTATTTTTTTTTATCATCTTCGCAAATATTTATTTCAATTAACTTAAAAATAATATTATGAAACTTTCAAAAATATTATCATCTCTTAGTGTG
The DNA here is from genome assembly GCF_052828645.1 of Flavobacterium sp. TN-1. Lineage (NCBI taxonomy): Bacteria > Pseudomonadati > Bacteroidota > Flavobacteriia > Flavobacteriales > Flavobacteriaceae > Flavobacterium > Flavobacterium sp. TN-1. The sequence continues at coordinate 3,260,027 of NZ_CM128253.1, forward strand.
TTTTTACTGTTATCTTGTAGCTAAAGAAAACGCAACGAGTGAACCTATATCCCAAACAAATATTGACAATGAAGTAGCATCTACTACATCAAAATTTATAAAAAATGCTCTTATTGAGGATTATACAGGTGCTTGGTGCGGATGGTGTCCTAGAGTAAGTTATAGTATTACAAAGGTAAAAGAAAGCACAACCAAAGTTGTAAGTGTAGCAATACATAGAGGATCAAGCGGAGGTGGATTTGATCCTTATAGCTACTCAGGATCTTTACCTGCTGTAATTAAAAGTTTCCCTACAGGTATGCTTAATAGAAAAATTGAATGGAAAACACCTCAAAACAGCTATATAAATCAAGTAATAGATCTAACTAAAGATAATGCTGATCTAGGAATTGCCATGAACTCTATTGTAGACTCAGGAAATATAAACTTAGACATAAAAGTTATATCTACTAAAGATCATAATGACCTTAAATTTGTTGTGTATGTTGTGGAAGATGGTTTAATTTTTAACCAATCTAATTACACCAGTTTTTATGGAGGTGGTTCTGTAATAAAAGATTTTGTTCATAATGATGTTTTAAGAGAATGCTTAACAAACATATACGGAGATGCACTAGGAGAAATTAAGGCTAATACTTTACTAGTTAAAAAATTAAACATTCCTCTACCAAAAAATGTAAAAAATGTAAACAAAATGAAATTTGTTACTATGATTTTAAATAATAATGGCGAATCATTAAATGTTAGAGAGGTTGCTCCTAATGTTAATCAAACTTTTGAAGTAGCGCAATAATCCTATAAATAGAGTTAAAAAAAAAGCTTAAGTAAAATAACTTAAGCTTTTTTTTTAACTCTATTTTAGTGTAACATAATCTTATATTCAAACACTAATGTAAAAAGTATTCATAAAATGGATAAGTCATTAATTAAAATATCAAACATCAAACGGGATTTTCAATTAGGCAGCGAAATTATCCACGTTTTAAAAGGCATTGATTTACAAATCAATAAAGGTGAATATGTTGCCCTAATGGGACCTTCGGGTTCGGGTAAATCAACACTAATGAATCTTTTAGGTTGTTTAGACACCCCCACTTCAGGTCAGTACATTTTAAATGGGCAAGATGTTTCTAAAATGAAAGATGATGAATTAGCCGAAATCAGAAATAAAGAAATCGGTTTTGTCTTTCAAACTTTTAATCTATTACCTAGAACAACCGCTCTTGATAATGTAGCATTACCCATGATTTATGCAGGTTACTCTAAATCTGATAGAACTCAAAGAGCCAAAGAAGTACTCAATCAAGTGGGATTAAGCGATCGTATGGACCACCAACCCAATCAACTTTCAGGAGGTCAGCGTCAGCGTGTGGCCGTGGCAAGAGCCTTAGTCAACAAACCTTCAATCATTCTTGCTGATGAACCTACTGGAAACTTAGATAGTAAAACTTCGGTTGAAATTATGCGTCTTTTTGATGAAATTCATGCCAATGGAAATACTGTCATTCTCGTTACTCACGAAGAAGATATTGCTCAACACGCTCATAGAATTATTCGCTTAAAAGACGGAATAATCGAAAGTGATAATAGTAATAAGCATTAACATTTAATTATCATATTTTAGATTGATAACAATTATTTTTGACTTTTAAATTAATTTGATTTACAATGCTACGCAAACTTAAATTTGTTTTAACAGCTGTTATTTTTTCAACAGCCGCTTTGGCTCAAAGCCAACACCAATGGAAAGATGCCTCTGCCAACGGTTATAATTACAAATATGTAACAAACGACCCAACCAAAGCACGTTTTTATACGTTAAAAAACGGTTTAACCGTTATCTTGAGTCCTACCAATAAAGACCCACGCATTCAATGTTATGTAGCGGTAAAAGCGGGTAGCAAAACTGACCCCGCTACCAATACTGGTTTAGCGCATTACTTAGAGCACATGTTGTTCAAAGGAACGGACAAATACGGTTCATTAGATTGGGCTAAAGAACAAGTAGAATTAAACAAAATAGATGCCCTTTACGAGCAATACAACAAAACAAAAGACGAAGCACAACGCAAAGCGATTTACAAAAAAATCGATTCGGTTTCTGGGGTAGCTAGTAAATATGCCATTGCTAATGAGTACGACAAAATGATGTCGGCTATGGGAGCGCAAGGCACCAATGCATTTACCTCTTTTGAACAAACGGTGTATACAGATGATGTACCTAGCAGTTCCATTGATAAATATTTAGCTGTACAGGCTGAACGTTTCCGCAATCCTGTTTTACGTATTTTCCATACCGAATTAGAAGCGGTTTACGAAGAAAAAAACCGTACGTTAGATAACGATGGTCGTAAAGTTTTTGAAACTTTATTTGCTAGTTTATTCAAAAACCACAATTATGGTTTACAAACTACCATCGGTACCGTAGAACACTTAAAAAATCCATCGTTAGTAGAAATTCGTAATTATTTCAACAAATTTTACGTTCCTAATAATATGGGTATCATACTTTCTGGTGATTTTAACCCAGATATGATGATTGCTAAGATTGACAAAGCTTTTGGGTATATGCAAAACAAACCCGTGGCTAAATATACTTTCCAACCCGAAAGTCCTATCTCGGCTCCTATCGTTAAAGAAATTGTAGGACCTGATGCAGAAAGCTTAACTCTTGGTTATCGTTTGCCAGGCAATAAAGACAAAGATGCTTTATTAGCGGACTTAGTAGGTCAAATTTTAACCAATGGTAAAGCGGGTTTATTAGACTTAAACTTGGTTAAAAAACAACGTTTGTTAAGAGCTAGTGCCTTCACCTATTCGTTAATCGATTACGGAATTTTGTATTTCTCTGCTTCGCCTACTAATGGACAATCTTTAGAAGAAGTAAAAACTTTGGTGTTAGCTGAAATTGAAAACTTGAAAAAAGGAAATTTTGATGACAACTTGATTCCATCTATCATTAATAACATCAAAAAATCAAAAATTTACGAAACTGAAAAATACGGGGAAAGAGCCAATACTTTAATGGATGCTTTTACTTCTGAATTAGACTGGAGAGACCAAGTAGCTTATGTAAATGACTTGTCAAAAATCAAAAAAGAAGATATCATTGCTTTTGCTAATAAATATTTAGGTGAAAACTATGTGGCTATTTTAAAACGCAAAGGAGAAGCTCCTGTAAGCAACAAAATAGAAAAACCTTCTATTACACCTGTTGAAACCAATGCAGACAAACAATCGGATTTTGTTAAAATGGTCAATGCTATGCCTAGTACTTCAGCACAACCTGTGTTTTTAGATTTTGACAAAGACATTCAAAAATCAAAAATTGGTAAAGCAGAAGTATTGTACGTTGCTAACAAAGACAACGACATTTTCCGTTTAAAATACCGTTACAAAATCGGTTCATTAAACGATTTGAAACAATCTATCGCCTCGCAATACATCCAGTTTTTAGGAACTGATAAAATGACGGCTGAGCAAATTTCTAAAGAATTTTACAAAATTGCTTGTAGTTTCAGTGTGAGTACGAACGAAGAATATACTACAGTAGCTATTGAAGGTTTACAAGAAAACTTTGAAAAAGCAGTTAAATTGTACGAAGACGTGATAGCAGGCATTAAAGCCGATGACAATGCCTTGAAAGCATTAAAAGCACGTATTGCCAAATCACGAAAAGATGCTAAAGCAAACAAAGGGGCTATTTTACAAGGGTTGACCAGTTATGCTATGTACGGTGCAAAAAACAAATTCAACAATACCCTTTCTGACAAAGACCTTGAAGCAATTACCGCACAAGAATTGGTAGACCGCATTAAGAATTTGAATACCTATGAACAAACCGTAATTTACTACGGTCCACAACCTTTACCAGCTGTAGTAGGTAAATTAAAAACAATGCATACTGTACCTGCAACTTTTGCTACGGCTCCTGCAATGAAAGAATTCAAACAAGTGGCACAAACGGCAAACCAAGTTTTATTTACTGATTACGACATGGTACAAGCAGAAACCCGTTGGATTAGAAACACTGAGATGTATGACGCTAACAAAACGCCAATCGTAAATGTATTTAATAGCTATTTTGGAGGCGGTATGGGGTCAATCGTTTTCCAAACCATTCGTGAGAGTAAAGCTTTAGCCTATAGTACTTACGGGTATTATGTAGCGCCACAAAAGAAAGACCAACAATACTATATGATGAGTTATGTGGGGAGTCAAGCCGATAAATTCAATGAAGCAACGACAGCTATGAATGAGTTATTGACTAAAATGCCTGAATTACCTGTTAATTTAGATTTAGCAAAAACAGGCGTTAAAAAAGACATTCAAACCGAGCGCATCACGCAAGACAATATTATTTTTACGTATTTAGCCAACAAGCAATTGGGCGAAACAACGGATGCTAGAAAGAAAATCTACACTGCCGTGGATGCTATTACTATGCAAGATGTGAAGAATTTCCACAACACACATTTAGCAGATAAACCTTATACTTATGCTATTGTAGCTTCAGAGAAAAAAGTTTCTTTAGAGGACATGAAAAAGTTAGGTGAGGTGAAAAAGATTTCGTTAGAAGAACTTTTTGGATACTAAAAACTTCAAAAAAAATATTTTTAAAAAGACCATTTCGAAAGAGTGGTCTTTTTTATTTTTAATACAATTGAAATAAAGAAACGCATGACGTTCGCAAAAAATAAACTTTATTTTTAAAAATGGAAACCAAAAACAAAACCTTTCAAGTTATTTTAATTTCATTTTTATACTTTTGAATTTATAAAATTTAACCACAAAGTTTACAAAGAATTTCACGAAGCTCGCAAAGAACACTTAGTAAAACTTTATGAAACCTAGCGCAACAAGACTTTTAAACTGATAACCTTCTAACCTCAAAAATGAAAGTATACACAAAAACCGGCGATAAAGGCACCACGGCTCTCTTTGGAGGCACGCGAGTTCCCAAACACCATATCCGTATTGAAAGCTACGGTACTGTTGACGAATTAAATTCTTACATCGGACTTATTCGCGACCAAGAAATGAATCCGTTGTACAAAGCCGTACTCATTGAAGTACAAGACCGTTTGTTTACCCTTGGTGCTATTTTAGCCACCCCTCCTGAAAAAGAAGTACTAAAAAATGGTCAAAAGCGTTTACAAAATTTAGGCTTGACCGAAACAGATATTGAATACCTCGAGAATGAGATTGACAAAATGGAAACCGATTTGCCCCCTATGACACACTTTGTCCTACCTGGCGGACACACCACGGTGTCATATTGTCACATTGCACGCTGTGTTTGCCGTCGTGCCGAGCGTTTAGCCACCCATTTGCACGAGGAAGAACCCACCGATGAACTCGTTTTAAAGTATTTGAACCGACTTTCTGACTACCTTTTTGTGTTGGCACGAAAGTTGTCATTAGACTTGCACGCTAACGAAGTGCCTTGGATACCGAGGAAATAACTTTAGATTATTTTTTATCTTCTAAAATTAAATCCTAAACAAGCTCTTTTATAAGTTATTTCAGGTTGATTTTCTAAAGATCATTTGCAATCATTCCTATAAAATGAAATGCCTAAAGTCTAAAATTATCAATCTATATGTTCTTAAAATCAACTGAAAATAAATCAAAAAAACTTGATTTTTTGAGTAGAAAAATTATATTTGCACAAATTAAAATTTTACAGAGATGTATTGGACTTTAGAATTAGCATCATATTTAAGCGATGCTCCATGGCCTGCTACTAAAGACGAATTAATCGACTACGCTATTAGAACTGGTGCTCCATTAGAAGTGGTAGAAAACCTACAATCAATAGAAGACGAAGGCGAGATTTATGAATCAATGGAAGAAATTTGGCCAGATTATCCATCAGACGAAGATTATCTTTGGAACGAGGATGAGTATTAAGCATAAACCTACTAAAAAAGTCTCTTAAGAGGCTTTTTTTTTGGTATTTTTACAGACATTTTAAAACAAAACGTATGAGTTTCATTAACAACATATTAAAAGTTTTTGTGGGCGATAAGTCACAGAAAGACATCAAAGCCATTCAGCCCATAATTAATAAAATTAGATCTTTTGAGGAACCATTAAGTTCATTAACAAATGATGAATTGCGCGCTAAAACTTTTGAATTTAAAGAAAAAATCAAACAAGCTCGTGCTGAAAAAGACACTAAAATTATTCAATTAAAGTCCGAAGTAGAAAACATTCAAGATATAGATGCTAGAGAAGATGTTTATACTGAAATTGATAAATTAGAAAAAGAAGCTTATGAACTTTCTGAAAAGGTGTTAAACGACATCTTAGCAGAAGCCTTTGCTGTTGTAAGAGAAACTGCGCGTCGTTTTAAAGAAAACACTCAAATTCGTGTAAAAGCAACTCCAAAAGACCACGAATTATCTGCTAATAAGACCTATGTTACCATTGAGGGAGATGATGCTCTGTGGGCTAACTCTTGGGAAGCAGCAGGTAAAACCGTTACTTGGGACATGATTCACTACGATGTACAGATGATTGGTGGTGTGGTGTTACATCAAGGAAAAATTGCCGAAATGCAAACAGGTGAAGGTAAAACGTTAGTAGCAACACTTCCATTATACTTAAATGCTTTAACAGGGAATGGTGTTCACCTCGTAACTGTTAACGATTATTTAGCAAAACGTGATAGTACCTGGAAAGCACCGTTATTTGAATTTCATGGATTAACCGTAGATTGTATTGATAATCATCAACCCAATACCGAAGCGCGTCGTAAAGCTTATGAAGCGGATATTACGTATGGTACCAATAACGAATTTGGTTTTGATTACTTACGTGATAACATGGCGCATACGCCTGATGATTTAGTACAACGCAAACATAATTTTGCTATTGTAGATGAGGTAGACTCTGTTTTAATAGACGATGCCCGTACTCCTCTCATCATTTCTGGTCAAGTGGTAGATGGAGACCGTCACGAATTTAACGAGTTAAAACCTTTTATTGACAATCTAGTTGCTATCCAACGTCAACTAGCAAACGGCTTTTTAGCAGAAGCAAAACGTCTTTTTAAAGAAGGTAATACTAAAGAAGCTGGATTTAACTTATTGAGAGCACATCGTGCTTTACCTAAAAACAAAGCCTTAATTAAATTCTTATCAGAAGAAGGAACCAAACAATTACTTCAAAAAACAGAAAATGAATACATGGCAGATAACAACCGTAAAATGCCTCAAGTAGATGAAGCATTATACTTTGTTATTGAAGAAAAAAACAACCAAGTTGAACTAACAGAAGGAGGTATTAAAGAATTATCTAAAAATACTGATGATAAATTCTTCGTATTACCGGATATAGGAACCGAAATTGCAATTATAGAAAAAGCCAATCTTTCCAAAGAAGAAGAAGCAGAAAAAAAAGAAGCGTTATTTGCTGATTTTTCAGTAAAAAGTGAACGTATCCATACCTTAACCCAATTATTAAAAGCATATACTTTATTCGAAAAAGATACTGAATATGTTATCATGGATGGTGAAATTCTAATCGTAGACGAACAAACAGGTCGTATCATGGACGGTCGTCGTTATTCAGATGGATTACATCAAGCCATTGAAGCAAAAGAAAACGTTCGTATTAAAGAAGCTACACAAACCTACGCTACCGTTACCCTACAAAACTACTTCCGTATGTATAATAAATTAGGCGGTATGACGGGTACAGCAGTTACAGAAGCAGGCGAATTTTGGGAAATTTACAAATTAGACGTAGTTGAAATTCCTACCAATAGACCCATTGCTCGTCTAGACAAAGAAGACTTAATTTATCGTTCTGTTCGCGAAAAGTTTAATGCCGTGGCAAATGATGTACAAGAATTAGTAGCCCAAGGTCGTCCTGTACTAATTGGTACTACTTCTGTTGAAATATCTGAATTATTAAGCCGTATGCTTAAAATGAAAGGTATTCAGCACAATGTATTAAATGCTAAAATGCACAAACAAGAAGCACAAATTGTAGCAGAAGCGGGTAAACCAGGCGTAGTAACCATTGCTACCAACATGGCGGGTCGTGGTACTGATATTAAACTAAGTGATGAAGTAAAAGCAGCGGGAGGTTTAGCTATCATAGGTACTGAACGTCATGACTCACGTCGTGTAGACCGTCAGTTACGCGGTCGTGCAGGTCGTCAGGGAGATGTGGGTAGTTCTCAATTCTACGTATCATTAGAAGATAACCTAATGCGTTTATTCGGTTCTGATCGTGTAGCAAAAATCATGGACAGAATGGGCTTAAAAGAAGGTGAAGTCATTCAACATTCAATGATGACCAAATCTATTGAAAGAGCACAGAAAAAAGTAGAAGAAAACAATTTTGGCGTTCGTAAACGTTTGTTAGAATATGATGATGTTATGAATGCACAACGTGAGGTAGTGTACAAACGTCGTCGTCATGCCTTACACGGAGAGCGTTTGAAACTAGATATTGCCAACATGATTTACGATGTGTGTGACAATATTGTGGAGAAAAATAAATTGACGAAAGATTTCAAAAATTTCGAATTCGAATTAATTCGTTATTTATCCATTACATCACCTGTTTCAGAAACGGAATTTGCCAGTTTAAACGACGCTAAAATAACAGGTCTTCTTTACAAATCAGCTAGCGAATATTACCAAAATAAAAATAGTCGCGATGCAAACGAGGCCTACCCTATCATACGAAATGTATTTGAAGATCCTGAAAATCATTTCGAGCGTATCGTCGTTCCGTTTACGGATGGTATCAAAGGAATGAATGTAGTAACGGATTTGAAAAAAGCATACGATTCACAAGGAAAACAATTAATTGCTGATTTCGAAAAAAGCATCACGTTAGCAATTGTGGACGAGGCTTGGAAAAAGCATTTACGCAAAATGGACGAGTTGAAACAATCGGTACAATTAGCTGTACACGAACAAAAAGACCCGTTATTGATTTACAAATTTGAATCTTTTAACTTATTTAAAAATATGTTAGAAGGAATCAACAAAGAGGTTATTTCATTCTTATTTAAAGCGGATTTACCAAAACAAAATACACAAATACAAGAAGCCGTAGAAGAATTACACCAAGATCATTATATAGAAAGCAAAGAAGAAGTATTAAATATGGAAGAGCAAGCTGAACGTCACCGTGAAGCAATACAAAACGTAAATGCTCCTCAAAAAAATACAGTTACTGAAACCATTGTTCGTGATCAACCTAAAATTAACCGTAATGACGAAGTAACCATCAAACACATCTTGAGTGGTCAAACAGAAACCATGAAATTCAAGAAAGCGGAGCATTTATTAGCTTCGGGTGAATGGGTTTTAGTTCAGAACTAAATTAGTTTGCAGTGGTCACTGTTCAGTGCTTCAGTTGACAGCATTAATAAATATAAAATCCCTAATTACAGTTGTAGTTAGGGATTTTTGGTTATTACGATTGATAAAACTATATATTCTAACATTTAATACAGGATGCAATTATTAAACGCAACTTTTGAAAACTAAAAAACTCTAACTTTAAAACGTATTTTATTATATTGCAACAAATACAATAGTTTACACATGCACCTCAACTGTCCGCTTTGCAACGCTCACACCCAACCTTTCCATCAAATTAAAAACCGTGACTATTTTCAATGCACCACCTGTCAAGCCATTCTTCTGCATCCTGAGCAGTATATGACCGCACATGACGAAGAAAAACACTATCGTTTTCACAATAACGATGTGACCGATGCGGGTTATCTTCATTTTGTTTCCCCAATTACCCAAGGTATTTTACATGATTTTAGTCCCTCACATTCGGGCTTGGATTTTGGCGCAGGAACAGGTTCAGCGGTTAGTAAAGTCCTTAATGATAATGGCTATGCTATCGTTTCCTACGACCCGTTTTTCCATCCTTATCCAGAGGTATTAGCCAAAACCTACGATTATATTGCTTGTTGTGAAGTCATCGAACATTTTCATCATCCTGCTAAAGAATTTGAATTACTACATCATCTTTTAATTCCAAAAGGAAAACTATATTGTATGACCCATTTATATGATCCTTCTATAGATTTTAACAAATGGTATTATAAAAACGATACGACTCACGTGTTTATGTATCAAAAAGAAACAATTCGTTGGATTGCACAATCCTTTGGCTTTTCGGATTTCGATATTATAAACCGATTAATTATCTTTACTAAATAATTTTTATTTTTAATAAAGAGGCCTATTATTGTAGAGGCTTGTTTTAAAAAATCTATATCTCTATAATTTTCAAAATCTCAAATCATGATGCCATATAATGAAACTTATACTCTTTTTTTAAACTTGGTAAAAGAAAGCATTGCGAACAAAACCTTTGCCAAACTAACTTTAGCCAAAACCATTGGAAAACCCGAACTACAAAACATATACATCAAAGTTACTTTAGTTGAAAATCAATTAAAACTATTGATTACACACAAAATATACAAAGAAGGTCTTCAAGAAATTGAAAAAATAGTTGACCTAACGGAACTAGAAAACGAAACGATTCCTTATATTCAAAAACCTTTTATGTCCCTTTTATTATTTACAAGCGAAGCTGACATAACTATGAAAATAAACAAGAAAAGAGTAGCTTCCATCATTGAACAGCCGCCTACTTTTAAGAATGCTGATCCTCTTTTTTTAACCTTATCATTTAAATAATCTTTAAAACTAAAATCATATTATGAACAATCCGTTTATTTACGAAAACGCACCTGCTTATTTTCATTCTTTTTTTGATCTTATAGAATCCGATCATTTAGTGGAAGAATTAGAGAAAAGTAAAAATTTTACCCTTGCCTTAATAGATAGCATAACTCCTGAAATAGAAAATTTTTCTTATGCTCCAGATAAATGGACTACAAAGGAAGTCCTTCTTCATATCATAGATGCTGAAAGAATACTTACCTATAGGGCATTGCGCTTTTCCCGATTTGATGCTACAGAATTAACAGGCTTTGATCAAAACAAATACATCCAAAATCTCAAATCAGTAAATTATAAATTAAGTGATTTACGAGAAGAATATATAAACGTAAGAAATGCTACCATTAGTCTATATAAAAATATGACAGAAGAAATGTTAGATTTCAAAGGAGTCACAAACCCAATTATCTTGACTGCTCGATCATTAGGTTTTATGGTCGTTGGACATAATATACACCACGCACAAGTAATTCAAAAAAAATACAGCACCGTTTCTTCTAATCTATAAAAAGAATGAAAGTCTAATGATAATAAAAAGTAAACCTTAATTAAGTTCTTATTAAGCATTAGACTTTATAATAAGAGTAAAAGAATACCGATTTATTGTAGATTGAAAATCATTTTTATCTATAATACATTTTATAGAGGCTGTCCGAAAAGGGCTCAATCTTGTCATTTCAATCAAAGTGGCTCGAACCAAATGAATAGACGAAGCAAAATCAGATAACACTAAAATATGTCTTCTCTTCTTGTAAAGGTGACAATCTAGATGTTGTGTATTAACTTTTCAGACATCCTCTCTATTTTAAACCTCATCAAGCAACTCTTTTCCTCTCCTAATTTATATTTAAATCAAACATGTCCTAAGTTTATACCATTTAAACTTAAAATATACTGGATTAAAAAGTAAAATTCTCGATATGTTTTTTTTATTTTAAAACAACTCAAATAAACGATTGATTATACGATTAAAATCATCGCTAGTTCGAGCGCGCAGCGCATCGAGAACCCACACTAATTTTTATTGCTTTTGTAGGACAGTGCCTAAATCAACATGCGGTTTGTCACTACGTAAGGAGGAGTTTGATAATCAATATTATGTGATTTCTCCCTTTGGTCGAAATGACAAGATTGCGAACTTTTTGGACAGTCTCAAGGTTAAAAAAAATTGTTATGAGGAAATTTCAAAGTTTAAACGACACAACTTCTAAAAATTTGTTTTATTCAACAAATAAGTTTATTTATTTTACAAAATATTAAATTAAAAATCGCGTTAAATTTAAATTATATTTTTTGTTATATTCCAATACTGTATATCTTAATATTTATAAAATACAATTGCTATGCAAAATACGATCACTTTAAATAATAACGTGCTCCAAATGAATTTAGGAGGTATAAAACCTCGGAAGTATGTGGTATCTCTAAAATATTTTGATGAGGAAAACACTTCTCCTACCAAACAGATGGATTATGCTACTGAAATTATTATTACTCGTAATAACACTGACTTTTGGTTATTAGATATATATAAAAAAAATATTTGGTTTAACCAGCATGAACCTGATTTCATCAATGAAATGATAGCCGACGAGCTATGCAACACTATTTATCCTCTTCAGGTAAGAATGGATGAAACGGGAGCTTGTTTGGGAATTAGTAATTTTAATCAGATTGTAAACGGCCGATGGTATAGAAATAAAGCAAAGGCTACTCAAAAATATACGTCTAAAATTATGCAATCTTTTTACGAGGCTTTTGAAAAAAATCTTGAAAATAGAAGAGTTTTTGAAAAAAGTATGACAAATGATTGGCTCTGGAGTCTGTTATTTCATCCTAAATACATTGATTATGGAGAAGAGCATACGGTACAAACCTTTCTATTTCTTCCTGTTGTTCCTTACGAACATCCTATACAATTCAGCGGAAAACAAAGAATACATACTAAAATTACGGATTATCATGATGTAGAAATTCATTTTGAATCAGATGAGATACTCGCACACCCCTATTTTATTTCAACCTTTAAAAAAAAGGCATCTATTTTAGAAAATAAAGTTTATATGAGGCTTAATGTATATTTTCATTTAGATGTGTACCATCTTTTTACAGTACATACAAGAGCTTATTTTGAAATTTATTCAAAAAATGCTGACGGAATGGAAACGCACATACAGCGGATTCAATTTACGCAGTATCAACAAGAAACTCAAAATAATAAAAAAACGCCCCTATCCTTCAAAAGTCCTTTTTTAGTAGATGAAAGCGAAGCAGAAGACACCGAAATTTATAAGACTTATCAAGGAAAAAATTATACTCGTCAAGAATGGATCATTTTTGAAGAAGAACAATACAGAATATACAAAGAGAAAAAAAATAAAAAAGGATTTTGGGATTTTTGGAAATAATTTTTCCTTGAACCCAAATTACTCGTTAGAAATTTGTTACAGATATAAAAAATGACTTTGAATCTAAAAAATACTCCTTTTTGCACCTCAATATAGTAAAACTATAATTGTGGTAAAAAATTTCAGTCCCTTTTTACCTTCTTTGGTCTTTTTATCTTCATCACAAAGCCTAACGCTCAATCTGATTAGATTAAAACATACGTAATGAATACTATTCAGATATTAAAAAATATGCGCGCTTTTTTGTATTTTTCTTCTTTTATAAAACATAGAAAATACCGATTAAAAGCATTTGAATTATCAAATAATTGATTATTTTTAACAAACAAACAAACAAACTAAACCATGGCACTACAAGAAATGTTAGTACAAGGAGCCTTGTGCAAATGCAATTTTGGTACAAATCCTGATACTCTAAAAGTTTTGACTCAAAAAAAATACTATCTCAACGATCATGAAGGCAAAAACAAATTAGTAGCCACTCATAAAGATATAGGTGCTACTTTTGAAAAAAACACCTTTGGCTCTTGCAAAAAAACAAACAACAACCCTTGTAACGCAAGTGTTACTGAATGGCATCATTATTATAAAAAAGCAACCTACGGTTCCTCTAAAGGTCATCCTCTTACAAAAGAAAGCAAAGCCACCTGCCCTATTGGAGGAAAAGACTGCATAACTATTCTTAAAAGCGGACAAACTGCCGAACCCACAAAACAAAATTTAAAAAATGCAGATCCTGAATTACTAGCTCATATACTACCTGTGATCAACATGAGCAACTTCGAGAAAAAAGAACCTTACAACCACATGATAATAGAATAATTATGGCTAAAATTATTTGTTGTAAATTTGATCGAGATGAAATAGTAATTTACAGACGCAAAAAAGAACTTGTAGATGCTCACACCCTAAAAAAGATAGAAGAAGATCGAAAAAAAATTAAAAAAAACGATGTCATCATTATTGACACAGCTTTTACCAACAACGCTCAATTTTATTTAGATACCTCGTGCTTTGAAGACCACAAAATGGCTTCTAATATCAAGTGGGCTGTTGTGTATCAATCTGCTTTTTTAGATGCCTGTAAAAAAGAACAAGACATTCCGCCTAAATTATGGGCTTTAAACGAAGGCGATTCCCTTATAAAATACAAAGGAATGAACAAATCCTATAAAAAAGGAGACCGCCTAACCGTTAAATTATTAGGCAATAGCAAATCTATGTACTACTATGGACACATACAAAAAGTTATTGTTTTTACAGACCAACCCGAAGAAGGATTTACATTTTATATAATTCCCGTATCAAGTCCACAAATAAATTTTGCGTATTTTGAAAACAGCGAAAAAAACTGGCAATATGGGCAATCCGCCAACCTATCTGTACACTACCATAACTTATGCTCCGAAAAAAACACCCCCCTCTACTCACAAGTATTTATAGTAGAAAACACCCCCAGCAACCAAAACCTAACCGCTCAAGAAGGAGAACCCCTTGATTTATCAACCATACAACAAGCAAGCGTTTGGTCAAGTGGTGAAAATCCTATGCCTGAAATAGATAAAAAAGAAAACGGCGTAAACTCTTTTGGAAAATACACCGTATTACTAGATTACGAAAACTGGAGAAAAGGCGATTTCAAAGAAAAACAATTTTCTATAATAGCCCTTGTGTACAAAAAAGACTACAGCTTTATAGGAAAACCCCTTTATATCATTCAAAAATTTAGAAACTTTTTATCAGACCCTACACATAACCTCTATCAATATGATTCTACAACCCTATTAATTAAAGATGTAGATAATACCGAAAACTCTATTTCAAGCAGAATCCGAGTACAAAAAAACTTTATGAGCGAAATTTTAGCCCGACAAGAAGTCCAAAAAAGCAATATGATTCAATACATTGGAGATATTGAATACAATAGAAGAGAATACGATCCTTGCGGATATTCTAAAATTACTATAAAAGACGATGATGATCCAGAAAGACAAGCACTTGTTCTTTTTGATGAAGAAGACACAACTAACCCGATAGACCGAACGACAAAAGTTTTTGGAATTATAACAGGAGACGAAAGAAAAAACATTTCTATTACCATAGATCAACTTACAACAAAGGAGGTATTTTGTCAAGGATTACTTTTAGAATCAGGACAAAAACACAATGAGTCCAAAAATGTTTTTCAGGTAGACAAAGTATATACGGCTCAAAAATCAAAAGATAAAAACAAGAAATCAATATACCCTGAAAAAAAAGACGACACTCATTTAGAACAACTCAAAAAGGCAAAGACTCCTATTACCCAACAAAATAAAAAAGATTATGACGTAATAAGAACTGACAATAGTTATAATCCATCGGAGACTCAAGGTTGGCAAGAAGGAATAGATTATAAATTTGAAGGAAATGATAAGATACTTATCATGCCTAAGTATATGTATAATAAAACAGCCTTAGAAAGTAAACAAAACCATTTAAATCCGTTAGAAAAAGAAGCACTGAATACACTATGGTTATTTAATTATTTTATCCTAAAAGAGGATTTGGCGCAAACCTATTTCCTTCCCATTTCAACCTGTCGTTATCCTAATCAGATTGCAAAAATAAAAGTGTATCCAGATATTGAATGGGAAATTGCTTTTTTAATCACTATAGGTACAGGGTATTCAGGAAATATAAAATACTCAAGAAATAGAATGAATGGCTATCATAAAAATTTTGGGTTTAAATATCTAAAAGATGATTTACAGATAGGAATTACTAAATCATCCAATATTGGTTGGTCTATTATGGGGAAATCTGTTATAAATGAAGAAGAGTATTCATTAGGTTTTGAAGGAATACAAAAATCTGTTGATTTACTTGTTTCTACGTTTAATATCAGTAAAGAAATTCTTGAAATATTGAATCCAGAAGGTACAAATCCTAATGAAAGTAGCGCAATAAGTAAGAAAGTTATAAAAATTGATTTTGCTATTGATCCTCCAAATATAGGTTTTGCTTTGAGTAAAAAATTTGGAGAAGCAAGTAATAAAAAAATTGTTCCTATTTATAAAGGAGGATTTCGTGCAGATCCTTTTATAGGAATAACAATTAGTGTAGACTTAGTTCAAGTGTTGGGAAATACTAATCTAATAACAAAAATAATATTATGGATTATTGAAAAAATTCAATATTTAACAAAATCTGAAATTTATATAACATTTGAAACAGGTTTAGCGGTAAAATTTGATTTTAAATTATCATATAATAGGATTGATCGCTTTTTTGATAAGAATAAAAATACTGAACAGGAAATAATAATAGAAGTACCAATAAGCATAAAAGCAGGATGTAAAAGTGAAGATGTTGTCATTATTCCTGCCGTAACAAAAAATAATAAAACATATCCAGAGCATGAAGAAGAAAAATGGAAAGTAGAAGGAGATTTAAGCACAACTTTTACTTTTACAAAATCTTATGGTTATGATGAAGATAAACAATATGAAAAATCAAAGGGCGTATGGAATTCTGCTGAAATTACGATTAGTTGCTATGAATTAGTGACCTCTAAGATCACAGGTTCATCTGTAAAAAGTGATAAATTTAAATTATTTGATGAAAAAACATTATTTGACAACCCTAAAACCTATATTGATGAAAATTAATTTAATATTTATGATTTTTACCCTAACTAATTTATATACATGTAGATGCCAGAAAACAAAAACAATATGTGAAAACAAATTTGATTTAAACTCTATTAGTTTTAAAAATAAAAATGAGTTAAATAAAATTTTTAGATTGGACTCAGGTTTTTATGGCATTTACTTTAGAAAAAATAAAGAATGGTTAATAAATAAAAATGATATACGTGGATATCTCTATAAAATAAGAGATACTTCTACTCGTATTTGTTTTTTTAATGAAAAAATAATAGCTAATAAAGATTATGCGATTTATTTAGATTCGAGTAAAAAAATATACGCATATTCTTTGCAAGCCAAAAGCGTTGAAGATATTGAAAAAAATATCAATAAATATATCACATTCCATAGAAAATATCTGTCAAAAAAATTAAATGAATATGAATCAAAAAAAATTTTTCAAAGTTACCCTGGAAATGAAAAAATTTTAAAGTTTGATTTTCCTGATAAAATAGTACTGATAAATTATATCAATAATGATAACTATCCAAATAGTTTAATAATTAGAGCAATAACAAAAAAAACTTTAAAAGAAGAATCTTATAACATAATAAAACAAGAATATGAAATTTACATTCAATAATTTTTTTTTAATATTTTTCTTATTTTTCTTATCAAACTGTCAAAGTCAACAAAACGAAAAATATATAGGTTTAAAATATGGGATTTTTGATATAGATAAGGTAACCTTTACAGAAAATATAGATACATTATTTTCAAAAATCCCTCACGTTGAAATTCTAAAAAAAATAAATGAGAGAAGAATGAGAGTATTTAGGGTTAAGTCAATAGCACAAGATAAAAAATTATTTAAATATTTTAATATTGAAGAAGGTAATACTGAATTTTATCTTGATGATAAAAATAATCTAGTAAGAATTCATGAAATGATAAATACAAATAAGAACATTGTAGATAATTTTTTAGAAAAGGTAAGAAGAAAATATAGAATTAACGAAAAAAAAATTGTGAAAAAAAAATTTATAGATGATATGTTCGTTGGACAATTGGAAAATAAACTTGTTTATATAACAAAATCTTGCAATGATCAAGATTGTTCTATTATATATAATATTTATAAATATCCCCAGAAGGATAAAGATATTATTAGTTTTATGTCGTTAGATAATATTGATCTAGAAAATTTACTAAAAAAATAAGTTAATATGCAACATAATTTCAATAATCCAATTTACGAAATTTCCATAAATTCCAGAGAGTGTGCAATAGCTTTAAAAGTTAATGATATTCCTTGTTTCTCAAATTTTAATAAAGGAGGAATAGCTGTAAATTGGCCAATAAATCCTAATATATTACATTCAGGAAAACAATCTTTTTTATTAGAAGTTTTTCCTTTTGAAAAGGAAATAATAATAAATAATAAAGCATTTATAGAACTCCAAATAACTGTAAGAGATAGATTTGATACTTCAAAATCAAAAATATCCCTTTTAAATTTTGATCCTGTATATTTTTCAAAACAAAAAGAAAATATTCAATATTATACAATTCTTGATGAATTTGATGCTCATGTTCCTTATTCTCATAGAGGATGGATTGATTCAATGTATATTTTGGATGAAAAAAAAGAAGATTTAATAAAACAAATTGATATCTTTTATGATGAACTATATCATATTTTTAAAACTTCAGATATAGAAAAATATAAACTTAAAATATCAGAAAGGTATCCTGAATTATGTAACTCATTTTATTTATCTTCTTTAGAAATAGAAAACAGAAAAGTTTCACTAATTCCAAAATTTAAAGGAATGATTAAAAGAGCCAGTATTGAAAAGTATAATCTAAATTTTTATGGTAATGGTAGAGTAGTTGGAGTAAATATTCCTTTTGAACCCGTGGCCTTAAAATTTTTCTCAGACAATGAAGAAGATAATATAATATACGAACAAGCATTATTTCATCGTAAAAAAAATGAAAACAAACTTTCTTTAATACGATAAAAACAAACCTATTTCCTTCCCATTTCAACCTGTCGTTATCCTAATCAGATTGCAAAAATAAAAGTGTATCCGGATGTAAGTTGGAAATTTCATCTTAATTATGGAATGAAAAACCCTATTTATTATAGAGATACTTGGGTACAAATGAGACAACATAGAGTAGAAAATGCGGTGCTCAAAGCACAGGCCTCAGATATAGATGGTTTTGATGGAACAGTAGAAACCACATTCGGTTTGTCTAAGGAGAAGATTCTCTATTAGATCCAATCCTAGGATTAGTTGCAAAAGCGGAACCAGCAATAGCCGCTGAAGCTGTTATTGATTTGATAGCTTGAGGTAAAAAACCACATCCAGCATCAAAAGCCGTGATTACAGCTCTAGATTCATTAGCATATACCTCAAATGCAGAAGTACGTTTTGACTTAAAATTTTATGGTAAATTAAATATTGAAGGAAATATAGAACTAAGTCATTAAAAAAAAGATGGAAATTTAAAAGCCGAAGGACAATTTGGTTTTGAATTAATATTACAAGCAGCAGCTACTGGAAAATTAAATGCCTTTTTTAGCGAAGTAGATTTAGATTTCGAAGCAAAAGCACAATCTGATGGTTATTTTTCATTAGGTTTATCAACAGGTATGGGATTATAAAGGTCTTTATTTTCAACCAATAGTTAGACATTCTGGTATTAAAATTATTTTAATTGTGTTCGTTAAAGTAAATGGGTTTAAAAGAACTAAAAAAGAAGAATACGTGGTTCTTAAAGAAAGAAAAGCAGAAAGTATTGATAAAAAATTCTATATCAATGATTAAAAAATATTTAATAATTTTTTTGACGATGTCTACACTTACCTGTAGTCAAAAAAAGAATAATGATAATACAAATATTAATAAAACTATGAACAAGTCAGTAAATACAATTATAGATAGCTTTAAAGAAAAACCCTATTACCATATAAAAGTAAAAAGCTCTGGAGTAAATTTTGACATAAGAATTAATGATTTACCTATTTTTAGATTTTTTGGAGAATCAGGAGGAACCAATATAGAGTATCCAATTAACACAGGAATATTAGAAACAGGAGAGCAAATTTTAACAATAAAAATATTACCTATAAAAGGAAAAAAAATTATCGCTCCTGAAAATACTTTCACATTAGAAATAAATAAAAAAGTGACGCTTGGACGTTTGATAATAAAAGAGAAATTATATTAATAATCCCCAAAATGGAAGTTCCAAAAGAAGGTATCCCCTATTGGGAGTTTAAAACTAAATTTAATGCGGAAGTTCCATATCAATTATCTGGTTGGAAAAACTCAAAAAAATTAGACCAACTACCTAATATAGATAAAACTATAAAAGATGCTTATAATAAAATAAAAGAAGCTATTGAACAAAAAAATAATACAAATTTTGCTCTACTGACTAAAAGAAAAACGTTAGAAGAAGCTATTTCTTTATATGAAAAACAGGAGAAAAGTTTGAACGGTTTTCAAGAAGAAAAAGAAACTATATTACCATTTACAAAATGTATAATTAAATTTTATGGAGATGGAAGACTAGTACGATTAGAAGATGAAGATGGAGAGTCTTGTCTAAAAGGCGAAACAAAAGAAAATGGAAAATCTGTAATATACAATTATCCCATTTTGTTTCATATACCACAAAATTCTAATGATTTAGAAATCATTAGATAATAAAAAATAGGTTTAACTACATTAAATCAATCATAGATTAGAGAATTACCTAATGAATTTTTATACTAATACTCCTTTAATAACCTTCAAAATTTTTAATAGAAAATTTAACAAACGGTTTGCTTTAATGGAGCAAGTATGAAACTAAACCTCCTAGCACTAAAAAAACAAGTTAAGAAACTATCATTTCAGCTACTAGATATAACTTCTCTGTCCAAGTAAAAAATAAAATACCTTCGTTATCAATTCTATGAGGAGAAGTCAAATACAAATCATCAAGCATAGATTTCATCCAAAAAATATACTATTACAAAAACAAGACAAAAAAATCATATAACTTTCGCCTTATTCATTAGATTTATAATTAAATTTGCGAGCTAATTTTTTTAAAATGAAGAATTTTTTCAAAGTATATTTTTCAGTATTGAGTTTAGCGGTTAGCGCACAAACACCTAAAATCAATGCGGAAGTAAAAAGACCTAAACTAGTTGTAGGTATAGTTGTAGATCAAATGAAAATGGAATATTTGAATCGTTTTTATAGCGACTTTTCAGAAAATGGATTCAAACGTTTATTACGAGATGGTTTCACATATCATAATATGCACTATAACTATATGCCTACTTTTACAGGTCCTGGACACGCTTCTATCTATACAGGAACTACACCAGCAATACACGGAATTGTAGGCAATGAATGGTTTAACAAAGCCACAGGGAAAAACCTATACTGTACAGATGATACCGATGTTTCTACAGTAGGCAATGGAACGGAACAAGAAGGTAAGATGTCTCCCAAAATTTTACAAGCGTCAACCATTACAGACGAACTAAAATTAAGTACCAATTTTAAAGGAAAAGTAATTGGCGTAAGCGTTAAAGATCGTGGGGCAATTTTGCCAGCTGGACATTTTGCAGACTGGGCTTTTTGGTTTAGTAAAACCGGAAATTTTATTTCCAGTACATTTTATGGCAAATCATTACCTTCTTGGGTAACCCAATTTAACAATGAAAAAAATTACGAAAAATACGTTAATCAAAATTGGGACTTACTAAAAGATAAAACAGCTTACAATGAAAGTTTACCAGATGATAACCCATACGAAGGAAAACTAAATAAAAAACAGGCTTTCTTTCCTTATTC
The DNA here is from genome assembly GCF_052828645.1 of Flavobacterium sp. TN-1. Lineage (NCBI taxonomy): Bacteria > Pseudomonadati > Bacteroidota > Flavobacteriia > Flavobacteriales > Flavobacteriaceae > Flavobacterium > Flavobacterium sp. TN-1. The sequence continues at coordinate 3,281,668 of NZ_CM128253.1, forward strand.
CCTTTCGGAACTAACAAAACCAGGAGATGTAGGAATTTTAAGAACAACCCCTTTTGGAAATAATTTCTTAGCTGATTTTGCTCAAAAAACAATAGAAAATGAACAACTGGGAAAAGATGAAGACACCGACTTTTTAACCGTTAGTTTTTCTGCTACTGATTATATTGGTCACATGTATGGCCCACGTTCTATTGAATTACAAGATACATATTTACGCTTAGACCAAACATTAGCAAGCTTTTTACAATATTTAGATCTTAACGTAGGCAAAGATAACTACTTACTTTTTTTAACAGCAGATCATGCAGGTGCTGAAAACGTTATGCACCTAAAAGACAATCGCTATGATGTAGAAGACACCAACGAAAAGAATATAGAACACGCTATAGCTGAATTTACAAAAACACAATTTGGAGAAAACTTATTATTACTATACGATTCTTTTAATGTATTCTTAGACAAAGCAAAAATTAAAGAAAAAGGCTTAGAACTTAGCAAAGTTAAAAATGCCGTTAAGGAATTTTTATATACACAAAAACATGTTAAAAGAGTATATGATGAAAATGAAATCATAGCAGGCTCTGTAGCCGATAATTATTTAAACTTTGTATCCAAAGGTTATGACCCAGTTCAAAATGGAGAATTGATCATTGTAGACAAACCCGCTTATATGCAATACCAAACCACAGGAACTTCTCATGGCTCACCTTATAGCTATGATACACACGTGCCTTGCTTATTTTATGGTTGGGGAATTAAAAAAGGGGAAAATTTTGACAAAAAAGACATTACTCAAATTGCTCCTACCCTAGCTCTAAAACTAAAAACAACACTACCTAACAGTACAGATGCCATACCGTTAACCGAAATTTTACCCAAATAACAAAAAAAGCGTCTTTTAAAAAGACGCTTTTTTTGTCTTCAAATCTCCTTCTAAACCAGTATTATAAAGAGCGCTAAAACTTTCTTATTTTTACTCTCTATAAAATACCCTAACATACCAACTATCCCTAATCATGTCTAAATTACCACACATTACAACCAGCATTTTTGCTACCATGTCTAAGCTTGCACATGAAAAAAAAGCCCTTAATCTATCACAAGGATTCCCTAACTTTCCTGAAGACAAACGATTAATTGAAATAAGTCAACGACTCTTAAAAGAAAACATCCATCAATATACTCCTATGGCAGGTTTACCTACCTTAATGGAAAAAATTGCAAAACAAACCCAAACCCAGTACCAGCGATCTGTAGATTGTAATACAGAAATGCTTATTACCGCTGGTGCTACACAAGGTATATACAGCACAATCAATGCGTTAATATCTACAAATGATGAAGTAATTATTTTAGACCCATGTTATGATAGTTATGAACCCTCCGTTTTAGTAGCAGGCGGAAAACCAATACGTCTTCCTCTAAATCCAGACTATACCCCAGATTTTAACATCATAGAAAGAGCTATCACTCCTAGAACCAAAATGATTATCATCAACAATCCTCATAATCCAACAGGTAGAATTTGGACCGAAAAAGATTTTGAATCACTGGAAATCATATTAGAAAAACACCCTAAAATCCTTATTTTAGGAGATGAAGTTTACGAATATATTACTTTCAAACAAGCCCATATTTCGTTTAACACGCGAAAAAAATTAATTCATCGTAGCATAATTGCTTCCTCCTTTGGCAAATCTTTACATGTTACGGGATGGAAAATTGGTTATTTAATAGCCCCTGAATCAATCATGAATGAAATTAAAAAAATACATCAATTCTTAGTCTTCAGTGTCAACAGTTTTTCCCAATTTGCTATTGCGGAATACCTAGATGTAGTTCATTTTGATGAAGTTTCAAATATGTACCTCAAAAAAAGAAATTTATTTCAAGAGTTATTAAAAAACAGTCGTTTTGAACTGATGCCATGTGACGGAACTTATTTTCAAGTTGTAAACTATGAAAACATTTCAAAAGAAAATGATATAAAATTTGCAAAAGAATTAATTGATAAACAAGGTGTAGCCGCCATTCCCATGTCTGTCTTTTACAATAATCACACAGACCGAAAGATGCTTCGTTTTTGTTTTGCTAAAACAGACGAAACATTAATTCAAGCCGCTGAAAAACTTCTAAAAATATAACCAAGTCAATAAAATAAAGCATTATAAAATGACATCTAGATCATTTATTAAATTGTTAACAAAATAGATTTTCAAAACCCATAAATAATTGTATTTTTACGGCTCAAAATTTCGAATATCAAGATGGGTAAAATAATTGCAATTGCTAACCAAAAAGGTGGTGTAGGTAAAACAACCACTTCCATTAATTTAGCGGCCGCTTTAGGGGCTTTAGAAAAAAAAGTATTACTTATAGATGCTGATCCGCAGGCAAATGCTACCTCTGGATTAGGTATTGATGTAGAGTCAGTTGAACTAGGCACCTACCAAATTTTAGAGCATAGTTGTACGCCTACAGAAGCCTTAATTAACAGTACAGCTCCTAATGTAGATGTAATTCCTGCACATATTGACCTAGTTGCTATTGAAATAGAATTAGTAGACAAAGAAAATCGTGAATATATGCTTAAAGAAGCATTAAAATCCGTTTCTGACAACTACGACTACATTATTATTGATTGTGCTCCTTCTTTAGGATTACTCACATTAAACGCACTAACTGCAGCTAATTCAGTAGTAATTCCTATTCAATGTGAATATTTCGCACTAGAGGGACTAGGTAAATTATTAAACACCATTAAAAGTGTTCAAAAAATTCATAATCCTGATTTAGATATTGAAGGTCTTCTACTAACTATGTATGATTCACGTTTACGATTATCTAACCAAGTAGTAGAAGAAGTACAAAAACACTTTAACAATATGGTATTTGACACCGTTATTCAGCGTAATATCAAATTAAGTGAAGCACCTAGTTTTGGTGAAAGTATTATAAATTATGACGCCACCAGCAAAGGCGCTACAAACTATTTAGATTTAGCATCTGAAATTATCAAAAAGAATAGTTAATCAATTAAGTTTAGGAGGATTATATGGCATTGGCAAAAAAACAAGCAATGGGAAGAGGATTATCGGCTATACTGAAAGATCCAGAGAATGATATTAAATCAGCAACCGATAAAAATGCAGACAAAGTAGTAGGTAATATCCTAGAAGTGGATATTGAGTCTATTGAAATTAATCCTTTTCAACCTCGTACTAATTTTAATGAAGAAGCTTTACAAGAACTAGCAACCTCTATTAGAGAGTTAGGTGTTATCCAACCCATTACAGTTCGTAAAACTGATTTTAATAAATACCAATTAATTTCAGGTGAACGTCGTTTACGCGCTTCTAAAATTGTAGGATTAAAAACAGTTCCTGCCTATATTCGCTTAGCAGACGACAACGAATCGCTAACAATGGCGTTAGTAGAAAACATTCAGCGCCATGATTTAGATCCTATTGAAATCGCCCTTTCGTATCAACGTTTGATGGATGAAATCCAACTAACCCAAGAACAAGTAAGTGATCGAGTAGGAAAAAAACGCTCTACTGTTGCTAATTATCTTCGTTTATTAAAACTAGATCCAATTATACAAACCGGCATTCGTGATGGTTTTATATCCATGGGACACGGTCGCGCCATCATTACCATAGAAGATCATGATGCACAAGCTTCTATATATCAAAAAATAGTAAGCCAAAACCTTTCCGTTCGCGAAACAGAAGCTCTAGTAAAAGCTTATCACAATGGCGAATTAGACAAACCTACAACCAAGCCTACTGAAGCTGCTTTTGATATAGGTCTAGACGAAAAAAGATCTTTCAACGACTACTTTGGAGCCAAAGTAGATATTAAGGTAGCAGGTTCTGGAAAAGGAAAAATCACGATTCCTTTTCATTCAGAAGAAGATTTTAACAGAATTTTAAAACTAATAAACTCTTAGTGAAATATTGCATATACATAGTTATTGTTAGCTTTAGTTTAGGTCTTCTTTCCGCAAATGCACAAAATAAGATAAGACTAATAGCTAACGATACTATAACTAAACAAAACATAGACCCTTTACGTCCTGCCAAAGCTGCTTTTTACTCAGCATTACTTCCAGGAGCTGGACAAGCCTACAACAAAAGTTATTGGAAAATCCCCATTGTATATGCTGCAATAGGAACAGGAGCCTATGCTTATTTCTGGAATCAAAAAAAATATGACAGTTTCCGAACAGAATACATCAAAAGATTAGCTAAAGATCCCGATTTAAATCCAGAATACAATCGTTTAACTGACGATAAGTTAATTCAAGGACAACAATTCTATCAAAGAAATAGAGACTTATCCCTACTCATCACAGTAGCTCTTTATGCACTTAATATTATAGATGCCAATGTAGATGCTCATTTACAACAATTTAATGTAAACGACGGATTAACCATTCGTCCTGAAATACAAACTAACGATTTTAACACACAGCAAAACATAGGCCTTGCTCTAAACTTTAAATTTTAACCAATGAAAATAGCTCTTTTAGGATACGGCAAAATGGGGAAAGTAATTGAAAAAATTGCTTTAGAACGAGGTCACGAAATTATCTTAAAAAAATCAAGTCAAGATCTTTTTGACGGACTTGAAAAAGCAGATGTAGCCATTGACTTTAGTGTTCCAACAAGTGCTGTAACAAATATTACAACTTGCTTTGAAAAAAACATTCCTGTAGTAAGTGGTACAACAGGCTGGCTAGAACAATACCCAAAAATGGTTGATTTATGTAACCAAAAACAAGGAGCTTTTATTTACGGATCTAATTTTAGCTTAGGAGTTAATATTTTCTTTGAACTAAACTCTTATTTGGCTAAAATGATGGCCAACCTAGAACAATATAAAGTTTCTATGGAAGAAATCCATCATACCCAAAAATTAGACGCTCCGAGCGGTACCGCTATTACCTTGGCAGAAGGAATCATACAAAATTCAAAATATGAACATTGGACCATGAATCCTCCTAGTAATACACAAATTCATATAGAAGCCAAAAGAATAGAAAATATACCAGGCACACACTGTATTTTTTACGATAGTACAGTAGACCAAATAGAAATAAAACATACCGCTCATAATCGAGAAGGCTTTGCTTTAGGATCTATAGTAGCCGCAGAATGGTTAATAGGTAAAAAAGGTGTATTTACCATGAAAGACGTACTTTCCTTAAAATAATTTAATTACAATAACATTTTAGTCTAAACAAAGTTCTATAATATTATAAATTCTAACATTAAAGATGACAGCAACACAGTGGTTTATTTTTGTCTTGGTCATACAAATAATTCATGGCCTAGGAACTTGGAAACTTTATCAAAAAGCAGATAGAAAATCATGGGAAGCTTTTATTCCTGTTTATAACGCTATCGTTTTGATGAAAATCATTAATCGTCCAACTTGGTGGACAGCTTTACTTTTTGTACCTGTAATAAATTTAATTATGTTTATTGTTATATGGGTAGAAACCTTAAGAAGCTTTGGACAAAATAAAGAAAAAGACACCCTATTAGGCGTTCTAACACTCGGTTTTTATATTTATTACGTCAACTATTTTTTAGATGTCGAATACAAAAGAGACCGAAGCTTAGTTCCAACCACAAAATCAGGAGATACCATTGCTTCTCTACTGTATGCTATTGTAGTAGCTACATTAGTACATACTTATATCATGCAACCTTTTAACATACCTACCTCATCATTAGAAAAATCATTATTAGTAGGTGACTTTTTGTTTGTAAGTAAATTTCACTATGGTGCTAGAACCCCCTCTACAGCCATAGCCATGCCGATGGTTCATGATAGTATGATGATCGTAAAAGCAAAATCTTATTTAAGCAAACCCCAATTACCTTCTTTCCGATTCCCTGGATTACAAAAAATACAACACAATGATATTGTTTGTTTTAACTGGCCAGCGGATACTGTCTATCAATTTTTTGATCGTTCAGGAAGACACATAGATAAACCCAAAGATAAACGTTCTAACTACGTAAAACGTTGTGTAGGACTACCTGGTGATAACCTATCTATAAAAGATGGATATGTGTACATCAATAATAAAAAATTAATTTTACCCGAAAGAGCAAAACCTCAATATTCTTATTATGTAACAACAGATGGTAGTGATCTAGCTTCTTATGCGAGTTTACTCATTGAAGAATTAAAAATAACAGATGGCATCTATCCAACTGACAAGCCAAACGAGTATTTCTTTGGAGCAGTTACAGATGAAAACATAGCGCGTATTAAAAATATACCCATCGTAAAATCCGTTACCAAAAACCTAACACCCGCTCCAAAAGAAATAGATAAATCTATTTTTCCTCATAACCAAAAATGGTCTTTAGATAACTTTGGTCCTATTTATATTCCTGAAGCCAATAAAACAATTGTCTTAAATAAGGAAACACTCCCTTTTTATAAAAGAATTATCACCATTTATGAAGGCAATACTTTAGAAGAAAAAGGAGGAAAAATATATATTAATGGCAAAGAAGCTACTAATTATACTTTTCAACAAGATTACTATTGGATGATGGGAGACAACCGTCATCGCTCGGAAGATAGTCGTTACTGGGGATTCGTTCCAATGGATCATGTGGTAGGAAAACCTGTATTTATCTGGTGGAGTATTGACCCTAACATTCCTTGGAGCAAAGCCATTGACAAAATTCGTTGGGATCGACTATTTTGTACTGTGGGAGGTGACGGACAACCTACCTCTTATTTCAAATTTTTCTTAGTGGCACTTGTTGCTTGGTTTGGCTTTGATTGGTACAGAAACAAAAAGAAAAAAGCATAATTTAAATCAATAAATTTATCTCAGGTTTCAAATTTCAGGTCTATAAAACTTGAAACTTGAAACCTTCAATTTTTAAACAAATATGAATCTATTAATCCACCCTACTTATTTTCCCTCTATAAGTCATTTTGTGGCTATTGCACAAGCAGAAAAGATAACTTTTGAAATGGATGATAATTTTCAAAAGCAGACTAATAGAAATAGAATGTATATTTATAGTCCTAATGGGATTCAATTACTAAATATTCCTGTAAAACATTCTAAAGAAACCCATCAAAAAACAAGAGATATTCGATTAGAAACAGCTTTTGACTGGCAAAAACAACATTTTAAATCCCTAGAAGCGGCCTACAGAACCTCTCCTTTCTTTGAATACTATGAAGATGCTATTGCTCCTATATTTACAAAAAAACACGAGTTTTTAATGGATTTAAATTATCAAACCATCGAAATCGTTTCTAAATGTTTAGGATTGCATTTTAACTATGATAAAACAACAGAATACTTTAAAGAAACTACAAACTTTACTGATTTACGGTCATTAGCAAACGGCAAAAAAGATTTAACACAACTTACACCTTACACACAAGTTTTTGATGAAAAACATGGTTTTATAAACAATTTAAGTGTTTTAGATCTTCTTTTTAACGAAGGTCGTTATGCCAAGGACTATTTATTAAATCAAAACATATTTTAGTATAACGAAAGCCTAGTTAAAATAGGTAAATGATCTGAATTAACAAAATTTGGAAAATTTTTAAAACTCTTAACATTCATCTTTGGATCTGCAAAAATATAATCAATTCGGGCAGGATAATATTTAAAGTTATAAGTCTGTCCGAATCCTTTTCCTGCCTCTTCAAAAGCATCTTGCATACTTCCTTTTACCGTTCTATAGACATACGAAAAAGCACTGTTATTCATATCTCCACAAACAACTAAAGGATAAGTACATTCTTTTTTATGTTCTACGAATATTTCAGCCTGTTGTTGTTGTTTTTTAAATGCTTTTCCTATACGCTTAAAAATCATTTCTGATTTAGCCTGACTAAAACCTTCTGCTTTCTCTGATATTTCATTTACATCAGGGGAAATTTTAATTGATTCTAAATGTAAATTATAAACTCTTACAATATCTTTTCCTATTTTAATATCCGCGAATATGGCAATATTATTAGATTCCGGAAATACTACCTCTCCTTCGTTAACGATAGGAAATTTTGAAAATATAGCATTCCCTGTTTTAATTAAATTCCCTTTTGTAAAAATAGCTCGGTATGGATATAACTTAAAATCTACCTTAGATGATGCAGAGGTAGAATACTCTTGAATAGATAGAATATCAGGATTATTCTCATTTATAAATTCTAAAATTTGATCTGCTACATCCTCTCTTGATATCCATTTAAATAAATTAAATAACCGAACGTTGTAATTCATTATCACAAAATCCTTTTCAGAATCCGCTAATTCTTTAGAAGAAAACTTATAAAATTTATTAACAAAGGTAATTCCTAATAGTAGTATTAAACCTGAAAAAATCATTTGCCTCTTTAATAATAAAAGCCAATACAAAAAAAACAAAGCATTGATTATTAAAAAAAAGGGTAAAATCAAGGTAAGTACAGATAAAAATGGAAACCATTTAGGTGCTAAAAAAGGCAGTGCATACGCTAAAAATGTCAACAACGTAAGCAAAAGATTAGCAACAAAAACGAGTTTATTAAACCACGTAAGGTTTTTCATTTTATTCTATTTGAAATAATTACAAAGAAACAATTTTTTATCAGAATACACTAATTATTTGCCTGCTCTAAAAAGAAACTCTTTTTCTTCTTTCGTAAGGCTTTCATAACCTGACTGGCTAATTTTATCCAAAATTTCATCAATTTGTTGTTGTGTTTTATCTTTCCTAATAATCCTGCTTTTTATTTCATTAGCTGGAGTAACGTTTTTATAAACAGATTTAAAAGGGGCACTTTTTTTCACGCTGAATACACCAACCAATCTATCTAAAAACCAATTTAATCCTTTACCTAAATCAAACCCTTTTTGTAATAATTTTATATAAATAAAACCAAAAAAAGCACCTCCTAAGTGTGAAATATGGCCTCCTGTATTTTCTAGAGGCAATTGTACTAAATCTATTATTAGGAAAGCTAACGCAATTTGCCATACATAAATATTACCAAACAAAACTAATCTAACCCTCATATAAGGTTGATAAGTAGCCGTAGCAAAAACAATAGCCATAATAGAAGCTGAAGCCCCAACAAGCAAAACTGTTTTAGTAGACAAAGAAGGTAATAATAAATAAGTAAAAATATAAATTAATCCAGCAAAGAAGCCTCCCAAAAGATACACGGACAAAAGTTGCTTTTGTGTAAAATAAGTCGTAAAAATTCGACCTGCAAAATGCAACATTAGCATATTAAATATCAAATGAACAAAACTACTATGAAAAAAACAGTAACTAATCAGACTCCAAGGTCTACAAAACAACTGTTTAAAATTACTTGACAAAGCAACCCATTCATAAATATTAAATTCTGTTCCTCCAATTTTTAATAAATAAACAGTAAAGACTGGAAAAACAAATAATATAATATTCCAAAAAATTAATTTCAAGGTTAAATCACCTACTTTATATTGCTGCTTTAAGTCATATAAAATATTCATATCATGTAATTTAGTTCCAGTTTGTTTTTATTTTTTTTTAGTTCCAACGTTTATCGTTAAACGAGTTCTTTTTCCAATACCACATCATCAAAAAACCTATTAAAGCTCCACCTACATGTGCAAAATGCGCAATATTTCCTCCAAAAATTGAAGATCCTGTAACTCCCGAAAACAAATCTAAACCAACGACTATTGGAACAAAATACTTTGCTTTTATTGGCACTGGAATAAACATCATCATTAATTCAGCATTTGGGAACATAAAAGCAAAAGCTGTTAAAAGACCATAAATAGCTCCCGAAGCCCCCACTGCTCGTGATAAATAGGTTGAAATAAAAGAAGTTAATTCTTGTTGGGTTAAGATTTCTTCCCAAGCTAATTTATATTTCCCTTCTTTAAGTATTTCAAAAATCTCTATTTTTTTCTCACCATTTTCTAGCAATAAATTTAACCCTTCTTGAAAATGAATATAATTTACTCCTGAATGTATTAATCCCGCTCCTATACCACATGAGATATAAAAAAATAAAAATTTCTTAGCTCCCCAAAAATGTTCTAATGCAGTTCCAAAGGAATATAGAGCAAACATATTAAATAAAATATGTATAAAATTACCATGTATAAACATATAAGTTAGTAATTGCCACGGTCGAAAATTTGTGTTTTCAAAATAATACAAAGCTAATATACTATTTGAATGTTGTACTAAATAGGTTCCAATAAAACAAATAACATTAATGATTAAAAGTTGCTTAACGGTTGGGGTAATTTGTATCATATACTAAACTTTTTATCTATATCTTCCACACTCAATGTAATAAATGTAGGACGATTAAAGGGTGAAACGGATTGCTCTTTACAAGCAAAAAGATTGTTAACTATATTCTCTTGTTCTAATTCGGTTAAAAAAGTCCCTGTTTTAACAGCTAAACTCCTGGCCATAGATTTAGCCATACTATCCATTTGACTAAAACTGCTATCAGGTATTTCTTCCTGTAAATCTGCTATTAATTGTTCTAAAACTTTAGTTACTTCACTTTCTGACATTGTAACAGGAATTCCTGATATTACTACTGAACCCGAAGCGGCTGATTCAAAAATAAATCCAGCATTTTCTAACGAAGCTTTTAACTCTAAAAACAATGCCATTTCTATTCCTGAAAAATACAAAGTCAAAGGAAAGAGCAATTGCTGACTATTTGCTTGTTGAACAGTTATATTTTTCAACAACTGCTCATACAAAATGCGTTGATGTGCTCGTTGTTGATCTATAATTAACATTCCTGATTTTATAGGACTTATTATGTATTTTTTTTGTAATTGATAGGTTATAGATTTTGATTTTTCTATTTCTGTATCATTAAATAAAGATCCTGTAACTGATTCTGATTCAAAATTTATTTCCTCTGATTCAAATGCGTCTTTTAGTCCTACATAAAGACTCTCCCAACTCTGATTCTCCTTTTTAGAATGATAATTAAAGCTGTTATTATTTGAAGAAGAACTAAAACTAGTAGCAGATGTTTTTTTAATTACAGGTTCTTCTTCTGCAAAAGGATTAAAACCTGCATCTACTTGTATAGTAGGCATTTCGGCTTCTTTCCCCACATAACTATAAGGTGTATCGAGGTTTGCATCGCGATCAAAATCTAAAACAGGTGCTACGTTAAACTGTCCTAAACTATGTTTTACAGCCGAACGTATAATGGCATACAAAGCCTGTTCATCATCAAACTTTATTTCTGTTTTAGTTGGATGAATGTTAATATCAATGGTATGAGGAGGAACATCTAAATAAAGAAAATAACTGGGTTGCATACCTTCTTTTAATAAACCTTCATAGGCCGTCATAATAGCATGATGCAAATAACCACTTTTAATAAAACGATCATTTACAAAAAAGAATTGTTCACCTCTACTCTTTTTAGCAAATTCAGGTTTACCAATAAAACCTTTTAACTTAACAATCTCAGTATCTTCTGTTATAGGTACTAATTTTTCATTTGTTTTAGCAGCAAATATGTTAACAATACGTTGACGTAAGTTAGACTGAGGCAAGTTAAACACTTCACTTCCATTATGATAAAATGTAAAATGTATGTTTTCATGCGCTAGAGCTACTCTTTGAAAATCATCAATTATATGACGTAACTCTACGCTATCTGATTTTAAAAAGTTTCTACGTGCTGGTATATTAAAAAATAAATTTTTAATAGCAAATGAAGTCCCTTTAGGTAATACGGAAGGTTCTTGTGATACAAATTTACTACCTTCTATAATTAAATGGGTCCCTAATTCTTCTTGATCTTGTTTTGTTTTGAGTTCCACATGCGCTATTGCTGCTATAGAAGCTAAAGCTTCTCCGCGAAAACCTTTAGTGTGTAAATCAAACAAATCTTCTGCTTTTCTAATTTTTGACGTTGCATGACGTTCAAAACAAAGACGTGCGTCTGTTACACTCATACCTTTACCGTTATCTATAACTTGTATAAGTGTTTTACCTGCATCTTTACAAATAAGCTTAATATCAGTTGATCCTGCATCAATTGCATTTTCCACCAATTCTTTGACTACCGAAGCAGGTCTTTGTACTACCTCTCCTGCCGCTATTTGGTTAGCCACATGATCGGGTAGTAATTGTATTATACTTGACATTAAATGAGTTACTAAATTAATTTTCTAAATGGGTTGGAGAACAAATTTAAAGAAAAGGAATGGGTTTTTACACCCAAGTTTTTTAATTTTTTTACAAAAAAACCATTCTATTACATTGTAATTAGAATGGTCTGTTATTATTCTTTTTTCTTAAGCTTTTTATTAAAAAATAATTTTTCTTTAGATTAAAACTGATTCCTTAAATCCACCATTTTTATAGCTGCTATTGCTGCTTCTGTTCCTTTATTTCCGTGAGCTCCTCCACTCCTAGCTATAGATTGTTCTTCTGTATTATCTGTTAGTACACAAAAAATAGTAGGTACATCGTATATGACATTCATATCTTTAATTCCTTGTGTAACACCTTCACAAACAAAGTCAAAGTGCATAGTTTCTCCCTTAATAACACAACCTATTACAATAACGGCATCTAAATCTAGGTTTTTATGCATTTGACTTGCACCGTAAATTAATTCAAAACTCCCTGGTACATTCCAACGAATAATATTTTCAGGCAAAGCACCACAATCTAAAAGAGCTGTTTCGGCTCCTTTAAAAAGACCTTCTGTAATTTTGTCATTCCATTCAGAAACGACAATCCCAAATCGAAAGTCTTTCGCATTTGGGATCATGTTTTTATTGTATTCTGATAAATTCTTATTTGCTGTAGCCATGTATTCAGTTTACAGTATTCAGTTTACAGTCTTTGGCTAATACCAAAACACTATAACTTGTTAAATTAATTATTGCGCCATTCCTATTAAAGCATCAATATTTTGAGCTTCTGGAGTGTCTTCGTATTTTTCTTTAATTTCACTAAAATATTTCAAAGCATCTGCTTTATTTCCTTTAGCAAAAGCTAACTGTCCTGCTTTTAATAAAAAACGTGGTGTTGTTAACTCATTTACATTACTTTCGGCTGCCTTTACATAATACTCTAAAGCTTCGTCTGCCTTATTTAACTCTGCGTTTGCATCACCTATAGCTCCTAAAGCTAAAGCATTCGTGTAAGCATCATCTGATTTATAATCATTCAAATATTCTATTGCTTTATCAAATTGTTTTGTATGCAAATAAGCCATACCAGCATAATAATTGGCTAAATTACCTGCGTCTGTACCACTGTGATTTTTAGCAATATCAATGAAGCCTTGTTTTCCTTCACCTCCATTTAGTGCTAACTTAAATAAAGAATCATTTGCTTGTGGTGCATCAACTGCTTGTTGAAAATATTTTTGCGCCTGATACATATCACTCGCCGCCTCATTTTCAGCTGGCGTTGACACAAATTTGTTATACATCAAATAGCCCACTACAACTAAAGCCACTCCTCCTAGAACAGATAAAATCACATTCTGATTCTTTGCAACAAATTCTTCTGTTTTACTTGCTGTTTCGTCTAAGGTATTAAAAACGTTAGCGGTTGTACTTTCACTTTCTTCAACCGCAATGGTTTGTTCTAAATCAGCTACGTTTTCAAGTACATCTTCTTCAGTCTTCTCAACTTGTGGTTTTGGAGCTTTATATCCTCTTTTATTATAAGTTGCCATTATAATTTTAAATTAGTGAAGTGCAAAAATAAAATTTTTATTGAAAAACAAAATAAGTTTTCACTTTATTTTTAATAATTTGCGAGCGTTTTTTAATAACTATTTCAAAAAAATTTAGAATCCCTCGATTTATGCATCTAAAAAAAATTTCGCTATTTAACTTTAAAAATTTTGAAGAAGCAAATTTCGAATTTGAACATAAAATCAATTGTTTTGTCGGAAAAAACGGAATTGGTAAAACCAATATTCTAGATGCTATTTATCATCTAGCTTTTGGCAAAAGTTATTTTAATACCCTTGCTATACAAAACATTAAACATGGAAGTGATTTTTTTGTAATAGATGGTGAATTTATAAAGCAAGATCGTCCCGAAAGTATTATTTGTAGTTTAAAAAAAGGGCAAAAAAAAATCTTAAAACGCAATGGAAAACTTTATGAAAAATTTTCTGATCATTTAGGTTTAATCCCAATGGTCATCATATCGCCAACAGATGCCGATCTAATTAGAGAAGGAAGCGAAGTTAGAAGAAAATTTATAGACAGTGTTATTTCTCAACTAGATAATCTTTATTTACAACAACTAATACAATATCAAAAAGTACTAGCTCAACGAAACGCTTTACTAAAATACTTTGCTCTAAATAGAATCTTTGAACAAGACACTTTAGATATTTACAATGAACAACTAGCCAATTTAGGTACTGAAATATTCAAAAAAAGAGAACAATTTTTATCCGAGTTCATCCCCATCTTTAATCATTATTACAAACTCATTTCTAATTCTGCTGAAAATGTCTTTTTAGCTTATGAGAGTCAACTAAAACAAACTTCTTTAAAGCAGCTCTTATCAGAAAACATACACAAAGACAGAACATTACAATACACTAGTATTGGAATCCACAAAGATGATTTAGCTTTTTTAATAGAAGGTTATCCTATAAAAAAATTTGGTTCCCAAGGACAACAAAAATCTTATTTAATAGCCTTAAAACTAGCACAATTTGAATTTGTAAAAAAACAAAGTGGAGAAAAACCGATTCTTTTATTTGATGATATTTTTGACAAATTAGACGAAGATCGTGTTAGCCAAATTGTTTCAATGGTAAACAATGAGGAATTTGGACAACTTTTTATTTCAGACACTCATCCTGATCGAACTGAAAATATTGTCAAACAAACCCATCAACTTTACAAAATTTTTAACATATAATTTTTTAATTTAGCCTACAAAAAGAAAAAAATGAAAAAATTCCTATTTAATACTTTTTGTACTGCCCTGATTTTTTTTACGAGTTGTAAAGGACAAAATAATTCTATAACCGATCATTTAGAACCTAAAGTATTTGCAGAAAAAACAGCAAATACAGATGGATATATTTTAGATGTAAGAACACCTCAAGAATACAATTCTCAACATTTAGACAAGGCAATTAACATAGATTATAACGCCGCTGATTTTGAGAATAAATTATCTCAACTAGACAAAAACAAACCTGTTTACTTATATTGCTTAAGCGGAGGAAGAAGTACAAAAGCAATGGCTAAAATGAGTACTATGGGATTCAAAGAAATTCATAATATGACGGGAGGCATTATGAAATGGAATACCGAAGGATTATCTAAACCATCCTCTACATCAGGAATGACCCTTGTTGAATTTCAAAAATTAACACAATCCGATAAAAAGGTATTGATTGATTTTTACGCTGAATGGTGTGGTCCTTGTAAAAAAATGGCTCCTTATCTTGAAAAAATGAAAGAGGAGATGAAAGGCAAAATAACAATTATAAAAATAGATGCCGACAAAAACCAACAATTAACACAAGATTTGCAAATAGAAGGACTCCCTACTTTAATCTTTTACAAAGAAGGCAAAGAAGTTTGGAAAAATTTAGGTTTTATGAAAGAAGAAGAATTAAAGAAAAAATTATAATATCCTTATAAACAAGACAAAATTCAGAAAAGACATAAAGATTTTACACTTTATATCTTTTCTGTTTTAACTCAGCCCCCCATTACAAATAGAACAACTTTTGAATTTAAAAAAAAATTTTCCCATCCTTTATCTTCATCACAAAGACTAACGTATAATCTTACTTAAACAAAATACAACCCTCTCTCCTATTTTCTTAAAAGCTTAAATCCCTACAATTCTTTTAAATATTTTGTTTTTTTTCAGACATCTAATACCTTTTTTTTGAAGTTAAAAAATAAAAATAACTCCGTATCTTTACATCAACATACAACCTAATGAATAATGTTTACAAAAGAAGCCATCAATTTCTTAGAGGATTTAAAAGCTAATAATAACACTGAATGGATGCACGCTAACAAAAAGCGTTATGAAGCATACAAAAAAGATTATCATAATCTAATCTATACTATTCTAGAAGAAATCAAACCTTTAGATCCTTCTTTAGAACCTCTAGAAGTAAAAAATTGCACTTTTAGAATCAACCGTGACATTCGTTTTTCTAAAGACAAATCACCTTATAAAACCAATATGGGGATTTGGATGTCTACTAACAAATTAAGAAAGAACAGTCCTGGTTATTATATTCATTTTGAAAAAGACAAATGCTTCATAGCAGGAGGTGTATGGTGTCCTGAACCAAACGAATTAAAAAAAATACGTCGTGAAATAGCTTTCTTTTACGAAGATCTAGATGAAATCGTAAATAATACCCTTTTTAAAAAAGAATTTGAAACTATAGACAAAGAAGAAGGTCAAATTTTAAAATCAGCACCAAAAGGATACGATATTAATCATCCCGCAATAGAGTTCTTAAAACTTAAAAGCTTCACCATTTCACAACCTATTGATGAAAAATGGTTTACAACCAAAGATTTCGCAAAAAAAATAGCCTCTAAACTGATTCTTATAAAACCATTTAATGAATTTTTAAATAGAGCATTAGAAACAGAAGAATAAAAAGCACAGTTCAATCTTTTTTCTTTATGTTCTTTTTAAAATCTTTGCGTACTTTGCAAACAAATAAATTAAACCAATGAATATCCAACATAATTACTCTCTTAAAAACTACAACACCTTTGGTATTGAAGCTAAAGCGTCTGAATTTATTGCTATTAAAAGCATTACTGAGTTAAAAGAAGTTTTAGAAAAAAACAAAAACAAAGAAAAGTTTATCCTAGGAGGCGGAAGTAACATGCTCTTAACAAAAGACCTAAACGCCTTAGTTATTCACATAGATCTAAAAGGAAAACAAGTTATAAAAGAAGACGAAAATTATGTTTGGGTAGAAGCACAAGCAGGTGAAAACTGGCACGAATTTGTTTTATGGAATATAGAACACAATTATGGAGGACTCGAAAATATGTCTTTAATCCCAGGAAATGTAGGCACTACCCCCGTTCAAAACATAGGTGCTTATGGCGCTGAAATTAAAGATACTTTTATATCATGTGAAGCTATTAACATTCTTACCCAAGAAACAAAAACTTTTACAAACGAAGTATGTAAATTTAGCTATCGAGAAAGTATTTTCAAACAAGAAGCCAAAAACCAATATATTATTACTTCCGTTATTTTTAAACTAACTAAACAAAACCATAAAATCAATACAGGTTACGGCGATATTCTAAAAGAATTAGAAAACAAAAACATTACCTCTCCAACTATAAAAGATGTAAGCAATGCCGTGATTACTATTCGTAAAAGTAAATTACCCGATCCAAAAGAATTAGGAAATAGTGGCAGCTTCTTTAAAAACCCAATTATTTCAAGAGAAAAATTTAACAAAGCCAAAACGGCACATCCTGAAATAAAATATTACGATGTATCCGAAAACGAAGTAAAAATTCCAGCAGGCTGGATGATTGAACAAGCAGGTCTAAAAGGACATCGTATAGGAGATGCTGGTGTACACACAAAACAAGCTTTAGTATTAGTAAATTACGGAAATGCTACAGGACAAGACATCTTAAACCTCTCTCAATTCGTTCAAAAAACAGTTTGGGATAAGTTTGGAATTGCCATTGAAGCAGAAGTTAATATCATTTAAATCATTCCAAATAATTTTATAGAAAAAGTTCTAAATAGTTACAAATCCTGTTTTTTTGTAACTATTTATTTTATCAAAAAACACACTAAAAAGAACTTCCATTATTCATAAGCCTATTAAAATTAAACCAAATCACACCCTATTTTAAAATTTAAACAATTCATACCACACAAGAAAAAAAGAAAACGCATAATACATATTGAATTTTTAAACAAAGAATTAGACAACAGAGTAAATATTATAAATTCCAATAACCACATTAAAAAAACATCTCATCCTCTTTTCCTATTAAAGATGTGTTTATCCTTTTTAAAAAAGATAAAATCAACAACTATTAAAACCTGTAACAAACAGCAAAAAACAAGAAAATTTTAATCTATAATTGATTCTTGTTATTTGGCATTTGAATTTTAAACCGCTACCTTTGCACATTATTTTTTGAAAGGATATATGGAGCTATTTTTACTCATTTTATTTTATTTTTTCCTTACCGTAGTAGTCATTCAAATAATCTATTACTTATTTGTTTTTGGCAAATTTTCTTTTACAAAACCACAAGAAAGCAAGGAAAAGCACATTTCTGTTTCAGTTATAGTATGCGCAAAAAATGAAGAAGAAAACCTGACCAAACTAATTCCGCTATTAGCAAAACAAAACTATCCTAACTATGAAATTGTCATCATTGATGATGCTTCCTATGATAACACCCGCTTTTTAGTAGAAGATCTACAAAAAGAAATCCCAAACTTAAAATTAGTAAAAGTAGAAAACAACGAAGCTTTTTGGGGAAACAAAAAATTTGCCCTTACTTTAGGTATCAAAGCAGCCTCTAAAGAATACTTACTTTTTACAGATGCTGACTGCTTTCCTAATTCAGAAAATTGGATAAAAGAAATGAGTTCTCATTTCACTATGCACAAAACAATTGTTTTAGGATATGGCGCTTATGAAAAAAAGCCCGGTTTTTTAAACAAACTAATCCGATTTGAAACTTTATTAACCGCTACACAATATTTTTCTTGGGCAAAATTAGGAAAACCCTATATGGGCGTAGGAAGAAATTTAGCCTACAAAAGAGAAGAATTTTTCAATACAAACGGCTTTATTAACCACATAAAAGTGCGCTCAGGCGATGACGATTTATTCATCAATGAAGCAGCGAACAAATCCAATACCACTATTTGTTTTTCAACTGAAAGCTTTACTTATTCTATTCCTAAACAAACCTTTGGAGAATGGTTTACCCAAAAAAGACGGCATACTTCAACCGCTAAATTATACAAAGCTTTTGACAAAAACCAATTAATCCTATTCTATCTAAGCCAATTTTTATTTTTCATTACACCTATTACCTTGTTAGCTATGCAATACCAATGGATTATTGTATTATGTGCTATAGGTGTTCGCTACTTAAGCAGCTGGATTTCACTAGGCTTTTCCGCTGGAAAACTAGAAGAAAAAGATGTTATGTACTGGTATCCTATTCTTGAAATTATTTTAATTTTCACACAACTAAACATGTTTATCAGAAACCTCATTTCAAAACCTGTTACTTGGAAATAAAAAAACACATAGAAAAAGCCATAAAAGGAGATCAAGTAGCCTTTACATATTTATTAGATAAATACTGGAATGAGGTCTATGCCTTTATGTTACAACGCACCGAAAATGAAACCGATGCGGAAGATATCACCATAGAAACTTTCTCAAAAGCATTTGACAAAATAAACAGCTACAATTCTGAATTTCAATTTAATACATGGCTCATTGCAATAGCTAAAAACGTACATATTGATTTATTAAGAAAAAAGAAATCCTCCCTATTTATAGACATTACTGATGAAGAAGATCACATTGCTTATGCCATAGCAGACAACTCACCTTCAGCAGAAGACCAACTTATTACCGAACAAAATCTGAATCGTTTACTTCAATTTATCAAGCAACTAAAACCCGCTTATCAAGAAGTTATTCAGATGCGCTATTTCCAAGAAATGACTTATCAGGAAATTGCTGACGACCTGAACGAACCATTAAATAACGTAAAAATTAAGATTCTTCGTGCTAAAAAACTATTAGCAGATATTATCAAAGAAGCATAATTAAAAATATTTTGTTACTTTTTTCCAGACTATATATAAATTATACCATTTAAACTTAAAATATACTGGATTAAAAAATAAAGTTCTCGATACGTTTTTTTTCATTTTAAAGCAACTCGAACAAAGGGTTGAGTATATTAATTGAAATAATCATTAGTTCGAGCGCGAAACATACCCAGAACCAACGCTAATTTTTATTGCTTTTGTAAATGTGCTATTTAAAAAAATCAAAGTTTAAAATGGTATAAAATACATTTTTAAGAATAAAACAGCAATAAAAAAAACTGTTCTAAACTTTTTAGAACAGCCTCTCGTTATTCTCTCTCAAAACTTTACGAAAAACCCATAATAATAGAAGTAGAACAGTTCCGTTCAACAGAGGTTTCATTATTGGCTCTTCCATTTCCAAATAGCAAGTCCATTTTCTGATAATTTTTTAGAACGATTATTTATTTCTTCAATATCCCACTTTGGCAAATTACTTTCTTTAAGCTTTCTCGATAATGCAGAAACTTCTGTATAAAGATTTATCTTTTCTGCGAATGGTTTCTGTCCAAATGTACTGTTTGCAGGGCTACTGTTTAAAAGCAAGTTGCCAACAGTATTAATTACAACTTTTAAATTCGGATTTTCTGCATCGTCTTTTAAATATGTTGCCCAATGTTCATTTAAATTTTGGGGCAAAATATGCTCAATAGTATTAATTGTTGAATAGTCTGGATATTCTTTAAACTCCTGCAAATATTTGTCTAACTCTTGTAAAATATGTCTTGCAAAATTTAATTCTCGCTGATTGTAAAGTTCTTTGGTTAAAAAAGCATCTTCAAACTCTTGGTTTGATACCCATAAACCTTCTAATTGAAATTTTTTCTCAATGGCTCTTGACTTGTCCGGTTCGTTGATAATATCGTTTAATAAAGAAGGAAAAAATGTATCAAACTTTGTGACACGTCTATTTCCAAATTTACTACGAACTAATAATACATAAGTTTCTTGTAAAAGATCAATGGTATCAGTATCAGATAGGTTGTTTAACTCGTAACTTTTTAAAACACTCATTAGAAATGGTGTAATTGAAGTCATATTAGTTTGTGAAATATTATAAAGTAAACTTTTTATTCTTCCGTCTTTATGAGGAAATTTCAAAGGTTGTTTTATATTGTTGTAATACTTGGCATTTTCCAAAATATCATTTAGCGTTGCCACCGCTTTATCTTTTGTAATTTTCTTATTTCGGTTTTTAAAATGAACATACATTCTTCGTCCTTGTCCAATTCGCTTTTTTTCTCCAATTGAAAACAAGTTGATAAGATAATCTTCAAAGTTACCTTCTCCAACTTCTTTTCTTGCTTTTAGCCAAAAGTCATTATGAAGTTTTTCGTGTTCATTCGTACTGTCATTTAATATTGGCTTAAAAATATAATTACATAATAATTCTGATGCAGTCAAAGGCATTCCTGCATCGTTTAAACTTTCAAAAATTGCTTGTGCATCATCTTTTTTTTCGTCCAATGGTATCCAGACAATTGTAAGGGATTTTGTAATTACTTGAAATAACTGCCATAGGTCTTGAACATTATAAGTTTTAGTTCTCTTGTCATAGAACTTAACAAATTGATCGATTTTATTTGTGTCAGGAAAGTATAACTTTTGGTCTTCTACTAAATATGGACTACTTGGATTTTCAAGGAATACGGTTTTATATGTTGGGTATCTGTCGCCTTTACTACTAAAAACTTTTAACTTTAAATAATCGTCTCCACCATTAACATTATTACTCAACAATTTATCAATTTCTGCACAGTAGTTTTGTGCTTCCGATGAAAGATGACTTAAATTGTTTAGTGATTTCCTTATTAGTCCTAAAAGTAAATAGATTGTTGTAATTCTTTGTTGTCCGTCAATGATTAAATATCTTTTTAGGTTTGGATGTGGTGCATTGCTTTTTTCTAACACTACAACTGGTCCAAAAAAATGTTCTTCATCTTCAAAGTTGTTGTTTTCTAATGCTGGTAAAATTTCTTCATAGATATCGTCCCACAATTTGTCCCATTGCTTTTTCTCCCAAGCATATCCACGTTGAAAAAATGGAATTTCATATCTAACATTTGTATCAAATATATCTTTAAAACATCTGCTTATTATTTTTTGTTCTTCTGTCATTTCTTTTTAGAATTTTCTGTTTATATAGGGTCTCGTTTTACATTATCACTAACGACAATCTATAAAAAAACCTCACAAACCCTGTCAAATATAACTAAAACAATTAATTTAAAATAAATTTCGTATTTTTAAGTATATAACATATCCAAGGAATCTCCCGTCATCAACTACAAACAACCAATTTAGAAGACAAAATAGCTCTAGATAATCCAATACGTTTTATAGATGCTTTTGTTAGACTAATAGATCTTAATAAAACAGGATTTACGACCGTTGTTTTAAAAACCGAAGATCATCAGAGTTTCAAGAACAAATCTTTCTTAAAATCTATTTGTATGACTATTTAAACAACATTCGTAACTCCATAAAGTTAGAAAAGAATCCATCCGAAATATCGAAATGCAATGACTTTTAACCTATATTCGTCCGAATTAGCATAGCATTTCTGATTTCAGAAAAAACAACCCCAAAGCACTCTAAAAACTCTTTAAATTATTTGTTTCGTTTTTTAAAAATGCTGATTTAATTACAGACGAAACTATCTCTATTGATGGTGCTAAATCTAGAGCACATAACGGTAAAAAGTCTAATTTTAACAAAAAAAAATAGACAAACATTTGGCTTATATTGAAGCCCGAATTCAAGAATACTTAGATCAATTAGATCAAAATGATAGCCAAGAAAATGCTGCCGTTATCAAAAACATTCAACAAAAAATCGAGCCCTTAAAACCCAAATTCCACATTAGGAAAAAATTCAACCAAGTGACCAATCAAAAAATAAGCGATTTTTTCTATTCTTGGATTTTCGATAATTTCAAATTCGACAATTTTACTTTAGATATAAACTCTTCTGTAGTAACAAGATATGATACTCAAGAAGGAGCAAAAAAAGAATACAACCCCTCTAAGAAAGGCAAATTATCACACCATACTTTAATAACTTTTACAAATGATATGAAATTAGTTCCAGATATGTAGTTGCACAGTGGAGATAGTACTTCTACAAATAATTTTTTTTCTTTTTTAGAAAATACGTTATCAAAATTAAAGAACAAAACGTTAGTTTAATTCGATTAGATAGTGGCTTTTTTTCAAACGAGATAATGGATTATTTAGAAACTTCTAAAAAGAATTACATCATTGCGGCTAAATTTAATCATTCAACTCAAAGGATAATTAACTAATCTAACAATTGGATTATTTTAGATGACGGTATTGAGATTTGTGAGCAAAATTATAAGGCTAAGCCTTGGAAAAAATCAAGAAGAATGGTAGTTGTACGTCAAAAATTAAAAGAAAAAACCAATGCGCCAAGTAAAATATGAAGTCTTTTTCCTGAGGATGAGATTCACAAAAAATACAGATACACAGCCTATTTTACAAATCTAGAATTTGCTCCATCAGAAATCTGAAGATTCTATCGTGGTAGAGGCCATGCTGAAAATAAAATAAAAGAATTGAAATATGATTTTATCTTTGACAACTTTAATTTGAAAGATTTTTTCCCAACCGAAGCAGCTCTTATTTTTACTATGATAGCTTATAATTTAATGTTTCTTTTCAGAACATTTGTTTTACAAGAAAAACTCAGAAAACACTAACAACATTGCGATATAAAACCTTTGCTATAGGAGCATATTTTGAAAAACAAAATGACAGGCTTATTTTGAAAATTGCACTTAACAAAAAAGAAAAGCTTGGTTCAGTGGTCTTTGAAATTATAACATCACCTATCCCTTTGAAATCTCTAATGTGTAATTTGAATTAAATATTATTTTTCGCAATAAAACTATATAAAGATACATAAAATACGCATTTGACGTGTCTTTAAAAAGCATTGATTTTAAAGAAATTAGCTAAACGAACCTAGTTTTGTTTGTTTATCCTTGTAATCATCGCTGAGTTGCGTATATTTGCGTGTTAGCGGTCAGCTTGGAAAAATACGAACATCAAAGAAGAAACAATATAAAAACGTATTTTGTTATAGATTAATTTAATACCTTTGAAAACTTTAATTAATTAGGATTGAAAAATGGGACAAATAGTTTTAAGATATCAAATATCTATTTTCGGAAGTTTTGACGAAATTAAACCGTCCGCTGAAAACATAAAATTTTTTATTGACAAGTTTTCTGACAAAGGATTTATCCCTAATCAGTTTACTGAAGTTAGCTTAGAAATTAAATCTGAATTAAACAAAGGAACAGAAACTTCTAACGTAGAAACTTCACGATTAAGATTAAGTGATAGCGATAAAAAATGGGATATAAGATTTGCTTCTGATAGAATTGACTTTCTTTTTGTTAATTCAAACATCGGACAAATCAAAATGATAGAAAAAGATATTTTTCTATCTGAGGTATATGAATTTATTAATAGGATAAATGAAAAGTATCAAATCAAATCTAAACGTGTCGGTTTGCTTACTCAGTATTTGTACGATGGACTTGATGTAAACAAAGTCTCTAGTTCATTTCAAAACAACATAGATTTTTTTAATCAAAAACCAATTATAGATTGGAATCTTAAAACAGCAACTAGGCATATAATAGAAGAGATTAAAGAAGTGGCTAATTTTAGCACCGAAATTAGAAAAATACAGCGACCTATGAAAATAAATAATGGAACATCTCTTTTTGATGGTCTTTTATTAAACATTGATATTAATACATTAGCTGAAAATGAATCTTATCGTTTTACAATTGAAAGTATTAAATCATTTATTAATGAATTTTCAACTGTTGAAACAACCATTTTAAATGAAACAAACGCCAAGTTACAATAATTCAGTATGGAAAATACTCTTTTGGAAAATGAAAATATAATCGTTGATGAAGCAATTGACTTATCACTTAATTTTGATAAAATCTTAAACGACTCAAAAAGTTTTAATAACCAAATTGATTTGTTTACAAGTGTAAATGACACAAACTACATAATTTCAGAAAATGAAATTATGGAAAACCGTCTCATTTATTTAAAGAAAGAAATTACGCCATTATTTGTTTCTCTATTGAAATACGAAGATTTTGAATTTGGAAAAAAAAGTGAAAGCATAAAAATCATTCAAAAGGAGTTAAAAACTAATAGAGTTGCAACCATAAATTGGTTAAATGAATTGTATGTTAAGTATTTTTCAAAGGATGAAAAAGTATTAATAGGTATTTTACGAGTACTTGAATATTTTAATGAAAAAGTTTTTTACCCTAATTCATATACTATCGCTTTATCTTCATTAGTACACAAAAATGATGAAATAAAAGAAATAGCGATTAGAATTTTTGAAAATTGGGCTTCAATTACTAGCTATGAGGTTTTAAAAAATGTACAAATAGAGACTCCTTGGTTAAAATCATACATTAGCGAAGTTCTAAAAGATTTAGAAGAAGAATTATGCCTATCTTAGTTAGACGAATTAATAGAGCAAAATGGGAGCAAATAATAAATGAAGACGATGCTTCAGATTCTTCAGCAGATGCTATAACTAACTGCTTGAAGACAACAAATAATGACTTGTCTGTTTGGAAAATTGAAAATATTGAACAATTAGAAAACGCAATCCTTGCTCTTATTACAGGTGGTCAGCAAACAAAATTAAGTACATTACATTATGTTCTTATAAATGAAGATGTTTTATTGGCGAATGGATTAAATATTGCAGAAACGGAAGGAGATACAAGAATAGAATCCTTAAAAAATAACCATAGAGATATTACAAACTTGACATATACTCGACTTGGCATAGTCAAAAATCTCGTAATAGACTGTTTAGCAGAAGACCCAAATAGAGAGACATTTTTCACAAGAGCTAAATTAAAAGAGCTTCTTAAAAAAGCCATAGATAACGGAATAGTAAAAAAGTCTGACCTTAACGAAGAGCTAATACAAAATGAAAAGCTTTAGCACTAACAATATAAAGCCGAACCGCTAACAAGGTATTGCCAAAAGCGGGGCTAAACGGCTTCGATTGGACATTTGTGCAAGGTTCAACAGCAGTAATTCTA
Source organism: Flavobacterium sp. TN-1 (assembly GCF_052828645.1). Classification (NCBI taxonomy): domain Bacteria; kingdom Pseudomonadati; phylum Bacteroidota; class Flavobacteriia; order Flavobacteriales; family Flavobacteriaceae; genus Flavobacterium; species Flavobacterium sp. TN-1. The sequence continues at coordinate 3,307,690 of NZ_CM128253.1, forward strand.
TTGAACTTTTGTGCTAAAAATCCGCCACATCGCCAAGCCGCAGAACGTCAGGCTGTGAAAAAACCTCTTTTTTGAATACAATTCATCCCACCAAATTGACATAACTTTGTTTTAAACAATGCTATTTTTGAACTTACTTTGAGGTGTTTCAAAAAATACAAACGCTAAAAAGAAGTTTAAATAAGTCGTTTTTATCAAAAAAAAGTCCTTTGTCTTGTAAGGTGAGTTCCAAGCTTTGATTTTTGCTATTAAATCAGGGACTCCAAGGATATTTATGGTACGCTTGATGTTATAGACTAGCATAATCAAGCTATGTTCACCGTTTACTTTTTCAAGTCCTATTAAATTGGTATAATTGTATCCCCATCGGCATCTTTCAAAAAAGAAACAAACAGTTTAAAAAGTTGCTTCAATGCATTGGGATTGTCTTTTCTAAAATCAGAAATACTGTGATAATTAGGACGAATATCTTCCAGTAACCATTGCATTTCAATATTACGAATACACTCTTTTTCTAGCTTTCTGGAGCTACGTATGCCATTTAAATAACCATATAAATAGATTTTAAGAAACACTTGGATATTGAAACTTGGACGACCTTCGGATTTTAAAACAACAGGTGTAAATCCTACTTTTTGAAGGTCTATGTGTTCAACAAAAGCATCTATGAATCGAACTGGGTTTTCAGAAGTAATTTTGTCTTCTAAACTCGATGCATGTAACTGATTACGGGAAATCCCTTGGATATGCTGCATTTTTAAAAATACGAAAATCCCCCTTTTTTAACAATCTATTTTAGTTATATTTGGTGGAGTTTGTGAAGTTTTTTCACAGACTGACGTTAGCGGTAATTTTAGCAAGATCCAAATAGAAGATATTTACAACCAAAACTTAAAGCTTTCAAATAATCATTGGAAAATTGAATTGTATTACGAACACGAATTTTCAGAAAAGAAATCCGAGGACGTAATTGAGAATCCCATATATATTAACGATTTTGAAAGTGGTACTTTTCTTAAAATCATTTGCTTTGATTCTATCAACAATAAAAAGACTTATTTTCTGACTGGTATTGATGGTGGTTTTTATCTAAGAGAATCAGACGAAATAAGTAAATCCTTTATCATAAAGTTAGAAAATCAAAATCTTATAATGAGCTTAGGATTTACTTTTCTTTCATTCAACTGTGAAACAGGAAAATTGAATTGGAAAATCAGACCTGACACCGCAGAAATATTTGAGTTTTATGAAATAGAGAATGATTACTTAATTCGTGGAGAATTGGCAATACACAGAATAAATAAAAATGGAGAGATAATCTGGAGTTATGGTGGCAGAGACATTTGGGTTAATGTAAACGGTAAAGAAGAGGTAAAAAATAACTCCGACAACATTCATTTAATTGATTTTGAAAATAATGAATATATAATCGACTACAATGGAGAAACCTTAAAAGATATACCAAAAACAAACAGAAACCAAATAAGACTAAAAAAATGGTGGGAATTTTGGGCATAAAAACGACCGCTAACAGCTAAGGTTTCGTTGGGCTCGAAGAGCTAACAATCAAACCCATGTTGGACGGAACCGTTGAGATTCTATCCACTATGGGAATATCGAAGTAAAAATTTAAGAATATACAAGAGGCATAAACGCCTCTTTTTTTTGAAGTTATTTTATTTTGGTTTTTTATACCATCTAACTTTGAAATTTCCTCATAATACTTTTTTACCCCTGAGACTGCCCAAAAAATTCGCAATCTTGTCATTTCGACCAAAGGGAGAAATCACACAATGTTGATTATAAGACTCCTCTTTACGTAGTGACAAACTGCATGTTGAGACACTATCCTACAAAAGCAATAAAAATTAGTCTTGGTTCTCGATGCGCTTCACGCTCGAACGAACGATGATTTTAATTATATACTCAACCAGAATCCTCCGAAATTTAAGATCAACATCAAAGATTATTTTTTGTAAATTTGACAAAGAAAACAAGTTGAGAACATGAAGGCAAAATACATCAATCCCTTTACGGATTTTGGGTTTAAGAAGATATTTGGGGAAGAAGCCAGTAAAAACCTACTTATCGACTTCCTCAATGCCTTGTTGCCAGAATATGACCAGATCAAAGAACTTTCTTTTAAAAACACCGAGCAACTCGGGCAGAGTGACCTCGACAGAAAAGCCATCTACGACATCTATTGCGAAAACGAAAAAGGCGAAAAATTCATCGTAGAACTCCAAAAAGCCAAGCAAAACTATTTCAAAGAAAGAACCATCTATTACTCCACATTTCCCATTAGAGAACAAGCCGAAAAAGGCGAATGGAACTATAACTTGAAAGCGGTTTATTGCGTAGGTGTTTTAGATTTCACCTTCGACGATTACGAAACAGAACCCGAAAGAAGCGAAGTAGTACATACCATCAAACTAAAAAACCAAAACGGAAAAGTATTTTACGATAAACTGACCTATATCTACTTAGAAATGCCCAATTTTAACAAACAGGAAAACCAATTAAATTCCCGTTTAGACAAATGGTTATATTTCATCAAAAACTTGGAAGATTTTCAAAATATTCCCACAATTTTCAAAGACGAAGTATTTACCCAAGCCTTTGAAAAAGCAGAGTTGGCAAATTTCGGGCAATTAGATTTAGACAAATACGAGAGCAGCCTTAAAGTTTACCGAGATCTAAAAGGCGTTATCGACACTGCTTTCGACGAAGGAAAGATGGAAGGATTAATTGAAGGAGAAATAAAAGGAAAAATTGAAGGAAAAATTGAAGGAAAAATTGAAGGAAAAATTGAAACGGCTAAATCCTTAAAAAGATTAGGTGTTTCAGTAGAAATCATTACGCAGGCAACAGGCTTAACCAAAGAAGAAATCAACAAATTATAATAAGGCACTACCGCCAACAGCTAAGGTTTCGTTGGGCTCGAAGAGCTAACAATCAAACCCATGTTGGACGGAACCGTTGAGGTTCCATCCACTATGGGAACATCGAAGTAAAAATTTAAGAATATACAAGAGGCATAAACGCCTCTTTTTTTTGAAGTTATTTTATTTTGGTTTTTTATACCATCTAACTTTGAAATTTCCTCATAATACTTTTTTTAACCTCGAGACTGTCCAAAAAGTTCACAATCTTGCCATTTCGACCAAAGGGAGAAATCACATAATGGTAATTATCAAACTCCTCCTTACGTAGGAGTGACAAACTGGATGTTTATTTACACCATCTAACTTAGAAATTTCCACATAATAGTATTTTTTTAACCTTGAGATTATCCAAAAAGTTCACAATCTTTTTCGACCAAAGGGAGAAATCACATAATATTGATTACGAGGCTCCTCCTTGCGTTATCGGAGTGACAAACTGCATGTTGATTTAGTCACTATCCTACAAAATCAATAAAAATTAGTATTATTCTCGATATGCTTCGCGCTCGAACTAACGATGATTTCAATTATATACTCAACCGTTTGTTCGAGTTCTCTTAAAATGAAAAAACATATCCAGAATTTTACTTTTTAATCCAGTATATTTTAAGTTTAAATGATATAACTATTGAATTATTTTCAGAATACTTCTCTTCTTTAAACTTTTAAATTAAATAGCTATTCTATAAAACGCCATTCTCTTGAAGAAAGTTACATTTTCAATCTACTCTTTTTATTTAAATAAATTTTATACAAAATACTCTCTATAGTAAATATATTCTAACAACAGTTGCTTAATGAGGCAATTTATCCTTTAACAACCCATATACAAAGGTTCCTAAAAGAGCCCCTAAAAGAACGATAAAAATAGCAGGAACTCCTGTTCCTAACAATATAAAAATAGGACCTGGACACGCCCCTACCAGAGCCCAACCTAAACCAAAAATGATACCTCCCAGCAAATAACGAACAACAGAAATATCCTTATCTGGGATTAAAATAGGTCGCCCTTCAACGTCTGTCAACTCTTTTTTCTTGATAAGTCGTATTCCTAACACACCTACTAAAATGGCTACCGAAATAATACCATACATGTGAAATGACTGAAACATAAACATTTCATAAATACGATACCAAGATACGGCTTCTGCTTTTGTTAAAACTATTCCAAAAAGCAACCCAACTGCAAAAAAACGTAGTAATTTCATTTGTTTAAAAAAGTAAAGGTAAAATAAAATGAGCCATAACTAATCCTCCTAAAAAAAAGCCAATTACAGCTATTAAAGAGGGTAGTTGTAAATTACTTAATCCAGATATAGCATGCCCTGAAGTACATCCTCCTGCATAAGGGGTTCCAAAACCAATTAGAAAACCTCCTAACAAAAGCAAACCTAATCCTTTATATGTAAAAACAGAATCTAAACTAAATAACGCATCAGGTAAATACTTACCATTAGGAGCATCAATTCCCATCTTTTGTAATTGTACAATTGTATTAGGATTAATTTCCACATTATGGATCCCTTCTAAAAAATGAAAGGCAATATATCCTCCTACAATGGACCCTAATACTACTGCTAAATTCCATTTTTGTTCCCTCCAATCAAAATTAAAATATTCAGCTGATCTCTTACCTCCTGTCATAGAACATATTGTTCTCAGATTTGAAGACATTCCAAAAGTCTTCCCAAAATAAGTTAACAACAACATAACGAGGCCTATTAACGCCCCAGAAATAGCCCAATGCCAAGTTTGAGTTAAAATTTCCATTTCTTTTATTTTTACACAAAAATAAAAGAAATGATGTGATGAGGTAAAAAGTTATGAAAAAAAAAAAAATAAAATCTACAAATCTATAAATATGTTCAATTATTTTCTCTTCCTAAAATAAGCAATTACATCATAATGGATACATTGCATTTTATTAAATTTTCTAGATTAAAGAAAATCAAAAAGCACCCTTTTGAGGTGCTTTCTATGAAATTCTAAGATAACTCTTTTATTAACCCAACCAATATAATGAAAAAGAAATATCTAGACCCAAGCAAAAGCCTGGATTAAAATTTCGGGTGCAAAGTTACTATTATTTTTTTCAAAAAAACAAAGTTTTTAACTAAAAAGGAATATTTTCTTACCTATTTTTGTTTTTATATTTGTAAAAAAAAACAGAATAATGAAAAATTTTTACTTTTTGTTACTAACACCCTTTTTGTTATTAAATAGTTGTATTAGCACACGAAACACTATTCGAAACATAGATAATAACATACCTGGTCCCTCACTCGATGAGAAACACAATAGTTTTATTATTACAAAGAATGCCTCTGATAAAAAATATGCTTTTACTGAGTTTTACCCTGTAAATGTAGGCTTTACCTCAATAGAAGATGGGGAAAACAATCAGAAACGTTTTTTAAATGCTTTGGCGGGTCCAAAAGGAGAAATTATTTCATACAAACTGATAGAATCTTGTTGTCCTTTCCCTACTAATAGAGCGGATATAGGCGCAGGTATGTTAGATATTTATGAAATAACCTACCCTGGACAAAACAAACCAGTCTTAATTTATTTAAACAAATATGAAAGAGGCGAATTGATGATACCTGTAGGATTTACCGTAAAAAAATAAGAAAATAGGGGAATTTAAAACAACAAGTTTGTTTTCTTGACTCCCCTATTTAAGTCATACTACATTCCGTAGGTCAAATAATTATACACTAAGGTTTTTTGTTCGTCTGTTATTTTTGCTTTAGGTGTCATACGGTCAACTGTTTTAGCCCATCCTGCTTTATCATGTTTTGAAGCCGGAAATAATTTATGACACTTAGCACAATTGTTTTCATACAAAGATTTTCCTTCTGCAATTTCGGCAGGCAGCTCTTTAACAACTTCTGTTTTGCTTTCTACAGAGGTAGTAGGGGCAATTGCTTTTTTTGAGCATGAAAAAAGAACGCTTCCTAAAACGATAGCTCCTATTATTTTTTTATCTAACATAACCTGTTTTTTTGATTTTGGTAAATATAAAAAAATCCCATCTTTTTCAAGGTAGGATTTTTAAATTATACGAATGTAAAATTTAATTATTATTTCACATCCATCAACTCTACATCAAATACTAAAGTAGCATTAGGTGGAATTACACCTCCAGCACCTCTATCTCCATATCCTAGATATGATGGAATTACAAAACGAGCTTTATCTCCCACTTGCAACAAAGCTATTCCTTCGTCCCATCCTTCAATCACGTACCCCTTTCCTAATGGAAAGTCGATAGGTTGTTTTCTTTTGTAAGATGAATCAAAAACCTGACCGTTTTCTAAAGCCCCTTGGTAATGCACAGAAACTGTTTTCCCTTTTTCTGCTTTTTTCCCTTCCCCTTTTTGAATAATTTTATAACGTAGTCCGCTTTCTGTTCTTTCAAACCCTGCAGATAATTTGTCTACAGCTTCTTCTGCCAAACGTTTTGCTTCTTCTAATCTCTTTACACGTGATCCCTCAAATGTACGAAAAGCTTCAATAGCATTCCATTTTTCAGCTTCGGCACCTACACGAATAATTTCAACTGACTCAATTAAATCGTCTTGTAGTACTGCATCTACTACATCTTGTCCTTCTATAACATGACCAAAAACAGTATGCTTACCATCTAACCAAGGCGTTGCAACATGTGTAATAAAAAACTGAGACCCATTAGTACCTGGACCTGCGTTAGCCATAGATAACACCCCTGGACGATCATGCTTCAATGAAGGATGAAATTCATCATCAAATTTATATCCTGCATCACCTGTTCCTGTTCCTAGAGGACACCCTCCTTGGATCATAAAATCAGGAATAACACGATGAAACTTTAGTCCGTCATAATATTTTTGCCCTTGAGACTTAACTGAATTCTCTAAATTACCTTCTGCTAAACCTACAAAGTTACCAACAGTTCCAGGAGTTAAATCGTGTGTTAGCTTCACCAAAATAGCTCCTTTAGAAGTATTAAATTTTACGTAAATACCGTCTTGCATCACTTTATTTTATTAAATTTGAGAAACAAAATTACAATTTTATATTCAAATGAACATCAAAATAGTTAGCTATACCTCTAAATATAAAGAAGATTTTATCAGACTCAACAAAGCATGGCTAGAAGAGTATTTCCATATAGAGCCTCATGATCTTGTCACTTTTGAAAATATAGAACAAGATATTATTCAAAAAGAGGGAATGCTCTTTTTTTGTTTAATTGACAATATCGTTGTAGGTACTGTTGCAATGATTAAAACAAATCCTTTTACTTATGAATTAGCAAAAATGGCAGTAGATAAAAATTTTCAAGGAATGAAATTAAGCCCTTTATTAATGAATGCTTGTATTGATTATGCTATTTCTCAAAAAGCTGAAAAAATATTTCTTTTATCAAGTACTAAACTAATTCCTGCTCTTAATTTATATCGTAAATTCAATTTTATTGAAGTACCATTAGGTGAAACTGATTATGTGAGGGCTGATATACAAATGGAACTAAAGTTATAAATCATGGAAGACTTAAATTATTTAGAAATAAACAGAAAAACTTGGAACGAAAAAACAGCCATCCATATCAATTCTGACTTTTATGACACTGCTTCATTTTTAAAAGGAAAATCTACACTAAATGATATTGAATTAAAGCTCTTAGGAAATATTCAAAACAAGAGTATTTTGCACTTACAATGCCATTTTGGTCAAGACTCTATGTCTTTACAACGAATGGGAGCACAAGTAACAGCAATTGATTTATCTGATAAAGCAATAGAAACCGCTCAATCTTTCAATGCTCAATTAGGATTAAACACACGTTTCTTTTGTTGTGATGTATACGACAGTCCTAATCATATTCAAGAAAAATTTGACCTTGTTTTTACTAGCTACGGAACTATTGGTTGGTTGCCCAATTTAGATAAATGGGCTCAAGTAGTTTCTCATTTTTTAAAACCTAATGGTCAATTTATTTTTGTAGAATTCCATCCTGTTGTTTGGATATTTGATAATAATTTTAAAGAAATATCCTATAATTATTTCAATATAGAAACCATAATAGAAGAGGAAAAAGGAACTTATGGCGATCGAGATTCTGATATAAAGACAAAAACCATATCGTGGAATCACCCGACATCAGAAGTATTGAATGCGTTAATTAAAAATGGTCTTCAGATTAATTCTTTTGAGGAATACGATTATTCTCCTTATAATTGTTTTAATCAAACAGAAGAATTTGAAAAAGGAAAGTTTAGAATTAAACATTTAAAAAATAAAATCCCTATGATATTCAGTCTAACAGCTAGTAAAAAATAGTACCTAAGACAAAAAACATAATTCTATACAAACATCATAAAAATACAACATTCAATGAAAAATATTTTTACTCTTTCAGACAATGAAGAATTAATAAATCGTATTGCAAAACTAACGCCCGAAACGCAACCTTTATGGGGTAAAATGACTGTAGATCAGATGATGAAACACTGTATTGCTCCAATAGATGTTGCTACAGGTGATTTAGTTTTAAAAATCCCTTTTTTAATGAGTTTATTAGGAAAATTAATGAAAAACAAAGTTTTAAATAACGAATTTAAGCATAATAGTCCAACTGCTCCTCAGTTTATTTTCAAAGAAAAATACGATTTTGAAAAGGTAAAGTTAGAGTTAATCCAAAAAACACGAAATTTTCAAAACGGAACCAAAGTTATCAAACTCAATTTTCATCCTTTTTGGGGTAAATTAACAAATGAAGACTGGAATAAGCTCCAATGGAATCACTTAGATCACCATCTAAGACAGTTTGGCGTATAGTTCAAGAAATAACAATCATTTAAAGTTAACAGAAAGTTTGTAACTTTGCCATCTTTAACTTTTTGATTTAAAAAATGCGTATTGATATCATAACCGTTTTACCTGAGCTTATGCAAAGCCCCTTTGAAGGTTCTATCATGAAAAGAGCCATCCAAAAAGGATTAGTAGAAGTTCATTTTCATAATTTAAGAGATTACACCTCTGATAAACGTCGTAGCGTAGACGATTATCAATTTGGAGGCGGTGCTGGTATGGTAATGATGATAGAACCTATTGATAAGTGTATCTCTAAACTAAAAGAAGAACGTACTTATGATGAAGTTATTTACATGACTCCTGATGGTGAAACATTACGTCAGCCATTAGCAAACAAAATGTCTATGTATGAAAACATTATCATTCTTTGTGGACACTACAAAGGAGTCGATCAAAGGGTTCGCGATTTACATATTACAAAAGAAATATCTATAGGTGATTATGTTTTGAGTGGCGGCGAAATTGGAGCTATTGTTTTGTGTGATGCTCTTATACGCCTAATACCAGGTGTTTTAAGCAATGAAACCTCAGCACTTACTGATAGTTTCCAAGACAATCTTCTTTCCCCTCCTATCTATACACGCCCCGCTGAATATAAAGGGATGAAAGTGCCTGATGTGTTACTTAGTGGACACCAAGCTAATATTGACAAATGGCGTGAAGAAAAAGCATACGAACACACTAAGAACAGAAGACCTGATCTTTTAGATGATTGATAAGAAGCTTTGTGAAACCCCAAAAAAGTTTCACAAAGTCCCACTTTTATTTACGTCCTTTAAAATGATTCATCGTATCATAAATACCCAATACATTATCCATAATCCATTCATAAACAGACAAAGGAAATATCCCTTGAGCTAAACGAATGAACCAGTATGGTAAAGGCATTGCTAGGATTCGAGTTCTTTTTTCTATAGCGCAAATAATTTTTTCGGCTGTTTTTTCGGGTTCTAATATGGGCAATACTTTTGACTGAACTCCATCAAACATACCTGTATTAATATAATACGGCATAATAGTGGTTACAGAAACGTCTTTTGTTTGTTCTAGCAACTCTAACCTAAGGCTATCACTCCACCCCACAACTGCCCATTTAGAGGCTACATAAACTGACATTTTAGGACTGGATACCAATCCAGCCGATGAAGCAATATTACAAATAGCACCATAATTTTGAGCTAACATACCAGGTAAAAACACCCGTGTTGTCTGCATCAGAGCCTCAGCATTAATCAACAGCGTACGAGATATTTCACTAGTTGTATGATCTAAAAAGTGTTTTCCAACTACAATTCCTGCATTATTTATTAAAATATCTATTATTCCTATTTCTTTTTTTATTTGATTCGCCAATGTTATTACCTCTTCTATTTTTGATAGATCAACAGTATAAATCTTTATTTTTGATTCGAAAGTAGCAAAATCTTTTTTTAATTTTTCTAAGCCTTCTTTATCTATATCCCATATAATTATTTCTGATACACCTCGTTCTAAGGCTTTCCGAACCATTATTTTTCCTATTCCCGAAGCTCCTCCAGTAATAAGCACTTTTTTATTTTTTAATATTATTCTTGACATTAATATTTCTTTTTTTAAATATTTAATCTTATACGTGTTGAGTTTTCCGACGAAGATGAACAGGTCAAATAAAATAAAAATACGGATATATTTTCTTATAAATATAATTTTAATGATAAGGAAAAGAGAATCATTTTTATTTATAATAAATTTCTAATGTGTAGTAATACGGATCAATCTCGGTAAAATATTTTCTTCTTAAAAAAAGAATGATTTCTTTTGAATCTCTTTATCGAAGAATCATAAGAAATCACTCTAAAATAATAGATCATTAAACAAAGAATCTATTTATTCTAAAATCCCGAAAGAATTTACTTTAAAAAACTCTATACCATTTATCTAATCCTAACGCAAAGCCCACAGAAGTATTTGCTGGTAAACTAATTACTCCTGTAAGATTTGTATTAGTAGTACCCATGACTACATTATAAGATGACCCTCTATGAATTATTATCACATCGCCGTATTTATGTCCTGCCGCAATAGCATTAGCAGCTGTTGGAAGTATAAAATCTGCTAAAGTAGTATTCGTTTGAAGATTACCCGACCAATTACCATCATACTCTTCATAAGTAGTAAAATCAGCAGGTAATGTATACGGAAATGCTCCTATACAAGAACAGGTATTAGGCGTATATCTTTTTTCATTTATCTTAGTTACCAAATCACCGTTATTGTCTACCACTAAATTTTTTGTTCCATCCCCAGCTGTAGATGTTGCAGCAACGTTAGCTCTTTGTTGTGTTAAACGAATCGGAGGAGTTCCTAAAGTACCTGAATTAATTTCAACTCTTCTTGAGGGAGTATTAGTTCCTATCCCTACATTTCCTGCATTAGTAATCCTCATCCTTTCGTTAAAAAAAGGAGTTGAGGCAGTTCCTGTGGAAAAAATTATTGATTTTGTATTATTTGCATTAGCAATGTGCATATCTTGTCCGCTTCCTATATAAGATACATCATTTGCTCCTCCTATATTATACGCTGTGGGAAAGTTAAAACCTGAATTATTAATTCCCATCCAAACAAAACCAGAAGTAGCTGTACCATTATTAGCTGTAGCTGAATATCCGCTTTGAGCTTGAAGCCCTGAACTTGTATTTTGAACATTAAATTGAAGAAAATCATTAATATTTCCTGTTGCATTTACAACCGTTTGAACCCCTGTTGTTCCAGCCGCTACATCAAGTTTGCTCGCAGGAGATGCCGTTCCGATACCTAAATTCCCATTACTTAACAATCTCATTCGCTCGGTATAAGCATTAGATAAATAATCGCCCGAAGCAATTGAGTTGGTTCTAAAAACAAGACCGTTTTCAACGCCTGCTGCGTTAATATAGCCTGTGCTTCCATCATGAGATATAGAAACCGCATCCCAATCAGCTAAAGCTCTTACTGACATTCCACTTATTGCAGAACCTCCGTTATTAACTTGAAATTTACCCAATGGACTTGTTGATCCTATCCCTACATTGCCTGTACTTGTTACCCTCATACTTTCTGTATTATTAGTACGTGTTACAAAGTCAACTGCATCTGTAGTTCCTACGAAATTAGTAGAAGCTGATGTTCCCGAATTTCCTGTTATTGTCCATTGTGAGGGACCTGAACTAGCTTGGCTTGTTAATAACAACCAACTTGCACCATTCCAATAATAAAATCCAGGCACCACATTATTTGGTGCTGTTCCCGCTGTTGCTGTGTTATATACAATGGTTCCTGTTACAGGTGCTCCTCCTCCTTGCGGATTTACTACTGGAGCTGACGCATTCGAAGAAGTTAGAGCTACTTGAGGAGGAACAAAACCGTTTGTAGATGAATTTATCTCTAATGCTCCTCTAGGTTGGTCTGTTCCAATCCCTACTTGACCAAAAGAATAAGACGAAACAAAGAAAAAAAATAATGTTTTAAGTAATTTCACACCCATATACTTATTGTTTTTAATAATCTATAAAAATATCTTTCAATATTTACGAAATATACAAATTTTCTACAATATATAGTATTGCTCAAACTTATTTATATTTTTATTCTTAAAAACGCAAATAATAAAGACCTAGCAGTACTATTTTATCTTTGTTACACTTCATCATTTTCTTACTATTTTGCTTTTTTTATCTTATTATGGTATAAAAAAATAAAACTATTGTAATTTAAAATGGATCAAAAAAGTAATCTTTCGTTTTTATATCCTTTAATTCATAACCATAACATCGAAGTAAAATTGACCTGCCCAGCAAGATACTGTTCCATTTCCAAGTGTATCATTTCGGGTAATATTAACGGTAATGGAAGATTGCGATTTTGCAGCATAGTTTAACGAAAAGGTATCAGGGTATCCGCTATTGTTAAGAGCATTAAATATGATTCCCTTAGGGTTGAATGGTAATTGTGGTGAAAAATTATACCTAACCTGTAATCTTTCTGCAGTTATTGGAAAACTAGCATTAGAGGTTTGTTTTGACAATACCGTCCAAGTTACTGTGGTATTTACACCACTTATGCTTGTTACAAAAGAACCCGTTGAATTTACCGACACATTAGCACATATAGGTATTACCATACCCTGAAAGGCAGAAATTAAGGGTAAATTACTAGATTGCCAAGTAGCATTTCCATTTGCATCGGAAACTAACATTTTACCACTACCTTCACTACCGTCTACAATTCTTAATGCGGGAGAACCTGCACTACTAATGTGTAATTTTGTTGTAGGATTAGTAGTTCCTATCCCTACATTTCCTGCATTAGTAACCCTCATCCTTTCGTTAAAAAAAGGAGTTGAGGCAGTTCCTGTGGAAAAGATTATTGATTTTGTATTATTTGCATTAGCAATGTGCATATCTTGTCCGCTTCCTATATAAGATACATCATTTGCTCCTCCTATATTATACGCTGTGGGAAAATTAAAACCTGAATTATTAATTCCCATCCAAACAAAACCAGAAGTAGCTGTACCATTATTAGCTGTAGCTGAATATCCGCTTTGAGCTTGAAGCCCTGAACTTGTATTTTGAACATTAAATTGAAGAAAATCATTAATATTTCCTGTTGCATTTACAACCGTTTGAACCCCTGTTGTTCCAGCCGCTACATCAAGTTTGCTCGCAGGAGATGCCGTTCCGATACCTAAATTCCCATTACTTAACAATCTCATTCGCTCGGTATAAGCATTAGATAAATAATCGCCCGAAGCAATTGAGTTGGTTCTAAAAACAAGACCGTTTTCAACGCCTGCTGCGTTAATATAGCCTGTGCTTCCATCATGAGATATAGAAACCGCATCCCAATCAGCTAAAGCTCTTACTGACATTCCACTTATTGCAGAACCTCCGTTATTAACTTGAAATTTACCCAATGGACTTGTTGATCCTATCCCTACATTGCCTGTACTTGTTACCCTCATACTTTCTGTATTATTAGTACGTGTTACAAAGTCAACTGCATCTGTAGTTCCTACGAAATTAGTAGAAGCTGATGTTCCCGAATTTCCTGTTATTGTCCATTGTGAGGGACCTGAACTAGCTTGGCTTGTTAATAACAACCAACTTGCACCATTCCAATAATAAAATCCAGGCACCACATTATTTGGTGCTGTTCCCGCTGTTGCTGTGTTATATACAATGGTTCCTGTTACAGGTGCTCCTCCTCCTTGCGGATTTACTACTGGAGCTGACGCATTCGAAGAAGTTAGAGCTACTTGAGGAGGTACAAAACCGTTTGTAGATGATTTTATCTCTAATGCTCCTCTAGGCTGGTCTGTTCCAATCCCTACTTGACCAAAAGAATAAGACGAAACAAAGAAAAAAAATAATGTTTTAAGTAATTTTCTATTCATATTTTTATTTTTTTAATGTTCAACAAAATTACTGTTTAAATACAGAAATACACAAAAAAAGATTCAAAACACTATAAAACAAACACTTAAATAAAAAACATAAAAAAAAGATTTAACATTTAAGTTTTTATAAATGGTGTATATCTATAAAGTTTTTATAAATCAATTATTTTAAATTTATAAATATTCAAAAAACACTATTTTTTTATAAAACAAGAATCTTAAAATAAATTCTATCCAAATTGAATTGTCTTTTTAAAACAGAATAATTATATTTGCGGCTTAGTTTGACCAACCTCTGGCGAGAATCGTGTATGTTGCTCAGGTTTTAACTTATAATTTTTATAAAAATGTCAAGTTTATTAGATTTCGTAAACAACGAATTAGTTGCAAAAAATGATTTTCCTTCATTTAAAGCAGGTGATACTATCACTGTGTACTATGAAATTAAAGAGGGAGAAAAAACTAGAACTCAGTTCTTTAAAGGAGTAGTAATTCAAAGAAGAGGTACTGGTGCAACTGAAACTTTTACAATCCGTAAAATGTCAGGTGCTGTAGGTGTTGAGCGTATCTTCCCTGTCAACATGCCAGCATTACAAAAAATCGAAGTTAACCAAAAAGGTAAAGTTCGTAGAGCTCGTATTTTCTACTTCAGAAACCTTACTGGTAAAAAAGCTAAAATCAAAGAAAGCCGTAAATAATCTTTCTTTAACCGATAAAAAAGCTCCGAAATTCGGAGCTTTTTTATTTTAGTTTTCAATAAAACAATAGAAAGAATAGAAATTAAATAACTAGAAATATTATCTCACTTACTTTTTTACAAAACGAAGCAAATTCTTAATGATTTTATCTTCTGTTTCCATTGCAAAAAAATCATGCCTTTTAAAATTTTCTCTCGTTTTGTTCTTGGAAAACTGTCAATGTGTTTCTTTTTTTAAATGATTATAAAAATCTAATGTTTTGTTTGTAAAAATCCCTTACTATTACATCCTCCATTAACCTAATCTATCAAAAACAAGATTTTAACACCAGAAAGAATGTAAGATTAATATCATCTGATTGTTTTAATTTTTCATTTATTTAGTTTATCCAAACGAATAAATTAAACTCAATTAATAGAATTTTGTTCTTATTTTACAATATAATCTTCTGATGATACCTCGCTTAAATTAAAATAGCCAAAAGGAAAACGATCATTATGGGTTTGATTAATAATGTTTCCTCGTAAAGTTGCAGGAGGTGTACTAAAAGGTCCTCCCCCATTTTGTCCTGAGATACTGAGCAATTTACTCATATAATAAAAATGTTTTTCAGTAATACTTTGTATACTGATTTTTATTTTATCATTAGATTCTATTTCATCATAAAAAAGACCAAACATAACATTTCCTTGAGAAAATTTATCATCTAGTAATCTATATTCAGGAAAAGCAATTTTGCTATTATCTATTTTAAATAAATAATAATTTTTTTCTTTTCCATTATCTTGAAAAAAACCTTTAATTCGTATTTGATCTTTTCCGTTCACTCCTTTTTGATTTTCTTGTTTAATTTCAATTATTTTAGGTGTAGCAAGTAAGGTATTACTAGCAGTATAAACATCACCTTGATAAATTATTTTTAGGGTATAGGTTTGACCTACTAAGGGAACAAAGTTGTCACAAACATAATCAGTAGTACCAGGTACTTGATTAAAGGTATAAGTTTGATTAGCTGTATTTTGTATAGTTACTGTAGCATTGTTAGCAGGTAAAATATTATTAGAATAAAAAGAATTAGTAAGACTCAGTTTAATCGTTTGGTTTTGTCCTGTTGTGTTAGGAGACCATTTAAGATTAGCGTCAATTACAAGTTTAGGAGTAGCAGTTTCTAAAGGTATATCTACCACGTCTTCACAATTTGCAAAGAATAAAACAAGGACGCAACTATATAAAAATAAAAATATTTTTTTCATGGGGTGTAAAATTTATGGGGTGTATATAAATAACTCTTATTTATGTAAGTTTATTTGTAATCAATACCCGTTACGTTAATAGTAATTTAATATTTTTTGTATGTATTTACTTTAAAATTTAAAATTATACGATACAGACGGAATCATGCCAAAAATAGATAATCTAACGGCTTCGTTAATTCCAGTATCTTTATTTTGTCTAAAACTAATAGAGGCGGCATTTTTTCTATTGTATAAGTTATAGATACTAAAAACCCATTCTGCTTGCCATTTTCTATTTATATTTTTTCTAGGTTTTAACGTAGCAGATACATCCAAACGATGATAAGCTGGTAATCTATTATCATTTCTTACCCCATAACTAGGCACCACTAGATCTTGATATACATATTGAGCATTAGGATACGTAACGGGTTGTCCTGATTGAAGAGTAAAATTAGCTCCAAAACTCCATTTTTCATTTAATTTATAGGCTCCTGTAAATACAATATTATGGGTTTTATCATAAGCGGAACGGTACCATTTTCCATTATTAATTCCTATTTCTTGATTATTTCTTCCAGGAGTTTGTTGTTCAGAACGAGATAACGTATAGGATAACCATCCTGTTAAATTACCACTATTTTTTCGGAGTAAAAGTTCTAAACCATACGAACGCATTTGTCCATTTAAAACAACCTGTTCAATAGCTTCATTAGCTATCAAATCGGCACCATCAATATAATCCATTCTATTCTGTATTTTTTTGTAGAATGTTTCAACCTCTAGGGTATATATGTCGTTTTTAAAATTATTAAAATATCCTATAGCAACTTGATCTGCAACTTGTGGTTTAATATAATTATCACTAGGAGTCCAAACATCAAGAGGGGTAGGAGAAGTTGTATTAGAAACCAGTTGTAAGTATTGCACCATACGATTATAGCTTAGTTTTAATGACTGTTCAGGAGTTAACTCGTATGCCATTGCAAAACGGGGTTCTAAATAATCATGAAAAGCTATTTTTTGAAATGAACCAAAGGTTTTTTGACCAATAGGAGTCGCTTTTCCATAAATTTTTGATTCAGAATCAAAAATTACAGGATTATCATTATCATAGTAATTAATAGTAGAATTTCCCAAACGATAAAATTGACTATAACGCAAACCGTAAGAAATTCCAATTTTTGAACCTATTTTTTGTTCAACATCTAGATAAAGGGCAGGTTCAAAAGCATACTTTTGATCTAATTTTTTATAAGTTATAGGTGATTTTTGATCCGTTGGTTCTATAATTCCAGGATTAAAATCACTATAAATGGCATTTAAGCCATAGTTTAGCTTTAATTTGTCTGCTATATAATGTTTAAAATCATATTTAATATTATAATTTTTGATACCAGAGTTCCAATTAAAGCCCACAAAATCTAACCTCAAACCATAATAATAATCACTATAAATTAGAGATAAATTAGAAAAAAGTTTATCTGAATACAAATGATTCCATCTTAAATTAAGTGTCGTATTACCATAAGTATTGTAGAAGGTCTTACTAAATTCAAAAACATCACGACCAAAATAGCTTGATAAGTATAGGTTATTATTACTATTTAATTTATAATTTAATTTAGCGTTTAAATCATAAAAATAAGCCGCATTTTTATTATCACTTAATTTAAGGAATAGATGAGCATAAGAAGACCTTCCTCCTACCAAAAAAGAACCTCGTTCTTTTACAATAGGTCCTTCTGCCAAAAATCGACTTGTAATAAGCCCAATACCACCATTGACTGAAAAACGATTACTATTGCCATCTTTTTGATAAATATCCAAAACAGATGAAGCTCTACCTCCATATTTTGCAGGAATTCCTCCTTTATATAATTTTAAATCCTTAATAGCATCTGGATTGAATACTGAAAAGAACCCAAAAACATGTGATGCGTTATATACTGTAGCTTCATCCAATAAAACTAAGTTTTGATCTGCTCCGCCTCCTCGAACATTAAAACCCGATTGTCCTTCTCCTGCATTAGTAACACCAGGTAATGATAAAAGTGACTTGATTACATCTACTTCTCCTAATACTGCTGGAATTTGTTTGATTGTTTGAATATTTAATTTATTAACACTCATCTCAGGTTTGCGTATATTAGCCTTTTGTTTCGTATCTGTTATTACCACTTCTTTTAATTGCTTATTTTCTTCTTCTAACCGAAAATTTAATTTAACATCTCCTTTTAGTTCCAGTTTTTGGCGTTCTGTTTTAAAACCAAAAGAACTTGCAACTAAAGTATATGTTCCTTCAGGTAAAGTCATAGAAAAGAACCCATACTCATTAGTTGAAGAGGTTATTGAAGTCCCTTCAATTTGTAAATTAACACCTATTATAGTTTCATTTGTTTTAGCTTCAGAAACAATACCACTTAAGGTAAATTTTTGTTGACTAAAAAGAAATGAATTGTACAAGGCAAGAAAGAACAGTAATATATTTTTTAAATTCATTGTATGTTTGTTTTTTAATTTTTAGAAGAGCATTTATTTAAAATTTTAAGACATATACACTTATTGTATTCTATAAATTAGTTTAACAATAAGACTAAATGTTACATTTTCTACAGAAAATATTGCTTTTTAAAATGAAATAATTTTAATCAAATTTACATTAAAATAGAATACCAAATAAAAATGTTTTATAATACGATTTAAAAAAAATCAATTCTTTATAAACATTCATTTAAAAAGGAAAAATAGCTTAAAAATTAAGATTAACAGAGAGCCTTTAATCTAACAACAAGAAAAGTTTTACAATTATATTGAATTTATTCTACTATTAAATCTCCCTTTATTTCAAGAATCATCAATTGATTGAAGCAAATTAAACATTGAAATCTCTTATCCTCTTAACCCTTTTTATAATTTATTTCATAAATTATGTTTTTATACATGATTAAAAAAATAGTATTACTAATTTTGTCCACTAAGGCTAATTCCTGATTTACTTTTTTATGAAAAGTGTATTTAATCTCAAATATCAAAATTTATCAATTGATAATAAAATTGTGGCAGGTTTAGATAAACTGGCAACAGTGCATCGTTATTTAATTTGGGAACAATCTAAAAAATGGGCTTTAAGTCCTATTCAAATTCAAATACTCATTTTTATAAAATATCATGATCAAAAATATTCTACCGTTAGTTACTTAGCAAAAGAATTTGGCGTTACCAAACCTACGATAAGTGATGCTGTAAAAATATTAGAACAAAAAGGATTAATTGAAAAAATACAAGATTCTAATGACTCCAGAAGCTATTGTATGAAGCTGACAACTAATGGATGTGAAATTGTTTTAAAAGTAGAAGACTTTACCCAACCTTTACAAGTTTTTTTTGAGAAACAAGAAATTTCAGATAAAGAAGTTGTTTGGGAATTATTATCAAAATTAATCTTTAAATTAACTCAAATAGATGTTATTTCAGTACAACGTATGTGTTTTAGTTGTAAATTTTATGAAAACAAGGAAGATGGCCATTTTTGCAATCTTATGCAAACACATTTAAAAAAAACAGAGATCAGAATGGATTGTCCTGAGCATATAATTCCATAAAAAACAGGAAAATTATTATCCTTTTTTTTTATATTTATTAAAAGATTTTCATAAAATCAAATCTATTTTACTAGACATACTAACACAATAAAAGAATCATTATATCGGATTGTGAAAGCTCTTTCAATTGCTTTATTTTATCAAAAACTAAGACTGTCCAAAAAGTTCACAACCTTGTCATTTCAACCAAAGGGAGAAATCACATAATTTTGATTATGAAACTCCTCCTTACTGGAGTGACAAACTGCATGTTGATTTATTACTTTTTGGACAGCCTCTATATTAGATTGATAAATAATGGTATAAAATTAGATTCCTTATCTATTTTAAATTTATTTTTTAGTATAATCTCCCGCTAAACTAGCACCACCTCCACAGAAATACATTAAATCAAAACGTTCATCAAATTTAGAAGAAAATACTTCTGCAATTTTAGTATCATCCTTAAATTGAATGGTCATAGTAGCTTTTAAGTGGTTTTTGATTTTATTTAAATCAAGATCAATCTGGTTATTCACTAATTTACCTTTCCCTTCAAAAGTACATCCTTTAGTTGCTCCAGTAAAGGTAATTTTTACATTGTAAATACTATCGTTATCCGCTTTTAGTTCTAAAATTTGATTATATCCTTTACCATCAATACTTGTTTGGTACGTTCCGTTCAACATTTTAGATGTATAGTTTTCTATTTTTTCAAAAATATATGCCTTAGCTAATTCACCAGAAACTTCTTTTTTATCAGCATTTAACAAAGTTAAAGTATGATCTGGTTTTATAGTATAATATTCTTTAGGAGAATTAGGAATAGTAACCTCAATAATATTATTTTCTTTACTCCATACTCCATACTCAGTTAATGACGTATCATCACTGTCTAAATACAGTGTACTTTTTGCAACTTTCCCATCCTTTTTAAATGTAATATTTGTGTATATACCAGGACAATCAGCACATGGTATCGTACCGTTATACATTCCTATGAAATCGTTTTCAGAAGTGGCTTCTGTAGGATTTACAACTCCCGTCTCATTTTTTTTACAATGAGTTAATAATAATGCACTAGATGCTAAAAGAATAAATGTTATTTTTTTCATGATTTGATATTGATATATGATAATCATCAACCAATAATCTTGCCAAATTTTGGTTTATTTTAAAAAAAGATTTTAATATATTTTTTTACATAATACTGACTAGGTATAAATTATCCTAATATATACTAAAATAGTACTCGTAACCATCAACTCAAAGAGGTAAATTCAAAAGAAGTAACTTTTAGTTTCAAGGGTTACAAGACAGAAGGTATTAAAAAACAAATGATCCTTTCCTTAGAGGAGTTCACAAAGAAATTTGTATGGCATATACTACCCCAAAACTTTGTCAAAATAAGGCATTATGCTTTTTGAGGAATACTATAAAAAGCAATAATTTACCTGCTTAACAGACAAAATTACAAGTAGAGCTAATACAAAAAAATCCTAAATCAAAAGTAGTACCTAAATATTCCTATTGCAAAAATGGAAATTTGCATACCCTAGCTGTTTTTGACAAAAGAGGTTCACTGGATTGGTATCCTGAGGATAGCCAAAACTCTAATTTCTGTAAAAGTAAATTTTGTGGACAATGTATTTTCATGTTCAAGA
Organism: Flavobacterium sp. TN-1; assembly: GCF_052828645.1. Lineage (NCBI taxonomy): Bacteria > Pseudomonadati > Bacteroidota > Flavobacteriia > Flavobacteriales > Flavobacteriaceae > Flavobacterium > Flavobacterium sp. TN-1. The sequence goes on from NZ_CM128253.1 coordinate 3,329,091, forward strand.
GCGACAAAAAATACTCATAAATTCTTAAAAATAAATTTCAAAAAAACCGTCAATTATCTATTAATCTCTCCATAGTAGACGACACATAATAGGTTCTCTTTAGCAAGGATTTCATTGTTGGCTCTTTGATGTCCAACGAAACCTTAGATGTTGGCTTTAGTATTTTTTATTTAATTATTGGAAAATCAAAATCTTTATCGTAAAGGGAATAAATAATATCTTTTGTAAATTCTTCTTTGCGAATTCTTTCACCATTTGTGGTATAGGCAATTGATAAATTTTCGTCTTTATTATATATAAGAAGCGCATGTGAGCCTAATGTATCTCCTCCGTGTCCATAAAACACAATCCCATCAAACATCCAGGTTGCAATTCCTCTTCCCCAGCTATCGGTATTTCCAGAAGGCAGCATCATCTCTAAAGATTCTTTTTTTATAATCTTGTTTTGAAATAAATTATTAATAAAAATATTCAGATCTTTAGGTGTTGAAGCCATGTCACCCACACCAATAACATTAAAAAAATCTATCTCTTTTTCTAATTCCTGCCATTTATTCATCTTATAATGATAAGGTTTAAACACATTTTTTGGATTTGATTTTATGGATACCAAATTTCTTAGTTTAAGCGGTTGGGCGATTTCTTGGGTGAATACTTTGTGAAATGGTTTTTTGTATTTTTTTTCAATAATTTTAGTCAACAAATAATAAGCTGTATTGGAATAAGCTACTTTTTCATTTGGCTCGAAACTTACTCCTTGCTTTATTATTAAGTTAAAAATTTCTTTTTCGGTAACCTTTTCAGTTACCCATACTTGTCCCTCTTTTACGACATAACTACCCAATCCACTTGTATGTTCTAACAGGTTTTTAATAGTTATTTTTTCTGAATTAGGTATTTCAGGATAAAAATCGGATAGCTTATCATTGATTCCTAGTTTTTTCTTTTCAATTAACTTATATATCAAAGTAGCTGTAATCAGTTTAGTCACTGAACCAATTTGATATTTAGTTGTATTATTATAAATCAAATCTGGGATGTTTTTCTGCCCAAAATCTTTATTATATATTTCTTCACCGTTTTTAAAAATTGATACACTACCAGTTCCTAAATTGTTGTTTTCAATATAATTAAGATAATTACCTAAGTTCTCAAAATTAATTTTTTGTGAAAAAAGATTATTTGAAATAATCAATAATAGGACAATTATGTTTTTGTTCATAATATTATGTTATAGTGTTGATGAATATTACAGCTAACCTCCCGCTGGCTTTAAGAAGTCGGGAATTTTTGTTCCAAAACCTTTCGTTAAGACTGAAGTCAAATATATAAAATAACCATTAAATTTAGACTTAAACTCCAATTTCTTTAAACCGCTAATTGTCCTTAACTTGATTATCAATAATTTCTTTAAAGGTTTCCAGACTACAAAATCAGGGAGCGATGTCAGCTCGTGGGCGAAACGTATCGAGTATTAACACTAAATTTAGTTAATCTTGTAGGTATATCTTTTAAGATCACTTTAGATTGCCTAGCCTCTTTTCAAGGAGCTTTTTTCTGAAAATTAAACTGATTAATTGTGAAATGTGTTCCGTAGAATATATTCTCAGCAAGTCTTTTTTAAATTTATCCACTAGCAATATGTTCAAGGAATTTGATTCGTTCTTTGGTACCGTTTATAGTTTGGGTGCTTTTCCCTAACGGTCTTATAGAACCATCGTCATAATAATTTTCAATAACTTCCAGATTAGATTCTTTCCTGTTAATCCATTTTTTTGAGAGTCTATTAGAGTGTTTTTAAGTTGTAAAGCATAGGTTTCTTGGGTTTCTTTTTCTTCTTTAATTTGAATGTTTAGTTGCTGTAGCGTTTGCTTATATTTTAAATTCAATATACTGTCGTATTAGGCTAACTCTTTTGAAGAACAGATATTCACGTCTAATTGAGAACCTTCATAACAGTCAAATAATGGATTAGGGCTATCCTGTTCAATAGGATTGTATTTTTCTTTAACGATTACTTCTTTGGTAATGACTTTGATATGTTCTTTTGATTGGCAGGAAAAGAGGCTGATACCAATGAATAGGAATCTATATAGTTTCATAATTTATATATAAAAAAGCGACCCGAAGGTCGCTCTATATTAATTTAATTTGGCTAAGATACTATTCAAAGTGTCACTTGGACGCATGGCCTTGTCAGTCAATTCAAACGAAGGTTGGTAATATCCTTTGATTTCTTGTGCTTTTCCTTGTGCAGCAATTAACTCAGCGTCAATTTTAGCTTCATTAGTGGTCATTTCCTCAGCGATAGGCGCAAAAGTAGCTTGCAAATCGGTATCTTTTGTTTGTTTTGCTAATGCTTGTGCCCAGTATAAAGCTAAATAGAAGTGAGACCCTCTGTTGTCAATTTCACCCACTTTACGCGCTGGTGATTTGTCATTTGCTAAGAATAAAGCGTTGGCTTCATCTAAAGTGTCTGCTAAAACTTGTGCTTTAGTATTGTTTTGTGTTTGTGCTAAATGCTCTAAAGAAGCTTGTAATGCTAAGAATTCTCCTAAAGAATCCCAACGTAAATACCCTTCTTCTACAAATTGTTCTACGTGTTTAGGCGCTGAACCTCCTGCACCTGTTTCAAATAAACCACCACCGTTCATTAAAGGAACAATAGATAACATTTTAGCAGAAGTTCCTAATTCTAAAATAGGGAATAAATCAGTTAAATAGTCACGTAATACGTTACCAGAAACTGAAATGGTATCTTTACCTTCACGGATTCTTCTTAGTGTTTCAGCCATGGCATCTTTTACATCCATAATACGAATGTCAAGACCAGTAGTGTCGTGATTTTGTAAATATTTCTCTACTTTTTGAATCATTTGACTATCGTGTGCACGCCCTTTGTCTAACCAGAAAATAGCAGGAGTGTCAGATAAACGCGCTCTAGTAACTGCTAATTTAACCCAGTCTTGAATAGGCGCATCTTTGGTTTGACACATTCTGAAAATGTCTCCAGCTTCTACTTTTTGCGTTAATAAAACGTTTCCGTTTTCATCTTCTACATTTACAGTTCCGTTAGCATCGATTTGGAAAGTCTTGTCGTGCGAACCGTATTCTTCTGCTTTTTGCGCCATTAAACCTACGTTAGGAACTGTTCCCATTGTTTTAGGGTCTAAAGCACCGTTAGCAATCATGTCATCTACTACCGCCTGGTAAAAACCTGCATAAGTACGGTCTGGGATAATACAAACTGTATCTTCTTCTTTCCCTTCTTTGTTCCACATTTTACCGCCACTACGTGCTAGTGCCGCCATAGAAGCATCTACAATAACATCAGAAGAAACGTGGAAATTCGTAATACCTTTATCAGAATTCACCATAGCCACGCGAGGACCATTGGCTAAAGCCGTATCTAAAGCCGATTTGATTTCAGCTTCTTGCGCGTGACCTGCAATTTTAGCATATAAATCTTGTAAACCATTGTTAGGGTTAATATCTAAAGCTTTAAAAGTAGCAGCATAGGTCGTAAATACATCAGCAAAGAAAGTTTCTACAATAGCTCCAAAAATAATAGGGTCAGACACTTTCATCATCGTCGCTTTTAAGTGTGCTGATAACAATACGTTTTTCTCTTTAGCTTCTGCGATAGCTTCCTTAACAAAAGCTTTTAAAGCTGAAAGATTCATTACCGAAGAGTCGATAACTTCTCCTGCTTTTAATGATGAAAAATCCTTTAAAATTTTTGAAGAACCATCAGCACCATTGAAAACAATACGGAATTTACCGTCGTTAGCTACCGTAGTAGAAGTTTCAGTACCATAAAAATCGCCAGTATTCATGTGTGCTACCGAAGTTTTGCTATCGGATGCCCATACGCCCATACGGTGCGGATTCGCTTTTGCGTAGTTTTTAACCGCTTTAGGAGCACGACGGTCCGAGTTTCCTTCACGTAAAACAGGGTTTACTGCAGAACCTAATACTTTAGCATATTTAGCTTTGATGTTTTTTTCTTCTTCCGTTTGTGGTTCTTCTGGGTAATTAGGAACCGCAAAACCATGAGCTTGTAACTCGGTAATTGCTTCTTTTAATTGAACGATAGAAGCAGAGATATTAGGTAATTTGATGATGTTAGCTTCAGGCGTAGTGGCTAGTTGTCCTAGTTCGGTAAGTGCATCTGCGACACGTTGTTCTTCGTTTAAAAACTCAGAAAAGTTTGCTAAAATACGACCTGCCAACGAGATATCACGAATTTGAATATCAATGTTTGCTGATTGTGTAAAAGCTTGTACTATAGGTAAAAACGAATGCGTAGCCAGCATGGGTGCTTCATCCGTTAGAGTGTAATGAATCGTTGATTTGTTTGACATTATATGGTATGTTTTATTTTCGAACACAAATATAAGAAAATCAGCCTGAAATCTTTTTGAATTTAAGGGCTGGCTTCTATTTTTATGAAATTGAAAATTAAGAGAGGATGAAAATAGGATTTTGGGAAAATTGCTTCATTGTTTTTGTACAAAAGATAGTTTGAAGGTTGTAGATTGTGGTTCAAAAACTTACTTTTATTCCTTATGTTTTCTAGTATGAAGAAAACGTATTGCTAATTAATCGTTTTTTTTCGGACTTTCAAAAAAACGAAACTTACATTTATTATATGGCTTCTATTATTTGCTGAATTTCTGTTTTTTGTGATTCTTTTTTTATTCTTTTATTTCTAATTATGATCCTAAAATATGGACATTTTCCATTTATTGACAAATCTTTTTCGTCATTTCCTTTTCTGAATTTTATTATTTCAAATTGGTCAGGATTAAATTTATGTAAAAATGTTATGGGTACTCCCATAAATCCATCGTAGTCCATTGGAATATTCTGGGTTTTATCTACATTGATTCCATTGTAATTGTCATATTTAGGGTAGTCTGATTCGTTACCATAATATTTTTTTATAAGGTCAATGTCTTCGTGTCGTTTAGATGTATCTAGGTTTGTTAGCCATAAACAATTATTTGGTGAAACTATTCTATTTCCTAAACTATCTATTTGAGTTTCTGTTCCGTAAAGCTCATAATGTTTAGGTACTATAAAACCTGAAACACCTCTTCCTAAATTTATTCCCAACCAAACTTTGTTTTCCTTGATTAGTTTAAATATTTCTTTATAGGTTATAACATTAATATTACCGATTATTAAAAATTCTTTTTTAAATTTAACTAATTGGGCTACAAACTCTCTAAATAAAGAAAAAGGAGGATTTGTTACAACTATGTCAGATTGTTTGAGTAGTTCAATACTTTCTGAACTTATATCTTGATTATTTAATTTCCCTACTAATTTCCCTCTTAAAATATTCTCTATATCTTTCCCTTGATGTTTAGCTTCCGAAACTAAAATTATTCTCCAATTATTATTATCATCTTTTACTTCAATTATACCTCCATCAGGCTTTATACTTGATTTTGAAACAAAAAGAGTTTGTCCTAAATCTTTATCTACTTTTTTTAGAGCTTCATTTATTTCTTCTTTTTTAACACTCTTTCTGTATCGAAAAGTTAATTGAGGATATTCTTTCTTAAGTTGTTCAATAACATCACAAGATATATTACCAACCTTATTATCATGCCATTTTGCCTGGTTTCCAAATATACCAACTACACCTTGAGATAGCTTATGTTGATCGGTTAGTCTCTTTGATTGGTTCTTTTTTATGTTTTTATATTTTTACTTCAAGTAGTTCTAGTTACAGAGATACTAATTTATAGTTGATACTCATTTTTTAGACTTTTACTACCTTATTATTATCCTCTCTTTTTTATTTTTGTAGAAAAAATGTCTTCACACTCCGTTGTTAGAGATAACCAAGAACCCGCATTAATAATTGCTAATGGGGCGGAATGCTCACGCGAATTATTAGATCAATTACTTGAATGGTCACCATTCGTAATTGTCTTAGATTCAGCTATAGAAAGAGTTCTTAATTTAGGTATAAAAGTAGATGTTTTATTAGGCGACTTTGATAGAGGTTTTGATGCTGAATCTTATAAAGAGAAACAATATCCTCTTGAAATTGTTCATACTCCAGACCAAGATAAAACAGATTTAGAAAAAGCGTTTGATTATTTGATTAATAAAGGTCATAAAGCCGCAAATGTTATTTGGGCTACAGGAAGACGAACAGATCATACGCTTACAAATATTACGAATATTGCTCGTTATAGAGAGGAATTAAAAATTGTAATTCTAGATGATTATTCAAAAATTCATTTATTGCCTCAAAAATTTGAAAAGTGGTACACTAAAAACAGTATTCTTTCACTTATTCCTATTGGAGAAGTAAAGGGTATTCATTCTAAAAATTTATTTTATCCTTTAAACAATGACATCTTAACTTTAGGTTTTAAAACAGGCAGTAGCAACTTTGTAACAGAAGATGGTATTGTAACTATTGAACATGCCGAAGGACATTTATTATTAATAGAATCCTTTGATTAATGTATTTCAATGATAAAAAAACACTTAGAGTTCACGTGCTTTATATAATCAATAAAACTTTAACTTTACATTTCTAATTTTTAGTATTAAATGAAATTTCAAGTTGTATCTAATTTTTCTCCCATGGGAGATCAACCTCAGGCTATTAAAAAATTAGCCGAAGGAATCCAAAATGACGAAAAGTATCAAACTTTATTAGGTGTAACAGGATCAGGTAAGACTTTTACAGTAGCCAATGTAGTACAAGAAGTACAACGCCCTACTTTAGTCCTAGCGCATAACAAAACATTAGCTGCTCAATTATATTCAGAGTTCAAACAATTTTTTCCTAATAATTCAGTACAATACTTTGTATCTTATTATGATTATTACCAACCAGAAGCATATATACCCGTAACGGGGACTTATATAGAAAAAGATTTATCAATTAATGACGAATTAGAAAAACTTCGTTTAAGTACTACCTCTGCCCTACTTTCAGGTAGAAGAGATGTATTAGTGGTAGCTTCTGTTTCATGTTTATATGGTATTGGAAATCCTGTTGAGTTTCAAAAAAATGTTATTTCTATTGAGAGAAATCAAGAAATTTCAAGAACAAAGTTTTTACATCGTTTGGTTCAAAGTTTATATGCTCGTACTGAAGCAGATTTTAATCCTGGTAACTTTAGAATAAAAGGAGATACTGTTGAAGTCTTTCCTGGTTATGCAGATGATCCTTTTAGAATTCATTTTTTTGGTGATGAAATAGAGGAAATTGAGGCTTTTGATGTAAAAACGTCTAGAGTAATAGAGCGTTATGAGAAACTAAACATTTACCCTGCTAATATGTTTGTTACCTCTCCTGATGTTTTACAAAATGCTATTTGGAATATTCAACAAGACTTGGTAAAACAAGTAGATTATTTTAAAGAAACAGGTAAACATTTAGAAGCAAAACGGCTAGAAGAGCGAACGAATTTTGACCTCGAAATGATCCGCGAGTTAGGATATTGCTCAGGAATTGAAAATTATTCTCGCTATTTAGATGGTCGAGAAGCAGGTACTCGCCCTTTCTGTTTATTAGATTATTTTCCAGATGATTTTTTAATGGTTGTAGATGAAAGTCATGTAACTATTTCTCAAGTACATGCAATGTATGGTGGAGATAGAAGTAGAAAGGAAAACTTGGTTGAATATGGTTTTAGATTGCCTGCTGCTTTAGATAACCGTCCTCTTAAGTTTGAAGAATTTGAAGCACTACAAAATCAAGTTATTTATGTATCTGCAACACCAGCCGATTATGAATTACAAAAATCTGAGGGCATTTACGTAGAACAAATTATTCGTCCAACAGGATTATTAGATCCTATTATTGAAGTACGTCCAAGTGCCAATCAAATAGACGATTTAATAGAAGAAATCCAACAACGCTGTGAAGCAGATGAACGTGTTTTAGTAACTACTTTAACAAAACGTATGGCGGAAGAATTGACTAAATATTTAACCAAAGTTTCCATTCGCTGTCGTTATATACATTCTGATGTAGATACACTAGAAAGAGTACAGATCATGCAGGATTTACGTAAGGGTTTATTTGATGTGTTAATTGGTGTTAACTTACTTCGTGAAGGATTGGATTTACCAGAAGTTTCTTTAGTAGCTATTCTAGATGCTGATAAAGAAGGTTTTTTACGCAGTCATCGTTCTTTAACACAAACTGTAGGACGTGCTGCTCGTAATATTAATGGTAAAGCTATTATGTATGCTGATAAAATAACGGATTCTATGCAACGTACGATTGATGAAACGAATTATCGTCGTGAAAAACAAATTAATTTTAATACAGCACATAATTTGGTTCCAAGAGCTTTGAATAAATCTATTGAAAATCATTTATCTAAAAGTTCAACAAATAGTTCTCATCATGAACATTTTATTTCTAAAGCTGCAGAACCTGAAACGGAATATCTAACTAGACCTGAAATAGAAAAACGTATTCGTGAAAAACGAAAAGCAATGGAAAAAGCCGCTAAAGATTTAGATTTTATGCAAGCAGCAAAATTACGTGACGAAATAAAAGCTTTACAAGAAAAGTTAAATTAGTTTTTTATTTTTTTCAATAAAATTTAAGATTCTTTTTTTGAAAAAAAGAAGTGTGAACTATCTTTCTTTTTTATTTATTTACAATTTAACGGTTGTATTATGCTTCTTTTTTGTGTATTATCTGCTTTTTAAAACAATATTTATTAATTTAATACCGTTAACTAACTAAAAATTACAAAATGAAAAAAACTTTTTTAACATTCATTACCTTATTGGGCATTACAGCTACGGGCATAGCTCAAGATAATGCTATAGGGATACGTCTTAACGAAAACAACGGTTTTGGTGCTGAAATCACTTTTCAAAGAGATCTCTCTGATGATAATAGAATAGAAGCTAATCTTGGCTTCAAAAATCAAGGATATACAAGATATGGCAACTATAAGTATGATCAACGTGAGATAAAACTTACCGCTCTATACCACTGGGTTTTTGATATAAAAGACGGTTTTAAATGGTTTGTTGGACCTGGTGCGGGAATAGGTTCTTGGACGGCGTCTTCCTATTATAATTCAAATAATGGTAGATATGAGGACAAAACGGGAATTTACTTAATTCTTGCTGGGAATGGAGGAATTGAATATAATTTTGATTTCCCGTTAAGATTAGCAGTAGATCTAAGACCTGAACTTTATATCAGTTCTGAATACAAAGACATAACCGATAGAGGATTTGGTCCGAACGTAGGGGTAAGTGCTCGTTATTGCTTTTAAAAAAAGGAGGCTGTCCTAAAAGTTTGCAATCTTGTCATCGATCAAAGGGAGAAATCACATACTATTGATTATGAGACTCCTCCTTCGTCGGAGTAACAAACTACATGTTGATTTATTACTTTTTGGACAGCCTTATCTTATTACATTCTTTCAGGAACTTGAATTCCTAATAAACTAAATGCTCGTTGGATTGTTTCTCCCACTAATTTAGCCAATTGAACTCTAAAAATCTTTTTATCTACATTTTCTTCACCTAAAATAGATACATTTTGGTAAAACGAATTAAATTCTTTGACTAAGTCATACGTATAATTAGCTACTAACGCAGGACTATGGTTAACCGCTGCATTTTGAATAGCTTCGGGGAACAAAGCAATTTGTTTAATCAGTTCTTTTTCTTTTTCGTGTAAATTTTCTAAAAGAATATTACCTGAATAATCAAAATCTGCTTTTCTTAAGATAGACTGAATACGCGCATAAGTGTACTGAATAAATGGTCCTGTATTTCCATTAAAATCAACGGATTCTTCAGGATTAAACATCATTGTTTTTTTAGGATCTACTTTTAGCATATAGTATTTAAGAGCTCCTAGACCTATTATTTTATATAAATCTGCTTTTTCCTGATCTGTATACCCATCTAATTTTCCTAATTCTTCTGAAATAGATTGTGCTGTAGATGTCATTTCTGCCATTAAATCATCTGCATCTACTACAGTTCCTTCACGTGATTTCATTTTACCTGAAGGTAATTCAACCATACCATAAGAAAGATGATACAATTGCTCAGCCCAATCAAATCCTAATTTTTTTAGAATTAGGAACAATACTTTAAAATGATAATCTTGTTCATTTCCTACTGTATACACCATTCCTCCTACATCTGGAGTATCTTTTACACGTTGAATAGCTGTTCCTATATCTTGTGTTATATATACAGATGTTCCGTCTGCACGTAAAACCAATTTTTCATCTAATCCTTCAGACGTTAGATTGATCCAAACGGATCCGTCTTCTTTTTTATAAAAAACTTCTTTTTGTAATCCTTCTTCTATAACATCTTTTCCTAACAAGTAGGTATTACTTTCATAATAATACGAATCAAAATCAACTCCTAAATTTTTATAGGTAACACTAAACCCATCGTATACCCATTGATTCATTTTTTTCCAAAGAGCAACTACCTCAGCATCACCGGCTTCCCATTTGCGGAGCATTTCCTGTGCCTGTAAAATAGATGGTGCTATTTTTTTTGCTTCTTCTTCAGTGTGTCCAGCTTCTATTAGATCTTTTATTTCATTTTTATATTGTTTATCAAATTCAACATAAAAATGTCCCACTAATTTATCGCCTTTTAAGCCTGTTGATTCTGGTGTTTGATTCTTTCCTTCCTTTTGCCACGCTAACATAGATTTGCAAATATGAATACCGCGATCGTTTATAATTTGTGTTTTATAAACTTTTTTTCCTGATGCTTTTACTATTTCGGCCACGGCATAACCTAATAAATTATTACGAATATGCCCTAAATGTAAAGGTTTATTCGTATTAGGCGAAGAATATTCTACCATTATAGCTTTATCTCCTTCTATAGGTGTTTTAAAACCAAATTGTTCAATTGTTCTAGCTATATTAAAAAAATCTACATAATAACGGTCGGCAACTACTAAATTTAAGAACCCTTGTACCACATTAAACTTTTCAATTTCGGCTACGTTTTGAACTAAATAATCACCTATCTTACTTCCTATTTCCACAGGATTCCCTTTTATTAGTTTTAATAAAGGAAAAACAACCATGGTGATATCTCCTTCAAATTCCCTACGGGTAGCCTGAAATTCTACTTTATCAAGTGAAACCTCAAACAATTGCTCTACTGCAATCTTAATCTTTTCCGTAAGAATTTGTTGTAATGTCATAATTTAATTATTTTTTTAAGTATACAAAGATACTATTTAAATAGAAATTCACTAAATTTATATAGCAAGTAGAATTCCGAGGTTTTTAAAAAAAACCTCCCAAAAACAAATTGAAGGATCTAAAATAAACATATTTATATTTTTATCAGTTTTTTCCTATATTTAATATAAGTTTGCCGTCTCATTTTTAAAGAATTGTACCATGCTCAAAAGATATCTACTCTTATTGGTCTTTTTTATAGACTTTTATTCTAATGCGCAATTTATTTCTGTTGAAACAAATCGAACTCCTGATGATTTAGTACGCAATGTATTAACACAATCTGTCTGCATAAACGTCTCTAATGTCAAGAGTTCTACAGGAACGAACTTTGGATCTACAAATGGCATTGGTTCTTTTAAAAATACAAATCCTGCTTTTCCTATTAGTGAAGGAATCATTTTGAGTACAGGGAATGCCCTAAAATCTACGGGTCCCAATACATCAAGATTACAGGACGGAACCGACACATGGCCTGGTGATAGTGATTTGACTTCTGTATTTACAACTGATCCTGCTTTTCCGCCAATTTTTTTAAATGCAACGAAATTAGAATTTGACTTTACCTCTTTGAGTTCTCATATTCAGCTTCCTTTTATTTTTACTTCTGAAGAATATGGCACTTATCAATGCAATACCTATGATGGAATTGCTATTTTACTAACGCATCCTGATGGAAAGGTGGAAAATCTTGCTTTAGTACCTAATACAAATCTTCCTATTTCTGTGGAAACAATCCGTAATAATTTATACAACTCTAGTTGTAATTCAGCTAATTCAACCTTTTTTGGTAGTTTTAATGGAGGAATTAGCACTAGTACTTCTCCTACTAACTATAATGGGCAAACGGTTTTATTATCTGCTATCAAAGATAATTTAATAAAAGGGGCTACTTATCATCTTAAAATTGTTATTGGAGATAGAAATGTAACTAGTGATGATTCTGCTATTTTTTTAGGTAGAGCCAACTTTTCTTTAGACACCTCTCCTTTGGGACCTGATCTAACCCTATGTAATAACGAGGGTATAAACGAAACATATACATTACAATCAGGACTAGATAGCTCCTTATATGATTTTGAATGGAGAAATCAAAACAACAATCCTATTGGTACAAATGCTCCTAATTTAGTTCTAAATCAAGCGGGAAGTTATCGTCTGATTTATTATATAAAGTCAACTCCTTGTATTGCTGGACAGGATGAAATTAAGATTGGTTACCAGAGTGCTCCATCTAGCGTAAATCCTAAAGTTTTATATAAATGCAATACGAATTCAACTAGTTATGATTTTGATTTCAGCTCGAATCAATCTTTATTAAATCCAACAGGTGCTCTAACAATTAGTTTTCATGACACATTGTTAGATGCTCAACAAAATATTAATTCTATAGGCAATAATTATAACGTTGTAGCGAGTACGCTTCCTAAAACTATTTGGACCAGAATTCAAAATGCAAATGGTTGTTATAATACAAAATCTTTTGATTTACAACTAACCCCTTCTCCTTCATTAATTAAACCCACAGACATTACAAAATGTGAAAATACTTTTGGAAGTGGGCAAACCTTTATTTCTACACAAGAATTTTCAATTCTAACGAATAAGTTATTGAACGGATTATCGAGTTCTATTTATCAAATAAATTATCACTTACAACCTGATTTTAGTGATTCTCCTATAGATATAAATAAACCTTTTTTAACAGGTAATAGGACTATTTATATTAAATTATTTGTAAAAACGGAAACCAATTGTTTTGTTACGGAATCTTTTAACGTTATCGTAATTTCACGACCTACACTAGAAGTGATAAAAGATCAATATGTTTGTGTTCAATATATCCTACCAGAGCAACCTAATGGAGCTCAATATTGGTCTGGTCCTAATCAAACAGGCATTAATTGGCCTGCAGGAACTAACATAACAATAGATGGAACATTAGTATACCAATATATAAGTAGTGGAAATCTTAGTGATTGTTATATAGAGAATGCTTTTACCGTACATGTTGTAAAATCAACCCAATTAATTCCTACTACCTTAACAAGTTGTGACAGTTATATTATTCCTGGCCCTCGTATTCCTGGATCAAAGTTTTTTTTAGATAGTGCATTAACTCAACAAATACTTCCTGGTACTAGCATCAGTACTATTGGAGAAACAACTTTATATGTAAGTTATGTCTTTTCTGATCCTAATTGCCCTCCTATTACGACCTCTTTTAAAATAAATATCTCAAAAAGCCCCACTATAAAAAACACTTTTACTAATTTATTTAGTTGTATTCCTATAAACAATTTACCAATCTTGATTACAGATCTTGGAACCGTAGATTACTACACCTATGATAATACTACTGGTATGTATAGTGTATTAAGTTTTCCTATTAGTAAAACAACTCATGTATATGCTTATGCTATAAATAATAATTGTCGTTCAAATATTTATGATTTTTGGGTTTATATAGGAGATATTGGATTAAAAAATATTGATTCTTGTAGTAATTTTTATGTTTTACCCCAACCTGTTATAGGTGAATTTAGAGATGCTCCTAATGGGGGTGGAAACCTGATAAAAACACCTAAAACGATTACCCAAAACACAACCATTTATCATTATATTGAAAATGCTAGTTGTACTTACAATAGTTCTTTTAGTATAAATTTTCACCAACCTTCTTTAGTAAGTCCTGAAGAGGCTAAATCTTGTATAAATTATATTTTACCAATAGAAAGCCAAGGAGGAAGGTATTTCACATTACAAGGAGGTCCTAATACACCTGGCAATACTGAACTATTCCCTAATAATGAAATAAAAACCTCTACAACTCTCTGGATTTATAAAGAGTCTAGTACAGCCCCAGGAAACCTAACCCCTAAATGTTTTAACGAAGTCCCTTGGAAAATAACTATCTTTAACAAACCTATTATTGATGTCCGAGGGGACCAAATTACCTGCTTTAAATACGATCTTACTCCTTTAGCTAATGGAAATTATTACCAAGACCCTAATGGTAAAAACCTTATAACTAATTTAAGCATAGACAGTAGTGATCTAAGACCTGGAATAGAACAATCAACTAGAGTAAAAACTATTTATATATATGCACAAAACCCTGTGGTATCTAACTGTTACAGCCAAAGTTCTTTTACCATAACATTTGATAGTTTAGAGGTTCCTCCACAAACAGATCTAGTAGTTTGTAATTCTTACACACTTCCTACTCTACCTGTCAATATGCTATATTATGATAGTCCTTTGGATCCTGCCCATCCTGAATTACCTCATCCTGGTAAAATTATTCCAGCAGGAACTACCTATAATACTTCCAATGTCATAAGTCCTATTTATGTATATACGAGTACTAATAATAAACTTAAGTGTATAGATGAAAAAAGTTTTAAACTAACAATTATATCCCAACCTGTTGCTCCTAAAAATATAAGCACTCTTCCTATATGTGATGAGTTTCAAGATCCTTTTGATGGTATCTTTCAATTTGATTTAAGCACAATTAATACTCTTGTTTTAGGAAATACAACTTCAACTAATGATTTAAAAGTAGACTATTTCAGAAGTTTTAATGAAGCAAATGATTTAAATGCAACCCCTCTAACTATAAAATACATTAATAATATCCCTTTCAACCAATCTATTTGGGCCAGATTATCAAGCCGTAAGCTCAATTCTTGTTTTGATGTAAGCAATGAAATAAAATTAATCATTGAGCCATTGCCAAAATCTAATTTACAACCAGAATATATTATTTGTGAAGATTATGCAACAGGTACTTTATACAATCAAGCAATTTTAGATACAGGTTTATCCTTACAAAATTATCAATTTCAATGGTTTTATAACCATACCCCTTTGGCAGAAAAAACCCCTTCAATCACGGTTTCACAAGATGGTAATTATTCTGTAATGATAACCAACACTATCACTAATTGTACAAAAAATTACACCACAAAGGTAACTAAATACAAACCTTACATTCTCTTAGAATATAATGATGCTTTTGAAATACCATCTTATATTAAGATTAATGTTATGGGGAATGGTTCAGGCAATTATAGCTATCAACTAGATAATGGTAACTATCAAGAGAGCAATCTATTCTATAATGTAAGCTCAGGAGAACATACCATTGCATCAAAAGATAATTCAGGACATTGTAGCCCTGCTCCTATTACAATATCAATTATTAACCATCCAAAATATTTTACCCCTAATAATGATGGTTATAATGATTATTGGAATATTCCTGATTTAATCCAGTCTAATCCAACAGCCTCTATTCAAATTTTTGATCGTTATGAAAAACTAATTCAACGCTTTTCTCCTAATTCAAAAGGTTGGGATGGAACCTATAAAGGCATTCCCTTACCAGCCGATGACTATTGGTTTACAGTAGAATACAATGAAAAAAATAGTACAAAAATTTTCAAATCCCATTTTAGTTTAAAAAGATAATATTTTAATCCCGAAAAAATTTCGGGATTTTTTTTTATCTAAACTGTAACAAAAAAAATCATATTACGTCTTACTCTACAGAATCAAATTTAATTCTAAAAGTACCTTGTATTACACAATATCGCTTTTAATTTAAATTGTTTCAATCATCATCAATCAAAATTATCAATCAAAATGAAAAGAAAAGCAATTTTAGTTTGCTTACTAGCTGCTATGGCTTGTATGCAAGCACAAACTCCAGTAATTTCTACTAATAGTAATAACACGATTAATGCTAATACTACGGGATCTTTATCGGGTAAAATAATCGACAAAAAAAACAATTCTCCTCTCCCTTATGTTTCTGTAACAATAAAAAGCGAAGGAAAAACAATAGCTGGAGCTATTACAAAGGACAATGGATTATTTACTATTACCAATCTCCCTCTTAAAAATCTAGTCTTAGAAATTGTTTATATGGGCTATAAAAAATACATTAATACTATAATACTAACCCCAGAGAATAAAAACATCAATCTAAAAAACATTGTATTAGAAGAAGAATCTAAACAATTAAATGAAATAAGCATTACAAAAGAAAAATCATCAATTGAACAAAAAATTGATAGAAAAGTAATTACAATTGGCAAAGATTTACAAACAGCAGGTGCCACCGCTGCTGAATTAATGAATAACATTCCTACTGTAAGTGTTGATGTACAAAATAATACCGTGAGTTTAAGGGGAAATGAAAATGTTAAAATTTTCATTGATGGTAAACCCTCTAACCTTTCTGCTGCTCAAGCTTTACAACAAATACCCTCTACTGCTATAAAACAAATTGAACTGATTACCAATCCATCTGCAAAATATAATCCTGAGGGAATGAGTGGTATTATAAATATTATACTCAACAAAAATTCAAATTTAGGTTTTAACGGAACTATAACTACAGCTCTTAACTTTGCTATTAAACCTAAATTTAATGGTTCTATAGACCTAAACTACCGAGTTAATAAATTTAATTTCTATACTACTTACTCCTTAAATCATGGAAAAAATACAAATTACGGTCTTATAAATTGGAACAAATACAATAGTACAAAAGATTATGATCTTGCTATTGATGTGGTTCATTTCCGAAAAAATAATTTTGCTAAAATAGGAACTGATTTTTACATCAATGATAAAAATACACTTTCATTTTATTCTATTCAAAATTTTGACAACCCAGCCGTTGAATTTAAAAACGGTATCCATTATTTAGATAGTAATCTTAAAGATTTACAAACACAAGAAGCTAATGGTTTAGAAAGAAATCAGACCTATAATCTTGCTTACAAACGCAAATTTGATAAGGAAAATAAAACACTGGATATTGAGTTAAATTACAATACAAATGATGATCCCGAAAATAGTCTTTTTAAAGACCTCAATAACAATATCAAATTTACAAACAATGTTCAAAAAAACGGTACAAACTTTATAGCCAATATTGATTTTGTAAATCCTATAAACGAAACTTCTAAAATAGAACTCGGGGTAGAAAGCCGATTAGATGATACTAATAATAAAATTCAGGTTAATTCTGTTTTCGATGCTCATTTTAATTTCAAAAGAAATATTTATTCTGCTTATGGAAATTACAGCAAAGAATTAGGTAAATGGAATTATCAAATAGGTCTTAGATTAGAAAGTTATGATGCAAAAGGCAGTTTTCAAAAAATAGGAAATACAGACAAATTTTTTTCAGATTACATTTTTACCCTATATCCCTCTACTTTTTTAACATATAATTCATCCGAAAATAATTCATTTAACCTTAACTATTCTAGAAGAGTTGACAGACCTAATATGGATCAGGTTAATGAAATTAGACAATGGAACGGAATTACTATGCAGCAGGTAGGAAACTCTAAATTAAGACCTCAATTTACCAATTCTATTGAATTGAATTACACTCGAAAATTAAAAACAGGATCTTTTACATCAGGTTCCTTTGTACGCTTTATTCAGAACCAAATTAGTCAAATTATTACTACAAACCCTGATGAACCAACAAAACAACAATTAACCTTTACTAATTTTGACCGCAATACAGAATATGGAATTGAATTATCTGGTAACCTAGATTTAAAAAAATGGTGGAGTGTAAACTTTGGTTCTGATAGTTATTTTACTCATTCAACAGGTATTATAGAAAAGAGAGATGGCAACTTATATACACAAAGCATCAATGCAATTCTATTTAATAGTAGAATAAATCACACTTTTAAACTTACTAAAGACTTTCGCTTAATTTGGTTTACCATGTACAGAGCAGGTCAAAACGGTTTACAATTTTCTAATAAAGATATGTGGAAAACAGACTTAGCCACTCGATTGAATTTATTAAATGGAAAAGGATCTTTAAGCATTCGATACAATGATATTTTTAATACAATGAGAGCGCGTTTTTATAGTAACGAACCTGCTCAAATTAACGGAAACTTTAGGTGGGAAAGCCAAACTATAAATATTAATTTCAATTATCGTTTTGGCAGTGGCAAAAATAAAACCCTAGATAGAAAACAAAGAAATCAAGATGAATCACAAGGAGGAGGATTATTTTAAAATTATACCATTTAAACTTTGAAATTTCCTCATAATACTATTTTTTTAACCCTGAGACTGTCCAAAAAGTTCACAATCTTGTCATCCTATGTTTGCATAGGAAAATTCTTTGAATATTTTATAAATTTATTTCAACAGAAGAAAGAGAAAGATAAAAGCTAAATTTTGTCATTGGTAAAAAGACTGTAGGCAATGCTAGTTCCTTTCTCTCTCTGCTTTTGAACTTGGACAGTTCTTTTTGGGATCACATAAAGAGTGTAACATAACGTTTTTGCTTTAGCAAAGCATATATTATATATTTTAGAAAACTAATTTAAGAACGAAAAAACTTTATTTATTTTAAAAAATGTTTCGCCTCAAAGCATTTTTTAGAAAGAAAATTTCTATAAAATAAGAAATCCTAAAATAAACTTTTTCAATGAATTAAACTCTGTTTTGAAATAAATTATTAAATTTGTTATAAGACAGATAAAAAAATGTAAACCTGTCAGACTTTATACCTATCGCTTCAGTAGTAATTTATCAAAGATGATAATCTAATGAGCCGGATGATTAGAAATCATCATTATTCTACAATTTTAGCTTTTCAAGATAGGTTATAATTATATTAATTTTTTCTAATTAATCTAATTTTTAGTATTGTTTCCCTTTTTGCAACAAGTATACTAGTTGCCTGAATTGCTATTAAGTCAAACTATAAAAAATATAAAAATTAGATAAAAGCAACCTTCGTCACGGCAATTGCTTATAAAAATACAGCCAAGCAATGCCATAGTATTAATAAAAATAAGAAAACAAATGAAACAAAGTTTTTTTTTAATTACAGCACTATTCTTGACGAGTGTCTTAGGAATAGACGCTCAGTGTACACCTACTTTTGTTCCTGATTTAGCATTACAATCCAGTGATCCGGCTATTAAATCGGAAATTCAAAATATTTATGATAAAGCTAAAAACACAAGATTAGCTACCACCCAACCATCTACCTCAAGTTTAAATACAGCTATTGGGTTTTATAACAATTTAAATATAGTGGTAAACGGCAATACCATTACTGGTAATCCTATAACAGATTACAATAAACTTACTTTTTTAAATACGTTTGTTGATCACCTAAAATTCAATCCTAATGATACTGCCGTAATTCAAAGAGTAAATGATTTAATCTGGTGGGTTTCAGAAAACCTTTGCAATAATACCCTATCAGTTGATACACACGGTTATGTATTTAAAAACTTTTCAAGAAAAGGCTTTTTCTGTGCAGAGTATTTAACTCCTCAAAACAAGCAAAGAATTTTGTATATTATAGAAAAAGAATTTGCCAATTGGAATGTTTTTTGGAAGCCAACCTATGATTATAATTCCCAAGCCACAGAAGGAGTTATTAATACAGATGATGTTTATAATAAATTAGATGCACTTGTGCCTTTAGTAAAATGTTTCTCAACAGATGATGAACAGTATCGTTATATGTTAACCTTAAGCCGATTTGTTACCCGATTTGCCTCTGTATACACAGATGGTACCCGAGATGGAATAAAACCAGATGGCAGTGGATATCATCATTGGAACAATTACGAAACGTACATGTACGCTTATAATACCCTTATTTATTGCCTAGATGTATTTGGGACCACCCGTTTTCAAATAAAAGCCCCAGCATATAAAGTTTTTAGAGATGCTGTTATGCACAAAATATTAATTTCTAATGATGCTGGATGGATCCCCTTATCTATGACAGGTAGAAGTGGTAACTGGGAAACAATATCTGTAGATCAAAATTCTATAAAAAATTTAGCTCTTGTAGGAGGACACATTTTAGGTTTACAGACAGCAGACCCTCTTTTAGCAAGCATCTATAACAAAAGATATGGCGTAGAACCCTCTTTTAATCATAGTACAATTGCTCCTTTTCACGATGGCTTTTATCAAAACAATCACGCAAGCGCAGGTATATTTAGAACCAAGAATACAGTGATACTAAATAAAGGATTTAGCAATCAACTTTGGGGAGCAGAAACCTTTAGTAATAGTAATAGATATGGTAGATACCAAAGTTATGGAGCTATGAATATCCTATATCCAGGAACTGCTGCTGCCAACGGTTTTGATAATACAAAGTGGGATTGGAATTATAATCCAGGTGCTACTACTAAAGTTTTATCATGGCAAGATTTAATTGTACCTTGGCAAAGAGTAGATGAATATTCAAGTAAAAAATTAGCAGGTTCTTTGCAACATAATCTTAAAAAAGGCGAATATTTAAAAGATGTTTTTGGAACACTAGGTATGTTTGCTATGGATTTTCAAGAAGCAGAAAATATAGGATGGGGAGGAACACCAACAGGATCAAATACACATGATACCTCTTTTACCTTTAAGAAATCTTCGTTTTTCTTTAATGATATGATCATTTGTTTAGGTTCTGATATAAGCAATAGCGATGTTAATACTGTAACAGTTACCACTTTATATCAAAATGCAACAACTCCTAACAATGTGATAATAAATAACAATACATATACCTCAACAGGTATAACATCTACTTATTTAGGAACAAATCCAAACTGGATTTTAGATAACTTTAATACAGGCTTTTACTTAGTTACTGGAAATAATGATGTAAAGATTCAGCGTAAGAATCAACAAACACCATCACATAATCAAAACAATCCAGCAATTCTAAATCCCAATACAGAAGCAGCTATAGGATTTATAGATCATGGTAAAGCCCCTAATAATGCTCAATACGAATACGTAGTACTTCCTAATACGAATGCTTCAGATATGCAAAATTTAGCCAATTCATTCCAAAGTACCAGCACACGACCGTATACTGTACTAAATAAAGATAGTAAATCACATATTATCAAACATACAGCATCAGGAATACATGCTTTTGCACTTTTTGAAGCAAATACAGTACTTCCTGGAAATACCAACCTAATTTCAAATGATAAACCTTGTTTAATAATGTATGGACCGTTAAACTCTAATTCAGAAATGACATTGAGCTTGTCTAATCCTGATCTAGGTCTTCCAGACAAAAGAAGTTTTGACTCATTTAAAATTCAGCCCATAGAAATTACATTTGATGGAGAGTGGGAATTACCACAATCTCATAAAGATATTCAATTAGTTTCTTCAAATTCAACGAGTACTACATTCAGGTTTTTAACCTATCAAGGATTACCTATTGAAACAACTTTTAAAAAACATATTACCTTAATAGGACCAATTACGAGTTCTCCTATAATAAATCCATCAAAGAACCTTTTGGCTTATCCTAATCCAACAAATGCTATGATACGAGTTGATAATGTTCAAATGAATATAACAAATACTAAGTTGTATAATTTACAAGGACAAGATATAACCCATCTTGTAATAATTAATAGTAACACAGTAGATATGTCTAAATTATCCAGTGGATCATATCTATTAAAAATAGGAAATCAGAGCATTACAGTCCATAAAAAATAATTAAAAAGACTTTAAATCATAATAAACTAAAAAAAGTATTTGTTAATTCTCTATACAATATGATTTTTAGTTAACATCCTAAAAACCCTCATTTTGAGTAATTGCAAAATGAGGGTTTAAGATTTTATCCAGAAACCCAGATTATGTGTTATCTTATTTAAACTTAAAATATACTGGATTAAAAAGAAAAATTCTCGATATGTTTTTTTCATTTTAAAACAACTCGAACAGACCGTTGAGTATATAATTAAAATCATCGTTAGTTTGAGCGTGAAGCGCATCGAGAATCAAGACTAATTTTTAGATACTGTATTAAAAAAGTCTCTAAAGCGACATGCAGTTTGTCTCTCCTACACAAGAAGGAGTCTCACAATCAATATTATGCGGTTTCTCCCTTTGGTCGAAATGACAAGATTGTGAACTTTTTGGGCAGTCTCGAGGTTTAAAAAAAGTATTATGAGGAAATTTCAAAGTTTAAATAGTATAAATCAACATGCAGTTTGTCACTCCTGCGTAAGGAGGAGTTTGATAATTAACATTGTGTGATTTCTCCCTTTGGTCGAAATGACAAGATTGCGAACTTTTTGGGCAGTCTCAGGGTTAAAAAAATAGTATTATGGGGAAATTTCAAAGTTAGATGGTATAAATCAACATGCGGTTTGTTTCTCCTGCGTAATCCTGCGTGAGGAGGAGTTTTATAATCAATAGTATGTGATTTCTCCCTTTGGTCGAAATGACAAGATTGCGAACTTTTTGGGCAGTCTCAGGGTTAAAAAAATAGTATGATGAGGAAATTTCAAAGTTAGATGGTATAAATCAACATGCGGTTTGTTTCTCCTGCGTAATCCTGCGTGAGGAGGAGTTTTATAATCAATAGTATGTGATTTCTCCCTTTGGTCGAAATGACAAGATTGCGAACTTTTTGGGCAGTCTCAGGGGTAAAAAAATAGTATTATAAGGAAATTTCAAAGTTAGATGGTATAAAAAAACAAAATAAAATAACTTCAAAAAAAGAGGCGTTTATGCCTCTTGTATATTCTTAAATTTTTACCTATAAATCCCCATAGTGAGCGGAAGTGTAAGCAGTTGCTTTCAACACGAGTTTGATTGTTAGCTCTTCGAGCCCAACGAAACCTTAGCTGTTGGCGGTAGTGCCTTATTATAATTTGTTGATTTCTTCTTTGGTTAAGCCTGTTGCCTGCGTAATGATTTCTACTGAAACACCTAATCTTTTTAAGGATTTAGCCGTTTCAATTTTTCCTTTTATTTCTCCTTCAATTAATCCTTCCATCTTTCCTTCCATCTTTCCTTCGTCGAAAGCAGTGTCAATAACGCCTTTTAGATCTCGGTAAACTTTAAGACTGCTCTCATATTTGTCTAAATCTAATTGCCCGAAATTTGCCAACTCTGCTTTTTCAAAGGCTTGGGTAAATACTTCGTCTTTGAAAATTGTAGGAATATTTTGAAAATCTTCCAAGTTTTTGATGAAATATAACCATTTGTCTAAACGGGAATTTAATTGGTTTTCCTGTTTGTTAAAATTGGGCATTTCTAAGTAGATATAGGTCAGTTTATCGTAAAATACTTTTCCGTTTTGGTTTTTTAGTTTGATGGTATGCACTACTTCGCTTCTTTCGGGTTCTGTTTCGTAATCGTCGAAGGTGAAATCTAAAACACCTACGCAATAAACCGCTTTCAAATTATAGTTCCATTCGCCTTTTTCGGCTTGTTCTCTAATGGGAAATGTGGAGTAATAGATGGTTCTTTCTTTGAAGTAGTTTTGCTTGGCTTTTTGGAGTTCTACGATGAATTTTTCGCCTTTTTCGTTTTCGCAATAGATGTCGTAGATGGCTTTTCTGTCGAGGTCACTCTGCCCGAGTTGCTCGGTGTTTTTAAAAGAAAGTTCTTTGATCTGGTCATATTCTGGCAACAAGGCATTGAGGAAGTCGATAAGTAGGTTTTTACTGGCTTCTTCTCCAAATATCTTCTTAAACCCAAAATCCGTAAAGGGATTGATGTATTTTGCCTTCATGTTCTCAACTTGTTTTCTTTGTCAAATTTACAAAAAATAATCTTTGATGTTGATCTTAAATTTCGGAGGATTCTGGTTGAGTATATAATTAAAATCATCGTTCGTTCGAGCGTGAAGCGCATCGAGAATCAAGACTAATTTTTATTGCTTTTGTAGGATAGTGTCTAAATTAACATGCGGTTTGTTACTCCGACGTGAGGAGGAGTCTTATAATCAACATTGTGTGATTTCTCCCTTTGGTCGAAATGACAAGATTGCGAACTTTTTGGACAGTCTCAAGGTTAAAAAAATAGTATGATGAGGAAATTTCAAAGTTTAAATAGTATAAATCAACATGCGGTTTGTCACTCCTACACAAGGAGGAGTTTTATAATCAATAGTATGTGATTTCTCCCTTTGGTCGAAATGACAAGATTGTCAGCTTTTTGGGCAGTTTCAGGGTTAAAAAAATAGTATGATGAGGAAATTTCAAAGTTAGATGGTATAAATCAACATGCGGTTTGTTACTCAGTAAGGAGGAGTTTTATAATCAATAGTATGTGATTTCTCCCTTTGGTCGAAATGACAAGATTGTGAACTTTTTGGGCAGTCTCAGGGGTAAAAAAGTATTATGAGGAAATTTCAAAGTTAGATGGTATAAATCAACATGCGGTTTGTTTCTCCTGCATAAGGAGGAGTTTTATAATCAATAGTATGTGATTTCTCCCTTTGGTCGAAATGACAAGATTGTGAACTTTTTGGGCAGTCTCAGGGGTAAAAAAGTATTATGAGGAAATTTCAAAGTTAGATGGTATAAATCAACATGCGGTTTGTTTCTCCTGCTTAATCCTGCGTGAGGAGGAGTCTTATAATCAATACTATGTGATTTCTCCCTTTGGTCGAAATGACAAGATTGTGAATTTTTTGGGCAGTTTCAGGGTTAAAAAAATAGTATGATGAAGAAATTTCAAAGTTAGATGGTATAAATCAACATGCGGTTTGTACTCCTGCGTAAGGAGGAGTTTGATAATCAATATTATGTGATTTCTCCCTTTGGTCGAAATGACAAGATTGCGAACTTTTTGGGCAGTCTCAGGGTTAAAAAAATAGTATTATGAGGAAATTTCAAAGTTAGATGGTATAAAAACCAAAATAAAATAACTTCAAAAAAAGAGGCGTTTATGCCTCTTGTATATTCTTAAATTTTTACTTCGATATTCCCATAGTGGATGGAATCTCAACGGTTCCGTCCAACATGGGTTTGATTGTTAGCTCTTCGAGCCCAACGAAACCTTAGCTGTTGGCGGTAGTGCCTTATTATAATTTGTTGATTTCTTCTTTGGTTAAGCCTGTTGCCCGCGTAATGATTTCTACTGAAACACCTAATCTTTTTAAGGATTTAGCCGTTTCAATTTTTCCTTCAATTTTTCCTTCAATTTTTCCTTCCATCTTTCCTTTTATTTCTCCTTCAATTAATCCTTCCATCTTTCCTTCAATTAATCCTTCCATCTTTCCTTCGTCGAAAGCAGTGTCGATAACGCCTTTTAGATCTCGGTAAACTTTAAGGCTGCTCTCGTATTTGTCTAAATCTAATTGCCCGAAATTTGCCAATTCTGCTTTTTCAAAGGCTTGGGTAAATACTTCGTCTTTGAAAATTGTGGGAATATTTTGAAAATCTTCCAAGTTTTTGATGAAATATAACCATTTGTCTAAACGGGAATTTAATTGGTTTTCCTGTTTGTCAAAATTGGGCATTTCTAAGTAGATATAGGTCAGTTTATCGTAAAATACTTTTCCGTTTTGGTTTTTTAGTTTGATGGTATGTACTACTTCGCTTCTTTCGGGTTCTGTTTCGTAATCGTCGAAGGTGAAATCTAAAACACCTACGCAATAAACCGCTTTCAAATTATAGTTCCATTCGCCTTTTTCGGCTTGTTCTCTAATGGGAAATGTGGAGTAATAGATGGTTCTTTCTTTGAAGTAGTTTTGCTTGGCTTTTTGGAGTTCTACGATGAATTTTTCGCCTTTTTCGTTTTCGCAATAGATGTCGTAGATGGCTTTTCTGTCGAGGTCACTCTGCCCGAGTTGCTCGGTGTTTTTAAAAGAAAGTTCTTTGATTTGGTCATATTCTGGCAACAAGGCATTGAGGAAGTCGATAAGTAGGTTTTTACTGGCTTCTTCTCCAAATATCTTCTTAAACCCAAAATCTGTAAAGGGATTGATGTATTTTGCCTTCATGTTCTCAACTTGTTTTCTTTGTCAAATTTACAAAAAATAATCTTTGATGTTAAATTTCGGAGGATTCTGGTTGAGTATATAATTGAAATCATCGTTAGTTCGAGCGTGAAGCGCATCGAGAATCAAGACTAATTTTTATTGCTTTTGTAGGATAGTGTCTAAATTAACATGCGGTTTGTTTCTCCTGCTTAATCCTGCGTGAGGAGGAGTCTTATAATCAATAGTATGTGATTTCTCCCTTTGGTCGAAATGACAAGATTGTGAGTTTTTTGGGCAGTCTCGAGGTTAAAAAAATAGTATGATGAGGAAATTTCAAAGTTAGATGGTATAAATCAACATGCAGTTTGTCACTCCGACGTGAGGAGGAGTCTTATAATCAATACTATGTGATTTCTCCCTTTGGTCGAAATGACAAGATTGTGAATTTTTTGGGCAGTCTCAGGGTTAAAAAAATAGTATTATGAGGAAATTTCAAAGTTAGATGGTATAAATCAACATGCGGTTTGTTTCTCCTGCGTAATCCTGCGTGAGGAGGAGTCTCATAATCAATAGTATGTGATTTCTCCCTTTGGTCGAAATGACAAGATTGCGAGCTTTTTGGGCAGTCTCAGGGTTAAAAATAGTATTATGAGGAAATTTCAAAGTTTAAAATAATATAAATAAACATGCGGTTTGTTACTCAGTAAGGAGGAGTCTTATAATCAATACTATGTGATTTCTCCCTTTGGTCGAAATGACAAGATTGTGAACTTTTTGGGCAGTCTCAGGGTTAAAAAAATAATATGATGAGGAAATTTCAAAGTTAGATGGTGTAAATCAACATGCGGTTTGTACTCCTGCGTAATCCTGCGTGAGGAGGAGTCTTATAATCAATAGTATGTGATTTCTCCCTTTGGTCGAAATGACAAGATTTCGAATTTTTTGGGCAGTCTCGAGGTTAAAAAAATAGTATTATAAGGAAATTTCAAAGTTTAGATGGTATTAAATATATAAAACTTCAAAAAGTTATTCTAAAAATTTTTGAGCTTTTTAAATTGGTTCAAATTTTTAGAATAACTTTTTAAATTACACAGTTCGTGGTATATTATTTTTATATAATTGCTTGTTTAATTAAACTCATAATATACTCTAAGTTAGAAGTATCAGTAACCATTAATTCATAATCACCATTGCCTATATGACCAACGCTAGAAACATCACGAGCTAGTTTTTTTGAATCATCCAAGCTTCCCTTTTTTAAATTAATCCATATTTTTAATCCTTGTTTCTGAATTTCAATATCAGCAATATTGCTTTTTAATTTAAAAGCTATATACCATTTTTGTGGTTTAATTTCTATGTCACTATTTAATTGTAAAATAGCATCTCTATAGGTCTCGTACAACTCCTTTATATCATCACTCTTTCCTTGAAATTTTTCCTCTTCGGTATATACCTTTATTTCATTAGTAACCGTTTGAATTTTACTATCCTTTTGCGCTAAAGGCTTAATACTTTCCGCCGAATTCGTCTTTTTGATAGGGTTAATGCTGATAATATCATTCTCAAAACGCTTGATTTCCCATAACTCAATCGCAATATCTTTAAAATTGGTAGCTAAACGTTGATTCTCTGTAAAACTAGGCGATACAAAAACCACCCGTGTTTGTGACCAGTCCACGGTACTACTATGTAAGTTTTTATGTAGTGTTTCATTATACGTCAACACAAAATCCGCTTTGTTCTCCAGCATCAAACTCAAATAGGTAAAGCCTTGGTCAACCACACTCGCATTTTTATCGCGCTTATATTCAATGATAATAAATGATTCTGATTGCATATCATACGCAAGGGTATCAATGCGTTTGCCTTTTATACTAAATTCGCTTTTAACAAACTCTAAACCCGTGAGTAAGGTCAGGTTTTGCTCAAAGAGGTTTTGTATTTCGCGTTCTAGCTTAAAGGGTTTTTCTTTTAAGGCTTTTAATTGAGTATTATTTATTTGATATAGGTTCATTAAAAATAATTTAAAAAGAGGCTATTAGTAAGTAGTTTATTTTTCACTATTTATTTTCTTAAAAGCTTCTTTGGCTAAAAGTTCAGTTAAGGTCTTATTAAAATCTTTTTCCTCCATATACCTTGCAAAAATATCCTCATTTTGATCGATGCGTTCTACAAATAATTGTTGTAAAACATTTTTAAACATTAAGGTAAATTTATCTTGTGGATTGGATTGCGCTGCTTGGATAATATCTTCATTTTGAATAGCCGATTCTACAATTTGATCGAAGAAATATTGATCGGCTTGCGTAAAATCAGTCCCGTAACGTTCATTTACTACATCTACAATTCTAGATATAGGGGTATATTCTTCTCGTACCATTCCTGTCGCAACATCTGTTGGTCCATCAAGTTGGTATTGTTTAGGAGTTTTTAAACTTATAGAGCCTTCGCTAATTTTTTGTAATCGATAATACTCTAAACGAACTGTATCATCAAAATTATAGGCTGCTCCTGTATTTCGTTTGGGTAATTTGTTTGATAAATGCCTTAAGAAAATAAATAGTTTCTCTAAATCAGAATCCTGATAAGGAATAATTTGACTTAAAAAAGCATACAAATTTTTATAGGCTGTTATTTTACCTCTCCATAATTCTGCTTCTTCTTCTTGCTCTTGTAAAAAGTGTCTGAAATTTTCAACAGGAATATCTAAGATATGATTCATATCCTCGTGATCCTTATTGCTTTGTTTTTCCTTAGGTTTGAAATAGATTTCAGTAAAATGGTTTATATCATTATATGTAAATATATCTTCTAATAATAATTCTTGTTGAATACGATATAAATTATTAGGGTCTGCTTCCTGACCTAGCACAGCACCTTCATAATAGGTTTTAAAAGCGGCTTGAATTTCCTCGCGGTCATTGACAAAATCTAATACGAAAGTGTCTTCTTTAAGCGGATGGGTACGATTTAAACGCGATAAAGTTTGTACTGCTTGAATTCCCGACAAACGTTTATCTACATACATAGTATGCAAAAGCGGTTGGTCAAAACCTGTTTGGTATTTATCGGCTACTAATAAGATACTGTATTCTGGAGTGGTAAAATGTTCTGGTAATTCTTTTTCTTTAATGCCCTTATTCATTTCCACTTCTGTATAAAGGGTATCAGGCAATTTATCATCTTTGACTTCTCCCGAAAAAGCTACTAATGATTTTATATTATACCCTTTCGCTTTAATTACTTCGTCAAAACTTTGCTTGTATCGAACTGCTTCTAATCGAGAACCTGTTACGACCATTGCTTTTGCTTTGCCTCCTATTTTATGGCGAGTCGATTGGTAAAAGTGTTCCACCATTACCTCTGTTTTTTGTGCAATATTGTGCGGATGCAAACGCATAAAACGACCTAAGGCTCTAGCTGCCTTCTTGCGTTCTACTTTGGGATCATCTTCGGAAGCTTTAATCAATTTGTAAAAAGTAGCATAAGAAGTATAATTTTCTAAAACATCTAAGATAAAGCCTTCTTCAATAGCTTGACGCATCGTGTATTTGTGAAGCGGTTCGCCATTAGTAGCAAACAATTTTATGGTTTTATGTTTGGGCGTAGCGGTAAAAGCAAAGAAGCTGATGTTTTTTTGTTGCCCGCGTTTTGCCATATTACGGTAAAGAGCCTCTAAACCTTGGGCTTCTTCTTCTTGTGCTTTTTCTTGCGCTTCTTGTGCTAAGGCTTCGCCACCCAGTACCTCTTTTAAATCGGCGGCGGTTTCTCCTGATTGTGAGCTGTGGGCTTCGTCAACTAAAATGGCATAATTTTTTGTTTTTAATAAGCCTGTTGTTTCTTCTCCACGTTCTTCGGCTAGTTTTCGTAATTGCTCCGTTACAAACGGAAACTTTTGCAAGGTGGTAATAATAATAGGAACACCATTTTCTAGAGCCTCGGCTAATTGTTTAGAGTCTTTATCTATTTTTAAAACAACGCCTTTTTTATGTTCAAACTGGTAAATAGTATCTTGTAATTGTCTGTCTAATACCACACGATCTGTAATGACTACTACCGAATCAAACAAACGGGTATTATCTGCTTTATGTAAAGAGGATAAACGATGTGCTACCCAGGCTATGGTATTACTTTTGCCACTTCCTGCGGAATGCTCTATTAAATAATTTGTCCCAACATTATCATTTAATGCCGTTGCAATCATACTGCGAACGGCTTGTAACTGATGATAACGAGGGAAAATCATCGTTTCTTTTTTTAATTTTCTGCCTTCATCCGTGATTCTTTCTTCTACTTGCAAATGAATGAACTTTCCTAAAATATCCATTAGGCTATCTTTTTGCAAGACTTCTTTCCAGAGATAGGCTGTTTTATAACTCAAGCCTTCTAGATCTACAGGATTACCCGCACCGCCTTCGTTGCCTTTGTTAAACGGAAGAAAATAAGTGGCATCTTTAGCTAAACGAGTGGTCATTTCGACCTGATCAGTATCTACTGCAAAATGAACGAGTGTTCTTTTTTTAAACTCAAAGAGCAGTTCACGAGGATCACGATCGTGACAATACTGTTTTTTAGCGTGGGTTATATTTTGATGGGATAGTTGGTTTTTAAGCTCTAAGGTGACCAACGGAATACCGTTTACACTTAAAACAACATCGATTGAATTTTGATTGCGATTACTATAATAGAGCTGTCGCGTAATCCCAAATATATTTTTATGATACCGTTCTAAAACCTCTTCATTCATAGAATGCGAAGGTTTAAAATATGCCAAGTGCAATTGTTTGCCATAACATTTAAAACCGTGGCGTAAAGTGGACAAAATACCGTGAAGCTCAATCCATTTGGTCAAATCATATAAAATTTGATTCCCTGTATTGTCTCCTAAAATAGTTTGCAACTTTTCCCACGTTTTAGGCTGGGTATCTTGTATAAAAGCAAGTGTCGTTTCAGGAAAAATAGCTTTGTCTTTGTCGTAACTGCTACTAGCTATCGTTTTGTATCCTGTAGCAAGCAATACGGTTTCTATACTTTTTTCAAAGGCTATTTCTTTAGTTTGGGTATTTCTCATTTCTTTCTAGCGTACTTTAATTTTTGTTCAAGTTTTTCTAAAAAAACTAAATGCTCTTTTAAAGCGTGTTTTAAAGGAATACAAAATTCAACATACTTACCATTTGATAGCTTATCAATTTCTGCTATCGCTTGTATTGTTTTTGCCTTTTTTATAGGATTTGTTTTGCCTATAAAAGACTCAATAGCGCTTTTTCGCTCTTCAATTAATGTGGAATGATCAAGAGCTAATAAAGAATTAATAGTATTATCCGATTTTTTAAAACTCTCTTTCGAGATTAAAGGAGCTTTTATTTCTGAAAGGATATGAGAAAGCACAATTCGTAAACTTTCTAATACGGTTGTTTTACCTACTCCATTGATCCCCACAATCAAATTAAAACCAGGTTGAAAATCTAGTTTTGCATAGGTAAAACCACGAACGTTAGTTAATTCTAGTGTGTTTATTTTCATAAGTTATAATTCTATTTCGCCATTTATGGCAGCTGAGATAATAGCAATACGTTTATCTTTTAGCAAATCTATTGCAGACTTAACTTTATCTTTAATTTTATCAAACCTTGAACACTCTGTATCCAAGAAATTAATTATTTCTTCTTGTTGTTCTATTGATTGAGGAAATGAGATAACAAAATTCTTAATATTTTCAAAAGAAATAGCTTCTCTTCCTCCACCATATTGTAATAAATCGATTTGATATTGACCTACAAATGAAACGAATAGAAAGTGTAGGTATCTATACAAAATCTTATTGTTAACTCTAATTATACAAACGTGTTGATTTATATTTGCTTCTATGTCTAAATTAAAGTAAAAACATCTTCCTATTGATCCACCTGTAATATTCAGAAGCAAATCACCCTTCATTACTTGCGAAGATTTCATATCATTATGGATTTCTTCTGGGATATAGGTTTCATCATTTAACTTTAATCCGTCATTATAAATATTTTGACTTCTTAAAAAAAGAACTCCTTCATCAGTATAAATATTGGCTCCACCAAGAGGAGTTACTCCGCTACCAACTTTATTTGTTAAAAATTTTAATCTCTCAATATGCCAATGTTCAGGAATTTCCCCTAGCCATTCTATACCCGAATCCTTCATAGCTACCGAAGTATCTAAGCCTTTAGTTACCGCTTGATTGATAACGGCTTTTTTCTTTTCTTCTAGTAGCGCGATTAATTTTGTCTTCTTTTCAATTAAGGCATCTATTTTGGCAATTTCGCGGTCTAAATAGTGAACAATTTTATTTTGTTGTTCGATCGATGGTATTGGTAATGGTAAATTTGCATATTTCTCTCCATTGATATTACCTATTGTAGCTTCGATTACTGAATAATTTAACCATCCATTAAATTGACTAGTTTTTGTACAGTAAAAAATAAATTTTGGATTAACAATTAATTCGTTTAAAGAGTATTTAATTAAATATCCAGCATAACTACAGTTACCATCAAGTTCATTATATAAATATCCACGTCCTAATGTTCCACTTCTTGATAATAAAAAATCCCCTTTCTTTAGTTTGTATTCTAAAGCAAGATCTTCATCAATATAAACCCCATCAACAGAAAGTTTACCATCTTCGTCAATATCTGAAGTTCTTATAAACCTACTTCCATCGGTTGAATAATTTTCAGCTGAAAGATTTGCACCATATTTAGAAAAATCATTACAAATAAATTTAAGTGCGATAATATCACCATCTTTGGGTACATCAAAAAAAGAATCTTCTCGGAAATATTGTCTACTATTATTTGACATTAAATAACTTGATTTAATAATTCTAAAATTTCTTTTTCAACCTCACTCAATTCTTTATTAATAATTTCTAACGAACGATTTTCACTCATCGTAAAGAAATAACGATTAAAATTGATTTCGTAGCCTACTTTATCTTTAGTACGATCCATCCAAGCATCGGGCACAAAAGGCAGTACTTCATTGTTAAAATAGTCTTGTATGTCTATT
Source organism: Flavobacterium sp. TN-1 (assembly GCF_052828645.1). Classification (NCBI taxonomy): domain Bacteria; kingdom Pseudomonadati; phylum Bacteroidota; class Flavobacteriia; order Flavobacteriales; family Flavobacteriaceae; genus Flavobacterium; species Flavobacterium sp. TN-1. The sequence continues at coordinate 3,362,160 of NZ_CM128253.1, forward strand.
TTTAAAGGGATGTTTTCAAAATCACGTAAATCGGCATCGGCTTCATACTCGTCTTTGCTTTTTAGTACTTTCTCAGCTTCAGGATCTTTGGTCGTAAATACACTTCTAAATAAACTGAGTTCTCTAGCAGACCATTTTAGTTGGTTAATTTTTTTGATTTCTTTTAGGGTTTTATTCCAATCGAGTAAAGGTGTACGCCCTAGTTTTTTATCTATGGCTTGTACATCGTCTAACAAATGAGGACAAGCGTCTAAGAAAGCCGTTTTAGCTTCTAAACTCATTTGGTATTTTAAACGCAAAGGACGTTCTATGGTTACTCTGGTAAAACCAAAATCGGCATTGTCAAAAATTTTAGAATGCTCGGTTGTGGTATGTAAACCATATTCTTGGGTAATCATAGCAATATGATCGGGTTCCATTACCTGTATGATACCATCATCTACATTGCCTTCTCCCATTTTACGGCGTTTGCTCCCTTGACTTTTACGCATAGGAATATAAAAATCGCGGGCATCAAACAACTGGATTTTACCTTTTCGGTCGTCTTTTTTTCTATTAGTCAATACCCATATATAGGTGGTAATGCCTGTGTTATAAAACATTTGTTCGGGTAAGGCAATGATACTTTCTAGCCAATCGTTTTGAATAATCCATTTGCGTATATCGCTTTCACCAGAGCCTGCTCCTCCAGAAAACATAGGCGAACCACTAAACACAATGGCTAAACGAGAACCGTATTTTTTATTTTTTGGATCAAAAGGTTCAAACTTGCTAATCATGTGTTGCAAGAACAATAAAGCACCATCATTTACTCGGGGTAAACCTGCTGTAAATCGACCTGTTTTGTCACGGTCTATTTGCGGTTTTTGTTTTTTCCAATCTACCCCAAAAGGCGGATTGGCAATTAGGTAATCAAAGTTTTTATCAGGAAATTGATCGTCAACTAATGTATCGCCATATTTTATGGTGTCTTCAAATTTTGAATTGGTATCGTTTTTAATCAATAAATCGGCTGCCGCTGTGGCAAATGCTCTTTTGTTATAGTCTTGTCCGTATGCCACTAATATTGCGTCTTCATTGAGTTCTTTTACGTGATTTTTAGCTTCAGATAACATACCGCCTGTACCACAAGTAGGGTCCATAATTTCGCGAATAACCGATTTGCCTTGTAAGAAGTTATCATCGTCAATGAATAAAATATTCACCATCAGCTTGATGATTTCACGAGGTGTAAAATGGTCACCCGCAGTTTCATTTGCCAACTCATTGAATCGTCGAATTAAGTTTTCAAAAATCAAACCCATATCTCGGTTAGAAACTATTGTAGGATTTAGATTGACTTTAGCAAATTCAGATATTATAAAGTACAAAATATTAGTGTCGTTCATGGCAAATATTTCTTTTTCAAAATCGAAAAACTCAAATATCTGCCTTACGTTGGGTGAAAACCCGTTAATATAGCTTACTAAATCTTGTGCAATACTATCAGGTGCTCCTTTTAACTTTTCGAACGTAAAGGGTGAGGTGTTGTAAAATTTTTGCCCTGTGATTTTTTCTAATTTAGAGGTTAAAATAGAAACAGGAATATCGTTGTTATATTTCTTTTTGAGGCTGTTGTATTCGTTTATTACTTCCTCTTTAGAGCTTTCTAACACTGAATCAAAACGACGTAAAACCGTCATAGGTAACATAACACGTTCGTACTGTGGTGGTCTGTAAGGTCCACGTAATAAATCGGCTATATCCCAAATGAATTTTATATGTTGTTGATGTGTGGTCATTTATAATTGAAATAAAATTAACAAACAAAATAGGTAAATAAAACACTAAAAATATCAAAAAAACGAAGATTGTCAATACTAGTGATTTTTTAATTTTTATAGTTTTATTTTAATAACAGCAAATGTAATGCTTTAAAAAAGATTGTATGGTATTAAAATAAGTAAGTATGCCAAAATAGCATATTTAAAACACTCCCCTCGAGCTCTATCTTAAAAAGTGTATAAGTTATAATAATGGGGTTTGACTTTTTACCAAAGCCCCCCTTTTATCAAACCAATGCCCCTACTCCCAATCAAAACAGCGGGTATGTTACCGTTCCTACACTACCCTATTAATTAAACAATACCGCTAAGAGTCCACCCCCACTCTTTTTGGTTCAACGCCGAGTCTTTTTTACTGGACCACGAGTCTTTTTAGCTGGACCACGAGTCTTTTTGGCTGGACGACGAGCCTTTTTTACTGGACGATGAGCCTTTTTTACTGGACGACGAGCCTTTTTTACTGGACGACGAGCCTTTTTTACTGGACGACGAGCCTTTTTTACTGGACGATGAGCCTTTTTTACTGGACGACGAGCCTTTTTTACTGGACGACGAGCCTTTTTTACTGGACGACGAGCCTTTTTTACTGGACGACGAGCCTTTTTTACTGGACGACGAGCCTTTTTTACTGGACGACGAGCCTTTTTTACTCAATTAAAATAAAAAAAGATTTATATTGGCAAGTTTTTGCTGATAAAAATGATTCCCAAATGCTGCATGTCTTGAAAAAATAGTGCGTAAAAAAAGAGACTGTCCAAAAAATGCACCATCCTGTCATGGCTACTAAAGCGAGAAATTACCTGCTATTAATAGCAGGTCTCCTTCTTAGCTCAGAGTGACAAACGACAGATGGATTACTTTTCAGACAGCCTCTTCTTAAACCGCTTGGGACTTAGGTGCTTTATTCCTCTGTTTTTTTACGGTACGGACGAATAAAACGTTGGCTCAAATCCTCATAAATAGGCTTAGCCGTAGCAATCCCCTTACTTTGCGCCTCCTTAATTTGACCATAATACAACAACGCCGATTGTAAAGCTTCACTACCCGCTAGCATAATCGTATCGTTTACATCAGTAGATAACTGAGAAGCTAAATTGCCTATAGGACTTAAAGAACTCACCACTGCCTCATCCTTTAAAAACTCAGCTTTGTCCATATACACAGGGACAAACTCGGGATTGGTTTCTACATACGACTTGATTTTTTGCACCGTAGCCACGGTTTTATTGCCCATTTTAAACAGCGTCGAACGATCTTCGGCAGTTAAACCTTGCAAATAAGGCGCTAAAGCTGTTTTGCATTCTTGTAATTTTAGTGTTACCGTATCAATTACTTCTTGAGGAATTGTGATACTGATTTGATTCTTAGTTGCCATTGATTGTAGTTTTGAAATTAAATAATAGTTATTAAAAAATATAAAAAAATGTTTTTAGTTTAATAAATTAACAAAAAAAACAAAGTAAAAACGAAATATTTTAAGAAATATTGTGTTGCATTTTTATTATATATAAACCGCAAAAACACCTCAAATACCTATAAAAAAACAAAAACTTCATATAATTTACACTTCCTAGCGTCGGGATGACAAGAACGCGAAATAAAAAACGTTTGTTACGCTCTTTATGTGATCCTTCCTAGGGTCGGGATGACAAGAACGCGAAATAAAAAACGTTTGTTACGCTTTTTATGTGATCCCTCCTAGCGTCGGGATGACAAGAACGCGAAGTAAAAAACGTTTGTTACGCTCTTTATGTGATTCCTCCTAGCGTCGGGATGACAAGAACGCGAAGTAAAAAACGTTTGTTACGCTCTTTATGTGATCCCTACTAGCGTCGGGATGACAAGAACGCGAAATAAAAAACGTTTGTTACGCTTTTTATGTGATTCCTCCTAGCGTCGGGACAAGAACGCGAAGTAAAAAACGTTTGTTACGCTCTTTATGTGATCCTTCCTAGCGTCGGGACAAGAACGCGAAGTAAAAAACGTTTGTTACGCTCTTTATGTGATCCCTCCTAGCGTCGGGATGACAAGAACGCGAAGTAAAAAACGTTTGTTACGCTTTTTATGTGATCCCTCCTAGCGTCGGGATGACAAGAACGCGAAATAAAAAACGTTTGTTACGCTTTTTATGTGATCCTTCCTAGCGTCGGGATGACAAGAACGCGAAGTAAAAACGTTTGTTACGCTCTTTATGTGATCCTTCCTAGCGTCGGGATGATAAGAACGCAAAGTAAAAAACGTTTGTTACGCTCTTTATGTGATCCTTCCTAGCGTCGGGATGATAAGAACGCGAAATAAAAAACGTTTGTTACGCTCTTTATGTGATCCCTCCTAGCGTCGGGATGACAAGAACGCGAAATAAAAGACCTTTTATAAAATGGGTTCGTTTTGATGTACTTTTTTTAAATAAAAAAGAGAAACTTAATAAGTTTCTCTTTTTGAGCCGATGGAGGGACTCGAACCCACGACCTGCTGATTACAAATCAGCTGCTCTAGCCAGCTGAGCTACACCGGCAAGGTGTATTTTAATAAATTTATTTAATAGTTTCTTTTGATAAAATTTGAGCCGATGGAGGGACTCGAACCCACGACCTGCTGATTACAAATCAGCTGCTCTAGCCAGCTGAGCTACACCGGCAAAAGTGTACTTTTAATAAATTTATTTTTACAATATTTTTGCATAAATTTTGAGCCGATGGAGGGACTCGAACCCACGACCTGCTGATTACAAATCAGCTGCTCTAGCCAGCTGAGCTACACCGGCGACTCATTTACGGGTGCAAATATAGGAGAGTTTTTTTATTTTCCAAAGCTTTGCACCCTACTTTTTTACACTTTTTTTTACTACAAAGCGTTAATTTTATTAACTAATTGGTTTGCAGCATTTTCTAATTCAACATTTATTTGTTTAAAGTGTGCTTTTTTATTTTCAATATTTTTTTCATTTACTTTTACAATCAAATTATCGAAAATAACAAATGCTTCTTCTATAACAGCATTAGTTTCATCAGTTGGTTTACCTGTTGAAGTCATTTCATATAAATAAACCGCTTCAATAATTTGACCAATTACATAATTGATATTCTTTTTTAAATTTTTTACACTTGCCATTGGTATGTATTTTAAATTACGTTTACAAAATTACAATTATTCTTTCGATATCTGTTAAGAAATTACAATTTCCAACAATTTAGCTTTTCCTATTAATTGAAAGTCTTTTAGAGCTGCGGGAATTAAAAAAGTATTTCCTTTAGCAAATTCGTATATATGCTGATTTATTTTTACTTGTAAATTTCCTTTAATACACATATACGCTACAAAACTATTTCCTTTGTTATGGTAGTTATACGTTTCTTTTAGATTTATGACTTTTACTGTAAAATAAGGACTATCAACTACATTTACTGCTTGATTATCTGATAATTTATAATCTACTTTTACTTTTTTCTTTTTATAATCTATTGCATCTAAAGCTAGTTCTATATGCAGTTCTCGTAAGTTGCCTTGTGCATCTTTGCGATCGAAATCATAAATTCTATAGGTAATATCTGATGTTTGTTGTATTTCAGCCACAACAGTACCTGCTCCAATAGCATGCACAGTACCTGTTTCTAAATAAAACACATCTCCTTCTTTTACTGGATAGGCTTCTAAAATAGAGGATAGGTTTTTATTTTTTAGGTGTTCTAAGTAGGCTTCTTTTGAAGCATCTTCTTTAAATCCTACTATTAATTTTGCTTCAGGCTCTGCTTCTACTACGTACCACATTTCTGTTTTACCGAAAGAGTTATGCCTTTCTTTTGCTAACACATCATTAGGATGCACTTGAATAGAAAGATCTTCTCTGGCATCTAAAAACTTAAAGAGCAATGGAAATTGTGTTCCAAAACGTTGATATACCTCGCTTCCTAATATTTCGACTGGGTATTTTTCTATTAATTCTGTCAAAAGTACTCCTTTATAAATACCTTGACTGATTTGACTTACATCTTGATCTATGGCAGCGAGTTCCCAACTTTCTCCTGTTTTTTCGGAAGGTATGGATTTATTTAGAAGTGTTTTCAAACGCGTACCGCCCCAAATTCTATCTTTAAAGATAGGTTCAAACTGTAAAGGATATAATTCTATCGGCATTAAATCAAACTTTTTACTTTTTCTACTGTACGATCTAAATGATTTGTAGCATTCATGTCTTCAAAAATCATTTGAACCACTCCTTCTTTGTCTACTATATAAGTTACTCTTCCTGGTATTAATCCTAACATATTTGATTTTACTCCGAATAAGTTTCGTAGTGTTTTATCTGGATCTGATAGTAATATATATGGCAGATCATATTTGCTTGCAAATTTTTTATGTGCTGCAATACTGTCTCCGCTAATACCTATTACCTCTGCTCCTATGGTTTTAAACTCTTCGTACTGATCTCTTAAGAAACAAGCTTGTTTGGTACAACCAGGCGTATCATCTTTCGGATAAAAATAAATGACTAATACTTTTTTACCAAGAACAGAATTAATATAAAAATCATTTCCGTTTTGATCTTTTGCTCCAAAAAGAGGAAGTTTATCCCCTACTTTCAAACTTTTTTGCATAATTATACTATCCTTTATATGTAACGAAATTACGTGGTGTTTCAAACAAGGTAACTTCTAAATCATTTTCTTTTTTTATTCTTTTTCTAATTTTATTCCAGATAACAACTACGATATTTTCTGCTGTAGGTATTAAATTTTGAAATTCTGAAACATCTAAGTTTAGGTTTTTGTGGTCAAACGGAATTTCTACTTCTTCACAAATTATATCGGCTAGATCTTTAATATCAATCACATAACCTGTTTCTGGATTGATATTTCCTGTAACACTGACTATCAACTCATAATTATGTCCATGATAATTAGGATTATTGCATTTACCAAAAACTTTTTGATTTTGTTCATCCGTCCAATCTTTTCTATACAAACGATGAGCTGCATTAAAATGAGCTTTTCTTGATACTGTTACTCTCATAATGTGTGCGCTTCTAAATAATGATAAAATTCGTCAAAAATAATCTTAAACCAAACTGTATATTGATGAGGATGTAGTTTTATATCTTGTTTTACTGCTTCGATAGACATCCATTTCCAGTTTTCTACCTCATCTGTGTTTATAGATGGTACTTCATTAAAATATCCAATCATTACGTGATCTAACTCATGTTCTGTTAATCCGTTATCAAAGGGTGCTTTGTAAATAAAATGAAAAAGTTCTTTTAGTTCTGTTGTAAACCCCATTTCTTCTTGTAAACGACGTTTTCCTGCCTCTATGTTAGACTCTCCTTCTCGTTGATGACTACAACAAGTATTGGTCCATAATAATGGTGAATGATATTTATGATGCGCTCTTTGCTGAAGCATTATTTCTCCTTTATCATTCAACACAAATACTGAAAAAGCTCTATGCAACAGTGCCTTTTCATGTGCTTCTAGTTTAGGCATTAATCCTATTACCTCATCTGCTTCATTTACCAATATTACTTTTTCTTCAATCATAGTTTTATATTACGGGAGTAAAAGTACGAAAAGTCTATCAATTACTGCCCTATCCTTTTTATTTAGACTTCTCCTTACATTTCTTATACAAACTATTTAATTCAGCAATGCTTCTGCTGCTTTTATTGCACATTTTTCGCCATCTATAGCTGCTGAAATAATTCCTCCTGCATATCCTGCTCCTTCTCCACACGGATAGAGTCCTGTAATTTGAAAATGTTCTAACGTAATGTTATCACGAGGAATTCTAACGGGTGATGAGGTTCTACTTTCTGGGGCGTGTAAAATGGCTTCATTCGTAAAGTATCCTTTCATTGATTTTCCAAATTGAACAAATCCTTCACGCATAATTTGTGTTAAAAAGGGAGGAAATACAGTTCCTAACTCTACACTTGTTGTTCCTGGAACATAGGATGTTTTAGGTATATCTATTGACCCTTTTTTTTGAGAAAAATCAACCATTCTTTGGGCGGGTACTTTTTGTGTTTTACCTGCCATTTCCCATGCTTTTTGTTCGATTGCTTTTTGAAATTCCATACCGGCCAACGCTCCAAATTTAGCATACGGCTTAAAGTCTTCTAATTTTAATTCTACCACAATTCCTGAATTGGCTGTGACTTGATCTCTTTTAGATGGGGACCAACCATTTGTAACAACTTCTCCTGGACTTGTTGCGCAAGGAGCTATCACTCCTCCTGGACACATACAAAAAGAATACATCCCTCGTCCGTTAACCTGTTTAACAACAGAATATGGTGCTGGTGGCAGAAACGCTCCTCTAAAATCACACGAATATTGTATTGAATCTATTAAACTTTGTGGGTGTTCTGCTCGGACTCCTAAAGCAAATGGTTTTGCTTCTATTAAAACTTTTTTTCGATCTAATAATTCAAACACATCACGAGCGGAATGTCCTGTAGCAAGTATTATTTTTTTGGCTTTTATAACTTCTCCTGACTGTGTAACGATTCCTTCTACCTCATTATTTTTTATTAAAATATCCGTTACTCGTGTTTCAAATAACACTTGTCCGCCATATTCTTTGATTTTCTCTCTAATATCTTGAATAATTTCAGGTAATTTATTGGTTCCTATATGGGGATGGGCTTCTACTAATATTTCCGAAGAAGCTCCAAATGCTACCAATAATCTTAAAATACGATCTACATCTCCTCGTTTTTTTGAACGTGTGTACAGTTTTCCATCAGAATAAGTTCCTGCTCCTCCTTCTCCAAAACAATAATTAGAATCTTCATTTACTATATGGTCTCTATTAATTGCTTTTAGATCTCTTCTTCTACCTCTTACGTCTTTTCCTCTTTCTAACAAAATGGGTTTAATTCCTAATTCAATTAATTGTAAGGCAGCAAACAACCCTGCTGGTCCTGCTCCCACCACAATTACTTCTGGAGCATTGGTAACATCTTGGTAATTAGGTAACATTATTTTATCTTCAATAATTTGTTCTCCTTGAAAATAAACAATGATTTTTAAATTTATTTTAATTGTTTTTTGTCGAGCATCAATTGATCTTTTAAGAATTACATAGTATTGTATGTCCGTAGTAGATATTTGCATTAATCTTGCAAGATGGTTCTTTAGTATGACTTCACTAGAAGCTACCTCAGGTGATACTTGAATTTGTAGTTCTTTTGGCATTATCCTTTTTTTACGATGCAAAAATACTACTTATTTTCAAGTGAATCATTGTAAATTTGTATTTCAAATTTGACAGATCATGGAAAGACAAATCAAACTTATTTGGGATTTTAGAGGTTCCGCAGCAGCTAAAACCGCAGAACATCATGAAATTCATTTAAAAGAATATATTGAAATAGAAGGTTTTCCTATTAAAATCACAGGTTTTTCTGTATTAAATGATATGCACGCTATAGCTTGGATGGTGGTAAATGATCAAAATATGATTCAAGTTAGAGACGCATTAAAACCTCACAGAGGTGAATTATTTTAAATAAAATAAACATTCTTGCTTTATTTATAACAAATAGTTTAGTAATTTTGATTTGAATTAAAAAATATGACTAACGAGATTACAAATTATTTTGAAACGATACCTTCGTCCCATAGATCTTTGATTTTATTTGGTGGCATTGCTTTTTTTTGGATTTTAGAAAGCGGTTTTCCTCGTTTTCGTTTTGAATACAACAAAATACAACATGCTTTGCTAAATCTATTTTTTACTTTTACAACGATAATTATCAACTTTTTTTTAGCAATCCTTTTATTTGAAAGTTGCGTCTGGGACAGTCAAAATCATTTTGGCATCATACATTGGTTTAACATTAGTAATTTAGGATTACAGTGTTTTATAGGTCTTTTACTTATGGATTTTATAGGTGCTTATGTTCCTCATTATTTACAACATAAAATAAAATTTTTATGGCGTTTTCATCTCATTCATCATACAGACACTTGGCTTGATACAACCAGTGCTAATCGTCATCATCCAGGAGAAAGTATCTTTCGCTTTTTGTTTACCGTTTTGGCTGTTTTGATTACAGGTGCTCCTGTTTGGCTGTTTTTTATGTATCAATCTTGCTCTGTTTTAGTATCTCAGTTTAACCATTCAAACATACAGCTCCCTAAAAAACTCAATTCATTACTATCAATTGTATTAGTTACCCCAAAAATCCATCGTGTTCATCATCATTATCAACTTCCTTATACGGATAGTAATTATGGAAATATTTTCAGTATTTGGGATCGTTTTTTAAGAACTTATCAAAATTTACCTCAGGATCAGATAGTATTTGGTATAGACACTCATACCTCCTTTAAAGAGCACAATAATTTAGGTAATTTATTAAGTATTCCTTTTCAAAAATATGGGAATCCTAAAACATAAAAAAATTTTCACAAATCATTCCTTTTTACTAATATTGGAATAAGTATTGCATAAAGTTTAATACAATTTTGTTTTTATAATTTAAAATGAGAAAAAGTAAAATCGCTGAATTAGACAGAAAAAGTTTAGAAAGACTAATCAGCATGGCAAAAGAAGAACGCAAACCCTTTGAATTAATTAAGGAAGAGTTTGGTATTGGCGAAAGTGACGTAACAGAATTAATACGCAAACATCTATCAAAAGATCAATTTGAGCTTTGGAAGAAAAAAGTGACGGCTTCCAAACCTAAACCTAAACTCATCAAAAATAACGATTTTGATGATGATTTGGATGGTAAGTATTATCTTAAAAATAAATTTGATTAAGTTAGAGAATCTGCCCGAAAAGGTCACAATCTTATCATTTCAAGAAGAAGGAGAAATCACATAACTTTGATAATGTGATTTCTCCTATCTGTTTAAATAAGAGAGTAGATATTTATTTTTTTAGACATCTTCTTTTTTTGTTAATTTTTTTAAAAAAGATTACGTTAAATTTTAATAAACTAATACCTTTATTGGCAAATTTTTTAAATCTTTTATTATTTATTAATGAAAAAAATATTTTTATCCGCTCTATTAACATCATTATTCTTTACTGGTAAAGCAGCACCTTTAAATGGTTCTAAAACACCAGAAGTAAGCGTTACAATTGATTTAAACACAATACAAGATGACAAGGTCATGGTAACGGTAATTCCTACTCCTTCTAAAGAAGATGTCATTCTCTTTAGTATTCCTAAAACAGTTCCGGGTACTTATTCATTAGATAATTATGGTCGTTTTATTGAAAAAATAAAAGCTTATACTACAAAGGGAGAGAATTTACCGTTAGCAAAACTAGACGAAAACACTTATCGTATTACGGGGGCTAAAAAACTAGGTAAAATTACTTATTGGGTAAATGACACTTATGATACTGAACAAGTTGGAGGCATAGGAGGTGATGATGTTTTTTCTCCAGCTGGAACGAATATAGATTCTAATTGTTTTGTTTTAAACACGCATGGCTTTATTGGTTATTTTAGCGATAAAAAAGAAGCTCCTTATACTTTAACAATTCTTCATCCTGACCATTTGTACGGTGCTACCTCTCTTACCGATAGTGATCCTAGTAAAATTGTTGATGTTTTTAAAACGAATCGTTATGCTACTCTAGTAGATCATCCAATAATGTATACTAAACCAGACATTGCTACTTTTAAAATAGAAGATATGGATATTCTAATAAGTGTATATTCGCCCACTGGAAAATACAAAGCGGCTGATTTAGCTCCTAACATGGAAAAAATGATGAAGGCTCAAAAAAAATTTTTAGGACCTATCAATAATACTAAAAAATATTCAATCCTAATTTATCTTACGGACGTACAAAAACAAGATGCAAAAGGCTTTGGAGCTTTAGAGCATACTACTTCTACAACTGTTGTTATGCCTGAAATGATGCCTTCTGATCAAATGGACGAACAGTTAAAAGACATTGTTTCTCACGAGTTCTTTCATATAGTAAGTCCACTAGGTGTTCATTCAGAAGAAATTCATTATTTTGATTTCAATGAACCTAAAATGTCTAAACATTTATGGATGTATGAAGGAATAACAGAATATTTTGCTAATCTGTTCCAAATTAATCAAGGTTTAATTAATGAAGATGAATTTTATAGTCGTATGACTGATAAAATTAGACAATCGGCTAATATGGACGACACAATTCCTTTTACTAAAATGAGCACTAATGTACTAACAAAACCTTATAAAGATCAATATTTAAATGTATATCAAAAAGGAGCTTTAATAGGTATGTGCCTAGACATTATTATTCGTGAAAAAAGCAATGGTCAACGTGGTGTATTAGATTTAATGCAAAAACTAAATAATGAATATGGTATTAATACTCCTTTTAAGGATGATGCTCTTTTTGATAAGATCATAGCTCTTACTTATCCAGAAGTAGGTGATTTTTTAAAAACTTATGTAGACGGGCCAACTCCCATTCCTTATGAAAAGTTTTTTGCTAAAATGGGGATTACACAAGCACAAACAAAAGTACCTGGAAATGTTTTTATAAAGGATCAAACTCCTTACATAACAGTTAATCAAACGACTAAAGAAATCATAATTCTTCCGGGTATAGAACTTCCCGAATTTTACAAGTATTTAGGTTTAAAAGGAGGCGATTATATTTTAGCTATAAATGATAAAAGTTACAATTTAGACAATATTTACGATATGATTATGGTAAGTCAAAGCTGGAAAGAAAATGACAATATTTCTATTAAAATTAAAAGGGATCAAAAAGAGATTACTTTAAAAGGAAATATAAAACTTCCATTTGAAGAAGTAACTGGCTACAAATCTACTGACGATAGTAAAAAAAGTTTAAAAGAAGCTTGGCTAAAAGGATAAATCTTATTTTTAAAAAAAATTAAAACCTCAAAATTCAATTGAATTTTGAGGTTTTTTTTTATTACATTGCGGGAAATTTATAAGAACTATGTATAAAAAAGTTATCATAGCAATCTCTTTTGCTTTTTTTATTTCGTGTGCTGATAAAGCACCTACAAAAGATGAGGTAATCATAACGGGAAATATAAAAGGGTTAAAGAAAGGAAAGCTATATATCCAAAAAGTACAAGATAGTACTTTAGTAGCTTTAGATACTATTGAATTAAATGGTTCATCTAATTTTGAGAGTTCAATTAAATTAGATTCTCCCGAAATGCTTTATTTGTTTGTAGACAGAGGACAAACTAACTCAATGGATAATAATTTGTTATTTTTTGCGGAACCAGGAAAAATAACTATTGATACGGATCTTGAATATTTTTTTGCTAATGCAAAAATTACAGGTTCTAAAAATCATGAGCTTTACAAAGAATATAAAGACATCATTGCTAAGTTTAATGAGCAACAGCTTCAATTACTTCAATCTAAAATACTAGGTAGCAAGGGCAACAAAAACTACAATGAACTAGATAATCAAAACAAGCAAGACCAATTATTGAAAAAAAAATATTTATACTCTGCTAATTTTGCACTTACTCATGCGGATTATGAAATTGCGCCCTATATAGCTCTTACAGATATTTATGATATGCAACCTAAGTTTTTAGAGGAAATACATAGCAAAATGTCTCCAGAAGTAGCCAATTCTAAATACGGTAAAAAATTTTCTGATTATTTAAAGAAATAGAGAATAAAAGAGGCTGTCCTAAAAGTTTGTAATCTTATCATTTCGACCCAAAGAAAAAAATCACATAATACTGATTATAAGACTCTTCCTTACATCAGAGTAAAACTGCATGTTGATTTATTACTTTTTGGACAACCTCTTTTCTTTTAGTTTCTTTATTGTTAAATCTAATATAATGAATACACAACTTATTCATAATTTACCTTTTGATTTTTTTCAGAACAATCATTTTGATTGTGCTATTTATTTTTACAATACACAACAATCTAGCAAAAATATTCCCGTTACTTTTACTCACAATGTACTTTGTTTTTTACTAAATGGACACAAAGAAGTTATTAGTAATCAGAATAATATTTCTATACAAAATGATCAATTCTTTTTATTACAATCTGGAAATAGTCTAATGACAGAACGTCTAATAGGAGATTCAGGCTATAATAGTATTCTTTTTTTCTTTTCTGATCATTTTTTAAATGAAATCTTATCAAAAAAACAAATTGAATTACCCAAAACAATGCAATCAAATCAAACGGTATTAAACATTCATAAAGACACTTATATTAATTTATTCGAAAAATCATTACTTTTATTAAAAAACGAGTTTAATAAAACACCTTATCTTACTTCTATAAAGTTAGAAGAAATTTTATTTTACTTACTAAGTAAGGAACCTGAGAGAATTACTAATTTTTTTAAAAATACATTAAGTAGACATAAAAATAAATCAATAAAAGACATTATTCAACAATACGAAGATAGCCACTTAACTATTGAGGAACTTGCTTTTTTATCTAATATGAGTATTTCTACGTTTAAAAGAAAGTTTGCTGAAATATATCAAATTTCACCTAAAAAATACTTTATTTCAAAAAGAATGGAAAAGGCTCGAAATGAGTTAATACTTAACAAGAGACCTTCTGATCTTTATCATGAATTGGGTTATGAAAATTTATCTGCATTTAGTAACGAATTTAAAAAGTATTATGGAGTATCTCCAAAAAACTTCAAAATGGACTAAAAGAACATCTTTTTGAACTTTTAGCGCAATAATACTCATAACCTTAATCTTAAATTTGCATCATAAAATAATATAAAAATGAAAAAAATCTTAACCTTGCTTGCTTTTATTTCTGCTTTTACAGCAAGCGCGCAAACTTTTACTTTAAAGAGTAATGATCTAGGAGGTCAGGCAACTATGAAACAAGTTTTTAACGGTTTTGGTTGTACAGGTGAAAATATGTCTCCTCAATTATTTTGGGAAAATGTACCAAAAGATACTAAAAGTTTTGCTGTTACAATACATGATGAAAATGCACCTACAGGTAGTGGATGGTGGCATTGGCTTGCTTTTGATATTCCTGCTACAACTAAAGAATTAAAAACAGGAGCGGGAGATGTTACTAAAAACTTAATGCCTGCTGGTTCAATACAAAGTATTACTGATTTTGGCAAATCAGGTTATGGGGGTCCATGCCCTCCTGAAGGACATGGTTTTCATAAATACACGATTACTGTTTATGCCTTAAAAACGGATAAGTTAGGTCTAGATAAAAATGCTAGTCCTGCATTAGTAGGTTATTACTTAAATGGCAATACAATTGAAAAAGCTTCTATTGTGATGTATTACAAAAGATAATTTTAACAACTCTTTTTAGTTAAAATAAACGGTTCCAAATACGGCTTACTATTTGTATTTGGGACCATTTTTTTGTTATTTTTTAGCGGCTCTGTTTAATTCTTCTCCTCCTGGCAAATTCATTCGTTTGGTTAAAAGTGAAATTTCATTCAATGAAAAATTACCAGTTAAAGACATTAATATCGTTTCTTTTCCTTCCATAAACAATAATAATTCTGATACATTTGTACTTCCTGGAATCATTTTTACATAGATTTTAGTACTTTTTCCGTTTTCATTCACGCGCATTAATTCTTCTAATTTATCACTATATTGTTCTATACTAGTACGCATATCGGAAATGGTTTTAGAGTGACTAGTTTTAAAAACTTTTAAATAATCTAGTTTTTTTATCAAATTTAAATACACTTGATCTTCTTTCGTTTCCATTTTCACTTTGCTCATTAATTCAAACATTTTATCATTTACGATAACAGAAGAGACATTATTATTACTTTCAAATTTATCAAAAGGAGTTTGTGCCGTGCCTAAATAAAATGATAAAATACTAAAAACTAAAACTATTTTTTTTTTCATTTTTTTACTTTTTAAAAATTTTGCGTGTCGTTTGATCATACTCTTTTAACTTATTTACATTTTTCATGCCAGAGTTCAATTGAGCCGAAATCAGATGTAAAGCTTTTTGTGTTTCTCTATAAGCTTCTTCTGGGGTTTGACAAGTTCCTAATTGAGAGTTAACATTTTTTATTGTTTGTTCTTCAAGATTATAATAATAACTCCCAAATGCTACTGAACCCACTATAAATGTTAAAAACCAAAATATTTTTTGATTTTTCACTTTTTCTTTACGCATTTGATCTAAATTTAAGCTCATAAATTTACATCATATCTTTTATAAATGAAAAAAAATATAATCAAGCTTTTCGTGGTCCTAACAATCGGTACGTTATTTAGTTGTAATGACTTAGATGATCAACCTCAATATAATGAGCTAGATCCTTATAATTTTGTATGGAAGGGATTTAACAAATATTATTTTTATCAAGAAAATGTAGCCAATCTAAGTGATTATCGTTTTAATTCTCAATATGAACTTAATTCGTTTTTAGGTACTTTTTCAAAGCCTGAAACTTTATTTGAAAGTTTAATTTACAATCGAAAGAATATTGATAAATTTAGTTTTATAACTTCTAATTATACTGTATTAGAACAGATTCTTTCTGGAACGAATGACAGTAATGGTATGGAGTATGGGATTAGTCCTAAGAATGGAAGTCAAACTGAAGTTTTTGGCTGGGTAAAATACATCATGCCTAATAGTGACGCTAGTACAAAAGATCTAAAACGAGGGGATCTTTTTTATGGGGTTGATGGTATTCCTCTTACTCGTAACAATTATCGTGAATTGTTATCTAAAACAAATTATACTTTAAATTTAGCTTCGTATGATGGAGGTGCTATTACACCTAATGGAAAAACAGTGGCGTTAACTAAAAAGGCGTATTCTGAAAATCCTGTTTATATTACCGATGTGATAGAGGAAGGAAATAAAAAAGTTGGTTATTTAATGTATAATGGTTTTTATACGTATTATGAACCAGAATTAAATCAAGCTTTTGGTAAATTAAAGGCGGCTGGAATAACGGATTTAGTCTTGGATTTACGTTATAATTCAGGAGGATCAGTAGCAACCGCTACTCGTTTAGCAAGTATGATTACGGGACAATTTGAAGATCAAATTTTTGCTAAAGAGCAATGGAACTCTAAAATTAATAGAGCAATAGATCCTAATAGATTATTAAACAAATTTACCTCACAACTAAAAAATGGCACTCCTATTAATTCATTAAATTTAAATAAGGTATATATCTTAACAACTACTAATACTGCATCTGCTAGTGAATTAGTCATTAACTGTTTAAAACCTTACATACAAGTAGTTCAAATAGGTAATACTACTACAGGGAAGAATGTGGGGTCTATTACATTGTATGACTCACCTGATTATACAAAACGAAATTTAAATCCAACTCACAGATATGCTATGCAATTAATTGTTTTAAAAATTGTTAATAAAGTGGGTTTTGGAGATTATGAAGCGGGTATTACGCCTGACACGACTAATATATTAATGGAAGATATAAGTAATCTAGGTATTTTAGGGAACAGCTCTGAACCTTATTTAGCTAAGGCAATGAGCTTAATTAAATCTGGTAATCGAATTGGTATTCAAAAACCTCAATTTAAAATTGGCAATGAAATTATTGATCTTTCTAAACGTGATTTAAAATATGAAATGTATATAGATTAAACGACACTCTGTAACTGGAAAATTATTTTTTATCCAAAAATAAGGAGAAATCACAAAATAGCGATAATGTGATTTCTCCTATTTATTGAAGTAACGAACTTATGAATATTATTATTTTTTAAGCTATAATTCGTTTTAATTAAAACTGAAAATTCATTCCGATTTTAAAGTTTCTTCCTCTTGTATTATATCCCATGGTTTCTATAAATTCTTCATTTAATAAATTTTGAACGGATCCAAAAACACTCAAATGGTTTGTTAATTTTACTTTCAAATTCGTATGAAATAATTTATAAGCTGAAACGGATACATCTGTTGCTTTAAAAGTGAAAGAATTGTAATATGATAGGTTTCTAAAATCTATAAACTGAAATTGAGCATCCCATGCAATAGATTTAGTCAATTCAACCGATAAACTAGCATTTACTCTATGTTTTGCAACGGCTTTTGCTATAGCCTGATCATTTTCTACAAAAGTATAATTACCAGTTAAGGTTATTTTTTCTAGAGGTTTGATCATTATATTGGATTCAATCCCTTTTGATTTATTTATTCCTTCTGTATTTTCATATTGCCATCCTGTATTTGAGGTCTTCTTTTTAAAAGCAATTGAATTATTTTCTTCTCTATAAAATCCAACTGCTGAAATTTTTAATTTTTGATTTAAAAAACTTTTTTCAAAACCAGTTTCAATAGTAGTATTTTCTTGTGGTGTTAAATCTTTATTGCCATACTCAGAATATACTTGATATAATGTTGGTGCTACTACTGCTCCTCCTATTGATCCATATAATTTTAAATTGATTTTTTCAAAATTAAAACTTGGATTAATATTAAAGATGACATAGTCTTTATAAACGCTGTGTTTTAAATAACGAGCTCCCGCATTTACATTTAATCCAAACTTAGTGTTTAATACTGCTGTAATATAAGGATCTAACATGGTGTATTTAGCGTCTTGATTATAAATATTAACATAAGGGGTAGCTTGAAGCATATCAAAATATTGAAATTGAACCCCTGTGATAAAAGCTAAAGAGTTTCCTATATTGTATTTATTAAAAACGTCAACATTAATATTTCGTGATTTAGAAAAGGATTCTGTATAATTATTTAATGAGGCTCCTGATAGTCTTTTTTGTTCATAAAAGCCAAAAGAAGAATTTATTTTCAACTCTCCTTTTTTATACTTCATTGAAGGAGAAAAGCCTCCTCTAAACTGTTCTCCTATTAAAGTATTTACTTCATTATCTACAAAGGCTCCTGTATCGTAAGCAAATCTTAAGCGATCATAGTTAGCAAAAAAATCTAATTTAATTCCTTTGTTTATTGCTACTCCTAATTGTTGATTAAGATTAACTCTTGAAAACTTATCTTTTTCAAAATCATCTCCTTTTGCTTCACTAATACCTGTTATTTCAGCACTATTTAGAGAGGTTAAAAAAGAGATTTTTCCCTTTGTTCCGTTCAATGAAAAACCTTGATTGTATTCTTCTGGTTTATACTTTTTGGTGGTTGTTAAATTTTGAGTTCCTATATTAAAGTAGGCTGTTCCTATGACTCCTTTGTCAGTTGCTTTTTTTAATGTAATATTAATAACTGCTGTGGCTGCATTAGCACCATATAATACGGAGGAAGCTCCTTTGAGTACTTCTATACTTTCAACTTGTTCTACGGGTAATAATCGTAAATCATACGTAGTTGAAATACTCGATGCGTCTACTACAGGATTACCGTCTATTAGAATTAATACTTGTTTTGTACTTCCTCCTCTAACAAACAAATCTAAATTCTTTCCTACTCCGCTCTGACTTCCTACAACTTCAAATCCAGCTAACTGGCTTAATACGGTAGCAACACTTTGCCCTTTTCTTTGCTCTAAATCTTTTGTTGTGATTTTTTCAATCGTTCTACCTGTTTTTGTTTTGTTTTGCTGAAATTTAGTTTCTGATACGACTACTTCTTCTATTTTTTTTGATTCTTGATCTTGTGCAAAAGCACTACCATACATACACGTTAAAACGCTTGCTAATAAAATGTTTTTTTTCATTTTAATTCTTTAAATGCGGAAAAAAAGACAGAATTTACCCATACCCAAACTTTTTTTCCCGAAAGTTTGTTAATAAAATAAATTTAGGCAGGTCTCCTGGCTTGCGTCTTGTAATTAGCCTTCCCGTTTTAAATTTCAAACAGTGGTTGTAGATCATTACAAGCTGAATAGCTTACAGTTGCGGGTACAGCTCAGGTTTTGATATTCGATTTTTTATTTTAGATATTGATTTTCAGGAATACGATTCCGTTATCATTAATCTTCAAATAATTTATCTATAATCTCACTCTGATTCCCTTTTAAGCTGACTTTTAACAAAAGTCGAGCACCATAAATTCACAGGCAAAGTTAGCACATCTTTTAAAAAAAATAAAAAAAATAAAAAAAAACAGATTCCTTTATTAAAAATTATTCAATAAAAGAACCCTAAAATCCATATATTTCAAAGTTTAGAATATAATTTAGTTTTATTTCATCTCCAATTATTATTATACCATTTAAACTTTGAAATTTCCTTATAATATTTTTTTTTAACCTTGAGACTGTCCAAAAAATTCGCAATCTTTTCATTTCGATCAAAGGGAGAGTTCGAGTTGTTTTTAAAATAAAAAAAACGTATCGAGAACTTTATTTTTTAATCCAGTATATTTTAGGTTTAAATGGTATTACCTCTTTATCTATAATAGTTTTCTAATACCTAACCTATATTGAGCAAAATTTGAATAAAAAATGCCCCAAATAGTGTCTAACTTTTTGGGGCATGTTCAATGTTGTAGCTTTTTTTATTTAAAACAAAGGTCTTTTTACGAAGCTTTTAAAATTATTTTTTCTTTGACCAATCTAAGTTCGTTACATAAGAAATCCTTAGCGTGGGATTATTTTCTTGTATGGTGTTAGGTACATTCCATAAATTTTGGTGAATGTAACTTATTTGAATTTGATGTTGAGGGTTTAAATTATATCCTAAACCTGCAATTACTCTATTTTGTTGTACAAATGTTTTGGCTGCTTTTACTCCTATATTCATAAATATCTCATCTCCTAAAAAAGCAAACAATTGAGTTTTATCTTCTTTTTTAGTTAAAGTGTAATTTACCAAATACATGTATCGTAAACGATTTCTATAATCTCTATTAGTTATGACAAAATCTCCTGCTTCATTTTTAGTAGCTACTCCTACCCAACGACTCTCATCGCGTAGACGATGGGTAAATTTAAAATCATTTTTAGCACAGCTATAAACACCTTGTATCCATACGTTATCCTCTGGTGTTACGACTCTATTTAAAGGGACATCTCCATAAACAAAAAATTCATGGTGTGTATAACCTATGCTACCACTGATTTGTTTGGTAAACTGGTAATCTACAGATGGGCGTATAAAATATTGTTGTTTTTGGTCAAATCCGTTGGCGAATATTAAAGATCCTTCTAGTGTTAAGGAAAGTTTTTTTCCTATCGTGTTTTTTCCTAAATAATGCAACCAAATATCATTATTATGATTTATTACTTGACCAAATACGTTATTACACAAAGAAAATAACACGAACAAAAATAGTGGTGTTTTAATACTTTTTTTCATATTTTTTTGTTTAAGGGAGCGCAAAGGTACAATAAAAAACAAAAAAATAAATATTTTTCACATGTATTTATAAAAACACTTGCTGTTTTGAAAAAAAACCACCTTGTTTTCAGTTCCTCACAAACAAATTATTATCAATTAGTTAGTTATAAAATATTATTTTAAAAAAGATAGGTTCTCTTTTTATTTAATTGAAACCTTTTTTACTTCTCCAAAATCTACTTTATAATTAAACGCATCTTTTAGGGGTTGTTTTTCTAGGTAACATATTAAACTTCTTATAACACCTGCATGAGTAAAAATAACTAATGGTTTCTCTAACGCCATTTTTTGTATTATTTCCCAAAATTCAACTACTCTTTCGTATAAAACTTGAAAAGACTCTCCCATTGGAACTGAAATATTTACAAAATCTTCCATCCAAGGATTTAATTCTTCCTCTGGTATTGCATTCCATTTTTGTAATTCCCATTTTCCAAAATTCATTTCCTTTAATCGGTTGTCTACCGTTATTTCTTGTTTTGAGAAACAATATTCAGCCAATTCTAAGCAACGTGTCAAAGGGCTACTATATACGAATGCTTTTTCTGGTAATTTTTTTTTTATCTCTTGAAATTGTTCTAAAAAATTAGGTGCTAAGTTTACATTGCTCTGTCCATAACAAACTCCTTTGGGACAAATGGTTTCGGTATGGCGTACTAAATAAATTTGCATAGTGTCAGAAAAGATAAAAGGGTTACTACTTCGCTAATCTGTTCTAAAGCTCCTAAACAATCGCCTGTGTATCCTCCAATCCATTTGGTAAAATACCGTCCCATATACAAACGTGTGAGGAGTAAAATGGGTAATACTACCAAATAAAATGGATTGTAAATATAAGCCATACAAGCCAATGGTGCTAATCCAAAGAAAAGTACTCCTATTATTTCATATTTACTAAAACCTTTGGCTATAGGTTTACTTTTACTTAATTCGTCTTCTCTTACATACGGTAACGTAAAGGAAAGTGAAATGGCATTTGCTCTGCTTATACTATGGTAGGTAATAAATAAAAAGCTTGCATAAGCATATTGGTTCCAAGAAGTATTAGGGATTCTGTTCATTATTTCAAAAAGGAGTAAAAACTTGATTAGCAGTAGAAGTACAACTCCTATAGCGCCATAAGCTCCTATAGCACTGTCTTTCATAATTTTTAATATTTTTTCTTTTGTCCAGCCTCCTCCAAACCCATCGCAAACGTCCGCAAATCCATCTTCGTGAAAGGCTCCTGTAATCAGCACGCCTGCTACCATGGAAAAAATAATGGCTATTAATAATGAAAAAAGATAATGAGCTCCTAAAAATACTAAATAAGATAGACTTCCTACTAACCAACCTACTAACGGAAAATAACGTGTTGCTTTATTTAAATAACTAGGATCATGATGAATATGTTTTGGACAGGGAATACGTGTATAGAACATTAATGCTGTAAAAAAGATGTCTCGCTGTTTTTTCATTTTTTTTATAAACCTTAGGGTATAAAACTAGCCTCTTTAAAGGCTTTCACTAACGCCTGCTTCTTCAAAACTTGCCATTTGATTTAAAAAATTAACGGCTCCTTGTATGATTGGAAAAGCAAGGGCTATTCCTGTACCTTCTCCTAATCGTAATCCTAAATCTAGCAATGGTTTTCCATTTAAATAGTGCAACAAGTTTTTATGTGCTTTTTCTTGTGAACAATGACAGAATATGGCGTTTTTTATAATTTTTGGTTCATAAGTATACGCTACTAAAAAGGCTACTGAACTAATAAATCCGTCTACTAGAATTAACATATTGTTTTCAAAGGCTTGAAGCATTCCTCCTGCCATTTGATAAATTTCAAATCCACCAAAATGGGCTAATTTTTCATCTATCATGGAGGATCCTTTGTAATTTTGTAAAGCTGTTTTTAAAATAATTGTTTTTCTATCTAATGCTTCATTAACTACTCCTGTCCCACTCCCTACACAATCTTGAATTGGAATTTCTGTTAAAATACTCATTAATACAGCGGAAGTGGCTGTGTTTCCAATACCCATTTCTCCAAAGCCAACGCAATTAGATCCTTTTGTGTGTATTTCTTGTACAATCTGTCTTCCTTTTTGTAAACATTCTTTAAATTGCTCTGCTGACATGGCAGCTTGCTCTAAAAATGATTGAGTTCCTTTTGCTACTTTTTGATGTATTATGGGTAATGAATTATCAAAATCAAAATTTACTCCTGCATCAATTACTTCTAATGTTAATCCATTTTGTTTTGAAAACACATTAATTGCTGCCCCACCGTTTACAAAATTCAAAACCATTTGAGGGGTTACTTCAGCTGGATAAGCACTTACGCCTTCTCTTGCTATACCATGATCTGCTGCAAAGACTAAAATATGTGGATTTCGTATTTCAGGTGTAAGTGTATTAAAAACTTGTCCTATCTGCAAAGCTATACTTTCTAATTGGCCTAAAGCTCCTAAAGGTTTGGTTTTAAAATCAATCTTATGTTGTAATTTTTCTGTTAAACTCATCACTTCTTATGTTATTTTTCCCAAACTAAAAAACAATAGTCTTGGTAAATTTCTTTTTTATAATTAGGTAATACAATAGGATTATCAAATAACGGGCAGTTAATTACTACTGTGTGAAACTCTCCATTTTCACCACATGGATCTATATTTAATTGAATTAATTTTTGAATGATTTCCTTTGTTAAAATTTTTCCTAAAAATTCTACTCCCATAGTAGTATTACAGGAAACAATCATACAAACAATATTTTGTTCTATCATTTGTTTTACTAATTCTAAACGATCTTGTTGCCAGAGAGGTAAAATGGCATTTAATTTGGCTTCTTGGCATACTTTTTCTTCCCATTCTTTATGAGGTGCTAAATCAATATCTCCAAAAATAACATTTTCTACTTTATATTCTTCTTTTAATTGATGAAGTGTTTTTATGTATTTTTTTTCATAATCGCTCCAAGTGGTTGGTATTCCTATGAATGGTATTTTTAACTGATTGGCTTGTTGTTCTAAAATAAGTTGTGTTAATCCGTGCGAACGGGATACTTTTCCGTTTTCATTCATCATGTTTAAAAGCACTGTCGGTTGATATCCTGATTTTATGGCTTTTATTGTTGCGTAACAACTGTCTTTACCTCCACTCCAAGAAAGAATTGCTTTCATTATTTTGTATGATTTTTATACTCTTGTTTCTGAATGATAAATATTACTTAATTTCTACAGGAATTCCTGAAATCATCAAAATTACTTTATCTGCTTTTCGAGCTAAATATTGATTCATCCAACCTTGTAATTCGGTAAATTTTCTTCCTATTTCGGTCTGAGCATGAACTCCCATACCAATTTCATTTGTAATAATAATAATATTTGTATCTTCTTGAAGTAATATTTTTTCAATTTCTGATTTTGCTAATTCTAGTGATTTTTCAATATCATTTTGGGTATCTACAAAAAAATTAGTCAACCACAAGGTTACGCAGTCAATCATAGTCACTTTTTTAGAAAAGTTAAAATTGCTTATATATTTTTCTTCTTCAACATTCGTCCATCGTTGGTCACGATCTTTTTGATGTCTATCTATTCTTTTTTGAAAATCACCGTCCCATTTGCGAGCAGTAGCCATATACACGGGATTAGACGACAACTCTAACGCTAAGTCTTGGGCATACGCACTTTTACCTGAACGTTCGCCACCTGTTATAAGATACAACATACACTCTGTTTTTTGGCTGTAAAGATATTTAAAACTTTATCTTTGCTTATAAAATACTAAAAAAACATTATAACTTACTTTTTTTACTAAAGTTCGTGATTTAATATATAATTATGGGTACTTATAAAATTCAAATTTTAGAAACAATAGCCGCTCTAGTCATATACATATTTCTTTTTTTCTTTACTAAAAACATAATTAACAATACGTTAAAAAAGACCTACATTGAAAGAACAAGGAGAAAGATATCTATTAAGGTATTACATCTTCTAATAACTATTGTTTTTTTTGTTTTAATTTCTGGAATTTGGGGGCTGGAACAAAATGAAATAGCCCTCTTTGCTAGTAGTATTCTAACAGCTTTGGGAGTTGCTTTTTTTGCTCAATGGTCTTTATTGTCTAACATAACATCAAGTTTAATACTTTTTTTTAATCATCCTCTTAAATTAGGTGATACCATAAGAATACTTGATAAAGACTTTCCTTTAGAAGGTGAAATTATTGAGCTTACCTATTTTTTTGTTTATTTAAAAACTGCTGATGGGCAAACTATTACAATTCCTAATTCTTTAATTTTACAAAAATCGGTTTCAATAATAGAAAAAACCGATACTCCTTTTTAAAAATATATTTTAGAATTATACAACCAATCAATAGTCTCTTTTAAGATAAAATATATTTTATCTTTGTTGATCATTTAAAAAAATTAATTTTCCATATACTATTATGATAAAACTATTACAATATATCTTTTTTGTTTTATTTTGTTCTCTTACTATACAATGTAAAAAAAATGAAGCTACACGTACTTTTGCTCCGCAAAGAAATAACGTTTTAACAGATGCCACAGCTTTTACCTTAAATGAATACGAAAATTATTCTGTTATAAAAGTTACAACTCCATGGCCTAATGCTCAAAAACCGTTTACTTATGTTCTTACCAAAAGTAATAAGAACATCCCTGATAGCTTAAAACAATATCTTCAAATACCAGTTCCTCTTAAAAACCTTGTAGTAACCTCTACTACTAATATTCCTTTTTTAGAAATTTTAGGAGTAGAAAACAAGTTGGTGGGTTTTCCTCATACTGACTATATTTCGTCTGATAAAACTCGGAAATTAATTGATTCTGGAAGAATAAAAAACTTGGGGGAAAATGAAAAAATTAATATCGAACAATTGATTAGTCTAGCTCCAAACGCATTGGTTGCTTTTGGAGTAGATGGAAATAATCCAACCTTAAACACCATTGAAAAAGCAGGAATCCCCGTTCTAATTCAAGCAGATTGGATGGAGCAAACACCACTAGGAAAAGCTGAATGGATTAAGTTTTTTGGTGCTTTAGTAGGAAAAGAAAAAGAAGCTAAAAACTATTTTGATCAAGTTAAAAAAAACTATTTAAATGCGCTAGAAATTGTAAAAACGATTCAACAAAAACCTACTATTCTTTATGGTACAATGTATCAGGATCAGTGGTATATGCCTAAAGGTGATAGTTGGAAAAGCACCTATATACAAGATGCGGGGGGCAACTATCTTTGGAAAGATGTAAAAGGCACAGGAAGTATCCCTCTGAGTTTTGAACAGGTTTTTGAAAAAGGACAAAATGCTTTGATCTGGATTGCAACAGGAGATATTACAAATTGGAACGAATTTGGAAAATCAAATATTCATTACTCTCAATTTAAAGCGTATCAAAATAAGAAGGTATATACTTTTGAAGGGAAAAAAGGAAAAAAAGGAGGTACTCTTTTCTTTGAATTTTCGCCTAGTCAACCCGATAAAGTACTGAAAGATTACATAAAAATTATACATCCTGAATTATTGCCTAATTATCCATTTACATTTGTAACGCCCATACAATAAAAGTCTTGAAAAATAAAAAACTTCTTTTTTGTTTTATTCTCTTAAGCGTAATTCTTTTTATTTTAGACTTATGCTTAGGTTCTGTTAGAATCCCAATACAGGATACTTTTCAGGTTTTAATAGGCAACAATGCTTCTAAAACTACTTGGCAGTATATTATTTTAAATTTTAGACTTCCTAAAGCTCTAATAGCATTAGCTGTGGGTACAGCATTACCTATATGCGGATTACTCATGCAAACTCTTTTTAGAAATCCATTAGCAGGTCCTTATATTTTAGGATTAAGTTCAGGTTCCAGCTTAATGGTTGCTTTCGTGATCATGGGAAGTAATTTTTTACCCCCTCTACTTGTTCCTCTTTTTACATCGTCTTACGGAATTGTCTTTGCCTCTATCATAGGTTCTCTAATTGTTTTGATAGCAGTGCTTCTAACGGCTCAGAAAATAAAAAACACTATGTCTATCTTGGTTATTGGATTGATGTTTAGTCATTTTACAAGTTCTATTATCAATATTTTAAGTTATTTTTCATCAGCTGAACAATTACAAAAATTTTCTATTTGGTCTATGGGAAATTTAGGTAGTGTGAGTTGGGAAAATATTTATTTTATTTTTATCGTTTGCGGCATTACGCTACTTTATACGATCCGTCTTCTTAAAAATTTAGACGCTCTTTTGTTGGGAGAAAATTACGCTAAAAGTCTGGGTGTTCCTTATAAAAAAACTTTACATCAAATTATTTTAATAACGAGTATCCTTACTGGTATACTCACGGCTTTTGTGGGACCCATAGCTTTTATAGGGTTTGCAATTCCTCATCTTGCAAAAATTATTTTCCAAGGCAGTCAACATCTTCATCTTTTTATAACCACTTTATTAACAGGAATTTGCATTATGCTTCTTTGCGATATTGTTTCTCAGGGTTTTGAGGTAGCTATTCCTATAAATGCTGTTACCTCTATTATAGGTGCTCCTATAGTAGTATGGCTTTTGCTAAAAAAACGTACTTTAAATTAATGAAAAATCCAATCATTTTACAAACCAAACACCTTAGTATTGGCTATACATTAAAAAAGAATCCAATTTATATAGCTCAGAATTTAAATTTAAATTTTGAAGCAGGAAAATTAATTACCCTTATAGGTGCTAACGGAATAGGGAAATCAACTCTTTTAAAAACGCTAACAGCTATTCAATCTCCTCTTTCGGGTGAGGTTATTTTAAATTCTTTAGACATTAAAAAATACACGACTATTGAATTAGCAAAAAACCTAGCAGTTGTTCTTACTGAAAAACTCCCTTCTAGTAATCTAACCGTTTATGAATTAGTTGCTTTAGGTCGTCAACCCTATACCAATTGGATTGGAACGCTTACACAAGAAGATCGTCTGAAAATAAAGGAAGCTTTAATTCTAACAGAAACAACAGCTATCCAAAACAAGAAACATTACGAAATAAGTGATGGTCAGTTGCAAAAAACATTAATAGCAAGGGCTCTAGCTCAAAATACCCCTTTGATTATTTTAGATGAACCTACCACACATTTAGACTTACATCATAAGGTTGCTGTTTTTAAATTATTAAAAAAGTTAGCTCACAAAACCCAAAAGTGTATCTTATTTTCTACTCATGATATTGATTTGGCCATTCAGTTAAGCGATGAAATGGTTGTTATGACTCCTGATTTTGTTGTACAAGATCAACCTTGCGTACTAATTGAAAAAGGTGTTTTTAATTCTTTATTTAAGGATGAAGACATTCTATTTGATAACGAAAAGAGAAAATTTATATTTAAATAATCCCAATTAAAAAAAATAGGTCAATTTCTTATTTATTTGATCCATTAACCACCAAAGTATAAGTGTTAAAAAACAAATAATAGGATATTTTAATAGCCAATCATAAAATCCTTGTTCGGGCAATAATTCATTTACCATTCTTATAGCATACGGATGACATAAATAAATACCTAAAGAGAGTGTAGCTGGTATTGTTTTTTGAATGAACGATTGGTGGGATTCATTTATCCAATAAAAAGTCAACATACTTAGCAAAGGAAGCGTTAAAAGAAAATCCATTGCTTTAACCTTATATCTATAATACATCCCTACTTCTATTAATAATATAATCCATAATGGGATAAATAGCCATTTGCATTTGGTTATCTCATTTTTCCATTTATCATACATAGTCCCAATCATCATCATAGGTAAAGCAAAAAATAAATAGTTACGCGTTGTTCCTATTATTTTATACAAAAACATAAGGTCTAAACGATTTGATTGAATTCCTATTTGAAAACTGTAGCCTACTATGAGTAGAAACAGTATTAACTTCGTTTTTATCGCAGTACTTAAATTTCGTAAAAGATATAACAAACCTACCGCTATAGTTGTGGCTAATAAATACCATAAATGCCAATAACCGTAAATAAGTTTTAAAATCATATCTGATTTAGAAAACCAACCTAAATTATAAAATCGGATTAAGTCAGGTAAATAAATGAATTGCCAAACCACATATAACAATAAAATTCGCTTGGTATACTTCCACAAATAAGGTTTATCATTTAATTTATTTCGCAAAAAATAACCTGAAATTAAAAAGAATGTAGGTACAGCAATTCGAGTTATACCACTGGCAATTTCATAGGAAATTAGTCCTTCTATCCCTGTTTCTTTAGATACAGGAAAAATATGTAACGCAATGACTAAAAAAGCCATTATTATTTTCAGTACATCAAGATTATTATTGCGCATTTTTATATCTAAAATAATTGTAATACAAAAACCAAACTAAGTTTTTAGATCGTAATTTAGTTTAAAAAAATGATATTTAAAATTCATTTACTTCAATTACTTCTCCTGCTTTCAACCCCTTCAAATTAACATTTCCAACTCTCACACGGACTAATCGCAAAGTAGGGAATCCAACTGCGGCCGTCATTTTACGTACCTGACGAAATTTTCCTTCGGTAAGTGTAATAGATAGCCAACTAGTAGGACCGTGGCGTTCGTGGCGTATGCGTCGACCTTCGCCAATGAAATCAGGTAATGTCTCTAGGATTCTTGCTTCACAAGATTTGGTAGTATAACGAACACCCTTTACTCCTATTTCTACTCCGTTTTTCAGTTTTTCAATAGCTTGGGGAGTTACAACACCATCTACTTGGGCAAAATATTCTTTTTCGATGGTTTTACTTCGTACAATTTCGCTCATCATTCCGTCTGTGGTGAGCAATAACAATCCTTCAGAATCTTCATCTAACCTTCCTATTGCCATCGTACCTTCAGGAAAATCAAATAATTCGCCTAGCTTTTTCTTATTTCGTTTTTTCTCGTAAATAAATTGGCTTAAATAGCCGTGGGGTTTATGGAGTATAAAATGACGGTGTTCACTCATAAGGCAAAAATACAACAAAAGACCTAAAGGTTTTTATACAAGTTTTTCAAGTTTTTTTACATGATTCCAAAGACACAGTGTTAATAATTTATGTTCTTTTGTTTTTAAATAATTCTTAGAACGAAAATCCTTTATCAATGGTATAAAAAAATTACATCTAAAATCAATACATTACTTCAAAAATCATAATAACTTATTCATCTAAATTAACACAATATTAATTGTATAAAAACGTTTTTAATATGCAATAAATAGTATCTTTGTATGCTAAGACTCAAACAATACAAATGAACTTCAAATATTTTAAATACGGTTTTTTTGCGGTTTTTGGTTTATGTTCCATTTCTGAATTATTACCAAAATCTAAAAGCACGAATACAGCTATTTTTTCATATTGGAATAACGTAAGTGTTCTTTTCAAAAAGATTTTTGATGAACAAGCAAAAGAATTACAAAGAAAATAAAAACCATGGTTTAGAGCATTCGAAAGGCAAGTTACTTTTGAGTCAAACTTATGAAGGACAATTACCTTCTCCAGAAATGATGGAAAAATACAACCAATTAGATCCTACCTTTGCAAACAGGATACTAATTATGGCTGAAAGGGAACAAATTCATCAACATTCAATAGACAAAAGAAGTCAATTTGGAATCTTATTTTCCATGATAATTGGTATGTTTTTTGCTTTTTCAAGTGTATTAGTTATTTCATATTTAGTATATTTATGTATTACAAAAGACTACCCTAAAACAGCCGCAACAATTGCTGTAGGAGTTATAGTAGGTATTGCAGGAGTATTTCTATACAAAAAAAATGCTTCTAAAAAAGAAGATTTATAGTCCTATTTAACGAATTAACTTAACAATAAAAACAAATAAAGTTATAACAATAGACCACACAATTATTCTTATGTTATCAATATTATTGTAATATTATTCACTCCTTTTAACAATTCTCTTCTTAAGTCCCATAAATGAATTGTAACTTCCTTTGATTTTCTGAAAATCTGATTGAATTTCATTTTTAAATAGAAGATTACTAATTATACTTTTTACCCTAGTTTTTTTTCAGAAAGCCTACACCTACGATAGATTCATTTTACTAACTACCCTATTATATACAATTATTATTACTTAAAAAAACAAACTCCAAAATAATAATAACTTCACACACAACCCCTCTTAGTTCTTCACAAAAAAACAAACAAAAACTTAAAAACAAATTCCTAAATTTACAACAAAAAAACAAAACCATGTCAGACACACTTATTGTACTAGCCACATTCATCATTGCCTTAGGAATAGGAATTTATTTGGGAAAAATCATTTTTTCGGCTTCGGCTAAAACTACAACCGCTACTTTTGAGGAAAAAATTAACGGATTACTTTCCCAAATTGAACAATTGAAATCACAATTTCAGTCAGAAAAAGGGACTTGGGAAAAACAATTATCGCAACTTAATCATGAAAAAGATGCTATTCGGAACGAAAAAGAAGCCCTTGCGATTCAGCTCTCCAAAAAGGAAGTTGATTTTGATAATTTACTCGAACGAAATAGAGAACAAAAACAAGAAGTAGCACAACTGCAAGAAAAATTCACGAAAGAATTTGAAAACCTTGCCAACAAGATATTAGAAGAAAAATCAACTAAATTTACTGAACAAAATAAAGAAAACATAAAAAATCTCCTTTCGCCATTACACGACAAAATCCAAAACTTTGAGAAAAAAGTGGAAGACACTCACAAAGAGAGTATTGATTATCACGCAGCATTACGCCAACAAATTTTAGGTTTGCGCGAAATGAACGCACAAATGAGTAAAGAAACCCTCAATTTGACCAAAGCACTAAAAGGCGATAGTAAAATGCAAGGTAACTGGGGCGAACTTGTACTGGAGCGCGTACTTGAAAAATCGGGTTTAGAAAAAGGGCGCGAGTACGAAGTCCAACAAAGTTTTACTAACGACGAAGGGCAACGCTTGCAGCCCGATGTAGTAATTAATTTACCTGATGGTAAAAAAATGATTGTCGATTCTAAAGTAACGCTTACTGCTTATGAACGTTTTGTAAACGAAGAAGATGAAACTCTAAAAGAGCAATACCTAAAAGAACACGTCCTTTCTTTAAAGCGTCATGTAGATCAACTGGGCGAAAAAAACTATCATGATTTATATAAAATAGAAAGCCCTGATTTTGTGCTACTTTTTGTTCCTATAGAACCCGCTTTTGCCATTGCTTTACAGGAAGATGCCACTCTTTACAACAAAGCTTTTGAGAAAAATATTGTAATTGTTACCCCCTCAACCCTTTTGGCTACACTAAGAACTATTGACAGTATGTGGGCTAACCAAAAGCAACAGGAAAACGCTTATGAAATTGCCCGTCAAGCGGGAGCTTTATATGATAAGTTTGAAGGATTTGTTCAGGATCTTATCAAAATTGGAAAACGTATGGATGAAGCTAAAAATGAGTATTCAGGAGCTATGAATAAATTAGTTGAAGGCAAAGGGAATTTAATTACCAGCGTTGAAAAACTCAAAAAAATGGGAGCTAAAGCTAAAAAATCACTTCCTGAAGCCATTATTAATCGAGCAGAACAAAATGAAAATAACTTAATAAACTAATAATTGTATGTTAAAAAAAATTCTTTTACTCAGCCTTGGTACTTTTGCTCTTTGTTTTGCTTTGTACTTTGCTCTTTTGTACTATGCTACTTATAGCGAAGGCACTCGTACCGGAGAATTAATTAAATTCAGCAAAAAAGGTTATATCTTTAAAACGTGGGAAGGCGAATTAAGTCAAGGCCTTTCAGGAAACAAAATTTTTGCTTTTTCGCTATTGGATAGTGAAAACAGCACCATTCAAAAATTAAAAAATCTAGAGGGACGTTATGTAAAAGTAACTTATATAGAACGTTATAAAACATTTCCTTGGTGGGGAGACACCACTTATTTCGTAACCGATGTAAAAGAGGAAAAATCTCCTATATTTAACCGATAGTTTTCATACTATAAAACTAATTTACAGGCAGGAATGATATGTTATTTTTTAAAAAACGCATAATTATATTCTTTCTTCTTTTCTTTTTTATATGCTGTCATAAAACTGAAATAGAAGAAATTAATCAGACAACTAAGGTAAACGACATAACTAATTCATCAAGTATAAAATTAAATTTTTTAGATGATTTTATTTTCCCTTCAAATCAGTATTTTCAAAATTTATT
Organism: Flavobacterium sp. TN-1; assembly: GCF_052828645.1. Classification (NCBI taxonomy): domain Bacteria; kingdom Pseudomonadati; phylum Bacteroidota; class Flavobacteriia; order Flavobacteriales; family Flavobacteriaceae; genus Flavobacterium; species Flavobacterium sp. TN-1. The sequence continues at coordinate 3,395,438 of NZ_CM128253.1, forward strand.
AATTGGTGGTTTATCTGGTATAGATTATGATTTTGAGAAAGATCGTTACTATATTGTTTCTGACGATCCTAATACCCCTCGTTACTATATTGCCAATATAGTAACTAAAAATAACACTATTAGTAAAACTGTTTTTACTGACATGATTCTTTTTGATACAAAAGAAAATTTTTATTCTTCTCGGTTTTTAGACTTAGAGAGTATCGTTTTTACAAACAATCAAATAACGTTATCATCAGAAGGAAGCATTTATGGCAATCAAAAACCAAGTATTTTTAATTCCGATGAAAAAGGACATTTTTTATCCGATTTTTCTATCCCTCCTATTTTTTTACAAGAAACTAGGCATAATGGTTCTTTTGAATCCTTGACAAAAAGTGTAGATAAACAAGGTATATGGAGTGCAAACGAATTACCTCTTAAAACAGATGGATCAGAACCAGATTATAAAACAACAGATTCTCCTGTTCGATTTACTTTTTATGATTTTAATACAAAACAAGCTACAAAAGAATTTGTTTATGAATTATCTCCTCTTACCAAACCTAGAACAGGAAGCGGAGACATAAATGGTGTATCTGATATTTTAGAATACAAAAAAGATCATTTTTTAGTAATAGAAAGAGCCTTTCAAAATGAAAATATTGTAAAAATATTTGAAGCTTCTATTCATTCAAACACTACAAATTCATTAAACATAAAAAGCTTAAAATCAGAAAAGTATGTTCCTATGAAAAAAGAATTGGTTTTGGATTTTAATGACATAAAAAAACATCTAAAGCAATCTAAAATAGATAATATTGAAGGTATCTGTTTTGGAAAAAATTTACCCAATGGAAATAGAACAATTTTGGTTATATCAGATGATAATTTTCAACAATTTGGCCCACAACTCAATCAATTTATTTTATTTGAATTAATTGAAAAATGATTTTAAGATAACTTTATATAATGAATACCCTCTTTAAAACCGTAAATGACTCTAGAATAGTTATTTCAGAACTCATGTTACCATCACACACTAACTTTAGTGGTAAAATACACGGCGGCTATATTTTATCTTTATTAGATCAAATTGCTTTTGCCTGCGCTTCTAAATTTTCAGGACATTATTGTGTAACTGCATCAGTAGATACTGTAGATTTTTTAGCTCCAATAGAGGTCGGCGAATTAGTAACTCTTAAAGCTTCTGTAAATTATGTAGGTAAAACTTCTATGATTGTAGGGATACGAGTAGAAGCTGAAAATATACAAACAGGCTTTGTTAAACATTGCAATTCATCTTATTTCACTATGGTTGCAAAAGATAAAACAGGGCAATCAACACCTGTTCCAGGTCTTATTCTTAGTAATTTTGAAGATGTTAGGCGCTTTTATAATTGTATCAAAACAATCTCTAATAGAAAAGAAAAGCAACAACACGAAGATCATTTTAATTATAAAAGCCCTGAAGCTCTAGCTCATCTATCAGAATACAACGTAGAGGTTGATTTGAAATAAGTAAAAGAAACTTTTCTAAAAAGTAATATTTAAAAGATTTAATTTTGTTACTACTTTAGTAGTCTAGTAGGAAGAAGAATCAAACAAAATTAGACAAAACAATATCAGACTTTTAGAAAAGTTTCTTTTTTTACAATAATATTAAAACACTCTTACTAAATTAAATCCAAAGCTAATTTCTCCTTTTGCCCAATTACCTGCTGTTCTACCTAGATAACCTGTATCGTGCATGGCATTCGCATTGGTAAAAAACATTTGAAATATGTGTCCCCCTGTTTCTAAATCTACTCCAACTGAAAGAGGATCTCTAAAATTTGAATTTTTAATTCTATTCAAGTGTGCTGCATAATCTACATTTAAAGAAAATCGTTTACTTAACTTATAACGACCTCCCATACCTACTGCAAATTGTGCGTTTTTTTGCTCGGGATTAAGAACTACATTTTCATAAAAAAAAGTAGGAGCTAACTGTAATGTTAGTTGATCGTTGAATTTTCTTGACACTAATACTTGCGAATTATAAGAAAGTCGATGTTTAAATTCTAATAAGGGATAAGCTTCTTTTTTCATAGCCGAATTAATCGCCAAAGCATTATATCCTACTATTGTAAAAGGAAATCCTTCTTTCTTTTGGCTTATAATTTTATATTTTATTCCCGCATCATAAGTCTTAGCAAAAGTGCTTCTTGAAAAATGCAACGTGACATCATCTGTTAACCCATAAACCATTTTTAGTTGAGTAGTAGCTCCATCTAACCCAAAAAAGTTTTCAAACCCTGAGTTCAAAAAACCAAAACGGTGAGAAACAATAAAATATAAATCTCCTTTTGATGCCAATTTTGTTGACTCTAAATTCACAATCTTTAAAGATTTAAATGCTGATTCAACGACTTCTGAGTCGTTATTTTCTACTCCTTTTAACAAATCATCTTGTGCCTGCAAATTATTACTTAACACAATAGAAAATCCTAATAAAATTTTTTTTAACATACTTTTTAGTTTTTTAACATCTAAACATCAAATAAATAAATTATTTTTGCTGTCATTTGTATAGACAAATATATAAATTTAATAACTAAAATCACTTATTATGAAAAAAACATTTCTGTTTTTAAGCTTTTTAACAATCAGTTTAGCAAGTTGTTCTAAAGACAATGAACCTTCTATTTCAGGTCCTACCACTACTACTACTACTACTGGAGCTAAATTAACTTATGAAGCAAACGCTAAGGCTATTTTCACAAATAACTGTGTAGGTTGCCACCCTGCTTTTGCTTCATACAGTGGTGTAAAAACAAATATTAATAACATCTTAGATAGAATACAAAGAGATGGAGCTGGAGTTATGCCTCGTTCAGGAAAAATGCCCCAAGTTAACATTGATATTATAAAACAGTGGCAAGCTGATGGCTTATTAGAAAAATAATTTTTTTAAAGTAGCTAAAGAAGCACACTTCCCCCTAAAGTGTGCTTGCAAAAAAGTTAATTTAACGATTCAATACTATTAAAACTACACAAATAAGTTATGAAAAAACTATTTTACTCCCTAATTTTACTTATCAATTTACACTCTTGGTCTCAAGAAAAAAGTATAGCAAAAAACGGAGTTATAACATTTGAGGCATCTGTTGCCACTTTTGAAGAAATAAAGGCTACAAGTTCCTCTGCTGTATGTGTTTTAAATTCTAAAACAGGAGATATTGCCTCGGTCATAAACATTAAAACTTTTAAGTTTAAAAACAGCTTAATGCAAGAGCATTTTAATGAAAACTATATGGAAAGCGACAAATTTCCTAAAGCTATTTTTAAAGGAAAAATAGAAAATTACAACACTTATAATTTTGATAACCAAACAAAAGTTCAAATAAATGGTACTTTTGAAATTCACGGAAAATCAAAAAATATGACGGTACCTGCTTTTTTAAAAAAAGAAGGGAACAACTATATTCTTATAGCTAACTTTATTTTAAAGCCAGAAGAATTTAATATTGAAATACCTAGTGTTGTTGGCTATAAAATTGCGAAATCAATAGAAGTATCTACTACTTTTAAACTATTAGGTCAATAAAACCTTATATTCATTTTCTTTCTTAGTTATATCTCAACATTTTCAAATTGGTTTAATCGGTCTATATGTAAAATAGTTGAGGTAAAACTATTATTATGTTCGTACATAGGTTTAAATTTTGCGCCATATACGACTTCATCAAATGTATAAGAAGTTCTTTTAACAACGTTATTACTAAACATATCATCAAAAGCTTTTAAAAAAACTAATACTTCTCCTTTTCTTGATTTAAAATCTTTTTCAGAAAATCCATAAAGAGGACTATTTTCATTAATGATATGTACTAGCGTCCAGCTGAGTGTTAAAACATTTACATGATCGTACTCAAGTTCTAACGGATAAAATTTATTAACCCATTTCCCCTTTTCCTCTACTTTAAGACCTAACGTTATTTTTGCTACGGCATCTGTTAGAGTTGTATTTTTAAAAGGAGCCACTCTCATCATTAGTGCTACTCCTCCTTGAAAAGGAGTAATCAATGCGTGGTGAGAAAATTTTAAATAAGCTCTAGGTTTACTAAACCTACCATACAACAAACCTGTTGCCAAAGCAAAAGCTAATAACCCCATAAGAGCTTCTACAGATGCAATTGCACTAGTCAAAAAACCTTCTGGGTTTATATGACCATATCCTACTGTTGTAAAAGTTTGTGCGCTAAAAAAATAAGCCTGTCCAAACTTTTCTAATTCATTTATAGCACTAATTCCATTCAAATGTTCTACTCCTATTATGTAATATATAGAGGCAAAGAAAAAATTAATAATTACAAATACGGCTAATATTATAAGATGAAATTTCCAAATGGGTAATTGCAAGAGAGTATGAAACCAACTAATTTGATCAAATAAAGGAATTCCTTTTTTTACAACGTTAGCCGATCCGTCTTTACTAACAAAACGGCCTCCATAATTTTCAGGATCTGAGCCAAAACCAGTATGTTCATCTGTTGTAAACTTCTTTATTCTCCTTCCAAATACTGCCATCATTTTTTTTTCGTAAATTTACCAATATATTTTATAAAAACATTGACTGTGAAATTAACTAAATTATTCCAATCTTTTTTTGAGAGTGAAAAAGCTAGTGGTATTATCTTAATATTTTGTACTTTATTTTCTATTATCATAACAAATTCAACTTTTGGGGAAAGTTATTCTCATTTGTGGCATATTAAAATTGGTTCCTTTTCAATAGAACATATTATTAATGATGGTTTGATGACTATTTTCTTCTTAATGATAGGTTTAGAGTTAGAGCGTGAAATTTATATTGGAGAATTATCAAAAATCAAAAATGCGCTACTTCCCATCTTAGCTGCTTTAGGAGGAATGCTTATTCCTGCTGGAATTTACTTTCTGACTAATCAAAATACCCCTTATACAAATGGAATTGGGATTCCTATGGCAACTGATATTGCTTTTGCCATTGGTATTTTATCTTTATTAGGTAATCGAGTTCCTATTTCTCTAAAAATATTTCTAACAGCTCTAGCTGTAATTGATGATTTGGGGGCTATAATAGTTATTGCTTTATTTTATTCAACGGATTTAAATTGGATGAACTTAGGTATTGCTTTAGCAATATTTTGTATCCTTTTAGTAATGAATAGGATAAAGTTTTATAAGCTCTGGCCTTATTTAATCTTAGGAGTTGCAATGTGGTATTTCATGCTACACTCAGGAGTTCATGCTACCATTACAGGTGTTTTACTAGCCTTTGCTATTCCTTTTGAGGATGGAACAGAGAATACGATTTCTTATAAATTAGAACATATATTGCATAAACCTGTTGCTTTCTTAATACTTCCTATTTTTGCTTTGGCCAATACTGCTATTGTGCTTTCATTTGATCGTAATCAGGGCTTATTACCAAGTTATGGATTAGGAATCATTTTAGGGTTAATTATAGGAAAACCTCTAGGAATTACTTTTTTTTCTTGGTTATCTGTAAAATCAAAATGGGCAAAATTACCAAAAGACCTAAACTGGAGTACCATTTTTGGTGCAGGGATATTAGGCGGAATAGGATTTACAATGTCTATTTTTATAGATTTATTAGCTTTTACAGATGCTACGACGATTAACAACTCTAAATTATATATTATTATTGGATCCTTATTAGCAGGAATTATAGGTTTGTTTTACTTGAAAACCGTATTAAAAAAGAGCCTCAAATAACGAGCTACTATTTGTATCTCATTTATTTTTATTCATTAAATAAAAATTGCTTCAACTGATATTAATGATGTACTATAGTTTAACAACTTTCTTTGGTATTATTTTATACTAGGATCGTTTACTTTTAACCCAATTATATCATTTAAACTTTGTTTTTTAAAAAAAATAATACATCTACAAAAATTAGTGTTAGTTCTCGATGTGCTTCGCATTCAAACTAACGATGATTTCAATTATATACTCAACCGTCTATTCGAGTTGTTTTTAAAATTTAAAAAACGTATCGAAAACTTTACTTTTTAATCCAGTATATTTTAAGTTTAAATGGTATAAAAAAACAGCTCTTCTTTTTAAAATCAAAAAGTAAGAGCTGTTTAAAAAACCTTATCCCTCTTATTTTAAGAGGTTTTTCTTTTAAAAAATCAAGGTTTGTTTTTTCAAAAAACAAAAAAGACTGTCTATCTAGTAAATAAGTAAAAAATCAAATTTTTGTCAATCTTTATAAAAGAGGATTAATTAGTATTGATGATTATTTCATCTATTCGAACAAATAATCTATTCTCGTTTTAATCGACTAGAGTTAAACATCAAACGGAAATTCTAGATAACAAATTAGGTATATTTCAGACAGTCTTTTAAAAATTAGAGTTAAGCAATAAATATAATCTATAATCTGATTATTCATAATTTTAAGAACACATAATGAGACTGTGCGGAATGGAAGGTTTTCCAGCTTAGTTAAAACAGTAACTGATTAAAATCAATCACAAGAACAAAACATTTTTGTGCACAACCCAAACTTATAACAATTACAGCTGGAAAACCTAACCATTTCAATTATAAAAACAGAAATAAAGCACTATATAACTAATTATCATGCAACATTTTTAGATCTTTTAAAATAGTTTCATAAGCTAAAATTGCATTTATAATGTTATTTTTATCAGCAAAAGGAGTAATTGATTTTTGACAACTTTCTGTCTCTAATATAAAATTCTTAATAGCCTCATGTTGTTTGTCTAAAAACTTTCCATATCCTGAATTTTCGGGTATTCCTATATCTTGCATAGATATACCAGCTTTATTCGTTAAGGCAATAAAAGGAATTCTATTAGCTAAAACGCGAATTCGTTCTAAATATAGTTCTACTAATCCTCCTTTTTGCATTTCTTCTAGTTCTCTTTTTTCGTAAAATTTAGTAACACGTGCTGTTGGATCAATTATACTTTTTGAAACATTTTTACTCTGAGCATTCAAATTATTACAAAATGTTAAAACAAAAAAAGTCAAGGTTAAAATCTTCTTCATTTTATTAATACTTTTACATATCACAAAAATAATAAACCTTTATTTTAACAAAGTTGACCATCGTCAATATTTAAATAAAACTATTTTTCATGAGTTTTGATATAACAAAGTATACCTTTAGGAGTCATGAACTTCTTAAAGATGTGAAACCTAAATTTTTACAAGAATTAGAAGCCAATAAATCAATTGAAAACCATTTCAAAGGAAATATTCTTTACGAAGAAGGTACAGAAGCTAAAGCTGTATATAGATTAATAAAAGGAAAAGTAAAGATAGAGCAACTTAATCAAGATGGAAAAACTAGAATTGTATATATCTTCGTTGAGGGGGAGTTCTTTGGATTTAGACCGTTATTGAGTAATGAAAAGCATCCTGTGACTGCTATTCTACTAGAAGACAGTCAAGTAGAAGTTTATGAAGGAAATAAATTCATTGAAATTACTAAAAAATCGCCTAATCTTTCATTTAACTTGGTTCAAATTTTAAGTTTCGAATTTAATGTTTGGATTAATTTGATTACTTCACTTTCTCATAAATCAGCAAAAGAAAAAATTGCTTTAATTTTGCTCATTTTAGATGAAAAGTATAGGACAGAAAAGGAAGAATATGAAATATCTTATGACAAAATCAGACATAGCCAAATACTCTGAAACATCTGAAGAAACGGTCGTTAGAGTAATTAGCTTTTTTGAATCTGAAGGTATTTTAATCAACCATAGCAGAACAATAAAAATCATTAATATCAAATTACTTTCAATTCTGTCAGAAGGATTTTGATTGAAATTTCCTTAATTAATCAACAAATTTTTAAAAGTCAACCTATAATTTTCTAAAATTTTAATTTTATCTAAAATTCCATAAAATGTATTATTCTTTAGCACAACAATACTCTCTATTTCCTTACTATCTAATTTATTCATTATTTCGTCAATGTCTTCATTAATATCAATTACTAAAAAATCACTTGACATTATTTCTTGTACTTTTGTAAATTTAACCTGAAAAGAATTGAATAAGATTTTTTTTACAAGATCATAATACACAATTCCTATTACCTTTTGTTCTTTATTTAGAACTGGAAAAATGGTTTGTTTACTATCCGATATTATTTCTATGATTTTATCCAACAAATCTTCTGGCGATAGTGTTTCAGCTTTTACATTTATCAACTTTTGTACTTCGATACTTTGTAGTACATTTTTATCTTTATTGCTTGTAAAAACATCTCCTGAGTTAGCTAACATTTTTACATCCATAGAATGTTCTTCAAAACGCTTAGAAACCGCATAACTGACAGAAGAGACAATCATTAGAGGAATCATTAAGTCGTATCCTCCTGTAATTTCGCCAATCAGAAAGATAGCTGTAAGAGGAGCATGAAACAGTCCACTAAGTATACCTGCCATTCCCACTATCGTAAAATTTGTTACAGGTAATTGAGAAATCCCTAATATATTGATTGTTTTGGCTACTACAAACCCTAAATAAGATCCCACAAATAATGATGGAGCAAAATTACCTCCATTGCCTCCGCTTCCTAAAGTAATTCCTGTGGCTATAGATTTTATAAACACAATAACTCCGATAAAAAGAATCAGAACCCATTTTTCATTTTTAACACACTCTAATAAGGTATTTTCTAAGAGTATTTCAGGATGTGATGTAGATAAAATTTTTATACTTTCATATCCTTCTCCGAATAAGGTTGGAAAAAAGAAAATTAAAACCGCTAAAATTAATGCTCCAAAAATAGCTTTTGCATAAATTCGTTCTGAAAAGTGGTTAAAAAAATGTTCTATTTTCCTAAATGTGCGGGCATGATAAACAGAAACTAAACCTGCCAATACTCCTAATAAAATATAAAAAAACGTATTTGAAAAATTAAATGCTTGTACTTTTTGGAAACTCAAAATAACCTCACCACTAATAACTATTTTACTTACCAAAGCCCCCGTTGCAGCTGAAATCATAATAGGAATAAACGCAGAAATGGAAATGTCTGCCAATATAACTTCAATAGTAAAAAGGACTCCCGCAATAGGGGCATTAAATGCTGCGCCTATACCAGCTGCTACTCCACAGGCTAATAATAATATTCTATTATTTTTGGACAAAGAGTATTTTTGTGCATAATTAGATCCAAATGCAGCCCCTGTAATAACAATCGGACTTTCTAGTCCTGCTGATCCTCCTAATCCAACTGTTAAAGAACTGGTCATAATTTGAGCATACATTTGCTTTCTAGGTACAATTCCTCCTTTTTTTGCAATAGAATGCAAAATTTTTGCACTTCCTTTTTCTATACTTCCTCCCAAAAATCGTTTGATTACAAAAACTGTTAAAATCAAACCAATAATAGGCAACATACTATTAGGGTAGGGTAATTTTAAGTATTTATTAAGAAGATTAGCCCAAATAAAAACTTTGTGAGCAAAGGTTTTAAGAAAAATTACAGCCAAAGAAACTGAAATTGCTATCGCTACACTGGATAAATATAAAAAATTGCGTTCAGAAAGCATTTCTTTTGCTTTAAAAAAGAAATATTCTAAACGAGCAAAAAGGGTTCTGAAAAGAAGTTGGATTTTAGCTGAAATTCTCCTTGGCATAATTTAGTTTATAGTATGCCAAATATAAATAATAATAAGCAAAACATTTAATAAAAAGCAAGCTGCCCCAAAAGTCATTTAATTTTATTGAGTCTTTCTCCCTCTATTCTACCTAAATAAGCTTTTATAAATGATTAAAAAGTAAATAGTATAACGCTAAAGGATTCTACTTATTGAATTGTTAAAGTATAGACTATATTTTTAAATATTGTTTTTTGGACAGCTTTCTTAAAATTTTATTTTGTTAAATACATTTTTCTTCTAGAGTATAATTCGTAAAACTGATCGTCCTTTAAATCATCAATAAATAAGATACTTTCTCCTGTTGATTTCATTTCGGGACCTAATGCTTTATTAACTCCTGGAAACTTATTGAATGAAAATACAGGTTGTTTAATAGCAAAACCGTTAAGTTTGGGATTGAATGCAAAATCCGTCACTTTTTTATCACCTAACATGACTTTAGTAGCATAGTTTACATAAGGTTCACCATAAGCTTTTGCTATAAATGGTACGGTACGCGATGCTCTTGGATTAGCTTCTATAATATAAACGGTATCTTCTTTTATAGCAAACTGAATATTTATCAAACCTACTGTTTTTAATGCTTTTGCTATTTTTTCAGTATGATCTTTTATTTGCTGCATTACAAACTCACCTAAATTAAACGGCGGTAAAGTTGCATTACTATCCCCTGAATGCACTCCACAAGGCTCAATGTGTTCCATAATTCCTATTATGTACACATTTCCATCTGCATCACAAATAGCATCGGCTTCTGCTTCTATAGCGCCATCTAAATAATGGTCTAACAACAATTTGTTATTTGGAATATGTTTTAAGATTTCAATAACGTGTTCTTCTAGTTCTTGCTTATTGATTACAATCTTCATCCCTTGTCCTCCTAATACATACGAAGGACGTACTAATAATGGAAAATCTAATTCATCTGCTAATTTGACTGCTTCTTCAGCATTTTCTGCTACTCCAAACCTAGGGAATGGTATCTCTAAGTCCGTTAATAATTCTGAAAAGCGTCCTCTATCTTCAGCTAAATCTAATGCGTCAAAACTTGTTCCTATTATTTTAACACCATATTTACTTAATTTTTCAGCTAATTTTAGAGCGGTTTGTCCACCTAATTGCACAATTACGCCTTCTGGTTTTTCATGACGAATAATATCATAAATATGTTCCCAAAACACAGGCTCAAAATATAATTTATCAGCTGTATCAAAATCTGTAGAAACTGTTTCTGGATTACAATTAATCATAATAGTTTCATACCCGCATTCTTTAGCGGCTAAAACACCGTGTACACAAGAATAGTCAAATTCAATACCTTGTCCAATTCGGTTAGGTCCTGAACCTAAAACTACAATTTTTTTCTTATCAGAAACTACACTTTCGTTATGTACATATTTTGTACCATCTGCTTTTTCTATCTCTGCTTCAAAAGTAGAATAATAATAAGGTGTTTGTGCTTTAAATTCAGCTGCACATGTATCTACTAACTTGTACACACGTTGAATATTCATTTCTTCTCTTAGTGTATGTACTTGACTTTCTAAACAACCTAACATGTGTGCTATTTGGCGATCACCGTATCCTTTTTGTTTTGCTTCAAGTAATAGTTCTTTTGGCAAAGTATCTAATTTGTATTTAGAAATTTCTTTTTCTAATAAATACAAACCTTCGTATTCTTTCAAGAACCACATATCTATTTTTGTGATTTCATGAATTCTTGATAATGGAATTCCCATAGCAATTGCGTCGTATATAACAAATACACGATCCCAACTTGCATGGGTGAGTTTTTCTATAATTTGTTCATAATTTTTATATCCTTTACCATCTGCTCCTAAGCCATTACGCTTAATCTCTAAAGATTGTGTGGCTTTGTGCAATGCTTCCTGAAAAGAACGCCCAATCCCCATTACTTCCCCAACGGATTTCATCTGTAAACCTAATGTTCTGTCTGATCCTTCAAATTTATCAAAATTCCAACGAGGAATTTTTACAATGACATAATCTAATGTGGGTTCAAATAGAGCTGAAGTTGATTTTGTAATTTGATTTTGTAATTCATCTAACGTATAGCCTAAAGCTAATTTAGTAGCAATTTTTGCAATTGGATACCCTGTTGCTTTTGAAGCTAATGCTGATGAGCGAGATACACGAGGATTAATTTCAATGGCAACAATATCTTCTTTTTCATCTGGAGAAACGGCAAACTGGACGTTACACCCCCCCGCAAAGTTACCAATGCTACGCATCATGTGCATTGCCATATCACGCATTTTTTGGAAAGTTGTATCGGACAATGTCATGGCCGGTGCTACTGTAATACTATCTCCTGTATGGATTCCCATAGGATCCATATTTTCGATAGTACAAATAATTACAACGTTATCGTTTTTATCGCGTAATAATTCTAATTCGTATTCTTTCCATCCTAAAAGAGCTTTATCAATTAGTACTTCATGTATAGGTGAAGCCTCTAAACCACGAGTTAATAAAGCATCAAAATCTTCCTTTTTATGAACGAAAGCAGCTCCTGTTCCTCCTAATGTAAACGAAGGACGGATTACTAATGGAAAACCAAATTCTTGTGCAATTTCTTTTCCTTTTAAGAAAGAATTAGCTGTTTTAGCTGGTGCTTGTGGAATCCCTATTTTATTTAACAAATCTTTAAATTGATCTCTATCTTCGGTAATATTGATAGCATTTACATCTACCCCAATTAATTTTACACCAAAATCTTTCCAAATACCTTTATCTTCTGCTTCTAAACATAAATTTAAAGCTGTTTGTCCCCCCATAGTTGGAAGTACTGCATCAATTTGCGGGTGTGCTTTAAGAATTTCGATAATTGATTTTGTTGTTAGCGGTTTAAGATAAATATGATCTGCCATAGAAGGATCCGTCATAATAGTTGCGGGATTAGAATTGATTAAAATTACTTCAATTCCTTCTTCTCTTAATGAACGGGCAGATTGAGAACCTGAATAATCAAATTCACAAGCTTGACCAATGATAATAGGTCCTGACCCAATAATTAAAACCGATTTAATAGAGTTGTCTTTTGGCATTTTGTGTGTTGTTTATGCTGTTAACGAGCGGTATTAGTGTATTCTTTTTTATTTTTCAAATAATTTAGAAAGGTGCTTTCTAAATTATTTTTTAAAAAAAAGGCGTTACCAATAAAAGTAACGCCTTAGTATAGATTGTTGAACAATCATTATTTTTTATGTCTTGGTTCAGAAGAAACGGTTAACTTATGTCTTCCTTTAGCACGACGACGAGCAAGAACTTTTCTTCCGTTTGCAGAAGCCATTCTTTCCATAAATCCGTGTTTATTTCTTCTTTTTCTTTTCGATGGTTGAAATGTTCTCTTACTCATAGCTTTTTATCTTTAAAATCCTGTATATTTATCTAGTTATTTGGTCTTCTAAAAACCGAGTGCAAATATACAATCATTTTTTATTTCTGCAAATCCTTTTTTAAAATAATACAAAAAAATAACCAAATTTTATTAGATGACTCTAAAACTTCCCTTTATTTCTTAGTATAACTTTTCTATATTTGCACCACATTAAAAGGAATTAATATGTTTCACAGAAATATCAAATTAGTATTAGCAGCTTTGCTGGTTGTAACAGGAATTTGGCAATTTATAGAAAATAACATTGGCAATGGCATTTTTTTATTTTTACTTTCCATAATCCCTATCTTTTTATATTTTCGTAACGAGTACATTTTACTTGCATTCTTAAAATTAAGAAATCAGGATTTTGCTGGAGCTAAAAACTGGTTAGACAAAATTAAGAATCCTGAAACGGCATTGATACAAAAACAACAAGGTTATTACAATTACTTGAATGGATTAATGGTATCTCAAACAAACTTAAATCAAGCCGAAAAGTTTTTCAAAAAAGCTATCTCATTAGGTTTATCTATGGATCAGGACTTAGCACTTGCTAAATTAAATCTAGCAGGAATTGCGTTATCTAAAAGGAGAAAAATAGAAGCTACGACACTTTTAAATGAAGCTAAAAAGTTAGACAAACACAATATGCTAAAAGATCAGATAAACATGATGAAAGAACAACTAAAAAGAATTTAACTACAAAATATGTTAAAATTTAAAAAACCGCACCTAACTAGTGCGGTTTTTTACTACATTTAGGGTAGATAATCGAAAAAAAAGACTGTTAGTCGGATTTTTTATTTCATTAAGAGTGAGCCGTTTATCTTCGCAGCAAATAATAAACATGAAAAAGTTATATTTCTCAATAGTTGCGTTATACTCCATTTATAGTTTTTGCCAAGACAAGGTGATAACTACAAGTTTTCCTGACGCATTAAGAGCTCATTTAGCAAAGTATAATCAAAAAATAAATTATGCTTATGAACGAAATGATGTAAATACTTCTAAAATATTATTTGACTCTTTAGTTCAGTTTCATCTTAAAGGAACACATTTCGAAGATTATACATTCAAAACATTTGAAAAAAGAAAACTCCAATTAAGTAGTATTCAAAAACCTATCTTTATTCTTACTTATGCCTCTTGGTGTGTCCCTAGCAAAGGAGAGTTCCAGGCTTTAAATAAACTAGCAGAAAAGCATGCTAAGGACATTAAATTCATCTTATTATTTTGGGATAAACGAAAAAACATCAAAGAAATAGCTCGAAAGTTCAACAATAACATAGAGGTTTGCTACGCCAATGAATCTTACAAGAACGATGCCCCCATAGTAGCTCATTTAAAACATACTTTAGGATTTCCTACTTCTTATTTTTTAGACGAAAAATTAAAAGTCATTGACATCAAACGAGGAGGCGCGCATCCTTTACCTAATTCAAGTTTTGCAACCGCTTTAAGTATGAACTATGAAACCTTTAACCTAGGTCTAAAATCTATCATTATTGAAAAAAAAATAAATAAAAGTCAAATTTCAGATTCTAATTAGCTTATTTTTCAAAGAACATCTTACTTCCTATAACAATTAATATAATGCTGAAAACTTTTTTCAGCATTTTTTGATCTAAATTAACAGCCAACTTACTCCCAGCATAACTCCCTACAACAAAAAATAAAGCTATTACTCCAGCATACTTCCAATTAATATATCCTTCTTTATAATAATTAAACACAGCCAAAGCCGTGACTGGCACTACTAATACAGCCAAACTAGTTCCTTGGGCTTGGTGTTGTGAAAAACCTAAAATAAAAACCATCATAGGCACCATTATAATTCCTCCTCCTACTCCTACTAAGCCACTTAGCATACCTGCTAATAACCCTGTAATAATCAAAACAATTATCGTAATTGTATTCATACACTCATATTTTTATCTATTATACCCTAAATCCGATCTCTTTTTACTCACTAATACCTACCCGACTAACTAATAAAATTATATTTTTATTTAACAGGTAAATCTAAAATATATTTTTTCTTATTAGGATTATCAAGTTTTACATCTCGTAACCAAGGGTTCATTAATTTTAATTCTTTATAATTAACTCCTTGGCTTTTAGCAAATTTAGCCAAATCTGTAATTGTACTATCTACTTCTATCTTTTTTATTTTTAACGGTTTGTACAACTCCTCCTCATTTAATTCAAACCCATATTGTTTTGGGTTTTTCATAATTTCTTTTAGTGCTAAAATTCTAAATACATATCGGAATGTTTCATCTGTAAGCAACAAATCATAGTAATTCGTAACGAATTGTTGATTAATAGCTTTTTGCAAACCATTCATTCCTCCATTATAAGAGGCAGCCGCTAAAGTCCAAGAACCAAATTTCTCTTTTGCTTTTAACAAATATTCACAAGCTGCTTGTGTAGCCTTTTCTAAATGATAACGTTCATCAACTCCTTCTGTTATTTCCATTCCTTTTTCTTTAGCTGTTTGAGGCATAAATTGCCAAAATCCTTTTGCTCCTGAAGGAGAAGTAGCATTCGTTAAAGAACTTTCTATAACAGCTAAATATTTAAAATCATCGGGTATATTATTTTTAATCAGAATAGGTTCGATAATAGGAAAAAAACGATATGCCCGTTTGATGATCATTATGGTAGAACCGTGCATATATTCATTAATAACTAATTCTCGATCTAATCTTTCACGCACATCAGGTATATTAAGAGGCACTTCTTCTCCACAAAAATCAATTTTTATTGGAAAAAGATGATTATTTTTCCAACTTACTAACATAAAGCCAACACATAAAATAAAAAAAACAATATTTCTCAACTTCATTTTATTCCTTTATTAATTTAGGTAAATTTTCATTTAACCATTTGTATTTATTTAAAATCATAATATGGGTCCCCCCTTTAACATTTATATATTTTTCTATATTTTTCACAGGAAAAACCTCATCTGCATCTCCCTGAATATGAATTACTTTTAAATCAGGTTCGTTTCTTTCCCAACATACTACTTGTTCTATAGCCCAATCTAAGTACTCTTTTTCAGTACGTGTCATAAATTTTTTGTATAATTCTATTCTTTGTTTTACAATTCCTTTTCCAAAAACGTATTTCGCCAAGGTTTCTATATTTTTGGCTAAACCTGTGGGCAATATTTTATACAACTTAGTTCTCTTTGCTATTTTCATCCTTTTAGGTAATTCTTCATTACTTTTTACACTTGAAATAATGATTACCTTTTTAGGATTTATAAATTGCGCCATTTCTTGCACTAAAATGCCCCCAAAGGAAACCCCTATTAAAACAATATCTTCTCCTGATACTTTTTTCGACATTCTTTGAGCATAATTTTTAAGTGTTTCGTTTTTTTGAGGCATTTCCCACTCTAAAAAATACGTATCAAAAAATTCTTTAGGTAACTGAATCCGTTCAAATATTTTTGAACTGGCAGCCATTCCTGGCATAAAATATACTTGCAACTTAGACATTCTTTTATTTTTATTATTTTTTCGACTAAATTAATTATTTATTCTGGCCGTAAAACAGTAGCATGAAAAAAACTTTTTCTTTAAAATTGCAAAAAAAATAAAAATGAAAAATTTAACTCTTAAGTGGAAAATTGCTTTTAAAATTTTCCCTATTATTTTGATTGTTGGAATTTTTAAATTACTGAGTCATTACTATAATTTTGAACTAATGGAACTCAATGCTCTTTTTACTAGTTTAGTTGCTGGTACTATTTTTCTAATTGGTTTTCTAATTAGTGGTGTGTTGTCTGACTACAAAGAGAGTGAGAAATTACCTACTGAATTAGTCTGTTCTATGCGTACTTTGCAAGATGATACACTTACAATTATTAAATCTAAAAATTCAGAAGCCGCTATTTTTTTTTTAGAATACCAAAAAGAGCTCCCTATCTTTATTAAAAAATGGTTTTATAAATCAGAAAGCACTTCTTCTCTTTTAGCCTATATTAGCTCTATTAATGATCATTTGGTTAATCTTGAAAGAGAAGAAATTCAGGCTAATTATATCATAAAAATGAAAAACGAACAAAATCAATTACGTAAAGTTATTATGAGAATGGATACAATACGTGATACTGATTTCGCTGTTTCTGCTTATGCTATTGTTGAGGCTATGGCTTTCTTAACTTCAATTGGGTTAATTATTATTCAGATAGAGCCTTTTTTAGCTGCCATGTTTCTTACTATACTTATTACCTTCTTAATTTGGTATATGCTTTTTTTAATTAAAGATTTAGACAATCCTTTTGATTATATTGAGAATGGCGAAACGGGAACTGAAATTTCACTTAAACCGTTACATGATTTCATTGCTGAATTTTAACGTTCTACATAAAAGAAAATTATCTAAAGAGATTTTATTACAATAATTTATTTTATTAAGTTCCTTCGCTCAAATCTACTTTTTATTGATTTGAATGAAGGAACCTGCAAAAAATCACGAAAATCACTGACGATGTATGTCATTCTAACTGCTTTTGAGATAAAACCAAATATGGAAATATAACTTTTTAGACATCTTATTTTATGAATTATAAAAAAAAGAAGGACTAGTCTTTCACAAATTCTATCCTTACACTTCCGTCTTCATCTATTTTAGACAAGCTAACTTCATGTAATGAATTAACTAATTCTGGATTCCATGGTGTTTTTACTTTTACATAATTCTCTGTAAATCCGTGAATATACCCTTCTTTATTTTCTCCTTCAAAAAGAACTGTTCTATTAGTTCCTATTTGACTCTCGTAAAAGGCGCGGCGTTTTTTTACAGACAAACCACGTAACATTTTTGAGCGTTTGGCTCGTATATTTCCAGGCACTACTCCTTCCATTTCTGCGGCTTCTGTATTATCTCTTTCTGAATAGGTAAATACATGAAGATATGAAATATCTAAATTATGTAAAAAATTATATGTTTCTAAGAATAGTTCGTCTGTTTCTCCTGGAAAACCAACAATAACATCTACACCAATGCAGGCATGAGGCATTACTTCTCGTATTTTAGTAACTCGATCTGAGTATAACTCGCGCAAATAACGACGTTTCATGCGTTTTAATATTGTATTAGAACCTGATTGTAACGGAATATGGAAATGAGGAACAAAGGTTCTGCTTTGTGAAACGAAATTAATGGTTTCATTTTTCAATAGATTGGGTTCTATTGAGGATATACGCAATCTTTCGATACCTTCTAACTTATCTAAGGCTTGAACTAACTCTAGAAAAGTGTGTTCGTGTTTTTTATTTCCAAACTCTCCTTTTCCATAATCTCCAATATTCACGCCTGTTAATACAATTTCTTTAATTCCTTTTTTAGAAATTTCTTGAGCATTTTTCATTACATTTTCCATGGTATCGCTACGAGAAATTCCTCTGGCTAACGGAATTGTACAATAGGTACATTTATAATCACATCCATCTTGGACTTTCAAAAAAGCACGGGTTCTATCGCCTATAGAATAACTTCCTACATAAAAATCTGCTTCCTCTATTTCGCATGAATGTACTTCGCCTAAATCATTTTTAGAAAGATCATTCAAATAATCTGTTATCTTAAATTTTTCGGTAGCCCCTAAAACTAAATCAACACCATCTACAGCTGCTAATTCTTCGGGTTTTAACTGTGCGTAACAACCTACCGCAGCTACAAAGGCTTTTTCGTTAAGCTTCATTGCTTTTTTTACAATCTGCTTGAATTGTTTATCTGCATTATCCGTAACGGAGCAAGTATTAATTACATAGATATCTGCTATTTCTTCAAAATCTACGCGATCAAAACCTTCCTCATGAAAATTTCGTGCAATGGTGGATGTTTCAGAGAAGTTTAATTTACATCCCAGCGTATAAAACGCTACTTTTTTTTTGTTTTCCATAATTTATTCTCAATCGATGAAATCGTTGTCAAAAATTGAGAAGGCAAATTTAACTAGATTTTTTGGTTAAAAAAATAGTAGTTTATTCACTCCTTACTAATTTATTACTATTCTTAATTAAAAGAAAAACACCGATTTTACATTCTGAAATTCTAAAAAATCGCTTTAAACAGTAATTTTATATTTACTTTTTTTTCGTAAAATCGGTATTTTTTTTATTTATGAAAGGCTTTTGGGGCTAACATATTTTCTGGATTTAAAATATCGTCTAGCTGCTCTTTCGAAAGGATGTTGTGTTCTAGGACTAAATTGTATACACTTTTGCCTGTTTCTAGTGCTTCTTTGGCTATTTTAGTACTGTTCTTATAGCCTATATAAGGATTTAGAGCGGTTACGATACCTATACTATGTAATACCATTTCACGGCAATGTTCTTCATTGGCGGTTATACCATTAATACATTTTTCTCTTAGGGTATCCATGGCTTGACTCATTAATTGCATGGATTCAAGAATAGCATAAATGAGTACTGGCTCCATAACGTTTAGTTGTAATTGTCCTGCTTCAGCTGCCATAGTAACGGTTAAATCATTTCCTATAACGCGAAAACAAACCTGATTCATTACTTCTGGGATAACAGGATTTACTTTCCCAGGCATGATAGAAGAACCTGGCTGCATGGGAGGCAAATTGATTTCGTTTAGTCCACAACGAGGTCCCGATGATAACAATCGTAAATCGTTACATATTTTTGACATTTTGATTGCCATACGTTTTAAAGCGGAAGAATAAATTACGTAGGATCCTGTATCTGGTGTTGCTTCAATTAAGTTTGGAGCTGATACTATAGCTAAACCTGTAATTATCGCTAATTTTTCCGCACATAACTGAGCATATCCTATGGGTGCATTTAGTCCTGTACCAATGGCAGTTGCTCCCATATTAATTTCTAAAAAAAGATTTGAGTTTTGTGTTAGTCGATCTATTTCTTCTTCTAAAGTAGCTGCAAAAGCTTCAAATTCTTGACCTAAAGTCATTGGAACTGCATCTTGTAACTGGGTGCGTCCCATTTTTAAAACATGTTTAAACTCTTCTCCTTTTTTCCTAAAAGATGTTATTAATTGTTTTAAATGCGAAATTAGATTCATATTAGAGCGTATAGCTCCAATTTTTATAGCGGTTGGATACGCATCATTTGTAGATTGCGATAAATTTACATGGTCATTAGGTGAGCAAAACTGATACTGCCCTTTTTCATATCCCATGATTTCTAGAGCTCTATTGGCTAAAACTTCGTTAATATTCATGTTTGTTGAAGTTCCTGCTCCTCCTTGAATCATATCAACTGGAAATTCGCGATCAAACTTTCCTTCAATCACTTCTTTGGAGGCCTGTACGATAGCATTTTTTATTGGTTCTTCAAGTAACCCTAAATCAAAATTTGTTTCGGCTGCTGCCCATTTTACATAGGCAAGTCCTTTTATAAATTCGGGAAATTGATACAATCGTACTCCTGAAATATTAAAATTTTCAATGGCGCGTTGTGTTTGCACTCCGTAATAGGCATTTACAGGAACTTGTAAATCACCTAATAAATCATTTTCTATTCTATACATTTTTTTCAAAGCTAAAAAACCACGAATTTACACTCGCGGTTTCTTATTTTAATTTATTTTTTGGTTATTCTTTTCTATATTTTTTAGTTTCTTCGAAAACGTGTTCTAAAATTTTAACATCTTGTTCTGAAAATTCAATATTACGTCTTGACATTACAATTTTAGCGGTTTGAAAGGCTTTTGCGGTAAGATAGGTGGTAAACCCAGAAGCGCCTCCCCAAGAAAAACTAGGTACAAAATTACGAGGAAATCCAGCACCAAAAATATTAGCAGAAACACCTACAACGGTACCTGTATTAAACATGGTATTAATTCCACATTTACTATGGTCTCCCATCATTAAACCACAAAATTGAAGTCCTGTACGGGCAAAAGTTTCTGTTTCATAACTCCAAAGTTTTACTTCTTCATAATTATTTTTTAAATTAGAGTTATTACTATCTGCTCCTATATTACACCATTCTCCTAATACTGAATTTCCTAAAAAACCATCGTGTCCTTTATTAGAATAAGCAAATAAAACCGAGTTATTAATTTCTCCTCCTACTCTACTGTGAGGACCAACCGTAGTAGCTCCATAAATTTTGGTTGCTAATTTTACTTGTGCTTCTTCACATAAAGCAAAAGGACCGCGTATAACAGATCCTTCCATTATTTCTGAGTTTTTACCAATATAAATTGGTCCCGTAGAAGCATTTAGGGTTACAAATTCTAGCTTAGCACCTTCTTCTATAAAAATATTTTCAGGAGCAATTACATTCACCGATTTAGGAATTGGTTGTGAGGTTCTTCCTTCTGTAATTAATTCAAAATCTTCACGAAGCGCTATATCGTTTTTAGCAAAAATATCCCATGTATGTTCAATTGTAATACAATCAACTGTGCATTCTATTATTTCAAATGTATCAAAATCTACTTCTTGATTTTCTTTACTATAAAAAGCAACTACTTCATCTTTATAAAAAAGGGCTTGATTTTCTTCTAAAGATTTAATCATTTCTACCAGTACATCGTTGGGTAAAAAAGAAGCATTAATCATAATATTTTCTTCCATTTCTACCATAGGATATTTTTCTGATAAGTATTCCTCGGTAATAGTTGTAGTGGTATATCCTAAAAATTTTTCCCATTTTTCACGAATAGTCAAAATTCCTACTCGAATATCTGCTACGGGACGAGTAAAAGTAAATGGAAGCAAAGCATTGCGTACATTTCCATCAAAAAGTATGTAGTTCATATATTTTTATAATTTTATAGAAAGATGTTTCAAAAACTGACAATGTTATACTTTATATACCAAAAGGATAGAGCTTATACTATTGAGTATAAAGTTCCTCTTATTGCAGGAATAATAAAGCAGATAGTGTTTTTTGTTTTTAGAACACCCTTTTTTAATATTCCAAAAATAAGCAAATTCCATTTTTAAATTAGCATTTTTTCATAAATTTCAAAAAAATGTTAAAACAAAAAAGCACCACTTTCATGGTGCTTTTGTTGACTATATAAAATTCAATATTATTTATTGAATTTGGCATATTTAGTTTTGAATTTGTCAATACGTCCTGCTGTATCAACCAATTTAGATTTACCAGTGTAAAAAGGGTGAGAAGAACGAGAAATCTCCATTTTAAATACTGGATATTCTACACCTTCATGTGTAATTGTTTCTTTTGTTTCAACTGTAGATTTAGTAATAAATACATCATCGTTTGACATATCTTTGAAAGCTACTAATCTGTAATTTTCTGGATGGATTCCTTTTTTCATAATAAATCTGTTTATGTTTTGCTGTATTCAATCTTGATGCTTTTATCGCTAAAAGGTATTGATTTACAACAGCTTTTACTATATAATACTTTTAATTCAGGTTGCAAATGTAATATATTTTTTTAATATACAAATTATTATGTAACATTTTTAATTTTAAAACTACTTACTATCAAAATACTTATATTTGTTAATCTAAAATCAGAGCATTAAATTATGAACGAAATTATCAAAAAAAACGGGGTTCAATACGGATTGGTTATAGGACTCATTTCAATATTGACTACGCTTTTCATTTACCTTACCAATATTGAATTATTTACTTCAGGATGGATTACTTTTATTAAGTATGGACTTTATCTTATTATCATTTTTTTATTACTAAGAAAGACTCAAAAAGATTTTGAAACAGGGATTACTTTTAAAGAAACATTTACAACTTATTTTATTGCTACTACCATTGGAATACTTATGGGTTCTCTTTTTGAACTAATTTTATTTAATGTTATAGATTCTTCTTTAAAAGAAAGTGTAAAGGAAATTATAATTAAAGAAACAGGCACTATGCTTCAAAAATTTGGAACGCCTAGATCCGTTATTAAAGAATCTATTAAACAACTTGAAATGCAAGATCAGTTTTCAATAGGTAACTTTTTTAAAGGAACTATTTTTACAATTTTAATAAGTGCAATTTTTGGTTTAATTTTGTCTGCATTTTTCAAAACAAAATCGTCAAATCAACTATAAAAGTGGATATATCAATTATAATACCCTTATTAAACGAACAAGAATCATTACCCGAGTTAGTTTCATGGATTGAACGTGTTATGATTCAGAATCAGTATTCATACGAAGTCTTGTTTATTGACGACGGAAGCACTGATGATTCTTGGCAAGTGATACAACAATTAGCATCAAAAAACGAAAACTTAAAAGGAATTCGTTTTTTGCGCAATTATGGAAAAAGTCAGGCTTTACATGCTGGTTTTGCTAAGGCAGAAGGTAGTGTAGTCATTACTATGGATGCCGATTTACAAGACAGTCCTGATGAAATACCAGAACTTTACCAAATGATTTCTAAAGAAAATTTTGATTTAGTTTCAGGTTGGAAAAAGAAACGTTATGATAATACTTTAACAAAAAATCTACCTTCTAAACTTTTTAATGCAGCCGCTAGAAAAACTTCAGGCGTGCAACTGAATGACTTTAACTGCGGTTTAAAGGCATACAAGAACACGGTAATAAAAAACATAGAGGTTTTTGGGGAAATGCACCGCTATATCCCTGTATTAGCAAAAAACGCTGGCTTTAAAAAAATTGGTGAAAAGGTAGTTCTACATCAAGCTCGAAAATATGGTGAATCTAAATTTGGTATTGATCGTTTTGTAAATGGCTTTTTAGACCTCATTACCATTTGGTTTTTAGGTAAATTTGGAAAAAGACCAATGCATTTATTTGGATTGTTGGGTACTTTAATGTTTGTAATTGGTTTTTTATCAGCAAGCTATATAGGTGCTATTAAACTTTGGAAACTTTACACACATCAGGAAACAATTTTAATCACTCATAATCCATGGTTTTACATTGCTCTAACTACAATGATTATAGGTACTCAATTATTTTTAGCAGGCTTTTTGGGCGAAATAATTCTTCGTACAAAAAACAACGAAGAGCGATATAAAATTCAAGAAACGATATAAAAATCAAGATCATAGTACCAATAATAGGTCTATTTTTTTTGACTATTGAAAAAAAAATCAATCCAAATAACCGATATTTTTTTGGCACAACCAACCTTTCATTATCTATCTAGAAGATAAAAATCAACTCTTTTAATATTACTATTTTCTAACAGAAATAAATTAAGGCTATAATAAGAACAAAAAAAATTGACTATAAAAACAACAGAATTATGCACATTGAACAGGCAATTTTAGAAAAAGCAAATATTTGGTTAACCCCTACTTTTGATAGCGAAACCCAAGAAATCATTAAAGAGATGATGACCTCATCACCTAAAGAACTAGAAGATAGTTTTTATAAAAATTTAGAATTTGGCACAGGTGGTATGCGCGGTATTATGGGAGTGGGAACTAATCGAATTAATAAATATACTCTAGGTAAAAACACACAAGGCTTATCTAATTATTTAAAAAAATGTTTTCCAAACGAAGAAATAAAAGTAGCTATTGCTTATGACTGCCGCGCTAATAGTAACACATTAGCGAAAGTTGTTGCCGATGTTTTTTCAGCTAATGGAATTAAGGTTTTTTTATTTTCTGAATTAAGACCCACGCCAGAATTATCATTTACGGTTAGATATTTAGCTTGTCATGTAGGCATTGTACTAACCGCATCACACAATCCACCCGAATACAATGGCTATAAAGTGTATTGGCAAGATGGAGGTCAGATTGTACCTCCACAAGACAAAGAAATTATCCAAGCTATTGAGGCTTTAGAGTATACTGATATCAACTTTAAATCAAACGAAACTCTCATTGAATATATAGATAAGGAAATAGATGATGCTTTTCTAAAAAGCACACTTGAAAATGCCTGTTTTAATACAACAACGGAAGCTAAAAAAGATTTAAAAATTGTTTATACTTCATTACACGGCACCTCTATAAAAGCAATCCCTAACGTTTTAAACGCTGCTGGATATACCGATCTAAATATCGTAGAAGAACAAGCTGTTCCAGATGGTAATTTTCCTACTGTAAAATCACCTAATCCAGAAGAACCTGAAGCTTTGACTCTAGCCGTAGAATTAGCTAATAAAATAAATGCCGATATTGTTATTGGAACCGATCCTGACTCTGACCGTCTAGGAGTTGCCGTGCGAAACAATCAAAACGAGATGATTCTTTTAAACGGAAATCAGACTATGGTAATCATGACTGCATTCTTATTAGAACAGTGGAAAAAAGCTGATAAATTAACAGGTACAGAATTTATTGGATCTACTATTGTTTCAACTCCTATGATGCTTGATTTAGCAGAGGCTTATGAAGTAGAATGTAAAGTAGGACTAACAGGATTTAAATGGATTGCTAAATTTATTAAAGATTTTCCAAACCAAAAATTCATTGGCGGTGGAGAAGAAAGTTTTGGTTTTATGGTAGGCGATGCTGTACGTGATAAAGATGCAGTAGGTGCAATTCTATTAATTTGCGAGATTGCCGCACAAGCAAAAGAAGCTGGTAAAACATTGTATCAAAGATTAGAAGAACTCTACGTAGACTTTGGTTTTTATAAAGAACATCTTATTTCTATTACAAAAAAAGGAATAGATGGAGCAGCTGAAATAGAAGCCATGATGAAAAATCTTCGTGAAAATCCAATGAACGAAATCAATAATGAACGTGTAGTTTGTGTGGAAGATTACCTGACTTCTAAAGGAAAAGATTTTATGAATAATGAAGAATTTGATATTCATGTTCCTAAATCAAATGTTTTAATTTATTACTTAGAAGATGGTAGTAAAATCTGCGCACGTCCGAGCGGAACAGAACCTAAAATTAAATTTTACTTCAGTGTAAATTGTACTATTGGTTCAACAGCTGATGTTCCAGAAGCAGAAAAACAACTGAACACTAAAATAAAAAATATCATCAACGATATGCAATTGAACTAATGGATCACAATTTAAAAAAAATAATTCCATACGCATTAAGCTATAAAAAGAACATTCTTTGGAATGTTCTTTTCAACGTCTTATATGCTTTGTTTAGTACACTCTTAATGGTATCTATCATGCCTACACTTGAGGTTCTTTTTAAACAAAACGCAAGGATTAACAAAAAACCTTTTTATACAGGTATATCTAACTTAAAAGAATTCTTATCTGATTCTTTTAACTACAAACTAACTGAAATTTCAGATGAATACGGCAAACAAAACGCATTATTAGTAGTTATAAGTATTGTAATCATTACGGCTTTATTTAAAAACTTATTTAATTATTTAGGATCAAGACAAGTTACGATATTAAGAAATGGAGTACTTAGAGATCTTCGTATTAAACTTTATCACAAAATCATTAACCTACCTGTATCTTATTATTCAGATACTCGAAAAGGAGACGTAATGGCTCGTATGTTAGGTGATGTAGGCGAGGTTCAAAATTCATTTTTTCAAATTTTAGAACTTATTGTTCGCGAACCTATGACAATACTTTTTTCAATTATTGCCATGTTATTCATTAGTATAAAACTAACTTTATTTGTTTTTATATTTATTCCTATTTCAGGCTTTATCATTTCAAGAATTGGTAAAACATTAAAAGCTAAATCACAAAGAGCCCAACAAGAACAAGGTATTTTCATTTCTATTTTAGACGAAACTTTATCAGGATTAAAAGTTGTAAAAGGATTTAACGCAGAACCTATTTTTATACAAAAGTTCAATGACTCTGTTAATCGTGTATTAAAATTATCTAACAACATAGCCAATAAAAACAATCTTTCCTCTCCTATGAGTGAGTTTTTTGGTATCCTAACCATTGCTACCCTATTATGGTACGGAGGACATTTGGTTTTAATTGAAAAAAGTCTTGCAGGAACAGCCTTCATTGGTTATATAGCACTAGCATACACTATTTTACAACCTGCTAAATCTATTTCAAAAGCTTCTTATCAAGTAAAA
Source organism: Flavobacterium sp. TN-1 (assembly GCF_052828645.1). Lineage (NCBI taxonomy): Bacteria > Pseudomonadati > Bacteroidota > Flavobacteriia > Flavobacteriales > Flavobacteriaceae > Flavobacterium > Flavobacterium sp. TN-1. The sequence goes on from NZ_CM128253.1 coordinate 3,422,474, forward strand.
AGCGGTTTAGCTGCTGCTGAAAGGGTTTTTACTTTATTAGAACAAGAAAGCCACATAGTAGATCAACCTAATGCTCTAGATCAAAAAGAATTTAAAAATTTGATAAAAATTGAAAACATCAATTTTAGTTATAAAGACGAGAAGGTTTTAAAAAATTTCACGATTGAAGTTCCGAAAGGCAAAACCATTGCTTTAGTGGGGCAATCAGGATCGGGAAAAAGTACAATTGCCAATTTACTTACTCGTTTTTACGACGTAAATGAAGGAACAATAAGTATAGACGGAATCAATATTAAGGATATTTCAATGCAATCTTTAAGATCTTTGATGGGTATTGTTACGCAAGATTCAATTTTATTTAATGATTCGATAAAAAACAATTTATTAATAGGTAAACCTACTGCCACTGATGAGGAAATCGTTAATGCTTTAAAAATTGCGAATGCTTATGAATTTGTAAAAGACCTACCTAACGGGATTGAGACCAATATTGGCGATGCGGGTGGAAAATTATCTGGTGGACAAAAACAACGTTTATCAATTGCAAGAGCTGTCTTAAAAAACCCTCCTATTATGATTCTTGATGAGGCTACTTCTGCGCTTGATACTGAAAGCGAAAAACTGGTACAGGTAGCTCTTGAAAATATGATGCAAAACAGAACTTCTATTGTAATTGCACACCGCCTTTCAACCATTCAAAAAGCAGACAATATTATTGTAATGCAAAAAGGAGAAATTGTTGAACAAGGTACACACAGCGAATTACTTGCAAAAGAGGGTATGTATGCAAAACTCGTAATGATGCAAAGTTTAGAGTAAAATAATGAGACTGTCCAAAAAGTAATAAATCAATATGTAGTTTGTCACTCAAACGTAAGTAGGAGTCTCATAATCAACATTATGCAATTTCTCCCTTTGATCGAAACGACAAGATTGCTGACTTTTTGGACAGTTTCATTTATTAAGAAAATCTTATTATATTTTAAACTCTTGGGCTACCCAATCTTTTTTAACATCAACATAAAAATAATGTAAGCCATCCGTTTTATCAAAAGCTCCATTTTTATTGCGATCATCTATAGTTCTAAAAAAGATTCTGTTTGCTACTTCTACATAATTCCAATCGATCAATTCCTGCATATCAGTTGAAACTTTAGTAAATTGATTCCCTAAATCAGTACTCAAATACAAAGATTTCACATCATAAGAATCAACTTTACCATCCTGATTTGTATCATTATCGGCCATGACATATACTAATATCTTTTTTGACTTAAGATAAGTCATTCGTTCAATTAAAACAGATTTATCAGTCAACACATGTAAAGAATCTTTTCCTATTTCTTGAAACTTAACATTTTGTAGGTATCCTGTAAGTTCTTCATCTAAAACATTTGATACATTAAATCCATTCATATCCATCTTATCACCATCATAATTTCCTTTTTTCAGATCACTTACCCTTAGCTCTCCCATTGGATAAATTAAAACATTGGAGCTAGAAAAGTAAATAGGCAAATCCGCAACTAATAAGCGGGTTGTATCTTTCTTTATTTCAACTTGTTTTACAGATCTATCATATTTTACTTTTGGTTTTTCTTCTTCTTTACAACTTCCTAATGAAATGATAAAAGGCAGAAAGTATAAAATCTTTTTTTTCATTGTAGTTCTATTTAATCCAAATATACCTTTTTAAATTTTATATTTTTACGTTTAATTTTATACTAAATACACGAGTTGTTAAGTAATTAGGTACTCCATATTGGTTTTTAGTATAGACATCTCTTACCCATGTATTTGTAATTGAGTTCTGGTTATCAAACATATTAAAAATTTCCATTCCAAGAGCTAGTTCTTTAAAATGTCTTAGCCAATTATCTTTTTCTTTGGCTCTAGCTCTATCCGTAAAAACGTATGAAAAACCAATATCTGCTCTACGATAATCTCTTAATCTTGATTGGTATTCATAGGGATTTGCATAAGAAGGTGATCCTCCAGGCAAACCTGTATTATACACTAAATTAAGATACATTTTTAGAGCAGGTATGTTAGGAACATAATCTTGAAACAAAGCTCCAAACTTTAATCTTTGATCAGTAGGCCGAGGTATGTATCGTTTTCCATCAATAGACTCTTGTGTATCCATATATCCAAAACTTAACCATGATTCAGTCCCTGGAATAAATTCACCATTCATTCTAATATCTATTCCTTTAGCATAAGCTTCGGCGTTATTAAGAGCTTTATAACGTATCCTTACATTATCTATTGTATAAGGATTTACGTTATTCATATCTTTATAATACAATTCTGTCACCAATCTAAATGGGCGCTTCCACATTTTAAAGCTAAAATCATGTCCCAACACTATATGAGTAGACTCTTGTGCCTTAACATTAGATCTAACTTCTCCTAGGGAATCTCTCAACTCCCTATAAAAGGGCGGTTGATGATACCAACCTCCTGAAATTCTAAAAAGCATATCTGTGCGCCAATTAGGTTTTATAGCAAATTGTGCTCTTGGACTAAAGGTAATTTGATTATTGCCTTTTTTAAGTATATCTATAACTTTCCAGCTTTGAGCTCTTACTCCTGTATTTATAAATAATTCATGTTCTCTCCACTTCAAACGTTTATTCCACTGAACATACGCAGAAAAACGATTAATATTAGTATAATTAACAGCTCTAATACTATTATAAGGTACTAAAGGTCCTATATAGGGCGTATAGGGTTGATCTTTTTTGGGTACAATTTTAGGAGGGTTTAATAAGAAACCGGCAGAATCAATTACTTCCCATTCTCTGATTCTATCTCGTATACTTTCATACGTATATTTAAATCCCCAGTCTATTTGGTTTTCTTTTATCTTATGATTTCCTTTTAGTTCAGTATTTACAATTAAAGCATCTAAATCATTACGAGCATGGGTAAGCTGAGAACCTATTCCTCTAGCATATTCAACATTACCAAAACTAGAATCTCCTAAATTGGAGTTTATCTCTCCTAGTTTATATTCTGCCATTATATCATAGTACTCTTGTTCAATCGTATGATAAATTGAGTTAATCCATTTTAAATTAGAATTATCATTTATTTTATACTGCCCTTTTAATGCTCCAAAAGCTGTAGTATAAGCATCTTTTTCTACTCCATCATACTGTACTAATAATGCTATAGGTTCTTGTAGAGAGCCAAAATTCGTTTGTCTAGAAAAAGGTCTATAATCGTATCTATTTTGCGATAAATTCCCTAAAAAACCAAATTGCCATTTAAGATTAGGGGTAAAAGTTATATATGTTTGTAAATCTGCAAATCGCGGTTTGAAATTTGTTTGAGTTTCTTGGCTCTTTACTAATAAACTATTATCTCGATAACGTATTCCTGTAACTGCATTCCACTTTTGATCTTTCGACACATTATCCATAGAAACACTTCCTCCTAAAAACGAGGCTTCAAGGGAAGCTCCAAATTTAGTTGGTTTTCTATACGTTATATCTAGTACAGATGACAATTTATCTCCATATTTAGCCTGAAATCCTCCTGATGAAAAATCAACGTGTTGAATTAGATCCGCATTCGTAAAACTTAAACCTTCTTGTTGTCCCGATCGAATTAAAAAAGGGCGATATACTTCTATTTCGTTTACATACACTAAATTTTCATCATAGTTACCTCCTCTTACGGCATATTGTGTACTTAGTTCGTTGTTAGAATTTACTCCTGGTAATGATTTTAAAATATTTTCTACTCCTGAATTAGCTCCTGGTATCAATCGAATAGCTTTAGGCGATAATGTTGTAATTCCTTCTACTCTTTTTTTATTATTATTAGATATAACAACTTCTCCTAGTTGCTCCGTTGTGCTTTTTAGTACTATATTAAACTCATAATCTTCATTAGGATTAAGTTCTAAAGAGATAACAGCTGATTTTAAGGATAAATGTGTAAACTTTAAATTAGATTTTACTTTTGAAGGAATTACTAATTGATAAAAGCCGTTTTCATTTGTTTTGGTATTTTTTTGTTGAAAAGACACATTTACTCCCTCTACAGGAATATCGTTTTCATCTAACACAATTCCTTTCACTCTAGCGATCTGACCTAAAAGAGTAAACGAAAATAGCAGCAATAAAAAAGAAAGTTTAGTTTTCAAAATTATGTTTTTGTTTTATAAAAATTGGATTCAAATGTAGTTGTATTTCCTAAATTATCCACTACCTCTAATTTAAAATCATTTTTACCGTCTATAAATTTAGAATCCGAAAAATAATGAATTAATCTATTTAATTTAGGTTCATATTCCATTAATATCCATTGGTTATTTAAGTAAGCATTATAGGATTTTATCCCAGATAAATTATCAGAAATAAAAATTTTCAATGAATCCTTTAAAGTTAAATCTTCTGACGTTTTAAAATTAGGGGCATAAATTTTAGGTGCTGTCGTATCTTTAGATATTAAAAATTTTCCAAGTTTTTTTACTTTAATTGAAAACTGATTTTCGTTCTTAGTGGTTGGATTATATTCTATTCTTGAACCATCTAAATTGGCAATAAACATTTTTTCACGTCCTTCTTTAGGTAAATGAGAGACATCAAAAGTTATAGTCATAGGCTTACTAATTGCTACCGACTGGTCGTGCAAATATAGTTCTTGATTTTTTACATCAAATTTGATGTAAAAATCTTCGTAGAATGTTTGTTCTGGAATAAAAACTGAAATTCCTTCTTTTGAATATAGTTGCTCTATTTGTGATTTTAGAAAATAGGGAGTTTTAAAATCATTATTTTCTACTGAATTGTTCGTATTTGAATATTCTATTGGAATAATTATGGTGTTCTTATTACCATGAAAATCATGAATTTCTATTTTATAATTGAGGTTATAACTGGGTTCTACTATCAGCTGTCCATTATTGTTTTTATATTTTATGATACTTTCTGGAAATATATACCCCACAAAAAGTTTTTGAAAACGTTGGTGTGTTTTTTTATATCTTGAATAATCTATAAAACAGTTTATATGTTTTGATTCTTCAAAAGAAAAACTATCAAATTGATATTTAAAATGAAGTGTTCCATTTAAAAATGTTTCTAATTTATAAATTCCATTTTTACCAAAATTATAATCCGATACATCATGAGTATTTACTGCAAATCCTATTGTATCTTTAGCTTTAACAGGAGCTGCTAGGTACGTCCCATCTAATTGCAAACTCAAAGGAATCATAATAGGCTGGGAAGAACCGTTAATTGTAGCTTTTTTAGATAAAGTATAAGCATACAATCCATCTATAGAAGGGGCTTTAGTATCTTTTATTAATCCGTCATATCCAAACAAGAAAGGATTCATAACAAACTCTGTTTTTGTATCTCTTATTTCAAAATGTAAATGAGGTCCACTAGATCCTCCTGTATTACCTGTATACCCTATCAAATCACCTTTTTTTACAGGCAAAAAATGTTCTTTTAGACGTAATTCTAAAACAAAGGTTTTATCTAAATATTGCTTTTCTCGAACGTAATGCTCTATTGATTTTGAAAATCGTTGTAAATGCGCATATACTGTAGTATAGCCATTAGGATGATCAATATATAAACACTTTCCATACCCATAAGTTGAAACATTTAAACGAGAAACAAATCCATCGGCTGTTGCATATACAGGAAAACCTTCTTTTTGTTGTGTCCTAAAATCAATTCCCGAATGAAAATGATTAGGTCTAAGCTCTCCGAAAGACCCCGCAATACTCAATTTAATATCTAAAGGAGAACCAAAATAATCCTTAGGATACTTATCTTGACCAATTGCTATAAAAGAAAATAGTAAACAAATAAACCAAAACTTTTTAATCATATTATAAAAATTACAGCTGTAAACTTTAAAGACTTTCTTTATTTGCGCTAAGATAACGATTCCTTTTACAATATTTCACTCCTGTTTTTTTATTTTTAAAAGTTTCATTTTAAAACGATTAACAATAAAAAATTGATAATTATCATTTTTTTCTTCAAACTTATTGTTAAAATACATTTTAAAATTTAAATTTGTGAAGTGATGTAATGTATTTTTATTACGATGAGCGAACTAAACGGAATAACTGATTCTCTTGAAGTTAAGATTCAGGAACTTTTCCAGAAAATGGAAAATCTGAAACTTGACAACCAAGAACTAAGATTAAAACTTAGATATTCGGAATCAATTATACTAAGACAAAGTGAAGACCTAAAAAAAATAAAGGCAGAACTTGACTCCGTAAAAATTACAAACTCACTTTTAGGTAGTGACGAATTCAAAAGGGATACGAAACTCAAAATAAATTCATTAATCAAAGAAATTGATTATTGTATAGCACAACTTTCTGATTAGAAAGCATAATGAATGAAAAACTAAAAATAGATATATCAATAGCAGAAAGGCTTTACCCTCTAACGGTGGATCCTAGCCAAAAAGAAAACTTGTTAAAAGCTTCTCAAAGGGTTGACTATATGCTAAAGCAGTTTGAACAGAATTATGCGGTAAAAGACAGGCAAGATTTACTTGCCATGTGTGCTTTGCAATTTGCCACTCAAGTAGAGCAAAAAAATGAGGAGATAAATAACTCAAACCTACAAGTGACAGAAAAATTAAAAAGATTACACAGTTTATTAGACAAACATCTCTAAATAAAATAAAAAACACGTTCTTAAAAATAAATTTAAAGCACTACCTACATTAGTACCCAATTTGATAAACTCAACACTAACGTTTAAAAAGGGCAAATCATCAATACTATAGCAAGCCTTTCAGTAGGAAGCTTGAACATTGAGTTAACCCAAAACTTGTATATTCCGAGTTTATACAATTTTTCTAATGTAGGTTTTTTTATACATAACACTTAACACAGACTATGGACATTTTAATAGTAATTATTATTGGAATTCTTGGAGTTGCATCAGGTTTTAGTATTGCAAAATACTTAGAAAAAATCAATGTATCTACCTTGATTAAAAACGCAAAGAAAGAAGCTTCTTCTATCTTAAAAGACGCTAACACAGAGGCTGAAAACATCAAAAAAGATAAGATATTACAAGCTAAAGAAAAATTTATCGAATTAAAAGCCGAACACGAGCAAGTTATTTTAACTCGTGATCGAAAAGTTGCTGAAGTAGAAAAGAGAACACGCGACAAAGAATCTCAAGTTTCTAATGAACTTGCCAAAACAAAAAAATTAAACGAAGAAATTGAACACAAAATAAAAGAATACGATTCAAAAGTTGAAAACTTAGAAAAGAAAACTTCTGAAATCGAAAAAATGCACAAAGCTCAAGTAGAACAGTTGGAAACTATTTCAGGACTATCCGCCGAAGAAGCCAAAGACCAACTGATAGAAAGCTTAAAAGCAGAAGCTAAAACAAATGCTATGGCTCATATTCAAGAAACCATAGAAGAAGCTAAAATGACCGCTCAGCAAGAAGCCAAAAAAATCATCATCAACACGATTCAGAGAGTAGGCACAGAAGAAGCAGTTGAAAACTGCGTTTCTGTATTCAACATAGAGTCAGACGATGTAAAAGGACGAATCATTGGTCGTGAAGGACGTAATATACGCGCTATAGAAGCCGCTACAGGAGTTGAAATAATCGTTGATGATACCCCTGAAGCTATTATTTTATCCTGCTTTGATCCTGTAAGAAGAGAAATTGCTCGTTTATCACTTCATAAATTAGTAACAGACGGACGCATACACCCAGCAAGAATTGAAGAAGTAGTTGCTAAAACAACAAAACAAATAGAAGAAGAAATCATTGAAGTAGGAAAACGAACCGTAATAGAATTAGGAGTTCATGGATTACACCCTGAATTAATAAAAATAGTAGGACGCATGAAATATCGTTCTTCATACGGTCAAAACCTATTACAACATTCAAGAGAAGTTGCTAAACTTTGCGGTATTATGGCCGCTGAACTGGGATTAAATGTAAAACTAGCTAAAAGAGCTGGTCTTTTACACGATATAGGAAAAGTTCCTGAAACAGAAAGCGACTTACCACACGCTTTATTAGGTATGCAATGGGCTGAAAAATATGGCGAAAAAGAAGACGTATGCAATGCTATTGGTGCTCACCATGACGAAATAGAAATGAAGTCATTAATCGCTCCAATCATTCAAGTTTGCGACGCTATTTCTGGTGCTAGACCAGGCGCTAGACGTCAAGTATTAGACTCTTATATTCAACGCCTTAAAGATCTAGAAGACATAGCCTATGGTTTTGGAGGAGTTAAAAGTGCTTATGCTATTCAAGCAGGACGAGAATTACGAGTAATTGTTGAAAGCGAAAAAGTAAGCGATGAAATGGCAGCAAAATTATCATTTGATATCTCACATAAAATTCAAACTGAAATGACCTATCCTGGTCAAGTTAAAATTACTGTAATCAGAGAAACTAGAGCTGTCAATATAGCCAAATAAATTATTATTAAAACATAAAAGAGGTTGTTCAAAATTTTGAACAACCTCTTTTATTACTAAAATATTCGAATACCTACTCCAGAAATGATACCATTCAAACTTAAAACATACTGGGTTAAAAAGTAAAATTCTCGATATGTTTTTTTTATTTTAAAACAACTCGAACAAACGGTTGAGTATATAATTGAAATCATCGTTAGTTCGAGCGCGAAGCGCATCGAGAACCAACACTAATTTTTATTGCTTTTGAAGGATAGCGTCTAAATCACCATTATGTGATTTCTCCCTTCGATAGAAATGAACAAGATTGCGAACTTTTTGAACAGCCTCAAGGTTAAAAAATAGTATTATAAGGAAATTTTTCAAAGTTTAAATGGTATGATTTTCATATATTCGATTCTTATAAAGTGAATTCAACTTTTAAGCCCCTTCTTTTCTATTATCTATTAATCAATTACCTCTTAAAATAAACTTTAAAGACAGAACCTACCCCCAACTTACTAACCACACTAATCTTCCCTCCCATAGCTTCTACTTGGTTTTTTGCAATATAAAGCCCTATACCTGTAGACTCTCTATTTTTATGAAACGTTTTATAAGGACCAAATACAGCCTGTTGATACTTCTCTAAATCAATCCCTATTCCGTTATCTTCAACACACAAAACATCATATTCTATATTATCATCTATTTCTGATTTCAGATAAAACGAAATAAAACTATCTTTTTTATTAGGATCTGAATATTTGACTGCATTTGTAGTTAAATTAAATATTACACTTTCTAGATAAGCAGGAATAAACGAAACTTCAAAGTTTTCATTTATATCTAGATTCACAAAAATACCTTTAGCATAAACCATTTCTTTTAAAACAGACAATGATCTTTCTATATAGTATCTTAATTTATTTTTCTGTTTTTCATTAATAACCTCCGCTTGTAATCCCACTAAATCTACTAAATTATCAATGGTTTCTTTTAGCTCATTAAATACAACTTGTAAACTTTTAATAACTTCTTCTGTAGAAACATATCCATTTTTATAAAAAGACAATAACATATAAAAATTTTCCGTATGACTTTTTAAGTTATGAGAAACAATATGAGCAAAATTCATCAATTTTCCCTTTTGCTTATTTACCACATCAAAAGTCTCCCTTAGCTTTTCCTCTTTTTCTTTTTGAATTGTAACATCTGTATGAGTTCCTACAATCCTCAACGGTTTTCCGTAAGAATCACGCTCTATAACCTTTCCTCTATCTAAAATCCACTTATAAACACCATTACACATAACACGATGATACGTTTCATAATGAGGTGTTTTCCCTTCAAAATGCTCTTTTATTCTATCAAAATAAGCCTCCTTATCATCTGGATGAACTAACTTATCCCATTTTTCAGGATCTGAAATCAATCCCTCTCTACCCTCTATCTCTAGAATTTTAAGGGATTGAGCCGAATAAAAAACTTCATTAGTAAGTAAATTCCAATCCCACACACCAATCTCAGAGGCTTCATTAGCAAATTGATTTCTTAACTCAACTATTTTATTTTCTTTTTCAACCTCTTTTTGATTTGTGATGTCTGTCATTATACCTAAAAAAGAAACTTTATCTTTTCCCCTCTCAATAGTAGCCATCATGCTATACCATTTAAGTTTATCAGATAGAACAACCCTAAAATCTAATTCTAATTTATTTAGATCTTTTTTACTCTCATCTATAGATTTTAAAATTTTTGATTTATCTAACGGAAATACTACTTTCCTAAAAATACTTAAAGGATCTTTATCAAACATTTCTATGTCAGATTCAAAAAAATCATAATAAGGTCCTTGCAAATAATCAACCATCAAACGACCATCCAAATCTATAGAGAATTGAAAGAAAAGTAACGATTGATTAGAAATTATTTTATTTAAAAGAGAATGATCTGACCGTCCTAATTGCATTTTTTAGATTTTTTTTAAAAAAATATCAGTAAAAAGCAAAAGTAAGCAAAACGATTAAAACCGTTGCTATACAGTAGTTTATAAAATGGCAGGCTATAATCAGGAAGCGGTGTCCTTTGGATTTTGGGCTTAAAATGACAGGGTTAGGTTACTAAATCATTACCTGTTTTGATTGAATATAATAATCGCAAGTGATTATATTTCAGCTATTTGCGTTCTTTTTCATATTCTCTTGTAACTCACTAAAAATTAATTTTAAACATTAAAATTTTGAGTTATGGAGCGAGCGAAAAGGTCCACTTTCAAGTTGTTATTCTACTTGAAGAAAAACGAACCTAAAAAGAACGGAAATGTGCCTGTTATGGGACGCATCACCATTGATGGAATTCCCAAAACCTTTGGGGCAAAACTGGAAATTAACCCTAATAGTTGGGATTTAAAACACGGTCGTGTTTTGGGCAAAAGTGCTCAGGCTTTAAGCATCAACCAAAAGCTGGACAAAATTCGGGTGCGTATCAACAAGATTTACGAGGATATGCTGAAAGATGAGGGTTTTGCTACTGCACAGAAAGTAAAACTTGCATTTCTCGGTGTCGGCGTTATGGATGATGCCATACTGAAAGTTTTTAGGGAACAAAATGAAGACTTTGAAAAGATGGTCGCTAAGGGAAAACGTTCTCAAAGCACATATAGCAAGTACAACACTGTTTACAACCACCTTAGCGAATTTATAAGGGAGCGTTACCATCGGGACGATATGGCTTTCCGGGAACTCACTTCTGATTTTATCCGTGAGTTTGATTTCTTTCTTCGCATTGACAAGGAATGTACCCATAATACGGTTTGGGTTTACACAATGCCGGTTATTGCGTTGGCAGACCTGGCTATCAAAAAAGGACTGATACGTCAAAACCCGTTTGAGGATTACGAAATCAGTATGGAAGAAACCGACCGCAGCTACCTTTTAAAAGAGGGTGTGGAGAAGTTAATGTTTCTGAAGCCATCCAAGTCCAGATATGAACTCGTAAAAGACCTCTTTATTTTCAGTTGCTTTACCGGACTTTCTTACATCGACATCAAAAAACTGAAATGGAGTAATATCCAGTCGTTCTTTGACGGACACCAATGGATAATCAGCAGGAGGAAGAAGTCAGATGTTGCTTCCAACGTTCGTCTTTTGGAAATCCCTAAACGCATCATTGAGAAATATCGTGGAGTTACAAGAAATGATTTTATATTCCCAATGCCATCCAACGCAACTTGCAATACGCATATAGGTAAACTTATTGAGGAAGCGGGCATTGTTACAGAACAGAAAGTTACATTCCACACTGCCCGTCACACATTCGCCACAATGTTTTTGACCGAGGGTGTTCCGCTTGAAAGCCTTAGTAAAATGATGGGACATAAGAATATTTCCACTACACAGATTTATGCTAAGATTACCAGCCAAAAAATCAGTAAGGATATGGATTTGGTTTCGCCTAAATTTAAGGCAATGGAAGATGCTTTTATTATTAAAATGGAACAGGAAGAAATAGTATTATTGAATGAACATACAAACGCAGATGAAATTTGCGATACAGAGGAAATTATGGCTTAAAAATTAGTGTATCCTTTACTTGTCTAATTGAAGCAGAACTTAACGGTTCTGCTTTTTTTATGTCCTTACTTTTCCATTATTCCAATCTCTGTTTCAGGCTATCATAGCCTGGTCATTAATGCCATAAGAATTAAAACAGAATATTTCCACAATCAACCGGTAAAAAGGCAGCTAAGTTATAGCGGGCTGCCACCGCACCTCCCCAACCAAAAGACTACGGCATAATGGCAAGGCAAAATGATGGCTTCGCCGAGTTGTAGTGTGTTGCCTTGCCACCCTCCGGGACTTATTCCGTTTCCTTTTGGTTTTCCGCTTAGCCCGCTTGGATTATCTGCTTTCTTTTTTCCGGTTTTTCTTTTGGAAAAAATTATGCGAAGCGAAGCGGAGCAAACCGCAACAGGAAGCAGGAAACGAGAAAAGCGAACGTAACAAAATGTAAAACTTTTAAAACAGTACGATTATGAACATCACAGGAAGACTGACAAGGGATGCGGAAGTACGCACAACGTCAAACGGCAAACAGGTAGTAAACTTTTCAGTAGCGGTAAACGACAGCTACAAAACCAAACAGGGCGAGCGAGTGGAGCAAACCGCCTATTTCGACTGCTCATATTGGAGAACCCCGAACGCAGTTAAGATACTCACTAAAGGTCTATTGGTAGAACTGACTGGCAGGGTAAGCACAAGAGCCTGGATAGGGAAAGACGGAGAAGCAAAGGCAGGTTTAAACTTCCATACCTCAGACTTCAAACCGCTTGCAGGAGGCAGGAGAGCCGAAACCGTACAGGCTACTGCACAATCTGAAAGCAACGGATTTACAACAGAGGGAACAGAAGACGACCTACCATTCTAAAACAACAATTCAATCAATTTTTTAACATCAAAATTTTATCAAAATGGCACATAATATCAATTTCAATGAGAAAACAGGAAAGTACAGTTTCTTTTCAGTAGAGCAAAAAGCGTGGCACGGTTTGGGGCAAATCGTAGAGCAATACCCAACAAGCGAGGAAGCAATCAAACACGCAGGGTTAGATTACGAGGTAGTGAAATCCCCACTATTTACCAAAGGTTCGGGTATTATCGAAACCGCCAACGGCATAGAGATAGGCAGTAACGAATTAGCAGTACCTAACTATTTCGCCAACATACGCACCGATAACAATGCTGTACTGGGCGTAGTGGGTAAAGATTACCATATCGTACAAAATCGTGAAGCCTTTAATTTCTTTGATGCTATCGTAGGTGGTGGCGAGGGTATTCTATACGAAACCGCAGGGGCATTGGGCAACGGAGAACGCATTTTTATCACAGCAAAATTGCCCGACTATATCCGTGTAGGCAATGGCGATGATGTAACGGAAAAATACATTTTCCTTACCACTTCGCACGATGGTAGCGGAAGTATTACGGCAGCGTTTACACCTATCCGTATCGTTTGCCAAAATACCCTTAACGCTTCATTACGCAGTATGACCAATGTAGTCCGTATTAAGCACACTTCGGGAGCAAAACAACGTATCGAGAACGCTCACAAGATTATGGGATTGGCGAACACATTGAGCGACCAATTACAGGGCATTTTCAACAATTGGACAAAGGTAAGAGCAACAGACAAAGAGGTTAGAAAACTGATACAGTTGGCACTTTGCCCAAATAAGGAAACGCTTGACCTTATCAAAAAAGGTGCGGAAGATGAAATGTCCACAATGTTCAAAAACACCGTTGAGAACGCATTTGCATACGCAATGACAAGCGACACCCAACAAATGGACACGACAAAAGGCACTTTGTTCGGAGCGTACAACGCTGTTACAGGCTACTTCCAAAATGTACGCAGTTACAAGGACAACGAAGCCAAATTACAATCCATTGTATTAGGTGGAACAGCTCAACTCAAATCACAGAAAGCATTTGAATTGTGTACCGCATTTGCTTTGGACGGTGCTGAAATTTTAAACCTTAATTAAATAACAACAGGCTACCGCCTTAATCGGTGGTAGCCTACTAAAAACAAAAATTATGAAAGCGACAACAATAGAGGAAGCAAAAAGTCTGGCGAAAGCCAAGAGCCTTGAAAAGAAGCATAAGGACGAAAGTGTATTTATTATTTACTGCAATCGTACAGAGCATTTCTATATAGATACGGACGGCTTAATACGCCTTTGGGAAAAGTCGCACGGCTACTATGTAAATGGGGTTTACACCGCAGAAGATTAACGCACAACCATTAAAAGCAGATACAATGGAAACGAAAGCAATAGCCACAAAATTTGTCAGCCACGATGTACCCGAATTGACAACGCTGAAAACCTCAAAAGTCTATCAGTTAAGGGAAAAACTGAACAAGGGCGAGAGATTGAGCAGAGCAGAAAAAAATTGGCTTGCAGAAGCCGTAAACCGTAACGCCTTTTTTAACAGAGCAGTTCCCTTAATGGGTTATCGGTTTGGGTTTGAGGATATTTTAAAAACCTATGTAGTGAAGCAGTACGACAGTTGGCACGAATACAACGCCCCCGATAAAACGAGCCTACGCAGTTTCATTTATGGCAGGATTGACAAGATAGCAGAAATCACAAATTAAAAAACCGATAGCAATGTACATCACAGATTTAAACGGTTGCCAAATTGAAGTAACAGACCTTGACGAAGCCATAAGAATAACGGCAGATTACAAGGAATACAGGCACAAGGACAAAGGTTTTTCGGAGTTTGACAAAAGGCAAAAAGCCTATTGGACGGATATGTACGAGAAACTGACAGCAATCAAAGAACAAGTAGCAACACATTAAAATTTAAGAGCAATGAACACAAATTTTTTCAATCAAATACAGCAGTTGGATTTTACAGGAGTATTACAACTGAACATTTCTAAGGGAGTAGAAAATAACCTAATTGTATCGGTTATTCTCAACAATAAACAATGCGGAGATAGTGCCAAAAACCTCATTCCCCCATTGACATTTAACGCCACGCCCCAAGAGTTTGACGAGGGATTTTTTCAGCAGATAACCGCACCTATACAAACCGTTTCGGGTTTAATGGTGGATATGGAAGCCTTTATGAAGCAAATGGAAGCAGTCAAAATGCAATCCGAAATGGAGAAGCAGAAAGCCGAGAAAGCCAAAAAGGAAAAAGAAGCCAAAGACAAGAAATACAAAGACGGTATGGCAAAGGTGGACGAGTTGGAGAAAGAGGGCAAATTCCGTGAAGCGTGGATGAAAGTACCCGACATTACCGAGTTTCCCGAAAAAGCGGACGAGATACGCAAACGCAAATCCACCTTATCCGACAAGTTCGGAACACCGAGCCTTTTCGGAGCAATGGAAGAACCAACAGCGGAACCGCCACAAACGGAAGAAGCTACTGCCGATTATCCCATAGATGAAATAAGCGAAGAAGAAGAATAGTGTTAATCCCAAAAAAGAAAAGTTATGTTATTAGCAACCGTATTACCGAGAGTTTTTATACTCAAAGATAAAGGACAGGACATCACATTGACCGACCCCGAAACACGTTGGAGCGTGGAAGCAGTAATGAATTTTTACGCCAATATGTACCCGATTTTGACAACTGCAAAGGTATCAGCACCGAAGATAAAAGATGATGCAGTCGAATACAGATTTGAAAGCGTAATGGGTACGAAAGGTTAAACCAAAAATCAAAAGCAATGAACTATGCAACGCAACATCATATCGGGAACAATCAGCATACCCGAACAGCAACGACAACAGCGGTTACACAGACAGTTGGGCGAGTTTGCACAATGGATGCAAAGACCAAAGGACGCAGACCAAGTGCAAAAAGACAAACAGAAATCCGTACCGATAGCAATGCTACCAATGGTATTCTAAAGTGTACATTTCTGCCTAAACTGAAAACAGCACAATCTGTACAGGCTTGTCAGAAAACGGAAAGGGATTTTTATAATTCCCTTTCCAATCTTACCGAGCATTACAGCATTGAGCCAATGCAGACCCGAAAGGATTACGGCTATCCCTACAATATGGTATTGGCTATGTGGGATATGGATACCCAAATGAAACGAAGCCTTAGAAATTGGGGCGGTTTTAAATTGATACAGGACAGTAAGAAAACCTTTTTAACGAGTGAGGAAAGATACGACACAGGTACAACGCTCTTTTACATTCCCATTGTTCCACTCTTTGAAATGTTGCACGACAAACAGCGGAAGCACACCGCACATTTACTGACTTCGGTTTGCAGTTATCTGTACCATATTGCTCAAATACCTTATTACAGACAGGAAGACAGCTATTTGTATTGGCTGTATGAAACGCATAAAGATTGGGTAGAACAGGACGATGAAACAGAAGATACCGAAAGTTATAAAAGTGCATTGAGAAAAGCGGAAACCGTGGGCGACAGGATTGAGCAGAAGTTATACAACCGTATCAATCTAACGGTATTTGAACAGCGTTTAAGCCGTTTTAAAAGCCGTGATACATTCGACAAAGAATGTTGGAACGTGGCTTGTAATGCCTTTGCTCTTTACAAGGAATACCCGACAGCAAGTATTTTCCGAAACGCACCAATGCCCGAACAAGACCCCTATAACGATGATTGCGAAAACGAAGTCATCGGAATGGAAAAGTATATTTCCTTTATCGCAGACACCAAAGGTTGGTTGTATGAAAGCGTTAAAGACAGTATCAACAACGAGTTTAACGAGTACGGAGTAATGGAAGAACCGACCATTAGTAAAGTCTTTGACGGAAGTAAAATATCGGTTGGAAACCTTGATTTTGAGAACCGACTGTTTGAAATACTGGACGACCTTTCATACCTATTGAATAACTATAAAACCACAGAATAATGAATAATGCAACCGACATAACAGCAAATTTCGGAACGCTTTATTTTCCTAAGTCAGCATTGGTTTTTTACGAAACCAACAGCACGGAGAAAGAAACCTATGTAGAGCATTTCGATATGGATAAGGACGGCAACCCTATCAATGCCCACCCATTGACCGTAAAAGAAGCTAATGTTTTGGCAAAATGTTTACAGACCGATGAAGAAAAGAACACCACCTTTTTAAAGTCAAAAGGAATTTTGCCTACCAATGTTCTGCATATCAATCCGAGCCTTGATAAAGGCACTGTGCTATGGTACACCAAAACACAGCAAAGGCAACTGTATTTTGTGGACGGTTTGGACATTCCCAACGGAATGGCACAAGTACCTGCAATGCTTTGGTTAGCGAGTAAAAGCAGTCTGACTGTATTTGCTTTGGCAAACGACAGAAGACCCACCGAGAAAACGCCATTGCATTACGTTCCTTTCTTCAATATCTACGAAAAGGGCAATGTATGTATGGGTACTGTTAGTATTGACATTAAAAATTCGGCTTCGGTTGAGGAATTTATACAGGCGTGGGAACATTATTTTTTCAATTCCTATTTCAGCCATTCACTATGCGAGAACCTGACGAAAAAAAACATTGTAAACCTTTGGAAAGACCTTATCGGCACAGATAAACCTTTTCCGAAAGAAGTATTAAAAAAGAATAATAAAACCCTTAAAAATCTATTGTGATGAACACAGCAAAAACAGCAATCCATTTTACAGACAATTATCTGCTCAATCCGACAAACCCAATTTCGGTAAACCTTATCGGAGCAGGTGGCACAGGCTCAAAAGTATTGACTGCTTTAATGGAAATAAACGAGAGCTTGATAGCATTGGGACACGCAGGGTTCCAAGTCCGCCTTTGGGATGATGATGTTATCACAAGTGCCAATTTAGGCAGACAGCGTTTTGCAGAAAGTGAAACAGGATTATACAAATCCGTTGCTTTAATCAATCGTTGCAACCGTTGGGCAGGTACAAATTGGAAAGCCAAAACAGTAAAATTTGAAAAGGATAATTTTGGCAGACCACCCGAAGAAGCAAGGGCAATCATTACCATTACTTGTGTGGATAACGTACAGGCGAGGTTTGGCGTTGCTGAAATTCTGAAAGAACTAAGCTACCGCAGACATTACCAAGATGAGCCAAAATATTGGTTGGATTTTGGCAACAGCCAAGATACAGGGCAAGTGCTACTATCTACTATCGGAGAGATAAAGCAACCCAATTCAGAAAAATACGAAACGGTGGCAAGTCTGCCATTTGTTACCGATGAATTTGGCGAATTGCTGAAGCAATCCGAACAAGAGGATAATACGCCAAGTTGCTCACTTGCCGAAGCGTTGGAACACCAAGATTTGTTTATCAATTCCTCTTTAACTCAAATGGGTTGCTCCTTATTGTGGAACTTATTCCGCAAGGGAATGACCGAATACAAGGGATTTTTTCACAATCTGAAAGATTTCCGCACACACCCGATAAAAGTCGCCTGACCCGAAAAATCGGGCGGCAAAAAGACAGATCCTCCCGATGGTCGGGCAGTCTTTTTGCATCAAATCGGTGCAACCCCTTTGTCAAAATGTACCGCTACACAATTCCCTTTCCTTACATTTTACCAAACAGGTTGCGACATTATTGCGTGGGATATTCATTATCCCATTTTTTGTTTTGAGGGACTTACTTTCTTTCGTGAGTTGGCGAAAAAGAAAGTAACAAAGAAACCTGTTATTGCGGAAACTGTTTATAGTACTCTTTTGCAATTTCGCAAATGCCTGCGCTGAAATATCGCCCACCCTCATATAATACCTTAATTGCTTTTTTGAGTTCTTCGGGGTCTGCGCCTTTCAATATATATCCTTTCGCTCCGCAATTGAGCATCTTTACAACATCCTGTACCCCGTCGTTTACACTAAATGCCAGGATATTCGTTTGCGGATATTTTTCAAGTAATGCTTTAGCGGTTTCAAAGCCATTCATCACTGGCATACTAATATCAACAATCATCACATCGGGAACAACTTCACTCTGTTCCATCTTTTCCAATGCTACTTTGCCGTTTTCTGCTTCAAATATGATTTCAAAAGTATTATCATCCCGCAGAAAATCACAGATACCCTTTCTTAGCAAGTCGTGGTCATCTATAAATGCTGTCTTAATTATTTTTTCTTCGCTCATTTTTATTTCGTTTGGTAAGATTAAAAAAATTGCCGAGAGGTTTAGATAAATCAGGCTTGATATTAACAGAAGATATGCCATCGTCCAATGCAATATCCCGAACCTTAAATGTGTAAAGCCATTTTTTAAAATGACCTATATCATTAGGTTTAAAACGTACGATTTCGCCATTTTTTAAGGATATGATAAAAACATCTATGCAGAGCGAGAATGCTGAAAGTTGGGATGCTGGATGGTCAAAATCGGGGTAAAAAATATGCTCCATAGCCTTAATGTTTTAGGTTGTGGAAGCCGGCACAAAAAAAGAGCGCAGGCAACTACACTTACCGCACATTGAGGTACTGGTATACCCGACAACGAATAAGCGAGCGCCCACGCCTTTGACGTGAGCGTTCTTACTTATCTGTCCCGTTGTCTAAAAATTACCAGTTTTCAATGTGGGACTTAAAGCAAAAACACTTTAAGTATTTTCTATATTTTCTGCAACAAAGATACTAAACTCGTTCCTATATGAAAACATATTGGGACAAAAAAGGTTACAGTCAAACTATTTTATGAGAAATGTAATTTTGCTCCAATGCAGTCATAATATCGGTTTCCTTGTATATTATCTTACCTCCAATTTGTATAAAAGGAAGAACGTTATCATCCCTGTACTGCTGTAAAGTCCGTTTGCTGATGTGTAACAGGCTGCAAACATCTTCTCCTGATAAATATATTTCGCCGTTCATTACAGGGCGGTAATTCTTCAGTATATCTTCAATACGACTTTTTAACTGCGCTATCATCTGCTGCTGCTCGATGATTTCTTCGGCTTCATTTGTCAGTAAATCCATTGTCATTGGTATTGTACGGCTGTCCGGCTTCGAGTAAAGCCTGTACGTCCGAGAGTTTGTAATAATTCTTCCGGTTCAGTTTAGAATAAGGCAGTAAGCCTTTGTCTTTGTAGGTCTGCAAAGTCCGTTTGGTTATGTTCATCATCAAACAAACTTCCTGGTTATCGAGCCACTTTTCTTCTTTGAAAATCGGGGTATATTTCCGCACCGCATTTTCGGTCATTTCCAAAAGTTCCCTTAGCTCATTTTTCATTCCGTCCAATGCGGATTTCTGTATTGCGATAACTTCCATAGTCTGCTCAATTTTTCTGTGGAAGTCGAATTTATAAAGGCTTATTGCAGGGGTGGGAAATGTTGTAGGGTTTGGCTTTGAGAGGCAGCATTTGGCAGTTTACTTTTTGCCTTAAACAAAAAAATCGGATAACTTTTTGGGCTATCCGATTTTTTCAATACCGTCATTACAATTATTATGTTCCTAAAATTTGCTATAAACTTGGGCTTTACTTTTTTCCATATTTTCTGAAAGCGGCAATAAATTGGTAGATTAAAAATCCAACAAGGATTTTATTAAAATAGTCAATAGTCAGAGAAAAACCATTGAGTTCAGTTTTGCTAACCAAAAAGTCTGACCTATGTGTTATGTCCAAAAATGAGAAGTAATAACCAATTAAATTCCAATCAACATCATTGCAATTAAAAATTCTTCCCAAGCTCCATAAATACAAAACATAAAAGAGAACTGAAATCACTATTGTTGAAATAAACGGTTCTTTTATTGATAATCCGTGGTTGTTTGATAGGCTGTTAACTTTTAAGATTAGTCTATCCCAGTACGGCAAATTCTCAACGTTTTTAAGGGCTTCGTTAGATATAGCTTGAAATTTTTGAGCTTCGTAGAAGTTTCCTGATGCTTCAAGTTGCTTTTTAAATTGAACAAAAATTTCATATCGTGTCTTGAAATAATTATTATCCTTTTTATCTGGATAATGAATGTTTTCAATAGTTTGTATTTTGTCAAATCCCTTGTATGTGGTTGGAAAATCACAAGCAGTTAAAGTAGTTTGTCCAAATTTATTTCTGTAAAGAGATACAGTTGAATATTCATCAAATGATACGTTGTCAAACCAAACTTTATCAAGATTGGATTTATGTATCTCTAATTTGGTTTCTTCCGTTTCTTTTCTAAATGGTTTTATATCATAAAAATTACTGCCTAACTGTGCGGAAAAGTTTCTGATATACCAACTATCTATTTTGCAATTTTCAACTAATACTTCTCCGGTTGAATATCCACTTATAGATAATGCTAATAGTTTAGCGTTAATGACTTTTGTTAATTTATGTTCTTTATCCGCAGAATATTGAATATTTAAACTGACTTTGAAATTTTTCTTTTCTGCTTCGTTCAGAAAATAGCCAATTTTATTTTCGATGTTATTAGAATGTGGTCTTTTGTAAAGTCCAATCTTATCCGTTGAATTTTCATTGAAATTGAATACTATTTCTTTACAGTCATAAATATAAAATGACTGCTTTTCCAAGAGTAAATTTTCAAGTGTAGTATTGACCGATTTAAGTAACCTTTTCCATCTGCTGGGAAATATATTTTCTTCGGTATAAGAAACTATGGCTCGCTTTAAATCAAGTAGAAATAATGAATTGTTCAAAAAGCAATTATTAACTGTTACACTTAATAAGTTGCTGTTTTTAATCCGTCCTTGTAGTATTGAACTTCCAAAGAAGATTGAAAGATTTGTTGTAATGATATTTTCAACCGTAATTTCTTTTATATAACAGCTAATAAACTGAATGATTATATCTTTAAACTCAATTGTATCAGTATTCTCAATTTCTAATTTTTTAAAGCGACAGTTAATGAAGCTAAATGTTATTCTTCCATCTTGAAATAACACATTTTCAAAGTCCGATGCTCTAATAACAATTTTGGTATCAGTTGGATAGTCCGTGTTCTCAATTAATGTATAAGGTGTCAGGAAAATTGTGTTCATTTATTATTGTCGTTTTATTTGTTTACAGAAAATCAACCACCACTATCGTGGATTTTGTATTTCTGTGTTCGGGGATGATTTTTCCTTTTTCTCACGGGAATAAACCCATAACGACAATAGCCCGAATATAATCAGTGCATAAGCTACCCATTTGCCGACCTTTTCAATCAATTTAATGAAAACTGAACTTTCATAAGATGAGAAACCCTCTGCTCCCATAGGGCTGCGCCTGTAAAACTTTCTCCGGTTAATCCAATAACGAAGTCCCAAGCCTGCAACCAAGAATATTATCCCTATAACCAATGATGCAACCATATCCTCATATTTTTAATTTCACAAGTATAAATTTAAGAAATATTAATGAGCCAGTAAAATACTCCTAAGCCATACGCTGCAGATAGAAAACGGCTTACCAGGTTGGTAAGCCGTTTTTATGAAATGACATACTACTTTTAATCGCTACTGTTAAACTGAAAACTTATCTGCTTTTCGTTCCCGAAGCTGTCCGAAATCCAAACCTCAAAGGATTGTGATACGGTAGATGTTGAAGTGTAGTACAGACGGAACTGCTCTGTTGGTAATTGGTACAGGTCATTGGGCAGATACGGTGGTTCATCGTAATACTGCAATGTGCCTTGTCCGTCAAATTGAAAGTATCGGAGGAAATACTGCGTGTTGCTGTAATTCCCTGTACGCTGTATGGTTATGCGTATTTCTACCGTCTGCCCGTTGGCAACATCTTTGGGTACTGGCATCACGTTTACCTCGAATGGAAAATCGTTCTGTATTTCGAGTTCATCGTCTTTGCTACAAGATACCAAAGAAACCGAAGCTGTGAGGATTGCCAGCAATACATACATCGGCAGTAATCCCATTCTGAATTTATTGAATATTGCTATCATTTTTTTACGTTTTAAAAGTTAAACCTTAATCCCACACCTGCGGACGGTCGGAACTGTTCTAAGTCTGTACCCCACAAAACCTTTGTGCGTCCTTGCAGGACTAATACAAATCGGTCGGACAGATACGTTTCAAATGTGAGCCGTCCACCAGCTCCGTAGATAAAATTGTCCTCGCTCAGTATCTTCGCTCCGTCATACAACATTGCTTCGCCCCGGTTAATGCTTTCATAACCGACTACGCCTGTTATTCCTAAATTTAGCGTGATGTTCTTACGGGCATCACCCAACAGGAAGAAACTGTAACCGCCCTCGGCAGTATAGGTTTCCTGCGGTATGCGGAGGTCTTTATAGTCGTGGTATTGGTGCTTATATTCCAATGCCCAAAGCTGGTAATTACCATTTTTGCCGTTTACGGTCATTGCTGCACTGATGTAATAATCATTACCAATCTTATCATTGGATAGTATGCCTGCACTTATTTCCAATCCTTTCTGTTTTGGGAGCATTCTTTGTGCCTGTGTAACCGTGATGGCCATCAAGATGAGCATCACGGTATATATATACTTTTTCATATAGTTACTTTAAAAGGTTATTAAAATTTCAGGTGCATATCGTTAATCAAATGAGCCTTGATTAAATCGGAGTTTTCAACCTGAAGCGTTTGATGCCTGCCACCGTTTTTCTCGAAAATCTCAATCAACAGCACCTTGTCATCGGCAATGGTAAATTGGTCTAACAGGAACACGTTTTGTTCGATTGTTTTTCCGGCAATGTCGTCCAATGGTTTGTAAGTCCTAAGCGGTATCATCGGGCGTTCCTGTACTACGGTACGTTTGGCTACCTTTTTATCCACTACCTTGAAATTCACAAAATCAATCTGAAATGGCACATTGGTACGGTTTCTCAATTCTGTATGGAAATAGTATTTGCCGTTGTGGATGTAAATGCCTTTGAGGATAAACTGAATACCGAAACTCTTAGCCCCGATATGCTTTACAATACGTTTGTCTTTCTTGTAAATCGTTTCCAAAAGCAAATCTGCCAATGACGGCGAATTGTTGCCCAATTCTTCAAAAAGCACATCGTTACCGTTGGCTTTATCTACTGCCTTTTGCATCGTGAGCAGGTCATAGCTCATTGCCTCCGGATAGGAACTGTAATACACATTGAAGCTGTAAAAACGCCCGTCATTGGTAATGACTGAAAAGTTGGTTTCGGGTTCAAAATCCCTTACCGCTGCTTTTACACGCAACACGTTTTCCGCATCTTCCGCTTTCCCTGCAATCAGGTATTCACTACCCAAATCCACATAGCGTATAGCGGTGGGGAAAATCAGATGCGAAGTTTTATCGTAGGTCACTTCCATTTTATACGGTTCTATCTTGCCCAATGCAAGTTTAGTTCTTGCACTATCCTGTGCGTAAGACTGTACGGCAAAGCCGAGTATCAGGGCAAATGCCCAAAAGGTTTTTAAATGATTTTTCATTGTTTTATTTTTGAGTTCAACATTATTTTTTAGATACAAGGAAGACCTGATGCCCCGCTTTTAGGGCAACTTTGGGTGTGCGTACCTTTTTAGCGAAATAGCCCGAAATACCCTGCACCACGCCACGGCTTAAATCAGCAGCAACCTGTTGTCCGGCATTCTGCGTGAGCATTATGCTTGTTCCCGAAGTCTGGCTCATATTGCCCGCCATTTCAGTAAGAGCGTTCATTTCGGGCGAATACGGAACGTACAAACCTTGCTGTCCGTCCAAATCGTAAATAGTAATATCAACCGGAATGATGTTACCCTCCAGTTCTATGGATGTAACTTTTAGTTGTAACCTGCCATTCTGAAATTTAGCGTTAGCTGTTACAATAGTTCCTTTTGGAATGGTACGTTGAGGCGTTTGGGCAGGCTCTAACAATCGCAGCCTTACGCCCGTTTCGCCAATGACCGTTTGGGCATCGTGTACACAGGCTTTAATACTGTTTTTCGGTTGTACCACCTGCTCAACAGAACCAGCAGTATAAAAGCCACGATTTTTGGTTTGGCTCCAATCGGCTGCAAAGGCACTGTCCGTAGGCTCACGATACAAAGCGGAAACGGTGTTCTTTCTTGTAGGCGTGAATGCCACAAAATGCTCCTTTTGAGTTGAACCTGTGGTAGCCGTACCTGCATCCTTAGCAGGTGGGGCTTCTGTTGAATTTGTACCTGTTGGCAGATACTTTGCCGCCATCTGGTAGGATTTCTCCATTAGGGCAAGCTGGTCATCAACGGTTACAGATTTAGGTACATCTTTTTCAGCCAGTTTTTCTTTCAGCTCGTCCAGTTGCTTACGGAGTTCTGTTGTTTCCGAATTGTTATCCTGATAAAATGAACCTAATGTACTTTGTGCATTGCGGTAACTGCTCAATGCAGGATTGCCGTTTCTTCCCGAAATTCTGCCACCGCCATAGCTGTTGCTTTCGTCTTCTTCAGGAAGTTGTTCATCAATCGGTTCTTTTTTGTCTTCGGTATTCCAATAGTCTGAAAGTGTAGTTAAAGCATTACGCTTTTCCTGCTCTTTACGTTCGAGCATTTCCTGCTCATACGCCTTGCCTTTGTCGGCAGGCATTCCTGCTCCGGTAGCCTCTGGTACTGCATCGTTCAATCCGATATTTTCAATTTCCTTTTTATCGGAAGACGGTTTAAATATCAGGTACATAGAACCGAGAAACACGACACCCATCAAAACAAATATGAGTGGCTTTTTGAGTTTTTCGGCTTTGTTCTGTGTACCGTCTTGCAGTACATCAGCGGTTGCTGCCGGGTTCCCCTCCGTTACCCGAACAACCGACTTTTTGTTCTCATTTTCTTTCATAAATCTTATCTTTTAGAATTGTTGATAATGTGTCCTGCAATCTTGCAGGGCTTTCACTTTTTTTAAGGATAGGGTTTTCGATATGCTCGATGACCATATCGTTACCGGACTTTGAGGTATCGTACCATACTTTGCAAATGACACCTGCGGTAAGTAGCAGATAACCCACAAAAAAATAAAGCGTGTATTGGTGCTGCTTGCGCAAGGGCAATGCACGCCAACGCTCGTCCAGCTTGTCAAAGTACCTGTCCATATTTGCTCTTAGTTTTTTCATAACCTTACTATTTCTGTTGTTACAGCTTGAAACGTTTAGGGCTTTTACCTGCTTTTTGCTTCTGTTCATCATTAACCAAAGCGACTGCATCTACCGCTTTAGGTGCGGATATTACAGACAGGTTTGTCAGTTCCGATTTTTTCAGCAGTTGCCCAAAGCAGTCTTTCTTAGAAACCTCCATTCTGTTGAGTGAGAATTTGCCGTTCAGGTATTTTACCCACATACTGCATTCTACACTTGGCTTGTTTTCTCCCGACCATTGCAGGTAGCCTGTCAGCAGCAAATCCTGTTTAGGCAAACTGTCCGTACCTTTTTGGCAGTTTTCGAGGTATTCGCCGATACTTTCTTTCAACTTTCCCGCATACGCACCCTGCGTATGGAAATAGCCATTGTATCCTTTATCGGTTAGGATTTTTGCAAACGTGTTTAAATCTGATAATGCTTCCATAAGATTGTTTTTTAGCGTTCGATAACTTCGATGTCCCTGTTTTCAATCACTGCAAATTTTTCAATATTGAAGCCCTGCGGGTTGTTGTCGGAGCGAACGGAGTTTACGAGATAGCAGGAGGTAATCAGGTTACGCCTGGTTACATTGCTTGACCGGATGATAAATTGTTTGGCATAGGTGCGCACTGCATACGGGTAGTTGTCGAAATTGCACACGACACTATCCACCTCTATGCGTTGCTGCACGTTCCCCGAAATGATACGGCTGTAATAACCTTTTTCCGACAAGTCTTTGTAGTAATCAAAAGCACTTTTGTCGGCAAGGTTGAACGCCCTGCTCATATTGCTTTCAATAGCATTTTTGTCGGGTGCAAGCGTGAAAAAAAGCTCGTGAAAACGTCTTACGTGTTCCCTTGCTTCTACGGGTCTGTTGATGCTCGCATCTTGCGATAAGGCAAGCATCAGGGATTTGCCATTATCCAATACATAGATTTTCTGGCGTTGTTCTTCTGCAAAGCGGTAGGACTGCCATACAGCATATCCTACCACGCCAATGCAGAGAACGGCAAACACAATGGCATACAAACGTATCTGCCGAAAGCTGTTTTCTATATTTCTTAGCGTTTTAAATTCCATTTCTTTAATGATTAATTGTTTTATTTATTCATCAGCCTGCCGCCAATATTTCCAACGGTTGAACCTGCCCCGGCTCCGGCGATGTTTCCGGTTTTCATTGCAGCTTGGTTTACATTGCGGGTAAAGTTTCCTGCGCCTCCGGCTTGGATTACCCAGCCAGTAACAGTTGGTATAGTGAAGTATCCGATAATGCCGATAATCATAAAAATGATGTACACCGTATTGGAAGTATCAGGTATAAAGGTTGGGTCTGACAACATTGCTATGTCCCTTTCAATAATCAGGGATTGTATTCTTGCCAGCATTGAACTGAACAAATCTGAAACAGGAAGCCAGAGGTAAACACTGACGTACCTCGTGAGCCATTGCGTGAGCGTACTCTGAAAGCCGTCCCACACGGAAATAGCAAAGGCTATTGGTCCGAGTATGGAGAGGACTATCAGGAAAAACGTTCGTATGGTATCAATGACCAAAGCAGCCGCCTGAAAAAGTATTTCCAGCAAATTGCGAAACCAATCCTTTATGGCTTTCTCTATCTTGTAGGCTTGCCTGTCCATATACATTCCCGCCATTGTACCAATGTCGGATGGCGACCAGCCCAATTCGTCCAGTTTTTTATCAAACTCTTCGTCTGATACCATATAGGCGGTTTCGGGATTTCGTACCATTGCCTCGTATTCCAACTGGTCTTTCTGCTGTTGGAGCTTATTCAGGTCAAGCACCTGGTCTTCGAGTATGGCGTGGGTTCCGGTTACTACCGGGCTTAGTACCGCATTGATGGTTCCCAAAACAATAGTTGGGAAGAACATTATACAAAGCCCCAAAGCGAACGGGCGCAGCAAAGGGAACATATCAATAGGTTCGGCACGGCTTAAAGCCTGCCAAACCTTTAATGCCACATAGAACAATGCACCTAATCCCGCCAAACCTTTAGCCACTGCCGCCATATCGCCTGCAAGTGGCATCATATCGTCGTAGAGCGAACGCAGAAGTTCGTGAAGATTATCCCATTCCATAGTTTACCAGTATTTTTGGTTAGCAGTTCCATAGAGTTCAAGCACTCTTTTGGCATCGTTTTTCTTTTTCGCTCTTAGGTAGCTGACAGAAATATTCTTATTGGTATAATAGCGAACAAGGCTGTGGTAATCCTTAACTTCTTTGTACACACGGTCAATAATCTCCATACGCTCTTTGTCATTCAGGGAAAGACTTGATGACGTTATTATCTGCTTCAATTCTTTCAGCAGCTCCGTACTTTCATTCAGCAATGCCGAATAGCCGTTGCCAATTGCTACCAATTCCTGTGGTTTGAAATTGGGGTCATTCATCATCTTACCAAAATTGGTAACGTACATTTCCGATACATCTCCAACGAGCAATACGGTTTGCTGCACCTTACGGGCATCTTTCACAAGATTATTTACTGCCTGCAACTTGTCATAATATTCTTTGCCTTGTTTATATACCTTTTCCACTTCCTTGAAATTTTTGATAACATTGGATACCGTAGATGAGGTCTGTACGATTTCGTTCGCAGAGTTGAGAATACCTGAAGCCAGGTTTGTAGGGTCTGTAACTACCCATTGGGCTTTTGCTGACGGTGCTACGGCGAGCATTAGTGCCGTACACACCAGATACAATACTTTTTTCATTGTTTCTGAATTTTAAAATGTTAATGACTATTGATTTGATTTATCACGCCGTTGCATTGCGATATGCTTAATGGCGAGTTCTACATTACCGTCCAGTTCCGCAGCAAGCTGCATCACTTCCATTTTCTCGGTTTCTTCGGTCGTGTAGGCGAGATATTCCTCCAAACTAACTTCGGTGGCATAGACTGCCGAATGCGTACCACCTAAGCCAATCCAAACCTCTTTGTACAATCGGCTTGCATCGTTGTTCATATTGATAGAAAGTACCTGCCCTTTCTCTTTGTCGGTAAGCCCTAACATCGCCTGTATATCATCGAACTTATTCATATACTTGCGTTGGTCTAAGAGGATTTTACAGTCGGAGTTATTGATGATACTTTCTTTCACTATGGGCGACTGGATAATATCATCGACTTCTTGTGTCACGACAATCGCTTCTCCGAAGAATTTGCGAACGGTTTTAAATAAATATTTTATGTATTCCGCCATTCCCTCTTTGGCAATCGCTTTCCAAGCCTCTTCAATTAAGATGAGTTTGCGAATACCTTTCAGTCGGCGCATCTTGTTAATGAAAACCTCCATAATGATGATGGTCACTATGGGAAAGAGGATTTTGTGGTCTTTAATCGCATCAATTTCAAACACGATAAAGCGTTTGGAAAGCAGGTCTAACTGCTTATCGGAGTTCAGCAGGTAATCGTATTCTCCGCCTTTGTAATAGGGTTCGAGAACGTTGAGAAAATTCGCTATGTCAAAGTCTTTTTCCCTTACCTGTTTTTCTTCGAGTACCTTGCGGTAATCGCCCTGCACATATTCATAGAAGCCGTTGAATGACGGGTAAATATCTGCCTGTTTAATACGTTCGATATATCCTGATACGGCATTGGAAAGAGCGACCTCTTCCGAACGGGTCGGCGGTTCATCATCACGTTTCCATAAGGTCAGTATCAAGGTCTTGATACTTTCCCGCTTCTCAATATCAAATACACCGTCATCAGTATAGAATGGGTTAAAGGCAATCGGGTTGTCTTCGGTATAAGTAAAATAAACACCGTCTTCGCCTTTGGTTTTCCCTTTGATGAGTTCGCACAAACCTTGATAGGAATTTCCTGTATCTACCAGCAATACGTGTGCGCCTTGTTCGTAATACTGCCTTACCATATGGTTTGTGAAGAACGATTTTCCACTTCCCGATGGACCAAGTATAAACTTGTTCCGGTTCGTTATAATCCCACGCTTCATTGGCAGGTCTGAAATATCCAAATGAATAGGTTTTCCTGTAAGCCTGTCAGCCATCTTGATACCGAACGGCGAGGGCGAATTGTGGTAGTTGGTTTCTTCGGTAAAGAAGCACAAGGCAGGTTCGATAAAAGTGTAAAAACTTTCCTCACTCGGAAAATCGCCCGCATTGCCGGGCATTCCTGCCCAGTACAAAGTGGCTACATCCGTTGTGTTATGCCGTGGCTTGCATTCCATCAGTGCCAACGCACTACCGCAATCATTCTTTAGCTGTTTCAGTTCCGCAGGGTCTTCCGACCACGCCATAATGTTGAAGTGCGCACGGATAGAAGACAGCCCGAAGCTGTGGGCTTCGTTCAGGTACTTTTCTATCCACTCTTTGTTGATTTGGTTAGCCCTGCTATACCTTGCCAGCGAGTGCATATTCCTTGCGGACTTCTCAAACTTTTGCAGGTTGTCTTCGCTGTTATCCAAAAACAAATATTGGTTGTAGATATGGTTGCAGCTTAACAACAAGCCAACAGGTGCGGCGAACGACAGACGGCAGTCGCTCCGGTCGGTAGATAGCTTTTCAAAACGGGTATCTGCCGATACCGTTCCGGGCAAATCGTCCGTATCAGACAAGGTGTGCAGGCTCAACCTTTTGTTCCCGATACGCACTTCTTCTGTTCCGAGTGCGATGTCCTGCATCGGTGTTCCGGCTTCTCTCGATAGTGTTAGGTACTGTTCCAGTATTCCCTGCTTTTCTTCCGTTCCGATGATGTCGTCTTCGGTAAGGCGTAGCAGGGTTATAAAACCGCTATCGTTCACGATACGCTCAAACTGCCCCACCGCTTCCATAAAGCGGTGTATCGTTTCCTTGTTCCTAATTTCCTTTGGTATCAGCGAACCTTTGCAAAGCGAACTGAAGTTGCTTTGCATACGCATTCTCTCCTTAGAGGTCTTAGTAAGGAATAGGTAACAATAATGATTTAGGAACGGTCGCTCATTAAAATGGCGTTGGTATGACTTTGCCAAAAAACTTTGGTTTTCCTCTGCCAAATCAGGTGTATAGCTTTCTTTGATGTACCAATCCTGTTTATGGATTACCGTAAAATCAGGCAATGTCTTGATAGCCTTGTGCCAAGCGGAATGTATGGCTTCATATTCGGCAGAAGCTACTGTAAACAGTTCCGGCAACCGTACTTCAAAGCAGGCGGTAATGTCTGCATCTTTGGAAAGGATGCAATTGTTCTCTACTGCCAACAAAGGAAATTTGTTTTCCAGCGTTGTGGTCTTTGCTACATTTCTCATACGGCATTCTGTTTAGGAGTGAATTTCAGATAGCGGTGTATAGGCTTGCGGCAGATGATGTAGCGGGGATGCCTTTTATTGGCAGCAATCTTCATCAATCCGTGTTCGCCATACTTCCTGTTGAGTGAAAAGGTTTGCCACACAATGAGCGAAGCACCGCCGGCTCCGAGGAATAGGCAGATGTAAGAGTTTACGCCTGCCATATACAGTATCATCACGAAGATGAGCGTACCGAGTAGTCCGCCAGCGAAAATGAAAAGGTACTGTGCTTTCAAACCTTTAAATTCCACCGTTCTTCCGATGCCTTTGTTTATGTTGTAACTGTTCATAAAACAAAGGATTAAAGGAAGAATGAACGCAGAATGGTAGCTGCTACGATTAAGAAAATACACGCTCCGAACCAGCTTGCAGCAGTCTTCGATGTATCGGGGTCGCCCGAACTGAATTTGTTGTACACCTTAACACCCCCTATTAAGCCCACGACCGCACCGATGGCGTAAATTAATTGGGTTGCGGGGTCGAAATAGGACGTTACCATTTGGGTAGCCTCGTTGATACCTGCCGAGCCGTTTCCCTGTGCGAACGCACCAATTCCTGACAGCATAGCCACGGCTGCCAGCAATACTTTTTTTCTTTGTTTTTCCATAATTGAAACACATTAATTTGTTATTGTTATCCCGCACCTTGCGGACTTCGGGACAAAGGTGTTATGGAAATTGAGGCGGTCTAACAAAGTGGCAGTCAAAGGAAGTATTTGGCTGTGAGTGGCATAATGGAAAGTTGAAAGCCGTATTTATTAAACTATTTTTTCTTAAATTTGAACTATTTAGACAAGTCTTAAAAATTCAAAATGGCATTTGGGAAACGCATAAAAGAATTGAGAGAAAGCAAGGGTTTGTTTCTTAGAGAAGTTGGAGCAGCTTTGGAGTTGGATAATGCTTTTATAAGTAAGGTAGAGAATGAGGAAAGGTTGTTACCGAGAAAACATTTAGAAAAGCTTGCAGAATTTTTGAATGTTCCTATCAACGAATTATTGGTTTTGTGGCTTTCTGATAAAATGATTGAGTTATTGCAAAACGAGCCATTAGCCGAACAAGCCTTAAAAATGACACAAAAAAGGTTGAAGCAGGAGGTAAGAAAAACTAATTAAATATGATAACCAGCTATTATGAAGATAATAAAAATTGAAGTTGAGAATTTTCGTTTGTTGAAGAATTTTTCAATGGACTTGGAAAAAGACCTTTCCTTAGTTATTGGAAAAAATAATACAGGAAAAACCTCTATTCTTTCTGTTCTTGATAAGTTTTTAAATGAGAAAAGTAAATTTTCTTATGATGACTTGAATATAGATTTTAAAAACGAATTAGATGGTCTTATAAAATCTACTGATGTTCCTGACGAATTTCTGCCCAAGGGTATTAAACTGAAAATTTATATTGAGTATAACGAGGCTGACGATTTATCAAATGTTAGTAGAGTATTGATGGATTTAGACCCTGACAACAATAAAATAGTATTAGGATTTGAATATACAGTTACCTATACTGATTTTCTGAAAATTAGAACAGATTATGCTGCTTTTGCCGCAAGTGAAAAGGCTAAGGTAGATGGGGAAAAGAAAAACAAGCCCAGAGAATTAAAAGAATTTCTAAAGCAGGAATTAGATAGTTATTTCCATACTCATAAGATGTCTTTTGAGTATGATATGGCTGCTAATACAGTCAATGATGCTAACTTCATAGACCTTGAAAGTGAAGGAATTAGCATTAAGGATATAATTGGTTTCAAATACATTAGTGCAAGGCGCGATGTAACCAATAAAGAAAAAGAAAACACATTATCTAAACAAACATCCAGTCTTTATAAAAAGAAAGAAGATAATAGCGACAAAAACCAAGCTACTGAAAACTTTAAAGACCAACTTTCAGAAACCGATAGCACATTAAGTGATATATACAAAGACCTGTTCAGCGATGTAATAAAGAAAGTACAAGATTTTGGAGGAATAAAACTGAATGATACGGACATAGCAATAATTTCAACATTGCAACATAGGGAATTACTTGAAGGAAATACAACCGTAGTATATACCCACGATGACCATAAGCTACCAGAACATTATAATGGCTTAGGTTATATGAACCTTATAAGTATGATTTTTGAAATTGAAATTCTTGTCCAGGATTTCAAAAGGGATAAAGACAAAAAGCCCGCAGATATTAATTTGTTAGTCATTGAAGAACCTGAAGCACATACCCACCCACAAATGCAGTATGTCTTTATTAAAAACATAAAGAAATTACTTGCTGAAGGTATAAAAAGAGATGACGGAATAAATAGACCGCTTCAATACATAATTACAACACATTCATCCCACATTGTTGCAGATAGTGATTTTGATGATATTAAATATTTGAAAGCAGAAGCTAAGAACAATGTAACTGCGAAAAATCTTTCAGATTTGAGAAAGCAATATGATGATGACCCAAATCAATATCAGTTTCTAAAACAATATTTGACTATAAGTAGGGCTGAAATTTTCTTTGCCGATAAAGCGGTTCTAATCGAGGGAGATACAGAAAGAATATTGATACCTACTTTTATGCGAAAAGTTGATTTGGAGGAAGCAACTCGTTTAAAAGCAGAAGGTAAAGACGATACTTTTCTTCCACTATTATCTCAAAATATATCAATCATCGAAGTGGGGGCTTATTCTCAAATCTTCGAAAAGTTTATCGAATTTTTAGGGATAAAATCTCTGATTTTAACGGATATTGATGCTATCAAAGTTGTGAAACAAGATGAGAAAGGACAAGATGTTTGGGGGGCTTGCCCTGTTAATGAAGGTACGAAAACAAGCAATTCTGCAATCAACCATTTTCTGAAAGAAGTTACTTGGGATGATTTAAAGGCACTGCCTGTTGGAAACAGAACAATTCTAATTGGAAGTTCTACACTTTGTATATGTTATCAGCAGGAAGAAGACACCTATCACGCAAGGAGTTTTGAGGATGCTTTTATCCACATAAACCGAGTATTCGTAAACGGCAAGAAAGATGAATTTAAAGGGTTACAAAACAGAAAATTGTTTGATGATGGTGTAAGTAATGCTTATATTTTAGCGGGTTCTTGTATTAAAAAGAAAACTCATTTTGCATTGGATATTTTGTATCACAGCGATAAGGATTTTAGCAATTGGAATATTCCTGCGTATATTAAAAACGGCTTATTATGGTTGAAGCAAGATTAGACTTAGAACCCGAAGTACAGGGGATTTTTCAATCAATTGATGAAGGAAGAAATTTTCTGTTAAGTGGTGGTGCAGGAAGTGGTAAAACTTATTCGTTGGTAAGTGTTATTCGTCAGGTAATAGCTGAAAACCCAACAGTAAAAGTAGCTTGTATGACATATACAAATGCGGCAGTAAAGGAAATCGAAGAAAGAGTAAATCACAAGAACCTAAATGTATCTACAATTCACGACTTCTTATGGGATAATATAAAACACTTTCAAAAGGAGCTTAAAGAGGCTATCATTTCATTAGCAAACAATGAAGATGTTGGTAAAATTTCAATTGATGATGCAAATCCTATTCCTGAAAACTATTTTCATATTTTACCGGACGGAATACAGTATAAAGAATTTGTACGAGTGCGTGAAGGAATAATTTCTCACGATGAATTGCTCATAGTTGCAAACTATCTTTTTGATAAATACCCCAAACTTAGCAGTATTGTAAAGGATAAATACAAGTTCATTTTTATTGATGAATACCAAGATACTAACAAGGCTGTTGTAGATACCTTTCTTGCACATTTTAAGAAAAGCGAAAGAAAAAATATTATTGGTTTCTTTGGCGATGCAATGCAATCAATTTACGAAGATGGTATTGGAAATTTAGATGAATATAAAGGAGATGGTGTAGATACTGTAAATGAAATTCCCAAAAAACAGAATAGAAGAAACCCTCAACTGGTAATTAATTTGGCAAATAAACTTCGGACTGACGGTATTACACAAGAACCTTCTAACGACCCTAATGCACCCAATATGGTTGAAGGCGTAGTAAAGCAAGGTACTGTACTGTTTCTACATTCTAATGATGGCGATATTAACAAGGTTGAAAAATTCTTAGAAGAAAATTATAGCTGGAATTTCAATAATTCAAAAAAAACAAAGGAACTGAACCTTACTCATAATTTGATAGCAGGCAAAGCAGGGTTTAGAACACTTATGGATATTTATGATGATGACCCTGTACTTGGATTGAAATCTGAAATTCTTGAAAAGATAAAATACAATAAGAAGAACAACAGACCCGAAATTGAAATAAGCGAGGACGATACATTTGATGCAGTCGTTGATAGGTTTCAATTAAAAAACAGGCAAAGGCAACTAAAAAAGGATATTTTATTAGCTGACCCTGTAAAAGCGGAATTGTACAACCAATTGAAAGATAGACCATTCTCTGAAGTAAGAAAGATGTACTTGAGCAAAGATGCTCTTATAGACGACAAAAAACAAGATGAGAATGATGAAAGCAAGAAAGGTTCAAAACGAGATAACCTTATAAAGCACTTGTTTAAAATACAAACGAATATTTCTCTTTACCAAAACAAGCGATATAATGAATTTTTAAGAGCAACGGATTACCGTTTTATGGTAGTAAGTATTGCGAAGAAAAGAGAGCTTAAAGAAAACATCGAAAGCCTTATAAATGTCGGAGATAAAACTATTGAAGATATAATTACCGAAGCTAACGAACGAGGGATTTGTATAATTGACGATAAGCTCCTTGATTTTAAGGAGAAAAAAGAGTATTTGTATAATCGTGTAAAAGAAGTAAAGTTTAGTGAGTTTCAAAAACTTTATGAATATTTAGAAGGACAAACACCTTTTTCGACACAACATAAAACAAAAGGTGCTGAATTTGATAATGTTTTGGTTGTTCTTGACAATGGAGGTTGGAACAATTATAATTTTGGAAATCTTTTTTTAGAAACAGGTTCAGCAACGGTATTAGACAGAACACAAAAAATATTTTATGTCTGCTGCACAAGGGCTAAGGAGAATTTAGCAGTTTTCTTTCACAATCCTGATGCAGACGTAATAGCGAAAGCCAAAGAATGGTTTGGAGAGGACAATGTAATTGATATTAGTTAACCTCATTCTTAAAACAATAGGGAGTTTGCTCACACAAACTCCCCAATGTCAAAATCACTCAAATCACTTTTCCGCAAAATGGAAGAACTGTCCTCCGTTTCAGATGAGAGTGTGTTATCCAAAAGCTCGGCTATTCTTCGGGAAGCACCCTCAATGGAATTTTCCAGCAGGCTGAATAATTCAGTTCCCTGTAATCTTTGAACTATCGCCACCGCTGTTTCCTTTTGGGATTGTTCCAAATTTTCTTTTTGAAGCAACACCCCTACGGAGCTTAGTTCGTCATAGGTAACCCCTTGGGCAAGACTGTTATCGCCACTGGATATTCCGTACCTGTTCCATTCTTCTTCCTCTTCCTCCAAATCAGGCATATTATTGAAAACTTCGTCCAGCTCTTCCTGCGGAATCTGAATACCAACGTTTTCATTTTCGTCGTATTCGATGTCTAAATTATCAGGGTTTATCTGTGCTTCCTCAATTTGGCTTTCATTGGCAGTGTTTGGCACTGAAAGGCTTCGTACAGGCTTGGGCTGTCCCATAATATCAGGCAGGTTCGGATTAACTTTTTCCTGCGTTGGTTTTTGCTCCGACCTTTTTTTAATGACAATCTTGTCCTGCAAAAGCAGGACAATGATTATCAGCAGGCAAATCACAATTACTATTTCCATAATCAAATGCTTTAAAAAATAGGTTTAAACTTTTCGTTGAAATCATCGGTAATCGCTTTCTCAAACATTTCAAAATGATGTTCCAGTATATTGTCCAGGTAGGCATACAGGGGTATCTCATCTTTACCAATAACCTGTACAATACGGGATAAGCGTTCGTGGTATTCCTGCCGGATATAAATGCTTTTATCGCCCCGCTTGGTCATCGAATGGGTTTTCAAAAAATGTTCGCCGTAGCTGACGTCAAGATTTTTCTTGGTGCGGTTCCGTTCTCTTGGTACAGGTTTGCGTTGTGATAAATCATCCTGTTTTACCTCATCTTTAGCCGCCTCCTTTTCCGGTTCTTCAGCGGGTTCGGGAGGAAGCTGTATGCCGTCTTTTTTAATGCCGTCCACCATCAGGTTCATCATCAACTCTTCGTTGATGTCCGGCGTGGCTTTTCTTTTATTATCTTTCTCCATAAGGCTATAATTGAATGATTTTCAAAAACTCATTGATGAAGAGGTCTAACTGGCAGGCTTTCATCAAACGTTCGTCAGGCGGCATTACGGTAGAACGGAAAACCGTTTTACTGTCTGCTTCGCTTTCCTTGCGAAAACGGGTGCTGTTCTTCACTTGGCTTTGCATCAGGCTTAATCCCAGTTGCTTAATAAGCTGATTATATACGTCATATAAAGGTGTGCTTTCCCTGCCATCCACCTGGTTCCAAAACAGGTTAATGGTTTCTATGGAGGTTTCGCCTTTTTTCATAATCACGTCCTGTAAAAGCTGCGTGAAAATGAGCGTACTTTCCATTACCACACGGTCTGCTGTAATGGGCGTAAATATGTGGCGCATTCCTGCCAGTGCTTTCAGGATGCCGGGCGTGTTCACGGTTCCGGGCAGGTCGAAGAATACCACATCGACCGGAACAGCAGAAGTCGTTACAAATTCGTGTGCAGCATCCAGTACGCTATCTGCTCTATGCTGTGTTATCGGATAGGCTTTCTTGTTGATAGTGGTAAATTGCTTATACGCCAGTTTTTTCAAAGCCTCATTTTCCATTACCATTGCCAAATCACGGGCTTTCATTTTCATTAAACTATGCTGCGGAAAATCCGCATCAAATACGGCTACGTTGTAGCCCAGGCGGTAGTGCATCGTACTTGCCACAAGCGTAGTAAATGTGCTTTTGCCAACACCGCCTTTTTGAGAAGAAAAAGCGATAAACAGAGGTTTCTTTTTTGTGTCCATATTTTTAAAATTTAAAGTTTTCAAATTCCTGTTTTCAGGCTTGCAGACGTTCCGGCAAGCCGTTCTGATTTCCTGCTTTCTTTCAAGATAGCTATCAGGGTTGCCTGCGTTCATACCTGATTGCCTGTTTCCTTGCATTACAGCAGTCCTGCAATCATTCCCGTAGCTTATCAGGCAGGCTTGCTGTGATTCTTTCATTCCGTCAATCTATCTTTCTATCAGGGGAGCCGGATAGTTGTATAGCAGGCGTTCACGCTTTCCGGCAGTCTTGCAATCTTGCATTCCTGCAATCAGGTAGGCAGGATTGCCTGCATTCTTGAATGTGTGCTGTCTGCTCTTCCTGAAGTATGGGCTGCCTGTCTTTATGCCATCATTCAAAGGCAAAGAACCAATCAATTTCATTCGATTGTATCCCTGTGGCATTGTTTGGCGGTCAGAGGCACTGTTTGGCACTGTGGCACAGTGCAATGCTATCGGGCACAGGGCTTTACTTTGTAAAATGATTTTTATTAATGGATTTATGCAAAAGACTTTTGACAAATCGGAGGGTAACGGGGACGGCATCGAGCCGTTTTTCCCTGTTACATTTAATCCGTCCCGCAGGGCGGATTTTTGTGTTCAATAGAACACGGCAAGTTGTGTTTTGAGGCACTCGAAACCGAGTTAGTGCCTCAAAACAACTTGCCCTGCCGGGAGCTTAAAAAACGTCTTCCGAAGTCAGCGTTTTTGTGTGGATTAAAAATGGATTTGTGATGAACGAGAACAGTAACAGAAAACAGAATAAGGGCGGACGGAAACCAAAAACCGACCCAAGCATCCACCGCCACGTTTTCCGTCTTACGGACGAAGAAAACGCCAAACTCTTATCGCTTTTTGAAGCATCGGGAATGCCCAATAAAGCGAAGTTTATCATTTCCCTACTGTTCAGTAAGGAAATGAAATCGGTTAAGATTGACAAAGGAACGGTTGATTTTTATATGCGCTTGACCTCGTTTCATAGCCAGTTTCGTTCCGTAGGTGTGAACTATAACCAGATTGTAAAGCTGCTGTACAAGAATTTTTCCGAGAAAAAAGCCGCAGCGTTTCTCTACAAATTGGAAAAACAGACGGCTGAAATGGCGATGCTATGCCAAAAAATTATTCAGATAAGCGAGGAATTTGAAGCCAAACACCTGAAAAAATAGCCGTAGAAATGATAGCGAAAATTGGCAGAAGCGGAAATTTATACGGGGCATTGGCATATAATCAGCTTAAAGTAGAGAATAAAAACGGAAATATTTTGTTTGCCAATAAGATGATTGAAACCGCTAACGGGCATTATTCCGTAGCACAATTAGTTCAATCTTTTGCGCCTTACCTGATAGCTAACCGCAATACCGAAAAACATACGTTGCATATTTCGCTCAATCCCGACCCGAAAGACAACGTAAGTGATGACAAGTTTCGGGAAATGGCAGAGGAATATATGCGTGAAATGGGTTACGGCGAACAGCCTTTTGTGGTATTCAAACATACCGATATTGACCGCAGTCACATTCATATTGTATCGGTTTGCGTGGATGAGCAGGGCAAAAAGATTTCGGACAAGTTCGAGAAAATGCGGTCTATGAATGTGTGCCGTGAGTTGGAAAGAAAACACGGATTGATACCCGCAACCGATAAGGAGCGCAACCAAACTGATAAGGTTTTCCGTCCGGTAGATTATCGGGCAGGCGATGTAAAGAGTCAAATCGCTTCGGTAGTTCGCCACCTGCCGAATTACTACCAATACCAAACTTTGGGCGAATACAATGCCCTGCTTTCCCTGTTCAATATTACCACCGAAAAAGTAGAGGGCGAATTACAGGGGCAGCTACGGCAGGGTTTATTATACATTCCTTTAAACGAGAAAGGCGAAAGAGCCGGGCATCCGTTCAAGGCTTCGCTGTTTGGTAAAGATGCAGGGCTTCCGGCTTTGGAACTGCATTTTGCGAAATGCAAAACGGATTTAAAAGATAGCCCAACCAAGCAGACCTTACAGTCAGCCGTTACCATTGCCTTGAAATCAACA
Source organism: Flavobacterium sp. TN-1 (assembly GCF_052828645.1). Lineage (NCBI taxonomy): Bacteria > Pseudomonadati > Bacteroidota > Flavobacteriia > Flavobacteriales > Flavobacteriaceae > Flavobacterium > Flavobacterium sp. TN-1. The sequence goes on from NZ_CM128253.1 coordinate 3,462,775, forward strand.
ACTGATGAATTGGGCTTTAAGAAGCAATTGACGGAGCAGGGAATTAACGTAGTGGTGCGGAGGAATGATACAGGTCGTATTTACGGAATGACATTTATAGACCACAATTCTAAAGCGGTTTGGAACGGTTCACGTTTAAGCAAGGAACTTTCTGCCAATACCTTTAATGATTATTGGAACAATAATATCAAACCGGAGATTAAAGAGCCAGTTGAATTACAACCGAAAATATCCACATCAAATGATGCGGATCTTCCTGCGGAAGAACCACACCATTTGTTCGACTTCTTAAATACTGAAAAACACGAAGACGGTTTGATTGAAGCATTGGGCGGTTTGCTTTCCGAAGCACAGGGCGAAGATTATGAGGAACAGGATTTTGCAAACAAGATGAAGAAGAAACGTAAACGCCAAATGGGGAAGTAATAAAGATTTTCACTTCTTCAAAATGAATCAATATAATTAGTTTGACTAACCGCAAACGCGACCTTAAAAAACTTTCCTACTCCAAACCTTATCATTATATTTGCCAAATAATGTCAAGACGTAATTATGTCAACAATATTTGGTCATAGACTCAAAATGCTTAGGGAGGATAAGCAAATACCCCAAAGGCAGATAGCTTCAGTTTTGGAAATTGACACTGCGACTTATTGCAAAATCGAAAAAGGCGACAGACGTGCAAAACGTGAACAAATTTTGCAACTTGCCAACTTTTTGCAAACAGATTCGAAAGAACTTCTGCGTCTGTGGTCAGCGGATAAAGTTTACGATATTATAGCTAACGAAGATGAAGCTACACAAATTTTGACTGTTGTCGCAGAAAACATTGTTACAAATAAACGTCAAAAAGCGAAACTATGAAACCATTGCTAAAATACAGAGGAGGAAAATCTAAAGAAATTCCGCACTTAGAAAAACATATTCCGCAGTTTGATGGTCGATATATCGAGCCATTCTTCGGTGGTGGTGCTTTGTTCTTTTATTTAGAACCCGAAAAAGCAATTATTAATGATATCAATTCAAAATTGATGGCATTTTATAAAGGAGTAAAATCTGACTTTGGCTCTTTGCAAAAAGAGCTTTCAGAAATAGAAAAGGTCTATCAAAGAAACAGGAAAAAGTTTGAGGAACTAAAAGCTCAAACACCGAACGAAAGAGTTAATGACGATAACGAAGCTCTCTATTACCAAATTAGAGATATGTTCAACGATTGGACTGTCAAAAAATATTCAGACGCCTTACTTTATTTCTTCATTAATAAGACAGCATATTCAGGAATGATACGGTACAATTCCAAAGGAGAATTTAATGTACCTTATGGTAGATATGCAAATATGAATACATCACTTGTGACTAAAGCTCATAGTAAATTACTTGGCAATGCCAAAATCTTGAATTTGGACTATAAAGAAATTTTTGAAATGGCAACTGAAGAAGATTTTATGTTTTTAGACCCTCCTTATGATTGTGTCTTTTCCGACTATGGAAATACTGAATATAAAGATGGATTTAATGAAAAAAATCACACTGAATTAGCTATTGCATATAAACAGTTAAAATGCAAAGCACTGATGGTTATTGGACGAACTCCACTGACTGAAAAACTGTACGGAGATATGATTGTGGATGAATACGGAAAATCTTATGCTGTGAATATAAGAAATCGATTTAAGTCATCAGCTTCACACATTATAATTTCCAACTATGGTAGTGAAGATACAAGTAATAGACATTTTCCAGAATTAGTTGACCAGAAATTGACACTCTAAATTTTATGGCAAGAATAGACAGCAAAGTAATCTTCGTTACTACTTCTCCCCGAACACCAAATAAAATGATACCTGAAATTGAGCTGTTAAGTGCTCATTTTACTGGTAAAAAATGGAATACAGAGACGCAGAGAGAGTTTATGGAACTTTTGAAAGAGGAAAACTTTTTCAACGGAGAGGGAGCAAACGACCCGGCATTCAGCGCAAGAGACAGAATAAACCGAGCGCCGAAAGCACTTGGTTTCGTAACGCTTTCTCCTACTATTCATTTGACATCTGCTGGATTAGAATTAGTAAACTCAAGGAGGAAAGATGAAATATTTTTAAGACAATTACTGAAATTTCAAGTACCCTCGCCTTATCATAAGCCCTCAAAAAGTTCGGCAGATTTTTGGGTTAAACCTTATCTTGAGCTATTTCGGCTAATCCGATATTTTGGTTCATTAAAATTTGATGAATTAATGTTCTTCGGATTGCAGTTAGTTGATTATAGAGCATTTGAAAAAATTGTTTATAAAATCAACGATTTCAGAAATGCCAAAGCTCAAAATGAAGGTAATTACAGAAAATTTCGTGCTCTATATTTGGAAAAGGAATTAGAAGAAATTTATGCGGACGACATAATTTCGGGAAATACAAAAACGAGAGAAACGAATGATGCCTCAATTACCAAATTTATTAAGACCAAAGCGAGTAATATGCGTGATTATGCAGACGCTTGTATCCGATACTTACGTGCAACTGGTCTGGTAAATATTTCGCATATTGGGAAATCAATTTCAATAGTTCCTGAAAAAATTCAAGAGGTAGATTATTTTTTGGAACATACCGACAGGGAACCTGTTTTTATTAACAATGAAAGTCAATATATTGAATATCTTGGAAACGCTAATACTCCAACGCTTTTAACTGATAACAAAGAATTGCTTGAGCAAAAAATCAATGAAGAATTTCCTACTATTGTAATTAGCCAAACGGCAACTTTGCAACAACTTAAGGATATATTTGCAGATGAATTAGAAAGGCGTAAAGAGCAAATTATAACTGAACAAATAACTGCAATAAAAGATTATCGTTTGTTTGAAGATATTAATTCAACATTTGAGCAGATACTTGATAATTCTCTTTACGACACACCGCTAATGCTTGAATGGAACACTTGGCGAGCAATGACGATGTTAGATGGTGGTAATATAAAAGCCAATCTAAAGTTTGATGATTTTGGAAGTCCGATGTCAACGGCGCAAGGAAATATGGCAGATATCGTATGCGATTACGACAGTTTTGGGTTAACAGTCGAAGTTACAATGCAAAGCGGGCAACGACAGTATGAAACGGAAGGAGAACCTGTAACCCGACATCTTGCAAAGGTTAAGCGAGAGACCACCAAACCTGCCTATTGTTTATTTATAGCGCCAAACATTAATGAAGCCTGTATTGCCCATTTTTATGCTTTGCATAAGATGAATATTAGTTATTACGGAGGAACTTCTACAATCGTACCTCTTCCTTTAAGTATATTTATAAAAATGGTTGAAGACTCACATAAAGCAAGCTATGTTCCCGAACCAACCCACGTCCAGCGATTTTTTGAACGTTCAAATGAAATAGCAAATACAACTGATAACGAAATGGATTGGTATAGCGGAATAACAAATGAAGCATTGAATTGGCTGAATGACTAATATAATTATTAAAGAATAGGATAAGGTAAGCTGTAAAACCAGACTTTATCGCCAAGCATTTTCAAATTATATTATATTTAGCCAAATACTGCCACACAGCGTCACTGGCTGCCACTTTCTTATAACCACTTCAAAGAGCCTTTAAATTCACGCCCGAACATTTAAAAATTTATAAAAATGCAGGGAGAAGACGATTTAAAAGGGCTTGCCAAGATAATGGCTTTTATGCGGGCAGTGAGTATTCTATTGGTGCTGATGCACCTTTATTGGTTCTGCTACGGTTTCTTTTTAGAACGTGGGTGGACGTTGGAAGTAATCAGTAAAATACTGGGCAATTTTGACAGAACAGCGGGTTTGTTTTCACACACGTTATATACCAAAGCATTCGCTTTGGTTTTGTTGGCTTTAAGTTGCTTAGGAACGAAAGGCGTAAAGAATGAGAAGATAACTTGGTCTAAAATATACGTGGCTTTGGGTATTGGCTTTGTGCTGTTCTTTCTTAATACGCCACTGTTAAAGCTATCCCCGGCAACAGGAACTTTCCTGTATATCCTTACTATCTCGTTAGGTTATATCGCTTTCCTGATGGCGGGTGTATGGATGAGCCGATTGCTGCGCACTAACCTGATGGACGATGTTTTCAATAACGAAAACGAGAGCTTCCAACAGGAAACCAAGCTGATGGAAAACGAGTATTCCGTCAACCTGCCCACCAAATTTTACTACAAAGGCAAGTGGAACAATGGTTGGATAAACATTGTAAATCCTTTCAGGGCATCTATCGTATTGGGTACTCCGGGTTCAGGAAAATCCTATGCTATCGTAAACAACTACATCAAGCAGCAGATTGAGAAAGGTTTTAGTATGTACATCTACGATTTCAAGTTCGACGACCTTTCGACCATTGCTTACAATCACTTACTGAAGCATCGGGATAAGTATAAAATTCAGCCTAAATTCTACGTGATAAATTTTGACGACCCACGCAAAAGCCACCGTTGCAATCCACTCAATCCCGACTTTATGACGGACATTTCAGATGCTTATGAAGCGGCTTACACCATAATGCTGAACCTCAACAGGTCGTGGATACAGAAACAAGGGGATTTCTTTGTGGAAAGCCCAATTATCTTACTTGCAGCGATAATTTGGTATCTGAAAATCTACGAGGACGGTAAGTATTGCACATTCCCACACGCTATTGAATTGCTGAATAAAAAGTATTCGGACGTGTTCACGATTCTAACTTCCTATCCTGATTTGGAAAATTATTTGTCGCCCTTTATGGATGCCTGGCAAGGCGGCGCACAAGACCAGTTACAGGGGCAAATTGCATCGGCAAAAATTCCCTTATCAAGAATGATTAGCCCACAGTTATATTGGGTTATGACAGGCGATGATTTTACGCTTGACATCAATAACCCGAAAGAGCCGAAAATTTTGTGCGTTGGCAATAATCCCGACCGCCAAAATATTTACTCCGCAGCATTGGGTTTGTACAATTCACGTATTGTAAAACTCATCAACAAAAAAGGGCAATTAAAAAGTTCGGTAATCATAGATGAGCTGCCCACAATTTATTTTAGGGGACTGGACAATCTTATCGCAACGGCGAGAAGTAATAAGGTGGCTGTATGCTTGGGCTTTCAGGATTTTTCACAATTAACAAGGGATTACGGCGACAAAGAGAGCAAGGTTATCCAAAATACGGTAGGTAATATTTTTAGTGGGCAGGTTGTAGGCGAAACAGCGAAAAGCCTTTCAGAACGCTTCGGTAAAGTATTGCAGAAACGTCAAAGTATGACCATAAACCGTAACGATAAATCAACTTCAATTTCTACACAATTGGATAGCCTGATACCTGCCTCAAAAATCTCAACACTAACACAGGGTATGTTTGTAGGTTCAGTTTCGGACAACTTTGACGAACGTATCGAACAAAAAATCTTTCACGCCGAAATTGTAGTGGACAATGAAAAAGTTGCCGCAGAAACTAAAGTCTATCAGAAGATACCAGAAATTCTATCTTTTATTAATGAACACGGAGAAGATAGAATGAAACAGGAAATTGAAAGCAATTACCGTCAGATAAAATTGGATATTTTGAACATTGTTGAAAGCGAAATGGAACGTATCAAGAATGACCCTGATTTACAGCATTTGATAACATAAATGGCGAGAAGAACTATGGAAAAACAATGATGATAGTAGCTAACAGCAATTTGACTACAACAAACAGCATTTCGGCTTCATTCGTAGAATGAGCAATAAATAATTTTGCGTCATAACTTTTAAAGTAAAAGAATATGACTACACATTATGCTTTTGATGCAGAAATAGAATCAGGACTTTCAGATTTCTTGGCAAAATATCCACCAACTACTCCGCCAGAAAAAGGCGATTGGAAAACACTTAGAGAAAATGCAGACGTTCTACTAAAAAATATGTTCAACATATTTCCAAGCCGTGAAGATGTATCAGTTCAAAAGTTTACAACACATTCCAAAGACGGTGCAGAAATCTATCTTCATTGGTACACGAGCAAAAACATTCAATCGGAATCAGCCATTATTTACGCCCACGGTGGCGGAAGAATAGCAGGTTCAGTAGATGTTTACAACCTCCTGATAGAGCATTATGTTCATCTTACAGGCGTGCCTTTTTTGGCTGTCGGTTACAGATTAGCCCCCGAAGTACAGGGAACGGTACATTCCGAAGACGTGTTTGCAGGCTTACTTTGGCTAAAAGAAAATTCCAATGAATTAGGGATAGACCCAAACCGCATTGCTGTTATGGGCGACAGTGCTGGCGGTGGCATTGCCGCAGGTGCAGCCATATTAGCCCGTGACGAAAACATTCCACTTGCCAAACAGATTTTAATTTATCCAATGTTGGATAGCAGAACCGTTTTGCCCGATGAAAAATTGTTGCCATTTGTCGTTTGGAATTATGATTCCAATTTCACGGGTTGGCAGGCTTCTTTGGGACGGGAAGCAGACAGTTCTTCCATATCGCCTGTTGCAATTCCCGCTTACCTCACAGATTTTGATAATCTTGCTCCTGCATACATTGAAGTAGGTTTTCTTGATATTTTCAGAGATGAAAATATTGCTTATTTGCAAAAGTTGTCCAAAGCAGGCATTCCTGTTGAATTTCATCTTCACCCAGGTACACCCCACGCTTTTGAAGTGATTGCACCCAATTCCTCAATCGCCAAAAGAGCTATGCTTGACAGAATAAGAACCATTCAGTCGGTTTAAAAGTTTTATCTAACTTTGCTGACGTGAAAAAGAGTTTGCCTTATACCGTCAATAACATAGTAGAATTGCACGAGCTTTTCTTTTTGCCACCGCCTAAACATCCGTTAATTACAGTGATAGATTTAAGCGGAAAATTATGTTTGGCTCACGCAAGTTCCCACAAATTGGTTTTCAATTTTTATTCTGTATGGATAAAAAAGAATCCGAGCGGCAAATTGGGATATGGACAGCAATTTTTCGATTTTGACAATGGCTCTTTAACATTTCAGTCACCAAAACAAGTAGTTTCTATTTACGACCACCAATTTACAGGTGGTTGGGCTTTGGCGTTTCATCCTGATTTTATTCAGAATTACCCTTTGGCAAAAAACATCAATAAATTTGACTTTTTCTCCTATTCGGTAAATCAGGCATTGCACATTTCTGATGATGAAGAAAACAAAATAGTTTCTTTAATGAAAAGCATATCTGAAGAGTATGAAATAGGCGACCCATTCAGCCAGGACATTATTGTTACCCACATAGAAACATTACTCAATTATGCCAATCGTTTTTACAATAGGCAGGCATTAGAACTCAAAAAGAAAGGAAATGACTTGCTTTCAAAATTGGAAAAAGTGTTGTCCGATTATTTTGAAAGAAATTATACTCAACAACAAGGTTTGCCAACCGTTCAGTATCTTGCCAACGAACTAAATTTATCCCCGCATTATTTAGGCGATACCTTAAAATCATTAACAGGACAAACTGCTCAACAACATATCCATAACAGAATGATTGAAAAAGCCAAAGAAAAATTGTCAACGACAAACTCATCTGTAAGCGAGATTGCTTACGAATTGGGCTTTGAACATCCGCAATCATTCAGCAAGTTGTTTAGGACAAAAACCAACCTTTCACCTATGGAATTTAGGCAGTCGTTTAGCTGACGGACGGACTGAAAACCCGTGCTACCAACATCTGTTTACTTTATATTTTTATGTTCGTCAGGAAGAAAAACAGACCATTTCATTACTATAACACCCCACGAGGTAAATGAATACCTGGTGTTCTTACAATACTATCCGAAATATTGGGAGCTTCTTTTTGTTTCTCTTTTTGTTCCGCAGGTTCTTCTTTAGGTTCGGGCGTGATAGACAACTGTATCTTTCGCTCAACGGCAGCCAGTTCCGTTTTAAGTTCGCTCAATCTGCTTTCTTTAGACCACGTACCGTTTACCACTTCCTGAAGAATGGGCAGGTCTTTTTTTATCTCCGCAATTTTCTTTTGCTCCTGCTCGATATAGCCGGGCAATTTCTCCAGTGCGTTAAGGAAGTTCATAGCCGCCAGCTTTTCATCTTTGGCGATTAGACCATTGTTGTAGGTATATTTGATATTGCCCTCGCCCTGAATCAAAAAGCGGTTAACCCTTATATCCACGCCCTCTTTTTCGGACATTTCGGTTTTAACTAATAAGGTAAAACCGTACAGGTTTCCTATTTCTTCGTACTGACCTCCGGTGCGGGCTTTGTCCGCAAGCTGGTTGAGCTTTGCACCGATTTGTTTTATATCCGCATTGGGCGGTAAGCCGTTCAACTGTACAGGGTTTGCGATTGTGCCGTCCGAACGCTTTTGTATGCGTTGCTGTAAGTTTTCCCAATCAAGGTTCATTCTGTTTAAGCGTGATTGCGTACTTTCCAGCAATTCCGTAAAGTCTTGCAGCTTGTATTTGGCACTGAACTTAGAACGGTTAAACGCCTGTTTTTCGCTTTCCAAACCTGCAATCTGCTTTTCCAGTTTGGCTTTATCCAGCAGGTCTGTATTTCCAGAAAGGATAGCCACGTATTCCGAAAAATTCATTCCCGATTTTTCGTCCATACTGCCCTCGTCAATGGTTCGTTTGCCGAGATTGTTGTTTTTTAATTGGTCTATAAAAAGTTGCTTGTTGTACAACAGGTTAAACTTATAACTATCCAATGATTTTTCCACGGCATAGATAATCACATCGACTTTGTTATCTGCAAAGAACTTGGCAATTTCATTGCCTTTTCGGACAGCCCTACCGTCCCTTTGGGCAAGGTCGCTTGGTCGCCACGGAGTATCCAGATGATGAACGGCAACGGCTCTTTTCTGTGCGTTGACACCTGTTCCGAGCATACTCGTTGAACCGAACAGTACACGGATTTTTCCCTCGTTCATACCTTTGATAAGTTCCTTACGCTGCTTATCATTTTTAGCCTCCTGTATAAAGCGGACTTCGTTTGCGGATATGCCGTGGTCTTCCACGAGCTTGCGTTTGATTTCGGAATACACATTCCATTCGCCAGGCTTGTATGTTCCCAAATCGGAGAAAACGAACTGTGTTCCTTTCTGTGCATTGTATTGGTTATAATATTTAGCGATGTTTGCGGCACAATGCGAAGCCTTGTTATCGGGATGGTCATCGTACCTGCCGCTTACCATACGCATATCCAGCGACATCTTACGGGCATAGTCCGTAGCGATAAGCATCTTTGCTTTTTCTTCGCTGGCACTTAATTTTGGTCTGCCCAACAGTTCTGCATTTCCTGTTTTGGCAAACTCCATTAGCTTTTTGATAAATTCTTCCTGGTCGGGTGTGGGTGGTATGTTATACAATACCTCGTTCTTATTGGGGCGGTCAATGCCTATATCTTTTGCCGTCCGGTAATCTGTGATTTCGGAGTAGAACTGTGCCAGCTCCGGCACTTTTATAAAATAGCGGAAGCGTTCTTTTGCGACAATATTATTGGCAACCGAAAACTCGTAATCGGTCGTTTTCCTTGCATAGATGGCTGCCCACGCATCAAAAGAGTGAATGCCCTGTTTTTCCAATGCCCGTGGTCGCAGGTATTTAAAAAGCAGGTACAGTTCCGTAAGGGAATTACTGATGGTCGTTCCCGAAAGGAAAGTTGCTCCCATATCCGCATTTGTGCGCTCCTGAATGGTACGGATAGCAAAGAGCAGGTTTATTGCCTTTTGGCTGCCGTCCACGTTCCCCAATCCGGCAACCCTTGTATGCCTTGTGTTGAACATTAGGTTTTTGAATTGATGACTTTCATCAACGAACAAATGGTCAATGCCCATCATCTTAAAATCTACCACATCATCTTTGCGGTTTTCAATATCGTGTTGCAGGGTTTTGAGTTTGACTTCGAGGTTTTCTTTCCGCTTGATTACCCCGGCAAGCATCCCTCTGGTTACTTCCTTGCCTTGCGATTGCAGGGCATCGAGGTTACGCTCTACACTGTCCAATTCTATTTCGAGTATTTCCTTTTGAATTTCGGGGCTTTGGGGTATCATTCCGAATTGGTCGTGTGTCAGAATCACACAATCCCAATCGTTGTTTTTAATATCTCCGAAAATCCGCAGGCGTTTTTGGGGCGTAAAATCTTCTTTGCCCGGAAAAAGGATTTTGGCGTGAGGGTAAGCGGTTCGGTAGGCTTCTGCAATTTCGTGAACATTGCTTTTTAGCCCGATAATCATCGGCTTGTGGGCTAATCCCAAACGCTTCATTTCCTGCGCAGCCGTACACATTACCAACGTTTTTCCTGCACCTACTTCGTGGTCGCAGATAGCACCGCCATTGAGCTTTATCATCCAAACGGTGTCCTTTTGGCTCGAATACAGGTCTTCAATGCCCAACGCTTTACGGTCTAATCCAGGAAAGTCCTGATGGCTTCCGTCATAGTTCGGTCGGACGAAACAGTTAAAGGTGTCGTTGTATTGGTCGGTCAGCCTGTTTTTAAAGTCATCGTTTTGGGCGTGAAGCCAATCGGTAAAAGCGGTACGGATTTCGTCAATCTTGGTGTTCGCCATTTGTATGGCTTCCATATCCCGTACCTTGACCTCTTGGTCGCCAACCGTAATTTTTTTGGTAATATCAGGCGTGGTATTGACAAGGGCGTGTTTGAGCAGGGCAATCCCGTCAAACGTCCGGCTTTCAGCCTTGACAGCGTATTTTTCCCATATATGCAAATTCTTACGGTCGCACTTTACTGAAAAGTCATCGGAGCTTTCAGAGTAATGAACGAGTACGTCCGTATCAAAAAGATGTGAAGCAAATCGGGCATAAATGCCTGTGGGTATCCAGCGTTCGCCCAAATTAAAATCGAGTTCCTCAAATTCGATACGTCTTGGTCGGGCTTCTTCCAAAACCGTAAGGCTTGCTTTGGCTTCGGTATCATCGGTATTGCGTTCGAGATACACTTTGACCTCTTGGGCTTTCTCCACTACGTTGCCAGCAATCCAGCGTTCGGATATTTCATATTCCTTTTGCAGAGGATTGTAGTAAATACGACCGTGTAAGGCTTCTTTCAAAGCATCGTCCGTCATACCGCTGATTTCAGACATATAGCCCAAATCCACGTTTCCGTATTTGTTCAACGAAGCCGCCAACGCTTCTTCGGGATTGTCTGTTGCTATTGTTAGGGTGGAGAAACTTACAGGACGGCTGAATATATCCGCTTTGTGTACAACGCCGCCAACGACACGCTCCAAATAAGGAATTTCCTTGCCGGAGCTATCCGTTTTGATGAGCTTGATATTATCGGCACTGTTGAAGTTGCCGTACCTTTTGACAAAGGCATCGTAAAGGCGGTTAAGGGTTCCCCTTTCTTCCTTGTATTCGGTCTGAAACTTTGCCTCTTTATTGTAAAGTTCTTGGTAAACATCACGCACCCCGATATACGCTTCGGCTCTTGCTTTCTGTACAGGTGGCAACTGCAAAGGGTGGAAAACTGCCGTACCGTCTGATGTATCTACATCTTGCAAATGACCAACCCATCCATTATCCAGGACAAGGCAATCGTTTCGGTGGAACGATTGCAGTTCGCCACTATACGGGGCAGGTTCGGGAATGGTATCGGTAATGGCTGGCTTATCAGCTTGGCCATTCCCATTGATACTTGAAAACAGGTCGCCGATAGCTTCCTGTTTTTTACCATTGGCAGAGATATTACCATCGGTATTTTTATTGGTAACCGGAGGTGTATAGGGCTGCTGCATCGCACTGAACAGGTCGGTTTGGCGACCTATTGCACGACGGTTTATTTTAGTGCTTTGTCTTTTGGTTGTGATCGCTCTTTTGGGCGGGGCAAGAATTGCTACGGGTTCGTTTATATTTTCAAACAAATCAAAAATGCTTAGTTGCTTTAGTTCCTGCGGGCTTTCCTGTATGATTCGCAGTGGTTCAGGTTGAAGAATAACAGGCTCAACAACCGGAGGTGTAACCTTTGGCTCAATTGGAATTTGCATAACAGGTTCATCGTTCCGTTCGCCATTGTATAAACCCAAATTCAGGTGCTTTCCAAAATCTTCGGAAAGCATCTGTTTGAGGTCTTTGGCAATCCCCTCAACACCATTTTTATGTGTATAGATTAAGGCGGGTTGCCCGTATGGGTCGGTATCTAATTTTTGGTCGGTATAGATTATTCTTGTACTGTCCTGAAAGAGCGCATTGCCCGGTGTATTGTATTCTGTTTGCCTGCTTTGGCAAAACAGATCTTCCCTTTCGGTCAGATTTTGTTTTGCCGTATTCTTTTGCAGGATAATCAGGTCACTGCCTACTTCCGTACCTGCATATTCGGTAAACAAGTTATTAGGCAATCTCACAACCGAAACCAAATTATTATCCTGCATCAACGCCCTGCGTATCGGTTCGTTCTTCGGGCTGTTCAGAATGCCCTGTGAAGTAATGTAAGCCAGCAAACCGCCCTCACGGAGCATATCAGTACCTTTCAGGAAAAAGTAATTGTGTATGCTTCGGGCTGCCTGTACTTTTGTACTGTCTTTGCTTCGGGAATAGGAAAGGTCAAATACGGAAGTATCGCCAAACGGTATATTACTGGCGATTACATCATAGCTGTTTTGTTCCTTTTCGGGGATTTCCTCAAAACCACTTATACGGATATTGCTTTCAGGATAAAGCTGTTTTAAAATCTTGCCTGTAAGCAAATCCTTTTCATAAGCGGTAACATTGGCTTTTTGATTTTCCGAAAAGGATTGTATGAATGAGCCGATACCGGCAGAGGGTTCAAGGAATTTATCAATGTTCAGACCGCTTTCACGCAAGGTTGCGGAAATCGCATCTATTACCTGTGGCGGTGTATAAAACGCTGTCAGTACGGAGCTTTTCATACTATCCACGTACCTGCGGTATTGCTTATCGTCTTCGGAATTTTCTTTGAGCAGTTGGTGGAGTTCCTGCGTAATGGGGAATAAATCGTGTTCGGTTTTCCTCCAATGGTTGATGTCTGTTTTGTCCGCTATGGGGTTCAGAACGAATTTAAGACCGCCAAATCCGCTATAACGCATCAATGACAGTCTTTCGCCTACGGTGGCTTGCCGTTTCTCCTTTTCCAGTTTAAAAGCAATTCGCAGGGCATCAATGTTCTGTTGGAGATTTTGGCGTTTACTGAAGCCCATTTTCCTCTATCCATATTGCGATGGTTCCCGTTATTTCGGTATAGAGTAAATCAAACTCATAACCGTATGCGAAATCATCGGTTAGTTCATAGGCGGAGAAAACAGGCTCGCAAACAGGAAACATTTTAAGGGCAAATGGTCGCAGTTCCTCGTCTGCCATTATGGTATCAAACTCATTGCATACCACCTGAAAAACGGTATCGAATTTTGAAAAATGCAAGCCCTCGAAAAGAATGTAGTTAGCTATTTCGTTGCATCGCTCAATGGCGTTTCCCGAACTAAAAGCACCCTCGTAGGCATTGGCAGCCCACGAAGAACGCTGTTCAATAAACTTTTGGTCATTTGCCTTGTCGGGGAAGCTGGTGTTTAATAATTCTTGTAATCGTAACCTGAAATACGATAGGTCTTTTTGCTGTGTATCCATACTATAATTTTGTTTAGAATTTTACTTGAAGCCTAAAATTATAGCAGTAGATAAGCCCCATTGCAGAAGTGGCAGGGTTTGGCTTTGAGAGGTAGGATTTGACGTAATGGGCAATAAAAAACCTCTGAAAATTCAGAGGTTCTATTGATTGTTTAGGATTTGAAGCATCCTACCGACTTCAATATCCATTCTCGAAAAGGCAAACCATTTTTTGCCCAGGTCTTTGAGTGATGCTCCGATATGGTAAAGCTCCGTACCGTCAATCATCATAAATCGGTCGTGAGCATCGGAAAAATCTCAATTTCAATCGGAGGATATTGGCTGTTGTACCGTTGTACATCCAACCGTAGCTGATTGCTGATGCTCTTGGTATAGATTGTTGCGGTTACAATATTGTTCCGTTTACCCAATAAGGTCAATACCGTGTCATCCACATAATTATCCAGTAGGATAATGGATATTTTAGCATTTCGGACAATATCGGAAACAAAGGTGTAGGCATCAAAAACCTGCCCGTTGTAGAAAATTCCTTTTTCGCTTTGGAGCTTATCGCTTTCCAAAGCCTTAAAAATCTCTTCAAATTTTTGGTCGGCTTCTGATTGTTTAAGTTCAATCTTATCCAAACGATGAAAAAGAGAAGCATTGCTAATAAGCATTCTACGCATTTCTACAAAGGCTTCCATAATTTCAACACTGACTTTAACGGCTATATCGGAACGGAGTATGGCAGAAGCCATTGCGACCCCTTGTTCGGTAAAAACATAGGGTAGATAACGTCTTCCGCCGTAGCTCAAACTTCCTCTTCGGTCAGTTGAAAGCAAAAAGAAGCAGGAAACCTTTCAATATTTCTTTTTACAGCTTTGTTGAGGTTCTTTGTTTCCACCTGGTATAAGGAAGCGAGGTCGCTATCCAGCATCACTTGCTTTCCACGTATGGAATAAATCATATTTCTGATTTCCATTGTACTAATGGTTGGCTTATTTTCCATTACTTTTTGTAGCTTTTATTTTTGGCAAACTCAAAGGAAGTTGTACAATCCTCTTTCAATACGATATACGCATCGAATTTCTTACCTGCCTTGCTTTTCATTCCTTTGATGAGTGAAGTTTTCTTTTTATTGATAAGGCTTTCAATATCGGCTATGCCGATTTGTACACCACACACATTACGGAACTGTACCCAATTACAAGCCTCATCAGGACACTTCACGATTTTATCACGGATAATGAGTTGCTGGCTTTTGCATTTCGGGCAAACCAATTTGGGCAGGTTGTTTTGGGCAATGGAAGTTTGCAACAATTCATTGGTAATAGATGAAGCGTAATGTTCCATTTCCTTTTGAAATGCCCCTGCATCAGTTTCGTTGTTTTCGATTTTCTGCAATGCGAGTTCCCATTCGGCAGTCATTGCCACGTCCGCAATTTTCCGTTCTTTAACCAATTCATACACTTGCAATCCCTTTTCGGTAGGGATTAAGGATTTCTTTTCTCGGTGGATATAGTTACGGGTAAACAGGGTTTCGATTATTGCGGCTCTTGTAGCCGGAGTACCGATACCGATATTTTGTAAAGCCTTGCGTTCGTCTTCATTTTCGATTTCCTTTCCGGCAGTTTCCATAGCCGACAAAAGCCCTGCTTCGGTATAAAGCACAGGCGGTTTGGTTTTCTTTTCGAGAACGGAGGCTTCTTTGATTTTGATTTCATCGCCTTTTTTCAGTTCGGGTAAATCCTGTACAGGTTCGGTATCATCGTCCGTGAAACTTCCCTTAACGGAACGCCAGCCAGCTTCCATAATCTTACAACCCTTTGCTGTAAAATCATAATGCAATACCTGTAAACCAACATCGGTTATCTCTTTGATACAGGCTTGTGAAAGGGCTTCGAGCAACCGAAAGGCAATCATATCATAAACAGCGTTTTCCTTTGCGTTCAGTGCTGACGGGATTTTATCAGTAATCAATAATCCGTGGTGGTCGGTTACACGCAGGTCGTTCACGATGCGTTTATTAAAACGTCCCCATTTCATCTTTGCTACGGCTTGCTTGCACGTTTCCCTATCTTGCAAAGCCCTCACGAGGTTAGGGATTTCTGCCCACATATCTTCGGGAATGTATTTGCTTCCGGTACGTGGGTACGTGATAAACTTCTTTTCGTAAAGGCTTTGGGCAATGTTGAGGGTTTCTTCGGCAGAAAGGTTCAATTTTTTATTGGCTTCCTTTTGCAATCCGGTAAGGTCGAACAATAAAGGCGGTTGTTCTGTAACGCTTTTGGTTTCTACTGATGTAACTGTTGCCGTTTCGCTTCGCTGAATGGCTTTCAGCGTATCATAGGCAAGTTTTTGGTCTTCCCATTTGGTTTTGGAAAGGCTTTTAAAATCTATCAGTTCTTTGTTGTGCAATAGCTGTATCTGCCAATAATTTTTTACCGTGAAATTCTTGTTTTCCAGATAGCGTTTGCATATCAAAGCCAGTGTAGGTGTCTGCACTCTTCCGAGCGAATAAATACCGTTGCCTGCGGCAATGCTCAACGCCTGTGTAGCATTGATGCCCACGAGCCAATCGGCACGGCTTCTGCCTTGTGCTGCCTGATACAATCCGTCAAATGATGTTCCGTCTTTTAGATTGTCAAAGCCTTGCTTGATGGCTTTTTCGGTAAGCGAGCTTATCCAAAGGCGTTCAAAGGGCTTGTTACATTTCAGGTATTCATAAATGTACCTGAAAATGAGTTCGCCCTCACGTCCCGCATCGGTAGCAACAATAATGCTGTTGCTACGGCTAAAAAGCTTTTCGATAACTTTCAGTTGCTTTAATGCACCTGTATCGGTGGTATAGCCTTTGTCTTTTTTTACTTTCCGGACGGTCAGCAAAAAGGGATTTGGGAGTATTGGTAAGGCTGTTTTGTCAAACCCTGAAATGCCGTAATCTTCGGGCATTCCCAATCCTATTAAATGACCGAATGCCCACGTAACAAAATAGCCGTTACCTGTCAGATAGCCATCCTTTTTATCGGATGCTCCCACAAGTCCGGCTATTTCCCTTGCTACGCTTGGTTTTTCTGCAATAATTGTTTTCATACTTGATTACCTTTTTACACCTTTGGACTTTGCAGGAGCTTTGGGTTTTTCCTGTTGTTCCTGCTGCTGTTTGTTTTTTGGTCTTTGCTGTCCCGACTTCAAAGGCTCGTTGATGTTTTTGGTCGCTTCGTTGGTTTTGCCCTCCGAATTGACGGCAGTTTGCGTTTTGTGGGCTTCGGCAGGTTTTGCCTGTGCTTTAACCTGGCTTGGAAATTGGAAGTTCGTTTTTCCTGTTTCTGCATTGAAAGTGATATAACCCTGATACGGTTGCCCTTTTTTATCCCTCAATCCGTCAATGTAAACGGTTTGTCCGGCTTTAAAATCCTTATGCTGCTCATCAGTCAGTTCTTTGCCCCTGAATGTTTTTGGAGCTTCCTGCGGCTGGCTTTGCTGATTACTTTGTCCATTGTTTTGAGTTTGACCGTTGCTTTGGGTTTGTCTATTGGAATTATTGCGGTCAAAAAGGAACTCCACATAACGCTTATCTGCATTGAACTGTACTGTTGCCGAAAACTCTGTTCCTTTGGTAGAAATCATACCCTCTAACTTTAGCGGTTTGCCCTCCATTAAGGTTTGCTTTTGGGCATCGTCCAGTTTCACGCCCTTAATTTCATCGGGAATTTTTATGAAATCTGTTCGCAATGCAATAAGCTCATTGGTAAGCCTGTCCACACTGATAATGGACGGCATTAGTTCGCCTGTTTTGGAATTTTTTAAATCAACCACACGCCCCATATTTCCAGTTTCGAGCAAGTTTTTCTTATCTTCATCCGTAAACTTGTGTCCAAAAAATTCAAAGTTGAGGTTAGGTTCTTTACGGATACCATTTAATGCCGGAACTAATTTTCCATCTTCGGTTGTCTGTAAAGACAAACGGACATCTGTACGAAGAATGGCTGTGCCGAAATTAACGCTCACAGGTATAAGCTCATTGGTTTTGTAGCCTTTCAATAATGGTTCAAGGAGGTTCCTTTTTTCAAGATATTCCTTACTTAATCCGAGATTGTTCATTGTGTCCCAATCAATCTGCTCCGGTTTGTAGCGGTATTCGCTTTTTTCCGGCGTTGTTTGTGTTGTTGCCATATCATTTTTATATTCTTGTTTATTATCCTGTTTTGCTTCGGCTTTTACTTCGTGTTCTTTCATCACTTTTTCGCCTTCGGGAGTTGGCTTATCTACCTGCTTTTGCATTTCCTGTGCTTTTTCAACGGCAATAGGTGCAGGCACTTTAAAGAATGAGAAATTGGTAGGGTTCTTCAGTTGACTGAAAAAATTGGAAAAGAAGTTGGAAAAGAAATCGCCGCTTTTGTCCACACGCATAAATTGGTTTTCGTTTTTCTTTGTGGGGTCAACGGTTTCCATTTTCCCGTTTTCGTCTATACTCTTTACGGCTTGGATTTTCATTTTTTCTTTATCCAGTACCAATAAGATGTCCGATAACTGTTCGGGCATTTCCTGCTTATTTGTTGTTTCTTCGCTCATAATCTGAAAATTTTAAAAATTCACTGTCGAATGTAAAGCAAGCCTTCATTGATTTGCATTAAGTGGCATTCAAAGGCAGTGTTTGTCTTTCATTGGCGTTCTATTTGGTTGAGGGTGGGTTAAAGCTTTCCCGTATGAACTGATGCACATCGGACAGCTTGTAATACAGTTTTCCGCTTATCGTATAATAAGGTAGTTTGCCGATGGAGCGATACCGTTGCAGGGAACGGTTGCTTATTTTCAGCATTTGAAGCAAATCCTGATTATCGAGTAGTTCCTCGCCGTCTATGCTGTTGCGTTTCTTTTGTAACTCATCTATATTGTCGCCCAGCATATCAAGGCGACCCATCAGGCGTTCCATCCACGCCAAAAATTCCATTCTGTCAATATTCATAGGGATATACTTTTAAGGGTTCATACCTATTTTTTATCTGTCTTTAGCTTTCTGCCTTTTTCGATATAGCTTTTGCCTTTTGCCATTAGCTCCTGCACATACTCGTCACTACTCTGTACAGCATTGGCATTGAGCATATCCTTAATGGCTCCAATGGTATAGAAATATTGACCGTAGATTTTTGAATAAGCAATCTCGCCTTTGGTTCGCATACGCCATAAGGTTTTCTCGCTGATGTGCAGGTATTGGCATACCTCGTGGTTATTGAGCCACAAATCATCATAGCTGTTATCTTCCAATCTTTTCAGATAGTCGCCAATAGCATTGATACGGTCGTTCAAATGCTTCCAGGCTTCTTCTTCAATGGTTATTATTTTCATCGCACAAGTCTTTAATGTTACCTGTGCAAAATTGTTAAAGGTGGCAGTGTTTGTCTGCCAAGCCTTGCCAATTGGTTTTGCAGTTTTTTGAAAATTTTTACAATTAGGGGAAACCCTTATGAATTAAGGGTTTTGTTGAAATCAGGTAAAAACCTGCATTCAAATTTGCGGGTTCTGCCAATTGGCAGATATGGGCAAAGAAAAAGCAGTACATTTTGTGTACTGCTTTGAACTTACTGTTTTAATGTAGCTAAAGGTCTTTATCCATATATTCTTCGAGGGATATTTTGAGCTGGTCTAAAAATGCAGTCCGGGAGCCACTACGGGTTTTCATCCTGTGGAATGCGTGATGCAGGTCACTCAACGGAATACGGAAAAGTATCTGAAAAATAATACTTATTTTACGAATACTTATTTTGCCGTGTGAAATGACACCGGCAGCGTAAAGAGCGTAAATCAATTCAATAAGGGCATTCTTGCTATCTGTCCAAAATATATCTTTGGAATTTTCCGGCTTTTGCAAAATCATATCAGGGTTTTCATTGGGATTGATTTTTGTCAACAGGTAGTTGTACAACAATTCATTTGATATGATACGTGCAACCTTGTAATCATAATAGGTTGAAAATTGTGAATCTATTTCAAAGACATAACTACTCAATGAATCATAATAATTGATTTTCCCCAATTTGAAATATTCCTCGTCCTTGTCCGTTCTTCCAGACCTGTAATATCTGTAAAAATCAGAGTTGCAGATATGTTCAGCGTATTCTTGCTTCAGTATTTTCAAATGGACAGAAAAATAGTTGAAATACATTTTTCCATTATCTACGGGACAAGCCGTTTCTATGCTATACACCTTATTGTAGTAAATCAGTTTTCCGAGTACCTGTGGTTTTACATTTCTGAAAAAATAGATTTCCTCATCATTATCTGAAAATCCTTTTTCCAGGATTTGTTTTTTCAAGTTTAAAAGCAGCTCTTTAAGGTATGTCCTTATTTGATACGCTTCATCTATGGAAGTGCTGGTTTCTAATGAAATCCTTTGCTCTACTTTATGCAACTCATTCAATATATTATGTAGCAGATGTTTCATAGCCTTAAAATTTAATGTTGAAAAAGATGCCGCAGTGCAAAAATTCAAAACAAAAACCAATAAAAAGCCCAAGCAGAAACCAGCTTGGGCAATTTTTTGTAATTATTAGAGGCTGAAAGGGCTTAAAATATTGAAAGAAATCTTACGTAAGTAAACAAATCCTGTATCGGCATTTATAGTAAAAAATCTTTTAGTTGCCCACTTATATAACTTTTATTTCAAAGTGGTATATACTTTGGAACTTTGTTCTTTTCGTTATTCATTTTCAACAAAGTTAATTCGAAAAATAGACCGATTTAAGATAGGTTTTCAATGAGGTGGGTTTTCGTCCGAGCAATTTTTCGAGCGTGTCACCAGGATTGTCGAAATCGTTATTTTTGATTCCTGCTGCAAATGAAGTAATGATGTTGATGATATATTCAGGCAAACCTGCGGCTTTGAGGATGTTAGTGTGGACTTCGGCATCGGCATCAGTATAGCTGATAGTTTTCCCTGACAATTCTGATAACAATTGTGCAATCTCATCAAAGGTAACCGAGTCGGAAGAACTGATGTCATAGATTTTATTTTCGTGTTTTTCGCTTGATGCAATTACATTACTGAACGCTTCTGCCATATCATTTCTCAACGTAAAAGCTGTGCGGGAATGTCCTGCCGGAAAGAAAATTCCTCTATGTAAAACTTCTTGCCCCAAATAAAAAGGGAGGATATCCGCATATAGGTTATTTCTAAAAAAAGTGTATTTCAGGTTGCTATTTTTAATTATTTCTTCCGTTTGGTAATGAGGAACCATAAAGTCTTTCAGCGGAGAACTATCTAAATCTTTTATCAAAGCTCCTGTATAATAAATGTGTTTCACACCTGCTTCTTGGGCTGCTTCTACGACATTTTGTTGTTGTTTCAGCCTATTATTTTGGTCGCTTGTCGAAACAAATAGAAGTTTCTCAACTCCATTAAATGCACTAATTAACGATTGCTTATTGTGATAATCACCAACCCTTATATTTATCCCTCTTTCTTTCAAATCGGCTACTTTGTTTTCGTTCCTAACCAAAACCGCTATTTGATTTGCCGGTACTTTATTTAACAAATTCTGCACGGTTGCATTTCCTAATTGTCCGGATGCTCCTGTTACTAAAATCATTTTTACTCTATTTAAGTATTAAAAAATTAATCTATTTCAACCTCCTGAATCACAAACCCTCTCTTTTTCATTCTTTCCAAAAGTTCATCACGTAGAGCCAGCGATGAAACAGGTAATACTCCTTTATCTTTAATTTCGCCACGAACCAATCCTAACACCGTTTCTATAGTCAAGCCGCCAATCGTTGCAAATACACCCGGAGAAGACCACGGAAGATATTTACTTGTCAAACTAAAATCGCTGTTACAGTAACTAATTTTTCGCTTATCCTTGCCGTCTTTTTTTCCTGCTACTTCAATAGTAACAGAAGAACCTTCAAATCTGATTTCCCCGGCTTTGAGAAGATTTAAGAACTCAAAAGGAAGAATGACATCTTCCGCCATTTTTTCGATGATATTGATTTCTTCTTTTCCCCAGCCCTGTTTTGAAGTAACCTTTTGAAGTGCTTTAACGATAATGTCGAAAGTTTCTAATTTACCGACACCAATACCGGATTTTTCCACTACCAGTCCGACCGGCTTGTCTGCTAATTGAGGAATAATGAAGATATTAGGCGAAGTAGTTACAGTATATACTTCCCGTTTTCCGAAAGGAGGAAGAAAATCGAAAATTTCCTTACTTTCCAAAAGGTCAACAGTTTCAGCCACTCCGTTTACCGTACGCAAAGGCGATGGTGCTCCGAGCCATTCACCAAGTATGATAGTAGGGGCTACCGGGAAATAGAACTTATCAGTGTCTGCATAATAGTAAAAACGGATAATAACTTCGCTTACTTCGTCCAGTTCTTCAATTGATTTCAATGCGACCAAGGTTGTCCATCCCGGAGATGCTCCCAAACTTGGCACACCTAATATTCCGGCATCTTTGAATGCTTCGTTAAGGTCAAATTGAGCGGTAAGGGTTTCTTCATAAGAAACGCCCTCATCTTCAAAAGGTGCTCCGAACAAGTCAATATAATGTGTCTTTTCTGCTAAAGCGGCTTTCATTATAGGGTAGTTGAACTTCGGAACTGTTCCGTTAAAAATAACAGATGCACCCTGGCTTACTCTTCTTACGTCTTCCACATCAGCCGCATTTACAGTTATGTATTGTATGTCTTGCACCAGTCTGTTTTCTAACAGTTCAATAGATGTTTTTGCCGCTTCAAGGGCATTCTCTGAATAATCTGCAAGGACTAATGATGTGATGTCCTTTTCTAATGTCAAAAGGCTGGCTAATCCTGTTCCCTGACCGCCACTGCCAATAATTACTACTTTCATAATTTGATGATTTAAAAATTCATTTATTAAAGAGAATAAGCATTCTCAATAGGTTTTGCTTCTTTTACATTTTTAAACTTCGGGATGGCAGGGAATTACAAGCACTGGAAAAGGGGAACGCCTGGTCAGCTCCTTGGTAAGACTTCCGATAAACACGTCATACAGACCGCTTCTTCCGTGGGAACCCATTACAATATATGCTGCATCTTTTTCTTTGCCATATTCTAAAATAACTGCTCCGGGATGCCCCTGCAATAAAATATGTTCGCATTCAACTCCTGCGTTGTTGACCTGTTCCTCCAGATTGCGTAACTGAACCAATTCTTCAGAATATTCCTGTTGTTCTTTTTCAGGAGAATACTCAAAACTCATATCTACCACAATCTCTTGCGTAGCATCCACGTGGATTAAATAAATTTTTCCGCCAACCTCCTTTGCAAATTGTATGGTTGCTTCTACAAGAATATTTGTAGTTTTAGAAAAATCTACGGGGAGAATAATATTTTTCATTGCTTGTTTATTTAATAGTCCATTTGTAAAATTTCTTCTGCAAAGTGGGAATACCTATCCCGAATATAGGAACAAGCAGAAAGGCGAGAATAAGTGTTCTCACTAATTGCGGTAACTGATAAAAACTTTCTCCGAATAGAAATCCTAAAATCCAGAATATAATGTTGATTATAGGATACACGAAAAGAAATGCGATAAGCATCATTTCCATTTTTTAGGCTTTGCAGCCGAATTGTATTGTTGGCTTTCCATTTTTTTATTTTTAATTATTACTATAAATTATTTTTAGGTTCAGTCCAATCGTTATCATCCACTTCATTAACTGAAATTTTTTCGATAATAGCAGTAGCTTCTTCATCCGTATAGATACCGTAGCCATTAACAAAAATACCTTTGGCTCCATCCTTAATGTTACGCATAGCATAAAGGATAGCCTCATCATCTACATCATTCTGACCTGTAAAACGATATATCTTATCTATAACAAGGTCGTTCAGGTCAATTTTGCCACCGTCATCCTTGTAGGAATCCTGTACTTCCAACAAGTTAAAATTTTCGGTATAGCCCCGCTTGTCCAATACTGCTATCACTTCTGATAATGTTTTTTCTGTACTAATCATATCGTTATATTTTCATTTTTTCATTATTGAATTTCTGTAATTTAGACTTCAGGTAATATATTTTACCAATTCCATCAATTGAAACCGCTTTATCTGAAATCACGTAATTATTGTTCTTAGCTACCTCTAAAAATGAATTGCTGAATAGAATGTAAGATGGCTGTTCCGCATATTCATTTTTCAAAAGTTTATGTGCTTCTACAACTGGTTTGCCGTATAGTTTCCTGAAAAGTTTGATATTGTATCTTGAAAACTTACCGTGATGTATAATAAATTTCAGGGACAACTTAATCTGGGTATTTAAAAGCAAATTCAATTCAAGAAGTTTTTGCTCAAACGCCGCATTCATTCTTAAAACGACTTCCACGATATCTTTAAAAGACGGTTTTTTGTTATACTTATAAAACAAAATAGCATCCCCCTCAATTTCTGAAATGTAGAAATAGCGATTGTTCATATCAATTAATGATTGCAATAGTTGCTTTATAATGTTTTCGCCCATATAGATTTTTGTATTAAATACAAACTCCGTAAAACCACTAAAATCCGGGATAAGTATTACCCCCTCTCTAACTTTTGTATTTGTCATAACATAGGCATTTCTTATTTTGATGACTTTTTGAATTGGATAAAAGAATGCTGAAAAGCATACTCTTATTGCTTATCAAACCGTATTGATTTTCTATCTACATCGTGTTTCTTCAAATAACTGCCAATATCTTTGTTAAACTGTTTTGAACCGACAACGTAATACACATTTTCTTTGTTTTCCAGCGTTTTATCAATACCCTCATACAAGGCGTTGCGTGATGTTACCAGCACATTTTTAATTTTGTTTGCCGGCAATCCGTTAAGCTCATCCTGATATACAAATTTTCCGCTACGTTCAATATTGATGTTCGTAATGGTGGTTTCCGAATACCTGTCTAACAGTTCTATGATAAAAGGGCGAAAGGTGGCAATGCCTTCGCCCATACTGATAAAAACAACAGGCGTATTTGTTTCGGGTAGTTTGATATGGCTTCCGAAGAAAAATACCCTAATCTTATCACCAGCCTGTAATTTTCCTAACGCTTGCTTAAAATCGGAAGCATTGCTCCTGATGCGGGTTGTAAACCCAATGTAGTTTTCATTAGGGTGGCTCATAATCGAAATTTCCCTTACGAGATTGCCCTTAAAAGGTTTATCGCCCGTTAAATCTGATGCTAAAAAATGGTCATAAGCTCCCAATTTCCACTTGATATTTTCGGGAACAGCAAATTTGAAAGTAAACGTTTCGGGTACTTCTTCCACGATTTGCGTTACTTCTATGAGTGTTGATATTTTCTTTAATAGGAATTTGAACATAATTTCATCAATTTTATAATTTTGAGGTTTTCGCCTAAAACCTCATAGGATTTACAATTCCTATGAGGTTAAAAAATATATCTCAACAACTACTGCCATCCTCCGCCCAGCGAACGGTATAGCGTGGTTATTGCATTCAATCGTTGCGTTTTGATAGAAGCCAAATCCAACTCTATCTGCAACTTGTTGGTTTGTGCTACGATAACTTCCAGATAGGTTGCTTCATTGTACTTATAAAGCGTCAGGGAATTATTGACAACAGTTTCTGCCTGTTTTACCAAATTTTCCGCAATGGCTTGTTGTTCCTCTAATTTTTCAATCTGCACCAAAGCGTCAGACACTTCGCCCACAGCTTTAAGCACAGAATGTTTAAAATTCAATTCTGCTTGTTCCGAGCTTATCTTGGATTGTTCGTATCTGGTCTTTAGTTGTTTTCCGTTCAAAATCGGCTGTACAATTGTACCGCCAACTAATCCGAACAGAGAACCTGGTATATTAAACCAATTACTTGATTTGAAAGTATTCAAACCGCCTTGTGCCGTTATATTCAAGGCAGGGTACATACTCACTTTGGCAACGTGTATAGCAGAAATGCTTTTCCTGAAATCCAGCTCACTGCTTTTTACATCCGGTCTGAACGCCAACATTTGCGATGGTATTCCGGTAGCTAAGTCTTCAGGTTTCTGCACATCATCAAGCGAAGATTGCCTTTCGATTTTGTCCGGCATCGTTCCAGTAAGAATACTCAATGCGTTTTCCTGCGTGTTGATGGAACTTTCAATAACAGGAATACTTTTAAATATCTGGTCTTTTGTTATTTCCTGTTGTTGTACGGCAAGTGAAGTAATCATTCCCAATTCGTACTGCTTTTTCAGGATAACAAGTGTACTATCGGCAAACGATAAATTGGCTTGGCTGATTTCCAATTGCTTGTCCAGCATCAACAGATTGTAATACCCTTGTACTACTTCAGAAACCAACCTTGTCTTTACGGCTTTTGCGGCTTCCTGTGTCTGAAGATAATCGGTAAGGGCTTGTTCTTTTTGCCCTTTGATTTTTCCCCAAATGTCGGCTTCCCACGAAAGGTTGACGGATGTAGAATAATCTTCGGTATATTTCCGTCCGAATTGACTCATTTGAAGTCCGACAATACTGTTACTCGATGGTCGATTAATTGTAGCTCCGGCTATTGTCGCATCAATTTTTGGGGCGTACGCCCATTTTGATTGCCTGTACCCAAGTGATGCAAATTCAATCTGTTTTAAAGCCACCTGTAAATCGTAGTTTTTTTCCATTGACTTATCAATGAGATTGACAAGTACAGGATCTTTAAAAAAATCCTTATAGCTTAATTGGGCAATATTATTTGTGCTGTCTGCCGCCACTTCGCTGTTTCTAAATGTTTCGGGAAGTTGCAAGGCTGGCTGTTGGTATTTCTGCACGGAACAAGAGGTTATAATGCCCGATGCAAAAAATACTCCAGCTATGGTATATGTTATATTCTTAATTGAAGTCATTTTAAAATTATTTTGAATTAAAACTCCCAATCGGCATCGGTTACAGTTTTCCCACTGATTTTTTCGTGCAGATGTTGGAACACCACAAACAAAACAGGTGTGATGAAAATACCCAGTATTGTTCCGAACAACATTCCAAAAATTGCGGCATAGCCGATGGAATGGTTACCCATTGCAGACGGACCGACCACGAAAATCAACGGAATTAATCCCGTAATGAACGCCAAAGAGGTCATCAGGATAGGGCGTAAACGGGCTTTTGCTCCCTCAACGGCAGAAGCTACCAAACTCTTACCGGCGTGGCGGCGTTGTACGGCAAATTCCACGATAAGGATACCATTCTTAGCGAGCAACCCGATGAGCATTACCATTGCAATCTGTACATAGATGTTATTGGAAATCTGTGCAAAGGTTATCCCCACGAAAACACCCGAAAGACCAACCGGAATGGCGATAAGCACCGCAAAAGGAAGAACATAGCTTTCGTATTGTGCAGACAATAAGAAAAATACGAACACAATACACAAGCCGAATATCACAGTCGATTGTGAACTCGATGTACTTTCCTCACGGCTCATACCTTTGTAATCATAAGTATAGCCCGGGGGCAATACCTGTTTGCTCACTTCCTGTATAGCGGTCATTGCCTGTCCTGTACTGAAACCCGGTGCAGGCATTACGGTAAGGTTGGAAGCATTAAAGAGGTTGAACCTGTCCACAACTTCCGCACCCGTAATCGGTTTTAGCGTTACCAATGTATTGATGGGAACCATTTCTCCGGTAGCATTCTTTACGAAAACACCGTTCAACGAACTTTCATCCTTACGGGTTTCAGGAGTAGCCTGTACCAATACTCGGTAATATTTACCGAAACGGTTAAAGTCAGAAGCCTGGAAACTTCCGTAATAACCCTGTAACGTCGCCATAATATCCGATACTTCAACACCCAACTGGGCTGCTTTTCCCTCATCTACCGATATTTCATATTGAGGGAAAGAAACGTCAAAGGTTGTATAGGAAACCGCAATTTCAGGACGTTGCATCAATGCACCCATCATCGCATACGAAGTATTACCCAACTGTTGCAGTTCGCCATTGGTGCGGTCTTGCAACACGAGTTCCATACCACTTGTATTACTGAAACCATCTACGGTTGGCGTATTCAGCACAAGGAAATTGGCACGTTTGTCCTGCGACAGAATGCCCATCAACTGACCGATAACGTCGTCAATCTTATTC
This sequence comes from Flavobacterium sp. TN-1, assembly GCF_052828645.1. NCBI lineage: Bacteria > Pseudomonadati > Bacteroidota > Flavobacteriia > Flavobacteriales > Flavobacteriaceae > Flavobacterium > Flavobacterium sp. TN-1. The sequence continues at coordinate 3,490,399 of NZ_CM128253.1, forward strand.
ACTTCGCCACGTTCTTCCGGTTTTTTCAGTTTAACGAAAAGCGTTCCCGAAGAAGAGGACATCGCACCAGTGAACAGGTTCAATCCCTCTACCGACATAGCTTTATCCACTGCGGGGTGGTTGATTAAGATTTTTTCAACATCAGCAATTACTTCTCCTGTACGATGTTTGGAAGCACCGGGTGTAAGGTCTATTTTTACAATGATGAAACTCTGGTCTTCATCGGGAATAAATCCTTTAGGTGTTGTCATTGATAAATAGATAAACAACCCTCCAAAGATGGCTATTCCGGCAAAGGCAACCCATCTTTTCTTTATCAGGAATAGTATTGATTTTCCATAGCGGAACGTCAGCTTGTTGAATGCAACATTAAATCCTGCAAAAAAGCGTTCCTTGAAATTCAGTTTCTTTCCGTCTTTTCCGTGGTGCAGGTCTTTCAGGAACAAGGCACACAGAGCAGGGCTTAATGTCAAGGCATTTACCGCCGAAATAACAATAGCGATTGCCAAAGTCAGGGCGAATTGCTGATAGAACAATCCCGTTGAGCCTTTCATAAAGGCAACCGGAACGAACACCGCCGACATTACCAATGTAATGGAAACAATCGCACCCGAAATTTCGTGCATCGCTGAAAGCGTTGCTGCTCTTGGGCTTAATCCCTTGTGTTCCATCTTGGCGTGGACGGCTTCGACCACCACAATGGCATCATCCACCACGATACCGATTGCCAGCACCAGAGCAAAGAGGGTTAAGATATTTATCGAAAACCCAAACAGGCTCATAAAGAAGAACGTACCGATAATGGAAACTGGAACGGCAATGGCAGGGATAAGCGTAGAACGGAAATCCTGCAAGAAGATATACACCACAATGAACACCAAGATAAAGGCTTCAATCAGGGTTTTAATTACCTGGCTGATAGATTGGTCTAAGGCATCTTTTGTCGCATACGGAATATTGTATTCCATTTTATTAGGGAACGATTTAGATAACTCCGCCATTCGTTCCTGTACCGCAATCTGCACTTCATTAGCGTTGGAACCTGCCATCTGGAAGATAGCCATTGTTACCGCTTGCTTACCATTGGATTTGTTGGTAACAGCATAGCTGTATGCTCCAAATTCAACTTTTGCTACGTCTTTCAACCGTAGGATAGAACCGTCATTGGTAGCTTTTATCACAATGTTTTCGTATTGCTCAGGTTCGGTAAACTTACCCTTGTAACGCATTATGTATTCTTTGGCTTCTTCGGTTCTTTCCCCGAAACGACCGGGTGCGGCTTCTAAGTTTTGCGATTGGATAGCCCTTGAAACTTCGGCTGGCGTAATGTTGTACGCATTGAGTTTTACGGGGTCGAGCCATACACGCATTGAGTAATCTTTGTTACCGTAAGCTATCGCATCACCCACACCCTTTATACGTTTGAGTTCTGGAAGAACGTTGATTTTGGCATAATTCTCCAAAAACAAATCGTCCATTGAACCGTCTTGGCTGGATATTGTAACCAACGCTATCATACTGTTCTGACGTTTCAGCGTAGTAATACCTGCCTGCACTACTTCGGCAGGAAGCTGGTTGGTTACCTGTGCCACACGGTTCTGCACGTTGATGGCGGCTTGGTCGGGGTCGGTTCCTAATTTGAAGATAACAGTAATCTGTAATGTACCGTCGTTACTCGCAACGGACGTGATGTAGTCCATATTCTCCACACCGTTTATCGCATTTTCCAATGGCGGTGCTACCGAACGGGCTATCGCTTCGGCGTTAGCTCCTGGATATACTGCATTGACCATAACCGTAGGCGGTGCAATATCGGGAAACTTTGTAATCGGCAAATTGAGCATTCCTACAATCCCCAAGATGACCAATATAACGGATATGACCGTAGCAAGTACAGGTCTTTTTATGATTGTTTTTAGCATAATGATTTTTCTTCGTTTTTTGGATTACTTGTTAGGATTTGCATTTGCCTTTTGTGCTACAACAGGTGCTCCTGCCTGCAAACGGTCAAAACCGCTCACAATGTATTTATCACCAGGGTTGATACCTTTTGAAACGATATAGTTATTGCCCGATTTTCCTGATACTTCAATCGGTAGTTGGATAGCCTTGCTATCTTTATCTACAGAAAAAATAAAAATCTTGTCCTGTATCATTATTGTTGAAGCGATAGGGAGCAATGTAGCATTGGCATATCTCTGCACGATGGAAATTTTACCCGTGTTGCCACTTCGTAAAAGCAATTTAGGGTTATTGAACCTTGCCCTTAATGTAATAGAGCCTGTATTCTGGTTGAACTGTCCCTCAACAGCATCTATTTTTCCGGGTAGTTCATATTGGTTTCCGCTCGACGTGATAAGGTTTACCGCTGGTGCATTTTCAACTTTTCCTCCGTATTCCTGCTGAAAACCTGAAAAGTCATTTTCGCTCATACTGAAATACACGTTTACCTGGCGTATATCAGATAAAAGCGTTAAGGGCGTAGTATTAGTAGGGGAAATCAAACTTCCTAAACGGTAATTGAAGCGTCCTACATAACCACTTACAGGTGCTTTAATGGTACAAAAATTAAGATTGATTTTTGCGGATTCCAACTGTGAAGATGCTTGCGAAACAGCACCTCTTGACGCATTATAAGCTGCTTCAGCCTGTTGAACCTGCAAATCGGATACGACCTTGCTTTTTACAAGTTCCTTTTTTCTGTTCAGCTCAATTTGGGCATTGGCAAGATTGGCTTGTGCTGTAATCAATGAAGCCTGTGCAGAGCGTAATTGCTCAGCATAAGTTTTATCCTCTATTTTGAAAAGTGTTTGACCAGCGTTTACATAAGCTCCCTCATCCACATAGATTTTGCTTAGATAGCCTGTAACCTGTGATTGGATTTCTACATTTTGAACACCTTCCACACTGGCGGAATATTCTTTTGGTATAACGGCTTCGCCCTGTTGAACAACTGCTATAGGAAGTTCTGCCGGACCATTGCCCCAGCCGCCGTGATTTTCATTTTTGCCTCCACAGCTCCCTATCAGAAGAAGCGACAGAAGAAGTCCCGATGAACTAAAAAAGGTTACACATTTTTTGACAGATTTATTATAACCTTTAGACCCGTCTAAATAAATTGAACGAATTGATTTTTGCATAATGTATGAAATAATTAATGATTGAAAACAGGAGTAATCGCCGAAAACACATAGCATTCGATAAAGCCACGAAAGTTTCTTAATGAGATAAAAATGTAATGGAGAGAGTTAATACAGGACGAACCAGAAAGAAACGAGCATCGCAAACGCAGGTAATTGGAAAGCCCAATTAGCGGACAGGATTTCAGGCGAACAGTTTTCAATAAGGAAAAACAACATCGGCAAAATGCAAAACAGCAGTAATGCACCCAACTCACTGTATTTATTAAGTAAGCCGAATACAAAGCGTGATGTTTCCAGAAAAACTACCTGTCCGATGTACATAAAAATTTGTTCTTTATCGCCTTAATTTGTCAAAAAGACGATGCAAATGTATAATTTTTTTTGAAACAAACCAAATGTTCAGTATTTTTGCAAAAGTTTTTTCTACTTATTTACTAAAAAGTAGACAAGCAACTATCTAATATATTTTAATATGGCAAACCAAGTTAGACAACGGTTAACCGGCAAATATTTGATTGCAGTATCCTGTATTTTTCTCGTGTTATCGGGCTGTAACAACAATACAAAAACTGAAACCGATAATAAAGTAGCAAAGGAGGAAGCTGTAACAGAGCAACCCGTTACACGTGGCGACAATAACGATTTGAAAGTAGCAGAGATACTTTTAATATCAGACGATGCAATGAAATTCGATAAAAAAGAAATCAGGGTTAAAAGCGGTCAAACTGTAAAACTCACGCTGAAACATTCCGGCACAATGCCGAAATCCGCAATGGGACACAACTTTGTCCTTTTAAAAAATAGTATAAATCTTTCCGATTTTGGAAATGCGGCTGCCCAATCCAAAGCACCTGATTATGATATTCCCTCAGAATTGCTCAAAGACGTGATTGCACATACCAAAATGATTGGAGGAGGAGAAACTGATGTTATTGAATTTCCTACACCCGAAAAAGGGACTTATGAATTCCTTTGTTCTTTTCCCGGACATTATGCTATGATGAAAGGAGAATTTATAGTTGAATAATTTTTGCGAAAGCTAAAGGTTGAATATGCGAAGCTATCAAATATTATATTGATAATTTAGCCGGAAATTATACAGAAACGATAAAATAACTATTTATGGATAATAACAGTAGTAACAACGCTTACAACAGGAAAAAAGAACCAGAACTGAACAAACAGCTTATCATTGATGCCGCAACCGAAATAGGAGCAGAAACAGACTGGCATCAAGTAACATTTCAGGCTATTGCCGACAAAACCGGATTGAGCAAAGGTGGTATCATACACCATTTCAGGAACAAGGAAGAACTACTCGATGAATTAATGAGCCAGAGCCTTTCCGAACTGACCTATTGAGTGGAATTGCACAAGACAGAAAATGGAGAAAAAGACGGAACTATGGGCTATTTAAAATATGTACTGGAAAAAAAGTCCGATGAAAAATATGCAAAAACAATACGTATCGTTTTGCAGGCAATTATGATTAATCCGAAATACAGAGAGATGTGGCTGGAATGGTATAGCCTCCATATTATGCCCAAAGATAATGAAGAGTTAAGTACCAAGAGCTTAATTATGTTTCTTGTGGCAGATGGATTATGGTATGCTGAAAATATGAGTTCCATACAGTTAAGTGAAACGGAAAAGCAGAAAGTGTTTGAATACCTAATGAAATTGAAATGAAATATCTTTTTTTAGCACTTGCTATAATATCAGAAGTAATCGGTTCCAGCTTTTTGAATGCTTCACAACAATTTACAAAACCAATACCCTCTATCGTAACAGCAGTGTCCTACGGACTATGCTTTTATTTTCTTTCCATTGCATTAAAGTCAATTCCATTAGGAGCGGCTTATGCCATTTGGGGCGGTTTGGGTATCGTTTTGACAACCATCATATCCGTCGTAGTATTCAAACATTCAATTGACCTGCCTGCAATTATAGGGATAACACTTATCGTAGCAGGAGTAGTTGTATTAAATGTCTTCTCAAAATCAATGAGCCATTAAAAAACATATAAACAACGTATGTACACTATTATTAAAAACATTCATTCTTATCTGGCGATAGCTTTATTGTTAATTCTTCTTTTTGCATCTATATACGCTCTGGCATCTTGGGCAAAAGGAAAGGAATATTCCGGAAATAGCAAGAAAATATTATTGGCTGGTCTTGTATCGGCACACTTGCAATTGGTTATAGGCTTTTTGGTTTACTTTATTTCCCCTTTGGGCATATCCAATTTTTCAAAAGAAGTAATGAAAAACAGCATTGGAAGACTTTATGTTCTTGAGCATCCTTTGATGATGCTTATCGGTATTGTATTGATTACCATCGGTTATTCTAAATCGAAAAGAGCAAAGGATGCAACAGTAAAATTCAGGTTTGCGGGAATTTTCTATACTATCGGGCTATTGCTGATTTTAAGCCGTATTCCGTGGCACGTATGGATATAAATAAATTTAGATAAATGGAAGAAACAGTAGTTCATCAAAATAAAACATTTTCAGGCGTTGATTATGCCGAAAAGAAATTAAGGAACAGGGAGTTTGTAAAATGTGAGTTTGTAAGCTGTGATTTTAACAAGAGTGATTTAAGGGAGAATGATTTCGAAGACTGCACATTTAAACAATGCAACTTTTCAATGGCGGATATTGTGGAAACGGGCTTCAGAAATGCAAAATTTATCGGTTGTAAAATGCTTGGCGTGGATTTTACAAGATGCAGCAAGTTCGCATTCTCTTTTTCATTTACCGATTGCCATTTGGATTACAGCAATTTCTTTGGAACAAAGCTAAAAAAGACAACTTTCAAAAACTGTACATTAAAAGATGTAGAGTTTTCCGAAGCTGACCTAACAGCTTCGGAATTTTTGGAGTGCGACCTTACTTTGGCAAGGTTTTCCAATACCAATCTTGAAAAAACTGATTTCAGGACAGCCGTCAATTTTTCGATAGACCCGGATGGAAATAAGATGAAGAAAGCGAAGTTTTCAGTTCTTAACCTTGCAGGGTTACTGTCTAAATATAATTTGGATATTGATTACAATAATCAATAAGTATAAGACCTACTTTAAAAAGTTTTTGATGCAAATCCACACAACTATAAGTTTTACGATAATCAAAAAGTCTATTCTATAAGCTCTCCCCAAATTTAAAATGACTTAACTAATGAATACTTTTGCTGATGATAGAGTACTGTAAAAAGCTGATTGAGAATTTAAATGAAGAAATTGATGATTTGGTTGAAGAATTTGATAATTCTATGCCAATGATTGAACAAGCTATCGGTCTTATATTAAATAGACTATCCGAAATAAAAGATATTGTTGTATCCAAAAAGTTTGACTCTGTGGAAGAAGAGATATACTTCTTCAAAAAGGTCAAACCCGGTATTTTATCTAAATTGATTTATTATAACTCAATATATAAAATTGAATCCAAAAAACCATACGGCGGTAGCAAAGCAATTTCAAAATATCTGAATAATGAAATTTCAAAGATTAAAAAGTATTTCGATAATAATCTTGAATTTTATAGGTATTACAGAACAGATAGCACCTATCTTGACCATAAATATTTTGTTAGAGGAAAGCACGACATCAAATTAAACCTCGATACCTATTATTTTGAATCTGACCATAATTTCACAACATCGCACGATTACAAGGTAGCAAAAATAATTGCGAACGATTTGATACAACTCTATATAGAAAATCAAACCTATAAAAACGAAAACGGCTCAAAGGGAAAAGAAGAGATTAAACCTCTGCTAAAATGGACTGAAAGCAAACGAGCATTGATAGAACTTATTTATGCACTTTATGCTAAAGGAGCATTCAATAATGGGAATACTGATATAAAAGAAATGGCAAAAATTGCTGAATCTATTTTCGACATTGACCTTGGCGACTATTACCATACATTCTTAGAAATACGAAATAGAAAGATTAATCGAACCAAATATCTTGACTCACTGAAAGAAGCTCTGTTAAAAAGAATGGATGATGAAGACGAAAAATGAGATAAAGCATAACTTTTCTTTATTTCATTTTTTATATCTTTGTAGTGATTTACAAAGAATTTAAGTAAAAATGAATGCAGTAAGCACCATTACTAAATCGTTACCGATTACGATTTTCTGCCTCGTAAATTACTCTATATAAGCTACTTTAGAATTTATTGACGTTTTTTGTTAAAAAATATTAAACAAAAATATCAATAAATATGACATTATATCATATAAAACTGACAAACACCATTTTATATAAACCTAAATAGGTAAAAAATAGTTTTTTTTCATTTAATATGGTCTTAGTTAATAAACAAATTTCTTTTTTCAAAACCTTCTTTTGCATTTTACAAATTTCTTAATACAACACAAGAAAATATTATAAATAAATCATAAAACGCATTTAACTTTACTAACAACAGAAATCTCTATGTTTTTACATGATAACATTTGCTAATTTCTAAAAAGCAATAAAAACATCACAAAGAGTCTTTTTTATGTAGATAAAAAGTTTTAGAAGTAAATTTAGAGGAGTCAGAAATGATTTTTTTTAGACTAACTAATTATACGCTGAAATAAATTAAGTCTACATATTTTGACTTAATCTTTGATCCGCTTCTTGTCATAGATTTGACATAGATTTTAAGTAAAAATCCCCAAAACTCTTTTATACATTAAGAGTTTATGGGGATTGAGTAGCGAAGACGGGAGTTGAACCCGTGACCTCAGGGTTATGAATCCTGCGCTCTAACCAACTGAGCTACCTCGCCTTTTTTTCTGTTGGTAACATCCTTCCCGAATGCGAGTGCAAATTTACAACTAAATTCAAGTTGTGCAAATTTTTTTCTTACTTTTTTTTATTTTTTTTAAACAAAAAAACATAATACACTCAAAAACAATCACTTAAAAAATAAAAAAAATTATTAATACACTTCAAAAAGGATATAATTATAAAAATTTGATCTTTTCAAAAAATAATCCAAGAAATCAATTCTTTTCTTGAAACAAATAAAAAACATTTTACTTGTTTTAATAAGTCATATTATCTATATTTCGAAAAAAAATCATTATGAACAATAAAATACGATACGAATTAGAGTTCCCTATACATTCATCACCACAATTATTGTATCAATATATTTCAACTCCATCTGGATTACAAGAATGGTTTGCAGATAATGTTAATTCTAGAGGTGATTTTTTCACATTTAAATGGGATGATTCAGAGGAAAAAGCTCGTATTTTCTCTAAAAAAACAGGTGAAAAAATTAAATTCAAATGGGTCGACGAAGAAAACAAAGATACAGAATACTATTTTGAACTTAGAATATTGGAAGATGACATCACAAAAGATGTTTCCTTAATGGTTGTTGATTTTGCAGAAGAAGATGATCTATCAGAGGCTAAAATGCTTTGGGAGAATCAAATTTCTGATCTAAAACACGTTTTAGGTTCTATTTAAAAAAGAATAAAACTTATATTTGTCCCGATTTATCGGGATTTTTTTTATGGATACATTTTTAACTTTACAGGATAACAGAGCTTTTTTATATGGAGATGCCGTTTTTGAAACCTTAAAAGTTCTTGACAACAAAGTTCTTTTTTTAGAGGATCATTATTTTAGATTAATGGCTTCTATGCGTATTCTAAGAATGGAAATTCCTTTAAACTTTACGTTAGAATACTTTGAAAATCAAATATTAGAAGCCGCAAAAAACTCTGGAATAGAAAAATCAGCTCGTGTTCGTTTTAATGTTTTCAGAAAGAATGGCGGATTATACTTACCTCAAACCAATGATGTAAATTATTTTGCAACAGCCTTTCCTTTAGAAAATACTATATATACAATATCAAGCCTTCCTTACGAGGTAGATATTTACAAGGATTTTCTAATTACAAAACAGCTTTTATCTACTATAAAAAGCACCAATAGAACGATCAATACGATAGGAAGTATTTATGCCAAAGAAAACAATCTTGACAATTGTTTACTATTAAACCATGAAAAAAACATAATTGAAGCATTAAATGGTAATATCTTCATGATCAAAGAGGGTATTTTGACTACGCCTCCTCTTTCAGAAGGGTGTATCAATGGAATTATGAGAAAGCAATTACTAGCAATAGCTCGAAACATAGAAGGTTTAAAGGTAGAGGAAAATCCTATATCTCCTTTTGAATTACAAAAAGCAGATGAATTGTTCATATCTAATGTTATCAGAGGAATACAGCCTATAACAAAATATCGTAAAAAAGAATACAAAACAACAACATCTGAATTATTAACTTCAAAATTAAACATTAAGATACGGTTATCTTAATTATAAATAGGATTTTCTGGAGTATTTGACCAAACTAAATACTCCCCTCCTTGTTGTATTATCTTTTCTCTCCAAAAATCAGAAGAAGATTTCCCTATTATATTATTACTCAAGTCATTTTCGGAAATAATCCAAGAGTTTGATTGTAATTCATTTTGTAGTTGCTCTGCATCCCAGCCTGAATACCCTAGAAAAAAACGTATATTATTTCTATTAATTTTCCCTTTATTTATTAGTTCTTTTGTCTGCTGAAAGTTTCCTCCCCAGTAAATCCCAGAAGCAATTTCTACACTTGCAGAAATCAAATGAGGTACATTATGTATAAAATACAAATTGTCTTGCTCAACAGGTCCTCCATTATATATTTTAAATGAGGCTGATATTTCTGGGATTAAATCCTTAATCGTGTAATTCAATGGTTTATTTAAAATAAACCCTACAGAACCTTCTTCATTATGATCAGCTAGCAAAACCACCGATCTGTTAAAAGATAAGTCTCCTATAATAGAGGGCTCTGCTATCAACAAGTGCCCTTTTTGTGGTTTCATTAGTATCATACCTATTCTTTTTTAACTAAATTTAACAAATAAAATCATTACAAACAAAATATAATTATAAAAAAATAAAAAAGCCACGGTATTGCGTGGCTTTTTTATATAATATTTTAAAATTATTATTTATTAACAGCTCCTTCTAATTCTGCTCCTGCTTTAAATTTCACTACATTTTTAGCTTCAATTTTAATAGTATTTCCTGTTTGAGGGTTTCTTCCTTCTCTAGCCGCTCTTGTAGATACTGACCATGATCCGAATCCTACTAAAGCAACTTTACCACCTTTACTTAAAGTTCCTTCAACATTACTTAAAAATGACTCTAATGCAGCCTTTGCAGCAGCTTTAGTAATTCCTGCATCAGCAGCCATAGCATCGATTAAATCTGATTTGTTCATAATAATTAGTTATTAATTGATATGTTAATATTAATTCTAAGCCCCACAAATTTAGTAGGATTTACTTAGCCTACAACATTTTTAACTATTTTTTATTTATTTTCATAATAAAAACCGCTTTTAAACTAAATTAAAATTATTTTTTGAAAGAAAATACTGATTTTAATATAAGCTATTCTACTCTTGCTTGTTCTGAAAAACGCAGTCCATTTAGTAATTCTTGTGCACTCATTCGTTTTTTACCTGGAAATTGTAAAGATTTTACAATTAAAAAACCTCCTTCTAAAGCAATCTTAATTTCTTTTTTAGTGTGTTCTATTTTTCCTATTGGCAAGTCATGTATTATAATTTCTTTTTCTACTTCATATAATTTTACACTCCATTGTTCTTCTTGATCTATAAAATTACAATATGCAGCTGGATAAGGAGCTAAGCCTCTTATTTGATTATAAATAACATCTAAACTTTTAGTAAAATTTACTTTGCAATTATCCCGATCTAATTTATATGCTGTTTTCATTTCAGGTAAATCTTTTTGTAAAATAGTAACTACTTTCTGACTTTGTATTTTTTCTAAGGTTTCTACAACAGCTTCACAACCTAAATTCATCAAACGATCATGTAATTGTCCTGCATTTTCATTTGGCAAAATAGGTATTTCTTTACTCAAAATGATAGCTCCTGTATCAATTTTATTATCTATAAAAAAGGTAGTAACTCCTGTTTTAGTCTCTCCGTTAATAATAGCCCAATTAATAGGTGCTGCACCGCGGTATTCTGGCAACAATGAAGCATGAAGATTAAAAGTTCCTAATTCTGGCATTTCCCAAACAACAGCGGGTAACATACGAAATGCTACTACAACTTGTAAATTAGCTTCTAAAGATTTTAATTCTTGCAAGAAACTCTCGTCTTTTAGATTTGTTGGTTGTAATAACCGTAATCCTTTTACTAAAGCGTATTCTTTAACCGCTGAATACTTTATTTTTTGCCCTCTTCCTGCGGGTCTATCTGGAGCTGTAATAACTCCAACTACTTCATATTTATTTTCTTTTACAATGGCATCCAAAATTCCTACAGCAAATTCTGGGGTTCCCATAAAAACAATTCGTAACGATTTCATTATTTAAGAATAAATTGGTTTTTATGATTTAATTCAATCATATTATACTCTAGCATTTCCTTTAATATTTCAAAAAGGACTTTTTCTTCTATATCTATTTTTTCTAAAATTTCACGGGATGTCAATTCTTTAGTTTCTAATAATTTTAGTAATTGCTGCACTAGTGTTTCTTTATCAAAGACTTTTTTATTCTTTTTTAGACAATAAGAACAATTTCCACAATCTGAAATTCCTATTTCTCCAAAATAGGTAAGTAATAATTTATTTTTACATTGGTTTTGATCTTTTACATAAGTTATAACTGCCGCCAATTGGCTTTTTTTTGTAAGATTTTGTTTTTCTAGGTATTTAGCTACTCTATTAATCGTATGATCATCTTCTCTTACTTCTAAAAAAGTAATTTTAGATTCATTTTGAACAGTCAGCAATTGCACCATATTTTGTTCTTTTAGTTTATGCAATAGACTTAAAACATTTTCTTCTTTACAAAACGCTTGTTTTGCTACGAAAGAAGCATTTATATTGGCTTGAATTTCAAAAATACCTGGGTAATTTCTTAAAATAGTTGTTATGATGGCTTCTTCATCAGGATGGCGACTTATATAGCGTATTATTTCTTTTGATTCTATTATAAATTGAAGTTGTATTTTTTCGGATTGTTCATTGGAAAGTGAAATAATTCCTTGTCTATCTAAAAATTGCAAAGCCTGAAAAGCTTTTAAAACAGGAAAGTTATAATGTGTACAAAAACGATTTAGACTGAAGGTAAATTCTTCATTAATTCCTTCTCCGTAGGGAATTTGAAAATAATTGCATAATTTTTTATAAATTTCTTTTAAAAAAACAACATCTGGCAAAACATTAATAAATTGTTCTTCAGCATGAATTACATCATTATTGGAAGCAATCATAATAGCAAAGGCTTTTTGTCCTGCTCTGCCTGCTCTGCCTGCTTCTTGGTAATAACTTTCTAGGTTTTCAGGAAGGTTTATATGTATTACGGTTTTTACATTTGGTTTATCAATTCCCATTCCAAAAGCATTTGTTGCAATCATAATAGGACAACTTTCATTCATCCATAATTCCATATTTTTTGTCTTATCCTTATTTGACAAACCTCCGTGATAATAGGTTGTACTAAAACCAATAGAGTTTAATTGATTGGCATAATCAGAACATAGTTTTCTATTTCTAACATATATGATTGATGGTTCTGGATTTTTGACTAAAATTTGCTGGATTTTATAAAGTTTATCTTCTGATTTTATGACATGATAACTTAAATTATCTCGCAAAAATGATTTTTTAAAAATTTTAGGTTTTGTTAAACCTAAAATTTGTTGTATATCTTCTTGAACTTCTGGAGTTGCAGAAGCTGTGAGTGCAACGAAAGGGATTTTAGAAAAATATTTTTTTAACTTATTAATTTTTAAATAGGAAGGTCTAAAATCATGCCCCCACTGAGAAACGCAGTGTGCTTCATCTATTGCTACTAAATGAATGGGCAAATTTTTAATTCGATCTAAAACCCAATCTTGTTCTAATCTTTCTGGAGAGAGATAGAGAAAACGATAATTACCAAACTGACAATTATCTAAAAGTTGTATCAGTTCATCTGTATGGATTCCTCCTGTTAAGGCTATTGCTTTTATACCTCTTTTTTGGAGTTGACTTACTTGGTCTTTCATTAGTGCCACTAATGGTGATATGACTAGACATAATCCTTCATTCATCATTCCTGGAACCTGAAAGCACAAGGACTTGCCTCCTCCTGTAGGGAGAAGTGCAAATGTATCATATCCATCTAAAACGGACTGAACAATTTCATCTTGAATAGGTCTAAAACTCTTATATCCCCAATATTTTTGGAGAATTTGTAATGATTTTTGCAAAAGTTAATTTTTTAAATCAGGCTAAAGTTAAGAACTTTAGCAAACTTATCCAATTACTTTGAGTTGTTCAAAAATAAAATCTACACGATGTTCTACTGTACCAATAGGTACTTCAATAAGTTTATACCCATATTTTTGATACGTAAGTTTTAAGTGTTCATAAATTATCTTTGCTTGGTCAAAATTTTCATAACGTGCTTCATCACTTATGTATATCTCTTCCCAAGGAGGCAAAACAAAGACCGTATCATAACGTGTTTCATGGCATTGAAGATCAAAATGTTCTGGACATTCATCTCCAATAAAATCCATATAAGCTAATACATCTGGGATTCCTCGATCAATAAAAACTAAATGATTTCCTTCATTTTGAGCATTTTCAAATTGTTTAATACGTCCATCCAACAACATTTGACTAAACAGTAATGGTTCTGTTAAAAACAACTGATCAATTCCTTGCCTTTTAGCTTCCAAAGTTACTTCACGTGAAATTTCAGGATAACAAACATATCCTTTTTCAACTAAACTATTGATAATAGTGGTTTTACCTGTACCAGGCCCACCTGTAATTACAACGATTCCTCTTTTCAAAACATCAATTTCAAGGAAGCAAAATTAATCAAACTATTTCTTTTTTAAAAATGAAAATAATTCTTATCTTTAGTAAATATCATTTCATAATATTTTCTTTCTATAACTTCTTTTTTTTATCGGAAAATGATTTGTTGTAAACTCGTTTTATTTTAAAGCTATAAATAAAAAACAAAGTAAAACTCTGACTTTCAAAAAAACCATTAAAAAGCTTATATTTGCCTATATTTATAATATATGAAGATGGATAAAAAAACAACTGAATTTTATATTCGATTAAAAGAGGAATTAAATGCTGTAAATAAAGTTTGGCCTTCAAAATATTTATATAAATTTATAGTTCCTACTGATGTTAATAAAATAAGTGCTGTAGAAAAAGCTTTTAATTGTATGGGGGCTGTAATAGATACTCGCCAATCAAAAAATGGGACTTTTACTAGTATTTCAGTTGATGTCATAATGCCGAATGCTGAAGAAATCATAAAAAAATATCAAGAAGTATCAACCATCGAAGGGATAATTTCACTATAGAATGAGTACAAAATTTAATACAGATCAAATTTTAGAAGCAATTCAATTTTTAGAGTATAACTCTGAAAGGAAATCACTTGTTATACCTGAATACGGCCGCCATCTTCATAACTTGATTAATCAAGCGATTACCGTTGAAAGTAGAGAAGAGCGCAATAAACTAGCAAAGTATATTATTGGTGTAATGGGAGGAATGAATCCCCATTTGCGTGATGTTCCTGATTTTCAACATAAACTTTGGGATCAATTATTTATCATGTCTGATTTCCAATTAGATGTTGATTCTCCTTATCCAATTCCTACTCGCGAGGTAATCAATATGAAAGCAGCTCCTTTAGCATACCCTCAAAACTTTCCAAAATATCGTTTTTATGGTAACAATATCACTTATATGATAGACAAAGCCAATGAATGGGAAAATGGGGATCTTAAAAATGCTTTAATTCGTGTAATTGCAAATCACATGAAAAAAAGCTATTTAAGTTGGAATAAAGACACTGTAACTGACGCTGTCATATTTGAACATTTATATGAATTATCTGGAGGAAAAATAAATCTTTCTTCTTCTACTGAAGAACTTTCCAACACACATGATTTAATGCGTACTAACAAAAGAACATCTAATAAAATGCAAAGTACTAGTAGTAGTAACAACAACAATGGTAAGCATAAAAACCAGAAAAACATTCAGATAAAAAGACCTTTTAAAAAAAATAACTAAGAGCCCACAGAGCTCCATAACTTATAATTCAAAACATGGGAACTTTTAAAATTGAAGGAGGAAAACCTCTTAAAGGAAACGTTCAACCACAAGGTGCAAAAAATGAGGCACTACAAGTTTTATGTCCGGTACTTTTAACTTCTGAAAAAGTACGCATAACGAATATCCCTGATATTATTGATGTTAATAAACTAATTTCATTATTAGGGAATTTGGGTGTTAAGATTCAAAAAAACGGTCCTGGAGATTATACTTTTCAGGCTGATGAAGTAAATATAAATTATTTAAAAACAGAAACTTTCAAAAAAGAAGGAGGAAGTCTTCGTGGTTCCATCATGATTATAGGTCCTTTATTAGCTCGTTTTGGCTGTGGTTATATACCTAAACCAGGTGGAGACAAAATTGGTCGTCGTCGTTTAGACACCCATTTTGAAGGTTTTATAAATTTAGGGGCAAAATTTAGGTACGAAAGAGCGGATCATTTCTATGGAGTAGAAATAGATGGAAGACTTAAAGGAACTTATATGTTATTAGACGAGGCTTCTGTTACGGGAACAGCAAATATTGTAATGGCTGCCGTATTAGCAGAAGGCACAACAACAATATATAATGCAGCATGTGAACCTTATTTACAACAGTTGTGCAAAATGTTAAATGCAATGGGAGCTAAAATCAACGGTATTGGTTCAAATCTCTTAACCATCGAAGGGGTTGAATCATTAGGAGGTTGCGAGCATCGTATTTTACCTGATATGATTGAAATAGGATCTTGGATAGGACTAGCTGCCATGACCCGAAGTGAAATTACAATAAAAAATGTAAGTTGGGAAAATCTTGGTGTTATCCCTAATGTTTTTAGAAAATTAGGTATCACCATTGAAAAAAAAGGAGACGATATTTATATTCCTGCTCACACTAATGGATATGAAATTAAAACAGATATTGATGGTTCTATCCTAACAATAGCCGATGCTCCTTGGCCTGGTTTCACTCCTGATTTATTAAGTATAATATTGGTTGTAGCTACCCAAGCAAAAGGAGATGTCTTAATTCATCAAAAAATGTTTGAAAGCCGTTTGTTTTTTGTTGACAAACTAATTGATATGGGAGCTAAAATAATGCTATGTGATCCTCATAGAGCCGTTGTTATGGGACACAATTTCCAATCACAACTAAAAGCCACAACTATGAGTTCACCGGATATCAGAGCAGGTATTTCCTTATTAATTGCTGCTTTAACAGCTAAAGGCACTAGTACTATTCAAAACATCGAACAAATTGATCGAGGTTATGAACGTATAGATGAACGTTTGAGGGCTTTAGGTGCAAATATTATAAGAGCATAACCCTACTTTAAACACACAAAACTGTCCGAAGAGTAGCATTATAACGTATAATCCATCACTTAGATAATAAATTTTAGTGTACCATTAATAATTAGCCATTTTTTTACTTCCTTCAAAATCTCCTTTGAGTTGACTAGGATGAAGTTAATTAGATAAAGCCAAATATGATGATACAATTATACTTCTTTAGGACAGTTTCTTGAAATAAAAACTACAAACTAAATATCTTTTTTTGGAAACTTATCTTATCATTATACTTTGTTTCGCTTCATTTATTGCAGGATTCATCGATGCTATCGCTGGAGGAGGAGGACTCATACAAACTCCCGTAGCTCTGATTTTACTTCCTAATCTTTCTATTTCTAATTTAATAGGGTCGCTAAAAGTACCCGCGATTACAGGAACTTCTATTGCAGCAGTTCAGTATCTAAAAAATGTCACTATGTACTGGAAATCATTACTAATTATGGCTTTTTTTTCCTTTTTTAGTGCTTTTTGGGGTTCTTATTTACTTACATTAGTAAGCAATTATTTCATGAAACCATTATTATTCTTCATTTTAATTGCACTCGCTTTTTATACTTTCATAAAAAAGGATTTCGGTATTCATCAACCCAAAAACATTTCTAAAAATAATTTTTTATTTCTTGGTTGTATTATTAGTAGTCTTATAGGATTTTATGATGGTTTTATAGGTCCTGGTACAGGAAGCTTTTTAATTGTTTCTTTTATTGTTATTTTAGGACTTGATTTTTTACACGCTTCTGCACATGCTAAATTAATTAATATAGCTTCCAACATTGGCTCTTTATGTTTATTTATCTTAAAAGGTAAAATTATTTGGATTATAGCAATTCCTATGGCTATCTGCAATGGTTTAGGTGGATGGCTAGGAGCAAAAATAGCCATCAAAAAAGGAAATCAAGTTATTAGAATTTTCTTTTTAACAGTCGTTATAGGTACTCTAATACGACTAAGCTATGATATTTTTATAAAGTAAATTTTCTTTTACGAGCTGCATATCTATTACAAAACTAAGAATGTTAATCGTTTCTATAAAAACAAAAATATTCTGGCATCATTTAACAAAACTTTCCAAAGCTAATCGGTAACTTTCTAATCCAAAACCTAAGATTACACCTTTGGCATTAGGAGAAATATAGGACTGATGACGAAATTCTTCTCGTGAAAAAGTATTTGATATATGTACTTCTACTACTGGAGTCATAATTGCTTTTACACAATCTCCTATTCCTATAGAGGTATGAGTATAAGCACCTGCATTTAATACAATACCATCATGAGAAAAACCTATTTGTTGTAATTTATCTATTATCTCTCCTTCTATATTACTCTGAAAATAGGACAATTCTATAAAAGGGAATCTTTGTTCTAACTCTTTAAAAAAATCCTCAAAAGTTTTACTTCCATAAATTTCTGGCTCTCTACGTCCTAATAAATTAAGATTAGGTCCGTTTATAATACATATTTTCATTGATTTAGATTTTTGTAAAAATAAAAAAACCATTCTATTAAGAATGATTTTTTTATTTTTTATGTTATATTTTAAAACAATACTCCTAATGAAAGCTGTCCCACACTATTTTTAATATCCACATTCTTTCCAATTTCGGTGAGACCTAAAACATATCTTCCTTGAATAAATAAACGGTCTGTAAGTTTAACACCTAATCCTGCATTAGCACTAAAATCAAGTGTTTTTACATCTGTTTGCCAATTAACCTTTTTAGAAGCTAACCATGAAAACTGAGGTCCTAATTCTAAACTTAATGTTTTCCCTAAATCTATTTTAGTCATAAGAGGTAATGAAACATATCCTAACTCTGATTTAAACTCTTGAAAAGCGTAATCATAAGTTGCTCCTTGTGTAGAATATAATAATTCTGGTTGTAGATTAAAACCTTCTAAAACTTTAATTTGAGCAATTAAACCTGCATGATAACTCGTTAATGCTTTTGTTTGTAAAGTAGTACTTTTAAAATTAGCATAATTTGCACCTGCTTTTATCCCTAATGTGATCAACTGAGCCCTTCCTGTAAAAATAACAAGAAACAAGAGCAATATAAAAAGTGGCTTCTTCATATTATAAATAATTTATAGTTAAACCTTTTAGTCAATAAAATCTCTAAAAATATTAAACAAATTTCACAAAAAAAGAGGTTTACATCCTAAAAACAGATATTTTTTACTTTTAATGTAAATTCTGACATTTATAATTTGCAGAGTATTTCTTTTTTTCTCTAAATTAGCAAAAAAATTAAATTAACTAAAATGAAAAAATTTTTATTAACTGCTGCTGCAGTTTTTGCTTTCGGTTTTGCTAATGCGCAAGAATCTTTCAAACCTGTTAAAGGTACTTTAACTACAGAAGTAGGTGTTACAGGAGGTATTTTAAATACTAAATTTGACGCTATTGGTGGAGCTGCTAAATTTAGATATTTTATAAAAGATGATTTAGCTGTTAGAGCTGGTTTAGGTTTAGGTAGTAATAAGAGAGAAGAGAACTCTATCGTAAACCAAAATACTCCTTTAGAATTTACTACAACTGAAGTTGCTAGAACAACGAACAGAGTTATCACATTAGGAGCTGAAAAGCATTTTGCAGGAACAGATCGTTTATCAACTTATGTAGGAGCTGATATTGTTTTTGGTTTTACAGGAGCAGAGCACAAAAATACTCAATCAAACAATAATAACTCTACAACGGTAGTTGGTTCAGTTAACGCTCTTGGAGTAAATGGAGTTGGTTCTTCTACTTTTGGTGTTAGAGCTACAGTAGGTGCTGATTATTATTTTACTAAAAAATTATACCTTGGAGTAGAAGTTGGATTAGGTTACAATTCTGGAACACAAGATGCTGTTGAAACCACAATAGTAAATGGAAACACAACTACAGTAACAAAAACTGGAGAAGGAAAAGTTTCAAACACATACACTAACGCAATTGGTGGTTTAAAATTAGGTTTCCAATTCTAATATTAAAACGAAATCAATAAAAACAAAACCTCGGATGATTCCGAGGTTTTATTTTATAAATAATAACATAGTCTTATGAATTGGCAAAACCTTTTAAAAGATTACCAGCATTATTTAAAACTCGAAAGAGCTCTTTCTAAAAATTCTATTGAAAATTATACAATGGATATAGAGAAGTTAATACAATATCTTTCACATTACAATCTAAACTACTCTCCCATAAATATTAAAGAAGAAATCATTCAAGATTTCATATATTATACTGCCAATAATATTAACCCAAGGAGTCAAGCTCGTTTAATTTCAGGATTAAAAAGTTTTTTTGGTTATCTTATTTTTGAAAACTATCGAGAAGACAACCCCCTAGAATTAATAGAAAGCCCAAAATTAGGAAGAAAGCTACCTGATATACTTAGCATTGAAAATATAGATCATTTAATCAATGCCATTGATCTTTCTACCCCTGAAGGCGAACGTAATCGAGCCATATTAGAGACGCTGTATAGTTGTGGACTTCGAGTTTCTGAACTAATTACTTTAAAAATCTCAGATTTGTTTTTTGAGGAGGGATTTATCAAAATAACGGGAAAAGGAAACAAACAGCGTTTTGTTCCTATAAATGAACTCACTCAAAAATATATTACTTTTTACAAAAATCAAATTCGTTGTCATCTCAAAATTCAAAAAGGAGATGAAGATACTTTATTCCTTAATAGAAGAGGAAAACAACTTACTCGAGCTATGATTTTTACAATCATCAAAGATTTGGCAAAGAAAATAAACTTAAACAAAACAATTAGTCCACATACTTTTAGACATTCGTTTGCCACTCATTTATTAGAAAATGGTGCTGATCTTCGATCTATTCAAATGATGTTAGGACATGAAAGCATTACTACTACAGAAATCTATATGCACCTTGATCGCACTCATCTGAATCAGGTTCTTCACAAATACCATCCCAGAAGTAAAAATCATATTTAATTCAAACAAGGTGTTCTTCTATTTTCAAGAAAATCTTAGAACACCTTGTTTATTATTTATTGTAAAATCTCAAATAGTGCATCAAAAGACATTGTTTTTTGTTCACCTGATTGAAGATTTTTTAAATTGTATTGATCTTTTTTCATTTCCTCTTCTCCTACTATGATAGCGAAAGGAATACCTCTTTTATCAGCATATTGAAACTGTTTACCAATTTTTACTGAATCAGGATACAACTCTACTTTTATCCCTAATTGGCGTAATTTAGTTATGGCTTTCATTGAAAACAAAGCTTCCTCGGTTCCATAGTTTAAAAAGATAGCTTTAGAAGTAGCCGTTACTGTTTCAGGAAATAAACCTAACTCTTCCACAACTAAATAAATTCGATCTAAACCAAATGATATTCCTACCCCACTCATATTTTTTAGACCAAAAATACCTGTCAAATCATCATATCTTCCACCACCACCAATAGATCCCATACTTACTCCTATAGGCGCTGAGACTTCAAATATAGCCCCCGTATAATAATTTAGTCCTCGTGCAAGAGTCACGTCTAAGTCTAATTTAGAATCCTGAAGTCCTACCGCTAATATATTTTGGCAAATAAATTGTAATTCTTCTACTCCTTTCATTCCTTCATTAGAATTTTCTAAGAGTTTTGAAAGTTTTTCTATTTTTTCAGTTATTGTTCCTGTAAAATTAAAAAGAGGTTGTATTTTTTGAATAGCTGCTTCAGTAATTCCTTTTTCTAGCATTTCTTTTTTCACGCCATCTTCTCCAATTTTATCTAATTTATCTAGAGCTACGGTAAAATCTATTAACTTATCAGAAGCTCCTATTACCTCAGCTATACCTGATAAAATTTTACGATTATTAATTTTAATAGTTACTCCTTTTAAACCTAAATCAGTAAAAACAGCATCGTATAACTGAACTAATTCTACTTCTTGCCATAACGAAGTAGACCCAACCACGTCTGCATCGCATTGATAAAATTCTCTAAATCGTCCTTTTTGAGGTCTATCTGCTCTCCAAACAGGTTGCATTTGATAACGTTTGAATGGAAACTCAATTTCATTTTGATGTTGAACCACATAACGCGCAAACGGAACAGTCAAATCATAACGAAGTGCTTTTTCAGAAATTTTATTAGTAAATTGATTTAATTCTATTAATTGTTCTGTTGAAATTGTCTCTGCAGAATTCGTTTGTAATTGCTCAATACTAATAGGTAAATCAATTTTTCTTTTATTAAAAAAATAATTTCCTGAATTTAAAATTTTAAATATCAATCGGTCTCCTTCTTCTCCATATTTCCCCATTAATGTTTCTGAATTTTCAAAAGTAGGTGTTTCTATAGGTTGAAATCCAAAACGTTCAAAATGATTCCGAATGATTCCGAATATATAATTTCTTTTAGCTACTTCTGAAGGTGAAAAATCACGAGTCCCTTTTGGAATAGATGGTTTCATTATTTTTTATATTAAGTTAAAACTATAGATTCATTAGCTTATCTATACAAACAACGAATTAAAATTCTTAAAATGCTAAGCTATTATCTTCTGCAAATATCTTATTTTTTCGAAGAAAACTAAAATTTTGATTTTAATTGTAACATTTCACCAAACTGATAGACTAATATGGGTATATGATAGGATTAGTAAAAGAAAATATCAAAATTGCCTTAAATGTTATCCGTACTCAATTCTTACGAACTACGTTAACGGCCTTAATTATTGCTATCGGAATAATGGCTCTTGTTGGAATATTAACTGTAGTATCTGCTCTAAGTAACACTATTACTAAAGATTTTACCTCTATGGGAGCTAATACCTTTTCTATTAGTCAGTACAAAGACGAAATAAAGAGACATAAAAAGGGAAAACAACATCAAAAAATAAATCCTATAATTACTTATTCTCAAGCACAATTTTTTAAAGAAAAATACAATTTTCCTTTCACTTATACTTCTATTTCGTTTATTGCTACTACTACAGCAGAGATAAAATATGAAAATAAAAAAACAGATCCTGAAGTAAGCGTATTAGGGATAGATGAAAATTATACTATAAATGCTGGTTTTGAAATTGCTAAGGGACGAAATTTTTCGACATTAGACATTAGTAATAATCATCCTGTATGTTTATTAGGGGCTGATTTTGAAAAAAAACTTTTAGCAAATATTAATCCATTAGACAAAACTATTAGTATACGAGGTGCTAAATTCAAAGTAATTGGTATTTTAAAAGAAAAAGGATCTAGTTTTGGAAACAAACAAGATTTAAGGGTACTCATTCCTTTACAGGTAGCCCGATCTCTTTTTAGTGCTCCTAATATTAATTACACAACTAGTGTAATGACCTCTAGAAAAGAGTTTTTAGACCTTGCTATAGATGATGCCACTCTAAAAATGCGTATTATTAGAAAATTAAATCCCGTAGAAGACAATGATTTTGGCATTTCAAGAAGTGATGACCTCATTCGAAGAATTATTGAGCTCACTTCCTATCTTGATATTTCAGCTTGGGTTATAGGAATTATAACCATCTTTGGATCTTCTATTGCACTCATGAATATCATGCTTGTTTCTGTTACAGAAAGAACTCGTGAAATTGGAACACGAAAAGCTTTAGGAGCTAAAAGAACAACCATTGCTTTTCAATTTTTTATGGAAACCTTAATCATTGGGCAATTGGGTGGATTGGTAGGAACAATAGGAGGCATATCAATAGGATATGGATTTGCTACTTTATTAGAATTTGACTTTGTAATTCCCTGGATCGCTATTATTTCTGCATTTATTGTTTGTTTTATAGTAGCGATCATTTCTGGTTCTTACCCCGCTTTAAAAGCTTCTAAACTTGATCCCATAGAAGCTTTACGATATGAATAAATTTATTTTAAATTACAAAATCAACATAGCACAGATAAACGTTTGTTTTTTTGTCAAATTAAAAAACTAGATTTTTCGCCTATTAACATCCTATCGTTTCCATAAATATCTTTACGTAAATCAACATTTTCGAACTGTAATTCTTTCATTAACTCTACCATTTCTTTTCCCAAATACTGATTTATTTCAAAAAAAAGACATCCTTTTTCAGTCAACCCTTTTATAGCTAATTGGGCTATTTTTTTGTAAAAAATCAAGGGGTTTGTATCCTCTACAAACAATGCTAAATGAGGTTCATAGTCTAAAACATTTTTCTTTATTTCTATTTTTTCTGCGTTTCGAACATAAGGAGGATTAGAAACAATAATATCAAATGTAGATTCTAATTTTTCTAAAATCAATATATCTTGATGAATAAAATGGACTGTTGCATTATTTTTTCTAGCATTTCTTTCTGCTACTTCAAGGGTTTTTAAAGAAACATCTATCGCGTAAACCTCTGCCATTGGAATATTTTTTGCCAATGAAATAGCAATACACCCTGTTCCTGTTCCTATATCCAAAATTTTAATTTTTTGTTCTTTTTTAAAGGTTGAAACGGTTTTAATAATCCAATCAACTAACTCTTCTGTTTCAGGTCTAGGAATTAATGTATGCTCATTAACATAGAAAGACATTCCAAAAAAATTAGTTTCACCCAAAATATACTGTATAGGTTTTTCTTGTTTTAATTGACCTAAAACCGTTTCCCATTGCAACAATTGTAGTGCATCTAATTCTAAATAAGGATTCAAAACAAAATCAATTCTTTTCATAGCATGAAAAGCTTCTAGCAGCAAGTAAAAGAAGCTTTCTATTTCCTTTGATTCATAAATTTTCATTAATTCTTTTTCAAATTGTACCTTATACTCTTTTAGTAACATACTCTTCTTTTTATCTAAATTATAATTCTTTCAACATCCAAATAGGACAAGCTGAATGACCTGTATTTCCCATGGGTTCAGACAAATATATAAATCCTGATTTTAAATATAATCTTTGGGCTTTTTCCATAGTGGTTAAAGTTTCTAAATAACATTTTTCAAACCCCATTTCCTTTGCTTTATCAAGACAAATCTTCATCATTTGAGTCCCCCATCCTTTTCCTCTTACTGAAGATAAAAAATACATTTTTTGCAATTCGCAAACTTCTGTGGTAGCATTTTTTAAAGGAGCTATACCTGCGCAACCTACTATTTTTCCTGAAAGTTCTAATATAAAATAAGCTGATTGAATCTTTTGATAAGTTTCAAACATAACATCCAATTGTGGATCTTCATAAGCAGTTCCTTCCTTAGGAGCCTTATACTCTTCTAAAACGGTTCGAATTAGAGCTGCTACCTCTCTATTATCTTCTTTCCTTATCAATCGAATCATATCTCTTAATCTTAATTTAATTCACAAAAATCTAAAATCTTATTTACTTGGTATTTTTCCGTCATCAATTTATTATTTTTGTGTGGTGAAGATACATCAAAAATATATATATCGTTGTATAGAATTAGCTAAAAATGGATTAGGGACTACATATCCTAATCCGTTAGTAGGAAGTGTAATTGTACATCATAATTTGATCATAGGTGAAGGTTGGCACCAGAAATCAGGAAAGGCTCATGCCGAAGTCAATGCTATAAACTCGGTAAAAAACAAAGAAATGTTAGCTGAATCTACAATTTATGTTAGTCTTGAACCTTGTAGTCATTTTGGCAAAACACCTCCGTGCGCAGATTTAATTATTCAACACAAAATACCGAAAGTAGTGATTGGTACCATAGATCCTTTTGCGAAAGTATGCGGAGCAGGTATAAAAAAACTAAAAGATGCTGGTTGCGAAGTAATTGTAGGAGTATTAGAAAAAGAATGCCAAGAACTTAATAAACGTTTTTTTACTTTTCATCAAAAGAAACGTCCTTATATTGTTTTAAAATGGGCAGAAACAGCAAATGGCTTAATAGCTCCTTCTCATAAAAACATTCAAAAACCCGTATGGATCAGTAATTTATACAGTAGACAATTGACTCATAAATGGAGAACAGAAGAACAAGCTATTTTAATAGGAACTAAAACTGCTCTTGATGACAATCCACAACTAACTGTTAGAGATTGGCAAGGAACAAATCCTGTAAGAATAGTTTTAGATAAAAAAAATATAATTTCAAAAGAAAATCTTATATTTGATAAATCAGCTCCAACTTTCATTTTAGATGAAGCAGTTTTAGACAACAACACAAACTCTGTTTCTTCTATAATTGAGTGGATCTATCAAAATCAAATCCAATCTGTCATAATTGAAGGGGGTAGTCGTACATTACAACACTTTATAGATCATGATTGCTGGGATGAAGCTCGTGTTTTTAAAAGTACAAGTATATTTCCAGAAGGAGTTACCGCTCCTTTTATCTCTAGTAAGAATGTAAAAAGTAAAAAAATATTGAATAATGAACTTTTAATTTTTTCAAATTATGATTAACAATATTATTTTCGATTTCGGCAATGTTTTTATGAATTTAAATAAAAAGGCTTGTCTTGAAGCTCTTAAAAAATTGGGGCTTTCAGAATGGGATGACCATTTTGAAAAAATTAATCAAGATTTTGAAAAAGGAAAAATATCAGAAGTTCATTTTTTAATTGAATTAAAAAAAAGAATGCCCAATGCTTCTATAGATGATATCCGTATTGCTTGGAACGCTACTATAAATGATTTTCCTCTTTCACGACTTGAATTTTTACAAAAATTATCTCACAGATATAAACTTTATCTTTTAAGCAACATAGATGAAATACGCATTGCCAAATTTGAACATCGCGTAGGAATGACCTTTGCTCGAGAATTTTATCAATGTTTTGAAAAAGTATATTTTTCATCTGAAATAGGTTTTCGAAAACCTGAAAAAGAAGCTTTTGAATTTATTCTTAAAAAACATGAATTAACCCCTAAAAGAACCTTATTTGTAGATCATGAAAAACAAAATATAGAAATAGCCTCTTCACTAGGTATGCACGTATGGCATTTACAAATAGAAAAAGAAGAAGTAACAAATCTCCTTTCTAAAAAAGAAATCCCTTTTTGATGGATTTTCATTTTATATCCAAAAACAATATTTTTGCGTTAAATTTTGAACTTATTGAACACAAAAGATACTTATACAACACTCCAGGAAGCTTCTCCCGAAGTTTTATACAAAGAAAAAAACAGTAAGTTTTACGGCTATGCTTTTCCTGTAACCAACGAAGACCAAATTAAAACGCATTTAGAACACCTTAAAAAAAAACATTATACAGCCAGACACTGGTGTTATGCTTGGCAACTTGGCACAACTCAAAAACACTATCGAGCAAATGATGACGGAGAACCCAATAACAGTGCAGGAATGCCTATATATGGTCAAATTCAGTCATTTGACTTAACTAACATACTCGTTGTGGTAGTACGTTATTTTGGCGGCACAAAATTAGGCGTTGGAGGATTAATTTCTGCCTATAGAGAAAGTGCTAAGATGGCACTAGAAACTTCGTTCTTAATAGAAAAAACAATTGATATTCAATATAAGATAAATTTTGACTATAAAAACATAAACAAAGTTATGAGAGTCATAAAAGAAAAGGATCTAAACGTAATTTCACAAAGAATGGAAGAAAGCTGCGAACTTATCATTTCAACAAGACAAAAAAATGCTGATATGGTTTTCAGCATCTTCTCATCTATTTTTGAAGTAACAATAACGGAACTCTAAAAAGTTTTCAACAACTCTTCTAAATATTCAGGAGGGGTTATAGGTCTACCTGATTTAGCATCTACAAAAACCAATATAGAGTTAGCCGTTGTTAATAACTCTTGCGATTCATTATAAATTTCATAATCAAATTCCAGCTTAACAGAAGATTGACTTTTAAAAATTGTTCTAATAGTAAGCAAGTCATCATAGTGTGCTGGTTTTTTATAATTCATACTCAATGACACTAATGGCAAGAACACGCCGTTTTCTTCCATCCACTTATAAGAAACCCCCAGATTTCTAAGCCATTCCACTCGCCCCATTTCAAAATACTGCGCATAATTACCGTGGTAAACAACCCCCATTTGATCCGTTTCAGCATAACGGACACGCACTTGAATGTCAAATTTTTTCATACTATTTATCTTACTTTTTTATGTTTTATTTAAAGTGAAAATTCAATTCTTACAATAAAATTTCTACAAAATCAAGATCAAAAAAATTTTTTTTAAAGAATTTTATCAACCATCTTTGCTATCCCGATTGACCCTAAATCTTGACCTGAATTTTGTCAAGTAAAACCTTAAAATTAACACAATTAAGA